>NZ_CDRNXG010000001.1:0-1087500 GCF_977018605.1 [Rhizobium] kunmingense
CGCCGAAGCCTGATCCACAATCGGCATTGCCTACCGACGCATATCCAAAAGGGCGCAAGGTTACCTTGCGCCCTTTTCGTATTGATCATCCGCCTCGTCGCCCCTTGCCTTGCCGCGCCTCCTGTGGCATCAGGCGCCCTCTCAAAAAGGGCGGGCGCCACGCAGCGTCGGCTTTCGCGTCTGGGGCGTCCCCGGTTCAACGATTTCGATATAGAATAAAGGAGCACGGCCATGGCACGGGCGCTCGGGCTTGACTTCGGCACGACCAATACCGTTATGGCGCTGGCTGACAGCGGCAGCACGACACATTCGATGCGCTTTTCCAGCAGCGCCGGCGAGACGGATTCGATGCGCACAGCGCTCTCCTTCATGAAGGATGCGCAGCTCGGCGCGCAAGCGCTGAAGGTGGAAGCCGGCCAGGCCGCGATCCGCCAGTTCATCGACAATCCGGGAGACGCCCGCTTCCTGCAGTCGATCAAGACCTTCGCCGCAAGCCCGCTGTTCCAGGGCACGCTCGTGTTTGCCCGCCGCCATACGTTCGAAGACCTGATGGAGGTCTTTCTCAAGCGCCTGAAGACCTATGCGGAAGGCCATTGGCCGGACGAAGTCTCGCGGCTCGTCGCAGGCCGTCCCGTCCACTTTGCCGGCGCAAGCCCGGACGAGAAGCTGGCGACCGAGCGCTATAACGAGGCACTGACCCGTCTCGGCTTTCCCGAGATTTATTATGTCTACGAACCGGTCGCGGCCGCCTATTACTTCGCCCAGACGCTGAAGAGCGATGCCAATGTTCTGGTCGCCGACTTCGGCGGCGGCACCACCGACTATTCGCTGATCCGTTTCGAGCGTGTCGCCGGCAAGCTCACCGCCCGGCCGATCGGCCATTCGGGCGTCGGCATTGCAGGCGACCATTTCGACGCCAAGATGATCGAGCATCTCGTCGCCCCCGAAATCGGCAAGGGCTCGTCCTTCCGCAGCTTTGACAAGGTGCTGGAAGTCCCGTCCAGCTACTATGCCAATTTCTCGCGCTGGAACCAGCTGTCGATCTTCAAGACAACCCGCGAGTTCAACGACCTGAAGTCGCTGGTGCGCT
Organism: [Rhizobium] kunmingense; assembly: GCF_977018605.1. Taxonomy (NCBI): domain Bacteria; kingdom Pseudomonadati; phylum Pseudomonadota; class Alphaproteobacteria; order Hyphomicrobiales; family Rhizobiaceae; genus Rhizobium; species [Rhizobium] kunmingense. The sequence continues at coordinate 1,091 of NZ_CDRNXG010000001.1, forward strand.
CGGCAACCGAGCCGGACAAGCTGGAAATGTTCATCGAACTCGTCGAACACGACGAGGGCTACCCGCTCTACCAGTCGATCTCGGCGACGAAGATGGCGCTGTCCGCCGCCGAAGAGGCGGAGTTCAACTTTTCACCGCTTGGCAAGGCCGGACGGAAAGTGGTCAAGCGCGCCGATTTCGAAACCTGGATCGCCGATGATCTGGCCAAGATCGAAGGCGCACTCGACGATGTGCTGACCAAGACGAACACCGCACCGGCAGACGTCGACAAGGTGTTCCTCACCGGTGGCACGTCCTTCGTGCCGGCCGTGCGACAGATCTTCACCCGCCGTTTCGATGCCGACAAGATCGAAAGCGGCGGCGAGCTCCTGTCGATCGCCCACGGTCTGGCGCTGATCGGCGAAAGCGACGATGTGAGCGAGTGGGCGGCATAAGGCGCAAATTGCCGGGAGGGGCAGTGCAAGCGGCACTATCCCCGTTCCCACCCGGCGCCGTCATGCTATAGGGTGTGCCCATGAACCCCAGCGCTTCCAACCTAGATCCGGCCGAACTTGCCGCGCTTCTGCATTTCTATGCGGATGCTGGGGTCGAATGGATGCTGGAAGACGAGCCGCTCGACCGGCTTGCCGAGTTCGAGCAGCAAAAGGCAGCAAGAGCACAGGCGCGTGCTCCAGCCCCCGCCGGCGATCAGCGTGGCGGGCAGGCCGCCTCGCCCGGCAATGCCAACGGCCACAGCCGTCCGGCCGCCCCCGCGCCGACGTTTTCGCCCTCGGTCGCCGTCCCGGACGGCGGTGCCGTATCCGCCGCCCAGTTTGCCGCCGGCAGCGCGCAGTCGCTCGACGACCTGAAAGCCGCGATCGAGGCCTTTGCCGGCTGCAACCTGAAGAACAGCGCCCGCTCCACCGTGTTTGCAGCGGGCGACGCGGCATCCGGCATCATGATCATCGGCCCCATGCCGAATGCCGAGGACGATCGCGACGGCTCGCCCTTTTCCGGTCGCGCCGGAGACCTTCTCGACCGCATGCTGGCCGCCATCGGGCTTTCACGCGCCGGCGTACTGCTGACCAACGTCATCCCCTGGCGTCCACCGGGCAATCGCATGCCCTCACAGGCGGAACTCGATATCTGCACGCCGTTCATCGCGCGTCAGATCGAACTTGCTCGGCCGCAAAGGCTGCTCCTGCTCGGCAATTTTCCGGCACGCTTCTTCATCGGCGGCAGCGGCACGATCCACACCATGCGCGGCGAATGGAAGACAGCAACGGTGGGGCAGATGGAAATCCCGGCCCTCGCCACCTTCCATCCGCAGGAATTGCTGGCAGCACCGGCAAACAAAGCCCTGGCCTGGCAAGATCTGCTGACGTTCAAAAGCAATATTTCCAAGCATTGACTGCACATTTATCGTGCAGGAAACCTGAAAATCGGCGATTTATTACTGCATTATGAATGCAGTCATGCAGTAAATGCATGGCAGCGTGGCGTTGTGCCGCATTGCGGAATCACCGTTTTATAAGCATTATCGAACATGTCTTGGGAGGGACCATTTAAGGACCAAGGCAATGACCATCCGTTTTCGCCCGATCTATTCGGGTCTCGAAATGCCCAATGCAGCCGGTGTCGGCCCGCGTTCGACGCAGGGCTACCATCGTTTCGGCTCTGCCGGCAACGTACCGACGACATCGCGCGCAATGTCACGTCCGACGGGGATCACCCGCCCGGCTGCGATTTTCGCCGACTTCCGCGCACGCTGAGACATCAGCCAACCTGATAAGGAGCCAGAAAGACATGACCAGGATCCTTCTTCCGCTCCGTGCGTTTCGCGAAAATCTCCGTCTGATCGGCGCTGCCGTGAACGCATCGCGCGAGTATTCCGCTGCGACCACCGGCAAACCGGACGCCCGCATGCCCTCGTCGGGCATCCCGCTCTGATATCAAGCCTGATCGAAACGCCGCCCGCGTCAGGCGCCGGGCGGTGATGCCTTGCGCGCCGCCTTGCGCTCCAGCCCGAGCTGGTGTTCGCGGTAGATGATGAAAATGCCGGCCGAGACGGTGATCGCGGTGCCGATCAGCGTGTTGGCGGTCGGAATGTCGCCGAACAGCGCATAGGCGATGGCAATCCCCAGAATGATCGAGCTGTATTCGAAGGGCGCTACGGTGGAAACATCCGCGTGGCGGTAGCTTTCCGTCAGCAGGATCTGCCCCAGACCGCCGAAGAAACCCGAGCCGATCAGGCACATGCGCTCGTACCCGGTCAGGCTTTCCCAGCCGAAGGGAATACTGACAAGCGAAAAGATCGCCGCCGTCAGCGAGAAATAGAGCACGATCGTCGAGGTCTTTTCAGTGCGCACCAGCTGGCGCACCTGGATCATCGCAAAGCCGCCCATCACCGCCGCCATCAGCACGGCCATGGCGCCGAGCGCCTGTTCCGATCCCGCGCCCGCCGCATTGAAAAGGGTCAGCTTCGGCCAGGAAATGATCACCACACCGACCATGCCGACCGCCACCGCGCTCCAGCGATAAAGCCGCACCGTCTCCTTCAGTATCAGTGCGGCAAAGACGACGGCGATCAGCGGCATGGAATAGCCGATGGCGATCGCATCGGGCATGGGCAGGTGAATGAGGCCGTAAAAGCCGAAGGCCATGGCCATGATGCCGAGCGTGCCGCGTTTCAGATGCCCAAGGGGGCTTGTCGTATGAAAGGCGTGGCGCAGTTCCTTGCGGAAAGCGAGGTAGGCAAAGATCGGCACCAGCGCGAAAGCCGAACGATAGAAGGTGATCTGCCCTGCCGGAATGTCCGGGCCGACTGCCTTGATGCATGTCTGCATCATCACGAATACGACGACGGAGGAGACTTTCAACATGATCCCGCGAAGGGGATTGTGGGCATCAGCATTCATCAGGGACTCTTTGCGGATTGCAGTCCGCTTCGATCGGAAACATGCGCGCGGCGACGGGATAGTTCAGATTCGCCGGCAACAGTAACGTAAAAGTGCCGCGGCGTATGGTAAAACGCATCCTTGCCACAAAAGGATAAGATCCGATTACGAGGACGGATTGAAGCGGCCGCGTCCCGGAACTCATGAATGCCCCACAGAGAACGGTCCTTCCGGCCCCCATAATCGCACCGCGGATTGGCAGGCAAGGGCATAATAATTGTCGCGATTGCGCACGACGTTGCTCCAAATTGACGCCTTATACTGACGCTGCGACAATTTAATTTAAGCCGAGTTCAACAATCGTTTAGCATTGGGTGCAATGATGCCCGCGGCGTTGGGGAACGTGCCGGTCTAATCGGGGGCAGGCATCCCGCAGCCGCGTCCATTCGATAAGCCGGTCCAGGAAAAATCATGCGAACAGATATGGGTCAGATCGTGCATCTGGCAGATTACCGCCCCACTGACTTTGTCCTGGAACGCGTGGATTTGACGTTTGAGCTAGACCCGACCAATACCAGGGTCGACGCCCGGCTGATCTTCCACCGGCGCGAAGGCGTCGATGCCGGCCTGCCTCTGGTGCTCGACGGCGACGAGCTGACGTTGTCCGGCCTGCTGTTCGACCAGAAGGAAATGCCGGCCGGCCAGTATGACGCGACGCCCGACAGCCTGACAATCCGCGACCTGCCGGCGGATGCGCCGTTCGAACTGACGATCACCACCTTCATCAATCCGGAAGCCAATACCCAGCTGATGGGTCTCTACCGCACCAATGGCATCTATTGCACCCAGTGCGAGGCAGAAGGTTTCCGCCGCATCACCTATTTCCCCGACCGCCCGGATGTTCTGGCGCCCTATACGATCACCATCATCGGTGACAAGGCAGCCAACCCGGTCATGCTGTCGAACGGCAATTTCCTCGGCGGCGCCGGTTATGACGAAGGCCGCGCCTTTGCCGCCTGGTTCGACCCGCATCCGAAGCCCGCCTATCTCTTCGCGCTCGTCGCCGGCGATCTCGGCGTCATCGAAGACACGTTCGAGACGATATCCGGCAATGAAGTCGCGCTGAAGATCTATGTCGAGCACGGCAAGGAAGCGCGCGCGGCCTATGCCATGGATGCGCTGAAGCGCTCGATGAAGTGGGACGAGGAGCATTTTGGCCGCGAATACGATCTCAACATCTTCCAGATCGTCGCCGTCTCCGACTTCAACATGGGGGCCATGGAAAACAAGGGCCTCAACGTCTTCAACGACAAGTACGTGCTGGCCGACCCGGAAACGGCAACCGATCAGGATTACGCCAATATCGAGCGCATCATCGCGCACGAATATTTCCACAACTGGACGGGCAACCGCATCACCTGCCGCGACTGGTTCCAGCTCTGCCTGAAGGAAGGCCTGACGGTCTATCGCGACCAGGAGTTTTCCGCCGACATGCGCTCGCGCGCCGTCAAGCGCATCGCCGATGTCCGTCACCTGAAGTCGGAACAGTTCCCGGAAGATGCAGGCCCGCTGGCACACCCGCCGCGCCCCGACATCTACCGTGAGATCAACAATTTCTACACGACGACGATCTACGAGAAGGGCGCCGAGCTGACCGGCATGATCGCGACCATTCTCGGCCGCGATGATTTCCGCCGCGGCATGGACCTCTATTTCGAGCGCCACGATGGCGGCGCCGTCACGGTCGAAGATTACATCGCCTGCTTCGAAGAAGCGTCCAGCCGCGACCTGAAGCAGTTCTTCCGCTGGTATGTCCAGGCCGGCACGCCGCTCGTCAGCGTTTCGACCGCCTATGATGCGGCGAGCGCCACCTTCACCCTGTCGCTCGAACAGACGGTCGCACCGACACCCGGCCAGCCGGTGAAGGAACCGCTGCATATTCCGCTGTCGACCGCGCTCATCCTCGACAATGGCGCGATCGCCGAGCCGACCGCCGTTTCCGGCGGCGAGTTCAAGGATGGCATCCTGCACCTGACGGAGCGCGCCCAGACCTTCACTTTCGAAGGTATCGCGTCGCGCCCGGTCCTATCGCTCAACCGCTCCTTCTCGGCACCGATCAACCTCTCCTTCGATCAGCCGACGGCCGATCTCGTCCACATTGCCCGGCATGATACGGATCTCTTCTCGCGCTGGCAGGCGCTGTCCGATCTCGCCATGCCGAACCTTGTCCAGGCGGCCCGCGATGCACGCGAGGGCCGCGACGTCAGCTGCGATACCGCCTTCGTCTCCGCACTTCTGGAATGCGCCGGCGATGCGACCCTCGAACCGGCCTTCCGCGCCCAGGTGCTCAACCTGCCGAGCGAAGCCGATATCGGCCGTGCGCTGGGCAGCGATATCGATCCCGACGCGATCCATGCCGGCCGCAAGACTGTTCACGAGGCGATCGCCAAGGCCGGCGAAGCGATCTTCGTCAGCCTCTACGACGAGATGAAGACCGAAGGCGCCTATTCGCCGGATGCAACGGACGCCGGCAAGCGTTCGCTGCGCAATATCGCGCTGTCCTACCTGATCTACGCCGAGCAGAGCCCGCAGCGTGCGGCAGAGGCTTTCGGTGCCGCCGACAACATGACGGATCTGGCCCAGTCGCTGACGCTGCTTGCGCACCGCTTCCCGGATGCCGCGGAAACGACGGCAGCGCTTGCCAGCTTCCTGACCCGTTTCGACGGCAATCCGCTGGTCATCGACAAGTGGTTCTCGGTCCAGGCGACGATACCGGGCGCCGATGCGCTCACCCGCGTCAAGGGACTGATGGACAACCCGCGCTACAACGCCGGCAATCCGAACCGCGTCCGCTCGCTGGTCGGCACATTCGCCTTCGCCAACCCAACCGGCTTCAACCGGGCAGACGGCAAGGCCTATGACTTCCTCGCCGAGCAGATCCTCGCGATCGATCCGAAGAACCCGCTTCTCGCCGCCCGCATCCTCACCTCGATGCGCTCGTTCGGCTCGCTCGAAAAGGGCCGTGCGGACAAGGCACGTGCAGCACTTTCGACGATCCGGCAGGCTGCCGGCCTGTCTACCGATGTCAGCGACATCGTCGGGCGCATGCTCGAAGGCTGATCTTTGCAGGTCTCGCTGCGCCGCTTTTCAAAGCCGGCGCAGCGACCGCATCTCGCCGGATCTGTCCGGCCGATACATTTCTTGATGCGCCCGTCACATTTTGGCGCAGTTCGCTTGACGCGCGCCGAAATCTCACATCCAAAATCCGCCCTGAGCCGCAGGTGATTTGCACCCACAAAGGGTCGGAAAACCATCGAATTTCATATGGTTAACAAATTATTACCAAGCCTCTGGACACAGAGAATCACTCTATGATTCATTAGGGCAGATTCGGGCGGGCGGCGCATCGAATCGTCACGAGGGACCATATGAACACGATATCGAGCGTGCAGCGGGCAACCGCGGCCGGAGATCGGCTGCGCCTTAAATTTCCGTGGGCGAACGGCGCGAAAAGCCGCTTCCCGGATGAGGCGCAATTCGCGGTCAAGCCGATCACACGACCGATGCCGCGTGTCGAACTGGCGCTGAAGCGCTGCATCCCGCTGCTCATCCTCGCCTTCCTCGTCGTCGTCGCGGCGTCGCGCGTACTCGGCATCCTTGGCGAGAATGCGCGCATGGAAGATGCCGCGCGCCAGTCCACCGCCCTCATGGCCGCCACCGCCAGGGCCGTCTTCACCGGTCATGAAAACCTCCTCGACGCGGCCAACCGCAGCGCTGCCGAAGCGCGCCTCGCCGGCTTCGTCTCCACCGATGCGCAGGCCCACGGCGCCTTCACCCTGCTTGTCGACCGCAACGGCTTCGTCTTCGGCGGCTCCAAGGACGCGGCCGCCTATATCGGCCGCCGCCTCGCCTCGCTTCTGCCGGAGACGGCGGCCCTTCGTCGCTTCAATGGCCCGAGCAGCATCATCGAGACCTATTTCGGCGAAACCCCGCATTACGCCTCGATCCAGCCGATCGGCACCGAGGGCGCGCTCGTCGTCGCGGCCCATTCGCTCGGCGCGACCCAGTCGTTCCTGCGCAGCGAAATCTCGCTCAACGTCACGCTTTACACCGGCATTTCCGCCATCCTTCTCGTCATCCTCTATGCCTATTACGTGCAGGTGAAACGGGCGCGCGATGCCGACGACACGTTCGTCGAGGCGAACCTGCGGATCGAGACGGCGCTCTCGCGCGGTCGCTGCGGCCTGTGGGATTTCGACATCGCCAACCGCCGCCTTTTCTGGTCCGGCTCGATGTATGAAATGCTCGGCCTGCCGGCCAAGGGCAGCGTCATCTCGTTCTCGGACGCAGCGCGGATGATGCACCCGGCCGACGGCAATATCTTTTCGCTTGCCCGCTCCATCGGCCGCGGCGATGCGCGCCAGATCGACCAGGTGTTCCGCATGCGCCACGCGGCCGGTCACTATGTCTGGATGCGCGCCCGCGCCCAGGTAATCCGCAATGCGTCCGGCCGCGTCCACGTCATCGGCATCGCCATGGACGTGACGGAGCAGCATCGTCTGGCGCAGCGCTATGCCGAGGCCGACCAGCGCCTCGCCGACGCGATCGAATGCACCTCGGAAGCCTTCGTGCTGTGGGACAAGAACGACCGTCTCGTGATGTGCAACACCCACTTCCAGGATGCCTACGGCCTGCCGGACAATGTGCTGGTCCCCGGTACCGAGCGCACCCTCGTCAACACGGCAGCGGCCCGCCCGGTGATCGAGCGCCGCGTCGCCGACGCGGACGGCAGCGGGTTTTCGCGCACGACCGAAGTGCAGCTCGCCGACGAGCGCTGGCTGCAGATCAACGAGCGCCGCACCCGTGACGGCGGCACGGTTTCGGTCGGCACCGACATCACGCTTTTGAAACGCCAGCAGGATCGTCTGCGCGACGGCGAGCGCCGGCTGATGGCGACGATCGGCGACCTCTCCGCCTCGCAGAAGAAGCTAGAGCGCCAGAAGGAAGAACTGTCGCAGACCAACGCCGCCTACCAGGCGGAAAAGGAACGGGCGCAGGCCGCCAACAAGGCCAAGTCGGAATTCCTCGCCAACATGTCGCACGAGCTGCGCACGCCGCTCAACGCCATCCTCGGCTTCTCCGAAATCCTGATGAACGGCATGTTCGGCCCGCTCGGCTCATCGAAATACGGTGAATATTCCCGCGATATCCACGACAGCGGCCGCCATCTCCTCAACGTCATCAACGACATTCTCGACATGTCGAAGATCGAGGCCGGCCACATGCGCATCCAGTCGGAACGGGTCGACCTTTCACCGCTGATCGAAGAGAGCCTGCGCCTCACATCCATCGCCGCGCAGGAAAAGAACATCGCCATCCATCGCCAGCTGCCGAAGGCACTCGACATGATAGGCGACCGCCGCGCGCTCAAGCAGGTCATGCTCAATCTTCTTTCCAACGCGGTGAAGTTCACCGACGAAGGCGGCAAGATCGAGCTGCGCGCCCGGCGGATGGACAGGGGCGTAATGCTGACGATCGCCGACAGCGGCATCGGCATCCCGCGCGACGCCCTCTCCAAGATCGGCCAGCCGTTCGAGCAGGTGCAGAGCCAGTACGCCAAGAGCAAGGGCGGCTCCGGCCTCGGGCTTGCCATCTCCCGCTCGCTGGTGGCGCTGCACGGCGGCAAGATGCGCATCCGCTCCAAGATGGGCAAGGGCACCGCCGTCTCGCTGTTCATCCCGGCCCACGCGATTGCCGAGCCGGTGCGCAAGGTGGCGTGAAAGTTACAGGTTCAGCGCGGAGCGGCCGCCCCCTCACCCGTGCCTCCGCTTTGCTTGGCGCACCCTCTTCCCGCAAGCGGGGCGAGGGAAGACAGCGGCCTCGAGACTTGCTTCCTTCTCCCAGCTTGCGGGGAGAAGGTGCCGGCAGGCGGATGAGGGCGGCTCCAGACGCCAACGCCCACCTCAATCCTTGACCACCCTCGCAAACACCTCCCTCACCTCGCCCGAAAGCCGCTTCACCTCTCCCTCCAGCGTGCCCATATCCGGGCAGTCGCCGGCGCGGCAGATGCGCTCCACCAGTCCCGCCGGCGCATCGGTTGAATCGAACGCACCATCGACGCAGAGCCTGATGATCTGCGACAGCTCGGTGAACAGCGACAAGGCCTCAAGGCAGGTGTCGAGATCGGCGGGGCCAAGCACATGCCGGCCGAGCGCCTTCAACGCTTCCTCCGTCGAAAGCCCATAGGTCTCAAGCATTTCACCCTTTTCCGGCGCGACCAGCCGCAGATACTGGGCAATGAATTCGATATCGATCAATCCACCCGGAACGAGTTTCAGATCCCAGATATCGCGGGGCGGCTTCTCCTCCTCGATCAGGCCGCGCATCTCCGCGACATCGGCGGCAATTTTCCTGCCCTCGCGCTCAACCGACAGCACGTCCGCAATCACCGCCCTTGCCTCGCCCATCAGGCTCTCGTCGCCGCAAACCAGCCGCGCGCGCGTCAGCGCCATATGCTCCCAGGTCCAGGCTTCTTCCCGCTGGTACTTTTCAAAGGCAGTGATCCGCGTCGCCACCGGCCCCTTGTTGCCGGAGGGGCGCAGGCGCAGATCGACCTCGAAGACGACGCCCTCCGCCATCGGCGCGGAAAGGGCCGCAATCAGCCGCTGCGTCAGGCGGGTGAAATAGCGCTGCGCATCGAGCGGCTTTGCACCGTCGCTCTCGTAGGCCTCGGTGTCGTAGTCGTAGAGGAGGATCAGGTCGACATCCGACCCGGCGGTCAGCTCGAAGGAACCAAGCTTGCCCATGCCCATGATCGCCACCCGTCCGCCCGGATAGGCCCCGTGCGTCGCCTCGATCTCTACCTTGACGGCCAAAAGCGCCGCTTCGATCAACAGGTCGGCAAGATGGGTGAAGGCACGCCCGGCATCGTCGCCCGAGATTGCCCCGGTCAGAAGCCGCACGCCGATCAGAAACCGCTGTTCGGCGGCGAAGATGCGCAGCCGATCGAGCCGGTCCTCGTAGTGACGCGAGGAGACGAGAAAATGCTCCAGCCGCCTCGCCAGATAATCGCGCGTCGGCAGTTCGGCCATCAGGCCGGGATCGAGCATACCGTCGAAGACATGCGGTTTTGACGCGACGATATCCGCCAGCCTTGGAGCCGATGCCATGATCGTGACGATCAGCGACAGGAGCGGCGGATTGCTGCCGATCAGTGAAAACAACTGGATACCGGCCGGCAGCGCCTTCAGAAACCCGTCGAAGCGCAGCAGCGCCTCGTCCGCCCGCCTGCTTTCGCCGAAGGTCTTGAGCAGCGCCGGCATCATTTCCGTCAGCCGCTCGCGTGCCTCGACGGAATGTGTGGCGCGGTAGCGGCCGGAATGCCAGGTGCGGATCATCCGCGACATGTCCGCCGGCCGCTCGAAGCCGAGTTCGGCCAGCGTCTTCAGTGTGTCGGGATCATCCTTCTGGCCGGTAAAAACAAGATTGCCCTCGACACCGGAAAGATGCTCCTCCTGTTCGAACAGCCGCGCATAACGCCGTTCAACAGTCTTCAAGGTATTTTCCAGCCGTTTCGAGAAGCCTGCAAGATCGGTGAAGCCCATCATATAAGCGATGCGCTTCAGCTCCGTGTCATCATCGGGCAGCTTGTGTGTCTGCTCGTCATGCACCATCTGGATCCGGTGCTCGACATCGCGCAGGAACCAGTAGGCTTCGGTCAGCGCCGTCGCGATCTCCGGCTTGATCCATTTCGCCTCGGCAAGGGCTGCCAGTGCCACCTGCGTCTCGCGCGTCCTGAGCGGCGGCATGCGGCCGCCGGCGATCAGTTGCTGGGTCTGGGCGAAGAACTCGATCTCGCGGATGCCGCCGCGACCGAGCTTGACGTCATGCCCCTTCACGGCGATCGCACCATGTCCTTTATGCACATGGATCTGCCGCTTGATCGAGTGGATATCGGCAATCGCCGCATAGTCGAGATATTTGCGGAAGACGAAGGGCGTCAGAAGTTTCAGGAAATTCTCGCCCGCCGCGATATCGCCTGCCACCGGCCGCGCCTTGATATAGGCCGCCCGCTCCCAGTTCTGCCCCCTGCCCTCGTAATAGATGAGAGCCGCATCCATCGAGACGGCAAGCGGTGTCGATCCGGGGTCGGGGCGCAGCCGCAGATCGGTGCGAAAGACATACCCATCCGCCGTGCGATCCTGCAGGATGCGGATCAGCCGGCGCATCATCCGCCCATAGGTCTCCGATGCATCGAGCGGATCATCCAGAATGCCCGCCTCCGGGTCATAGAAAACGACGATATCGATATCGGAGGAATAGTTCAGTTCCCGCCCGCCGAGCTTGCCCATGCCGAGCACGATCAGGCCCGAGCCGCGGCTCGGCTCATCCGGTTTGACAAGCTTCAGCTTGCCTCCCGCATGCGCAGACAGAAGCAGATGGTCGATCGCCGCCGCCACGCAAGCCTCGGCGAACTCGCTCAGCCAGCGCGTCGTCTCCTTTGCCGAAAAGATGCGGGCAAGGTCGGCCAGCGCGAGGATGAAGCCAAAGGCGCGTTTTGCGCGCCGCAGCGCCGTCATCACGTCGCCCTCGCTCGGCGCTGCGCCATCTCCCGCGCCCCGCCACGCGTTGCGCGCCGTCTCGACCAGCGCCGCAAGCGTCGCATCCAGCGGCCCGGCAATCGCCTCTGCCAACAGCCTCGGCGTCACGCTCGCCGCATCGCGCAGATAGGGAGAGAGCGAAAGGGAAGCGACGAGGAAATCCTTCAACGGCCCGTCCGCCTTGACGATCGCGGCCACCGAAGGCTCGGCCTTCGCCACATCCTTCAACACGGCGAGCGCCGCCTTCGCCTCAGCCTGGTTCAGCCGCCGGATGACACCGTCGGCCACGCTCTCGAGCCGTTTTTCGGCTTCCATGGTTTCCTCCCTGCTGCCTGACTTCGGTTCCGCGAAGCCCCCCATCCGCCTGCGGGCACCTTCTCCCCGCTAGCGGGGCGAAGGCCGATGTTGCACCACCTTTGCCTTCATCTCAAACACTGAGCGAGGCACGTCCCCTCTCTCCGCCCGCAGGGAGAGGGTTAGGGTGAGGGGCCGTTGCCTTTTTAAGAAACCGGCAGACGCAAATCGCCACCTCCCCGGTCGCAAGCTCAGCCCTTCACCACCGGAAACACCATCGTCACCGTCAGCCCCGGCGCCTCGGTATTCTTCTCGTCGGTCGCAGAAAGCTCCAGCGTGCCGCCATGCAGTTCCATCACCGCCTCGACCAGCGACAGGCCCAGCCCCGTGCCCGGCTTTGAGCGGCTGGCATCCAGGCGGACGAACCGCTTCGTCACCTCGCCACGCTTCGCCTCCGGCACGCCGGGACCGTTGTCCGACACCGACAGCCGCACCGCTCCATCGCCCGACGCGAGCGTCACGCCGATCACCGGCGCGCCATTGCCCTCGACCGCATATTTGATCGCATTGTCGAGCAGATTGAACATCGCCTGGCCGATCAGCTCGCGATTGCCGTTCACCGAAATCCCCGGCGCGATCTCCGTCACCACCGAGATCCCCGCCTCCTCCGCCACCGGCTCGTACAGTTCGGCGCTATCGGCGGAGACCGCCGACAGATCGACAGCAGACATTTCCGCCGCGATCGATCCAGCCTCGACGCGGGAAATCATCAGAAGAGCGTTGAAGGTGCGGATCAGCTGGTCGGATTCGGCGATGATGCCTTCAAGTGCTGTCCTGCGGGCATCCTCGTCCTCCTCGCCCAGCGCATCCGCAGCCTTGTTGCGCAGACGCGTCAAAGGCGTCTTCAGGTCATGGGCGATATTGTCGGAGACCTGCCGCAAGCCCTCGTTGAGCTTCTCGATGCGCCCAAGCATGGCGTTGAGCGAGCCGGACATCCGGTCGAACTCGTCGCCCGAGCGCCCCACGGGCAGGCGCTGCGAAAGGTCGCCGGCCATGATCTTGCGGCTTGCCGCCGACATCCGGTCGATGCGCTTCAAGGCGTTGCGGCCGATGCCGAACCAGATGATCAAGGCACCCAGTCCCATGATCGCAAGCGCCACCATCAGCGCCTGACGAACAATGTATCGGAAGCGGCTCGGATCGCCGAGATCGCGGCCGATCATCACCCGCAGCCCGTTGTCGAACTGCAGCACGTTGGCAATGGCAAGATGACGGCGCGGGCCGCCGATCTCGGCATAGGGTTCGTATGAGAACGGCAGGTTCGTCCAGCCCTGGTTGTCCAGCACGCCCGGCTGAACCGAGGAGACGTTGCCGGCCAGCATTTCGCCGTTGGGACCGGCGATCACATAGAGGTTCGCACCCGGCTGGCGGGCACGCCGCTCCATGATGCGCAGCAGCAGGTTGACGCCGCCGCGATTATACGCGCGCTGGATATCAGCCACTTCCTCCTCGATCGTCTGGCGGGTCTGCTGCACCAGCGTCTTTTCCGAAAGCGCCGTGACATAAAAGACGAGAAAGGCGGCGCAGAGCGCAAACAGAAGGATATAAAGCGCCGACAGCCTCACGGCCGTGGAGCGGAACATGAGGCGGGCACGCTTGGAGATGCGGGAGAACAAGCGGAGCTACCCCTCGTCCTTGATCATGTAGCCGGCGCCGCGAATGGTCTTCAAAAGCGGCCGGTCAAAATCCTTTTCGATCTTGGAGCGCAGCCGCGACACATGCACGTCGATGACATTGGTCTGCGGGTCGAAGTGATAGTCCCAGACGTTTTCCAGCAGCATGGTGCGGGTCACGACCTGACCGGCGTTCTTCATCAGATATTCGAGCAGGCGGAATTCGCGCGGCTGCAGCAGCACATCCTTGCCGGCGCGCTTCACCTCATGGGACAGCCGGTCGAGCTCGAGGTCGCCGACGCGGTAAACCATGTCCTGTTCGGGCGCGCCCTTGCGCCGTCCCAGCACCTCGACGCGGGCAAGGAGTTCCGAAAACGCGTAAGGCTTCGGCAGATAGTCGTCGCCGCCGGCGCGCAAGCCCGTCACCCGGTCGTCCACCTGGCCGAGGGCGGACAGGATCAGAACCGGCGCGTTGACGCCGCGCTTGCGCAGCTCGCTGATCACCGAAAGGCCGTCACGGCGCGGCAGCATGCGGTCGATCACCAGCACGTCATAGCTGTTTTCGGCCCCCATGAAGAGGCCGCTTTCCCCGTCGCTCGCATGGTCCACTACAATGCCGGCCTCGCGGAAGGCTTTTGTCATGTAGGCAGCAGCTTCCAGGTCGTCTTCGATAACAAGAATCTTCATGTGCGGGACAATAGCCTCGGCAGACGAATTTGCACCATCGGAATCGTCGGCCCTGGAGGAAACGCCGGACATCATCTTCTCTGAAGCCATCATCTTCACTGGGGTCTGCATGTTGAACTCCTGAAACAAGGCGGGGCGCCGACGTTGCCGGCGGCGCCCCTTTCTGAATGCTTGTGCGAACATCGTCCCGCGGTCAGGCCTGGAGGTGCCACCGCCGCGGGCTCAACGTCACGATCAACCCTGGTCGATCGGCAGAGCGACGAAGCGGCTCGTGCCGTCGGCCTCGACCTGGAACAGCGCGCGGGTGCGGCCGTCCTTGCGGGCAGCGTCAAGCACCTGGCCGATCTCGCTGGCGCTCTCGACCTTCCTGTTGTTGACGGAGAGGATCTTCTCGCCGTTCTTCAGGCCACGGGCAGCCGCTTCGCTATCCGGATCGACATCGGTCACCGAGAGGCCGGAACCATCTTCGGCCGGAGCGACCGTGATGCCGAGGTCGGCGAGCGCCTGTTCGCTGGCCGGAGCCGGCGCGTCAGGCTGTTCCGGGGTTGCATTGGTTGCCTCGTCGGTCGCCATGTTGCCGAGCGTCACCGGAAGCGTCTGCTCCTTGCCGTCGCGCCACAGGTCGACATCGACCTTGGTGTTCGGGCCGAAAGCGGCAACCTTGCGGGCCAGATCGCGCGCATCCCTGATCGGGTCGCCATTGACGGCGCGGATGATGTCACCCTGACGGATGCCGGCCTTCTGGCCCGGCGAGCCTTCCTGCGGGGCAACGACCAGCGCACCGGTCGCGTCCTTCAGACCGAGCGAGTCGGCGATGTCCTGCGTCACCGGCTGGATCTGAACACCCAGCCAGCCGCGCTCGACCTTGCCGTCCTTCATCAGGTCGGCGATCACGTCGCGCGCCGTCGAAGCCGGGATGGCGAAGGCGATACCGACATTGCCGCCGGACGGCGAGAAGATCGCGGTGTTGATGCCGACGACCTGGCCTTCGAGGTTGAAGGTCGGGCCACCCGAGTTGCCGCGGTTTACCGCCGCGTCGACCTGGATATAGTCGTCATAGGGGCCGGAGCCGATGTCGCGGCCGCGGGCCGAAACGATACCGGCTGTCACCGTGCCGCCGAGACCGAAGGGGTTGCCGACGGCAACGACCCAGTCACCGACGCGAACCTTGCTGTCATCGGCAAAGTCGACATAGGTGAACTTGCGGCTCGACGCATCGACCTTGAGGACGGCGAGGTCGGTGCGGCTGTCGCGGCCGACGAGCTTGGCCTCAAGTTCGGTCCCGTCGTTCATCACGACCGTATAGGCCTGGCCGTCGGACACCACGTGGTTGTTGGTCACCACATAGCCATCCTCGGAAATGAAGAAGCCGGAGCCTTGCGCGGTCGGGCGCAGGTGGTGCGGACGCGGGCCACCGCGTTCGGCGCGGTCACGATCGCGCGGTCCGCCCTGCGGGCCACCGAACTCGCGGAAGAAGCGCTTCAGCGGGTGGTCGTCCGGCAGCTGGTCGAAGCCGCGGCCGTTGAAGGAGAAATTGCTGCCCTCGTCGGCAACCGGCTGGGTGTCCGACTGGACGCGAACCGATACGACCGCGGGAGAAACGGCCGATACGACATCGGCAAAGCTCGGAGCCTGCGGCGCGGTGACGGAAACCGGCGCGGCGAAGGACGAGGTGATCTGTGCGGGAATACCGGTCGCCAGCATGACGGCGGCAAGGCCGGCAACGGTCGAGGTCTGCAGCACTGTCTTGAGGGAGGGACGCTTGAATGCGTTCATGGTGAAAGCTACCTTCTTCTCTTCGTCACTCAATCTGGCCGGTCTTGATTGTCCCGGCGTCGTTGGATGACTGAGATATAGGCGCCGTCACCTTAACTGCAGGTGGCTGCCGCATGAAATGTTCGTAATGTTCGCCCTGCCGCACGCCATGTGCCGGCGGCTGGAATCAAAAAAGGCGAGCCATAGGCCCGCCCTTTCGAAGATCTTTTAGCCGCCAATCAGGCAGCCGCAGCCTCGTCGTCGAAGTGACCGCACCAGTCGTTGGAAGCAACGATCGGCCACAGGCCGCGAGCGTTGGCGTCCGGCTGCGAAACCGGCGGGTTGAAACGACAGAGACCGGCGTTCTCGACAGCAGCACCGCCGTTCGCAGCGTGATCTTCGTAGAACGAGCAGGCCTTGCAGGATGCAGTATTCGACATGAGAAAATCTCCTTCGGGTTATCTCGGGCCTTTAAACTTGAGACCCGAATTCATGAAATTAGAATTATTCTAAACTGATATCCCGTTGTTTGACAAGCAGAAAAAGACCACGACCAGCCATAAAGCCGATCGCGGTCGAAAATGTCGCAATGATACCGGAACAGCGTTATCGGGCCTGCCGGCATCGGTCCGGCGGACCAGCCGTCACAGCCGCATCAGCAAGCCGCACGCCATCAGGCAACGGACGGGAAACCGTCCGCAAGGCCTGCGGTCGCAATCGGAAAAAGCAGCTCAGCCCCTGGAAAGCTCGTCGATCCGGGCTTTTTCTTCATCCGTCAGAGGTGCCACCAGCTTCTGCGAAGGGCGGCTGCGGATGAACAGCAGAATGGCGAAGATGCCGATCACGAGCAGCCCGATCGGCGCTGCCCACAGAATGATCGTCTTCGTGCTCAGGCGCGGGTTGAGCAGCACGAATTCGCCGTAACGCGAGACGACATAATCGATCACCTGATCGTCGCTGTCGCCATTGGTCAGCCGCTCGCGCACCAGGACGCGCAGGTCCTTAGCAAGCTCCGCGTTCGAATCGTCGATCGACTGATTCTGGCAGACCATGCAGCGCAGATGCGCCGAAATCTGCCGCGCCCGAGTTTCCAGCGCGGGGTCGCTCAGCACTTCGTCCGGGTTGACGGCGAGCGCCGGCAGCGAGGTAAAGCATGCAGCCATCAAGACGACTGCAAGCGTGACGCGACGAAAGAGCCCCATCATTCCGCCGGCTCCATCACAGGCTTACCCGCCTTGACGGGTTTCGCCTTCCTCGTCGGCGCACCGACCCGCAGACGCCGATCCGACAGCGACACGAACCCGCCCAGCATCATGATCAGCGAACCGCCCCAGATGCACAGGATCAGCGGCTTCCACCAGATGCGCACGACGATGCCGCCGCCATCCATCGGATCGCCGAGGGAGACATAGAGCTGGCTGAGGCCAAAGGTGAGGATGCCTGCCTCGGTCGTCGGCATGCGGCGGGCGGTATAGATGCGCTTCGACGACCAGACGTCGGAAATCGCGGCCCCGCCACGGCTGACGGTAAAGTGGCCGCGCTCCTCGGTATAGTTCGGGCCGACAGCCTCGCGGAACCCGTCGAAGACCAGTGTGTAACCGCCGGCATCCGCCGTCTGGCCCTGCTTCATCTCGACCACCGTCTCGGTGCTGAAGGCGGTCGCGGCAACAACGCCGATCACCGTCACGCCAAGCCCGAAATGAGCGATCGCCGTGCCCCAGGCCGAGCGCGGCAGGCCCTTGACGCGGCGGATCGAGGTCATCACCGGCAGCCTGCCGAAATTGCCGCGATACCAGATGTCGGCAATCGCGCCGAACATCCCCCAGCAGCCAAGCGCAAGGCCGAAGATCACCAGGATCGGCCCGCCGTTCTGCATGTACCAGATCACCAGTCCGGCCAGCAGCGCCAGACCCGCGAACACCCACAGACGCTGCAATGCGCCGAGAATGTCGCCGCGCTTCCAGGCCAGCATCGGCCCGAGCGGCGCGACCAGCAGAAGCGGGATCATCAACAGGCCGAAGGTCATGTTGAAGAAGGGCGCGCCGACGGAAATCTTTTCGCCCGTCAGCGTTTCCAGAACCAGCGGATAGAGCGTTCCGGTCAGAACGGTCGCGGTGCAGACCGTCAGGATCAGGTTGTTGAGAACCAGCGATCCCTCGCGCGAAATCGGCGCGAACAGGCCGCCTGCCTTCAGGGTCGGCGCACGCCAGGCAAACAGCGTGAACGCACCGCCGATGAAGATGCCTAAAATGCAGAGAATGAAAATGCCGCGCGACGGGTCGGTGGCAAATGCATGAACCGATGTCAGCACGCCCGAACGCACCAGGAAGGTGCCGAGCAGCGACAGCGAGAAGGTCATGATCGCCAGAAGCACGGTCCAGATCTTCAGCGCCTCGCGCTTCTCCATCACCAGTGCCGAATGCAGCAATGCCGTGCCGGCAAGCCAGGGCATGAACGAGGCGTTTTCGACCGGGTCCCAGAACCACCAGCCGCCCCAGCCGAGTTCGTAATAGGCCCAGTAGGAGCCCATGGCGATGCCGGCGGTCAGAAACGTCCAGGCGGCCAGCGTCCAGGGCCTCACCCAGCGCGCCCATGCCGCGTCGATGCGGCCTTCGATCAGGGCCGCAACCGCAAACGAGAAACAGACGGAGAAGCCGACATAGCCGAGATAGAGAAGCGGCGGATGAATGGCGAGGCCGATATCCTGCAGAACCGGGTTGAGGTCCTGCCCCTCGGCGGGCGCGGGCGAAAGCCTTGCGAACGGATTGGAGGACAGCAGAATGAACAGCAGGAAGGCCGTAGAGATCCAGGCCTGCACGGCGAGAACCGTGGCCTTCAAGGTCTCCGGCAGGTTCCTGCCGTAAAGCGCCACCAGCGCGCTGAAGAACACCAGCGTCAGCAGCCAGAGCAGCATCGAGCCTTCGTGGTTGCCCCACACGCCGGTGTATTTGTAGATCAGCGGCATCAGCGAGTGGGAATTCTCCCAGACGTTCCTCACCGAGAAGTCGGAGACGACGTAAGCCCAGGTCAGCGCCGCGAAGGACAGTGCAACGAGGCCGAACATCACCAGCGAACCGGTCGAGGCGAGCGCCATCATGCCCGTATCACGACGCTTTACGCCGAGAACCGGCAGGGTCGAGACGATGATGGACGTCGCCAGTGCCAGAACCAGCGCGTAATGACCGATTTCGACGATCATGGCGTCGTACTCCCCACAACCTGCCCATTTTTCGCGGCAGGCGTCTCCTGCTGCGCGTCCGGCGTCTTGGCCGGTGCCATGCCCGAACCCGTTCCGTCTTCCCACACCCCGTCGGCCTTCAGCCGGTCGGCAACTTCCTTCGGCATATAGTTCTCGTCATGCTTGGCCAGCACGCTGTCTGCAACGAAGGAGTGCGTCGCCGCATCGAACGAACCTTCGGTGACGACGCCCTGCCCCTCGCGGAACAGGTCGGGCAGAATGCCCGTATAGCTCACCGGCACCGTCGCCTTGCCGTCGGTCACGGTGAAGCGCACCGTCGATCCCTGCCCGCGCTCGACCGACCCGGCCTCGACGAGACCACCCAGGCGAATACGCGTTCCCGGCTGCAGGTTGGCGGTCTGCAGATCGACCGGCATGAAGAAATAGGCAACCGACTGGGAGAAGGCGAACATCACCAGCAGAACCGCGACGATGATGAAGCTCATGCCGCCCGCGATGACCGAAAGCCGTTTCTGTTTGCGCGTCATTGATTCACTCCCTGCGGGGCGGAGGTTTGGCCCTGCGGGGCGGAGATCTGGCCCTGCGGGGCGGGCGTTGCGCCCTGCGGCGCCGATTGCATCGAGGGTGTCGAAGCCGCAGGCGCTGCGGTACCGGTCGCCTCAGCGGACAATCCGGCCTGCGCGGCCAGCGCTGCAAGCTGCCTGCCCTCCGGCCCGTCCTGCGGAAAATGCGACAGTCCGTTCGTCATCGCCGCCTGCGCCTTGTCCTTGTCGCCCAGCACCATGTAGGACCTTACCAGCCGCAGCCAGCCTTCGATATTGCCCGGCTCATCTTCAAGCCTCGCCGCAAGGCTGTCGACCATGCCGCGGATCATCTCCTGCCGGTCACCCTGCGACATATTCTCCGCCGCCGCCACGTCGTCGGCCGTCGGGCCGCTCAGTGCCGGTGCCTGCACAGGAGGCTGCACCGCCTGGGCCGCACCGCCATTCTTGGCGATATGCTCGCGCACCAGCGTCAGCCATGGTGCATCGGGCGGAGAGGTCCGGGCAATCTCCTCGAACGCCGCCAGTGCTTCCGGTGCACGACCGGCCTGTTCGAAGCCGAGGCCGACATAAAATTTCGCGCGCACATCGCCCGGCTCAAGCTTCACAGCTTCTTCGAAAGCCGAACGGGCGTCCTCGGTGACGATCCCGTCGCTTGCCGCGACCAGTGTTTCGCCGAGGCCGGAAAGCCGCGCCGCGCTCGGGCCATTAAAGCGAATGGCGTTACGATAGGCCATCTCGGCATCGCCGAGCCTTGCGGTGCGGAAATAGATCGGTGCGAGGATATCCCAGCCGGCCCCGTCATTGGGGTTCTGCGCCAGGTGCCGCTCTGCCTTGGCGACCAGCAGCGACATGTCGTTGCCGGGGTTCTCCAGCCGCGCTTCCAGCGGCTGATCGGGCAAACCTGGGCTGCCCAGCATGATGTAAAGACAGAGACCGATGGCCGGCGGCACGACCGTCACGGAGACGATCGCAAAACGGCGGAAACCACCCTTGGCGACATCCTCCGCCTCAGCCTTTCCGGCGGCGGCCAGAAGGCGCCTGCCGATCTCGGCGCGGGCGTATTCGGCATCCTCGGCGCTGATCAGGCCGTCGGCACGATCGCGATCCAGCTCCTTCATCTGGTCGCGGTACACCGCGACCTCACCCGCATGTTCGGATGCAGGCTCTGCCCCACGGCGGTGGAGCGGGTAAAGCAGCGCCGCCGCGACCAACGCGGTCAGGAGCGCGAGAAGGATCCATAAAATCATGTTCGCCAATTACTGCAACGGCCAAGGGCTTTCCAACAAGCCGACCGCCGTTGACGTGAATGTGAAACGCTCCACTGAAACCGGCGACCGCTTTGTCGGTCTGGCTTTTAGAACTTTTCAAGACTTAAGCAAATGCCGACAGGCGGGAATGACCTAAATCAAATTCACGATTGCGAGGGCGGCCTCAGCTCAGCGGCGTCCAGGTGCCGTCGGAATTGCGGCATGCAGCACCGCGTGCGACCAGCTCGCGCCCATCGACCGTCACCGTATGCCGATACTGGCGGCAGTTCTGCGCGCCCACCTGATAGGGCGCGTTGGCGGTCACCTCGCCGCTGGCATCATTGCCCTTCCAGGCCATCGGCTGGCCACCGACCGCCTCTTCCAGCGCCCGGTACTCGGCTTCCAGCGCCCGCGACCTGTCGCTGGACGAAAGCTCCGCGCCGCTGCGCGAAACGATACCGCCCTGCAGCGCGGTGATATAGCCGGCAGAGGCCGACGGCTTCGGAGACAGCAGCCCGCGTCCGACAGAGGCCGATCCGCCGCTCGTCGAGCAACCGGAAACGATCGCCAGGCAGGAAAAAGTCGTCAACACGGTCGAAATTCTAACGGATCGCATCGGTTCTGAAACAGTCTCCGGCTGGAATAGTTCGGCATATTGTCACGGCCTTCGATGACACCGGGCCGTTCGAAACAACGCTTTTCGACCGTTTTCCCGACGCCGCCGCAAATCCGCTCAGTCGCCTTTGGCGTCAATGATATAGCAGGCCTGCCAATCGTCCAGCAGAAGCCGCAGCAAGTCTTTACGAGTTGCTGATATGCCACAGTCTTGCCCGCGCGATTACTTCACCACACCGGGCAGGAGAAGGCGTGCGCGAAGACCGCCGCGCGCGCCGCGATCGAGCTTCACCACGCCCTGATATTCGGCCGTCACTTCGGTCACGATCGAAAGGCCGAGGCCCGCTCCCGGCTTGCTCTCGTCCAGCCGCCGTCCGCGCTTCAGCGCCTCGGTGATCTGCTCCGGCTCCAGCCCCGGTCCGTCATCCTCGACGACCAGCTCCACCCACGGCCGGCGGGCGTTCTCGCCCTCGGCACCGTCCGGCGGGCTCGCCGCCGCAGCGGTCACCCAAACGCCGACCTTGGCAAAGCGCGAGGCGTTCTCCAGTAGATTGCCGACGGTTTCCTCCAGATCCTGCTGCTCGAGCGCGATCGCCAGCGTATTGGGCGAAACCGACAGGTGAAATTCCGTATCGGGGTTCAGGCGGCGCATCACTCGCACCAGCCGTTCCAGCACCGGCTCGACCTCGCTGCGGGCCAGCAGCGATTCGCGCTGCGCGGCAATCCGGGCGCGGCTGAGATAGGACTGCACCTGGCCCTGCATGGCTTCCGCCTGCGAACGCACAAGATCCGACTGCACACGCTCGCCGATGCGCGCCTCGTTGAGCAGCACCGCGATCGGCGTTTTCAGCGAATGCGCCAGATTGCCCACCTGCATGCGGGCGCGCTCGACGATGCGGCGATTGCTTTCGATCAGCGCATTGATATCGTTGGCCAGGGGCATGATTTCACGGGGAAATTGCCCTTCCAGCCGCTCCACATCACCGCGCCTGACCCGTTCCAGCGCACGGCGCGCGCCTTTCAGGGGCAGCAGGCCATACAGAATGGCGATGCCGTTGACGATCAGGCTGCCGACACCGAAGACGGCAAGCGTGATCCACAGATTGCGCGAAAATCCCTGAACATCGTCCTCGACCACCGCAAGGTTGCCGGACACGCGAAACCGCGCTGCGCGCCCCTCGCCGTCGAGCACGACCTCAGTCTCGGCCACCAGGACATTGTTCCCGAATGCGTCGTCGGTGCGGTAGAAGCGCTCGTAGCGATTGTTGAACGGCACGCTCAAAATGGTCGGCACGCGAATATTCGATGTCCCGAGCGAGGAGGACGACAGGGGCGAAGCCGCAAACGTGCCGAGTGGCTCGATGATCCAGTACCAGCCGGTCTCCGGCTGCGAAAAGCGCAGGTCGCCCAGCTGCGGACTGCCAGACAACTGGTTGCCCTCGCCGATCGACATGGAATTGATGACGTTATAAAGCTGCGCGCGCAGAAGGTCGGTGAAGGCGCGCTCGGAAGATTGCCGGTAGAGCTGCGCAATGACGATCGCAATCACCACCAGCGCCACGGCAGACCAGGCGGTGGCGAGCAGCAGGACGCGTCCCGTCAGTGATCGCAATCCGCCCATCGCCACTCCCTGAGGCAGGATTTCCGGTTTATTGGGCATCGGCCGGGGCTTGCATGCGATAGCCCAGCCCGCGCACGGTCTCGATCAGGTCGCCGCCGATCTTCTTGCGCAGACGCCCGACAAACACCTCGATCGTATTGGAATCGCGGTCGAAATCCTGATCGTACATGTGCTCGACCAGTTCCGTGCGGGACACGACCTCGCCCATGTGATGCATGAGATAGGACAAAAGGCGGAATTCATGCGAGGTGAGTTTCAGCGTGATCCCGTCGACCGTCGCCTTGGAGGCCTTGGTGTCGAGACGCACCGGGCCGCAGACGATTTCCGAGGAGGAATGACCGGCCGCGCGACGGATCAGCGCCCGCACGCGGGCCAGCACTTCCTCGACATGGAAAGGCTTTGCAACATAATCGTCGGCGCCGGCATCGATGCCGGCAACCTTGTCGCTCCAGCGATCGCGGGCGGTCAGCATCAGCACCGGCATGCCCTTGCCCTTGGCCCGCCATTTCTCGACAACCGTGATGCCATCCATTTCCGGCATGCCGATATCGAGGATGACCGCGTCGTAAGGCTCGGTATCGCCGAGAAAATGGCCTTCCTCGCCGTCGAAGGCGGTATCGACGACGTAGCCGGATTCCTTCAGCGCGTCGGAAAGCTGGCGATTGAGATTGACGTCGTCTTCGACCACGAGAATGCGCATAAACCGTCCCTTGAATTATCTGCCGGCAAGCATCTTACAGCACTTGCCTTACATAGGCACCCGGACGGTGACCTTGCGTGGCCGCTCCGTGCCGTTCCCCTGAACGAGGACGGTGACGATGCAGGTTGCGCCGTCGGAGGACGGCTGCGCAGAGAGAAGCTGTCCGCCCGTGTCGCGCACGACACGCGACGCAGCAGTCCCGCAGTCACCGGCGACCAGGATAAGATAGTCGCGTGCCACTGCAGGCTGTACGGGCGCACCGGCTGCGAATGCTGTGCCGGCGGCCAAAATCGCGATGATCGGCAGTCGCGCCATATTCCCGTTTCCACTCAAGCGACAAAAGATCATGTCCAAAGCATGTTATGGACTATGTATCGAATGACGGCTGAATGGCAAATGAATGCTCTGTAATGCTTCCCTTCACACTGGCGTTCAGAGCGGCCCGGACGGCCCTTTTCCCCCGATCGACCCCGTCGCGACGAGCCGCCCGTAAAGCGCAAGCAGCCCACCCACGGCCCCCGTCAGCGTCACCGCGAGGTCGGCCAACTCCCCCTGTTCCGCAGGGCCTATGTTGAAACCCGCCAGTTGCAGCGCGGAGGCGAAGACCGCAATAAGGGCACCCCAGATCGTCTTGGACCGGTACCAGTTCTTGACATCATCCATCGTCTTCATCTTCCTGTTATCAAAGATTGATTGTCGTTTGCGCCGGCAGTCCCAAAGGCACCGCGCGGCCCATCTGCATCACCCTGAAGGTGATCATCTCCTGCCTGCCGCCGAAATCGGAAAGCTCGTCCTGCGCCGCATAGACCGCTTGAGGCTGCGACGCCTCGAAGGCCCGCCGCAGCTCGCTTCCGGCCAGAACCTCGACCCGGTAGCGCTCCTCAGGTTCATCGAGTGGTATCTCCACCGCATCCCAGCCATCGGCATCGATCCTGCCGCAGCGAACCCAGGTCAGGGCAATGTCGCCATCCGCCTGCCGAACGGCCGAAAGGTGCACCGGCGCCAGCGGTGTCTGCGCCCGCATGCCTCCGGCAAAAACCTGCGGACCAACTCGTCCGCCACTGCCGCCCAGGCTTTCCGCCATCCAGTTCAGCGCACGCCCACGTTCCTCCGCGGCAATCCCGAGCGGCACGACGGAAGCATCCAGCACGACGCAAGCCGCCCCCAAAACGCTCCCCACCGCCATCGCATCCCGCGTGCCCGCCAGCCCGCGCAAGAGCCCCGAAAGCCGCCAGCGCCGGGTGGCAATCTCCTCGGCCTGCAAGAAGCCGACGACCTCCAAGGTCCCGGCCGCCGATTGCACCGCGATCCGGTTTTCCCCCGACAGCATCGCCGCCTCATCAACCGACGCCAGACCGCCGAAGAAGAGATCGAGCTCCATCTCCTGACCATGGTCGAAACGGCCGATGACACCCGGTAGCAGAGGCGCCGTCAGCGCCCCGACCCGTGCCGGACGATCGATCACCGCGCGATTGCGATATCCCTCATTGCCGACCGAGCACGACATGGCGATCCGCCGCCACGGCCGGCAATAGGCCGCAACGGTCGCAAAACTCTCCGGTGCGGCATCCGTCAGCCGCGGCAGATCCATCAGGTGCAGCACCGGTTGAAAATCGTCCGAGACCCCGCCTCCTCCGTCCGTATCGCGGCGTCCCGTCGTCACGGAAGCGTGCATCGGCGGCAGCGGCGCATGCGCCCGCGCCTCGATCCGCCGCACCGCCCCGTCCTCGATCCGCTCGATGACGAAAGTTCCGTCCGGCCCGTCCGTCAGCCGCACGGCGTCACCGGCTTCCAGCCCCACGTCGGCCGGCGAAACGGCAAAGCTCAGCGTCCGCCGCGCTATCCGCTGCGCCCGCAAGGCCGTCTCGACCGCAGCAAGCGCCGTCTCCTGAGAAAGCGTCGCCGGAAGGTCATGTCCCAGCACCCGCCGCCCTTGCGCCTCAACCGGCCTCGAGCGCACGCTCGCCTGCTCGTAGCTCAGCACCGGATTGTAGAAGGTCAGCAAGGCTTGCGCGGCAAAGTCGCTGTCATGCCCACGGCTTTCGCTCCACAGAGCCTCGCCGTCGATATCCGCCAGAACCGAAATGTCACGCACCCCAAGGCTCGACGCGAAAACGGAGCGGAAGCGCAAGACCCCGTCATCCTCCACCGCATCGATCTGAAACGCCTGCATCAGCGGCTCGATCAGCGCCCGCGCCGAGGTCAGCTCCGCCTGCACATAGCCGGTCAGGTCGCCCGATACGGCCGACACGTCAAATGCCTCTATCCCGTGATCGTTCAAAATTGCGCCGAGCGCATCGGCCAGCGTCGTCGCGCCCAGCCGCCCATTCAGCCAATGCCCGCTGCGCCAATTGCTGCCGTCGCTCCAAACGGATGTGTCATCCGGAAAGACGGGCGAAGGCCGCGCATCCCAGGTCCAGACGAACATGCGGCTGGGATCGACCATGCCCGCGACAGGACCACCGCCCTGCCAGACATCATGATGCGCCTCGAGAAACCGCCGCTGCTGGCTGTCCGCCCGCCCACCGGCGGAAAAATACGGCAGTCCGCTCTCGGCCGACTTCGGATCGACGAACACATTCGGCTGGTTCGCTCCCTTGTCGACCGCCGGGCAGCCCAGTTCGGTAAACCAGACCGGCTTCATCCGCGGCGCCCATGCCGTCGGCACCGCAAGTTCCGCACCGTTCACCCGGTCGTAATGCCGGTTCTCCCACCAGCCGCGGATATCCTTGTTGCGAAACACCCATGGCTTGCCCGCCATCCCATCCGTAATCGGCGAACGGATGCGCGAAAGCCGCGCCGCATCGCTCGCATAATACCAGTCGAACCCCTCGCCGGCGGCGATCTGCCCCGCCATCGCATCCGCATCATCCCGCCCGACAAACCCGTCCGGGTTGCCGTTCTCGGCATCCCCGTCACGCCAGTCGGACAACGGCAGGTAATTGTCGATGCCCACCGCATCGATATCCGGCGAGGCCCAGAGCGGATCGAGATGGAAGAACACGTCGCCCGATCCGTCCTGCGGATGATAGCCGAAATATTCGCTCCAATCGGCCCCGTAGGTCATCCGTGCGTCACTGCCCAACCGCGCCCGAACATCCGCTGCCAACCCGACCAGCGCCTCGACGAAGGGAAACCGGTCCGCCCCGTCGCGCACCTGCGTCAACCCGCGCAGTTCCGAGCCTATGACGAAGCCGTCCACCCCGCCGGCATCGTGGGCCAGATCGGCATAATGCAGAACCATACGGCGATACCCTTCGGGGCCGTCGCTGAACGCCTCTACCTGCGCCCGCGCCGCAGCCGTCCGATCGACGGTCCCCGGCTCTGACGGTGCCGGATGGCAGGTGATCCGCCCCCGCCAGGGATAGGCCGGCTGTTCGGCTCCACCATAGGGATCGGCAAGACCGTTACCTGTGGGAATATCCATCATCACGAACGGGTAGAGATAAACATCCAGCCCTCTTGTCTTGAGATCGGCAATCGCGGCCCGCACACTCGCGTCGCTCGGCGTGCCGCCATAGGCCGGTCCGCCGTCACGCCGGCTGACCAGATATGCTTCGCCGCGCCCGATCCCGGCAACGGCCCATGGATCGCTCTCCCTGCGCCGCGCCTCTACCTCGACACCCGGCACGATCCGGCAATGGCCCGCCCTCAAATCGGTGCCGAACCAGGAGACGACCAGCGCCACCCGTTCCAGGTTCGGGCACAGCGCCTGCAATTCATCGATCGAGGCCTGCCAGTCGGTCGGCGCCACCGTCGTGTGCCGGTTGACGATCCGGCCCTCGCCCTCGCCGGTCGCCTCCGTCACCTGCCGCGTCTGATAGCCATGCTCGGTAGCCCCCGGAATGATCGTCACCGCCCTGATCTGCCGCTCCAACCGGCCGACCGGCCGCAGCACCTCGAACTGAAGAAGCGGAATGCGGTTGCCGAACGGATCGAGCGGCAATCGCTCGAAGACGACACAGGCAAGCCCGCGATAGGCTGGAGCCATCCCCTCGCCCTGCTTGGCCTCGATCAGCGGATCGGGCAACTGTCCTTCGCCGCCCGTATAGACGCGCATCTCGATCGTCGTGAGGTCCAGCTCGCGTCCGTCCGCCCACACCCGCCGCACCGAAGCGATCGGCCCCTCGCACAACCCCACGGCGAAGTTGGCAAAGTAGCGGAACGTCTCGACCCGCGGCCCGCCCCCCTTGCCGCCGGTCCGTTCGCTCGTCACCTCCTCCTCGAAACGCGTCGCCCAGATCAGCGTGCCGCCGATCCGTGCCGTCCCGTAAACCCGGTTGATCGGGCTGCCTTCGTCGGCACCGGGGATACGCGCCGTCCCCAGCCGTGCACCGGAAATCGTCTGGCTGCCGCCCAAAAGCGCCCGGTCGACCACGCTTCCCGCAAGCGCGCCCGCAGCCCGTCCGACAATCGCGCCGACCGGCCCGAACACACCGCCGAGTGCCGCACCCGCCGCCTGAAATAGAAGAGTGGCCATAGGCTCTCCCCACGCCCCCGTCCGTGCGACTGGATGCGCGCCAAAATTGTGATAGCGTGTCAATGTTTGAAGGCGAAAGCAGAATGCGCCGAGCCAGCCCGGCGCATCGGTGGAGACAGGCTACACCGACTTTGGCAGAAGCCCTGCTTTCGAACCTGGAGGTGATGTTATGAGGCTAAAGCCGATTGGCATTGCGCTTATCTTGAGAGTGACCCGGACGGGCTGGTCTATGACCGTCCGGGTTAATTTCAAAAGATAAGTCCACGGTGGGCGGGGCTGCAACCCCGCTCACCACTTCAGCAATATACGCCGATCTTCCGGCATTTTCAATCAATCCGAGCGGCTCAAGTAGCTCCACCATGCGCCGACATCAGCGCAGGCGCGATAAATCTCCACATCATAGAAAGTAAGGCTGCCAATCGCGCCAAATCCGCCGGCGTGTACGAAGATGGACACACGCCAAAATTGCGACACCGTATCAGCGTTCAAAGGCAAAAGCAGAATGCGCCGAGCCAGCCCGGCGCATCGGTGGAGACGGGCTACACCGACTTTGGCAGAAGCCCTGCTTTCGAACCTGGAGGTGATGTTATGAGGCTAAAGCCGATTGGCATTGCGCTTATCTTGAGAGTGACCCGGACGGGCTGGTCAGTTACCGTCCGGGTCAATTTCGCAAAATAAGTCCAAGGTGAGCGGGGTTACCGCCCCGCTCACCACTTCAGCAATATACGCCGATCTCCCGGCAATTTCAATCAATCCGCGCGACCGGAAACCGATGCACGGCGGCAATCCGCCGTCGCCAGGAAGGCACCAGCGCCGAACGCGCCACTGCCGCCTGTTCATAGGCATGAATGAAATGGCTTGGCGAGACGAGGATGCCCGCATGCTTGGCCGCGCAGTCCGACCGCCAGCGGAACAGCAGCAGATCTCCCGGCCCGGCTTCGGTTAAGGTCACCGGCGGCCCGAACAGCCGCCGCCCCGCCGCGATCAACCGGTCCTCGCCGCTGCGTTCCGCCCAGTCGGCCGCATAGGCCGGCAGCTTTTCCGGTTCGGCGCCATAAAGCTCCCGCCAGATGCCGCGGATCAGGCCGATACAGTCGCACCCGACACCCTTCGAGGCGCCTTGGTGCCGATAGGGCGTGCCGATCCAGCCTTCCGCCAGCGCCACGATTGCCGCGCCCATGTCGCCGGCATCACCCCTGTCACTCGTGCCAAGCGTCTCACCCATGGCTCGCCCCGCTCACTCAAAGATCGGCCCGCCGTCATGGAGCCGCTCACCGTCGACATAGGAATAGGCGAAGTCCGCCCCTGGAACATGCGGAAAGCCGCGAAAATTCAGGCCGTTGGCAAAGCGCGCCCGGCAGGTCGCAAAGGTCTTGTCGCAGCCCGCCGTCGCCACGAAGCCGCGGCCAGCCTCGACCTCCTCCTCCAGCGGCAGCCACGACGACAGGACCACGCTGCCGTCCGCCCGCCGCTCATGCCCATCGAGGTCGACCGCCATGCCGCCCGAAAATTCGATCCGACCGTGCCGAAAGAACCCGTCGGTAAAACCGCCGAGCCCCGAAACGACAATCCGGCTGCGGTCGAGCATGTCGATCACCTCTCCCTCGCCGCGCCATGCCGCAAGGTTCACCCGACACCGCGTGTCGCCGAGGCTCGCATCGCAGCGGCGGTCGTAGAGCCGGCCCTGCGGCTGACCCAGCCTGTGCGCCATGCTGCGCAGTTCGGCACGAAACGCACCACCCGCCCGCACCACCTCGCCGATCTCGCGCACATGCAGCCGCATATGCTGGTCAGGCTGCGCCCAATTGACGAGATGGAGTTCAACCCTCGCCCCATCGTAGCGCCCGGCCGCCAGATCCGCCTCGCCGATCGCCTCGCTCGAAAGCCCGCCCGCCACCTCGTCGGCCTGCGCGCCGAGCCCTGCGGCGGTTTCACGCTCGCTTGCCGCAAAACCGCTCGCCGCCAGAAACGTCGTGCCGCCGAAAGCCAGATCGCGGTCATGGTCGGTAAAGCCGATCACCTCGCCATCGCGGCGCGTCAGACGCCAGCAATGGCAGGTCGTCGTCGCCTCGCCCTCCAGATGCGCCTGCAACGCTGCCGGGATCGTTCTCATGCCAATATCTCCGTCAGCGGTATCGTGAGAATGCGCCCGGCATCGAAATGCGCGAGATTGATGTCGAGCCGGTCGATATCGAAACGCACCGGCACATCGAATTCGAAGCCTGCCTCGACCAGTCCCCCATCGGCCGGCACATGCCCTTCGGCAAATGTCACGATCCCGGTCACCGTATCGACCGCATAATCGCTCTTGGGCACCGGCACGCCATCGACCGCCACAAGCACCGTCCCCGCCACCGGCTTGACGATCCGCCGCGTCCAGCTCCCACCGGCATCCCGATAGGTCTTGGTCAGCGCAAAATCCGCCGTCGCGCCATCGCCGATGCCGATCGCCTGATCCGTCGGCGAGACCGTTCCACCCGGCGCACAGGAGGCCCGGTCCAGCGGATCGCGAAACCGGAAGCCGTAAAGCTGGCCCCGCCGCGCCTCGAAAAACTCCAGGACCGCATACAGGTCGGCAAGCGAGCGCACGCCCGATCCCGCGTCGTAACTGCGACGGCTGTCGCGCCAGCGCTGGTTGCGTTGCTCCCGCCCGTTCGAAAGGTTGACTATTTCGGTGCGCCGCACGGGCCCGCCGCTCGCGCCCAGCGCCACCCGCAGCGGAAAGCGCACTTCATGAAACCCGCTCATGCCGCCCCTCCTCGAAAAGCCACGTTTAAAGTCCCCGGCGCCCGCGCATGACGCTGCGCGCCAGCATGGCGGACACCTGCCCTTCGCTCCTGGTGAAAGACGCCGCATCGGTTGCCGTGACGTTGAAAACGATCTGCGGCATCGCCGCGCCAGCGCCACCGGCCGCGGCTACCCCCAGCACACCGTCGGCGCCGCGCTTCAGCGGCAGGATCGCCTCCGGCCCCGCCTCGCCCATCAGCCCGGCCCCGCCGGCCAGCGGGAAATAGCGCGGCGTATTGACCACGCCGCCATCGGCAAAGGGCGTCACCGACCCGAACATCGAACCCACGGCATTGCCGATCAGCCCTTCAAGCGGCTTCAGGCCGGTGGAAAGCGCGATATCGCTCAAGCGAAGCCCCAGCCCGCGCAGCACATCCTCCAGCCCGCGCCCGCCGGCCGTCGCAGACCGAAGTGCACCGGTCAATGCCGCCCCGAACCGCCCCGACCGCGCCTCCAGATCCGCCATCACCTCCGCCAGCGCCTCAGCGGTTTCGAGCGTGCCGGCCATCTCCGTCTCATCCTCTTCCATCATCCAAGCTCCACTCAGAAAAGCCCCTCAAGCCGCCTGCCGCCACCTTCCCCTCGAAACGACGGAGAGACGGAGACGCGCCGCGTGCCCTCAAGCCCCATCCGGAAACACCCGCATCAACCCCTCGAGCGCGTCCCGCCCGATCGCCTCATCGCGTTGCCTCGCCCCACCGGCCATGATGAAAAACTCCAGCGGCGTCAGCGCCCAGAAATCCCGCGGAGACAGCCGCAGCAGATGAAGCCCGACATGCAGAACGGCATCCCAGGGAAAGGCCTTTGGCCAGTCCTTCGGTCCACCCGTCAGGCCCGTACCCGAGCCAGCGCCCGCGCGTTCCGCATCCCCGACATCCTCGTCCACTGCGGCCCTCAAGGGTTTGCCGCACCGCCCGCCCGCGCACCCGGCAGCGCTCCCGTCGCCCCACCCGTCTGCCCGCCGGCAAAGGTCGCCACCAGCAGATCGCCGACGATCGCCGCATAGGTGGCGATGCCGCCCTCCACACTCATCGCCGCCACCTCGTCGTCGGACAGAAGATTGCCGCCGCCACGCAGGCCGGCACCGATGATGCGGATCATGTCCGCCGCCCTCAGCCGACCGGAGGAAAACCGCCCGGCAAGCCCCGCCAGATCGTCGACCGCAAACGCCGTCTCCAGTTCCGCCAGCGCACCCAGCGTCAGGCAGAGAATACGGCACTCGCCATCCATCACCGCCTCCACCTCGCCGCGCCGCCGGTTGGCGCGCCCAAGCCTTGCCTCATGCCTTGCGTCAGGCGGCGCCCCGGATCTTGCCCCGAAGCCCGCCATCATACGGCCCCGAAAGTCAGCGCACCGGCCGATTCCAGCGCCAGCTCGAAGCGCAGCTCGCCGTTGTGTTCGCCGGAATATTCGAGCGCCGTCACCTGAAACGGCCCGGTCACCGTACCGAAGTCGGGGATCGCCACCTGCCAGGTCAGGATCGCCGCGGCAAAGAAGGCCGAGCGCACGGCCGCATCGCTCGCCTGGTCCTTGAAGATGCCGGCCCCCGTCAACGATGCCCGCTGCACGCCTGCTCCGCCCAGAAGCTCGCGCCAGCGGCCCACGCTTTCCGCATCGGTCACATCCACCGTCTCGGCATTGAAGGCGAGCCTGCGCGATCGCAAGCCCGCCACCGTGACGAAGCCGTCGCCGTCGCCAATCTTCAAAAGCAGATCCCTGCCCTTCTGCGCCACCATGTCGCCATCCCTTCCTGATCCGACCTTACATTTTCGGCATGCCGCCACTTCTCCGGCGCGACGGCGCCTGCTACAGCCGTGCCACCATCGCCGAAGACCATTCCCCGCTTGTACATCCGCCAGAAAATCATCGAGAAACGCCCATGCGCATTTCCGCCCGCTCCGCCCAGACAGTGGCCGTTCTCGCCGTTAACCAGCTGATCGGCTGGGGCACGACGTTCGAGTCGCTCGGTGTTCTGGGGCGCAAGCTGGCGCCGGATCTCGGGCTTGCCAACGAAATCGTCTTTGCCGGCCTGTCGGTGATGATGCTGGTCAGCGCGCTCTCCAGCCCGCTCGTCGGCCGCATGCTGGAACGGCTGGGCGCGGCGCGGGTGCTGGCCATCGGCTCGGCCCTCTTCGCCGCCGGGCTGATCCTGCTTTCCGTGTCTTCCGGCATCGTCACCTATGCGGTGGCGTGGCTGATCCTCGGCATCGGCGGCGCCTTCGGCCTTTCGGCACCGGCCTTTGCCGCCGTTGTCGAGCGCGAAGGCATCGAGGGCAAGCGCACGCTCGCCATCCTCATGCTGTTCACCGGCCTGTCGGCCACCATCTTCTGGCCGCTGATGAGCCTTGCCGACAGCCATTTCGGCTGGCGCACGACGCTTCTCATCGCTGCCGGCCTGCACGTCTTCGTCTCGATCCCGCTGTCTCTCTTCTGCCTGCCCAGGCCGATCGACTACAGTGCCGAAGGGTCGGGTGCCGATATCGCCCCCGTCCCCTTCACGCCATCGGCCAGAAAGCTTGCCTTCCTGCTCCTGGCGCTCACCACCTCGATCGCCTCCTTCGTCACCTTCGGCCTGTCGCCGTCGCTCTTGGAAGTGCTGCACCAGTCCGGTGCCACGCCGGAATTCGCCCTGCAGCTGGCAGCCGCCCGTGGTGTGCTCGGCATTTCCGCGCGTGGCATAGACATGATGCTCGGCAAGCGCGGCAACCCGTTCCTGACCTCGACGGTCGGATCGAGCCTGATGGTCCTGGGCTTTGCCTGCCTGCTGCTGCTGCCGGCCTCCACCTTCACCATCTGGGCCTTCATCGCATTTTACGGTTTCGGCTCCGGCATCCTCGTCGTCGCCCGCGCGCTCCTGCCGCTCTCGCTCTTTTCACCCCGCGAATACGGCCGTCAGGCGACAAGGCTCGCGATGCCGCAGAATATCGCCAATGCGGCGGCCCCGATCATCTTCACCGCACTCCTCGACCGCACGGGGCTCGCCACCGCGCTCGTCGCGGCCATAGCGCTCGCCGCCGTGGCGCTTAGCGCCATCCTCATGCTGATCGCACTGGTCAGAAGAGCGCATGGCGTCAACGCGACCCAGATCAGTCCCTTGTGACAACCCTGGCTTTTCTCTCCCGGTCGAGGCTGATAATCCGGTTGCGCACCTCGTCGTAAAAATCCCTGGGCAGCATCCCATAATCCCAGCGCTCGGGACTGTCCGGCCGAGGTCTTAAGTCGTATCCCGGCCAGATGAAGCGATTGAGTTCATCGAGCCGAACCCAATGCCGCGCATCGTCGAGACCAAGGTGACGACAGATAGGGGCAGGTATTTCAAGCGACGCGTCGGTTACTCCGCCCTGAGGGGGCGCATGCGTGATCGGCGCTACGATCGTCCTGATCGCTCCATCCCGATCATAGGCCGCCACGATGATAGCCGACGGGCGGTCCTTGCGGGCCTCGGCAATTCCTCGATCGGCTTCGCTGCTCCAAAGAAAAGCGTAGCGGATAACAAGACCCGGTTTGGGATCGGGCAGGCCCATTCAAGGCGCTCCGCCGACAACCCCAAAGCGCGCATCCTCGATCGCGCGCGATGTCTCATCATCAAGTTCGCCGACGATCAGGACCTCACGCTCCCGCCGTTTCAAGGCTTCGTAATATTCAAGCTCGCTGGCCGAAAGATATCCGCCGACGACGCGCCCGTGGCTCGTCACGCTGATCACCTTGGCGCTGATCGCCTCGTCTTGATATTTGGCAAAGTTACGGGAAAACTCCGTAGCCGTCACTATGACGGATGCAGTCATGGCGATCTCCCTTGACCTGACACGATCCGGAGATGCTAGCAAATTTACGTAATTTACGCAAATTGTGTAATTTACGTAAATTACACATATCACTCCGTCACCGCCCGAAACCGCATCTCCACCATGTAAGCCTTCGTCCTCGGCTCCCGCCTCGAGCGGCTGCCGATGGCGAACAGGCTTACCAGCACCATCCCCTCATCCAGCACGAGCGCCGCATCGTCGAGCAACACCTTCACCTTCGCGGCGATCTCCAGCGCCCGTTTCCGCCCCTCGCCTTCGGCCCAGGCCTGCAGCACCAGAAAATGCTCCTCGCCCGCCGCAGCGGATGTCGAAAGGTCGCGCGTCTCCATCTCGCCAAGCACCACCACCGGCAGCGTCTGGCGCGGCAGAAGCCGGTCGTGCACACCCTGCGGCCCGATCAACGCCCTCAGCCCCGCATCGCCCGAAAGCCGCGCATGGATCGCCCGCAACAGCGCATTGGCAGCCGTCATCGCCCCTCCTCCTCGCACAGGCAGGTCAGAAAGCGGCCCGTTTCGTCCGGGTCCTCGACCAGCCTTACGGCAAACAGCCGCGTGCCCTTTCGAAACCGCTGCCCGGCCGATACGCCCGCGCGAAACCTGAGCCAGATCCGATGCGTCACCGTGCCGATCTCTGCCCCCGCCCGTTCGCCGCGCGTCGAAGACACCGGCTCAAGCCTCGCCCACAGCGCGGCCACCTCGGTCCAGGTCGCCAGCGATCCGCCCTGCCCGTCAGGCTCATGCACCGCCGCCTCCAGCAACAGCCGCGCCGTCATCTG
This sequence comes from [Rhizobium] kunmingense, assembly GCF_977018605.1. Classification (NCBI taxonomy): domain Bacteria; kingdom Pseudomonadati; phylum Pseudomonadota; class Alphaproteobacteria; order Hyphomicrobiales; family Rhizobiaceae; genus Rhizobium; species [Rhizobium] kunmingense. The sequence continues at coordinate 36,751 of NZ_CDRNXG010000001.1, forward strand.
GCCGGGGTCGAAAAACACCACCATCACAGCCTCCGCAGGCGAAAGGGCGCAATCAGCCGCTCGTAACCATCGGGAATACCGGCCGGCTGCTGCGCCGGCGACAGCACACCGCGAAAGGCGAACATATGGCCGATATGGATCAGCATCGCCCGTTTCAGCGTGTCGGGCACATCCGCGCCCGCCTCGCCGTAACCGGCCAAAAAATCGATCTCGATGCCGTTCGCCGCCCGCCCCGGCGGCAGCGGATCGCGCAGCCAGAGCCGCGCCGGCCGCCCCTCGCCATCAAGAAGATGATCGTCGAGCGAAGCCTCCCCGGCCTCGCCGCCGGCGTCATAAACCGTAACACTCTGAATCGCTTGCACCGGAGACCTGAAAATCCGGATCACCCCGCCCGCGGGCCAGCGGTCGAGATAAAGCCGCCAGACCTGCACTATCAGGCAAAGCCCCGTCTCCCGCTCGATGAAATCGCGCGCCGCGGCGATCAGCGAAGCGAGCAATGCATCCTCCTCACCGCCATCCAGCCGCAAATGCGCCTTCACCTCGGCAAGCGTCAACGGCTCCGCGGCAGGCGGAGAGATCAAGGCATAGGTCATTGGAAATTTTCCCTGTGTTTCAGTCACAAGCGTTCGGACGTCGCAGTCTAAATCAACCCTTGATTGATTTTTTGCGCGTGTTCGCGTAAATTTACTTTGCGATTTGGTTTCAAGGGAGGACTGAATGAAAATCGCATCCGCATTCACTTTGGCATTTGCACTTTCGCTGGCAGCGGCACAGGCTTACGCTACCGTCATGTGCAGCTGCCCGGCCAGTTGCCACTGCCGGTTCGATGGAACCTGCCAGTGCAGTTGATCTGATGATCGCCAGAGGTATCTCATCTGGCGATCACTCTTTCGGTCATGGTCATCAGCTCGCCGCAAACCGCACCAGCTTGATCGCCTCGAAATTCTGCACCCCGCCGCCGACACGCTTGGTCGTGTAGAACAGCACATAGGGCTTGGCCGAATACGGGTCGCGCAGCACCCGCACGCCGGCCCGGTCGACCACCAGATAGCCGGCGCGAAAATCACCAAACGCGATCGACAGCGAATTCGCCGCCACGTCCGGCATTTCCTCCGCCTCCGCCACCGGGAAGCCCATCAGGGTCGCGGCCTGACCGGCAGAGGCCGGAGGGCGCCACAGGTAGTTGCCGTCGGCATCCTTGAACTTGCGGATATCGGCCTGCACCCTGCGGTTCAGCATGAAGGTGCCGTTCCGCCGGTGCCCGGCCTTCAGCGCATAGATCACGTCGACCAGCGTGTCCGACGGCCCCGTCGTCCTCCAGGCACCGGCGGCACCTGTCGCCACGTAGCCGAGATTGCCCCAGGTCCAGCTGCTCTCGGCCACCGCCGTATAGTTGAGAAAGCCCCTCGGCCGGTTGATCCCGTCGCCGCGGATGAAGGCGTCGCCCTCCTGTTCGGCAAAGACGATATCCACCTCGCCGGCGATCCAGGCCTCGATATCGACCGCCGCATCGTCGAGCAGCGCCTGGCTGGCCGCCGGCATGGCATAGAGTTCCATCGTCGGAAACGACAGCTCGGCCAGCTGCGGCGTCGCCGTCTGCGGCCGGGCCGCCGTCTCGGCCACCCAGCCGGTCGCAAGCCCCGCCGTCGCGAACGGCTTTTTCAAGACGGCGGTGGAAACCGTGCGAACGGTGGAAAGCGCCCTCATCGGCGATACGACCGAGACCCGGCGCCCGATCTCGCTGTCGGTCTCCGATGGCACCAGATAGCCACCATCGGCCCCACTGCCTGCCGACATCGCCTTGGCTTCCAGCTCACGCAGGCCCGCCTCGTCGCCGCGGCGGATATAGGCGTCGAAGGCCGCCTTGTGCTCCGCCGCTTCCGGCGAAAGCTCGCCCGCATGGCTTCCCGAATGCTCCGCCCCGCGGAACGTCCCCAGCTGCGGCCGTGCCTTCTTCAGCACCAGCTGGTCCAGCACCTTCTTCTGGTCATCCATCGCCCGGTTGATACGGTCCACCTTGTCGCGGGGTCACGACGTCCGCCGACAGTTTCTGCTCGATCTCGCCGAGCCTTCTGTCGTTGACATCCTTGAACGCCTCGAAGGCTTCCATGAAGTCGTCGAAGGCCGCCGTCACCGTCTCCGGCACCGCCTTCACTTCCGGCGCCACTTTCCCCGGCCCGACTTCACTCATCGGCCCGACTTCACCCATCGGCATGGCTTCATTCCCCGGCATCACGTTCTCCCGCATCGCCTGCATCCCCTGTTGCGTCATATCGATCGTCCCTTGAAGCTTGAGGTCCACATCATCTTCGCCGCCCGCCGCATCTGGCGGACAAGCTCCGTCTCCCGGTCGCGGAAGAACCGCGCATGCTTGACGTCGGAGACCCGTGCCGATGGCAGCATTGGAAAGGTCACGACGGAAATCTCCCAAAGATCCGCTTCGAGAATGCGGCGCACCCCGGTCTTGGCATCGGTGCGCGCCTTGACCGTGCGAAAGCCGATCGACAGCCCGTCCAGTGCCCCGGATTTCAACAGCGAAAACACCTCGCGCGACCGCCCGACACCGGGCGACAGCACGCCCTCGACGTAAAGCCCGCGGGCATCCTCGCGGATCGTCTTCCAGGCGCCGATCGGTTCGTTCGGGTCGTGCTGATAAAGCATCCGCACGCCCGGTGCGCCGCGGGCGACGAGCGAGTTCAAAAACGCCCCCCTCTCGATCCGGTCGCGGCCCAGATCGACCTCGCCGAAGACGCTCGCATAGCCCGAAAACGTGCCGTCGCCGGCAATACCGGCCAGTTCCAGATTGGCGAACTTGCGCGCATTCGGGCTCGTCACCGGCCGCTCGCCAGTCGCCTGGACCGAGCGTTCATCTCGGCGCTCACCGGAACGCATGGAGGCGCGAGGCCCGCGAAAAGCGTGCATGAAACTCTCCTGAATTGACTGGAAAACCGGTTCTCGGGACGAGCCAAGCTCCGGGCGGAAGACACCGGCAAGCACGGCCTCGATACATGCGCGCGGATTGCAGGCCGAAACCACGCTCTTGAGCCCCAGGGCCTTGAGCGCTATCTTCTTGCCAGCCGCGCCTTAAACGGAGGACGACATGCAGACTCTACTGCTTATCGCGCTCGGTCTCGCCTCCGGCATGGTGCTTATCGCCGGCGCCGTCCGGCTCGCTCTGCGTCCACCCGCATTGTTGAAGAGGCCGCTGATGGCGGATGCGCTCGACAGGCCCGACCAGTCGGATGGCAATGTGACGGTGTTTGCCGGCAGCGGCGATACTGCCGGGGGCAGCGACGGCTGAACCGGAAAAGGCAGGCATTCGACCATGGTCAGCGCCGCCCATATTTCTCCGCCATCCGCGCCAAGGCCCCGAGCACCCACCAGGCGCTGAGGCTTGCGAGGGCCGACCCCGCCAGCATCACCTCCGGGCCCGAAAGCGCGCCGGCAATGCCCAGTCGCTCGACCAGCCATACTCCCGCCGGCCCACCGAAGATCAGCCCGCAGCTCACCCCCGTGACAAACCGGCTCGCCGCCTCGCGCCCGCCTTTCGGCAGAAGATAGACGAGCGAGATACCCGCCCCCGCAAACGCACCGGCAGCCTTCGCCGCCCACAGTCCGGACGACAGCGAAGCCCCCGCCGTCCCCGGATCCGGTCCAAGCTCAGCCATTGTTAATCTCTTGTCGGTTAGAGGAAGCGCGGATCGCGCGCAAGACGCCGACCCCATAGCGTCGGCCGCGTCTGCCGACACCGGCAGCGGCATCAAGATACCGCGTGCTGCGACCCGATATTCGTCAATCCGCAGAAAAGCTTGGCGAAAAAGCCTCGCAAATTGAGTCCGGCGGCTCACAGATTGAGTGAGGATGCGACCTCGATGAAGGCCCAAGACCACCGCCCCGCTCTCATTCGTCGAACGTGTCTCCATCGTCCTTGTCGAGGCTTGCCGGTCCCTGCCTGGCATGCATGACCGAAATGATCATAATCCGATCGTCCTGTTCGACGTAATCCAGATGATAGGGAGCGGAAACAAAGCGCCGCACTCCCTCTGCCGGCGCAACGCCCCCCCCACATGGGGATAGTCGCCGATCAGCCAGGCCGCCTTCTTGATCTGCTCGGAGAACGCAACAGACGTCCGCCTGCTGAACTGCGCCAGATAAGCGCGTTCGCGCTGGACATAACGGATCGCTTCATCTGCGAAGCGAACCTTCATCAGGCGGCATCCTCGCGATTGAGGCGATCGAGTTCATCGAAGAAGTCTTCCGCATCCACCGTCCGGCCGGCTTCGATATCCTCCAGTCCCCGGCGAATACTGAGCATTTCCGCCCCCTCCGCCATGAGATAGTATTTCAGCGCCCGCACGATCACCCAGCTCCTGGTCCGCTCGGCCGTCTGTGCGATCTTCTCGATATCGTCCAGAATGTCCTGCGGCACGCGCAGCGTGATCGGATCGGAGAGAGCCGGCTTCTCGGCCACCTTGACGGCAGCCTTGTCCGTGGCCCCGCCGGCGGTCTTGCCGCCAGCCTTGGCCTTGCCGGCACCCTCGCCACCAGCCTTCTCAACTCGTGTCTCGTCAGCCATGTCGGCCTCCATTTTGTAATACCGCGTATTACAAAATACACCCGAAGCCGAAATCCCTCAATATCCCACCGCCTCACGCTTTTCCTCTTCGCTGAGGAAGCCGGCCGCCCCTACCCGCGCCCACAGCGCCTCCCGCTCGGCCGCCAGCCCGGCGATCCGGTCGAGATCCGGCTCGAGCCTCAGGCCGGAAAATCCGTCCGCCAGCCAGCCTGAAAAGCTTGCCGCAATGCGCGCAATCAGCGGCAGCACGGTCAGGCGATAGAAGGCGCGGTTCGCCTCCTGGTAATTGGCATAGGTATTGTCGCCCGGAATGCCGACCAGCATCGGCGGCACGCCGAGCGCCAGGGCGATATCGCGGGCCGCGCCATTGCGCGCCTCGATGAAATCCATGTCCTTGGGCGAAAGCCCCATCGCCTTCCAGTCCAGCCCGCCCTCCAGAAGCAGCGGCCGTCCGGCGTTCTTCGCCCCCGAATAGCCGGCCTCAAGCTCCTCCTTCAGCCGCTGGTACTGGTCGGCGGAAAGATTGCCGCCATCCTTCGGCTGATAGACGAGCGCGCCGGAAGGCCGCGCCGAGTTGTCGATCAAGGCCTTGTTCCAGCCGGATGCGGCATTGGAGAGATCGAGCGCCGCGCCGGCGGCCGAAAGCGGCGAAAAGCCGGAATGGTCGTCGAGCGGATGAAAAAGCTTGAGATGCAGAAGCGCCGGCCGCCCGTCCATATGCTCCGCCGGCAGGCGCCGCACCGTTGCCCCGGCCCGGTAGTCATAGCCCGCCACCCAGCCGTCACGCCCCTCGACGACGCTCACCCGGTCGGGCCGCAGCAGATGCAGTTCACGCACCCGCCCGCCGATCGAAAGCGGCTCGACATAGGCATTGCCCGACAAGAGAAGATGCCCATAGAGCGTCTCGAAGAAATCCGGCCCGGCCTGCCGCCCGTTCGGGCGGGCAAGCAGGGCAAGCGCCGGATGATCGCCGACCTCCCGCGCGCCCTCATAGGCCGCCCAGGGCACCGCGGCGGATGCCTCGGCGATCATCCGTATCGCCCGATGCGCCACCGGGTTGCGCATGAAGCCGCTGCGGGAAAGCGCCGCATAGGAACGGCCGGACCAATGCGCTGATCCTTCGGCGGAAAGCAGCGCAAACGCAGACGCCGCGCCACCCGCCATCTTCACCTCGCCGCCCGCTGCAGCCGCCATCTGCGGCTGGCGATCGGACGCGGCTCTGCGTTCCCCCGCGGCAAGCCACGGGAGGCGAAAGGGAGATCTCATCTCGAATGTCCTGTTGCTGAAAACGCGGCACAGCAGATCCCGCTCGAAAGCCGTCACGGGTCTCGAGTAAACGCCATGCGCAAAAAAAGCTGCCCTAGCGCAGCGGCGTCTTCACCGCCGCAGCACTGTCGTAATCGGCGGCGATCCGCACCTCGCGGATCGGCTTCACCGTCTCCGTCGACTTCTGATAGATCGGATGCGCCTTGTAGGCCGCCAGCGCCGCCTCGTCCTCGAATTCGCCATAGACGACGAAATCGACCTCACGGTCCCACTGGTCGGTCTTCACATTGGTGCCGATTTCCAGAAGCGATGCATGCGGATTTGCCGTGAGCATGGAAAGCCCCGCCCGAACATCCTCGAAATTCTCGGCAGTCGCCGTGAAAAACACGATATGGCGTATCATCAGAACTCCGCAGGCAGCATCATTACATCAAAAGGCCTGCTAACACGCGAAACCATCCGCTTCAACGTGTCGTCGCACTTCCGCCTCCGCAAATACGCGGCAAATGTCAGGCAGCTTCGGTTATCGCCATTTCCGCGATAATCCTGTCCCAGGGAACGTGTATCGCCCCGCCCTCCGCCTTCTCGATCAGCCCGATCTCGATCAAGGCCGTTACGTCGAAATGCACGCCGCGATAATCCCGCCCAAGCGTCCTCGCCAGCTGCCGTATGGAACCAGGCCCCGAAACCTTCAGCGCCCGCAGCAGCCGCCAGCGGTTCGCCGTCAGCGCCTTCAGCAAAAGATCCATGCTTTCGAATGCGATTTCCGAAGCCGGGCTCTCCGCCTCGCGTGCATTATCATCGGCATCAATCCGCCGCGCAGCCTGCGCCGCCCGCTCGAAGAAACCGTCCACGGTCAAAACGTGCAGCCTTACCTCAGCCATTCCTCGATCTCCCTGCCATTTCCCGGCGAATATCCTCTTCGAAATCGCGGATCATCACTTCGAGGCTTTCGAAGCGGTAGGCTTCTTCATGCCGCCGGTAGTGGCGGTGATCGCCTTTGCCGGCCTCATTGTCGTAGCCGATGATCCGCTCGCCCTCACGCCCGAAGAAGAGCGAATATTTCAAGCCGTGCGGCCGCTCCACGCTCGAATGCGGAATGCGGAATGCGGAATGCGGAATGCGCCAGACCTTCATCTGGATGATCAGCCCACCCTCCAGATGCAGCTTTCGATCCATGATCAGGGTCGCGCGCGCCATTGATGCTAATCATAGCATATGGTGGAGAAAGCATCAATCATGCCAGCGCCGCGCGAAAGATCAGCGCATGGCCGGCCACCCGTTCGGCGCGGTCAGTCCCGTTGATGATCTTTCGCGCGCCCAGCCAGTCGGCTCGGCCAGCGGCAAAGCAATCGCCGAGCCGCACGCCGGTAAAGCTGCCCGCCCGCATGCCCTCGATCAGCACCGTCACCGCCACATCCATATCCATCGCCCGCGAAGGGTCGGCCACGAGGTCGATCCCCGTCAGCGCCGACATGGCCTCATAATTGCGCCGATGCGTCAGCTGCACGAGGCCGCGGCCGAACCAGCTCCTGGCATCCGCATCGCACCGCCAGTACGGCGTCCTGACCGATTTCAGCCGGCCTGCGGCAAAGGCCCGTTCCAGCCGGGCCACCGCCTCCGCATCGCTCCTTGCCAGCGTCTCGCGCACCGGCTGCATCGTCGCCGCCGTCTCGTGAAAGGCGGTCGCCAGCACATAGGCCAGCGCGTCGCCGCAACCGGCCGGCGGGGACGCTTGCGTCAGCCTCGCCCAGCCGTCGAGAATCGCCTCCAACCCCTCGACCTGCAGGGGCGACAGCCGCCCGCCGAACAGGTCCCGCCGCACCGCCAGAAAGAAGGAGCGTCTGTCATCCCCGGTCACGCGCTGTCCTCCAAAAGAAAGATGCGAGTTTCAATCGGTTTAAGAAATCTAAATCGTTTTAACCACTTAAGCGCCGATTTACATTCGCGAAACTGTGTGGAACGAATTGACGAAAGCAACGTTATGTCGGGCGCTGTCATGATGATGCAGCGCAGCAAAACAGGAGGTCATGATGATGCAGCAGACGGCCCAGGCCGCCCCGTCCAAACCGATCCCGCAGGATGTCCTCGACCGTCTGGAGTCGGAGTGGAAACAGATCCGGGAAGTCCCCGCACAGCGGCCTTCGCAGCGCTGATCCGATCCTTCCGAGCCGCGCCCGTCGATCGTCTGATCCGTCAGATACCCCTCACCCGCGGCTCGCCCTGACCTTGCAGAACAAGCGCCGTCAGCGCCCAGACCAGCGCATCCAGCCGGTCGGGAGAGCGCCCCGATGACAGCCCGTCCGGGCCGAAATCGCACATCTGGTCCTCCAGCTCGACAAACCGGCCCGCATGCGCCACCCGTCCCTGCTCGTAGAGTGCCGCGACAGGCTCGGCGCGCGGAAATTTGCCGCGGCTGGCATGAACCAGCGTCACCGGCAGAACCGCATCGACGCTTTTCAACAGCGCCGTCACCATCTCGCCGCCCTGGTTTCCCTCCGCCACCACCCGGTCCGCCTCGAACCGCCTGTAGGCCTTCACCACCGCCGCTGCCCAGACGGATGGCGTCGCCCCCTCCACCGAGCAATCGGCCAGAACCACGGCCCGTCCATCGGCCGCCAGTCCCGCCACGACAATGCCGCAGCAGGATTTTTCACCCGAACCCGAAGGCGGGTCGACCGCCACGACGATCCGCCGCAGCGGGCCGATCCGGGATGTCACCGGGCCTGCCATCGAGCCTGCCATCGGGCGCAGCACGCAGGCCTCGATCTCGCTTCTGCGCCACAGCGCGTCGGTGCGATCCTCGATCAGTTCGCCATCCAGCTCCTGACGCCCCAGCCGTGTTCCACCATACCGTCCCTGCAGGGCCTCGATGAAACCCGGCGCCAGGTTCTTCGCATTGCCGGCGGTCGAGATGCGCACCAGCCGCGTCGCAGGATCGGCGATCAGCCGTTTCAGCACCGGCACCGGCCGCGGTGTCGTGGTCACCAGCTGGCGCGGATCATCCCCCAGCCGCAGGCCGAATTGCAGCATGTCGAACGTCTCGTCGGCATGTTTCCATTTGCCGATCTCGTCGCACCAGGCATGGTGAAACTGCGGCCCGCGCAAGGCTTCCGGGTCTTCCGATGAAAAGATCTGCGCCACCGCGCCGTTCGGCCAGACCAGCCGCCGCCGCGAAATCTCGAAATCAGGGCAGTTCCTGCGCGCGATGCGGCAGATGCCCGATACGCCGTCGATCATCACTTCCCGCGCATCGCCCAGCGTCTCCGCCACCAGCGCTATGCGCAGGCCGGACCGCTCACCTTGCGATGCCAGCGCGTGCACCCATTCGGCGCCCGCCCGCGTCTTGCCCGAGCCGCGCCCGCCCATGATCAGCCATGTGCGCCAGTCGCCGTCCGGCGGCTGCTGCTCCGGCCGGCCGCGAAACCGCCAGTCGCGTTCGTGGCGTATCTGAAAATCACCGTAGGGGTCGGCAGACGTCCCGGTCCATTCGGCGGCACCCAAATCAGAGCCGAGCCCCTCGGTATCCCGCAAGGTCGCACCGGGCTCGGCCACACCGCCTGCCGGCACATCCGGCAGCGGCCGATCACCGCCCCCTGACGACACCGAACCGATCATGCACCCGCCGTTGTCCTGAGGAGCGCCCCCGGTCCGATCCCCAGCCCGATCCCCGGTCCATCCCGCCGTCACATTGCCGATCGCGTCCCATGTCGCCTTGCCGGTCCCGTCCCCGACGCTCTCCCCCGGCCCATGTTCATCCCTCCCATTCCACCCCGCACCTGCCTTCACCTGCGCAGCCAGAGCTGCGCCGCCGACATAAGCCTCACGCGCCATGGTGTGCGTCTGTGACATTTCGTCGAAGCCGCCCTTCAGCTCACCGGCCAGCGTCGCAGTCCGGCGCGCCAGCTTCTCCTGTCGAAGCCGCAGCGTTCTCCCGCTCGGCAAGGTTTCGGCCATGCCGCGCCAAGATCCCGTCCGGCGGTCCATGGTGTTTCCATTGCTCGTAAAGGTCAAAGGCACGCGCATTCGCCTTCTCCTCGATCATCGCCACGAAGCGCGCCTTGGCTTCCTCGTAACCGCCCTCGTCCGAGGCACGTTCGGCCTCGATCTCGCGATCACGGGCCAGCTGGCGCTGCAGGCCGTCGATCTTTTCCAGGGTGCGCACGATCAGGCTCATCGCATCGGTCGCCGCCTTGACGTCGGCACGGGCCAGTTTCTGTGCTGCCTCGTCACCTTCCGAAAGCGCCAGCGCGGCGCTCTCGCGCATCTGCCGGAACGTGGCAAATTGCGCCCGCATCTCCAGCGTCATGTCGTTGAGAAGCCGCCGCAACTGCTCACCGGCATCCGCCAGCGCCTCGGCCGACTTCACCTCCAGCACGCCGCGTATCTGCCGCCGCAACGCGGCATCATCGCGCCCATCGCCGATATCGACGCCGGCATCGTCGCCATAAAGCGGCCGCTCCGCCCAGGTGGAAAACAGCGCCGGGTCGAACCCGTCGAATTCATCCATACCACGCTCCCGCTTTTTACGCGCACGGCCATGCCGCGCCACCCGCACATCGCACCGGTCACGCATCCCGTCCGCAGACACGAAAAACCACGCCCGCGGCCCAATGGCCCGCAGCGTCGGATCCTGTGCTGTGCTGTGCTGTGCTGGAAATATCCAAAGGTCAAAGCCGGCGGCGCATCCTCGGCGCAACTCTTCGACCATGCACAAACCCTAGCAAACGACCGTCACGCCGTCAAGGATTATTTTCCTATTTCAGCTTTCACGCCATCGCCCACCGTTGCAAAACAGGCCCATACCCTTGCGAGCGCGCGATAATTCCCGATAGTCTGCGCAGATCTCGAAGCCGGAGCATTGCATGCCAGACCAGATGCCGACGATCTCCACCCGCCCGCCTGCCTTTACCGGCCTTTCCGCCTTCCCGCTCACCCCCGCCAACGCGGCCGGCCGGGTCGATGCCGATGCGCTTCAGCGTCTCGTCGCGCGTATCGCGGATGCCGGCACAAGCTCGATCGGCCTCCTCGGCAGCACCGGCACCTACATGTATCTGAGCCGCGAGGAACGCCGCCGGGCCACCTCTGCCGCCGTCGAGGCTGCGGCCGGAAAACTCCCCGTCATCGTCGGCGTCGGCGCGCTGCGCACCGACGAGGCACAGGCGCTTGCCCGCGATGCGCAGGCCGCCGGCGCCGATGCGCTGCTGCTTGCCCCGGTCTCCTATACGCCGCTTACCGAAGAGGAAGCCTTCCAGCATTTTGCCGCAGTGGCATCCGCCACCGATCTGCCGCTTGCGATCTACAACAACCCCTCGACCACCCATTTCAGCTTTTCGGAAGCCCTGATCGCCCGCCTCGCGCAGCTGCAAAACATCGCCGCGATCAAGATGCCGCTGGCAAAGGACCTCGATTTCTCCGGCGAAATTTCCCGCCTGCGCGCCGCAACGCCTGCAGGTTTTTCGATCGGCTATAGCGGCGACTGGGAATGCCCCAAGGCGCTGCTGGCCGGCGCAGATGGCTGGTACAGCGTCGTCGCCGGCCTGTTGCCAAAACCGTCTCTGGCGCTTGCCAAAGCCGCCATGTCCGGCGATGCCGCCGAGACCGAGCGTCTCAATGCGCTCTTTGCGCCGCTCTGGGCGCTGTTCAAGGCGCATGGCAGCCTGCGCGTCGTCTATATGGCCGCCGAAATCCTCGGGCTGGACGCAGGCGAGGCTCCAAAGCCCCTCCTACCGCTTGGCGAAGAACACCGCCCCGCCATCGAGAAGGCCCTGGAAAGTCTCGATTTCTAGGGACAGAACTCAGTCAGGATAGCGGTTCTGCGGGAACCGCGGCAACTCAAGCCCCTTACGTCCCGCAGAAGGTCCGCGTGACCCTTTCCTCCACCGTCGGCGGGGTCATGTAGGCGGCAAATTCCGGGCGTTCCTCATAGGGGTTTTGCAGCGCCTCGAGCAGCCGCTCGAAGAACGAAAGGTCGCCGTAATTGGCCGCCGCGATCGCCTCCTGAATGCGGTGGTTACGGGGAATGACCGCCGGGTTGACGGCGCGCATGCGTGCGCCCCTTCCGGCATCGAACGGCGCTTCGGCCGAAAGCCGCTCGCGCCATTCCGCCAGCCATGTTTGAGCCTTGGCGGCATTGGCGAACTGGCCGAGAAACCGCTCGTCCGATCCTTCCGCCGCGTCCGCCAGGCTGCGGAAAACAAGTGTGAAATCGGCCTCCTCGTCCTGCATCGCCGCAAGCAGTCCCTGCACCAGATCGGCATCGCCTTCCGCGGCCGTCGAAAGCCCGATCTTGTCGCGGAACACCGCGATCCAGGCGCTCTGGAAGCGCGGGCCGAATTCCTCCAGCACGGCATTGGCCAGCTCCACCGCCCTCTCCTCATTTTCGTCGAGGATCGGCAGCAGGCATTCGGCCAGCCGGGCGATGTTCCACTGGCCGATGCCCGGCTGGTTGCGATAGGCGTATCGGCCGCCGCGGTCGATCGAGGAAAACACCTTCATCTGGTCGTATTCGTCGAGAAAGGCGCAAGGACCGAAATCGATCGTCTCGCCCGATATCGTCATGTTGTCGGTGTTCATCACCCCATGCACGAAGCCGACGCCGAGCCAGCGGGCAATCAGGTCAGCCTGAGCAAAGGCGACCGCCCGCAACAGGTCCAGATAGGGATTTTCGGACGATTTCAGCGCCGGATAATGCCGTTCGATCACGTAATCCGCCAGCGTCCGCACGCCGTCCGTATCGCCGCGCGCGGCAAAGAACTGGAACGTCCCGACCCGCACATGGCTTGCCGCCACGCGCACGAAGACCGCACCCTGTTCCGGCATTTCGCGAAACACCTGTTCTCCCGTGGCCACGGCCGCCAGCGCCCGTGTCGCCGGAATGCCGAGCGCCGCCATCGCTTCCGAGACGATATATTCGCGCAGCACCGGTCCAAGCGCCGCGCGCCCGTCGCCGCGGCGGGAAAACGGCGTCGGCCCCGCGCCCTTCAGCTGGATGTCGCGCCGCCGCCCGTCACCGTCGACCACCTCGCCCAGAAGGATCGCCCGCCCGTCGCCGAGCTGCGGCACGAAATTGCCGAACTGGTGGCCGGCATAGGCCATGGCAAGCGGCGTCGCCCCCTGCGGCACGACATTGCCGGCAAGCATCGCCGCCAGCCGGTCCACATCGGCAAAATCCGCCTCGACACCCAGTTCGCGTGCCAGACTCTCGTTGAATTTCAGAAGCTTCGGCCCGATCACCGGCTCGGGATAGACGGCGGCGAAAAACCTGTCCGGCAGACGGGCATAGGAATTGTCGAACTGGAACACGGGAAAACCTCCCTCGGGAATATCCGGTCGCGCCCGCCAGAAAAAGGCAGGCCTCTCTTCCCCTCAATATGGGAAATCCGCCGCCCTGAACAAGCCGTCAAGGCGGATCGCCTAAGCCGCAGGATGCACCGGAATAAACCCGAACATTCCCCAATTCTGGTGATGTACCGCCTGAAACCGCCATCTATCCTGACCCCGTCGATGATCTCCGGGGGGCCGGGATCGCCATCTCTCAAAGGGGGTACCATGTCAGCCAAACGTGCATTCATCACGCTCATTTCCGCCACCATGCTCATCGCTGCGCCGGTGATGGCATCGGCCGCCGAATTCGACTGGAACGGCACCTGGAGCGGCAAGGGCGCCAACGGCCGCTCGACGACGATCAAGATCGCCAAGGGCAAGGTCACCTCCTGGGCATCGAACGGCCAGTCGCAGAAGATCGGCACGTCCTCGGTCGGCAAATCCTCCGTCTCGATCACCCATGCGGAAGGCGCAAAAGTGACGCTCAGCCCGAAAAAGGACGGCACCGTCACCTATACGTGGCGCGGCACCAACGCGTCGTCTTCGGCGGTGTTGCGGAAGGGCTGAAAAGAGAAAGACAGGCTTGCCGCGACTGGGCCCGCTTCGGCGGGCCTTTTCATGGCAGCATGATTGGCAGGCTCGCCCGAGGGAGCCTGTCGGCGACGAGCCGCAAGAGACCTGTCATCGGCGGTCGCCAAACGTCAGCCGGTTTCGTTACCTCGGCTTCTTCTTCTGGTCGTGATGCCACTTGATGGCGAAGAACATGCCCGTGCCCAGAACGAGAATCTTGAGCGGAAAGAAGACGATAGGGAACCAATCCCACATTTTGGATATTTCCATGTTTGAACCGGCCCCGGAATTGCCGAAAGCCATTCCGGCCAATTTATGCCGCCATGGCCGATGCGTCCAGCGTGACAAAATACCGCTCCCAGGTTTCGGCCACCCGCATGTCTCCCGTCGTTCCAGACTTTGCCGGTGAATGAGCATGTCGGCCCATTCCAGGCTGACAAACCCGGTCGCCTCGGCATTCGCCTCCGATTGCGGCGCGATCCGGGACGGCATCAGAACCCCATCGGCTTTCGAAAAAATCCTCTTTCGCCCCTATCACCTTGTCCCCCTTTCCTTTTTCCGATCCCCCCATAATTACATATTCGTGAAACGGCACGGATCGTGCCGGTAAGAATGGAGAATGGGGCTATGGGTTTGTCGCTTCTGATCAGCATCCTGATCACCTTCCTGGTGATCGTGCTGGTACTTTATCTCATCAACATGCTGCCGCTCGACGCCAAGATGCGCCAGATCGCGCGCGTCATCGTCATCATCATCGGCATCATTTCGCTGCTGAAATACCTGGCGGTATTCTGACGGCCCCGGTCCGAAGAGACCAACCCGGACGGCCATGCGGATCGCAAAACCCGCATGAACCGTCCGGGTGGCGGCTTTCGCCTTGGGAGCCCTTGGTGCGCCCGTGCGGGGAGCGGAGCTAGTCTCCGTCGCCCCCGCCTGCCCGCGCTGCCATGCCGGCACATAGGTCCGGCCTTGGCATCGTCGAATTGTATTACTCTCGAATTCCGGCTCAGGAATTCAGGCTTTTCAGGTGGCTGACCACCTCCGCCTGCTCCCGATCCGCCAGTATTTCCACCCGATCACGCCAGAATTTTGACGCCGCGTCCGGTTCGTCATCCCATTTGCGGGTGCTGACGATATTGTCGTCCATCTTGGCGAGTCGGGTGCCGCCGAGGCGGCGATATTCTTCCGCCAGTTCCAGTGCATGGGTCTTCTGCCCACGGGTGTCCTGCTGCTGGTTGTCCTGCATGGCGCTTGCCTTTCCGTTTGGTCCTCCAGGGGTAACCGGCTCGTTCCATTCCGGTTCCCGGCCACCTCCATCGGCCAAGACCACCGCGCGCGTTCCCCATGCCTAATTCGTCAGCCTGTTCTGCGGCTTGATGGCGTTTTCGGCGATCTGCTTGAAGGACGATACCAGCCCGTCCATCGTTTCCGGCTGATAGTAGTCGGCCTCGGTCGAGGCGCAGTATTTCAGAAGCGCCCTGCCCTTGTCGGGCGCCATGAAGGCGACCGTGTAGATCTTGATCCCGCCGGCCTTGGCGGCATCGCAGGCGGTCCTGACATTGCCGTCGAGCCGCGAACTCCAGAGCGTCGAATTGCCGGTCATCTCGCCGTCGGTCATCAGGATCATGATGCGGTCGGAGGTCTTGTTGTTCTTCTTGGCCTGCTCGACGCTTTCGGTATCGGTCTTGTAGGCATTTTGCTGGATATTGCCGGTCGCCGTCGTCACCGCCGCCGTCGCATCGGTGCCGCCGGTCGGGTTCAGCGTCATGCCGTTGACGTAAGTGCGGGAGCCGCCGGTACCCCAGGCAAGCGGTATCTGGCCCTTGATGCCGTTGGTATAGGAAATCGTGCCGGTGCGGATATAGCGGGTGTTCGGGTCCGACTTGTCGAGCGCGTCGAACAGCGTCAGCGCCGCCTGCTTCAGCGCCTCGACCTTGGTCACATAGGTGGTCTGGTAGGACAGGCAGATGCCGAGCAGCATCAGCACGCATTTCTGCCCCTTAACGGTCGTCGTGTTTTCCGCCATCGAGGCCGACTCGTCGAGCACAAGGTCCAACGATATGCCGTTCGACGGCGCGCCGACCCCGCCGGCGCTGCTGCCGGCCCCCGAGATCGTGCGGCTGGCAGCGGAAACGGGGTAGGTCTGGCCGGCGAACATGCCGGTCAGCGGCGTCAGCGTCACATTGGCCGAGGAGGTGATCGCCACCGCATAGCTTTTGGCGCCGGACGCCGCATCCGTGGTAGTGGTGATCGCCACCGTCGTGGCATTCTTGACCGCCGCGGTCTCGGCGCTCGTGGCGAAATTGGCGAGCTGGCCGGCGAGAAAATCCTTGCCGAGCTTCTGCCCGGCCGCCATATCCGCGCCGCTCGCCATGGCGCCCGAGACCGCCAGCGCCGCCGCATCGGTCGCCTCCTGCAACTGCCGCTTCGACAGCATCAGGTTGGTCGTGTCGATCGCCAGCCCCGCGCCGCCCAAAAGAAGCGGCAGGATCAGCGCCGTCATCATGCCGAAATTCCCCGCCCGGTCGGCGGCGTAAAGACCGGCTCCAGCAAGAACGCGATATGGTTGGCTCGGGTGTCGCATGAAACCCATAATGGATCAGATGCGATATTCGTTCTTTCTTATATTCAATGATGCTTAATTGCATGTTTAGCCAGATAGATGGCTTGTGCGGGAATGAGAACCCGAGCCCTTGTCCGATAATCCGCAGCGGCGCGGCCGCTCCCGCCTCAGCTCACATGCGCCGCAAGCGCTGCAAGCTCGCGCTCGTCATGCACGCCCATGCGGTAGAGATAGATGATGTTGGCCGCCAGAACACGCGGTTCCCCCTTGCGCGGCAGGCCCTGCGCGCGCAGCCGATGATAGACCCTGCGGATCACGAGTATGCCCTCGACGGGAATGGACTGGTCGCTCGCCATGCCGACGCAATATGGCATGGCGGCAACCGGCCGTCCTTGCCGCGGGTTAATCAGCCGCGGCTTTGGTTAGAGCCTGTCCGACGCCTCTCAGCCGCCGCGCTGCGCCGCCTCGATCGCCTCCGACATGATATCGACGCCGCGGTCGATCTCGGCCTCGGTCACGGTCAGCGCCGGGGCGATGCGGAAGACGCCGCCCATGCCGGGTAGCTTGACGATGTTCATCGACAGGCCGCGCAGCATCGCCTCTTCCATGATCCTCGCACCCAGTTCGAAGCCCGGTGCCTTGGTGTGCCGGTCGGTGACGACTTCCAGCCCAAGCAGAAGCCCGCGGCCGCGCACGTCGCCGACGCATTCGAAACGCTGCTGCAGCGACATCAGACCATCCTTCAGCCGCTTGCCGCGCGCGATCGCCTGGTCCACCAGGTTGTCTCGCGCCATCACGTCGAGCACCGTCACGCCGACGGCCGCCGGCAGCGGGTCGGAGACGTGGGTGGTGTAGAACAGGAAGCCCTTTTCAAAGGCCTTTTCCTCCACCGCCGCGCTGGTCATCACCGCGGCCAGCGGCAGGCCGGCGCCGAGCGTCTTCGACAGCGTCATGATATCGGGGGTAACGCCGTCGCGCTGGAAGGCGAACATATGGCCGGTGCGGCCGACGCCGGTCTGCGCCTCGTCGAGGATCAGCAGCATGCCGCGCTCCTCGCATTTCTTCTTGAGCGCCGCGAGATAGCCGAGCGGCAGTTCCAGAATGCCGCCCGACGACAGGATCGGCTCGGCGATGAAGGCGGCCAGATTGCCGGTCGACTGGTTGTCGATCAGGTGGAAGGCATCGTCGAGTTCCGCCTGCCAGTCGTTCGAGCCGTCGGCGTGCTTGAAGCGCGGGCGATAGGCATTCGGCGCGGGAATGACGAAGGAGCCGGCGGAGGCCGGGCCGTAACCCTTGCGGCCGGCGCTGTAGGTGGCCGATGCCGCCGCCCCGGTCATGCCGTGCCAGCTCTGCGCAAACGCAACGATCTCATGTCCGCCGGTGACGAGTTTCGCCATGCGGATGGCCGCCTCGTTCGATTCCGCGCCCGTGGTGAGCAACTGCACCCGGTCGAGACCCGGCGCCAACTCCGCCAGCCGTGCGGCAAGTTCGACCACCGGGCGTGACAGCATGCCGGAGAAGAGATGCGCCACCGCGCCCATCTGGCGGTTGACGGTGGCAACGATATCCGGGTGCGTATGCCCCAGAACGGCGCTCATCTGGCCGGAGGTGAAATCGAGAATGGCACGGCCATCGGCATCATAGACGTAGGAGCCTTCGGCACGCTCGATGATGACCCGTTCGAAGGCCGGCCCGTAGCGGGTCAGGTGCTTGTCGGCATCGGCCCAGAAGGCCTTGTCGTCGTTCAGCGAAGTCGTGGCCTTGGCTAGATTTTCCACTGTCGTTCCCCTTTTTTGGTGTCGTTCGGTGTGGCGACGATCGCTTAGGGCAAGGCGCCGCGGCTGGCCTTTTCCCCCCTACTGAGCAGGGCGAAGGACACGAGCGGCACCCTCCCGGACTGCTAAGCAATCGTCATCTTCCCCAAAACCTGCCGTCCCCTTCCCCAAAAGTCCAATTGATAGTATTTCAATCCGATATCGATAAATCTGATATCGCCCATGCTCGACATCGCACTCCTGAAAAACTTCGTCACCGTCGCCCGTACCGGGTCGATCAGCCTTGCGGCGAGCCAGATCGGGCGCACGCAGTCGGCGCTCAGCATGCAGATGCAGCGGCTGGCCGATCAGGTTGGGCATGCGCTTCTGCTGCGCACCGGCGCCGGCATCCGGCTGACGGCGGCGGGGGAACGACTTCTTGCCCATGCCGAACAGCTGATCGCACGGCATGACGACATCCTCGCCGATATGGGCGGCGCGACTTTGAAAGGCTCCGTCAGCCTCGGCTGCCCGGAGGATTATTCGATCGCCTTCCTGCCGGAACTGTTACGCGGCTTCTGCGCCGCCAACCCGGATGTGGAGCTGCGCATGGTCTGCGCGCCGACGATCGGACTTCGACCGCTCCTGCAGCGCCGGCAGATCGACATGGCGCTGGTGTCGCTGCCCGATCCGGCCCATGCCGATGTCATCCGCCACGAGGATTTCGTCTGGGTCGCCGATGGGGCCAATCCCGCCGTGCTCGACAGCGATATCCTGCCGCTGGCGCTGTCGGCACCGGCGACGCTCGACCACCGGGCGGCCTGCGATGCGATGGAGGCCGCGGGACGGCGTTACCGGGTGGCGTTTGCCAGCGACAGCCTAGCCGGGCTGATCGCAATCGCCCGGTCAGGCCATGCCGTCAGCGTGCTGACCCGCACCGCCGTGCCGCCGGACCTGCATGTCGTCGAGGCGGGCCTGCCGCCCCTGCCGAGGATCGGCATTGCGCTGGAATTTTCCGAAAGCCGGCCATCGTCGGCCGCCGCCATGCTGGGCGACCACATCCGCAAGACCTTGCCGGCGATCAGCGAAAGCGCCGGCCCGGAGCGGCTCTAGGCTCAGGCAAGGCCGAACCGGGTGGCGGGATCGAAGCTGACCTGATCGCGGCCGCGCATCTTGGCGGCGTAAAGCGCCAGGTCGGCGCGGCGATAGATCTCCTCCGCCTTGTCGCCACCGGTGGCGCAGGCAACGCCGGCCGAAAACGTGTAGCGGAAGCTCACCTGATCCTGAAGCGGCCGCGAGCTTCTGACCGCCTCCAGCATGCGGCCGAGGATCGCGTCGGCGGCATCGGGCGTCGTGTTGGGCAGGACGAGGACGAATTCCTCGCCGCCGACGCGGCCGAGAACGTCGGTCTTGCGCACCAGCCGCTGCAGCGTGCCGGCAAAATCCTTCAGCACCGTATCACCGACGGAATGGCCGAAGCGGTCGTTGATATACTTGAAATTGTCGATATCCAGCACGGCGATGCAGCCGACCGGACGGGCGGGATCGGCAACCTCGCCTTGGCGCTGCGCCAGCATCTCGGTCAGCTTGCCCATGACGAAACGACGGCTCGGAATGCCGGTCAGTTCGTCGGTCTGCGATGCCCTGATCGCCTCGTCGCGGTCCTGCCTGAGCGTCCGTTCGTCGGAGCGGATCGAGGTGATGTCGCTTGCCACGCACAGCATCCAGCCGTCGGCCTGCATCGTCTCGGTCATCCACAGCCAGCGGCCGTCATGCAGGTCGGTCTCGAAGGCGCGGAAGCCGGCCTTGCCGCGACGCGATATGGTGGAGGTCAGCCAGGCCTCGAAATCGGTGGCCTTGATGACGGTGCCGCGCCCTGCGTGAAAATTGCGGCGCATCAGTTCGGACCAGAGCGGCTGTTCGCCCTCTTCGATGGCCCAGCCGGCGCGGAAGGCGCGGTTGGCATAGCGCAGCCGGTCCTCGTCGTCATAGACGGCAACCAGCACACCCGCCATTTCCATCAACCGGGCGGCCTGCAACATTGTCTGCGTGTCTTCCAAGGCCTTCATGCCCTCAGGTCATTCGTATTGATCGCCTATCTAAGCACCAGTTGTGAAGGATAGGTTAGAGGAAACTGCATAAGCTGAAGCAAACACTTGTTTTGCCGCAGTATTCCGCGGCGTTCAGGCGGCGGCCCGGATGATTTCCGGGGCCGGGCCATGCGCCTCGCGCGAGGCCTTGTGGAAGGCCATGAAGGTTGCCGCATCGACCGGACGCGAGAACAGAAAGCCCTGACCGAAACAGACGCCGTGCTTTCGCAGATAATCTGCCTGCTCCTGCGTTTCCACGCCTTCGGCAACCGACAGGAGACCAAGTTCGCGGGTCATTTCAATAATATGCAGCGTCACCGAACTCGTCGCAGTGCCGCGGCCGATCGTGTCGACGAAGGACTTGTCGATCTTCAACGCATCCATCGGCAGGCCCTGCAGATATTGCAGGCTGGAATAGCCGGTGCCGAAATCGTCGATGGCCACCGTATGGCCCGCCGCGCGAGCACGGGCCAGTGTCTCCTGGGCCGCATTGATATCGATGAAGCCCCGCTCCGTAGCCTCGAGAAGGATCTGCTCGTTGCGGATGCCGGTGCCGGCCAGCTTTTGTGCCAGCATGTCGATGAAACGACCCGTCCTGATGTCGTCGGCGCAGAGATTGAGCGCCACATGCAGGCCGCGGTCCGTGACCAGAACCGGGCCTAGCTCCCGCACGATCGCGTCGACCACGAGGTCGGTGATCGGCTTGATCAGGCCGGTTTCCTCGGCAAGCGGAATGAACAGGTCCGGCCGCACGATCGTGCCGTTCGGGCGGCGCCAGCGCACCAGCGCTTCCGCACCGACACAGACGCCCGTCGCAAGGTCGATGATCGGCTGGTAGTGAACGATGAATTCGCGTCTCTGGACCGCGGTCTCCAGTTCCGCGCGCGGCGAAAGCCGGCGCTTGGACATGAAGATGACGATGCCGACGATGAAGGCGGAAATGAACAGGCCGACGGGCAGAAGCAGCAGGAATTCCGACTTGAGACCTGCATGAAGGACGCTGATCGGCTGCGCCACCACCACACTCATGCCGTCGCCCTCAACGCGGGCAAACAGCATTTCTGCATCGACACCACGCTGCTCGCCCTCAAGATGGCGGGTGGCAAAGCCGAGATCGATCTCGTTGCGGCTGCTGACGAGATGCCCGGAGCGGGCAAAAAGCGCCAGGGAAGCCTGCGGCATCATGCCGACGGAGATGAACCGGGACGGCGGAACCAGCACGATATGACTGCCGAATTGCAGCGCCGTCATGCGCTGGGCGATACCGTCGACCGGGCGCACGTCAAAGGCAATGCTCAGCCCGCCGGCCTCTTCGAAAGCAGGCGCGGGCTGGGGAATGGTCCTTGCCACCCGCCCCCAGGAACTGCACTTGATCGACCCGTCTTCCACATAGTCGATCTCGCTGACAGCATCATTGTTGAGGGTGAGCAAGCGCATCGATGCGATATGGGTCGGGGCGCAGCGTTCGAAGGTGGAGGCTTCCATCTCGTTGAGCGCGCTTCTGGCTTCCCTGTAGGTCTGCGCTGCCCTGTCGACGGCTCGGTGGCCGACGTCGTGAAGGACTTCCAGTTCCTTGTCGATAGCGAGCTGCCAGGACACATAGGCCATCGTCGCCAAAGGCACGATCGCCCCGGCAATGGCCAGCACTGCCCCCAGAGCGATTACCCTATATCGTCGCGCGCGCATTCCTGTGACCGTCCCCGTTCGATGAGCCGACGATAGGCTGATTTCGTTAATGCGATTACCACCATGATCCACTAAATTTCGGAAGAGGAAATTGCGCGCGCGCCGCCCCTTCGCCAGCATTTCCGGGGTGTCTGCAACCTGCCGGCAATGCCGGCAGGTCACGAACAAACCTCGGGTAGTGGCACTATGCCGCGCGACAGCCGCCCCCGTTTTCAGACACGAAAGAGACGGCCGAGGGACGCCAGCGGACCCGGCAATCACCACAAGGAGGAAGACATCATGACCCTCGATACGACCCCCGCCAAGATCATTGCCATACTCGTCGCCCTGCCCGGCAAGTCGGACGAGCTTGCCGCGTTGCTTGCCTCCATGGCGCCCGCCTGCCGGGCGGAGCCGGGCAACCTGCGCTGGGATGTGTGGCGCGATCCGGCCGTTCCCGAGCGCTTCGTGCTCGACGAACTTTATATCGACCTCGGCGCGGTTGACGCCCACCGGCAGACACCCCACTTCAAGGACTACGCCTCGAAGATCAACGCGTTGGCCGAGCGGACCTCCCATGTGCTCGCGCCCGAAAACCTCGGCTGACGGAACACAGGATTTTTCCATCATGGCCCTCAAGGATATTCTGCCGAGCCGGCTCGGCTTCGGTGCGGCACCGCTCGGCAACATGTTCCGCGACATCCCGGAAGACGAAGCGCTCGCCACCGTCGAAGCCGCCTGGACGGACGGCATCCGCTACTATGACAACGCCCCCTTCTATGGTGCCGGCCTCGCCGAGATCCGCATGGGCGATGCGCTTGCCGGCAAGCCGCGCGACGAATACGTCATCTCCACCAAGGTCGGCCGGGTCATCCTCGACGAGATCGAGGATGTCAGCGCTCGCGACCAGGGCGAAAAGGCCGGCGTGTTTGCCCATGGGCGACCGAACAAGGTGGTCAACGATTACGGATACGACGCGACGCTGCGTTCGATCGAGGACAGTCTCAAGCGGCTGAAGACCGACCGTATAGAGATCGCCTTCGTCCACGACCTCGCCCAGGATTTCTGGGGCGACCGGTGGCTGGAAAAATTCGAGGAAGCACGGGGCGGCGCCTTCAAGGCACTCGACCGGTTGCGCGACGAGGGCGTGATCAAGGCCTGGGGGCTTGGCGTCAACAAGGTGGAGCCGATCGAGCTTCTGCTGGAACTCGACGAGCCGAGGCCGGACGCCTTTCTGCTGGCCGGCCGCTACACGCTGCTCGACCATGATCGCGCCCTGCAGCGGCTGATGCCGATGGTGACCGAGCGCGGCCTCGGCATCGTCGTTGGCGGTCCCTACAGTTCCGGCGCGCTCGTCGGCGGACCGAATTTCGAATATGCGCCGATCAAGCCGGCGATGGCGGAGAAGATCTCGAATATCAAGGCGATCGCCGATCGCCACGGCGTCAGCATGAAGGCCGCCGGCCTGCAATTCTCGCTGGCCAACCCGGCCGTCGCCGCCGTCATTCCGGGCGCCAGCCAGCCCTCGCGCATCGCCGAGGACAGTGCCGCGCTGAAGGAGACGGTGCCTGCCGATTTCTGGCGCGAACTGCGCGCCGAAAAGCTGGTCAACCCGGCCGCACCGCTGCCGGCGTAACGCCTGCGGCCCATGCCCGAAACACAAAAGACCCGGCCGCCCCCCAGCTGCCGGGTCTTTCACGTACCGCCCCTCGGTAACTCGCTATCGCTGCCGGCCTTTTCAGGCTTGCCTGTCACGTCCGCCGATCACAGCTGGTCAAGCCATCCCCGGCCATTTCAGGCCATCTGCATCCTTCAGTCGCGCCGCTCGCGCTCTCGCAAGATCATCGCCGCAACGATGGCGAAATAGGCAATCTGCATCAGCAGCAGGGCTGCGACGGTATAGCCGAAGCTCCACCACACGCCATGTCCGGTCACCAGCCCGGCCGCGAAGACAATCGCTGCCAGGAGCAACACCTTCGACAGGCTGCAGGAGACATTCAGGTAACGATAGAGATTGTCCACAGCCCATCCCCTTGGTTAATGAAACACTAACATAACCGGCGAGACAGGCCCGTCATGCCCCATTTAGGGGATGACCGTCATTTTCTTGTCGTCATGGCGCGATGCCGCGACCATCGCATGCCCTGCGTCCGCCGGCAGCCTTCCCGGCCTGCCGGATGCGAGCGGAACAGTCGCGGCAGCATCTATTTTAGGCGCCCATGCCGTTAAATTAGCCAGTCAAAACAATGAGCATAAATTGAGCAAATAACACTTGCGCGTGTAGCCGATTCCCGTTCTTTATGGGCTATAACAACTTCAGGGGGACCTTTCATGTTCACGCGCCGACACCTGTCGAAGCTTGCCGCAGCCGCCGCGATTGCCGCGACCTGCGGTTTTGCCGCGCCGGCATTCGCCGACACCGCCATCAAGTTCACGCTCGACTGGAGGTTCGAAGGCCCGGCCGCCGGCTTCCTGCTGGCGATCGACAAGGGCTATTTCAAGGAGGAAGGCCTCGACGTGACGATCGACAGCGGCAACGGCTCGGTCGAAGCCATTCCGCGGGTTGCCACCGGCACCTACCAGATGGGTTTCGGCGACATCAACTCGCTGATCAAGTTCCTCGACGAGGACCCGTCGCAGAAGGTGAAGGCGGCGATGATGATCTATGAGCGCCCGACCTTCGCGGTCGTCGGCCGCAAGTCGCTCGGCATCACCGACGAGCCGAAGTCGCTGGAGGGCAAGAAGCTCGGCGCCCCGCCGCCGGACGGCGCATTCGCCCAGTGGAAGGCTTTCAAGGAAGTGGCTTCGATCGACGACAGCGCGATCACCATCGAATCCATCGGCTTTCCGGTGCGCGAGCCGATGCTGGCCAGGGGTGACGTCGACGCCGTCTTCGGCTTCGCCTTTTCCGTCATCCTGAACCTCAAGGCACAGGGCATCGCCGACGACGATATCGCCACCATCCTGATGGCCGAGCACGGGCTGAACCTCTACGGCAACGCGGTGCTGATCAATACCGATTTCGCCGCCGAGAACCCGGAGGCCGTGAAGGGCTTCATGAAGGCGCTCGCCAAGGGTTTCGCGGCGGCCGTCGCCAACCCGCAGGAAGGCGTCGACGCGGTTCTCGAGCGCAACGAAACGCTCAACCCGGAGATCGAGCTGGAACGCCTGACCATGGCGAACGCGATGAACATCAAGACCCCTTATGTGGTCGAGAACGGCATCGGCGGGGTCGACATGACGCGGCTTGCCGCCTCGATCGAGACGCTGAAGGTTTCGATGGGGCTGAAGGGCGCGGTCAAGGCCGAGCAGGTATTCGACGCCAGCTTCCTGCCGGAGAAGGCGGAGCGGATGCTGCCGTAAGGGCGTGCTTGCGGCCGATCCCCTCACTTGCGATTTCTAACACTGAGCCTTTAGCTAAGATGTTGAAATCGCTTTCTCTCCCACAAAGGGGAGAGATACCAGCGCCAGCGGCATCCCCGGCGCCCTACCTCTCCCCCTTGTGGGAGAGGATACAAAATCAAGATTTAGCCGAAGGCTAAGTCTTAGATTTTGTTGGTGAGGGGATCCGCCGTTGCATTCGACGACCACGAAAGAACACCCATGCCCCATCTCGTTTCCATCGATGACGTCGACATGCGCTATGGCGGTGCGGAAGGCACGCTGGCCGTATCGGGCCTCACCATGCGCGTCGACAGGCAAGACTTCGCCGCCGTCGTCGGGCCGTCCGGCTGCGGCAAGTCGACACTGATGAAGCTCGTCACCGGCCTGCACATTCCGCAGGTGGGTACCGTCATCGTCGCCGGCCAGCATGTGACCAAGCCGGTGTCGATCGTCGGCATGGCGTTCCAGAACCCGACCATGCTGCCGTGGCGCACGACGCTGGAAAACATCCTCCTGCCGCTCGAGATCGTCGAAAAGCACCGGCACCGCCTGCGCGCCAACAAACGCGAATATGTCGAGAAGGCCGAGCACCTGCTCGAACTCGTCGGCCTGAAAGGGTTCGGGGCGAAATATCCGTGGCAGCTTTCCGGCGGCATGCAGCAGCGCGCCAATCTGTGCCGGGCGCTGATCCACGAGCCGGAACTGCTGATGCTCGACGAGCCGTTCGGGGCGCTCGATGCGTTTACCCGCGAGGAGCTGTGGTGCGTGATCCGCGACCTGCATGCGGCGCAGGGCGTCACCATCGTGCTCGTCACCCACGACCTGCGCGAAGCGGCGTTTCTGGCCGACAAGATCTTCGTCATGTCGGCCAGACCGGGGCGCATATTGAAGGAGCACACGGTTCCCTTCCCGCGGCCGCGTGAGCTCGAGATCATGTATCGCAGCGAATTCAACGATCTGGTGCAGCAGCTGCATGGCGAGATCGCGCAAGCACGGGTGACGGCATGAGCACGGGTGACGGCATGACGATCAAGACCACCGAAACCACCGCCTCCCCGGCTGCCTCCCTCGCCCCTGCGGCTGCCGTCCCGTCTCCGGCACGGGCGACTGACGCCACCCCCGCCGCAAAACCACCGATGCGGATCAACTGGGTCAAGGCGGCACCGTGGCTGTTCACCATCGGCCTGTTCCTTGCCTGGGAACTGCTGGTTCGCGGGCTTGCGATGCCCGTCACCATCCTGCCGGCTCCGAGCCGCATCTTCCAGGCGGTCGTGCAGTACTGGTCGCCGCTTCTGAAAAACTCGGCGCAGACGCTGTTTACCACCACGCTCGGCTTCGGCATGGCGGTGGTCGGCGGGCTTGCCATCGGCCTGTTCATCGGCTGGTCGAAGACGATCTATGCCGGGCTCTACCCGATCATGATCGGCTTCAACGCCATCCCCAAGGTGGCGGTCGTGCCCATTCTGGTGATCTGGTTCGGCATCGGCACCATTCCGGCCGTCATCACCGCCTTCCTGATCTCCTTCTTCCCGATCGTGGTGAATGTCGCAACGGGTCTTGCGACGATCGAGCCGGAGACGGAGGACGTGTTGCGGGCGCTCGGGGCGCGCAAGATCGACATCATGCTGAAAGTCGGCGTTCCGCGTTCGATGCCTTACTTCTTCGGCTCCTTGAAGATCGCCATCACGCTCGCCTTCGTCGGCTCGGTGCTATCCGAAACCGTCGCCTCCAACTATGGGCTGGGCAACATGATGGCCTCGGCGCAGAGCCAGTTCAACGTGCCGCTCGTCTTTGCCGGCCTCCTGGCGCTCGCCGTCGAAGGCATCGCCATGTACGCCCTGATGGCGCTGATCGAACGCCGCATGACCGGCTGGGCGCACCGCTCGACGATGGCGAATTGACAGTGGCGAATTGAGGTTGGCTCAGGCGGGGGCGATGAGCCTCACGGTCGGGAAATACGTCCTGTAACGGCCGACATCGCGTGTCAGCAGGGGAAGGTCCAGAACCGCCGCCTGCGCGCCGATCAAGAAATCGGACAGTACTCCGGTGCGACTGCCGCCGGCGCCGCGATACTGCGCAAACGCCTTGCCGGCGAGAAACAGGGCTGCGCGGGACATGGGTTCGACGACGAGTTCGGCCTGCCTGATGAAGCTGTCGAGATCTTCGATACGCTGATAACGCACGGAAAGCTCTGCATAGACGATGTCGTTTATGAAAAGTGGCCCTTCCAGGCTTGCTGCCTCAAGCCGGCTGATCGACCAGCCTGCCCAGACGGGATCAGCTGTCACCACGTCGAGAAGGACGTTGGTGTCGACCAGCGTCATGGCTTACTCTGGTCCTCGCCGCGTAGCAGAGCCATGATCGCGTCCGTATCAAGCCCCTTGCCGGCATGGCCGCGAAGACGCTGGAAACGGCTGGGTGGAACGTCACCGTCGACGCGCTTCAGCTCGACGCTTCCCTCCGCCGTGCGATGGAATGCCACCTGACTGCCGGGAGCGATGCCAAGGAGATCCCGCACTTCCTTCGGTATCGTCACCTGGCCTTTGGACGTCACTGTCGTCATGCCACGACCTCCGTAATGTCTCTGCGATCAAAGGTATTACTTTGGCAGATCCGCTTCAAGCCGCTTCCGGCGTGTAGCCTGCCTCGCGGATCGCCTCCTCGGCGACCGCCTTGTCGCCGTCGACGGCAACCGTATGGGCGGCAAGGTCGATGGTGACGGCGGCGCCGGGGAGCGCTTCGGCAAGGGCGGCGCGGACGCTCTTTTCGCAATGGCCGCAGGTCATGTCGGATACGGTGAACAGGGCTGTCATTTCAAAAACTCCTCGGTTGAAATCAGGGGCGGGGAAATCGGTGGTTCGGCACGGGATGTTCGCCTGCCAGATCATCAAGGATCGGGCAGTCGGGGCGGTGGTTGCCGCCGCAGCAATGGGCGAGATGCTTGAGCGTCTTCACCATGCCCTGCATCTCTGTGATGCGGCGTTCGAGATCGGCGATATGGGTGGTGGCGATGTCCTTGACGGCCGAGCTTTCCCGGCTCTTGTCCTGCCAGAGTTTCAACAGCGTCTCGGTCTCTTCCAGCGAGAAGCCGAGCGAGCGGGCGCGCTTGATGAAGCGCAGGATGTGCACCTCGTCCTCGCCATAGACACGGTAATTGCTCTGGGTCCTGCCCTTGGGCGCGATCAGGCCGATCTGTTCGTAATAGCGGATCATCTTGGCCGATACGCCGGAGGCGGACGAGGCCTCACCTATATTCATGCGGTTTCCTCCGTCTTGAAGGTTTTCAGCCGCAGCGCATTGCCGAGCACGAAGACGCTCGACAGCGCCATGGCGCCGGCGCCGATCATCGGCGACAGGGTGATGCCGAAGGCGGGATAAAGCGCACCGGCGGCGACCGGGATCAGCGCCACGTTGTAGCCGAAAGCCCAGAACAGGTTCTGGCGAATGTTCTTCATCGTCGCGCGGCTCACCGCAATCGCGGCGACGACGCCGGTCAGGTCACCGCCGACGAGAACCACATCGGCGCTTTCGATCGCCACATCCGTTCCGGTACCGATGGCGATGCCGATATCGGCGTGAGCCAGTGCCGGCGCATCGTTGATGCCGTCGCCGACGAAGGCGAGTGTGCGGGGGGGGAGATTGCCGATCATTGGTTGGATCGAAGCCGCATTGCCCGCAACGCTGCCCCTCATCCGGCTGCCGCCACCTTCTCCCCGTAATGACGGGGAGAAGGGTCCGTGCCGCAGCGCCTCCACTGCCGCAACCTTGCCTTCCGGCAGCACCTCGGCGACGACACGATCGATGCCGACCTGGCTTGCGACCGCGTTTGCCGTGCGGCGGTTATCGCCGGTGACCATGGCCACCGTGATGCCCATCGATTTGAGCGCCCGGATGGCCGACACGCTCGAGGTTTTGAGTGGATCGGCGACGGCGATGATGGCGGCGAGCTTGCCGTCGATCGCGGCATAGAGCGGCGACTTGCCTTCGTCAGCCAGACGGGAGGCGGTCTCGTCAAAGGCGGCGACCGACAGGCCAAGCTTTTCCATGTAGCGATCCGCACCGATGGCAATGTCGCGGCCTTCGACGCTTGCCCGGATGCCGTAGCCGGTGATGCTTTCGAAGGCCTCGACCCTGTCGATCACATGCCCCCTTGCCTTGGCCGCCTTGACGATCGCCGCGGCGACCGGGTGTTCGGAGCGGGCTTCAACGGCCGCGACAAGCGGCAGGATTTCGGCCTCGGCGAAACCATCCGCGGTGATGAAATCGGTCAGTTCGGGCTTGCCCTTCGTCACCGTGCCGGTCTTGTCAAGGACGACGGTCTTGACATCGGCAAGCCCCTGCAAGGCGGCGCCCTTGCGGAACAGCACCCCGAGTTCGGCCGCCCTGCCGCCGCCGACGACTATCGAGACGGGCACGGCCAGCCCCATGGCGCAGGGGCAGGCGATGATCAGCACGGCGACGGCGGAGATCAGCGCATGGGTGATCTTCGGCTCCGGCCCGAGCACGTACCAGACGGCGAATGTGACGGCAGACAGCGCGATCACGGCGGGCACGAACCATGTCGTCACCCGGTCGACCAGCGACTGGATCGGCAGCTTTGCCCCTTGCGCCTGCTCGACCATGCGGATGATGCCGGAAAGCATCGTATCGCGGCCGACCTTCGTGGCTTCGAAACGCAGCGAGCCGGTGGTGTTGATCGTGCCGCCGATGACGGTGGCGCCGGCGGCTTTTCGAACCGGCAGCGGTTCGCCGGAGATCATCGATTCATCGATATTCGACTGGCCGTCGATCACCGTGCCGTCAACCGGAATGCGCTCGCCGGGGCGGATGACGAGGATATCGCCCAAAATGACCTCTTCGGTCGGCACGTCGATCTCGCGCCCGTCGCGGATGACGCGGGCGGTCTTTGCCTGCAGACGGCCAAGCTTTTCGATCGCTGCGCCGGTGCGGCCGGTGGCGCGCGCTTCCATCAGCCGGCCGAAGAGGATCAGCGTGACGATGACGGTCGCCGCCTCGTAATAGACATGGCGGGCGTCGGCGGGCAGCAGCGAGGGGGCGAATGTGGTGACGAGCGAATAGCCGTAAGCCGCCGCGACGCCGACGGCGACCAGCGAGTTCATTTCCGGATAACCGCGCAGAAGTGCCGGCAGGCCGAGGCGGAAGAAGCGCCGTCCGGGCCCGACGATCACCGCCGTGGCGAGCGCGAAGTAGAGGTAATGGAGATTTTGCGTCTCGATGACGCCCATCAGCCAGTGGTGGAAGGGCGCGTAGACATGGCCGGTCATTTCCAGAGCAAACAGCGGCAGGGTGAGAAGGAAGGCGATGAGGAGATCGCGCTTCAGGGCGGCGGTTTCGCTGTGGTGGTGGATGTGGGTGGCGTGATGGCGGCCCTGGGTCCGGTCCGCCTGATCGCGGCTGCCATGATGGCTCTGCCCATGGCCGGAGCCGGATGTCGTTTGGTGATGATGGCTGGCGGCGTGGCGATGATTGCCAGCCCCGGCGCTGCCGGCATCGTCGGCGGCGCCCCTCATCCGGCTGCCGCCACCTTCTCCCCTTTGTGACGGGGAGGAGGAGATGTGCGGCACCGCCCCTGCCCCATCTTCGACCTCGTCCTCGTCTTCGCGTGGGGCAAGTCCCCTCGCCCCGTCTACAGGGGGGGCGAGGACGGACGAGATACGCGGGTCGCCTCGACTGGGGTCAGGGTGCGGGGCTGTCTCTGACGGGAAAGAGGATGCGGACGATGCCGTCTCTACCTTACGATTTAATGCCTCTCGCGCATCAGTCGCCGCAAACCCCGCCTCCCGCAAAGCCTCGGTGAGCGCACCTTCCGGTATCTCGAAGCCCAGCTTGCGGATCACCTTGTCCAGCGCGTGCGGGTCGAAACCCTCGCCGGTTTCGATCGTCAGTTTGCGGGTGGCGAAATTGACCGCGCTCGATGTGACGCCCGGCAGTTTCGCCGCGCCTGCCTCGACACGGCGCACACAGGAGGCGCAGTGCATGCCTTCGACCGGAACGGTCAGAGGTTCGACGGGACGGGCGGCGTCTGATGCCGGGTGGGTGACGTGACTGTTCATTGCCGGTTGCTCATGGCTGGCTGCTTCAGGACTGTGTTCCTTCGCATCCGCATGTAAGGCTTCCCATGATGGGAAGGTCAAGAGGCCAATCGTCTCAGCGATAGATAGAGCTGCGGTGACCGACGCGAACGACGAGAATGCGCAGGACGCCATCCTCGATATCGGCAATGATGCGGTAATCCCCGACCCGATATTTCCAGAATTCCTGCAATTCCGGCCCCTTCAGGGCCTCGCCAATCGAACGGGGATCATCGAGCAGGGCCAGCCGGCCGTGAAGGAAACGCAGGATCCGGCGCGCATTGTCGTGGCCGAGCTTGGCGATATCCTTTTGCGCGTCGCGCTGCAATTCAATCTTCCAAGCCATATTGCTTCATGACCTCGGAAAGCGGGACGCTGTCGCTATCACCCCGCTTGAGGCTCTCCAACCTCTGCGTTGCAAGGTAGATATCTTCGAGGTCATCGAGATGGGCGAGGATGGCTTGGCGTGCGTAATAGCTTTTGCTGCGACCGGTCCGGCGCGACAGTTCGTCGAGGCGCGCCTCGATATCAGGGGGTAATCGCAAGGCAAGCATGGCCATCTCCGTGGTGCTATACCTGTATAGCACCTTGCGTTCGATGCTGCCAGATCGGGTCCGCCGAACCAGGTCCCTCACCAGCTTGGAGCGCTACGTGCTTTCCCCTCTAAGCCCCGCCCTCTCCCATGCCCGGTGCATTCAGTCCAGACAGCAGCAGCACCAGTTCGGCCTGCCGGGTCGTGCCGGTCTTCTGCATGATGCGCTTCAAGTGCGAGCGGGCGGTTTCGAGCGAGATGTTCAAGGAGGCGGCGACCATTTCCGGTGTGTGGGCCATGGCGATGCCGCGGGCGACGCGGGCTTCGGCCGGGGTCAGGTCGAAGAGGCCGCAGAGAACCCGCATGTCCGGCGGGCCGACCTGGCCGACCTGGGTCACCGCCAGGACGGCCATGGAGCGCGAGAAAATGTCGCGGGCGGCGCGGCGGATCGGCAGAAGATGCAGGATCAGCGGCGGCTCGCCATTGCGCGAGACCATCGGTACCGACTGCACCACCGGCACGGCCTGCGCCTTGTAGCGGGCGATCGCATCGTCGAGCAGGGCGCGGGCGCCGGGGCTGTCGAGGATCAGACGGTCGCCGGCGCCGGTGCGGATGCGCGGGCCGAGTGCTTCCAGTTCGGCATTCGTTGCCACCGCCTGGCCGGCATCGCCGATGACGGCGGCGGGCAGGCCCAGCATGGAGAGCGTCTCCGTCATCGAGCGCGCCTCGTTGAAGGCCAGCCGCGAGGACATGTAGGCTGCACGCGCCAGATCCGGCTTCAGCGCATTGAGGCGGGCGATATCCTCGGCGGAGAAATTGTCGAGCCCCTGCGCCTTCAACAGCGCGATGATGATCGTGTGGCCCGTCGGTTCCTGAAGGCCGTAGCCGGCTTCCCACTGCATGCCCGCAGGCTGGATGAACTCCTTCAGGATGACATCCTGCTCGAGCTCTTCCGGGGTCAGGAAATCGATATCGCGGCAGAAGGAAAACGGGAACTTTTCCATGGCCCTTTGCGGCCGGATATTCCGGAAGCGCAGCTCGCTTACGGCGAATTCGGCATAGACGCCGGCGATATTCGGAGTTGCGACGTAACGATGGGTGCCCTGCGCGTCGAAGGTGAAGATCGCCGCCGTCGAGGACCCCGCCTCGATGGCCAGCCGTTCGCAGGTCTCGGTCCACAATTCGGGAACGAGCGCCGCTTCATATAGCCGATCTGCGAGAGTGCCTTGGGTATCCATCGAGAAATTCGCTGTCTTCCATCGGTGCAATACTCATATCGCTTTGACGGAAGCCAGTATATCCGTCAAACGACATATAGCCTAAACGGTACGCGCGTGGCGGTTTATTTTCGCAGGACAGCGTCGGTTTGCGGATCAAATACTTTCCGCTGCCGGCCTTTACGCATTCTGACCAACGGTCAGCGGCCATTCGACCACATAGTCTTCGAAATCATCGACATCGACTTGCGCCTCGCTGACGGTGCGGCCCCTGGCCGAAATTCCGGCCAAATGCACCGTCTCGGGATCACCGGAGACGAGCGGGTGCCACCAGTAGAGATCCTCGCCGTCGCGCACCAGCCGATAACCGCAGGTGGGCGGCAGCCAGTGGATGTCGTGCACTTCCTGCGGGGTCAGCTGGATGCAGTCGGGAACCGTCTTCTGGCGGTTCGGGTAATCGCTGCACCGACAGCTCTCGCCGTCGAGCAGGCGACAGGCAACCGAGGTGAAGACGACGTCGCCTGTCTCCCAGTCCTCGAGCTTGTTGAGACAACAGAGACCGCAGCCGTCGCACAGGCTTTCCCATTCGCTCTGGTTCAATTGCTCGAGCGGTTTCGTCTTCCAGAATGGCAGGTCTTCCATCGTCACGTCCGGGGTATCACTTTCACGACAGTGAGCAATTTTTAGGCTCATCCGTCCCTTTGCTGTTGCGATTTTGCAATCGCGCATCAACCATTTGTCAGCTAATGCTGAATAACCGTGGCGAGCTTATGCTCTTGTTTCGTGTCGAGAGCAATGTCAGGCCACACGCATCGCCTCTATGGCGCGGGGGGACAGCTTGCAGGACGAGCGCAAACCAGACGAAAAACATCAGCGCAGAAAGCGCCACCTGCTGCTGCGCGCCGATTCGTGGATCGATTCGACCGTCTGGAATCTCGGTTTCAAGCTCACCGAAATATGGGAGGAGATCACCATCTTCTCCCGCAAATTCCGCGTCACCGGCTGGAAGAAGCTGGGCTTCGAGATCGCCGGCGAGGCGATGACGCTCGGCACGGCAGGCTCCGTCGTGCTTCTGGCGCTGGCGCTTCCCGCCTTCGAGGAAACCAAGGACGACTGGAAGAACCGCGGCGATTTCGCCGTCACCTTTCTCGACCGCTACGGCAGCGTGGTCGGCCATCGCGGCATCATCCATGAGGACCAGGTGCCGATCGACGAATTGCCGGACCACCTGATCAAGGCGGTTCTGGCGACCGAGGACCGGCGCTTCTTCGACCACTACGGCATCGATTTCATCGGCCTTGCCCGCGCCATGACGGAAAACGCCAAGGCGGGCGGCGTCGTGCAGGGCGGCTCGACGCTCACCCAGCAGCTGGCCAAGAACCTGTTTCTGACCAACGAGCGGTCGATCGAGCGCAAGATCAAGGAAGCGTTCCTGGCCGTGTGGCTGGAAGTGAACCTGTCGAAGAAGGAGATCCTCGCCTACTATCTCGACCGCGCCTATATGGGCGGCGGCACGTTCGGCGCGGCGGCGGCGGCGCAGTTCTATTTCGGCAAGAACCTGACGGATGTGACGCTGGCGGAAAGCGCCATGCTGGCCGGCCTGTTCAAGGCGCCGGCGAAATATGCCCCGCACGTCAACCTGCCGGCCGCGCGTGCGCGCGCCAACGACGTCCTGTCCAATCTCGTCGCCAGCGGCATGATGTCGGAGGGCCAGGTGGTCGGAGCGCGGCGCAACCCGGCGACCGCGATCGACCGCGCCGACGTGAAGGCGCCCGACTACTTTCTCGACTGGGCGTTCGACGAGGTGCAGAAACTGGCTTCGGCGGGCAAGATCCGCGAGCGTTCCGTCGTGGTGCGCACCACCGTCGACATGGGGCTGCAGCAGGCCGCCGATGCGGCG
The DNA here is from genome assembly GCF_977018605.1 of [Rhizobium] kunmingense. Lineage (NCBI taxonomy): Bacteria > Pseudomonadati > Pseudomonadota > Alphaproteobacteria > Hyphomicrobiales > Rhizobiaceae > Rhizobium > [Rhizobium] kunmingense. The sequence continues at coordinate 71,686 of NZ_CDRNXG010000001.1, forward strand.
ATGGAATCGAGCCTGCGCGAGTTCGGCGAAGGCTACAGGGTGAAGCAGGGCGCCATGGTGATGATCGAGACCGGCGGCGCGGTGCGCGCCATGGTCGGCGGTCGCGACTATGGCGAAAGCCAGTTCAATCGCGCCACAAAGGCTCTCCGGCAGCCCGGATCGTCGTTCAAGCTCTATACCTATGCGGCGGCGATGGAACACGGCTATACGCCCGAAACGATGATTTCCGACGCGCCGATCACCTGGCGCGGCTGGTCGCCGCAGAACTATGCCCGCTCCTACAAGGGCCGCGTGTCGATGCTGACGGCGATGGCGCAGTCGCTCAACACCGTTCCGGTGCGTCTGGCCAAGGACGTGCTCGGCACGCAGCTGATCGTCGACACCGCCAAGGCGATGGGGGTGGAAACGCCGCTTCGGAGCGACAAGACCATTCCGCTCGGCACATCGGAAGTCACCGTGATGGATCAGGCCGCCGCCTATGCGGTAATGCCTTCGGGCGGCATGCAGTCGCGCCGGCACGGGATCGAGCAGGTGGTCGGTTACGGCGGCGACGTACTCTACGATTTCAACCGCGACGAACCGGCGGCGAAACGCGTGCTTTCGGAACAGGCAACGTCGTCGATGAACCGCATCCTCACCCAAATCCCGGTGATCGGCACGGCGCGGCGCGCAGCGCTTGATGGCGGCATCGTCACCGGCGGCAAGACCGGCACCTCGCAGAGCTACCGCGATGCCTGGTTCATCGGCTTTACCGGCAATTACACGACGGCCGTGTGGTTCGGCAACGACGACTTCACCTCGATGGACAACATGACCGGCGGCGCGCTGCCGGCGATGACGTTCAAGAAGCTGATGGACTACGCGCATCAGGGCATCGAGCTGAAACCGATCCCCGGCATCGAAAACCCGCTGCCGAGCGGAAAGCACAAGCCGGGCGAGGCGATGGCGAATGCCAAGGACGGCGACCCCGCCGCCCTGCCCCCGTTGGTGCGGCCGCGCTCGCTGTCTGCCGAGGCGACACGGGTGCTGAAACAGGTGGCCGAAGCGCTGAAGACGGCCCCGCCGCTTGTGGCAGGGACGGATAAGGTGGCGGATGCCGCCAGACCGGGTGCCGGATTGCGCCAGACGGCAGCGCAAGGTGCCGCCCCTGCAAGGATCAGCCCGATCAGGACGAATTCGGTGACGCCTTGAGGGGGGCGTGCCTCGCTGCATGCAAGGATGCAGAAACGAGAAACCCCGCCCAGCTTGTTATCGCCGTAACGGGGCCTGCCTCGCGAGAGGTCTTGAGGCTGAACGGCTAGCCGCCAGCGATCGCATTCACCATACCGAAAATCGTATGAAATTCACGCCGCCCTGGGTGATATTTGCGCCAGCGCGTCGCCCATCTCACGGCGGCGCTGCATCAGGTCGTAGTCGGTCTGAAGGCCGATGAAGAAGCCTTCCGACAGTCCGAAATAGCGGGCAAGCCGCAGGTCCGTATCGGCGGTGACGGAGCGCTTGCCGAGGACGATCTCGTTGATGCGACGGGGCGGCACGCCGATCGCCTTTGCAAGGCCGTTCTGGCTGATCGCCATGGGCTTGAGAAATTCCTCCGACAGGATTTCGCCGGGATGCGGGTTGGGCAGCCATTCGGCTTCAGTCATGATAATCGACGATTTCGACATCCGTCGGCCCTCCTTCGGTCCAGATGAAACAGATGCGCCACTGGTCATTGATGCGGATCGAAAACCTGCCTGCCCTGTCGCCCTTCAGCGCTTCCAGACGATTTCCCGGCGGAACACGCAGATCCTGCAGCGCCCGCGCCTGATTGAGCATACGCAGCTTGCGCAGGGTCACGGCCTGAATATCGGACGGCAGGCTGCGGCTGCGCAAGCCCGTCCAGATCCTCTCCGTTTCCCGATCCGCGAAGCTTCTGATCATCATCACCATAACGCCTCGCGTTATAAATGGCAATCGATCCTCCTCGCCGGTTCCTTCCCAATAGAATCAATGCTAATCCTCCGGCACGATCTTGCGAGGACTGAAATTACCCGTGCTGCGCGTCCCCTTTCTCGTTGCCATTGCGCTTGCCATCGCCTTCGGAGGCGGGATCTGGTCGACGCGTGTGGCGCTCGATGCCACTGTTGGGTTCGGGGCGATCCGGCTCGGGCCGTGGGAAGCCTTCCCGGAGGCGCAGACGGCCGAGGCCGACCCTTACGCAAAATCGCACCGGGCCAATGCCGGCAAGCTTCTCTATGCCACCGCCGAAGGGCTGACATTCACCGCTGCGACCGACGATACGGGCCAGCGGCTTTCGGGCAACTGCACTTACGTGATGTCCGGCCAGACGCCGACCGCGCGGTTCTGGACGCTGTTTGCGGCAGGCCCCGACGGGCGTCCGCCTTCGGCATCGTCGGACATTCCCTCGGCGCTCAATTCGCGCATGGTGCTGCGCCGGCCGGACGGGACTGCCGAGATCACCATTTCGGCAAGCGCGCAGCCGGGAAACTGGCTTGCCATTCCGCCACGAACGCCGTTTCGCCTGACGATGACGCTGCTCGACACGCCGGCGGCCGGAAGCTCCGGCCTGATCGACCTGTCGATGCCGGGCCTGCGCCGGACCGGATGCGGCAATGCGTAGGGTGGTTCGCGTCATCGGCCGCTCTCTCAGCCGTTTCCTGGGGCTTGAAGGGTTCTGGCGCGACTATGTCTGGCTGAAAATGCTGTTTGCCGTCGTCGTCGGCCTTGTCGGCGCGGCGCTGCTGCATCTGCTGATCGTGTTTTCGGTGCCGCAATTTTCGCAGCGCGACGCCTATACGCGCATTCTCGCCAAGGGCGAGAGCAACCGGTTCTACCGGATGACGGAGGAGCCGGATCGCTCCGGGCTTGCCAAGGAAGATCCGATGATGCAGGTCGCCGCCTGCTCGTTCAATGTCGAGGAGACGCCGGTCAGGCTGACGGCGCCGGGCGGCGGGGTGCCGTTCTGGTCGCTCGGCGTGTTCGATGCCTCGTCCAACGAAGTGTTTTCGATCAACGACCGGACATCGGCGGATACAAGCCTCGATGTGGTGATCGGCACGCCGGCGCAGCTGACGATCCTGCGCAAGAGCCTGCCGCGCGATTTCTCGCAGGCGGTGCTGGTGGAGACGCAGCAGACGGAAGGCTATGCGGTGGTGCGCACGCTCGTCACCCATCCGAGCGTCGAGCCGGCGGCGGCGGCGTTTCTGGCGCAAGCCACCTGCGCGCCCTTCCAGTGGCGGACGCGAAGCCAGTTCTGATCATTTTTCGCGCAACGCAGCGCATTGCGACAAACGACAATCGGCGCCTGCCCAAGCGGCGTGCGGACTATTCGGCGCAAATCGCGTGGTTTTCCGCCTTGCGATCCATGCGGTCGTCGAAGCGTTCGTAGCGGATGCCGGTAAACATGACGATCTCGCCGGCAAGCGCGAGGTTGGAGCGGTCGCCCGGCTGGCGCGACGCGACCTCTACCTTGCGGTCCCGGCGGTTGCGCCATGCATTCATCAGTACAATCTCTGCCATGCTCGTCTCCTTCAAAGGGATCGAGACGGATGAAGCGGTTCTATTTCACCCTGCCCTATACGGGCCGACGCGGCCATGGCCTGATCCATGGACATCCGCATCTTTCTCGTCAGAACGTCTTGTCGTCAAGACGCAGCGACATTTCAGCGTTTCGGCGGCCGGTCATCTGACCGTGTCCGCCCGAACCGGCGGCTGCGCAAGACATGCTCGCTCTCCCGCCGCTCTTCTGGCCATTCACCGGCCATGGAACGAGTGAGCCACAAGACGGTAAACAGAAGGTTAACTCTAATATAGGAGCCGTGCCGATTGCCCGGCACGCCACACGCTCTTGAACGCGGTGTTGCAGATTTGGTTCAATCGGGACGATGCCCGCGATGAAAAAAAATATCGGCAGCGCTTTGCGCGCCGGCGACCACGGGTCGCCGGGCATCCTCACGCTCTCTCCGTCGGCGCCATGTCGGACGCAAGACCGCTGCGTACGCCTGCCGGAACTGCCTCAGGCGGCGGTGACGCGCCAGATGACGTCGCCGACATCGTCGGCCATCAGCACTGCGCCATCGGCCGCCAGCGCCACGCCCACCGGGCGGCCATAGGAGTGTTTCTCGTCCGGCGAGAGAAAGTCGGTGAGGATCTCGCGCGGCATGCCCACCGGCCGGCCCTTGTCGAAGGCGACGAAGGCAAGCTTGTAGCCGGACAGTTTCGAGCGGTTCCACGAGCCGTGCTGGCCGATGGCCATGCCCGCCGGAAAGCCCGGAAGCGTTCCCTCCGGCAGCCAGCAGAGGCCGAGCGAGGCGGTGTGGCCGCCCAGCGCATAATCGGGCTGCAATGCGGAGGCCACCTTGGCGGCATCCTGCGGCACGCGGTCGTCGACCACCCGATCCCAATAGCAGAAGGGCCAGCCGTAGAAGCCGCCGTCGCGCACCGATGTGAGATAGTCGGGCGGCGTCTCGTCGCCAAGGCCGTCGCGCTCGTTGACGACGGTCCAGAGCATGCCGCCTTCCGGCTCCCAGGCCATGCCGACGGGGTTGCGCAGGCCGCCGGCGAAGATGCGGGACTGGCCGGAGGCAATCTCATATTCGAAAATGCAGGCCCGGTTCTCCTCCGCCGCCATGCCGGCATCGCCGATATTGCTGAGCGAGCCGACCGCGACGTAAAGCTTCGTTCCGTCCTTGCTGGCAATCAGGTTGCGCGTCCAGTGTCCGCCGGGAATGAGATCCATCAGCTTGCGGCCCGGCGCGGTGATCTTCGTCGCCCCCGCCTCATAAGGGTAGGCCAGAAGCGCATCGCTTGCGCCGACATAGAGCGTGTCACCGACCAGCACCATGCCGAAGGGCTGGCGGACATTCTCGATATAGGCGTGGCTCTCCTCCGCCACGCCGTCACCATCGGCATCGCGCAGCAGCGTCACGCGGTTGGGGCTGACGCCGGAGGCGCGCGCGCGCTGCATCGTCGCCGACATGGCGTGGTCGAACAGGCTGCGCGGATTGCCGCGCTCGCCCATCGATTCGGCCACCAGCACATCGCCATTGGGCAGAACATGCATGTTGCGCGGATGCACGAGGCCACGGGCAAAGGCATTGACCTTAAGCCCGGCGGCAACCGTCGGCTTGTGGTCGCCCTCCCAGCCTTTCGCCGTCGGCATCTTCAGGGTGGGCAGCATGCCCTGCGGCCTGGGATCGGGGATGGCCGGCGCCGTGCCATAGACGGGGGCGCGCTCGGCATCGCCTGAATGGCGAACGGCAACGACGCCCCGGCTGACGAAGGCGATAAGTCGGGCAAAGGGGGAAGAACCGGCCATGTAAATCTCTGCGGATGAGGGACAGGAGTGAAGCGACCGCGACGCTAATGTTTTTCCACAACCAGTACCAGAGGCCGATCACGAAATTTGCACGCGCCGCGTGATCGCTGCGCGGGCCTTGCGCGGCCGTCGGGGATTGGGAGACGGCACCGGTCGATGCGGCGGCGCTGCCCGCTTCGATACGATACGACAACGGGCCGATATCCACATCCAAGTTGTGCCGAAACGGACCGACTTAACTGAAGGTTAACCACGGCTGCCCTAGCATGAAATTTCACCTGGGCGGTGAGGTTTCGGGTTCAAGCGCCTGTTTTCCCTGGCCGCCAGCCGGGAGTTTCCCAGGATCAAGGTCAATGAGATCGGCTGCCGGATCTTTCTGAAAGCGGCAGTCCGGCGAGTTGCCGGCACCTCTGTTTGTATTGCGTTCAAAGAGTTTGCCCCGTGACGAATGAATTTCGAGATCTGGAAAGACCACAGGCGTTGCGCAGGAAGGACGTCGTGCTGATGGCGACGGTGACGAGTTTCGAGGCGCTATCCCATCCGTCGAAAACGGAGCTGCGGCAGTTCGCCGAACTGTTCGTGCCGATCTTCAACGCCTCGACCGACGAGGCCCGCCGTCAGGCCGTGGCCGCGCTTTCGCAATCGAAAACCGTGCCGCCGGCCGTCGCCTTCTTCATCGGCTGCCAGCCGATCGCGGTCTCCGCCCCCTTCCTGATGGCCTCGACCTGCCTGACCGACGACGCGCTGATCACCATCGCCCGCAGCCAGGGCGCCGAGCATGCCCGCGCCATCGTGCGCCGCGACGCCCTGTCACCGACCGTCATCGACGCGCTGGTGGGCCTGCGCCCCGGCGCCAGCCGCCAGGCTAAGCCGGCGGAGACGCAGGGCCGAATGCAGGAGAAGGCGGAAGCCGGGGTTGAGGCGGTATCAGCCTCGCTCTCAGCCCCCTCGTCCGCTCCCAAGGCCGCCCCCTCGTCAGCCGCCAACGGCGTCGATGCCGAGCGGCTGGCGCGCGAGGAGGATCTGCGCCGCCGCATCAAGCTTCTCGCCGGCCATGTGAACCGGGCCGACAACGATCGCCTTGGACTGCGCAGCCTGACGCCGGTGCAGGAAGCGCTGATCGTGCGCTTTGCCCGCAACCGCGAGGCGATGCTGTTCGTCACCGCCCTTTCCGACATCCTTTCGACCAGCCGCTGGCTTGCCGAGCGCATCCTGCTCGACCTGTCCGGGGTGCAGCTTGCCACGGTGCTCAAGGGGCTGGGCATGGGCGAGGACGATGCAGCCTATATCCTCACCCGCCTCTACGGCCATCTGGCCGAGGAAGAGGACGGCACGGCGCGGGTGGTGGACCTGTGGGCGGCGCTCGACGAGGACGAGTGCGGGCAACGCATCGAAGCCTGGCGTCGGGCCGACCGCTATACCCATGCGGTGCCGCGCGAAGAGGCGCAGGACGCCTATGACGCCGCCATTCTGGCTGAAGACCGACCGCTCAGAACCTCGGCCAGCGTGCGCCGCAGCGTTTCGGGATCGCGAGGGCGGTAAGGGGTTCCCTACGCGTTTTGTGGAAAGGAAATCGGCGCCTGCGATGCGGAGAAATCCCCTCCCTTGCGATTTCCAATACCTAGCTGAAGCCAAGATGTCGAAATCGCTTTCTCTCTCGCAAGGGGGAGAGGATACAAGACCAGCATCTAGCCGTAGGCTAAGCGCTGGATTTTGTTGGTGAGGGGATCCCTCAAGAGCCCCTACTCCGCCACGACCGGAAACAGATCGGTCACGTCATCCGTCTCCAGTTCGAGCAGCCACAGATCCGGGTCGAAGCGCCGTTCCCTGTCGAGCGTCTCGCGCATCACATCCTGCTCGACGCGGACAAGCCTCGTTTCGAACTTGCGCTGGCCGTCGTCATTATCGTCGAAGAAATTCTGCGGCGCCGGGGCAAAGAGCGTTTCCAGACCGTCGCGAAAGCGCTGGCGGATGAAGATCGCGCCGGCCGCCTCGGCGCCCTTGTGTTCGACGGCGGCAAAGCCACCGAGCGAGAAGACGCGGCGGACAAGGGCGGAAACATAGATATCGGAACGAAGGCGCATGGCGCTTTCCCTAACGCAATTCGGCCGGAAGTGGGAACCGGAATCGCGGGCCGGCCGTAAACGGGCTCAGAGCGCGCCGATCGCTTTCAGCTTCTTCAGCACCGCCTCGTCCGGCTCGCCGGTTTCGGCAAGACGATAGTGTTTCTGAAAGCGGCGGATGGCGGCCTTGGTCTGGCTGCCGGCGACGCCGTCGACCTCGACATCGGTATAGGCGATGTTGGTCAGGCCCTTCTGGATCTGCAGCACCATCTGGGTCGATTGCACGGCGCTGCCGGGGCCGGCGGTGGTGACCGTGCGGCGCGGCGCAGGCGTGGAAGCGGCCGCGTTACGGGTGGCACCCGGAATGTTCGACGGCGGCGTCATGGCCGGCTGGCGCTCGGCGGCGCGGATGGCCGCCGTGACCGGATCCTCACCACGCGCCGGCGCGCTGACGCGCTGCACACTCGCCTGCTGAATGCCGGCCTGTTGAATACGGGCCGGCTGTTCGGCCGGACGGGACGCGGCGCGTTGCGGCTCGGCCCTCTGCGGCGCGGCGCGCTGGACCTGAGCGCGTTGGACCGGGGCGCGGGGCGCTTCGGAACGGGGGGCCTGGCGCGGGATCGGGGTCGGCAGCACGGTGGCCGCAGGTGCTTCAGGCGCCGCCTGTTGCGCGGCGCGCGACGGCTGCTGCAATACGGCGAGAAGCTCGGGCGTCGGTGTGCCGCGCTGCGGCAGGCCGGCACTTTCTTCGAAGAACAGGATGGCGGCCTGGGTGCGCGGTCCCATCAGACCGTCATCGGCACCGTCATAGAGGCCGCGGCGCGACAGTTCGCGCTGGATACCGGCAACAAGCGTGCGCTCGTCACCTGCGGATGGCGATGCGGCATCCGGCTGGCCGGCGATGATCGAGCGGATGTCATCCACCGGTTCGGCCGATTGCGTCGGCGTGCGGGCCTGCTGCTGCGCAGGAATGGCGGCCGTGCGGGTTTCGCTGTCGGGCTGCGGGGCCTGCTGGCCGCCTGCCGGCGCCCGCTCGATGCGGAATGTGGTGACGTTGTCCGGGTCGACCTGGCGGTACGGACGGTAGCCGGCAATGGCATTCGGATCGCTGGCGTCACGCGTGGCGAGGAACGGCGACGGGTGACCGCCCGGCTGGTACCACAGCGCATTGGCGGCAACGAAGGAGAAGGCGACGAGGAAGGTGGTGGCGTAGAGCGTCGGCTTGGGATTGCGCAGGATGGCGCCGGCGATGCCGCGGCCGGCGCCGGCGGCACCGGTTGCGACAGCCGAACCCGTGCCCGCCAGAATGCGGGACGAAAGGCTTGGCGCCTTCTTTGTCCGTCGCCCGTTAGGCGATTTTCGCTTCCGCGTGGTCATCGTTTGCTTCCAGGTTCCGTTCCGTCCGCTCCATCGCGGGCCTTGCCATCATGACCTTTTCGATCGGGGTCTTCAACTGTGCCGTATTGAGACGCGGCGGGAACTCCACCGTTTCCTCGACATCGTCGGCCGAAACCGCATCCGGGCCGTCTGCCGGCAGCGTCACGGTGACGACCGTGCCTTCACCCGGACGGCTGGCGATATTAAACGTACCGCGATGCAGCGAGACAAGTCCCTTGACCAGCGCCAGACCGAGGCCGGTGCCTTCGTAGTGACGGCTCAGGCCATTTTCCAGCTGGGTGAAGGGTTCGCCCAGCAGCCCGAGCTTGTTCGCCGCAATGCCGATGCCGGTATCGCTGACGGTGATAACCAGATCGTGGCCGCGGATCGCCGCATCCATCGACACGACGCCACCGCGATCGGTGAACTTGATGGCATTGCCGGCAAGGTTGATGAGGATCTGCTGCACGGCGCGGCGATCAGCCACCACGTCCGGCAGCGATTTCGGCGCGCGGGTGGTGAGCGTGACGCCCTTGTCGCGGGCCTGGAGATCGAGCATGGCGCGGCAGGTCTCGATCGCTTCCGAGGGAGCGAAGGGTTCGACCAGCAGCTCGTAACGGCCTGCCTCGATCTTCGACATGTCGAGCATGGTGTTGACGACCGACAGAAGATGGGCACCCGACTGGCGGATCAGGCCGACATATTCGCGCTGGCGATCATTGGCCAGCTTGCCGAAATACTCGCCGGCCAGAACATCGGAAAAGCCGAGAATGGCATTGAGCGGCGTGCGCATCTCGTGGCTGACGGCGGCGAGAAAGCGCGACTTCGTCTCATGCGCCGAAAGCGCTTCCTGACGGTAGGTCTCGACCTCGCGGCGCAGCGCCTCGGTTTCGGCAAGATCGCTTGCCTGGGCAAAGACCTGGACCAGTTCGCCGTCGGCATTGCGGATGGCGGTGAAATCGAAGCGGACGGACAGGAACTGGCGGCCATCGACGGGCGACAGCGCCTTGTGCACGCGGACATCCGTTTCGGCGCGCGAGGCACCCTGGCGCAGCACGTCGAAGGCCTGAAGCAGCGCGATCTGGTCCGACACATGGACACGCTCGGCAAGTGTCTCGCCTGCGGCATTGCGCAAGGCGGCCGGGAACCGGTCGGCATCACGGCCGCCGACACGGGCAACCCTGCCCTGCGGATCGAGCGCGAGGGTGAGGCCGGGGCAGGCATTGAAGGCGAGATCATCGGCCGATACGCAGGCCGACGGCATCTCCATGACGGGGCGACCACGGGCGAAGGCGACAGCGGCCAGGACGAGAAAGACAGCAAGCACGGCGGCGGCGCCGACCGGCAGCGCCAGAACCGGGCTTATAAGGAGAGTGAGAGCGGCCGGAACAAGCGGCAGCGCCACGGCTGCGGCAACCACGAGACGGCGCAGGAGTACGATATCGGCGGCGCGGACGGTGTCGCCACCGACCTGCAAAAGCCAGCGCGCAGCGGTCGCGTCGACCACCTTCACGGCTCCTTCTGCAATGTTACTCAATACGCGCACACAATACCCTGACACGGCCTGATTTCCGCGGTCACATTAGGCGTCCGCGGCTTAAGGAAAGGCTAAGAATGCGCGATTCGACAGTTTGTCAGAAGCCCGTTTTCCGGGTTTGGCACAGATAGAGAGGCCGTTTTCCCTTCATGGTTAACGCCGGGTAAGCGACGGAATTGGTTTGATTTTTTCTGACGCGTTAACGTTTGTGGCAAAGCCTGGCGGCGCAATCGCCTTGCCTTCGGCGCAATCGCCCCATTTATGCTTAACGCGAAACGCTAAAATGCGACACGACGGCCGAAAACGGAGGGGAAAGCACCGGCGAAAAAGAAATTCCGTTCAAATTTTAGATAAATCCGAGCGTTGCAATCAAAGCCGTGTTTGCTTCCCCGGCCTAGGGTCATGTCCAAGAGCGGCACAGACCGCTGCCCCGGCGGGACACACCCGGCGAGGGACGACAGATAAACAGTTCCGAAACGGGACACGCCCTCACGGGCACCAAACAGGGCAACGGGCAATGTGGTTTCTGATCAAGGGAAGTGTGTGGTTTGCAGCCGTGCTGGTGGTGCTCTCCTACTTCAGCAGCAAGCCGGCAATCGAGATCGAAGGCGCCAATGGCAGTGTCCAGATGGGCGACGCGATCTCGGCGGCAACCGAAGCCTATAATTATGTCACGGCGATCTGCGCCGAGAAGCCGGATGTCTGCGTCAAGGGCGGCGAAACGCTATCGGCGCTCGGTGTGCGCGCCACCGAAGGCGCCCGCGTTGCCTTCGAACTGCTCGACAAGCAGTTCGGTGCAAAATCCGCCGACATCGCTCTCAAACAGGACCCGGAGCCGGCCGCCTTTCCGCAGGATATGACCGCGTCCACGACCCAGTCGATCGCCGCCGTCAGCCCGGCGGAAGCAAGCGCATTCCACACCGGCTCGATCCCGCTGCCGATGAAACGCCCGGTCCAGTGACCCGCCAGCGATCTTTCCCGGCAATCGATCAAGGAACGATCGGCAGATAACCGGGATAGCCAAAGACTTCACCACTTGCGCCGGGCCTCCAGTGCCACGGACCCCGGCGCCTGACTGCCTGCCCTAAATTCAGCGATTGCTGACGCCGCAAGGAGAAATCCTTGCGGCGATTTTTTTGGTGCGGGTGGCTGGGGGAACTATCCCGGGCGATTGCGGAGGAATCTGCGAAACGGCATCAATCTCCCGTTGGCTTTTTGGTACGATGCCACCGCGCACAGCCATGACTTGCATGGCACACAAAATTCCCGCTAGATAAAACAAAAAAGACGCCCCGATGGGCGCCTTTTCTTAAATTTGGGAAGTCGAGGATTCGTAATGCCCTGAGGCAAACTGCCAATCTGATCTCGACTTTTCAGGGATAAATATATGGGCAATAGAGGGGAGCGTCAACTTGCCTTTGGAGGATGCGGATCTTGCAGAGATTACCAAACTTCTCTCTCCCGAGAGATTGGGCAACCTCCACCGGCTGACCGGCAACTCGCGAACAGCCATCGAATTCCATCAGAAAACCCTGCGTCTCGGGGCGGACCTGATGAATATCATAGCCGTCATAGAGATCGCCTTGAGAAACTCGATATGCGACAATCTCGGACAGTATTTCAGGCAGGCCGGTTGGCTGTTGAACCCTCCCGCTCCTTTCCAATGGAAGGAAAGCGAGAGAGCCAAGATCGCTCAAGCCGTTGATAGCGCGCGGCGCGCCGAATATTCGAAACGGTCACAGCAGGAGAAGCATACGCTGGATGCACATGCCTTTCCTGAAGGACGGCCGGCAAACCTGCCGCATATGCAACGATCAAAGCTTCGCCGTTCGCATATCCAAGTCACCGACGGCAAGATCATAGCCGAGCTGACCTTCTATATATGGAAACGTCTTTGCGGGCCGGACTACGATCACACGCTTTGGCGGCCAACACTAAAAAGAACTTTCCCAAACAAGCGGGTGAAGCGAGCGGCCATCGCCGACAACCTTGAGATCATCTACCAGTCGCGCAACCGACTTGCCCATCACGAACCGGTGCTGCACAGCCGGTTTGCACAGACAATCGCCGCGATCAAATATATCGCCCAACACCTCGAAGCGCGCCTTCCGGGCGACCAGACGCCGCTCTATCGACTTATCCTCGACGACCTGACGGCAATCGAGGCGCGGGCCGCTATCCTGCATGGTGAGCTGGACGCCTATCGAACATGACTGGTGGGGTCGCGTGGCTGCACAGTCAGTATCGCTGTCTTCACCCGCTGCCCCCTCACCTCTGCGCCAATTTTTCCTGTTTCCCGGCGGCAAAACACCTATATGGACACTCCAGACGAATTGAGACCGGACAAGACCATGGCCCAGATTGATCAGATCATCGACGACTTCGCCTTTCTCGACGAATGGGAAGATCGCTATCGTTATGTGATCGAGCTCGGCAAGGCCCTGCCGGATCTGGCAGAGGACAAGAAGGTGGCCGGAAACAAGGTTCAGGGCTGCGCCAGCCAGGTGTGGCTGGTCAGCCATGCGGCGGATGACAGCGCCGACCCGGTGATGACGTTCGAGGGCGATTCCGATGCGCATATCGTGCGCGGGCTGGTCGCCATCGTGCTCGCAACCTATTCCGGCAAGCATGCGTCCGAAATCGTCGCCACCGATGCGATCGAGGTGTTCGACCGCATCGGGCTGGTCGAACACCTGTCGTCCCAGCGCGCCAACGGATTGCGCTCGATGGTCAAGCGCATCCGCGAAGAGGCGCAAGTGAAGGCCGCCGCCTGATCTTGCCGATCATGGCCGCCTTGGCTGTCCCCGCCTTCCCGTCGTGATTGCCCCTCATCCGGCATGTCATCGGCAGCGCCATCAACCGGGCCCCTCGCCCGGCCGGGCGGATATGCCGTAGGAGCCCGCATCCGGGCGAAAATCGTCGGCACCCCAGTGATGGCTGCGGCGGGCGTTTTCGGATCTCTGCGGCGGGGCGTAATGCCGGGCAAGCGACAGAAGCGCGGTGCGCAGCATCAACTTGGCCGAACGGGCCGGCCACTGGCGTTCGCGCTCCACCAGTTCCAATCCCTTGCCGAAGCAGCAGATATCGGCGGCAACGCCGGAAAGCTCCGGTCCCATCGCCTGCATGGCACGGCCGAAGCGGGCTTTCGCCTCGATGGCGCTTGCCGCCAGATCCGCCATGCCGCCCGCTTCCCCCCGGCTCTTGCCGCGCGACGACAATTGCGGCTCCCAGGAAGAGGTGATGCGCGGCTGCAGCCGGGCACGGGTGAAATCACCGGCGAGGCGTTCGCCGGCATCGAGTGCGGCCTGCGGAAAGAACGGCGCGCCCTGCTTGTCCTTCAGCCGCAACAGCGCGGACAGCGGCGATTCGTCGAGGTTGCGGGAAACCGCCTGCCGCGTGCCGTCGATGATGAGGGTCTCGGCCGCGAGATCGCGGTGCTGGTCGGTGAAGGCGCGTTCGTGGCGGTCGGGGCCGGTCACGAGGGCGCGCTTGAGGAAGCTGCGCGCCTGCGGCGTGGCATGGAGCCCATCTGCCTTGCGGATCACGACGCCGCGCGACACGGCGTCATCGACCAGCGCAGTATCGAAGGCCCGCGCATCCGCCTCGCCCGAGAGCTTCAGCAGATGGCGGACGAGGCGCAGCAGCGGCGCGGACGGACGGTCCTTGCGGTCGGGACCTGCGGATTTCGGCGCGCGCTCAGGCATCGGCACCTCCCTCGACGGCGATATCGCAGGGCCTGAAGACGGCGATGACCATGCGTTCGATCGCAGAGACGAAGGCATCGAAGGCTTCGTCGTCGCGGCGATCCTCGACGAAATGGCAGGCATGGCCGACCGTCGAGCGATCGCGACCGAAGGCGGCGGCGACATCCGCATGGGGAATGCGCAGCGCCACATGGCAGACATACATGGAAATCTGGCGGATATGGGCGGCGATGCGGCGGCGGTCACGGCGCAGCGCGACGCGTTCGCTGACCATATGCGCCATTTCGGCCGTCAGACGGGCGATGATGCGGCAGACGAGCCTTGCCGGAAGGCTGCCCTGATACTGTGGCGCGGATGAGGATGCGGACGCCACAGGGGCGGCATGGTGGCCGGTTGCGTCAGCGGCAGTGAGATGGGCCGTGACTTGCTCCGTGACATCGGCGCCGACAGTCGCTGCGGCGGCCGAAGGGGCGGTCGCGGAATGGGCGGGGACGACCGTCACGAGATCGGCATATGCCTGCGCGGCGCGTCCCGCCCGTGCCGACCGGCGCGCCATGGCGGCGGCCCGGATCATCTGGGGGGATGGCGCATCGGATGCCGCGCCGGTGGGGATCGGATTCTCAAAAACCATGAATACTCCCTCGCAATATAGGAATTAATTCATATCACATTGCGCGGGAAACGAAATTACGGGCGCAGTCACATTTTGACATGCGGCTGAAAACGCTCGTTTCTTTCTACCGATAGCGGGATGAAAATGGGATTTATTTCCCATTTATGGCTCATTTCAGGACGTCGGGCATGAAAAAGCCGGGCGAAAGCCCGGCCTGTTTCACGTCCATTCGAATGGTGGTTGGTGCAATGCCATGCCACCCGGAGCATGTCCGCCTTTTCATGAAAGGCGGAGCTGTCCTGTCGCTCTGGTGCACTACCGTTTCGTACCGGGCAATTCTGCCACGAAACCGCTGCACAGCCCTGCCGGACCTTGCTTCGTCCATCGGGCCGTCGGCACCATCAGGCCGCACGACCGATTTCAGGACCAGCCGGCGATATAACCCGAAGGCGACCCGTGTGATCGGGCCGTCCACCTATCTCCGACGAACGGGGACGCGTGCAAATCCGTTGCCGGTCAGACGCGGGCGCGCTTGCGGCGCTGGCCGAGACCCATTTCCTTGGCAAGACGCGAGCGGGCTTCGGCATAGGCCGGGGCCACCATCGGATAGTCGGCCGGCAGGCCCCACTTCTCGCGATATTCGTCGGGCGTCATGTTGTAGTGGGTCATCAGGTGGCGCTTCAGCGACTTGAACTTCTGGCCATCCTCGAGGCAGATCAGGTAATCGTCTTCGATCGACTTCTTGATCGGAACCGGCGGCTTCGGCTTTTCAACCGCAACGGCAACCGGTGCCGGCGAAGACGTGCCGCTGAGCGCGGTGTGAACATCCGCAATCAGACCCGAGAGGTCGCCGACCGGAACCACGTGGTTACTCACATAGGCGGCCACGATATCCGCCGTCAGTTCGACGAGCAGTTCCGGACCTTTGCCCAGTGCCATATCTGTCATTTCCAGTCTCCTGTTTGTATTCATTACGGCGCCGACCGCGACCTCCGCGGCTGCTATCCGTAGTGGAGCCTCTGAGCAGCACCGCCCTTTCCCGCGCCTGTCAAAAGACCGGACCTACCCCTAGGTCCTGCGCAAAGAAAATCGGTATAGCTGCCAGATGTGGTATCAACATACGACCACCAGCATCCCATCTCCAAGTTCATCTTCATCATCACCAGCGGCCACGACGAGCTAAACCTGACAATTACGGCGGAAATGCTTTGGCCAAATCAACATCATCACTCTACTATTCATCAAGTAGCATTACATTTTCAAAAGTCCAATTGCGAAATCTAGTAATGCTCAGGGTTTTCTGATCATCTTCGATACGCTTTGGATTTTTACTGCTGATACTGCGTCGGATTTACAATCAGAGCGCGCCGGTTTGCGCTGCTTCCACGCCGGTTATTCATCCGCGCCCGTCTTCATTTCGTTCGCCACGGTGTGCGGCGCCATCCGATAGCCCGCCTTCAACGATGCAACCGCGAGTAGATGTGCCGAAACGGGCGCGGTCAGCACAAAGAAGAAAAATCCGGCAAGCGCGCGGGCAAGTATAGCGAAGTCCGCCGAATGCAAACCGACCGCCAGAAGAAGAAGACCGGAACCGACCGTGCCGGCCTTGGAGGCCGCATGCATGCGCGTATAGACGTCCGGCAGTCGATTGAGGCCGATCGCCGCGACAAGCGCGAAGGCGGCGCCCAACAGAACGAGGATGGACGTCAGGAGGGCGATGACGAGATCGATCATGGCTGCTCCTTCTTGCGGCGCGCCGGCTTTTCAGGTGCCGGCGTTGCCGATACCGGCTTCTTCGAGGGCCGTTTTTTCGGTTCCGGCTTTTTCGGCGCGGGCTTTTTCGACGAGTGCTTTTTCGGCGCGGGCTTGCCGGAAGCGATAGCCTTCGCCACCGGCGGGACAGCATCCGGGGCCGTATCCGCAGCCGTGGCTCTCGCCTGCGGCCGGGCGCTGACGAGGATGAAACGGGCAAAGGCGACGGTGGCGAGGAAGCCGACCAGGCCGAGCGCAATCGCTATGTCGATATAGAGCGTGAAGCCGGTGCGGATGGCGATCAGCGCGATGAAGCCGATGACGATGCCGACCAGCATGTCGAGCGCCACGACCCGATCCGGCAGTGTCGGCCCCTTCACCACCCGCCAGACGGTGAGCAGGAAGGCCGCCGTGAGGATGGCGAGCGCGATCCAGCCGGTGATTTCGACGATCAGTTCGGCGGCGCTCATCGGAAAGCCTCCAGGATCTTGCGCTCGAAGCCCTCGGCAATATCCCTTTTCGTCGCCGCGATATCGGAGCAATCGATGGCGTGGACATAGAGAAGCCTGCGATCGGCCGAGACGTCGACCGACAGCGTGCCGGGGGTGAGCGTGATCAGATGGGCGAGAAGGGTGATCTCGAAATCGCGGTCGACGGTCAGCGGAAAGGCGAAGATGCCGGGCTGCAGGTCCATCTTGCGCTGCGTGACCAGTGTCGCCACCTTCCAGGCCGACAGCGCCAGCTCCTTGAAGAACAGGATGGCGAGCGAGGCGATGCGGCCAAGCCGCAGGAGATAGGTTCGCGCCGCCATCTCATCGCGGACGATCCACAGCGCGACCGTCGACAGGACGAAGCCGAAGACGAGATTATGAATGGAGGCGCTGCCGGTGATCGCCGCCCAGACAAGGGCAAGCAGCAGGGAAAGCAGATAGACGATCATCGAGCCGCTCCTTCCGGAAAGACGGAGAGGATGTAGGCACGCGGATCGGCAAGGCTGTCGGCCGCCGCCTGCGCCAGTTGCAAAAGCGGCTCGGGGAAGAGGCCGAAGGCAAGGACGATGGCCGTCAGCACCACGAGCGGAATGCCGGTGCGCCAGTTCCAGGTGTCGTCGCTGCCTGTCGCGGTGGCGGTGACCGCGTCATCCGGCGCAGGGCGCCAGTAGGCGAAAAGGAAGGTGCGGGCGAGCGCGATGGTGACGAGGAAGGCGGAGACGAGTATGGCGGTGGCCAGCCACCATGCGCCGATATCGAGCGAGGCTTTCAACAGCGCCACCTTGGGCCAGAGGCCGGAGAACGGCGGCAGTCCGGTGGCGGCCAGCATGAGGGCAAGCGAGACGCCGGAAAACCACGGCGACTTCGCCCACAGCCCGCCGAGCGACGACAGGCCCCAGGAGCCGGTGAGCCGATAGGCCTCGCCCGCCATCAGGTAGAGCGCGGTCATGGCGATGACCGAATGCAGCGCATAGAGGATGGCGCCCGAGACGGCCGCCGGAGAGCCGATCGCCACGCCCGCCAGCATGTTGCCGATGCCGACGATGACGACATAGCCGATCAGGCGGCGCAGGTCGTTCTGGGCGAGCGCGCCAAGCGCGCCGACGACCATGGTGGCGACGGCGGCAATGCCGATCGCAAGGCTGAGCGCCTCCCGCTCGACGGGGAAGATCATGATGGTGACGCGGATCAGCGCATAGATGCCGACCTTGGTCAAAAGCCCGCCGAACAACGCCGAGACTGTGATGCGCGGCGTGTGATAGGAGGCCGGCAGCCAGAAATTGACCGGGAAGGCCGCAGCCTTCATGCCGAAGGCCAGCACGAACAGCGCGGTCAGGGTGATGAGCGGCGCGCCCTCGCGGATGCCGTTTTCCTTGCGGGCGATATCGGCCATGTTGAGCGTGCCGAAGATGGCATAGAGATAGCCGACCGAAATCAGGAACAGCGTTGTGGCAACGAGGTTGAGCACGGCGTATTTCAGCGCCCCCTCGATCTGGCGCGGTTCGCCACCGAGGATGAGCAGGCCGAAGGACGAGATCAGCAGGATCTCGAACCAGACATAGAGGTTGAAGATATCGCCGGTGAGGAAGGCGCCGGAGACGCCCGCCATCATGAACATCAGGAAGGCGACGAAGCCGTGGCGCAGGCCCGAGGCATCGATATCCTTCAGCGCAAAGAGCGCGGCGAACAGGGCCGCAATCGCCGCGGCGAGCGCCATCGCGGCGCCAAAAAGGTCGGCGGTAAACGAGATGCCGAAGGGCGGCAGCCAGCGGCCCATCGTCATGGTGATCGGGCCGCGCTGCCAAACCTGCCACAACAGAAGCGCATCGAGGATGACGAGCAGAACGAGGGCCGAAACGCCGATGACGGCGTGCAGGCGTACCGACTTGCGGATCATCATCAGCATAGCGCCGACGGCGATCATCATCGTCGGCGGGGCGACGACCAGCCAATCGGCAAGCTGAGGCGGGGCCATGACGAGGGCGGCCGCTAGATCGACCGGCGTGGAAGTGGGCGCGGCCATCAGAGGAGGTTCCCGTGTGATGCGGTCGCCGGAAGAGACAAGCCCCCTCCCGAGCAACCTGGCGCGAGCCACGTTTCTCGCCCCGTCCTTACGCCCCCCCACAAGGGAGAGGGCTTAACCCAGCCGCACCGCCGAGGTCCGATCAAGGCAGAAGCCAGCTGCGCGCCCTCGCCCCGCTTGTGGGGGGCTCGAAGGGCGGGCGGAGACCCGTGGCTGCGCGCCGGTGGGCCGGCAGGCCAGAGGGGGATTTGCGTGGCAGATGTCATCAAATCAATATCCCATCGGCGGCAGCTTATCGTCGCGGGGTTCGGCGAGACGCATTTCGTCGGTACTGTCGGTGCCGAGTTCCTGGAAGGCGCGGTAGGTGAGCACCAAGAGGAAGGCGAAGAAGGAAAACGAGATGACGATCGCCGTCAGGATGAGCGCCTGTGGCAGCGGGTTGGCGGCCGTCATGGCGAGCGTGTCGGAGCCTTCAGGGATGATCGCCGGAACTTCACGCGTCAGCCTTCCCGCCGTGAACAGAAGCAGGTTGACGCCGTTGCCGAGCAGAACGATGCCGAGCAGGATACGGATCGTGAATTTCGACAGCATGAGATAGACGGCGGCGGCAAAGAACAGGCCGATCAGGCCGACGAAGAAGGTTTCCATCAGCGCCCGCCCTCCCCGTTCGTGTCATCGGTCCGTTGGTCGAGGTGCTCGTCCGGTTCGGTTTCGAGCGACAGGGCGATGGCGGTGATGGCACCGACGACGACGAGATAGACGCCGATATCGAAGGAGATCACCGTCGACAGCGGCACTTCGAGACCGAAGATGTGCGGGTAGATCCACAGGCCGGTCATGAAGGGCACGCCGGCGGCCAGCGAGACGAAGCCCGATATCGTCGACAGGAACAGCCCGGCACCGGCAATCGCCATCGGGTGGAAACCGATCGCCCGCTGCACCGCACCCGGACCATGGGCGATGCCGAAGATCGCAAGGCCGGAAGCCGCGATCAGCCCGCCGATGAAGCCGCCGCCCGGTTCGTTATGGCCGCGCAGAAGGACGAAGACGGAAAAGAGCAGCATGATGGCGGTGATAAGCGGTGCGACGGTGCGCAGGATCAGCGTGTTCATGGCGTCTTCCTCCCCGCCCGCAGTTTCATCAACGCGACGACGGCAAGGCCGGTGATGAGGACGACGGTGATTTCGCCGAGCGTATCGACGCCGCGGAAATCGACGATGATGACGTTGACGACGTTGGCGCCGTGGGCGATCACCTTCGAATAGGCGTTGAAGAACTCCGTCAGCGTTGCATCGAAGGGCCGCTCGACCGCCTTCAGAAGCAGCATGGCGAAGCCGAGGCCGCAGGCGATCGCGATCGTCGCATCGAGCACGATCTGGCTTGGCGGACGATGATCGGAGACTTTCAGCCGCAGCCGGGTCATGACCAGAGTGAGAATGACGACCGAGAGCGTTTCGACCATGAACTGGGTAAACGACAGGTCCGGCGCGCCGAAAAGCAGGAAGATGACGGCAACGGCAAAGCCCTGGATGCCGAGCGCGACGATGGCGGTCAGCCGGTGGCTGGCGCCCAGAACGGCAACGATGCCGAGGGCCGCGATGACGAGGAAGGCGCCTTCCTGGATCAGCAGCTCATCCGGCCAGGTGAGCGTCGTCGGCAGTTCACCGAAGACGATCGGCGGCACGAGAAGCGTCACCGCCACCATGGCGAAGGTGAAGGTGACGTAGAGTTCCAGGCGGCCGGGCTGCACCAGCTTCGTGACCGCGACCGACAGACGGACGAGACCGGAAAGCAGCGTGTCGAACCAGTGATCCGGCCCCGGCCCGAGGCTTTCCATCACCTTGACCATGACGGCGCGGGCGCGGTCGAGCTTCCAGTAGACGACAGCACCGGCAATCACGGTGAAGACCGAGAGCAGAAGCGGCAGGCCGAGATGCGGCATGGTGCTGATGGTGATCGCCACCTTCTCGTCGACGATGGCGCTTGCCATGGGCGAGGCAAGATAGGCGTGCAGCACGGAGGAGAACAGACCGAAGACAAGGCCGAGGGCTGCGAGCACGACCGGGCCAAGCCAGAGGGCGGGCGGCGCCTCATGCGCAGCGCGCGGGGTTTGCTTTACTGCGCCGATGAAGGGTTTCAGGCCGACGCCGAAGCCGAGCGCCAGCATCAAAGCGTTGCCGGCAACGGCGATGAGGGTGAAGAAGACGGCGCGCGGATTGCCGGCGGCCAAGGCGGCATAGATCTCTTCCTTGGCGAGGAAGCCGGCAAACAGCGGCAGGCCGCCCATGGAGCAGGCGGCAAGAAGCGCTGCGGCAAAGGTGATGGGCATTTTGCGGCGAAGGCCGCCGAGAAGCGGCAATTGCCGCGTGCCGGTCTCGTGGTCGATGGCGCCGGCGACCATGAAAAGCGCGCCCTTGAACAGCGAATGGGCGATGAGATACAGCACCGCCGCCTCGATGGCATGCGGCGAGCCGAAGCCGGTCAGCATGACGAGCAGGCCGAGCGAGGCCATGGTCGTGTAGGCGAGCATCAGCTTCAGATCGGTCTGGCGGATGCCGATCAGCGTGCCGGCAATCAGCGTGATGCCGCCGAAGAAGGGAAGCAGGATTTCCCAGGCGGGCGTCTGACCCATGACCGGGTTGAGGCGCATCAGCAGATAGACGCCGGCCTTCACCATGGTGGCCGAATGGAGATAGGCGGAAACCGGGGTCGGCGCTTCCATGGCGTTGGGCAGCCAGACATGGAAGGGAAACTGCGCCGACTTGGTGAACGCGCCGCCGAGGATCAGAATGAGCGCCGGCAGATAGAAGGGGCTCAAGCGCAGCATGTCGTCGAGATGGACGAGCAGCGACAGCTGGGTGACGCCGGTGATGTTCCACAGGAAGATCAGGCCGGCGAGAAGCGACAGCCCCCCTGCCCCGGTGATGACCAGCGCCTGCAATGCGGCCCGGCGCGCCGCTTCGCGCGTGTGATCGAAACCGATCAGAAGGAAGGAGGCGATCGAGGTCAGTTCCCAATAGACGAACAGCATCAGGAAGCTGTCGGAGAGAACGAGGCCGAGCATGGCGCCCATGAAGAGGAGAATGAACGACAGGAAGCGGCCGAGCTGCGCATGGCCCTTCATGTAGCCGCCGGAATAGACGACGACCAGCGTACCGATGCCGGTGATCAGAAGCGCGAAGGTGAGCGACAGGCCGTCGATGAACCAGGAGAAGGAGAGGTTGAAACTCGGGGCCCAGGCATAGCCTCCGGTCACCGCTTCGCCGGCGGCGATCTCGCTCAGGAAACCGCAGAAATGCAGAAAGGCAAGTGCCGGCGCAAGGGCGACGACAAGGGCGGCCCGGTCACCGAGGCGCGCAACCAGAACCGGAGCCAGAAGCGCACCCAGGAACGGCAGAAAGAGCGCAATAAAGGTCCATGCCGGCACGCTGGCGGCCATATGCTCTCCTCACAAGAATCACCCTCACCCACCCGGCAGGCCGGGTCCGGCATTTCTAGGGAAAACCGCCACCTGCCTCAAGCATAACCGGATCAGGCTCACGAAAAGCTGACCTTTTTCCCGGCGTTTCGATATCTATCTATAGGGAAACGAAAGGAACGATCATGTCTTCGACCACGACACCCAAGGTTTCAAAGAGCGATGCCGAATGGCGCGACGAACTGACGGCCGAGCAATATTACATCCTGCGACAGGCGGGCACGGAGCGCCCGTTCACCGGACCGTTCTGGAACGCCAAGGACAAGGGGATCTACAGCTGCGCCGGCTGCGGCGAGGATCTGTTCGTCTCGGACACGAAATTCGACAGCGGCTGCGGCTGGCCGAGCTATTTCGAGGCGGTAAAGCCGGATGCGGTGACGGAAATCACCGACACGTCGCACGGCATGGTGAGGACGGAAGTGCGCTGCGCCAATTGCGGCGGCCATCTGGGCCACGTCTTCCCCGACGGCCCGCCGCCGACCGGACTGCGCTACTGCATCAACGGCCATGCGATGCATTTCACGCCGGTGGCGTGAGGGGGCCGGTCAGGCTGCATTGAGGTCAAGGGGGCCGCCGCATGGGCGCTAAGCACGTCGCGATCCTTCAGATTCGCTTGCCGTGCTTCAGCTCCTTGTTTTTGCGCATGTCTTTACACCGAAATCGGTGCCCCTTTCGGGAGACATGCTGTTGAGAACAGTTGCCGCCTCATTGACGGTCCGGCCAACTACCTTTGATCGGACGCCCGAAAAATGCGAGGACAGCGATCATGCATAGCTCGATCGAGACCGACCAGTAGATGTGGCCGAGGATTTCACTCCAGAGTTCGAACGCGTTCAGGTTCCACAACCAGCCCGTCTGGCCGGATGCATAGACCGGATTGCGGAATCCCAACAGCGGAATGAGCAAACCATGCATGACTACGGTGATGATAATCCCGTAAAGCACGCCATACCACAGCCGAATTTTCGGCCAGAAAACGGAACCGGCGACATAAACGAATGCGAAAGCAAAGCTGAAAAGCCAGTGATAGAGCGTTACCGCTCCAGGAACGTTGACCCCTTGATAGACGTAGTCCAGAGAATGTGAATTGAACCCAAGCCAGCTAAGCCATGCGTCGATATGGGCACCGGGAGGCGAGATTTCCCCTGGGACGCGTGGCGGCATGTTGACTTCGGATCCCCATTTCACGAGTGAACTGAAAAAGCCGCCGACAAGGGTCGTCCATACGATGACTGAAAGATTTGAGCTATTATCCGGCGAGAAGGTCGAGCGTTTCTGCATCGACAGCATCCTTTCTAAGTGGCCTTGGCCGTAAGAACTCCTCCCGATTGCAGCTTAGCGAACCTGGCACTTGCCTTGTTGATTGGGATCAAGATCTGGCTGCGACAGGCGGGCACGGAGCGCCCGTTCACCGGACCGTTCTGGAACGCCAAGGACAAGGGGATCTACAGCTGCGCCGGCTGCGGCGAGGATCTGTTCGTCTCGGACACGAAATTCGACAGCGGTTGCGGCTGGCCGAGCTATTTCGAGGCGGTAAAGCCGGATGCGGTGACGGAAATCACCGACACGTCGCACGGCATGGTGAGGACGGAAGTGCGCTGCGCCAATTGCGGCGGCCATCTGGGCCACGTCTTCCCCGACGGCCCGCCGCCGACCGGACTGCGCTACTGCATCAACGGCCATGCGATGCATTTCACGCCGGTGGCGTGAGGGGGCTTTTCGGCGGAGTGTCCGCTGACAGGAAAAGCCCCCCCACAAGGGGGAGAGCTTGACCCGGCAGGTCCGCTGAGGCCCAAAGTGAGGCAAGCGGGTGCGGCAGGTCTTCTCCCCCCTTGCGGGGCGCTCGAAGAGCGGGTGGAGACCGGTGGCTCCACCCCGGCAGGCCGCAGGCCAGAGGAGGACTTCTTAGTCGCGCCTGACGCCTGCTGCGAGAGGATAGGGAGCAGTTCCCCGCCTACAAAGCCCGGACAATCACTCCGCCGCCACCAGCGGCACCACCTGCGGCACATCTCGCCCGGTCACCGCGACCGGGAGTGTTGCGCCGTCCTCCACCTCGGTGAAGCGCTTGGCGTCGCCGTCATAGACGAGCACGCTTCCCGTCTCGATATCGAAGAACCAGCCATGCAGCGTCACCTCGCCCTTGGCGAGCTTGGCCGCCACCGAAGGGTGGGTGCGCAGGTGATCGAGCTGGACGACGACGTTTTCCATCGCCACGGCGCGGATCCTGTCCTTCTCGTCGAGGGTCTGCGGATAGGCTTCGCAGACGATGGAATAGGCGGCGTGGCTGTGTTTCAGCCAGGCGGCGACATTCGGCATCGGGCCCAAAAGCTCAGGATGGCAAAGGCCCTTCATCGCGCCGCAATCGGAATGGCCGCAGACGATGATGTCGCGCACGCCAAGTGCGACGACCGCATATTCGATGGCCGAGGAAACACCGCCGTTCATGGTCTGGAACGGCGGCACGATATTGCCGGCGTTGCGGCAGACGAAGAGTTCGCCGGGACCCGACTGGGTGATGGTTTCCGGCATGACGCGGCTGTCGGCGCAGGAGATGATCAGCGCCTGCGGGCTTTGGCCCTCGCGCGCAAGCTTTTGATACAAGGCCGAATTTTCAGGGAAGACGGCTCCGCGGAAATTGGAGATACCCTTCAATAGGTCGCCCATGGTCTACTCCTTAGTCGAGCCGGCGGGACCTGGCCCTGGACCGGCGGGGTTGGGGAAGCGATCATTTCGCACATGCGAAAGGATAGGCGAAGAACGCCGAAACCAAGGCTCCGGTTTATGCTGCACCGCAAAAAGACCTCACGTTACCGCGAGAATAGGCGACAGGGTGTCGTTTCAGGTAAGGCCTTACCGGTCGACGATCTCGACGGAGAAGGCGAAGCGCGCCTTTTCGCCCGGCGGCAGGATGGTGGTGTAGGGCCTTGCCGCAATTTCGGCCGACGCGCCGATCTCCGCGGCTGTGCCGTGCCATGGCTCGACGCAGAGGAAGGGCGCGCCGGGCTTTTGCCAGAGCGCGACATTGGGCAGGTTGTCGAAGGAAAATTTCAGGCTCGGGCCGCCGTCCGCCGCGTAAACGAGGCCGGTACCGGCACCCTCGGCAAAGATCATCGCATCGGCTGCAAACAGCGAGGGATCGAGCGTCAGTTCGCCAGCCTTGAAGGGGGACGGCAGCTTGCCCTGGGCGACGAGGCCGTCGTCCAGGAGGGTCAGCAGCGGTTCTGCGCCATTGTCGAGGGTGACCTTGTGCGCCCTGCCCTCGCCGCCCGGCAGCGGCCAGAGGAAGGCCGGGTGATAGCCGAGGCCGAAGGGTATCGGCCTTTCGTCGCGGTTTTCGACCTCCGCCGTCACCGTCAGCCGACGGCCCTCGATTGCGTGGGTGAGCGACAGAACGAACTCGAACGGATAGACGGCGCGGGTGGCATCCGAGCTCTTCAGCTCGAAGCGGCAGGAGGTGAGCGCCTCGTCGGCAAGCGCGAATTCGGTGCGGCGGGCAAAGCCGTGCTGGTTCATGTCGTAAGCGATGCCGTCGACAGCGACGCGGTTATCCGGCGCCTTGCCGACGATCGGGAAGAGGATCGGCGAGCGGCCCGTCCACCATGCGGCGTCGCCGTTCCACAGCCAGTTGCGGCCGTCGGCGGTCTTCAGCGACTGCATTTCGGCGCCGAGCGAGGAAATCTCGACAGTCAGCTGGTCATTGGCGATACGGACGGTTTCGGGCATCGGGCGCTCCCCCTCACATTGCGGTCGATGGGCGCATATTGCCCGATGCGGGGCGTGGTTCAATGGCGGAAGAGGCTCAGGAGCGCGAGGGCAGCGCAGAAAAGCTCAGCCCGTGGCATTGTCGTCATCGGGGAAGAGGATGGGTTCGTGGTCCTGGGCGGCGGCGAGGATGTGAAGGACGTAGACCGCCTTTTCCCCGACCGTATAGAATATGACATATTTGCCGTGCGGCATTCGGCGGATGCCGGACCGTTCGCGGCCGGGCAGGAGTTGGTAGCGGTAGGGCATATCCTTGAGGCGTTGGCAGCGACGTCCGATCTCGCGGACGAACGAGATTGCCCGGTCGGGATTGTCCGCGTCGATATAGGACCAGATGCGGTCAAGTTCCTTGCGGGCAAACGGCGTGATGATTACTTTCACGCACGTGATCCTCTCAAGCCGACCTTTTCTTTTTCGAGGCGGCATAGCGTGCCTCGTACTCGGCGATCACGTCCTCTATCGGCGTGCCGAGACCAGCCTCGGACTCCGCCAGGCCGCGGTCGAGTGCGGCGTTGAGTTCGGCCAAGCGGTTTTCCTTGTATCGGACGAGCCGCATGCCTTCCTTCAGGACCGCGTCACGGCTTTCGTAGCGGCCGGATTTCACCAGTTCGTCGATATAGTCATCCAGCTGCTTGCCGAGATTTGCGGGGCCGGTCATGGCGTCTCTCCAGTTGGCGCAACAGTAGCACGGATGGCCCGATTTTCAACGTGGAGAGCTTGCTCGCTAACGCACGTCGCGATCTTTCAGATTCGCTTGACGTGCTTTAGCTCCTTGTTTTTGCGCATGTCTTTATCCCTAAACCGGCAACCACTTTCGGGAGACATGCTGTAGCGCCTCACACTGTCGAGAGCTTCAGCTCCATGCAGGTGAGATCGAGCCAGCGGCCGAACTTGGTGCCGACTTCGGAAAAGGTGCCGGAGAGGCGAAAACCGAGGGCGGAGTGGAGCGCGATCGAGGCCGTGTTCTCCGATTCGATGGCGGCGATCATCACATGCACGCCGTTCGAGGCGGCGCGGGCGATCAGTTCCTGCATCAGCTTGCGGCCGATGCCGTGGCCGCGGAAATCGCGGTGGACATAGACGGAATGTTCGACGGTGAAGCGGTAGCCGTCGAAGGCGCGCCAGTCGCCATAGGACGCATAGCCGGCAACCGCGCCATCGAGTTCGGCGACGAGAACCGGAAAGCCGCGTTCCTTTCGGGCGTCGTACCATGCGCGGCGATTGTCGAGGTCGACGAGCGTCTCGTTCCAGATCGCCGTCGTGTTGGCCACCGCGTCGTTGTAAATCTCCATGACGGTGTGGAGATCGGCATGGGCCGCGTCACGGATGGTCAGGCTGTTGGTCATGGCATTCCCCGATGTCTTTCTGCTTTTCTCGTGTTTAGCAGAGGATCGGGGCGTGTCGAGTGGAATGCGGCGCTTGCGGGTACGGTCAGACGCCGGGGGCTGCGAGGCTGAAACAGGTCATCACCGCGCCGTAATGGACGGCGGCGGCAGAGACGACGAAGGCGTGCCAGATGGCATTCTGGAAGCGCAGCTTTTCCCACACGTGGAAGATGACGCCGAGCGAATAGATCATGCCGCCGATGACGATCAGCCAGACGGTGATCGGCGGCAGATACTGCGCCACATCCGGCATGACGACGATGCCGCTCCAGCCCATGGCGAGGTAGAGGAGAATGGTCAGCTTGTCGAAACGGCCGGGAAACAGGCATTTCAGCGCTATGCCGAAGATCGCGGTCGCCCAGAGGGCAACCAGCATGGTGGCTATCCACGGGTCGGCGGCGCCGCGTTCGAGAAACGGCGTGTAGGTGGCGGCGATCAGGATGAAGATCGCCGAATGATCGAGCCGCCGCAATATCCATTTGGTGCGCGAATGCGGCCAGATATTGTAGGTGAAGGATATGGAGAGGCAGAGCACGAGGCCGATGCCATAGACCCAGGCAGCGGCAAGCTCCCCATGGCTCGACCATACGCTGGCATAGAAGATCAGCACCGTGGCGCCGACCAGCGCAAAGACGATACCGATCCCGTGGACGATGCCGTCCGCGATGATCTCATGCAGGTCGTAATGCCGTCCGAAATTGAAAAAGTCGCTCATTGCCTCACCGTCTTATCGCCGACAAGAATGCGGGCGACGGCGGCGAAAGGCAATATATTCGTGTTCGACGATGTTTCACATTCGGTTGCGCTGCGTAACGCTTAGCGGTCGATCAGCACCGAGCACTTGGCGTGGCGGACGACGCGATCGGCAGTGGCGCCGATGATGTAGTTGCTGAGATCGGGAATGTGGGAGGCGATGATGATGAGGTCGGCGTGATTGCGGTCCGCGGCGGCGAGGATTTCCTTGGCCGGCGAGCCCTGTCGGATCTCGATCTCGGCCTTGAGCCCCAGACGATCGCGCAGCGCCACCAGTTCGTCCTCGGCACGCTTGCGCGCATCGACGAGCATATCGACCGACAGATCGGAGACGACATAGGCGGGCAGCTCTTCCACGACATTGACGAGCAGAACCCGGCCGCCGGCATCCGCAAGCGGCGCCGCCTTCATCAGGATGCGCTCGGCCTTTTCCAGCTGGGCAATATCGACGGCGGCAATGATCGATCTATACATTCTCATCTCCCTGGAAGACTCATTTTGTTTGCAGCAGATTACACCCGTGCGAGCGCGTTGCATCAGCAATCATCGTCAATATTTTCAGAACGATGCTTCTTCTATTTTTCGACTTTCGTGAACGATGCGATTGGACGATAACCAGTGCAGCGCGGCTTTGCCGCCCTTGGCGTATCCCGGAGAGTATCCATGAGCAATTCATCTGAAGCCGCATTCGCGCTGACACGTCCGGCGCATGTCGATCGCGCCCATCTGGTGGTGAGCGATCTCGGTGTCGTTTCGAAATTCTATCAGGAGATCATCGGTCTTTCGGTGATGGAAAAGAGCGAGAGCGGCATGCTTCTGGGCGCCCACGGGCTGCCGCTGATGCAGCTGACCACGGGCAGCAATGTCGCCCGCGCACCGCGCCAGGCGGCCGGGCTGTTCCATACCGCCTTCCTGATGCCAAACCGGACGGAACTGGCGCATTGGCTGGCGAATGCCGCCCACAAGGGCGTGCAGCTCGACGGCGCATCCGACCATCTGGTGTCGGAAGCGCTCTATCTGTCCGACCCGGAAGGCAACGGCATCGAGATCTACCGCGACCGGCGGCCGGACGAATGGACGTATTTTCCCGACGGCACCGTGCAGATGGCCACCGACCGGCTGAACCTGCAGGCGCTTTACGATTCGGCACCGAAGGGCGACTGGGCCGGCATGGCGCCGGGCGCTTCCGTCGGCCATATCCACCTGCAGGTCGGCGACATTCCGCAGGCGGATGCCTTCTATCGCGACGTGCTGGGGCTGAAGATCATGGCGCGCTACCCGGGCGCCAGCTTCTTCGCCACCGGCGGCTACCATCACCATATCGCCGCCAATATCTGGAACAGCCGGGGCGCTACGGCACGGCAGGACAACATGTCGGGCCTTTCCGACTACACGATCCGCTTCAACGACAAGGCGGCGCTCGAAACGGCGCTTGCGGCGCTGGAAACCCAGGAAATCGTCGCCACCAGGACGGCCGAGGGGCATGCCCTGAAGGACCCGTGGGGCATTGGCCTGACACTCGCCGCCTGAGCGGGCGCAGTCACGTCGGCGAAAACCTAATAATTGCTCGGCGTTCCGGAACCGGAGCGCCGTTCTTGCGTTCAGACGCCGGGACGGAGAAGAGGTCGGGGCAAAAGGGGCAACCATGACGATGGTCGGCGCGCGCAGTGGCAACAGGACCAAGAACCAGTTCGTCAATTTCAGGACGAACCGGAATGACGCTCTGGACGCGGTGGAGCGCGGCGAACCGGACGTCAACGACCCGATCGTGCTGGGCCGCGATGCGCTCGATGTCGCCAGTTCCTGGGCGGTGATCGGCCTCTTTACCTTCGTCTTCTTCGCGCTCGTCCACTACATGTCGCTGATCCTCATTCCGGTCACGCTGGCGGTCGTCGTCGGACTGATCCTCGGGCTTGTCGCCGACAAGCTGGGGCGGGCCGGAATGCCGCGTCTGGGGATTGCGGTCACCCTGTCGTCGCTCGTGTTTCTCGTCGTCTTCCTGCTGGTCAATGCGCTTGTCGAACCGGTCTCGTCACTGGTGCGCGAGGGACCGAACTTCATAGAGCGGTCGATCGAGCGCTTCACGCCTTTGATCGAAAGCCAGCAATGGCTCAATATCTCGCCGGCGTCGCTGCAGAGCGGACCGATGTCGATGGAAAAGCTGCTGGAAAACTCGACCAGCATTCTCGGCGTCGTGACGGCGAACCTGACACCGGCGATCGTCCAGGCGCTGATCTTCTTTGCCGCGCTTCTGCTGTTTCTCTACGGCCGGCTGAGACTGCGCAGAACACTGATCCTCGCATTCCCGCGGCGGCGTCAGCGGCTGATGACGATCCGGGTGCTGAACTCGATCGACCAGGTTCTCGGCTACTATTTCGCCACCGCCAGCGTGCTCTATCTCGGGCTCGGCATCGTGATGACGGTGATCGCCTGGGCCTGCGGGCTGAGCATGCCGCTGCTGTGGGGCGTGTTCGCCTTTCTTTCCAGCTTCATTCCGTTTCTCGGCATCACGCTGATGACGATCGCCGTGGCAATCGCCGGCGTCCTCACGCATGATGCAATCTTTCTGGCGCTGCTGCCGGCCTTCCTGTTCTTCACCGTCCACCTGGTGATGGAGAACCTGATCTTCCCCGCCGTGATGGGCCGTCAGTGGGAAATCAACCCGTTCATCGTCTTCATCGCCATCCTGTTCTGGACCTGGATGTGGGGTGCGGTCGGCGCCATGCTGGCGCTGCCGCTGTCGCTGATCCTGATGACGGTGATCGCCGAACTCTTTCCGGAAAAGAAGGCCGTGCCGCACCTGCCGGGATGAGATGCGGCGCCTTCAGCTTCGGCTTCGGCTTCGGCGTCAGTTGTAGAGGTAGTATCTTTCCCACTGCTCGCGCGGCACCTTGGCGCCGATCTTGTAGTCGAACGCGGTGATCTTCAAGCCGCTTGACGCCGTTTCGCAGTTGAACTTCAGGCGATACCAATCGCCACCGCTGCGAAACACCGCGCCGGGCGCCTTGACCCTGTTGCCCTTCTCGACCGGATCGGAAAACGTGTAGGCGATGACCTTGTCGGGGCGGAATTTGCCCTCGTCGCGGATACGGTCCATCGCCTCGATATCGCAACGCTGTTCGCGCCGCTCATCGGGCGCCAAGGCATTCAACTGACGGATGGCGCGCGCATCCAGGGAGTGGCTGGCAGAGGCGGAAAGCAGCATGACAGCCACCGCCGACAGCGATCTTTTCATATGTTTTCATCCCAACTGACTCGTAACGGCGCGAAAGCTAGAAGATGCGGCAAAAATTGACCACCTACCTATGATGGCAATACGATCCTGTGAACAGGCGGGTGGGGAATGGGGATATCGATGACCGAAGAGATGCTTTCAGATGCCAGGAAGGAACAGATCAAGCTGCGCGCGACGTTTCTCAACAATATCGGCATCGGCATCATGCTGATCGGTGTCTTCACCCCGATCGTGCGCGCAATGTACGAACCGGCCGCCATATCCGGTGACCTCCTGCTTGTCGGCACGACCATGGCAATTTGCTTTTCGGTCGGGGTATCATTACATTTGGCAGGCGGTTTCATCCTCAGGGAGCTTAACAAATGACACTGGAGCAGCTGATCCTAATCCTGATGCCGTTTGCAGGCCTGTCTCTCGTGGTGGCATTCATTTTCTGGCAGAACAACCGCGAAGGCGCTGCCTACAAGGCGCAGTCGAAGAAGAAGTAACTCTGACCGCTCCACCGCTTGCCTCCCGCGCCGGCGCAACCTATCTCTGGCACTCCATTCTTTCAGACCGGAGTGCTTTCTTGGCCACCTCCCCAAAATCTCTTTTCGATAATCTCCCCACAGCTCCAGTCGCGGCCAAGAAGCCGGTATCCGACACGCGTCACGGCATCACCCGCAGCGACGATTACGCATGGCTGCGCGACGACAACTGGCAGGCGATGTTCAAGGATCCGTCGATCCTCGATCCGGAAATCCGCAAGCATCTGGAAGCCGAGAATGCCTATATGGAAGCGGCGCTCGGCGATACGGCCGAGCTGCAGAAGGCGCTGTTTGCCGAGATGCGCGGGCGCATCAAGGAAGACGACAGTTCCGTGCCGGTGAAGGACGGGCCGTTTGCCTATGGTTCGCTTTTTGTCACCGGCGGCGAGCAGCCGCATTATTTCCGCACCCCGCGCGACGGCGGGGACAAGCAGACGCTGCTCGACGGCGACAAGGAAGCGGCGGGCAAGGACTATTTCCGCCTTGCCGGCATCGACCACACGACAGACCATAGCCACGGCATCTGGGGCTATGACGACAAGGGGTCGGAGTACTTTACCCTGCGCATCCGCGATCTTGCCACCGGCGAAGACCTTGCCGACGTGATCGAGAACACCGCCGGCGGCGCTGTCTGGGCACCCGACGGCAAGAGCTTCTTCTATACGCTGCAGGACGAGAACCACCGCCCTTCGAAGGTGTTTCATCATATCGTCGGACAGAAGCAGTCGGAAGACCGGCTGGTGTTCGAGGAAAAGGATCCGGGCTTCTTCATGGGCGTCGGCGGCTCGCTGCTCGACGACTTCATCTATCTCGACATTCACGACCACGAGACCTCGGAATACCGGCTGATCCCGACCTCGGATCTCCTCGCAGAGCCGAAGCTGGTGGCCGAGCGCGAGGAAGGGATCGAGTATTCGATGACGGAAGGCGGCGACGTCTTCTACATCCTGACGAATGACGGTGACGCCAAGGATTTCAAGATCGTCGAGGCGCCGGTCGGCGCGCCGGGCAAGGAGAGCTGGCGCGAGGTCGTGCCGCATGAGCCGGGCCGGCTGATCATCTCCCACATGGCCTATGCCCGCCACCTGATCTGGCTGCAGAGGAAGGACGGTCTGCCGCAGATCGTCATCCGCGACCGGACAAGCGGCGAGGAACATGCGATCGCCTTCGACGAGGAAGCCTATTCGCTGGGGCTTTCGGGCGCTGCCGAATACGAGACGGACACGATCCGGTTTTCCTATTCGTCGATGACGACGCCGACGCAGCTGTTCGACTACAATATGGTCACTCGCGAGCGGGTGCTGCTGAAGACCCAGGAAGTGCCGTCCGGCCACAACCCGGACGACTATGTCACCCGCCGCGTGATGGCGCCGGCGCATGACGGCGAGCTGGTGCCGGTGTCGCTGCTCTATCGCCGCGATACGCCACTCGACGGCTCGTCGCCGTGCCTGCTCTATGGCTACGGCGCCTATGGAATGACCATTCCGGCCTCGTTTTCCACCAATGCGCTGTCGCTTGCCGATCGCGGCATCGTCTATGCCATCGCCCATATTCGCGGCGGCAAGGACAAGGGCTTTGCCTGGTACGAAAACGGCAAGATGGAATTCAAGCAGAACACGTTCAAGGATTTCATCGCCGCCGCCGACCACCTGGTTTCGACGGGTTTCACCGCCTATGACCGGATCATCGCCGAGGGCGGCTCCGCCGGTGGCATGCTGATGGGGGCTATCGCCAACATGGCGCCGGAAAAGTTCGCCGGGATCATCGCCGCCGTGCCTTTCGTCGACGTCTTGAACACGATGCTGGACGACACGCTGCCGCTCACCCCGCCGGAATGGCCGGAATGGGGCAACCCGATCGAGTCGGAGGAGGAATACCGCTGGATCGCAGCCTATTCGCCTTACGACAACGTCACGGGCCGCGCATATCCGCCGATCCTCGCGATCTCCGGCCTCACCGATCCGCGCGTGACCTATTGGGAGCCGACCAAGTGGGTGGCGAAGCTGCGCGAGAATACGACCGGCGATGCGCCGATCCTGCTCAAGACCAACATGGCGGCCGGTCATGGCGGCAAGTCGGGGCGGTTCCAGCGACTGGAAGAGATCGCCTTCGAATATGCCTTCGCCATCAAGGTCGCGGGCAAGATGTAAGGCTTAGCCTATTCGAAAATACAAGAATTGGGGCCGGGCGGCATGCCCGGCCCCAATGCGTTTTAAGGACAGGCGATGAAATTCACCTTATCCTCAACAATTGATCAAAACGGATTTCAAAGCGATCCGCAGCTTCTAGGCAAGCGCTTCCCGTTCTGCCAGAAAATCTCCGGGGTTTTACTATCGGGGATATTTTCTCATGTTGCGTTTGCTTTCATTGATCGGCGCGGCGGCGGTCGTCGTCACGCTCGCTTCCTGCAATACGATGTCGAAGGAAGAATGCCAGGTGGCCGACTGGCGCGTCGTCGGCGATGCGGACGGGGCTGCCGGATATAATCCGCAGGAACGGTTCGCGGGCCATGTCGACAGCTGCAAGAAATCCGGATCGATGCCCAACCAGACGCTCTGGCACGAGGGATATCAGGTCGGGATACGGCGCTATTGCACGGCGCTGAGCGGGGCTGCCACCGGCGAGGCCAATCGCGGCTACTACAATGTCTGCCCGCCGGAACTGGAGGGCGACTTCATGCGCGGCTATACGGTCGGCAAGCGGGTGGGCGATTTGCGATCGCGCGTGACGGCGCTGGAGAACAGCCTGCGGACGCGGGAATTCGACATCGACAGCAAGCGCCGACAGGCCAAGGACGAGAAGGACGACCGCAAGCGTCGCGACCTGCGCGATCAGGCCGATGACATGGAGCGGGATCGGCGGCGCATCCGCCGCGAACTGGGCGACCTGCAATACGAGCTGGAGGACGCTCAAGGCGACCTGGATCAGTTCCGTCAGATGGCCAGCCTGCCGCCGCGCGGCTGATTGCTGCAACCGTCGTTATGCGGCCATCGGGCGGCGGCTTCGCGCTGCCCATCTCGCCATGTCCGGTGCCGGCCGGCACCGGACATGCCGCACGCCTTGTGCCGGCGCATCCACTACAGGTAGCGAAGCAGTTTGCGCAGCACGCGCGAATCCACTTGTCAATGATGCGCCGCCACGCCCCGGCCTTCCGCGCAAGCCTCGCGCAAGGTTCCCGCGTTAACCAGTCGTTAACTAATTTACATGCGGGCGATGCCATGAAGATCGATAGCGGCCTTAACGGCTATTACTATCCGAACCGGACCGTCGAGGTGGAGCGCAAACAGGAGGAAGCGCCCCAGACGACGGCACCGGCGACCACGCGCTTTCCCGGCGCACTGACGGGCAGCAGCACGCTGCTTTCCAGCTCGCTTGCCAATGCGCTTTGGGTGATGGAGACGGGCGACGCGTCTGCCGCATCGAGCCAGCCGGCACCCGTCGCCCAGGAATGGGTTCGCGACGTCTTTCAGGAATTCAACTGACCGGACCTAATCGTCACGCCGCAAGCGGCGTGACCTCCACCGTGACATGCGACAGGCCCTCGATGGCCTTGAGCTTCTGCTTGTAGGCCGCAGGCGTCATGGAGAGCGTGGTCGCCACCGAGACGATCGCCGCGTAATGGCCCGGCCCCACCTGCCAGACATGCAGATCGAGCACAGTATCATTCGGCGTTTCCATGACGCGGCGGATCCTTTCCGACAGATTTTCCGCCTTCGGCTCGGCATCGAGCAGCACGCCCGACGTGGCGCGGATCAGCCCCCACGACCAGCGCGCGATCACCAGCCCGCCGACGATGCCCATGACCGGATCGAGCGTATTCCAGCCATAGAGCCGGCCGAGGATAAGGGCCGCGATCGCCAGGACCGAGGTCAGTGCGTCGGCCAGCACATGCAGATAGGCAGCACGCAGATTGTTGTCTTCCGTCTTGCCGCGATCCCCGACATGGCCGCGATCGCCGGCATGGGCGTGATCGCCGTGATGACCGGCATGCGCGCGGCTGCCGTGGTGACCGTGATGGCCGTGGTGGCCGCCATGGTGGTGATCGTGATCATCGCGCAGCAGCCAGGCGCTGGCGAGATTGACGCCGAGGCCGATGACGGCGACGAGGATCGCCTGATCGAAATCGATGGCGACAGGGTTTGCCAGACGAACGAAGCTCTCCCAGGCGATGAACAGCGCGACCAGCGCCAGCACGATGGCGCTGGCAAAGCCCGCCAGATCACCGAGCTTGCCGGTGCCGAACGTGTAGCGCGGGTTGCGGGCGTTGCGCCGCGCATACATGTAGGCCAAGGCCGAGATCAGCATGGCGCCGGCATGGGTAGACATGTGCCAGCCATCCGCCGTCAGCGCCATCGAGCCGAAGATAGACCCGGCGACGATCTCCGCCACCATCATCGTCGCGGTCAGGGCGATGACGAGCCAAACCTTCCGCTCGTTGCGGGCATGATCGCGGCCGAGAAAGACGTGGTCGTGGGTGAGGCTGTCGATACCATTTGCCATGGCGATCTCCGTTCAATGTGTTTTTCCGGCAGGCGGTGCGGCACTCTTCCCGGTCGGGGCATGGCCGCGGCGACGCACCGGCCGGATCAGCGGATATAGGTGCGCAGGACGGCAGCGAGTTCTGCCGCGGCACTGTCGCGTTCGGCATCGCTTGCAGCATGGACGACATGCTCGTGCAGATGCCCTTCGATGACTTCGCCGGTGAGGCCGGCCAAAGCGCCGCGGATGGAGGCAAGCTGCTGCAGGACATCGCCGCAGGGCGCCCCGGCCTCCAACGCCCGCTCGACCGCTTCCATCTGCCCTTTCATGCGGCGCACCCGCGCCAGCAGCTTGGCCTTGTCTCTTGTCGTATGGGACACGTATTCGGCTCCAATATAGTATAGGGGGGTATTCTATATGGAAAGTGCCACGAGCTGCAAGTGGCCCGGTTTACGGCGCGCATCGTCTCGGGGCGCCGGTGGATCGCGGTCATGGGATGGGGCCGTGGCAGGCTCTTGCGTTCGCTGCCGCCTCCCTTACATTAAAGCTCCAGAGACTGGAGATTTGGAGCAGGCCATGCTGTCGATCGGCGACCTTTCGAAGCGCACCGGGGTGAAGGTGCCGACAATCCGATATTACGAGCAGATGGGGCTGATCGCGGCGGCAGAACGCTCCGAGGGCAACCAGCGGCGCTACGAGCGGCAAGACCTCGAGCGGCTTGCCTTCATTCGCCACGCCCGCGATCTCGGGCTCGACATTTCGGCGATCCGCGAGCTGATCGCGCTGAGTTCGCATCCGCACCAGCCCTGCGGCGACGCCGACCGCATAGCCGCCGACCACCTGGCGAGCGTGCGCGAAAAGATCGACAAGCTGAGGAAGCTCGAACAGGAGCTGGAGCGGATCGTCTCCCGCTGCGACGGCGGCCATTCGGTGGAGGACTGCTACGTCATCCGGGCGCTATCCGACCACGGGATGTGCGACGGGGCGCATTGAGGGGGACCAGCCTTGCAAACCAGATGACAAGGCGATCAAACGGCCGCCTCTATCTCCAGCTCCAGATGCATCCGGTCATAAGGGAAGACGAAGCCGCCTTCGACGGCTTCGACCACGC
This sequence comes from [Rhizobium] kunmingense, assembly GCF_977018605.1. Classification (NCBI taxonomy): domain Bacteria; kingdom Pseudomonadati; phylum Pseudomonadota; class Alphaproteobacteria; order Hyphomicrobiales; family Rhizobiaceae; genus Rhizobium; species [Rhizobium] kunmingense. Next base: position 109,293 of record NZ_CDRNXG010000001.1, read on the forward strand.
CGTTTTTTGCCAGCAAATCGAGATCTGTCGCCGCGCTTTCGGCATCGACCCCGGTGCGGACCGAAACCTGCTCGACCGTCATTCTGCCCTGGCTGGCCATCGCCTGTACAATTCCGAGTCGCCTTGGGGTCAGCAGGCCGTGGAGAGCCTCCCAGTTGGGAAAGGAATACGTATGATCTTCACCCTGACGGTCCGGCGAGGATGAAGGCACATGCAGGCTCTGTGCGGCGGACGCAAAGAACTGATCGAGGGGTTCGATCCTCACCTTAAGGGTTTGCATTCAACCATCCTTCCACATCGGCGGCGAACATCGCGAACAGGCTATCCATATCTGTAAACGTGAATGAAGTCTCATGGTTGCCGATATGGCGATGATCGCCCTTTCCAGCCTCATTGTCATAGCGCAGAACGCATTTACCGTGAGCGATCAACGCCAGGCTATATTTGTAGGCATGCACACTCCCGCGAACCGGCCTGGGGACTTGCCAGATGCGGAGTTCGACAAAAACCTGATCGCGCAGATTATAGCGCGCATTCCGCAGCAAGCTTGCCTTAGCCATAGACCGCCCCGAAGCCGTTGCAGAGCCTACTCCTCCGAATGAAAGGTGCCAAGGCAGATAAGCGACCGGCCCGCCTGCCCGACCCTGTTGACCAATCCTTCAAAAGCATTGCCAAGACCGCTTGACAAGCCTGCAAGACCGGCGCATGGATGCGGCCATGATCGATACGCGCCTTACCACCGCCGCAACGTATTTTTGGGCCTACCTGTAAAGGGCGGCTCGACAGATCATCATGTCAACAAGCCGCCGTCAGGCGGCTTTGTTTTTTCAGACGGCACCTGACGGCACCACAAGATCCAAGGATGCCGAAATGACCGAAGATTCAGAAATCTCCCTGCCCCGCCCCGCCGTGGTCAACATTCGCCACGCCAAGCGTCACGACCTGCCCGAACTCAACGCGATGATCGCCGCCCTTGCCGCCCATCATCACGACGCGTCGGCCATGACGCCCGACATTCTCGAACGCGACCTGTTCGGCGACATGCCGTGGATCACCGCGATCGTTGCCGATACCGGCGACGGCCTGATCGGATACGCCATTCTCGTGCCGCTCTACCGCGCCCAGGACGGCGCCCGCGGCATGGACCTGCACCATCTCTTCGTGCGTGACGGACAGCGCGGCAACGGCATCGGCCAGCATCTCGTCGCGCGTGCCCGCGATCTCGCCAGGACGGCCGGCTGCGACTATCTTTCGGTCAGCGCCGCCACCGGCAATTCCGCCGCACACCGGTTCTACGAGCAGATGCAGTTCATCCCGCGGCCGGTCACCGGCATGCGCTATACGCAGGCGCTCGCCTGAAGCGCCGATCCTTACGCCTTGAGGGAGACGTGACATGACCGCGATCCTCGTTGCACTGACGCCGGATTTCGCCGACTGGGAGATCGCGCTTCTGACGGCGGTGGCGCGCAGCTATCTCGGCGTGACGGTGAAGACGGCATCCGCGGATGGCCGGCCCGTGACCTCGATGGGCGGGCTGAACGTGACGCCGAACCTCGGCTTCGGCGACATCGCACCCGGCGATTTCGATGCGATCGTCGTGCCGGGCGGGCTTGCCTGGGAGAAGCAGGCCGTTCCGGAAGGGCTCGACGACCTGATCATCGCCTTTCGCGAACACGGCAAGCTTGCGGCCGGCATCTGTGCTGCGGCGAGCGCGCTTGGCGCAACCGGCATCCTCAACGGTACTGCCCATACCGGCAACCGGCTCGGATCGCACGAAGCCTATCCGGCCTATACAGGCGCGCAGCACTATGTCGACGGGCCGAAAGCCGTGCGCGGCGACGGCGTGGTGACGGCGGCCGGGACAGCACCCCATACGTTCACGGTCGAGGTGCTGAAGGCGCTCGGCCTGTGGAACGCGGAGGCGCAGGAGGAGCTTGCGCCGTTTGCGGCGGAGCACCACTGAGGGACGATCAGGGTCATCCGGCGACCCTTGTCCAGCACCTCGCCTGCCCATTCATCGAGGCTCTTGCCCGACAGTTCCGCAGCCCTCGCGGCACGGGCATGCATGTCGGGATCGATACGGAACATCACATTGCCAGAAGAGGGCTTGTCGGGCTCCTTGCCGATCTTCGCGCAGGTTTCCAGATAGTCGTCGACCGCTTCATGAAAGACTGCCCGCCGTTCCTCGAGATATTGTGCAGGCAGCCGCGTTATTGCCCCGGCACCGCCTTCAGATAGGCGGCGATCGCTTCCAGGTCGGTTTTTGGCAAATGCGCCATGTTGCGCTGGACCTCGACCATGGAGCCGCCGGCTGAATCGTAGTCCGGGGTGAAGCCGGTTTCGAGATAGGCGACGATGTCCGTCTCCGACCAGTCGTTTATCGGGCCGCCGGGGGCGATGCCGGGGATCGTTCCCTCGCCTTCCGGGTTGGGGCCGCCGGCGAGCCATTTGCCGGCCTCGAAACCGCCCAGCGCATTGCGCGGCGTGTGACATTCGCCGCAATGGCCGGGGCCTTCGACGAGATACTGGCCGCGTCTGACCTTCTCCTCGGTGGCGGCGAGTTCGACGCGCGGGGCCTCGCTGAAATAGAGGAGCTTCCAGCCGCCGACGGCCATGCGCAGATTGAAGGGGAAGCCGAGTTCGTGCTCGGCCGCGATATTGTCGCTTGCCGGCAAGGTTTTCAGGTAGCCGAACAGGTCGTTGATATCCTTCGGCGACATGCGGGCGTAGGAGCCGTAGGGGAAGGACGGGTAAAGATGTTCGCCACCCGGCCCGACACCGCGGGTCATGGCATCACCGAACTGGGCCAGCGTCCAGTTGCCGATACCGGCCTGCGGATCCGGCGAGATGTTGGGAACGTTGAACGTGCCGAACGGGCTCGGCAGCGCATGGCCGCCGGACATGATCTTCAGACCGTCGCCCTCGGCGCCATCGGCGGCGTGGCAGCTGGCGCAGCCGCCGGCCCAGAAAAGCTGTTCGCCATTGGCGAGGTCGGGCGTGCCGAGGTCGGCCCAGTGGCTTGCCGGATGCGGATCGGGCCGTGTCAGCCCCCAGGCGGTTGCTGCACCAAGCGCCACCACGGCGACGCCGGCCGCCATTATCTTCGACAGGGTCGAGGCCATCATATCTCTCCGGGCATTTGCATGCGATGCGGGCGGCTACGGGTGGGCCGCGGCCTGCGCCGCAGCCCTTGTCCCCATGCCGATCAGCGCTTCAGGCGATAGGTCTGGTGGCAGGTGCCGCAATTGGCGCCGAGCGTCTTCATCGCTTCGGCAACACCGGCCTGGTCGGTCGGCATCGAGGCGAGGATCGTGTCGGCATCGCCGGCGAGCTTCAGCGACTTGGCCCTGAAGTCGTCCATGTTTTCCCAGATCGCGGGCGCTGCGGCAGAATTCGCTTCGGAACCGGCCGGGAACTGGTCCGGGAAGGCCTTCATGTCGGTGCTGATCGTGGTGAGTGCCGTTCTGACCGCCTCGGCATCGAAGGGCTTTTCGCCCTTGGCGATACCGCCGAGCGCGCCCATCGACGCACCGACCTGCTTCATCTGCTGCTCGCGCGCGGCGACCGGGTTGTCCTGGGCGACAGCGACTGCCGCCCAGCCAAGACAGAGTGCGGTAGCAGCGGTGGCGATGATCCTGAATGTCATGCGTCTCTCCTCGTTTTCCGGTTGCACCGGCTTGGGTCATTGCGAGGAGATATTGAGCAGAATGAAGGATTTGCAAGAAATCACGTTCATGTCAGGCGAGTTGAATATACCGCCCTTCAGTTGAACACAGCGTTCAGCTTTTGCGAACGACAGTTTCATGACGACATGTGGCAGCGATAACAGCGGCATATCGGGGATGCGCAGGCCGCCGCCTGCCCGCGCATCCCCGGCCCGCATCGACCCTCAGTCCTTCGCCGGCAGCATGGCCGTCATCGTCTCGTCCCTGTCGATGAAGTGATGCTTGAGCGCGAAGGCGGCGTGGCCGGCGACGACGAAGGCGAGAGCCCAGGACAGATAGAAGTGGGCGGCGACAAGGTAGGGCGTCAGCTCCGTATTCTTGCCGCCCAGCCCCGGAATGGTGAACAGGCCGGCGACCGGGATGGCATAGCCGGCCGAAGAACTGTTCCACCAGCCGGACACCGGCACCGCGACCATCAGGACATACAGTATGAAATGGCCGAGATGGGTGGCCGTCTTCATGATCGCCGGCATGGCGGCCAGTTCCGGCGGGCGGTGGTAGGCGCGCCAGATGATGCGGCCGACGATGAGGAAGAGCGTCGTCGTGGCGATCGACTTGTGCAGCGTGATCGCCCAGATCTTCTGCGCCGTCTCGCCATCGCTGACGCCGTAATGCAGCATCGCGCCACCGTAATAGCCGACACCCCAGGCGGCGATGATGATCGCCGCCATAAGCCAGTGGAGAAGTTTTGTGGTGGAGTTGAAATTCCTGCCGGACTGCCCGGCCGGCTGGGCCAGGCTTCCCGTGTCTGTCGTGCTCGCCATAGTCGCTTTCCCCGTCGATTGAACCAAATCGGATCGGAAGGAAGGAACATTTTCGGCGGATGGAGGCCAAGAACGCAGAAGGTCGCGGCCAAACCTCAAAAGTTGCATATCGTCAGATGGGCGAGCCAGTCCCGGCGAATGGAGGCCCCTTCATTCCACTGATATAAAACGATTTTTTATGAATACTCGGAAAATCTTCCGGCATCAGCCCGATCGACTACAGCGTCGCTTTGCCTCATTCCGGTTGCAATGACGGTATCAGAGCGGCAGCGTGCGGCTTTCCTCGCGGCCATGGCCGAGGATTTCGATGCGGTCTGCGTGGATTTCGACGACGGCGAAGGTGTTTTCGCTTTCCGTATCGACCATGCCCTTGAAATTGACGTACCAGGTGGCGCCGCTGCGGCCGAGATTGCCGACATGATTATGGCCGTTCAGATAGGCGATGACGTTGCTGGAACGTTCGAAGAGTTCGGTGACGCGGTCGCAGCCCCAGAGATTGTGCTCGTTTTCCGGATAGAGCGGATAGTGACCCATGACCACGACCTTCTCTCCCCTTAGCCTCGATGCGGCGAGCGTCTCTTCCAGCCAGGCGAACTGGCCCTCGCCCATGCCGCCGTTCCAGGGCATGGCGTTGATGGCGCCGGCCTCCGCAAGCTGCGCGAGACGCCGTCCCGCTTCCGTGTGACGGGGATCGCCTTCCGGTGTGGAGAACAGGCTCACCTCATTGCCGTCGGTGACGACGAAGCGGATGCCGCCGCGGACAAAATCATGCCAGGCGGCGGGCATGCCGAGGCGGGCATGGACGCTCCCCAGATGCTCCGTCGCGACGGAAAAATCGTGGTTGCCGGGGAAGAGGATGTTTTCGTGGCGCAACGCCTCGTAGAGCGGCAGGATCGTGTCGAAGCTTGCCCAGTCGCGGTCGATGATATCGCCAAGCGTCACGACGAAGGCGAGGTCCTCACCGTTCAGCACCTCGATCGCATCGGCGAGCTTCCATAGGCTGGAGCGATAGTAGCGCCCCGTTTCCGGCCGGGGATCGACATCGGCATATTGGGGATCGGCGATCACGCCGAAGCGGAGGAGAGGTGCGCTGGAAGACATGGCGCGCCAGTTATTCCCGGCGCGTGACAGTGGTGTGACGGGACGATGGCGTCAGAAAATATCTCTGCCCTTGGCCCGATTACGAGCGAAAACTTCATCGTCGAGATCAACATCCGCAGGAAAGGTCTTGAGGTATTCGATGAGGCTCACACGCCTCTTGCATAACTTCTCATCCGACATTGGATCGACGAAGCTGCGGTCATCCGGTTTCTGATCTTTCGACTTTCTGCCCATCCCAGTCACCGCCCCAACAAGCACTCTTTAGCCGTGCACGCGCAATACAATATGCCAGTCGGAGGCGCCATTAGTAAACTCGACGTGAACGGATCGATCGGATTGTGATCGATCCGGATGCGCAGTGGCACTAAAAGGCAAGAATCAGTGTGCATCACTAAAACAGCACATCCTTTTCTTCTCACCCCGGATTTCGCCTTGCCAGCCATCACGCGCCGCAGTTTTCTCATCGCCACGCCCCTCGTCGTCACCGGATGCGCCACGTCCACGGTTCAGCCGGTGGCTTTGAAGCCGGCGATCGATCCGCATTATACGGCCATGTATGCGGCGATCGAGGGCGAGCAGTTTCCGATCAAGGCGGCCGATCTTTCGCGCGTCGAGCCGCAGTTCCTGCGTCGCGAGGTGGCGTACCAGACCTATGAGCGGCCCGGCACGATCGTGGTCGATACGCAGAGCCGCTATCTCTATCTGGTCATGGAAGGCGGGCGGGCGCTGCGTTACGGCATCGGCGTCGGCAAGGCGGGGCTGGAATTTGCGGGCGTCGGCGTGGTGCAGTACAAGCGCCAGTGGCCGCGCTGGACGCCGACGCAGGACATGATCGCCCGCGAACCGGACCGCTACGGGCCGCTGGCCGCCGGCATGGAGCCGGGCGTGCTCAACCCGCTGGGGCCGCGGGCGCTCTATCTGTTCAAGGACGGCGAGGACACGCTCTACCGCATTCACGGCACGACCGAGGACTGGACGATCGGCCGCGCCGTTTCGAGCGGCTGCATCCGGCTTCTCAACCAGGATATCGTCGATATCTACGGCCGCGTGCCGAATGGCAGCCGCGTCGTGGTGCTGCAGGACAATACGATGCCGGTCGGCGGCATGCAGGACAATGGGCTGCCGGGTAGCGGCCTGCCGGGCAATCCGGGCGGCGTCTATATGGGCGATGCCGTGTAAGGCATTTCCGCTAAAGCACGTAGCGATCTTTCAGATTCGCTTGCCATGCGTTAGCTCCTTGTTTTTAGGCATGTCTTTTTCCCGAAACCGGTGACCACTTTCGGGAGACATGCTGTAGCGCATAAAAAACACCCGGCGTCGCGAGACGCCGGGTGTTTTTGTTTGTCGGAAAACCTGTCACTTACTTGGAAGCGGCTTCGTACATTTCCAGGACGTAATCCCAGTTGATCAGGCTGTCGACGAAGGCTTCGAGATACTTCGGACGGGCATTGCGGTAGTCGATGTAATAGGAGTGCTCCCATACGTCGACGCCGAGGATCGGGGATGCGCCGTGAACCAGCGGGTTTTCGCCGTTCGGGGTCTTGGAGATGACGAGCTTGCCGTCCTTGACGGAGAGCCATGCCCAGCCGGAGCCGAACTGGGTCGTGCCGGCGGCGATGAAATCGGCCTTGAACTTGTCGTAGCCGCCCAGATCGCTGTCGATGGCTGCCTGCAGCTTGCCCGGAAGCTTGTTGCCGCCGCCGTCCTTCTTCATCCACTTCCAGAAATGGATGTGGTTGTAGTGCTGGGCAGCGTTGTTGAAGAGACCGGCATTGGTGCCGAAGGACTTCTTGACGACTTCCTCGAGCGAAAGATCAGCCAGACCTGCTTCAGCGGCCAGCTTGTTGCCGTTGTCGACATAGGCCTTGTGGTGCTTGTCGTGGTGATACTCGAGCGTCTCCTTCGACATGAAGGGAACGAGAGCTTCGTAATCATAAGGGAGTTCGGGAAGTTCGAAAGCCATGGGTTCTACTCCTTTTCGGCAATACCTTGAGGTCTGCGTCGTGCGGGAACATAGGAGTGGACCGGACGCGAGGCAACGGCCCCAAGGCCAAAAATATGGCAAAAATCAAAGATGCGGCGCAGCATCCTTCTCCACCAACGCGGCTTTGCAGAAGATCGTTCCGGACGGCCGTTCATGGCCCGCCCGGATGGCATGTAAGCTTGCCGCCGCCATGGGGCTGACGCAGTGTTGCAGCAGAGAGAAGGACCCCAAGGAGGATATGATTCGATGACGAAACTGCACGCGTTTGCACTCACTCTCTCGCTCACCCTTCCCGCCCTGCTTTTCGCCGGCGCCAGTGCGCAGGCCTCATCCGACGATGCCTGGGGCGAGTTCCAGGCGGATGTTTCGAAAGCCTGTATCGAGGCGGCGAAAGGGTTGATCGAAGACGGCAGGACGATGGTCGATCCGTTCGGCAGCGAGCATTACGGCATGGCCGTCGTGACCGGAAAGGCGGTCGGGGCGGAGCCGGTGATCAGCACGATCTGCGTCTACAACAAGGAAACCAAGGCGGCCGAGATCGGCGGCGAAATCGGCGCCGAGCAGCTTTCGGTGGCGCCATGAGGCGCACAGCACCATAGCTGACTACAAATCAGCTTCGCGCAGGTTTACCGTTCTAGGCTTGGTCATCGTTTCAGTTATCCGTTTGCGATTTCGATTTTTTGACCGGCGAGACAATTGTGAACCCCAGCGATACGTTTTCCGTGCCCGCCTTTTTGATGCGGGATGACAGTGATGCCTCCTTCCCATTCGAAGGGGACATAGGTGAGCAGCAGATACCGGATCGGGGTGACGTGCATCCCGATCCGGATCTTTTCGATCATCCGGCGATGGCCGATGACCCGCCGTTTACGGCTTCCGTGTCGCATGCATCCGCAGCACAGTCTTCGCTGCCGCCGCCGCTTCCCCTACCCCTGCCCGCCTCGGGACGCGGCCAGTCGGCGAGCGATCTTGCGCTGTTTCGCCAGCTGACCGGCTACCATCTCGACGCCGAGGGCGCGATGTGGAAGGCGATGGACGACAGCGGCAACCGGGTCTCGGTGCTCGACCGGCTGTTCACCACACTCGCCGGCGAGGCCTTCCGCTATGCCGACCGCGACCGCAAGACGTGCGCCTCTCCGGATCGCGACCTGTCGCCCGAGGATCTGGTCGTGACATTGCAGCCGATCCGCCGCGCGGCGGTGGTGATCGGCTCACGCGGGCTTGCCGCCTTCGAGCGGCTGGAGGCGGCGATCCTGCGGCTGGCAGACGAGCGGCTTTCGCCGCAAAGCGATCTCGCTTGCGCGTGATCGAGCCGACGCCGGCCAGGCATGGCGGGAACCTTTTGCGGCGGGCCGGGGTTGAAAACCGGCCGACAACGCCAATGCTTATGGCGTAAAACGCAGCCGAAACAGCCTCGCCGATCACAGAAGGAGACCCGTATGTCGTTCGACTTCCTGACCTCCGACTTCATGGTTTTCGTATTGATCGGCTTCTTCGCCCAGATCGTCGACGGTGCGCTCGGCATGGCCTTCGGCGTGCTGACAACCACCAGCCTGCTGGCCTTCGGCGTGCCGCCGGCCGTCGCCAGCGCCATGACGCATGTGACCGAGTGCTTCACCACGGCGGCGTCGGGCGCATCGCATCTCTACCACCGCAATGTCGACTGGCGGCTGGTGGCGCGGCTGGCGCCCGCCGGCATGGTGGGCGGGGCGATCGGCGCCTATCTTCTCGTCAATATCGACGGCGATGCGATCGAGCCTTTCGTCTCGGCCTATCTGGTACTGATCGGCCTCTACATTCTCTACAAGGCGTTCCGGCCGAAATTTCCGCGCGATGTGCGCGACTGGATCATCCCTTACGTCGGTGGCGTCGGCGGCGTGCTGGATGCGATGGGCGGCGGCGGATGGGGGCCGATCGTCACCAGCTCGCTGCTTGGCCGCGGGCATGAGGCGAAGAAGGTGATCGGCTCCACCAACCTGACCGAGTTCGCCGTGACCTCGGTGATTTCGCTGACCTTCATCCTGGCGCTCGGCTGGTCGGAGCTTTCGTCCGCGCTCGGCCTCATCCTCGGCGGCGTGCTGGCCGCCCCGTTCGGGGCGCTGATCGTCAAGAAACTGCCGGTCAAGCCTTTGATGGTCGCCGTGTCGCTGATCATCATCGGAACGGCCGCCGTTCGCTTCGTCTGATTGATAAATTCGAATTATCTAATATTTAAGTCGCAGGGCCTTACAAATTCCCCCCACACAGGGAGCATGGCATGGCGACGGCAGACGGACGCGAAAGCGCAATCGGCAAATCCGGCCGAAACTCGACCCATATGGCAAAGCTCGAAGCGGTGACGAAGGCGATGGACAACCTGCCCGTCGCGGTGGCGCTGATCGACCTGCAGGGGCGGCTGATCTACCGCAACGGCGCCTTCGTCGCGCTGCATGCGTTTGAGACGAGCTGGATCACGGGCGACGAGACGTTTCGCGAGCTGGCGGAAAGCGACCGGTTTTCCAACTGGAAGGAAGATCCGATCGCCTATTTCGAGCGGCTGAAGCGGACGCTCCTCGAACATGGCAAATCCGAAACGCAGGTGGAGATCGGCGACAAGATCATCGCCGTCGAGGACATCCTGCTCGACGGGCAGTACATATTGAGCACCCAGCAGGACGTGACGGCACGGGTGAAGGCGGAACAGCGGGTTTCCTACCTTGCCCATCACGACCCTTTGACCGACCTGCCGAACCGCACCCATTTTGCCGCAGGGCTGGAAAGCACGATCGAGGAAAGCCGGGTGCTGCGCCGCAGTTTCGGGGTACTGAGCTTCGATGTCGACCGGTTCAAGGATATCAACGACGTGTTCGGCCATGCCGCCGGCGACGTGGTGCTGACCGAGATTTCGCAGCGGCTGAAGGATGCGCTCGGACCACAGGACATGGCGGCCAGGCTCGGCGGCGACGAGTTTACCGTGATCAGCGCCGGCGAGGACCAGCCGGAAACGGTGACGCGGCTTGCCGAACGGCTGACGCGTGCCATGGAGGAGGAAATCGAGGTCGACGGGCGGTCTTTGAAGGTCAGCCTGTCGATCGGCGTCGCGATGTTCCCACAGGACGGCGCCGACGCGATGACGCTGCTCGGCAATTCTGATGCCGCGCTCTACCGCGCCAAGGCCGAAGGACGCGGCCGTTACTGCGCCTTCAATGCCGGAATGGACCGGCGCATGCATGACCGGCGGGTGCTGCAGCAGGACCTGCGCCACGCGATCAAGCGCGGCGAGCTGGCGCTGCATTACCAGCCGCAGGCCTCGGTCACGGGCGAGGTGTTCGGCTTCGAGGCGCTGCTGCGCTGGCACCACCCTGTCCGCGGGCTGATCACGCCCGACGAGTTCATCCCGCTGGCGGAGGAAACAGGACAGATCGTCGAGATCGGCCGCTGGGTGCTGCATCAGGCGGGCCATGAGGCGGCGAGCTGGCCGAACCGGCTCAACATCGCCATCAACATTTCCCCCATCCAGTTTCGCCAGGACAGCCTTGTCGGCGACGTGCATGCGATGCTGCTGGAAACCGGGCTTTCGGCGGCACGGCTGGAGCTGGAGGTGACCGAGGGCGTGCTGGTGCACGATTTTGCCCGCGCGCTGCAGATTCTGCGGGGCCTGAAAAGCCTCGGCATCCGCATCGCCATGGACGATTTCGGCACCGGCTATTCGTCGCTCTCCTATCTCCAGGCCTTTCCCTTCGACACGATCAAGATCGACAAGTCGTTCACCTCCAAGCTGGTGACCGACAGCAGCGCCGACGAGATCGTGCGTGCCGTGATCGGGCTCGGACGCGGGCTCAACATTCCGATCGTCGCCGAAGGGGTGGAGACGGAGGAGCAGCGCGCCTTTCTGGAAGAGGCGCAATGCCAGCATCTGCAGGGCCACCTGATCGGCCGGGCCGAGCCGATCGGGCAATATTCGGAGTTCACGGGGGCCGACGACGCCCCCTCTTCCACCGCGGGTGAGGTGGCGCCGGCGATGCAGCGGACGACGCGCAAAGGCTGAATTGCGCGTCTGCGTCAGGCGCGAAAGCGCTTATGATGCGGATCGGTGAACGGAGCGGTCACCGGCAACGGGCTATGCCGCGCCGCGTTGCCGTTCTAGATGGGAATGTCGGGTCATCCCGCTTTCGTCTCGTCACACCGCCATCCCGGACGCAAAACCGCTTCGCATGTCTGCCGGATTTGCGCTCCATGCCCCAAGAAGGATCACCATGCCGGCTTCCGCGACCTCCCTCCTCGTCATCCTGCTCCACGGCGTCGGCTCCAACGGCGCGGATCTTGCGCCGCTCGGCGAAAGCTGGAAGGCGCGGCTGCCGGATGCCGTGTTCGTATCGCCGAATGCGCCGGAACCGTCGAATTTCGGTTCGGGCTATCAATGGTTCAGCGTCGCCGGCGTGACCGAGGCAAACCGCCCTGCCCGCATCACCGCCGCCCGACCCGCCTTCGACGCGGTGATTTCGGACATCGTCGAGAAGAACGGCTTTGCCGGCAAACTCGACCGGGTGGTGCTGGTCGGCTTTTCACAGGGCACGATCATGTCGCTCGACGCGATCGCCAGCGGCCGCTGGCCGGTCGCCGCCGTGATCGGTTTTTCGGGCAGGCTGGCGAGCGAGCCGCCATTGACGCCATCGACAACGACCAAGGTGCTGCTGGTGCACGGCACATCCGATCCCGTGATCCCGTCCTGGGAGACGGAAAAGGCCGAGACGGAGCTGAAGGCGGCCGGTGTGTCGGTCGAGACCATCATCGAACCCGGCCTCGGCCACACGATCTCCATCGGCGGCGCAGACCGGGCTGCGGATTTTCTGGTGGGCGTAGCTCAGCGGCCTCTATGATCTTTGCTGCAAACACACTTTCGCAACATCAGCAACTGAAGTCATAAATATTTCGAATTAAAGCGATTTAAGCACGCATATCATTTCGCATAAACCATTATACGAAGCCGTAGAAAACATGGAAATATTATATTAAATTATAGAAAATCTCCTGTCTCGATGTCCTTAAATACAATTGAAGGATCGTATAATTTGAGCAAAGCTTACGTAGGTTTCTCATCGCCTATTGGCTACGACTATATGTATCAAGCGCAAAAGGCCCCGAGCGATAATTCGAGTTCACCTAACCCAATTATGGTGGGCGTAACCGGCCTTCTGGTATTGTTCGATGAAATATGGTTCCCATGCCGTAGCTTGTGCCCGCAATCGATGCGGAATCTCGAATATGTTCGTTTCATCGCCGAAGAATATTCAAACGTCAAAATCGACGAAGGCCGCCTGCGGGAAAAGTCCAAAGATATCGTGTCAAATGTGTCATTGAATGACATCCATCCAGATGGCTTTGGCGAATTCATGCGGAGATACTACGGCGGCGGCCACCCAGATAATCACACGCATGCGATTACTTTTTTCGATAAAAATTTGGGCGGAAATCCGACGTTCTTCAACCTCGTCTTGGACCTGCTTATTCTGGAGGAGTTAGATTCCGATTTCACTCACACACTCAACGGATTGACGCGTAAAATGACGTTTCCGGAGGGTTTGGAATGGATACGAGACAATGATGAGGACAGAGCAATACGCTGTGCCGACCGCGCGCTGACCATAACGAGTCTCTATGATCTGACCGGTCCTACGGGTCCCTACCATCCGGTTCTGGAGGAGCTGAGGAAACACGAGTTCATAAAGTCGTTTCGCCTATGGGTACGCGACGAAACATCATCCCTGCACAACCGTTCGATTGAAAGCATTACAGCTGAGTTGAACGCACTTACACGGGATTTCGAAAAAGACGCCTTGCGCTCTGCAATTGGAAAAGGCGGGTTGAAGGATGTGAGCATTAGCCTGCTCGAAGGCATGGCCTTGGATTTGGTACCCGGCTCCTCAACGGTTAAAACGGCGCTGGACCTTTATAAAAGCAGTGCAGAAAGCGACACCAGAAAACTTAAAACATTTGTCGCTGAAAGCCGCGGAGCAATTTGGGATGCACATCAGGCGTCGAGGGTTTATTTAGGCTCATAACGGAATTACCACACGACAAGTCCTAATATAGATGACGCTCACTTAAGCCCTCACGATCAACGTATCCCTATGCGGCATGGCCCATAATATTAGGGCACATGCCGCATTCCGTATTCGTGCGCCTGGATTGCTGCTACCCCCTGATCACCGGCTCCCCATGAAAACGGCGGCGGGACGGTTTCGACACGCCGAAGCCGACTTCCATCATCAGGCGCGGGCGGGTTGTCGGTACCGTACCCATGTGGAAGCCGAACGGGTCCTCGACGAAGCCGGAGCCGGCCGGCCCCGTCAGCGTCACCGCCTTGTCGGTGCCGTAGTAATCGAGCACTTCTTCGGCCGGGTGACCGACGAGAAGCGTATACTGATGCCTGGCCTTGCGGCGGGCGTGGCTGCCCTTGATGAAGACGTGCGGGCCTGTGCCTTCGTCGACATCGACGAGATTGAAGAAGAATTTCAGCATCCGCCAGTCGTCGAGATCGAAGTGGAACTTGTCGAGCGAGGCGAGATGACGGTCGGCTTCCGACGCCGCGCTTGTGGGAAAGCTCCACCAGATGCGGGTGGTGATGAGCTGCGCACCGGCACCGAGATAGTGTTTGGCGACATCGAGTAGCAGCGGATCGTTCTGGACTGTCCGCACGCCTTCGCTTTCCAGCGAGCGCTCGAAGAAATGGCCGCTCAGAAGCGAACGGCCAAGCCTCTGTTCGGCCTCGGCATGCTCGGGCGCCAGAAATTCCAGCTGCCGGTTGAAATTGCCGAAACACGGCGTGCGGCCGGCGAAATCACGGATTTCCCCGTGGATTTCGGCCGGAAGCTGCAGGTCGGCGAAAATGCCGTCGCGGCGCAGGTCGGCGGCGATCCCGGCGGCATCGAGGGCGCCGAAGATCGAGGGCTTGGCCGGTTCGGACGGCCTGTACTTGGCCGACATGGCCCAGTGGGCGCGGCGGCCCGGCATGGTGCGGGCGAGCATGAACATCGGCAGCCAGGCCGGGTTTTCCTTCACGTCGGCCAGATAGGTGGGGATGCGCACCGCCATGCGTTTCAGCCGGCTGCCGCTGCGGGCGACCGCTTCAAGATCGTTTTTCGGGGCGTTCGAGGAACCGCTGGAGGATGCGGGTGACACGTTCACTGTCATGCTTGCTCCTTTTCCGTACAGCTGCGCCGGCGCTTGAAAGCGACCGGACGAGGTGGGGAGAGACTTCAGGCAATACTTGACCGTCAGTGGCATAATTTTGCTGCAATGCGGCAAAAATGAGATGGCGCGAGCCTTTAGACTTTCGACAGCCTTAGTAAAACATGAATAGCGCGCCAAAACGGCACATAAATATTTACGACATGCTGTCGTCTTTTATGTATAGGCAGTGACAAACCGGCACAAAATGGTGCGGCGGATATCCGCGGGACACGGGCCTGCGGATATCCGGATCAAGTGGGATCAGGCAGCGATCAGGCGTCGTTGCGACCGCCGGAGCGGGCCCATTCCATATAGAGTTCCAGCGCCTTTCGGGCGACCGGGCCTTCCTGCAATTCGCGCTCTTCGAACTTCGTCACCGGGGCGATCTTGGAATAGTTGCCGGAGGTGAAGATCTCGTCGGCATCGGCGAAATCCTTGACGGTCAACGTCTGTTCGCGAACGTCGAAGCCGGCTTCGCGAAGCAGGCCGATGACGCGCGAACGGGTGATGCCGGCCAGGAAGGTGCCGTTCGGGATCGGGGTCAAAACGACGCCGTCCTTGACCATGAAGATGTTCGAGGAGGCGGTTTCGGCGACATTGCCGTTCATGTCGAGCGCCAGCGCGTTGTCGAAGCCGCGCTCATGCGCCTCGATGATCATGCGGCCGCTGTTGGGATACAGGCTGCCGGCCTTGGCGCTGGTCATGGCCACTTCCGGGCTGGGGCGGCGATAGGGCGAGACGGTGAGCGAGGACGGCTTGGCGGTGCCCATCGGCGCTTCGAAGAGGCACAGCGCGAAACGGGTCGATTCGGCATCGGGGGCGACGACGCTGTAGGCCGTGCCGTGTTCGGCCCAGTACATCGGCTTGATGTAGATGGCGGTCTTGCCGTCGAACTTCCTGACGCCTTCGAGCGCCAGGGCCTCGATCTCTTCCGGCGTCATGGTCGGCTTCATGCCCATGTTGACGGCCGAGCGGTTGATGCGCTGGCAATGCTGGTCGAGATCCGGCGACATGCCGTCGAACCAGCGGGCGCCGTCGAACACGGTCGAGGCCAGCCACATCGCATGCGAGGTCGGGCCGATCAGCTTCGGGTTACCGTCCACCCATTCTCCATCCACATAGGTCCAGGTGGTGGAGCGGGGCGATGTATCGACGGACATGATTATTCTCCTTCAATCGGGGGCATAAAAGTGGCGCGAATGAAGGCGCAGCGCGGCCGAAGGTCAAGCGATAATATGAAATGAAACATCACAAAGATTGATGCGTTGCCGCAATGCAGCAATCACGGTGCGCCGGCGGGGCGGCTGGGTGTTGGCGGCTGACCGGTCAGCGGGTTCTGCTGGCCGGAACCGCCGCCAAGCGCGCCATCGCCGAGCTGACCGCCCTGCAACTGCCCGCCCGCGGGGAAGCGATTGGCATCGTTCATCCAGATGATGCTGAGAATGCAGGCGATCAGCAGGCCCAGGACGAGAATAAACAGCCAACGCATCACAGACGGGCTCCTTCCTTAAAGTCGGTTCACGGTTTGATGTCAAATCGAAACGATCCGTGATGCTTGACCAGAAAAATCGGGCGACGATGCGGCAAGCCCTTAGAAAGATTGACAGTCGAGTTCGACGGGCGCAGTCTTTCGATACCCCGAACAGCCAAGATCACCGCCGGAGCCATTGTCGGAGCCATGCCGAAATCCTCTTCCATGCCGCTGCCCAGACCGCGCCTCATGTCGCTGACCCAGGAAATGGTCGATCTCTGCTTTCGCGACGAGATCGATCCGGGACCACCCGCCGCATGGCAGCCGCTGACGGACGAGGATTTTGCGACGCTTGCCGACCGGCTGGCGCAGGAAGTGGGCGACGAGCCGCTGTGGATCTTTGCCTATGGCTCGCTGATCTGGAAACCCGGCTTTCAATCCATCGCCTGCCAGCGGGCCACCGCCTACGGCTGGCACCGGTCGTTTTCGCTGCATATCGAGCGCGGCCGCGGATCGCCCGAGCTGCCGGGGCTGATGATGATGCTGTCGCGCGGCGGGCGCTGCGACGGGGTGATCTACCGCGTCGCAGACCATGACAAGCGCGAGCAGATCGAGATGGCGCTGCGCCGCGAGGTGAGCCACAAGGACAGCCTGACGACGTTTCGCTTCCTGCCGGTGCGCACCGAGGACGGCGACACGATCAAGGCGCTGACCTTCTGGGCCGGCGGCGACAGTCCGCGCATCATGCGGCCGGTTCTGCCACTCGAACAGGTCGCACCCATTCTCGCCCGCGCCTGCGGCCACCGCGGCTCCTGCGCCGAATATCTCTACAATACCGTCGTGCATCTGGCCGAATTCGGCATCCGCGACCGCAATCTGTGGCGGCTGCAGGAACTGGTGGCGATGGAGGTGGAAAAACTGCACGGAAGGCAGGCCGAAGCGGCAATGTAGCCCGCTCTCCCTCAAATGGGTGAAGACTTGTGGACTGCCGAATGGTTTGTGGGATGCGAGGCATCTGTCGGCCTCATGATTCTTCTGCGCGACCGAAACCCCTCGTTGCATCCTTAACCGGTTTCTGCAAGGGGTTAGGATACCGGACTACGAGACGATCAGACCATGACCACAACCGCCCTCGTCATATACCTCATCATCGCGAAGGTGTTCTTCGTGCTGACCCTGATCGAGGGTATTTTGCGCAACCTGCCATGGAGTGCGGCGCGCTTTTCCGGGCTTGCGCTGACGGCGATCTGGCCGGTCATCCTGTTTGCCATCGCCTGGCATGGCAGCCGCAAGAATGGCGCCGGCAAGCGCAACGGGCAGAAACCCGAATAAAAACCGCCAGCCAAATTTGTGCACCGCCATAGAAGCGCGGGCGCCCTGCCCTATATGCCCGGCCAAGGGTCAATGGGCCAAGGGTCAATGGATTGCGGGCACGCTCACTTATGAACAGCATATTGAAGGAAGGCGAAACCTGCTGGCGGATCGCCGAGGCAGACCGGCTGTCGATCATCATCGACGCCGCGGATTTCTTCCGGCACGCCAAGAGCGCCATGGCGCAGGCGAAACGCTCGATCTATCTCGTCGGCTGGGACTTCGATACGCGCATCGATCTGGTTCCCGGCAATGGCAGCGACCGGGCGCGCAACAGCCGCAAGACCGACGACCTGCCCGACCAGCTGGGCAAGTTCCTCAACGCGCTGGCCGAGCGCAATGACGATCTCGATATCCGCATTCTCAAATGGGATATCGGCCTGTTCAACTCGATCACCCGCGGCGAGACGCCCTTCTACATTCTCAAATGGATGTTCGACAAACGCATTCACCTGAAACTCGACGGCGCGCATCCGACGATTTCGTCGCATCACATGAAGCTGCTCGTCATCGACGACGAGGTGGCCTTTTGCGGCGGGATCGACATGACCGTCGGGCGCTGGGATACGCGCGACCACGCGGAGAAGGAACCGCTGCGAAAATCGCCGCTCGGCTTTGCGCAAGGGCCGTGGCACGACGCGACGACCTGTCTTTCCGGCGATGCGGCGCGGGCGCTGGGCGAAGTGGCACGACGCCGCTGGAAGCTTGCGTCGGGCGAAGACCTGCCGGAACCGGCGATGAAGGGCGCCGGCGAGACGCCGTGGCCGGAGGATCTGGAAGTCGGGTTCCGCGACATCGCCATCGGCATTGCCCGCACCGCGCCCGAATATGAGGAGCGCAAGCAGATCGTCGAGATCGAGACGGTGAAGCTTGCGATCATCGCTTCGGTGAAGAAGGTGCTTTACATCGAAAGCCAGTATTTCGCCTCGCGCCGGATCGCGCTTGCCATCGCCGAGCGGCTGAAAGAGCCGGACGGGCCGGAGGTAGTGCTGATCAACCCGGAAGGCTGCGAGGGCTTTCTGGAGGCGAAAGCGATGGACGGGGCGCGGGCGCGGCTGATGAAGATGGTGAAGGCGGCGGATATCCATGACCGGTTCCGGCTCTATTACCCGGTCAATGCGGCGCGCACGCCGATCTATGTGCATGCCAAGATGATGTTCGCCGACGACCGCATTCTCAAGATCGGGTCGGCCAACCTCAACAACCGCTCGATGGGCTACGACACCGAATGCGACCTCATTCTGGAGGCGGCGGACGGGCAGACGGCATTGACGGAAAAAATCATCGCCACCCGCGACGACCTGATCGCCGAGCATCTGGGGCGCGAGCCGGAAGAGGTGACGCAGGCGATCGCGGCGCATGGCGGATCGATCATTGCGGCGATCGAGGCACTCAACGGCAAAACCGGCCGAGGGCTGGTGCCGGTGCCGATGCGGGAACTGACGGCGGACGAGGAGCTGATCGCGGAGACGGATATCGCCGATCCCGAGCGCCCGGCGGGCGTGAAATACCGCAGCTCGCAATTCCTCAAGCGGCATTTCAGCCACAAGGTGAAACGGGCGCTCCACCACAGTTGATCATATCCGTTCGGCGAGGAAATCGATGAAGGCGCGGATGCGCACCGCAAGGTGCTCGTGGCCGGCGTAGACGGCGTGGATTTCCTCCAGGTCGCCTGGATTGTAATCCTCGAGGATCGGCACGAGACGGCCGGCCTGAATATCCGGCTCGACATGAAACCGGCCGACGCGGCCGATGCCCAGGCCATCGAGGCAGAACCGGCGGATGATCGAGCCGCTGGAGGCCCTGAGGCTGCCGGAGACCGGGCGGGTTTCCACCCTGCCCGTCTGCGGGTCGCGAAATGTCCAGCCTTCGACGGAACGGCGAAAGTTGAAGTTGATGCAGTTGTGGTGGTCGAGATCCTGCGGGGTTTGCGGCATGCCGCGCGTGGCAAGGTAATGCGGCGAGGCGATCACCACCTGCCGGGTCTCGCCGAGCTTGCGCGCCATCAGCGAGGAATCGCGCAACGGCCCGTGGCGGATGGCGATGTCGACGCGCTCGCGGATCAGGTCGACCGTATCGTCGGTGAGCGTGATGTCGAGCTGGACATCGGGGAAAAGCGAGAGGAACTCGCTGGTCATCGGAAGGATGTAGCGCTCGCCGAAGCCGACCGCCGCATTGACCGACAGAGGACCGCGCGGCAGGGCGCGGCCGCCGCCTGAAACGATCTCCTCCGTATCGGCGATTTCGGCGAGGATGCGGGCGGCGCGGGCGAGATAGGTTTCGCCTTCCGGCGTCAGCTGCAGGGTGCGGGTGGAGCGCACGACAAGCCGCGTGCCGAGCCTGTCCTCCAGCCGGGTGACGAGCTTGCTGACGGCAGACGGCGACAGCTTCAGCTTTCTGCCCGCCGCCGAGAAGCTTTTCAGCTCGGCGGCAAGAACGAAGACTTCCATTTCTCCGGCGCGGTTGTCCAAGGTCGGTTTCCTTTGTCGGGTTGTTTTTGGGTGGTCGCGGCGGGGCTTGGGGCGGATCCCATACTCATCACCCGAGGCGGCCCCTCACACTTACCGCCTCAGGCTGCCCCTCACCCTAGCCCTCTCCCCGCAGGCGGGGAGAGGGACGTGCCCCATGCGACGTCAGGAGAACGGATTTTTCCAAGACGTTCCTAGGGGCACGAAAAGCCAACGGCCGGGTCCCTTCGCCCCGCTTGCGGGGAGAAGGTGCCGGCAGGCGGATGAGGAGGCGACGCTTGCTTCGTCGGGTAAACGCCAGCCAACAGCGACCATTTTACCTCGCCTGTGAACCAATTTCACAAATCATTATCCGCCTTTGACGCTACTCAAGCAAGTGCGGCTCGCCGATATTGCCGGCATCGGACACGTTTCTTCCCGGAACACGACTTTACAAGGATACCCCAATGCCTCTCGCTCTCTATGCGTTGACGGCCGGTGCGTTCGGCATCGGCGTCACGGAATTCGTCATCATGGGTCTGCTGATCGACGTATCGAAGGATCTCGGCGTTTCCATTTCGGCGGCCGGACTGCTGATTTCCGGCTATGCGCTCGGCGTCGTCATCGGCGCGCCGATCCTCGGGGCGATCTCCGGCCGGTGGTCGAAGAAGACGCTGCTGATGGCGCTGATGGTGGTGTTCACCATCGGCAACCTCGCCTGTGCGCTGGCGCCGGACTACTGGTCGCTGATGGCCGCGCGGGTGCTGACCGCCTTTGCGCATGCCTCGTTCTTCGGCGTCGGCTCGGTGGTCGCCACCGGCCTCGTCGCACCGAACAAGAAGGCGTCCGCCATCGCCATCATGTTCACCGGCCTGACCGTCGCCAACATTCTCGGCGTGCCGTTCGGCACATGGCTCGGCCAGGCCTATGGCTGGCGCTCGACCTTCTTCGCCGTGACTCTGATCGGGGTTGCCGCACTTGCCGTCATCGCGCTTGTCGTGCCGAAAGATGAGGCTGCCGATGGCACGGAGGACGCATCGGAGGGCGTGATGGCCGTGCTCGGCCGGCGTGGCGTCATCCTCGGCCTTCTGACCACCGTGCTCTCCTGGGTCGGCGTGTTTGCCGGCTTCACCTATATCGCGCCGATCCTGACCGAAATCACCGGGTTTTCGCAGAGCGCCGTCTCGCCGATCCTGCTCGTCTTCGGTGGCGGCCTGGTGATCGGCAATCTGGCCGGTGGGTGGCTCGCCGACCGGCATCTGGTGCCGACGATCCTCGGCAGCCTTGTCGCGCTTTCGATCGTGCTGCTGGCCATGACGGCGGTGATCCACCAGCCTGTCCTGACCGTGATCGCCATCGGCCTGTTCGGCGCGACCGCGTTCGCCACCGTCTCGCCGTTGCAGATCTGGGTGCTGCGGCAGGCGGAAGGGGCGGGCCAGGGGCTGGCGTCGTCCTTCAACATCGCTGCCTTCAATCTCGGCAACGCCATCGGCGCGTGGCTCGGCGGTGCCGTCATCGATCACGGGCCGGGGCTTGGCGCCGTCACCTTCGTCGCCGGTCTGGTGCCGATCACAGCGCTTGCCGTCGCCCTGATTGCCGTACGTCTCGACAGGCGGCAGGCACAGGATCGTGCCATCGCTCAACCGGCCGAATAGGATCCGACGAAAAACCACGGTTGAACGCATTCCCGAACGGCCCATGTAACTGAGGGTCGCATTCCTGCCCGGCGCCCTGCCGGGCTTCCTTTCCCACGGAGAATTCCATGCACACTGTCAGCGCAAACGGCGCAAACATCCCTGCCCTCGGCTTCGGCACATTCCGCATGCCCGACGCCGACGTTCACCGCATCCTGCCGGAAGCCCTCAAACTCGGCTTCCGCCATGTCGACACGGCGCAGATCTACAAGAACGAGGCGGCCGTCGGCGACGTGCTGTCGAAGTCCGGCATTCCGCGTCAGGACATCTTTCTGACCACCAAGGTCTGGGTCGACCGTGTCGGCCATGACGATTTTCTCGCTTCGGTGGACGAGAGCCTCGCCAAGCTGAAGACCGACCATGTCGACCTGCTGCTGCTTCACTGGCCGCAGAGCGAGATGCCGCTTGCCGACCGGATCGGCGCGCTGAACGCGCTTGTTAGATCCGGCAAGGTGAAGGCTATCGGCGTTTCCAACTTCTCGACCGCACTGATGGCCGAGGCGGTAAAACTGTCGGATGCGCCGATCGTCAACAACCAGGTCGAGTATCATCCCTATCTCGACCAGACCAGGGTGCTGGCGGAGGCGCAAAAGACCGGCATGTCGGTGACCGCCTATTACCTGATGGCCGATGGCGCGGTGCCGAAGGATGAGGTGCTGAAGGATATCGGCGCCCGCCATGGCAAGACGGCGGCACAGGTGGTGCTGCGCTGGGCCGTGCAGCAGAAGGACGTGATCGCCCTGTCGAAGACGGCAACCGAAAGCCGCCTGCCGGAGAATTTCGACATTTTCGATTTCGCATTGTCGGAAGAGGAAATGGCGGCAGTGCACAAGCTCGCCCGCCCCGACGGCCGCATCGTCAGCCCGGCGCATCTGGCGCCGGAATGGGACCGATAGCGCTTCGCTTTCTGAAAAGATCCCTCCCAACCCTCCCCACAATGGGGAGGGCTTAATCCAGTCGGCTCCGCCGAGACCCCAATGCGGCAAGAGGTTGCTGCTTGTCCTCTCCCCTCTTGTGGGGGAGATGGCCGGCAGGCCAGAGGGGGACCTGCCTTCTATGCCTACCCTACGATTAGGGCGAGGAGAGCTACCGCGAATAGATGGGTGGCATTCCACCCGACCGGGTAGTGTTTTGGGCAATATGCGACCCATGCCGCCCCGGCGAAGTGCGCTCCACGGCGATCGAATGCGCCTTTGCCATTGCCTCCTTCCCTGTCCGCCATAGGTTTCGCATGGGCTGGAAGAGGAGGAGTTTTCCATGCTTTTCAGGATGTTGTTGATCTCGGCCTGCGCCGTTAGCGCCACAAGTTTGCCGGCGAGCGCGCAAAGGCGCGGGGCGGAGCCTGCGCCGCAGGAGTGCCCGAAATCGATGCCGGCGGGGACCGAGTGCTTTGCCGGGCGCGACATGCGCGGCGCCTATTACTGGATCGCCAAGCCGAAGGACTGGAACGGCACGCTGGTCGTGCATGCCCATGGCGGGCCGCGCACGGCCAAGCCGAAGGCCAACGATCCGGTGGAGGATCTGGAGCGTTTCGCCGTCACCGTGCAGGAAGGCTACGCCTGGGCAGGCTCGAATTATCGCCGCGAGGGCTATGGCGTGCGGATGGCTGCGGCCGACACGGACAATGTGCGGCGCATCGCCATCAACCTTCTGGGCGAACCGAAGCATGTGCTGCTGCACGGCCAGTCCTGGGGCGGAAACGTGGCGGCCAAGACCGCCGAGCTTTACGCGCTCGACTGGCGCGGCGCCCGGAATTACGACGGCATCGTGCTGACAAGCGGACTGCTTGCCGGCGGCAGTCACGGCTATGATTTTCGCGCCGACTTAAGGGCCGTCTACCAATATTACTGCAAAAACCATCCGCGGGCCGGCGAGGTGCAGTATCCCGTCTGGCAGGGCCTGCCGAAGGACGCCAAGATGTCGCGCGACGACCTGAAGGCACGGGTGGACGAATGCACCGGTCTTTCGTCGGCTGCGGACAAGCGCACGCCGGAACAGGCAAGAAAACTTGCCAATATTCTGGCCGTGACGAAGGTACCGGAAAGCAATCTCGTGGCGCATCTGGCCTGGGCGACGAACCTGTTTCAGGACATCGTCTGGCGCAGGCTGGACGGCAAGAACCCGTTCGACAATTCGAAGGTGGAGTACAAGGGATCCGATGACGATGCGGCACTGAACCAGGGCGTCGAGCGGTTTTCCGCCGACCCGCAAGCCCATCGGGCGATGGCCTATGACAGCGACCTGACCGGTCAGATCGTTGCGCCGACGATCACGCTGCATGCCAAGGACGACCCGACCGTGTTCGTCGACCATGAGGCGATCTATCGCCAGACGGTGGAACGCGCCGGCAATGGCGATCTCTTGCAGCAGAACTTTTCCGACGAGGCGGAGCATTCGAAACTCTCGACGCCGCAATATGCGGCGCTGTTTTCCGCCATGCTGGGATGGATCGAAAAAGGCGAGAAGCCGACGAAACACTCGATTGCCGCGCTCTGCGAGGACAAGCGCAAGACCTATGACGAGCCATGCAAGCTGTTGCCGGATTTCGAGCCGCAACTGAGTGAAGCCTCCCGCTGACGCCGCTCGGCCGGGGGCCATGCCACGTCCGGCAAAATGCTGCTCTCCCTGATCAGGGGAGCAGTGGGCGATCGGGCGGCGAAAATCCTCGATTGCATCGCCACCATCTCGGCAACCTAGCCCTGTCAAAAATAATCAGCAATTCAACTTTTATGCATCCGCACCATCACAATTAAGAGGTGTTTAAGAAAAACTGACCTAGCGTCAGGTTGAGCCCATGACAGGCCCGCAGGTCCGCCGCCAACCGCCGTACCCCTTATTCCCATTGCCCGCCTAACGCCCGACTGCGCCTTGAGCCGCGGTCGCTCTCCCATGGTATTGCCAATGAGCTTCCTTTCGAATGCAAAGATTCGAACCAAGATACTGTCACTGATCGTCCCCGTCTGTCTGATCGGGGTCGGCGGCCTGGCCGCTGCCGCTTACAGCTTCAAGCAGGCGGATGCGGAATATACCGCCTTCATCGCCGAGGATAACGTCGCCGCCACCCAGGTTTCGCGCGCATCGACCTCGGTGAACTCGGTGGCCTACAGCGCCTACCAGTTGATCGTCTATCCGGAAAGCTCGGAATTCCGCGCCGTCGCGGTGAAGAACTACGATAGCGGCAAAGCCGCGATCGCAAGGCTCCTGTCGACGTCGAAGCAGCTGATCCCCGAGCAGACGGAAACCTTGTCGGCATTCGAACAGCGCATCCAGCAGATCACCCAGAGAACCGACGCCGCCGTGGCGCTGGCCAACCAGGGCCGGGTGCAGGACGCACAGGCAGCGCTTGCCGCCGTAGACCCGCAGATCGCCCAGATCCGCGACGACCTGCGCGACTGGAACATTGCCAACGGCAAGGCCGTGCTCGACGAGAGCGCTGCGATTTCCGCAAATATCAATTCGACGCTGCTCACGCTGACCGTCACCATCGGCGCCTTGTTTGCCGCTGCCATCGCCGCTTCGCTGTTCGTCGCCGCGCGCGGCATTTCCGGCCCGATCGAGGCGCTGCGCGCCCGCATGGCATCGCTTGCCAGCGGCCAGACATCCGAGGAAATTCCCGGCCTGACGCGCAAGGACGAGGTCGGCCAGATGGCCGGCGCCGTCTCCGTCTTCCGCGACAACGCCATCGAGCGCATTGCGCTGGAAAAGGAAGCCCAGGCCAACCGCAGCCTGTCCGAGACGGAACGCGCCGAGCGCGAGGCCGCCAAGGCGCGTGAAGCCGCAGACATCCAGTTCGCCATCGACGGTCTGGCCGCAGGCCTCAAGAACATTTCCGAAGGCAACGTCACCTACCGGATCGAGCAGGCCTTCACCGCCTCGCTGGACAGCGTCCGCCGCGACTTCAACACCTCGGCAGCGCAGTTGCAGGACACGATGACCCGTGTTGCCCAGAACGCCCGCGGCATCGACGCCGGCGCCAACGAGATCCGCACGGCCGCCGACGATCTGGCCAAGCGCACCGAACAGCAGGCCGCTTCGCTGGAAGAGACCGCAGCGGCGCTCGAACAGATCACCACGACGGTGAAGGACGCCGCCAAGCGCGCTTCGGAAGCCGGAACGCTGGTTACCCGCACCCGTCAGGGCGCGGAAAAGTCGGGCGAGATCGTCCAGACCGCCGTCAACGCCATGGAACAGATCGAGAAGTCTTCGGGCGAGATCTCCAACATCATCGGCGTGATCGACGACATCGCGTTCCAGACCAACCTGCTTGCGCTGAATGCCGGCGTCGAAGCGGCACGCGCCGGCGAAGCCGGCAAGGGCTTTGCCGTCGTCGCCCAGGAGGTTCGCGAACTGGCGCAGCGTTCCGCCAACGCGGCAAAGGAAATCAAGGCGCTGATCACCACCTCCAACGAGCAGGTGCGCACCGGCGTCGAGCTGGTCGGAGAGACCGGCCGGGCGCTGAAGACGATCGTTGCCGAGGTGCAGGAGATCAACCGCAACGTCGCGGCGATCGTCGAATCCTCGCAGGAACAGTCGTCGGGTCTCCAGCAGATCAACACGGCCGTCAACCAGATGGACCAGGACACGCAGAAGAACGCCGCGATGGTGGAGGAATCCACTGCCGCCAGCCACGGCCTCGCCCGCGAGGCGGCATCGCTCAACGCGCTTCTGGCCCAGTTCAAGCTTTCGGAAGGCCAGGTCAGGCAGCATCAGGCCATGCAACACCAGGTAAGGGCAGCAGCAAGAACCGATGCGCCGTCCGCCTCGCCTGCCCGGTCGCTGGCCCGCAAGGTCGCCGGCGCGTTTTCCGGCAATGCCGCGGTGGCGCAGAGCTGGGAAGAGTTCTGAGACCCGCTTTCGAACCGAAAACAAAAAGGGCGGAGCAGCGATGCTCCGCCCTTTCCTGATTTGCGCCCTGCCGAATTCGTTTGCGCCCAGTCGAGCTTGGTCAGAGCCAACCGCGACGCTTGAAATAGAGATAGGGCACGGCCATGGAAAAGATCATCAGGCCGATCGCCGAATGGTAGCCGTACTGCCACTGCAGTTCCGGCATGGCGGCGAAGTTCATGCCGTAGACGGAGGCGACCAGCGTCGGCGGCAGGAACATGACCGAGGCGACGGAGAAGATCTTGATGATCTGGTTCTGCTCCAGATTGATCAGGCCGAGCGTCGCATCGAGCAGGAAATTGATCTTGTTCGACATGAAGGCCGAGTGATCGCCAAGCGAGGTGGCATCCCGCTGCAACAGTTTCAGCCGCTGGCGGACTTCCTTCGAAAGCTTGCGATCGACGCCGTCAAGAGCCGCGTAATAGGCGACGACACGGCTGACGCTGACCAGGCTTTCGCGCGTTACGGTGATGAATTCGCCCTTCTGGCCGATGGCGCGGATCAGCTCCTGAAGGTCACGCTGCTTCTTGTTGGCCTTTGACGCCTTGGCCTGGAAGACGTCGCGGGAGATCTGGTCGATATCGGCGCCGAGGCGTTCCAGCGTGTCGGCCATGCGGTCGATGATCGCCTCGATCAGGCCGGTCATGATCAGTTCGCCGGTGGCCGAATGCAGGCCCATGCCGTTCGCCTTGCGGGCGCGCGCCATGAAGGCATCGAAGGGACGCGGCTCGGAATGGCGCACGGTGACGAGGATCTGGCCCTTGACGATGAAGGTGACCGGCACCTTGATCGGCGTGCCGGCATCCGGCCTCGTCAGCACGGTCATGGTCATGAACTCGGCGCCGTCCTCCTGATAGAGCCGGGCGGACAGCTCGATATCCTCCATCTCGTCCATGGTGGGAACGGCAATGCCCAGACATGCGCCGACCTCCCGCTCCTCATCGGCCGTCGGGCTGATCAGGTCGTACCAGACGACAGGAGGGCTTTTGGCATCGGGCGTGGCATCGGCAGGCTGCGCAGCGGAAACATCGCCCTCGAACGTCCGGTCGAGGGCTTCGGCTCCCAGATTGGCGGGCACAAGGCGGTCAAGGTCATAAGCGTGGATGCGCAGCATGACGGCTCCTTTTCGGACCATCCGGTCCCCGGAACGCGTCACCCGAGAGAGAGATCAGCGCGCTGAGGCGGCAGGTCTATGTAATGACGTCGAACTTCGACTGTCGGGGTTCATCTCGGTTGTCCTTTGAAAGAGCGACGCCCGGACGGGCCGCCGCTTTGACGCATCAGATGTGCCGGTTGCGCAGTAAAGTCAATGGGGCAGCCGGCATCAGGCGGGCTATCGCGCGCGCCGAATCGGTAGTATCTTACCGTTTACGCCACCCAGACTTGCAATTCCGTATTGCTAATTAGCATTATCTAATATATATTGAGTCCATCGCCTTGAGGAAAACGCGGGCGAGGCCGGGGCATCCAAGCTCTCCGGTCGGGGGTCCCCACCCCCTCATCGACGTGGCGATCCCCCGATAGCCACCCGACAAAAAGCCGCCGGTCACAGGAGCCGGCGGCCTTTTTGTTGATTCTGCCGGATCGGCGATCAGACGAACTGCGACAGGCCCGGAACCGAGGCAATCACCGTGTCGACCACTTCGTCGCCGGCGTGTTCGCGGGCAACCGCCATCGTCTCCTTGGCGAGCGCGGTGATCTCGCCCATGCCGAGGCCTTCGGCCATCAGCTGCTGGCCGAGCGCCATGACGCCGCCGCCGAAGCTGGCCATCAGGCCACCGAGCAGACCGCCGCCGCCGGCGCCCTCGCCGTTGAACTGGGCGACCAGTTCGGTAGCACCCGGAATGGCCTCGATCATGCGCGCCACCGCGCCGTCATCGGCTTCGCGCTGCAGGAAGCCGAGCATCATGCCGATCGCCTTTGCGGCCACATCGGGAGCGAGGCCGACGCTGTCGGCAACGCGGGAAACCAGTTCGTTCATCAATCTCTCCTGAGGCTTTGACGTTGACGTCAAGGTAATGGCCAGGCAGTTTTGGCCGATGGGCGCAGCGAAGGCAAGTGGTTTGGGTGCCCCCCGGTGCCTTCGTCGGCAAGATAAGGCATGATCCTCTCTCAAGCCACGACCGTCATATGCCCTCACCAACAAAATCCAATCCCTTCACCAACAAAACCTGAGACTTAGCCTTCGGCTAAGATCTTGATTTCGTATCCTCTCTCACAAAGGGAGAGGTAGGGCGCCGAGGGTGCGGCACGCTCCAGTATCGCTCCCCTCGTGAGAGAGAAAGCGATTTCAACATCTTAGCTTTAGCCAAGTGTTGGAAATCGCAAGTGAGGGGATCGCGGCAACCTTGCATGTCAGAATAGGCCCTATGTACGCGAAGCCTCGACATCATGGACACACGATAGCACAGGCACCAATTCCGCGAAATCACCCGCGCCACAAACCGTTGCCGCCCGCCTCGGCGCATCTTATAAGCATCTGAGAACAAACGCCGACAGGGAGTGCGTGACAGCATGACGGACGAGACGGGTAAGCTCTTCATCGGCGGCAGCCGCAAGCCTGACGACACGCTCAACAAGGCCGAGTTCCTCGAGCTGAAATTCGGCAACCGCCACGGCCTCGTCACCGGGGCGACCGGTACCGGCAAGACGGTGACGCTGCAGATTCTGGCCGAAGGATTTTCGCGCGCCGGCGTGCCGGTGTTTGCCGCCGACATCAAAGGCGACCTGTCCGGCGTGGCGGCCAAGGGCGAGGCGAAGGATTTTCTTGCGAAACGCGCCGAACAGATCGGCATGGCCGATTACGAATTCGACCAGTTCCCGGTGATCTTCTGGGATATCTACGGCGAGAAGGGCCACCGCGTCCGCACCACGATCGCCGAGATGGGGCCTCTGCTGCTGGCGCGGCTGATGGATGCGTCCGAGCCGCAGGAAGGGGTGCTCAACATCGCCTTCAAGCTGGCCGACAAGGCCGGCCTGCCGCTGCTCGACCTGAAAGATCTCACCTCGCTGCTCAACTACATGGCGGAAAACGCGAGCGAGCTTTCCAAGGAGTTCGGGCTGATCTCGAAGGCCTCCGTCGGATCCATCCAGCGGGCGCTGCTGGTGCTCGAACAGCAGGGCGCCGAGCATTTCTTCGGCGAGCCGGCGCTGAAGATCACCGACATCATGCGCACCAACCCGAACAATGGTTATGGCCAGATCTCGGTTCTCGCAGCCGACAAGCTGATGATGAACCCGAGGCTCTACGCGACTTTCCTGCTCTGGCTTCTGTCGGAGCTGTTCGAGGAACTGCCGGAAGTGGGCGACCCGGACAAGCCGAAACTGGTGTTCTTCTTCGACGAGGCGCATCTTTTGTTCGACGAGGCGCCGAAAGTGCTGCTCGACCGGGTGGAACAGGTGGTCCGCCTGATCCGCTCCAAGGGCGTGGGCGTCTATTTCGTCACGCAGAACCCGCTCGACGTGCCGGAAACGGTGCTTGCCCAGCTCGGCAACCGGGTGCAGCACGCCCTGCGCGCCTATACGCCGCGTGAGCAGAAGGCGGTGAAGACGGCCGCCGACACATTCCGCCCCAACCCGGATTTCGACTGCGCCACGGCGATCACCCAACTCGGCACCGGCGAGGCGCTGGTTTCCACACTCGAGGCCAAGGGTGCGCCGTCCATGGTGGAGCGCACGCTGATCCGCCCGCCATCCGGCCGGATCGGGCCGCTTACCGATGCCGAGCGCCAGGCGGTGATGGATCGCAGCCCCGTGCTCGGTCTCTATGACGAGGATCTGGACCGCGAAAGCGCCTTCGAGATGCTGGCCGCGCGTGCAAAACAGGCGGCCGATGCGGCGGCGGCGAAAAACGCCCAGGACGAACTCGACCCCGCCCCGCCCGCCGGTTCCGGCGAGACGACCGGCTGGACGCTGCCGGGCTTCGGCGGCGGCGATGACGACGAACAGCAGCGCGGCCGCAAGACCGTCGGCCGCTCCGGCTACCAGCGCGAGACGATCGTGGAGGCAGCGATGAAGAGCGTGACGCGGACTGTGGCGACCCAGCTCGGCCGGGCGATCGTGCGCGGCATTCTCGGCAGTCTCAAACGCTGATTGCCGAACCCCAAATCGAATACCTACCCGGGATTGTCGGCCTTGGCCGGCAATCCCGCTTTCGGCATTGTAGCGCTAAAAAATCCCGTGATTGCAGGCATTTTTTAGAGATTACTTTAACTCCTCGCCCCTAATGTGCGGCTGAATTCCAACAGCGTAAGATCACGGGCGATACGCAATTGAAGCGATCACGGGTTATCATAGAGGCCTTCGTCCTCGCCTTTTGCGGCGTGCTTCTACCCTTATCCGTGGCGATCTACGCCGCCTGGGCCATTTCGGTCGATACCGAGGAAAAGCGGCTCGGGCTGGTGGCGAGGCAGGCTGCCGCGCGCACCCATGTTTCCATCCTCAACACTGCCGCGATCCTGCGCGAACTCGACGCCGACAAACGGTTCGCCCCCTGCTCCGACGCCCATATTCTGGAAATGCGCCGGCTTTCGGTCAATGGCCGGATGATCGAGGAGATCGGCTATTTCGACGCGGGACTGCTGAAATGCACGTCCTGGGGGCCGACGACGAAGCGGATTGCCAAGGCGCCGGCAGAGTTCATCACCGGTGACGACATCCAGACCTGGGTTTCGGTCGCGCCGCTGGTGACGGGAGCCGACCCGCTGACGGTGGTGCAGGTGGGCAGCCACAATGCACTTATCGATCCGGCGCGGCCGATCGACCTCTTGTCGGACAATCGCATCCGCATCACCATCATCGCGCCGAACGGACGCGTGGCGGCCATGCTCAACGATCTCGACACGCAGCTGGCGCTGACGCTTGCCAGGGAAGGCACGAACGGCGTCAACGGCAACAATATCTTCGGCGTTGCGACAGATGCCGGATGGACGGCGATCGCGGTGGGGCACCGGGAAGAGCTTCTCGCCCATTTCCGTAGCCAGCTTTGGGTGTTCATACCCTTTGGCGCATTTGCCTCGATCTTCATCGTGATGATGATCGTCCGGCAGTCGCGCCGGCGGCTTTCGCCGCTCAGCGAGTTGCAGATCGCCGTGCGCAAGCGCGAATTCCTCGTCCACTACCAGCCGATCGTCGAGCTTGAGACCGGTCACTGCGTCGGCGCCGAAGCGCTGGTGCGCTGGAAACGGCCGGACGGCAGCCTGGTGCGGCCCGACCTGTTCATTCCGCTTGCCGAACAGAGCGGCCTGATCCAGCCGATCACCGACCAGGTGATCGAAGCCATAGCGAAGGATCTCAACGAGCTTCTGGTGCAGCACCGGTCGCTGCATGTGGCGATCAATGTCTGCGCCGACGACATCAAGACCGGCCGCATTCTCGAGACCGTCGCCGAACGTTTCGGCCGCACAGGTATCGAAACCCGGCAGATCTGGCTGGAAGCGACCGAACGCGGGCTGCTCGATATCGAAGAGGCGAGCCGCACGATCGAGGAAGCGCGCGCCCGCGGCCACAGGGTGGCGATCGACGATTTCGGCACCGGCTATTCCAGCCTGCAATATCTGCAGAACCTGCCGCTCGATGCGCTCAAGATCGACAAGTCGTTCATCGACACGATCAACCGCCAGACCGCCACAAGCTCGGTCGTGCCTCATATCATCGACATGGCGAAATCCCTGAAGCTCGATATCATCGCCGAAGGCGTCGAGACGGAGGAGCAGGCCGACTACCTGATCGCGCGCGGCGTCGGACTGGCGCAGGGCTGGCATTACGGCAAGGCGATGCCGGCCGACCTGTTCATCGCCTACATCCATGCCAACCTGCAGCGGCGCGACAGCGACGTGGTACTCCCGATCCCGCGGGCAGCCGTCGGCCGCCGCTAAGGCTGCCCCCTATCGCTTCGGCGCGACGAGGCAGAAGAAGGCACCCTGCGGGTCGATCGCCTGAACGATGAAACTGTCGCCGGGCACTTCCATCGGGCCGTTGACGATTTTTCCGCCGCCCGCCTTGACCCTGTCGATCGCGGCATCGATCGCCTCGACATTGAAGTAATAGAACCAGCAGGGCATGGGCACGGTCTGCGGACGGGTCATCATGCCACCGACCGCCTTATCCCCATGGGCGAAGATGCGATACGGCCCCATGGCGCCCATGTCGAAATCGTGGTCCTTCGTCCAGCCGAAAATCCTGGCGTAGAAATCGAAGGCCTCGCCGACTTCGCCGGCATGAAGCTCGTGCCAGCCGACATTGCCGGGGTCATCCTGCCCCAGTTCGCGCGGCGGGTTTTCCGGGGGAATGGGCGTCATGATGCACAGAACCGCGCCATGCGGATCAGCAACCACGGCAAAACGGCCGATGCCGGGGATATCGTCCGGCGGACGCTGCACCGAGCCGCCGAGCGACACATAGTGCGCCGCCGTGTCATCGACATCGTCGACGGCGACATAGCCGGTCCAGTTGGGCGGCAGCTTGCCCTCGAGCTCCGGCGGGAAACCCATCATGCCGCCGATGCCGGGGCAATTGTCGCCCTCGCCCATTTCGAACAGGTGATAGGGCGGCATTTCGGGCATGTCCGGCATCTCGATCTGCTTCACCTTCCAGCCGATGACCGACGAATAGAAGGCGCCGGCGGCGGCTGTGTCGGAGGTCATCAATTCGCACCAGATGAATCTGCCATGCGTATCCGATCGGGTCGTTGCGGTTGTCTGCAGCATGGGAATCTCCTCTGTGTTGAGTTGGTGTTGTCGATTGGCTCTCGATGTTTTGGTCGATATTGGCGCCGCCCCTCATCCGCCTTCCGGCACCTTCTCGCCGTTCCAAGGGGGAGAAGGTGGCATGTCGCACCGGCCCGCCTCAATCGCCATCGTCGAGCGCGGCATGTCCCTCTCCCCGCAAGCGGGGAGAGGGTTAGGGTGAGGCCACAATCGCCACGGCATGCGTAATCCTCCGCGCGGAACACTTCTAGCGCGCGCTCGACCGAGTGTAGCGAATATCCTGAAACGTCTTCCAGCTGCCGTCCGGCTCTTTCGTCGCCGAGGTGAACAGGCGGTGGTCAGGATCCTGAAAGACGATCTGTTCGCGGTATTCAATTGTCCGCCCCTCGCCCATGAAATCGGGGCCGGTCGCATAGAGACTGAGCGTGTTGCCATCGGCGGACATTTCACCGTCATAGGTCCAGAGCATGCCCATCATCGTGCCGATCCAGCTGCCGACATAGCGTTGCCTGTCGGGATCGTAGCCCAGGGTCATGATCGTCTTCGCCTTGCCGCCCGGCACGTCCCCTTCTCCCTCGGCTATATACCAGATGCCGTCCAGGGAGCGGCATGTCTCCGTCCAGCCGGCATCCGGCCCGGTCATCGAGGATTTCACATCCCAGGTGCCGACCAGGCGTTCGAGCGCCCGGTGTTGGGGCAGCGGTTTCAGGAAATCGTCTTCGCTCATCGTTCTCTCCTTCGGGTTTTCGCCTTGCGGTTCGATAAGGTGGGCGGTTCGATCAAGTGGGCGGTCCGATCAGGTAAGCGGTTGCGCAGGTGAGCGGCGGGGTTGCCGTTACGTCCTGCGCCTATAATGGGCTTCCATGAACTGCTTCCAGCTGCCGTCCGGCTGTTCGGCCGCGGAGGTGAAGGTGCGGTGGTCGTCGGTCAGGAAGGTGACCTGTTCGCGGTACTGCGCCATCCCCTCGCCTTCCATCTTGGGACCGGTCGTGTAGAGGCTGAGCGTCTTGCCGTCCGGTTCCAGCTCGCCCTCGTAGACCCAGAGATAATCCATCATCGAACCGAACCAGGTGCCGACATATTTGCCCTTGGCGGCATCGTAGCCGAGGGTGAGCATGGTGGTAGCCGGGCCTTCTTCGCCACCGTCTCCACCCGGCATGTTGCCGCTGCCTTCGGCGACGAACCAGAGACCCTGCAGCGAGCGGACCTCTTCCACCCAGGGGTGGTCGGCGCTCATTTCGGATGTCACATCCCAGGTGCCGACGAGCTTTTGCAAAAAACCGTGTTCGGCACGCGGTTTCGCCATGACCATGGTCATCGTCTCTTCTCCCTTATGGCTTCAGCTTGGCGGCGATCAACGGCAGCAGGATGAACCGGCGTCTTGCGGCTTCTGCGCGTATTCGTCGTGGCGCTTGACCCAGTTCATCACGCCCTCCTCGTTACGGCCGAAGGGCGCACGGTCGAGGATCATCAGCGTGCCGATAAGCTCCTCAGGGCCACGGGCATAGCTCGAATAGGTGTGGAAGACATCGCCGGCCTCATCGCGGAAGAAGGCGGAAAGACCCGGCAGTTCCTCATAGGCCTCGGCCGGCGGGATCTCGCGGTAATTGTAGGTGACCTGGTCCTTCCTGAGATCATCCTCGGTGAACGAGACCTGATAGTCGAAGTTGAAATCGCTCTCGGAGGACGAGACCCAGGGGAAGTGCCACCCCATGCGGCGCTTGTAGCTTTCGATCTGCGGCAGCGTGCCGCGCGAGACGGCGACGAGCGTGACATCGTGATTGTTGAGATGCGGCAGGGCGCCGTCGAAATGGTCGGCGAGGAAGGAGCAGCCGTCGCAGCCTTCCTTCCAGCCGGGGCCGAGCATGAAGTGATAGACGATCAACTGGCTGCGGCCGTCGAACAGGTCGGAGAGCCTTTTCTTCCCCTCCGGCGTGTCGAATTGATAATCCTTGTCGACCTTGACCCAGGGCAGCGCCCGGCGGGCGGCGCGCACCTTGTCGCGCAAATGCGTCTCTTCCTTTTCGAGCGCCAGCAGCTCGCGGCGGCGGGCGAGCCATTCCTCACGCGAGACGGCGGGGTTCTTGTCGGTCGAGTTATTGGCGGAAACGGTCGTGTCCATCAGCAGGCCTCCTCTTCCTTGACAGATTACGTTGATATCAACATGATTATCCGATGATGTCAAATGTCGATTCGCTTCCGTTTTCCGCCACGCTGATGGTGCGCGACACCTGCCTGTGCCTGCATGTGCAGCGTGCGGCCCGTGCGCTCGCCCGCCGGTTCGACGTGGCGATGAAGCCGATCGGGCTGAACAACGGCCAGTTTTCGCTGATGATGTCGCTCAACCGGCCGCAGCCGGCGACGATGAAATCCGTCTGCGACCTGCTTGCCATGGACCGCACGACGCTGACGGCGGCGCTCAAGGTTCTGGAACGGCGCGGGCTGGTGAAGACGGATACCGACCCCAAGGACCGGCGCGGACGGCTTCTGACACTGACGGAAGCGGGCAAGGCGGTGCTGTCTGCCGCGCTGCCGATCTGGACGCGGGTGCATGCCGAGATCGATGCCGAACTCGGCGAGGACAATCCGGATAGTTTACGAAAAATCCTGAAAACCATCCGCTGACATCCGAAACGCGGCAAGCCGCCATTCAATCGATTTGCTTGCTGTGCAATGCAGCATTGTTGGTAACGCTTTGTTTTTCCAACACCCAATCATGTTGCATCGCAGCAAAAATATGCGGACCGGGCCTCGAAATTGCTGCAATGCGGATTACTTTTGAACTTGCTTAATTGAACGAGTGAACGAGGAAGCTTTCATGGTCTTGCCCCAGTCCGCCCGTCTACATCGCATGCTCGGCTATATCGGATGGCCGCTCGCTCTTCTCCTGATCTGGGATTTCGCCGTCACCCTGGCCTATGTCTATCTGCCGCATCCGTGGCTGAACCTGCCGGTGCTGCCGATGAGCCTGCTCGGCTCGGCGCTGGCGCTGTTTCTCGGCTTCCGCAACAGCAATGCCTATAACCGCTGGTGGGAGGCGCGCACGCTGTGGGGCGCCATGGTGAATGCCTCGCGCTCCTATGGGCGGGAAGTGTTTCACCTGATCGACAACAAGCCCGAGGCGCAAGCGCTGCGCCACGCGCTGGTGCAGCGGCAGATCGCCTATGTGCATGCGCTGCGCTGCCACCTGCGCAGCCAGCCATCCTGCGACGAAATCGAGGATTTTCTGCCCGATGCGGAAGTGGCCAAGCTGCGCGCCGGCTTCAACAACGTGCCGAACGCCATCCTCAACCGGACGGCGGAGCTGCTGTCCGAAGCCGAGGCCAAGGGCTGGATCTGCTCGTTCCGCCGTATCCAGATCGAGACGCTATTGGTCGACATGAGCAATGCGCAGGGCGGCATGGAGCGGATCAAGAACACGCCGCTGCCGCGCGAATATGCCTATTACCCGACATTGTTCGTGCATGCCTTCTGCATTCTTCTGCCGATCGGGCTTGTCGATACGCTGACGATCTTCACGCCGCTCGCCTCCACCGTCGTCGGCTTCATGCTTCTGGCGATGGACCGCATCGGCGCCGATCTGCAGGACCCGTTCGCCAACCGCGCCCATGACGTGCCGCTGTCGTCCATCTGCCGGACGATCCAGATCGACCTGGAACAGCTGCTGGGCAAGGCGACGCCCGCCAAGCCGCTGCAGCCTGTCGGCAATGTCCTGTGGTGAACAGCGAAGCAAATCCCCAAAGCAAAACGCCCGGCATGTGCCGGGCGTTTTGTTGCAGGGATGGCCTTGATCAGGCCGCGGCCGGCTTGTCGAAATCGGTCGAGACGGAGATCGCCCGGAAGCGCTCGATAAGGGCCGTGTCCGACGCGATCTTCGCCTCGATGCCGGCGACCGTATCGCTGCCGATCGGCAGGCGCACCGGCGGGTTTTCGATGCCGACGAAATCGACGACAACTTCCGCCAGTTTGACCGGGTTGCCGGGCTGGTTGAGGCTGATCAGCTTGGCCTTTTCGCGCACCGCGCCGGCGGTTTCGGCGTAATCGGCGATTTCCTGGCCGCTGATCGTCAACGACTGGCCTTCAAGGAAATCGGTGCGGAAATAGCCGGGTTCGATGGCGGTGGCGAAGATGCCGAGCGGCGCAAGTTCCTCCGCCAGCGCTTCGGTCAGGCCCTCGACGGCGAATTTCGTCGAGCAATAGACGCCGAAGCCGGCACCGCTCTGGTATCCGCCGATCGACGAGAAGTTGAGGATATGACCCGACCGCTGGCGGCGCATATGCGGCAGGACGGCGCGGGTGACGGAAAGAAGGCCGAAGACGTTGGTGCGGTAAAGCGTTTCGATCTCGTCTGCGGTGGCTTCCTCGACTGCGCCGAGCAGGCCGAAACCGGCATTGTTGACCAGAACGTCGATGCGGCCGAAGCGGGCAACGGCGGCCTTGGCGGCCTCATGCGCCTGTGCCTCGCTGGTGACGTCGAGGGGGACCGCCAGCAGGTTTTCGTGGTCGCCGAAACGCTCGGTGATCGTCTTCGAATTGCGGGCGGTGGCGACGACATTGTCGCCCTTTGCCAGTGCCTTTTCGGTGATGAGCGCACCAAAACCGCGGGATGCTCCGGTGATGAACCATGTACGCATTGTGCATTCTCCTCTTGATCGGTTGTGCCTGCCGGTGATCGGCGGCTGAGGAGAGTTTTACGCCCGGATTGCTCCTGAGATAATCGACTCGATTCTTGTTGAGTTGATGAATATAATTCAGCAATGCGAACCATTGCCCCCACAGACCTGTCGCCCTTTCTGGCGCTTGCCAGACACCGGAGCTTTCGTCGCGCCGCCGACGAGCTGGGCTGCACGCCGTCTGCGCTCAGCCATGCGATCAAGGCGCTGGAGGAACGGCTGGATGTGCGCCTGTTCAACCGCACGACCCGCAGCGTGGCGCTGACGGAGGCGGGCGAAACGCTGCTTGCCCGCATAGCGCCTGCCTTTCGCGATATCGAGGATGCGCTCGACGATCTCAATACGTTTCGCGGCACGCCGACCGGGCGGCTGAAGATCAACTCGTCGCGGGCCGGCGCGCGCATGGTGCTTCTGCCGATTGCGGCGCGGTTTCTCGAGCGCAATCCGGGCATCTCGATCGAGATCGTCGTCGAGAACGATCTGGTCGACATGGTTTCGCGAGGTTTCGATGCCGGCATCCGCTTCGGCGAGGTGATCGCGCAGGACATGATCGCCGTACCGATCGGTCCGCGGCAGCGGACGGCGATCGTGGCGGTGCCTGCGTTCTTCGAGCGCCACGCAAGGCCGACCATGCCTGAACAGCTGAAATCACTGCCCTGTATCGGCTTCCGCTTCGGCTCCGGCCGGCTTTACGACTGGGAGTTCGAGCGTGGCGGGGTGGAGGTGGCGGTCGAGGTATCCGGCCCGCTGGTGCTGGACGATCAGGACATGATGGTCGACGCCGCCCTTTCCGGCGCCGGCATCGCCTTCGCCTTCGAGGATCAGGTGAAGGAGCTTGTCGCCGAGGGGCGGCTCATGCGGGTGCTGGAAGACTGGTGCCCCTATTATCCGGGTCTCTATCTCTACTACCCGAGCCGCCGGCAGATGCCGGCGGCGCTCAGGGCCTTCGTCGACTTCGTCAGGGCCGGATGATCTTTCGATGCGCCCGAAGCGGGAAAATTGCCGCAGGTTCGACCGAAACTTGTTTTCAACACAATTCAAGGTTACACATCCCTCATCGGCATTGCTGACGGGCGTTGAAAAGAAGCCGCCCTCGCTAGATGCCGCAGCCCTTTTTGAACCTTTGACCACGGATGTACTGGCACTGGTGGAAAAGCGGCGACAGGAGAGGTCGGAGCCGAATGGCCCCGGCCTTTTTTTGTGTCTTCTGCACCGCCCGCCCCGTTGTGCGAGGCGACAGCGAGGTCTGCCCGCCTGCTCGTCATGCCCCGGCTTTCATCCGGGCCTTATTCCACGATAGCGTGCACCGGTGAAAACGGTTAGCTTGGCCGGCAGTCAGTTCATCGCCCGCCGTTCAAGGATCAGACATGCCCGCCACCGAAGTTCTGATTGCGTTTTTTCTCACGACGGCGGTGTTTGCCTATATCCCCGGCCCTGCCATGCTCTATGCGGCGGCGCAGACCCTCGCGCGCGGGCGGCGCGGCGGATTGATGGCGACGCTCGGCATTCATCTCGGCTGCTATGTGCATGTGGTTGCCGCGGCCGCCGGGCTTTCCGTTCTCTTCCATGCCGTTCCGACGCTTTACCTGGCCGTCAAGCTGATCGGCGCGGGCTATCTGATCTTTCTCGGGATCTCGCTGTTTCGCGCCCGCAGCAGCGGCGACGGCACCCTGCCCGCCTTCTCGCAAAAATCGGCACGGCGGGCGTTTTTCGAAAGCATCACCGTCGAGGTGCTCAATCCCAAGACGGCGATTTTCTTCATGGCCTTCCTGCCGCAATTCGTCGATCTGTCGGCGTCCTTTCCGGTCTGGCTGCAATTCGTCATTCTGGGAACGATCGTCAATCTCACCTTCACCTCCGCCGATATCGTCTGCGTGCTGATGGCGGGCGCCGTGGTCGAGCGGCTGAAACGCTCCGGCCGGGCGCAGAGGCTGGTGCAGCGGGCCGGCGGCGCCATGCTGATCGGGCTGGGCACCCATCTGGCGCTCCAGAGAAGCTGAGCTTCTTACCTGAGGTTCACATGCAAAAGGGCGCAAACCCATCGGTTTGCGCCCTTTTTGTCAGTCCCGCCGCTATCAGGCGACGGTGACCGGAACCTCGGTCGCCGTGCGCATGGCGTGGCTGTAGGGGCAGACGATATGGGCCTTGGCGACCAGATCTTCCGCCTGGGCCTTGTCCATGCCGGGGATCGAGACCGACAGCGAGACTTCGATGCCGAAGCCGGTGCCATCCTCACGCGGGCCGATGCCGACGGTGGCGGTCACCTTGGCGTCTTCCGGGATCTTGACCTTTTCCTTGCCGGCGACGGCCTTCAGCGCGCCGAGGAAGCAGGCGGAATAACCGACGGCGAACAGCTGTTCGGGGTTGGTGCCGGTGGCGCCATCGCCGCCGAGTTCCTTCGGGACCGTCAGCGTCACATCGAGAACGCCGTTTTCGGAAGCGCCATGACCGGCGCGGCCGCCGGTGGCGGAACCCTTGGTGGTGTAAAGGATAGGCATGTTCATACTCCCTTTGCTTAATCGCTCGCAATTCAATTGCGTGCAATAGACTTATGCACATTGCATTTCGCCGTCAAGACTGCGACAATGATTTTATCGAAGACATAGGGCGGTATCGGGCAATGACAGGGGCAAGGACCGGGAAAAAGCAGGGAACCGTGGCGCATAACGGCGCGAGTGACGGCGTCGGAGCCGGCAGTCTCAGGGCGGCAGGCGGCCCGGCGAACGCACCCGCGGAGAATGCCGCCGGCACACCGGCGACCGCGCCGGCCGGGCTGGATGCGATGCTGTGTTTCGCCATCTACGGGGCCGCGCATGCCTTTACCCGCGCCTACAAGCCGCTGCTCGAACCGCTCGGCCTTACCTATCCGCAATATCTCGTGATGATGGCGCTGTGGGCTGAAGACGGGCAGAAGGTGAAGACGCTCGGCGAGCGGCTGGGCCTCGATTCCGGCACGCTTTCGCCGCTGCTCAAGCGGCTGGAACTCGCCGGGCTCGTGACCCGCACGCGCGACCTCGAGGACGAGCGGCAGGTGAAGATCAGCGTAACCGGCCAGGGGCTGGCGCTGAGAGAAAAATCCGCCGGCGTCATGGCCGAAATCGGCAAGGCCACCGGCTGCAGCCTCGACGAGGTCATGGCGCTGCGCGAGGCGCTGGTGGGTCTGAAGGAACGGCTGGAGACGGCGGGGGAGGACTAAGGCGGGCGCTCGCGCGGCCTGTCTATTCAGAGAGCGGGTTTAGGCTGAGGGCGAAATGATACTCTACGGATGCTGCTATCGGCCCAAACCGGTCATTGGAGTGTCGCTGAAAACGGTTGTCAAGCAGCGACCTTGCACGACGGGTACACGTCATTCCGTCGAGAATGAGCGCCAACGGCGTTCCAGTTTCTGGACCATTGTGGCTTCCGTCGTGTCTATCCTATCGACGGACCGCAGCCATTTATCATTCGCTGCTTTGATGAAAGCTTGTCCCGTCGGAGTTAACTGGGACCACATGATGATGAGGTTAGGTTGGCGGTCAATGGAGGTGACACCTTCCACCAAATTCTTTCCGACAAGAAACTCGGCAAGAACGTATTGCGTATCGGCGGCATGACGATGCCACTTTCCATCATCGGAAATCTCGTTGCCGGTCCTGTCGAGGGACATGACCTCTACGCCTAGCATTGCCGGAACATCGATGATTTTGAAGTCAGTCATGTTCTCTCTTCACCTTATTGCCATGTGTGACGTAGCAATACTATGCGGACACGGATTGGATCAGCAATGTCCGGTGTTGGCGCAAAGCCGCCAGACACTTTTTGTCCTGAATGAACGAGAGACAAAGCCGGCTCAGTACCGCTTGTCCGAAGGATCGGCGATATGGGGCGCTGACGATGTCATTCCGCCCCATATCGCAACCTCTACCCTTAAGGTTTTACGGGGCGGGCGCCGTGATGCATTCCCGTTTGCGGGGTACGTTGAAGGCGCTGTTGCCGCCGGTGACCTGCTTGATCTGCCCTGGCGGGCAGGTGCCGTCATCAACGAGAACTTTCGCGCCCGATGCGAGCTTGCCCGGTCCGGGTTCGCTCTTCATCGTCGACTGGCAACCGGCCAGACC
Organism: [Rhizobium] kunmingense; assembly: GCF_977018605.1. NCBI lineage: Bacteria > Pseudomonadati > Pseudomonadota > Alphaproteobacteria > Hyphomicrobiales > Rhizobiaceae > Rhizobium > [Rhizobium] kunmingense. Next base: position 151,423 of record NZ_CDRNXG010000001.1, read on the forward strand.
GGCAATCACTGCAATCGTCAATAGTCTGATTTTCATGTTGCATCCCCCTGCCCGACATTGGGCAGCACAAAGATGACATTCAATCACAAAAAAGCTTCCCCCATACAGGGGAGGCTTGAAATTATCGCGGATATGCGATCGGCGCGATCCTGACGAAGGCCGCCAAATGTCGGAATAACGCGGGCCTTACAGCCGGTTTCAGGGGCCTGAAAATTTCACCGTTACGCCGCGCTGGCGGAAATAGGCCTGCATCGTCTTGCGGCCGGCACGATTGTTCTGGGAGATCCGTGCGGGATCGAAAACCGCCTCCTTCCTGGCGGCCTTGGCAAGCGCTGCCTTGAGAGCGGCAATATGGGCGTCGATATCTACATTGTCCGCGTGGAGCGATTGATAGATGTTGTTGGTTGCTTCTTCTACGCTCAGTTCGGCCATCGTTACGCTCCTGTTATTGCTGGCCGGCAATTACCACATGTTACGGCTACATTCATAGACGCAGCCGATCACACCGGCCAAGCAGGCGACTGGCCTCGCATCCGGATCGGCTCGACGCCTGGCATGTGAAAATCGTCCGGCTCACAGACGCAAAGCGGAGAAGCGCGGCAAAGCCTCCAGCCGCCGCGCCCTCGCTTCAGCGTTTTACTGCCACACCACGACGCGCGCCTTGTTCGGCACACGTTCGTAAAGGTCGATGATGTCCTGGTTCATCAGTCGAACGCAGCCCGAAGAGACGGCCTTGCCGATCGAATTCCATTCCGGCGAGCCGTGCAGGCGGTAGAGCGTGTCCTGGCCGTTCTGGAAGATGTAGAGGGCGCGGGCGCCGAGCGGGTTGTTGAGGCCTGGCGGCATGCCGCCATTGTCGGCGGAGTATTTGGTCAGCTCCGGCTGGCGGGCGATCATCTCGTTCGGGGGGGTCCATTTCGGCCATTTCTGCCGCCACTGGATGACGCCCTCGCCCGACCACGAGAAACCCTCGCGACCGATGCCGACGCCATAGCGCATCGCCGAACCGTCCTGCTCGACCAGATAGAGGAAGCGCGACGGGGTATCGACGACGATCGTGCCGGGGCGCTCGCCGGTCGGATCGACGACGCGCTGGCGATAATAGCGCGGGTTGATCTGCTGGTAGGGAATGGCCGGGATGACGAAGCCGCCATCGACGACCGAGCCGTACATGGCGGCGGCTTCCGCCGAACCGGTGGGGATTGCGGCCGGCAGGCCACCCATGCCGGAGCGATAGGAAACCACGGTGCCGCCGGAACCGGGCGTGGTCGAAGCGCAGCCGGCAAGCGTCGAGGCCGCGCCCGCGCCGAGAAGCGTCATGAAGCCCCGGCGGGAGAAGGAAGTGTCGAATGTCATGTCAGGAAGAACCACCCAGAGGAACGTGATGTCGGCGAAAAGCTTAATCGAACGATTTCGGCGATGAAAGGTTCCGTCGGGTCGCGGCGGCCCCGGATCAGGCCGCGCTGCGACAAATGCGCAACGGTTGCCTGCGGCAGCGCCGCCGATAGAGGACGAGGATCGCCGTCAGATGACGACGATCGGCGTGCCGCTCGGCACGCGGTCGAACAGGTCGATGACATCCTGGTTGAACATGCGCACGCAGCCCGACGACGTGGCGCGGCCAACGGACTGCCAGTCCGGCGTGCCGTGGACACGGTAGAGCGTATCCTTGCCATCCTGGAAGATATAGAGGGCGCGGGCGCCCAGCGGGTTGTTGAGGCCCGGATTGGCGCCACCTTCAGCGGCGGCGAACTGGCGCAGCTCCGGCTGGCGATCGACCATGTCCTGCGGCGGGGTCCAGCGCGGCCATTTCGCCTTGCGCTGGATGACGCCCCTGCCCGACCAGGCAAAACCCGCCTTGCCGAGACCGACGCCATAACGCACCGCCTTGCCTTCCGGCTGGACGAGATACAGGAAATTGGCACGGGTATCGACGATGATCGTGCCCGGCGCCTCAGCCGTCTGGTAGGCCACTTCCGAGCGCAGGAAACGATTGTCGACGCGCGAATAGGGAATGGCCGGCAGCGTGTGGCCTTCGTCGCGGATCACGCCATACATGGCGCGATGCACCGGATTGGAGACCGGCAGGCCATAGGTGCCGTGATCATATCTCTGATGGAAATCAGACGGGTAGAGCTGACGTCTGTGCGGGATCGCGCCCGGCATCGGCGGCGGCTGGTTGGTCGGCGGATCACGATATTCCGGCACGGCAAAGACCGGCGCCGTCTGCTGCACGAAGACATCCGGGTTCATGCGGCTCGTATCGGTCAAAAGGATCGGCTGGCAGCCGGAAAGCGCCACCGCGCCGGCAAGGACAAGCACCGGGAAAGCGGCGCGACGGAGCGATGTGGTTGTTTCGGACATGGAGACTCGCTTCGGCGGGTGATATCGGCCGCACTCTGCCAGTCGGCGCTGGCGCGAGGCTTGAGCGCCGCACCCAACCCTTTTCCGTTACCTGCACGCAAACAACGACATCCGCCACCCTGAATAGAATCCGACAATACTTAATCGCCGCAGACTTACCGGCGCTATATGCATTCACATTCATACAACCATTTGTATATACTCAAGAAACAATCGTAAAAATACTTACGAAAATGGAGAGGATTCTAATTTACTTTATCTAAAATTAGTAACTTGGACACCATAAGGCGCTCGGGAGGCATTGACGTTCAGGACAGGGCATATGAGCGACACGACTATCAAGAGACCACTCTGGATCACCATCACCGGCAGCGGTTTCGCGGCCGTTCTGTTTGCAAGCGTCGCCGTCGGCGGTCTTGCCTGGTATTCCCAGTCCAAAATGGGCAATGACGCCCTGTTCACCAAGGCGGAAGGCGATCTCAGCCTGATCCAGAACGACATGGCCGCCATCCAGCGCTCGGCCTCGGCGATTGCAGCCCAGGCGGCTGCGGATGCCGAGACGGCAGAGATCCTTGCCACCGGAGATCGCCAGCGCGCCCTCGACAAGTTTTCCAAGGGCGCCGAATTCGTCAGGAGCGAGGGCGATCTGTCGCTGTTCACCTTCATCGGCGCCGACGGCAACACGCTGGCGCGCATGCATAATCCCGGCAATTTCGGCGACAACATTCTGGCCCGGCGCAAGACGATCGAGCAGGCGATGCGCACCGGCACCATCACCGCCGGCCTCGAACAGGGCAGCACCGGCGAGATCGGCATCTATGCCACCGCACCGGTCGTCGTTAACGGCCGGGTCATCGGCGCAGTCGACGTCGGCACCCGCCTGACCGGCGCCTATTTCGATCCGCTTTCCGAAAAGCTCGGCAGCGAGATCGCCGTCGACGTGATGGTCAATGGTCGCCTGACGACGCAGAATTCGACCCAGAACGACCGGTCGATGGTGAGCGAGGAGAGCCTGCGCGCCGGCTTCGACGGCGAGCCGGTGTTCGAGCAGATCGACATCAATGGCCGCGACGTGGTGGTCAAGGTCGTGCCGCTGAGCAACTTTGCCGGCGAGAAGATCGGCGTGTTCGAGATCGGCGCGGATGCGACGCGCATCATGGCCGCCAACAGCGCCGCGCTGACCAACACGATCATCGGCACGCTGATCGTCGCGGCGCTCTGCCTTGCCGGCTTCCTCGCCTTTGCCCGGTCGCTCGGCAACGCAATCGGCCGACTGACGGGCACGATGGGCCGGCTTGCCGGCGGCGACCTCAGCCCCGAAATCGAAGGCGACAACCGCCCGGACGAGATCGGCTCGATGGCCAAGGCCGTGCAGGTCTTCAAGGACAATGCCCTGAAGACGCAGGCGCTGGAGCGCGAGGCGGAACAGCAGCGCACCATGACCGAGGAGCAGCGCCGCGCAAATGCCGAGCGCGACCGCCAGCGCGCCGAAGCGATGGCGCAGGCAACCGGCGGGCTTGCCACCGGCCTCAAGCACATGTCCTCCGGCGACCTGACCTTCAAGCTCGATCAGCCTTTCGCCGACGAATTCGAAAGCCTGAGGGCGGATTTCAACGCTGCCGTCGATCAGCTGCGCGGCACGCTCGGCTCGGTCGCCCAGGCAACGTCGTCGATCGATTCAGGCTCACGCGAGATCAGCCAGAGCGCCGACGACCTTTCCAAGCGCACGGAGCAGCAGGCCGCCTCGCTGGAAGAGACGGCAGCCGCCCTCGACGAGATCACCACCAATGTCGCCAATTCCTCCAAGCGCGCCGACGAGGCCCGCACGGTGGCGATCCAGGCCAATGACAGCGCCCGCCAGTCCGGCGCGGTCGTCGCCAAGGCGGTCGATGCGATGGAACGGATCGAGGAATCCTCAGGCCAGATCTCCAACATCATCGGCGTCATCGACGACATCGCCTTCCAGACCAATCTTCTGGCGCTGAATGCCGGCGTCGAAGCGGCGCGTGCCGGCGAGGCCGGCAAGGGCTTTGCCGTCGTCGCACAGGAAGTGCGCGAGCTTGCCCAGCGCTCGGCCCAGGCGGCCCGCGAGATCAAGGACCTGATCGGCAAGTCCTCCATCGAGGTGGAGACGGGCGTCAAGATGGTCAGCGATACGGGTGCGGCGCTGAAGACGATCGAAGGCTATATCGTCACCATCAACCAGCACATGGATTCGATCGCCACCTCTGCGCGCGAACAGTCGGTGGGCCTGGCGGAAGTCAACACCGCCGTCAACCAGATGGACCAGGTGACGCAGCAGAACGCCGCGATGGTGGAAGAGGCCAACGCCGCCGGCGCCACGCTTGCGACCGAGGCGGCCCGCCTGCGCGACCTGATCTCACAGTTCCAGCTTGGCGGCGGTGCGGCGATGCAGAGTGCTGCGCTTCGCCAGACGGCTTCCGTCATGTCGACTTCGGTGGGATCTGCCTCGCATCGTTCCGCGCCGGTCGCTTCGCCGGCGCGCGGCATGGTCGGCAAGATCGCCCAGGCGTTTGGCGGCGGGCGGAAAAGCGCTGCGGCCGAGCAGCAGTGGGAAGAGTTCTGATCGGTCGATCAGGACGCTTCCGGTAGAAGGCCAACGGAAGGTGGCAGTGCTCAGGCGCTGCCGCCTTTTTGCTTTTCGGCCGCGCGGGCAGCATCTTTCGCCTTGCGCCAGGCGAGTACGGAAAGCATCAGCGGGCCAACCGTCGCGCCGAGAATGGCGCCGCAGACTGTCCAGCCGATCGCGCCGCCGCCGATCACCTCCTCGAACACATAGGCTGCTGCAACACAGCCGGCGGACGCCAGAAGCACTTTCCAGATCCATGCCGATGTCGTCATCATTTACCCCTTCGCTGCCTCCTTGACCGGAGGCATTGCTGCCGATCGTTCACGCCCCGCCATCAGCCGCACCGACCGCATCTTCCCGCGCCTCGATCATCGCCACCAAGGTTTCCAGCCGGTCGGCATCGCGCGGCAGCTTGTCAGTTCTGAGCCGCGCAATGCGGGGAAAGCGCATGGCGACGCCGGACTTGTGGCGGGTGGAGCGGTTGATGCCCTCGAATGCAACCTCCAGCACGAAGCCGAAATCGGGCGTCGCCTTCACCGCCCTGACCGGCCCGAAGCGGTCGATCGTGTTGTCGCGGACGAACTTGTCGAGCACTTCGAGTTCGGCATCGGTGAAACCGAAATAGGCCTTGCCGACCGGCACGAGCTGATCCTTGCCATCCTCACCCCTGGTCCAGACGCCGAAGGTGAAGTCGGAATAGTAGCTCGACCGCTTGCCGTGACCGCGCTGGGCATAGAGCATCACCGCATCGATGTTGAACGGATCACGCTTCCACTTGAACCACGGGCCTTTCAGGCGGCCGGCCTGATAGGGGCTGTCCTTCCTCTTGATCATCACCCCTTCGATGACCGGGTCGGGCGGATCGATGCGCAGGCGGTCGAGTTCGGCCCAGTCGGTGAAGGGCACGAGATCGGAGAGGTCGAAGCGGTCGTGCGGGGCGTTCTCGATGACGCTTGCCAGACGGTCGCGGCGGGCGAGATAGGTTTTCGCGCGGATATCGGCCTCGCCCTCGAACAGAATGTCATAGGCGCGGACGAAGGCGGGATAATCGTCCATCATCCTGGCCGTCACCGTCTTGCGGTTCAGCCGCTGCTGCAGGTCGGAGAAGGTGCGGGTCGGGGCGTTTGTCCGTTTCGTGCCGCCGACGAGAAGCTCGCCATCGATGACGCCGTCGAAATTGATCGCCTCGACGACATCCGGAAAGGCGCCGGTGATATCGTCGCCGGAACGGGAATAGAGCTTTCTGGTGCCGCCATGGCTCGACATCTGGACGCGGATGCCGTCCCATTTCCACTCGGCGGCGTAATCCTGAGGATCGAGCTTCTGGAGGTCGCCGTCTTCCACCGGATTGGCGAGCATGACGGAGTGGAAGATCGCCGGCGTGGCAAGCACGGGTTTGTCCGCCCTGCCCTCCAGCCAGGCGAACAACGCCTCATAGGGTGGCGTCAGACCATGCCAGAGAGTTTCGATCTCGATGATGTCCTTCTGGCTCATATCCGCCAGCGCCTGTTTGGCGAGGCGGGCGGAGACTCCGATGCGGAGCGAGCCGGTGGCGAGCTTGAGGAAGGCGAAACGGCCGGACGGATCGAGATGGTCGAGCAGATCGCGCACCGCGCCGCGCACTTCGGTGCGGCCGAGCGCATTCATGCGCCTGACGACATCCGAGAGGCGCGGCTCCTCGGTGACGTGTTCCTTTGCGCCACCTTCCCAGACGAGCGCGATGGTCTCGGCAAGGTCGCCGACATAGTCGTAGGAATAGCGGAACAGCACCTCGTCCATCCGCTCCATGACCAGTTCGCGCAGCATGGCCGGCTTGACGCTTTTCAGATCCAGCGTGCCGGCGAGTGCCGCAAGGCCATAGCCGCGATCGGGGTCGGGGGTGTTGCGGAAGTAATCGACAAGCAGGGTGAGCTTGCCGTTGCGCGACGGAGTGAGGACAAGCCGGTCGAGGAGCGTGGCGAAGGGCTTCATCGCTTTTGCTCCGCCATGAATTCCCCCTCCGACCTGCCGGCCGACCGGGGTGGAGCCACCGGTCTCCACCCGCTCTTCGAGCCCCCCACAAGGGCGGAGAGGACCAGCGGCGACCGCTTGCCCTCCTTGAGCCTCAGCGGTACGGCTGGGTTAAGCCCTCCCCCTTGTGGGAAGGGTTGGGAGGGGGCTTTTCTTGCCAATGCGACCATCATCAATCCCCCTCGTCCTCGTAGCCGACCAGATGCAACGGGCGGGCGGGGATGCCCTGCAGCTCGCACCACCGGACCAGCGCCTCCTCGCGCCCATGGGTGACCCAGACTTCCTGCGGGGCGATCTCGGTGATCGTCGCCAGCAGTTCAGGCCAGTCGCAGTGGTCGGAGACGACGAGCGGCAGTTCGACACCGCCCTGCCTGGCGCGCTGGCGGACCATCATCCAGCCGGAGGCAAAGGCGATCAGCGGCTCGTTGAAGCGGCGGGCCCAGCGATCCTGGAAGGCCGAGGGCGGGCCGACGACGACGGCGCCGGCGAATTCGGCAGGCCTGCTCTTTTCGATTGTGGCGGGTCTCAGGTCGCCAAGCTCGATCCCCTGCCCGCGGTAATAGTCGCAGAGCCTTGCGAGCGCGCCGTGGATATAGATCGGCGCGTCATAGCCGCCGTCGCGGATCAGGCGGATGACGCGCTGCGCCTTGCCGAGCGCGTAGGCGCCGACGAGATGGCTGCGTTCGGGAAATTGTTCCAGCGAGCGGAAGAGTTTGCGCATTTCGGCCTTCGGGTCCGGGTGGTGGAAGACCGGCAGGCCGAAGGTCGCCTCGGTGATGAAGACGTCGCAGGCGATCGGTTCGAAAGGGGCGCAGGTCGGGTCCACGCCACGCTTGTAATCGCCGGAGACGACGATGCGCGTGCCGTCCTTCTCGATCAGGATCTGGGCCGAGCCGAGCACATGGCCGGCCGGCCTGAACATGACCCTGACACCGTCGATGAGGATGTCCTCGCCCCATCCCGCCGCCTGTTGCGATCCGGTGAAATCCTCGCCGTAGCGGATCGCCATGATGTCGAGCGTCTGGCGGGTGGCGAGCACGCTGCCGTGGCCGGAGCGGGCATGGTCGGAATGGCCGTGGGTGATCAGCGCCCGGCCGACGGGGCGGACCGGATCGACGTAAAAATTGCCGATGGGGCAGAACAGCCCGGCGGGGGTCGGATGAAGCAAGGCCTCGGGTTTCATCCCCACCAAGATAGGCGGGCGTGTCCGGTTTTCGAGAGGGACGCGTGCGTTATGCCGCTGCGGGCTTCTCATCCTTCACGGCCGGCTTGTCGCCGCCAGACAGGGGCTGTGCGACCGGAAGACGGATCGGCTTGAGGCACAGGCCGGCAACAAGGCCGATGACGGTGATGGCGGCTGCCGTCATGAACAGCGGCGAGAAGGCATCGTGATAGATGGCGGCCACCGCCTGGCGCGAGGCTTCCGGCAGGCCGGCGAGGATTTTCGGCGTCAGCGTCTCGATGTCGGCGAGACCGGGGATCGCGACGTTCGCCGCCCTCACCTGCGTGCCGACGATGGCGCCGAAAAGCGAGATGGCGATCGAGGCGCCCCCCATGCGCATCAGGGTGACGGCACCGGTGGCGGCACCGATATCGCCGCGCGGGGCGGAATTCTGCACGCCGATGATCGGCGCCTGCTGGCCGATGCCGACCGACAGGCCCTGCAGGAACATGATCAACGCCACGGTCGCCAGCGACACGTCATGGCCGATCTGCGAGAAGCAGAACAGCATAACCGTCGAAAGCGACAGGCCGATGATGGTGAAGGGCTTGTAACGGCCGGTGATCGAAATCAGCCGGCCGGCCGAGATGGAGCCGGCGACGATGCCGCCGGTCAGCGCGATGAAGAACAGCCCGGCCATGGAAGGCGAGAGACCGGTCGTGGTCTGCAGGTAGAGCGAATAATAGTTGACCAGTCCGATGCCGACCGCGCCGGAGGCGAGCGAGACGATGAGGTAGAGCGAGAAGGTGGAATTGCGGAAAAGCTTCAGCGGAACGATCGGTTCCTCCACCCGGCTTTCGACGAAGACCCACAGGGCGGCGCAGACAATGCCGGCTCCGGCCAGCGCAAGCGATGCGGGCGCCAGAAGCGAGCCGAAGATCTGGCGGCTGTCGGCGAAGGCGACGAGGCAGGTGATGGTGGCGGCCAGCAGGACGGCACCGAGATAATCGATCTTCGGCCGCCTTGTCGGGCGGCGATAGGGCAGCGTCATCATCAGGCCGGCAATGACGATGACGCCAAGCGGCAGGTTGATGAGGAAGATCGAGCGCCAGCCGAACAGATCGCTCATCGTGCCGCCGAGAAGCGGGCCGATGCTGCCCGACGCCATGATCATCAGGCTGGAATAGCTCTGGTATTTCGCCCTTTCGCGCGGCTCGAAGAGGTCGGCGTTGATGGAGAAGATCGACACCATGATGCCGCCGCCGCCGATGCCCTGAAACACGCGGGCGGCGATCAGGCTGTCCATCGACCAGGCAAAGCCGCAGGCGAGCGAGCCGAGCGTGAAGATGACGATGGCGGCCAGCATGACGTATTTGCGGCCGAACAGATCGCCGAGCTTGCCATAGATCGGCATGACGGCGCTGGTGGAGAGCAGGAACGCGGAACTGACCCAGCCGAAACGTTCCATCTGGCCGAACTCGCCGACGATGGTGGGCAGCGCCGTGGAGACGATCTGGTTGTCGAGCGTCGCCATGAACAGCGCCGCCATAAGCAGGCAGAAAACGATCAGACGCTGCCGGGGATCGGCAACCAGAGGCGTGGAAAGATGGCTGGGGGTCATGACGGATCCTGCATTCCGGCAATTTATGTGCCTTTAGCATATAAATGTCAATCGCACCTTCATGCCTGGCGCAGATAATCGTTGCGAGGCGATACGGCTCTGGTATTCTGGCGGCATGACGAAGCAGACAGCCACCCTTTCCTCTTCCGCCGCCGATATCGTCCATATCGCCGAAGTGATGGCGCGGCTGCGCCTGCTCGTCGGGCGGCGGGTGATCAGCCGCACGGCAATCGACAGCGTCGCGCCGAGCCTCGACATCTCGCATCTCGACGTGCTGGATGCGATGCGGCGGATCGGGGGCGAAGTGACGGTCGGCGCAATTGCGGATGCGATGCGGCTGGACCCTTCGCGCGGCAGTCGCCTGGTAGCCGAACTGGTGACACAGGGCATTCTGCGACGGGACGCTTCACAGGCGGACGGACGTCGTTCGGTCGTCGTGCGCACCGAACTGGGCGACCACCTGATGGCGGAGATCCATGCGATGAAGCGGCGGCTGCTCTCGTCTATGCTGGACGGCTGGAGCGAGGAGGACCTCGCCAGCTTCGCCATGCTATTCGACCGGTTCGTCAGCCGTTTCGAAGATGTCTATGCGACGGAAAAGTCTGCGCCGAGCGAAGCGTCGCTGGCAATCGCGCCCTGAACGAGCCGGTCAGCCCGAGACCGTCAGCCGGTCGCGGCCGCATTCCTTGGAATGATACATGGCGTGGTCGGCGCTGGCGAGAAGATCATCGACCACTTCGCCATCCTCCGGGAAGAAGGCGACGCCCATGCTGCAGGTGGCGACAACGCTTGCGCCTTCCAGCATGACCGGCGCGGCGATGAGGTTGCGCAGTTCCTCGAGCCGGCCAAGCGCACCGCTTTCATCCTCGTCGGCATCGGCGAAGACGACGGCGAATTCATCGCCGCCAAGCCGCACCGTCAGGTCGCCGGGACGCACCGCGCAGGAAATGCGCTCGGCCAGCGTGCGGAGCATCAGATCGCCGGCGGCATGGCCGAGCGTGTCGTTGATCGACTTGAAGTTATCCAGATCGAGATAGGCGACGGTCAGCCGGCGGTTTTCGCGCCGCGCCTCGTGCAGCTTGGGGCCAAGCTCGGCCCAGAACAACGTACGGTTGGGCAGGCCGGTCAGCGGGTCGTGATGCGCCATGTGGCGAATGCGGCTCTCGGTCTCGGCCCGTTCGATGGCGATGCCGGCGAGATCGGTCGCCATCGTCATCAGCTCCAACTCCAGCGCATTCGGTTCCCGCACCGTCGGCGAATAGAGCGCAAAGGTGCCGAGCATGCGCCGATCCGACCCGATAACAGGTGTCGACCAGCAGGAGCGAAAGCCGAACAGTGCGCCCAGATGGCGATGCTCCGCCCACAAAGGGTCGGTCTCGACATCGCTCACGATGACCGCCTCGCGGCGGAACGCAGCCGTGCCGCAGGAGCCCTGCGACGCGCCGATTTCCGCACCATCGATCAGCGCCATATAGGCCTTGGGCATGCTGGGGGCCGCGCCTTCCATCAACCGCAGGCCATCGTCGGCAAGCAGCATCAGCGAACCCTTGACATCCTCCAGCTGCGCTTCGGCAGAGGTGACCAGCGCATCGAGCACGGTATAGAGAGGCTTGCCACGGGCGATCATTTCAAGCAGCCGCGCATAGCCGTGGCGCAGCTCTTCCAGCCGCTTGCGCTCGGTGATCTCGCGCGAGACGCTGACGATGCCGACAGTCTGTCCGGCGTCATTGCGCAGGGCCGATTTGGAAATCGACAGCCAGAAGGCACGGCCATCCTTGCGAACGAGATGTTCCTCCCGCCGCTCGATGGCGATGCCGGTTTCCATCACCTGCTGCTCCATGGCAAACAGGCGGTCGGCGGCTTCCTTTTCGAAAATGTCGAAATCGGTCTTGCCGGAAAGGTCCGAGAAATCATCGATCCCGGCCGCGCGGCACACCGCCTGGTTGGTGAAGACGAAACGGCCGCGACGATCCTTCACCGAGATGAATTCGGGCAGCTGGTCGAGCAGCCTGAGCGCCGTCAGCTCCCGCAGCGCTTCGGCAATATCGAGCGCATTGCCGCCGTCGATCGCGACGCGGCGCAGTCTTTCACACATGTCCTCGAATGACTCGGCCGGCGTCGAAACCGTCATGCCGAACGATGAGTGACCAATCACGGCCAGCCTCCCCCAGAACCCCTATAGATTGTATAGCCAACAGGCGAGTATCTTTGAAAGAGTTCGTTACACTCTTGCTTAAAATATTCCTGCGAACGCAAATCATGGTCTGATGATGGCAAAGTTTTTACTCGAAGCATCAGAGAATTCGGCAGGCGGCCGATCACAGATCCGGCAATGGCAAACGATCTGTTGAGGCAACGGGAAAGCTGTATGATTTCGAGACGAAAGCTGATGACGGGCCTTTCGGCGGCCACCGCTGCGGCGGCAATGGCCGGTTCGGCGCGCGCCGAGGCGATCGCCTTGTCCGGTGCCGATCTGCGCGGTTCGATCGATGCCGCAACCCACGGCGTGCTGCCGGGCGTCAGCGATGCGGCACAGGCACAGGCAACACAGGGACGGCTGGAAGCGCTGCTTGCCGAAGCCGCAGCGCGCGACATGCCTGTGTTTCTGGCGCCGGGTGACTACCCCGTGTCCAACCTGGTTCTGCCTGAGCGAACACGGCTCGTCGGCATCGCCGGCGCGACGCGGCTCGTCTATTCCGGCGGCGGCGCGATGATCAGCGTCGAGGGGGCGGCAAGGATCGCGCTGTCCGGCATCACGCTGGATGGCGGCAATCTGACGCTTGCCGGCGATTTTCCGGCGCTCGCGCAATTCCGCGGCGTGGGCGAGCTGTCGCTCGACATGTGCGGCGTGACCAACGCGGCCGGCACCGGCCTCTACCTGCAGGGAACCGGCGGGCGGGTCGAGCGCTGCCAAATCTCCCGCAATAGCGATTACGGGCTTTATGCGGTCGACAGCAGCGGTCTTGCGGTCAAGGACAACAGCGTTTCCGATTGCGGCGATGGCGGCATCCTGATCCATCGCTACGAGGCGGGGCATGACGGAACGCTTGTCACCGGCAACCGGATTTCACGCACCGGAGCGAAAAGCGGCGGCACCGGGCAATATGGCAATGCGATCAATCTCTACCGCGCCAATGACGTGATCGTTTCCGGCAACCACATCACTGATTCCGCCTTCTCGGCGATCCGCGCCAACAGCGCCTCGAACGTGATGATCGCCGACAACCATTGCTCAGGTTCGGGCGAGACGGCGATCTATGCGGAATTCTCCTTCGAGGGCGCGATGATTTCCGGCAATCTGGTCGACGGGGCGGCGAACGGGATATCGGTGGTCAATTTCAACGAGGGCGGCCGGCTTGCTTCCGTCACCGGCAATGTGGTGCGCAACCTGCGGCTGACCGGCCCCTATACGGTGGAAGACCCGATCTTCGGCGTCGGCATCAGCATCGAGGCGGATACGGCGGCAAGCGGCAACGTGATCGAGAACGCCCCGTTCTGCGGGCTTGGCCTCGGCTTCGGGCCCTACCTGCGCAATGTCTCGGCCACCGGCAATGTGGTGCGCAATGCGGCCGTCGGCTGCGCCGTGACGGTGGTGGAGGACGCGGGATCGGCGATCATCGCCAACAACATTTTTCAGGGCGTGGAGCGCGGCGGGGTGATCGGCTATCGCTGGCGTGAGGCGGCGACGGGCGACCTGGCGAAGGACGGGGCAGACGCCTATCCGCATCTGACGATCGAGAACAACCGGGTGGGTTAGTAATCGGGTTCGAGCGCGTAATCGCCGGGATCGATGTTTTGCCCCTTGTGGTAGATGCGGGCAATTCTCACAGCGTCCCCGCGGATCACGAAAGCGATGGTGGCCTTGCGTTTGTAACCCACAAGCCGAAGGTTGGGCCAGAGATCCTCCCGCCTGACACCGCGGGCTGGAAATGTGGAGAAGCCTGCGCAATAGGCGCGAATCCGCCTCACATATTTTCGCGCCGCCGGGCCGCCCATTTCGGCGGCGAGATAGATAAACAGGTCTTCGAGGTCATTACTTGCTCTAGGCGAGAAAACGACCTTGTAGTTCATGCCCTTTTTTGCTCGGCCAGCAGGGCTGCCATTCTGGCATCGAGCCTTCGATCGACTTCCTCGATCGTCAAAAGCCGCTCTGGATGGGCTTCCATTTCTTCGAGCGTCGGCACAACCTCTTCGACCAGCCATTTTTCGATGGCCGCGTCCTCCTCCATCAGCGACATCAGGCCATCCTCGATGACTTCGCTTTCGGAGGCGTATTCGCCGGAGTCGACCTTGGCGCGGACCATCTCGGCCATCTCGGTCGGAAGGGTGATGCTGAGCGACTGGGTGTTGCGCATGGCCATCTCCAAGGAACCGTTCGACACCGTCAAATTCTATCGAAAACTTTGATGGGCGTCCAACGCACAATGATCTTCCGTTCGTCATGGAACCGCTTTAGCTTCGCGGCGAAATCATGACGGAGCTTATCATGCTGAAGATCTACGGAGTTTACCGTTCCCGCGCCACGCGCCCGTTGTGGCTGATCGAGGAAATCGGCCTGCCTTTCGAGCTTGTCCCGATCATCCAGGCCTATCGCCTGCCGGAGCCTTCCGCGCCCGGTTGCCCGGTGAATACCCGCTCAGGCGAATTTCTCTCGGTCAATCCGATGGGTTCGATCCCGTCGATGGACGATGACGGGTTCGTGCTGCACGAATCGCTCGCCATCTCGCTCTATCTTGCGCGCAAACATGGCGGCGATCTGGGGCCGAAGGATATCGAGGAAGAGGCGCAGATGGTGCAGTGGTCTCTGTTTGCGGCAACCAGCATCGAGACGCTGGCGCTGAAGATACAGTCGACAAAGACCGATACGGCGGAAGGCCAGGCCGAGGTCGAGGCGGCGGCCGAGACGCTCGCGCGCCCGTTCGACGTTCTGGAAAAGCATCTCGCCACGACCCATTACATGGTCGGCGACCGTTTTACCGCGGCAGACATCAATGTCGCGGAAATCCTGCGCTATGCGCGCGGCCATCACCCGCTGTTCGATGCAAGGCCTTCGCTGAAGGCGTGGTACGAGACCTGCATCAGCCGTTCGGCCTATCAGGCGATGTGGGCGAAAAGGAATGCCGAGCCGGCGTAAGGCACGGGCTTGGACAAGAAGGATATTCGGGCCTCGGAACACGAGGCCCGATCATTGCGACCCTTAGGCAAACAGCGCGTCGGTGACGCGGACATCGCCGACATGGCGGCCGTTCCAGTTTTTCATCTGGCGGTTGGCCATCGCCATAAGCTTCGTCTCGGTCTCGCCGCCCTTTTCGAAATAGCGGGCGATCAGTGCGAAGATCATCGCTTCGGCGGCACGCGTCGTGCCGTCCTCGCATTTGACCGCCATGGCAAGGCCCTGTTCCGGCAAGGCGGCGACGAAGACGCCTTCGGCGCCGGTCTTGGCGAAAATCTTGCCAGGCGCCAGTTCCATCAGTTTCGTGCAGGCGCGGCCGGTGCCGGCGACATAGAAGGGCTCGGCCATGCAGGCATCGATCAGGCGGCGCGAGGCCTTTGCACGCAACGGGGAAAGCCCCTCGCCGGTCAGCATTTTGGCAAAGCCGTGGGCAAGGCCCTTGAGTGGAACGGCATAGGTCGGGATCGAGCAGCCGTCCGTGCCGCAATTGTCGGCAGCGAGTGCCGCACCGGTGAGGTTCTCCATCACGTCGCGGATTTCCTGCTGCAACGGATGGCCATACTCGACATAGCCGGAAACCGGCGCGCCGGAATGGGCGCAGGTGCAGATGAAGCCGGCATGCTTGCCGGAGCAGTTGTTATGCAGCGCCGACGGCTTTTCGATGGTGCGGGCCTGATGGATGAGGACCGGCTGCTCCGACGACCAGTGGGCGCCGCATTCCATCGCCGATACGTCCTTGCCGGCCTTGGCGAGCATGGATGCCGCCATTTCGGCATGGCGATCCTCGCCGGAATGGGAGGCGCAGGCGAAGGCGAGTTCCGCATTGCCGAAACCGTAGGCGTCGGCCGCGCCGCTTTCGATCAGAGGCAGAGCCTGCATCGCCTTGCAGGAGGAACGCGGGAAGACGGCTGCATCGGCATCGCCGAACGAAAACACGGTCCTGCCGGCACCATCGACCACAATACCCAATCCCCTGTGGCGGCTTTCGACGAGATTGCCGCGGGTTACTTCGACGGTAACGGGATTTTGCATGGTCAGTCCTGGCTTTGCTGGCTTGAATGGCACGACGAAACGGTGGCAGGCTCTTTATCCTGTTCGCCTGCGACTTGCACGGGAAAACGCATGAAATCGGTAAAACGCCTGCTGATCATCATCTTCATCGTCTATCTTCTGCCGACCTTCGCGTCGGCCGGTCTCTGGGTGATGAAGGACCATCCTTCCGGCTGGAGTTCGGCCCGCTGGTCATCCGCCGGCCTTCTGCCGCGCGCGCAAGACAGCGACGAGGCGGCGATCTACATCTTCTCCGCCATGACCGGCGGTCTGAAGGGCGCGGTCGCCAGCCACGCATGGATCGTCACCAAGGAAAAAGGCGCGTCATCCTACATGCGCTACGACAAGGTGGGCTGGGGTTCGCCGATCCGCCGCAACCACCGGGCGCCGGATGCCTACTGGTACTCGAACATGCCGCAGCTCGTCGCCACCGTCACAGGCCCTGAGGCGGAGCGGCTGATCCCGCGGGTGGAGCAGGCGATCGAGGACTATCCTTACGGCGAGGTCGGCGGCTACACGATCTGGCCGGGGCCGAATTCCAATACATTCGTAGCCCATGTGCTGCGCAGCGTGCCGGAACTGGGTGCCGTCTTGCCGCCGCATGCGGTGGGCCGCGACTATCTGCCGGACGGCGAATTCGTGCATCTGGACGAGGACTGGCGCGACGTGCATGTGACGATCCGGGGCCTTGCCGGCTTCTCGCTCGGCCTGCGCAGCGGTTTCGAGGTGCATTTCCTCGGCCTCGTTGCCGGGCTGGATCTCGCCAATCCCGGCATCAAGATCCCGGCGGTGGGGCGGATCGGCATCTGAGCGACCTTTCAGGAACGGCAGACAGCAAAACGCCCGCGTCGTGGCGGGCGTTCAAAACCGGATCCAGCATCCCGATGCTTCAGGGACGCCGGTGATCAGAAACCGTTGGCGGTACGGGCGAAGCGGCGGATGTCGTGGCGGTCGATGCCCAGATCTTCCAGCTCGCGCCGCGTCATGCGCTCCAGTTCGGTGACCGTGCGACGGTAGTTGCGCCAGTTGGTGAAGGTGCGTGTGATGGTCATGATGGTCCCCCTTTCCCGGGGCTTTCGAAACGACTGCCGGCCTTCCGTCGCCCTCTTGTTTCGATGACCTCCTTATAAGCCCGAACGCCGACCACAAGTAGCGCTCGCTTGTCAGCACACCCATGCGCAATCAGCATGGATTTCCGTGACCTTGATCAAAGCGTGGGCAGATCTGCGGGAGGACTATGGCGGGATGCCGAGAGCGCTCATGGCTCCCAAAAAGGAAAAGGGCCGCCGAAGCGACCCTCCCATGAAATCTGGTCCGTCTTAACGAACCGAGCGGTACTCTGCCGCCCGACAGGAAGATGAGGTTCAGGCTAAGGGCTGCCTCAGCAGAACCACCTTTCCATTGCCCGTTACGCAGACCGAAATCTCATTAGACATTGGATCACCTTCCTTTCACTACGTTGACGATGACTAAAAGGTAGGAGCGATCCGCAACGCTTGCAAGGCAAGTTATGTAACGTTCCGCGAATATATGTGCATTGCAAGATGAAGGCATCGCGCTTACCATTCGCGAGCCTGAAGAGAGGATCGATTCCTCCTCGGCACCTTCACTCACTCAATTTCAGCACGATCTTGCCGACATGGCTGCTGGTTTCCATCAGCTTGTGGGCGTCGACAACCTTGTCGAACTCCATCACCGAATGGATCACCGGGCTAAGTTTTTCGGCTTCCAGAAGCGGCCAGACCTGCGTCACCAGCTCATCGCGGATGGCGCGTTTTTCGTCGGCCGTGCGCGGGCGCATGGTGGAGCCGGTGACGGTCAGGCGCTTGACCATGATCGGCGCCAGGTTGACCTTTTCGGCAATATTGCCGCCGAGGAAAGCGATGATCGACAGGCAGCCGTCCCTGGCGAGAACCGAGAGGTTCTTTTCGAGATAGGCGGCGCCGATCATGTCGAGGACGACATCGACGCCCTGCCCTTGCGTCTCGGCCTTGATGACCTCGGCGAAATCCTCCGTCCGGTAGTTGATCGCACGGGTGGCGCCGAGATTTTCGCAGGCCTCGCATTTTTGCCTAGAGCCGGCCGTGGCATAGACGGTTGCGCCAAACGCCTTTGCGAGCTGGATCGCGGTCGTGCCGATGCCGCTCGAGCCGCCATGGATGAGGACGCTCTCGCCTTCGGTCAGCCCCGCCATCTGGAAGAGGTTGGCCCAGACGGTGAAGAAAGTTTCCGGCAGGGCCGCGGCCCTGACTGCGTCATAGCCCTTCGGCCAGGGCAGCGCCTGGCCTTGCGGCAGGAGGCAATACTCTGCATAGCCGCCGCCGTTTGCCAGGCCGCAAACCTTGTCGCCGATGCTCCAGTCCGTCACGCCCTCGCCCAGCGCTGCGACCTCGCCGGCGATTTCCAGACCCAGGACCGGGCTTGCATCCTTCGGCGGCGGGTAGCTGCCCTGGCGCTGCGCCACATCCGGGCGGTTGATGCCGGATGCCTCGACCCGGACGAGGATTTCACCGGCGCGGGGCGAAGGCAGCGGCCCGCGGGCAAGCTGCATCACCTCGGGGGCGCCGAAGGATGGAAGATCGACAAAACGCATGTCTTGGGGAAGCGGCATGGAAAACTCCTGTCAGTATGGCTGCTGACTTAGGACAGTCTCCGCTGCTTAGAAAGGCTTGAGCCCGTTTATCCGATCAGTTCGTGCCGGCGAAGGTGGCGAACACGAGGCCGCCTTCATCACCGTGGGTACTGTCCTTGCTGCTGTCCTTGGCGGCCGTCTTGACGCCGGCGATCTCGACGCTGATCTGGCCGATATCATCGAGCAGCAGGCCGCTCGGCAGTTCCAGGACACCGATCGAGCAGCGCAGCAGCGGGAAGTCGCGCTCGCGGCCGGAGCGATCGTGACCGCGGATCTTGCCGGCGGCGCGCTCCTCTTCCGAATAGAGTTCGATCACGTCGGCATGGAAATCGGAGAGAAGCCGTTCGAGGATTTCCTCCAGCTCGGCGCGGGTCCAGTCGCGTACGCCGATGAAGAAATCGTCGCCGCCGATATGGCCGAGGAAATGTTCCTCGGAGAAGAAATAGCGCTTCATCAGCGCGGCAAACAGCGAGATGGCGTGATCGCCCATCTGGAAGCCGTAGAGATCGTTGAACGGCTTGAAATTGTCGAAGTCGCAATAGCAGAAGAAGCGCGCTTCCTCGTCGTCGCGGCCGGCTTCCTGCATGAAATCGCGAACCGCGCGGTTGCCGGGCAGGCTGGTCAGCGGGTTCTGGTCCTGGGCGATCTTCAACTGCTTTTCGTTGACGACCTTGATCAGCGAGGCGGCGGAGACGACGCCGGCATAGCGCATGTTTTCCGTCAGGATGACGCAGGCGCTGTTTTCCATATTGGCAAACAGGCTCATCAGTTCTTCCGCCTCGGCATCCAGCCCGATGATCGGCGCGCGTTCGACGAAATGGGCGATCGAGCGCTCATAGACCTTGTTCTTGAGAAGATCGCGGCCGAACGGCTGATAGATGAATTCCTTCAGGTGATATTCGTTGATGACGCCGCGCGGCTCGCCATTGGCGTTCAGCACCGGGAAGAAAGCCTGGCGCGGGTTGCGGCGGAAGAGTTCGAAGACACTGTCGATCGCGTCGCTTTCATAGACCGTCGGCAGCTTTTCGATCTGCTTGCGGATGAGGATTTCGTCGAGCGACTGGCTGGAGCGCTTGGCGCGGCCGATATCGGCCAGATGATGGAAGGAGTGCTGCAACTCGGTGACGAACGTCGTGGGCCTTGCGACGAAATAGCCCTGGACGAGATCGACACCGTATTCGCGACAGGCGAGGAAATCCGCTTCCGTCTCGATGCCTTCGGCGATGACGCGGATGCCGAGCGTGTGGGCGATGTTGACGATGTTTTTGACGAGGTGGCGTTTGCGCGGATTGCGATCGATCTCGGTGACGAAATGACGGTCGATCTTGAGGTAATCGACCGGATAATCGCAGAGCAGTTTCATCTCGCCATGGCCGACGCCGAAATCGTCGATGGCGAGCTTGAATCCGGCCTTGCGCATGTCTTCCACAAGGGCGGAAAATTCCGGCACGCTGGTATTGTCGAAGCGTTCGGAAAACTCGAAACAGACCGAAGACGGAGCGATCTTCGCGGCGCGCAGGTGATTGAGCAGCTTTTCGAGAAACTCCTGTCCCTGCGGTATCATGCGGACATCGAGATTGAGGAAAAGCGTGGCGGAGGAATAATCCGGCAGGCTGGCGAATTTGGCGAGCGCCCGGCCCGACATCATCTGCTCGAGGGCCAAAAGCTGGCCGGAGCGTTCGGCCTCGTCGAGCAGTTCCGGCGGCGAGGAAAAACCGATCCTCTCATGCCCGCGCAGCAGGGATTCGTAGCCGAAGACGCTGCCTGTCGCGACCTCGACGATGGGCTGGAAAGCGTTTTCCAGAACCAGCTTGCCGAGCGTCACGAGCTGATCGCCTGCATAACGCCGGACGACACCCGGATCGAGAACAGCCGCAGACGACATACGCATTACTCCAAAGCATGATCCGGCCATCCGAACGGGGCCGTCAGTGATTGCCCGCCACGGTGCCCGTAACCCGTCAACAATCCGTTGCCCGTGTATGAAAATCAGATGAAGCTTTTGTGACGGTCGGCGGAGATATGTTTAATATTCAATGAATTAGACGGGTTCACGCGGCCTCGCCGAGCGGCCGCGCCCGCTCAATCCGCTCGCGTTCCTTCGGGTCGTTCATGGCGGTCCACAGGTCGCTGCGGCGCTGTATGTTCAGCCAGAAATCCGCCGTGTTGCCGAACACGCGTGCAAGAATAAGCGCGGTCGGTACGGTCACTGTGCGCCGATCATTGCAGAGTTCATTGACATGCTTGCGCGGCACCCCCATGGCCTGCGCCAGCGCCGCCTGGGTCAGCCCCATCGGCTCCATGAATTCCTCGACAAGGATTTCGCCGATCCCGGCCGGCTTGCGTGTCGTCATAAGCATGCTGCACCTACCTGTAAGTGTGGCTATCGAGATAAATTCCGCTGGCTTCGCCTTTGGCCCCATCCCACCGGAAGATCAGTCGCCACTGCTTGTTGACCCGGATGGAATGATGCCCTTCAAGCAAACCACGCAGCTTCTCAAAATGATTGCTGGGCGGAGCGCGCAAATCCCGATCGCTTGTCGCATCGTCGATCATTTGCAGCTTCCGAAAGAGCCGCGCCTCGATTTCCGCCGGCACCTTCTTGCTGCGGATGTCCCGAACGAAGAATTGATAAAGCCATTCGTCACGAAAACTGGCGATCATTATCCACCTCTGACCCAATGTACCACCTCACGGTACAAACATCAACTCCGCGCTTTTGGAACAGCGCTGTTCGCAATCCTCGCTTGATCCGAAGGCCGATCAAAAATAACTCATGCTGACGCCATTCCTGCCAGCAGAAAGTCGACCGCGATCATGTCCCGCCCGAATATCCTCATCATCATGGTCGACCAGCTGAACGGCACGCTGTTTCCCGATGGTCCGGCAGAGTGGCTGCATGCGCCGCACCTGAAGGCGCTTGCCGCACGTTCGGCGCGGTTCAGGAACAACTATACGTCTTCGCCGCTCTGTGCGCCGGCCCGCGCCTCGTTCATGGCCGGGCAGCTGCCGAGCCGCACGCGCGTCTATGACAATGCCGCCGAATATGTCTCGTCCATCCCCACCTACGCGCATCACCTGCGCCGCGCCGGCTATTACACGGCGCTTTCAGGCAAAATGCATTTCGTCGGGCCGGACCAGTTGCACGGCTTCGAGGAGCGGCTGACGACCGATATCTATCCGGCCGATTTCGGCTGGACACCGGATTACCGCAAGCCGGGCGAACGGATCGACTGGTGGTACCACAATATGGGATCGGTCACCGGGGCGGGCGTCGCCGAGATTTCCAACCAGATGGAATATGACGACGAGGTCGCCTTCCTCGCCAACCAGAAACTCTACCATCTTTCCCGCGAAAACGACGATCTTGCCCGCCGCCCCTGGGCGCTGACGGTCTCGTTCACCCATCCGCACGACCCTTACGTGGCGCGGCGCAAATTCTGGGATCTCTACGAGGATTGCGAACATCTTCTGCCCGAGGTCGGGATGCTGGAAAGCCAAGACCCGCATTCGGACCGCATCCTGAAATCCTGCGATTATGCGAGCTTTGCCATCACCGGCGAGCATGTGCGCCGGGCGCGGCAAGGCTATTTCGCCAATATTTCCTACATCGACGAGAAGGTCGGCGAGCTGATCGACACGCTGACGCGCACACGGATGCTGGACAACACGTTCATCCTGTTCTGCTCCGACCATGGCGACATGCTGGGTGAGCGCGGATTGTGGTTCAAGATGAACTTTTTCGAGGGATCGGCCCGCGTGCCGCTGATGGTGGCGGGACCGGGAATTGCCCCTGCCCTGCATTCCGCACCCGTTTCCAATCTCGACGTGACGCCGACGCTCTGCGACCTCGCCGGTATCTCGATGGAGGAGATCGCGCCATGGACGGATGGCGAGAGCCTGCGGCCGGTGATCGATGGCGGCACCCGCACCGCGCCGGTGCTGATGGAGTATGCGGCGGAAGCCTCCTACGCGCCGCTTGTCGGCATTCGCGAGGGCAAATGGAAATACATCCATTGCGAACTCGATCCCGAACAGCTGTATGATCTGGAGGCCGATCCCAAGGAGTTGAAAAACCTTGCCGACGATCCGGCCCATGCCGAAGTCCTGCAGGGGTTTCGCGCCAAGCGGGTTGCCAAGTGGGACATGGCAAAATTCGATGCGGATGTGCGCGAAAGCCAGGCGCGGCGCTGGATCGTCTACGAGGCGCTGCGCAACGGCGCCTACTATCCCTGGGACCATCAGCCCTTGCAGAAAGCCTCCGAGCGCTACATGCGCAACCACATGAACCTCGACAATCTGGAAGAGTCCAAGCGTTACCCCCGTGGGGAGTGAGGACGGAGAGTGAGAATGAAAGCACAGCCGAAAGCCAGCCACTTCATCGACGGCGAATATGTGGAAGATGAAGCCGGCACCGTCATCGAGAGCCTCTACCCCGCCACCGGCGAGGTGATTGCAAGGCTGCATGCAGCCACACCTGATATCGTCGAAAAGGCGATCGCAGCGGCAAAACGCGCCCAGCCGGAATGGGCGGCGATGAGCCCCACCGCGCGCGGCCGCATCCTGAAGCGCGCCGCCGACATCATGCGGGAGCGCAATCGCGAGCTTTCCGAACTGGAAACGCTCGACACCGGCAAGCCGATCCAGGAGACGATCGTTGCCGACCCGACCTCGGGGGCCGACAGTTTCGAGTTCTTCGGCGGTGTGATCGCGGCGGGCATGAACGGCCAGTACATTCCGCTCGGGGGCGATTTCGCCTACACGAAGCGGGTGCCGCTCGGCGTCTGTGTCGGCATCGGCGCGTGGAACTATCCGCAGCAGATCGCCTGCTGGAAGGGTGCGCCGGCGCTGGCCGCCGGCAATGCGATGGTGTTCAAGCCATCGGAAAACACGCCGCTCGGTGCCCTGAAGATCGCCGAGATCCTGATCGAGGCCGGTCTGCCCAAGGGACTGTTCAACGTCATCCAGGGCGACCGCGCCACCGGGCCGCTGCTGGTCAATCATACGGATGTCGCCAAGGTGTCGCTCACCGGCTCGGTGCCGACCGGCCGCAAGGTGGCGGCAGCGGCCGCCGGCCAACTCAAGCATGTGACGATGGAGCTTGGCGGAAAATCGCCACTGATCGTGTTCGACGATGCGGATATCGAAAGCGCCGTCGGCGGGGCGATGCTCGGAAACTTCTATTCGACCGGTCAGGTCTGCTCCAACGGCACGCGCGTCTTCGTGAGCCGCAAGATCAAGGACCAGTTCCTGTCGCGGCTGAAGGCACGGACGGAGAAGATCGTCATCGGCGAGCCTATGGACGAGGCGACACAGATGGGCCCGCTGATCTCCTTCGACCAGCGTCAGAAGGTGATGAGCTATATCGACAAGGGCCGCGCCGAGGGTGCCACGCTTCTGACCGGCGGCGGCATTCCGAACGACGTAACCGGTGAAGGCTATTACATCCAGCCGACCGTGTTTGCGGATGTGACGGACGAGATGACCATCGCGCGCGAGGAAATCTTCGGGCCGGTGATGTGCGTGCTCGATTTCGACGACGAGGACGAGGTGATCGCGCGGGCAAACGCCACCGAATTCGGCCTCTCGGCCGGCGTGTTCACCGCCGATCTTTCACGCGGGCACCGGGTTGTCGATCAGTTGGCCGCTGGGACCTTGTGGATCAATACCTACAATCTCTGCCCGGTCGAAATTCCCTTCGGCGGATCGAAACAGTCAGGCTTCGGGCGCGAGAATTCGCTGGCCGCGCTCGAGCATTATTCGGAACTGAAGACGGTCTATGTGGGCATGGGCAAGGTAGAGGCGCCCTATTGATGGGCGTCAAGACACGCCTAGTCCTCCTGGTTCCAGACCACCAGGTCGTCCAGATCGACCTTGAGCGTCTTGGCAATTCGCATCAGGACGTCGATCGAGCCGGCTTTCTTGCTGTTCTCGATGTCGGAAAGATGTGGCTGCGAAATGCCGACGGCTCCGGCCAGTTGCGCCACCGTGAGCCCGCGATATTTGCGGTGGGTACGGATCGGGCTGTCGGATTGCGAGAGTTCCTTGATCAGTTCGTGAGGGAAAGTCTCCTCACCGGCCGCAATGCGTGCCACGACCGCATCGGCTTTGAGACCATCGACAAGATCTTCGTAGTCCTCCTCGCTGAGCAGAACATAGCCCTTGCCATCGATGACGAGCTTCTGGATGTCCCCCATGCTGATTTATTCCTTGTAAATGCCGCCACGCGGTCCCGCCTCAATCACGAGAATGACCTGTCACAGATCGTCTATGACGACGCGGTCCTGACCCACACGAATGCGAAAATGCGGTTTTCCGCTCATCTTCTTTATATCGACACGCTTTCCACAAGCATAATCGTCCAGTTTGGCGATAATCGCCGCTCTGCGCTTGGGCTGCATCTGACGAAGGCTTTTTCGCGCCTCCCGCGAGTAGGTGATTTCCTTCATCGCAGTTGCCCTGCCAGCCAAATTCACCCAACGCCTTATAGCAATAAGCTATACTCACCTCCAAGTCCAGTTTTCCCCATAGACAGGATATGATCGCTATGCAGGCAGATTTCGTCATCATCGGTTCCGGTTCGGCAGGGTCCGCCATGGCTTACCGCCTTTCGGAAGACGGCAAGCATTCGGTGATCGTCATCGAGGCGGGCGGATCGGACTATGGGCCTTTCATCCAGATGCCGGGGGCGCTCGCCTGGCCGATGAGCATGAAGCGCTACAACTGGGGTTATCTTTCCGAACCCGAACCTCATCTCAACAACCGCCGCATCACCGCACCGCGCGGCAAGGTGCTCGGCGGCTCGTCCTCGATAAATGGGCTCGTCTATGTGCGCGGCCATGCGGAGGACTACAATCGCTGGGAGGAACTCGGCGCGTCCGGCTGGGCCTATGCCGACGTGCTGCCCTATTTCAAGCGGATGGAGACCTCGCATGCCGGCGAGGCCGGGTGGCGCGGCACGGACGGGCCGATGCATGTGCAGCGCGGGCCGGTGACCAACCCTTTGTTCCACGCCTTCATCCAGGCCGGCGCACAGGCCGGTTTCGAGACGACCGAGGATTACAACGGCTCGAAGCAGGAGGGTTTCGGGCTGATGGAACAGACGATCCATGACGGTCGTCGCTGGTCCGCCGCCAACGCCTATCTGCGGCCGGCGATGAAACGGAAGAATGTCGAGATCGTCTATGGTCTGGCGCAAAAGGTGGTCATCGAAAACGGGCGGGCCATCGGGGTCGAGGTGCTACGGCGCGGCGCGCCGCAGGTGGTGAAGGCCAACCGCGAGGTGATCGTCGCCGCCTCCTCCTTCAACTCGCCGAAACTGCTGATGCTGTCGGGCATCGGTCCGGCCGCGCATCTGAAAGAGATGGGCATCGAGGTGAAGGTCGACCGGCCGGGCGTCGGCGCCAACCTGCAGGACCATATGGAATTCTATTTCCAGCAGGTCTCGACCAAGCCGGTGTCGCTCTATTCCTGGCTGCCCTGGTTCTGGCAGGGCGTGGCGGGCGCGCAGTGGGTGCTGTCGAAGGGGGGCCTGGGCGCTTCCAACCAGTTCGAGGCGTGCGCCTTCCTGCGCTCGGAAGCCGGACTGAAGCAGCCGGATATCCAGTATCACTTCCTGCCCGTCGCTATATCCTACGACGGTAAGGCAGCCGCCAAGAGCCACGGATTCCAGGCGCATGTCGGTTTCAACCTGTCGAAATCACGCGGAGCCGTAACGCTGGCTTCCGCCGATCCCAAGGACGATCCGGTCATCCGCTTCAACTACATGAGCCACGAGGAAGACTGGATCAAGTTCCGCCACTGCGTGCGGCTGACCCGCGAGATTTTCAGCCAAAAAGCGTTCGACGATTATCGCGGGCCGGAAATCCAGCCGGGCGAGCATCTGCAATCGGATGACGAGATCGACGGTTTCCTGCGCGAACACCTGGAAAGCGCCTACCATCCCTGCGGCACCTGCAGGATGGGCCGCGCCGATGACCCGATGGCTGTCGTCGATCCCGAATGCCGGGTGATCGGGGTGGAGGGTTTGCGGGTGGCGGACAGTTCGATCTTTCCGCATATCACCTACGGCAATCTCAACGGGCCGTCGATCATGACGGGAGAAAAGGCGGCCGACCACATTCTCGGCAAGACGCCGCTTGCCCGCTCCAATCAGGAGCCGTGGATCAATCCAAGGGCGGCGGTGAGCGACCGGTAACCGGTGTGCTCAGTGGTAGTCGTCTTCGCGCTGGTGACGGATGGCGAGGATGGTGACCTGTTCCGAGTCCTCGATTTCATAGACAGCGACATAGCCCGACGAGCCGAACGGAATGACGAGCTCCCGGATGAATGGGGTGTCGTCTGAGACTTTTCTGGCCGCAAACGGAAACGTTCTCAATGTGTCGATTGTCCGAATGATGATCTCGACCGCCTTTTCTGCAGCATCGAAGTCTCGGTGCAGCAGAAACTCGTAGTGCCGCTTGATATCGGCACGGGCGCTTTTGGCATAACGAAGCCGAAAGGTCATTTGCGGAGTTCGGCGCGCCTGGCCTCAAGCATCGCCCTCAACTCGTCGTGGACCTCATCCGCATCATAGTACTCGCCGGTGTGCCTGGATTCCTCCCTAGCCTCCAGTCCCCTCGCGATGAATTCCGCCTGGGTCCTGCGATAACGGACCTGCTTCTTCACCGCATCCTCGACGAAGGCGGACAGCGTCTCGCCCTTTTCCAGCACGCTTTCCGCCGCCGCACGCAATTCGGGCTCGACCCGAAGCGACGGGATGGTGGCGGTCTTTGTTGCAGCCTTCATGGCCTCACCTCATGCGTTGCAATTGCAATGCATGATGCGCTGACCATCGCCGGACGGCAAGAGGGCTGCGGATGACCCGCCGCCGGATGCGGCGCATCACCTGAGTTATTTCGCGAAAATCTTCCAGCGGGTTGGGCGGAAGCGGGCTTCCGATCCGAGTTCGACCGGCGCATGCAGCGGCACCTCGATTTCCACATGGAAGGGATCGTGGCCGTTGTTGGCGATGTCGATTTCGGCGATGCGGGTGCCGGCAAGGCGGCGAGAGGCGGTGACCTTGCCGGAGAGGGCATCCTTCTCGTCGGTCAGCACCACATCTTCCGGGCGGAAGAACAGGTCGCCCGCCGTATCTCCCTGCCCCGACACGCCGATCGGCTCGCCCTGGAACAGGACCGTGCCGTCCTTCACCTCGACCGGCAGATGCGAGGATTCGCCGATGAAGGAGAAGACGAAGGGCGATTGCGGGCGATCATAGACATCGTCCGCCGAGCCGACCTGTTCGATCTTGCCCTGGCTCATGACGACGACGCGGTCGGCAAGTTCGAGCGCCTCTTCCTGGTCGTGGGTGACGAAGACGGTGGTGTGGCCGGTGCGGTCGTGGAATTCACGCAGCCAGCGGCGCAGCTCCTTTCTCACCTTGGCATCGAGCGCGCCGAACGGCTCGTCGAGAAGCAGGATGCGCGGCTCGATCGCCATGGCGCGGGCGAGCGCCACACGCTGGCGCTGGCCGCCGGAGAGCTGGTTGGGGTAGCGGTTTTCCAGGCCGGAAAGCTGCACCATGTCGAGCAGGTCGGAAACGCGCTTTTTGATCTCGCCTTTCGGCGGGCGGCTGGCAGACGGGCGCACCTTGAGGCCGAAGCCGATGTTCTCCGCCACCGTCATGTGACGGAACAGTGCGTAATGCTGGAAGACGAAGCCGACATTGCGCTCCTGCACCGAATGATGCGAGGCGTCTTCGTCACCGAAGAAGATGCGGCCATCGGTCGGGAAATCGAGGCCGGCGATGAGGCGCAGCAGCGTCGTCTTGCCGGAGCCGGAGGGACCGAGCAGCGCGATCAGTTCGCCGGATGCGATGTTCAGCGAGACATCGTTCAGCGCGGCGAAACGGTCGAATTCCTTGCGGACATTATTGATTTTGACTTCCATGCAATCGGCCTTTTAGTGCCGGCCGCCGGCAGCGCCGGCGCCGAAGCGAAGTTCGAGAAGGGTTTTGAGGGCAAGCGTGACGAGCGCCAGAAGGGCGAGCAGCGAGGCCACCGCGAAGGCCGCGACCATGTTGTACTCGTTATAGAGGATCTCGACATGCAGCGGCATCGTGTTGGTCAGGCCGCGGATACGGCCGGAGACGACGGAGACGGCGCCGAACTCGCCCATGGCGCGGGCATTACACAGAAGCACGCCGTAGAGCAGGCCCCACTTTATATTGGGCAGCGTCACATACCAGAACGTCTGCCAGCCGGAGGCACCGAGCGAAAGGGCCGCCTCCTCATCCCCCGTGCCCTGGTCCTGCATCAGCGGGATCAGTTCGCGGGCGACGAAGGGGAAGGTGACGAAGACGGTGGCAAGCACGATGCCCGGCACGGCGAACAGGATCTCGATGCCGTAGCTCTTGAGCCATGGTCCGAGCAGGCTGGCACTGCCGAACAGAAGTACATAGACGAGACCGGAGATGACCGGAGAGATGGAGAATGGCAGGTCGATCAGGGTAATCAGGAATGCCTTGCCCTTGAACTCGAACTTGGCGATGGCCCAGGCGGCCGCGACGCCGAAGACGAGGTTGAGCGGCACGGCTATCGCCGCGACCAGCAAGGTCAGTCTGATCGCCGCCCAGGCATCCGATTCGATGAGGGCTTCCTCATAGGTTGCCCATCCCTCGCGAAACGCCTCGACGAAGACCGAGACGAGCGGCAGGAAGAGGAAGAAGCCGAGAAAGACGAGCGAGATCGCCACGAGGATCAGCTTGGTGGAGAAGCTCTCGTCGGCGGGGTTGCGGAAGGCAATGCGGCGGTTATCGGACATGGGCGACCTCCTTTGCTTTCCGGAGGGGCTGCCCCTCACCCCGCCTCCGCTTCGCTCGGCGCACCCTCTCCCCGTCAAGACGGGGCGATGGGGACCCGAAACGCTGCGGCAAGTCCCTTCTCCCCGCTCGCGGGGAGAAGGTGCCGGCAGGCGGATGAGGGGCAACCACGACGCGCAGTTCAATCAGCTCACGCATTGCCATACCTCCTGCGGCTCCAGGCCTGGATGAGATTGATCACCAGCAGCATGGCGAACGAGATCAGGAGCATGATCGTGGCGATGGCCGTGGCGCCCGCATAATTGAACTCTTCCAGCCGGATGACGATCAGGAGCGGTGCGATTTCGGAGACGTAAGGAATGTTGCCGGCGATGAAGATGACCGAGCCATATTCGCCGACGCCGCGGGCAAACGCGAGCGCGAAGCCGGTCAGCACAGCCGGCGTCAGGCCCGGCAGCAGAACCTGGAAAATCGTCTGGAAGCGGTTGGCGCCAAGCGTCGCCGCCGCCTCCTCCACCTCACGGTCGATCTCCTCCATGATCGGCTGCACCGTGCGCACGACGAAGGGCAGACCGATGAAGATCAGGGCGATGACGATGCCATAGGGCGTGAACGCGATACGGAAGGGCATGAAGACCGAACCGATCCAGCCGTTCGGCGCGTAAAGCGAGGCGAAGGCGATGCCGGCGACGGCCGTCGGCAGGGCGAACGGCAGGTCGACCATGGCATCGATCAGCCTGCGGCCGGGAAAGCGGTAACGCGTCAGCACCCAGGCCAGCAGCGTGCCGAAGACGACATTTATCAATGCCGCCGCAAACGCCGTGCCGAAGGAGACGTAGAGCGCCCTGAGCGTGCGTTCGTCGAAAAGGATGGCGAAGAAGCCAGCCCAGCCGAGTTCGGCGGTACGCCACAGAAGGCCCGCGATGGGGATGAGAATGATCAGCGACAGGTAGGCGAGCGAAAAGCCGAGCGTCAGACCGAAACCCGGTATGATGCTCGGCTGCTTCAGTCTCCAGCCCGCTTTGGAGGCGGTGGCGGATACGGTCATGCTTGGTTCCGAATTCTGCGTTCAGGCCCGACATGGCAACGGTGCGGATAAGCTACCGCACCGTGCCCTCAGTGTCACTTGTCCCGGTGATGGGGCGGGATTACCTGGCGCCGGGCTTGTAGATCTGGTCGAAGATGCCGCCGTCGCCAAAATGTTCCGGCTGCGCCTTCTTCCAGCCGCCGAACAGCGGATCGTCGATGGTGACGAGCTTGATATCCGGCAGCGCCTTCAGCAGATCCTCATCGACCACGTCGCGCTTCGACGGACGGTAGAAGTGTTTCGCCGCAATGTTCTGGCCTTCGTCGGAATAGAGATACTGAAGATAGGCCTCCGCTACCTTGCGCGTGCCCTTGGCATCGACAGTGGCGTCGACCACGGCGACCGGCGGTTCGGCAAGGATGGAGATCGGCGGCACGACGATATCGAACGCGTCCTTGCCGAATTCCTCGCCGGCCAGATAGGCCTCGTTTTCCCAGGCGAGCAGCACGTCGCCGATCTGGCGCTGGGCGAAAGTGACGGTGGAGCCGCGAGCGCCGGTGTCGAGAACCGGGGCGCGCTTGTAGAGATCGCCGATATAGGCCTTGATCTTGTCCTGATCGCCCTTGAACTCTTCGTTCGCCCAGGCCCAGGCAGCAAGATAGTTCCAGCGGGCGCCGCCGGAGGTCTTCGGGTTCGGGGTGACGATCTGCACGTCGCCCTTGACCAGATCGCCCCAGTTCTGGATGCCCTTCGGATTGCCCTTGCGGACGAGGAAGACGATCGTCGACGTGTAGGGCGAAGAATTGTTCGGCAGACGGGTGCGCCAGTTTTCGGCGATCTTGCCGGTTCTCTGGATGGCGTTGATATCGCTTTCCAGCGCCAGCGTCACGACATCGGCCTCAAGGCCGTCAATGACGGAGCGGGCCTGCGCGCCGGAGCCGCCATGCGACTGGCGGATCGCCACATCCTCGCCGCCTTCCGCCTTCCAGTGCTTGATGAAGGCGGCGTTGAAATCCTTGTACAGCTCGCGGGTCGGGTCATAGGACACGTTGAGGAGCTGGGTCTCGGCAAAGGCCGGGGCAACACTACCTGCTGCAAGCGTGGCGCCAAGCGCCAGCATGAGCAGCCGTTTCGAAATACCATCCGTAAAATTCAGCATGAGTGTGCCTCCTTGATCTCATGCCTAAACTCTATCGGTCAGG
The DNA here is from genome assembly GCF_977018605.1 of [Rhizobium] kunmingense. Taxonomy (NCBI): domain Bacteria; kingdom Pseudomonadati; phylum Pseudomonadota; class Alphaproteobacteria; order Hyphomicrobiales; family Rhizobiaceae; genus Rhizobium; species [Rhizobium] kunmingense. The sequence continues at coordinate 183,055 of NZ_CDRNXG010000001.1, forward strand.
TCGTCTTAGTCAATTCACGGCGAAAAGAAGGCAAAACTGTTTCCCTTTCGGCGGTTTACGCGACAAAGAATGGGTCGGAGGGAGAGGTTCAGGCAGAACGTCCGCGTTGGAAAATGCGAGTGCCGGGGAATGCCGATTTTCTAAAACACTGTTTCAGAACAAGTCGAAACAACGTTTTTCAGGACCAGATTGCAAGCCTGACGGAAAGGAGACAATTTATCATCTTTAAAGCTGAGGCATACGTTTATATCTTTAAAAATATATAACGGGACTGTCGGATGAGTTATCATGTCAAATTCCATCGCGATTTCGTTCCGGAGTGGAAACAGCTAACCGTGGAATTAAAGGAGCTTGTCGGCGAGATAATTGACCATCTGGAAGACGATGGTCCGTTTGTCGGGCGACCGGAAGTCGACACGTTGAAGGGGTCCAGGCACTCCAACATGAAGGAAATAAGGGTGACCTCAAAAAGACAGGTCTGGCGTTTCGCCTTTGCGTTCGACCCTCGCCAGTCCGCCATCGTTCTATGCGGCGGCGACAAGCAAGGGATGAACAGCGCGCTTTTCTACAAAACGCTGATCGCCAAGGCAGACCGCAGGTTTGATCAATGGCTCAAGGAGGCGACGTGATGAGCATGGACTGGAAGGATATGCGCGCGCAACTGCCTGTCGACGTGCGGCAGCGGCTGGATATCAAGCGGGAGGAACGCCAACTGGGCAGAGCCATGGCAGAAGTCCGCAAGGCGATGGGCTATACGCAGAAGGACGTCGCCGCCGGAGCTTCAATGACACAAAACACCATCTCGAAGATCGAGAATGCCGACGACGTGCTGATCTCCTCCATCGTGCGCTACATGCGCTCGATCGGCGGCAGTGTGGAAATCGTACTCAAGACGCGCGACGGAGATGAGCGGCGCGTGGCGATCGCCCCCGATATAACCGTAAAATAGACCGTCGGGTACAGGCTGCCCCGCCTCACGCCGTTAAAAGTTCGCGTACCTGCGCCGGCTTGGCATTGCCCTCGCCCGCCCCTTCGATCGCGTCGGCGATCGTGGTGTTGAACAGCACGTCGCGGGTGGCGTCGGCGACGCGGGCGAAGACGTGACGGATCTCGCAGAGATGCTCGCCATCACAATCATCGCATTTGCGGTAGGCGATCTGGGAAAGGCACGGCAGCGGGGCGATCGGGCCGTCGACGAGCCGCAGGACTTCGCCGAAGGAGATCGCGTCCGCCGGCTTCAGCAGAAGATACCCGCCCTGCTTGCCGCGCCGGCTCATGACGATGCCGGAGCGCTTGAGGTCGAGCAGGATCTGTTCCAGAAATTTCTTCGGGATCGACTGCTGGACCGCAATCTCCGAGATCAGCATCGGCTCATCCGGGTGGGCCTGCGCAAGAGCGGCGAGCGCTCTCAGCGCGTATTTCGCTTTCTGGGATATCATCACGCAACCATCGACAGCAACGCCGCCGCGAGGCCATTTCGGGGACCCCACGTCGACGCCGGAATTCTAGAATGCGACGATTGCGAATGCTTCAAATGCGGCATCCGACGTCGCCCGGCCGACACGCGGCGATACCGCGCTGCAACCTGCCTTCTGGAGTAGCGCAAACGCCCATAAATTACAAACCTATGCGGGCAGCGGCGGGCTGAAAAACAGTCACATTTGGTTAAGGCGTCAGCTTTTCTGTGTGCGGCGCGGTTTCTAGAGATATTTGCTCCACACATACGGCCGAAGAAACGGGTTTTCCTGTCTTCCACATCTCCAAGTGGCGATAATCCAGCACTTGCTGATGAAAGAAGACCAATGACCTCGCATGATGTGATTGAGCGCTCCGCCTATGGCACCGGTGCCAGGGCTGTCGCGGACGAACTGAACAGCAGACTTGCAGACCTCGACCTTCCGGCCCGCCTTTCGGCAGCGGCCGAGATCGGCCATGCCGTGTTCACCACGTCGCTCGGTATCGAGGATCAGGTGATCACCGCCGCGATCGGCACGCATCGCCTGCCGATCGAAGTGTCGACGCTCGAGACCGGCCGGCTTTTCAAGGAAACCGTCGAGCTTATCGCCGAGACGGAGGATCGCTACGACATCGCCATCCGCCGTTTCCGTCCACAACAGGACGATATCGACGCCTATGCGGAAAAATACGGCCTCAACGGCTTTTACGACAGCATCGAGGCGCGTCATGCCTGCTGTCATGTCAGGAAGCTCATCCCCCTCGCCAAGGCACTGTCCGGCGCCAATATCTGGATCACCGGGCTTCGCCGCGGCCAGTCCGGCAATCGCTCGGCCACGCCGTTTGCCGAATATGACGCCGAGCGAGACCTGATCAAGGTCAATCCGCTGGCCGACTGGGATATCGAGACGATCAACGCGCATGTGGCTGAGCGGGAGATCCCGGTCAACCCGCTGCATGCACGCGGCTACCCCTCCATCGGCTGCGAGCCCTGTACCCGCGCCATCAAGCCCGGCGAGCCAGAGCGCGCCGGCCGCTGGTGGTGGGAGAACGATGAAAAGCGCGAATGCGGGCTGCATGTTCCGGAAAGCGCCGATCAATCCACCCCGATCAACGGCCGAATGTGAATGGGGCCAATGCCCCTCGCCCTAACCCTTTCCCCGCATGGGCAAAGAGGGTCTGGGCATTGCTCAACGCGCAACGCCACCAACTTTTGTGTTTGTTCTAAAAGACCATCTGGAGACCGAAATGTCCCTGTCCGTACAGGAAACGGAAATCAAGAACCCACCCGTTTCCCGCCCGCCGCTCGATCCGCATCTGAAGGCTCTCGAAAACGAAGCGATCCATATTTTCCGCGAGGTCGCGGCCGAGTTTGAAAACCCGGTCATGCTTTATTCGATCGGCAAGGATTCATCCGTCCTCTTGCATCTGGCGCGCAAGGCCTTCTTTCCCGGCCGCATCCCCTTCCCGCTCCTGCATGTCGACACGACCTGGAAGTTCAAGGAGATGATCGAGTTCCGCGACCGGATCGCCGAGGAATACGACCTCGATCTCGTCGTCCACACCAACACGCGCGGCCGCGAAGAAAACATCACGCCGTTCACCCACGGCTCGGCCTTCTATACCGACGTGATGAAGACGGAAGCGTTGAAACAGGCGCTCGATGCCGGCGGTTACGACGCGGCCTTCGGCGGCGCGCGGCGCGACGAGGAAGCTTCCCGCGCCAAGGAGCGCATCTACTCCTTCCGCACGCCCGATCACAAATGGGACCCACGCAACCAGCGGCCGGAACTTTGGAACGTCTATAACGGCATGATCAAAAAGGGCGAGAGCGTGCGCGCCTTCCCGCTGTCGAACTGGACCGAGGTCGATATCTGGCGCTACATCCAGGCGGAGGATATTCCGCTGGTGCCGCTCTACTACGCTGCGACACGCCCTTACGTGGAGCGTGACGGGATGATGATCCTGGCGGAAGACCCGCGACTGGAACTCAAACCCGGCGAGAAGATCCAGCACGGTTCGATCCGCTTCCGCACGCTCGGCTGCTTTCCGCTGACCGGCGCGATCCGCTCGACGGCCTCGAACCTCGAGGAAGTGATCGCCGAACTCGAAATCGCCACCGTTTCCGAACGCCAGGGCCGCGCCATCGACCGCGACCAGTCCGGCTCGATGGAAAAGAAGAAGCGCGAAGGATATTTCTGAGATGAGCGCACCAGCACCAGTGACCGCGCCTTCGGCCAATGTCATCCCCTTTGCGGAGGGCGCCGCCCGCGTCTCGCGCGACAGCCGGCCGTTGCGGCTGATCACCTGCGGCTCCGTCGATGACGGCAAGTCGACGCTGATCGGCCGGCTCTTGTGGGATACGAAGGCAGTCAAGGAAGACCAGGCGGCGACGCTTGCCCGCGATTCGGGCGCCCAGAACGATCTCGGCCTGCCCGACTTCGCGCTGCTGCTCGACGGTTTGCAGGCAGAACGCGAGCAGGGCATCACGATCGATGTCGCGTATCGCTATTTCTCCACCGACAGGCGCTCGTTCATCGTCGCCGATACGCCCGGCCACGAGCAGTATACTCGCAACATGGTGACGGGAGCCTCGACCGCCGACCTCGCCATCCTGCTTGCCGACGCCCGCGTCGGCCTGCTCGAACAGACCCGTCGGCATGCTACGATCGCAGCCCTGATGGGCATTCGCCAGTTCGTTCTGGCGGTCAACAAGATCGACCTGATCGGCTATGACAAGGCCGTCTTCGACAGGATCGCCGCCGAATTCCGCGAGTTCGCCCTTGCTCTGGGTGTGCGGCAGATCACGGCGATCCCGATGTCGGCGCTGAAGGGCGAGAACGTCGTGCTTTCCGGCCAGTCCGCCATGCCCTGGTATGACGGCCCGACACTGGTCGAGGCGCTGGAGCTTGCCACCAACCGCTCGACCCAGGCCGGCGGCTTCCGTCTGCCTATCCAGCGCGTCGTGCGTCCGGGCGAGAGTTTTCGCGGTTATCAGGGAACGGTCGCAGGCGGCTCGATCAAGCCGGGCGACAGTGTCGCCATCCTGCCCTCGGGCACGGTCGCTAACGTCCGCCAGATCGTCACCTTCGACCTCGTGCGCAACGCGGCCGTCGCAGGGGATGCGGTGACGCTGGTGCTCGACCGGCAGGTGGATGTGGCGCGCGGCGACATGATCGTCTCCATCGACGGGCAGCCGATGGCCGGCACGGCCTTCGACGCGCATATCGTGGCGCTGCAACCGGGTGGCATAGAGCCGGGCAAGCGCTACTGGCTGAAAAGCGGGTCGCGCCGCCAGCGGGTGACGATCGAGCCGACCTCGCAGCTCGATCTGGCCACCGGCCAGTGGCGGCCGCATGCATCGGCACTGTCGATGAATGCGATCGGCAAGGTGCATCTTTCCTTCGAGGAACAGGCCGTCTTCGACGCCTACGAGCAAAACCGCGCGACCGGCGCCTTCATCCTGATCGACCCCGATACGCTGAACACGGTGGCGGGCGGCATGATCACCGCCAAGCGCGGCGGCGTGGACGGCATCCACCGCGACGGGGAACAGCGCGTCGTGCTGTCGCTGCCGGCCGACCTTGCCGAACAGCTGATGGCGAGCGAGCTTTTCGCCGCAAGACGCGACGAGGCGGAGATCCGCCGCGTCACGGCTGCCGAAGCCGCCGAGATCTTCTCGCAGGCCGGCAGCGATATCTGACGCGCAGCGACATCCGGCAACCCAACACCGGAGGCGGCGCAAGCCTGCCTTCGGTCGTCCCGCATTGGGGTGTTGCGGAATGCGTCTTGCCTGATCTTCGACATAGCCTGAAAAAGAAAAAAGCCCGCGATTGCGGGCTTTTTCGACTGGTCGGAGTGGCAAGATTCGAACTTGCGACCCCCACGTCCCGAACGTGGTGCGCTACCAGACTGCGCTACACTCCGTGACCAGTGGCGCCTCTATAGAACAGCATTTTTGGTTCGACAAGCACCGTTTTCGAAAAAAATGTGACATGTTGAAAATTGCCTTTTGAAGCCCCGGTTTTGCGCCTGCGGCAGATCGCCGGCGTGGTTGCCCGCTCATGGCCGATCCGTTGCAAAAAAGCGGCGTTGGCAAAATTTGCGCATTCCGGCGCGGCGGCGGCCTCGCGGACGGGCGGCAAAATCTGCTAGCTGACGCAGACGCCCTTTGTCTCGGGCAAATCCATCATACAAGGATATTTCGGACCATGAGCCGCCGCCTTATCGCCTCGACCGCGCTTCTTGCACTTGCGCTTTCCAGCTGCACCACGACAAGCCTTGCCACCGACCCGATTTCCAAGCGCTGGGTCGGCCGCTCGGCCGGCGAATTCTTCGCAAGCTACAATCCGCCGCTCGACGACGTGGCCTCCGGCTCCAACACCGTCTATTCCTGGCGCGGCGGCTACAAGCGGATCAAGCAGCAGAACGGCCGTAACGCGAGCGTCTCCTGCTCGGCCAAGCTGACCGTTTCCGACACCTACGTGATCCGCAGCATCACGATTACCTCCGACCGCCCCGGCGCCAACGGCCCGAGCTATTGCGAGGAACTGCTCGCCGGCGCCTGATGCCGACGGTTCCGGCCCGCGCCCGAGGCTTGACCGGAACCGCGAAAGCACTGCTCCGACGGCGGGTTTCATCCCGCCGTCACGCCTTCCTCCGAGGCCAGATATTCGGCAATGCGGCGCTAGCCGGTTGGAGCGATTGACGTTTTCGGTGGCATCCGGCGCCGAATTGGCGTAATTTGAATTGAATTCCGATCGATCTGCCAATCAGGATGGCTGGACGCGCTTGTTCTATGTTGCAACTCACGCCCGTGTCGTCAGCGCGCTGGTCATGCGCGAAATGTCGACGCGTTTCGGCGCAAAGCCGGGCGGATATCTCTGGGCCTTCCTCGATCCGATCAGTCATGTCGCCTTCCTGTCGGTGATCTTCATGGCGATCGCCCATATTCCGCCGCTCGGCACCAGCTTTCCCTTGTTCTTCGCCACCGGCTATGTCGGCTTCCAGTTCTACCAGGGGATGGCCGGCTATCTGAACTCCTCCGTCAGCGGCAACAAGGCGCTTTTGAGCTATCCGAGCGTGGCGCCGATCGACACGGTGAGCGCGCGCTATCTCCTGCAGCTGGTCACGACGTCGATCGTCGCCATCGTCATCCTCGGCTACCTGATCGCCACGACACGGCATCCGGTATCGCTCGACATGCTGGCGATCCTCGAGGCCGTATTCGCGGCCAGCCTGATCGCACTCGGGATAGGCATGGCCAATGTCGTGCTGTTCATCATGTATCCGCTCTACGAAAAGCTCTACGGCATCGTGACGCGGCCGCTGTTCCTGATTTCCGGCGTGTTCTTCATTCCGGACGCGCTACCGCCGATTGCACGCGACCTTGTGCTTTTTAACCCTTTGGCGCATATCGTCATGCTATTCAGGACCGGATTTTATCCGCAATACCGGGCAACGGGCTATGACGGGTTTTATGTGTGGTGTTTTGCGGCAACCGCCATGTTTGTCGGCTTCACGCTGTTCACCACATGCAGGGCGAGGTTGAGAGACCGATGATCAGACTGGAACGGGCGTTCAAGGAAGTGCGCATGAAGGGCGTGCGCAAGACCATCATCGACGATGTGACGGTCACCTTTCCGCGCGGCAAGAGCGTCGGGCTTCTGGGCCGCAACGGCGCCGGCAAATCCACTCTGCTGCAGATCATCGCCGGCACGCTCAACCTCGATCGCGGCCGGATCATCCGCAAGGGCAAGATCTCTTGGCCGCTCGGCTTCCAGGGCAGCTTCCAGGGCAATCTTTCGGGTGAGCAGAACGTCCGCTTCGTCGCCCGCGTCTATGGTGTCAATACCGACGAACTGGTCGCCTATGTGGCGGAATTCGCCGAACTCGGGCAGTTCTTCAACGCGCCGGTGCGGACCTATTCGTCCGGCATGAAGGCACGTCTGGCCTTCGGCGTCAGCATGGGCATCAATTTCGACTACTATCTCGTCGACGAAATCACCGCCGTCGGCGATACCAATTTCAAGCGGAAATCGCAGCAGGTCTTCAAGGAGAAGCTGGGCAATTCCGACGTGATCATGGTATCGCACAGCACCGGCACGTTGCGAGACTACTGCCAGACGGGCATCGTGCTGGAAAACGGCCAAATGACCTATTATGATGACATCACCGAAGCCATCGCGGTGCATGAAAGCAATATGAAGAGGCACTGACAGTGAACCAACCGGCCATGAACCCAGTGTCGAACAATGCCGCCGCCCAGCCGAATGCCGACGGCACGACGGCAGCACCGAGCCGTAACCTGCGCCTTTTGCAATCGCTGCTGGAAAATCGCGGCCCGGTTCCGGCCAAGCCGGTCGAAACCGGCACGCCGGGCGTCGCCACGCCGCCTGCCACCAGGGAAGCGGACAAACGCGGCCTGCTGGCGAAGCTGAAGGGTCGCCACATGGCGATTGCCGCCGGCTTCGTCGCGCTCGTCGCGGTACCGGGCACGATCAGCACCGGCTACATGGCCTTCATCGCCGCCGACCAGTATCACAGCTTCGCCTCGTTTTCGGTGCGCAGCATCGAATCGGCGCCGTCGAGCGACCTGCTCGGCATGTTCAGCCAGGCATCCGCCGGCAGCACGGTGTCGGATTCCTACGTTCTGCTCGACTTCATCCTCAGCGAGCGCATGGTGCAGCTCGTCGACGAAGCCTTCGGCATCGACACGATCTTCGCCCGCCAGGGCGCCGACTTCTTCTACGGGATCAGCCCGGAGATGGCGATCGAGGATCGTCTCGCCTATTGGAAGAACATGGTGACGGTCAATTTCGACCATACGTCCGGCATCATGGATATCGAGGTAAAGGCGTTCAGCCCGGAGATGTCGCAGAAGGTCGGTGATTTCGTCATCACCCAGAGCGAGCGGCTGATCAACGAACTGTCGCTGACGGCCCGCAACGAGGTGCTGCGCTCGGCGCAGGACGAGGTGCAGACGGCGGAAGACCGCCTGACGCAGACGCGCGCCTCCTTGAGAAGCTACCGTGACGCCTCGCAGGAAGCCGATCCGGTGGAAGGCGCCAAGATGGCGGCGCAGCTCGTCGGCAATCTCGAGGAACAACTCGTCAAGCTGAAGACCGAGCTTGCCACGGCGCTGACGCAGATGGGCAGCGATACGCCGCGCGTGCGCGTCATGCGCTCGCAGATCAGCAGCCTGGAAAACCAGATCACCGAGGAGCGTCAGCGCTTCGGCAGCGGCGTCGCCGCCGGCAAGGGCGGACGTGCTTCGGGCACGACCGATGTGGCAAGCCGCATCGCGCTCTACGAGGCGATCCAGACACAGAACGAATTTGCCGAGCGCGCCTATACCGCCTCGCTCGCCTCGCTCGAAAAGGCGCGCGTCGATGCGAGCGCCAAGCAGCGTTACCTCGCCGTCTTCATCAAGCCGACGCTGTCGCAGCTGGCGCAGTATCCGCACCGCATTCTCAACCCGATCCTGGTGACGCTTGCCGGACTTCTTCTCTGGGGCGTGGCCGTGATGGTCTTCTACAACATCCGCGACCGGCACTGACGCGGGCGGCCGGCCGCGCCTGACGCGTGACCGGCGCTTGCGCGCCTTGCCGTCTGCCTGACGAGATCCGTGCCTTGAACCACCTGTCGACCCATTTGCGCATCGTCACCGCCTTCGTGATCCGCGAGATCGCAACGCGTTACGGGCGAAGCCCCGGCGGATACGTGTGGGCGCTTCTGGAGCCTGTCGCCTTCATCGGCATCATGTCGGTGATGCTCGGTTCGATCGGCAGACTTCCGGCGCTCGGCGACAGTTTCATGCTGTTTTACGCGACCGGCTATCTCGCCTTCAATCTCTACAAGGGCATGGAAAGCTATCTCGCTTCGGCGATCAGCGCCAACAAGAGCCTGATGAGCTATCCGAAGGTCTCGCCCTTCGACGCAGTCGTTGCCCGCATCGTGTTGCAGGGCATGACATCCTGCGTGGTGACCGCAGTGATCATCTATGCGGCGCTGTGGACCACCAACAATCCGGTCAACATCAAGTGGCTCTATATCGTCGAGGCGATCGTGTTTGCCTGGACGCTGGCGCTCGGCGTGGCGCTTGCCAATATCGTGCTGTTCTTCAAGTTTCCGCTCTACCAGAAGATCTTCGACATCATGATGCGGCCGCTCTTCCTGCTATCCGGCGTCTTCTACGTGCCGTCCCAGATGCCGCATCCGTTCGCCGACATCCTTCTCGCCAACCCGGTGACGCAGATCATCGTGCTGTTCCGCGAGGGGTTTTATACGATGCATGGCGATACCGGGCTGGACATGACCTATCTGGCGGAAGTGTCGCTGTCGCTGCTTTTCGTCGGGATGGTGCTGTTCACTTTCTTTCCGGTGGCGCGCGCGCGGGAGTGAGGCGGTGGGAGCCCGGACAGGACAACGGATCAAGACAAAACAGACGGTGGCTGGGGCGCCAGGATTCGAACCTGGGAATGCCGGTACCAAAAACCGGTGCCTTACCGCTTGGCGACGCCCCAACACGCGCGACCGGCAAATCAGCGAAATGCCGCGCGACAGGCGCTTCCTCTAGCAAAGCTTTTTGAGAGCCTCAACGGATAAGTTTAGCCTCAGCCGTTTTTCCCGCGCCGAAAACCATGCTTGTCGACTATGAATGTGCGCTTTGCGGATGCTAAGGCAGGGGAAGGCGGCAACCGCACAAGGATTGCAGGCATAGAATGGCAGAGGATATCAGCTTCGACATGGAATTTTCGCCGAACCACGGCATCGCCGTTCCGGTCGCCGAAGGTGTGTTGCGGCTGACGGTGAACAACCCCTCGCCTTTCACCTTTCATGGCACGAACAGCTATATCGTCGGCCAGTCGACGCTTGCCGTCATCGATCCGGGACCGGACGACGATGCGCATTTCGATGCCCTGATGCGGGCAATCGACGGGCGGCCGGTCAGCCATATCTTCGTCAGCCATACGCATCGCGATCATTCGCCGCTTGCCGCGCGGCTGAAGGCGGCAACAGGCGCGCTGACGGTTGCGGAGGGGCCGCATCGCGCCGCTCGGCCGCTGCATGAAGGCGAGATCAATCCGTTTGCCGAAAGCGCCGACAGCACGTTCGTGCCCGATATCGCGATTGCCGACGGCGCGACGATCAATGGTGACGGCTTGGCGATCACGGCGATCCATACGCCGGGACATACGGCCAATCACTGCGCCTTTGCGCTTAAAGGCACCGGCATCCTGTTTTCCGCCGATCACGTGATGGCATGGGCAACGACGATCGTTGCACCGCCGGACGGATCGATGGCGGATTTCATGGCGTCGATCGAAAAGCTGCTCGCCCGGACCGGCGACCGGATCTATCTGCCCGGCCATGGCGGGCCGGTGACGGAACCGGCCTCGTTTCTGCGGGGCTTACGCACCCACAGGCGGATGCGTGAACGGGCGGTGATGGAGCGGATCAAGGCCGGTGACCGGCTGATCGCCGACATGGTGAAGGCGATCTATGTGAAGACGGACCCGCGCCTGCACGGGGCGGCAGCGCTTTCGGTGCTGGCACATCTGGAAGACCTGATCGACAAGGGCCGGGTCGTGACCGACGGTGCGCCGTCGCTGACCGGCAGCTACCAACCCGCAACCTGACCTGCATCAGCCGCCGGCGAGGCCCAGCAGTTCCGTATCCAGCCTGTCGAGAAAATCCTCGGCGATCGCGGCGCCGAGGCCAAGGTCATGCGGGCCGTAGCGGGAGACGACGCGGATATCGACCGAGGTCGTCTCGGCATCCTCGCGCATGCGGATGACGACATCGAAACGCAGGCCGACGATCAGCGTGCGGGTGTCGCCCTGCAGGATGACATCGCCGACATCACCGACGACCGGATCGAGCGACGGTTCGGGGCGCGGCTGCGGGATCGGGGCGATATCCGGTACCGGTGCCTGATCGTCGCGGGCGGGGCCTCGGTCGGCGATGTCGGGCGCGGCGCGGGCAAGCCCCTGGTTGCGGCGCAGCGAGATGCGGGCCGAGACGGCCGCCTTGCGCACGCCTTCATAGACACGGTCGAGCGCACCTTCATAACGGCGCCCGGTGAGGCCGGGATAGGCGGCGAACTGCGCCCTGCGTTCGCCGAGCGCGGGTGCGGCCGGGCGCGGCAGCCATTGCTGCGGCGCGTTCGGCTCGCTGATGAAGGCCGGCGGGTCGGCAAGATCGGTCTTCACGTCATAGATTGCCGGTGCGGTGTAATATTGCGTGGCGCCATAGGCGACGAAGCCAAGCGGCAGGGCGGCGTAGATCAGGCCCTTGGTCGCCGCGACACCGCCCTCTGCCCCCACCTGCCACAGCCTTGCGAGGCCGAAGAGCGACAGCGGCAACGAGGCGGCGGCAATGGCGGCTGCGAGAAAGAGCAGGGCGATAAAATCCGGCGTCTTCAACGGGCCGAAGCGATGGGCCAGCATGACGATGGCAAAGAGAACCAGCGCCGACAGCGCCAGCCGGCGGCCGAGATAGGCGGAATGGGATACGGGCCTGACGAAACGGACGGTCATGGACGCAAACGCTTTTCCCTCTTGTGCTTGTTGAGCCTGTTTACGGCAGATGCGGGCCGATGGGAATCGCAAAGCGCAGTGCGGACGCCCTCGATATCACTTGTAAGGTTTGATCGGCTTCGGCGGATTTTTCGCCGATCCATACAAGATTTTGGCGGCGGCATGCCCTACATAAAAGCTGCGGAACAATCGACATTTTCCGCCTCATCATTCTGCCGGCCCTATAAGGCCCCCATGGAGCATGACATGCGTGTTCACCGCCTTCTCGTCCCGTCCGCCCTGCTGCTTGCGCTCGCCTCCTGCCAGACCGTGACGCCGGAGGAGCGGCGAGCGGCCGACACGCGCACCTGCGCGAGCTACGGTTTCCGCGCGAACACGGATGGAATGGCGCGCTGCCTGCTCGACATCGAACTCGACCGCCGCGCCCAGACGCGCTCGCTGATGAACCGTAACGATTCGATGTTCTGGAACCCGCCGGTAATCGTGGAACGCCGCGTCATCGTGCGGCGGGATTGAAGGACGCAGCGCGGTTCGCAAAAGCTCCGGTTTGTGGATCACTCACGCGATGAAGTCCTCGATCAGCCCCATGTCCATCCATGACGCAACCCGGCCTTCCAGCAGGGCGGTGGAAGACGATGTTCGCGCGTGGCAGGACGGGAAGCTCAAGGAGAGGCATAAAATCGCCAATGACGGCCGGTTTGCTTCGCCCGATTCGGTAAAGGCCGTAATGGCCAAATTCGTTCCGAATGGATGAGATCGTCAGGCTTGGCGAAGCACTGCGCAATCTCCACCGGCTGAAGTAAGACCACAGGCCGCTCACACCTTCTGAGTCTCTCCCCGCCGCTTGGCAATCGCCGCCTGGGCCGCTGCCAGCCTTGCCACCGGCACGCGAAAGGGCGAGCAGGAGACATAGTCGAGGTCGGCGTTTTCGCAGAAATGGATCGAGGCCGGGTCGCCGCCATGTTCGCCGCAGATGCCGAGTTTCAGGTCCGGCTTGGTACGCCGGCCACGCTCGGCGGCGATCTGGATCAGTTCGCCGACACCATCGAAATCGAGCGAGACGAACGGGTCGTGCTCGATGATGCCCTTGCGCTGGTAGGTGGGGATGAAGGTTGCGGCGTCGTCTCGCGACATGCCGAACGTCGTCTGGGTCAGGTCGTTGGTGCCGAAGGAGAAGAATTCTGCGGTCTCGGCGATCACATGGGCGCGGATGGCGGCGCGCGGCAGCTCGATCATCGTGCCGGCGAGATAGCCGATCTTCATCGTCGTCTCGGCAAAGACTTCCGCCGCCACCGCATCGATGACGCCCTTGACGTAATCGAGTTCGGCGCGGAGGCCGACGAGCGGCACGAGGATTTCCAGCTCCACCGGCTCGCCCGTTTCGCGGGCCGCCTCGGTTGCCGCCTCGAAGATGGCGCGGGCCTGCATCTCGGCGATCTCGGGATAGGAGATCGCCAGGCGGCAGCCGCGGTGGCCGAGCATCGGGTTGAACTCGTGGAGCGCGTCGATGCGGCGGGCGAGGAAGGCCGGCGACATGTTCATGGCGCGCGCCACGTCGGCGATTTCGCCTTCCGTCTTCGGCAGGAATTCGTGCAGCGGCGGATCGAGCAGGCGGATCGTCACCGGCAGGCCGTGCATGATGGAAAACAGTTCGGTGAAGTCGGAGCGCTGCATCGGCAGAAGCTTGGCCAGCGCCACTCGTCGGGCCTTCTCGTCTTCGGCGAGGATCATCTCGCGCATGATGTGGATGCGCTCGCCTTCGAAGAACATGTGCTCGGTGCGGCACAGGCCGATGCCTTCGGCGCCGAAGGAACGGGCCGAGCGGGCATCCTGCGGCGTGTCGGCATTGGTGCGCACCGACATGCGGCGCGCCTTGTCGGCCCAGGTCATCAGCTTGCCGAAATCGCCCGACAGTTCCGGCTGCTGCATGGCGACCGCGCCCTTCAGAACCTGGCCGGACGAGCCGTCGATGGTGATGATCTCACCTTTCCTGAGCGCCACGCCGCCGACGCCGATCAGCATTTCGTTGCGCAGGTCGACGCGCATCGAGCCTGCGCCGACGACGCAAGGGATGCCCATGCCGCGGGCGACGACCGCCGCGTGGCTGGTCATGCCGCCTCTCGTCGTCAGGATCGCTTCGGCGGCATGCATGCCGTGGATGTCTTCCGGGCTCGTCTCGACACGCACGAGGATGACGCGGCGACCGCCGGCCTCCGCCTCGACCGCCTGTTCGGCGGTAAAGACGATCTCGCCGGTCGCCGCCCCCGGAGAGGCCGGCAGGCCGGAACCCAGGACATGGCGCTCGACGCGCGGATCGATGGTCGGGTGAAGCAGCTGATCGAGCGATTGCGGGTCGATGCGACAGACGGCTTCCTCTTCGCCGATGACGCCTTCGTCAACCAGATCGACGGCGATCTTCATCGCCGCGCGGGTGGTGCGCTTGCCGGAACGGGTCTGCAGCATCCACAACTTGCCGCGTTCGACGGTGAACTCGACATCCTGCAGATCGCGGTAATGATCTTCCAGCCTTTCGCAGATCGCCCGGAACTCGCCAAATGCCTCCGGCATCAGCTTTTCCATCGAGGGCTTGTCGGAACCGGAGGCGAGCCGGCCTTCCTCGGTGATCGATTGCGGCGTGCGGATGCCGGCGACGACATCTTCCCCCTGCGCATTGACGAGGAATTCGCCGTAGAGCGCCTTTTCCCCCGTCGAGGGATTGCGGGTGAAGGCGACGCCGGTGGCCGAGGTCGAGCCGAGATTGCCGAAGACCATGGCCTGGACATTGACCGCCGTGCCCCAGCTGTCGGGGATGCGGTGCAGGTTGCGGTAGGTTGCGGCGCGGGCGTTGTTCCAGCTGGAAAAGACGGCGGCGATCGCCTTCCAGAGCTGCACATGCGGCTCCTGCGGAAAGCTTTCGTCGAGTTCTTCCTCGATCAGACGCTTGTAGAGCGAAACGACATGCTGCCATTCGACGGCGGACAGATCGGTATCGTATTGGTGGCCGAGCCTGCCCTTCTCGTCTTCCAGAAGCTCCTCGAAGACCTCATGGTCGAGGCCCATGACGATATCGGCATACATCTGGATGAAGCGGCGATAGCTATCCCAGGCGAAGCGGGCGTCGCCGGCGTCATGGCCGAGCGCCTGCACCGTCTCGTCGTTCAGGCCGAGATTGAGGATCGTGTCCATCATGCCGGGCATGGAGGCGCGCGAGCCGGAGCGGACGGAGAGGAGCAATGGCCGTTCACTGCCGCCGAAACTGCGGCCGGTTGCCGCCTCGATGGCGGCAAGGCCTGAAAGCACATCGTCCTTCAGCTCGTCACAGAGCGTACGGTCGTTGCGGAAGAATTCGTGACAGACGTCGCAGGTGATCGTCAGGCCCGGCGGCACGGGCAGGCCGAGGTTTGCCATCTCGGCCAGATGTGCGCCCTTGCCACCCAGAAGCGCGACATCCGCCGCACCACCATCCGCCTTGCCGTTTCCGAACCGATAGACCCGTTTATGCATGCCTGCCTCCGGCGCCCATTTTGTCCGAATCCGCAGCTTTTGCAACCGCTTGGGAAATCATGGCCGCAGCAGTATGCTGCGCTGCAGCAATGCGCAACCGGCACGTTGGCGCATCGTCGGCACACATGAGCAACCCGGAACCTTGGGGATGGATGGAGGAGAGAATAAGACTTTGCGGGGCCGGATCACAACGGCCCCGCAAAGTCTTCCGCGTGGGACAGGAAACCCACGCGGGGGGTCAATTTTCGCCGTTCAGGCCGCCTCGCAAATGCGAGCCCCCAGCCCCCGACGATACTCAGTTTTCATGTAGCTTCATACCACACGGGATGCATCACCTATATGGGTGAATCAACGTAGGTTTGATGACGCTAATCGATTAGCTATCCTGCAAAGGTTGCAAAATCGGCTCCCATTTTTGGGTCTATTCGAAATTTTCAACCAAACTGGCTTCAACGGCTGAAATTTATGCCAATCCTAAAGGCCGCGATCAGCTCGCCTCGCGCAGCAGTTCGGCCGTCTGGAGGTCGACGGAGACGAGCTGCGATACCCCTTGCTCGGCCATCGTCACGCCAAAGAGCCGGCTCATGCGCGCCATGGTGATGGGGTTGTGGGTGATGATGATGAAGCGCGTCTCGGTGGAGGCGGCCATCTCGTCCATCAGGTTGCAGTAGCGCTCGACATTGTGGTCGTCGAGCGGCGCATCGACCTCGTCGAGCACGCAGATCGGCGCCGGATTGGTGAGGAACACGGCAAAGATCAGCGCCATTGCCGTCAGCGCCTGCTCGCCGCCGGACAGGAGCGTCATCGTCTGCGGCTTCTTGCCCGGCGGGCGGGCGAGGATTTCAAGGCCGGCTTCCAGCGGATCTTCGGATTCGATCAGCTGCAGCTCAGCCGTGCCGCCGCCGAAGAGGTGGGTGAAGAGGCGCTGGAACTGGGTGTTGACGACATCGAAGGCGGCGATCAGGCGCTCGCGACCTTCCTTGTTGAGGCTCTGGATGGCGCCGCGCAGCTTGCGGATCGCATCGACGATGTCATCGCGCTCACGGATGAGGGTCGAAAGCTTTTCGGACAGTTCCTGCTGTTCCTCGTCGGCGCGCAGGTTGACGGCACCAAGCCGCTCGCGCTCCATCTTCAGCCGATCGACCTCGCGCTCGATGGCACGGATATCCGGCACCGGCTGGCCGGGTTGAAGGCCCGTCAGGCGCAGGACTTCCGGCGGCGTGACATTCAGCGCCTCGCGGATGCGCTGCTCGCTCTCATGGCGCTTTTCGGCGGCGGAGACGAGACGTTCCTCGGCGCGGCCGCGCTTTTCACGCACATCCGCCAATTCGGACAGTGCCGTTGCGGCGCGCTGGTCGGCTTCGCGCTGGCGGGTTTCGGCAATCACCAGTTCGTCGGAGGCAAGCTTTCTCGCGTCTTCGGCCTTCTGCAGTTCCGACAGCAGGCGGCGGCGGCGATCATCGACCTCTTCGGGGGCGGCTTCAAGCTCGACGATCTCGTCGCGCGCCTCTTCCTCGCGCTCGCGCAGGCTTTCGATATGGCTTGCGGCGCTATCGGCACGGGCCTTCCACGCGGCGCGTTCCTGGGCGATCGCCGCAATACGGCGGCGGCGAGCTTCGAGTTCTCGGCTCAGGCCCTCGAAACGGGCGCGGGCCTCGGCCAGCTGGCCGCGATCGGTGGCGACCTTTGCCTGCTGGTCGCGCAGGCGGTTGTCGAGATCCGTCAGGTCCGGGGCGTTTTCGAGTTCGATACGGGCGTTTTCGCCCTGCACCTCGATCTCCTCGATCTGGGTGTCGATCTGGCTCAGCGCTTCGGAAACGACATCGCGGCGACGCATCAGATCGCCCGACGCGCGTTCGGCGGCGGCCAGCGCCTCGCGGGCTTCGGTCACCTGGCGCGTGACGAGGCGGACGCGGTCGCGGGCATCGGCAAGCGTGCGTTCGCTTCCGGCGATTTCGGCCACCGCATCGGCCAGCAGGCTTTCGCATTCGGCCAGCACGTCGCGGGCGTCATCGATCTCGGCCTGCAATTCGGACAGGCGGTTCTTCTGGGCAAGCCGAAGGGCTGCGGCACCCGGCGCTTCGGAACCGGTGACGTGGCCATCCCAGCGATAGACGGCGCCATCCCTGGTCACCAGACGCTGGCCGGGCTTGAGCTCAACCATCAGCGCCTGCGCCCTCCCGGCGTCCACGATACCGATCTGGGCGAGACGACGTGCGAGTTCCGGCGGGGCGGTGACGCGGGCCGACAATGGCTCGACGCCATCGGGCAGGCACGCATCGGCGGAAAGATCGCCGTTGAGCGACCAGTATTTCGGCGCATCGGCATCGACCGGGCTTTCGAGATCATCGCCGAGAGCGGCGCCGAAGGCCGCCTCAAAGCCACGCTCGACATGCACGAGTTCGGCGACCGGCACATGGTCTCCGGCGGCGGCACCGGCGGCAAGCATTTTCGAGATGGTGCGGGCCTCGGTTTCCAACCCGTTCAGCGCCGTCTTCGCATCCTCGACCGGGCGGCGGGCGGTAAGTTCCGCTGCACGGGTGGCGGCAAGCGCCGATTCCGCATCCTCGGCGGCCATATTGGCATCTTCCAGCCCGATCTCGGCGGCTTCGACGAGCTCGGCCTTTTCGGCCGGATCGTCCAGTGAGGACAGGCGCTCGGAAACGGCGTCGAGTTCGGAGGCCGCATCCTGCCGTTGGCGGTCGAGGCGCTGGCGACGCTCGGCCAGATCACGGATCAGGCGGTCCAGCTGATTGCGGCCGGCGGCGGCCTCGGCGCGTTCGCCGGTCAGCACGGCCAGCTGCTGCTCGCTTTCGGCAAGCGCTGCACCGGCGGCCTCGAACGCATCCTGCAGGTCGGCGCTTTCGGCACCGCTATCGGCGAGCATGTCGTTGAGGTCTGCCTCTTCCTCATCCAGCTTGGCGAGGAAAGCGGTGTTGTCGGCTGCGAGCTGTTCCTCGCGGCGAATGTCCTCGGCCAACTGGGCCAGGCGGCGGGTCAGCTCGTCGCGACGCTTCAACAGGCGGCCGGCCTCTTCCTCCAGCTGGCTGCGGGCGATCTGCAGGCGTTGCAGGGCGGCACCGGCCTTGGCCTCCTCCTCGCGCAGTTCCGGCAGCTTGAGGCTGGCGACGGCTTGCGCCTTGGCGGCCTCCATCTGCGCCTGCGCCTTTTCGGCGACGACATTGGTGACCTGGTTGAGCGCCGTATTGGCTTCCAGCTCGGCCTGCTCGGCCTCGACCCAGCGGATATGCAGGAGCATCGCCTCGCGGGCGCGGATATCGGCCGACAGCGACTTGAAGCGGTTGGCCTGGCGGGCCTGGCGCTTCAGGCTCTCGATCTGGCTTTCCAGCTGGACGACGACATCCTCCAGTCGTTCCAGATTGGTTTCGGCGGCGCGCAGGCGAAGCTCCGCCTCGTGGCGGCGCGAATGCAGGCCGGAAATGCCGGCGGCCTCTTCCAGCAGCTGGCGGCGGGCCTGCGGCTTGGCGTTGATCAGCTCGCCGATACGCCCCTGCCCCACCATGGAGGGCGAGCGGGCGCCGGTCGAGGCGTCCGCGAAGAGAAGCTGCACATCCTTGGCACGGCTTTCCTTGCCGTTGATACGGTACACCGAGCCGTTCTCGCGCTCGATGCGACGGGTGACCTGGATCTCGTCGGCATCGTTGAAGGCGGCAGGCGCCGTGTGATCGGAATTATCGAGATAGAGGCCGACTTCGGCCGTGTTGCGCGCCGGGCGGTTGCCGGAGCCGGAGAAGATGACGTCGTCCATGCCGGACGCGCGCATGTTCTTGTAGGAATTCTCGCCCATCACCCAGCGCAGCGCTTCGACAAGGTTGGACTTGCCGCAGCCGTTGGGCCCGACCACACCGGTCAGGCCGCGCTCGATGAAGAATTCGGTCGGTTCGACGAAGGACTTGAAACCGACGAGGCGCAGCTTGTTGAACTTCATGCTGCGCCCCTCACGCTCTTGAAAAAGAGCGCGCTATCAGATGCTGTCGATAAGCGCCGACATGGATTCAACCGACATGTCCCCAGAATACTTCTTCCCGTTGATCAGGAAGGTCGGGGTGGAGTTGACGCCGAATTCGTCCGCGCCGCGCTTCACCACGTTGTTGATTTCATCGAGAAGCGTCTGGTTCGTCAAGCTGGCTTCGAAAGTCTGCTGTGAGTAACCGGCGACGCGAACCGACTGCAGGAGCGCTGCACGAACGTCACGGTCGGCCGGGGCTGCCCAGGCGCGCTGCTGCTTGAACAGCATCGAGACCATGGCGAAATACTGTTCCGGGGTCGAATGTTCCGACGGGTTCTGCGGGTTGGAACGCGCCAGCATGAAGGCGGCGGTGGCAACCGGATCGAACGGGAATTCGCGGATGATGAACTGCACGCGGCCGCTATCGACGTATTTTTCCTTGATCGGATCGAAGGTGCGGGTGTGGAAGGCGGCGCAATGCGGGCAGGTCATCGACATGTATTCGATGATCTTGACCGGGGCATCGTCATTGCCGAGCTTCATTTCCGGCAGCGGGCCGGGCGTCAAGGCAGCAGCCATGTCGACATCGCCCTGGGATTCCGGCAGTTCCTGCGCGAAAGCCTCGGTGATGCCGAGGGGCAACGTCAGCGCAAGTGCGGTGACGGCTGCACCGCCCAGAAGGGCGCGGCGGGTCGTGGTGATATCGTTCAGAAGCATGAGACACCCATGTGCGAAGAAAAGTGATGAGGTTGAAACTTCCGTATCCCGGTGTCTCGCCCCCGACAAGCTGCGGTTAGGCCAGTTACTTCAAAGAATTGTGACAAAATGGGGGTGGACGGGAAAGCGGGAGAGCCGCGAATTCTCCCCTCACTTGCGATTTTTAACACTTAGCCTACGGCTAAGATGTTGAAATCGCTTTCTCTCCCACAAAGGGGAGAGATACAGTGCCGCACCCGCAACGCTTTATCTCTCCCCTTTGTGGGAGAGGATACAAAATCAAGATCTTAGCAAAGCTAAGTCTTAGATTTTGCTGGTGAGGGGATCGCATCTGCCTCCACTCCTCCAGCTTGCCTCGCCCCTACCCTTTCCGCTTCTGCTGCAGCACCGCCGTGCCGAGTTTCTCGACGGCCTTGCGCAGCGTCTCGCTTTCGATGCCTTCCATCATTTCGCTCAGACGTCGCGCCGGTTCGCCCTTCAGCGGGCGCGGCGTGCGGGAATGCTTGACCTGCGGCGAGACGGGTTTCTGGACGATGCGGATCTGGCGGACCGCCGGGAAGCCGAAGAAGGCGTTGATGCGGCCGATCAGTTCGCCCTGGGCATGGGTGAGGAACAGCGCCCGCGCGCCTTCGCAGGCAATGGTCAGCACGCCCGGCGTATAGCCATCCTCGCGGTAGCCGTCATTGCGGGCCCAGGTGATCTTTTCCGGTCTCGTGCAATCGGCAAAATCCTCGCCGGCGATTTCGTCCCACGAGCCCAGAAGTGCTGTCGATATGCCGGCGCGCTTGGCCAGAACCGGATCGATGATGCCATTGGCGATCTCGGCGATCTGGTTGGCGCCCTTGCGGAAGAAGGGCGTCTTTCTTTTGGGTGGATTCATGACTGGATAACCGATGCCTTACGACCTGGCCGTCCTTGATGCCGGCGCATTCATCTTCCAAGTATAGGCAATCACTCCCTTAACGGCAAACGATGCTCGATACGTTATCCCCGACACACGCCCCGGCGCTGACCCACGCGCAAAAACTGCTGGCCTGGTACGATCGCCACCACCGCGAACTGCCCTGGCGCGTCAGCCCTTCGGCGGCGAGGGCCGGCAAGCGCGCCGATCCCTACCATGTATGGCTGTCGGAAGTGATGCTGCAGCAGACGACGGTGACAGCCGTCAAACCCTATTTCGCAAAGTTTCTCGACCGCTGGCCGAAGGTGACGGATCTGGCCGCCGCGCCTTCCGAAGAGGTGATGGCGGCATGGGCGGGGCTCGGTTACTACGCCCGTGCCCGCAACCTGAAGAAATGCGCCGAGGCGGTTTCAGCCGAGCATGACGGCATCTTTCCCGATACCGAGGACGGCTTGCGGGCCCTGCCCGGCATCGGCGACTATACGTCGGCGGCAGTGGCGGCGATCGCCTTCAACCGGCCGTCGGCGGTGATGGACGGCAATGTCGAACGCGTCATTTCGCGGCTGTTTGCCATCGACGCTCCGCTGCCCGGCTCGAAGCCGGAAATGAAGGCGAAGGTGCGGGCGCTGACGCCCACCGACCGGCCCGGCGATTTCGCCCAGGCGATGATGGATCTGGGCGCGACGATCTGCACGCCGAAACGGCCGGCCTGCGCGCTCTGTCCGTTCAACGGCGACTGTCTGGCGCTCGCCCATCACGACCCGGAGACATTTCCGGTGAAGGCCAAGAAGAAGGAAAAGCCGGTACGCGTCGGTGCCGGTTTCGTCGCGGTGACCGACGAGGGCAAGGTGCTGTTGCGGCGGCGGGTGGAGACGGGACTTCTCGGCGGCATGACGGAAGTGCCGACGACCGCATGGACGGCGCGGATCGATGGCGGCACCGGCGCAGAGCACGCGCCGTTTGCGGCCGAATGGCAGGCTTGCGGCGTCATCACCCATGTCTTTACCCATTTCGAACTGCGCCTGACCGTCTATCGAACGCTGGTTTCGTCCCGTACCGCGCCTCAAGGCTGGTGGGTGCCGGTGGACGGGCTTTCCGAGGAAGCCTTGCCGACTGTCATGAAAAAGGTAATCAGTCAGGCTATTCCGACAGCCTTCGCAAAACACTGACCTCCTTAAAGACTGGGAAACGGCATGACAGACAAGATCGACCACATCGTCTTCGACATCGGCAAGGTCCTGATCCACTACGATCCCAACCTGCCGTTTTCGCGCATCATCCCGGATGCCGAAGAGCGCGCGTGGTTCTTCAAGAACGTCTGCACCCATGACTGGAACCTCGAACAGGATCGCGGCCGCACATGGGAGGAAGCCGAGGCACTGCTGATCGCCGCTCATCCCGACCGTGAAGAGCATATTCGCGCGTTCCGCCAGAACTGGCACGAAATGGTGCCGCATGCCTATGACGACAGTGTCGCGCTCATGCTCGGCCTGATCGACAAGGGGCACGACGTGACGATGCTGACCAATTTCGCCGCCGACACATTCGTCGAGGCGCGCAAGATGTATCCGTTCCTCAATGCCACGCGCGGCGTCACCGTGTCGGGCGAGATCGGGCTGATCAAGCCGGATGTGGCGATCTACGAGCGGCATGCGAAGGATTTCGGCCTCACACCGGAAAACGCGATCTTCATCGACGACACGATGGTGAATGTCGAGGGTGCCCGCGCCGCCGGCTGGAAAGCCGTGCAGTTTACCGATGCCGCGACATTGAAGCGCGATCTGGCGGCGCACGGGATTGCCGTCTGAGGCTGGGTTAATTCAGCGGTTGTCAGGCCTCTAACCTGAAGCCCCTCTGGCCTGCCGGCCATCTCCCCCACAAGGGGAGAAGACACGCGCAACCGCTCGACCCAAATGGGCCTCAGCGGAGCAACTGGGTTAAGCCCTCCCCCTTGTGGGGAGGGTTGGGAGGGGTTTGCCTTGCCGGCAATGGTCGCGCCCGTCAGCAGGCCATGAGAGCGCCTCTGACACGGCCGAGAATTTCCAGATCGACGAGCCTGTCCTCGCCTATCTTCTGCGGCGGATAGGCAGACGCATTGTCGGCCAGTAGCTGCAGCCCGCCGCCGACCAAACGCTGGACACGGCGGACGACCACCCTTCCCTCGCTTTTCACGGCGTAGATGCCGCCATCGGCCAGCGTGCGGTCCGTCGTATCGATCATCACCGGCGACTGGTCGACAATGGTCGGGGCCATGCTGTCGCCCTCGACGAGCATCGCCGTCATCGCATCGACATCGAGACCGCGTTTTTTCCAGTAGTCGCCGATCAGCCGCACGGTTCTCGTTGCCGGCGTGATCTCGTCATAGCCGTGGATATAGGGTTCTGCGGGGCTATCCATCAGGCCGGGCGGCATCGCGGCCATTGCAATCCGCGGCGCGGAGAGGTCGATGACGATGCTGTCATTGCGCAAGCGCCATTCGCCGCCGAGATAGCGCGCCGCAATGCCGGCCTTTTCCGCCATCACTTCCAGCGTGGCGAAGGTCGGATCCTTCTTGCCGTGGCGGTAATTGTCGAGCGTGTTGTCGGCCAAACCGGCCGCTTGCGCCGCCATCGATCGTCCGCCGAGCAACTCACACAGCACCAGCACCTTGAAGGCGGTGGCACGGCGCAGCGGATCAAGCGCCACCCAGCCGCGCGAAAACTTCGCCAGCCGCGCCTCTATCCTTGCCGCAACCTCACCCTCAAGTGGAATTTTCATCAATCAATAACTCTGAGTAGAAATCAGTTTACAGGTGAAAACTGTTTGACTAAGCTCATGCCATATTCACCGCCTGCCTGTGCCGCATCTCCAGATTAGCCCGCGAATTCGCAACCGCAAGTGGATTTCGCATGCGAGACCACGCTCATTTCAGCGAGCAGACCACGATGCCGTCGCCCAGCCCGGATCTGCAGGTTTCGGAACTTCCGGACGAAGAATTCTGCCGGATTTATCGGTTCGAGATGGAAGAGGGTTTGGCTAAGTCCGTGAGCGTATCGCGCGCCGGGCGGCAGCTTGCCGTTCGCATCACCTATATCGATGGCGCGGTGGTGGACGAGACGTCGGAGACATTCGAGGCGGATGGCGCGGTGCGGATCACGCTGACGGAGACCGGGCTTTATCTCGCCGGCCATCGCGCGCTGCTGGCCGGACGGGTGCGGCTCAAGCGGACGCGCTTCTTCTGAAAACGAATGACGCCCGGGGTCAGCCTCCCCGGGCGTCGATTATCCTCTTCCGGGACTAGAGGTACAAAAACCGGAAGAGGAACCTTTCGATCTGGCAATGCTATTTGGAGATGCTCGAGCGGTGGTTCAGTCGAGCTTGGCCAGATCGTTGCGAATGACGGTCCGCAGATCGTCGATGGGTTTCAGGACGCCCTCCACCTCGTAGTGCCAGAAGGTCCAGCCGTTGCAGGCATCGAACCCCTGCACCTTGGCGCCAAGGCGGTGGATGGAGCCGGCATCGCCACCGGCGGCCAGCGTGCCGTCGGCGCGGATGATGGCGCTGTGGCGGCGGCGGGCATCGGTCAGGACCTGGCCGGGCTTCAGCAGGCCGGCCTCGACCAGCACGTTGAAGGCCACGCGCGGCTCTGCCTTCTTGCCGGTCATCACCTTCAGTTCGGCCTTGCCGAGCGGTTCGACCGCCTCGATGCGGGCAGACGCCGCGTCGATGTAATCCTGCTCGCGCTCGATGCCGACGAAATTGCGTCCGAGGCGTTTTGCCACCGCACCCGTGGTGCCGGAGCCGAAGAACGGGTCGAGAATGATGTCGCCCGGCTTGGTGGAGGCCATGATGACACGGGCCAGCAGCGCTTCCGGCTTCTGGGTCGGGTGGACCTTCTTGCCGTCTTCGCCCTTCAGCCGCTCGCCGCCCGAGCAGATCGGGAACAGCCAGTCGGAGCGCATCTGCACGTCGTCGTTCGACGCCTTCAGCGCATCGTAGTTGAACGTATAGCTCTTGGCCTTGGCGTCGCGGCTCGCCCAGATCATCGTCTCATGGGCGTTCTGGAAACGGCGGCCCTTGAAGTTCGGCATCGGGTTGACCTTGCGCCAGACGATGTCGTTGAGCAGCCAGAAGTTCAGGTCCTGCATGATCGCGCCGACGCGGAAGATGTTGTGGTAGGAGCCGATGACCCAGATCGTGCCGTTCGGCTTCAGGACGCGGCGGCAGGCGAGCAGCCAGGCGCGGGTGAAGGCGTCATAGGCCTGGAAGGAGGCGAACTGGTCCCAGGCATCATCCACGGCATCGACGACCGAATGGTCCGGGCGATGCAGCGTGCCGCCGAGCTGGAGATTGTACGGCGGATCGGCGAAGATCGCGTCGACGGAATGATCCGGCAGAGCCTCGAGCGCTGCGACGCAATCACCCTTGATGATGGAGTTAACCCACGAACCCGGACGGACCTGATGCTTCAGATCGGCCAGCGGAAGAACTGCAGTCATTTCACACTCGCTACGCTGTACATAAAACGAATTTACTGACTGTTATGGTTACTCATTCTGGTTACCAAAAGCTGAAGCCCAGGCCGATTTCGGGAAAAAAGCGATGCGGATGGAAGCAATTGGCGAGTTGCGCTATCATCTGCCCATGAAGCGCCAGGACGCGATCGAAAAGCTGAAGAGCCAGGCCGACGCCATCAGGGCGCTCGGGGCGACCTCGCTTTACCTTTTCGGCTCCGTGGCGCGCGACGAGGCAGGACCGGAAAGCGATCTGGATCTGTTCATCGATTATGATGCGGCAAAGAAATTTTCGCTGATCGATCTGGTGGGTATCAAGCTTTATCTCGAAGACGAACTTTCGGCCGATGTCGATGTGACGACCCGCGACAGCCTGCATCCCAGATTGAAAGAGAAAATAGAAAACTCGGCAATACGGATTTTCTGATGGCACGGGACGTCGCATTCATCCTTGACGATATCTTGGACATGATTGCCGCGATCGAAGATCTTGTTTCTGCGCGAACGCGCGACGAAATCGAGGGCGATCTTATGGTTCACCTCGGCTTGCATCGCGCGATATAAATCATTTCGGAAGCGAGCAAGCACATCCCGCAAGATATGCGCCAAGCGTTTCCAGACATACCTTGGAAGGCCATTCGCGGGATGGGAAACGTGCTTCGACATGAATATCACCGGATCGCAGATGACGTTATTTGGGACGTGATAGAGCATGACCTGCCGCCACTGAAGGCGAGTATCGAGATGCTCAAAGCAAGGCTCGAAGAGAACTGATACCCATCCCGCACCACCCTGCCATGCAGCCTCCCCGGTTGAGCTTGCGGCCTTCATCCGCTAGAACCGCCCGCGACGGATATAAAGGGCTATTCATGAGCGGTTTCGACCTCATCATCTTCGATTGCGACGGCGTGCTCGTCGATTCCGAAATCATCGCGGCGCAGGTCGAATCGCGGCTTCTGACGGAAGCGGGTTATCCGATCAGCGTCGAGGAAATGGGCGAGCGCTTTGCCGGCCTGACCTGGAAGGACATCCTGCTCACCATCGAGAAGGAAATCGACATTCCGCTGTCCGCCTCGCTGCTCGACAAGTCGGAAAAGCTGCTCGATGCGCGGCTTCAGCGCGACGTGAAGATCATCGACGGCGTCAAGTTCGCGCTCGCAAGGCTTTCGACACAGCGCTGTATCTGCTCCAATTCGTCGAGCCAGCGGCTCGACATGATGCTGACCAAGGTAGGCCTGAAGCCTTATTTCGCGCCGCATATCTATTCGGCCAAGGATCTCGGGCCGGACCGGGTCAAGCCGAAGCCGGACATCTTCCTGCATGGAGCGGAGCAGTTCGGCGTTTCGCCATCGCGTTGCCTGGTGATCGAGGATTCGACCCATGGCGTGCATGGCGCTCGGGCGGCCGGCATGCGGGTCGTCGGCTTTACCGGCGCTTCGCACAGCTATCCGAGCCATGCCGACCGGCTGACGGATGCGGGGGCGGAAACGGTGATCTCGCGCATGCAGGACCTGCCGGCCGTGGTGGCCGCACTCGGCGAATGGGCCGGCGCGATTTGAAGCCTCAAAAATCCACGACGAGACTGGCCTTCGCCGCGTGGCTGGCGAAGGTGCTTGAGAATTCTCCGGCATAGCCGAGCTTCAGCCGCGCTGCCCTGGTGATCTGCGCCGACAGCGAGGCCTCGATGATCGCCGTGTCGCGCGATAGCGAGACCCCTTCGATCAGGAACGGGCGGCCGGCGGAAAAGGCGAAGCGCGACGATGGCGATAGATCACCGAAGGCATGGCGCCAGCCGGCCATGCCGGCAATCGTCACCGGCAGGTCGGGCGTGCCGATCTCGGCGGACCAGCGCAAGCCCAGCGTCGCCAACGTGATGTCATCGGTGCCGTCACTGGCGGAGAGCGCCGCCGGACCGCCCTCCTCGCCAAATCCATCCGTATCGAGATTGACATAGGCGAGGTTGGCGAAGGGTTCGAGCGTCAGCGGGCCTGCCTTTTCGCGCCAGCCGAAATCGGCGAAGATCTGCCGCGTGGCGCTGGTGTAATCGGCCTTCAGATCATCCTCGAAGGCACCGAATGCCAAGCTGCGTTTCACCGAGATTTCATTGTGCGAATAGATCGCGCCACCGGTGAAGTTGAGTTTGCCCCATTCGGCGGCGGCATAGAGGCCGGCATGGAACGTGTCCCAGTCGGCATCGGTGCCGGCGGATGTGTTGGTGTAGCCGAAAAGGCCGCCGATGCGCCATGCGTCGCTGACGTCGCCATCGATGCCGGCGAAGACGCCGCCGAGATCGGCTTCGAGTTCCGACGCATTGCCGTCGTCATCCATCCGGCTGCGGCTGCCGACACCGGTGATCCACACACTTGCGCCGCCCTCGTTTTCCTTGACCGGCACATCGCCCCGCAGCCGGTCGATCACCGCCTCGCGGGCAAGCGACGACTGTTCCAGCAGCTGGCTCTTGAGCGAGGCATGGATTTCGCCGCTCAACTGGTCGAACGCATCGCGGGCGGCGGCGACGTTCAATGGCAGGACGCCGAGAAACACCGGATCGACTTCACCGAGCGCCTCGACGGCATTTGCCGTGGCGCGGGTGTTGCGGGTGTCCGTGACGTCGGCGAAAGCGACGGTGTTGCGTTCGAGGCTGAGTGTGATCGCCTGCGGATCGTAGTTGAGGATCGGCGCGAGGAAGGCGAAGTCGGAGGTGACCTCGTCGAAGGCGCCGTCCACGGTGTCGCCGGTCATGATCGTGTAGGTGGTGCCCAGCATGTAGGTGCCGGGGCCGGCCGTCACGTCCACCGTGCCGCCGTCGATGGTGATCGCGCCGACCGCATCGATGCGGTCCGAAAGACCGGCATCGTCGATTTCCACCTGATAGGTCGAGCCTTCGCGGAAGGTGACGTCGCCATTGACCGCGACGGTCGCGATGCCGGGACCGGGGGAAAACGTACCGCCCGAGCCGACGGTCAGGCCGCCGATATCACCGCCGCCGGTCAGCGTGCCATCTTCGCCGATCTCGATCGTGCCGCCGACCGAGCCGTCATTGACGAGCGTACCGCCCTCGACCGTCGCATCGCCGGTGATCGTGCCGCTGTTGGAGAATGTGCCGCCGGTATTGGTCAGCGAGGCGACCGTGCCGGCGTTGGAGAAGGAGCCGGCATTGGTGACGGAGCCTGCCGTCGCGCCGGAATTGTTGACGAAGATGGCGGCGGCCGCGACATCGACGGCGGTGACCACGAAATTGTTGACGACGGTGCCGCCGGTGACGGTCGTTGCCCCGGTGATCTCGCCGCCGCCATTGTTGGTGAAAGTGCCGCCGGTATTGGTCAGAGAGGCGATCGTGCCGGCATTGGTGGCGCGGCCGGCATTGGTGACCGCACCTGCCTCGCCGGTGGAATTGTTGATGAACTCGGCGGCGGCCGCGACATCCACATCGGTGACGATGAAATTGTTGGTCAGCGTGCCGCCGGTGACGACCGTATCGCCGGTGATCTCGCCGCCATTGTTGTTGGTGAAGGTGCCGCCGGTATTGGTCAGAGAGGCGATCGTGCCGGCATTGGTGGCGCGGCCGGCATTGGTGACCGCGCCGGCCTCGCCGGTGGAATTGTTGGTGAATTCGGCGGCGGCCGCGACATCCACGTCGGTGACGATGAAATTGTTGGTGAAGGTTCCGCCGGAGACTACCGTATCGCCGGTGATCTCGCCGCCGCTGTTGTTGATGA
This sequence comes from [Rhizobium] kunmingense, assembly GCF_977018605.1. Taxonomy (NCBI): domain Bacteria; kingdom Pseudomonadati; phylum Pseudomonadota; class Alphaproteobacteria; order Hyphomicrobiales; family Rhizobiaceae; genus Rhizobium; species [Rhizobium] kunmingense. The sequence continues at coordinate 212,355 of NZ_CDRNXG010000001.1, forward strand.
AGGTGCCACCGGTATTGGTCAGCGCGGTGATCGTGCCGGCATTCGAGGCGGTGCCGGCATTGGTGACGCGGCCGGCATTTGCGCCGGTATTGTTGACGAATTCGGCGGCGGCCGAAACATCCACATCGGTCACGGTGAAGTTGTTGGTCAGCTTGCCGTCATTCAGTGTGGACGTGCCGGTGATGGTGCCGTCGTTGATGGTCTCGCCGCCGGACATGGTGAGGCTGCCGTCGAGCGTGCCGGAATTGGCGAGCGTGCCGTCCGATATGCCGACATTGCCGGTGATCGTACCGGCATTGGTGATCGACCCGTCGGTCATCTCGACATCGGATACCAAACGGCCGGTCGCCGAAATGTCGATCTGGCCGGTTTGCGAAACGGCGGTGCCGCCTGCGGCTTCCAGCGTCGCGTCGACATCCAGCTCGCCGTCGCCGCGCACGTCCATGCGGTCGACGGTCGTATTTGCGGAAAGGGTTGCGGCGCCCGTGCCGATCCGCGCCGTGTCGCCTGGCCCCGGCACCGTCGGGTTCCAGTTCGCGCCATTGGAAAAATCGTTATCGACGGCGCCGGTCCAGACGGCTTGCGCCTGTGCACCGCCGGGCAGGATCGCACCCAGCGAAACGATCGCCGTGCAAAGCTTGAGGCGCCGCTTCGCGCGCGCCGAATAAGCGTGAGCAGACATCCCCAACCTCGTCCGGACCGGGGCGAAGCGCCCTTAACGATCTGATAACGAGTGTTAAGATTTTATGGTTAACGAAGCCTTAATACGAGACCTTCGGCGTTCACGAACGCCGCGGCCTCTGGGCGGGAGCGTTGTCGAAGCCGAGGCGGACGCGGGTGAAGCGCGATGCGCCGCCCTGGGCGTTGGGGATCTGTACGTCAGCCTTGGAGAACAGGAACTGGTTGCTGCCGGCCGGAATTTCCGTCGGGAAGGCAACCTTCTGCGAGTAGAGAACATTGTCGCCATCGACGACTTCGACGAGGATCGGCAGCGTCACCGGGCCGGGCGTGCCGGCCGGACCCTGAACGATGCGGCCCTGCGCCACGACATTGATCGTCAGCGTCGTCTCGTTGGCCGAGCACTGGCGGGTCACGTCGGCGAGCGAGGCCTGATAGATGAGTTTCTGCGGGTCGTCCTGGCCGCCACGGGCATAGGCACGGTGGAAAGCGTTCTGTTCCAGCATCACCACCTGCGGGCAATAGGCCTGCACGACGACGGGCGTCGGTTGGGCTGCGGCGGCGTCCGGTGCGGCGGATGTCAGGCCGAGGCCGGGGGAAGAAGAATTGCAGCCGGCAAGAACAGCCGCCATGGAAATCGCCAGAAAACCGCGAGAGAACTTGCCAACCACGTTACTCAACCCTTTGCAGTCACGTTTCGAATGGCGGTACCAACCCGTCGAATTCCGGTCTTTCACCGCCGATTTCGATAGTCTATATCAGCCGTCGGAACAAAAATCGATCAGGGATTCAACGTCTGTGGAATACATTTCTACTCGGGGCACAGCGCCCGCTCTCGGCTTTCGCGACGCACTCATGGCCGGTCTTGCAAAAGACGGCGGTCTTTATGTGCCGCGGACATGGCCGACCCTGTCGAAAAAGGAAATCCGGGCCTTGCGCGGAAAATCCTATCAGGAGGTCGCATTCGAGATCCTGTCCCGCTTCGTCGACGGCGAGATTGCCGATGACAAGCTGCGCGGCATGATCGACGAGGCCTATGCCACCTTCCGCCATCCGGCCGTCGCGCCGCTGGTGCAGGTCGGCCCGAACGAATTTATCCTCGAACTCTTCCACGGCACGACGCTCGCCTTCAAGGACGTGGCGATGCAGCTGCTCGGGCGGTTGATGGACCATGTGCTTACCGAGCGCGGCGAACGCGCCACGATCGTCGGCGCGACGTCGGGCGATACGGGTGGCGCAGCCATCGATGCCTTTGCCGGCCGCGAGCGCACCGACATCTTCATCCTCTTCCCGCATGGCAAGGTTTCGCCGGTGCAGCAGCGGCAGATGACCTCGTCCACAGAGGCCAATGTCCACGCGATCGCCGTCAACGGCAATTTCGACGACTGCCAGAACCTCGTCAAAGAGATGTTCAACGACGCGGCCTTCCGCGACAAGGTGAAGCTTTCGGGCGTCAACTCGATCAACTGGGCGCGCATAATGGCGCAGGTGGTCTATTACTTCACCGCCTCGCTGTCTCTCGGCGGCCCGGACCGCAAGATCTCGTTCACCGTTCCGACCGGCAATTTCGGCGATATCTTCGCCGGTTACGTGGCCAAGAAGATGGGTCTGCCGATCGACCGCCTGGTGATCGCCACCAATGACAACGACATCCTGGCGCGCACGTTGAAAACCGGCCGCTACGAGATGAAGGGCGTCAAGGCGACCACCTCGCCTTCGATGGACATCCAGATCTCGTCGAATTTCGAGCGCCTGCTGTTTGAAGCCTATGGCCGCGACGATGCCGCGGTGCGCCGCTCGATGGACGGGCTGAAGCAGTCCGGCGCATTCGAAATTCCGGACGCGGCACTGAAGGCGATCAAGCGGGAGTTCCGCGCCGGCCGCGCCACCGAGAAGCAGGTTGCCGCAACGATCCGCGAGACGCTTTCCACGACCGGCTACCTGCTCGACCCGCATACGGCGACCGGCGTGTTCGTCGCTGCCAAGAATGCCAGGCCTTCCAGCCCGATGGTGACGCTGTCTACCGCGCATCCGGCCAAATTCCCGGCGGCGGTAAAATCCGCTTGCGGAATTGATCCGGCACTTCCATCATGGCTGTCCGATCTGATGCAAAGGGAGGAGCGCTTCGACATTCTTGAGCCTGAGCTGAAAGCCGTCGAGACATTCATCGGCAGCAAGGCACGGGCCAAGTAACGGCGCGCCGGAAAGACATAGTATGAATGTAGAGATTACCCGGCTTCCCTCCGGGCTGACTGTCGTTACCGAGAACATGCCGCATCTGGAAAGCGTTGCGCTGGGCGTCTGGATCAAGTCCGGCTCGCGCAACGAGACGGAAGCCGAGCACGGGATCGCGCATCTTCTCGAACACATGGCCTTCAAGGGCACCAAGCGACGCAGCGCCCGCGACATCGCCGAAGAGATCGAGGATGTCGGCGGCGAGCTGAATGCCGCCACCTCGACCGAGACGACGTCCTATTACGCCCGCGTGCTGAAGGACCATGTGCCGCTCGCCGTCGATATTCTTGCCGACATCCTGACCGGCTCGGTCTTCGACAAGGAAGAGCTGCGGCGCGAAAAGCAGGTGATCCTGCAGGAAATCAACGCGGCCAACGACACGCCCGACGATGTGGTGTTCGACCATTTCTCGTCGGTCGCCTATCGCGACCAGACGATCGGCCGTCCGATCCTCGGCACGCCGGAGCGGGTGAAAAGTTTTACCCCGTCGCAGATCCGCGGCTACCTTTCGCGCAATTACACGACCGACCGGATGTTCGTGGTTGCCGCCGGCGCCGTCGATCACGACGCGTTCTGCAAGGAAGTCGAACAGCGTTTTGCCGGCCTGCCGACCACGCCGAGCGCGCCTCCCGTTCTGGAAGCTGCCCGCTATACCGGCGGCGACATTCGTGAGGAACGCGATCTGATGGATACGCAGGTGCTGCTCGGTTTCGAGGGCAAGGCGTATCACATGCGCGACTTCTACTGTTCGCAGATCCTCGCCAACATCCTCGGCGGCGGCATGTCGTCCCGCCTCTTCCAGGAAGTGCGCGAGCATCGCGGCCTCTGCTATTCCGTCTATGCCTTCCATTGGGGCTTTTCCGATACCGGCATTTTCGGTGTGCATGCGGCAACCGGCGGCGACGAACTGCCGACGCTGATCCCCGTCATCATCGACGAGCTGCACAAGTCTTCCGAGACGATCCATCAGGTGGAAATCGACCGCGCCCGCGCGCAGATCCGCGCCCAGCTTCTGATGGGCCAGGAAAGCCCGGCGGCGCGTGCCGGCCAGATTGCCCGCCAGATGCTGCTCTACGGCCGCTCCATCCCCAACGAGGAAATGATGGAACGACTGGAAGGCATCACCACCCAGCGCCTGACCGACCTCGCCGGCCGGCTGTTCTTCGATACCGTGCCGACGCTTTCGGCCGTCGGACCGATCGAGAAGCTTGCCCCGATGTCGGAAATCTCGGCGGCGCTCTCCTCTCCCGTCGTCAAGACCAAAGCTGCGGGCTGACAAGGTAGGGGCGCCGAAGAAGCATGGGTAGGTCGGTGTTTCGGTTCTTGTCCCGGCAGCCGGAAAACCCGGAACTGATCGGGCCGGAGCATGTTCTGCGGCTGCCTCAGTATGGCGATTACAAGCAATGGTACCGGCTGCGTTCCGACAGCCGGGGCTTTCTCCAGCCGTGGGAACCGGTCTGGCGCGGTGACGAGCTGACCGAGGGGGCCTTTCGCGCCCGCGTGGTGCGCGGAACCCAGGAGTTTTCCTCCGGCATGGCCGTGCCGCTCCTGCTTTTCCGCCGCGACGACATGGTGCTGCTCGGCGGCCTGACCGTCGGCTACATCCGCCGGGGTGCCGCGCAGAGCTGCATGATCGGATACTGGATGGGCGAAAAACATGCGGGCCAAGGCCATATGTTGGCCGCATTGAAGGTGGCTATCCCCTACATCCATCACGGACTTCAGTTGCACCGGATCGAGGCAGCCTGTATTCCGGACAACTGGAAAAGCATCCGGCTTCTCGAAAAAGCCGGCTTCGAGCGGGAAGGTCTTTTGCGAAAATATTTGAAAATCAACGGTGAGTGGCGTGACCACATGATGTTTTCCCGGTTGCCGGAAGACGGCGAATTCGGGAAAATGCTCAAGCCATGACGGAAGATTTGCGTATTGCGTACCGGGCCTTCGGCCTGAAGACATTGCTGTTTACCCTTATTTCGCTCCTCCTGCTCGCGCTTGCCGGTGCCTTCTCCGCGGCCCGCGCCGCAGAGCCGGTGAAGATTTCGCGTGACGACACGGCGCTCGACCTGACCGCCACGACCGATATCTATGCCAACCAGGGCGAAGCCTTCCAGGTTTCCACCGCCGCCGGCGCGGACGGCATCCGCCGACGCATCGAGGTGCGCTCCAGCACGCCGACGCATCAGGGCGACTGGGCCGTGTTTGCACTGTCCAACGTCTCGGAAGAACAGCTGGAGCGCGTCATCGTCGCCCCGCATTTCCGGCTCGTCGGGTCCAAGGTGTTCTGGCCGGACCTCGGTTCGCAGCGCATCAGCGCCATCACGCCGTCGGAAGGCTTTTCGCTCGACCGCATGGCAAGCCCCGATGCCGACGTCTTCCGCATCACGCTGAACCCCGGCTCGACGATCACCTTCGTCGCCGAACTCGCTACCCCCTCCCTGCCGCAGATCTATCTGTGGCAGCCGGATGCCTACAAGGACACGGTCAACGCGTTCACGCTCTATCGCGGCATCGTGCTCGGCATTGCCGGTCTTCTGGCGGTGTTTCTGACCATTCTCTTCGTCGTCAAGGGCACCTCCATGCTGCCGGCGGCGGCGGCGCTCGCCTGGGCGGTGCTCGCCTATATCTGCGTCGACTTCGGCTTCCTCGACAAGCTGATCACCATCACCTCCAGCGACCAGCGCATATGGCGTGCGGGCGCGGAAGTGGCGCTCGCCTCGTCGCTGCTGATCTTTCTGTTCACCTATCTCAATCTCAACCGCTGGCATGTGCATCTCGGCTACGGGACGCTGGCCTGGGTGGTGGCGCTCGGGCTGCTGGGCGGCGTGGCGATCTACGATCCGTCCGTCGCCGCCGGTATCGCGCGGCTTTCGTTCGCGCTGACCGGCACGGTCGGCATCCTGTTGATCATCTATCTCGGCTTCAACCGCTATGACCGCGCCATCCTTCTGGTGCCGACATGGACGCTGATCCTCGTCTGGCTGTTCGGCGGATGGCTGACGGTGACGGGCCGGCTCGACAACGACATCATCCAGCCGGCGCTCGGCGGCGGTCTCGTCCTCATCGTGCTTCTGATCGGCTTTACCGTGATGCAGCACGCATTCGCGGGCGGTGCCTATCAGCAGGGCCTGTTCTCCGATCTGGAGCGCCAGTCGCTGGCGCTGACCGGTTCGGGCGATACCGTCTGGGACTGGGACGTGGCGCGCGACAAGGTCGTCACCACGCCGGATATCTCGGCCAAGCTCGGACTTGAACACGGTGCCATGCACGGCCCGGTGCGCAACTGGGTGCCGCGCCTGCACCCGGACGACCGCGACAGGTTCCGCGCCACGCTCGACGTTCTGCTCGAACATCGCCGCGGCCGGCTGCACCATGAATTCCGCATCCGCGCCGAGGACGGGCATTTCCACTGGCTGCAGATCCGCGCGCGGCCGGTGCTCGGCTCCAATGGCGAGATCATCCGCTGCGTCGGAACGATCATCGACATTACCGAGCAGAAGAATTCGGTCGAACGGCTGCTGCAGGATGCGTTGCATGACAACCTGACAGGCCTGCCGAACCGCCAGGTCTTCCTCGACCGGCTGCAGAGCGTGCTGACGCTGGCCGCAAGCGGCGACAGCGTGCGCCCGACGGTGATGGCGATCGATCTCGACCGCTACAAGCAGGTGAACGACAGTCTCGGCATCGCGGCCGGCGACAACATGCTGATCGCGCTGACGCGTCGCCTGCGCCGCCTCCTGAAACCGCAGGATACGCTGGCGCGCCTTGCGGGCGATCAGTTCGGCCTGATCCTGGTGTCCGAACGCGATCCGGCCAAGATCGCCGATTTCGCCGATGCGGTGTCGAAGGCGATCATGGTGCCGATCAACTATGCCAATCGCGAGATCGTGCTGACGGCCTCGATCGGGCTTGCCTCCTTCGTCGACCAGCAGGAGAGCGCAGCCGGGCTGCTTGCCGATGCCGAACTTGCCATGTACCGAGCAAAGCGCGGCGGCGGCAACCGGGTCGAACCGTTCCGCCCGGTCTTCCGCACCTCCGGCACCGACCGGTTACAGATCGAGACGGATCTGCGCCGGGCGCTGGAACGCAAGGAGCTGTCGCTCGCCTACCAGCCGATCATTTCGCTGAAGGATGGAGAGATCGCCGGTTTCGAGGCGCTGATGCGCTGGGAGCATCCGAAGCGCGGCACGATCCCGCCGTCGGAATTCATCCCGATCGCGGAAATGTCGGACCTGATCGGCCCGCTCGGCGTCTTCGCCATGGAGCGCGCTGCAGCCGACCTGGTATCCTGGCAGGAGCAGACCGGCGAGCTGCCGATCTTCGTGTCGGTCAACCTGTCGAGCGCACAGCTGCTGAACGCCGATCTTTACAACGACGTGCGATCCATTCTCGCACGCACACACGTCAATCCGCAGCAGCTGAAGCTGGAACTGACCGAGAGCCTGATGATGGAAAATCCGGAGCAGGCGCGGCTTGTTCTGGCAAAACTGAAGGAAACGGGCCTGAGCCTGGCGCTCGACGATTTCGGCACCGGCTATTCGTCGCTCTCCTACCTGACGCAGTTCCCGTTCGACATGATCAAGCTCGACAAGACGCTCACCGCCAACATGAGCGACAAGGGCGCCGTGCTGCTGCGCTCGATCATCGCCATGGCGCGGGGCCTGGAAATGACGGCCGTCGCCGAGGGGATCCAGTCGGATGAGGACGCGATCGAGCTTGCCAAGATGGGCTGCCATTACGGCCAGAGCTACCTCTTCGGCCCGCCTGCCGCCGGCGACGCGATCCAGCGGCTGCTGAAGGAACGGTTTCCGCTGACGAAACGGGCTTAAACTCAAAAATTCCTGGCGGCGGGCGTCATCCTCGGGCTTGTCCCGAGGATCTACCGCGGCTTCTTATGGCAGATCCTCGGGACAAGCCCGAGGATGACGCCGAGTTCTCACCGCCGCAGTACCAGATCATGGACGAACTGCAGTTTTGCCGTCACCGCCGCGGTCAGCAGGAACGGGTAGAGATCCGGCACGCCCATCGAACGGTGAATGCTGTTCATCGCCAGGCTGAAAGGCACCCAGGCGGAGACGAGCTGTTCGGCGCCATCGGCGGCATAAGGGTTGAAGTCGATTTCGGCCGACAGTTCCTCGTGGCGGCGCGGCTCGATCGACATGCCGTAGGAACGCGCCGTTTCCAGCGTGTCGACGATATGCACGTAATGGGCAAAGCTTTCGGCAAAATCTTCCCACGGATGCGATGAGGCATAGGTGGAGATGAAGAAATCCTGCCAGTTGGGCGGCGGTCCCTGCTCGTAATTGCGGCGCAGCGCCTCACCGTAATCGACCGTCTCGTCGCCGAAGATCGAGCGGAACTCATCCAGCCTGCCGCCGTCGCGGACCATCTTGTCCCAGATGTAATGGCCGGTCTCGTGGCGGAAATGGCCGAGCATGGTGCGGTAAGGCTCGTTCATCGACACGCGGATCTGCTCGCGCGTCGCATCGTCTGCTTCCGCCGCGCGGATGGCGATGAGGCCGTTCTCGTGGCCGGTCATCGCTGCCTTCATCGTGCCGTCGGGCTGCAGCTCGTCGACGAGAAAGTCGAAGACCAGGCCGCCATTCGGATCCTCGTCGCGATTGAGGCGCGGCAGGTTCCATTTCAGCATCGAATAGAAGAGAAGCCGCTGGGCCTGGCTTATTCGACGCCACTGGCTGAGCCCGTCGTCCGTCGAGGCATCTGGCACCAGACGGTTGTGCCGGCAGGCAGGGCAGAAAGGCTGCGGGTCATCCGCGAGCACCGTCCAGTTGCAGATGTCGAGCGTGGCATTTTCACAGAGCCTGACCTGCCGGTAATCGCGCGACGGCATAACCCAGGTGATGCCGTCATCAGCCGGCACGAGCGCATGCATGGACAGCGTTTCCGGCACGAAGGCCAGCCGGTTGCCGCAATTGACGCAATTCCTGTTGTCGAAATGGATGGTCTGGCCGCAATGATCGCATTCGAAGAGGCGCATGGGAGGGTCCGATGACGGGGTTGAGGGAATTGTTCGGAAGAAATCGGGGAGATCGACAAAGAGAAAACCTGCCCCGACCAAGGTCGAAGCAGGCTTTTATGTGCGACTGGAGATCGCGTTCATTCATACATGTCGATCGTCACATACGATCGACGAAATCTTTCGCGGCATCCTTGACCTTGCCCTTGGCCTGCTGGGCATGGCCCTTCGCTTCCTGAGCATTGCCCTTGGCCTTCAGATTGCGGTTGTCGGTCAGGTCGCCTGCGGCCTGCTTGACCTTACCTGCAATTTCGTTGCCCTTGCCGGCTACCTTGTCGCTGGTGCTACCCATCCTGGTATCTCCTTATCTGACGGCGCTTGGTCGCGCCTTGCAGATAAAGAACTCGCACCGGCGGATATCGTTCCCGGAAAAAACAGCACCGGCCCTCACGCGTGGCCGGCCTCGGTCGAAAGCATTTCGGGGCTGACGCCCATGATGGCGAGCGCGCGCTCGTATTTCGTGTCGATCGCCGTATCGAAGATCAGGTCTTCCTGAGGCGGGCAATTGAGCCAGCCATTGTTGCCGATCTCGGCCTCGAGCTGCCCCGGTCCCCAGCCGGCATAGCCGAGGAGCAGCGTGGCCCGCTGGGGGCCGCGCCCTTCGGCCACCGCGCGCAGCACGTCGAGCGTGGCGGTGAGCGAGATGTCGTCGCTGACGGGGATCGAGGATTCGCTGGAAAAATCATCCGAATGGAGGACGAAGCCCCTGCCCGTCTCGACCGGCCCGCCATAGAGGACGGGGAAGTGGCGGACATGATCCGGCAGGAAGGCGCCCTGCGGCTCGTCCACCAGCTTCAGATGCTGAAGCACATCGGGGAAGGACAGTTCCTGCAGGCTGTTGATGATGAAACCCATGGCGCCGGCATCGGAATGGGCGCAGATGTAAACGACGCTGCGAGCGAAATTGCCGTCCTGCATCCCAGGCATTGCGATCAGGAACTGGCCGTCCAGAAAGCCGCGTTCGCGCTTGTCCCTCAGTGCCGAAATTCCCATCGTGCCTCCTTGTGCCGGTTGAGCCCGCTCCCAGGATCGGGACCGCGTCGGACGATCGATCAAAGCAAGATGGAGCAGTCCTCCCCATCATTCAACCAAAAATGACCGGTTTTCATGAGAGTTGGCTGGCAGGTCTGAAAGCGCTGGGTTAAATCGCTTGCCATGACGACGATCGCCAAGACCACCCGCCGCAGACTATCTGCCCTTGCCGCACCGCTGTTTCTGCTTCTCGCCATGACGCCGGTTCATGCCGAGACGACACAATGGGCGAGCAACGAGGGCGGCCGAATGCGTATCGTGGCGCTTGCTCCCGATGCGCGCGGCATCGTGCGCGGGGCGTTGCAGATAGAACCCAAGGCCGGCTGGATCACCTATTGGCGCGAGCCGGGCGATGCCGGCATTCCGCCGCAGGTGACGTTTTCCGAGACATCCGGCGTGACGCTGTCGAAGATGGCCTATCCAGTGCCACGCCGTTTCGACAACGGGAACATCCGCGATATCGGCTATGACGGCGCGGTGACCTTTCCGTTCGAACTCAAGATCAGCGGCGAGCGGCCGCGTCAGCCGATCACGGCAAACGCCTTTATCGGCATCTGCCGCAATATCTGCATTCCCTTCCAGGCGGAGTTCAAGCTTTCGCTGGCCGCCGACGCCGGTACGTCATTTGCCGAGGCAATGATCATCAACGATGCGGAAGGCAAGCTGCCGGAAAAGCCGTCGGACGACTTTGCCGTGACCCATTATGCCGTATCCGCCGACGGCGAGACGCTTAGCCTGCGGCTGAAACTGCCGGCCGATGCACCGAAGAAGCCGAAGGTGATCGTCACCGGGCCGGAGGGCCATGTCCTGTTCAACGACGACAAGGGCATAAGCGAGGATGGCGGCTACCTGCTCGACATGCCGGTCGGCAAGCTGCCGAAGGATTACACGATGGACGGCAAGCGCTGGGGCATTCTGGTGCTTGCCGGCAAGCGCGCCATGGAGACCTCTCTGGCCTTCGAGTGAGGTTTTCGCGCGACCCGCCTTCCGTCATAAGCCGAACCGAGACGCGGCGACGCACGCTTGTCTTGTCATCTGCCGCATTTATAGTCTCGGCCAGACGGCCGCATGGGCGGTCGCAATGGTAGGAGAACGGCATGACGATTGCAGTGGGCGAGAAGCTTCCCGAAGCGAAATTCAAGGAAAAGACCGCGGACGGCCCGGTGGAAGTGACGACCGGTGAGCTTTTCGCCGGCAAGAAGGTCGTGCTGTTTGCCGTGCCTGGCGCCTTTACCCCCACCTGCACGCTGAACCACCTGCCCGGCTATCTGGAAAACCGCGATGCACTGATCGCCAAGGGCGTCGACGACATTGCCGTCGTTGCCGTCAACGACTGGCATGTGATGGGCGCCTGGGCGCAACAATCGGGCGGCATGGGCAAGATCCACTTCCTCGGCGACTGGGATGCCTCCTTCACCAAGGCGATGGGGCTGGACATGGACCTTTCCGCCGGCGGGCTTGGCGTGCGCTCCAAGCGCTATTCGATGCTCGTCGAGGATGGCGTGGTCAAATCGCTCGCCATCGAGGAGAGCCCCGGTGAAGCGACCGTATCGGGCGCTGCGGCGATGCTGGAAACGCTCTAAGGGATTGGAGCCGCTTTACTCTGAGTAAATTGCCCCTCTCCCCGCTCTGGGGAGAGGGATACAGTACGACCGAAATCACGCCGCCAGATCGTAGACGATCAGGCCCGACAGGCCGCCATCGACCGATGCGACGATACGCTCGGCGACCGCGATATGGCCGGGGGCGGCGATATAGGCGTCGCGGGCTTCCGGGCTTTCGAAGCTGACGATGAAGCCGTCGAGAAAGCCGCCGTTCAAGCCCTCGGCCGAGACGTTGGGGCCAAGCTTGATATCGAGGATGCCCGGCACGACAGTCTTCAGACCGGCGATCGCCTGATAGATCTCATCCTTTTCCGCAGCCGAGAGGGCGGACTTGAAGCGCAGAAAAACGCAGTGAAGGATCATGACGTGGTCTCCCCTTGATCATGGCTTGAGTGCGGCTCGAGCATCGCCCGATCCTTGCCCCGTCCGGGGCCGCCACCCGAACCCCCGAATGTGCCGCGCTCACCATAGGCGGTCGCGACACAATGGCAAGCACGCCCGGCGACGCTCCACGGTCTGATCGCGCGCGGATGAATGCGGATGGGTAGGCTGTTACTTGACCAGCAGCGAGCGGCCGAGATTGGGTTTCTTGAACGGTGCCATGCCGAGACGGGCGAGTTCATCGGCACGTTCGTTTTCCGGATGGCCGGCATGGCCCTTGACCCAGTGCCACTTGACCTTGTGGCGCTGGTTGGCGACATCGAGCTGCTGCCACAGCTCGCCGTTCTTCACCGGTTTCTTGTCGGCGGTCTTCCAGCCGTTCTTCTTCCAGCCGAAGATCCATTTCGATATGCCGTCCATGACATATTTGCTGTCGGTGTGGAGGTCGACCTCGCAGGCGCTCTTGAGCGCGTTCAGCGCGCTGATGGCCGCCATGAGTTCCATGCGGTTGTTGGTGGTTTCCGCCTCGCCGCCGTTCAGTTCCTTGACGGTGTCGCCATAGCGCAGGATGGCGCCCCAGCCGCCGGGGCCGGGATTGCCGGAACAGGCACCATCGGTGAAGATCTCGACCTGTTTCACGATGCGGTCTCCCCGATCTGCGGCGCATATTCGGCAACCGACGCGATCTGGCGGTGGAAGCGCAGCTTGCGCAGATATTCGAGCGGGTCCTTCTTGACCACCAGCGCGCCTTCCGGCGTCGTCAGCCAGTCATAGAGGCGGGTGAGGAAGAAGCGCAGGGCCGAGCCGCGGGCGAGAACCGGCATCGCCTGGCGTTCCGCGTCCGACAGCGGGCGCACCGAGCAATAGCCTTCAAGCAGGGCCGACCCCTTGGTGACGTTATAGGCACCGTCCTTTTCAAAGCACCAGGCATTGAGGCAGATCGAGACGTCATAGGCGAGCAGGTCATTGCAGGCGAAATAGAAATCGATCAGGCCCGACAGGTTATCGCCGAGGAAGAAGACATTGTCCTGAAAGAGATCGGCATGGATGACGCCGGCAGGCAGATCCTTTGGCCAATGGGCTTCGAGATAGGCGAGCTCGGTGGTGATCTCGTCCTCGAGGCCCTTCTCCACCTCGTCGGCGCGTTCGGCGGATTTTTCCCACAGGACCTTCCAGCCTTCGAGCGACAGCGCGTTCGGCCGCTTTATCTCGAAGCCTTCGCCGGCGAGATGCATCTGTGCCAGCGCGACGCCTACTTCGCGGCAGTGCTTGGCCTCCGGCTTGCGCAACCACATGCCTTCGAGGAAGGAGATGAGCGCGGCAGGGCGGCCGGAAAGTTCGCCGAGCAACTCGCCATCGCGGCGCGGCAAGGGCAGCGGGCAGGACAGGCCGCGTTCCGACAGGTGCTGCATCAGGCCGAGAAAGAAGGGCAGGTCCGACTTTTCGACGCGCTTCTCATAGAGCGTCAGGATCAGCGGGTCCTTCGTCGTATGGAGCAGGAAATTGGTGTTTTCCACGCCCTCGGCGATGCCCTTGTAGGAGGTCAGCTCGCCGACGTCATACTGCGCCAGAAAATGCTTGAGGTCGATTTCGGTGATGTCGGTGTAAACGGCCAAGGCGCTCTCTCAGTCGGCAAGGGGCAGAATCATCTGCCGGGAGTGTATCTCCATCTGCCTCGTGAGGCATCCGGTGCATAGGGGGAATGTCCCGCATAATGGATGTGCGGCGGCAGCTTATCCGGCAGGGACCTTATTGCCTCGGCACTTGCCGCAACCGATGCCGGCCCTGCGCTTACGCTCCGGGCGCTCCTTCCTCGAAACGATTCACTGGATCGCTTCGTCGGCTACGCCGACCGGTCGTCGCCCATTTACCCAGGCCATATCCTCGACCGTCAGCGGCACGTTGCGCAGCTCGCGGTTGACGAGGAAGTTCTCCGTTTCCTCGGCGGTGATCGCCAGTTCGATTTCGGCTGAAAAGCGCTGCTTGAAGGCGGCGATGATTTCGTCGACGATGACTTCAGGTGCGGACGCGCCGGCCGAGAGGCCGAGGGTGCGGATATTGCCGATCTCGTCCCAGTTCAGCTCGGAGGCGCGCTGGACGAGCAGCGAGCGCTTGGCCCCTGCCCTCAAGGCGACTTCGACGAGGCGCTTGGAATTCGACGAATTCGGCGCGCCGACAACGATGAAGAGATCGCAGCCGGGGGCGGCTTCCTTGACCGCTTCCTGGCGGTTGGTGGTGGCGTAGCAGATACTGTCGGCTGCCGGCGCCGTCAGGTTCGGGAAACGCTCCTGCAGCTTGGCGATGACGCCCGCCGTATCGTCGACCGACAGCGTCGTCTGGGTGACATAGCCGAGATTGTCCGGGTCTTCCGGCATGTAGGCCTCGGCATCGGCGATCGTATCGACGAGCGAGACGGTGCCGGGGGGCAGCTGACCCATCGTGCCGATGACTTCCGGGTGGCCGGCATGGCCGATCAGCACGACATGGCGGCCGAGACGCTGGTGACGCATGGCCTGCTTGTGGACCTTGGAAACGAGCGGGCATGTGGCATCGAGATAGAACAGATTGCGTGCCTGGGCATCTTCCGGCACCGACTTCGGCACGCCATGGGCGGAGAAGACGACCGGCTGCTGGCGGTGTTCTTCCGGGATCTCGTTCAACTCCTCGACGAAGACGGCGCCCTTGGCTTCCAGTCCCTCGACGACATAGCGGTTGTGAACGATCTCATGGCGGACATAGACCGGCGCGCCATAGGATTTCAGCGCCAGCACGACGATCTGGATCGCGCGGTCGACGCCTGCGCAGAAACCGCGCGGGCCGCAAAGCCTGATCGTGAGAGCCGGTTTGGTCACCTGAATGTTCATTCCGCGTCCGCTTTTGGAAAATCTTCAAGGCCTCATATAGGCGAGGCAATTGTGGCGCGCCAACAGAAAATGTCGTTATCGCCCCTCGTCGGTCGACGGCAAGGCGGGCCTGCGGCTGCGCCACCACATGCCGGAGACCACCGCCAGAAGTGCGAAAGCCAGCCCGTACCAGGTGACGGCATACTGGAGATGATTGTTGGGAAGGTCGAACTGGGTGACGCCCCCTTTCGGCCAGCCACCGGGGTTCGTCACCGAGGCGTCGGCATCGACGAAGAAGGGCAGGACGTTCGAGAGGCCGGTGCTGGCCGCCATGGCGTCGAGATCCTTCCAGTAGAAGATGTTCTTTGCCGTATCGTTGTCGGGGACGATGGAGGACGGTTTTCCGCCCAGTTTTTCCCGCGCGTAGCCGGTGATCACCTGCTCGCCCGGCACCTCGCCGTCCGGCCGCGTCGCCGGCTCCTTCATTTCGTAGGGTACGAAGCCACGATTGACGAAGATGTTGCGGCCGTCATCCAGCGTCAGCGGCGTGTAGACATAAAAGCCGGTGCGGCCCTCGAACGTGGCGAAGAAATGCCGTTCCCTCGTGTGGTCGAACGTGCCCGAGAGCGAGACCCGGCGGTATTCGATATCGTCGCCCGCTGCAGCCCGTTGCTCGATTTCGGCAAGCGGCACGGGCTGGGCTGCGCGGCGCTCGGCGATATCAGCGAGCAGGCCTTGCTTCCAGTACAGCCGTTCCACCTGCCAGGTGCCCAGCGCCAGGAGGATGGCGAGGGAGACGAGGATGAGGGTGGCGGTGAGGATGGTGCGGGTCCGAGCGCCACCTGCCGATCCAAACGAGGGCCTATCGAGCACGCTATACAAGCTCGATGCGAAGATTGCGCCCGACAGCGGCCGCGGCACGCCGCAAGGTCAGCAGCGTCACCGACGGGTTGTTGGGATCGAGCAGCCTGTCGAGCTGCTGGCGGCTCGATTGCATGCGCTGTGCCATCGCCGTTTTCGTCAACCCCTCCTTCTCCATCGCGGCACGCAACTGGTCCGCGATGACCTGTTTCAGGGCAATGGCCTCCGTTTCCTCCAAAAGGCCATCGGCCTCGAGGAAGTCGTCGAAAGTCTCCGAATGGTCGATATAGCCTTTTGCTTCGCGGCTCATTCCAGTTCTCTCTTTCTTGCCAGTGCCAGATCGATGTCCGGCACGGGCGTCTTCTGTGTCTTTTTCTCGAAACCGTGCAGCAGGATCATGTCTCCGGCATGGATGACGAAGATGACCCTGGCGATGCGTCCACGGGGTAGGTTGCTGCGGACTTCCCAGAGTCCCTGGCCAAGCGAGCGGCAATAGGGCATGCCGAGCGGCCAGCCGAACTCTACCCGTTGAATATCGATGCCAATCTGCCTGCGATCTTCGCGAGACAGATCCATCAGCCAGTCACGTACCGGCCTTCGCCCGCTGCCGGTCGCATAAAATTTGCCGGCGATCTTCTTGGGCGCGTCGATCATCCACGAATACGTACCATAATTGATACACATCCACAAGCAGCAAGGGCGGCCTTGGGCCGCCCTGAACCCTCTACAGATTGATCCCCGTCACATATGCGCAATCGGTGCGCCCCAGCCGCCCCAGATGTAGATGGAGAAGAACAGGAAGAGCCAGACGACGTCGACGAAGTGCCAGTACCAGGCGGCAGCTTCGAAGCCGAAGTGCTTTTCCGCGGTGAAGCCGCCGTTGACGGCGCGCAGCAGGCAGACGATCAGGAATATGGTGCCGACCAGAACGTGAAAGCCGTGGAAGCCGGTCGCCATGAAGAAGGTGGCGCCATAGATCGAATTGGCGAATTCGAACGGCGCATGCATGTATTCGTAATACTGGACGTAGGAGAACAGCACGCCGAGTGCGACGGTCAAGGCGAGGCCGGTGACGAGGCCCTTGCGGTCGTCATGCAGCAGCGCGTGATGTGCCCAGGTTACGCAGGTGCCCGACAGCAGCAGAATGATCGTGTTGTAGAGCGGCAGGTGCCAGGGATCGAGAACCTCGATACCGGCCGGCGGCCATTGACCGCCGAGCGCCTCGACACGGCTTGCCTGGATCGCCTCGCCCGGATAGAGGCTGGCGTCGAAAAAGGCCCAGAACCAGGCGACGAAGAACATCACTTCCGAGGCGATGAACATGATCATGCCGTAGCGCAGGTGCAGCGACACGACGCGGGTGTGGTGGCCCTCGTTGCCTTCCTTGATCGTATCCGCCCACCAGCCGATCATCACATAGACGATGATGGCGAGACCGATGAAGAACAGCCATGGCGTGGCGAGGTTGAGGCCGAACATTTGGAATTCGGCGCCCTTGAGATAGCGCATGTAGCCGACGCCGCCAAATGTCAGGACGAAGGCGCCGATCGAGGCGAGCAGCGGCCAGGGGCTTGGGTCGATGATGTGGTAATCGTGGTTCTTCTGATGCACGTCGGCCATGTCAGGCTCCCCGGTGAATGCCTCTCCTCCGCCCGAGACCACTGCCCGGACGGCTCCTCTCAAAGCTTGCTTTCAGTCCCCTCGTCTTCCCTTCTGACGGCAGCGACCGGCTTTGACGGCGTCGACGGATAGAAGGAATAGGACAGGGTGAGCGTCCTCAAATTCTTCGTCTCTTCCGAATTGACGATCTCCGGATCGACATAGAAGACGACGGGCATGCTGATGCTTTCGCCAGGCTGCAACGTCTGCTCGGTAAAGCAGAAGCACTGGACCTTGTTGAAATAGGCACCGGCATCCATCGGCGTGACGTTGAAGGCGGCGGTGCCGGTGGTGGCGACCGAAGACAGGTTCTTCGCGGTGAACTCGACCTGCACGGTCTCGCCGATCTTCGGCGTCACCGGTTTGGCGGCCTTGAACTCCCAGTTCAGGCCGCTCGAAATGTTGGCGTCGAAGGTGACATTCATCGTGCGGTCAAGCACGGTTGCCGAATATTGCTCGACGCGCTGGGTCGTGCCGCCGTAACCGGTGACCTGGCAGAAGAGCTGGTAAAGGGGAACGGCAGCGTAAGCCGCACCGACCATGCAGGTGACGAAGACGGCGCAGCCGGCGAAGATCGAGGCATTGCTGACGCGCTTTTGCGGCTGGGCGGCGCGACTTTGCGGCGCCTGCCGTACCTGACCGTGTTGACCTTCGCCTCCCATGTCGCTCCTCCCCAGCTCCATTCGGCCCTTAATCCTTCAGCCTAGTTCCAGAACCCGCCGACCTTGACCAGCGTGATCACGTAGAAGAGCACGCACAGCCCTGCGAGAACAAGGCCGAGCGCCACATTGCGGTTTCGCCGCGACTTCTTCTGCGTCTCGCTGAGCTTGACGGTGTCGATCAAAGCAAACCTCCGACAAAGGCAACGAGATCGGCCGCCACATGGTCGACCAGCAGCGCGGAGAAGACCGCGAAGAGATAGAAGATCGAATAGAAGAACAGCTTCTTGGCCGGCAGCATCTTCTCGTCATCTTCGGGCATGCGCAGCACGAGAATGGAATAGTAAAGGAAGATGAGGCTCAGAATGCCGGTGAAGATGCCGTAGCCGATGCTGGCGAGACCGGTGAAGGTCGGGGCGGCGACGACGGCCGCCATCAGGACCGAGTAGACGACCATCTGGCGCTTGGTCGAGCGCTGGCCGACGACATTCGGCATCATCGGAATGCCGACCGAGCCGTAATCGCGCATCTTGAACAGCGCCAAGGCCCAGAAATGCGGCGGGGTCCACATGAAGGTGATCATGAACAGGATGACGCTGTCGAGCGATACGCCGCCGGTGACGCAGGCCCAGCCGAGCATGGGCGGGAAAGCGCCGGCGGCACCGCCGATGACGATGTTCTGCGGCGTCGAGCGCTTCAGCCACATCGTGTAGATGACGGCATAGAAGAAGATGGTGAAAGCGAGCAGGCCGGCGGCAAACCAGTTGACGGCGAGGCCGAGGATGGCGACCGAGAAGGCCGACAGCGTCAGGCCAAAGGCAAGCGCTTCCTTGGGCAGGATGCGGCCGGCCGGGATCGGCCGCTTGGCGGTGCGGGTCATCACCGCATCGATATCGGCGTCATACCACATGTTGAGCGCGCCGGACGCTCCCGCGCCGACGGCGATACAGAGGATCGAGATGATCGCCAGGACAGGATTGATTTCGCCCGGCGCCAGCACGAGGCCGGCAAAGGCGGTAAAGACCACCAGTGACATGACCCGAGGCTTCAGCAGCGCGAAGAAATCGCGCGCATCCGCTTCCGAAAGCAGCTTGCCTTCGTCGCTGCCGATTGCGTGGGTCTGGTCGATAACGGTCATTTCAATTCAAATCCTGACGACGTGCCGGGCTCCTCCCAGACACCCGGTTTGGAATTCTCATTTGATGCGGGGAAGCTGTTCCCACTGGTGATAGGGCGGAGGCGAAGACAGCTGCCATTCGAGCGTCGTCGCACCCTCGCCCCAGGGGTTATCACCGGCAACCCGCTTCTTGGCGAAGGCCTCCCATACGCCAAACAGGAAGACGAGTACACCCACGAAGGAAATGTACGAACCGATCGAGGAAATGTAGTTCCAGCCGGCGAATGCATCCGGGTAATCGATATAACGGCGCGGCATGCCGGCAAGGCCGAGGAAGTGCTGCGGGAAGAAGACCAGGTTGACGCCGACGAACATCACCCAGAAGTGCAGCTTGCCGATCGTCTCGTTATACATGTAGCCGAACATTTTCGGGAACCAGTAGTACCAGGCCGCGAAGATGGCGAAGACGGCGCCGAGCGACAGGACGTAGTGGAAATGGGCCACGACGTAATAGGTGTCGTGCAGCGAGCGGTCGAGACCGGCGTTTGCCAGCTGGACGCCCGTGACACCGCCGACGGTGAACAGGAAGATGAAGCCGATCGCCCAGATCATCGGCGTCGCGAAGGTGATCGAGCCGCCCCACATCGTCGCGATCCAGGAGAAGATCTTGATGCCGGTCGGCACCGCAATCACCATCGTGGCGAAGACGAAATAGCGCTGCGCATCGAGCGACAGGCCGACCGTATACATGTGGTGGGCCCAGACGATGAAGCCGACCGCACCGATCGCCACCATCGCATAGGCCATGCCGAGATAGCCGAAGACCGGCTTTTTCGAGAAGGTCGCGACGATATGGCTGATGATGCCGAAGCCAGGCAGGATGAGGATGTAGACTTCCGGGTGGCCGAAGAACCAGAACAGGTGCTGGTAGAGGATCGGGTCACCGCCGCCTTCCGGCGAGAAGAAGGTCGTGCCGAAATTGCGGTCGGTCAGCGCCATGGTGATGGCACCGGCCAAGACCGGCAGCGACAGAAGCAGCAGGAACGCCGTGACGAGGACGGCCCAGGCAAACAGCGGCATCTTGTGCAGCGTCATGCCCGGTGCGCGCATGTTGAGGATCGTGGTGATGAAGTTGATCGCACCCAGGATAGACGAGGCGCCCGAGACGTGCAGCGCGAAGATCGCCAGATCGACCGCCGGGCCCGGATGGCCGGAGGTCGAGAGCGGCGGATACATGGTCCAGCCGCCGCCCGCGCCGTAAGCACCCGCCGGGCCCTCGACGAACATCGACAGCACGAGCAGCAGGAAGGCCGGGACGATCAGCCAGAAGGAAATGTTGTTCAAGCGCGGAAAGGCCATGTCCGGCGCGCCGATCATGATCGGCACCATCCAGTTTGCAAAGCCGCCGATCAGCGCCGGCATGACCATGAAGAAGATCATGATCAACGCGTGCGCCGTGGTGAAGACGTTGAACATGTGCTTGCCGCCATCGATCGCGGCGGCACCGTCGAAGCCGTAGACCATCGAGGCCAGGCCGTGGAAGATCTGGATGCCGGGTTCCTGCAGCTCCATGCGCATGGCGACCGACATGAGGCCACCGACGATGCCCGCCATGATCGCGAAGATCAGGTAGAGCGTGCCGATATCCTTGTGGTTGGTGGAAAACAGCCAGCGTGCGGCAAAGCCCGGCGTATGGTGATGGTGATCGCCGTGGGCATGCGCATCATCGTGGCCAGCACGGGCGTGAGAATGGTCTTCGTGGTGTGTCGTTTCAGCCATTGTCCTCGCCTCCCCTTAACGGATGTCGTTTGCGGCGACATCGACGTCGCGGGCTTGCGGGTTGTCGTTTTGAGCCAGAAGCGCCTTGAAGGCTCCCGGCAGGTCGGTTGCCGCGGCGGCGAGCCAGGCGGTGTATTTTTCTTCCGATACGACGCGGATGGCGATCGGCATGTAGGCGTGGTCCTTGCCGCAAAGTTCCGAGCACTGGCCGTAATAGAGGCCTTCGCGCTCCGGGCGGAACCAGGTTTCGTTGAGGCGTCCGGGAACGGCATCGATCTTGACGCCGAAGGCCGGCATGGCGAAGGCGTGGATGACGTCGGTCGGAGCGGCGGTGACGAGAAGGCGGACGGTCTTGTTCACCGGCACGATCATCTCGTTGTCGACCGCGAGAAGGCGTGGATAGGCGGCGACATCTTCCTTGCCGGCGGCGGCGCGATCGCCTTCCTGCAGCATGAAACTGTCGAAGGCGACGGGGGACGCATTCTCGCCCTGGCCGGACCCTTCATATTCGTAATTCCACTGCCACTGGGTGGCGGTGGCCTTGATCGTCATGTCGGTTTCCGGGATCTCCAGCTGCTTGGTCAGCAGATTGAACGAGGGGATTGCCAGAAAGAACAGGATCAGCACCGGCGCCACGGTCCAGACGATCTCGATCGTCGTGTTGTGGCTGGTGCGCGAGGCAACGGGGTTCTTGTCGGCGCGGAACTTGACCACGACGATGATCAGAAGAATGAGGACGAAGAGCGTGACCGGCACGATGAACCAGAGCGTATAATGCTCGAACCAGCGGATCTGATGCATCATCTCGGTCGCCGGTTCCTGCAGATCCAACTGCCAGGGGCGCGGCTGATCCGCGTATGCTGCCGTGGTACCCGCCAACCCCGCAAGCGAGGTGGCGAGCAGACAGATGATACCCATCATCACTGCTTTAGCCTTGTTCATCCCAACTTTCTCCCCATGCGTGTGATCCAAATCAAATCGTACGCAATCTCCAAGCTGTAAGCTCGGTTCAATCACAGTTTGCTTATGTCCGCAATCATTTGCGGCAAATGCCCCTGCGGCATTTCGCGCATTGCTTTGTCATGCGCGCCCTCCGGTTGAACTCCTCCTGTGCCGACTGCCCGATCCTCCTCAAGATTTGCGGCCCGCACCATCAGGATAAGCCGGTTCCATCTTTCAATTCCACCAGAATTTGATCGGGGACTGGCTGTTTCGGCTTGAACAGGGTCCTACTTTCGCCGTACTCGGCTCAAAAAGTCGGCAAGGCTTTTCATCTGGCGCTTCGGGCGACAGGATAAGCCGCATTGATTCGCACCAGAGGTATCCATGGGTCGTCCCTCCCTGATCGGCGCAAGCCTTATCGCCCTGCTCGCGCTGAGCACGGTTTCTCCCGCAACGGCCCAGACGCCTGCGCCGCAGGCCAGCCCGAACGCTCCGGCAGCCGGGACTTCGCCGCGCGCGCCGCAGTCAGCCGCTCCATCGGGACAGCAGCAAGGCAACGTCAAGGAAAGCCATGGCGCATGGTCGGTGATCTGCGACCGGCCCGCCGGCGCGTCCATCGAGCAATGCGCGCTGATGCAGAACGTGATTGCCGAAGACCGGCCGGAGGTCGGCCTGTCGGTCGTCGTCCTGAAGACCGCCGATCGCAAGGCGCGCATTCTGCGCATTCTCGCCCCGCTCGGCGTTCTTTTGAAGGACGGGATGGAGCTCTATGTCGACGGCAACAATATCGGCCGCGCCTATTTCACCCGCTGCTTCTCCGAGGGCTGCTACGTGGAAGTGGAAATCGACGAGGAACTGATGCGCCTGCTGCGCGCCGGCAAGAGCGCCGTGTTCGCACTGCGCGAATCCTCCGATCAGGACCGCGTCGGCATTCCGGTCGAGCTGTCCGGGTTTGCTCCGGGTTACGATGCGCTTCCCTAGGGCGCTTCCTTAAGTCGCGCTTCCTTAAAGCGTGAGCGAGGCGGCGCTTGCGCCGATCCGCTCAGGGACCTACATCGGTTTTCAAAGATAATTCGGCTTGGGCGCATGTGATTGCCCCTCACCCCAACCCTTTCCCCGCTCGCGGGGAGAGAGACGTGCCTCGGTTTTGGCCGAGCGGGTGCCGCAAAGGTCCTTCGCCCCGCCTGCGGGGAAAAGGTGCCGGCAGGCGGATGAGGGCAAGCTCTTGCGCATACGCCAAACGGCCAGCGGAGCATGACAGAATGAACACCGATCTCCTGAACCTGTTCGACGTGGACGAGGCGAAGCTGCGCGATATCGTGGCGAACGCGCTGGCCGGCGCCGATGACGGCGAACTCTTCATCGAACATGCACAGGCGGAATCGCTGACCTTCGACAACGGCCGCCTGAAGGGTGGATCGTTCAATACCGACCAGGGCTTTGGTCTGCGCTCGGTTGCCGGCGAGGCTGTCGGTTATGCGCATGCGGGCGATCTGAGCGAAGCGGCGCTTGCGCGGGCGGCGGATGCTGTTCGCGCCGTCACCGCCGGCTATTCGGGCTCCTATGCGGCCGCGCCGCAGCGCACGAATAAGAAATATTACGGCGACGAGAACCCCATCGGCTCTCCGACATTCGAGGCGAAGGCCAAGCTCTTGGCCGAGATCGACGCCTATCTGCGCGACAAGGACCCCAAGGTGCGGCAGGTGACCGCCTCGATCGCCGCAAGCTGGCAGGTGGTCGACATCCTGCGGGCCGACGGCCACCGGGTGCAGGACATACGGCCGATGACGCGCATCAACATTTCCGTCGTCGTGGGTGACGGCGACCGGCAGGAAAGTGGCACGTTCGGCACCGGCGGCCGCATCGGCTTCGGCGATTTCGTCGCGGACGGCAACTGGCAGGTGGGCGCAGACGAGGCGCTGCGCCAGGCGCTCGTCAATCTCGACGCCATCGAGGCGCCGGCCGGCACGATGGATGTCGTTCTCGGTTCCGGCTGGCCCGGCGTGATGCTGCACGAGGCGGTCGGCCACGGGCTGGAGGGCGATTTCAACCGCAAGAAGACGTCCGCCTTTGCCGGCCTTCTGGGCGAAATGGTTGCGGCTCCCGGCGTCACCGTGGTCGACGATGGCACGATCGACAACCGCCGCGGCTCGATCACCATCGACGACGAAGGCACGCCTTCGGCCTATAACGTGCTGATCGAAGATGGGAAGCTCGTCGGCTACATGCAGGACCGGCAAAATGCCCGGCTGATGGGGATGAAGCCGACCGGAAACGGCCGCCGCCAGGGCTATTCCTCGGTGCCGATGCCGCGCATGACCAATACCTACATGCTCGGCGGAACCAAGACGCCAGACGAGATCATCTCCTCGGTGAAGAAGGGCATCTATGCCGTCTCATTCGGCGGCGGACAGGTGGATATCACGTCGGGGAAATTCGTGTTCGGCTGCACCGAGGCCTATCTGATCGAAGACGGAAAGATCGGCGCGCCGGTGAAGGGCGCGATGCTGATCGGCAACGGGCCGGATGCGATGAAGCGCATCTCGATGGTCGGCAACGACATGAAGCTCGATACCGGCATCGGCAATTGCGGCAAGGCCGGCCAGTGGGTGCCGGTCGGCGTCGGCCAGCCGCATCTGAGAATGGACCAGGTCACCGTCGGCGGCACGAAGGCTTGAACACCATGAGCGGGATCGTCATCCGCGCCTTCCGTCCCGGTGACGAACAGGGCGTGCTCGATGTCATCCTGCCGATCCAGCAAGACGAGTTCGGCGTCGCCATCACCGCGGCGGACCAGCCGGATCTGGCCGCCATTCCCGAATTCTACCAGCAGGCCGGAGGCGGGTTCTGGGTGGCGGAAAAGGGTGGCCGCATCGTCGGCACGATTTCGCTCAAGGATATCGGCAATGATGAGGGCGCGCTGCGCAAGATGTTCGTTGCGGCCGAGGTGCGCGGGCGCGAATTCGGGGTTGCGGCCCGATTGCTGGCGGTGCTGCTTGCGCATGCCACGGCTGAAGGGATGAAGGCGGTGCTTCTCGGCACGACGGACAAGTTCGTGGCAGCACACAGGTTCTACGAGAAGAACGGGTTTGTGGAGATCGCCGCAGAGGAATTGCCGGAGAGCTTTCTGCACATGGCGGTCGATACTAAGTTCTATCGGCTGGCCGTGGCAGGTTGAGCCGTATCACACCGGCCATCTCATGCGACGACAGCAAGACACATTGCCGGGAACGAATGCCGGAATCGCTTGTTCGAACCATGTCGCATTCCGCGACAGGGAGTAAGCGAATGCCCGACACTCCAAAGCCTGGCCAGCCCGACGACAAGCGTCCGGACCAGCAGGCCAATCGCCCGGATGAGAAATCCGGCGTCCAGAGCAAGCCGTCCGATCGTGACAACGACAAAAACGATCGACGCTAGATGATGCCCCGGCTGGGTCAGGCCCCAGCCGGACGGGCCGGCTTTACGCTTCATATTTCAGCATCGACTCACTTATGTTTGTGGGCTACTGTGGCTCACCGTTAGCAACCGAATACGTAGGCGTTAGCGGCTGAGAGCGTTTCGCTCCCGCCTGCATGAGCACGGCGGTGGATCATGACATCCAGCTTGGCACTCGCGTTGCATATTTCCAGGCTTGTGAACCTCACTCGGGAAGATCGGGGCCGGATCAAGCTTTCCGCGCAGATCGACTTGAAGGACATCACACCCGCCCGTCCCGCCGGGACGAAGTAGGTGGGGTCCGTCACACCTGTCGAGTTCAACATACGCTGGGCGAAACCCGTCTATGTCGGAGCGGCCGACAAGCTCGATATAATGATCGACGGCCCCGGCGCTGCCATAAGGTGGATGAAGAACAATCTTACGGATACGTATAATCCGCTTTACCGGCGTGCCAGTTCACTGTGCCAGAGCGCGCTTCTCGGGCATGTTCATCCCGATTTCGCCCGCCAGCCTTTCATAGATGTCTGGGTGAGCCAGTGCTTCGTCACTCTGGATGACGGGTAGCGGCCGAGGCATCACGTCTGCGGGGGCAGCGTAGCCGAGGCCAGCCGGAACCGGAGACCCACACCAGGGCGGCCGGTGACCGACACTACCCGTTGGGGTCCAGGGGCTGCTCGTCCCATCACAGCAGCCCCTCGATCTCAGACCATCATCTCGGGACATCGATGCGGCTCCGCAACGCCTCGAAGGCGTGTGGAGACAACGAGCGCACGGCATCGATGGAACTTACGTTTCTCCACGCAGCCCCTTTTTTGCGCACCTCAGGGCCGTGACCGGATGAAGACGGCGTCTCATCACTTGACACGCCGGAGGAAAGGCCGCTCTTGCTGCCGGGCGCCCTCCCCCTTCAGCAAGCTGCCATTTCATGTCCCCCGTCGATTCGTTTTCCGCCTTTCTCGCCGCCTGGCTTCCGGGCCATTCGATGGGCGAGCTCGCCTTCGTCTTTGCCGCGGCCGTCATCGCCGGTCTCGCCCGAGGCTTTTCGGGGTTCGGCGGGGCGTTGATCTTCGTGCCGCTCGCCAGTGCCGTCACCAGTCCGGCGATCGCCTCGGCGCTGCTGCTCGTCATCGACGGAGTGATGACGCTTGGGATGGTGCCCGAAGGATGGCGGCGGGCGAACCGGCGCGAGGTATTCACCATGCTGGCCGGCGCCGTGATCGGCGTGCCGGCGGGAACGGCGGTGCTGTCGCTTCTACCCTCGGTGACGCTGCGCTGGATCATTTCGATCGTCGTTCTCTGCCTGCTGATCTTCCTGATGTCCGGATGGCGCTATCATGGCCGGCCGAAGACGTGGCTGACGGTCGGCGTCGGCGCGCTGGCAGGACTGTTCGGCGGGGCGGCGCAGATGTCGGGGCCGCCGATCGTCGCCTACTGGCTCGGCGGGGCGATCGAGCGCAACACGGTGCGCGCCAATCTCGTCCTCTATTTCGCGCTCGGAACGGTGCTTTCGGCGACATCCTATATCGTCACCGGGCTTCTGACGCTGGAAGTTCTGATGATCGCGCTGATTGCCGGACCGGCCTACGGGATCGGGCTGTCGGGCGGATCGCGCATGTTCGGCATTGCCAACGAGACGACCTTCCGGCGCATCTGCTTCACCCTGATCGGCGGGGCGGCGATCATCGGCATGCCGCTGCTCGATAGCCTGCGCCCCTGAAGAAACCCGCCATTCAGCAAGGCTTAACGGGTCGGGACTAGCCTTTGCCGCCAAGGGCAGGTTGGGCAATGGGACATTTGCAGCTATCATGAAGGACGAAGCCAAAGCGATCTGGCGTCGCAGCGTCAAGCGCCAGGTCATCGGTGCGGGGCTGGAAGCGGCAGCACTTGCGGCAGGGCTTGGGCTCAAACCGCATGCCCGCGGCAATGGTGCGATCTTCACCCTTCATCATGTGCGCCCGGAGGCGCGCGACGTGATCGGCCCGAACCGTCATCTGGAGGTCACGCCCGAGTTTCTCGACGTCGCCATCGGCGCATTGAAGGCGCTCGGCTATGATTTCGTCGCCCTTGCCGATGTGCCGGCACGGCTCGCTCAGCCGACCGACCGCCCGTTTGCCGCCTTCACGCTGGATGACGGCTATCGCAACAATGCCGACCACGCGCTGCCGGTGTTTGCCCGGCACGGCGTGCCGTTTACCGTGTTCATCGCGCGCGGGCTTGCCGAACACAAGGTACCGCTCTGGTGGGAAATTGCCGGCAAGCTGCTTCGGCAGGAAGACCGGATCGAGTTCGATTTCGGTCAGGGCCGCGAGACGGTGGCGCTTAAGACACCGGTGCAGCAGCTCGATGCGTCCTTCCGTTTCGCGCAATATGTATGGAGCCGCAGCGAGGCGGAGACCGTGGCGGATATCTGCCGGCTTGCAGAACGGCACGGTATCGATCCGCTGGGCATAACCGCCGACCTCGTCATGGGGCCGGACGAGCTGCGACGCTTTGCCGAGCATCCGCTGGTGACGCTCGGCGCGCATACCGTCAGCCACCGCAAGCTCGGCCGTCTGGCGGCCGATGAGGCGGCAGCGGAAATGCGCGAATCAGCCGACTGGCTGGAGGGGCTGACCGGAAAACGGCCCAAAACGATCGCCTATCCCTATGGCAGCCGCGATGCGATCGGCCCGCGGGACTACCGGATCGCAAGCGATGCCGGTTTTGTGATCGGGGTGACGACACAACCGGGAACGCTGACCGCGGCCGATCTTGCCCGCCCGACGGCGCTGCCGCGCATCTCGCTCAACGGCTATTACCAGAAGGCGCGCTATGTGCGCGCCCTCGCCTCGGGCCTGCCCTTCGGCTTCATGCGTTAAGGGTACCTCTCCGTCAGGGGTACATGCGCACCTTTTCCCAGGCGCCGCTCGGGTCATCACGACGGAATTCCATGCGGTCGTGCAGGCGGAAGGGGCGGTCGTGCCAGAACTCGATCGAGGTCGGCCTGATGCGGAAACCGGACCAGTGCGGCGGGCGCGGGATCTCGCCGATCGCGTAGCGGGCAGTGTATTCGGCCACCGACTTTTCCAGCGCGAAACGGCCTTCCAGCGGGCGGGACTGTTTGGAGGCCCATGCGCCGATGCGGCTGCCGCGCGGGCGCGAGGCATAGTAGGCATCGGCTTCGGCATCGGTGACGACCTCGACCGGACCGCGCAGACGGACCTGACGACGCAGCGATTTCCAGTGGAAAACCATGGCCGCCTTCTTCTGGCCGAGAATCTCCTGCCCCTTCTGGCTTTCGAAATTCGTGTAGAACACGAAACCTTGCTCATCGAAGCCTTTCAACAGGACCATGCGTACGTTAGGCAGGCCATGTTCATCGACGGTCGCAACCGCAACCGCGTTCGGATCGTTGGGCTCGGAAGCCTCCGCGTCCTTCAACCAGCGGGCGAAGAGGGCGAAGGGTTCGGATTCTTCGGTGAAGTCACCTGTTGTTAACTCACTTGAAGACATATTGACTTAAATACTCCCAATCTGATGAACATGCCCGAGACCATTCGTCGGACAGGACAAGGTGGCAGTGATAGCAAAGTGGATTGAACAGACAAAGGGGTGGAGCCGTCGTCACGGCGCTGCAATTTGCCTCGTCACCATGACTGTGCCGCTTGCCGGCTGCACGACGGGCCTCGACATGTTCGGCGGATCGGACAGCAAGGTCGACCGTTCGCTTGCCACCGGCACCGTTCCGGGCGCTCCGCCGCAATCCGAAACCAGCCTTTCCGACGAGATGACCGTGCGCAATGCCGTCACCTCGGCCGATCTTGCCAAAGTCGGCGAAAACCCGCTTCCCTGGGCCAATACCGCAACCGGCAGCGCCGGCGTGGTTTCGTCCATCCATGAAGACAGCGCGCCGGGCCGCACCTGCCGCGCGTTCCGCACCACCCGCCATTCCTATGAGGGCATTGCCGTGTTTGCCGGCCAGGCCTGCATGACCGGCGGCGGCGACTGGATGCTGACCGCCTTCGACCGGCAGGGCTGACTTTCAGGGCGCTGCGCAGCAAGCCGCCTTTTTGCCGCACGGCGCATTTACGCTTTCTTCACCATCTCTTGCGCGTGCCCGCCGAGTGTAACCACTGATTCAGCACTGCGATTCTAGGCTCTGTCCCGAAAAGAAACGGGGGCAGAGGATGAATGATCGCCCTTGACCCCGGTTCGTCCTGTCAAGTATCGGCCGGTGCGGGATTGATCCGTGACGGCCGGAAAAGCGTAACCGGTGGCCTCACAATGCGTGATCCCTATTCCATTCTCGGCGTCAAGCGGAGCGCCGATCCAGACGAGATCAAGGCGGCCTGGCGCAGCAAGGCCAAGACGATCCATCCCGATCACAATCAGGACGATCCGAGCGCCACCGACAAATTTGCGGAAGTGGGACAGGCCTACGAGCTGTTGAAGGACCCGGAACGCCGTCGCCGCTACGACACGGCTTCCGACATGCACCAGACGATCATGCAGCAGCGCGAGGCCGCCGAGCGTGCCAAGGCCGCACGCGCCAACGCCGAGAAGGTGATGGAAGAGCTAGCGAAGGCGCAGGCGGCCCGTGCCCAGGCGGAGGCCGCGAAGGCAGGCCCATCGAAGGCCAAGACACAGAGCGCGGGCAACGCCGGCGACAAGCCAGCCGACAAGTCCGCCGAGAAGAAAGAGGGCGAAAGCCCGGAAGAGACGATCGAGCGGATTTTCGGCACAAGCGCGGAAGCGCGCGAACGGGCCCGTGAACATGCGGAGGCCACTTCCGCGACCGCCGAAGCACGAAGCGAAGAGCCGGCGACGAAGGAAGAACCGCATCCCGAAGGCCGCCCGCCCCTGCCGCAGATGGCCGTCGAGCTGATCAGCAACCTCGTCAACCGCATCCGCGGCACGGCACCGCCGCCGGAAAAGGCGCCGGATCTCTCCGTCGATGCCAAGGTGACGATTGCCGACTTCCTCGGCCTGAAGGCGGCGACCGTGAAGCTTGCCGACGAGCGCGAGGTGCGCGTGCCGATCGAACGCGGCGCGATGGACGGACAGGTGGTGCGGCTGGCCGGACAGGGCCTGAAGCTGCCGGGCATGAAACAGGGCGATCTGCTGGTCACCCTGAAGGCTGTACGCGACGAGCGTTTCCACATCGACGGGTTCGACCTCCACACCGTCCTGCCGATCTCGCTGGAGGACGCGGTTCTCGGCGGCCAGGCGCGGGTGGAAACGCCGGAAGGCCCGCGCTCGATCGATATCCCCAGCTGGTCTGGCTCCGACCGGACGCTGCGGCTGGAGGGCCTCGGCCTGCATGACGACGCCGGCGGACGTGGCGACCTGGTGGTCGAATTGCGCATCATGCTGTGGGAAAAGCCGGACGACAAGGTGACCGACCTGATGCGCCACATGCGCGACGGCCTGTTCCTTTAGCCCCCTTGCCATGACTTGCAGGGCATGACAGGCTGTGGAAATCACCGTCTTCCTGCGCACCCTTTGTTACGCTTCCTAACAGGAGATGATCTGCCGTGCGCTTGAACCCCGTTTGAGCCTATGCCATAGGCAGCATTCAATTTTTTCGTGTCAGGGGTTACACAATGGTTCAGGCATCCGGCCTCATGGCAGGCAAGCGCGGTCTCATCATGGGCGTAGCGAACAATCGCTCCATCGCCTGGGGGATCGCCAAGGCCATCGTCGACAACGGCGGAGAGGTCGCCTTCACCTATCAGGGCGACGCGCTGAAGAAGCGTGTCGAACCGCTCGCAGCAGAACTCGGCGCCTTCATGGCCGGCCACTGTGATGTCAGCGACGAAGCGACGATCGACGAGGTGTTCGGCAATATCGAAAAGCACTGGGGCAAGATCGACTTCATCGTTCACGCCATCGGTTTTTCCGACAAGGACGAGCTGACCGGCCGTTACGTCGACACGTCGCCGGACAATTTTTCCAAGACGATGCAGATCTCGGTCTACTCGTTCACCTCCGTCGCACGCCGCGCCGAAAAGCTGATGACGGATGGCGGAGCGATGCTGACGCTGACCTATTACGGCGCAGAGAAGGTGATGCCGAACTACAACGTCATGGGCGTTGCCAAGGCTGCACTCGAAGCCAGCGTCAAGTATCTGGCCGTCGACCTCGGTCCGAAGAACATCCGCGTCAACGCGATCTCGGCCGGCCCGATCAAGACGCTTGCCGCCTCCGGCATCGGCGACTTCCGCTACATTCTCAAGTGGAACGAATACAATGCGCCGCTGCGCAAGACCGTGACGATCGAGGAAGTCGGCGACGTCGGTCTCTACCTGCTTTCCGACCTGTCGCGCTCGGTGACCGGCGAGACGCATCACGCCGACAGCGGCTATCATGTCGTCGGCATGAAAGCCGTCGACGCGCCCGACATCTCGGTCGTCAAGGACTGATCCGGAAAGGGACGCCGTGCTCATCTATGTGATCCGCCACGGCCAGACCGACTGGAATGCCGAAGGCCGGCTGCAGGGACAGAAGGACATTCCGATCAACGCGATCGGACGTGACCAGGCGACCCGCAACGGCGAGGCACTGAAAGAACTGATCGGAGCCGGCGACGGCTTCGATTTCGTCGCAAGCCCCCTCTTCCGAACGCGGGAGACGATGGAGCGGATCCGCACCGCCATGGGGCTCGACCCGAAAGCCTATCGCACCGACGACCGGTTGCGCGAACTCTCCTTCGGAGACTGGGAAGGCTTTACCACTGCGGAAATCAAGGCAGTCGACCGCGAGCGCATTCGTGAGCGCCAGCGCAGCAAATGGGGCTTTATCCCGCCCGGCCCGCATGCGGAAAGCTACGAGATCCTGTCATGGCGGATCGGCGCATGGCTTTCCTCCGTCAACCAGCAGACGGTTTGCGTCAGCCATGGCGGCGTCGTGCGCTCATTGTTCAGGATTGTCGGCAAGGTGGACGAACACGAGGCGGCAAACATGCCGATCCATCAGGACCGCATCGTCAGGATCGATACGGACGCAAACGAGATCGGCTGGCTCTGAATAACACGGGGTCAGACGATTTCCAGATCGTCGACGTGACGGCCGCCATCGACCATCGTGTAGAACACGACAACCTTCACACCGGCCTTCAGACCTTCGAAATTGAACTCTTCCGGCACCTTGTAGGTCTTGCCGTCATCAAGCGTCAGGCTCATCGCGCCGACATCCACCGTCTTGATCGTCGCCTCGATATCGGCACTCTGCGCCCAGCTGTCGAGCGGGGAGAAGATGCTGGCTGTCGCCAAAAGGGTCGCGATGAGGATACGCATTGGATGAGGCCTGACGGTCTGCTGTGTTTCGATACGAAGCAAAATAGCCTGCCGAATGTGGCGGAATTTGCTCCCGATCATGGCAATTTACGTGCAATTTTATCTGTTTATATTAACGAATTTACACTTGCCGCGACCGCGGATCATTCGCGAATATTAAAAATCAAAATATATCTCAGTACATTTTCTTATATCAATACTACAAAATTTACATATCCTAAAACTCAAACGTATTTCAATTCCTCACTTCAAATTAAAACACTGTTGAAATCAATTAAAATCCGAAACAACGCAATAATAACCCCACACCGTCACCACCGGACACTTTCAGCAAACGTATCCGCCATGACCGGGCGCCGATTGGTCGATCGCGATGCGATAAACGGGTGGCGCGGCATCCGATGTATTCTTGCGTATTGCGAGGCGGCGGGAGCGGTGTGAGGACCCGGTATCGAGCGCAGGGTGGTGCAGCGTCGGCGGATTCCACAAAAGGCTTTCCCCTTGCGGGGATTTTCTAATAAGACAAGGCCGCTTTGAGGCGGGAACGGATCCCGCCCTTCGGCGGGGTATCATGTCGCATAATACGTTCGGTCATCTTTTCCGTGTCACGACCTGGGGCGAAAGCCACGGTCCAGCCCTTGGTTGCGTCGTCGACGGCTGCCCTCCGGGGCTTCGCTTCACGCTATCGGACATCCAGGCGTGGATGGACAAGCGCAAGCCCGGTCAGTCGCGGTTTGTCACCCAGAGGCGCGAGGCGGATCTGGTCAAGGTCCTTTCCGGCGTGATGTTCGACGAGGACGGCGAGACGATGATCTCGACCGGCACGCCGATTTCCATGCTGATCGAGAATACCGACCAGCGCTCCAAGGATTACGGCGAGATCGCCCGCCAGTATCGGCCCGGCCATGCCGATTACACCTATGATACGAAATACGGCATTCGCGACTATCGCGGCGGCGGTCGCTCGTCGGCCCGCGAAACGGCGGCACGGGTTGCCGCCGGCGGCATCGCCCGCCTTGTCGTTCCGGGTGTCACCGTGCGCGGCGCGCTGGTGCAGATCGGCAAGCACAGGATCAACCGCGCCAACTGGGACTGGGCAGAGGTCGACCAGAACCCGTTCTTCTGCCCGGACCCGGAGATGGTGCCGGTGTGGGAAGACTATCTCGACGGCATCCGCAAGGCCGGCTCGTCGATCGGTGCGGTGATCGAGGTGATCGCCGAAGGCGTACCGGCGGGGCTCGGCGCGCCGATCTATTCCAAGCTGGACCAGGACATCGCGTCCCTGCTGATGTCGATCAACGCCGTCAAGGGCGTCGAGATCGGTGACGGCTTCGGCTCTGCCGAACTGACCGGCGAGGAAAATGCCGACGAGATGCGGATGGGCAATGACGGCAAGCCGATCTTCCTTTCCAATCATGCCGGCGGGATTTTGGGCGGCATTTCGACCGGCCAGCCGCTGGTTGCGCGTTTCGCCATCAAGCCGACGTCGTCGATCCTGACCGAACGCCAGTCGATCGATGCCGATGGCCACAATGTCGACGTGCGCACCAAGGGTCGCCACGACCCGTGCGTCGGCATCCGCGCCGTGCCGATCGGCGAGGCGATGGTCGCCTGCGCGATCGCCGACCATTTCTTACGCGACCGCGGCCAGACCGGCCGCCTGAAATAGCACGCAACGGGAGACGAGCATGGCCTACGATCAGAAGCGCGTCGTCGACGCCATCCGCGCCTTCGAGGCCGGAGAGATCGTCGTCGTGACCGACGATGACGACCGCGAGAATGAAGGCGACCTGATCGTTGCCGCCGTTCACTGCACCGCGGAGAAAATGGCCTTCATCGTGCGCCACACATCCGGCATCGTCTGCGCGCCGATGCCGCGCGAGGAGGCCAAGCGGCTGAACCTCAACGCCATGGTAGCGGAAAACGACAGCGCCCATACGACGGCCTTTACCGTCAGCGTCGATTTCAAGCATGGCACGACGACCGGCATTTCCGCCGACGACCGGACGCTGACGGTGCGCAACCTTGCCAACCCGAATGTCGGCGCCTCCGATTTCGTGCGCCCCGGCCATATCTTTCCGCTGATCTCACGCGAGGGCGGCGTCTTGATGCGGTCGGGCCATACGGAAGCGGCAACCGACCTCTGCAAGCTCGCCAACCTGCCGCTGATCGGCGTCATTTCCGAACTGGTCAACGACGACGGCACGGTGATGCGCGGCCAGCAGGTGGCCGATTTTGCCGTCAGTCATGAATTGAAGCAGCTTTCCGTCGCCGACCTGATCGCCTATCGCCAGCGTAAGGAGACGCTGATCGAGCTGATCTCGTCCTTCGACGTGACGACGCCTGTCGGCAAGGCCAAGGCGCATGCCTATTCGCTGCCCTGGGACCCGATGCAGCATGTGGCCGTGATCTTCGGCGATATCCGCGACGGCGTCGATATTCCGGTGCGCCTGCATCTGGAAAACGTCACGGCCGACGTGTTCGGCACCGACCGTTCGATCGAGCGCTACATGCAGAGGATCGAGACGGAAGGCCGCGGCGTCATCATCTATCTGCGCGAAGGCTCCGTCGGCGTCGGCCAGACCGAACACGGTCGCAAGATGCGCCACGACCAGGAAGCCCATGCGGAAGCAAAGGCGCGCGAAAGCGAATGGCTGGAAATCGGCCTCGGCGCCCAGATCCTGAAAGATCTCGGCGTGTCGTCTATCAAGCTTCTGAGCCGCAGCGAGCGGCATTATGTGGGGCTTGAAGGCTTTGGCATCCGGATTGCCGAGACGGTGATCTGCTGAACCCGTAAAAATTCCGGTATTGTAAGGCCTGCCGTTTCGTCGGATCGTCGCTCGTTGTCGGGCGGCGATTTTTCGTGTACGGATAATCAAAATGGTCTTCGTGTGGGACGAGGTAAAGCGTCGGGCCAATCTGGATAAGCACGGCCTCGATTTCGCGGATGTAGCTTTCTTCGACTGGGAAACTGCCATCCTGGAGCGAAGCCATAGCCGCCGGATAAAGGCCATCGGCTACTACCAAGACGGTACCGCTGTCGTCGTTTATGCCAAACTGGGGCGTGAAGCGATATCGATCATAAGCTTTCGAGATGCCAGTCCGAAGGAAAGGAAACGCCTACCATGAAGGATCGCCAACCTATCGTTCGGGAGTTTCAACCGGGGCGCGGCTATAGCAAGGAAGACTGGGACTCTGTCGACAGCCCCGAATTGACCGATGACGAACTGGCGAGGATGCGCCCGGCCCGCGAGGTATTGCCACCGGAGTTTTTCGACGCCCTGGAAGAGATGCGCCGTGGCCGTGGCCGACCCAAGGTCGAGGCGCCGAAGGTGGCGGTGACCTTGCGGCTCGATCCTGACGTGCTGGAAAAATACAAATCCTCCGGCAAGGATTGGCGCAGCCGCATGGCGGAGCAACTGCGCAAGGCTGCAGGATTGTAACCTCGCAGCTTTTCGCCGCATTTTTCATGCGTCAAAGCATGACTTCCATTCAATAATACTCTTGCATTCCGGAGATATTGGCCATTCAATCAAGGCGCCCCGAATTTCGTCTCGAATTGCCGAAGTATTTTCATGCAGGATATTTCCCGGTCGCTCGACCTCATCTATCAGGCTGCCTTCGTTCCCGAACACTGGATGAGCGTGCTGGACGACCTCGCCCTGTCGATCGGCGCGCAGGGAGCGTCACTGGGCAATATCACGCCCAACGGTGCGCGCTGGCTCGCCTCCCCCTCGCTTGCCGACTTGGACAGAAAGATGCTCGACGAGGGCTGGGTTAGCCGCAATACGCGCGCGGAAAAACTCATGACGATCCCGCAGCACGGGTTTGTCGACGAAGCCGAACATTTCACCGAGGAAGACTACAATACCCACCCGATCTTTACAGAAGTGATGAAACCGCTCGGTTACGGCTTCGGCACCTCGACCTTCATCCAGGCGCCAACCGGCGACAACTTCATTGTCGCAGTCGAGAAGAAGAAGGTCACCGGGCCAGTCACCAAACAGTCCATCGTCTTTCTGGATCAGTTGCGACCACATCTCGCCCGCGCGGCGCTCATGTCGAGCCGGCTGGAATTCGAACGCATCAACGCAGCGGTGGAAGCGCTGCAATTGACGGGCCTGCCTTCGGCGGTCTTTACCGACAGCGGAAAAATGCTCGCCGCCAATAGCCTACTCGAAGCATTCCGGCCGCAGATCGTGCTGACGGCAGGCAATCAGATGCGGTTTGCGCATGAGCCGGCCAATCGTCTTTTCGCCGCGGCGCTTGCCGACATGTCCGGGCTGGCGGCACGAACACGACCGGACACACGGCCCGACGGACCCTCCCACTCCTTTCCCCTGCCGCGCGTGGACGATACGCCTCCGGCCATCGTCCACATGATCCCCGTGCGCGGTGGCGCACGCGATATCTTTACACGCGCCACCTGTTTCCTGATCGTCACGCCGGTCGACCGCTCACGCGTGCCGACGGCAGGGCTGATCCAGGGTCTGTTCGACCTTAGCCCGGCGGAAGCGCGCGTGGCGTGGTCGCTTGCCGCCGGCCATGACGTGGCGACCACCGCGGGGCAGCACGGCGTCGGCGTGGAAACCGTGCGCAGCCATGTTAAGGCGATCCTGCAGAAATCGGGCATGAACCGTCAAGCGGATTTCATCGCGGCGATTGCCAGCATCAAGCTGCCGCCGGAATAGGCGCCGCAGCGTCATCACCAAAGCACTCCGCGACCTTTCCGATTCGCTTGCCATGCTTTAGCTTCTTGTTTTTGCGCATGTCTTTATCACGAAACCGGTGACCACTTTCGGGAGACATGCTGTAGCGGTACCAATGATCTTACCGCACGGCGGCCCGCTATTCGCCCCGCCAGCCTGCGTGATAGACGATGCGCTCCACGCCGGCGAAACGGGCAACACGCTGCAATTCGGCATCGAGCTTTTCCAGCCGCCCGGCCGAGGCGCGGACGCCCTTTTCCAGCCACAGGCGCCGGACGTCGAGCACGCCGGCCTTGCGGTCGGCCTTCATGTCGATGCGGCCGATCATGCGGTCGCCTTCCAGTAGCGGGAAGACGTAATAACCGTATTGGCGCTTTGCCTCGGGCACGAAGACCTCGATGCGGTAGACGAAATTGAACAGGCGCTCGGCTCGATCACGGTTGCGCAGCAGCGGATCGAAGGGGCTGAGTACCCGGATGCGTGCCGGCGGTTCCGGGATGTCGCCAAGGTGATGCGGAAAGCCCGAAAGAGCGAAGGAGGCGCGCGATCGGCTACCATCGGCCGTCTCTATCACCACTTCCGT
Source organism: [Rhizobium] kunmingense (assembly GCF_977018605.1). Lineage (NCBI taxonomy): Bacteria > Pseudomonadati > Pseudomonadota > Alphaproteobacteria > Hyphomicrobiales > Rhizobiaceae > Rhizobium > [Rhizobium] kunmingense. Next base: position 250,186 of record NZ_CDRNXG010000001.1, read on the forward strand.
CAGTTCGTCGCGATGGCCTGCGACCCATGCCCTCGCCTCTTCCGGGGTAACGATGTCCCAGAAGGCCGCCAGTTCACCGGATGTGGCAAAGCCAAGCTTTGTCATGGCGCTGCGGCAGGCCCAGTCGACGAACTCGTCATGCTCGACTTCCGGCTCATGATGATGCGCGGCGATGACGCGCTCGGTGAGGTCATAGATCTTCTGGAAATTCATTCGTCCGGCAATCGAGAGCTTGCCGGTGTGCCAGTAATATTCGAGCGCCGTCTTGTTGGGGTGCCAGTTCCACCAGCCGCCGGACTTGTGATTCTCGACCTTCATGTCGCGCGACATGATCGCGCCGTTTTCGGCGATATGACGAAAGGTCTCGTCGAAGGCGCTGTCGAAACCTTCGCCATGCCACTTGCGCCAGCGCTCGGCGAGAACAGGTTCGCGACGGCGAAAGCGGTGCTTCCAGTAGCGGAACAGACGCGCCGGAATGATCGAGGCGTCGTGGGTCCAGTGCTCGAAAAGCTCGCCGTCCTTTTCCAGAAGCGCCGTCAGGTGTTCCCGCCGGTAGGTCTGGTTGCGGGAGAAGAGGATCATGTGATGGGCGCGCTCGACGGTGGCGATGCTGTCCACCTGGACGAAGCCGAGATCGTCGATCAGCTGCAACAGGCCGGACTTGGCGAGCGCGCGGCCGGGCGGGGCGCAAAGCTGCTGCCGCTCCAGAAAAATACGCCTCGCCTCATCATTCGGGATCAGGATTGCCATAGGCAGAGACTAGGGGCTTCCAGCCGCCAATGCAATGTTCTTTTTTTGTTCTTATTTTCCTTCCGCTCTCCAGCAGTCTATAGACGCTGACGACATCGAGGGCTTCAATTGGATATTCGTTTCGACAGGGTCGAGGTTCGCTTCGAGGGACGCACCGTCATCCAGCCGCTGACGCTGACGCTTGCCGAGCGGCGCGTCGGCATCATCGGGCTGAACGGATCGGGCAAGACAACGTTTGCGCGGATGATCAACGGACTGGTAACACCGACCGAAGGCACGGTGACGGTCAACGGTTTCGATACGGTCACCGAGCAGGACGCGGCGCGCAGCCAGAGCGGCTTCATCTTCCAAAACCCGCAGAACCAGATCATCCTGCCGATCCTGCGCGAAGACATCGCGCTCGGGCTGAAACCCCGCAAGCTGCCGAAGGCCGAGGTCGACAATAGGGTCGATGCGGTGCTGGCCCGTTTCGGCATCTCTCATCTCGGCGAACGGCGGGCGCATGAACTTTCCGGCGGCGAACTGCAACTGGCGGCACTCGCCTCCGTGCTCGTCACCGAGCCGAAAGTCCTGGTGATGGACGAGCCGACCAACCAGCTCGATATCCGCAACCGCAATCTGGTGGAACGCACGATCGGCGATCTGCCGGAGGATGTGATCGTCATCAGCCACGACCTCGACCTGCTTTCAGGCTTCGACCGGGTGCTGTCGTTTCAGGCAGGCGCCATCGTCGGCGACGGTGCGCCGGACGCGGTGATTGCGCAATATCGCGCCCTGCACGGAGCGGCATGAGGATGCGCTCGCTCTATGTCGATGGCGACGGATTTCTGCACCGGCTTGCGGCCGGGGTGAAGCTTGCGGTGCTGATGGCATTCAGCATCCTGCTGTTTCTGGTCACGTCACCCATCGTGCTTGCCGGCGCGCTGACGATCGGCCTTGCGGTGCATCTCTCGTTGCGAATGTCGGCCGGCGAATTCGTGCGGCGCATGTCGCCGCTTGTGCTCGTCATATTATTCGTCGCGCTGTTCACCGCCGTCTTCAACAGTCCGCTGGAGGGCCTCAACGCCTTTCTGAGGCTGGTGGCGCTGGGGCTTTTCGCAAGCCTCGTGACGGCAACGACGACGACCGGCGACTTCATCGACGTGATCACCCGCGCGGCCATGCCGCTGGAGCGGATCGGTATCGTCAAGGCGGCCGATCTCGGCCTTGCGCTCGGCCTCGTCATCCGTTTCGTGCCGGAAATCGTCGGCCGCTATGCGGTGATCCGCGATGCGCATTACGCGCGCGGCCTGAAACCGCGGCCGCTTTCCATCATCGTGCCGCTGATCATCTCGACGCTGCGCAATGCCGACGAGATCGCCGCGGCCATTGACGCCCGCGGCATCCGCCGTCAGAAATGACGCCATAACAGCCTCAAAGGCACACACTAAGGAAACACCAAGCATGGCAACCCGTGACCTCGTCCTTTCCGCGCTCTTTGCCGCCATCATGATCGCGCTGGGCCTTCTGCCGCCGATCTCGATCGGCTTCATTCCCGTGCCGATCACGGCGCAGTCGCTGGGCGCCATGCTGGCCGGCGTCGTGCTGGGCGCAAAGCGCGGCGGACTGGCCGTGACGCTGGTACTGGTGCTTGCGGCCATCGGCCTGCCGGTGTTGTCCGGCGGGCGCGGCGGACTGACGGTGTTCTTCGGCCCGACCGCCGGTTACCTGTTCGGCTGGGTATTGGCCGCAATCGCAACCGGCTACCTGTCGCAGCGCCTCGTGCGTGCCGGCCAGAGCAGCGTGCTGCAGACGGCCAGCTTCTTTGCGGCGGCGGTGTTCGGCGGTATCGTGGTTCTCTACACCTGCGGCATCGTCTATCTGGCGCTCGTCACCGGTGTCAGCCTGAGTGCGACGCTGATGGGCTCGCTTGCCTTCATTCCCGGCGATCTGCTGAAGGCCGCGATTGCCGCCCTTGCCGGCCGCGCCGTGATGGTCGGTTATCCGCTTCTGCCGCAAAGGGTGTAACGACGGGGCATAAAAGTCAGTCGAGATACCCGTAGAGCCAGTCGCGCAGCTCTTCCGGCAGCGCGACGCTTTCTCCGCTCTTTCGGTCGACGGCCACCCAGACGATCTCGACCTCGGCGACGGCTTCACCGTCACGCGTCATGCGAACGATGAAGCCCGCCGACTTTCCGCCGATCTTGCTGACGCCGACATGCATGTGAATGGCGTCGCCCAATAGCAGAGGCACATGGAAGGTGCCGGCAACCTTGCCGGTGATGAAGGCCGGATCACTTGCCTTCGCCTTGCGGCGGCGCCAGAAGTCGGCGACCGCCTCTTCCGCCCGGTCGATATAGACGGAGCGGAACATCTGCCCGTTCATGTCGACATCGCGGAAGGTGACGCGAAAATCGGATGCCTTTACCGCGTCCTTGACCATACCAGCCTCTACAGAACCCTTTTCAAAACAGGCCGATATTCCTCGCCAAGTGCGACAAGGGCAAGACCCGCGCTTGAAAAAGCCTGCCATCTGCGCCATGTCGGTGGCCTGACACCGATGCCCGGCCATGACCGGACGAGACGCCGGGGAGCCGCATGACCACCCGCCTTTACGAACACCCTATCTTTCTCGAGCACCCTGCCCCTGCCGGCCATCCCGAGCGGCCGGACCGGTTGCGCTCGCTGGCGATCGCGCTCGAACATCCGAATTTCTCCGATCTTGCCCGCAAAGACGCACCGCAGGCGAACGAGGATGCCGTGCTGCTGGCCCATCCGGAGGAACATCTGCGCTGGGTGATGCGAAAGACCCCGGAAGAAGACACCGTAATACAGATTGAATCCGACACGCATGTGGGACCGAAAAGCCTGCAGGCGGCGCTGACCGGCATAGGCGGGGCAATGGCCGCCGTCGACGACGTGATGACGGCCAAGGTGGACAACGCCTTCGTTGCCTCACGCCCGCCGGGGCACCATGCGGAAAAGGTGAAGGCGATGGGCTTCTGCCTGTTCAACAATGCCGCGATCGCCGCCCGCCACGCACAGCAGGCCTATGGCGTCGAGCGTGTCGCAATCATCGACTGGGACGTGCATCACGGCAACGGAACGCAGAACATTTTCTGGGACGATCCGTCGGTGCTGTTCTGTTCGACGCACCAGATGCCGCTCTACCCCGGCACCGGGGCGAAGGACGAGACGGGCTCGAAGAACACGATCGTCAACGCGCCGCTTTCGCCCAATGACGGCAGCGATCATTTTCGCGATGCCTTCAAGGACCGGGTTCTGCCGAAGCTTCATGATTTCCGGCCGGACTTCATCATCATCTCGGCCGGGTTCGACGCGCATCACCGCGATCCGCTGGCGCAGATCAACCTTGTCGGCGACGATTTCGACTGGGCGACGGGCCGGCTGATGGAAATTGCTGGGAAATACGCCAATGACCGGGTCGTCAGCCTGCTCGAGGGCGGCTATGATCTGGAAGGACTGGCGGAATCCGCCGGCATGCATATCGCAAGACTGATGAGAGGATGAAGGACATGACCGAAGCCACCGATAGCATCGATGTGAACGGCTATTCCTTCGAAAAGGCAGTCGCCGAGCTGGAAAGCATCGTTGCCCGGCTGGAACGCGGCGATGTGGCGCTCGACGAATCCATCGCCATCTACGAACGCGGCGAAGCCCTGAAGAAGCATTGCGAGAAACTGCTCAACGCCGCGGAAAACCGCATCGAGAAGATCCGTCTCGACCGCGCCGGCAAGGTGCAGGGCGTGGAGCCACTCGACGGGGAGTGATTTCCGCTTCTCACCTGGCAAAACCCTGGATTGCACACGCCTGCTCCACTCGACTGATTGGGAAGATTTCCCTATATTGTCCGGCATGGACAAGGATCAGGTCATTGCCAAGCTGAGAGAACACGAGGCCGAGCTGCGCGCCGCGGGTGCGGAGCATGTGTCTCTGTTCGGTTCGGTGGCCCGCGGCGAGGCGACCGCTGATTCTGATCTCGATGTGCTGGTGAAATTTTCCGAGACTGTGATCCGGTCCGGCTGGGATTACCTGACGGTAGTTGAAGATCTTCGCCTGTTGATCAGCAATATCACCGGTGCGAACAGCGTCGACATAGTCCCGGAACCAATGCGCCGAGAACGCTTTCGCAGAAGTGTGGAGAGGGATCGCGCCGTTGCCTACTAAGCGCCCGTTGGTTCGAATGCGAGATATCGTCGAGAACGGACAGGCAGTTCTCGACGATACGCGAGGCATGGACTTCGGCGGCTATCTGAACAGCAATATCACGAGAGATGCCTGCGAACGGTGCTTTGCGCGAATATCCGAGGCAAGCGTCAAAATTGGACCGATCGCGCAGGAGCTTCTCCCGCGCCATAACTGGCCGGCAATCCGTGGCCTCGGCAACATGCTACGACACGACTACGAGCAAATTCTCGATGAAACGATCTGGACGATGATCACCGAGCGCCTGCCGCCCCTCATCGTTGAACTCGAAGCGTTCCTGGCGCAGTATCCCGAGGATCAGGAAACACTTTAACGAGGTCCCATGTCCTTCTTCCCCGGAACAGACCCCGCCCCCGGCGATGCGTTCGCCTGCGATGCGATAGAGAACCTCATCATTCCGCGATCCTCCGATATCGGCGGGTTTTCGGTGCGTCGGTCCTTGCCCAGCCGACAGAGACGGCTGGTCGGGCCGTTCATCTTCTTCGACCGGATGGGACCGGCTATCCTGCGGCCCGACGAGGCGCTGGATGTGAAGCCGCATCCGCATATCGGGCTTTCCACCGTCACCTACCTGTTCGACGGCGAGATCAAGCATCGCGACAGTCTGGGCACCGAGCTGGTGATCCGGCCCGGTGACATCAACCTGATGACGGCGGGGCGCGGCATCGTGCATTCGGAACGCACGCCGGAAAACCTGCGTGGGCATCCGCTCTCCATGTCCGGCCTGCAGACATGGCTGGCGCTGCCGGACGAGAAGGAGGAAATCGATCCGGCCTTTGCCCATACCAGCCATGAAAAGATGCCGGAAATCGACTGGGAGGGCGCCAAAGGGCGCGTGGTGATCGGCGGCTTTGCCGGGCTTTCCTCACCCGTCGCGACCTTTACCGATACGCTCTATGTCGACCTTCGGCTCGATGCGGGCAGGCGCTTTCCCTTCCCTGCCGGACACGAGGAACGGGCGCTCTATATCCTGTCCGGCGAACTGGACATTGCCGGCGACCGGTTTGCCGCCGACCAGCTGCTCGTCTTCCGCGCCGGCGACGAGATCACGCTGCAGGCGGGAAGCCAGGGCTGTCATGTGATGCTGTTCGGCGGCGCTGCGCTGAATTCGAAACGCTATATCTGGTGGAACTTCGTCTCCTCCTCGAAGGAGCGCATAGAGATGGCCAAGGAGGAGTGGCGGACCGGGCGTTTCGATATCGTTCCGGGCGACGAAGAAGAGTTCGTTCCCTTGCCGACACCCGCATAAACCCTTGCCCATGCGCTAAAATCGATTAGAACCCAACGCTCGCGAAACTTGAAAAAGCCTGTTTCCTGCTCATCTTTGGGAGACATGCAATAACAAGAACAGAAAGCCTTTTCCGTGACACCCCAGCCCACGACGCCGCTGCTCGACAAGGTCCAGCTTCCCGCCGATCTCCGCAAGGTCGAAGACAAGGACCTGCCGCAGCTCGCCCGTGAAGTGCGCGACGAGATGATCGATGCCGTGTCGAAGACGGGTGGACACCTGGGCGCGGGGCTTGGCGTCGTCGAGCTGACGGTCGCCATCCACAAGGTTTTCAATACGCCCGACGACCGGCTGATCTTCGATGTCGGCCACCAGTGCTATCCGCACAAGATCCTGACCGGCCGCCGCGAGCGGATCCGCACGCTGCGCCAGGAAGACGGTCTTTCCGGCTTCACCCGCCGGGCGGAGAGCGAATACGATCCGTTCGGTGCGGCACACTCCTCCACCTCGATTTCCGCCGGCCTCGGCATGGCGGTCGGCTCCAGCCTCGACGGCTCGAAGCGCAACGTGATCGCGGTGATCGGCGATGGCGCGATGTCGGCGGGCATGGCCTATGAGGCGCTCAACAACGCCGGCGCGCTCGATGCGCGGCTGATCGTCATCCTCAACGACAACGATATGTCGATCGCCCCGCCGACGGGCGCGATGAGCGCCTATCTGGCGCGCCTTGCCTCCGGCCGCACCTATATGGGCATGCGCGAGGTCGGCAAGAAACTGACCGGCTATCTGGGCAAGAATATCGACCGGGCGATCACCCGCGCCGTCGAGCATGCGCGCGGTTACGTGACCGGCGGCACGATGTTCGAGGAGATGGGCTTCTACCACATCGGCCCGATCGACGGTCATTCCTTCGAGCATCTTCTGCCCGTACTGCGCAACGTGCGCGACAATGCGCAAGGGCCGGTGCTGATCCATGTCGTGACGCAGAAGGGCAAGGGTTATCCGCCGGCGGAAGCCGCAGCCGACAAATATCACGGCGTCAACAAGTTCGACGTCATTACCGGCGCGCAGGCGAAGGCCAAGCCGAATGCTCCTTCCTACACGAGCGTGTTCGGCGAGGCGCTGGTGCAGGAGGCCGGTTTCGACGAGAAGATCGTCGGCATCACCGCCGCCATGCCGGACGGTACCGGCCTTGGCAAGCTGCAACAGGCCTATCCGATGCGCACGTTCGACGTGGGCATTGCCGAGCAGCATGCGGTGACCTTTGCCGCCGGCCTCGCGACCGAAGGCTTCAAGCCGTTCTGCGCGCTGTATTCGACCTTCCTGCAGCGCGGTTACGACCAGGTCGTGCATGACGTGGCAATCCAGGGCCTGCCGGTTCGTTTTCCAATCGACCGCGCCGGGTTCGTCGGCGCCGATGGCCCAACGCATGCGGGATCTTTCGACACGACCTTCCTTGCCGCGCTTCCGGGCATGGTGGTGATGGCCGCCTCCGACGAGGCGGAGCTGAAGCATATGGTGCGCACCGCGGCCGCCTATGACGAGGGTCCGATCTCGTTCCGTTATCCCCGCGGCGAAGGTGTGGGCGTGGAACTGCCGCAGCGCGGCGAAATCCTGCAGATCGGCAAGGGTCGCATCGTCAGGGAAGGCGCCAAGGTGGCGCTGCTTTCCTTCGGTACACGTCTGAAGGATTGTCTGCTTGCGGCCGAGGACCTCGATGCGGCCGGCCTGTCGACCACGGTTGCCGATGCGCGCTTCGCCAAGCCGCTCGACCACGACCTGATCCGCCAGCTGGCGCGCCATCATGAAGTGCTGATCACCATCGAGGAAGGTTCTGTCGGCGGGTTCGGCAGCCATGTGCTGCAGTTCCTCTCCACCGAAGGCCTGCTAGACCACGGACTGAAGGTCCGCTCGCTGGTTCTGCCGGATATCTGGATGGAACAGGCTTCGCCCGAGGTGATGTATGCCAAGGCGGGGCTGGACCGTGCCGGCATCGTCAAGACCGTGTTCGGTGCGCTCGGCAAGACGGCTGTCGGCGTCGGTGCCGCCGGCTGAATGAGACGATCAGGCCGCCCGGCGATAGTCGGCGGCCTCTTGAGCGGCTCTGGCCGCATGCTGCCTGCGGCGCTCCAGACACCATCCGAGCAACAGGTGCAGGGCGCAGCCGGCGATCAGGATCGCCATCTGGGCGCCAAGGCCGATACCGGGATGAAGCTCCACATAGACGGAGGCAATTGCCGAAAGCACGATGCCGACCGAGAAGACCGGCAGCGAGTGGCGGCCGATCAGGTTGACGGGCCGCAGCCAGCCTGAATTGGCGACACGACTTACCCAATCGATATTGAAAGCCAGATAGAGGATCGCCAGCGCATCGAGAATGCGCAGCGGGCCGCTGTTCGTCTTGGTCACCAGTTCGCGGTAGAGATCGGGATAGGGCAGCGACACCCAGCCGAGATAGGCCGCGAGATTTGCGGGTATGGCAACCAGGGCGAAGACGGCAGCGAGGATGAAGACGCCGCGGCGATAGGGCAGCGGGTCTAGCCCGGTCTTGATGCGCATGCCGAGCGCAATGCCGATGATGAAGATGAACTGCCAGGAGAGCGGGTCGAGATACCAGCGGCCCGTATCCAGAGCCAGATTGTAGAAATTCAGGTGCAGGAAGCCCGAGACCAGCCAGAGGAGGAACGAGACAACCAGCGTCGGCAGCGGAAAGCGATCGTAGATCACCAGCGCGAAGGGCACGGCGATGAGGAAAACGATATAGATCGGCAGGATATCGAGATTGCCGGGCATGTAGAAAAGCAGCATGGCTTGAAGACCATGCCTGACCGGTTCGGCGACCATGCCTGCCATATCCTGCGCGACCGTCGTGTGGGGAAATTCGGCCGCGAGAAGCGCGCCGAAGACTGCCATGACCACAACGAGAAGCAGATGGGCCAGATAGATGCGTCCCGCCCGTCGCCAGGGGCGCTGCACCGACACGGCACGGTCAGGGCGATAATAGGCGAGCGCCGAGGACATGCCGGCCAGCAGGACGAAGATTTCCGACGCATCGGCAAAGCCGCGCGAATGCTGGAAGGTCAGGGAGAAGGTGAATTCCGCATGGCCGATGAAGATCAGCAGCAGCGTTATGCCGCGCAGAAAATCGATCCTGGCTTCGCGTTTCGTCTGGCCCATACGTGTCTCCACGACGGGTTCCTCTTCTGCGTCGCGTGATCCTCACGTAGCGGAAAATCGCTACCACCTGCTTTACGGACGATCCCGAATTTTAGAATTTTGCCACACAGCCGCAATTTCGGGATTTTCACGCGTCCTCGAGCTTCCTTGCGTTCCCGCTCTCTTGCCCCTTGCCTTGCGACGCAGAAACAGGGAATAGAGCGCATGACGCAACACGCTCCCACCACTCGCCTCGACCAGCTGCTGGTCTCGCTCAACCTTTTCGACAGCCGCGCCCGCGCCCGCGATGCCGTTGCACGCGGCACCGTGACGGTGGACGGCAAAGTCGTGACCAAGCCGGCACAGACCGTTTCCTCGGAGGCGAAGATCGTCGTCGACGATCCGGCAAGCACCTATGTGTCACGGGCGGCCCTGAAGCTGATCGGCGCGCTCGATCATTTCAAGCTCGATCCGGACGGTCTTCTCTGCCTCGACGTCGGCGCCTCGACGGGTGGATTTACTCAGGTCCTCCTGGAGCGCGGAGCCGAGCATGTGATGGCCATCGATGTCGGCCATGACCAGATGCACGAGAAGATCCGCGACGACGAGCGCGTCACCAATATCGAGGGGCTCAATGCCCGAGAGATGACGGAGGACGATATCGACGACATGGCCGTCGAGTTCATCGTCTCCGACGTCTCGTTCATCTCGTTGAAGCTGGCCCTGCCGCCGGCGCTGGAGATGGCGCAGCCGGGTGCGACTTGCGTGCTTCTGGTCAAGCCGCAATTCGAGGCCGGTCGCGAGGCGATCGGCAAGGGCGGACTGTTGAAACAGCCGGACACGGCACCGCAGGTGGCGGCCGAGCTGGAGCGCTGGCTTGCCGAGGAGATGGGCTGGGAAAGCCTTGGCATGATCCCCTCGCCGATCGCCGGCGGCGACGGCAATGTCGAATTTCTCCTGGCAGGAAGGAAGCCGGAATGAGCACGGTCACGATCACCATCGAACGGCTGGGCGCCCAGGGCCACGGCATTGCCGAGGGCGAGGACGGTCCGGTCTACGTGCCCTACGCGCTGCCCGGCGAAACGCTGGCGATCGCCCGCAACGGCGACCACGGCACCGTCATGTCGACGTCCAACATCTCGCCGGACCGGATCGAGCCGCTCTGTCGGCATTTCGACCCGGACGGCGACAATTGCGGCGGCTGCTCGCTGCAGCATCTGGCCGCCCCCGCCTATAACGCCTTCAAGCGCAACCTGGTGGTCGATGCGCTAAAGGCGCGCGGCCTGACGCCCGAGGTCGGCGAAACCGTGACCTGCCAGCCGGGCGAGCGGCGGCGCACCGTGTTTTCGGTGCGCAAGACCGAGAAGGAGCTGCTGCTCGGCTTCAACCGCGCAGAGACGAACCACATCGTTTCAATCGTCGAATGTCCTATCGCCTCGCCCGGAATCGTGGCGAGGCTTGCGGCGATCCGCACCGTGGCGGCGGCGCTTGCGCAAGGGGCGGAGACGTTCCGGCTCACCGTGCTCGAAACGCTGCCCGGCCTCGACCTTGCCGCCGAGGGCCTGAAGAAGCTCGACGACCGTCAGCGCCGCGCAGTCACCGAGGCCGTGCTGTCGCTGAAGGGCATTGCCCGCGTCACCGTCAACGGCGAGACGGTGCTGGAGCCGGTCAGGCCGGTGATCGAATTCGACGGCGTGAAAATCTCGCCACCGCCGGGCGCCTTCACCCAGGCAACGAAGCCGGCCGAAGACGCCATGGCGGCGCTGGTCATCGGCCATCTGGGCAAGGCCAAGCGGGTGATCGACCTGTTTGCCGGGTCCGGCACGTTTTCGCTCAGGATCGCCCGCAAGGCGAAGGTGCATGCGGTCGAGGGCGAGGACAAGCCTTTGAAGGCGCTGGATGCCGCCGCCCGCAATACGCAGGGACTGAAGCCCGTCACAATCGAGAAGCGCGATCTCTTCCGCCACGCCGTGACGATGAAGGAACTGAAAGTCTACGACGCGGCCGTGTTCGATCCGCCGCGGGCGGGGGCGGAAACGCAGGTGAAGGAACTTGCGGGCTCCGGCATCAAGACGATCGCCGCCGTCAGCTGCAACCCGGCGACGCTGGCGCGCGACCTGAAAGTCCTCGTCGATGCCGGTTACCGCATCAAGTCGGTGACGCCGATCGACCAGTTTCTCTGGTCGCCGCATGTGGAAGCCGTGGCACTGCTGACGAAGTGAGCCTTACCGCGCCATGAAGGCCTCGAAGGCGGCGCGCGCTTCCGCGCTTTTAAGCCGTTCGGAAAAGTGGGCGAGTTCCTCGTCCATGCGGTCCAGCACGTCCTGACGCGGGCCGCGGACGAGGCTGCGGGCGATCTTCAGCGCTTCCGGCGGCTTCTTGGCCAGCTCGAAGGCGATGGCGAGCGTTTCCATTTCCACCGCATCGGGGGCGACGACCTCCCAGATCAGACCGGCGGCCAAGGCTGCCTCGGCGGTGAAATCCTCGCCGGCGACAAGCAGGGCGAAGGCCCGCTGGTGCCCCATGACGCGCGGCGCGAGCAGACTGGAGGCCGCTTCCGGCACCAGCGCCAGATCGACGAAGGGCGTCCTGAACAGGCTGCGGCCCGAGGCGACCGTCATGTCGCAATGCAGGTTGAGCGTCGTGCCGATGCCGATCGCCAGACCGTCGACGCCGGAAACCAACGGCTTTTCGGACAGCGCCAGTGCCTTGATGAAGGTGGCGGCGGCCGGCGGCTCGGTGGTGCCCGATGTCGCGTGGGCAAGAAAATCGCCCATGTCGTTGCCGGCGGAAAAGCAGCCCTCGGTGCCGAGAAAGGCGACGACCTTGATCATGTCGTCGGCATTGGCCTCTTCCAGCGCTTCCGTCATGCGCCGGTACATGGGCGACGTGATGGCGTTCTTCTTGTCCGGCCGGTTGAAGCGGATGATCATGACGCCCGGATAGGCCGCAAGCTGCTCGACGATAATATGTTCGGTCAAAAAGGCATTCCCCTTAATCCAGGTTGGCGCGGGCGGCCGCAAGGCTCGTCGCACCGGCAATGACGCGGTCTTTCAGTGCCGAGGTTTCGGCAAGCAGGTTTTCCGCCATGAAACGGCAGAGCGCGGCGCGCTTGTCGCCCTCGCCATTGTCGAGCGCCACGAGACCGCCCTTGGCCAGATGGACGCCGGTCAGCACGAGGCCGAACAGGCGCTGGTAGGATGTAGCTCCCGCCAACGCTTCGGCAAGGCGGCCCTGCGCCTGCGCTTCGATGAGCCAGTTGGTTGCCGTTTCGAGCGCCGCGATCGCTGCACGCAGGCGGCCAGCGGTTTCGCCGAAGACGGCGGCATCACGGGCGGATACTTGGTCGGCCACCTGTTTCAGTTCCGACAACAGGCTGCGGACCTGATCGCCGCCGGAGAGCGGCAGCTTACGGGTGACGAGATCGATCGCCTGGATGCCGTTGGTGCCCTCGTAGATCGGCGCGATGCGGGCATCGCGCAGATAGCGGGCGGCACCGGTTTCCTCGATGAAGCCCATGCCGCCATGGACCTGGATGCCGAGCGAGGCGACATCGACGCCGATATCGGTGGAGAAGGACTTTGCGATCGGGGTGAGCAGCGCGGCACGCTCGGCCCAATGGCGGGCCTCATCACCTCGGCTATGATGCGACATGTCGGTGGCGTGGGCACAGGCATAGCAGATGGCGCGTGCGCCCTGCGTCAGCGCCTTCATGGTCAGAAGCATCTGCGCGACATCGGGGTGCTCGACGATCGGGTTCATGCCGTCACCGGGGGCGCCGGGCGCCTTGCCCTGGGTGCGTTCCTTGGCGAAGGCCAGCGCCTTCTGGGTGGCGGCTTCGGCGACCGCCACGCCCTGGATGCCGACGGCCAGGCGAGCATTGTTCATCATCGTGAACATGCAGGCCAGGCCTTTGTTCTCCTCGCCGACGAGATAGCCGACCGCGCCCATTTCCTCGCCGTAGCGGCCGTCGCCGAAGATCATCGTGCAGGTGGGCGAGCCGTGGATGCCCAGCTTGTGCTCGATCGAGTGACAAAGCACGTCATTGTGCTCGCCGAGCGAACCGTCCGCTTCGACGAGGAATTTCGGCACGAGAAAGAGCGAGATGCCGCGCGTGCCGGCGGGTGCGTCGGTCAGGCGGGCGAGAACCAGATGGATGATGTTGTCGGCGGCATCATGCTCGCCCCAGGTGATGAAGATCTTCTGACCGAATATGCGGTAGGTGCCGTCGTCGCGGCGTTCGGCGCGGGTCTTCAGCACGCCGAGATCCGAACCGGCATGGGGTTCGGTCAGGTTCATCGTGCCGGTCCACTCGCCCGACACCATCTTTTCCAGAAAGACATCCTTCAGCGGCTGCGAGCCATGGGCGACCAGCGCTTCGACGGCACCCATCGTCAGCGTCGGGGCGAGCGCGAAGGCCATGGAGGCGGAATTCCACATTTCCAGCGCCGCGACGTTGAGCATATGCGGCAGGTTCTGGCCGCCATAGGCTTCCGGCGCGGTCAGGCCGTTCCAGCCGCCCTCGCGCCAGAAGCGGTAGAGATCCGGCCAGCCTTCCGGCGTCTTCACCTCACCTTCGGAAAAGGTCGCGCCCTCGCGGTCCCCGGCATCGCCGCGCGGGGCTATCTCGCCGGTGGCGAAACGGCCGGCCTCGGCAAGGATGGCCTCGACAAGGTCGGGGCTCAGGTCGCCGAAGCGGCCCTCCTCCAGGGCGGCACTCAAACCTGCGACATGGTTCAGCGTGAAGGAGATCTCCTCCACCGGGGCGCTGTACATATGATCCTCCTCATCAAAAGTGCAGCCTTGCCTTTTTCGGCAACAATTGACGTTTTACGTAAACGTCAATGCGATTGTCAATCGGCAGGTTGTTTCATCATGATCCAGACGCGTATGAGGGGAAAGTGAAATAATCGGAGCGCCACGCCCTCACGGCGCTAAAGATTCCTTCGTGAGTTCGGCGTAAGACAGGCACGGACCGCTGGAGAAAGCCGATGGACACGCCGCCGCTGATGACGCCCGCCATTCCCGGCCTCGTCTGGGCCTATCGCTTCGATGCGCCGACACGTTCCTGCGTGCGGCTGCCGCTGGAGGCGACGGTCAACGAGCTGACCGTTTCCGACGGCTTTCTGTGGCTGCACCTGAACCTTGCCGACAGCCGCGTGCCGGCGTTTCTGGAAAGCCTGCCGGGGCTGACGCAGCCCGCACTTGCGGCGCTGACGACACGCGACACCCATGCCGCGGTCATTCTCGACGAAGGGCTGGTCTATGGCACGATGATCGATTTCCAGAAGGAGTTCGACAGCGATACCCGCGATATCGGCTGGCTGCATTTCTTCGTCTCCGACAGGATCATCATCACCACGCGACTGCAGCCGCTGCGCTCGATAGACCGGCTGAAGTCAGCAGTCGAGAAGAACGCGGCACGCTATCACCGGCCGATCGACGTGTTCGAGACTTTGGTGGCGGAGTTCCAGCGGACGATGATCTCGCTCGTCATGGAGCTGACCGACGAACTGAACCTGATCGAGGATTTCGTCTACGACAACGCGCCGAAAGACGAGCGGCGCAGGCTGGCGCCGGTCCGGCGCACCATCGTGCGGCTGCATCGGCACCTGCGCACCGTTTTGACCCTGATGCGCCGCGCGATGGCGGCCGACGAGGACGACATGCCGCCCGGCTTCGACGATGCGGCGGCACGCCTGATCGGCCGGCTGGAGGCGGTGGACCACGACGTCTATGCGCTGCAGGAGCGGGCGCGGCTCCTGCACGAGGAAATCGATTCCAAGCTTTCGTCGGAAACCAACCGCCACCTCTACATCCTGTCGCTGATGACCGCCTTCCTGCTGCCGCCTTCGCTGGTGACGGGCTTTTTCGGCATGAACACCTCGTCGCTGCCGTTTGCCGAAGGCCTGCACGGCACCGCCTTCGCCTTCGGCGCGATCGTGCTGTCCGTCGCCGCCGCCTGGTGGCTGCTGCGGCGGGTGGGTATCCTTTAGCCGCAACGAAAAACCCGCGCTCCGGTGATTTCGCGGAGCGCGGGTTCGAATGTCATGCCGTGGCCTTGCCTGCCCTAATCAATAGAAGGGCGAGTAGCAGGTCTGGCGCGGGCCGTTATACGGCTGGAAGGTGTTGGAATAGCTGTCGTAGGAACGATAGCGGCCGGCACACCAGTCGTAGTGGCGCGGATTGAGGCCACCGCTGCTGCGATAGACCGGGGCCGGTGCGGGCTGCACATAGCGCGGCTGCGAGGCGATGGCACCGCCGATCAGCGCGCCGGCGCCGAAGGCTGCCAGCGGGTACCAGTAGCCGTCATTGTGGCGGCGATAGCCACGACGGGACTCGCGGTAACCGCGATGGCCGCCATACCAGCCACGACGCGGGCCGTCGCCACGCCAGCGACGCGGAGGACCGTAGTCGCGATAATACTGGACATTGGTCACGTCAGACGCCACCGGGGCGCTCGGGACTGCCGGCAAAGGCAGCGCCTGGGCGGACCCCAGCGAGCCTGCAAGCACGATGGCCGACACGGCGGCGACTGCGATCTTCTTGAACAGAGTCATCTCTTAACTCTCCATTCCCTTGTTGAGACACGAGCAGAGAACGTTGCAAACGTTCCTGTATTCCGCATTCCAGAAATCTATTTCGCAGCAGCCTTAGAAATTTCTCGCTGAACCGCAGATTAACGGGCGCTTCGGTGGCGTTCACGCCTCCGTTACGCCCGTCAATTCAATCACCTGCCGGTTGCTTACCTGTAAGGCGAAACGCAGGTGCGGCGAATGCCGGCGCTCGGAATATAGGTGTTGTCGGAAGCGCGGTAGGTGCGGTAGCGGTTGGCGCACCACTGGACGTGGCTGCCGCCCGAGGCACGCGGCTGGTTGGCGATCGCACCGCCGATGATCGCGCCGGTCGCAAAGGCTGCAAGCGGGAACCAGTAACCGTTGTGATAGCGATAGCCGCGGCGGCGCTCGCGATAGCCGCGATGGCCGTTGTGATAGCCCTGGCGATAGTAGCGGCGATCCTGGCGATAGCTGCGGCGGTCACGGTCGCGATACTGGACTTCCGTTACCTGCGCAGCATTGGCGGCAGAGGCAACCGGAACCGGCATGACCTGAACCGCCGGCATGGCGGCGGCGGGCATGAAACTCGTGGCCAGAACGGCAGCCGCCGTCAGCGCAGTGGCAAGGCGCATGCGGAATGCGGTCATCGGGGATGTTTCCTCATCTGTAGATTGGCGATCTACAATGCGAAACACCCCGATTTTGTTCCAATGGAACTTTTACCGGTCAGGCGACAGCCGAGAGCGTCGCGTCCTTGCCCTTCAGCCGGTCGATCATGAAGTTGGCGTACCATTCGACGAACTGCATGACGCCGCCCTCATGGGCTTCCGAATAGGGACCCGGCTCGTAGGCCGGCGAGCGGATGCCGAAGGCATTTTCCTCGACGATCTGGCGGTCCTGGTCGTTGGTCATGTTCCACACATGGGTGAGTTCGTCGACATTGTAATCGACGCCTTCGACCGCTTCCTTGTTGACCAGCCAGGTGGTGGTTACCGCGGTTTCTTCCGGCCCGATCGGGATGACGCGGAAGGAGATCGCATGGTCGACCAGCATGTGGTTCCAGGTGGTCGGATAGTGGAACATCAGCATCGTGCCGATGTGGGAGATCGTCACGTCTTCCGACAGCGAGCGGGCAACCGCCGGGCGGCCGTTCATCGTATAGCTCTCGGCATCCTCGACGAGCGGCATGCGGGCAACGCGGAACTGGCCATCACGCGACATGTTGAAGGTGCTCGGCAGGCCGGCGGCCTCGCAACGGCTCCAGTGTTCGGAGATGAACGGATCGTCGCCGGCGCCCTGCACGCCGGTCGCGGTCGGCGCTTCCGGGTAGGTGCGGCAGAGTTCCGGGTGATTGCCGGCGCAGTGGTAGCACTCGCGGTTGTTTTCCCAGACGAGTTTCCAGTTGCCCTTCTCGATGATCGTATTCTTGGCGGCGACCTTGGTTTCGGAAATGCGGTGCGGCGCCATGTAGGGCTCGATCGTGGCACGCACGGGCGCGAAGTCCGGGGCTTCCTGCGCCAGACAGATGAAGATGTAGCCCGCGACGACCTGGCAGTGGAGGGGTTTCAGGCCGAACTGCTTCTTGTCGAAATTGTCGCCCATATGGCGGGCCGACATCAGCGAGCCGTCATGCTGGTAGGTCCACTGGTGATAGGGACAGACAAGGCGCGTCGCCGAACCCGTATCCTTGGTGCAGACGCGGTGGCCGCGATGGCGGCAGGTGTTGTGGAAGGCGCGGATATCGCCTTCGCGGGTGCGGATGACGAGGACCGGGTAATCACCCACCTGAAGGGTGAAATACATGCCGCCCTTTTCCAGCTCGCAGTCATGGCCGACGAACAGCCAGTCGCGATACCAGATCATCTCCATGTCGAGCTTGTAGTAATCCGGATCGATATAGAACGGCTGTTCAAGGCTGAAACCTTCGCGGCGGTTCTTAAGCTGCCGCAGAACCTGACTATGAATGTCCATATGCTTCCTCGCACTCCAGGCAAGCGACGGGGCATGGACAAGCCGACGGTTACACATTCCGCCAATTCCTGTCCCGAACGCCCACCGCGATCGGTCATCACTCCGGCTCAGGCTGGTTTCCGGGCTTCGGAGCTATCCCTAAAGGACTGACATGGCACCTTCCCGAGCGGCCGTTCGGCTCTGTCCCAGTGGTTCGGGGTTTCCCCCGTGCCATGCCTTCAACTCCGCCACCGTTGCGGGGGCAGCGCCGGTAAGGTCTCAATCGACCCGCCGGCTTCCCAATTCTCCGCCTCCCCTAGCGAGGCGGCACCATGAGCTTGATCGCATTTAAACGTGACTGCCGCCTGTCGCATAGGCGACATTGCGACATCGGCGACTGTATTGGCGACGGGGCCTGTTTCGTGCCGGATCGGCAAGCTGTGCGGCGGAAAGACACTGTTAAGATGTTACTAATACGATCCGCCGCGATCGAGAACGGAAGAGTCAGGACAATGCCAGGACAGATCCGCTATTACGAGGTCAATGGACAGCGGCCGTTTACCGCGCCACAGCGCAACGCGACCGCCCATTCGGAATTCCTGCGCACCGGCAAGATTTCCCGCGCGCGGCCGATCTGGATACCGGACGAGCGCCGATATCTCAGCCATGACGAGGTGGCGGAGAAGACCGGGCGCAAGCTAGAGACCGCCGGTGAGACGACGCATATGCGGCTCAACACCTTCCATCGCTCGATCAGCCTGCCGAAGCTCATCTTTCACCGCACGCTCGATGGCAGCCCGCATCTGGGCTATTGCCATGTGACGGCGGCGCGGACGTTCTTTTCTCCCGAAGCGCTGGTGACGTGGTCCTTCTACATCGCCAACTTCTTCTCCGAGATCGGCGAGGAGGACGACTTCTTTGCCCGGATCAATCCGCGCGGTTCACGCATGTATTTCGCCGTGGCGATCGAGGGCGAGGCCGGCCAAGGGGCGAAGATCGACCGCAGTTTCCGGCAGAACGGGCTGTTGTTCCAGACCAGCGACCCGCGCGAGGCGATGCGCAACGTGCTGATGCTCGGCGCGCCGGATGCGACCGTACGCGAAATCATCAAAAGGCTTTGAAGCCGCGGCCCCGAGGCTGTATTGACGGCACATGACAGCCGCAATCATCGACATAAAAGCAGAACCTGAACGCGCGATCCGCGAAGGCACCCGCGTGCTCGGCCTTGACCTTCCCGTCGCCATTCCGACCGAGACCGTCTACGGGCTTGCTGCCGACGCGACGCGGGCGGAAGCGATCTCGACGATCTACGAGACAAAGGGCCGGCCGCGCTTCAACCCGCTGATCTGCCACGTCTGCGATATCGCCATGGCGGAGCGCTATGCGGTGTTCGATCCCCTGTCGCGCAAGCTGGCGGAGGCCTTCTGGCCCGGACCGCTGACCATCATCCTGCCCTTGAAACCCGGCAGCGCGATCCATCCGCTGGCGACGGCGGGACTGGAAACGGTCGGCCTGCGCTGCCCGGCCGGTTTCGCCAGCGACCTCATCCGCGCCTATGACCGGCCGCTTGCGGCACCGAGCGCCAATACATCCGGCAAGATCAGCCCGACCAGCGCACGCCATGTGATGGATGATCTCGGCGGGAAGCTGGAGCTGATCATCGACGGCGGCGCTTCGCCGGTGGGTGTCGAATCGACGATCATCCGCGTCGATCCCGAAACCGGCACGATACTGCTGCTGCGCCCCGGCGGGCTTGCCGCCGACGAGATCGCCAGCGTTGCGGGCCGGGCGATCAGGCGGCGCGAGGGGCCGGCGGCGATCATCGAGGCGCCGGGCATGCTCGCCTCCCATTATGCGCCGGGGGCGGCGGTGCGGCTGAATGCGACATCCGTCGAAGAGGGCGAGGCGCTGATCCGCTTTCATGATGTGCAGGTTACAGGCATCGAGAAAGCCAAGGCGGTTTTCGATCTCAGCCCATCCGGCAGCCTTGCGGAAGCGGCGGCAAACCTGTTCGAATACCTGAAGCGCGCCGATGCCACGGGTGCGGCGCATATTGCCATTACCGCCATTCCCGACGGGGGACTGGGCGAAGCGATCAACGACAGACTGGCGCGCGCGGCAGCGCCACGCGATGGGGAGACTTAGGCATGGACGTGATGACACCGGCAGCGGACCTGCTCGACCGCTTTGCGGCAATCGTCGGCGAAGCCAATGTGGTGCGCGACCAGACGGAGCTTGCGCCGCGCCTGATCGAAAACCGTGGCCTCTACAAGGGGTCGTCGCCGATGCTTCTGAAACCCGGCTCGACGGCCGAGGTTTCCGCCATCATGACGCTTGCCAGCCAGACGGGCACCGCAATCGTGCCGCAGACGGGCAATACCGGTCTGGTCGGTGGGCAGACGCCGCGCGCCGGCGGCAGCGACATTCTGCTGTCGCTGGAGCGGATGAACAGGATCCGCGATGTCGATCCGGTCGCCAATGTTCTGGTGGTCGATGGCGGCGTCATTCTGGCCGACGTGCATACGGCGGCGGAAAAGGTCGAGCGGCTGTTTCCGCTGTCGCTCGGCTCGGAAGGCTCGTGCCGGATCGGCGGCAATCTTTCCACCAATGCCGGCGGAACGGCTGTGCTCGCCTATGGCAACATGCGCCAGCTTTGCCTCGGGCTGGAAGTGGTGCTGCCGACCGGCGAGATCTGGGACGGACTGCGCCGGCTGAAGAAGGACAACACGGGATACGATCTGCGCGACCTGTTCATCGGCGCGGAGGGAACGCTCGGGATCATTACCGGCGCGGTGTTGAAACTCTTTCCCCGCCCGGTCGGCCATCAGGTGGCGCTGGCGGGGCTTGCCTCGCCCGAAGATGCGCTGAAGCTGTTCGACAAGGCCTCGACCCTGTGCGGCACGGCGCTGACCGGTTTCGAGCTGATGCCGCGCATCGGCATCGAATTCACCAGCCGCCATATCGACGGCGTGCGCGATCCGCTGGAGAGCCCGCATGCCTGGTATGCGCTGATCGACATATCGACCTCGGATTCGGCGGAGACCGCCGAAGTGATGGTCAATTCGCTGCTCGAACAGGGGTTTGAAGCCGGGCTGGTGCAGGATGCCGTGATCGCCTCGTCGGTGGCGCAGCAGAAGGCGCTGTGGCACATGCGCGAAAGCATGTCGGATGCGCAGAAACCGGAAGGCGGCTCGATCAAGCATGACGTTTCCGTGCCGGTGTCGAAAATACCGGAATTCATGGCGCTGGCGGAAAAGGGCGTGATGGCCGCCATGCCCGGCGCCCGCATCTGCGCCTTCGGGCATCTGGGCGATGGCAACATCCATTACAACATTTCCCAGCCGGTGAGTGCTGACAAGCAGGCGTTTCTCGATCGCTGGCGCGAGATCAACGAGATCGTCCATGCGGTTGTGCTTGAACTCGGCGGCTCGATTTCGGCCGAGCACGGGATCGGCCAGCTGAAGCGCGACGAGCTGTCCCATATCCGCTCGCCGATCGAGATGGAGCTTATGCACCGGATCAAGACGGCTTTCGACCCGGCCGGGATCATGAACCCCGGCAAGGTCTTGGCCGGGTCTTCGGGACGCGCCGAATGAGCCATATCCGCAAGGCGACGATTCGCATCGATTTCGATATCGGCGTCCGGCTGGGACCGGGCAAGGCGCAGCTGTTGGAGCTGATCGTCGAGCATGGCTCGATCCGCGCCGCAGGTGCCTCGATCGGCATGTCCTACCGTCGCGCCTGGCTTCTCGCCGACGAGATCAACCGGATGTTCAAGGTGCCGTCGATCGCCACCCGCCATGGCGGCAAAAGCGGCGGTGGCGCGGGGCTGACGGAATTCGGCGAGGAACTTCTCACCCGCTACCGGCGCATGGAAGCGGCGATGAAGGAGGCGGCGGGCGCCGATTTGGAATGGCTGTCAGCCAACATCGATCCGGCCTTCACCCCGCCCTCCAAAGACTGACGGTTTACCGGCCGCCGAGCTGGGCCAGCGCCCAGAGCGTATCGGCGCTGATGCCGGCCGAGCCGTTGCTGCCGTTGAGGATGGATACGGCCGGTGAGTTCAGGGCGGAGTTGTTTTCCAGATCATAGAGCGCGGTGAAGCGCTCGATCAGCCGGTTGAGCTTGGCGGGGTCTGACAGGTCTTCGAGATTGAGGTTCTTCTCGACGACCTTGGCCTGCGCATCGACATCCATGTTGCTGAATTCGGTGGGCAGGCTGTAGGTGACGCGGAAGAACTCGGCCAGCGCATCGTCGCCGAGGATGACATAAGGGTCGGTCATCGTGTCGGCCATGCGCTGGAAATAGAGCGCCAGACGCACGCCTGCATTGTCGTTGCCCTGCTCGGTTTCCAGGAGCTGGCGCAGATACATCGACTGGGTGGCGACGATCTCGCCGCCATTCTGGACCGCGCCGCCCTTGGCCCGGTCGATCTCGCCCTCGGCATCGAAATTGAACGAGCCGACGATCTGGGCGAAGCGCTTGTCATCCTGCTGGTTGACGAAGCTTTCGGGGTCGTCGATGTCGGAGCTGAAGATCTGCTCGAGGAAGTCGTTGGTGATCGTTTCGGGGTCGAAGCCTTCGGCAATCAGGATGACGTCCAGCAGCCGGCGATCGGCAAGCAGCTGGGTGCGATTGTCGAGCCGCTGCATGGCATCGGTATAATACTGGCTGTCCTCTTCGGCGGCCGTGCGGGCGGCCTCAAGCTCGTCGCCTTCGAGATGCCTCGTCTGGCGCAGGATATAGTCCTTGGCGACATTGGTGATCGTGGAGCTGGACTGGGCGAGGACGGGATTGGTCACGTCGCCATCGCTGTTGAAATTGAAGAGCTTGGCGAGCGACAGGAACCGTTCGTCGTTCAGCGTGTAAACATAGCTGGACGGATCGGAGAGGTCGCTTCGCAGGACCTGGCTGATGACGAACTTCGAGACGGACGCGGGATCGATGCCAACGGCGTCGAGCGCGAACTCGTAGGTGATCTGGGCGTCCGAGCTTAGAAAATCATCCAGACTTTCCACCGCGGCCATATCCGACCGGTAGAAGGTGATCGCCCTGTCCAGTTCCTCTTCCTGGGTGTCGTTCCAGCGCGACATGTAGTCGTTGCGGGTGGCGGTGGTCTGCGCCGTCGTCTGCGCCGCCCCGGCCGTCGTCGTGCCGTCGGTGCCAAAGTTGAAGGCGTTCGCGAGCACCAGATATTGAGGGTTCTGCTCCGAGAAACGGTTGGCGTAGCTGTTGGGGTCGGAGAGATCGCTGGTGAGGATCTGATCCAGCGTCGAGCGGACCACGGTGGGTTCGTCGAGATCGAAGGCAGTGCGCAGATACTGGTAGATGCGCTGGTCGGCCAGAAGGTCGTCGACCGTGGTGATGGTGGCGATTTTGCTTTCGAAATATTCCTGATTGAAGATCGCCTCGGCGCGGGTGACGCGTTCCTGGCCTTCGAAATAGTCGGCGACGATATCCTGTCGCTTGCTTTCGCTGAGCGCCCCGCCCGCCGGAACGCTGCCATCGGCGTTGAACTGAAAATCCTGCGCCAGCCTTTCCAGCTGCTGGTAATAGGCGATGCCGCTGCCCTGGCTTCTCATGATGGCCGACAGCTCGGTTCTTCTGGCGCTGGTCTGGTCGATGGGCACGAGCCGTGCGTCCAGTTCGTCGAAACGCGCCTGCGTCTGCGAAAGAGACGCCTGGTCGCGGGCGATCAGCGTGTCGGTTTCGTCCAGCTGTGCCTGCAGGGCATCGATCTCGGCCTGCAGCGCCTGCTGGTCGCCGCCGCTGTTCATTTCACTGCGCTTCGCCTCGATCTGCGCCTCGAAATCGGCCTTGCGCTGCTGGCCGAGGCTGATCGATTGCTCGTATGTGGGGATGGCGGCGCGCGCCGAAATGCGCTCCGCAAGCTCGTTATCCTCGGTTCTGGCGGTGTTGTAGGTCGCGAGCCTCGGGGCAAAGGCGGTGTTGAAATAGCTGTTCGGATCACTCAGGTCGCTGGTCAGCGCGCCCTTGATCGCGGCATAGTTATAATAGGTTCCATCGATGCCATAAGCGGTGAAGACATATTCGCGCAGCTGGTCGTTGCGCAGGAATTCGTCGACGCTGTCGATATTGCCCTGCCCGAACATGACGTTGAAATAGCGCGTGTCTTCCTGCGTCTTGTCCTCGAGCGCGGTGATCTGCTGATTGTAGAAATCGACGACGTCGTCGATCTGCGCCTCGGACTGGGCGACGGCGGTTTCCGGGTTGACGCCGCCGAAATTGAAGGCGGCGGCAAAAGTGGTATAGCGCTCATCGGTCAGGCGGTTGGCGAAACTGTTTTCATCCGACAGGTCGCTTTCCAGCACCTGTTTCATGAAGGCCCTGGCATAGGTCATTTCGCCGAGGCCGTGGGCCGTCATGGCGAAACTGTAGAGTCGGTAGTCGTCGAGGAACTCGTCGACCGTCGTCACCTTGCCGATGTTTTCCTGGTAATAGGCCTGATCGTTGGAAACCTGTGTCTGGCTGGAGATCCGCCTGAGGCTCGCGGTCATATCGCGGTTGACGAGATCATAGCTGAGATAGGTCGATACCATGCGGAGGGCCTCACTGGTCAGTCTGCGCTGCTTTCGCAATGATGCAGCATGAGCCTTGCCCGGAGCTTTTTCCA
This sequence comes from [Rhizobium] kunmingense, assembly GCF_977018605.1. Classification (NCBI taxonomy): domain Bacteria; kingdom Pseudomonadati; phylum Pseudomonadota; class Alphaproteobacteria; order Hyphomicrobiales; family Rhizobiaceae; genus Rhizobium; species [Rhizobium] kunmingense. Next base: position 274,667 of record NZ_CDRNXG010000001.1, read on the forward strand.
AGCTTTCCACAGCCTTTGACTAACGATTTGACGCCCTGTCCCGCGGCGGGACGAGAGTGGCCCGTTCACCCTTCGGAAACCGCGATAATTGCGGCTTTCGGTAACCATCAGGGGAAGCAAACTTTCCTTAACCGCGATCTTTAAGCAGTTCTGGCAAGGCCGCCGCCTAATGTGTGCCCATCAGAGGACAAAAGTCCCGCAAGAGATACCGACAACGGAAAACCGGAAGCGGCTCTCAGGTAAAACAAGGGTAGCATACGCGATGAACAAAACCGTTCTGAAGCCCGATTGGGCAGGATCGACATTGAGGCTCGATCCGTCTCGCTTTCCGCAGCAGATCACCTATGCGCTGAGCGAAACATCAGGAAATGTCACGATCACCATCGACGAGCGCGGCGCCGTGCTGCGCAAGATTCTTCCGGGCAGCGGCCTGCCGTTGTCCTTCGCGCTGCCGGCGCGGGCCTTCAAGGGCGTTGCCGCCCGCGCCATCGACCATGGCGACGGCGAAGTCACCGTGACGCTCGAACTGCATCACGACGATCCGGATCTCTGCATCCCGCTGCTCGTCGCACACGATCTCTGCGACATCGCCGCCGACTGGCGTTCGTGGTCGGATGCATTCCGCATTCCGATGCTGATGGTGGAAGCCGACGGCGTTGCCCGTCCGCTGGAAAACCATATCGGCGACGTGCGCGCCCAGACGGCGCGTCCGCGCCGCCGCCACTCCTATTTCGCTGCACGGCGTCCCCGCTTCCTCGTTCGCCGCACCACCGGCACACTCGGCGTGGCGATGAAGATCGAGGGCAAGGAAATCATCGCCCGCAGGTAAGGGAGATGTCCCTCTCCTGCACAAGGCACAGCAAAAAAGCCCGGCTTTCGAGCCGGGCTTTTTCGTTTTGGTGCAGGCCTTGTCGTGAAGGCCGAGTGTCCCTGCCGCGATCGCTTCAGAACAGATAGGATATCAACAGGCCGGCAAACAGCGTCGCGCCGATGCGTGTGTTGAACTTGAACAGTCGCAGGCAGTGATCGGGATTGCCGATGTCCAGAATGAGGATCTGCCAGGCCAGCATGACCGCCGCGGCGACAAGACCGAGATAGGCGACAAAGCCTGCATCCGCAGCGATGAACGAGAAGAGCAGCAGAAGAAGGGTTGCCCCATAGAGGCCGACCAGCCAGCCCTTGGTGTTGTCACCAAACAGGCGCGCGGTCGAGCGGACGCCGATCAGCTCGTCATCCTCCTTGTCCTGATGGGCGTAGATCGTGTCATAGCCGATCGTCCAGGCGACGGCGGCGAGATAAAGCCAGATCGCGGCCCAGGACAGCGAACCGAAGATCGCCGCCCAACCCATCAGCGCCCCCCAGGAGAAGGCAAGTCCGAGAAAGAACTGCGGCCAGTCGGTAAAGCGCTTGGCGAAGGGATAGATCGCCACCACGGCCAGCGAGGCAATGCCGAGCAGGATCGAAAAGCCGTTGAACTGGACGAGGACAAGCAGCCCGACCAGCGCCTGGAGCGCGAGGAAGACCTTGGCGCCGAAACGGGTCACCCGGCCGGACGGCAGCGGGCGCGAACGGGTGCGGGCCACTTCCATGTCGATATCGTGGTCGACGAGATCGTTGTAGGTGCAGCCGGCGCCGCGCATGGCGACGGAACCGACGAACATCAGGAACAGATAGAAGAGGACGGTGGCGATGGAGACGTCCGGATCATCGGATGCGGCATCGGCTGCCAGCGCCACGGACCAGAAGCATGGCCACATCAGAAGCTGCCAGCCGATGGGGCGATCCCAGCGGGCCAACTGCGCATAGGGCCAGAGCCACCGCGGCAGGACGCGATAGACAAAATTGTCGGAAGGCGCATCGGCCACGCGGGCGCCGGTATCGGAAGTATTTGTCATCATGGCCGAGGTTCTAGCGCCGGGGATTTGCGGTGGTCAAGGAGGTCAACCACTGCCGAAGGTGCAAGGAGCAATCCCCTCACTGGCAATTTCTGAAACTTAGCCTGCGGCTAAGATTTCGAAATTGCTTTCTCTCCCACAAGGGGAGAGATGCTGGAGGGCGAGGCACCCTCGAGGCGCTACCTCTCCCCTTGTGGGAGAGGATACAAAATCAAGATCTTAGCCAAATGCTAAGTCTTAGATTTTGTTGGTGAGGGGTTCAAACGCCACTCAAAATCAAACAGCAATCCTGTCCAGCGGCACCCTTTCCTGCTCGAACGCCTTCAGCTCCGCCTCGCGCTGATAGATGTAGTCGCGATTGTCCGGCACGGCATTGCGCTGCTTGACGATCTGGATCTGGAAGATGTGGAAGGCCTCGTGGGTGAAGGCCATTTCGGAGGCGGCGAGGTAGAATTCCCACATGCGGACGAAACGCTCGTCATAGAGAGCGACCGCCTTGTCCTTGTTGGCCATGAAGCGCTCGCGCCAATGGCGCAGCGTATAGGCGTAGTGCATCGGCAGGATTTCGACATCGGAGACGAGCAGGCCCGCCTTTTCGATCGCCGGCAGGACTTCCGCCAGCGAGGGAATGTAGCCGCCCGGGAAAATGTATTTCTCGATCCAGGGATTGTTGTAGATCGCCGGATAGGGCTGGCCGATCGAATGCAGCACCATGACGCCGTCATCGGCCATGACGTCGTTGACCTTATTGAAGAACTTTTTGTAGTTCAGCCGCCCGACATGCTCGAACATGCCGACCGAGACGATGCGGTCGTAGCTTTTGGTCGGCGGCAGATAATAGTAATCCTGCAGCTCGAAGCGGACGCTGTTGGCAAGTCCCCGTTTTGCCGCGCGCTCGCGGGAGATCTTCAGCTGTTCGGTGGACAGCGTGATGCCGGTGACGTCGACGCCGGACGATTCCGACAGGTACATCGCCATGCCACCCCAGCCGGAGCCGATTTCGAGTGCCTTCTGGCCCGGTTCGGCCAACAGTTTCGCCACGATATGGCGCTTCTTGGCGATCTGCGCCTCATCCAGCGAAATGCCAGGCGGATTGAAATAGGCGCAGGAATATTGCCAGTCCTCGTCGAGAAACAGCGCGAACAGCTTTTCGTCGAGATCGTAATGGTGCGAGACGTTGCGGCGATTGTGGTTGACCGGGACCCGGTTGCGGAACTGCGCCTCGATCATGCGGCCGATGCCGCGGACGATCATGCCGAAGGTCAGGCCTTCCGACAAAGTGTTGTCCTTGATCAGCGCCAGGAACTCGTAGATGTCGCCCTCCTCGACCAGAAGCTTGCCGTCCATATAGAGCTGGCCGAGCTGCAATTGCGGATCGCGCAGAAGATCCCGCTCCGCCGCCTCGTCGGTGAAACGGATGGCGACGGTTCGCCCTCCCCCGCCGCCATAGCGCTGTTCACCGCCCGTGCCGCGAACGACAAGTGTACCTACCTTGATGATTTTGCTGAGAAGATTGTGAAGGGACGAGGCCATAAGCCCACCTCCTAAATACTAAGGTTGCCTTACTATCTTTGCAAATCTAATCGCTGAACGCAGGACTGCAAGCACATTCCTGCCGTGAAAATGACACAAAACAACACGCCGTCAAACGGTTGTCTGACGGCGTACATCCAAAGGTGGAGTTGAGTGGGAAGCTCGTCGAATTCAGCGCTTTTTTAAAGCTTCCGCGAGTGCCGCACCGAAAGCGCCCTGCGAGGACGATTTTTCGGTCTTCATGAATTTTTGCTGGGCCGGCTTGGCACGATCGCCGCCGCGCGGACCGGATGGTGCCGGTTCGCCGCCATCCTTGCGCATGGTGAGGCCTATCCGCTTGCGCTTCACATCCACCTCGACGACACGGACCTTCACCACGTCGCCGGCTTTCACCACTTCATGCGGGTCCTTGACGAACTTGTCGGCCAGCTGGGAGACGTGGACGAGACCGTCCTGATGTACGCCGATATCGACGAAGGCGCCGAAGGCGGCGACATTGGTGACCGTGCCTTCGAGCAGCATCCCCGGCTTCAGGTCGGTGATCTCGTCGATACCGTCTGCGAATGTCGCGGTCTTGAAGCTGGGGCGCGGGTCGCGGCCGGGCTTTTCCAGTTCGGCGATGATGTCCTTGACCGTCGGCAGGCCGAACTGCTCGTCGATGAACTGGCGCGGATCGACCGCTTTCAGCGCCGCGCTGTCGCCCATCAGCGTGCGCAGGTCACGGCCACAGGCGGCGACGATCTTCTTCGCCACGCCATAGGCTTCCGGGTGGACGGAGGACGCATCGAGCGGCTCCTTGCCGTTCGGGATACGCAGGAAGCCGGCGGCCTGTTCGAAGGTGCGGTTGCCCAGACGAGCGACTTTCAGCAAGTCCTTGCGGCTGGCAAAGGCGCCGTTGGCATCGCGATGGGCAACGATCGCCTCGGCAATCGACTTGCTGAGGCCCGAGACACGGGCGAGCAGAGGCGCAGACGCCATGTTGAGATCTACGCCGACGGCATTCACCGCGTCTTCGACCACGGCATCGAGCGAGCGGGCGAGCTTGCCCTGGTCGACATCGTGCTGGTACTGGCCGACGCCGATCGCCTTGGGCTCGATCTTGACGAGTTCCGCCAGCGGGTCCTGCAGGCGGCGGGCAATCGAGACGGCACCGCGCAGCGATACGTCGAGGCCGGGGAATTCTGCGGCGGCCGTTTCGGAGGCGGAATAGACCGATGCGCCGGCTTCCGAGACGATGACCTTCGTCGGCTTTGTTCCCGGAAGAGAGGCCAGCATGTCGGCCACCAGCTTTTCCGTCTCGCGGCTGCCGGTGCCGTTGCCGATGGCGATCAGCTCGACATCGTGCTTGCGAATGAGCGAGGCAAGCTCGGCCTGCGTGCCGCGCAGATCGTTCCTCGGCGGGAAGGGATAGACGGTCGAGGTATCGATCAGCTTGCCGGTGGCATCGACGATCGCCACCTTGACGCCGGTGCGGATGCCCGGATCGAGGCCCATGGTGGAACGCGAGCCGGCGGGGGCCGCCAACAGCAGGTCCTTGAGGTTGCGGGCAAAGACGTGGATGGCGTCCTCTTCCGAGCGCTCGCGCATTTCCCGCATCAGGTCGAGCGACAGGGAGACGGAGAGTTTTACCCTCCAAGTCCAGCCGGCGACGTCCATCAGCCAGAGGTCGCCCTTGTCGGAGCCGCGGATTTCGAAAGCGGACGCGATGATGCGCTGGGCGGGCTTTACCGGCGATGTCTCATCCGCGTCGACATCGATCGTCAGCGTCAGCATTTCCTCGTTCCAGCCGCGCAGCATGGCGAGCGCGCGGTGGCCGGGCACGGTTGCCCAGCGTTCGGTATGGTCGAAATAGTCGGCGAATTTGGCGCCTGCTTCCTGCTTGCCGTCCACCACCCTGGCGCGGAGCACGGCGCCATCGCGCATATGCTGGCGCAGGCGCCCCAGCAGATCGGCATTTTCGGAAATGGTTTCGGCAACGATGTCGCGGGCGCCGTCGAGCGCCGTCTTCACGTCGGCAACCTCGCCCTGAACATAAGCCTCGGCGAGCTTTGCCGGGTCGGCGGAACGATCGGCCCAGATGGCTTCGGCGAGCGGGCCGAGGCCGCGCTCGCGAGCGATTTCGGCGCGGGTACGGCGTTTCGGCTTGTAGGGAAGATAGAGATCTTCCAGTTCGGCCTTGGTCGCGGCACCTGCCAGCTTGCGGGCAAGCTCATCGGTCATCTTGCCCTGGGTATTGATGCTGTCGACGATCGAGGTGCGTCGGGCTTCCAGTTCGCGCAGATAAACGAGGCGTTCGGCCAGATTGCGCAGCTGTGTGTCGTCGAGGCCTCCGGTCACTTCCTTGCGGTAGCGGGCGATGAAGGGAACGGTGGCACCTTCGTCCAGAAGACCGATCGCGGCCTTGGCCTGATCCGGGCGGGCGTTGATCTCGGCGGCAATCGCAATGCTGAGTTTCTGGATATCGGCGGCCATCATGTCCTCGTCTCATTCTAAGAGGCGCGACCATAGTCAAACTTTGCGGCAAGACAACATAGCGCCGTGCGGCACTCACAGGATGGTGGAACACGACATCAACCGGTTTCGAAGCCGACGCTCCAAAACGGGACGCCGTTCACACCCCGCTAACGCTGACACGGTGGAGAAACTTCTGACACCTTCTCGCGTTCGAGGCAGTTCCTATAGTTAGGGGCGCCGCATGATGCGGCACCCATTGGAGGTATGAATGCCTAAACGTATCGCCAGCAAGCTGGCAATCGATGCGGCGGTTGGCTCGCAAGAGCTTGAAGCCGCCATCTTCTATCTGACTGAAAAGATCAAAGACGCCGAGTTGAGAAATGAGCCATTTCCGTTCCTTGCCTACAGGAACAAAGTGATTTTCGAGACGACCCTGTCATTGCGCCAGGACAGGCATTCGTCTCTCTGACCAAGGCCTGGCCGCCCCTTTATCCCCAAGGGTCGGCCGCCCCCGCCTGCAGACATGCCGCTTTTCCTTGACCTTTGGCCTTCGCGGCCTTAACCGCCCGGTTACGAAAACCTTGAAGAGGGCGGTTTATGAAGGTTCTGCTGATCGGCTCCGGTGGCCGCGAACATGCGCTGGCTTGGAAGCTTTCCCAGTCTGACAAACTGACGGCCCTCTATGCCGCTCCCGGCAATCCCGGCATCGCGGATCATGCCGAGATCGTCGCGCTCGACATCGACGACCATGCCGCCGTCACCCGTTTCTGCCTCGATACCGGCATCGACTTCGTTGTCGTTGGCCCGGAAGGCCCTCTCGTCGCCGGCATTGCCGATGCATTGCGCGCCAAAAGCATTGTCGTCTTCGGCCCTTCGGCTGCAGCCGCCCAGCTGGAAGGCTCCAAGGGTTTCACCAAGGACATCTGCGCCCGCTACAACATTCCGACCGGCGCCTATGGCCGCTTCACCAATGCGGATGAGGCCAAGGCCTATGTGATCGCGCAGGGTGCGCCGATCGTCGTCAAGGCCGACGGGCTTGCGGCCGGCAAGGGCGTGACCGTTGCCATGACGGAGGAAGAGGCGCTGGCCGCCATCACCGACTGCTTCGACGGCGCCTTTGGGGCAGCCGGTGCGGAAGTGGTGGTGGAAGCCTATCTCGACGGCGAGGAGGCGAGCTTCTTCTGCCTTTCCGACGGCAAGACGGCTCTGGCGCTGGCCACCGCGCAGGACCACAAGCGCGTCGGCGACGGCGACACAGGCCCGAACACGGGCGGCATGGGCGCCTATTCCCCTGCACCGGTGATGACGCCCGAAATGGTCGAGCGGACGATGAAGGAGATCATCGAGCCGACGATCCGCGGCATGGCCGAAAGCGGCTATCCGTTCACCGGCGTGTTCTTCGCCGGCCTGATGATCACCCAGAAGGGGCCGGAGCTGATCGAGTACAATGTCCGCTTCGGCGACCCGGAATGCCAGGTGCTGATGATGCGCCTGAAGAGCGATCTTCTGGAGATCCTTTATGCAGCCGCCACCGGCACGCTCGACCAGGTGAGCGCCGAATGGAGCGACGACGTGGCGCTGACCGTCGTCATGGCCTCGAAGGGCTATCCCGCCGCATTCGACAAGAACACGCAGATCGCCGCACTGCCCGAAACGGGCAAGGGCGAGAAGGTGTTTCATGCCGGCACGGCGATGAAGGACGGGCAGCTGGTGGCAACCGGCGGCCGCGCGCTGAACGTGACGGCAACAGGCACATCCGTACGCGATGCCCAGGCCGGGGCCTATGCGCTGGTCGAAGGCGTAAAATGGGACAACGGCTTCTGCCGCCGCGATATCGGCTGGCGGGCTGCGGCGCGCGAGACGTCCTGAACGTCTGCCGACCATTCGAATTTAAGCGGTTGTTTACCCATTCTTCTGACGGGATCGCAACCACTTGGATCTAAGCATGATGCAAAGCGAGGATTTGCATCATGCGTCATCTGGCCATCACCATCTTTCTTGTTGCCGCCGGCTCCGCCCAGGCGCAATCGGTGACGCCGTTTTCCACGCAGGGTCGCGAAACCGGGTTCAGCGTGGTGCGCAAGGGCTGCGAAAACTGCCCGCCGCCGAAGATCAAGGAACCATCCTACCGGATTCCGGTCTTGAAGGATGGCGTGCAGTCGGTCGCGGTGATGGAGATCGACGGCGAGAAGAAGATCGTGCGCACCGAGCACTGGATGGGCGGGTCACCCGTCCTGCATATCAGCAAGGTGCCGGAATGGATGAGCGCCGAGCAGTTGCAGGCGACCGTTTCCACCGGTGGTGGCCGCAATGTCGAACCCACAGTTCAGGCCGCGGCCGAACAGATCGGCACCATCGATTTCAACTCGCAGACCGGCGCCGTCGAAGACAAGACCGGCACGGCCGAAGGCAGGGCGCCGCATTTCGACGATGTGCCGCTGCGCCAGAAGTAATCTGCAATCCAACTATTTTGCGGATGGCGATGCGCTGCTTCGGCACCGCGCGAGCGGCCTGTTTTATAGTTTCGACGTACAACATATCCGCCTGCGGCATCACGGCGCGTAAAACTTAAAATTTTATTCAACTATGCCATGCATAGGTTGACCTGTGCGATGAAGCACGCATGCGGCGCAGGATGTGCCAATCCCGACAATCGATAGCGCTACGACTGCCGCACACACGGCAGAAGGATCCGCCGTTGCCACCTTATGAGGACGGCATGAAGAACCTGAAGATTTCCCACCAGCTCGTTCTGCTCGTGCTGGCGCTTATCGCCGCCTTCGCAGTCGCGACCTATTTCCAGCTGCGCACCGCGACGCAGGCCATCTACGGCGAACGCTATGCGATGCTGCGCACGCAGGTCGAAAGCGGCATGGGCATTCTCGGCTCGTTCCAGAGGCGGGAAGCCGCCGGCGAACTTAACCGCGAGCAGGCGCAGGCCCAGGCCTTTGCGGCGCTGTCAGCGATGAAGTTCACGCCCGACGGCTATCTCTATGCCTATGACTACGACGTGACGATGCGGCTGCATCCCGACCCGAAGCGGGTCGGCCAGAATTTCAAGGGCAAGCCGGACGTGACCGGCTTCATGTATCGCGACGAGATGGTGAAGATCGGCCGCGCCGGCGGCGGTGTCGCCGATTTCCTCGGGCCGAAGCCCGGCGAGGAAGGCGACGGTTTCCGCAAGAGTTCCTATGCGCTGGCCTTCGAGCCGTGGCAGCTGGTTCTCGTCACCGGCGTCTATGTCGACGATCTGGAGGCGCAGATCCGCGGCGAGGTGATGAAGGCGGTCGGCATCGGCGCCGGCATCCTGGTCTTTGCCGCCATGCTTGCCTTCTTCGTCATCCGCAACATTTCCGGCCCGCTCGGCGCAATCCGGCAGGCCTTGAATGCGGTGGCCGACGAGAATGTCACCATGAAGATCCCGCATACCGACATGCGAAACGAAGTGGGCCTGATGGCGCGCGCGACGGAAGCGTTGCAGCAGAAGGTGCGCGAGCGCCATGCCATGGAGGAACGCCAGCAGCGCAGCCAGGAAGAACTCGACGGCGAGCGTCAGCAGAACCTCGACATGCAGCGGGACGAAGCAGCACTTCAGGCCCGTGTCGTATCCACCATCGGCGCGGCGCTGGAAGATCTTGCCAAGGGCGACCTGACCGTGCGCTGCGGCGATCTGGGCAGCCGCTATGCCGGCCTGCGCGACAATTTCAACGAGGCGATCGTGCATCTGGAAGCCGCGATGTCCAGGGTCAATGCAAAGGGCATCGACATCGGCGGTTCGAAGGAAGAGATTCGTCGCGCCTCCAACGAGCTGTCGCAGCGCACCGAGCGCCAGGCCGCCAATCTGGAGGAAACATCGGCGGCGCTCGACGAGCTGACGGTTGCCGTGAAGCAGACCGCCGACGGAGCCAGGGAAGCGGCGCAGCGCGTCGTTGCCGTATCCGGCGAAGCCAGCCGCAGCGATGCGGTGGTCGCCGAGGCGATCGGCGCGATGAGCGGCATCTCGCAGTCTTCCGGAGAGATCACCAAGATCATCGGCGTCATCGACGAGATCGCCTTCCAGACCAACCTGCTTGCGTTGAATGCAGGCGTCGAGGCGGCGCGCGCCGGCGAAAGCGGCAAGGGCTTTGCCGTCGTCGCCCAGGAAGTGCGCGAACTGGCACAGCGTTCGGCGAATGCCGCCAAGGAAATCAAGGCACAGATCTCGCGCTCTTCCACTCAGGTGGAAAACGGCGTGCGGCTGGTCGGCGAGGCAGGAGAAGCCCTGAAGCGGATTTCCGGCCAGGTGAAGGCGGCGAGCGACATCGTCAGCAAGATCGCCTCTTCGGCGGCCGAACAGGACACGACACTGCGCTCGATCTCCTCGTCGCTCAACCAGCTCGACGCGGCGACCCAGCACAATGCCGCGATGGCCGAAGAAACGACCGCCTCGGCGGAAGCGCTGGCGGCCGATACGGAGGAACTGCTCAACCTGATCCGCAGCTTCCGCATCGGAGGCACGACGGGCGTCGAGCGTCTGCGCGGGATGGCCGGCGAAATGCGCATGGCGAGCTGAGGTTCACGCGATCACGAATACCGTTCCCCGGGGGGTATCAGGGGGATGGGGGAGCCGCCGGGCCATGTGTCCGGCGGCTTTTTTTCTGGATATGACGGGATGCGGACGTTCGGACGGCTTGATGGGCTGCGCCATGCCGCACGATGAGGTTTGCGGTTATTCGCTTTCGTCGAGATGGCGTCGGACATCGACCTTTTCGTGGAGGATGCGGGCAATCTCGACAGAGCCGTCGGCCATAAGAGCGTAGAAGATAAAATGACGCCCCACCGCACGACGCCGATATCCTTCACGGATATCCACCACATCCTGACCTGCTAAGGGATGCTCGCCGATCTGCTCGATCACATCCAGCAACTGATCAATATAGATCTCGGCTTGCTCCGCTGACCAGTGTTCGCGCGTATAGCGCCCGATGCCGCGCAGATCTTCTTTTGCCGTCGGGCGTAGCCGAACGTCAACCACGTCCCGCCCACGAGGCACGAACCGACGCCATCAGCGCTGCCCGATCGAATGGTTCCGCGGGGCCACTGTTCTCGCTTTCGATCAAAAGCTCCCGCAAGCGCTCGATCTTGATCTGCTCTTCCTCAAGCATGCGCAAGCCGGCCTCGACCACCTCGTCGACGGTATCGAAACGTCCACTCTCCAGTTCGCGCGATACGAAACTTGCCGCCTGATCGCTGACGGTCACCTGCACGGGCTTGTTCATCGGTGGCTCCGGATTTGTCCGAGCCAGAGTTTAACACGGAGAAGACCCCATGAAAAAGCCCCGCATTCACGGGGCTTCTGGAGGATTATGCGCGATAGCGACAATCAGCCGTTGATCCTGGAGAAATCGGCAACCGTGCCGGTCGCCTCGCGGATCGCCTTGAGGAGAGCAAGACGGTTGGCGCGGATGGCGGCATCCTCGTCGTTGACCAGCACGTCCTCGAAGAACGTGTCGACCGGAGCGCGCAGCTTCGACAGGGCTTCCATGGCCGAGCGGAAATCTTCCTTTTCGACGGCCGCGGATGCTTCTGCCGACGCTGCCTTGATGGCCGTCCAGAGCGCCCTTTCGGCATCCAGCTTCAACAGCTCTTCCGAAACACCATCGGCGACGACGGTGCCCTTCTTCTCTTCGGCGGCAAGAAGCTGGACCGCACGCTTGGTGCCGGCCAAGAGGTTCTTGCCGTCATCCGACGAGATGAAGGAGGTCAGCGCCTCGGCACGACGGGCGACGAGCAGGAGATCGTCGGTTTCCGGCGTCAGGACGGAATCGATGATGTCATGACGGGCACCCATGTCGCGCAGGTAGACCTTTAGACGGTCGTGGAAGAAGGAGAGGAGGTCGGCATCCTTTGTGGTTGCCAAAAGCGGCAGCCGCACATTCCGCTCCAGCAGAATACGCACCACGCCCAGCGCCGCACGGCGGAGCGCATACGGGTCCTTCGAGCCGGTCGGCTTTTCGTCGATGGCCCAGAAGCCGACCAGCGTGTCGAGTTTGTCGGCCAAAGCAACGGTAATTGCCACCTTGTCCTTCGGCACGCGATCGGACGGGCCCTGCGGCTTGTAGTGGTCTTCAAGGGCGATCGCGACGGATTCGTTTTCGCCCTGCAGGCCGGCATAGCGGCGGCCCATCAGGCCCTGCAGCTCGGGGAATTCGCCGACGGCCTCGGTGCGCAGGTCTGCCTTGGCGAGAACCGCGGCACGATCGACGAGGATCGGATCGGCGCCGACGATCGGGGCCAGTTCCTTCGCCAGCGCGCGGATGCGGGCAACGCGTTCACCTTGGCTGCCGAGCTTGGCGTGGAATGTGACTTTGAGCGCATCGAGCTTGGCCATGCGCTGGTCGAGCGGCTTCTTCAGGTCGAGGTCGAATTTCTTCGCCGATTCGGTCAGCGTGCCGAGATCCGGGATGTCGTGCTGGTCGCGGGTCCAGAAATGCTTTGCGTCCGACAGGCGCGCGCGCACGACCTTGCCGTTGCCGTGAATGATTTCCTTGCCGCCATCCTTGGCGTCGATATTGGAGATCAGGATGAAGTGGTTCGAAAGCCCCTCTTCCGCACCTTGCGGACGGGTGACGAAGCACTTCTGGTTGGTCTTGATCGTCAGGCGGATGATTTCGGCCGGGATCTCGAGATAGTCCTTCTCGAACGTGCCCATCAGCACATGCGGCCATTCAACGAGGCCCGAGACTTCCTCGAGCAGGCCTTCGTCCTCGACCAGTTCCAGGCCGCTGGCAAACGCGAGATCGCGGGCGTCGTGCAGGATCATGTCCTTGCGGCGGTCGGCATCGAGCATGACCTTGGCCTTTTCCAGGCTCGCGACGTAATCGTCGAAGCGGCGCACGGTGATGGCGTCCGGCGCATGGAAGCGGTGGCCGTAGGTGACGTTGCCGGCGACGATGCCGTCGATCTCGAAGGGGATGACCTTCGTCTCGTCATGCTCGGGGCCGAACATGCAGACGATCGACTGCAGCGGGCGGACCCAGCGCAGGCTTTCCGGGCCCTTGCCCTCGATGCCGCCATAGCTCGAGCCCTTCGGCATAGAGGCATAGCCGGAGCGCATCGATTTGGGCCAGGGGAAGGAGCGGATGATGCCGGGCATGGCGGTTTCGATGATTTCTTCGGCGGCGCGGCCGGCCTTGGAGACGATCGCGACGTAATAGTCGCCCTTCTTCGGATCGTTGGCGACCTGGGCTTGCGAGATATCCGAAAGCCCCGCCTTGCGCAGGAAGCCGGCCACCGCCTGTTCCGGCGCCGAGGTGGACGGCCCCTTGATTTCCTCCCGCAGATCGGCGGAACGGGCAGTCAGGCCGCGGATATCCAGCGTCAGGCGGCGCGGCGTCCAGTATTCGCGCGCACCCTCGTAGGTCAGGCCTGCATCCACCAGCGCGTCGGTGACGAGCTTCTTCAGATCGCCCGCCGCCTTGCGCTGCATGCGGGCGGGAATTTCCTCGGAGCGGAGTTCAAGAAGCAGGTCGGGCATGGCTTGGTGTCTTTACGCTGAAAATAATGTCGTCGCGGGCTTAGCAAGCCATTCCGCAAAAGTCACCAGTTGTGATCGGGAAAGTAGAGGCTGAAGGCCCGTCATGCTCAAACGAGACCAAGAAATACCGCCAGCGATCTAGTGACCGCCAACAGCACCTCATCATCCACACGGCCGAAGGGCGGGCCGAGCCTGTCGCGTTTCACCGACATGGTTTTGTCGATCATGATCTGCGATATCTTTTGGAGGCCGTTTTCTGGCGACGGTTCGATCGTGATGCGGACCAGTGGTGCGTCGATGAGTGTCGCCGAGACAAGCAGGACCGTCACTGTACCGGTCTCGTCAAAAAGGTTTGACTGGATGACGAGCGCCGGGCGCGGCTTGCCGAAATCGCCTGACAGCGCGACGGTAACCAGATCGCCGCGCCGCATCGTCAGTCCGTCTCGTCAAGGTCGGCAAGTGCTGCGTCGAGGAAAGGGGCGATCTCGCGATCGGCTGCGTCGGCCAAGGCTGCGATCTTCGACTGACGGCGGCATTCCTCCGCAAAGCCGGGCTTGCGGGTATCCGGCACCCAGATCTGCACCGGGCGAAGGCCGGATGCCCTGAGGGTTTCACGATGTTTCTGGACACGCTTTCCGACGGAAGCGGGCATGTTCACCTCCTGAGACAATGTTACATGTAACGTAATTCATCCATGGGCTGTGATCAAGCGGGCGCTACCACCCGCCTCCTCCGCCGCCGCCTCCCCCTCCACCGGAAAAGCCGCCGCCGGTCGAGAAGCCGGACGAGGAGGACGAGGCTTTCGGCGTCGGGATGGTGGAGGCGATGGTCGAGGCCATGTCGGAGGAGAAGCCGCCGATGCGATCGCTGAAACTGCCGACGCCATCGCCGTGGTACCAGGTGGAGGCATAGGCTGCGGCACCGGCCGCGGCGGCCGTTGCAAGCCAGGTCTCGAAGGCCCGGGCCCAGGGCTTTTCAACACCGAGCGCCACGGCATAGGGCAAAAGCGTCTCGAAATGCTGTGGCGACATGCTTGGCGCACCGGCCATGTTCATGCGGTCCTTTTCGGCGACCGTCAGATAGAGGCGCAGGCCCTCGATCTCATCCATAAGCCGACGGCCGAGCGGGGTCGGGGCCCCCATCAGGAAGAAGAAGACGACATTGACCATGACGATGCCGCCGACGCCGACAAAGACCGGCCACTCGCCCTCGTTCATGCTGGCTAGCAGCCCCATGAGGAACTGCGCCACAACGCCGAGCGCGACGAAACCGAAGAAGGCAAAGGCGATGACGCCCATGATGCGGGCGAGAAGCGTCTTTCGCCGCATCAGCGATTGCGCCGCTTTCAGCGCGAAGAAGGACCAGAAGGCGCCGAAGATGGCGGGAAAGACCATAAAGGCGATGTTGTCGGGATCGATATCGCCGATGATGAACAGAAGAAGAAGTGCGACGATGCTGAGGAAGACGCCGAAGACGACGGCCATGACATTGTGCCGGTAGTATTTGCCACGATGTTCCTTCTCGATCGCCTCGCGGAAGGCCTTGCCGACTTGCTGCACCTTCTCGCCATTCGACTTTTCGATGGCGAAGCTATCGCCGGCAGCGCCCATCCGGGACAGGAGCGCCCTCTGGCCGGGCGGCAGATCCTTCGACGGTTTGCTGTCGGTGATGCGCACGACGACGCGCGAGCCGAGATCTTCCAGCACCAGATAGCCCTTGACCGCGAGATCGAGCAGGCTGGCGGAAAAGGCCGTCCAGCCGCTGCCGGAAAAGCCCTTTTCGTCGATGTAATTGACCAGCGCCGGAGAGATACCTTGCGGCGGATGCCAGCGCGGGATGATGGCGCCGCCCTTGGGATCGCGGCCGATCTTTCGCCAGATCAGCATGTAATAGGCAAGCACGAGGGCAAGACTGCCGAGCGCAAGCAGCAGGTTGCGGTTGTCGCGCCACCACCAGGCGCCTTGCTGATCGGCCGATGGAGCGGCGATGATGCCCTTGGGAAAGCCGGCGACGATGGTCAGCCCCTCCCCGTTTCCGAGCGCCCGCGTGGTGGAGAATGTGGCGTTGGCACCAGCGGCCTGGCTGCGCGCATCGCGGCCGGTTTCGCCATAGGCGCCGGTAAAGGCGGTGGTCTGTGTCACCTCGCCGCCCGGCAGCGTTACGCGGGCCGAGGCGCGGGCGATGCGGAACTGCCAGCCATTGCCGGTGACGTTCCAGTAGAGTTCATCGTGGCTGTCGAAATAGCGGATCTGCCGCGTCGTTCTGTAGGTAATGACATAGGTATGCTCGCCGGGCGCAAGCAGGCTGTTTTCGCCGCCGGCATAGATGCGGATGCCGCGGGAGATGCTTTCAGTATGGGAAGCCTCGGGCCGGCCGTCGCGGGTGACGGAGACGAGATCGAAGCCGACACGGATGGTGCGGCCTTCCGCATCCTGCATGGTCAGCGGAAAATCGCGGAAGATGCCGCGACGGATACGATCACCCTCCGAGTTGACGGTGATCGTTTCGGAGACGGTCAGTTCGCCATCCGTTGCGATGCGGATATCCGAATGGTAGCTGCGAATGAATTCCTCGGCGGTGGCCGGCAGGCATGCGGCCACAAGGACTGCAAGAGCGATGAGGACGTGCCGGATCATCCGCGGTCTCCCGATCAGAATTTCACGCTCGGCACGGCGCGGTCCGCCTCGTTTTCGATCTCGAAATACTCGCGCTTCGAAAAGCCGAACGGGCCGGCGACAAGGTTGGCCGGGAAGCTTTCGACCTTGATGTTGAGGTCGCGGGCCGAGCCGTTGTAGTAACGCCGCGCCATCTGGATCTCGCTTTCGATCGTTTCCAGCGACGTCTGCAGTTCGGAAAAATTCTGGTTGGCCTTGAGGTCGGGATAGGCTTCGGCGAGGGCGAAGAGTTTGCCCAATGCCTGGGACAAGAGACCTTCCGCCTGGGCGCGGCCGGCGACATCGCCGGCGGGCACGGCCTGCGCCTGGTTGCGCAGCTTGACCACTTCCTCGAACGTGCCCTTCTCATGGGCCGCATAGCCCTTGACCGTCTCGATCAGGTTGGGGATCAGGTCGGCGCGGCGTTTCAGCTGCACATCGATGCCGGACCACGCCTCCTCGGCCATCTGCCGGGCCCGGACGAGGCCGTTGTAAATGAAGATCACATAGACTGCGGCAATGGCGATCAGGCCGAGTGCGATATACATGGCGATAATACCCCCAGTTTCTGCCGATACATCTAACGCGATGCATCGTTTATTGAATAGCCTGCGCCCTAAACTTTAACCGGCTGACCGTCATTGCAGCCAAGTATCCGATCGGATACAATTCTCATGAACAGGTTCGAGAAGACATCGCAATTCGACGAATGGTTACGCTCGCTTAAAGATCAAAGAGGAAGGCTGAAGATCCTTGTCCGCCTGACTTCGGCAGAACAGGGAAATTTCGGCGATTGCGAGCCGGTTGGCCAGGGCGTGTCGGAAATGCGTATCCATTATGGGCCGGGATACCGGGTTTATTTCACGCGCAGGGGCGAAACCATCTACCTGCTGCTGATCGGCGGCGACAAGTCGACCCAGAAGCGGGATATTCGCAGAGCCATCGAGATGGCCGGGGCAATCGGAAGAGAACGACCATGACCGAGATCAGCACATTCGAAATCGCAGACTATCTCGATAGCCCAGACGCGATGCTGGAATATCTGGAACTTGCCATGCAAGATGAAAACCCGGACGTTTTCATTACGTCGCTAGGGCATGTGGCCAAAGCGCGGGGCATGTCGCAAGTGGCCGAGCTTTCCGGGCTGGGCCGGGAAAGTCTCTACAAGGCTCTGAAATCCGGTTCGAAGCTACGTTACGAAACAGTCCAGAAGGTTGTTCAGGCGTTGGGTTTCCGGCTTTCGCTGGAAAAGAGCGACGCCGCATAATGGGCGGCATCGCTGCACGATTGGATAGCCGGGCTCAGGCGGACTTTTCGCCAAAATTGGCGCCGCCGGCGTCGGTCAGCAGGAAGGCTTCGCCGCAGGCCTTGGCCAGCGTGCGCACGCGCAGGATGTAGCTCTGGCGCTCGGTGACCGAGATCACGCCACGGGCATCCAGCAGGTTGAAGACGTGGGACGCCTTGATGCACTGGTCGTAGGCCGGCAGCACGCATTTATGGAGAACACCCGCCTCCCCCGGCGCACCGGCGGCGAGCAGCGCCTGGCATTCCTTTTCGGCATCGATGAAGTGGCGATGCAGCATTTCGGTGTTGGCGAATTCGAAATTGTGGCGCGAGTATTCCTGCTCTGCCTGCAGGAAGACATCGCCATAGGAAATCTTCTCTTCGCCTTCGCGGCCGTTGAAATTCAGGTCGTAGACATTGTCGACACCCTGGACATACATGGCGAGGCGTTCAAGACCATAGGTCAGTTCGCCGGCAACCGGCGAGCAATCGATGCCGCAGACAGCCTGGAAGTAGGTGAACTGCGAGACTTCCATGCCGTCGCACCAGCATTCCCAGCCAAGACCCCAGGCACCCAGCGTCGGGCTTTCCCAGTCGTCCTCGACGAAGCGCACGTCATGCAGAAGCGGATCGAGGCCGATCGCCTTCAAGGAGCCGAGATAGAGTTCCTGCAGGTTGGACGGGTTCGGCTTCAGGATGACCTGATACTGGTAATAGTGCTGCAACCGGTTGGGATTTTCACCGTAGCGACCGTCGGACGGGCGGCGCGAGGGCTGCACATAGGCGGCCTTCCACGGCTTAGGTCCGAGTGCGCGCAGCGTGGTGGCCGGATGGAACGTACCGGCGCCGACTTCCATGTCGTAAGGCTGCAGAACGGCGCAGCCCTTGTCCGCCCAGTAGTTATGGAGCGTCAGGATGAGCGCCTGGAAAGAGCGCTTGGGGTCCATATGGGGGGCCATGTGTTCGGGCAGATCGGTCATCGGGATCATCGGCATCGTTTGTTTTCAGGATGCGGACGAGTGCCATGCGGGGGGACATGGGTCAAGGATTTATCGAGGAGCCGTCAGAGGAAGGGATTGGTGACCTCCATGGCCGACAGGGTCAGGGCGACGTTCGACGAAAAATACACGCAGCACAGATGACGTACCGGATCACGGCCTGAAGGACGGCTGCAGCAGGCTCCGGCCTACTCCTCGTCCTTCTTCACCCGGTACTCCCCTGTCACGGGGTCCTTCTCCAGCGTGCCGATCGCGCCGGTCTGGCGTTGTTTTTCCTCGCGCTTGGTCTTCGCCGTCAGTTTTTCGGCATCCTTGATGAAGCGTTTGTAGAGCATCCACCCGCCGCATGCGACGACGACCAGAAAGATGAGCTGGGCCATTTCCCTTTGAAATCCTTAAACACATAGGCGCGCTCCGCCTCAAGCGAAGCGCTTGTGGGCCGGTCAGAGCCCGTATCGGCTCCACAATGCCCTTTCTTCGATGCCGGCGGCAAGCCCCGCACCGGCATCGGCTGCAATTTCGCCGAAGGACGACGGGCTGGCCGACACGCCCGGCAGGCGCTTGCCGAACAGCGTGCGGGCGCTGCCGATCAGTTCCATCCTCGTATCCTTGCCGAAGCGGCGCTTCAGCACCTCGCGCATGTCGCCCAAGCCATCGATCAGGCCTAGTTCGAGGCCGCGGTTGCCGGTCCAGAACAGGCCGGAGAAGATCTCGCCGTCATCGGCAAGCCGCTCGCCGCGGCGCGCCTTGACCATGTCGATGAAGACCTTGTGGATCTCCACCTGCAGCGTCTTCAGGTATTCGATGTCGCTTTCCTTTTCCGGCTTGAACGGATCGAGGATCACCTTGTTTTCGCCGGCGGTGTAGACACGGCGCTCGACGCCGATCTTCTTCAGCATTTCCGGAAAGCCGAAGCCACCGGAGACGACGCCGATGGAGCCGACGATCGAGGTCTGGTCGGCGAAGATCTCGTCACCGGCAAGCGCAATCATGTAGCCGCCGGAGGCCGCGACATCCTCGACGAAGATCAGCACCTTCTTCTGCTTTTCCTCTGCCAGCGAGCGGATGCGCTGGAAGATCAGGCGCGACTGGACGGGCGAGCCGCCGGGGGAATTGACGGAAATGGCAACGACCGGGGCATCCTTGCGGGAAAACGCCTTTTCCAGCATCGGGGCTGCGGTCGCAAGGCTCAGCGTCGGCTTGAACTGGCTGCCGCCGGTCATGATCGCGCCGTGCAGGCGGACCACGGGAATGGCAATCCCCTTCTTGCGGAAACGTTTTGGCAGCAGGCAGCCGAGGAAACCCATGTCTTCTCCCATCATCAATACTCAGGTGGATGGGATGTATGTAGCTTTGCTGCAAACGCAATGGTTTGCGCAGGAATTCAGGGGCTTCCGCAGGATTTCGGGTTCACGGATTGGTCAACTGCGGGCAGAAGCCTTGCCACGGCGGGGGTAAGCGGTGCGGCCATTGTTGAGATCGTCGACCACCGTCTGGAAGGAGTGACCGTCGGTCCCGTGGATGACGAGGGCCGAGCGGAACAGGAGCCTTGCCTTCGATCCCTTGATCGCCGTGACCAGAATACGGGTCGCATCCTCGCCGGGACGGGGATGGACCGGGGTGATCTCCACCCCGCCGAAACGCCTGCCGCAGGCGGCGAGGATTTCGGCGATCGATTCCGGCCGCGCGATCAGCGACAGCTGACCGCCGGATTTCATGATTGCCCCGGCCGTCCTCAGCCACGCCTCGAACAGGCCGTCGGTCAGCGCGTGGGCCTGCGCCTTCAGGCTGTCCGGCGTCTTTCGATCCCCAGGGTTGTTGAAGGGCGGGTTGAGGATGACGTGATCGTGGATTTCATCGTCGAGGCCTGCCGCGACGCGCGCCTTGCCGGTCAGCGTCACATCGGCCTCCACCACCCTCACACGATCCTTGAGGAAGGCGTTTTCCGGCAGATCGATGGTTTTGCGGGCGAACTCCGCCATGATCGGGAATTTTTCGATCAGCAGGATGTTTGCATTCTCCAGCCTTGAGGCGACGGCAAGGCCCGCCGCACCGGCGCCGGAGCCAAGGTCGGCGACGCTGACGGGCTTGTCGGCTGCGACCAGCGAGGCAAGCAGCATGGCATCGATGCCGGAGCGATGGCCCTCGCCTTTCGGCTGGACGACATGGAAACGGCCGCGGTGGAAGGCGTCGATGGTGAATGTTGAAGACACAGACATGCCGCTCACCCTACCCCTCTCCCCGCAAGCGCGGCGAGGGCACAAAGCCCACGCATCGCAAGAGAGGAACAGAAACGATGCGGCATACATTCTTCGCCCCCTCGCCAATGAGAGAATGCGTCGGCAGTTGTATGAGGGGCAGTCGCGTGATCCTCACGGCCGCAGCTCCTCGGCAAGCCCCGCATCTTGCAAGATCTGCCGCGCCTCGTCCGCGCGTGCTGTCTCCACAAGGAACCGCCGCTGCAGAAGCCCGAGCGAGCCTTCGAGCACGCTCATCGACTGGTCGGCGACCATGCAATGGATGCCCGCATCCTTCATCAGACTTTCGGCAACGGACAGGGTGACGACGTCATTGGTGCGGATAAGCTCGATCAATGGGCACCCTTTCGTGAAAAATGCTTTGTGTTTTTAACTTGCCGGTTTGGCCTTGCCGCCCTAAGGACCAGTTTCTATTGTCGTTGAATGCAATTTCCAGGGAGGCCTCACTTGGGCGTCGTCATACCGCTTGAAGAAGGCAAAAACAAATCGGCATCCGTCAAGCCGCTCGTGGATCTCACGAAGGCAGACATGGAGCGGGTCAACCAGCTGATCCTGTCCAAGGCAGGCTCCGACGTGGAGATGATCCCGGAAGTCGCCAACCACCTGATCTCGTCCGGCGGCAAGCGGTTGCGACCGATGCTGACGCTCGCTTCGGCCGCGATGTTCGGCTACGAGGGCGAAGGCCATGTGAAACTCGCCACCTCCGTCGAGTTCATGCATACGGCAACGCTTCTGCATGACGACGTGGTCGACGAAAGCGACCTGCGCCGCGGCAAGTCCACCGCTCGGATGATCTGGGGCAACCAGGCAAGCGTGCTGGTCGGCGACTTCCTGCTCGGTCAGGCATTCAAGATGATGGTCGATGTCGGCTCGCTCGAAGCGCTCGACGTGCTGGCGACCGCTGCCGCCGTGATCGCCGAGGGCGAGGTGCTGCAGCTTTCCGTCGCCAAGAACATGGAAACGACCGAAGACGACTACCTGTCGGTCATCCGCGCCAAGACGGCGGCTCTCTTTGCCGCTGCCGCTGAAGTCGGCCCGATCATCGCCAATGCCGACAAGGCAAGCCGCGCCGCGCTGCGCTCCTACGGCATGAACCTTGGCTACGCCTTCCAGATGGCCGACGATGCGCTCGACTACGGCGGCAAGGCTGCCGAACTCGGCAAGAATGTCGGCGACGATTTCCGCGAGGGCAAGATCACGCTTCCCGTCATTCTGGCGTTCCGCCGCGGCACGCCCGAGGAACAGGCGTTCTGGCGCACGGCGATCGAACAGGGTGAAAGCAGCGACGAGAACCTGCAAAAGGCACTCGGCCTGATCACCAAGCATGATGCGCTGAAGGACACGATCGCCCGCGCCCTTCATTACGGCACGATCGCCCGCGATGCGCTGGCACCGCTGCCGGCCGGCCCGATCAAGGACGCGATGATGGAAGTCATCGACTTCTCCATCCAGCGGGTCAACTGAGCCAAAGGGCGGCGCGGATCGCCGCCCGCTAACGCAGGTGTGACCGGCTTCCCCCCAGGCAGCGGCCTGGGGATGCCGGAGATTTCCTTGCGGACCTGCTTCAAAAAAGACATTGTGTTGTGAATCACTCGGCGCGATCCTGCGGCGAATTTCGCCGCTACGAAAGCTTTCATGAAAGGCCCGTCCATGCGGCAGACAACCCGTCATATCCTGCTTTCCGGCGCAGCCCTTGCGGCATGCCTGGTGTTCGGCACCGCTGCGGGTGCGGCCACACCGGAAGCCAAGCCTGCGACCGAGAAAGCCGTGACGTTTACGCCCGGCCAGGTGAAATCCTTCTCCGGCGCGTTTCTGGCGGCACGCACCGCCGATGTCGACCATGATTATCCCACCGCGATCGCTCTCTATCGCAAGGCGCTCGATTTCGAGCCGGCGAATATCGAGATCCGCGAGCGACTGATGATTTCGCTGTTGCTCAACGGCGATTTCGAGGACGGGTTGAAGGAAGCCGAGGCGCTGAAGGACGATGCCGCCGTAGAGCGCGTGACGAAGATCGTGCGCGGCCTCGATTCGCTGCGCGACGGCAAGTATGACGCGGCCAAGAAGATCCTTGCCTATAGCGGCCCGAACGATCTCGACCGGCTGACGCATCTTCTTCTCTCCGCCTGGGCCGATGTCGGCGCGGGCAAGGGCAAGCGGGCGATCTCGTCGATCAACGCTCTCAAGGGCCCGGCCTGGTTCAGCGTCTTCACCGAATACCATCTCGGTGCGATGGCGATCGTTACCGGCGACATCACCACCGCGCGCCAGCACCTGAACAAGGCCGTCACCAACAATGATGCGGTTGCGACCGCGCCCGACACGTTCATGCGCGCCGTGATGGCGCTGGCGCGGCTGGAAGCCTCGACCGGCAACAAGCAGAAGGCGCTTGACGCCATCTCGGTCGGTGACGGGCTGATTACCAACTATGCGCCGCTGAAGGCGCTGCGCCAGAGCATCGAGAGCGGCGAAAAGCCGGTGCAACAGGTAACCAACGCATCGGAAGGTGCAGCCGGCGTGCTGTTTTCCATCGGCGGCGCCTTGAACCGCCAGGGCGCGGAAGACATGGTGGCGCTCTATCTGCAGATTGCCCATGCGCTGGACGACAAGAGCGCCGATACGCTGCTGCTGCTCGGCGGCATTGCCGAAAAGCTGGAGCAGCCGCAGCGCGCCATCGCCTTCTATCAGCAGGTGCCGGAAGGCTCGCCGATGCGACGCATTTCCGAGCTGCAGCTCGGCATCACGCTTTCGGATACCGGCAAGGTGGACGAGGCCAAGCAGCATCTGCGCGACCTCATCGCCTCGGACCCTTCCGACATCCGCAGCTATATCGCCTATGGCAGCGTCCTTTCCGAAGCGAAGGACTACAAGGCGATGGCGGAAAATTACGACAAGGCGATCGAGATCATCGGTCCCGTGCCGCGCCAGGGCGACTGGTCGGTGTTCTTCCAGCGCGGCATCGCCTATGAGCGGCTGAAGCAGTGGGACAAGGCCGAGCCGAATTTCCGCAAGGCGCTGGAGCTCAATGCCGGTCAGGCACAGGTGCTCAACTATCTCGGCTATTCGCTGGTCGACATGAACATCAATCTCGACGAAGGCCTGAAGATGATCCAGCAGGCCGTCGATGCACGGCCGGACGACGGCTATATCGTCGATTCGCTCGGCTGGGCCTATTACCGCATGGGCCGTTTCGACGAGGCGGTGACCGAGCTTGAAAAGGCGATCCAGCTGCGCGCCGGCGATGCGACGATCAACGACCATCTGGGCGATGCCTACTGGCGCGTCGGGCGCAAGCTCGAAGCCGTCTACCAGTGGAACCGGACGCTGGTTTCCGAGGGCGAGGACGTGAACCACGACAAGGTGAAGGAGAAGATCGCCAACGGCCTGCCGCCGGTCGATCCGAACGCCACCAACACCGTGCGCAACCAGACGGAAACGCCTGCCAACCCGGCAGCACCCGCGCCTGCAACGCCCGATAAAAAGTCCTGATGCTCGACATGATCGTCGATCGGAACAGGCCCGCCTCCCCGGCGGGCCTTGTCGAATTCGCGCCCGCCAAGATCAACCTCGCCCTGCATGTCGTCGGCCAGCGGGCCGATGGCTATCACCTGCTCGAAATGCTGGTGACCTTTGCCAGCGAAGGCGACACGCTGCGCTTCTCTACGGCCGCCGAGGATAGTTTCAGCGTGTCGGGCCGGTTCGGCCGGATGCTGGACAAGGCGGATGTGCCGGGCGCCCAGACGAACCTGGTGCTGAAGGCGCGTGACCTGCTGCGCTCCGCTCTTTCGACCCAAGGACTGTCCGCTCCGCCGGTTGCCATCCAGCTCGAAAAGAACCTGCCGATCGCTTCCGGCATCGGTGGTGGCTCTGCCGATGCGGCGGCGGCCATACGTGGGCTGCTGCGGCTGTGGGATGCCTCTGTGGGCGAGGCGGAACTTGCGGCGCTGGCGCTTGCGCTTGGCGCCGATGTGCCGATGTGCCTGAAAAGCGAGCCGCTGATGGTGCGCGGGATCGGCGAGGACCTGACGCCGCTTGACACCCTGCCCGCCTTTTCGATCGTGCTCGGCAATCCGCTTATCGGCGTCTCGACGCCGCAGACATTCCGGCAATTGCCGACCAAGACCAACCCGCCGATCCCGCCGCTTCGTGGCGACTGGCGCTCCGAGCTTGCCGCCATCCGCAACGATCTCGAACCGGTTGCCCGTGCGCTTGCGCCTCAGATTGCCGAACTTTCCGACATGATCGCTGCGCAAGGCGCATGGCTGACGCGCATGTCCGGCTCCGGCGCCACCTGCTTCGGCCTGTTCGAGACGCAAGCGGAGGCAGAGCGGGCGGCGGAAAACCTTCGCCGCGAGCGCCCCGACTGGTATTTTGCCGCAGCAGAGACGAAAGGAACACGATCATGATCGGCCTGGACGAGACCCGCGCCTTCATTCCGCTCGGCATTGCCGTCATGACCGTGTCGGACACGCGCACGCTCGACAACGACAAGTCCGGCCAGACGCTTGTCGATCGCATCGAGGCCGCAGGCCACAGGCTTGCGGCACGCGCCATCGTGACCGACGACAAGGCAAAGATCGCCGATCAGGTGACCGCCTGGACGCTCGATGAAACCGTAGACGTCGTCATCACCACCGGCGGCACGGGCTTTACCGGCCGCGACGTGACGCCCGAAGCACTCGAGCCGCTGTTCGAAAAGCGGATGGACGGGTTTTCCGCAGTCTTTCACCGGATTTCCTACGACAAGATCGGCATCTCTACGATCCAGTCGCGTGCCACGGGCGGTGTCCTGAACGCCACCTATATCTTCGTGCTGCCCGGCTCCCCCGGCGCCTGCAAGGATGCCTGGGACGGGATATTGAAGGCGCAGCTCGACTACCGCCACATGCCCTGCAATTTCGTGGAAATCATGCCGCGTCTGGACGAGCATCTGCGTCGCGGCTAAAACACGCCGCGATCTTTCAGATCCGTTTGCCGTGCTTCTGCTTCTTTTTGCGCATGTCTTCATCCCGAAACCGGTGACCACTTTCGGGAGACGTGCTGGCTCGCTGATCAGCGCTCCGCCATCACCCAGGCCGGAATGAGTTCACTCGAAAGCTTCGCCGGTTTCTGGCCCCTGGCCAGCGCTTCCAGATCCATGCCGGACCTGGCGGCGGCGATGGCGTTCTTCTTCGGCACCAGCAGGCCCTGTTGCAGCGGCGGCACGGTGCGGCCGATGCGCTTGAGGAAAGGCCGGCGATAGTTGCGCGACGGGGAGAACCGCGCCGGCTGCTTCATCAGCGCCAGATATTCCATCACCTCGTCGATCCAGCCGCTTTGCGGGCGCGCGCCCGGCTCCAGCAACAGCAGCCATTCGCCGCGCGCACTGCGCACTATGTCCTTGATATCCCAATGACCATGGAACCGGCAGCCGGCTGCATCCGCCACGCGGGACGAGCCATCGCGCGAGCCGTGATCGAGTATGATCACGTCACTCACCAGCCCCTCCACCGCGGCCGTGACGAGGATCGAAAGCGTCTGCGCCAGCTCGGCTTCCTGGTCCCTGCATTCCATCAAAACAGTCAGCATTTCCGACCCTTACCGCATCGCAACAGAGAATGCCAGCAAGGAACAAAGTTTGTTCTTGCAATGTTCTATTTTCGAGAGTAGGAATTTAATCATCGAACGCGGGAAACGATCTCGCCAGGAGCCCTCCATGACCGAGCTGTCTGATCTCAGGCAGGGTGCGTTTGCGCCCGCCCATACGGCTGACATTGCCGACGCGCTGGTACAGTCCTCCGGTCTGCGGATCGATATCGACAGGCGGCGCGGACGCGGTGCGGGATTGAACCCGAGCGGCCGTTTCGAGGACGAACGCCGCGAGGCTTTCGACGATGGCTGGCAAACGATCGAGGCGCTGGAAGCGTTTCGTACCGAGGTGCAGGTGGAGAAGCCGAAGACGGCACTGACCCGCAACGATTCCCCCGACCTTCCCTTCGACCGGTCGGTCAATCCCTATCGTGGCTGCGAGCACGGCTGCATCTATTGCTTCGCCCGACCGAGCCACAGTTTCATGGGCCTGTCTCCGGGGCTGGATTTCGAGGCAAAGCTGTTTGCCAAGCCGGATGTGCCGCGACTTCTGGAGCGGGAATTGAGCAAGCCCGACTACAAGGTCAGGGCAATCGCGATCGGCACCAATACCGACCCCTACCAGCCGATCGAGCGGGAATGGCGGATCATGCGCCAGATCCTCGAAGTGCTTAACAAGGCCAACCATCCCGTCGCGGTCGTGACCAAGTCGGCGCTGGTGATGCGCGATATCGACATTCTCTCCGAAATGGCCTCGAAAGGGCTCGCCAAGGTCGGCATTTCGGTGACGACGCTCGACCGCAAGCTGGCGCGCACGATGGAGCCGCGCGCCTCGACACCGGCCAAGCGGCTCGAAGCAATCAAGGCGTTGACGGAGGCCGGCATTCCGACCGCCATCATGGCCTCGCCGATCATCCCGGCGCTGAACGACCACGAGATCGAACGTATTCTCGAATCCGGCCATGCGGCGGGTGCGCGCGAGGCAAGCTATGTGCTGCTGCGCCTGCCGCTGGAAGTGGCGCCTCTGTTCCGCGACTGGCTGTTGCGCAATTATCCGGATCGCTACCGGCATGTCATGTCGCTGATCCGTTCGATGCGCGGCGGCAAGGATTACGACGCCGAGTTCGGCAAGCGGATGAAGGGCACCGGCCCCTATGCCTGGCAGATCAGTCGCCGCTTCGAGATGGCGACCAAGCGGCTGGGCCTGACCCGGCGCGGCATGCCGCTGCGCGACGACCTGTTCCTCCGCCCCAGTGGCGGCGGCGTCCAGCTTTCGCTTTTATAAGGAGACCAATGATCAACAGACACGAAACGCCCAGGAAGCGCTGAGCAATTCCCGCCAGATCTCGGCGCATCCTTCCTATCGCATTTCATTGGTTCTCGGTTCGGTTTCCCCGCCTACAGCCCACCCGAGACCTTTGCCCCGGCCACCGCGTTCCCCGGTGGACAGCGAAGCCGCACTCGCTTCCGGGGCTTGCAGGAGATCGGGACGGCGTGCGAGCTTGCCGCCATGTTCGCTCGCACGCCGCCCGATTCTCCGATGCCTTCCGATAATGTCCTGACCTGCGATTTCAGCCTCGAGCTTGCCGCACGCGATGCCGGTCACTGGCCGGTCGCCGGAACCGACGAGGCGGGCCGAGGGCCGCTTGCAGGTCCGGTCGTCGCTGCCGCCGTCATCCTCGACCCGGACAATATCCCGGTCGGGCTCAACGATTCCAAGAAACTCTCCCTGAAGCAGCGCGAGCAGCTGTTCGAGGCGATCATGGCGACGGCGCATGTCTCGATCGCCTCGTCCGGCCCGAAGCTGATCGACGGGATCAACATTCTGCGCGCCAGTCTCGACGCGATGCGCCGCGCGGTCGCAGGATTGCCCATCGCGCCGGCCCATGTGCTCGTCGACGGCCGCGATGTGCCCAAAGGGCTTATCTGTTCGGGCAAGGCCGTGATCAAGGGCGACAGCCGTTCCGTCTCTATCGCCGCCGCCTCGATCGTCGCCAAGGTGACGCGCGACCGGATGATGACCCGCGCCGGCCTCGTCTATCCGGCTTACGGCTTCGGCAAGCATGCCGGCTACGGGACAAAGCAGCATCGTGATGCGATCAGCACGGATGGCCCGTGCGTGCTGCACCGGATGAGCTTTCGGCCGTTGAAGCAGGATGATACCGCTGACTAAGCACTCGACACACACTGCCATCGTCAAGCACGCCAAGGCAGTGCGTTACTTTCTCGAACCCATATGGCCGCACTGGCACCGATCGCGTGGGGTATCGGTACCGACGCCTGCGTCAAGCCGCACATGCGGCCGAAGCAGCCTCTTCCTTTGTCACACATTGCGCTTTGAGGGTTATTCAGCAGATCTGGCGATCGGTAATCCATTCGGCAGCGATGGGCGAATTCGACTAAGGGAAGCCGGCTTCCATAGAAACAACTTATGGGAAAGCCACATATGGGTCCGCTGTGAAGACCTGATCGTCGATGTTACCGCAGATCAATTCGGCGCTGATACCGTGATCGTCACACCTGAGAGCGATTACAGATATAGCGAAAATGGCCATGACGGCGCTTCCCCGTTATCCGTTGCTGCTCGCCATGAAGCCGTTGCCGAATTATGGCCTTGTTGGCTCAAGGCCCGCGCTGAGAATTAGTTTTCTACCGACCTGCGTACATGACCAGACACAAAAAAGCCGGGCGTTTCCACCCGGCTTTTCGAATTCTGCTCTGACCTTATCGATCAGTTGAGACGCGACTGGACCTTGGAGACGGCATCCTTGAAGAGGGCTGTCTGGGTCGGCTTGTCGGTCTTGGTCGAGATGACCTTCTCCGCGGCAGCGATGGCGATGTCGACTGCGGCAGCGCGCACGGCGCCGATGGCGTCGGTCTCGGCCTGCTTGATCTTGGCTTCCGAGACGGCGTTGCGGCGGGCAACGAATTCCTCGGTCTTCTGGCGTGCCTCGTCGGCGAGAAGAGCTGCCTCGCGCTTGGCGGCGGCAACGATCTCTTCGGCTTCGGCTTCGGCTTCCTTGCGCTTCTTCTGGTATTCAGCGAGCAGCGCCTGGGCCTCTTCGCGAAGGCGCTTGGCTTCGTCGAGTTCGCTGCGGATGTTATCCGCACGCTCGTCGAGCGACTTGGCCATCATGCCCGGCACCTTGAGATAGGCGATCAGGATGAGGAAGAGAACGAGGCCGACAAGCGCAAAAAATGTTGCGTCCATGGATCAGGCTCCCGTCTTGGCAGCCGCAACAGCGGCCTTGATGTCGTCGCCGGTCGCCTTGGCGCCAATCAGCTGATCGACAACGGCGGTGGCGGTTTCTTCAGCGATCGTGCCGACGTCGGCAAATGCCTTGGCCTTGATCTCGCCGATGCGGGCTTCGGCAGCGGCAAGCTTGCCGGCCAGTTCGGCCTCGATGGCGGCGCGGTCTGCGGCGGCCTTGGCCTTGGCTTCCTCGCGGGCCGTCTCGGCAATGCCGTTGGCCTTGGAACGGGCCTGGGCCAGTTCCTTTTCATAGGTCTCGACGGCAGCGTCGGCTTCCGCCTTGAGGCGGCCTGCTTCTTCGAGATCGCCGGCGATACGGCTCTTGCGATCCTCGATGATGCCGCCAACGCGCGGTACGATGACCTTCTTCATCAGGATGTAGAAGAGACCGAACGTGATGACGAGCCACAGCAGCTGCGAAGCAAAATGCGTCGGATCGAAGGGCGGAAACACGCCCGAACCATGCTCTGCGCCCTGCGCAACGCCGGTTTCGGTGTGAACCTCGCCCACGGCCGGCGCGGCTTGGCTTTCCCCAGCAGGGGCTGTGCCCGGCGCTGCAGGCGTTTCAGAAGCGGCCGGCGCGGTCTGCGCATGTGCCGGGGTCACGAACATCATCACCTCCAGGTGTATTCCCCCGCATCGCCCCGAAAATCCAAATCGGTTCTCGAAGGGTCCGATACGTAAAACTCTATAAGTCAGAGCGCGGTCCCGAAAGACCCCGAGGGCTCGCCAAAGGCGCCCTGCACTCTAATGTACGGAACCGCGGCGCGCTGATTTCTCAAACGGCCGCGATCCCGATTTCCCGGAGCGGTATAAACCGCCCCGCTGCCCGTTCTTAGACTGCGAAAAGCAGCAGGAGAGCGATGAGCAGCGAGAAGATGCCGAGAGCTTCCGTAACGGCGAAGCCGAATACGAGACGGCCGAACTGGCTGTCAGCGGCAGACGGGTTGCGCAGAGCGCCCGACAGGTAGCTGCCGAAGATGTTGCCGAGGCCGAGTGCCGTGCCGGCCATACCGAAGCAAGCGAGACCTGCGCCGATGAACTTTGCTGCTTCCGCTTCCATGATGAAACTCCTTCGAATGGGTGTTGCGGCTGATGACTGACGCCTTCAGGACGCCAATGGGTAGTTATCCTTAGTGCCCGCCGGGATGGACCGCGTCGTTGAGGTACATGCAAGTCAGTACCGCAAAGACATAGGCCTGGAGGAAGGCGACGAGGAATTCGAGACCGGTCAGGGCGACGGTCATGATGAGCGGCAGGATGGCGCCACCGATGCCGAGCGCGCCAAGGGCGCTGAGCGAGGTGACGAAGCCTGCGAAAACCTTCAGCGTGATGTGACCTGCGAGCATGTTCGCGAAAAGACGAACGGAGAGCGAGATCGGACGCGAGAGGAAAGAAATGATTTCGATGGCAACGACGAGCGGCAGAAGCACGCCCGGAATGCCCGACGGCACGAAGACTTTCAGGAAGCCGAGGCCGTGCTTGTAGAAACCGTAGCCGACGACCGTGCCGATGACGAGAACGGCGAGCGCGAAGGTGACGATGATCTGGCTGGTGACCGTGAAGAAGTACGGGAACATGCCAAGCATGTTGGCGGTCAGCACGAACATGAACAGCGAGAAGACCAGCGGGAAGAACTTCATGCCATGCGAGCCGGCGCCTTCGCGCAGCATGTTGGCGATGAATTCATAGGACATTTCAGCAATCGACTGCGCACGGCCGGGAATAAGGCCCCGCTGCGAGGTTGCGAAATAGAGGAAGCCCGCGGCGCAGGCGACGGTCGCGACCATGAAGAGGGACGCATTTGTGAACGAAAGGTCGATGCCACCGATCTCGATCGGAACGATCTTGCTGATCTGGAACTGATGGATCGGATCGTTTGCCACCGTCTACCTCTTTCGCTGACCGTCGATGCGGTCTGTTGTCGAAACGGCTTGTCGCCGCTTCACTTTATATCTTTGTCGCTTCGTCCCGCCCGGTCCGGTGGCTCTGCCACCATGCCGACGGAACGCAGCACGTTCAAGACGCCTGCACCGAAACCGAGGAGAAGAAGTATGATCATCCCCCACGGCGCGGTACCGGCAAAACGGTCGATCAGATAGCCCAGAATGGCGCCAACAGCGACCGCAGAGATGAATTCGGAGGAAATCTTCAAGCCAAGGGACATGCCCTTGCGGCTTGTTTCAGATTGCGCTGCCCGCTTCGCCTCTGCCGCCTCATCCACCTTCCTGTCAGCCAAGGCTGCGGAAAGGCGTTTGCGGCGGTCTTCCAGACCTTCGTCACGGTCATCCATATTTCGCGTCCTCCACCGCCGACCGGCTCCCAACCGGAAGAACCGGAATCAAAGGGTAGCGAGGGAAATCGCGCCTTCCGGCCCGTCTTTCAAGTCGCGCGCAACATAGTTTTGAGCGCCTGCGTAGTCAAGGCACCGGGCGCGCTTCATACAACGGAAATTAACCCATGCAATTCATGGGCTTAAACCCGACATGAGCGATTGGGGGTAAAACTGGTGCGGGAATCGGCGCGGCTTCGACGCTTGTATCAGCTCCAACCACCACCATAGGTACGGTAGAAGATGTGCAGACCTATGCGCCCGACCTTCTTCATCGTGCGTCCCCAGTTCGGTTTGACGTAGACGGCATGATAATGTGTCGCGGATCCGACCTCGGGAAGCCAGATCTTGCCGGCGGTCGTCGCCATCGCCACGTCCTTGGCGATCTTCCAGTTTTCCTGCGAGCGGATGCGGTCCTTTATATTGTCGCAGGCGAAGGAAAACTGGCAGCGGTTGCGCCAGTCCTCGTTCTGATAGACGACATCGCAAATCGTGCCGGGATAGGCGGGGTTGCGCACCCGGTTCAATATGACCTGGGCTACGGCGGCCTGGCCGCGCACGCTTTCGCCGCGCGCTTCGAAATAGATGCCGGAGGCGAGGCATTGCTGCTGTTTGGGGGAAAAGCTGTCTTCAGGCAGCGGGTTTGCCGCCCAGGCGTGGTCGTCCTTGCCGATCGGCGGAATGAAGCGGCCGGCGGCCGGCTTCTTGCCGAGAAGCGCATCGAAGGGAGACTGGCGGGAGAAGTCCGGGGCGGCCGGCGCATAGGCGGAAGCCAGCACGTCGGGCGTATCGTTGGTGACGAGGCTGGCGATCATCGGCGGCAGGCTGTTTTCCTGCACCTCGTCCTTGCGTGGGTAGAATTCCGCCACTTCGACCGGCTGCTGGTCATTGGCAGGTTTGACGAAGGCGGTCATCTCGTCGTCGGACGCGACCGGCTTGATCAGCGAACTGGAGCGCTGGAGGATCGAGCCTGCGGAAAATGCCTTGGGCGGCTGCATGACCTCGACGGCAACGACGCGGCCCTTCTTGGCGGCACGGTTGACGCGGTCCTCATCCGGAGTCGCCTCGCCCGGCTTGTCCTTATCCGCCAGAGCCAGTTTCGTGCCGTCGGGCAGCGCGATGCCGGCATCGCCGCCGAGAACGCCCGCACCGCCGGGAAAGGCGAGAGAACCGGCATGCAGCGAGCCCGCCGGCGACTGGGTCATGACCATGCGCCAGGTCTCGGAGGCGGAACCGCGGCCGGCAAAGAGATCGGTGAAATCGCCCGAGGACGGAACCGCCGGGAAGACAAGCCAGGCGGCAAGGCCAAGCAGAGCCGGAGACGCCATCCTGTCCCAACGCAACAGGGACTTGTCGGTACGCGGAAGGCTATTCTTACGCAGAACTCTCTTTGTACGCAAAACGGCAACTCCACGGCACAACCATGACAGCCCCCTCGCCCCGGCATGCCGGGCGGGATCGGGCAGCGACTATGGGTGGATAGTGAATCATTAACCTTGATGAGCGGTTAACGCGAAGGGTGGAAAGCCTTGCGCGGCAGGCTCGATCAGCAGTCGCGCATTTAACGGATGCGTGAATGTGGCGGGAAGGACACGCCAGAGGCGCTCAGATGATCACATGCGAGCCCAGTTCCACCACACGGTTGGCCGGCAGGTGGAAATAGTCGGACGGGTCGGTGGCGGAGTTGGCCATGGCGATGAACAGACGGTCCTGCCACATGGGCATGCCCGATTGCGCATCAGGGATCAGCTTGCGGCGACCGAGATAGAAGGAAGTCGACATGATATCGAACTTGAAGCCGGTCTTGCGCAGATAGGCGAGCGCCTGGGAGACATTGTGCGATTGCATGAAGCCGTAATTCAGCTCCAGCATCGTGAAGCGCTCGGAGAGTTTTTCCATGCGGAAACGGTCTCCGATTGGCACGCGCGGCATGTTGAGCGTGCGGATCGTCAGGATGACGTTCTTCTCGTGAAGGACGTGGTTGTGCTTTATATTATGGAGAAGCGCTGCCGGCGCGGTCTCGGGGTCGCTGGTGAGAAAGATGGCGACGCCTGGAACCTGCACGGGCGCATGATCGCTTTTCTTTTCCAGCATCGGCACGAAGGTTTGCAGCGGCACGTCGATGCGGCGCGTCTTTTCAGACAGGATCGCCGTGCCGCGTTTCCAGGTCCACATTATAATGGTGAAGATCGCCGCCATCATCACCGGCACCCAGCCGCCGTCGTGGATCTTCAACAGATTGGCGCCAAGGAAGACGATTTCGAGCGCCAGAAGCGGCGCGAGCGTCAGGATCGCCACCGTCTGCGGCCAGTTCCAGCGCAGACGGACAAACTCGAAGGCCATCAGCGTCGTCACCACCATCGCGCCGGTGACCGAGATGCCATAGGCGGTGGCGAGCGCCTCGGAGCTTTCAAAGCCGAGAACCAGCGCGATGACGCCGATCAGCAGCAGCGTGTTGACGCCGGGCAGGAAAATCTGCCCGGTATTGGTTTCCGAGGTGAA
This sequence comes from [Rhizobium] kunmingense, assembly GCF_977018605.1. Lineage (NCBI taxonomy): Bacteria > Pseudomonadati > Pseudomonadota > Alphaproteobacteria > Hyphomicrobiales > Rhizobiaceae > Rhizobium > [Rhizobium] kunmingense. The sequence continues at coordinate 308,914 of NZ_CDRNXG010000001.1, forward strand.
AAGGATCTGCATGCGCGGCAGGTAACCGAGATGGATCGCCTGGCGCACCAGCGAGAAGGCGCCGGTGATGACCGCCTGACTGGCAATGATGGTTGCGGCCGTCGCCAGGATGATGACCGGGATCAGCGCCCATTCCGGAAACATCAGGTAGAAGGGATCGCGCATCGCTTCCGGATGTTTCAACACCATCGCGCCCTGGCCGAGATAATTCAGCGTCAGCGCCGGAAAAACCAGCGTGAACCACGCCCACTGTATCGGCCGACGACCGAAATGGCCGAGATCGGCGTAAAGCGCTTCGGCGCCTGTGACGGTGAGGAACACCGCGCCGAGCACGATGACGCCGGCAAAGCCTTCGCGCAGCATGAACTGGGCGGCGTACCAGGGATTGAAGGCGTTGAGGATCGAATAGTCGTCGGCGATATGGACGATGCCGCCCGCGCCGAGCACAACGAACCAGAGCGCGGTGATCGGGCCGAAATAGCGGGCGACATGGCCGGTCCCCTTCGACTGGATGGCGAAGAGGCCGACAAGGATGGCGACCGAAATCGGCAGGACGAAACCGTCGGCGGCAGGCGTCACCAGTTTCAGGCCTTCGACCGCCGACATGACCGATAGCGCCGGGGTTATCATCGCATCGCCGAGAAAAAGTGCGGCACCGATCAGACCGAGCAGCATCAGCAGCGCACGGTGGCCGTTCGGCGTCTTGGTCAGGAGGGCGAGCAGCGAGAGCGTACCGCCCTCCCCGTCATTGTCGGCGCGCAGCAAGAAAAGGACATATTTGATCGTGACGATGATGGTCAGCGTCCAGATCATCAGCGAGATCAGGCCGATGATTTCCACATGGGTGACGCCGTCATGAGCGATCGGCTTCAGCGCCTCGCGGAACGCATATAGCGGGCTGGTGCCGATGTCGCCGTAGACGACGCCGACAGAGCCGAGCGCCAGGGCAAACAGGCTTTGGGTCCTGGTCTTTTCAGCGGCGTGATGCTCTGCGGGATGACCCATGAAGTGCCTGACGGGGACGTCAGCCTTTCCGGCGGAAAACAGGGGCTTTCAGATACTGGTCAGTGACTGGCAGGCAAATGATGGCAGACAGGATTTATCGTCAATAGATGGCCCCTGCCGCCCGTCGCGGCAAGGGGATTGTGGAATGCGCCTGTTATTCGAAGACGATGGCCGGCGGCTTGCGGCGGGAGCCTTGCTTGACCTGCGCCCAGACCTTTTCCGCGACCTCCCGGTAGATACCGGCGATCTCGCCATCCGGCTGCGAATGGACGATGGGCGTGCCGAGGTCGGAGCGCTCGCGGATATCGATGGTAAGGGGCACTTCGCCGAGGAAGGGAACGCCGATGCGTTCGGCCTCGGCCCTTGCACCGCCATGGCCGAAAATATCGTAGCGCTTGCCGGTGTCGGGAGCGAGGAAATAGCTCATGTTCTCGACGATGCCGAGGATCGGGATTTCGACCTTGCCGAACATCGTCACCGCCTTGCGGGCATCGATGAGGGCCAGATCCTGCGGGGTCGAGACGATGACCGCGCCGGCAAGCGGCACCTGCTGGGCCATGGTCAGCTGCACGTCGCCGGTGCCGGGCGGCATGTCGACGACGAGCACGTCGAGTTCGCCCCAGGCGACTTCGCGCAGCATCTGCAACAGCGCCGACTGGACCATCGGACCGCGCCAGATCATCGCCGTCTCCTCATCGACGAGGAAGCCCATCGACATGGCCTTGAGGCCGTAATTTTCCATCGGCCGGATCTGGCGTCCACCGATCTGTTCGGGGCGGCCGGAAATCTTCAACAGGCGCGGCACGGACGGACCGTAGATATCGGCGTCAAGCAGGCCGACCCGCAGGCCGTTTGCCTGAAGTGCGAGAGCAAAATTGACGGCGGTCGTCGACTTGCCGACACCGCCCTTGCCGGACGCGACGGCGATGATGGCGCCGATGCCGGGAACGCCGGTCTTGACGTTGACCGGGCCGCGCGGCTGCGCGTTTCCGGCCGATGGATGGCCTGCCGATGCTGCGCCCGCCGGTGCGGGGCCGTGTCCGGTGGGCTTGGCCGGTGCCGGCGGTGGCGAAGATCCTGCCTTGCGGTCGGCGGTGAGTGTCACCAGCGCACCCCTGACGCCGGCCACGCCGGTCACGGCCTTTTCAGCGGCAAGCCGCATCGGCTCCAGCGCGTCAGCCTTGTCGGCCGGCACAGTGATCGAGAAATAGGCTTTCTGATCCGAAATGAAGACGTCCGAAACCATGCCGCGCGAGACGAGATCGCCGGTGCCGTCGGGAGCCGGCACTTTGGCGAGCGCTGCTAGCACCTGGTCCTTGGTTACATCCGGCATCTGGAACTCCTGCTGCATCCTCGACGTGCCGGGCGGACACTCACCCGACGCTCTGTCTTGGGCGCTATATAGGAGCGGAGCTTGCATCCCGGCAAGCCGCCTTGCCGGACGGAATGTCCGGACAGGCAGGATTGACGGAGAAAGAGACGAAGGACGGGCCGGAAAAGAGAAAGCCGTCCCGCGGTCGGCTGCCAACTGGCGCCAGACCGCAGGACGGCTTCTGCTTTTGGTTCGCGTCTCTTGGGACGCTTCTGTGGCCCCCTCTGGACCTGCACAATCGAATGCATGAAGCGTGCCATTTTCGTTTTGGCGGGAATCCGGCCCAGATTCATTCTGTTTGGCCGGAGACCTCCTTTTTACTCGGCATGAGCGCAGCTGGCATCGTGCAGTTGCACACAAATTGTGCGTCGCAACAATTAACTACTTGATGATGCCGGTGCGCAGCGCCTTGGCCACGGCTTGCGTACGGTTGACCGTATCGAGCTTCTTGGCAGCACGGTTGAGGTAGTGGTTGACCGTGTGTTCGGAGAGACCGAGGATATCGGCGATCTCGGCACTCGTCTTGCCGGCGGCGGTCCAGTTGAGGCAGTCGGTCTCGCGCTCGGTCAGGAGATCGTGGACGCGGACATCAACATTGCGGATCTGGGCCAGACGTTCGAAGACATGGGCGCAGACATAGGCCAGTTCCATCATCTGCTGATGGGATGGCGCAGCGCTGAGGCCGCCGAGCGTCACGGCGCCTCTCGTGCCGGAACCATCGTGAACCGGGAAATAGACGCCGCGCGCGACGCCGAAGCGGACGAATGTCTCGCGCGCATCGCGGTTGGCATAGTCGGCCTGCGTATCATCAAGGTCGTAGGTGAACGGGAGCGAGGAACGACGCAGGTTGCGCAGGGCGTAAGCCGCCTGGCCATAGATCTCGCGGTCGAACAGCGACAGCATTTCGGCGGGCCAGTTGGTGATGATCGAGCTGCCGGCCAGACCTGTTGCGGTCGGGGCGGGAAGATTGAAGACCATGAAGGTCTTGAACCCATAAAAATCTGCAAACCGCTTCATGAAGCGGAAGACATCGAACTGCGTCTCAAGACCGGCGATTTCCTCGACATCGATGTCGAAACGAATCAGCTCGGCCGCGGTGTCCGTCTTGGCCATATGGTAACTTCTCTGCTCCACCGAATGCGCCACATCATCTGGCGCAAGCACACGAATCATTCTGGTTTTTCGGAAAACGCGCTGGTTGGAAAGGACGTAAAATAAAAGTCCGGTTTTTCTTCCCGCATCGCGTGTTTTGGCAAGGTTCAGCTTCCACTGCAGAATTGAAAGAGATGTTAATTTTTGGCGTTGGCCACAGCAAAGAATGCTGAGACGTGATCGTTTTTAGCGAAAAACGCTGTGCGATGCACCATGCTTGAATAATTTGCTGTGGACGACAGTTTGACGGCCGCAACGATACGTGGCGAATAACCAGTCGAAACAACTCTTTCGACATAAGAGCTGGCCATGAAAGGGAGGCATGTCATGACGTCCATCACGCCATTTACGGGAACCGTTCTGTCGCCAACGCTGTGCGAACTGGGCGAAGGGCCGAGCTTCGAACCGGAGACCAATACGCTCTGGTGGCTCGACATTCTCGGCCGGGGTCTGCATGCGCTGGATCTGGGCCGCGGCCAGGAGACGATCCATCCTCTGCCGGTGATGGCGAGCGTGGTGGCGCGCATCGATGACGAAAGCCAGCTGATCGGCAGCGACAGGGGCCTGTTCATCCGCAATCGGGCGACCGGGGAACTGGCCCACCACTGCGATCTCGAACCCGGCAATGACGGCAACCGCTCGAATGACGGACGCGTGCACCAATCCGGCAACCTGTGGATCGGCACCATGGGACGCAAGGCGGCCGACGGCGCGGGCGCGATCTATCATGTCTCGAAGGGCGTGGTGACGCAGCTCTATGGCGGCATCAGCATTTCCAACTCGATCTGCTTTTCACCGGATGGCGCAACTGCCTATTTCACCGACACCCGCGTCAACAAGGTGATGAAGGTTGCCGTCGACCCGGCAAGCGGCCTGCCGAGCGGCGAGCCTTCCGTGTTCATCGACCGCTCCGGCGAGCCGGGCGGCACGGACGGCTCGATCTGCGATGCACAGGGCCATATCTGGAATGCCCGCTGGGGTATCGGCGCGCTCGATCATTATGACGCGCAGGGCGTGCTGGTGGAGAGCTACCTGCTTCCCGCCAAGCGCACGACCTGCCCTGCCTTCATCGGTTCGGGCCGCATCGCCGTCACGTCCGCCTGGGAAGGGCTGGACGCCAACGGCCGCGCCGAGGATGCGCAGGCAGGCGCGACATTTGCGGTGCAAACGGGTGTTCGCGACAGAGCCGAACACGCCTACCGGCTGTAGGCGACCTGCCCCGAAAGCTGTCCTGATCCCGGACATCGTTCCCGCATTAAAATGCATCAATGCGGGAACCAAATGTTGCCGGACGTTGTTTGTCCTGTCGAAGCAAGCGGTGAAAACCAACAACAAGACCGCGGGCTCGACAGAAAAAGACGCAACAACAACAAAGGCAGGATCACCATGAAGAAGACCCTTGGAGCAATTATCGCGGCCGCCCTCATGACGTCCACAGCCATCGCGCCGGCGTTCGCACAGACCAGCAATTCGGCACCGGCAGAGCCGGCATCGCCGACCGCACCGGCAACGCCTGACGCCAACTCGACCACCGCTGCGCCTGGCGCAACGACTGGTGCCGAAATGTCGTCTTCGGCAGCCGGCAGCTATCTGACCGAGCAGTCGGCAACCCAGATCAGCGCCAATGACTATATCGGCAAGCAGATCTACAACGCCGGCAACGAGAGCATCGGCGACGTCAACGACCTGATCCTTCAGGAGAACGGCGGCATTGTCGCGGCTGTTGTCGGTGTCGGCGGTTTCCTTGGCATCGGCGAAAAGAACGTGGCGCTGCCGATCGACAAGATCACCATGGCGCGTGACGCCGCCAACAACAACGACGTGCGTCTGACAACGACGGAAACGGCAGAAGCCCTGCAGGCGGCGCCGGAGTTCCAGACGCTGGCAGACCAGCAGGCGGCCACGGACGCAACCACGACGTCCTCCACGACCACAGCACCGGCAACGCCTGCCGCGCCGGGTGCACCTGCTACGGGTGGCGAGACAAACTCGTCGACGGCGCCCAAGCCTTAAAAGGCTGGATGCCTGGAGCGAACACCTCGCTACCAGTGGCGATAGCGATCAGGGGCGGTGCTGCGGCGCCGCCCTTTTTCCTGGTTACAGAAGCGAACAGAGCCGCAACGCATCGTAGATCGCCGCGTGGATATTTCGGCTGGAGACGGCATCGCCGATGCGGATCAGGTCGAAAGCCGATTGCGGTTGCCTGACCGGCAGCGGCGGCTTGCGCGCGATCAGGGCCGGATAGTCGACGGCGCCGAGATTGCGCGAGGACGGCTTCAATTCCAGGAACAGATCGGCATTGGCCATCGTGCCATGCTCGACCACGACCTGTGCGACCTGACGCTCGACGGTCGATGTCGCGTAGTCCGAGCCGAGAACGGCGGTCAGTCCGTTGCCGCTGCGACGCACCGCCTTCAGCCGCGTGTTGATCGTCACCCTGACGTTCTTCTCGGCGAAGGTTCTGGCGTAAGGCACATGATTCATGCCGCCCATTTCGGGTGCGAAGAAGCGCTCGGGGGAGACGAGTTCCAGCTCGGTGCCGGTCGCCGCGATCACTTCCGCCGCACTCATGCCCGGATGGCCGCCATTGTCGTCGAAGAGAAGCACCGGGCCGACCGGCCGGGCAGTGCCCGCCAGAATATCCCAGCTGCTGGTAACCAGGTCCTCGCCCTCCTCCAGTTCCGGCGACTGGGCGAAGCCGCCGGTCGCGACGACGACGAGGTCGGGTTCCAGCGCCAGGACGTCCGCCCCTTCCGCATAGACATCGTAGCGGATCTCGACGCCGAGACGCTCCAGTTCCGACAGCCGCCAGTCGACGATGCCGATCATTTCGCGGCGACGCGGGTTGCGGATAAGAAGGTTGACCTGACCGCCCGCCTCGCCGGTTGCCTCAAGCACGGTCACGGCATGGCCGCGCTCGGCGAGCACGCGGGCCGCCTCCAGCCCGGCGGGCCCGGCACCGATGACGACGGCGCGACGTGGTGACGCCGCCTTCTCGATATCATGGGCGATCAGTGCCTCGCGGCCGGTCGCCGCATTGTGAATACAGAGCGCCTCGCCGCCCTCGTAGATCCTGTCGAGACAGTAGGTCGCGCCGACGCAGGGGCGGATGCGCGCTTCCTGGCCTGCCATGATCTTCCTGACGATATGCGGATCGGCGATATGGGCGCGCGTCATGCCGACCATGTCGAGACGGCCCTCGGCGATCGCATGGCGGGCGGTCGCGACATCGGCGATGCGAGCGGCATGGAAGACCGGGAACTTCGTCGCCGCCCTCACCTCGCCGGCAAAATCGAGATGCGGGGACGCCTTCATTCCCTGGATCGGGATGACCTCGTTGAGATCGGCGTCATGATCGATATGCCCCCGGATGACGTTGAGGAAATCGATGCGGCCGGAGGCGACGAGCCGCCTGGCGATCTCCATTCCCTCCTCGCGCGACAGGCCCTTTTGCCAGTCCTCATCGACGACCAGGCGGGTGCCGACGATGAAATCCGGGCCGACGGCCTTTCTGACCGCCTTGAAGATCATGTCGGAAAAGCGCAGGCGGTTGTCGAGCGAGCCGCCGAATTCGTCTTCGCGCCGGTTGGTGGCGGGCGACCAGAACTGGTCGATCAGATGGCCATAGGCCTCGATCTCGACACCATCGAGGCCGGCGGCCTGCATGCGCGCGGCGGCATCGGCATAGTCGGCGACGATCCGCTCGATATCCCAATCCTCCATCTCCTTGGGAATGGCGCGATGGGCCGGTTCGCGGATCGGCGACGGGGCGAGAACCGGCAGCCAGTTGCCCTTGTTCCAGTTGGTGCGGCGGCCAAGATGGGTGAGCTGGATCATCACCGCCGTGCCATGCTCGTGACAGTCGTCGGCAAGCTTCTTCATCCACGGCACGATCTCGTCCTTGTAGGCGAGAAGATTGCCGAAGGCCGGCGGGCTGTCGACGGAGACGCTGGCGGAGCCTGCCGTCATCGTCAGCGCGATGCCGCCCTTGGCCTTTTCCACATGGTAGAGCCGGTAGCGATCCTTCGGCATGCCGTCTTCCGAATAGGCCGGCTCATGCGCGGTCGACATGATACGGTTCTTCAGCGTCAGGTGCCTGAGTTTGTAGGGTTGCAGCAGGGGATCGTTGGAAATCGACATGGGGTGCGCTCTCGTTCCGTCGAGCCTGGATCATCGCCGAGCGGCGAAAGATGCGCGACAAGCAGACGCGGCGTGTGGTGTCGTAAAGCGGCAGATGCGGTGATTGCGATAGGTTATTTCCAGACGTCTATCGCTTGCTCAATCTTTGACCGAAACGAGAAGCGGCCGGCTTTAAGCCGGCTGACCTGCCATTTCCGGCCCTACCGGAACCAACCGCAATCTGCTACCATCGCTCATGGCCATGCTTAAAGAACAAAACTCTGCCCCGGACACTCTGGTACCGATAGAGGATGCGGATATCGCATCTGAACATCGTGCCTGGATGAATACGCAGATCGAGCAGGCACTCGAGCGAAAGCACAGCGGAAAGGCGTGCTATAAGACCCTCGATGAAACCCGACGCAAATTCGGCTTCTGATGCACGTCCGCTTTCAGGATACGGCCGAAGCCGACCTGGACGCGATAAAGCAGCATATCGAAAAGGAAAGCCCCAGCGGGCTTGAACGAGTGCTGACGGCAATCTTCATCGTCGCGGAGCAACTTGAAAGCTTTCCACTGCTGGGACGTGAAGGCGACGTTGCCGGCACCCGCGAACTCACCGTACCGCGCACGCCCTTTCGGCTTATCTACACGCTGGACGAACCGTACTTCATCGACATTATCCGTGTGCTTCACGGCGCGCGGCAATATCCGCCCGAGTTTTAGGGGCTGACAACCGCCCTCTGCAAAGTCTCGTTTCCGAGCTGCCCGTCGCGCCCTCAGATGCGCTCCATCATCATGAAGTCGTGATAGTGTTCCTGCAGGTAGCGCAGCGTCGCATTGCCATCGACCGGGCGGCCATAGTGGAAGCCCTGGCCCATGCCGCAGCCGAGCTGGCGCAGCATGTCGACATCGTCGCGCTCCTCGATACCTTCGGCGACGACGTCGAGATCCAGCCCCTGGCACATGGCGATGATGGCGCGGACGATATGTTCGGAGGCGCGATCCGAGGTGATGCGGGAAATGAAGGCGCGGTCGATCTTGACCTTGTCGAAGGTGAAATCGCGCAGTCGGCCGAGGCTCGACTGGCCGGTGCCGAAATCGTCGAGCGAGATCCGCACACCCTTTTCGCGCAGCTCGGTGATGATCCGCTGGGCGGTGTCGGCCGAGGTCATCACCGCCGTTTCGGTGATTTCCAGCTCCAGCCGGTTGGGGTCGAGGCCGACGCGCGACAGGGTGGAGAGAATGTTCGACGCCGTGCCGGGGTCCATCAGCTGGGCGGATGACAGATTGAACGACAGGAACAGCTCGCGCGGCCAGGAAAGCGCCGCCTCGGCCGCCTTGCGCAGCAGCGTATCGGACAGCGCGTCGATGAAGCCGCGCTCTTCGGCAAGCGGCACGAAGACGGCGGGCGAAACGAAGCCGAGATCGGCATCGCGCCAGCGCGCCAGCGCCTCGAAGCCGACCACGGCCCCGTCCCGGATGCGCACAATCGGCTGGAAGTGAACATCGACGGCATCGGAAATGATCGCATTGCGCAGCGCCTGCTCGATATGGGTGGCGCGCTTCATTTCCTGGGCGATTTCGGTGGAATAGACGGTGATCTGCGCACGACCGCGGCGCTTGGAGCGATAGAGGGCGGTTTCGGCGCTTTTGAGCAGTTCCTCGAATTCCTCGCCGGCAAAGGGATAGATGGCAAAGCCGAACGAGGCGGACAGGCGGACATTGCGGTCGCCGAGATCGTAGGGGGCCGACAGGACATCCTTCATCATCTGGCCGATGCGCTCCGCCCCGTTGCGCTCGAAGACGAGCGGCAGGATGAAGGCGAATTCGTCGCCGTCGTGGCGGGTGACGGTGGCGCCATCCGGCATGCAGGCCTTCAGGCGGTGGGCGACCTGGCAAAGGATCTCGTCACCGGCCTGCGAGCCGAAAAGATCGTTGATCGGCTTGAAGCCGTCGAGATTGGCGATGCAGATGGTGAAGGGAGCAGGATCGTCGGCGCGCTCGGCCGCGAGCATCCGCACCTTGTCACGCAGGCGGTAGCGATTGCCCAGTCCGGTCAGCGGATCGCTGTAGGCCATGGCCTGCAGTTCGTTCTGGCTAACCTGAGGCACGAGATTGCCCGGTGATATCATGAATTGTCCCGCGTCTCGAAGTTGCCCGAAGGATGCGGGACAAAGATTAAGAAAATCTGGCCGTTTCCGCGTCTGGGTTGCGACTGTGAACGGATACGCCCTCGACCGGTTCGAGGAACCTGCGGATGACCGTGTCGAGCGCTTCCGGGCTGATCGGCTTGAGGATCACGTCATCCATGCCGACCGCATGGCAGGCCTCGCGGTCGCGGTCGAAAGCGTGCGGCAGGACACCGACGATCGGCACCTGGGTGACGCCGTCTTCCAGTGCTCGGATGGCAGCGGAGGCCTCAAAACCGGTCAGTTTCGGCAGGGTGACATCCATCAGGACCAGGCGGGGGGCCCGCTCGCGCCACAGACGCACGGCCTCTTCACCGTCGGCCGCGAGGATGTAACGATAGCCGAGGCTATCGAGGATCTGCGAGAAGACGATCTGGTTGACCTCGTTGTCCTCGGCGACAAGGATATCGATTTCGCGTTCGTTCGGCTGGAAAGATGGGACCCAATCGTCATCCATCGCCGGCGCGATACCATCGTCTGCGCCTTGCAACCCGTCGCGCACGAGCCGCGCCAGATTGTGATCGAAGGATTTCGGATCTAGGACAAGCGCCATGACGCCATGGGCTTCCGCGACCTGCTGGCATTCGCCCGGCATCGCAGCGTCGATGACGATGAGGTCGATGCGGATATCCGCCTCGGTGGCGAGCTGGAGGAACAGCATCAGTTCACCGTCGCTGGAGACGCAGGAGACATCGACGCCACCCTGACGAAGGATGCGCATGGCGCCTGCCTCGGCCTGCGGATCGGCGGTGACGACCAGAACCTTGCCAGGCGGCAGTTCGATGGCCATGTCGGATGCATCCGCCTTGCGCGTCAGGTCGATCTCGACGAAATCGTCGCGCCGCAGATCGTCGCCGTCACCATCAGCGACATCGGAGATATCCTGCTTGAGGGTGACGAGGTAATATCGGCCGGGTCTGCCGATACGGTATTTGTGGACGTAGACGGTGACGATGGAGCCGTCGGGGCGGATGATGCGCTCCGGCAGCCTGACCGGCAGGCCGGTTTCCATCACTTCGCGGTTGATATCGACGAGGCGCTGTTCGAGTGCCGGCGGATTGATATCCGACCCCGTATGGCCGAGGATGGCATCAGCCGGCAGATCAAGGAAATCGCAGTTCGCCTTGTTGATGGCGACGAAAGTGGCGTTCTTGTCCTTGACGCTGATGGGAAAGGGAAGATTGTCGAGCACTTCCTCGGTGATCTGGACCCGCTCGGTATCGAGGCGCCACTGTTCCTCGCGCTTCTTCTCGTCCGTCACATCCTTGACGACACAGATGCCGAAGCCGGAGGAAAGCCGGCGCTTGACGACGCGCATCCAGCGCCCGTCGGCCGGACGCTCGATCGTTTCGGTGCGCTCCTTCCACAGGCCGGAGATCTGTTCAGAAATCCAGTGCTCGCGGCTCAAACCCTTGCGATAGGCGAATGTTTCGGAGGCAAGGCGGATGCCGCCGTCATACATGGCGGTGAGCAGATCACGCATGCGGGTACCGGCCGACAGGAGAGCGGGCGAAACGCGCAAGAGGCCCGCAAACTGGGGGCTGGCGAAGACGAGCATGTCGTTCTTGTCGTACAGAAGTACGGCCGCGGAAATGCCCTCGGCGAACGCCTCCAGAATGGCAGTCTGAATGTTCGGATCCGCCGTGTCCAAATCATTCATGGGATGAAACTCCGTATGCTATCAGGCAACCGCAAGGTCACGCCTAGTCAGCCGATTGCAGGATTGATCGGCCTAACGTCCTTCAAGTCATAGATCGTCCGTGGGAAACATGCTGGCTCCAAGTCTTCAACGGACGATCGGCAGAATGTGACGGTGCCCAGCCGGCCGCCACTTCGATCGTACGCGGAGAGCAAAACTCTCCTGGCTTCATCCAAATCAACAGGGTGAAACTAACGCCTGCAAATTAAAGCTAGATTAATAGCGCGCTACCGCGTCGGCCTATTTGTGAGTTTCAGTCATTTTTACTTCACCTGAGCTGTGGCGTTTTGAATTTGGCTCTTTCCTCGCCCGCTCGAATCCTTGAAAATAGGCCATGCCCGTAAAACTTCTTCCCGAGACCCTGATCAACCAGATTGCCGCTGGCGAGGTGATCGAACGGCCGGCCAGCGCCATCAAGGAACTGGTCGAAAACGCCATCGATGCCGGTGCGACGCGGATCGAGATCGCCACTGCCGGCGGCGGCAAGAGCCTGCTGCGCGTCACCGACAACGGTTCGGGCATGGATGCCGGTGATCTGGAGCTGGCGGTGCGCCGTCACTGCACCTCGAAGATCTCCGCGACGCTCGACGATATCAGCACGCTCGGTTTTCGCGGCGAGGCGCTGCCGTCGATCGGTTCGGTGGCGCGACTGTCGATCACCAGCCGCAGGCCGGGCGATGCATCCGGTTTCCAGGTCTCGGTCGAGGGTGGCCATGCGACGCCGGTAAAGCCGGCGCCCGCCAATGCGGGTACGGTGGTCGAAGTGCGCGACCTGTTCTTCGCCACGCCGGCGCGGCTGAAATTCATGAAGACGGAGCGGGCGGAAGCGGCGGCGATCACCGAGATCATCAAGCGGATGGCGATCGCCTTCCCGCATATCCGCTTCGTGCTGTCCGGCTCGGATCGCTCGACGCTGGAATTTCCCGCCACCGGCAATGATCACCTCGCCCGCATGGCGCAGGTTCTGGGGGCCGAGTTCAAGGAGAACTCTATCGAGATCGATGCCGGGCGCGAGGATGTGTCGCTTTCGGGCTTTGTCGGCGTGCCGACGTTCCACCGCGGCAACTCGGCGCATCAGTTCGCCTTCGTCAACGGCCGGCCGGTACAGGACAAGCTGATCCTGTCGGCGATCCGCGGCGCCTATGCCGAGCAGATGCCGGCCGGTCGCTATCCGGTCGCGGTGCTGTCGATCGATCTCGACCCGGCCTTTGTCGACGTCAACGTGCACCCGGCGAAAGCGGATGTGCGGTTCCGCGATCCGCAGCTGGTGCGCGGGCTGATCGTCGGCGCCATCCGCCAGGCGCTGCACCGCGAGGGCGACCGGGCTTCGACGACCGGCGCAACGGCCATGTTGCGGGCCTTCCAGCCGGGTCCATGGCAACAATCCGAAGGGCAATCGGGCGGAGCAGCCGGGTTCGCCGAGGGTTCGCAGACAGGGAATTCGTCGGCCGGCCCCGCACAGACCGCCTATGCCCATGCAGCTTCGGCACAGGCGCCGTGGAGCGCCGCCTCCTCTCCGTCACGCCCACTCGGTCTGACATCATCAGCCCCCTATGCCCCGAGGCCGATGCAGGCCGGGTTCGATGCGTTTGCGACACCGACGGCGCGGGCGGACGTGATTTCCGAGACTGAGCGCGCCGGCGATGCGGCGGCCACCGGCCACCGTCTGGGTGCGGCGCGCGCGCAGGTGCACGAAAACTATATCGTGGCGCAGACGGAAAACGGGCTCGTCATCGTCGACCAGCATGCGGCGCATGAGCGGCTCGTCTATGAGAGCCTGCGCAAGGCCCTGGAAAACGACCGGCTTGCCTCGCAGGTGCTGCTGATCCCCGAAATCATCGACCTGCCGGAAGAGGATTGCGACCGGCTGATGGTGCATCAAGAAGAACTCGATCGGCTGGGGCTTGCGATCGAGCGCTTCGGCCCTGGTGCGGTTGCCGTGCGCGAAACGCCGGCAATGCTCGGCGAAGTGGACGCATCGGCACTGATCCGCGATCTCGCCGACGAGATCGTCGAGTGGAACACCGCAAGCGGGTTGCGCAACAAGCTCGAATACATCGCAGCCACCATGGCCTGCCACGGCTCGGTGCGCTCGGGACGGCGGCTGAAGCCGGACGAGATGAACGCATTGTTACGGCAGATGGAGGCGACACCGGGATCGGGCACCTGCAATCACGGGCGACCGACCTATATCGAGCTCAAGCTTTCCGATATAGAGAGGCTGTTCGGGCGCAGCTGAGGACACCTCTTGCAAAGCCCTTGGCAAGAACCAACGGATCGGGTTAGACGAAGGCCCATGTTTTTTCGCAGGAGACGAATGATGAACCGGTTTGAGGGAAGCGGCTTTCGCGAAGCCAAGATCCGCTATCTCGACGGTGACTATCAGGTCGTCACCGCCGGCTCCTACGTCGTCTGCGCCGCAACCGGCGCCCACATCCCGCTCGACGAACTGCGCTACTGGAGCGTCGCGCGGCAGGAAGCCTATATCGACTGCGCAACCTCGCTCGAAGCCGAGAAACGGGCCGGCACCGTGCCGAACAACCTCGGCTGAGGCTTACGGTTTCATGACTTGGAACGCTTGCGCGTTTCGACAAGCTCGTCGCCCGCGTCAGGTTTTAGGGCAGGCACCCGGTCAAGAATGGCGAGCACCGCATCGATATCGGCGGCTTCTGCTCGTGCTTTCATGGCCATGATCGCCCGCCTGTGTCCTATGCCATCGGCGATGAAGGCGGATAGCAGCTGGTTCAGAGAGACATTATCCTCTGCCGCTGCCTGCCTTGCCTCTTCCATCACATGATCGGCCAACCTGAGAGGGTAAGTGCTCATCGTGTTTCTCTCCCGTCTTGATGTTCCGCAAGAAATTGCCCGGCGCCGACAACGGATATTCCGAAGGCTACAACGGCCGGGTGGCGAAAATGGCGATCGTTACTGACGATCCATGTGGCGCCTGTAGCAAGGGCACATTCGATATAGATGTCGTCCTTCGGATCGGTGAGAAACGGACGAAAGCGGAACCAGGGCGAAACGGCCGTAGCCTTCGCGATGATGGCATCCAGCACGTCATCGATCTCGTCGACACTCAGCCACGCTTGATCACCGAGCATACCCGGCCGCTTCAGGACGTCCTCGTATTCCAGCGCGATGGCAGGCGATAACGCATATTTCAGCGTGCCTGCCAGCATCCGGCGAACGAGTTGGTGCGCCGCTCCCCGTGAGGAACGCAATGCCGAGAGCACGACATTCGCATCAACAACGATCATGCGATAACAATGATATCACATGAGATATCGCGTCAAGCTTTTCCTCTCACGCCTTCCCGCAGTCGCCGTTCGCGAAAATTGCGCATGGCGGTGTCGATGATGGTCGCCGGGCCTTGCGGGTCGTCGAAGGCCATGTCGACATGGACGATCTTCGAGCGCTCCAGCAGACGCTGCGCCGGGCCGGAATGGCCGACGAGGCGGGCCGCATCCTTGGCGGTGGTGACCAGCGTCAGGCCGTCGCGGGCGGCATCTTCCAGAAGGCCGGTGATCTCGTCCTCGCTGAAATAGTGATGATCCGGGAAGGAGCGTGTCGTATCGACAAGGCCGCCGACGGCGCGGACGGTGCGATAGAATTTTTCCGGGTCGGCTATGCCGGCATAGGCGAGCACATTGGTGCCGGCCAGCGTCTTGTCGCGCCGGGGTTCCAGTGTCGCGACATGGATCGGCTTGCCGGCGCGGGCGGCCTGCCTGACCAGTGCATCCGCCGCCTCGCCATTGCCGACCTTGAGGATGGCGGAGAGCTGGCGCATCTGCTCGGCGATCGGCGCACGCACCGGGCCGCCCGGCACGAGGTGGCCGTTGCCGATGCCGCGGACGCTGTCGATGACGACAAGCGCGAAATCGAGCGTCAACCGGGCGCTCTGGAAACCGTCATCCATGATGATCAGATCGGCGCCTTCTTCGGCAAGCCGTCTCGCCCCTTCGACGCGGCGGCGGGAGATGACCGTCATCGTTTCGGCGGCCAGAAGCAGCGCCTCGTCGCCGACGGCATCGGCGCGGTGGTGATGGGGATCGACCAGCGTCGTGACATCGAGCGAGCCACCATAGCCGCGGCTGAGGAAGCCTGGCTTCAGGCCCATAGCCTTGGCGGCACGGGCGAGCGTGATCGAGGTCGGGGTCTTTCCGGCGCCGCCGACGGTAAAATTGCCGACGCAGATGACGGGAACGGTCGCCGATGCACGCTTGGCATTGCGCATGCGCCGGCCGGCGATCCGGCCGTAGATGGCCGAGACCGGCATCAGCGCATAGGCGCGCCAGTCAGGCTTTTCCCACCAGAAGGGCGGCGCTTCGGATACCATGGTGCTACTTTCCCGTTGCAGGAGAGAACAGCATATCCTCGATCAGGGTGATATCCGCAAGGCAGCGGTCGGCCAGACGCGACAGGGTTTCGCGTGTTCCGGTGCCGGTCATGACGGCGATGGTGAGGCCTGCACCGGCGGCGCGGCCCATATGCATGTCGTGATTGTTGTCGCCGACCATGGCGACCGTTTGCGGCGCAAGGCCGACAGCGTCGCAGAAGGCCAGCATCATGCCGGGCTCGGGCTTGGCGCCGAAACCGCTGTCGTAACCGGCGATGAAATCGACATGCCCGCTCAGGCCGAAATGTTCGACGGTGCGGCGGATCGCCTTTTCGTTGTCGCTCGAGGCAATGCCGAGTTTCAGGCCCCTCGCCTTCAGCCGCGAAAAGACTTCGGCCAGATCGGCGACCGGCACGGAGAATTCGGCGGCGCGGACGAAAAGCGCATCAAGTTCGACGGCAAGCGCTGCCGCATCGAGCGGCGAGCCGGCGTCGACGAGACCTTGCGCGATCTCGGCGGCATTGCCGGCGGCAAACAGGCTGTCGGCAACGGTCTTGCCGGTTTCGCTATCCATGCCGCCTGCGGCCAAGAGGATCGGTTCCAGATCGGCATTGCCGGCCGCGGCGATGCGGGCCGCCTCGCGATTGACCGGTCCCCAGCTCTCGTCATAGCGAAGGAGCATGCCGTCCTTGTCGAAGAGAATGCCCGCGATGGCGGGACGCGCCGATACACCCGTCACCCGCCGCTTCCCGCCATGGCGACCTTCGGCTGCAGGCGCGCCGTCACGGTCAGGGGGTTGAGATAGGGTTCGAGCGCCTTGACCGTCTTGGCCAACGCACCGCGCAGATCTTCCATCGCTTCCTGGCCGCTATCGATCATCTTCTGGCGCGCGGCATCGGTGATCAGCAGGTAATGCACGGCCTTGGCCAGCATTTCCACATCCTTGACCGTGCGCGCGCCGCCCTTGCGGACGAGGTGCTGATAGCTGTCGCGGAAGTTCTGGATATTGGGGCCGGAGAGAACGGCGCAGCCGATCATCGCCGGTTCGAGCGGGTTCTGCCCACCTTCGGCGGTCAGCGAGCGGCCGACGAAGGCGATCTCGGTAAGGCGCAGGTAAAGCCCCATTTCACCGATCGAGTCGCCTAGGAAGATATCGGTTTCCGGCGTCAGCACATCGTTGCGTGAGCGGCGGGCGACGACGAGGCCCTCGACCTTCAGCATCTCCTCGATCGCATCGGCGCGATCGGGATGGCGCGGGACGATGATGGTCAACTGGCCGTTCTTCGGCTTCAAGGCCCGATGGACGGCGGCAGCCGCCTTCTCCTCTCCGTCGAAGGTGGAGACGGCGGCCCAGCTTTTGCGCTCGCCGATCTCGGCCTTGTAGCGGGCGAGCAGCGCTTCGTCGCAGGGCGGCGGGTCGGTATCGCTTTTCAGGTTGCCGGAGACGATGACCGGCCAGGCGCCGAGATCTCGGAAGCGTTCGGCATCGACATCGGACTGAGCGACAACCAGCGCCATCTTTTCAAACAGCGCTTCGGCGATGTTGGCATGGTTGCGCCAGCGATCGAAGGAGCGGTCCGAGATGCGGGCGTTGACCCTGATCTGCGGAATGTGGCGACGGGCCAGTTCGGAAACCGTGGTCGGCCAGATTTCCGATTCCGCCGTGATGCAGGCATCCGGCTTCCAGTAGCGGATGAAGCGCTTGATGGCGAACTTGACGTCGAGCGGCACGTATTGGTGAATGACCTCATCACCGAGCCTTGCGGCGACAAGCGCCGCGGAGGTGACGGTGCCGGTGGTCAGCACGACATGGATTTCGCGGCGGCGCAATTCGCGGATCAACGGCAGGATGGACAGGGTCTCGCCGACGCTTGCCGAGTGGACCCAGACCAGCGGGCCGCGCGGGCGCGGGGCGCTGGCGTAACCCAGCCGTTCAAGGCGACGGGTGCGGTCTTCCTTGCCCTTCAGGGCACGGTAGGCGAGATAGGGTCCGGCGACGGGATAAAGCGCGACGCCGGCGATGCGATAGCCGAGAAGCGCCATGCGGGCGAGACCGGTGCTCATCGCCTGTGCTCCCTGTCGCCGCCAAACACCATCAAAACCTCACCGTTGAAGTCAAAATATATTGCCGCTTTCAATGTTTCACAAATGCGTCAAAAAAGCGGGCTTTCGCCAGCGCCCGCCACAACATGAAACATAATCATATTTATGGCAACCGGCCTCAGGCGGCCTTGGTTTCCGGGTCGAGAAGGCGGTGCATGTGGACGATGAAGTAGCGCATCTCGGCATTGTCGACGGTGGCCTGCGCCTTGGCGCGCCAGGCGACCAGCGCGGTGGCGTAATCCGGATAGATGCCGACGATATCGAGCGCCGAGAGGTCCTTGAACTGGACACCGGCAAGGCTGGAAAGCTCTCCGCCGAAGACCAGGTGCAAAAGCTGCTTCTTGTCGCTCTGTTCCGTCATTTCAACATCCATATGTTCATAAGACTTAAGGCCCTTCCTGTGCGGCATTCCGCCGCAAAGGTCAACCCGCGGCAAGGGCTGCGAGATGGGGCAATAACAGCTCTCTGGCATGCGGCGTACCGGCAACCAGAACGCCATGGCTGACGCTCGTGCGGTTATAGGTCAAGGGCGCGCCGTCGAGCCCGACCAGCGCGCCGCCGGCACGTTCCAGAATGAGGTCCGCGGCGGCGAGATCCCAGTCGTGGGAGTCCTTCCTGACGATCGTGCCGTCGATCCGCCCGTCGGCCGCCATGGCAAGGCGATAGGCGAGCGACGGCACATGCCCGACACGCAGGATCGGCAAAGCCGACTGGAGCTTGTGGACGATCCGTTCGTCGGCGGCGAGCACGAGATCGCCGCTATCGGCTGACGGCGCAAGGCGGAGTTCTGCACCGTTCTTGACCGCCGGCCCGCCGTCAAAGGCGGTGAATTCCTCGCCGAGCGCCGGCGCCACGAGCACGCCGGCGACCGGGCGCCCGCGATGGACGACGGCCACCGAAACACACCAGACGGCATCGCCATTGATGAAGGCGCGCGTGCCGTCGATCGGGTCGACGACAAAAAGCGTGTCGCAGGACAGGCGGGCGGCATCGTCATCCGTTTCTTCCGACAGCCAGCCGTAATTGGGGCGTGCCTTCAAAAGCTGCGACTGCAGGCAGTCATTGGCGGCAAAATCGGCGGCGCTGACCGGCGAACGGCCCTCGTTCTTCCACCAGACTTCCGGCGACTGGCGGAAGAAGCCGTGGGCGATCTCGCCCGCTTCCCGCGCTGCGGCGAGAATGAGGTCGAGATCCTTGCTCCAGTCTGTCTCTGCGGTCGCCATGGGATCAGATCCCCGCCAGCGTCATGCCCTCGATCGCGATGGTCGCAGAGGCGGTGCCGAATTTGCGGTCGATGTCGTTTGCCGGCGTGACACGCATGAACATGTCCTTGAGGTTCGAGGCGATCGTCACTTCCGAGACCGGGAAGGAAAGCTTGCCGTTCTCGATCCAGAAGCCGCTAGCGCCGCGCGAATATTCGCCGGTCAGCATGTTGACACCCTGGCCGATAAGCTCCGTGACGTAAAGGCCGGTGCCAACCGAGGCGATCAGCTCTTCCGGCGAGATATCGCCGGGTTCGAGCGCCAGGTTGGTGGAGGCCGGCGAGACGAGGTTGCCGCCGCGCACGCCGCGGCCGTTGGTGGGCAGGCCGAGTTCGCGGCCGGTCGAGGTGGAGAGGAACCAGTGCTTCAACACACCATCCTCGATCATCACCATGCGCTCTCCGGTCACGCCCTCGCCGTCGAAGGGACGCGAGGAGGAACCCCGCACGATCAACGGGTCGTCGGTGATGTTGAGGCCGGCCTTCAAGACCTGCTGGCCCATCCTGTCGCGCAGGAAGCTGGTCTTTCTGGCAACAGACGCGCCGTTGATGGCGCCGGCAATGGTGCCGACGAAGCCGCGGGCGATGCGCGGGTCGAAGACGACGGTGACGTTGGATGCCGTCTTGACCTGACGCGGATTGATGCGGCCGACGGCGCGCTCACCGGCGCGGCGGCCGATCAGATCGGGGCCATCGAGATCGGCAGCATAAAGACGGCTGTCGAAATCGTAATCGCGCTCCATCTTCGTGCCTTCGCCGGCGATGGCGCTGACCGAGCGGCCGAAACGGGAGGCCATGTAGGAGCCGGAAAAGCCATGCGAGGTTACGAGCACCATGCCGCCCATGCCGGCGGAGGCACCGGCGCCCGAGGAATTGGTGACGCCGTCGACATCGAGTGCTGCCGCTTCTGCGGCAAGCGCTGCTTCGCGCAGGGCCTCGGTCGACACCTCCGTCGGGTCGAACAGGTCGAGATCCTTGTAGGAGCGCGCCAGACGGTCCTCGTCGGCCAGGCAGGCGAACGGGTCATCCGGCGAAACCCTGGCCATCGAGACGGCGCGTTCGGCCAGGACCTTGAGATCGAAACCCGGATTGGCCGAGACGCTGGCGACCTTGCGGCCGACGAAGACGCGCAACGCGAAATCGTCGCTTTCGGAGGCTTCCGTGCCTTCCACCTTGCCGAGCCGGACGGAGACCGAGCGCGAGCGCGAGCGCATGACGACCGCATCGGCGGCATCGGCGCCGGCGGCCTTGGCCAGATCGATCAGTTCGGAAGCGCGGGAGAGCAAAGCGGCGGAATCGATTTCGGAGCTCATATTTGCATGCCTTTCGTTGCTCTCCCATTTATTGTGAGCGGTGAGGCGCATCAAGAGCGTTACACCTTTTCTTGAGATCAGCGCCTGTTCTTAAGATATCCCGCCTGCCCCCGACTGCCCCTCGTCTGCCCACCCTCGCCCGGAAAGACTGGAATATCCGCATGACCGCACCCGGCCCGATCTTCACCCAATTGCTGCTGCTTCTGGCCGGCGCGGTGATCGCCGCACCGATCTTCCGAAGACTGGGGCTTGGCACCGTGCTCGGCTATCTTGCGGCCGGCATCGTCATCGGCCCGATCCTGCAACGGATCACCGATGCGGAGGATGTGCTGCATGTGGCCGAATATGGCGTCGTCTTCCTGCTTTTCGTCATCGGGCTGGAGCTGAAGCCGTCGCGGCTGTGGCAGATGCGCGGCGACGTGTTCGGGCTGGGGCCGATGCAGGTGCTGGTCACCGGGCTGGTGCTGGCCAGCCTGTCCTATGAGGTGGGCCTGGCGTCCTGGCAGGGCAGCCTGATCGTCGGCTTCGGACTGGCATTGTCATCGACCGCCTTTGCGCTGCAATTGCTCAACGATGCGGGCGAGATGAACAACCGGCATGGCCAGCGGTCGTTCTCGGTGCTGCTGTTCCAGGATCTCGCCATCGTGCCGCTTCTGGCACTGATCACCATTCTGGCGCCCGGTACGGAAGAACAGGCGGCGACACCGCTTGTCGACTTCGCCGTTGCGGTCGCCGCCGTCGGAGCGATGATCGTTGCCGGCAAATATCTGTTGAACCCGATGTTCCAGGTGATTGCCCGCACCGGTGCCCGCGAGGTGATGATCGCCGCCGCGCTTCTCGTCGTGCTGGGGGCTGCGGCGGCCATGCAGGCGGTCGGGCTTTCGATGGCGATGGGCGCGTTCCTGGCCGGCATGATGCTGGCCGAATCGTCCTACCGGCATGAGCTGGAAGCGGATATCGAGCCGTTTCGCGGCCTGCTTCTGGCGCTGTTCTTCGTCGCCGTCGGCCTGTCTGTCGAGCTGCGCGTGATCATCGACAACATCCTTTTCATCGTGCCGGCGGTCATCGTCTTCATGGCGGTCAAGGCGCTGGTCATCTACGGGCTGTGCCGGCTGTGGGGTTCGCCGCATAACGACGCAATCCGCATCGCGCTTCTCCTGCCGCAGGGCGGCGAGTTCGCCTTCGTGCTGTTCACCACCGCCACTGCCGCCGGGCTTCTGTCATCCGCGACGGCCTCGCTGCTGATCGCCATCGTGACGCTTTCCATGGCGCTGACACCGCTCGGGACATCGATCGCCAGACGGCTGCAGCGTGATGAGGCACGCGAGGAACTGGAGGAGAATTTCGAGGGCGCCGGTGCCGACGTGATGATGATCGGCTTTTCCCGCTTCGGCCAGATCGCGGCGCAGATCCTGCTTGCCGGAGGGCGCGAGGTGACGGTGATCGACGATTCCGCCGACCGCATCCGTCAGGCGGCGAATTTCGGCTTTCGCATCTATTTCGGCGATGGCACGCGCCGTGACGTGCTCGTCTCATCCGGCATCGAGCGGGCAAAGATCGTGGTCATCGCCACCCAGAAGCGGGCGACGACCGACAGAATCGTCGAGCTGATCCTGTCGGAATTCCCCAATGTGCGGCTGTTCACCCGCTCCTATGATCGTATCCACTCGCTGTGGCTGCGCGAAAAGGGCGTGGAATACGAGCTGCGCGAGACGCTGGAATCCGGCCTCGTGTTCGGCAGCCGCACGCTCGAGGCGCTGGGCATGCCGGAGGCCGAGGCGCAAACAATCCGCGAAGACATTCGCCGGCGCGACGAGGAGCGGCTACAGATACAGGCCGTGGAGGGATTGACTGCGGGACGCGACAAACTGTTCAACCGCCCGGTCAGGCCGGAGCCGCTGCTCAAGCCAAAACGGCCGCCGGTGGACAAGAATACCAGCGAGGCTGCCGATGGCGGACTGTCGGTGGGCAAGTGGTGATCGCTCAGCCCTGAGCGGCCACCTCGATCGCATCCACCGCCCGTTTCAGCTCGTCCTTGACGTGCTCGGACTCGTCCAGAATCTCCCGCGCCTTGAGGAAATCGAGCACACGAAAACGGTTGACCTGCGGGCGCAGGAAGATGTGGGGCGGGTTGAGCTTCAGTTTCAGCGAGATGCTGGCCTGCATCGTCAGCTGGCTTGCGCCGAACAGGCTGTCGATGCGGTTGGGCGGGTGCGTGCCGTCTCCTTCCGGCGCGCCGACCACATCCACCGCGATCACCACATCGGCGATCTCGAGCAGCGGCTCGTAGGGGATGGGGTTCAGGACACCGCCATCGATCGTCACCCGGCCATTGACCCAGACGGGCATGAACAGGCCAGGGATCGCCGCCGAGGCCGCGATCGCCTCGCGCAGGTTGCCGGTTTCCAGCACGACTTCCGCCTGGCCGTAATAATCGGTGGCGGAGATTTTCAGAGGGATCTTGAGGCCACAGAATTCCTGCGGGATTTCCGGCGGAAGGAAGGCTTCGAGAATCGGCTCCAGATTGAAATGGCCGAAGCGAAAGCCGCCGAGCTTGTCGCGCATCGAGGCCGGACCGAGCGCCCAGAGACGGTTGAACAGATAATTGCGGGTGCCGACCGTCTGCAGCGTGTAATCGCGAATATCGACGCCGCGCATGCCGGCCGCCATGCCGGCGCCCATGATGGCGCCGATCGACGAGCCGGCGATCGCCACCGGCCGGATGCCCAGTTCATCGAGCGCCTCTATGACGCTGATATGGGAAACGCCGCGCGCGCCGCCGCCGCCGAATGCCACGGCATAGCGCAGGCCATTTCCCTTCGTCTCGGTTTGCAGATCCGGCAGGGAAAGGCGCGTGTTCATCTCATTCAGCCCGGTTGATAGCGGTAGAATTCGATGCGGGTATCACCGAACATGCGGCTTTCCAGCGGTTTGAACACCGGATCGACGATCAGTTCGGCATCCGACTTTTCTTCCATCACGACGAGCGCGCCCGGCACCAGCCAACCGCCCCTGTGGGCCGAAAGCACGCCTGCCTCGCCGAGCTTCTTGCCATAGGGCGGATCGGCGAAGAGAAAGTTGAACGGCTCGATATTGCCGATCGTGCCGAGGCTCGTCGCGTCGCGGCGCAGGATGCGGGCGCGACCGTGCAGGCCGAGACTATCGATATTTTCCCACAACAGGCCACGGCCTTCGACACCGTTCTCGACGAACAGTGCCTGACGGCAGCCGCGCGACAGGGCTTCCAGCCCGACCGCGCCGGTGCCGGCAAAAAGGTCGATCACCCGGCCGCCGTCTATCGCATCCGGATAGACGTGGCCGATGATGTTGAACAGGCTTTCACGCGTCCGGTCGATGGTCGGCCGGATGTCGTTCGTCTTCGGCGTGGCCAGGGCGCGGCCGCGGAATTCACCACCAACGATGCGCACCGATCAGCCCCGCGGGTTGCGCGGCTTGCCGCCGGCCGGACGTCCGCCGGGGCGGCCACCACCACCTGCGGGACGACCACCGGGCTTGCCACCGCCGGAAGGCTTGCCGCCAAATCCCTTGGCGCCACCAGGCTTGCCGCCAGCGGGCTTGCCGCCGAAACCGGAGCGTGCGCCGGAGGGCTTGCCACCGAACGGCTTGCCGCCGGCCGGACGATCGCCGCGCGCGGGGCGATCACCGAAGGCGCGTTCGCCACGGTTTTCGTCTCTTGCCGGCCGGTCGCCGCGGGGGCGATCCGAGAACGGCCGGTCACCATCGCGACGCGGCTTGCGATCACCGAAAGAGCGCTCGCCCGAGGGGCGGTCACCAAAGGAGCGCTCGCCTCTCGGCTTGTCGCCGAACGAACGCTCGCCACGGGGCTTGTCACCGAAAGAGCGTTCGCCACGCGGGCCATCGCCGCGCGGACGGTCACGGAAACCACCGTCTTCGCGCGGCTTGCGGTCGCCATAGGGGCGATCGCCGAAGGATTTTTCGCCACGCGGGCGGTCGCCGGACGGGCGTTCGCGGCGGTCACCACGATCTCCCCGGTCACCGGCATCACGGCGTCCGCCGAAACCGCCACGGGCCGGCGTATCGGGGCCGTCTGCACGGATCCAGTCGCCCTCGGCGTCGGCCGCGCGGTTGATGACGACGCGGCGGTCGTTTTCAGGCACCGGCTTCTTGAACAGCTGTTCGGCTTCGGCGCGGGCGGAAGAGCGGCTGCCCTTGCCGTCTGCGGTCGGGCGTGCGCCCGGCGCCATCCAGACATTGGCGGTGCGGCTGGTGCCCATCGGCGGGCGCTTCTTCGGCTTGTCCTCGGAGAAGTCACGATCGGAACCGCCGCGGCCTTCGAACTTGCCGCCGCGCGGCTTGTCGAAGCTCTTGCGGTCGTCACGCCTGCCATCCGGGCGCTTGGTGTCGAGACGGCCAAGCGCACGTTCGCGACGGTCTTCACCGCCGCGGTCAGCGGAACGATCATTGCCGCGCTCGGTTCCCCAGGAACCACGTTCCGGCTTACCCGCCGCTTTATCAGCGCGCTGCGGGCGATCTTCTTCTTCATCGGCAGGACGTTCGTTGAAGAGAGGCGCCTCGAAATTGGCCTTCGCCTCATCGATCAGGCGCGGACCGAGCTGGTCGCGCAGCGTGCGGCCGCGCACTTCCAGTACCTGGCCTTCCGGCAGGTCGCCGAGCTGGAACGGGCCGTAGGAGATGCGGATCAGGCGGTTGACCTCGAGACCGAGCGCGCCGAGCACGTTCTTGATTTCGCGGTTCTTGCCTTCGCGAAGACCCATGGTGATCCAGACGTTGCGGCCCTGGCTGCGGTCGAGCGTCGCTTCGATCGAGCCGTAGAGAACGCCGTCGACGGCGATGCCGTCCTTGAGCTTGTCGAGCGCTTCCTGATCGACCTCGCCATGGGCGCGGACGCGGTAGCGACGCAGCCAGCCGGTGGTCGGCAGTTCGAGAACGCGCGACAGGCCACCGTCATTGGTCAGAAGAAGCAGGCCCTCGGTATTGATATCAAGACGGCCGATGGACAGAACCCGCGGCAATTCGCCCGGCAGGTTGTCGAATACGGTCGGGCGGCCTTCCGGATCGGAATTGGTCGTCACCAGACCGCCGGGCTTGTGGTAGAGCCACAGGCGGGTGCGCTCGATGCCGCGGATCGGGGTGCCATCGACCTCGATCTTGTCTTCCAGCGTCACATTGACGACCGGCGTATCGAGCAGCTTGCCGTTCAGCGTGACGCGGCCTTCGAGGATCATCCGTTCGATATCGCGGCGCGACGCAACGCCGACGCGGGCGAGAAGCTTGGAAATGCGCTCGGGCTTGCCCTCGGTCACGGTCGACTGACCTTCACCGACGAATTCCTCGCGCTTGGCAGAGCGGACAGGCTTTCTGACAGGGCCATCAGCTCTTGCGCGCGGCTTTTCCGACGCGGCCGGCTTGCCGGAGGTTTTGCCAAACGACTTGGCGGCGGATTTTACGCCGGGCTTTGCCGCCGACTTGGACGCGGGCTTGCCTTCCGCTTTCGGCTTGATTTCGCGAACGAAGGTCTTGGCTTCGCCGCGCTTCGGCTTGTCTTTTGAATTCATTTGTTGTTTGCCTGAAGCATGATGTCGACGGAAGGGTCCGGACATCCGAGTTCGTGTTGACTGAAAAGACGCGCGCCCGCAGAACGCGCTTCGTGTTGGATGCTTCCTACCAGTTCAAGCGATCCGGGTTAAGAGGAAATTGCCCCAAATGCCTAATAGGGTCGGGTTCATGGATGATGCCCTGGCAGAAGCCAGGAATGCGGCGGCCCGCGGCGAGGTTCCCGTCGGTGCCGTACTGGTGATCGACGGCGAGATCGTGGCGCGCTCGGGCAACCGTACGCGGGCCGAAAACGACGTGACCGCCCATGCCGAAATCGCCGTCATTCGCGAGGCAGCGGAAAAGCTCGGCGAGGAGCGACTGTCCGGCGCGGATCTCTATGTGACGCTGGAACCGTGCACCATGTGCGCGGCGGCGATATCGTTTGCCCGCATTCGCCGGCTCTATTACGGCGCGAACGACCCGAAGGGCGGTGCCGTGGAAAGCGGCGTCAGGTTCTATACCCAGCCAACATGCCACCATGCGCCGGAGGTCTATTCCGGCATCGCAGAGACCGAGGCGGCGGAGATCCTGACCGAATTCTTTCGATCAAGGCGCGACAGATAGCGGATCGGCGGCCGGCATTCTGCGGCCGCCATCAGGCACAGGTTTTTACTGGAAAGGCTTCCACCAGGCGGAATTGTTGCCGGCGGATTCCGCTTCCTTCTTGCGGCGAGCGGCCTTCTTGGTCTCGGGCTCGCCGAGATCCTGCAGGATCGCGGCATCGGCCGAGCGGTATTCCGCCGGCGGATCCGACAGCGAGCGGCGGGTGCCGGTGATGCCCGGATTTTCCGCATTGGCGCGCGCCTGGCGGAAAGCTTCCCACTTCTGCGTCTCGGTCATCTGGCCGCCCTGGCCACTGCCGGCGAGAAGCGGCGAACGATAGCGCGGGTTGTTCTGGTTGTCGGTCGCTTCCTGACGGAGACGCTCACGCGTTTCTTCAGGCGATTCCACCCAGTTCGGATTGTTTTCGCGGTTGGCAAGCGACTGCTGCGGGGCCGGAAGGTTGCCGGCACTGCCCTGGCCGGCAACGACGAGAGCGGGGCGCGGGGCATAACGGATGCCGGCCCTTTCGCGGTCGCGTTCGCCACCAAGCGCCACAGCCGAGCCAAGGTCGTCACCCAACTGCGCCATCGCAGGCTTGTCGGTGCCGTAGGTTGGACCCATGCAGCCGGAAAGGGCTACGGTCGCAGCCAGAACACCGGCCGCAGTCATGGCCATACGCAACGCTTTTGTCGTTTCCATAAAACCCCTACCACAAGCGCCCGCCTCGACGCCTTCAGAGACTACCGCCCTCGACCTGACCGATAAATCCGGCCAATTTCAGGCAGGAATACCGGATGATAGACGCAAGCGCAATCATCCGGCACCATTCATGCGTGTCAGAGCCTGCCGAGCTTGGCCAGCTCGTGCAACGCTTCGGCATCGCGCGCCGAGACGTCCGGATAGGCCGGATCGGAGCCGACATCGGTCGTCACCCGCCACGAACGGGCGCATTTTACGCCTTCCGCCAGCTTCGGCTCGACGGCGACACCGGCCACTTCGGCCAGACGGAAGGCGCTTTCCGGGCCTTCGCCTGACGTGATCGTGATGGCCGAGGTGATGCAGATTTCCTCGAATTCGAGGCCTTCCAGCGCTTTCAGGAGTTCGGCATCCGCAACGTAAACGACCGGGGCCGCTTCCAGCGACGAGCCGATGCGCTTGTCCTTACGCTCGATTTCGAGAGCGCCTGTCACAACCGAACGGACCTTGCGGATCTTCGCCCATTTTTCGGCAACCGCTTCGTTCTTCCACTCGGCAGGAACCTGCGGGAACTGTTCCAGATGAACGGAAACCGCATCCGGCTTCAGCGACAGCCACGCTTCCTCTGTCGTAAACGGCAGCATCGGCGCGAGCCATGTGACCGTGCATTCGAAGATCTTGCGGATGACCGCCAAGGCCGCACGACGGCGCAGCGACGACGGCGCGTCGCAATAGAGCGCGTCCTTGCGGATGTCGAAATAGAAGGCCGACAGTTCGATATTGGAGAAATCGATCAGGGCGCGAGCGATCTTCTTGAATTCGAACGCGTCGTAACCTTCGCGCACGACCTTATCCAGTTCGGACAGGCGGTGCAGCATCAGCTTTTCGAGTTCCGGCAGTTCGGCGTAAGCGATCTCTTCGCCATCGTCATGCGCCAGCGTGCCGAGCATCCAGCGGATGGTGTTGCGCAGCTTGCGGTAGGCATCGACATTGGTCTGGATGATCGTCTTGCCGAGGCGCTGGTCTTCCCAATAGTCCGTGGTCATGACCCACAGACGCAGGATATCGGCGCCGGCATCCTTCATCACGTCCTGCGGGGACACGACGTTGCCGAGCGACTTCGACATCTTCTGGCCCTTTTCATCCATGGTGAAACCATGGGTGACGACCGTATCGTAAGGCGCGCGGCCGCGGGTGGCAGCCGATTCCAGCAGCGAGGAATGGAACCAGCCGCGATGCTGGTCGGAGCCTTCGAGATAGACGTCGGCCGGCCATTTCAGGTCCGGGCGGTCTTCCAGCGTGAACGTGTGGGTGGAGCCACTGTCGAACCAGACATCGAGGATATCCATGACCTGCGTCCACTTGGCATGGTCATGACCATTGCCGAGGAAACGGTCCTTGGCACCGGCAGCAAACCATGCGTCTGCGCCTTCGGCATCGAAGGCCTCGAGGATGCGCGCGTTGACGGCTTCGTCCTGCAGGACATTGCCTTCCTCATCGGCAAACACGCAGATCGGGACGCCCCAGGCGCGCTGACGCGACAGCACCCAGTCGGGGCGCTGTTCGATCATGGCGCGCAGGCGGTTCTGGCCGCCGGCGGGGACGAAACGCGTGTCGTCGATGGCGGAAAGCGCGCGGGTGCGCAACGTCGTGCCGTCCTTCAGGTCCTTGTCCATATAGACGAACCACTGCGGCGTGTTGCGGAAGATGATCGGCTTCTTGGAACGCCAGGAATGCGGATACTGGTGTTTCAGGCGGCCACGGGCAAACAGCGCGTTGCGTTCGATCAGCGCCTTGATGACGCGGTCGTTGGCATCGCCCTTCTTGCCGTTGTCATCCATGACGCGCGCGCCTTCGAAACCGGGGGCGTCGGCGGTGTAGGTGCCGCTATCATCGACCGGGAACGGGATGCGCGGATCGATGCCACGGGCTTCGAGTTCCTTGGCGGAAGACATCCAAGCATCAAAGTCCTCGCGGCCGTGGGACGGCGCGGTATGGACGAAACCGGTACCGGCGTCATCGGTAACGTGATCGCCGGAGAGAAGCGGGACGATGAAATCGTAGCCGAGATCCTTCAGGGGATGAGCGGCCGTGATCGAAGCGAGCTCGTAAGAGGTCACATTGCGCAGGCGCTTGAAGGTGAGCTTGGCCTTGGCGGCGGATTCGTCCGACAGGCCATCGGCGAAGATCAGCCTTTCGCCCGGGCGCGGGCCAAAATCGTTCTCGGCAGTCAGGACTTCGTAAAGCCCATAGGCAACGCGCGGCGAAAACGCGATGGCGCGGTTGCCGGGGATGGTCCATGGGGTGGTGGTCCAGATGACCACATAGGCACCGAGAAGCTCCTGCAAAAGCTTGTCATCAGCTTCGCGTCGAGCGGGATCGCTTGCGCTGATCTCGTCATAATTGAATGTCTGTTCCGGAAGTGGGTATCGGTCGTATTTCGCGGCAACCACCGGGAACTTCACCCAGATCATGTCGCTCTCGTAATCATGATATTCGACTTCCGCTTCCGCCAGCGCGGTGCGCTCGACCACCGACCACATGATCGGCTTCGAACCGCGATAGAGCTGGCCGCTCATGGCGATCTTCAGCAGTTCGCCGGCGATACGGCTTTCGGCGTGAAAATTCATCGTCAGATACGGGTTGTCGAAATCGCCGACGATGCCGAGGCGCTTGAATTCTTCCGCCTGGATCTTGATCCACTTTTCGGCATAGGCGCGGCATTCCTTGCGGAATTCGATCATCGCGTCCGGCTGCTTCAGGTCGGGCTTGGCCTTGCCCTTGGCGCGGTAGTTTTCTTCCTCGATCTTCCATTCGATCGGCAGGCCGTGGCAATCCCAGCCCGGAACGTAGTTCGAGTCATAACCGCGCATCTGGAACGAGCGGGTGATGACGTCTTTCAGGATCTTGTTGAGCGCATGGCCGATATGGATGTTGCCGTTGGCATAAGGAGGGCCATCGTGCAGCACGAATTTTTCGCGGCCGGCGGCGGAAGCGCGCAGTTGTCTGTAGAGATCCATCTCGCGCCAGCGGGCAACGGTTTCCGGTTCCTTCTGCGGCAGGCCGGCGCGCATCGGAAATTCGGTTTCGGGCAGATAGAGGGTTTTCGAGTAGTCGAGCTTTGCGCCCGTTTCGGTCACTGTATCGGTCATGTCTGGCAATCGTTTCTGGCGCCGCTCAGGGGCGCAATGCGGATTGAAAATTCGGTGGCGGTGGCGCGGTTTCGTCAGGCGCCAAAATCCCGGACCTTCCCGCAGCTCAAATCAAGCAGCGCGGAAAGCCGGGCCGATAATTCGTATGATCATCGCGACAATGATCTTCTTCGAGACCTGGGCCGACCGGAAATCTGTCATGGTCGCGGTTATTACGGCGTTTTGAGGCGGAAAGGAAGGGGGATTTCGGTGTTGTATGTGCAGCGCCTTGGCGGATATCGATACAATGTATATCTTTCCCGAAAAG
Source organism: [Rhizobium] kunmingense (assembly GCF_977018605.1). Taxonomy (NCBI): domain Bacteria; kingdom Pseudomonadati; phylum Pseudomonadota; class Alphaproteobacteria; order Hyphomicrobiales; family Rhizobiaceae; genus Rhizobium; species [Rhizobium] kunmingense. The sequence goes on from NZ_CDRNXG010000001.1 coordinate 339,765, forward strand.
AGGTGACGCAGATGGGCAGGCAGGCAATCTTTACGCTGACGCTCGAGGAGCAGCTCCGCGACGATTTCGTTGCGGCAGCGGAAGCCTCAGAACAGTCACCGACACAAATCCTTCAGGACATGATGCAGGATTTTATCGTGCAGCAGAAAACGGCCCCCGACTATCTGGCCTTCATGCAGGAGAAGGCAGCGATCGCCAGACGCGAACTGGCAGGCGGAAATGGCATTCCGCAAGAGGTGGTCGAAGAGAAATTCGCGGCCATGCGTGCATCCGCCGCTGCAAAGATGCGCTGACGCGATGCAAATACGCTGGGCGCCCGCAGCGGAAAGGGATCGTGCGCAGATATTTGGCTATATAGAATCCCAGAATCCAAGCGCCGCCATCTGGATGGACGAGCTATTTACGGAAGCCATTTCGCGGCTGTTACATTTTCCGTTGCTGGGTAGGCGCGGCGCGATCGCCGGCACGCGCGAGATCATTCCGCATGAAAACTACCGCATCGTCTATCAGGTCGACGATCAAGTCATTTCGATCCTGATGATCATTCACACGGCGCGGCAATGGCCGCCGGCGACGCAATAGGCCCAAAGGCCGCCCGTCCCATCACCCCTTCGGATTTTCCGCCATCACCGCGCGCAGCGCATCGTTGATGCGGTCCTGCCAGCCGGGGCCGTCTTCCTGAAAATACTCGATCACGGCGCTGTCGAGCTTGATCGTCACCTGTTCCTTGACGTCCGGCAGGGCGCGCTTTTCCACGGCCGGTGCGGCCGCCTTCTTCGCCGGCTTGAACAGGGCTTCGGCTGCGTCCATCGGGTTTGCCGGGCGGCGTGGGGTGGTTGCCAAGGGACTATCCTTCGTTGTTGCCATCTGTTGCGAAAGCGATCCTGGCGTCCAGCCGACCGATCGGCGTCACGCCGGAGAGGAGCGCCCTCGCCTCTTCCTCATCGCGCCTGATCTGCGCCACCAGCGGCTCCAGCCCGTCGAATTTCAGTTCGTCGCGCAGATGACCGAAGAAGGAGACGGCGCAGACCTCACCATAGAGCGATCCGGAAAAATCGAAAAGGTAGGTTTCCAGCAGGGGCAGGCCGTTATCGGTCACGGTCGGGCGGCGGCCGTAGCTCGCCACACCGTCGTAAAGCGTGCCGTCGGCGCGGCGGAAACGCACCGCGTAGATGCCGGGCTTAAGCTCCGCCTCGGGGGCCAGCCGCATGTTGGCGGTCGGGAAGCCCAGCTGGCGACCGAGCTTTTCGCCGTCGATCACTTCCGCTTCCACGGTATAGCGATAGCCGAGGAGGCCGGCCGCCTGGGCGACGTCGCCTTCGGCGAGACGCTCGCGGATGCGGCTCGAGGAAATCACCTCGGCATTTTCATCACGGAAGGCGTCGACCAGCGAGACGGAAAAGCCGTGGCGTTCGCCCGACGCCATCAGGAAGGCCGGGCCGCCTTCGCGGCCCTTGCCGAAATGAAAATCGAAGCCGGTGACGACGGCGCTCGCGCCCAGCCAGTCGACCAGGATGGTCTGGATGAAATCCTCCGCCGAGCGCGTGGCGAAATCGCGGTCGAACGGATACTCGATCACCGAGCGAAACCCCATCGCCTCAAGGACGCGCGCCTTGAGCGGCGCGGGCGTCAGCCGGAAGACCGGCTCCTGCGGCTTGAAGACGGTACGCGGATGCGGCTCGAAGGTCAGGACCAGCGCCGGCACGCCGCGCTCCTCGGCAATTTTCAGGGCGCGCTCGAGCACGCTGCTGTGGCCACGATGGACGCCGTCGAAATTGCCGATCGCCACCACGCCGCCCTTCAATTCGGACGGCAGCGGCTCTTTCTTTTCATTGCGGTGGAATACGGTCATTCCGGTCAGGTCCGTTCAGGCGATAGGATGCAGCGGTTCAGGCCAGTCTCGGCATCCAGAATTTCGGCGCCGCGTTTTCCGCCTCCAGCCAAGCCTTCAGGATCGCCTCGTCCGTCTCGCCGTTCACCGTGTATTCCGCGACATGGATACCGCCGGAGATATAGAGCAGGTCGAGACCTTGCGAAAGCGCGCCGCGCACGTCGGTCGGCATGCCGTCACCGATCGCCAGAACCCTGGCCTTGTCGAAATCGCCGCGCACTTCGCGGGCGGCGGCCAGCGACGCCTCGTAGATCGGCGCATGCGGCTTGCCGGCAACACGGCCCTTGCCGCCGAGTTGCTCGTAATAGGCGGCAACGGCACCGGCGCAGGGGATCATCTTGTGGCCACGTTCGACGACGAGATCCGGGTTGGCGCAGATGAACGGCAGGTCGCGGGCAACCCAGGCCTTCAACATGTCGGTATAATCTTCCGGCACTTCCTTCTCATCATCGAAGAAACCGGTGCAGACGATCGCATCCGCCTCATCGGCCGAAACGACCTCGACATCGAGACCGTCGAGCAGGTTCATGTCGCGCTCGGGGCCGAGCAGAAAGACTTTCCTAGGACCTTCGGCAATCAGCTTCCGCGTCACATCGCCGGAGGTGACGATGCGGTCATAGGTGTCGTCGGAGACGTTGAGGGCGCGCATCTGGTTGATGACATCGACCGATCGACGCGGCGAATTGGTGATGAGCACGACGGTCGCACCGGCCGCACGGGCGCCGGCCAGCGCCTCGCAGGACTGCGGAAACGCGGCGACACCGTTATGGACCACACCCCAGACATCGGAGAGGACGACATCATAGCCGCCGATCACTTCGTTCAAATTCCGGATGCGATTTACCATTTCAGGCCCCTTGTCACACTGTCTCCGGTCACATCGCAAACCATTGGCGGGATTACAAGAGCATGGCCGGTTAAAGCGACAGTTGGCAGGTTCGCGACGGCAAAACTTCACATTTCTGCAACGCACCATGTTGTGATCGCAGGTGCGAAATGTTTAATTGACGCGGGGCTGGCTTACTCGAACGAGGAGCCGAGCGATGAAAAGGATCGACCAGCTTGAGGGGCTTCGCGGCCTGCTCGCCGTCTGGGTTGTCGCCGTACACCTGCTTCCCGCATCCGGTATCGAACCGGAAGGCTTTGGACCTTTCCAGGCACTTTTCAATGAAAAAATCCGGGTGCAGATCTTCTGCATCATGAGCGGCTTCGTGATCTTCATGATGATGTCCGCATCGCATGAGGATTACAAAACCTATCTGAAACGCCGGGTGCTGCGCATCTATCCGGCCTTCATGCTCGCCTTCGTGCTGTCGATCCTGACGGCGAACATCGCCTATCAGGCGGTGGCTCACGCCGATTTCGGGAGCGTGCGCAATGCTGGCCGGCTGGTGATCCTCGACGAGAGTTTCCTCAATTGGCCGTGGCACCTGATCAGTCATGCGACGCTCACTCACGGGCTGGTCCCCGAGGACTGGCTGAAATTCGGTTCCTATGCGTTTCTCGGCCAGGGCTGGAATGTGTCCACCGAGTTCCAGTTCTATCTGATCGCGCCGTTCGTGTTCTTCTTCCTGCACCAGCCGCTACGCTGGCTGCGGGTGCTGTTCGTTGTCGGCAGCCTCGCGGTGATGTGGAAGCTGCGCTATTATCCGAACGGCTCGTTCCTGGTCTATTACGCGCCCTATTTCGTAGCCGGCATGGCCAGCTATTATCTCTGGAAACGCCGGTGGCAGGATCGCCGGTTTCTCAACCCGGTCACCGTCATTGCCGCCGCCGTGCTTATCGGTGCAGTGGATCTTGCCATCGGCGGCTGGATCTTCGTCTTTGGCTTTGCCGTGATGATCCGCGACCAGCGGCAGAAGAAGGATCCGGTGACGCGCTTCCTCGAAAAGCCGGCGATGACCTTTCTCGGCACCATCTCCTATTCGCTCTACCTGCTGCACATGGTGCCGCTTTATTGCTGGATGTATCTGCTGAACGGCCAGGGGTTCAGCCAGCCGGTCTATTTCGGGCTGCTGTCGGCGCTGACATTCGCCACCGCCATTCCGCTCGCCATGCTGTCGCAGAAATATGTCGAACAGGCCTTCTACGCCTCGAAGACCCACAAGCTGGCGCAGAACCGGCATGTCGGGCACGGCCATGCCGGCGCCATGGCACGCCGCTAGCCGAGGACGAGCCGAACCACGAGGCCGGCAATAGCGCTTGCCGCAAGCACAGGCACCATGCCGGCCTTGGCAACGAACAGCAGAAAGGCCGAGCCCGCGAACAGGATGGCGGCAACGGGATCAAGGCTGGCGATGACCGGCGCCGGCACGGCGAGGCCGATAGCAGGGGCGAGTTCGGCTGTCTGCACCTCGCGGAAGACGACATGCAGGCCGAACCAGATGGCGAGGTTGAGAATGACGCCGACAACTGCCGCCGTGATCGCCGACAGAGCACCGGACAGCATGCGGTTGCCGCGCAGCCGCTCGATATAGGGTGCGCCGGCAAAGATGAAGATGAAGCTCGGCACGAAGGTCGCCCAGGCGACGAGCAGCGCGCCGGCGATGCCGCCAAGCACGCCGAAGGCCTCCCTGAAACCGGTGAGAAAGCCGACGAAGGAGAGGACGAGGACCAGCGGTCCCGGCGTCGTTTCCGCCAGCGCCAGGCCATCCAGCATTTCGCCGGGCTTCAGCCAGCCATATTGCTCGACGCCGACCTGGGCCACGTAAGCCAGTACCGCATAGGCGCCGCCGAAGGTTACCAGCGCCATTTTCGAGAAAAAGGAGAAAAGGCTTGCCAGGCCTTGAGGGGCGGAAAAGAGCCAGAGGACCAGCAACGGCGATTGCCAGACGAAGATCCAGCCGATGAATGTGGCAATCGCTCTTGCCGCAGGCGGCCTTGCCGGTAGGTCGCCGAGATCGGCAAGGGACGCCGTGACGCCTACCCGCCGTGCGTTGATGAAGCCGGCAATGGCAGCGGTCAGAACCACGAGCGGGAACGGTACGGAAAAAACAAACAGCGCCACGAAGGCCGTGGCCGCGACGAGACAGAGGAAACCGCTTTTCAGCGTCTTCTTCGACAGCCGGATCACCGCCTCGACGACGATCGCCAGAACCGCAGCCTTCAGCCCGAAGAACAGGCCGGCGAGCCATGTCGTTTCCTGCCAGAGCGCATAGGCGGCGGAAAGCGCCGTGATGACGAAAAGGCCGGGCAGGACAAAGAGCAGACCGGAAATGATGCCGCCGCGGGTGCCATGGGTCAGCCAGCCGATATAGGTGGCGAGCTGCTGCGCCTCGGGACCGGGCAGAAGCATGCAATAGTTCAGGGCATGGAGAAAACGCTCCTCGGAAAGCCAGCGCTTCTCCTCCACCACGGCGCGGTGCATCATGGCGATCTGGGCTGCCGGGCCGCCGAAGCTCAGGCAGCCGATGCGGGCGAAGACGGCGATCAGCTCGGCGAGCGTCGGATGTGCGTCAGCCTGTCTATCCGTCTCACCGACCACTGCCATGCGTTCTCCCACCCTCCAGCACCCTATGCAGGCCAGCACCCCATGCAGGCATGCGCCTCTTTAAAAATGTCATGTAAAGACTGTATGACGGAGACCGTCGGCCGCTGCCTTGCTGAGGTCAAACTCACCGGGCAGTCATCACCCGCCCGTGCGTTAACCTGCCGCGACCGCCGTTGTTAATCATGTCGGGCTTCATGCTGCAGAGCGGCAACGAAAATTTCGGGCTCGTTCTTGACTCCCCCCATGGCCACCCTTATCTCGGGCTCCGTTAGCACTCTCAATCGACGAGTGCTAAGCGAGCTCCTCAGGTCTATCCAGACCTGTCCATGTCATTTGATCGAGGGATTAGACAATGGCAAGCACAACTTTCCGCCCCCTGCACGATCGCGTTGTCGTAAAGCGCGTCGAGTCTGAAGAAAAGACCAAGGGCGGCATCATCATTCCGGACACCGCCAAGGAAAAGCCGGCTGAAGGCGAAATCATCGCCGTCGGTCCGGGCGCACGCGACGACAAGGGCGCACTCGTTGCACTCGACGTCAAGGTCGGCGACCGCGTCCTGTTCGGCAAGTGGTCGGGCACCGAAGTCAAGCTCAATGGCGAAGACCTTCTGATCATGAAGGAATCCGACATCATGGGCGTTATCGGCTGATTGCCGGTTTCTCTTTCATCGTAATTTGCTGACACCCCTTTTCAGGAGTTCCCAACATGGCAGCTAAAGAAGTAAAATTCGGCCGCTCTGCGCGCGAAAAGATGCTGCGCGGCGTCGACATCCTCGCTGACGCAGTTCAGGTAACGCTCGGCCCGAAGGGTCGTAACGTTGTTATCGACAAGTCCTTCGGCGCTCCGCGCATCACCAAGGACGGTGTATCGGTCGCCAAGGAAATCGAACTTGAAGACAAGTTCGAAAACATGGGCGCCCAGATGGTCCGCGAAGTTGCTTCGAAGACCAACGACATCGCCGGCGACGGCACCACGACTGCAACCGTTCTGGCCCGCGCGATCGTTCGCGAAGGTGCAAAGGCCGTTGCTGCCGGCATGAACCCGATGGACCTGAAGCGCGGCGTCGATCTCGCCGTTGCAGAAGTCGTCAAGGACCTGCAGGCGAAGGCCAAGAAGATCTCCACCTCGGCTGAAGTTGCCCAGGTCGGCACGATCTCCGCAAACGGCGACAAGCAGGTTGGTGCAGACATTGCCGAAGCCATGCAGAAGGTCGGCAACGAAGGTGTCATCACCGTCGAAGAAGCCAAGACCGCTGAAACCGAACTCGAAGTCGTCGAAGGCATGCAGTTCGACCGCGGCTACCTGTCGCCCTACTTCGTGACCAACCCGGAAAAGATGATCGCCGATCTCGACGACGCTTACATTCTCCTTCACGAGAAGAAGCTGTCGAACCTGCAGGCGATGCTTCCGGTTCTGGAAGCCGTCGTTCAGACCGGCAAGCCGCTCGTCATCATCGCTGAAGACGTCGAAGGCGAAGCTCTTGCAACGCTCGTCGTCAACAAGCTGCGTGGCGGCCTGAAGATTGCTGCCGTCAAGGCTCCGGGCTTCGGCGATCGCCGCAAGGCCATGCTGGAAGACATCGCCATCCTCACGGGCGGCACCGTCATTTCCGAAGACCTCGGCATCAAGCTCGAAAACGTCACCCTCGACATGCTCGGCCGTTCCAAGAAGGTTTCGATCTCCAAGGAAAACACGACGATCGTCGACGGCGCTGGCCAGAAGGCTGACATCGAAGGCCGCGTAGCCCAGATCAAGGCGCAGATCGAAGAAACCACTTCGGACTACGACCGCGAAAAGCTGCAGGAACGTCTTGCCAAGCTCGCTGGTGGCGTTGCCGTCATCCGCGTTGGCGGCTCGACCGAAATCGAAGTCAAGGAACGCAAGGACCGCATCGACGACGCTCTGAACGCGACGCGCGCTGCTGTTCAGGAAGGCATCGTACCGGGCGGCGGCGTAGCCCTGCTCCGTTCTGCTTCCAAGATCACCGTCAAGGGCGAGAACGACGACCAGGAAGCTGGCGTCAACATCGTTCGCCGCGCTCTGCAGTCGCTGGTTCGCCAGATCGCAGAAAACGCCGGTGACGAAGCTTCGATCGTGGTCGGCAAGATCCTCGAGAAGAACGAAGACAACTTCGGTTACAACGCCCAGACGTCTGAATATGGCGACATGATCGCCATGGGCATCGTCGACCCGGTCAAGGTTGTTCGCACGGCTCTGCAGAACGCAGCTTCGGTTGCTTCGCTGCTGATCACCACCGAAGCCATGATTGCCGAACTTCCGAAGAAGGAATCGGCTGGCGGCGGCATGCCTGGCGGCATGGGCGGAATGGGCGGAATGGACATGATGTGATCAGACCATAAGGTCTGATTGCAGCACTGTCCGTGAAAGCCGCCCATACACTTTAGGTGCTTCAGCGCGTCAAGCGCGCTGAAGTGGCGGCATGGACATGATGTAAGACCCATCGGGTCTTGCATCTGAGCCATCCGGTTCAGGATTGAGGAAAGGGCGGTCGCAAGGCCGCCCTTTCTGTTTGCATGCCGGGATAACCTTCATCCCGGCGAAACATCGCGGCCGTCAAACACATCCCGTGCTGAGAACAGTCCGTCGAGTGCTGCGGGAAAACCGGCATAGATCGCCATCTGCATTCAGATGGTTTGGAAACAACAGTTACTATCGGGTGAATTCACAACCCACGAGAGTACTATTTTAGATAGATGCAAAATAATAGCTTAACCGATACTCAATCATAATTACCTGTATCTACCCTCGCTCCCAATGCATTCTCTGCACAAGGGGCAATTCGATGAAGCATATCTCGATCGTCGGCAAGTTCATGGCCATCATGGCGCTGTTCGGCATTTTCGCCATCGCCATCGCGGGCTACAGCAGCTCGCGCATCTACCAGATCAGTGGTTCCTACAGCGATCTCCTGCACAAGGAGAGCATGGCTTCGCTTTCCATCGCCAGGGCCAACCGCTCTATCCAGATGGCACGCGCAGCGATAGGGGATCTGCTGATATCGCGCACGCCGGATGGCATCGCCATGGCGAAGACAGAACTGCAGCATGCGGAGGTGGGCTTTACCGAGCGCATGGATGCGGCGATCGGGATACTGCCCGACAATAAGGACCTCCAGACACTGAAGACATCCGGTCTGGCGCTCCTTCATCAGGCCTGCGCCCCGGCGATCAGGCTTCGTGAGGCGGCCGGCAGCGATGCCGAGATCGCAGCCTCGCAATCCCTCTTCCTTGCCGATTGCCATCCGCAATTCGCCGCTTTCGCCGAAAGCTCCACAGCCATTACCGACACGATCATCGACGGCGTGTCGGGCAGGGCGGAAGACCTCGGCACAGCCGCGAACAACACGGCGCTGACGACGCTCGGCGGCGTTCTCGTCGGCCTCGTCGTCGTGCTGTCCATCGGCTTCGTTGTCATCCGCAGCTGGCTGGTCAAACCGATCAAGACGCTGCAGCAGACGATGATCACGCTTGCCGGCGGCGATCTTTCGGTGGCGATCGACGGCGTGGAACGCCGCGACGAGATCGGCCAGATGGCCGGTGCCGTGCAGGTGTTCAAGGACAACGGCCTGCGCGGCCGTGAACTGGAACAGCAGGCGGAGGACGGCCGTAGTGCCCAGGAGGCGGATCGCCGCCGCACTGCCGAGGCTGATCGTATTCGCGCCGACAACATGGCGCAGGCAACACAGGGGCTCGCCGAAGGCCTGAAGGAACTGTCGGGCGGCAATCTGGGCTTCGAGCTAGACCGGCCGTTCAGCCCCGATTTCGAGGGGCTGCGCGCCGATTTCAACTCCGCGGTGGTGAAGCTGCGCGAGACGATGCGCGAGGTGTCGGAAGCCACCGGCGCGATCGACAGCGGTTCGCGCGAGCTGAGCCAGAGCGCCGGCGATCTTTCCAGGCGCACCGAACAGCAGGCCGCATCGCTGGAAGAAACAGCCGCGGCGCTCGACGAGATCACCTCGAATGTCGCCAACTCGTCGATCCGAACGGATGAGGCGCGCGGCATGGCGGTGGAGGCAAACCAGTCGGCGCTGCAATCGGGTGAAGTCGTCGCCAAGGCGGTAAGCGCGATGCAGAAGATCGAGCAATCGTCGGAACAGATCTCCAGCATCATCGGCGTGATCGACGAGATCGCCTTCCAGACCAACCTTCTGGCGCTCAATGCCGGCGTCGAGGCGGCACGCGCCGGCGAGGCAGGCAAGGGCTTTGCGGTTGTTGCGCAGGAAGTGCGGGAACTGGCCCAGCGATCCGCACAGGCGGCGAAGGAGATCAAGGACCTGATCCGCAATTCGGCCGAAGAGGTGAAGACCGGTGTGTCGCTGGTCAGCGCCACAGGCACCGCGCTTCAGGGTATTCGCAACCATGTGGCGGCGATCAACACCCAGCTCGATGCGATCGCCATTTCGTCGAAGGAACAGTCGGTCGGGATGTCGCAGGTCAATGTCGCCGTCAACCAGATGGATCAGGTGACGCAGCAGAATGCCGCGATGGTGGAAGAGGCAAACAGCGCCAGTGCCACGCTTGCCGGAGAAGCGGTGCGGCTGCGCACGCTGGTATCGCGCTTCGAGCTTGGCCGCGGCTTCGCTGCCGCGGCTCAGGCGACGCCTGCCATTCGCGCCGTGACGCCTGCATCCGCTGCGCGTCAGCAGACCTACGCACCGGCCCCCTCGCCCGCCCGTTCACTCGCCGGCAAGCTTGCCGCCGGGCTGGGACTGGCACCGAGCGCACAGGAAGCCAGCTGGGAAGAATTCTGAAACTTTCCGCAGCCATCGATGCGAAAAGGGGCGGTCGGACCGCCCCTTTTTTAATTAGCTTCTCGCGTTCGCAGACCGTCAGTAGACGTAACGACCGTTATGGGTCTTGCGATAGATGTTGCGCGAGGCGCGATCCTGCATGTTCTCGATCTTCTGACGCTCGCGGCGCGTCACGTAGCCATCGCGCGCCGCACGCGACTGGGCGCGGTCGATACGGTGCTGCTGACGGTCGAGCTGGCGCATTTCGCGCGGGGTCAGTTCGCCACGAACGGCACCCTTGTAGATGCGGTGGTTCTGACGATCCTCGCGAGCATCACCGCGCCATGTCTGAGCAAGGCTCGGAACGGCGGAGGCGATCACGAGGGCCAGGGCGCTGATAATGATCTTCTTCATGTCATTCTCCTCAATCAAAGTCGAACTCGCGTGATGTACCGTTTCGTACGTTTGCGAACTTGCCGGGATAACGGTGAACGCCCCCTGAAAGGTTCATTCACAAAGCGCAACAAAGCGTCACGAAACGGCTCACATTTTGGCGCCCGCGAGACTTACGGGAGTAACTGAAATTGGAAAATATCACGTTATTTCTTATACTTAAACTAAAATTCATTGACTTTTCCCGCGGAGCACGGCGTAAAATATGCTGATGACAGCCAGCGACGTTCTGCGCATTTTTCAGGCCATGCTGATCGGTGAACCGATAAGGTGCCACACGCAATTGTTCACCAATCGAAGACGAAGTGTCTCCAATCGTTCATCTTTCCGGCCAAATAGGAAAGTGGCACATAGGTTCCAGAGAATTCATCGATCGCCGCCGCAGCCGAAGGGGCCTGCCGGCATCGTCATCTGGAGAATACCATGTCTAGCACCCAGAACACCGTGATCCTCGTTGCACGGATCCTGTTGTCCTTCATCTTCATCTATTCCGGCTTCGGCAAGCTTACCGATCCGTCCGGTACTGCCGGCATGATCACCGGCGCCGGCCTGCCGGCCGCGACCGCTCTTGCCTATCTCGCCGGCCTGTTCGAATTCGTCACCGGTCTTGCCGTCCTCGTCGGCTTCCAGACCAAGATCGTCGGCTGGGCGCTGGCGCTGTTCTGCATCTTCACCGGCGCGGTCTTCCATTCCGGCACGGTTGCCGTTCCCGGCTGGCCTGACCCGGCGCTCGGCTGGATCAACGCACTCAACGGCATCATGCTGATGAAGAACTTCACCCTGGCCGGCGCCTATATCCTGCTCGCCACCTTTGGCCCCGGCGCCTACTCGCTCGACGCCCGCCGCGGCGCGGTTGCCGTCGCAGCCTGAACGCAAAGCCCATGAACGGAAAAGCCGCCGGACGCAGGTCCGGCGGCTTTTTAATGTCTCGATTATCGCATGATCAGCGGCGGATATTCTTCGCCAACCAGACGGTGGCACCGCCGCAGGCGGGGTCTTGGGAAATCTGGGCGACGACGGCAAAACCGTTCTTCGTCAGAAGCGCCTGATATTCCTCCCGCGACAGGCTGGCATGGAAAAGCGGTTCACCGCCGAAATTGCCCATCGCCACACCTTCGTAATGCCCCGAAGTGAACATCAGCGCGGCTCCGGGCCCCGCCATGGCACCGAAGCGGGGGAACATCGCCCGCTGGTCATCGGCATTCAGATGGAAGAAACTGTGCCAGGCGATGATGCCGTCGAACTTGGTCGGCACATAGAACTTGCGCATGTCGGCCTCGTACCAGGCCATGCCGGGAAAGCGCTCGCGGGCCAACCCGACAAGCGTCTTCGATGTATCGACGCCCGTGAGGTGGAAGCCGCGGTCGATCAGGTGCGCTGCCATCGGCTCGGCACCGCCGCAGCCGAGGTCCAGAACATGGCCGCGCGGATTGATGATGCGGGCGAAATGCTCCAGCCACGGCCTCTCGAACAGGGTGCGGCCACGCACCTTGTCGAAAGCGACCGCATTGCGCTCGTAGAGCCCGATGATATTGGCGTCCTCGCCTGCCATTACAGTCTCGCCTGCCATTCCAAGCGGCCCATCAGAGTGCCTTGCGCACGGCCTCGACGATCCGGCCAATGCGCGGATCACGATCGTGTTCGCCTTTGCGCGCACGCACGAGGCAGGCTTCCGACTTCAGGATCACGCCATCCGAAAGGATCTTCAGGTGATTGGCCTTCAAGGTCGAGCCGGTCGAGGTGATGTCGACGATGATATCCGCCTGTCCGGCAGCCGGCGCGCCTTCCGTTGCGCCGAGGCTTTCGACGATGCGGTAGAGCTGGATGCCGTGGCTTCCGGAAAAATGCTGCTGCGTCAGGCGCCAGTATTTGGTCGCGATCTGCAGCCTGCGGCCGTGGCGCGAGCGGAAATCGGCAGCGACATCGCCAAGGTCCGCCATCGTATCGACATCGAGCCAGATTTCCGGAACGGCGACGACGACATCGGCATGGCCGAAGCCGAGACGGGCGGAAATCTCGACCTTGCGGTCGCAATCGGCGAGGCCTTCGCGGATCAGATCCTCGCCGGTGACGCCGAAATCCACGGTCCCGGCACCGATCTCGCGGGCGATCTCGGAGGCCGACAGGAACGCGATCTCGATATCGTCATGGCCTTCGACCTTGCCGCGATAGGAGCGTTCGTTGCCGACGGCGACGATCGGAAGGCCGGCGCGTTCGAAGATCGCCGAGGCATCTTCCTTCATGCGGCCCTTGGAGGGCAGAGCAATGGTCATGATGGACATCAGCGCGCCCTCGCCTGTTCGATCCGGTCGAGCCAGAGCGAAAAGCCCACGGCCGGAATATCCTCACTTGCGCCGAGCAGCGTCATCAGCCGGTCGAAGCGGCCGCCGCCGGCCAGAACGGCATTGTCGCGGCTGACCTCGAAGACGAGGCCGGTATAGTAATCCAGCGGCCGGCCGAAGGCGGCGCGGTAGGTGACCTTGTCGAGATCGACGCCGAGATCGGCCATGGCCTCAGCCCGCGCTTCGAATGTGGCGAGCGCCAGGCCCATGGACAGGCCGGCCGCATCCGCAAAGCCGGCAAGCGCTGCCGGCGCCTGCGACAGCGGCAGTTCCAGCGACAGGAATTCCGTCAGGAGAACAAGAGCCGAGCCATCGAGCCGGGTTTCCGCGAGCGCCTGCTTTTCCTTCAGCCGTGTCGCGATTTCGCGCGGCGAGCGGCTGGCATTGGTGGAATAGCCGGTTGCCTGCATCGTCTCATCGATATGGGCGATCAGTGCCGCATCGTCCTGGTTCAGCAGGGCTGCCAGTTCGGGCGGCAGGCCGGAAACGGCTTGCGGGCTGGCCAGCGTCATCAGCAGCTGGCGCAGATGCGCATTGTTGCCGAACGACTGGATCAGCCGCTTCTGCCAGCCGGCCGGCAGGCCGAGCGCCTTGACGACGGCCTCGAACACCGCCTGGTCGCCGAGCGTGACGGTGAGCCTGCGGCCGGGGATGAGGTTTTCGAGGATCTGCATCGCATCGTTGACGGCGCGCGCATCGGCGGCAGCCGTCGCGATCTCGCCGAGATCCTCGATGCCGGCCTGATAGAACTCGTTGTCGCCTTCACGGCGCTGACGAAATACCTCGCCGAGATAGCAGTAGCGGCGCGGGGTGCCGGTGGCGTTGGCGATATGGCGAAGGCAGACGGGAATGGTGAATTCCGGCCGCAGGCAGAGGCTTTCGCCGGTCTCGCTCTCGGTGAGGAAGATACGCCGGCGCAGATCTTCGCCCGCCATGTCGAGGAACGGCGCGGCCGGCTGGATGACCGGCGTATCGATGCGTGCGGTGCCGCGTGCGGCAAACTCATCGAGCAGACGGCCCGAGAATTCGGGCATGTTGATCAGAGGCATGGCATCAGCCCCGTTCTTCCAAAAACTTGATCCGCCTGCGATCATCCGCCTGAACTGCGAGGATTTCCTTCACCTTGGCAACCAGATCGGCCTCGGCAATAGTTTCCTGCGCCACGCGGGCTTCACGCCACGAGGCGTTATCCTCGATCTCGCCGGACAAGCGCTTGCCCTCGATCAGGTCCTTGATCTGCACGACGCCGGTTTCGCGCTCGTCACCACCCTGAATGATGGCAATGGGGCAGCCGCGACGGTCGGCATATTTCAGCTGGTTGCCGAACTTCTTCCAGTTGCCCTGATACATTTCGGCGCGGATGCCTTCGGCACGAAGCGCCTGCGTGAAGCGCTGGTAGCGGCCCATGCTCTCGACATCGCCATCCATGACGGTGACGAGAACGGGGGCGACAACTTCGTCCTGACCTAGCTTGCCGAGGTTCTTCAGCGCCGTCATCAGGCGCGAGACGCCGATGGAAAAGCCGGTGGCCGGGACCGGCTGCCCCATGAAACGCGACACCAGACCATCATAACGACCACCGCCGCCGACGGAGCCAAAGACGACCTTCTCGCCCTTTTCATTGGTGACGTCGAAGGTCAATTCGGCTTCGAAGACGGGGCCAGTGTAATATTCGAGGCCGCGCACGACGGAGGGATCGATCTTGATGCGATCAGGACCGTAACCGGCGCTGGTTGCCAATGCACCGATGGTGTTCAGTTCGTTGACGCCTTCGCCGCCGTTTGCCGTGCCGGCAACGAGTTCAGCCAGTTGCGCGGCGCTTTCTGCGTAATCCTTGATGCCGACGAAGAACAGGACCTTTTCGATCTGCCCGGCATCCAGCCCCGCGCCCTTGGTGAAGTCTCCGCTCTCATCCTTGCGGCCTTCGCCGAGCAGCAGCTTCACACCTTCCGGGCCGAACTTGTCGAGCTTGTCGATGGCGCGCAGCACGTTCAGGCGCTGGCCGGCCTTGTCGTCGCCGCCGAGGCCGATCGCCTCCATGACGCCGTCGAGAACCTTGCGGTTGTTCACCCGGATCACATAGTCGCCGCGCTTGATGCCGAGCGCTTCCATCGTGTCGGCCATCATCATGCACATTTCGGCATCGGCCTGCACGCCCGGTGCGCCGACGGTATCGGCATCGAACTGCATGAACTGGCGGAAACGGCCCGGACCGGGCTTTTCATTGCGGAACACATAACCGGCGCGGTAGGTGCGGAACGGCAGCTGGATCTCGTTGAAATTTTCCGCCACATGGCGGGCGAGCGGCGCGGTGAGGTCGTAACGCAGCGACATCCACTGGTCGTCGTCATCCTGCAGGGAGAAAACGCCTTCGTTGGGGCGGTCGCTGTCAGGCAGGAATTTGCCGAGCGCATCGGTATATTCGAACAGCGGCGTTTCGACCGGATCGAAACCGTAACGCTCGTAGACCTCGCGGATCTTTGCCGTCATCTCGTTGGTCGCATGGATATCGGCAGCCGAGCGGTCGACAAAACCGCGCGGCAGGCGGGCCTTGAGTTTCTGGGGCTTCTTCTGTTTGTCGCTCATGATCGGATATCCATTGCTTTGTGGCCTGTTGGAAAGGCCGAAATACGAGCGGTTTCTTAGAGGATGAAGCCTTGAGCGGCAAGGGCGGCGGCTGGCGAAGTGTCGGAGCGGATGGTATATATCACTCCACCTTTAGGGATCATCGCCATGAACAAGCGCGTCACGATCGAAATGCCGGATGAGATGCTGAAACTCGTCGAGGAATATGCCGCCGAAAAGGGCGCGGCACCGGATGCCTATATGCTTGGAGTGATCGAGCAGCATCTGGAGGACCTGCACGACATCGCGCTGGCGGAAGCGGCGATGGAGCGGATTCGCAACGGTGAGGACAAAGTAATCGGCTCCGAGGAGTTCTGGCGTGGTTTGGACGATTGAATATTCCACGCATGCACAGAAGCAGGCCAGAAAACTCGATCCCGTCACCCGCAAGCGCATCCGCCAATTTCTCCATGAGCGCCTTGCAGCACACGAAAATCCTCGCGAACTCGGTGCTGCACTCAAAGGCCATGCGCTCGGCGGCTATTGGCGATACAAGGTTGGCGATCATCGCCGGCAGGTTTACCGTTAATCCATGATCCTCGAAGCTCTCCAGTTTGCTGCCACCCGGCCCGTCACGGCCGCCGAGTTCCGGCCGTTCATCCGCTCCTCGGTCAATCTCTGGTCGCGCGCCAATCGCTGCGCCTCCGCCTGGCGTCCGCATGAGGAGATGTGCAAGAGCCATATCCGCGAGACGATAGCCGGCATGCGGCAGCGGCGCACGGCGGTCGTGCTCGGCTCCGGCCTGTTGCGCGATGTACCGATCCTCGATCTGGCGCGTGCCTTCGATACGGTCGTGCTGGTTGATCTCGTGCATCTGGCCGGCGTCAGATGCTGGATCGGGGCAAGGCGGCTATCCAATCTGCGGCTGATCTCCCGCGATCTTTCGGGACTTTCCGATGTGCTGGCGGGAGGCGTTGCGGAGCCGCTCTCATTTCTGCGGCAGGTGCCCTATGTCGATCTCGTCGTTTCGGCCAACATCCTGTCGCAGATCGGCGTCGGCGCCCGCCGGCAGCTTGAGCTTGACCGATCCGGCAAAGCGGACGCGACCGTCGCCACGCTGGTCAGGGCGCATCTCGACGGCCTGTCCGCCCTGCCCTGCCGCACGGCGCTGCTGACCGATATCAGCTACCGGGTGACGGATCGCGGCGGTGCGGTGCTGGAAGACGCCGATCTTCTGTGCGGCGTGCCTGCGCCCAGGGCCTCGGCGAATTGGGACTGGGTGGTGGCGCCCTATGGCGAACTGGGGCGCGACCGGCAGGCGGTGCACCGGGTGATTGCGGCACGACCGGCGTGAGCAGCACGGGCAACACGACGCCATGACGCAACACGCCGATCAGCATGACGTGATCCCTGCCCCAGTTGATTTCGCCCCGTAGGCGCATATTTTTCCCACCATGAAGCAACTCGCCGCCATGATGATGTTTGCCGCCTGGCTGCTTTACGGAGCGATGCCGGCCATGGCCCGGCCTGCCATCCCGATGGCAGAGGCTTCCTTATCCGTGGGTGAAGCACCGCAACACGCGCAGCATCACACGACGAAGGCATTGGATGCGCATGTCGCGTCATCCGACCAAACCATGCATCATGACGGACAACAGCCCTGTCCACATGGCAGCGGCAAGGGCTGCGTTGCGCCTTTCTGCGCAGCCTGTCTGGTGCTTCTGCCGGAGATCGCCTTTGGCGATCCCGGCCGGTTCATCCACCCGCAGCCGGAGCCGCAGGACGGTCCGGCGCTTGTGCTTGGCAAGACCCGGCCGCCGGTGCCGCCGCCCCGCGCCTGAGATCTCTTCGCGCTAACACACGACCCGATTTTCAAGGACACGGAAGGATACCTCATGTCCAGGACCACGATCATCACGGCTGCCGCGATCGCCTTCGCCTGCGCCACACCGCTCGCCTTCGCCCAGGAAATGAAGGGCCACGACCATTCCGCCATGCATTCGACCGCGGGCAACGACAATGCATCGACCACGGCCTACAAGGCTGCCAATACGAAGATGCACGAAGGCATGGCGATCGCGTTTTCCGGCGATGCCGATGTCGATTTCGTCCGCGGCATGATCGCCCATCACCAGGGTGCGATCGACATGGCGAAGGTCGAGCTCGAACACGGCAAGGATGCGCAAATGCGCAAGCTCGCCGAGGATGTGATCACTGCGCAGGAGGCGGAGATCGCCGACATGCAGGCGTGGCTGAAGGCCAAGGGGCTGTAAGGATAGCGACACCCGCCCTTCTCCCCGTCCTGACGGGGAGAAGGTGCCGACAGAAGGATAAGGGGCCCTCATCCTCTCGCTTCGCTCCTGCCCTTCTCCCCGCAAGCGGGGCGAAGGGGTACGCCGCTCCCCTTCAGCCATACTCGACCATACCGCATTCAGCGTCACCCAAGCTTTGCCGCTCGTGCCGCTTGCCCACCTCCGCATCCTCCTCCATATCTAATGACGGAGATCTGAGGACATGCGCGCGATTACCGCCATCGGCTTCGATGCCGACGATACGCTCTGGCAGAACGAGCACTATTACCGGCTGACGGAGGAGCATTTTCAAAACCTGCTCGGCGATTTCGCCGAGGGGGCGGATGTTTCCGCACGGCTGCTGGAGGCCGAGAAGCGCAACCTCGAATATTACGGCTTCGGCATCAAGGGCTTCACCCTGTCGATGATCGAGACAGCTGTCGAGATCACCGAGGGCAAGGTGCCGGCGAAAACGATCGGCAAGATCCTCGAGATCGGCCGCGACCTGCTGCGTCACCCCGTCGAATGCATGCCGCATGTGGAGGAGACGCTCGAAGCGCTGAACGGACATTATCTGCTGGTGCTGATCACCAAGGGCGACCTGTTCGACCAGGAGCGCAAGCTGGCGCAATCCGGCCTTGGCGATTATTTCGACGCGGTGGAAATCGTCTCGGAAAAGAACGCAACGACCTATCGGCGCATCTTTCACAAGCTGGCCGACGGGCCGGAACGGGCAATGATGATCGGCAATTCGCTGAAATCCGACATCGTGCCGGCGATTGCCGCCGGGGCCTACGGCGTGTTCATACCCCACGCGCTGACATGGGTTCTGGAACATGTCGATGCCCCGGAGGATGCCCCGCGGTTTCGCCAGATCGAGCATCTGGGCGAGCTTTCGGGCGTGCTCGACAGGATCATGGCCGCGTGAAGCGGTCCTTGCGAGTTCACGGCCGCCTGAAATTCAACCGCGCCTCGGCCACCTCCGCCTGGCAGAAGCAGCCGTCGAGATGGTCGTTGACCATGCCCATTGCCTGCATGAAGGCATAGACGGTGGTCGGGCCGACAAAACTCCAGCCGCGTTTCTTCAAGGTCTTCGACAGTGTGACGGACACCGGCGTGGTCGGGTTGGCGCGCAGCGTATCGAGGTCCATGACGGCTGGCCGCGTCTCGGCACCGGGTTCGAAGCTCCAGAAGAATCTGGCAAGCGAGCCGAACTCGGCCTTCAATTCGATGGCGCGGCGGGCATTGTTGATGGTCGAGACGATCTTGCCGCGGTGGCGGATGATGCCGGCATCCTTCACCAGCCGCTCGATATCCTCCTCGCCGAACTCCGCCACCTGATTGAAATCAAATCCGGCAAAGGCTGCGCGAAAATTCTCGCGCTTGCGCAGGATCGTCAGCCATGACAGGCCGGACTGAAAGCCTTCGAGGCAGATCTTCTCGAACAGACGGAAATCGTCCGTCACCGGACGCCCCCATTCCTCGTCGTGGTAGCGGCGGTAATCCTCCAGCCCGCCATGCCAGAAGCAGCGTCCCTTGCCATCCTCACCGATGATGATGCCCGCCATTTCCTTCTCCCAGACCATCGCTTTTCCAATCGTTAACGGCACTTGCGCCAGGTTCAGCATCGCGCAACCATGTTTGAACACCGGCGGGTAACCCTGCCAAAAGCTATATCGGATTTAGCGCCCGAAAGCCGCCACCCGTTTACCATTCGCTTTGAGCTTGCATTCACCATCCGCTGCAACGGGCCCGGTTTATAGGGGGCCTTTCGGTGATTGTAACGAGTGGATCCGATCATGAAGGCGAAACTTCTTCTGGCGCTTGGCCTTGCCGCGCTTTTTTCGACATCGGCCCTGGCCAATGACCGTTATCGCGAACGGCCACCGGTGAAAGTGAGCCCCGACCTGGCGGCTCCGTGGCTGATGCAGCTCGGCGCCCAGCCGCAGCGCGGCGAGGCCCGAGGACAGGCCAGATCGCAGGCAGGCCAACAGGTTCGCCAGCAACAGCAGCCCGTCCGGCAGATGCGCCCGCAGGTGGTGACGGGCCAGCGCAACTATTACCCCTCGGCGCCAAGCCGGCCGGGTGCCGCCCGTCCGGTTCAGGCGCAGCAGCCGGCCCGAGCGCCGGTGGTGCGCCGCGGCATATTCGGCGACAACACCCAGGTGCAGCAGGCGGCCGTGCGGCCGAACCGTGTCGTCAAAAGCCAGCTCGAGCCGCAGTTCCTGCCGCAGACCGTCGCCTATGATACGCAGTATCCGTCGGGCACGGTGGTGATCGATACCAACAACCGCTTCCTCTATCTGGTTCAGGATGGTGGACAGGCGATGCGTTACGGCGTCGGCGTCGGCAAGCCGGGCTTCGAATGGGCCGGCGAACACAAGGTGACGCGCAAGGCGGAATGGCCGAACTGGGTACCGCCGAAGGAAATGATCGCCCGCGAGGCGGCCAAGGGCCATTACCTGCCGGCGCGCATGGATGGCGGACCGGAAAATCCGCTCGGCGCCCGCGCGCTCTATCTCGGCTCGACGCTCTACCGCATCCACGGCACCAATGCGCCCTGGACGATCGGCAGCGCCGTGTCTTCCGGCTGCATCCGCATGCGCAACGAGGACGTGACCGACCTCTACGGCCGCGTGCCGGTCGGCGCCCGCGTCATCGTGATGTAATCGCAGACCACCGCCACCTGTGGCCGGATCGCAACGATCCGGCCCATTTGTGACGGTCCGGCAGGTCACAATCGACCGGGCTTGCCTTGCCCTTACGCCTCTAGCGGGACATTTTGCCTCAGCTTATAGTTTCAGTTGAACGAGGGGTAAGGATGAAATCGCGTAAATTGTTGCTGGCGTTGGCCGGCGTGATGTTTGCAGTCGCCACCACCACGGTACCTGTGAACACAGCGAGCGCCCAGGCGCAGACGACCGCAAGCGATGTCGCGCCGAAGATGCGCAACCGCGAGGTACCGGCCAAGTATCAGCGCCGCAGCGTTCGGTTCACCACCAACGAGGCGCCGGGCACGATCATCGTCGATACCAACAACAAGTTCCTCTACTATGTCGAGGGCCGCAACCGCGCGACGCGTTACGGCATCGGCGTCGGGCGTGAAGGGTTCGGCTGGTCGGGCGAGGTGAAGGTCGGCCGCAAGGCGGAATGGCCGACATGGACGCCGCCGGCCGAAATGCGCGCCCGCGAGGCACGCCGCGGCATCAAGCTTCCCGTCGTCATGCAGGGCGGCCCGGAAAACCCGCTCGGCGCTCGTGCGCTCTATCTCTACAAGGGCGGCCGCGACACGATCTTCCGCATTCATGGCACCAACCAGCCATGGTCGATCGGCCTCAACCTGTCCTCCGGCTGCATCCGCATGATGAACAAGGATGTCGAGCATCTGTATTCACGCGCGCCCGTCGGCACCAAGGTCGTCGTCATCGGCCCCGGCTCGAAGCCCGGAGACGTCGCCTTCAGGGACCGCGGCATCGACATCTTCCGCACCATCTTCGGCGGCTGACACTGCCATGAACCGGAGGCGTTTCGCACGCCTCCGGCCCTGTCTGCAGACATAAAAAGGCCCGGCGCGGATCGTCCGGCCGGGCAAGAGGCAGGGCTATTGGCTATCACCCTGCGGGGAAAACTTCAGATCCTCAATGAGGCACGCGGTCAGCGTCTGGCGGAGCGCTGGAACCGCGTGCGGGCACGCTGTGTCGCGGCCCCGGCCAGAAGCCTGGACGGGTCGTCGAACGTGCCGGAATGATCGAGCGCGGCGACGACATCGCGGCGGCTAAGTCCGATATCGTCAAGCATCCGATCATCCATTTGCGACAAGCCCTGGGACGCGATGCGATTGCGGAGAGCGCGCCATGCGGATTTGAGGCGAGCCACGACGCTCGTCCCTACCACGCCGGCCGAGGCAATCGCCGGGCCTGCTGCAAGCTTGAATTCGGTTCCGCATTCGGTCGTGCTCATCGCGATATCCTTTCATCGGGCACGGTCAGGCGTCTCCCGCCGCGGTAGCGAACGGGACGACGGTAAGACAACGGCGCTTCCTTGGAGGCGCTTTTGCTTTTCAGATTTGCACACGTTATCGGCGAAACGTATTGATCAGTCCAACGAATGTTTCTAATGATGATTATCAACTTCACTGATGGATTGCGCCCATGTCCGCTCCCCTCGATATCGACCAGTTGCATACTTTCATCGCGATCATCGATACCGGCAGCTTCACCAAGGCGGCAGACCGGGTCTTCAAGACGCAATCTGCCGTTTCGATGCAGATGCGCAGGCTGGAGGAGCGGATCGGCAAGCAGCTGTTTGCCAAGGATGGCCGCGGCAACCGGCTGACCGCCGAGGGCGAGAAGCTGATGAACTATGCAAGGCGCATCATCCGCCTCAACAACGAGGCGATCGCCGCCTTCGACGACAACCGGCTTGAAGGTACGATCCGCATCGGTACACCGGACGATTATGCCGACCGCTACATGCCGGAAATCATCGGCCGGTTTGCTAAGACGCATCCGAATGTCGAGCTTTACATCGTCTGCGAGCCCTCGATGAGCCTTGCCGAGAAGATGGCGCGGGGCGAGCTGGATATCGCGCTCGTGACACATAACCCGCGGCAGCGGATTTCCGACGTGGTGCGGACCGAGCCGCTCTGCTGGGTGGCATCGGCCAACCATCCGCTGAAGGACGACGCGCCGGTGCCACTGGCGCTTGGGCGACGCGACTGTCTGTGGCGGCAGCTTGCCTGTTCGGCGCTCGATGCGGATGGGCGGGAATATCAGGTTCTGTTCACCAGCTGGTCGGCGACCGTGGTCGCCGCCGCCGTGATGACCGGCATGGCGGTTTCGGTCCTGCCGGAATCGGCGCTGCGCCCCGGCATGCGCGTGCTGTCTTCCGCCGACGGCTTTCCGCCGCTGCCGCCGGTTCAGATCGGCCTGATGAAACGGCCCGGTCTTTCGCCTTCGCTGATGAACGCCATCACCGACCACATCACCGCCTGCCTCGACAACATCTCGCCGGCGGCGGTTCCGGACGATCTGGACGGCGATGCCAAAGGCGGGCGTCAGGCACGCGCCCGTTCGGGCCAGTTGGTGACGACGGGGTGGTGAAGCGTATCTATCCCGCGCCGGCCTTGCGCGCGGAGACATAGGCGCGCAGGACATTCTGCATCTTCGTCAGATGCCCCTTCCCGTTACTATCCTCGTAGAAGAAATCGAATACCTCGCGGTCGACCTTCAAATGCACCGAGCGCTTCTCGGGATGAACAAGCTCAGCCTTGTCCCAGAAGTCAGCTCCGAGATCCTCTACCGCTGATGCCGAGCTCCCGGTGCCTAGCTTGCCGGCATCCTTCATCGCTCTCAGCTCAGCCAGAGAGGCTTTTCTGATATCTTGATCGCTCATCTCGACCTCCTTTCCAGGCTGTTATGAGTCGCCGGACGTTGCCGCGATCGGTGAACACGACGACGAAGCACTCGTCATCGACCATTCCCAATGCAATGTGACGAAGTTCACCGTAGTCGGCCCGGTCGTCCACCCTTACGGTGACAGACCGCTCGAAGATCAATGCGGCGTGGAGGATATCCACTCCCCGCTCGCCCAGAACCTGCTGACGCTTCGCCTCATCCCATTCGAACTCCACGGTCGCCCCCGCCTACCCAAGCTCGTGCGATCAAATCGTACACCGAAAGCGTACACACACAAGGCCAGTTTACGGTTGACGCGAGAACCAGAGATCATAATTTAGGGTCGCACACAAAGCCACCTCCGATCGGATAAACCTATCATGCTGACACTTCGCCAGATGCGCTATTTCGAGGCGCTGGCCGCCACGCGGCATTTCGGCAAGGCGGCGGCGATGGTGCATGTCAGCCAGCCGGCGCTTTCCACCCAGATCATGGAAATGGAAGACAATCTCGGCACGAAGCTTGTGGAGCGCAACCGCGCCGGCGTGCTTTTGACGCCGAAGGGGGAGGATGTGCTGCGGCGTATCCGCATCATTCTCGGCGAAGTGGAACAGCTGAAGGAAGCGGCGCGCGACAGGGGCGGCGTGCTGTCCGGGCTTATCCGCATCGGCATCATCCCCACCGTCGCCCCCTATCTGGTGCCGCGCCTCGTGCCGCATCTGCGAACGGCCTATCCGGCAATCGAGATCGAGCTGAAGGAGGCGGTGACCGACAGGCTGATGGCCGAGCTTGCCGACGGCCGGCTCGATGCAGTGATCGCGGCCTTGCCTGTGGAGGCGGAGAATATCGCGGTGACATCGCTGTTTGCCGACCGCTTCTTCATGGCGATGGCAAAGAACGACCGCGATGTGCTGACCTCGCCACTCAGTGAAAACCAGGTGGATGCCGACCGGCTGCTGCTGCTGGAGGAAGGCCATTGCCTGCGCGACCAGGCGCTGGCCGTCTGCGGTACGG
The DNA here is from genome assembly GCF_977018605.1 of [Rhizobium] kunmingense. NCBI lineage: Bacteria > Pseudomonadati > Pseudomonadota > Alphaproteobacteria > Hyphomicrobiales > Rhizobiaceae > Rhizobium > [Rhizobium] kunmingense. The sequence goes on from NZ_CDRNXG010000001.1 coordinate 363,957, forward strand.
CCGGCAAACGCAGCCTCGTCAATTTCGGCGCCACATCGATGGCGACGCTGTTGCAGATGGTCTCGCACGACATGGGGATGACGCTGATCCCCGAGATAGCCCTGCCATCGGAGACGGTACGCAACAACCTCAGAATCGTGCCGTTTGCCGAGCCGGTCCCTGCGCGCGAGATCGGGCTGATCTGGCGCAGATCCAGCGGCCGATGCGACGACATGGCGGCGCTCGGCCAGGCCGTGGTCGCCGTCGCGCCGGTTGCAACAGGCGCCTAGTTGAGTGCCAGCCAGACGACCTGCCAGACCCACATCAGCATCAGCGTGAAGAAGCCCGCCATGAACAACGGACGACGGTAACGCAGCCGGTTGCTGGTCAGATGGACGTAGGAATGGGCATAGCGAGAGGCGACGAAGAGCCAGCCGAGCGCGACCGTGCCCCAGTTATCGGCTGTCGATGCATAGAGCGTCAGGCTGACGGCATGGAACAGGACCGGAAGCTCGAACTGGTTGCGGATGTTGTTGTTGACCAACAGGCTTTCCGCCGGCTCGGTCAGGTTTTCCCGGAACTGGCCGGCTTGCGCACTGCCGGATCTGACGGCGGCGAAGCGTCTTCTCGAAAGCAGCCAGTAAAGGAAGAAGACGAGCGCCGCATGGGCGATCATCGGCCAGAGCGTGGCATTGGTGGACAGCATGTTTCCTCCCGAAGCATTTTAGAAACGCTGTGCATTCGAATGGACGCACAGTGCTCTATTTCCCTTGATCTACGCATAAAGGGTTCGGCCCGGATCACAAATGGAAAAGCCGGACCGCTTTGGCGGCCCGGCTTTCTGTTGCGACGGTCTTTTGGGACCGTTACGAGCTGACGCCCGGATAGTTGGGGCTTTCGCGGGTGATCGTCACGCCATGCGGGTGGCTTTCGCGAAGGCCGGCGCCGGAGATGCGCACGAAGGTGGCCTTCTCCTGGAAGTCCTTGATGTCCTTACCGCCGACATAGCCCATGGCCGCCTTGAGGCCGCCGGCCAGCTGGTGCAGCACGGCCGAGACCGGGCCCTTGTAGGGAACCTGGCCCTCGATGCCTTCCGGCACGAGCTTCAGCGTGTCGCGCACTTCCGCCTGGAAGTAGCGGTCTGCCGAGCCACGCGCCATGGCGCCGACGGAGCCCATGCCACGATAGGCTTTGAACGAGCGGCCCTGGTAGAGGTAGACTTCGCCCGGGCTTTCGTCGGTGCCGGCCAGCAGCGAGCCGACCATGACGGCCGATGCGCCGGCGGCAATCGCCTTGGCAACGTCGCCGGAGAATTTCAGGCCACCATCGGCGATGATCGGGATACCGTGCTTGTTGCCTTCCTCGACGGCGGCCATTACGGCGGCCAGCTGCGGCACGCCGACACCGGCAACGACGCGGGTGGTGCAGATCGAACCCGGACCGATGCCGACCTTGATGCAGTCTGCGCCGTAATCGATCAGCGCCTTCGTGCCTTCCGACGTCGCGACATTGCCGGCGATGATGCGGATGGCATTCGACATCTTCTTCACTTCGGCAACGGCATCGAGAACCTTCTGGGAATGGCCGTGGGCGGTATCGACGACGATGACGTCGACGCCTGCATCGATCAGGCGCTCGGCGCGCTCGCGGCCGTCTTCACCGGTGGAGATGGCGGCAGCAACACGCAGGCGGCCCTGCGCATCCTTGGCGGCATTCGGGTTGAGCTGCGACTTCTCGATGTCCTTGACGGTGATGAGGCCGACGCAGCGGCCGTCATTGTCGACGACAAGAAGCTTTTCGATGCGGTGCGAATGAAGAAGACGCTTGGCTTCGGACTGCTCGACACCGTCCTTGACGGTGATGAGGTTGTCCTTCGTCATCAGTTCGAAGATCTTCTGCGACGGGTCGGAGGCGAAGCGAACGTCGCGGTTGGTCAGGATGCCGACGAGGCGGCCCGGACGGCCGCCGTTCTCGACGACCGGAATACCGGAAATGCCATGCGACTTCATCAGCGAAAGGGCTTCGGCGAGCGTCGCATCAGGGCCGATCGTGACCGGGTTGACGACCATGCCGCTTTCGAACTTCTTCACCTGGCGAACCTCTTCGGCCTGTTCGACCGGCGTGAGGTTGCGGTGGATGACGCCCATGCCGCCCGACTGCGCCATGGCGATCGCCAGACGGCTTTCGGTGACCGTGTCCATTGCCGACGACAGGATCGGCAGGGTGAGGTCGATATCCTTGGCGATGCGGGTGGAGATATTGGTCTGGCCCGGCATGATTTCCGAGTGTCCCGGCTGGAGGAGCACATCGTCAAAAGTAAGCGCTTCCGCGCCGGTTGCCGAGATTACGATCCGTGCCATTGCCAGTTCCTTCGTTTGAATAGGCAGAATCCGCCGGAAAAGGGCAAAGTCCCTGTCCGGTTGCTTCTGCAAGAAATGCTTGGAAGTTGGCGAGGGCTGGTAACACGATCATGACAGGAAGGAAATAGAAAAATCCCGGAGGGGAGACCCTCCGGGATTGCATAGCTCATGGCGTGGGCAAACATTTCGCATTGTGGGCCCTCCCGGATCAGGCGACAGTACCCTGTCTGCCGCTCGAAGTTCCCATACCTCCGATTGTTTCCGATTTGGGAACTTGCTGCATGGAAAGCGAATGAACGTCATCGCCAAATCCGCGCTGGTGAACTTCTGGAGCAGTTTGCCGAGTGGCGCTCCACGGCAGGCCGCTCAGGCTGCGATGACAGAATGGTATGCGACGGCTTCAAAGGCCACATGGAGCAATTTCGCGGAGTTGAAGAAGACCTTCAATTCGGCGGACATGGTGGCAGGCAACAAAGTAATCTTCGATGTCGGCGGCAACAAATATCGCATCGTGGGTCTGGTGGCGTTTCGCTCCAAGCGCATCTACGTACTTTTTGTCGGCACGCATACGCAGTATGATGCGATCAACGTAGGCGAGCTTTGAGAGACAGGGAGATCGACATGCTGAACCTCAAGTCCTTTCGCACCCTGCAGAACGAGGCCGAATATAAGGCAGCACTCCAGGAAGTGCGACCGTATTTCGAAAGAGAACCTGCGGAAGGGACGGACGAAGCCGCGCATTTCGATGCACTCGTGTTGCTGATCGAGCAATATGAAGCCAGGCATTACCCGATCCCGGACGCGAGCCCGATCGAGGTCGTTAAATCGGTCATGGCCGCCAATAACTACACGAGAGCCGACCTTGTGGCCGTCATCGGCTCGAAGGCGCGGGCAGCGGATCTTCTCAACGGAAAGCGGGAAATCAATCTCGAACAGATTAGAAAACTCGCCAAGGAGTGGAACATTCCACCGGCAGCCTTGATAAGTGGCGGTTCCGCCTGAGGCGAAAGTTCATCAGTGCGGTGGCGCCGCGTCTTGCTGAGAAAACAAAAAGACCGAGGCCACCCGCGCGGGTGGCTTTGGTCGTTTCACAGCATGTCACCCAACAGATCAGATGTCGAACTGATAGCTCTTCGGTACGAAACGGTAGCCGGTTTCCTGCTTCTCCGCATAACCGACGGCCGGGAACGGCATGTGATAGCCGAGGAAGGCGACCTTGTCGGTGGCGATCATGTCGAAGACCTTCTTTCGGGTTGCAGCGGCGGCCGCCTTGTCCATGTCGAAGCGCACTTCCCAATCCGGGCGCTGCAGCGAGAGAACGAAGTGGTTTGCCGTATCGGCCGTCAGGATCAGCCGCTTGCCGCCCGATTCGACGTTGAAGATCATCATGCCGGGCGTGTGGCCGGCGGCCAGCATGCCGGTGATGCCAGGGGCGACTTCGCCGCTCTCGCCGATGAAGGTCATCTTTTCGGCGAGCGGCTGGACACTGGCGAGCACGGCCTTGTGATTGCCTTCGGCGCCCGTGCCGGCGCGGGCGGTATCGACCCAGAAGTCATATTCCGTCTGACCGGTGATATAGCTGGCATTCTCGAAAGCCGGCTTGCCGTCTTCCATCAGGCCGCCGATATGGTCGCCATGAAGGTGGGTCAGCACGACCTTTGTGACATCCGCCGGCATGTAGCCCGCAGCGGCCATGCCCTCGATCAGACGGCCCGCACCCATGGCGCGGCCGGCCTTGCCGAAACCGGTATCGAAGAGGATGACCTCGCTGCCGGTATCGATCAGCGTCGGCGAAAACGCGTTGACGAACTGGTCCGCCGGCAGGAAGTTTTCCGACAGCAACGCGCCGACGGTCTCTGCCGACTGATCGGTGCCGAAGGTCTCGTTCGGCGTGCCTGAGGCGCGGGCGCCATCCTTGACGACGAGGACGTCGAAGGAGCCGACCTTGAACTTGTGAATATCCGGTGGGGTGACACGGTCGATGGCCAAATCACTGCTCGCTTTGCTCGTATCCTGGGCGAAGGCCGCCCGGTTTGAGATGATCGCCGGTGCGGCCAGCATGGTCATGCCCGCAGTTCCCAGCAATGTTCTTCTTCCGATGCCCGTTCCCGTCGTTCCGGCCATGGCCCGCTCCCTTGCAATCGACATATCAGATGCGTCAACTTAGCGCCCGGTTGCGAAAAGTTGACGATCATCACGCCAGAAAAGCAGATGTTCACGCAGACGTGAGACGCGGCCACAAGAGGGCAATAAAGACGATACGTGCATTGGCACGGGCGGCCTTGAGGTTTACAGGGGATGGCATTCTTGTCGGGGCCCCAAGCCGAATGTCATCCGTTTCCATGAACCGCATCATTCCGCTCATCCTCGCCGTCGCGCTGTTCATGGAACAGATGGATTCGACGGTGATCGCCACAGCACTGCCGACGATTGCCGCCGATCTGGGTGTCAGCCCGATCACGCTGAAACTGGCGCTTACCTCCTATATGGTGGCGCTTGCAATGTTCATCCCGATCAGCGGCTGGATGTCGGACAAGTTCGGCGCGAAGAAGATCTTCCGGCTGGCGATCTGCGTCTTCATCGTCGGTTCTATCCTGTGTGCGATTTCGGATTCGGTGGTCCAGTTCGTCCTGTCGCGCTTCCTGCAGGGCATGGGCGGCGCGATGATGACGCCGGTCGGGCGTCTGGTGCTGTTGCGCACCACCGAACGCCGCGATCTCGTCTCGGCCATGGCGCTTCTGACCATCCCTGCCCTTGTCGGGCCGCTGACCGGCCCGCCGCTCGGCGGCTTCATCACCACCTATTTTTCCTGGCACTGGATCTTCATCATCAACGTGCCGATCGGCCTGATCGGGCTTTACCTGACCGGGATCCACCTGCCGGACATGCCGCCGATGGAAACGTCACGGCTCGACTGGGTCGGCTTCCTGCTCACCTCGGTTGCCGCCTCCGGTGTCGTTTTCGGGCTTTCGGTCATCGGCCTGCCGGCGCTGCCGCCCGCGTTGGGGATCAGCGCCACGTTACTCGGGTTTGCGGCCTGCTTTCTCTATGTGCGGCATGCAAGGCGGCACCCGCACCCGATCCTCAACCTGAAGATCTTCAACGACCGGGCTTTTCGGGCCGCAACGACGGGCAGCACCCTGTTTCGCATCGCCACCGGCGCCATCCCCTTCCTGATGCCGCTGATGCTGCAGCTCGGTTTCGGGCTCAACCCGTTCCAGTCGGGCCTCATCACCTTTGCCGGCGCGATCGGGGCGCTGACCGTGAAATTCGTGGCACGGCGGGTGTTCGCCTTTGTCGGGTTCCGCACGGCGCTCCTGGCTGCCGGGCTTCTGGGAACTGCGATGACGGCAGTGAACGGGTTCTTCACGCCCGAGACGCCGCATATCTACATCATCGGATCGCTGCTCGTTGCCGGCCTGTTCCGCTCGCTGTTCTTCACCGGCGCCAATGCGATGAGCTATTCGGAGATTTCCGATGCACAGGCCAGCCAGGCGACCTCGATGGCATCGGCGATGCAGCAGGTGAGCCTTGCGCTCGGCGTGGCATTTTCCGCCTTCATCCTCGAAATGTCGGCCTTAAGCTCCGGCGGGCATCTGGAACTCGACGACTTCCACCTCGCCTTCTTCATCGTGGCGGCGGTGTCGCTTTTCTCGATCATCCCGATCTTCCGGCTGGACCCGTTGACGGGAACATCCGTCTCCGGCCACCGCGCGACGAAGATCGAGGCGCGGCCGGAAGCCGGAGAATAGGGATCAGCCCTTTTCGCCAGCCAGATTTTCGCCGGCGCGATCTGCATCGGCAAGCTCTTCACCGCGGAAATCCTCTTCGGCGTCACTCTCGGCGCCCTCTGCCGACTCGGCGTTCCGGCGACCCTTGAAGTGCTTGGCGAGCAGGAACATTTCGACCGATTCCTGCCGCGACGAGGCGGGCTTGACGTGCACGACCTGCTTGAAATTCCTCTTCAGAAGGTCGAGCAGATCCTTTTCCGTGCCGCCCTGGAAGGTCTTGGCCAGGAAGTGACCGCCCTCGGCCAGAACCTCGATGGCGAAATGGGCTGCCACTTCGCAAAGATGCATGGTGCGCAGGTGATCGGTGCGGTGGTGGCCGGTCGTCGGCGCCGCCATGTCGGAGAGGACAAGGTTGGGCGTGCCGCCGATCGCTTCCTTAAGCAGTGCCGGGGCGCTGTCATCAAGGAAATCGAGCTGCAGGATTTTTACGCCCGGAAGCGGATCGACCTCGAGGAAGTCGATGGCGGCGACGCGCGGATCCTCGTCGGTCGAATTGGTCACCTTGGCGGCGATCTGCGACCAGCTGCCGGGCGCCGCGCCCAAATCGATGATGCGGCGCGCGCCCTTGAGGATCTGGTGCTTTTCGTCGATCTCCAGCAGCTTGAAGGCCGCGCGGGCGCGGTATCCTTCGAGCTTTGCCCGCTGGACGTAAGGATCGTTGATATGGCGCTCGAGCCAACGGCGAGACGACGCCTTCAGCTTGCCCTTCTTGACCTTCTGGCCAAGCTTTCTGCCCGTCCTGTTAATGCCGACCGGTGGTTTCGTCATCGCCGTCTCAAACCTTCTTCGGAACTGCCATGCGCCTGCTTGCGCGAACGTGCCCGCCGCCAGACACCGTCATCGGCCATCATATCTGTCAAAAGCCCCTCGCGCAGGCCACGATCGGCCACACGCATGCGGTTCGACGGCCAGCGCCTGCGGATCGCCTCCAGAATGGCGCAGCCGGCGAGAACCAGGTCTGCGCGATCCGGCCCGATGCAGGGATTTGCGGCGCGGCCGGCAAAATCCCAGGACAAAAGCTTGGCCTGCATGGCCGTGACTTCCGCATCCGACAGCCATAATCCATCCACCCGTCGCCGGTCATAGCGCGGCAGATCGAGATGCACGCCGGCAAGCGTCGTGACCGTACCGGACGTGCCGATCAGGTGGAAATCGTGATCCAGACTGCGCTTGGCCGAGGCGATCGGCGGGCAATCGAATTTCGACAGCATGCCCTCGACTTCACAAACCATCGCCTCGAAGACATCGGGCGTGACATCGCGGCCGCCATGGCGCTCCGAGAGCGTCACCACGCCGACGGGGAGCGAGGTCCAGTGGGTGATGTGATTGGCAAGCCGCGAGGAGCGGTTGTCGTTGATATTGATGACGGCGATTTCCGAGGAGCCACCGCCGATATCGAAAAGCACGATAGAGCGCGCCTCACGGCCGATCAGCGAAGAGCAGCCGGAAACCGCCAACCGGGCTTCGGTCTCGCGGTCGATGATTTCAAGTTCGAGACCCGTTTCGGCCGTGACGCGGGCAAGGAATTCCTCGCCGTTTTCCGCCGCGCGGCAGGCCTCGGTGGCGATCAGCCGCATCTTGCGGATCGGCCGCGAGGCAAGCTTGGAGGCGCAGACGCGCAGCGCCTCGACCGCCCGGTCCATGGCATCGGCCGACAGCCGGCCGGTCGCAGCCAGCCCCTCGCCGAGCCTGACGATGCGCGAGAAGGCATCGACGACGCGGAAATGACCGGGCCGTGTCGGCTGGGCGATCAGCAGGCGGCAATTGTTGGTACCGAGGTCGAGTGCGGCGTAGAGATCGTCATGGAAGCCGAGCGCCGTATCGACGGCCGGCATTCCGGAAACGGCGACACCGCCGTTACGATCGACCGAATGCGAGGAGATACCGCGTGCCAGTGCCGGCTGCGACACGCCGCCGGTCAGGCCGCCCTTCGCAAGCCCGCCCTTGGCGTTGACACCCTTGGCCTGGGTGAGAGGACGCCCCTGAAGACCGCGGCCAGCGCGGTTCTTCTTGCGCCGATTGCGGCCCTTTGCAGTGGTATTGGCGGAAGTCCCGGATGCTCCGGCCGCAGCACCGCCCGCCCGCGCGGCGCCGGCGTGCGGGTGGATATCCGAAGCTGCGCCATCGGACGACCGCGCCTCGCCCGCCTGACGGCCGGCCGCAGATGCGGAACCCGAACCGGAAACTGCATTGGCAGGATTGCTCGCAGCATCGCCCGGCCTGGCACCGGAGCGCGACCGTCTGCGCTTGCGCTTGCGCGCAGGCTGATCCTGGGTGGTCTCGGGGCGCGCGGCTTTATCGGCTTCAAGAGCCGGTGGCGCATGGTTATGGGAAGACGCATTGCGGTTCTTGCCGCCGCGCTTCCCCTTCCTGCGGCGAGGAGGCTTGCCTGCCCCGCCATGAGCCGCCGTCGCCCCGCCTTCTGGCGGCTTAGCGCCGCTATCGGGGTCCATGGGTCGTTCTATCCATTTCGCCGCGCACAACCTTTGCAAAGGCACGCTGCAGCGTCTGATTGTTTCGTTGGCTCAAGGATAACAGCGACGGGGCCATTCGCCAATGCCTTTTTCGGACAGCCGGATGCAAGGCTGCGGCACCGCCCGGAAGGCAGCGGATCGTCACTTTTCAAAGCAAATGATTTTTTTGCAAAAAAGGTATTTGCAAGTCGCAAAGGTTTGGTTATAAGCGCCGCACACCGATGAGCCGGCCAAACGGCTGATCCTGCTGGGGAATAGTTCAACGGTAGAACGACGGACTCTGACTCCGTTAATCTTGGTTCGAATCCAGGTTCCCCAGCCAATCTTCCCTTTTTATTGCCGTTGCATTCCGGCATGCGCCGTGCCCTGTCGCATGGCTGGTGGTTCCTGCCGATCGCGATCGTTAATGGCGCGCCGGTTAACCACTTCGTAACTTCCGGCTCGCGTCGTGCAGGCGTTTTCCCTTACCCTCGACTTCAAGTTAAGGCTTGAGGAGAAGGAAATGAAGTTCGACTCCATTCAGTCGCTCAGAGCCATTGCCGCACTGATGGTGGTGATCGGACATTATCCGCTGGTGAATGTGGCGATCGGGGCGGCGGGGGTGGATATATTCTTCGTCATCTCCGGCTTCATCATGGGCACGGTCGCGCTGGGTACGACGCCGTCGCATTTCCTCTACAACCGTATAGTCCGCATCGTGCCGCTCTATTGGGGGATGACGCTTCTCATGTGCGCGGGCGCCATGGCCGGGGTGTTTTCGACCTTCACATTCACGTTCGACGAATTGTGGAAATCGCTTCTCTTCATTCCCTATACCGGCGCCGACAACCTGATCGCCCCGCTCCTGGTGGTCGGGTGGACGCTCAACCTGGAAATGCTCTTCTATGCCGTCTTTGCCATCGGCCTCTGGCTGCACGCACCGCTTGCCTTCACCCTTTTTGCCCTCTGCGCGCTGGCGCTGGCCGGACAGCTTGTTTCGTTCGAGACCCCTGCTCTGACATTGTGGACGTCCGGGCTCCTGATCGAATTTGCCGCCGGCCTGGTTCTCTCAAGGCTTTCCTTCGGTTCACGGCGGGCCGGGATTACGGCGTTGGTGCTGGCGCTTTTGGGCTTCGCGCTGGCGGAACAGATCATGGGGCATGACGAGCGCTACCGCCTGCTGTCGTGGGGCGTGCCGGCATTTCTTGCCGTTGCGGGCTGCGTGTGGCTGGAAAAGGCGGGCGCATGGCCCGACCGGCTGATGGCCCCGTTCAAGGTGATTGGCGATGCATCCTATGCGCTCTATCTGGCGCACGGGGTGATCATTTCCTGCGTGCACAAGCTTTTGGCGCCCGGCGTGACCGCCGGCATCGTCAGCGTGGTCGCCTCTGTGGTGATTTCGATCCTGATCCACAAGATGATCGAAAAGCCGTTGATCAACTGGCTCAAGTCGCTCTACCCGCGTCGTTCGCAGCGGCTGGCCGGGCCGAAGATGGGGACGGTCTAAGCCGCGCCTGCCGGAGCGCCCGGCGCATGGCCCTTGCCTTACGTCTATCGTCGCGCGCTCAGGCGGCGCAGGTCATCCAGTTCGGCGGCAGTCAGCGACCTTACCGCACCCTTTTCGAGATCGCCGAGGACAAGGTTGCCGATCGCGACGCGTATGAGCCGCAGCGTTGCGATATCGAAGGCTTCGAGCATGCGGCGGATGTGGCGGTTCTTGCCTTCGTCCAGCTCGATTTCCAGCCAGGAATTCCGCTCGCCCTCGCGAAGTCTCATCGCCCGACGGGCCTTGAGGACGTCTCCGTCATGCGACGTCCCCTCGCCCATCGCGTTCAGCATCGCGTCATCGATATGGGCGTCGATCTGGACATGGTAGGTCTTGGCCACATGCGTCTGCGGGTCGAGGAGCGCGTTGGAAAATTGCGTGTCGTTGGTGAAGAGAAGCAGGCCTTCGCTTGCCTTGTCCAGCCTGCCGACCGGCGACAGATGGGCGTGGTCGTGGCCTTTCAGACAGTCGAAGACGGTCGGACGGCCTTGCGGGTCATGGCGGGTGGTGACGAGGCCGCGCGGCTTGTTGAGCATCAGATAGACCGGCGCCTCGGCCGCGACGATGTTGCCGTCGACGGCGATCCTGGCCGCATCGAGGTCGATCCAGGCTTCGGTATCGGTCACGACAGCGCCGCCGACCGTGACGCGACCGGCACGGATCATCTCTTCCGCCTGGGTGCGCGAGCAGAAGCCGAGTTTTGAAAGGGCGCGCGGCAGCGTGACCCGCTTACTGGCAGCGGACACCGCATGTCCGGGCTTGTTCGGGACCCGAGACGGCTTGGGGCCGGATGCCGCCATGCGGGCAGCCGGGTTTGTCGCGCGACCCTTTCGGGTGCCGACCTTGCTGTTCTCGCCCGATCTGGCGGTTTGCGGTCGCGTTGGCCGCCTGCCCTTGTCTTTCATCCATCCGTTCCCGACGCATAAGGCCAAAACCGTCCGGTTTCGGTTGACCCATCCGCCCTTGCCATTCTAATGCCAGTTCAGTCCAGCCCTATATGGTCTGGCAAGGATCAAAGCCGCGCTTGAAAGCGCGACGGAACTGAAGCGAGAGCCCGTTGAGCCAGGACGATATTACCCGCGAACTTGTGACGCTGCGCGATTACTGGCGCTACGCGATTTCCCGCTTCAACGCGGCCGAGCTTGGCTATGGCCACGGCACGACGACCGCCGGCGACGACGCGGCCTTCCTGCTGCTCGACAGCCTGAACCTGCCGATCGACGCGCTCGACCCGTTTCTCGACGCCAGACTTCTGCCATCCGAGCGCCAGTTGCTGGCCGAGCGGATCGAGACGCGCGTCTCCACCCGCAAGCCGTCATCCTACATTACCGGCCATGCCTATATCCAGGGCGTCCGCTTCCATGTCGACGAGCGAGTGATCGTGCCGCGCTCGCATATCGGCGAGATCCTGTTTTCCGAATATCTGGGCGAACAGGGATCGAGCTACCTGCCGGACCCGTTCGCGGTGGAAAGCGCGGTCGATATCTGCACCGGTTCGGGCTGCCTTGCCGTGCTTGCGGCAAAGTTCTTCCCCAATGCGGCGATCGACGCGGTCGACCTTTCCGCCGATGCGCTGGAGGTGGCGAAGATCAACGTCGCCGAGCACGAGGTCGAGGAGCAGGTGTCGCTCTACCATGGCGACCTGTTCGGCCCGTTGAAGGGCAAGACCTACGACCTGATCATCACCAACCCGCCCTATGTCGATCACGCGGCGATGGCCGGCTTCCCGGCCGAGCATCAGGCGGAACCGGCCATGGCGCATGACGGCGGCGAGGACGGGCTGGATCTGGTGCGCCAGATCCTTGCCGAAGCCGGTGCCTACCTCAACCCCGAGGGCGGGCTTCTGTGCGAGATCGGCTCGGGCCGCGAGATCCTTGAAGAGGAGTTCCCGCAGCTGGAATTCCTCTGGCTGGAGACGGAAGCATCGCAGGACGCGGTTTTCTGGATTTCGGCAGAAGCGTTGCGCGCCTAACCTTAAGCCAACACTCCATTTTTCGTTTGCCTGTGCATCATCGGAACGGCATGTTCCGGTGATCGTATCGCAATGGAAGCGGGTGAAGGATCATGGCGGCAGCGGATGTCATCGTGCTTGGGGCCGGCATTGTCGGCGTGTCGACGGCGTTACAGCTGGCGCGGCGCGGCAAGACGGTGGCGCTTGTTGATCGCGGCGAGCCGGGGCGCGAGACATCCTATGGCAATGCCGGGCTGATCCAGCGCGAGGGCGTCGTGCCTTACGGCTTTCCGCAGCAATTCGGTACGATCCTGCGCTATGCGCTGAACAATCGGATCGATGCGCATTTCCACTGGCGCGCCATGCCGTCGGTCTCGTCCTTCCTGGCGAAATACTGGTGGCACTCCAACCTGTCGCGACACCAGCTGATCGCGCGTGCCTATGCGCCGCTGATCGAGCATTCGATTTCCACCCATAACGAACTGATCGAGGCGGCGGGCGCGCAGGCGCTGATTGCCAAGGACGGCTGGACGGAGGTGTTTCGCAGTGCCGCCAAGCGCGATGGCGAGTTGCGCGAGGCCGAACGGCTGAAACGCGAATACGGCGTCGCCTTCGAGGCGCTGACCGCCGCCGAGCTTGGAGCGCGCGAGCCGCATCTTTCGAGCGATTTTGCCGGCGCGCTGCGCTGGCAGGACCCGTGGTCGGTAAGGGACCCGCTGGCGTTGACGCAGGCCTATGTGCGGCTGTTCGAAACGCTCAGCGGTTCGGTGCTGAAGGGCGATGCGCGCAGTCTTTCCAAAACTACGAGCGGCTGGCGGGTCGTCGCCGGCGATGGCACCGTTGAGGCAAAGGATGTCGTCGTGGCCCTCGGGCCGTGGTCCGACGTTGTCACCAGGCCGCTCGGCTACCGTTTTCTTGTCGGGGTCAAGCGCGGCTATCACATGCATTACGCAGCCCGAGACAATGCGACACTGAACGGCTGGATCATGGATGCCGAGCGCGGCTACCTGCTGGCGCCGATGAACCAGGGCATCCGCCTGACAACCGGTGCGGAGTTCGCCCGCCGCGATGCGCCGAAGACGCCGGTGCAGCTCGCTCGCGCCGAGGCTGCGGCGAAAGATGTGTTTCCGCTTGGCGAGCGACTGGACAAGGAGCCATGGATGGGCGCTAGGCCCTGCACGCCGGACATGATGCCGGTGATCGGCAAGGCACCGCGGCATGACGGGCTGTGGTTCGCCTTCGGCCATGCACATCACGGGCTGACGCTCGGGCCGGTGACAGGACAGGTGATCGCCGAGGCGATACTGGGCGAGAAGACACTGATCGATATTTCCGCCTATCGGCCGGAACGGTTTGGCGCCTGAACGGCAAAAGGACAGGATTTCAGGATGGTGCTCCAGATGGGCCAGAAGACCAGCGACCAAGCCGGCGAGATCAGGACCGGCCATACGAATGCGGGACACGCCAACTCCTGGTATGCGGCATCCGCCCGCGACCAGCGGGTCCGGCCGACGCTTGCCGGCGATTTGAGCGCCGATATCTGCATTATCGGTGCGGGCTTTACCGGCATATCGGCGGCGCTGGAACTTGCCGAACGGGGCTTTTCGGTGATCGTGCTGGAGGCGGAGCGGATCGGCTTCGGGGCGACCGGGCGCAATGGCGGACAGATCGTCAACGGCTACAGTCGGGATCTCGAAACGATCGCCGGGCGCTATGGCCGCGACAAGGCGGTCGAGCTCGGCAGGATGTCGCTTGAAGGCGCCGCCATCATCCGCGAGCGGGTGGCGAAATACGCGATCGAATGCGATCTTGCCGACGGCGGCTTCTTCGCGGCCTTCACCGACAAGCAGATGCGCGAGATGGAACACCAGAAGACCGACTGGCAGCGCTACGGCCATCCTGGCCTGGAAATGGTATCGAAGGCGGATGTCGGGCGCTATGTGAAGACGGATCGCTATGCCGGCGGGATGATCGACACGCTGGGCGGCCATATCCATCCACTCGACCTGGTGCTCGGCGAGGCCGCTGCCGCCGAGGCGCTCGGGGTGCAGATATTCGAGGGATCGCGGGCGATCGCGGTGGATGCCGAGGCAAAAAGACCGGTGGTGAGCACGGGTGCCGGATCAGTGACGGCATCCTATGTGCTGATCTGCGGCAATGCCTATCTGGCACCGCTGATGCCGGAAATCCATGGACGGATGATGCCGGTTTCAAGCCAGGTGATGGTGACGGAAAGGCTGGATCCGACGCTGATCGAAAGCCTTTTGCCGGCCAATTACTGCATCGAGGATGCCAATTACATTCTCGACTATTATCGCCGCACCGCCGACAACCGGCTGCTCTATGGCGGCGGCATCGGTTATGGCGGCACCGATCCGAAAGACCTGACCGGCGTGATCAGGCCGAACATGCTGAAGACGTTTCCGCAGTTGAAGGATGCGAAGATCGATTATGCCTGGAGCGGCAATTTCGCGCTGACGCTGACACGCATCCCGCATATGGGCCGGATATCCGACAGCGTGTATTTCTCCCATGGCGACAGCGGCCATGGGGTAACGACGACGCATCTGCTCGGCAAAATCCTCGGCGAAGCGGTCGCCGGGCATGCGCAAAGGTTCGATGTCTGGGCTTCGCTGCCCAACCTGCCGTTCCCCGGCGGGCGGGCGCTGCGTGTGCCGCTCACCATGCTGGGCGCATGGTGGTACGGATTGCGCGACCGGCTGGGGCTGTAGAGCACCAGTCCGGCCGGGCCATGAAGTCCGATCGCCGGCCTCAGGCCGTTTGCGGGAAGTGCCCTTTCAGGAAATAGGTCGCGTGGGTGCGCACGATCGACTTGAAGCGGACGGAGATCTGCTCCGCCTCGTGCGGCACCATAAGTGCCAGACGCAGGGTTGCGCCGGCCATGTGGAACATGACGAACAGCGTCTGCAGATAGCTTTCCTGCTGCGGTTCGGCGACGAACCGCTTGGTTGCGGCAAAGAAGCCCTCGGCCTGAAGGCGTGTCTCGGCGATGTCGAGATCGGCCAGCGACTTGTCGGCCTGAATGGCGTTCAGGAGATCCTGCGTCGACGGTTCGGCACGCATCCGCTGGTAATACATGTCGAACAGAGCGTCCGTCGCGCGCAAAGCGTCGTCGGCGCTGTCGATCTGCTCGATATAGCCGGAGATGAGGCCCCGGACTTCCTCGACATAAAGCTCGTAGAGCATGCCGATGATGGCCGACTTGTTGGGGAAATACTGGTAGACGGAGGCGATCGGACCACCGGAAAGAGCTGCGATCTCCTTCATCGTGACGGCGTCGATGCCCTTCTGCCCGATCAGTTCCTTGGCAACCTTCAGGATCTCGCCGATACGTTCACGACTTCTTTCCTGCTTCGGTACCCGGCGAAGTGCTGCCCGCCCGGAACCCTGGCTCGTGTCCTGCATGCGAAACCTTTTCCTACCTCAAACGCCCCTCAGCCAATGTAATGCCAAGAGACAGTTCACCTTTTATTGGGCGTTATACGTGAAGGGAGTGTTTTCAGATCACATGCAGGACAACGAAATTGTAAAAAAGATTCAGGTTCCTTCAATGTGGCAGAACAATACGATCACATGTCGGATTTAGACCTGCCACAGCGTCTTGAGGTTCGCGATCGCATCGTCGACGATTTCCGGCACGGTGGCATCGATATCGACGGTGACAACTGCCTCCTCGCCTTCCGGGCTTTCGAGCGTGGCCAGCTGGCTCTGCAGCAGCGAGGTCGGCATGAAGTGACCCTTGCGGTCGCCCATGCGGGAGGCAAGCAGCTCCGGGCTGCCCTTGAGGAAGACGAAATAGAGCGGCTCGCCGGCCGAGCTGCGCAGCTTTTCGCGATAGACCTTCTTCAGCGACGAGCAGGTAAGGACGATATCGCGTCCGCTTTCGCGCGCGGTGTGCAGTTCCTGGCCGATGATTTCCAGCCACGGCCAGCGATCCTCGTCGGTCAACGGGGTGCCCTTGGCCATCTTCTCGACATTGGAGGCCGGATGCAGCCGGTCACCCTCGACGAATTCGCAGCCGAGGCGCTGCGCCAGCAGTTCGGCGACCGAGGTCTTGCCGGCGCCGCTGACGCCCATGACGATGATTGCCTTCGAGATAGTGTCCGTCATGTATTTCCTCCTAAAGTGTCTGTAAATTTCGGTTCAGTTCGATTTTTCAGTCCTGCCGATCACCACCGGCATGAGAACCGACAGGAAAAGCAGCCTTAGCACATGATGGGCGCCGACATAGGTCGGATCCGCATGCAGCATGACCGACATCGCGGCCATGGTTTCAAGCCCGCCCGGCGAAAAGGCGATCAGCGCCGCATCGAGGGGCACGTCGGCTATATAGGAGACGAACGCCGCAAAGGCCGCCGCCATCAGAACGACGACGCCGGTGACGACGACACCGGATATCGCGGCAAGCCGGATATCGGCCAGCGACACACCGGAAAAGCGGCTGCCGATCAGGCAGCCGAGCAGGATATAAGTGGCCACCAGCAGCCAGTTCGGCACGGCGCCCTCGACATAACCCGTCACATGGGTGGAAATGGAGACCACCACGCCGCCGAGAAGCAACGCCGCCGGAAACCGCCAGCGCTTGAACAGCAGGCCGAACAGCGTCGCCACCGCGAGCATCGGGACCAGGATGGCAATATTCATCGCCGCCGGCAGGACGGACGGCGCATCGTCGGCAAGATCGAAAATCTCGACGATCAGGGGAACGGTGATGGTGAGGATGAGAACCCGCACGCTTTGCGAGACACTGACGGCCCTCAGGTTGCAGCGCATTTCGGCGGCGAGGCTGAGGATATAGCTCAGATGCCCTGGGCAGGCGGCGAGGAGCGCCGTGGTGCGATCATACTTGAACAGCATCTGCAGCACCCAGGCGGCGGAAAACAGCAGGCAGGGGATCGCGATGAAGACCATGACGAAGCTGATCGGCCAGGTGCGCGCGGCGACGAAGAAATCCGGCGTGACGACCGAGCCCATCGATACGCCGACGACGACAAAGCAGGCATTGCGCACGAGATGCGGCACACCGAGCCTGAGGCCGGCGATGCTGGCAAGCGTGACGACCACGGCAGGGCCGATGAGATAGGGAGCCGGAAGGCCGACAAGGACGCCGATCAGTGCGCCAGCCAGACCAAGCAGGCAGGTAAGGGCAAACTCGCGCAACTCTGGAAAATTCATTCGAACGCGTCCTGACGCCCATCCGGCATTTAAAATGCGAAGCCGGAAAGGCATGACCGTTCTAAACATCGGCACGGCGAGGTCAACACTGCCGCCCTGCCCGTGCAACGAAAAACGCCGGCGCAAGCCGGCGTTTTCAGCATAAATTCATTGCCTTCCATCAGGCTGCGGGCGCGACGGCCTTGGGCAGTGCCGGCACGTCGATACCGAGCAGGAAGTTGATCTGCGGACGCGCCTTGACCAGATCGTCGATCGTGTAGTCGGCCAGTACGTCGAAGAAGGCGTTGAGCGCCTTGCGCAGCGCCGAGTTCAAGCCGCAGCTGTCGACGAGCGGACATTCAGCCACACCATCCTCGAAGCATTCGGCCATCGCGAAGCTGTCTTCGGTGACGCGCACGACATCGAACAGGGTGATCTTGTCAGCCGCGCGACCGAGCCTGACGCCGCCGTTGCGGCCGCGAACGGTTTCGACGAGGCCTGCCTTGTTGAGTGGCTGGAGGATCTTGAACAGGAACAGTTCGGATACGCCGTAGGCTCTGGCAATCTCCGGAATGCGGCTCAGCTGCCCCTGGTTGGCGGCGCAATACATCAGCATTCTTACGGCGTAATTGGTCTGCTTGGTCAGGCGCATGATGGTCTCCGGAGGCTCAGTTGAACCCTATATAGACTCTTCCCTAGTTTTGAACAATTCCAAAATAGGGGCTGTGCGATCATGTTTTCAAGGATACTAATTCACCGCTCGGGGCAAAAAAGCAAATCCTGAATGCAAAAATCAACATAAAACAACCGGAAGGTGCGCATTATGTCGCAAACGGCTCCCGCAGCATTCTATTTGTTATAAAATCAGGCCGCAGCCGCATATTTGATCCGGGACACGAACGTGCCAGGCGCGACAATCTGCCTCGTGTTTTCAGGCTTAGCCCAACTTCATCGCGATCGCTATGGCGGTGGGCACGGCCACCGCGACGGCTGCCAGACACAGGCCGATTACAACGCGTGCCTTTTGCGCACGACGGGCGCGCTTTTCGTCCCACTCATAAACCATGACTGAACTCCCGCTCCTACCGGCGACTAAATTAGCCCCATGAGACAGAAGGTCAATGGTTCGTGAACGGTACGTGATGACGCGCGCAAGGCACGCGCCATCACTGTCCAGATTACTTCATCACCGGCATGACGAATTCGGCACCGTCCTTGATGCCCGAAGGCCAGCGGGCGGTGATCGTCTTCGTCTTGGTCCAGAACTTGATCGAATCCGTGCCGTGCTGGTTGAGGTCGCCGAAGGAGGAGGCCTTCCAGCCGCCGAAAGAGTGGTAGGCGAGCGGAACCGGGATCGGCACGTTGATGCCGATCATGCCGATGTTGATGCGCGAGGCGAAATCGCGGGCGGCATCGCCGTCACGGGTGAAGATCGCGACACCGTTGCCATATTCATGCTTCATCGGCAGAGACAGGGCTTCCTCGTAGTTGGTCGCGCGGACGACGGAGAGGACGGGGCCAAAAATCTCCTGTTTGTAGATTTCCATGTCGGTGGTGACGTTGTCGAACAGCGTGCCGCCGACGAAATAGCCGTTCTCATAGCCCTGCAGCTTGAAGCCGCGGCCATCGACGACGAGCTTTGCGCCCTCTTCGACACCCTTGTCGATCAGGCCGTTGATGCGGGCCTGGGCCTCCTTCGTCACGACCGGGCCCATGTCGGCCTTGTCATCGGTATAGGGGCCGATACGCAGGCTTTCGATCTTCGGCACCAGCTTTTCGACGAGGCGATTGGCGGTTTCCTCGCCGACCGGGACGGCGACAGAAACGGCCATGCAGCGCTCGCCGGCGGAGCCGTACCCTGCGCCCATCAGCGCGTTGACGGCCTGATCGAGATCGGCATCCGGCATGATGATCATGTGGTTCTTGGCGCCGCCGAAGCACTGGGCGCGCTTGCCGTTGGCCGCCGCCTGACCATAGACATAGCGGGCGATCGGCGTGGAGCCGACGAAGGAGACGGCACCGATATCCGGGTCGGTCAGGATCGCGTCGACGGCTGCCTTGTCGCCGTTGATGACGTTGAGGATGCCGGCCGGCAGGCCCGCCTCGATCATCAGTTCGGCAAGGCGGATCGGCAGCGACGGATCGCGTTCCGACGGCTTGAGGATGAAGGCATTGCCGCAGGCGATGGCCGGCGCAAACATCCACATCGGGATCATGCCCGGGAAGTTGAACGGCGTGATGCCGGCGCCGATGCCGACCGGCTGGCGGATCGAATACATGTCGATTGCAGGTCCCGCCCCTTCGGTGAATTCGCCCTTGGAGAGATGCGGGATGCCGATGACGAACTCGCAGACTTCGAGACCACGGACGATATCGCCCTTACTATCCTCGACCGTCTTGCCATGCTCCTTCGACAGCATGAGGGCAAGCTCGTCCATGTTCCGGTTCAGCAGATCGACGAACTTCATGAAGACGCGGGCACGGCGCTGCGGGTTGGTCGCGGCCCAAGCGGGCTGCGCCGCCCTTGCGTTTTCCACGGCGGCGCGGATTTCCGATACGCTGGCAAGCGCAACCTTGGCCTGCACTTCGCCGGTTGCCGGATTGAAGACGTCGGCCGTGCGGCCGCTGGTGCCGGCGACATGCTTGCCGCCGATGAAATGACCGATTTCCTGCATGGGGGATCCTCCGAGTTTGTGTGGCTGCAGAATGTCACTCGAATTTGCGCAATTCAATGCGATAGTTTACGCAACCGTTGTGCAAAAATGGACACAAGCGCGATGGACTGGGATGATGTGAGGATGTTTCTGGCCGTAGCGCGCACTGGCCAGCTGCTCGCCGCTTCACGGCGGCTCGGGATCAACCATGCGACGCTCGGGCGGCGGATGACGGCGCTGGAGGACGCGTTGCAGACGCGGCTTCTGATCCGCCGCACCAATGGCTGCACGCTGACGGCGGAAGGCGAGGCGCTGCTTGCCTCGGCCGAGCGGATCGAAACGGAAATGCTGTCGGCCCAGGCCAAGGCTTCCACCAGCGACCGGGGTATTGCCGGGACCGTGAGGATCGGCGCACCGGACGGTTTCGGCGTCTCATTTCTCGCCGCTCGGATGGGGCGGCTGACACGGCGGCACCCGGACCTGAAGATCCAGCTCGTGCCGGTGCCTCGGCATTTTTCACTGTCGCAGCGCGAGGCGGATATCGCCATCACCATCGAACGGCCGGAACAGGGCCGGCTCGTTTCGGCGCGGCTGACCGACTATACGCTCGGCCTTTACGCCTCACGCGACTATCTTGCCGCAGCGGGTGAACCGAAGACGGAGGACGCGCTGCGCCTACATGCGCGGGTCGGCTATGTCGAGGATCTGATCTTTTCGCCATCGCTGAATTTCACCGGCGAGGTGATGCGCAACTGGGATGCGGGGTTCGAGATTTCCAGCGCCATCGGCCAGACCGAAGCGGTGAGAGCCGGCGCCGGCATCGGCATCCTGCATGATTACGTCGCCCGACAGTATGGTGAGCTGGTGCGTATCATGCCCGAGGTCGCCATTCGCCGCTCCTACTGGACGACCTATCACGAAAGCTCCCGCGACCTCGTGCGGCTGCGCACCGTCGTCGACTATATCCGCGAGCTGGTATCCGAGGAGGCTCATATTTTCGTGGCCGGGACGGCCTCGGCATAGGGCGGGCATAGAAAAGCCCGGCATGGCCGGGCTCTTGAATGTCAGGCTTGAATATCGAATGTCTATATCAGGTCAGGCGACCAGAAAGGCAGACGACGGGATCTTCAGGGCCGCAGCAATACGCTTGACCTTGATCGGATCGGCATCTGCACCTTCCTCGACGCCGACAATTTCGTCGTGTACGAGGCCGGTGGTCAGCGCCAGATCGTCGATGCTGTAACCGGCGGCGACACGCGCCTCGGCAACGGCCTTGGCGACCTGACCGGAGAGAACCGCATCATTCGCTGATGCTTTTATGTTGCTAATAGAGACTGTCATGGTTTCATCCTTCTTGAAAAAACCTGCCGGAAAGGCGGGTGAAGGGGGGCGAACGCCCCAATCTGCGACATGCGGTCGCGGGGATGAACATAGGCCGTTTTAGATATTGTGCAAGTGGCAATGCTGCGCTGCACAACATCAGGTATAAAAAACGGCGGCGCCTCCGTATTTTTTAGCGGAGAACAAAACAGGCCGGTCACGCGTTATCCGATGGTAACGAGGACGCCAGACATGCCCTATTCCCATTCCACGACATCAGGTCACGCCTACCGCAATGCGGCCAATACGGACGCGCAGCTGTTGCAGGCGGCGCATAATCTCGTCGACCTTTATCTGATGTATCTGCGCGATCACGAGACGGGCAGCGACCTGTTTGACACGCAGGAACTGCCGGCGGAGAAGGAACGGCTGATCAACGCATTTCGCGTCGTCATCGCGACCGAGAGCCGGACGGTTGTCCGCGCTCTCCTGGTCAAGGCCGGAATGACGCTTGCGCAATTTCAGGACGATGTCGGCGCAAGGATGTCTGTGCGGCCGGCCGGCCTCGGCGAAGCACGGGAGGGCGGCAACAGCAGGCCCGAACCCTTGCAATTGCGTCGGTTCGACCGCGCCCTGATGCGGCTTGGCGAAGATCGCGCGCGGCTGGGGCAGGTGTTTCGCGCCGCCACCGACATAGCGGAACATAAACCATTTCATCACGCCTGACGAAACAGACTGCGACATGACAGCGACATTGAGCTGAATCAATGTCTATGGTGGCAATGCACATAACGTCCACTCCGCAAGGTTGTTGAGGAAGGAGAACCGTGCATGCCCCAGACAATGAAGGCCGCCATCGTCAGCCAATTCGGCAAGCCGCTTTCGATCGAATGCGTGCCGGTTCCGGTGCCCGGACCGGGCGAGGTTCTGGTCAAGGTGATCGCCTGCGGCGTCTGCCATACGGACCTGCATGCCGCGGACGGCGACTGGCCGGTGAAACCCAATCCGCCCTTCATCCCCGGACATGAGGCGGCCGGTATCGTGGTCGAACTCGGTCCCGGCGTGACCGACCTGAAGGAAGGCGACGCGGTGGGCGTGGCATGGCTGCATGACGCCTGCGGGCGCTGCGAATATTGCCAGACCGGTTGGGAGACGCTTTGCGAGAAACAGCACAATAGCGGATACAGCTGCGACGGCGGGTTTGCTGAATATGTGATCGCATCCGCCGCCTTTGCCGCCAAGCTGCCGGCCGGCGTCGATTTCGCGGCGATATCCCCGATCCTCTGCGCCGGGGTGACCACCTATAAGGGGCTGAAGGAAACGGAGGCGCGGCCCGGAGAATGGGTGGCGATTTCCGGGATCGGCGGGCTGGGCCATGTCGCCGTGCAATATGCCAAGGCGATGGGCCTGCATGTGGCGGCGCTGGATGTCAGCGAGGAGAAGCTGGCACTCGCCCGTTCGCTCGGCGCCGACATTGCCATCAATGCGCGCGCAGCCGATGCGGTGGAGCAGGTGACGAAGGCCACGGATGGCGGCGCGCATGGCGTGCTGGTCACGGCCGTCTCACCGCCCGCCTTCTCGCAGGCCCTGGGGTTTGTCCGTCGCAAGGGCACGGTCAGCCTCGTGGGTCTGCCGCCGGGAGAGTTTCCGACGCCGATCTTCGACGTCGTGTTGAAACGCATAACCGTTCGGGGTTCGATCGTGGGGACGCGGCGCGACCTCGACGAGGCGATCGGATTTGCCGCCGAAGGCAAGGTGAGGACCGAAATCCGCAAGGCGCCGCTCGAGGATATCAACGATATCTTCCGGCAGCTGAAAGACGGCTCCATCGAGGGCCGCATGGTGCTGGATTTCGCCGATCCCGCCTGATCGGCGGCGGGCGCATCGTCAGGAGGCCGGCCGACTTTCCGGGCAGGCGATGCGCCCCCCAAAATCTCGCAGTGGAATTCGCGGGCTCCGATCCTATCCTCCCAAGGCGTCCGCGATATGCGCAGGACGGCCGGCCTCCCCCGGTCGCCTGCGCCAACGATCGATCCGTGCGCGAGCATGACGACGGGATGAGCGACACGCCACCGTCTCCTGCACGAGCGAGCATGCGCCCACCAAGACCAGCCGCATCCCCCTGACCGGCCCCTGTCCGGCAAAGGCGACAGCCAGAGGAGCAATCGATGCAGTCGAACCGTCTCATCCAGGAAACCCGTGCAGCCAGTCCGCAGCTCCATCCGTCCGACCTGTCGGAAACGGAGCTGAAGCTGATGGACCGCTACTGGCGTGCCGCAAACTATCTTTCGGTCGGGCAGATCTACCTGCTCGACAATCCTCTTCTTCGCGAACCGCTTCTGCCGCAGCATATCAAGCCACGGCTGCTCGGCCACTGGGGCACGACGCCGGGGCTGAACTTCATCTACACCCACCTCAACCGGGTGATCAAAGCCCGCGACCTGAGCGTCATCTATATCTGCGGGCCGGGCCATGGCGGGCCGGGCATGGTCGCCAATACCTGGCTCGAAGGCATCTATAGCGAGACCTATCCCGATGTGCCGGAAAGTGCGCAGGGGATGCAAAAACTGTTCCGGCAGTTCTCCTTCCCCGGCGGCATTCCCAGCCATGCGGCACCGGAAACGCCCGGCTCCATCCATGAAGGCGGCGAGCTGGGTTATGCGCTGGTGCATGCCTATGGCGCGGCCTTCGACAACCCGGACCTGATCGTCGCCTGCGTCATCGGCGATGGCGAGGCGGAAACCGGGCCGCTGGCGGCGAGCTGGCATTCCAACAAGTTCCTCAACCCTGCCCGAGACGGCGCGGTGCTGCCGATCCTGCATCTCAACGGCTACAAGATCGCCAATCCGACACTGCTTTCGCGCATACCGGACGCGGACCTGCGCAAGCTGTTCGAAGGCTATGGCTATGAGCCGATTTTCGTCGAAGGCCACGAGCCGGAAGCCATGCATAGGCTGATGGCGAAGGCGATGGACACAGCGACCGAGACGATCCGCGCCATCCAGCAGGATGCCCGCGCCGGCGGGCCTCACGCACAAATGCCGCGCTGGCCGATGATCGTGCTGCGCAGCCCGAAAGGCTGGACGGGGCCTGGGGAGGTGGATGGCAAGAAGGTGGAGGACTTCTGGCGCTCGCATCAGGTGCCGGTCGCCAATTGCCGGGAAAACCCCGACCATCGGCAGATCCTCGAGGACTGGCTGCGCTCCTACGACCCGGAGGATCTGTTCGATGCCGACGGGCGCCTGAAGCCCGAGCTGAAGGAACTTGCCCCATCAGGCGAACGGCGCATGGGCGCCAATCCGCATGCCAATGGCGGCATTCTGCGCAAGGAGCTGAAATGCCCGCCGATCAGCGACTATGCAGTCGATGTGCCGGTGCCCGGCAAGACGGTGGTGCAGACGACCGAGATCCTCGGCAAATACCTGCGCGACGTGCTGACGCTCAACGACGCGGAGAAGAATTTCCGCATCTTCGGGCCGGACGAAACGGAATCGAACCGGCTCGGCGCCGTATTCGAAGTGACGGACCGGGTGTGGATGGAGAGGATCGAGCCCTATGACGTGCACCTTTCCCCCGACGGACGGGTGATGGAGGTGCTGTCGGAGCATCTATGCCAGGGCTGGCTGGAAGGCTATCTCCTGACCGGTCGGCACGGGTTCTTCTCCTGCTACGAGGCGTTCATCCACATCATCGACAGCATGTTCAACCAGCATGCCAAGTGGCTGAAGGTGACGCGCGAGCTTGCGTGGCGCAAGCCGATCTCCTCGCTCAATTACCTGCTCACCTCGCATGTGTGGCGGCAGGATCATAACGGGTTTTCCCACCAGGACCCCGGCTTCGTCGATCTCGTCGCCAACAAGAAGGCCGACATCGTGCGCATCTACCTGCCGCCGGATGCCAATACGCTTCTTTGGGTCGCCGACCATTGCCTCAAGACCTGGGACCGGATCAACGTGATCGTTGCCGGCAAGCAGCCGGAGCCGCAATGGCTTTCCATCGAGGATGCGGCGCGCCATTGCGAAAAGGGCATCGGCATCTGGGATTGGGCCGGCAACGAGGAGGACACGGTCTCGCCCGACGTGGTGATGGCCTGCGCCGGCGACGTGCCGACGATGGAAACGCTCGCCGCCGTGATGCTGTTGCGCGAGGCAATCCCGGAACTGAAGATCCGCGTCGTCAATGTCGTCGACCTGATGACGCTGCAGTCGGGGCAAGAGCATCCGCACGGGATTTGCGAGGAGGATTTCGATGCGCTGTTCACCACCGAACGGCCGGTGATCTTCGCCTATCACGGCTATCCCTATCTCATTCATCGCCTCACCTATAAGCGCAACAACCACCGCAACATGCATGTGCGCGGCTTTATCGAGGAAGGCACGACGACGACGCCGTTCGACATGACGGTGCTGAACCAGCTCGACCGGTTCCATCTGGCGCTCGACGTGATCGAGCGGGTGCCGGAATTGAAGGAGAAGGTGCCGCATGTGATTGCCATGCTGGAAACCAGGCTCGCCGAGCACCACGCCTATGTGCGCGAATTCGGCGAGGACATGCCACAGATCCGCGAATGGACCTGGAGCGGCCGCGAGGGATAGGTGTGGCATCACATGACTTCAGCCCGACCGGCGTGGTGCCGGCCGGGCTGAAGTCCCCCGAAACAGGCCATGTTTCAGTCGTCGTTGGACGAGTTCGACGAACCGTTGGACGACGAATTGCTGGAAGAATTCGACGAGGAATTCGAGGACGAGTTCGAGGACGAATTGGACGACGAGTTCGACGAGGAATTCGAGCCGCGGTTGGACGAGGAATTGCTGGACGAGTTCGACGAGCCGTTGGACGACGAATTGCTGTTGCGGTTGGAGCTGCTGTTCGACGAGGAATTGCGCGAGGAGTTGGAATTGCCGTCGCGGTTATAGCTCGACGAGCGATAGCCCCTGTCGTCACGGTCACGGCGCGAGCTGTAGCTGGCCTTGCCATCGTTCTTGAAAGTCTTGTTAAGGAAGCGCGTCAACGGATCATCCGCGACGGCCGGTGCAGGTGCAGAAATGCCCATTGCAAGCATGGCGCTGAGAACGGCGAGAATCTTCTTCATGGTGTTTCTCCTGATATCCTGCAGCCCTTTCGGCTGCATGGGAGAAACGGCAGTAAATCGAACTTATTCCGAAAATAAAAAAATAAATTCAGTACCTTAACTCAAAAATCAAGGCGCGCGCCGGCACCCGACGGGAGGCCGGGCAGCGGCACGCGAGACGGTCTTTTGTCGTGTTCAGCGCTGGGCGCGAGCGAACTTTCGATACCAGCCATCGGCCGCAAGCGTCTTGCGCAGGATCGTCTTGCGGGTTTCGGCCTCCGCTTCGCTTTCCGAGCGGATGTCGGCGGACAAGTCCGTCGTCTCGCGCCTAAACGGGATGACCTGGACGATCGGTGTGCCACGCTCGAGAACATGCAGACCGTCCTCGCCGGTGGCGAAGAAGGGAAAGTGGATTTCCGACTGGTAGGTATCCGTATCGACGACACCCGCCACCACCTCGAATATGCCGTTCGAACGGTTGAGAGGCGGCACGAAGAGGCAGCTCCAGCCCGGCGGCGTGACGATCGTCCAGTAATTGTGGAACTTGCAGGGCGGCATCGGATCGCGCGGATTGCCGGCGACCTGATGGTTGGCGTGGTTGCTGACCAGCGTGCGGTCGTAATCCCAGCCGCAATCCACCGTCTGGCCGCTATCGGATATCTCCATCCTGACGGTTGCGGCAAGGCCGATCACCCAGCCGGTCGCCATGGCATCGAGGAAGGGCATGCAGCGCTTGACGGTAAGGCCGCTGTCACTGCTCGACACCTTCGCCTCGGTGACCGGCGGCAGTTTGCGAAACCATTCGGGCAGCGCCGTCTTGGCACGCACGGGGGCCGGAATGATGCCCTCATCCTCCTTGCGGCAGAGGAAGGTCATCTTCGGTTCCGGTTTTCTCAACAGCGACAAGGCCATCTGCGTTCTCCTCACGGGTGTGATGCGGGGAAGAACGAGGCTGCGGAAGGTTTATTCCCGCAGGGACATTAAAATTATCGACTGCGTTCGAGAGCCGCCTTCTCTTCATCGGCGCCGAGCGGTTCGCCCGCCTCTATCGAGGCGAGATAGGCATCGATCGCCTCCTGCGCCGAAGCGGGTTCATATCCTTCGCCCAGCGGAGAGGACAGGGCAAGCCGGGTCGCCCAGCCGCCATCGATGCGGCAAGCGACGGTGGCGGTCGTTTCATCGCGGCGCTTCAGCTCGTATTCGCGGCAAAGCTCGCCACGGCCATCGGTAAAGGTCGAGACGACATGCAGCGTCGCCGTGCCGCCAAGCGCGATATCGGTGCCGGACGGCTGACGGTTGAGCGCGGTCGAAAGCGCCGTATCGAACGAGGCGTCGGCTTCAAGCGAGCCGCGGCCGGCCATGAAGCCGCCGACGCCGGTGACGACGGCAAGGATAGAGGCGGCAATCGGCATCAGCCATTGCTGCCGCGTTACCACGGGGTCGGCGGCCTTGCGGTTGCGGAAAGCGACGACGTTTTCGGCCTTTTCCGCTTCGGCCTGCTGCGCCATGCGCCGCACCGCCTCGGCGAGCCTTTCCGGCACAGGCTCGTCGATGAGCGGCTTGATGGCCGAGGCGACGGCGATCCTCGTGTCGAGGAAAACAGCCAGCCGAGCGGCAAGCGCCTCATCATGTTCGAGTGCGGCCTCGACGCGCTCTGTGGTCGCAGCGTCGAGCTCGCCATCGGCGAAGGCCATCAATGTCTCGTCGTCGAATTTTTCCATGGTCATGCCTCGCCGCCTCTGTTTGCGGACGAACGTTTCTCGCCGAAACTTATTCCCGTCAGCTCGGCCAAATTCTTGCGCGCCCGCGCCAGACGGCTCATCACCGTGCCGATCGGGATGTTCAACACCTCGGCTGTATCGCGATAACTCAACTCCTCGACACAGACCAGCACGAGAACTTCGCGCTGTTCGTCGGGCAGTTTCTGCAGTGCCGCCGTCACCTCCATCAGCTCCATGCGGGCATGGCTGGCCGCCTCCCCTGAGGGCACCGAGACGCCATGGGCCTTTTCCAGCTCGTCCTGAGGCCCGGCAGTCCTTGCCCGACGCAGGTGGTCGATCCACAGATTGCGCAGAATGCGAAACATCCAGGCGTCGAAACGGGTATCGGGGGCAAAGCTGTCGGCGGCGACGATCGCCCTTTCGCAGGCCGCCTGTACCAGATCATCGGCCAATTCGCGCGAATGGCAGAGCGAGATCGCGAACCGCCGCAGGTTCGGCAGAAAGGCGACCAGTCGCTGCGGCACGGTTGGCATGGCGTTCGTCATGAAAATTATCTGGCACGGCGTGGAATAATCTGTCGAGTCCGACGTCTACCCAGAGTAACATCCTCGTTGGCAAGACAGCAGGAACCCACGCAATTCTCTACCGGAGATGGAATTTTGCGCAAGCCGATACGCCACGTTTCGCGAATTTTACTGGCTCTCGTCATCGCCATGACCGGCGTGACCAGCCTGCCGATGGTGCAGAGCGATGGCCGGATGGCCGGCGTCTCGACAGCCTTTGCCGATGACGACGACGGCGGGGACGATGACGGAGGAGACGATGGCGGTGGCGGGCGCGGCGGCGACGGGCGCGACGATGATGACGGTTTTCGCCCGCGCGGCGATCTGCGCTCGCTGTTTCGCTGGCCTTTCAGGCGGGCGGAACGCCCAGCGCAGAGGCAGCAGGTTTCCATTCCCGATCGGGCGCCCGACGAGATCGTCGCAATCGGCCTGAGTGACGCATCGATTGCGGGGCTGACGCAGGATGGATTTGTCGTCGACGATCGTCGGCCGATGGTCCTGACCGGCGGCGACCTGGTTCGCCTGACAATCCCGCGCGGCATGACGCTTGCCGCGGCACGCCAGGTCGTGGCGGCGGCACAGCCCGGCGCATCGGTGGATTTCAACCATTTCTATCAGCCGGAACAGCAGGACGAAGCACAGCCGCAAAGCGCCAGCGAGGCGCCGGTGTGCAGCGGTGGCGGCTGCACGCTGGTACGCCATATCGTCGGCTGGCCGGCGCAGGCGCAAGGGACGAGCTGCGCGGCCCCCGTGCCGATCGGGCTGATCGATACCGCCATCAACGCCAAACACGCTTCGCTTGCCAGCGCCGATATCGAGATCGTGCGGCTTGGCGAGGCGGCCGACCCCGCCTCCGGCGAGCAGCATGGAACGGCGGTGGCAGCGCTTCTTGTCGGCGCGACCGGCAGCCGGGCGCCGGGGCTCTTGCCCTCAGTCAAACTCGTCGCCGTCGATGCGTTCCAGCGCTACCGCAAAAGCGCCGATATCGCCGATGTCTACGATCTGGTGATGGCGCTCGATTTGATCGTCGAGCGGCAGATCAAGGTGGTCAATCTGAGCCTCAGCGGGCCGGCCAACCTGCTGTTCGAGCAGGCCGTCGGCGCGGCAATCGCCAGGGGCACGATCCTGATTGCTGCGGCCGGCAACAAGGGGCCGAATGCGCCGCCGCTCTATCCCGCCGCCTATCCGGACGTGATCGCAGTGACTGCCATCGACCGGCAGATGAAACCATACCGGCGCGCGGTGCGCGGCGATCATATCGACATCGCCGCACCGGGTGTGGGGGTCTGGACCGCAGCTTCGATTTCCGGCGGACGGCAGAAAAGCGGCACATCGTTTGCCGCACCCTTCGTCACCGCCGCCGCCTCGCTTCTCGCCGGTGCCGATCCTCAGCTGACGCCGAAGGACGTGGCCGAGGAACTTGCACGGCAGGCTAGCGACATGGGCGCGCCGGGAAAGGACGCGGTGTTCGGCTGGGGATTGTTGAACGTGCGGTCGCTCTGCCAGAGCTGAAGGCGCTGGCGGCAAGATGCGATTGTCGGGGGAGAAGAAAGTCACTCTCCCCTCCTTGCAAGTTCGTAAAATGCTGAACTTTCAAAGAGGGGAGAGTGGTACGGTTGAGTGGGGTCGAACCACCGACCTCAGGTGCCACAAACCTGCGCTCTAACCAACTGAGCTACAACCGCACAAAATCGCCGCAGCGACATTGACCGGTCACATACGGCCAACGAATGAAGATTGCAAGTCATTTCCGACCGACAAAATCGATCGTCATCAACTTGTGGAAAGATCGGCCGTCTGCGGCCCGGCGGTCAGGCCGGTTTTGGCTGGTCGGTCGTTTTCGCCGAGCCCTGCCGGCCGGGATTGGCGAGATCATCGGCCACCTTGCGGGCAGCCTCCTGCATCACCCTCGCCTGCTCGACGGTGAATTCGGCCTGCCGGCGCACGAATCCTGCCTGCAGTTCCAGCACTTCGGAAAGGGTTTTCGCGCCCATCAGGCTCTCGATGTGGGAAAAGGACATTTCGGTATTGGCGCGCATCGCGTCGATTGCCTTCATGCCGATCTCAAGCGTGCCGTCCTTGGCCGAATGGATTGTGGATTCAACCGTGCGGGTGGCTTCCTCCGCGGCCGATTTCATCCTACCGTAGGTGTCACGGGAATGGGTCGTGTTCTTCTCGGCGAATTCGCGCCAGCTCTGCGAGAGCCTGGCCGGATCAAACGCCGAAAAAGAGAAAATATCGTCGGTATAGGCCACAACCAGCTCCTCCAAGATTAGGTTCGGCGACAACAGGCATCGTCGTGCCCATCTGTATCAAAGATAGTCGATGCCATTGTGCATTGCAACATGAGGCGCTCCGCACAACCGGAGCGAAGGACCAAACCGACCCACATTAACCCTGTTTATGCGTTCCTTCCGTCCCTTATGGACCCAATGCCGAGGGGCCGGTATTAACAAGAGGTTAATTCCATGCCCTTATGGGCAAAGACTTGAAGCGCAACAGGTATGCCCATGTCGGACGTGCAATACCCTTTCATCGACGTCGCCGTGCACGACCGTGTCAGCGAAGCCTTTGCCGCGGGTATGGCCGTGATACTGTTCACCCCGGAACTGCGCTCGGTCTGCTGGGCCAATGGCCGGGGGGCCGCGCTTTTCGGCTTTACGTCGGTCTATGACCTGATCGACCAGGGGCCGGATCGCAGCGAACTGATGTTCCGTCAGGTCGAGCCCATCGCCCGCTCGCTTGCAGCCGATGGCGACCGGCGGACCTTCACCATCCGCATCGCCGCAGGCTTTTCGCGCATTCCGGTTCAGGCACGCTGCGAGATGATCCGCTTCCAGGGCCGGCCTCTGGTGCTGCTTGCCGTGCCGACCGACAGCAAGCGCCTGAGCGAGGCGCAGCGGGCCGCGCGGCTGATCGAAGGGCTGGACGATCCCGAAACCCACATGGCAGTGCTCGACGGCGACGGCCATGTGATTGCCGCTTCCGGCCAGTTTCCCGCACTTAACCTGTCGATCCAGACCACCCGCATGCTGGTGACCATGGCCGGCAATGACCGGCACCGGCTGATCAAGCGGCCGATCTCGACTGCCAGCGGCTATCTGCCGGCGGCCATCGGGCAGGTTTCGCGCGAGCCTTCGCTCAACCTTCTTCTCGTCGTCGGCGCGGTGCGCGGCCACGCCGCAATCCAGCCCGAACCGGCCGCTCCAATCGTGGCCGAGGTCGTGGACGAAGAGGTCGAGGAGATCATCGACGGTCAACCGACCGATTACGAGGATGCGCTGACAGCGGTGGCTTCGATCGAGGACAATCCCGAAATCGAGGAAGAGATTTCCCTCGATGCCGATGACGCCGCCGAGGATGGTACCGGTCACGAAAAGATCGATATCGAAGTTGAGGACGAGGCGCATTTCCACGAACGGACAGAGGAAGCCGACGGCGACTTCAAAGCCGAGACCGCGTCTGCCGAAGCCGCCGAGACGACGTCTACAGACGCGGCAGACGTTGGCGAACCGGCTGTCTCCGATGATGGCTCGACCGAACAGGAGCAGGCGAACGAGACAGAGTTCCCCGATGAAACGGTGCTTGCTGGCGTAACTCCTGAAGATACGGACGAGAGCGTCGGCGACGACCTGTCCGGCGAATATGCGACCGAGGACGACATTCTCGGCGGGGCGGAAGAAGACGGTGCCGGGCAAGACACGACCGGCGAGCCGGAGGCCGGTTTTTCCGGCGGCGCAACGACAGGCGACGACGACGTGGCAGAACCGATTGCTGCCGATACGACAGCCATGTCTGCCGCCCCTGCCCCGCGCATGCTGAAAACCGTGCGGTTCGTCTGGAAGATCGATGCCGGTGGCCGGTTCAGCGAGGTCTCGCGCGAGTTTGCCGAGGCCGTCGGCGCGCATGCGGCCGACATTTCCGGCATGGCCTTTGCCGATCTCGCCGCCCTGTTCAACCTCGATCCGGACGGCAAGATCGTCGAACTGTTAAGCCGGCGCGACACCTGGTCGGGCAAGACGATCTGGTGGCCGGTGGAAGGCACGTCGCTGATCGTGCCGGTCGATCTCGCGGCATTGCCGACCTATACCCGTTCGCGCGAGTTCGACGGTTTCCGCGGTTTCGGCATCGTGCGGATGGGCGATGCGGCGGAAGATCCGCATGCGGCAGGCCTGTCGCTCGGCGCTGCCGACAGGGATGCGATTGCGGCCGCGGCAGAACCGGCAGCAGATGCGGCCGCCCCGAACGAGGAGAGCAGCTCCAACGCCCCCGCCGCAGTGATCGAAGGCGAAATGTCGATGGCCGGTCTTGCGGCCAATGACGATGAGCCGGCAGCGACCGGACATGACGAAGCCCCGGCTGATGGTGATGCGGCCATCGAAACTGCCACGGACAGCGATGCGCCTGCCGAGACTGCCGAAACCGATCCGCCGATGTTTGCATCGATCGAGGGCCGCAAGCTGCCGTCTTCCGACAAGGTGATCCGCCTTCAGGAGCGTCGCCTGAGGCTCAGCCCCGGCGAGCAGGCGAATTTCCAGGAGATCGCCCGCCGGCTCGATACGTTCGTCAAGGCTGCCGACGATGTCGAGACGACGGAGGGTGAGCAGCCCGCCGGGATCGACAATCAGCCGGAGGCCGAAACGGTCAGCGACGCGGTCGCGGAAGAGCGGTTCGTCACCTCTGCGGCAACGGACGATGCACGGACGTCGAACGACGATCTGGTGCCGCAGGATGACGATACTCGCGACGACGACGCGCAGCACAATGCCGACATCGACGAAACCCGGACGATGGAGCCGCTTCACGAGGGTGAGGATGGCAACGACCCGAGCCATGAGCTGCGGCCAAACGAGGACGACAGCGTGATGGACGAGGCCGTGCCGCGCGATACTGCGCTGGACGAAACAGGCGGCGAGATCATTCCCGAGGTTTCGGGCGAAAACGATGCGTCGACCGATGCCGACATTCCGGCTTCGTCGGCGCGTGAGGACGAGGACACGGCAAAGGTCGATCTTCAGGGCGTGCAGCCGGACGAAGGCAACGATGAGGCCTTCGACGATGAGGATGCGGCATCCGAGCCAGTCGATGCGGCGAGCCTTGCAACGATGATGCCGGGACGCGACCGTACGGGGCTTTCGGCCGAGATCATCGACCAGATGCCGGTGGCGTTGCTCGTGCATGCCGGCGACAGATTGATCCATGCCAATGGCGAATTTCTCAAACTGACCGGCTATGGCTCGCTCTCCGAACTGGACGAGATCGGCGGGCTCGATGCGCTGTTGCAGCGGCGGGACCTGGAAGACCATCAGGCGGAGGCCGGCGGCATGTTCGTGGTGCGCGCCGACGATGCGGTCGTGCCGGTGACGGCAAGGCTGCAGTCCGTGCGCTTCAACGATGCCGCCGCACTGATGCTGGCGCTGATGCCGGTGGCCACCACGGTTATCGAGCGCGACGAAGAGGAAGGCGGCGAGATTGTTCCGCTGCACCCGCTGCGCGGTGCCGACCAGATGGTCAAGCTGCAGGTCGAGGTCGAGGAACTGCGGGCAATCCTGGAAACGGCGACCGATGGCGTCGTCATCATCGGGTCCGACGGCGAGGTCCGCTCGATGAACCGCTCGGCCAGCGCGCTGTTCAATTTCGATGCGGAAGAGATCAACGGCAAGCCGTTCGTCACCCTGTTCGCGCATGAGAGCCAGCGGGCGATCGTCGATTATCTGTCCGGGCTTTCCGGCCATGGCGTGGCAAGCGTCCTGAATGACGGCCGCGAAGTGATCGGCCGCGAGGCATCCGGCGGCTTCCTTCCGCTGTTCATGACGATCGGACGGCTGACGTCATCGAACGGCTATTGCGCCGTGATCCGCGACATTACCCAGTGGAAGCGGACCGAAGAGGAATTGCGCACCGCAAAGCGCGCAGCCGAAACCTCGAGCGCCCACAAGAGCGAGTTCCTCGCCCATGTGAGCCACGAGATCCGCACGCCGCTCAACGCCATCATCGGCTTTGCCGACATGATGGCATCGGAACGCCTCGGGCCCGTCGGCCATCCGCGCTACGTGGAATACGCCAACGACATCGGCCGCTCCGGCCGGCATGTGCTGGATATCGTCAACGACCTTCTCGACATTTCCAAGATCGAGGCGGGCGAGCTGGATCTCGATTTCGCAGCCGTCGGCCTCAACGAGACCGTATCGGAAGCCGTATCCCTGGTGCAGCCGCAGGCGAACGGGCAGCGGGTGATCATCCGCACGTCGCTATCGCAATCGGTGCCGCAGGTGGTGGCGGATCTGCGTTCGATCAAGCAGATCGTCCTCAACATCCTGTCGAATGCGATCCGCTTCACGCCATCGGGCGGCCAGATCGTCGTGTCGACCGCATACGAGGCGAATGGCAGCGTCGTGCTGCGCGTGCGCGACACCGGCATCGGCATGAGCCGCGCCGAGCTGGAGCTGGCGATGAAGCCGTTCCGTCAGGTGGCCGGCGCATCGCGCAAGCGCGGCGACGGCACCGGTCTCGGCCTGCCGCTGACAAAGGCGATGGTGGATGCCAACCGCGCCGGTTTCGCCATCACGTCGGCGCCGAACGAAGGCACTCTGGTGGAAATCACCTTCCCGTCGCAGCGGGTTCTGGCAAGCTGATTGCTGTCGGCAAAACGAAAACGCGACAGACAGTCATACAGGCACGCATTGCGTGTATGTGCACTTAAAAGAAAGGCAGCCTCGGCTGCCTTTTAAGTTGGAATGTGCTGTTCAACGAAGGGAGCAACGGGCTGCGGGGCCTCGAAAATCTCATCGCTGGGAATGACTTACACATAAACGCACCGTTTCGCGCCAACATTGACGAACGTCGCTCAATAATGGCTTAAACCCGCTCCATTTTGGCACACTCGACAGATTGAGAATGTATCGACGATGGTGGAGATGTCTGGCTGGCATCCCACAGACCGGCGGCCGCGCCGCTCGGTGCGGATACCCCCGTTTGCCCGGCCGAATTGCGCCCCGGCCACATTTCCTATATGCGCCTTGCATGTTCAGGAAAGCCTTACAGACCCTTCGCAGGCATGCTCGCCGGCCGCTTGGCCGCGCGCTGCTTCTTTCGCTTGCGATGCTGCTGCTTCTGGGCCTCACCTTCCGCGTCGTCACCCCCTTCCTGATCTCCACATCGACCGTGCGGGAGCGGATGGAACAGGCCGTGGCTAACTGGACGGGACATGCGGCGACGATCGGCGGTGTTTCGACGATCCGCTTCTGGCCGCACCCGGAAGTGACGCTCTCCGACATCACCATCCATCGCAAGGACAAGGGTGGGGAGAAGGTGACCGCGACGATCGGCACACTATCGGCCTCTTTCAATCTTCTCGGCGCGCTGATCGGCCGGCCCGATTTCGAGGATTTCCATCTCGTCGATCCGCATGCAGTCCTGATCCGCAATGCCGCAGGGCGGCTGCACTGGGCCAATGGCGGCATGTTCGTCGAAGCGATCGGCAAGGCGACCAAGCAGGGCAACGGCCAGGGACTGGAGGCCGCCCTGGACGCGCCGCTCGGAGACGTGCGGATTTCCGGCGGCACGATCGATATCGTCGGCGAAGACGATGCGCCCGTCGCCCGGTTCGAGAGGATCAACGGCGCGCTCGATTGGCCGCATCTTTCCGCCGGAGCGGAAATCGAAGCCGAGGCGACACTCAACGGCCACAGAATTCGCGTCGACATTTCCAGCTCACAGCCGCTGCTGTTGCTCGACGGCCGAAGCGGCCTGTTCGAAGGCGTGGCCGGCACCGACATCGGGCTGGCGCGCTTCAATGGCGTGGCAAGCCTGACGACCCGCGGATATTTTTCCGGCAATGCGGAATTGCAGGCATCGAACATGCCGGAGACGCTTCGCTGGTTCGGCGTCGATCCGCAGCTGGTCGACGGGCTGAACACGTTTTCCGCCAAGGCCCGGATCATTGCCGAGCCGGACGAATTCCGCTTCGAGGACCTGGCGCTCGGGTTGAACGACGAGAATGCGACCGGCCTATTGGAACTCGACACGCCGAAGGACGGTGTGCCGAAGGACGGTGTGCCGAAGCTGACCGGAACGCTGGCCTTCGACCATATCGATTTCATGCGTCTGCTGGCAGCGCTGAAGCCGGCGATCAGCGATGCGCGCGACACGCTGCCGTCGCTCGTCAGCGGGCTTGATCTCGATCTTCGGCTTTCGTCGCAGCTTGCCTCCTTCGGGGCCGTGCAACTGCGCGAAATCGCGCTCGGGCTGTTGAGCGTCAACCACAATTTCCGCCTCGACATGCTGGAGGCAAGCCTGCCGCAGGGCAGCATGTCCGGCCGGATCGCCACGATGACCGACAATGACCAGCCGAGGGTCGGCATGCGGCTGGCGCTTCGCGGGGCGGATTTCGCAGCGCTGGCGCAGCAGCTGCAAATTACCGGCCCCGTGCCGGCCGCCCAGGGCAGCCTCGATCTTGCGCTGACTGTTCCGCAGCCGATGGACCGCGATGCGTGGAACGCTGCAACCGGTACCGTCAGCCTGCAGGCCGGCGCCGGCCGCATGAACGGCATCGACATCGGCGCCATTCGCCGGCAGGCGGCACAGCATCCCTATTTCGCGCTCGGCACCGCCTCCGGCGGCACTCTGGAATTCGACAGCGTGAAGGCGACGGCGGACATCCGCGGCGGCATCGCAGACCTGCGCGACACCGAGATTGCCGGACGCAACGAGACGATCAGACTTGCCGGTGCCGTGCCGTTGGCCAATAGCAGCCTGGCGCTTTCGGCCGACGTTACGTCAAAGGACGGTGGCCAGACCGAGAGCTTCTTCATCGGCGGCGCGTGGCCGAACCCGATCCTGTGGCCGCGGGAAACCGCCGAGCCTGCCACGCCGCCTCCCGCCCAGAGCGATTAGAGCCTTTCAGGACGCCGCGTTGCGGACGGCGAGATGCTCGTCGCGGATACGGCGCATTTCGGCACGCTTGGTCGTCAGCGACGCGGCGATCACACCGATCGTCACGAGGCCGATCAGGATGGTGCAGATCGCATTGATTTCCGGCGTCACGCCGAGGCGGACCTGCGAATAGATCTTGATCGGCAACGTTGTCGCGCCCGGCCCGGTGTTGAAGCTGGCGATCACCAGGTCATCCAGCGACAGGGTGAAGGCGAGCATCCAGCCGGCGATGACGGCCGGAAAGATCAGCGGCAGGGTGATCCTGAAGAAGGTTTTGACCGGCGGGCAGCCGAGATCGAGCGCCGCCTCCTCCAGGCTGCGGTCGAAGGTGAGCAGGCGCGACTGCACGACGATCGCGACATAGCACATGGTGAAGGTCGTATGCGCGATCGTGACCGTCCAGAAGCCGCGGTCGACGCCCATGGCGACGAAAAGCAGCAGCAGCGACAGGCCGGTGATGACTTCGGGCATGACGATCGGTGCGTAGATCATGCCGGAAAATGCCATGCGGCCGGGGAAGCGGGCAAAGCGGGTGAGTGCCAATGCAGCCAGCGTGCCGAGGATGGTG
Organism: [Rhizobium] kunmingense; assembly: GCF_977018605.1. NCBI lineage: Bacteria > Pseudomonadati > Pseudomonadota > Alphaproteobacteria > Hyphomicrobiales > Rhizobiaceae > Rhizobium > [Rhizobium] kunmingense. Next base: position 402,043 of record NZ_CDRNXG010000001.1, read on the forward strand.
CCGAGCGTGGCGCTCAACACGCCGACGCGGGCCGTGACCCAGGCGGCATCCATCAGGCCCTGATTGGACCACATCGACGAATACCATTGCAGCGAGAAGCCACCCCAGACCGTGACAAGGCGCGAGGCGTTGAAGGAATAGACGATCAGGATGATGATCGGGATATAGAGGAAGGCGAAGCCGAGCGTCAGAACGGTGGCGTCGAAACGGGGAGATCTCATCACGCCACCTTCTTCTGCTGGTTCTGGAAGATCATGATCGGCACGACCAGCATGACGAGCAGGATGACGGCGACGGCGGAGGCGAGCGGCCAGTCGCGATTGCCGAAGAATTCGGTCCACAGCGTCTTGCCGATCATCAGCGTGTCGGCGCCGCCCAAGAGATCCGGAATGACGAATTCGCCGGTAATCGGGATGAAGCAGATCATCGAGCCGGCAACGACACCCGGCAACGACAGCGGAAAGGTGATCTTCCAGAAGGCCTTCCACGGCGGGCAACCGAGATCGCTCGCCGCCTCCAGCAGTGTGTGGTCCATCTTTTCCAGTGCCGAATAAAGCGGCAGGACCATGAAGGGGAGATAGGAATACACGATGCCGATGAAGACGGCATAATCGGTGCGGAAAATCTGCACCTGCTGGTCGGGGCCCATCAGGCCGATCGTCTGCAAGACCAGCGTCAGCAGGCCGTCGGGTTTCAAGATGCCGATCCAGGCGTAGACGCGGATCAGGAACGAAGTCCAGAAAGGCAGGATGACCAGCATGACCAGCGTCGGGCGGATGGAGGTCGGGGCGCGGGCCATGGCGAGCGCCATCGGATAGCCGATCAAAAGCAGGAGCAGGGTCGAGATCGCCGCGATCCTGAGCGACGACAGGTAGGACATGATGTAGAGACGGTCCTCCGTCAGGAAGACATAGTTCTCGAAATCAAGCTCGGAGAAGAATTCGCCGATCGTACCTAACCCGTCGAAGGTCGGCAGATAGGGCGGCATGGCAATCGCCGTGTCGGACAGCGAGATCTTGAAGATGATCAGGAACGGCGCGACGAAGAACATCAGCAGCCAAACATAAGGCACGGCAACGACCAGCCAGCGTGTCCACGAAGGACCGCCTGCCGGGTTCGTCTCGGTGGGGTTGCCTATAGCGACATTGGCCATCTTCGCTCTCCCTTGCCTAGCGTGTCAGGACGAGGCCGGCATCACGCGACCAGGTGAGCCAGACCATATCGCCGAAGGTGATCGGCCGGTCGACGAGGCGCGAGACATTGGCCTGGGCAGCGCGCATGACACGGCCATCCTCGGAACGCACGATGAAGAGCGAGAAATCGCCGAGATAGCCGATATCCCAGACTTCACCATAGAAGGCATTCACCGACGCGTCGGCGGGAGCATCCTGCGAGATGCGAACCTTTTCCGGGCGGATGGCGAAGGCGACGGCATCGCCCTTCACAGCCTGGCACTCCTGATCGACGAGAATCGAGAGGCCGTCGCAATCGATGCTGACTGAACCCGGCGCGCCGAGTGCGCTTGCCGTGTCGGTGATCCTGCCTTCGACGATGTTGATATCGCCGATGAAATCCGCGACGTATCGGCTGTTCGGCGCCTCGTAGATTTCCGCCGGTGTCGCCACCTGCATGATGATGCCCTTGTCCATCACGGCGATGCGGTCGGACACGGTCATCGCCTCTTCCTGGTCATGGGTGACGATGAGGAAGGTCATGCCGAGCGTCTGCTGCAGGTCCATCAGTTCGAACTGGGTTTCCTCGCGCAGCTTCTTGTCGAGCGCGCCGAGCGGTTCGTCGAGCAGCAGGACCTTGGGGCGCTTGGCAAGCGAGCGGGCCAGCGCCACGCGCTGGCGCTGGCCGCCGGAGAGCTGGTTCGGCTTGCGCTTGGCGAACTGTTCCAGCTTCACGAGTTTCAGCATTTCCTGGACGCGAGCGGTAATCTCGCCCTTCGGCATATTGTCCTGCTCGAGACCGAAGGCGATGTTCTTTTCCACCGACATATGCGGGAAGAGTGCATAGGACTGGAACATCATGTTGGTGGGGCGGCGATAGGGCGGCACGCCGCGGATATCCTGCCCCTGCAACAGGATGCGCCCCTCGGTCGGCTCCTCGAAGCCGGCGAGCATCCGCATCAGCGTGGTCTTGCCGCAGCCGGAGGGACCGAGCAGCGAGAAGAACTCGCGCTCGTAGATATCCAGCGTCAGGTTATCGACCGCCGTGAAGGGGCCGAAGCGCTTGGTGATGTTCTCGAAACGGATGAAGGGGGCCGCGTTCGGATCGGTCCAGGGAGAAAATTTGCGCTTTACCGGTCCGAGAGATTTCGCCATGCCGTGCCCCGCTTGCGATGGTTATCTACGAAAAGGGCGGGTCGAAGCCCGCCCTTGGATTGTCAGCCATCAGCTGCCGGTCTTGACCTGAGTCCAGACCCGGTTGAGGACGCGCTGCTCGCGCGGGCCGTAGGGCGAGATGGTGAAGAGTTTCGCCACCACATCTTCCGGCGGATAGACCGACGGATTGTCGAGCACTTCCTTGTCGACGAACTGCTGCGAGGCGAGGTTGCCGTTGGCATACTGGACGTAGTTGGAGGCCTTGGCGATGACTTCCGGCTTCATCAGGTAGTTGATGAACTGATGGGCCTCATCGACATTCTTGGCATCCGCCGGGATGGCAAGGTTGTCGAACCACATATAGGTGCCTTCCTTGGGGATGACGAATTCGACATTGACGCCGTTGCCGGCTTCTTCGGCGCGGGCCTTGGCCTGCAGCACGTCGCCCGACCAGCCGATGGTGATGCAGCTGTCGCCATTGGCCAGTTCATCGATATAGGCGGAGGCATTGAAGGTCTTCACGAAGGGACGGATCGCCTTGTAGACGTCGCCGCCGGCTTCCAGATCAGCCGCTTCCTTGCTGTCGGGGTTCTTGCCGACATAGTTCATGGCAATGGCGAAGGTCTCGTCCGAGGCGTCGAGGATGTTGATGCCGCAGGACTGCAGCTTCTCGGCATTTTCGGGCTTGAAGAGAATATCCCAGCTGTCGACCGGCACATCGCCGAGTGCCGCCTTTACCTTGTCGACATTGTAGCCGATGCCGGTGGTGCCCCACATGTAGTTGATGGCGTATTCGTTGCCGGGATCATACTTGGCGAGGCGCTCGGAGACCAGCGGCCAGAGATTGGTCATGTTCGGCAGCTTCGACTTGTCGAGCTTCTGGAACACGCCGGCCTGGATCTGGCGGGCCAGGAACGGGCCGGTCGGCACGACGACATCATAGCCGGAGCCGCCGGCGAGAAGCTTGGTTTCGACGAGATCGTTGCTATCGAAAACGTCATAGACAACCTTGATGCCGGTTTCCTTGGTGAAATCGGCAAGGATGGACTCATCGATATAGTCCGACCAGTTGTAGACGTGAACGACTTTCTCCTGTGCGAATGCAGTTGAAGAAAGAGCTGTCGCAGCCAACGCCGCTGCCAGGCTAAGCAAATGGTTTCTCATGATTTCTCCAGTTATGGCTGTTGCGGCGCTGAAGGCCTTAGCAAAGTTTCCCGTATTCTTTTGCGACAGAGTAGAAAGGATTTTTATCGCCCACAAGTGGGAATGTGCAGTGCGATAACACTACTGGAAGTCGAACGCGCTCAAACCGGTGACCATCTCGTCGAGCCCGAGCGGGCGGGTGATCGGCGGTTCGGCACGCGATAGACAGCCGCGGCGCTCGCAGATGCGGCAGGCGGGGCCGGCTGCGACCGTGAACCCGGCCGCGGGCAAGGCCGACCCATAGACGATTTCCGCAGAGAACCCGGCATCGCAGCCGATCAGAATGGCGGTGCGGCGGATGCGTTCGCCGAAATCCGCCTGCGGCCCTTCGAGCGTGCGCGACATGGTGAGGAAGGCGTGCTCCCCCGGCATTTCCACCCGATCGACGAGAATGCGGCCGGGCTCGGCAAAGGCGGAGTGGATGCCGAGCTTTGGACAGTTGCCGCCGAAACGCGACTTCGGAAATCCTTGCGCGCCGGCGCGACGCACGACGTTGCCCGCGTGATCCACCTCCATCAGGAAGAACGGGATACCTGTGACATCCGGCCGACAGAGCGAGGTCAGGCGGGTGGCCGCCTGTTCGAAAGAAACGTCGAAACGCGAGCGCAGGACGTCGATGTCGTAGCGGGCGCGCATCGCCGCCGCCAGGAAGGCCGTGTAGGGCATCAGCAGGGCATGGGCGGCATAGCGGGCAAGCTCGAAGCGGGCGATGCGGCGGGCTTCGGCCGTCAGCAGCGACAGCCCGTCCAGCTCGGCATCGATCTCGCGCGTCATGGCAAGCAACGCCACCTCCGTGGCCAGCTCACGATTGCGATCGAAGGGCGACAGGCGTTCGGAGAGGAAAAGCCGCATGCTGTGACGATCATAGCGGCGGCGCAGGCTCGGCATGACGTGGGTGGGAAGCGTGCGGACGGTGATGCCGCGTTCGCCTTTCAGCCATGCCCGCAATGCGGCCGGCATATCCTCGCTGGAGGAAAACGTGCCTGCCAGAGCTTCGGCCGCATCCTCGATACCGGCAAAGAAATTGGGGCGGCGTTCGAGCGCCTCGCGCACCTCATCGATCGGCATGCGACTGCCGGTCGCGGCCATTTCACGGCCCTCGCCGGCCAGCAGCGTGGCAAGGTCGGAGAGCCGATCGGCCTGCTCGCGATAGGCACGGTAGAGCTTGATCGTCGCGAGCGCCGCATTGGGCGCGGCCTCGGCCACTTCGACGATTTCCTGATCGCCAGGGATTTCCCCCGCCAGAAGCGTATCCGCGAAGACTTCGCGCAGCTGGCCCGACAGTCCGCCGCCCTCCCCCTGCAGCGCGTCGAGATCGACCTTGTAGGTGGCGGCCAGCTTCAGGAGCAACTGCACGGTCAAAGGGCGCTGGTTGCGCTCGATGAGATTGAGATAGGATGGCGAGATTTCCAGCGCCGTCGCCATCGCCGTCTGGGTCAGCCCCAGACCCTGGCGAACACGCCGGACGCGCCCTCCCGCAAATACTTTCCGCTCCACCTTAAGACCTCCTCCTGTCAAAGTTTTACGCGGCCGTCTCTTTTACAATATTTACAAATTCACCTTCGTCTCTGTGTAAGTCGTGACAACATAACTTCTTTTATATCATGTACTTATGGAATTAACATTCGTCATTCTGTAAATATTTCACAGGACGAACCGGTGGAGGCCGGTTGCTCCAGATCCAGTGGGAGAGAGACAGATGACAGATTTTTACACGCTCGTTGCGAATGCCCCCGAAGGCCGGTTCGACGGGATCAGCCGTCCTTACTCCGTCGCCGACGTGACACGGCTGCGCGGCTCGGTCGATATCCGCCATTCGCTGGCCGAGAAAGGTGCGAACCGGCTGTGGCAGCTGCTGAGGCAAGAAGATTTCGTCAATGCGCTGGGGGCGATGACCGGCAACCAGGCCATGCAGCAGGTTCGCGCCGGGTTGAAGGCGATCTATCTCTCGGGCTGGCAGGTGGCGGCCGACAGCAACACGGCATCGTCCATGTATCCCGACCAGTCGCTGTATCCCGCCAATGCCGCGCCGGAGCTGGCACGGCGGATCAACCGGACGCTGCAGCGCGCCGACCAGATCGAGACTGCGGAGGGCAAGGGGCTTTCGGTCGAGACATGGTTCGCGCCGATCGTCGCCGATGCGGAAGCCGGGTTCGGCGGACCGCTCAACGCCTTCGAGATCATGAAGGCTTTCATCGAGGCGGGTGCCGCCGGTGTGCATTTCGAGGATCAGCTGGCATCGGAGAAGAAATGCGGCCATCTGGGCGGCAAGGTGCTGATCCCGACGGCGGCACATATCCGCAACCTGACGGCAGCCCGGCTTGCCGCCGACGTCATGGGCGTGCCGACGCTGGTGATTGCCCGCACCGATGCGGAAGCGGCGAAGCTCCTGACCTCCGACATCGACGAGCGCGACAGACCTTTCGTCGATTACGATGCGGGACGGACGGCGGAAGGGTTTTATCGGGTAAAGAACGGGCTAGAGCCGTGCATTGCCCGCGCCATCGCCTATGCGCCGCATTGCGATCTCATCTGGTGCGAGACGTCCAGGCCGGATCTGGAACAGGCAAGGCGTTTTGCCGAGGGCGTGCACCGCGAACATCCGGGCAAGATGCTGGCCTATAATTGCTCGCCGTCGTTCAACTGGAAGAAAAATCTCGACGATGCGACGATCGCCAGGTTCCAGCGGGAACTGGGGGCGATGGGCTACAAGTTCCAGTTCATCACACTTGCCGGTTTCCACCAGCTGAATTTCGGCATGTTCGAACTGGCGCGCGGCTACCGGGACCGGCAGATGGCCGCCTATTCGGAGCTGCAGGAGGCGGAGTTCGCCTCCGAGGTCAACGGCTATACGGCGACCAAGCACCAGCGCGAGGTCGGCACCGGCTATTTCGACGCCGTGTCGATGGCGATCACCGGCGGGCTGTCTTCGACGACCGCCATGGGAGAGTCGACCGAGCATGCGCAGTTCAGGCCGGCGGCGGAATAGGCGTTCACGGTGCGGATCTGCGCTTTACGGCTCACGCCGCGATTGCATCCTTACGAGCCGCATCCGTGAGTGCCCCTCACCCTAACCCTCTCCCCGCGTGCGGGGAGAGGGGACGTGCCACGCGGGACGCTTGCGAGAGGTGGAGAGGTGGAGAGGTGGAGAGGTGGAGAGGTTCGCCGGCCTTCAACGCAGATGAAAATCCAGCAGACAGACGATCCCAATCCAGAAGAGAGGAGACACCGATATGACCATTCAGACCCCCATCAAGACGCATGTCAAAGAACGTGCGGAAGAACAGGCGAGTGCCATGACCAGCGACCAGCAGTCCGCCATCCGAGCACTGGCGAACGATCTGCACCGGCTGAACCACGCGATCATGAAGGCCGTGGAGACTGGCGTTTCGGTCGAGCTGATCCGCTCGGCACGGCATCACGGCGGCGACGGGCACTGGGGCGACCTGATGGTTCCGGTTGTCGTCGCCAACAGGGTGCAGTGAATTTCGGGCGACGAGCCCGGAAGCGAATAGCGAATAGCGAATAGCGAATAGCGAATAGCGAATAGCGAATAGCGAATAGCGAATATTCAAAACCGGCCGGGGCAAGCCCGCAAGAGCCGGGTTCATGCCGGCCGCTCCATGCGCGTCGCCGCGTAATGCCGGCCGGGCACGCCTCCCCCACCTGACGGGCGCCCCCCCCGAAAGTCCCGTCCCACCAAAGAGAAAGGGCGACCGATGGCCGCCCTTTCTCGCGTTGCATTATGGTGTTCGCAGCTGAAGCCGATCAGGCCGCCCGGTCGTAGCGGTGGTTCGACTGCGCCGTCGTCGCGGCATCAATACGGAACTGCTGCAGGAGCGTGAACAGCGCGTCGGTTTCGTCGGCCAGACGGCGGCTTGCCTCGCTGGTTTCGGCCACCATGGCACCGTTCTGCTGGGTCATCTGGTCCATCTGGTTGACGGACTGGTTGATGTTCTGCAGCGCCGCCGACTGGTCGCGGCTGGCCGTGGCGATGGTCTCGACATGCTGGCTGATCACGACGATCTCGTTGCTGATGGTGGCGAGAACCTGGCCCGCCTGCTGGACAAGCGAGGCGCCGGCACCGACTTCGGTCGTCGACTGGTTGATCAGGCCCTTGATCTCCTTGGCGGCATCGGCGGAGCGCTGCGCCAGTTCGCGGACTTCCTGGGCGACGACGGCAAAGCCCTTGCCCGCGTCACCGGCGCGGGCGGCCTCGATACCGGCATTGAGCGCCAGAAGGTTCGTCTGGAAGGCGATGTCGTCGATGACTTCGATGATCAGTTCGATCTTCTGCGAGGCATCCTCGATACGGCCCATGGCAGCGACGGCGTTCTTGACGACGGTACCGGAGTTATCGGCGTTGCGCTTGGTGTGCGACACCGCCTCGTTGGCTTCGCGGGCGCGGTCGGCCGAAGAGCGAACGGTCGTGGTGATCTCGTCGACCGCTGCCGCGGTTTCCTCCAGCGATGCGGCCTGGCTTTCTGTGCGGCGCGACAGGTCGGCCGAGGAATGGCTGAGGTCGGCACTGCTCTTCTGGATCGCCATCGTGCTCTGGCGGATATGGGAGAGCGTGTCGCGCAGCTTGACGATCGAGCCGTTGAAATCGGTACGCAGCGGTTCGAGCTTGCCGGAGAACGGCTTGTCGATGGTGACGGAGAGATCCCCCTGGGACAGACGCGACAGGGCCGAGCCGAGTGCGGTCACAGCCTGATCGATCTGGCCGTCGACCATGCGCTTGTCGCTGTCGTTGCGCTCGCGCTCTGCCTCAGCTTCGGCGCGCTCCAGCGAGGCCTGATGCTCGACGCGAAGCTTTTCCAAGGCATTGTCGCGGAAGATCTGCAATGCGCGGGCAATGTTGCCGAATTCGTCGGCGCGGGCGGTGTAGGGAATTTCCGACTTGTTGTCGCCGTCTGCAATGGCGCGGACCGAGCCGGTGAGGACGCCGAGCGGGCGCACCATGCCGCGAATGACCAGATAGCTGACGAAGGCGATGAACAGCAGCGCCACGAGCGATGCAGCCATCAGCGACATGCCGGCAGAGGCGATATGGGCAAAGTAGACTTCCATCGGAATGCCGATGAAGAGCACGCCGCTGATGGCACCGCTGGCGTTCATGACGGGATAATAGCCGGTCATGAAATCGCGACCGAACAGGACGGCCTGGCCGTAATAGGCTTCGCCGCGCGACAGGGCGGCCTGGGCCGGATGATCGGCGGCCAGTCTGGTGCCGACGGCGCGCTCGCCCTTCTCATTCTTGACGTTGGTCGAGACACGGACGTAATCGCTGCCCTGCTTCTCGAACACGGTGGACACGCCGCCGATCGAACCGGCCGTGCGGTCAACCAGATCATGGCCCTGAAGTGCCCCCTCGCCGGCGGTAACGCGGGCCAGCCTGCCATCGGCAAGCGTGGTGCGGGCGCCGGGCAAAGCCGTTTCATAAATCAGCGCCATCGTGCGGACGGACTTGTGCGTATCGTCGAGCGCCGTTTCCATGATGTCCTTGCGGAACGTCATGAAGGCGAGGCCGGAAACGGCGGAGACGGCCACCGCGATGAGCAGCAGACACAGAACGACGATTTTGGTGACAACGGACGAAGGAACGAGCTTTTTCATGATGCCCCCTTGCAAGAATGGCGATTTTTGCAAGTTATGGGCGCAAATGAGTAAAAAAACGTTAAATTTGACAAATCGCAAGAATGGCATTCACCGCGCATATAGTAATATGCGCGATAACTACTCAAATTCTAAGCCATATTAGAATTTCATCCTAAAAGAGACGGCAGTGCCAGTAGTGCAGCCGTGGCCCCAATTGCAATCATTACCAATGTAAGGCGATAGACCCTTGAACGGTCTTCCGCCTTGGCAATTGCGATGGCACGGGTACGGCGAGCAGTCGGCATGGGCTAAACTCCGAAACGATGACTGGGCAATCATGGCATCCAATTTCACGTTTGAACACGGAAATAAGCTTGGATTGTGGCAGCATCCACCAGCTATATTAAGAAGTTCTGAAAAACCGGATTACAGAGCCTCGCCGCAAACGTGGCCGGACGACCATGCCCACTGGAAATTGTAGCCGCCGAGCCAGCCCGTGACATCGACGCATTCGCCGATGAAGTATAGGCCATGTATAGATTTCGCCTGCATTGTCTTCGAATCCAGATCGGCCGTATCTACCCCTCCGAGCGTGACTTCGGCGGTGCGATAACCTTCCGAACCGGCGGGCCGCAGGCGCCAGTCCTGCACAGAGCGCGCGATCTCGTCGAAGACCTTGTCGGAGCAATCGGCAAGCTTGGCGGCGTTCGGGTGTTTTTCGGCAAAGAACTGCGCCAGCCGCTTGGGCAGGATTTCGGCAAGCGCCGTCTGCACCATCTGCTTGCCGTTTGCCTTGCGCGCGGCCTTCAGGTCATCGGCAATCTTGCGGTCCGGCTCGATGGCGATGGCGATCTCGTCGCCTTCACGCCAAAAGGAGGAGATCTGCAGGATCGCCGGCCCGCTCAGGCCCCGATGGGTGAAGAGCAATGCCTCGCGAAACGCCGTCTTGCCGTGGCGCAGCTCGGCGGGTGCCGCGATGCCGGAGAGCGGCGCAAGCTTTTCCAGAAGACCGGGATCAAGCGTCAGCGGCACAAGGCCCGGGCGCGTCTCGACGAGCTTCAGGCCGAACCTTGCGGCAATGTCATAGGCAAGCCCGGTCGCGCCCATCTTGGGGATCGACTTGCCGCCGGTGGCGACGACCAGCGACGTCGACTCGATCTGATCGCCGCGGTCGGTGGTGACGCGAAACCCGTCCGGTGTCTTGTCGACCGCGGCAATACCGGTCTGCAGCTCCAATTTGGCGCCGGCAGCGTCCATCTCGGCAAGCAGCATGCGGATAATGTCCCTGGCGCTGTCATCGCAGAAAAGCTGGCCGAGCGTCTTTTCGTGAAAGGCTATGCGGTGGCGGCTCACCAGATCGATGAAATCCTGGGCCGAATAGCGGGCGAGCGCCGACTTGACGAAATGCGGGTTGCCCGAGAGGTAGTTCTTCGGCCCGGCATGGATATTGGTGAAATTGCAGCGGCCACCGCCGGAAATGCGGATCTTGTCGCCCGGCGCCTTGGCGTGGTCGAGCACCAGCACCGAACGGCCGCGGCCTCCGGCGCGGATTGCCGCCATCATGCCGGCGGCGCCCGCGCCCAGGATCACCACATCGAATTTACGCGCCAAGATCAATTCCTCTGATTTCTAGCGGTTGTCTCCCCCGCTCTTCGCCATAGTTCCTGCAAAGTCAACGCCTCCCCTCGCCATTCGCCAATCCGTGGCTATGATGGAACAATCGATCAACCCTAAACGGTGTGTCATGCCCACAAAGAAAGCCAATCCTGCTGCTGCTGAAGTCGGCTCGGTCGCGAAGGCGGCCGTCGCCCAACCAACGCTGACCTCGCTTCGCGGCGTCGCCGACTGGCAGGAGGCCGCGGCATGGCTGCGGGCGCGCGGGATCGAGGATATCGAATGCATCACACCCGACCTGGCCGGCGTGCCGCGTGGCAAGATGATGCCGTCGTCGAAATTCACCTCCAACACCTCCCTGGCGCTGCCATCGGCGCTCTACCGCCACACGATTTCGGGCGAGTATCCTGAAGAGACGGCAAGCTTCCGCTACGAGCCGCGCGACAGCGACCTCAAGCTGGTGCCGGATCTTTCGACATTGTCCGTCGTGCCGTGGGAAACCGACCCGACGGCGCAGGTGATCTGCGACATCGTCGATACCGAGGGAGAAGCGGTCGCCTACACACCGCGCAACGTGCTGAAGAACATCGTCAACCTTTACAAGGAACGCGGCTGGAAGCCGGTCGTCGCACCGGAAATCGAATTCTACCTCGTCGCCAAGAACGAGGACCCGGATTATCAGCTGCATCCGCCGAAAGGCCGTTCGGGCCGCGCCATCCTCGGCGGCCAGGGCTATTCGATCGCCGGCATCAACGAATTCGACGAACTGATCGACGACATCTACCACTTCTCCGAAAAGCAGGGGCTGGAGATCGACACGCTGATCCATGAAGAAGGTCCGGCGCAGCTCGAAATCAACCTGCGCCACGGCGATCCGGTGGAACTGGCCGATCAGGTGTTCATGTTCAAGCGGACAATCCGCGAGGCAGCGCTGAAGCACGGCATCTACGCCACATTCATGGCCAAGCCGATGCAGGGGCAGGCAGGTTCGGCGATGCACATCCACCAGTCGGTGGTCGACATAGAGACCGGCGCCAACATCTTCACCGGCAAGGACGGCAAGGCTTCGAAGGAGTTTTTCCACTTTATCGGCGGCATGCAGACCTATGTTCCGAAGGCGCTGGTGATGATGGCGCCCTATGTGAATTCCTACCGCCGCCTGACGCCCGACATGGCGGCGCCGGTCAATACCGCCTGGGGCTATGACAACCGCACCACCGCCTTCCGCGTGCCGGTTTCCGACCCCGCGGCGCGGCGCGTGGAAAACCGACTGCCGAGTTCGGATGCCAATCCCTATCTGGCGCTGGCGGCCTCGCTCGGCTGCGGCCTGCTCGGCATCATGAACAAGATCGACCCGACGCCCCCGACGGACGAGACGGCGAACGAAGGGGCTATCTCGTTGCCGCGCGACCTGCTGAAGGCCGTGTCGCTGATGGAGGAGGAGCCGGAACTGACCAAGGTGTTCAGCCCGGAATTCATCGGCATCTATGCCGGCGTCAAGCGCGGCGAGTTCGAAACCTTCATGCAGGTGATCAGCCCCTGGGAGCGTGAATTCCTGCTGCTCAACGTGTAAGGATGCGCTGATGGATGCAAGTCTGGCAGACGTGCGTTCCGGCGATCAGTGGCAGAGCCCGATCGCGCCCGGAATTTCCTGGTATCAGGCAAGCGTCGGCGAGCGACCGACCTATCCGTCGCTCGACGGCTCGCAAACCGTGGACGTGGCAATCATCGGCGGCGGCTATACCGGCCTGCAGGCGGCCTACACGCTGGCGCGGTCCGGTGTCTCGGTGGCGCTGATCGAAGGCGGCCATTTCGGTGACGGGGCTTCCGGCCGCAATGGCGGGCAGCTCGGCACCGGCCAGCGCTGGTGGCCGGAGGATGCGGAAAAGGAGCTCGGCTACGAGCGTTCGAAACTGCTGTTCGACATGGCGGAAAACGCCAAGCGGCATCTGCATGAATTTGCGACGATCAACGGCATAGACATGGAATACATGCCCGGCCACATGATCGTGTCGCACAAGAAGGGCCATGACCGCGAGTATCGCGCCAATGCGGAGATCGCCGCCGAACGCTATGACTATCCGCATCTGACATTCATGGATGCGAAAGAAACGGCGGAGCGGGTCGGCACAAAGGATTATTTCTGCGGCGTGCGCGATACCGGCACCGGGCATGTCCATCCGCTGAAACTGCTGATCGGGCTGGCGCGGGTGGCGAAAGCCGCGGGTTCGGCGATCTACGAAAACACGAAGGCCACCGCAATCCGCCGTGAGGGCGCCAGGATCAAGGTCGAGACGCCCAGAGGCACGCTTTCCGCCGACCGGGTGCTGATCGCCACCAATGCCTATATCGGCGATCTGGAACCTGTCACCTCGGCACATGTGATGCCGATCGGATCTTTCATTGCCGCAACCGAACCACTGGATGCCTTTCCGCATGTCATTCCCGGATCGGAATCGGTTTGCGACAGCCGTTTCGTCGTGCGTTATTTCCGCAAGTCGAAGGACAACCGGCTGCTGTTCGGCGGGCGTGAGGTCTATTCGTCGAAAAACCCGAGCGATACGGCAGAGGCGATCCGCAGCCAAATCGTCACCACCTACCCGGCGCTGAAAGATGTGCGCATCACTCATGCATGGGGCGGCAATGTCGGCATCACCCTGCCGCGCCGGCCATTCGTGCGACAGGTGATGCCGGGCGTGACGGCGATCGGCGGCTATTCCGGCCATGGCGTCATGCTGTCAAATTACTGCGGCAAACTTTATGCTGAAATGATCGCCGGCAAGCCAAGTGAACTGGACATGCTGGCCGATCTCGATGTACCGGCTTTTCCCGGAGGACATATGATGCGCAAGCCACTGCTTTTCTTCGCACTCACATGGTTTGCGCTAAGAGACCGCATCTGAGGCAGCCATTTCGGACTAGCCTTTTTAAATCGATTAGCATAAGACACACCCCAACCACACATAATGAAAGTTGAGCGATGAGCAGCCAGATCATTCCAGTGGAACCATTCGATTGCATCGTCTTCGGCGGAACCGGGGATCTTGCCGAGCGCAAGCTTTTGCCGGCCCTTTATCACCGACAGATCGAAGGCCAGTTCTCGGAGCCGACGCGGATCATCGGCGCATCGCGCAGCGCGCTTTCTCACGAGGAATATCGCAAATTCGCCGAGGATGCCCTCAAGGAGCACCTGAAGAAGGGCGAGTATGACGAAGCGCAGGTAAAAACCTTCTGCGAACGCATCTACTACGTCTCCGTCGATGCCAAGTCCGACGGCGGATGGGACAAGCTGAAGAAGCTGCTCGACGAAGGCACCGGCAAGGACCGTATCCGCGCCTTCTACCTCGCCGTCGCACCGGGCATTTTCGGCGCGATCTCGGAAAAGATCCGCGACAACAAGATGATCACGGCAAAGACGCGCATCGTCGTGGAAAAGCCGATCGGCCGTGACCTTGCTTCGGCGCTGGAACTCAACGACACGATCGGCAAGGTGTTCAAGGAAGAACAGATCTACCGTATCGACCATTATCTGGGCAAGGAAACCGTCCAGAACCTGATGGCGCTGCGGTTTGCCAATGCGCTCTACGAGCCGCTTTGGAACGCCAACTATATCGACCATGTTCAGATCACGGTGGCGGAAGCCGTCGGCCTAGAAGGCCGCGCCGGTTACTACGATACCGCCGGCGCGCTGCGCGACATGGTGCAGAACCACATCATGCAGCTTTTGTGCCTCGTCGCGATGGAAACCCCCTCTTCGATGAACTCTGAAGCCGTGCGCGACGAAAAGCTGAAGGTGCTGCGCGCCCTGAAGCCGATCAATGCGGAGAATGTCGAGCAGATGACCGTGCGCGGCCAGTACCGCGCCGGCGCTTCCGCCGGTGGCCCGGTAAAGGGCTATCTCGAAGAACTTGAGGGCGGCGTTTCCAATATCGAGACCTTCGTCGCCATCAAGGCAGAGATCGGCAACTGGCGCTGGGCGGGCGTGCCCTTCTACATCCGCACGGGCAAGCGCCTGACCGAGCGCATGTCGGAAATCGTCATCACCTTCAAGCCGGTGCCGCACAACATCTTCGACGCAGCGGCCGGCCGCATTTCCGCCAACCAGCTGATCATCCGCCTGCAGCCGGACGAAGGCGTCAAGCAATCGCTGATGATCAAGGATCCGGGTCCTGGCGGCATGCGCCTGCGCAACGTATCGCTGGACATGAGCTTTGCCGAGGCCTTCAACGTGCGCAGCCCCGACGCCTACGAGCGCCTGCTGATGGACACGATCCGCGCCAACCAGACGCTGTTCATGCGCCGCGACGAAGTGGAAGCGGCATGGGAATGGGTCGACCCGATCCTCAAGGGCTGGGAAGAAACCGGGCAGGTGGCCCAGGGCTATACGGCCGGCACCTGGGGTCCTAGCCAGGCAATCGCGCTGATCGAGCGGGACGGCCGCACCTGGCACGAGGGCTGATAGACCATGGCATCGACACTTCATAGCTTTGCCGATGGAACCGAACTGGCGTCAGCGCTGGCCCAGGATGTTTCCGCACGGCTGGAGGCGGCGATCGCAACCCGAGGAACGGCGTCCATCGCCGTTTCCGGCGGCTCCACGCCGAAGCGCTTCTTCGAGGCGCTTTCGGCCGCCGACATCGACTGGAGCAAGGTCAAGGTAACGCTGGTGGACGAGCGTTTCGTGCCCGCCGATAACCCGCGTTCCAACCATCTTCTGGTCGCCACGCACCTCTTGAAGGATAAGGCCGCAGCTGCGACATTTATCCCTCTTTACCACGAGGCAGCCTCGATAGAGGCTGCAGCCGAGATTGCGACGAAGGAGACGGCGCCCATTGCCGACCCCTTCGACGTGGCGATCCTCGGCATGGGCGGCGACGGCCATACGGCATCGTTCTTCCCGCACGGCAACAATCTCGCCAAGGCGATCGATCTTTCCACCCCGCGCGGCGTCATGACCATGGCCGCAGAGGGTGCCGGGGAAGAGCGTTTGACGCTCACCTTCTCCGCCCTTTCGGATGCGCGTACACTGGTGCTGCACATCGAGGGCCAGGAAAAGAAAGAGGTACTGGCGAAGGCGCAAGCCGGGTCGGACGAAACCGAGATGCCGATCCGTGCCGTTCTGAACCGGGCGGCATCGCCTCTCGACATCTACTGGGCGCCATAAGGCGCTCTTGCCGGCGCCTCGGCAGACGGGCGCCGGTCCAACCGTGAGACTGCAATCCCGGTGGCTTCGGCCTCTCCCAGGCCGGGATTGACCGAAGGAGGATTTGACATGGCGGCGCATTCCAGCATCGAAGCGATCACGGCACGGATCGTCGAGCGATCGAAACCCACCCGTGAAGCCTATCTCGGCCGCTTGGGCCGGGCAGTTTCCAAGGGCACGAATCGCGCCGTGCTATCCTGCGGCAACCTCGCCCATGGCTTCGCGGTCTGTTCCCCCTCCGAGAAGGACGCGCTTGCCGGCGACGTCGTTCCGAACCTCGGCATCATCACCGCCTATAACGACATGCTCTCGGCCCACCAGCCCTACGAGACATTTCCGCCGATCATTCGCGACGCGGCACGCGAGGCCGGCGGCATCGCCCAGGTGGCTGGCGCCGTGCCGGCCATGTGCGACGGCGTGACCCAAGGGCAGCCGGGGATGGAGCTGTCGCTTTTCTCGCGCGATGCGATCGCCATGTCGGCGGGCATCGGCCTGTCCCACAACATGTTCGACGCCTCCGTCTATCTCGGCATCTGCGACAAGATCGTTCCGGGCCTCGTCATCGCAGCGCTTTCCTTCGGCCACCTGCCGGCCGTCTTCATTCCCGCCGGGCCGATGACGACCGGACTGCCCAATGACGAGAAGTCGCGCATCCGCCAGCTCTATGCGGAAGGCAAGGTCGGGCGCGCCGAACTGCTTGAGGCTGAATCCAAGTCCTATCACGGCCCCGGTACCTGCACCTTCTACGGCACCGCGAATTCGAACCAGATGCTGATGGAGATCATGGGTTTCCACATGCCCGGCGCCTCCTTCGTCAATCCCGGCACGCCGCTGCGCGAAGCACTGACCCGCGAGGCGACCAAGCGGGCGCTGGCGATCACCGCGCTCGGCAACGAGTTCACGCCGGCGGGCGAGATGATCGACGAGCGCTCGATCGTCAACGGCGTCGTCGGCCTGCACGCCACCGGCGGCTCGACCAATCACACGATGCATCTCGTCGCCATGGCGCGCGCGGCCGGCATCTGTCTCACCTGGCAGGACATTTCCGAACTGTCGGATACCGTGCCGCTTCTCACCCGCGTCTATCCGAACGGGCTTGCCGACGTGAACCATTTCCACGCCGCCGGCGGCATGGGCTTCCTGATCAAGCAGTTGCTCAAGACCGGCATGGTGCATGACGACGTGCGCACCGTCTTCGGCCACGGGCTGGAGGCCTATACGGTGGAAGCCAAGCTCGGCGCCGATGGACAGGTGACGCGCGAGAGCGTGCCGGATGTCAGCGGCGACCCGAAAGTGCTGACGACGATCGAGGCGCCGTTCCAGACGACCGGAGGGTTGAAGATGCTGACCGGCAATATCGGCCTCGGCGTCATCAAGATTTCTGCCGTCAAGCCGGAGCGCCATGTCATCGAGGCACCGGCAATCGTCTTCCACGACCAGCAGGGATTGCAGGATGCGTTCAAACGCGGAGAGTTGAACCGCGATTTCATCGCCGTCGTGCGCTTCCAGGGGCCGAAGGCGAACGGCATGCCTGAACTGCACCGGCTGACGCCGCCGCTCGGCGTGCTGCAGGACCGCGGCTTCAAGGTGGCGCTCGTCACCGACGGGCGCATGTCGGGCGCATCCGGCAAGGTGCCGGCGGCGATCCACATGACGCCGGAAGCATCCGACGGCGGTGCGATCGCAAAGATCCGCGATGGCGACATGATCCGGCTGGATGCGGTTTCCGGCACGCTGGAAGTGCTGGTCGATGCGAGCGAGTTCGCCGCCCGGACACCGGCCGTCGCCGATCTCTCCGAAAACGAATTCGGCATGGGCCGCGAACTGTTTTCGGCCTTCCGCCGCAATGTCGGACGGGCTGACCAGGGCGCGAGCGTTTTTGCCTGATCGACCCAGCTGATCGGCACGAGGGCGGCATTGCGCCGCTCTCGCATTTGGCGGCAGACATGCTATCTATAGTGGTATGGCTAAGAAACCTGCGACCACGACCGAGACAAGGATCATCGACCCCAAGACGGGAAAGGTTCTTATCGTGCGCGGCCTAGGCTCAATGAAGGATTTTCCGCTCGATATCGACCCGGCAATCGACCTGACCAAGCCGATTTACGAGCAGGTTCTCGAGCTTGAAAAAGCCGGCAGGGATAAGTGATTGGCCGGAGCGCTGCTCGACACGCATGCGCTCTATTGGGCCGTTAGCGGCGAAAGCCGCCTTTCCGACCAAGCCGTGAGACTGCTGGGTGAAAGCCAGAACGACAATCGGCTGTTCATTTCACCGATAACCGCATGGGAGCTGTCGCTGGCCGCTCACAAGCGTTTCAACGCAGTGAATTTCGGCAATCTGTCGATCGACGAATGGCTGAGGGTTGCACGCAAGAAGATATTGGTACGGTCTCTACCGATCAGCCAGCGTATCGCCATCGAGGCGGCAGGCGTGGCTCGGGATACCGAGCATCGCGATCCTGCGGATTGCTATGTGATGGCCACCGCGCGCGTACGCAAGCTTCCCCTGATTACGCGCGATGCGGCCATCCTGAGGATCGCCGCATCGGGATATCTGGACGCCGTCGCCTGTTGACGGCCCGACCGCGTGGCTCACCAGCTGCGGATATCGAGCTTGCGGTCGCGGTGGTTGGGGTGTGTCGAGAAGACGAAAATGCGGTCGAGTTCCTTCTGCGTCAGAAGGCGCAGGAAACGGACGTTGATCGTGTTGTTGGCGTTGACGCGCATCAGAAGGCAGCCGACCTTGGAGATGCGGGCGTCCGGGATATCCAGATAAAACTGCTGCGGCAGATTATACTGGGTCATCAGGCCGAGAACAGCCTCGCTCATCGAAATGCCGATCACGTCGCAACGGCGCTGCGCCATGTTGAGAATGGCATTCTCGGTGTATTCGATGCGGCCCGCATTCATCGTGTCTTCCATCTTGAACCGCTTCTCGCGGTCATACATGAAAGACTCTTCCTTGTTCAAAAAGTGGTTTCTATTTCCCGGTGCCGCAGCCACGACTAATCTCCTGTCATTACTCTGACGAGACTAGCGCCGGAAGTTTAACAATGGGTATGTGAGTATAAGTTCTTGCTTGAGAATGTTAACCTTTAGAGCCGGTAGGTCCGACCATCGGCATCGAAAAGATGCAGTTTCTCAGGCACCGCGGAAAGGCGAACGATATCGCCCTTTGCCACATCGGAGAGGCCCTGAAGCTTGGCGATGACGGGCTCTTCACTGCCGGCGACCTCGATATAAAGCAGCGTCACCTCGCCCAGCGCCTCGACCAGCAGAACACGGCCTTCGAGCAGATAGTTTTCGTCGGTCACGACCTGAAGATCCTCCGGGCGGATGCCGAGACTTGCGGGCTTGCCTTGGTCCGCAGCCGGAACGGCGATCGGCAGGCGCGCCTGCTTTCCGCCTTCGAGCGTGACCGCCGATACATCTGCCGCCTCGGCCACCTTCGCCGACAGGATGTTCATCGCCGGCGAACCGATGAAACGGGCAACGAAGAGGTTGGCCGGACGCTCGTAGAGCTGGAGCGGCGGGCCGACCTGTTCGATGCGTCCGGCGGACAGGACCACGATCCGGTCGGCGAGCGTCATCGCCTCGACCTGGTCATGGGTGACGTAGATCATCGTCGTATCGGCCATCTTCTCCTTGAGCTTGGCGATCTCGATACGGGTGGCGACGCGAAGTGCCGCATCGAGGTTCGACAGCGGTTCGTCGAAGAGAAAGACCTTCGGGTTGCGGCAGATGGCGCGGCCGATGGCGACACGCTGACGCTGGCCGCCCGAGAGCGCCTTCGGCAGGCGATCGAGATAGGGCGTCAGCTGCAGGACATCGGCCGCCGCGCGGACGCGGCGATCGATCTCCTCCTTGCTCTCGCGGGCGATCTTCATGCCGAAGGCCATGTTGTCGAAGACCGTCATGTGCGGGTAGAGCGCGTAGGACTGGAAGACCATGGCAATGCCGCGGCGCGACGGCGGGACATCGTTGACGACCTCGCCATCGATGAACATCTCGCCGGCGGTGATGCTTTCAAGCCCGGCGATCATCCGCAGCAGCGTCGACTTTCCGCAGCCCGACGGGCCGACGAAGACGACGAACTCACCCTCCCTGATATCCAGGTCGATGCCGTGCAGCACCTTCACCTGGCCGTAAGACTTGCGGATGTCCTTCAGCGTCACACCGGTCATGGTCTTCTACCTCCCCTTGTTACCCTTTTGTCGATCGCGTTTTCGTGTCTGCTTCCATCAGGCCAGGCGGGCGAAGAATGCACCCCAGCCCGGCAGTTCAACGCCACGCCCTTCGAGCGTCGTTTCGAAACCGTGGCCGGTCAGCACTTCCCAGTCACCGCTCGGCAACTGTGCTCCGATGGCGCCGGCGCTCATGTTGAAGATGCACAGGATCGTCTCGTTGCCATGATGCCGCTTGTAGGCGAGCAATGGCCCTTCGCCGGGCAGGAATTCGATATCGCCCTTGGAGAGCGCCGGATGCTCCTTCCTGAACGCAAGGAAGCGACGATACTGTTCGAGCACCGAGCCGGGATCGCCGCTCTGGGCGCTGACGGCGCGCAGCTGGTGTTCCACCTGCACCGGCAACCAAGCCTTGTCATGTGTGGTGAAACCCGCCTGATGGGTCTGTGCATCCCAGACCATCGGCGTTCGGCATCCGTCACGGCCCTTGAATTCCGGCCAGAACTGGATGCCGTAGGGATCCTGCAGATCGGCATAGCCGATATCGGCCTCCGTCAGGCCCAGTTCCTCACCCTGATAGAGGCAGACGGAGCCGCGCTGGCTCAGCAGGATCGCGGCGGCGAGCTTGGCGAAAGCGTCGCGGTCGAGGATCTCCTGGCCCCAGCGACTGACATGGCGGACCACGTCATGGTTGGAGAAGGCCCAGCAGACCCAGCCCTCGGGCGCGGCAGCGGCAAAGGCATTCTGGGTTTCGATGACGCGTGAAGGGGTCAGCGGATCGGGTGCCAGGAATTCGAAGGCATAGCACATATGCATCTTGTCGCCGCCCGACGTGTACTCGCCGACGATTTCCAGCCCGCGCTGGCTGTCCCCCACCTCGCCAACGGCGGCGATCGCCGGAAACTCGTTGAGCACGGCACGGAAGCGCTTTAGGAACTCGACGTTTTCCGGGCGGCTCTTGTCGTAGAGGTGCTCCTGGAAGTTATAGGGGTTGACCGCAGGTGCGGTGGCGGCATTGCGCCGTTCCGGGGCGAGCGCCGGATTGTTGCGCAATTCCCTGTCGTGGAAATAGAAGTTGATCGTGTCGAGGCGAAAACCATCGACGCCGCGCTTCAGCCAGAAGCGGGTGAGATCGAGAAGCGCATCCTGCACTTCCGGGTTATGCAGGTTGAGATCCGGCTGCGAGGTGAGGAAGTTGTGCATGTAGTACTGCATGCGCGTCGGATCCCAGTGCCAGGCCGTGCCGCCGAAGATCGACAGCCAGTTGTTGGGCGGCGAACCGTCAGGCTTCGGATCGGACCAGACATACCAGTCGGCCTTGGGATTGAAGCGCGACGCGCGGCTTTCGATGAACCACGGGTGCTGGTCGGATGTGTGCGACATGACCAGATCGATCATCACCTTGATATTGAGGCGATGGGCTTCGGCGATCAGCGTGTCGAAATCGGTGAGCGAGCCGAACATCGGGTCGACATCGATGTAGTTGGAGACGTCATAGCCGAAATCCTTCATCGGCGACGGGAAGAAAGGCGAGATCCAGACGGCATCCGCACCCAGCGCCGCGATATGCGGCAGGCGGGCGGTGATGCCCTTCAGGTCACCGATGCCGTCATTGTTGGAATCCTGAAACGAGCGCGGATAGATCTGGTAGATGACGGCGCCGCGCCACCAATCGCGATCGATTGCCTTGTCGGATGTGGCGCCATGCTCTGCGGAAATGGTCATTCAATATCCTTGTGCGTTTGATTGGGTTACCCGCCCTTGACCGAGCCTGCGAGCAGGCCGCGGACGAGATATCGCTGCAGGGCAAAAAAGACGAGAATTGGGACGATAATGGTGATGAAGGCGGATGCGGTGAGAATTTCCCACTTTCCGCCCTGAGAGCCTAAAAGCGCATTGAGCGCCCCCGTCAGAACCAGTTGGTCGCGGCCGGTGCCGAGGAAGACCATGGCGACGAGCAGATCGTTCCAAGTCCAGAGGAACTGGAAGATGGAAAAGGATGCGAGCGCCGGGAAGGACAGGGGCAGCACGATGCGCACGAAGATCTCGAAATCCGACGCCCCGTCGACACGGGCGGATTCGATCACTTCCTTCGGCAGCCCGGCGATGTAGTTGCGTAAGAGATAGATGGCGAGCGGCATGCCGAAGGCGGCATGTGCCAGCCAGACGCCGACATAACTGCGCGACGGCAGGCCGAAGAACGCACCGATCTCGTTATACATGGTCAGCAACGGGATGAGCGACATCTGCAGCGGCACGACGATCAGGCCGACGACGACAGCGATGATGATGCCGCGGCCGGGAAAGCGCATCCATGACAGGGCGTAGGCCGCAAAGGCGGAAATCAGGATCGGGATGATGGTTGCCGGGATCGCCACCGTCAGTGAATTGACGAAGGCCTGGCCGATGCCCTGCGAAGTCAGGACCGTGCGGTAATTGTCGAACGTGAAGGATGGCGGCTGCGTGACGGAGAGATAGACCCGCTGGCCGCGCCTTCCTTCGAAGGCGGCGTTCTTTGACAGCGTATAGGTGCCGTCCGCATTTACGACGAGCGTCTCGCCATCGCCGAGATCCGCCGTTTCGCCGGCGGCAAAGGCAGTCGGTTCCGCCACGCGTGTGCCGAAAGCCTGCACGTTGCCGGGCTTGCCGGCACCCTCGTCATCGAAGACGGAGCCGGAGATGACGTAGTTCGGCCCTTCCTGGCGGGCGGTCGACGGATCGCCGAGGCGGGCGGCGCTGGTTTCGGGCGCGCCGCTGAAGGCAGTCCACCAGCCGGAGGAGGCGATCTGGCCTGCATCGCGGAACGAGGTCACGAGGATGCCAAGCGTCGGGATCAGCCAGAGGATGCAGATCACGAGGACGGAGGCGTGAACGATAAGCCGCGGAAGGCCGATGCGGCGAAGGCTTGCTGCAGCGTTCATGTCAGTGCCCTCCCCGATCTTCGCCGGCCTGTCTTATGTTCCAGATCATGATCGGCGTGACGGCGGCCATGATGACGAGTGCTATCACCGCGCTGCGGCCGCTGTCGCCGCCGCCGCGGAACATCCAGTCGAACATCAGGTTGGCGAGCACCATCGTGTTCCACTGGCCGTTGGTCATGGTCAGCACGATGTCGAAAACCTTCAGGACGAGGATAGTGATCGTCGTCCAGACGACGGCGATCGTGCCCCATATCTGCGGCACCATGATCTTCCAGAAGATCTGCCAGCCGTTGGCGCCGTCGATGACGGCCGCCTCTATCGTTTCTTCCGGAATGCCGCGCAGTGCCGCCGAGAGGATGACCATGGCAAAGCCGGTCTGGATCCAGATGAGGATCGCCATCAGGAAGAAGTTGTTCCAGAGGGGCAGCGCGATCCAGACCTGCGGATCGCCGCCGAAGAACTGCACGATGGCATTCAGGAGGCCGATCTGCGCCTCGCTGCCGCCGCGGAATTCGTAGATGAATTTCCAGATCACCGAGGCGCCGACGAACGAGATCGCCATCGGCATGAAGATCAGGCTTTTGGCGATATTGCCCCACCAGATGCGGTCGGTCAGCACAGCGATGACGAGGCCGAAGAAGGTGCAGGCAGCCGGCACGACGGCAAGCCAGAGGATGTTGTTGAGGATCGACTGGCGGAACTGATCGTCGGTGGCCGCCCAGTGATAGTTGGCAAGCCCGACGAAATTGCCGCCGGAGCGATCGTAGAAAGAGAGGATGAAGGTGGCGATCACGGGGTAGACGAGATAGACGACCATGAGGATCAGCGCCGGGCCGAGAAAGAGCCAGGGGCGGATCGCCGACTGGCTTCGCAGATTGGCCGAGGCGCGCCTCGTGTCGCCGACCCGCACCGGGAATGCCAGTTGCAGCAGCTTGTCGGATAGCCAGTAGTAGAGCGCGCAGGCAAACACGCCGGCAATGACGGCCCCGAAGGCCGAAACGATCTGTGCTGTCATAAAACCCCTCCCCTTGTTGTTTCGTTGGGCTGACGCACCTCCCAACACCGGCCGTTACGCTTGTGGATTGCCCCTCATCCACCTGCCGGAACCGTCTCCCCGCAGGCGGGGCGAAGGACCTACGCCGCAGCCTCTCCGGTGCCCCTCGCCCCGTTTACGGAGAGAGGGGCACCGAGCGAAGCGGAGGCGGGGTGAGGGGCCGCTCCAAACTCTGCGTTGCCCTACTTCAATCCATCCCAAGCCTTCTGGATATCGTCGGCGGAGGCCTGAGCATCCTTGCCGCCAACGTAGTCGATCATGCCGGTCCAGAAGGCGCCGGCGCCGATCTTGCCGGGCATCAGGTCGGAGGCATCGAAGCGGAAGGTGGTGGCGTTGGTCAGAAGTTCACCCTGCTTCTTCAGTACCTCGTTGGCATAGGCATCGAGGTTGACGCCCTTGTACGGCGTCAGGAACGAGGCCTGCGCCATCCACACTTCATGGGCGATCGGGGTTTTGAGGAACTCGATGAAGGCCTTTGCCGCCGGCGTGTCCTTGGTCACGGCAAACAGCGTTCCGGCACCGAGAACCGGCGTTCCGAGTTCGGGCTTTGCGGCATATGTCGGAAGGTAGAAGAAGTCGGCGTCGACGCCCAGTTCCTTGTCCGGCGGGAAGAAGGACGGGACGAAGGAGGCCTGGTGATGCAGGTAGCATTTCGGCGGGATGTCGAAGAGGCCCTTGGGGCTGTCGCGGAAATCGGTGGAGGCGACGGCCGGCACGCCGCCGGCGACGTATTTGTCGTTCCTGGCGAACTTGCCGAATTCCTCGATCGCGCCAACGACCGCCGGATCGTTGAACTTCACTTCATTCGACACCCACTTGTCGTAGGTTTCCGGCGACTGCGTGCGCAGCATCATGTCCTCGACCCAGTCGGTCGCCGGCCAGCCGGTGGCACCGCCGGAGCCAAGCCCGATGCACCACGGCACGCCGCCGTCCTCGACGATCTGGTCGGTCAGCGCGAACAGTTCCTCCATCGTCTTGGGAATTTCGTAGCCGGCCTCCTCGAAGTTTTCGGGAACGTACCAGACCATCGACTTGAAGTCGGCCTTGAAGGGGAAGGCGAAATAGGCGTCTGCACCATCCTTGCCCTTGTAGCTGCCGTAGCGGATCCAGTCCTCGCCGGAGCCGTAATTGGTCTTGACCCAATCCTCGGTCTCCTTGCCGAGCGGGATCAGGAACCCTTTGGCTGCAAGATCGGCCAGAAGGCCCGGCTGCGGCAGGATGGCGATATCGGGAGGCGAACCGGCCTGGGTATCGATGACGATCTGCTGCTCGTAATTTTCCGAGGAGGAGTATCTGCCGTTTGCCCCGGTGGCGGCATTGAAATAGGCGAGCACGCTGTTGAAGAGGATTTCATCCTCGCCGCGCCACGGGCCGAACAGGGTGAGGTTCTGCCCTTTCAGATCGCCATGGGCCGCCTTGAAATCCTCAAAGCTCTTCCAGTTGAATTTCGCATCCTCGCCGGGAGGAAACTTCAGTTCCTGCGCGACAGCGCCCCCCGCCAGCATGGCAACCAAAGCGGTGCCGACCCATACTGAAGTCCTCATCCCAATATCCTCCCGTCAGAAATCGTTTTTCGATCTGAACGCCGCCTTTCAAAGAAGGCAGTCTGGAGAATGATTTAAGGCACTTGCGGAGGTTTCAAGGGGCGGTCGCGCAACCAGCGCGCGACACATGTTCGCGCTCGCTCAGAATTTCGGCGCCGCCAGCCCTGCAACGCGATGGGCGGCGATCACGGTGTTGGCCATCAGCATGGCGATCGTCATCGGACCGACGCCGCCGGGAACCGGGGTGATCGAGGCTGCGACTTCCGATGCCTCGGCGAAAGCGACGTCGCCGACCAGCTTCGTCTTGCCTTCACCCTTTTCCGGTGCTGCAACGCGGTTGATACCGACATCGATGACGGTAGCGCCAGGCTTCACCCAATCGCGCTTGACCATTTCCGCGCGTCCGACGGCCGCCACGAGAATATCGGCATTGCGGCAGACGGAAGCCAGATCCTTCGTCTTCGAGTGGGCCATGGTGACGGTGGCGTTGGCGGCAAGCAGCAGCAGGCCCATCGGCTTGCCGAACAGGTTGGATCGGCCGATGACGACGGCGTTTAGGCCCGACAGATACTCGCCATGGACGCGTTTGATAAGCAGCATCGAACCGGCCGGCGTGCAGGAGATGAGACCGCTCGACAGGTCGCCGGTGGCGATCTTGCCGGCGTTGGCGATGTTCAGTCCGTCGACATCCTTTTCCGGCAGGATCGACTGGATGATCGGATCGGAATCGAGGTGCTTCGGCAGCGGCAGCTGGACGAGAATGCCATGGATCGACGGATCGGCGTTCAACGTATCGACCAGCGCCTGAAGCTGGCCTTGCGTCGTTTCTTCCGGCAGCGTGTGCTGCACGGAGTTGAAGCCGCATTGCTTGGCCATCTTGCTCTTGGAATTGACATAGGCGTGGCTTGCCGGGTCGTTGCCGACGATGACGACGGCAAGACCGGGCTGGATGCCGGTCTTTTCGACGAGAGAGGTAGACGCCTCGGTTACCGCGGAAATGACGGAGGAAGCCGCTTCCTTACCATCGATCACTGACGCCATTACGAAGATCCTCGCTCCAATTGCCTGAAACTTATGCGATCGGCGGCGAGCCGATTGCCCATCCACGCCCTATGCTGTCCCGTTGCGGCAAATGCAAGGAGTTTATCGGCCAAAGGCTATCGGGGGCACCGGAGGGGACGTCAGCCCGTTGCCTTCAGGTCTTCGTCGCCATCATCGGCACCCTGACCGTGGAGACGGACGAGTTCGCGCAGTTGTGCAAGCTCGCGCTGCAATTCCAGAAGCTCGTCCATGTCATAGGTGGGCATCTCATGGGCCGGTGCTTCATCCGTATCTGTCGACGCGGTTTCCCATGGCAGCCGGCGCGGCTCTTCCAACCAGCGCTCATGCGATTGCCCGACAAGCGGATCGACAAGCGGCGGAAGATCGGCCGTTGCGGCGGGACGGCGATGTTCGAGCAGCATGTCGCGCATCCGGTCGCCGAAAGCCGGACTGTTGGCGGCCACCCGCTCTTCCACCGGATCTGGATCGGGTATCGCCCAGCCGGCGGAGCGGTCGTCGGGAGCGGCGGTCCATGCCTCGATCTCGCCGACCTGCTGCGGCTCGACCGTATCCGATCCAGACATTTCGTCGGAGGTCTCTTCGGCGAATGCGACATCGACGGAGAGATCCTCGGCCGCAAGCGGCAGATCGACCGGCATGTCTTCCAGTTCATCTGCCAGGCGCAACTGCTGGCGATAGCGGCGGGCGACCAGCGCAAGGCCGGCAGCAAGGCCGACGAGCGTGCCGCCACCCACCAGAAGCCAGGGGTTGGTACCGAGGGCTTCGACCGCCACCGGCGCGATGACGCGCGGAGGCGTTGTCCTTGCCGGCTGCGCGGTCGAGGGGCTCGATTCCGCCTTTTCGAGGTTCCGATGCGCCTCGGCGGCGGCGGCCTGAAGGTTTGCCAGCTGGCGGGCATGGTCATCCAGTTCCCGATCCGACGACAGCGCGGCGCGGCCGGCTTTCAAGTCGTCGAGTGACGTAGTGCTAGACGCCACCTGTTCCTTCAGCGACGTAACGAGACGGGCGAGCGCGCTGCCGATATCGCGCCTCGCGCCATCGAGCGCGCCCTGCGCTGCGGCACGGCGCGGGTGCCTGGGGCCGAGATCGATGGAAAGGCGCTGGACTTCCAGTTCCGCCTGGACATAGCGCTGACGCTCGTATTCGACGCCGGTGAACTCGAGATTGTCGGGCAGCGGGCCGGCCAGCACATCGGCGAGCTTCATCGATGCGGCCGTCTTCTGCTTGTCGGTCAGGTCCGCCAGGTGTCGCTCGACGGCGTCGATCTGCGCCGTCATTTCGCTGCGCCGGTCCTGCAGCACCTTCAAGCGCGCCAGCACCGGCTCACCGAGCTTGGCGGCAAAACCCGAGACGGCGGATTCGGCGCGGTCGGCGGCGCGGCGCATCGCCGCCAGTTCGGGGCTCGCCTGCGTGCCGGCGTAAACGACCACCAGACGGCGGAATTCATCCGTCAGCCGCTTGGCGATCGTCGTTGCCGTTTCGGCACTGCCGGCCTCCACGCCGATCAGAACCGTTGCCGCACCGGCGTCATAATCAATCGAGACGGCATCCTGGAGGCGCTTGCGTACCGCATCCTCCGCTTCCGAAACGGTGGTGACATCGCCCGAGAATACATCGGACACGAGCGCGAAGACCGACGGTCGGCTGGCGGCGAAATCATCGCCACGACCGAGATTGAGGGCGCGGATGACGTTGTCGAGTGCGGCGCTGGAGCGGAGTTCGGCGATCGACGAACGCACGGCCTCCTCGCTGGCGCCGGTTGCAACAAGCCTGGTTTCGGCCCGGTATTCGCCTGGCAGGTAGGGTGTGGCGGCAAAGGACAGACCGGCGCCGATGGCGGCCGCGACACCCGCCGTGACGACGGCCGATCGCATGCGTGACAGCATCGAGGGCATCTCGCCAGGCGCTTCCCCGCCTTCAGCGGCGATATGCGTCGGTCCGTACATCGTTTGCGACCCCTGCACGCGGCGGGGTTCATGAGGGGACAGGACCCCAAACACCGCGTTGATTAACGCAGTCTAAACTTTCGTGCCAAACAAAAGGTTAATATGGCCGGCCGATGTGGATGGCGAGATTTGCCGCGCAGCCGGCTTTTTCCGCGATCGCCCTGCCCCGTCGGTTGTCGGCGGCGCTGACGATCATCACGTCGCAACGGCCACCGTTCTCGCCGGTGAGAAATTCGTGCCAGGGGGCATGGGCCTTGAACCTGTCGGCCAGAGCCTGCGACCTTCCCGGTTCTTCCGTCACGACGAGGATACGGAGCGGCTGTTCGGCGAAGGTGAGGAAGGCCGGCAGGAAATCGGCAGGCCTGAATGCCACGGTCATGTCGCGAAAGCCGGTCAGGCGCAGCAGGGTCCGCGACATGCGGCCGAGTGCGGGCAGGAGCAGGTGACGGCTGACCACGCGCCGTTCTGCGCGGTCGACGATGCAGCGGGCGATCAACGCCTCGTCGAGAAATGACACGGCGCTGCGGCCACCCGGCACGCGCGCAAGACTTTCGGCAAGCGAAAGTGCCCTGTCCCAATCGAGACCGTCAAGGGCAGAACTGCCCTTCCGGCCGGAGCCGACGGCTGTGATATTGTGTCCGGCAAAGCTCATCGGGGCGTCCTGCGGCGCTTGAGGATGTGTTGCATCCGTGCCTAGCAGGCCGCGGTTTAGGCGCGTCTAAGGAAACCGCTAAAAGTCTCGCGATCCGCCTTCTTATGGGAAACGGCAAGCGCCAAACGACAAAAGACCGGGCTTGAACCCGGCCTTTTGTCGTTTGTTGTGTCGCTCTCTCAGTGGCCGGTCGAAGGTGCAGCGGCAGCGCCGTCGACCTTGGCGCCTTCGACGATCTGGGTCGCGGGCGGTGTGCGCCCGTTGCGCGAGGCATTGGTGCGGATGTCGTCCTTGGACATGTAGTCGAGTTGCTCGACCAGAACTTCGGCGACGATCTCGTCGTGCAGCTTGGCGTTCATATCCGCCTTGATCGCGGTTCTGAATTTTTCGAGGTCGAAAGCGCCCGGATTGGACAGGTCGACCATCCTGTTGCCGATCAGGAGCGTGTAGAGCTGGTCGGTCATCAGTTCGGTGATCGGCAGCTCGACGTCGGCGATCTTCTGCTTGTCCATCATGAAGGAGATGCGGCCGATGAAGTAGCCCGATACGGCACCATCGGCGATCATCGGCACGGTGATCGATTCACCGCGCACGAGCTCGAGCTGGCTGCGCCTTTCGGCCTCCTCATCCACCGGTGCCGGACCGGCCGCCATCTGGACGGAAAAATAGACCGCGCCCAGCGTGACGATGCAGACCCAGAAACCGGTGAGCAGAAGCTTGACCATGAGGCTCAGGCCTCACCGTAGCTGAACTGTTCCTGGGTATAGGTGCCGTCGCCATCGGCATCGCGTGCCGCATTCTTGAGGATGTCGGCGACCGCACGGACGGCGTGAAGATGGGCTTCGACGCGGCGCGCGTTGAGCGCCAGCTTGCCCTTGAGGCTGTGCATCTGGTCGATGTGATTGACGGCCAGCTGCTTGGGATCGGTGCCGCGGAAAAGCATGGTCAGCTCATAGAGGCAACGGCTCTTGTGGGCGTTGGACACCTTGAGATCGAACTGCGGGTCGGCGCCGATGCGCTGATTCTCGTTGTCGATGATCATTTCCAGCCGGCCGAGGACGGTCTTGATACGATAATCGCTGGATACAACTTCCATGGTGTTTGCCTCAATGTGTGTCATGCTCAGGCCTCGTTCTTCTTATCTACGGTCGAAACCCCGAGGACCTGTCTCTGGAAATCGTTGACCATGCTGACGGCGCGGCTGCGATCGTTCTCATCGGTCGCCGCGTTCGCCGCACCAGTGCGCTGAAGCGCCTTGGAATACATCTGCTCGGCCAAGCCGATGCCGCCGGACTTGGACATTTCATCGGAGATCTTCTCCGCCATCATGCCCTTCCAGAATTCACCGGCCGAACCCTTGCCGTACACTTCCTCGCTGTCGCTCGGCAGCATGGAGTTGACGAAGGTCGAAAGGATGGAGGCCTCGAACTTGCGATATTCGTCCGGCATTTCTGCCCGATCGGCCTTTTTCAGGTTGCCGACGTGGTCGAGGCCCGCCTTGGTGCCGGGCGTATCGATCAGATCGACGGCGGCGCCGAAACCCTTGCCGGCATCCGCGAGGCTCGAAGCCGCGAATGCGGCACGGTTTGCCTGCAACTTCGCCTGGGCTGCCTGAACTTCTGCCGGATCAGCGGCCCGAACGACGTCGAGCACCAGATCGCTTGGAGGAGAAATCGCCACGTCCTGTCCTTTCATACCGCCGCGTTCTCCACCACCAAAGGCGGCCCCGTACGCGGCAAGAGTTTGAAATTGCACCACATACGCGAGAAGTCCCCGATGCGTGCGGTGCGATGCGCAGGACTATGACGATTGAAGCTTGCTGGAGGCTGGCGCAGCGAGCATCATTTCGATGAGTTCGTAAATGGCGTTGTCGGCATCCTCGCGATCTTCCAGTTCGCGGGCGTCCTTCATGTTGTCTTCCAGCCGGTCAGCCTTGGTGCGTTCCTTCATCACCTTCATTTCCTGCATCTGCTGGACGCCTGCGAGCTGGCGCTCCTTGACCGTCAGGCGGCCGACGCGCTCGGAATATTGCTGGGCGAACTGACGGTGGATGGGATCGATGGAACCCAGCGCCTCGACGGTGTTCTCGATCGACTGGTTGACCTCGGCGCGGTGGCGCACGGTCGCCGCCAGGTCGGAATCGGCCATCTTTTCCAGATGCCGCTGCACGGCAACGAGGCGTTTCAGCTTTTCGGATCGCTTGGTGGAACCGGATGCCATGGATTGCCCCCTAGAAATTCGAAAAGACCGGGCCGAAGCCGTCAACGAACTGACGCAACAGGACCGCGATCGACAGATAGACGAGGAAGATGCCGCCGGCCACGAGGAACGGCGTTGAGATGAAGTAGACCGGGATCTGCGGCGACAGCTTGTTGATCAGGCCGATTGCGACGTTGAACATCAGGCCGTAGATCAGAAACGGACTTGCGAGTCGCAACATGATCATCGTCGTTGCGCGCAGCGTATCGGTAAGCGTGATCAGCATTTTCTGCGGATCGAGAACGTCGCCGAGAGGGGTCGCCGTATAGGAATCGATCAGCGCCCTGATGACGATATGATGGAAATCCATCATGAACAGCAAAAGCAGACCGCAAAAGGTCAGCATGCTGGTCAGCGTCGGGTCCTGGGTCTCTTCCAGAACGTCATGCCCGCCCGGCTGCGACAGGCCGATCGACATGGTCAGGATCGCGCCGGCATATTGCAGGCCGAGCGTGTAAAGCCTGGCGATCAGGCCGTACATGACACCGATCATCGTCTCGGTGACGATGAGGCCGACATAGGTCGCGCCGGGCGAGGATGCACGCGGATAGATCGTGTCCCACAGAACCGGCAGGATCGCCATCGAAACGGCGACCGCCGTGAACAGCCTGATCTGCATCGGCAGGCGCGAGGAACCGAAGCCCGGCAGGACCATGATGCAGCCGCCGATCCGGCAGAAAGCCAGGAACAGTGCGAGAATGGTGCCCTGCGGGTCAAGGATCATGGGCGTTTTCGGTCAGCGACTTCTGTCGGTCAGGGATCGGCGGATCATGAGATCGAACCGAGGATCTTGATATCCAGACCCTTGGCGAGTTCCACATGCGAGAGCACCGGCAGCGTCGCGAACAGGCGCTCGATGATCATGCGCACATAGGAGCGGGTTTCGGGCGAAGTAACAAGTACGAAGGGCAGTCCGCGGTCCATGAATTCACGGATAACTTTGGTCGCCTGCTCGGAAAACTCTTCGAGCGTGCGCGGATCGATGTCGAACTCGACGACCTCGCCCTTGTTGTCGCGCTTGAGCGCCTGATGGAACAGCATGTCCCACTTGTTGCCCAGGCGCAGGACGCGCAGCGTACCGTTATCCGCCAGGTCACCGCAAAGCTGCTGCGACATGCGCACGCGCACATGCTCGACGATCTGCTCCGTCTTGCGGACATGCGGCGCAAGTTCGGCGACCGCTTCGAGGATGAGGTGCAGGTTGCGGATCGAGACACGCTCGGCCAGGAGAAGCTTGAGCACCGCCTGAAGGCCCGAATAGGACATGTGCGACGAGCAGATTTCGTCGGCGAGCTTCTTGTATTCCGGGTCCAGCCTGTCGATCAGGATCTTCACGTCCTTGTAGGAGAGAAGCTGCGGCAGGTTGTTGCGGATCACTTCCGACATGTGGGTGAGCACGACCGAGACGTTGTCGATCGGGTGGAAGCCCTCGCGCTTGAGGTCTTCGGCGAAGGTTTCGAGGATCGAGACAGCCGGCATGCCGAAGGCGGGTTCGCGGATCTCGTCGCCGGGGATCGACGGCTTGCGGCCAGAGCCGGTGACGACGAGAACATCGCCGACACGCAGCTGGTTCGACGCGATCGTCGTGCCGTGGATGCGGATCTGGTAGGATTTTTCCGGGATCATGATGTCGTCGGAAACCTTGATCTCCGGAACGACGAAACCGTACTGGCTGGCGAACTTCTTGCGCATCTTGCCGACGCGGAAGGCCAGTTCCTGGTGAGCGCCGAGAAGACGGGTCGAGACCTGCTTGCCGAGCGCGAGTTCGATCTCGGCGGTCTTGAGCACCGACTTGACCGAATCCTTGTCGGCTTCCTTGGTCTGGACGACCTTCTTTTCCTCGTCTTCGCGGCGGGCCTTGTTCTCGGCCTCGACACGGCGCGGCACAAGCCAGGCGCCGAATGCCATCAGGCCGCCGAGCGCGACGAAAGGAAGAAGCGGCAGGCCCGGAACCAGGGCGAGCACGAACATCAGGCCGGCGGCCATGGAGAGTGCGCGGGGATAGCCGGAGAGCTGATCGACGACCGCCTTGTCGGCGGAGCCGGCAGTGCCGGTGCGGGTGACGAGAAGGCCGGCGGCGAGCGAGACGATGAGGGCCGGGATCTGCGAGACGATACCGTCGCCGACGGACAGCTTGACGAAAACGTCGGCCGCTTCGCCGATCGGCATGTCATGGCGAAAATAGCCGATGATGATGCCGCCGAAGATGTTGATGCCGGTAATGATGAGGCCGGCGACGGCGTCACCGCGAACGAATTTCGAGGCACCGTCCATGGAGCCGAAGAAGGCGCTTTCCTGCTCCAGTTCGGTACGGCGGCGCTGGGCCTCCTTCTCGTCGATGATACCGGCCGAAAGGTCGGCGTCGATCGACATCTGCTTGCCGGGAATGGCGTCGAGGGTGAAGCGCGCGCCGACTTCGGCGATACGCGTCGCACCCTTGGTGATGACGATGAAGTTGACCGTCACCAGGATCATGAAGACGATCACACCGATGACGAAGTCGCCGGACATGACGAGCGAGGCAAAGCCGGCGATCACGCCGCCGGCCGCATCATGACCCTCGTTGCCGTGCGACAGGATCACACGTGTCGTGGCGATGTTGAGTGCCAGGCGGATCATCGTCGCGATCAGCAGCACGGTCGGGAACGACGAGAAGTCGAGCGGCCGCTGGATCCACAGGGATACCATCAGGATCAGGACGGAAAGAGCGATGGAGAAGGCCAGACCAAGATCGATCAGGAAGACCGGGATCGGCAGGAACAGGACGCAGAGAATGGCGATGATGCCGGCTGCGAAGCCTATGTCACGACCGCTTGGAGCGACCTTGGGAATGGATAATGCGGGTGGTTGCGCCATAGCAGTTTCCGTCTCTTCATGAGAAGGCGGCAGACACAAGACCTGCCGGTTCGCCTACCCCATTAACGGTCGAAGCTTGCGCGAGGATAGCCTTTGCGGGCGGTTCAGAAACCGGACTGGACCCGCGAGAAAACCAGATTGGCAAAGAGGCTGATCTGGGCGCCGATGAAGGGCGCCGAGATGCCGAGGGTCACCATGATGGCGACGATCTTGGGGACGAAGGTCAGGGTCATTTCCTGAATCTGCGTCAGGGCCTGGATGAAGGCGATGACTACACCGATGACCATCGCAACGACGACGGCCGGGCCGGACGCGATCAGGATGGTCCAGATCGCTGCCTGCATGATATCGAGGGCATCGGCTTCATTCATTGAGCCGGTTCCTTCCGCCTGAGATTGATCAGGCTTCGTTACCTGATTCGGTATCGGTGTCGCTACCGGTATCCGGAGTAGCCGACATCTGCTTGTCGGAGATGACGACGCCCGGCTGGATGAGGACCTTGTCTCCCGCCTCGGTGATGGCGACGAGGCCGTCCGAATAGACTTCGACTTCCTTGACCAGACCGACGATCTTGTCGTCTGCGCTCTTGACGTACTTGCCGACCAGATCCGATGCCTGCGAGAAGGAATTCGCCTGGATCATCGCCTGAAGATTGCTGTTCATCTTCACCGACTGCTCGACCTGCGAGAAGGTGGCGAGCTGGGATACCTGCTCGGTCGCATCCATCGGGTCGGTCGGGTCCTGGTTCTTCATCTGGGCGATCAAGAGCTGCAGGAAGTTTTCGTAGTTCAGGGTCGCCTTGGACGAATCTGCTGCGGCGGCCGCACCGTTGCCGGAGGCATACGGGTTGGTTGCGCTGGTGATTGAGTCTACCGCCATGGTGCGATCTCCTTGCGAATCTGCTCGATCATGGCCGGCGCCATTTCCTGATTGTTGAGGATGCGGTCCTCGATGACATAAAGGCCGCGAATGGCCTTCAGCGCATCGAATGCGCGACCGGATGCGACCATGCCGTCGACCCGCTTCAGCTCCGCAAGGATCTGCTCGTCCTGGAAGCAGTTGAGCAGCATGCTGACCGACTTGCGGAACAGGACCGAGGACTGCTCCTTGCCTTCCGGATTGATCAGCATCATCTGGGCGATGAAGTAGAGCTGGCGAAGCGGGGTGTTTGCCTGCTCCGGCTGGAGAACGTGGTTTTCCAGAAGGAAGGTCACGTCGTTCAGGAATTCCAGTGCGACCTTGCGGTCAACGCGCAGAACAGCGCCGTTGATGAAGATACGTTCGCCGGATTTCAGAGAGATGCGCAGCGTGCTTTTCATTTCAGTCCATCCCTGATGATGGTGGTCACGTCGATTATGCCCTGGAAGTTTGTCGATTGACGCTTCCTGATCTTTTCGCATTCCCGAAGGATCCAGATTGCGATGGAGATCAGGTCGGCTCTCAGTTCCGTGGCCAGTTCATTGTCCGGCTGTCTCAGATCCTCGATGAAGCGGATCCAGACACGCCGCGTATAAAACACCGCCTCGACAGTCGCCCGAGAATATCCCTTGTCGGCACCTGCCGCGAGGAGAAGCTCGATCGAGCGATTCAAGGCCTGCCGTTCACGGTCCTTGGCGTCAGCGACGCCATCCTCCATGATCTC
Organism: [Rhizobium] kunmingense; assembly: GCF_977018605.1. NCBI lineage: Bacteria > Pseudomonadati > Pseudomonadota > Alphaproteobacteria > Hyphomicrobiales > Rhizobiaceae > Rhizobium > [Rhizobium] kunmingense. The sequence goes on from NZ_CDRNXG010000001.1 coordinate 438,108, forward strand.
GGCATATGAAAATTGGTACATTCATGTATCCTTCATTTTCATCGCTACCCTTGGTCATCAAAGGTAGTTGACTAGGCTCAGATTCTGTATCCGAGACGTCACTGAATATGCGGTCTCCAGAAGCGTCTGCAGGGTGTTCACCCGCGTCGCCGCTTCCGCTGCATCGACATCCTGAAGATCACCGAGGTGAGTCGTCAGGATATCTTCTTGCGCCCTCAAGCTTTCGCCAGCCTTGGATACGCGTTCGGTATAGATGCCGATTGTGGTTCTCTGCTGGACCAGACCGCTCTGCGCCTGGCTGACATAGCTCTCGCTGACCTTTTCGCCGACCAGTTCGCGTGCACCCTGGTTCATGCCAGCGGTCAGGAACTCGACGGACGTGACGGCAGCGAGTGCGAAGTAGCGCATGCCCATGCTGTTGGCGTTGGTGGAGCTTTCCACCACTTCCGTCGGCGTGATGCGGCTTTTCATGTTCTCGTCGGAGGCCGATGAGACGAAGGTGGTCCAGAAATCCAGGCCAGCATCTTCCGCATCGTGCGGAGGGCTGGTGGTCAGCTCCTCGCCCGTGAACTTCTTCTCAATGTCGGCCAGAAAGGCCTCCATGTGAGTCTCCGTCATCTCCTCTTTGCTCGCCAAAGCATTGTCGTCGAGGAACTGCTGAAGTTCGCGGTCAAACGCAAGCTTGGCACGCGAGTCCTCGGCGACAAGGTCGTCCAGAGGTCTTACGTCGCTATTGATACCCGCAAATATGTATTCTCCGTTAACGGCCGTGTTGGCGAAGCCGGTAAAGGCGGAAAGCGATGCGCTCATGACGGTACGCGCCGTGGCCAGGCTTGTCTCGTCAGTCGCATTTCCGAGCGAAATGATCGCGTTCTGCATGTCGAGCGCCAGCGTGTCCATGCTGGACAGAGCCAGTTCCGCGCTTTCCAGCCGCTGGGTAGCAAGCGAGGCGGTGCTGTAAAGACTGTCGATACGGGTCAGCTCGCGGGTCAGATCGAGCGCGCGCGAGGTGCTGGCGCCAAGCGTTGCGCCGATATCGGCGTAGCGGCCACTGACGGCCTCGGTATTGGCGTCGACCAGTTCGCGCTGCGCACTCGCGATCGAGTTGCGCATCGTGGTCTGTACCGCAAGAGACGAAATAAAGGAGGTCTTCATAATCAGCTCGCAATATCCAGAAGGGTCTGCAGCATTTCATCGACGGTGGACATGAGCCGCGCGCCGGCCTTGTAGGACTGCTCGATATCGAGAAGAAGAGAAAGCTCCTCGTCGAGGCTGACGCCGGTCTCGCTGGAGAAGGCTTCGAAGCTGCGGGTCAGCATGGCATATTTCGCCTCATCGGCTGTCGATGCGGAACTGCGCAGCTGTTCCAGCCATCCGAGCGAGTCGGATGCCATCGACATGATGTCGGGCGTATCGCCGATCTGCGTCGCCGGGTCGAAGGCGAGCGGGGCTTCCAGCGCTTCGTTGTAGCGATCGAGCAGTGCCGAATAGCTGCTGCCACCGGGCTGGCCGTTGACGAGATTGACCACATACTCGGTTCCGTTGATGCCGCCATCGCGGATCAGGTTGGCCGAGCCGTTGGGCGGCTGAACCGCCGGGTTGAGACGCAGGCGCGATGCCAGACCTGCAACGACCGCCGAGTTGGCCACCGGATTGCCGTCGGCATCGTATTCCACGGCCACAGGCACATCAGTCTGAAGCGCCCCGCTTTCATCCACATAGGTGAAGAGACCCGTGCGCGGCTCAAGCGTGCCACTCGGATCGGTTTCCTGGAATGCCGTGATCAGGCCTCGGGCGATTTCGTCTAGCTGCGACTGGAAGACCGGGGCGATGTCGTCACGGATCTGCAGATGCGACTGGAGCGAGCCCTTGGCGCTGGTGTCACCGGAGACGCCTGCCTTGAGCTGGACACCGTCGATGAAAACCGCGCCGCCCGTGTTGCCCGCATCGAACGCGGATGTCGGCGCGAAAGTCACGGCGCGCGGACCGGCCTCGAACAGCGTCACGCCGTCCGAAGTGTAGAGCACCATGTCGTTGTTTTCGCGCACATAGGACGAAACGCCGACGATTTCGGAGATCTGCTTGAGCAGCGCATCACGCTCATCGAGCGCATCGTTCGGATCACCGCCCGTTGCAGTGAGGCTCTTGACCGCGTTGTTGGCGGATTCGAACTTTGCCAGCAGCGTATTGAGGTCGGCAACGTTCTGCTCGATATTCTCGTCGGCCTGCTTGCGGATCGCCTGAAGCTTGTCGGAAGCCGAATTCAGCGTCGTGACCAGATCCTGGGCGCTGGAGACGACGGCCAAACCCATGGCGTTGTTGTTTGCCTGGCCGACAAACGCGTCCATGCTTTCTCGAAAGGCAGAGAGATAGCTGGCCGGCGACGTTTCGTAATCGTTGCCGCCCATCAGGCTCTTGATCTGCTCCAGACCGTTCAGAAGCGTCCGCTGCCCGGAAGAGATCGAAGTGCTTTCGATCGTCTGACGAAACAGCGGCTGGTCGGAAGCGCGAACGATGGTGCCTATCATCGCGCCGTTGCCACCGGTGACGACCATGGCCGAACGACGGATGTAATCCGGATTCTGCGCATTGGCGATGTTCTTCGCCGTAACCGACGACTGGGTGCCGGTATTCGTGAAGATGGACTGCGCCGTGGACATTGCGGATGTAAGCGACATCTTAAATTACCTCTCGAGATTCATTCTCGGATTAAGTTACCGTCGCAGGTTGATGATGACGTCCATCAAGTCCGAGCCGGTCTGAAATACCTTGGAGTTTGCAGTATAAATGCGCTGTGCTTCGATCATCTCGGTCAGCTCGGTGGCGATATCCACGTTCGAGCCTTCGAGTGCGCCGGAGTAGATCTGGCCGAACACGCCTTCCTGCGGGAAGCCGATGGTGACGACGCCCGAGTCGTTGGTCGGGATGTAGACGTTGCCGTTCTGCGGCATCAGCTTGTCGATCGCCGGAACGGTGGCAAGGGCGATCTGATAGATCGCGCGGCGGCCGCCATCCTGATACACTGCCGTTACCAGACCATCGCTCGATATCTGCACGTCGCTGATCGGGCTCGGCGCGTTGCCGTTGACGATACCCCTGCCCGGTGTGAAGTCGGTGGAGAACTGCGTCATGTCGGACAGATCGATGCTGATCAGCTGCGCCGGCGTGGCTCCGTCATTCGGATCCTCGATATCGATCGCAGTCGGCGAACCATCCGCGAGCGTGTTGGTGTTCGGATCGAAGGTGAGCGTTACCGAGGTCTGAACCAGATCGGGCGCGTCAGCTGTCGCGACATAGGGGAAGCCGCCACCGGTAGACTGATCCTGGCGGAAAACCGTGACTTCCCAGGAGTTATCGGAAACCTTGGTGTAGTAGAAGTCGTAAAGCACCTTGGCGCCGGAATTGTCGTAGCCGGTCAGCGAGGCCTTGTTGTGATAGGTGCTGGTGGCGCTGTTCGTATCCGGCGTGTCACCCGTGATCGGGTCGACCGTCTTGTCCAGGTTGGCCGGGAAGCTGCCCTGCGTCGACGGCGAGGAGACAAGGCCGAAATCGTTGATGTTGATCGCCTCGAGGCCGTTGAAGCCGTTAACGACGGCCGCCGGCGGGTTCGAGCCGTAGGGGTAGCCCATCAGCTGGAAACCGGCGGCGTTGACGAGGTAGCCCTCGGAATTCTGCTGGAAGGAACCGGCGCGGGTCAGCGCAGGTGTACCGGCCGGATCGGACACGATGAAGAAACCTTCACCCTGGATCGCAAGGTCGGTGGACGACGTGGTGTAGCTGATCGTGCCCTGTTCGGAAATGCTGTAGCGAACGTTCGTCTGCACGCCGCCGGATGTGTAGCTGCCGGACGTTGAAGGCAGGACCAGAGAGGAGAACGCGGTTGACGCGCGCTTGTAGCCCGTAGTGCTGGAATTGGCGATATTGTCCCCGACGGTGCTGAGCCGGTTGGACTGGGCGTTCATGCCAGACACGGCCGTTCTCATGGAACCGAAAATGCTCATATGGGAAGTCTCCTATTAGGCTGGTGCCGAACCTAGTGGGCAAGCCTTGCGTGAAGCTGTCTGACTTGACGGTTTGTCATTTTTAGAAATGAAAAAGCCGCCGATAACGGCGGCCTTTCGGGAATGAGCCAAGGTCAGCTCCATCAGCTCCAGTCGATGCAGTAGCCAAGGAAACGCTTGGAATCGACCGGATCGAAGCCCAGCTTCTTGCGCAGTTTCTTGCGCAGCTTGCTGATGTGGCTTTCAACGACGTTCTCTTCGACTTCCTCATCGAAGATGCCGTAGATGGCGTTGAAGATCTGCGTCTTCGACACGCGACGACCGCGGTTGGAGACCAGATATTCCAGAATGCGGCGCTCGCGGCGCGGCAACGCGAAGGTGTCGCCGTCGATTTCAGGATCACGGCCGTCGGAGAAGACGCGGATCGAACCGATGTCGGTGAAGTTGGAGATCGCCTTCAGGCGACGACGGATTGCCGCCGCACGTGCAAGGATCTCACGGGGATGAACCGGCTTGCGCACGACATCGTCGACGCCGCTGTCGAAGAAGGCGAGTGTCGCCTCCAGTGACGGCTGATCGCTGACCGCGATGACCGGTGCCATGGAACGATCGCGGATTGCCCGCGGCAGCTCGAGCGAACGCTCGCCCTGTCCGATCAGGAATGCCTCGACCGCTGCGATATCGGAGTCGGCTGCCGACTCCACCCATTCGCTGAACTCCCGCGGGTCGAAACCCGTGGAAGGAATGCCTTCACGTCCAAATAACGACGTGTATCCGTCTTTTACGAGCTCACGCTCATCTACCACTACGATCATTCGTCCGCCTCCGAATCAGTTGTGGTGCCTCGATGGCTCTATGGGTACGAATCGGAGGAATCCCAAACAAGCTGTGGGAAGTTAACCAAACAAATTAATAGTTGATTAACCTTTGAGCGGCGATTTGCACTACATTTAGTGGGTCATCGCGGCCTTGGCACAATTTCGAAGTGGAAAAGTTAACGCCGAAACCGACAGGGCTTGCGTGCCTCATTTTCCGCATTTTTCGAAATATACGCAATCATACGATTCAAGTTACCCACAGGAGGCAACCTGAACGCGCTCAGGCCTGGCAAAAACGGGTGGCGTTGGTGGTCCATGTTCCGTAGCCGGTGGCCACGAGATTGGCGATGACACGGCAGACATAACGCTTCTGGGCGGGATCGTTATTGGGTCCGGCGTGGTATCTTGCTACCGCCATCGTCCAGGTATCATGCCTGTCATGGAGCGCCTTCAGGAACTTTGCAGCGTATTCCACATTCTTGCGCGGGTCGAACATCTCCTGGGCGGAGGAGAAATTCTCGCCGTGAAAGTGGTGGTTGATCTGCATGCAACCGATGTCGATAAGCTTTGCGCCGCGCGTTTTCGCGGCACCGAATTGTTGCATTGCATCCTGCATCGATGCGGCGAAATAGGCCTTGCCCTCAATGTTCATCGCGAGCGAACTGAGGCTTCCCTTGCGGCCGGTTTCCGTCAGCCCGACCGAGTAGAGGATGCCTTCCGGCACCCCGTATTTGGCGGCGGCAGACTGAATTTCCCGCTCGCAGTCACCGGAGCCGACAGCAGCGCGCGGCGACGATTTAGGCAGGGCGGAGGGCTTTGCCGCGACCGCTGGCGCGGGCTGCGCAAGCGCGGCCGGATTACCCGTACCGGCAGCGGAGCCCCAGCTGCCGGCAGAGAAAAGCGAAGCCGAATGAGCGCTAGAGGTAGAGCTGGCCAGGGCGAGCGTTGCCAGCAGGGGAAGCAGCCTGGTTTTCCGATGCGCCATCATTGCCGTTTCCTGCCTGGTCATCAAAGCTCTGGCCTCCTGCGGCATTTTCCTGACCGCGGTTCGCCGCGCCCTGCCTGTTGCCTTCAGAGGCGGCCTGCTGTCCGTTCTGGCCGTTCAACGGGTTGTTGGAGGTATCGCTGTCCGCGGTCGGCGCGATGCTGATCGTGACCTGGTCGATGGCAAAGCCCTGGGCCTTCAATGCGTCCATGATGCCGCTGCTATCATCGGCCAGCTGGCGATACGCGGCACGGGTCTCGACGGTCAGGTGGACGTTGAGCTGCTCGCCATGCAGGCGCAGCATGGCCGTGACCGAGCCGAGATCATGCGGCGTCATCTGCAGTTTCAGCGTGTTGACGACGCCCCCGGTGGCGTTCTGAGCGTCAATCGCCTGGGCAGCCGCGCTGGACTGCATCGCCGCGACCCAGCCCTTGTCGCCGGAAAGCGCCGAGGTGAGAGCAGAAGAATTCGGCGCCAGACCGATGAAGCGGCGTGCGTCGAGAACCGTCACGGTCTCACTGGCATTGCCGGAAGAATTGCGGAATTCGGCTGCGCGTTCGGAGCGGCTGTCGCCGGCGACCATATCCACGCTATGGCGCTCGCCCTTGCTGCCCTGAAAACGGAACACCCGGTCATCGCCTGCCGAAGGCTGCACGTCGCCCGGCATGTCGATGTCATCCGACGTGGAGGAGACGGCCGACAGCGCATCCATGGCGGCGCTGCTTCTGCCCTTGAGCTCATCGGCGTCACGCTTGCCGCCCTGGCCACCATTCGCCTTCTGGCCCGGCGCCATGCCTTCAAGGGCCGCGGCGGCACCCTGGCCGTTCAGCAACGAGAGAATATCGGACAGCTCGACCTCGCTACCGCTGGCAAGCAGCGCTTCGATGTCGACTTCGGTGTCATCGGCTGCGCCATTGGCCTTTTCGGCCGCATCGGATTTCGCGGCAAGCGCCTTGGCGGTCGCGAGTGCTTCCTTGAGCTTCTTCTCGGCAACCGTCAGCTCGCGGACATCCTTGCCACCCTTGGCGGTTTCGGCCGAGGCGATCGTCTCGCTCTGCAGGTCGATCACGGGACCGGCCTTGCGCAGCGATTCCGGGCGAAGGTCGATGATCGGCTTGCGCGTGGTGGAAGCCGTCGTGTCGGCTTCGGCATCCTGCGGCAAGGCCTGATCGTCGCCACCATCGGTTTTCGCCGAGGTCTTCTGCGAGGCGGCATCCTTGTCGAAGCTCGAGAGAGCCTCGGAAAAGCCGTCGTTGCTTTCACCGGTCTTCTTGGGGGAGGAGGCCTGGGCGGAGGTCGCGGCGTCGGAGGCGCCTGTGCTCTGGATGTTCATCATGGGGACGCGTTCTCCTCCTTCAACAGGTCATCAATGGCATCGAGCTTCGAGCGACCGCCATCAACGAAGGACTTGAAGGCCGGATCGAATGAAGCCTGAGATCCGGTAACCGGATCGGATAATTCAGGGGTGGTTCCGGCTATGTCATTTCCGGTCGAAGCGGATGGAGATTCCGCCGTAGTCGTAGAGGACAGATTGCCCCCTGATTCTTGCGCGAGGCTGTTGGCAGAGGGCGCCGCGACAACCTGGCTCGCAATCGCCTTTGCCGCCCGCAGAAGCGCACGATCGCGCTCGGAGAGATTTTCCTCGTTGATCGCCGAAATGGCGTCCATGGCCGAACTGACGGAGCCGGTCGGAATCTCCGCCATGCTGCCGAACAGTTTCGCCATCGCTTCCGGCGTGCCGTTCCCGGTGCCGCTGCCAGTAAGAGCCTCGGCCTTGGAAGATGCGAGCGCTGCGAGCGCCACGCCGCCTTTGAGGGTTGCCTGCCGGGCGATCCGCAGGAAGATTTCGCGGCGGCGGTCGGCATCCATGAATTCCAGCGCGCCGTCGATATCGCCCTCGGTGATCTCGCCATAATGAGCGATCACAAGGTCGACGAAGAAATCGGCAAACTGGCTGGCATAGGGAGAATGGATGTAGCGGCGCGCATATTGTGTCGAGTACGACAGCGCTTCCTTGACCATGTTCGCCTCGACAGCAATCGCGACGGAGCGGCGCAGGGCCGCCTCCTCGACAATCGTGCCGGGTGCCGTCAGCCGCGCCCAGTCATACTGGACGAGGGCCGCTTTCGGGTCGGAGGTGATCGCCACATTGCCGCTGACGAGCGCCAGATAGGGACCGATCTTCTGATCGCGGTATTCCTCCGCCATCTGGGCCAGGCTCTTGGCCGCCAGCGTGCCCTGGCCGCTCAGATACTTGCGCAGGGCATCGGCAACGCGATTGTCGAAATTACCGTCGACATCGCGGGACGCCAGATATTCTAGCGTCGCCGGATTGCCGCCGCTCATGGCGTAGATCAGCGCCGCATCGACATTGCGGGGGTCCTGGAAAACCGCGGGATCGGAGGCTCTCAGGCGTTTGTCGAGCGTGCCGAGCATGAAGCGCTGCATCTCGCCGGCCGAATGATCTCCCAGCACGACCGAATCCTGGACGAACTGCAGCGAACGCAGCATCGAATAGGGCGTAAGCTCGCTCGGCTCCTGCGCGATCGCTGCCCCCGGCGCGACTGCGCCGCAGACTAGACCGGCGGCCAGAAGAGACCGTATCCGCGTCAGACCCATCGTCAGCTCTCGTCCGACTGGAGAAGGATTTCGATGCGGCGGTTGCCATTGGCCAACGGATCGTCAGGCACCTGTAGACGGCGGTCGGCAAAGCCGGAGACCTGCTTGATGCGCTCTTCCGTGACGCCACCATTGACGAGCATGTAATAGGCACTGTGCGCACGCGACATGGAAAGCCGCCAGTTGTCGTTGTTGCCGCCGCGGAACTGACGGCCATCGGTATGGCCACGGATGATGATGTCACCCTGCCTTTCCCGCAGGACCTGGCCGACGCGCTGCATCGCCAGAACCATGTCGCGCTGCGGCACGGCCGAACCGATGTTGAACATCGGGTCTTCGGTCTGGTCGGAAATGCTGATCAGCAGGCCGCCTTCGGCCGGCGTCACGACGAGACCTTCGGCAAGCTTTCCGGGAACGCCGGTCAACTGGCGCTGAAGTTCTTCCTTCAACTCCTCGGCGCGCTCCTGCTGCTCGGCATCGGCTTCGGCCGGCTGGCCATTCGCCTGGTTCTCGTCTGGGGTCGGCCTGCCATCGGCCGTCTGGGTATTCTGCGATGTCTCGGGCGGGCGCGTCGGAGTTGCCATGGCGACCTCCTCGGCAGCCGGCAGCGCCGGATTGGCCTCTGCAACTGTGCCCGGCTGCGGCGGCGCGGTGGGCGAAGCCGTCTGCTGGGCGAGCGGGTCCTGGCTCGCATCCGTCCGGACAGCTTCCGAAGGGCCTTCGGCGCGTGTCACCTGAACCTGTTTGGTCCAGAAATCGGGATCGAACGGATCGCGATAGGCTTCGCCGCCATCGGCGCCGGTGGCGGGGCCTGAATCAGCCGCACCGCCCTCGCCCTTGGCGCTGACATTGGCCTGCTGGCCGACTTCCTGGGCGATCTCGGCAAGAACCGAATAGGGATTTTTGAAATAGTCGGCTTCCGAGTAATTCTGCTCGTCGCCGGACGTGGAGGTCATGTCGTCGCCGGTGGCCGCCGCGGTGCCGACGGTATCGCCCTCACCCGCCACCTTGGACTGGGCCGTCTGCTCGGTGCCTTCGGCCTGATCGACCGGCTTTTCCAATCCCTTTTCAGCCGGCGTTTCGTCGGACAGCTTGATCGGGTTGAAGTAGCTCGCCATCGAGGCCTTGGTTTCCTCGTTGGCGGCATTAACCAGCCACATGACGAGGAAGAAGGCCATCATCGCGGTCATGAAGTCGGCATAGGCGATCTTCCACGCACCACCATGGGCGCCATCATCATGGCCGCCGCCGTGACGCTTGACGATGATGATCTCGTTCTTGCCGTGGTGATGATTTTCGCCGTCGCTCATTCCAGCACTTTCTTAAGGCTTGCGGACCAAGCCGACATGCGGCTGACGATCGATGCGTCGCCGAGTTCTATCGTCAGATCGGGATCGGAGGTTTCCACATGCCGAAGCACGCCGGCCTCTTCGCCCATTTTTTCGCGCAACTGCTCGAACATCGGCAGCGGGCCGGACACGATGACGCTGCCCACTTCGCCAGCCAGAAGCGCTGCGCGCAGCAGGTCGGCGAGATCGGCAACGGCCTTGGCCACAACCGCTTCGTCCATCACCGGGGCCAGTGCCGCGGCGGCCTGATCGGCGACGGCGCGGGCGGCAGCACTGGCAAAATCCTGCAACTGCGTTGCGATCTTGTCCACCAGCTCCGTCTCAAGCCGTGCCTTGAGGGCCGCGAGTTCCGCGGCATGGGCATCGATGAGCGCCGTCCGCTCCTCGTCCCATTGCCGACGCAGCTCTTCCCCTGCCTCTTCGCGTCCCTTGGCGTGGGCATCCGCACGCTCCGCCTCGATATCGACCGGCGGCTCCTCCGGCACGGCTGCGAAATCGCCCAGGTCGGGAGCGAAGAAATCGCTTTCCTGCTCGACGACGACCGGCGGCGGTGGCGAGCCGAAATCCTTCAGATACCTGGCGATAGAAGCGCTCATCGCGGATCCCTTTCTGCCGGTGCCGACACGGGGAAGGAACACCAATGGCCGGGCGCCTTGTCTGTGCACCGCGCGGAAAGCCATGTCGTTGCCATCATCGTGTCATCCCGAAACCGTCTCGCGATCCGCCAAGCGCGGACACGATCGTCAAATTCAACCTCCCGAAGGCTAGGCTGCTAAACTTGCGCGAGGATGAAGGCCGGCGACGCGGTCGCCGGTCACGGCCGCTGCCTTACTGCTGAAAGAGCTGCAGGATGTTCTGGGCGTTGGTATTGGCGATCGACAGCGACTGGATACCGAGCTGCTGCTGCGTCTGCAACGCCTTGAGACGGGTGGATTCCTCGTTCATGTCGGCATCGACCAGACGGCCGACACCCTTGTCGATCACGTCGGTCAGCGAGGCGACGAAGTTTTCCTGCAGTTCGATGCGGCTCTGGATCGAGCCGAGGGAAGAGGCCGCACTCGTCATGGCGAGAAGCTGGGTATCGACGAAGCTTTCGAGAATATCGAGCACATCTTCCTGCGTTGCGACCGGCTGGATCGCGTCATCGGGATCAAGATCGGCAATAGCGTTGATTTCGACGAGGTATTCGTCGAGCCTGTCGATATCGAAATTGGCAACCGAGAAGCTCAGCTTGGTGTCGGGGTTTTCCGGGTCGAGCTGCAGCTGCTTGTCGAGAATGCCCTGGTTGCCGCCGCTCAGGTCGAACAGGACGGTCGTCTCGTCGAGGATGAAATCGACTGTCTGGACCTGAACCTGCCCCTGGGCGGTGCGCGTGAAGGAGGCGACGACTTCCTTGGTGACGGGCGTCAGCTCTGCCGGAATGGTCGGATCGTCAGGGTCGCCGCCGTCGCTGATCCGGTCCTGCAGCCAGTTCTCGCCGGAGAAGCTGGCGGCATCGGAGATGCTTCGCAACTGCTGCTGCAACTGCGCAATTTCTTCTTGGATCTTGCTGCGGTTGGCACCGACGCCGTAGGCAGCGACGAGCTTGGTCTTGATTTCGGTGACGGTATCGATCGCACCCTGCATACCGGCATAGGCGGTATCGACCTTGGCCGCGCCGAGACCGAGCGCGTCCTGCACGGTGGAGAGCGCCTGGTTGTCGGAGCGCATCGTGGTGGCGATCGACCAGTAGGCAGCGTTATCAGCAGCGGTCTCGACCCTAAGACCCGAGGAAACACGCGCCTGCGTCGATTCCATGTTGCGGTCGATCGAACGAAGCGTCTGCAGCGCAGCCATCGCCGCGCTATTTGTAAGGATGCTGGTCATCTGGCCGTGCCTCAGTCACAAAGTATGGGAAATCGAGGGCGTCTCACCCACCGGAACGACAAAGGGGCATCATGCCAGCCGCGCGGAAAATCGGCGCAGATTGTCGTTTTAACAAATCGTTAACCATACTTAACAGAAGCGCAATCGGCTTTACAAGCAGCAAACCGGCCGGCTTTCACGGCTGCGCAGGCTTCACGCAAGCTACACTTGGAGCGCTGGTCACCAGTTTTATAGATGACTAGTGGTCAGATTATAAGCTTGAACGTCGCAGAATAGAGAAGGGTGTTAACCAATTTTTAACCGTCGTTAACTAGGTTTCCGGTCATCGCACATCCCTTCTGCATGTAAAAGCGGATGGTATGCTCGGGCAAAACGGTTTGGCGACCGGCACGAAGCACACGGATGGCGCGAGACGGCGCAAGAATCAGGGGATCTTCAACCCCTGGTGCATGATGTCTCTTTCATGCGCAGGCTCGCTCGAGCCATGTCTATTGGTTTTCCCGTACATGAACGAGTTGAGGCGAATGCATTTTCATTCGCCGTGTCGCCCGAGAACGGCCAGATACTTCGCTCTTCCGGAAAGATCGCTGGATACTGCTCTTCGAACCGGAGACTATTTCTATGCCGACGCCGATTTCTTCTATGCCCACCAGCCAGATCCGCAGCCTGACAACGGCAGAGATCGGCGCCTGGACTACGACGGATGTCGGCCAGCTGTCGTCGGGGCAGATCGCAGCCCTCAGCTCGCGACAGATTTCGGCTCTGTCGACGCAGAATGTCAGCGCGTTGCGCGACGACCAGATCGTCAGCGTGCGGCCGGCGTCGATCATAGGTCTTTCGGCAGATCAGCTCGCGGTACTTTCCTCGCAGCAGATACAAAGCCTTGCCCCGTCACAGGTGAGCGCACTCTATCTCGATCAGCTCAGCTCTTTGACGACCGGTCAGGTCAGCGCGCTGACATCGTCGCAGATCGCCGTGCTTACCTCGTCCGACATCAGAGCCCTCGGCGCTGACGATATCGCCACCTTCACGCCGAACGAAATTGCCGCCATCGGCTCCACGGCTCTGCGCGGGCTGTCGACGGAAGCGATTGCCGGCTTGTCCTCGGCACAGGTCGCGGCACTGTCGACCGGCCAGATCGGCGCTCTCAACACCGCCCAGGTTGCGGCGCTGACCGAAACGCATATCGCCAACCTGAGCGATACGCAGATCGGCGCGTTCAATTCCCGCCAGACGGCCGGCATCGCGTTTGCAAGCCTCACACCGGCGCAGACCACGCTTCTGTCCACCAGCCTTGTCGCCTCGCTGAAGTCAGACCACGTCGCAGCCCTTTCATCAGCCCAGATTGCCGCCTTCAGCGAAGCCCAGGTCAGAGCCCTGAGTTCCGTGGCAATCGGCGCGCTGGAAACGGCCGATCTCGCGACCTTCGATTCCGCCAAGATCGCCGCGCTCGGCACCAAGGGCGTGCGCGGGCTGACCACCGACCTGATCACGGCACTTTCCTCGGCTCAGGTCGCCGCGCTGGACAACACGCAGATCGCTGCGCTCTCCTCTGCCCAGGTTGCGGCGCTGACCTCGGAGCATATCGGCGATCTCACGAACGGCCAGATCGGCGCATTCACCATGCGCCAGGTTTCCGGCATGGACTTGTCGACGTTCGACAGTTCCGACGTCGCTGCACTTTCGACCGGCGTCATCGGCGCGCTGCGCAGCAGCCATGTCGCCGCGCTGACCTCCACCCAGATTTCGGGCCTGACGACAACCCAGCTCGGCGCCCTCAAGTCTGCCGCACTTGCCGGCTTCGAGACCGACGATATCGCAGGCCTGGTGCCGGAAAAGATCGCATCGCTTAGCCCGGTGACGATACGCGGCCTTTCGGGAGCGGCTATCGAAGCGCTGTCCAGCGCTCAGGTCGCCGCTCTGACGACCGAGCAGATCACCGCCTTGACACCGGATCAGGTCAGATCGCTGACCTCGGCGCATATCGGCAGCCTCAGCGACGCGCAGATCGGCACATTCACCGTGCGCCAGGCGTCCGGCCTTGCCATCGAGACGCTGACGACGGCCAAGCTCGTATCGCTGTCGACCGACATCGTGGCGGCACTGCGCAGCGCCCAAATCGAGGCGATGACGACGGAACAGGCTGCAGCGCTGACGCAAACGCAGGTGCAGGCCCTGTCTTCGGCCGCCATACGCAGTATCCAGCCGGAGCAGATTGCAACGTTCACGACGGCTGAAATCGCGAGCATAACCACCGGCGCGATCCGTAGCCTTTCCGCCGACGCGATCGCAGCGCTGACTACAAACCAGATCCTGGCCCTGACCACCCAACAGCTGTCGTCCATGTCGAGCAGCCATCTGGCCGCCCTCACCCCGGACCAGACCGGTGCGCTGAGCACGGAGCAGCTGGCGGCGCTGACATCGCGCCAGGCAAAAGGTATCGACATCATCTCGCTCGACACCGTGCAGGTCACCGCATTGTCGACCTCGGCGATTGCGGCACTGCAGGGCAGCCAGATTACCGCCCTGTCGAGCGATCAGGCGGCCGCCATGACCACCGGTCAGATCGCGGTCCTCACGGCCGCCGAACTGCGCTATCTGTCGTCTGAAAACATCGTCACCTTCGAGCCGGAAGAAATCGCCGCGATCACACCGCAGGCGCTTGCAGGCCTTCCGGGCGCATCCCTGGCGGCTCTCGATGAAGATCAGCTGCAGGCGCTCACCCAGCGGCAGCTGGCCGCGCTGTCCAGCGTCCAGGTGGCCGCCCTCGAAGCGGACCAGCTCAACGCCATGACCACCAGCCAGATCAGCTGGATGACGGCGCGTCAGGCGAAGGGCCTCGATCTGGAAGCCGTCTCGACCGACCGTATCGCGGCGCTCACGACAGCCGTCACCGGCGCCTTGACCGCCAACCAGGTTGCGACCCTTACAAGCGAACAGCTGACAGCGCTGACAGACGCGCAGCTGGGAAGCATCAGCGCCACGGCAATCCGCGGCATCAGCAGCGGCAACATTGCCGGCCTGACGCCCGCCGACCTTGCTCTCCTCAGCACGCGCAGCATCAGCGGCCTTTCCGACGACGTCGTCGCCTCGTTTTCCAACGAGCAGATCGCAGCCTTGACGACCGATCAAATGGCCGCGCTGCGGGCAAGCCAGATCGTGGCGCTGTCATCGGAACAGATCAGCCTGTTCAACAGCAGCCAGATCGGAGCACTTTCGGCGAACCAGATTGCCGCAATGCTTCTTGAAGACATCCAGACGTTTACTACGGATGAGATCGCCGCGATAAGCACGAATGCGATTTCAGGCCTAGAGAGCGAAGACTTTCTCGGAATGAACCTTGAGCAATTGGGCGCCTTTACTGAACCTCAGATCCAGAGAATGTCCAGCAGACAGATCGAAGCGGTCATGCTTGCTTACGCAGAGTTCGAGTAACATTACAATTAAATGCAATTCTAATGCAAAAACGAATTACCTAAGCAAAAACAGGCGTTAATCGAAATTTAAATACTGTCTGCTAATGATTTTGATGATGATAAAAGCCATGTAGCGCCCGCCAGACGAAGGTCTGCGGCAGGTACCGATGTAGGTATTGAGCGCATCTGACTTTTGTTTTCGAAGGCGCGGAGATCAGGGCGGTCAAATTCCCTGGATGCATGAAGCCATTCCGATGCGCTGGCTCGAACGAGCCATGTTTCACCCTGCATTCGTCTTCTGTCATTGCGACGACGGGCCGCCTCTCGAGACGGGACCGCGGCGTAACAGTGATCAGACATGACATTTCCGATCCTTAACTTGGAGATATCCATGACCGCCGTTTCCTTCCTTCAGGCCCTCAACACCAACCAGATCCGGTCGCTGACGACCGCGACGATGCAGGCGCTGAGCAGCGACCAAGTCGCAGCGCTGGAATCCGATGATGTCGCCGTCCTGTCCTCGACGCAGATCGCGGCCATCGATACCGCCGACATCAGCGCTCTCGACTTCTCGACGCTGACGACGCGCTCGATCGGCGGCCTGACGGCAGCTCAGCTCGACGCCATCGCAACCGCGACCAATGTTACCACCGTTCTGACCTCGGGTCAGGTCGGCGCGCTTTCGACCGACATCATTGCCGGCCTGGAAAGCGACGTGCTCGGTCAGCTCGCCGCCGTTACCGGCTACATCGAAGCACTGTCCTCGCGTCAGGTCGCATCGCTGACTGCTGCTGAAGTCAACACGGCCACATTTGCAAAGCTGCAGACGAACCAGATCGCTGCCCTGACCTCGAGCCAGGTTCAGGGCCTGGCCAGCGAAACCTTTGCGATCATCACTTCGGCGCAGATCGGCGCTCTCAGCAGCGCCGGCATTGCCGGGCTCGAAACCGAAGATATGGCCGCCTTCGACACGACCGCCGACATTGCTGCACTCGGTACGCGCAACCTGACCGCGCTTTCGACTGCCAACTTTGCCGCTCTCGATGCCAACGCCGGCTCCTTGAGCACCGCCCAGATTGCCGTCCTGACGAGCGGCCAGATCGGCGTTCTGACGACGGCTGAAACCACGGCATGGACGTCGGACAAGATCCAGGCCATTTCCTCCAGGCAGATCGGCAGCCTCGACCTCAGCGCCTTCGTCACCGCGCAGGTGGCAATGCTGGCAACCGGGCAGGTCGCCGCTCTCAGCAGCTCGCAGATCGCGAGCCTGTCGACCGACCTGTTCGCCGGCCTGACGACGGCACAGCTCGGCGCCCTCTCGTCCGGCGCAATCACCGGCCTCACTGCCGGACAGTTCGGAACGCTTAACTCGGCCGATTTGAACGCACTCAACACGCGTACATTCTCAGCTATCAGCACCGCTCTGCTGTCGACGCTCGAAACCGAAGTCGTTGCTGCCCTGAGCACTACCCAGGTAGCCGCTCTGTCGGCTAACCAGATCACCGGCCTCACGACGGACCAGGCCACCGCCCTGACCTCGGCACAGATCGCAATGCTGTCTTCGACCCAGGTAGCAGCCTTCGAGAGCGCCGACATCGCAACCTTCACGAGCGCCGAAGTTGCGGCCCTGTCGTCCACCGCCCTGCGTGGCCTTGCTTCGGAAGACATCATGGCGATGTCGGACGACCTGCTCAGCGCCCTGGAAGCGAACGCTTCGGCCCTCAGCAACGACCAGGTCAACTGGGTCCTGCAGGCTTACGCTGCTACGTAATAGCCTCTTCGGAGAAATCCGCAGGCAGTTACACAGGACTGAGATGGAAGGGCGGCGCGCAAGCGTCGCCCTTTTACTTTGCGGCCCAAATTGCTGCATCTGGCGTTACTTGCGCCAGCCAGCCTGGCGCAAGTTCATTCCGGCATTGTCAGCGCGGAACAGTGCGCGCGCGCATTGCCGGGATCGAGACTTGTATGCTGGGGAAAAGCATGGACATCACGAGTACACAGAACGACGCCGTCGCGGCGCTGGCAGGTCTTCACCTGCGCGCCAGGACACAGAAGGCGCCTCTGACCGAAATTCTGAAGGCTGCCGAGATGCTCGGCAATTCCGGCCTT
This sequence comes from [Rhizobium] kunmingense, assembly GCF_977018605.1. Classification (NCBI taxonomy): domain Bacteria; kingdom Pseudomonadati; phylum Pseudomonadota; class Alphaproteobacteria; order Hyphomicrobiales; family Rhizobiaceae; genus Rhizobium; species [Rhizobium] kunmingense. The sequence continues at coordinate 455,271 of NZ_CDRNXG010000001.1, forward strand.
CATGCCCAGGCTGCAGATCTCTACAAGACCTGGACCGCCTATAACGACGGCAATCCCCTCATCCATCTCGCCTATTTCAACTATTCCGTCGTTCTCAAGCAGATGAATGACCTGTCAGGCGCCATTCAGGCATTGCAGATGGCGATCAAGCTCGACGGGAGCTTCGCGCCTGCGCATATCAATCTCGGGCGCCATCTCGAAGATAGCGGCATGATCGACCGTGCCGTGATGCAGTGGCAGGCGCTGGTCGGCCAGACAGAGACGATCACCCCGGACCAGATCAGCCACCGTCTGATGGCGCTGCAACATATCGGCCGCGTTCTCGAAAGCGGAGGCCAGCAGGCCGCCGCCGAGGGCCCCCTCTGGCAGGCTATCGAGCTTGCGCCGTACAAGACCGAGGCCGCGCAGCACTGGCTGAGCATTCGCCAGCACCTGTGCAAATGGCCGATCGTCACGCCGTCGGCTCATGTCACGGAGCGCCAGCTTCTCGAAGCCATGTCGCCGCTGACGCTCAACTGCTATTCGGACGACCCGATCTTCCAGCTGGCCAAGGCCTATCGCTATCACAAGCAGCTCGTCGGCCGCCCGGACACGAGTGGCGTCGAGCGCAAACCGGTTCGGCACAAGACGGGCACCGGGCAGAAGCTGCGCATCGGCTATGTCTCGTCCGACCTGCGCGAGCATGCCGTCGGCTTCGCGCTTTGCGAAACGCTGGAACTGCACGACAAGAGCAATGTCGAGGTCTACGCCTATTACTGCGGCGGACCGCGGACGAACGACAAGACGCATGACCGTATCCGCGCCGCCGTCGATGGCTGGCGCGACATCGCCAAGTTGAGCGACAAGGACGCGGCAGCCCAGATCATTGCCGACGAGATCGACATTCTCGTCGACGTCAACGGTTACACGAAGGAAGCCCGCGCGAAGATCTTCGCCTTCCGCCCGGCGCCCGTCATCGTCAATTTCTGCGGCTATCCCGGCACGATCGCCAGCCCCTACCATCAGTATGTGATTACCGATCCGGTCATCGTGCCGCCGGGCAGCGAACTCTACTATACGGAGAAGGTGCTCTATATCGCCTGCGACCAGCCGGTCGACCGCAAGCGCGAGATCGCCGAGCGGCCGACGCGCGCGGAAGCCGGCCTGCCGGAAGACGCCTTCGTCTATGCCTGCCTCAACGGCATGCAGAAGATCACCGCCGCCTGCTTCACCCGCTGGCTGACGATCCTCAAATCGACACCCGGCAGCGTGCTCTGGCTTCTCGCCGGCGACGACGACGCAAACAGCCGCCTCAAGCAGATGGCGGCCCAGGTGGGCATCGAACCCGAGCGTCTCATCTTCGCGCCGAAGACGCCGAACCCGCGGCATCTCGCCCGTATCGCGCTCGCCGACCTGTTCCTCGATACCTTCCCCTACGGCGCGCATTCGACCGCAGCCGATGCGATCACCATGGGCCTTCCCGTCCTGACCGTGCCGGGCAAGGGCTTCCCCACCCGCTTCTGCGCCAGCATTGTGGCGGCGGCCGGCATTCCGGAGATGATCTGCGCGAACGCCGACGAATACGTGCGCCGCGCCGTCGGCTTCTGGCATGATCGGGAGAGCCTTGCGATTATCCGCAAATCGCTCGCCGACCAGCGCGAGACCTGCGCCCTGCGCGACATTCCAGCCCTTTCCCGCCGACTGGAAGAGCTTTACTGGCAGATGCAGGGCGATGCGGAGCGCGGCGAACTGCCCGTGCCCGATCTGCGCAATCTCGACATCTACTATGAGGTCGGCATCGAGCTTCTGCAGTCGAACCCGGAATTTTCCGACGATGCGAGCTACCTGAAGCGTTATCAGGACAAGCTTGTCGAGCGGAACGGCTACGAGCCGATCCCATACGACAACCGCCTATGGCCGCAGGCCTCCGAATAAGCACCGCGGCAGGACACACGCATCATGACTGACAGCATTCTCATCGTCGGCGCCGGGCTTTCCGGCGCCGTTATCGGACGCGAACTGGCGCTGGCCGGACATCATGTCGATATCGTCGACAGCCGCGGCCATATCGCCGGCAACTGCCATACCGAACGCGATGACGAGACCGGCGTCATGGTCCATATCTACGGTCCGCATATCTTCCACACCGACGACGGCGAAGTGTGGGACTATGTCAATCGGTTCCAGGCGTTTCGCCCCTACCAGAACCGGGTGAAGACGACGAGCAACGGGCGCGTCTTCTCGCTGCCGGTCAACCTGCATACGATCAACCAGTTCTTCGGCAAGACGCTGCGGCCCGACGAGGCCCGCGCCTTCATCACGGAACTCGCCGATACGTCGATCGAGGACCCGCAGACCTTCGAGGAGCAGGCGCTGCGTTTCGTCGGCCGCGACCTCTACGAGGCGTTCTTCGAGGGCTATACGATGAAGCAGTGGGGCTGCTCGCCGACCGCGCTGCCCGCTTCGATCCTCAAGCGCCTGCCGGTGCGCTTCAACTACGACGACAACTACTTCTTCCACAAATTCCAGGGCATGCCGGAAAACGGCTATACGGACATGGTGGCCTGCATTCTCGACCACGAGAATATTTCCCTAAGCCTCGACACGCATTTCGACCGGACGATGAAGGCGGGTTACGATCATGTCTTCTATTCCGGCCCGCTGGACGGCTATTTCGACTACGAGGCCGGCAGGCTCGGCTATCGCACGCTGGATTTCGAGCGTTTCACCCATGAAGGCGACTATCAGGGCTGTGCCGTGATGAATTACGGCGATGTCGATGTGCCTTATACGCGCATCACCGAGCACAAGTATTTCTCGCCCTGGGAAACGCACGAGGGCTCCGTCTGCTACCGCGAATTCTCGCGCGAGTGCGGCGAAGACGACATTCCCTACTATCCGATCCGGCTGGTGGAGGAGAAGGCGCTGCTGGCGGACTATGTGGAGCGTGCAGCGAGCGAGACCGGCATCACCTTCGTCGGACGGCTCGGCACATATCGCTATCTCGACATGGATGTGACGATCCGCGAGGCACTCGACACGGCACGGCTTTATCTGGGCCGCGCAGAGGGCGAGGCAATGAGGCCGTTCCTGCAATCGCCGGTCTGAACACGGCGCCTCCCCTTCCCTTCCCGTTTCCCTGCCCATCGTCCAAACATGGAAAAACCGCGTTCCCGAAGGAACGCGGTTCTTTCCAAAACTATCTGTCGTGTTAGAGCGGGACGAAACCGCTCCAGCCAAAGAGCGCCACTACTAACGGAAGAGCGACAGGATATTTTCGGAATTGGTGTTGGCGATGGACAGCGACTGGATGGCCAGCTGCTGCTGTGTCTGCAGTGCCTTGAGGCGGGTCGATTCCTCGTTCATGTCCGCATCGACGAGACGGCCGATACCGCTGTCGATCGAGTCCGTCAGCTTGGAGACGAATTCTTCCTGCATGCCGATGCGCATGGAGATGGAGCCGAGGTCGGCACTTGCGCTGGTGATTGCCTCCAGCGCCATGTCCGTCGCGCTGACCATGATGTCGAGTTCGTCATTATCCAGCTCGGTGATGTCGACGGTGTCCAGCGAAGCCGGCGCCCTCATCGTTTCATCAGGATCGACCGGCGTCAGGTCAACCGCCCAGGAGGAACCGCCGCCATCGCTCGTCGCAGCAACTTCCTGGCCGACGACGGTCGTAGCATCGACTGCCTTGACCCAGACGCCGTTGACGCTGACATAATCGCCATCGAGCGACGGCGTCGGCGGATCGGTGACTTCCGGAACGTGACCGGTAACCGAGGCATAATTGCCGTCGAACGTCGCGCCGGCTTCCAGCAGGCTGTCGAGCGTGAAGCTCCTGACGGTGTGCTGCTGGTCAACGCCGTTGACATTGACCGCCAGCGTCGTGGTGGCCGGAGCGACGTGGAAGACGCGGTCGAGAATTCCCAGTCCGCCGTCACCCTCATCGAAGAGGACAGTCGAGCCATCGAGCTGATATTCGATCTTCTTGACCGAAACGGAACCGTCTTCCGAGCGGATGAACGAGCCGACGACATTCTTGATGACCGGGCCGTCGGAAAGATCGGCCTGGAGCCAGTTTTCGCCGGAGAAGGATGCGGACGAAGAAATATCACGCAGCTGGGACTGCAGCTGGGCGATTTCTTCCTGGATCTTGGAACGGTCTACGCCTTCTTCGGTCGCCGCGACCATCTTGGCCTTGATCTCGGTGACGACGTCGACGACGGTCTCCATGGCCGAATAGGCGGTATCGACCTTGGCGGCGCCGAGGCCGAGAGCGTCCTGAACGGCAGAAAGCGCCATGTTGTCGGACCGCATCGTGGTCGCGATCGACCAGTAGGCGGCGTTATCGGATGCGGTGCCGACGCGCAGACCCGAGGACACGCGGCCCTGGGTGGTTTCCATCTTGTCGTCGATCTGGCGAAGCGTCTGCAGGGCGGCCATCGCCGCGGTATTGGTCAAAATGCTCGTCATGTTGATGCCCCTGAATTTGGCTGATGGGACAGTCCGGATCTAAAGCCGGAAACGACGGTCGGCGTAATGCCTGTTAACCTCTTTTTCGTCTTGGTTAACCCATCGTTGCGATGGCCCAAACTAGGAGTGATTTGGTTAACAAAGCTTAAACCGAATTTACCATTGTTAAGATCGAGCAAGAATTCTTACCGGAAAACGAAAAAGCCGCGCCCAAAGGCGCGGCTCGTAAATTTCGAAAAGAGCTTTTCGATTAACGGAAGAGCGACAGAACGCTTTCCGAAGCGCTGTTGGCGATCGACAGAGCCTGGACGGCCAGCTGCTGCTGCGTCTGCAGAGCCTTGAGGCGGGTCGATTCCTCGTTCATGTCGGCGTCGACGAGACGGCCAACACCAGAGTCAATCGAGTCGGTCAGCTTGTTGACGAACTCTTCCTGCAGGCCGATACGCATGGAGATCGAGCCGAGGTCGGCTGCTGCGCTGGTCATGTCGGTCAGAGCCGCGTCAACGCCCGAGATGAGAGCGTCGAGATCGACGTCAGCAGCGGTGATGTCGATTTCCGCGATCGAGGACGGTGCCGAAACGTCGTCCGCCGGAGTGGACTCCACATCGATGCCGTAAACCGTACCGTCTCCGGCAACGTGAACCGTTGCCTGGCCATCAGCCGGGGTCGCCGTTGCCTTAACCCAGAGATCGTCGCCAACCTGTACGAACGTCTCGTTGGCAGCAACTTCGCCGGCCGCGGCCTGCGCCGTGGCAAGACGTGTGGAGCCGACAACATTGCCGTCAGCATCTTCGACATCGCTGGTTTCGAACGTCGCGCCAGAAGCGATCAGTTCTTCCATCGAGAAGGCTGCAACTTCGTGGTTGCTCGTAACGCCGCCGACATTGACAGCAACTTCAACGCTCTTCTGCGAGACGTTGTAGGTGCGGTCCAGAATGCCGTTGTTGTTGCCCGATGTGTCGAACAGGACGTTGTTTGCGGTCAGGTTGTAGTTGACCTTCTTGACCGATACGTTGCCAGCATCGTCACGAACGAAGGAAGCGACGACGGACTTGCCGACTTCGGTATCAGCGGCGGTGATGTCGGCCTGCAGCCAGTTTTCGCCCGAGAAGGAGGCTGCTTCGGAGATCGAGGTCAGCTGGTCCTTGAGCTGGTCGATTTCTTCCTGGATCTTCGTCTTGTCGACGCCGTCTTCGGTGGCGGCTACGAGCTTGGCCTTGATTTCTTCAACGACGCTGATGGCCGATTCCATGGCGCCATAAGCGGTGTCAACCTTGGCGGCACCGAGGCCGAGGGCGTCCTGAACGGCCGAAAGGGCCATGTTGTCGGAGCGCATGGTGGTCGCGATCGACCAGTAAGCGGCGTTGTCGGACGCAGTACCGACGCGCTGGCCGGACGATACGCGAGCCTGGGTGGTTTCCATATCATTGCCAATACCACGGAGGGTCTGCAATGCGGACATGGCTGCGATGTTGGTCAGAATGCTAGTCATAGATGTTGCCCCTTGAACGGCTGATTAGAAAAGGGAACATTCGGTATTCACCGGAATAACGGCGCGCAGCATCATGCTTGTCAACCAGTTAATCGTTAAGGTTAACTCGCCGTTTCGATGAAAAAATGATTAGCCCGGGCATAGTTAACGAACACATAATCGCACAGCCAAAATCTTATAGTGCCGATTTTTCAAACAATTCTTTGCATCGCGCGCGTAACACATGAACATTAATAACAGATAAAAGCCGCACCCGTTTCCGGATGCGGCTTTTATTAACTTTTAGTAAACCCGGCGCGACGCGCCGGATCAGCTTCCGATTAACGGAAGAGCGACAGGACGTTCTGCGAGTCGGAGTTGGCGATCGACAGAGCCTGGATTGCGAGCTGCTGCTGCGTCTGCAGAGCCTTCAGGCGGGTCGACTCTTCGTTCATGTCGGCGTCGACGAGACGGCCTACGCCGGCGTCGATCGAGTCGGACAGCTTGGCTGCGAACTCGGTCTGCATGTCGATACGCGCGGAGAGCGAACCGAGCTGTGCAGCGGCGCTGGTCATGTCGGTCAGAGCCGCATCAACGCCCGAGATGAGAGCGTCGAGGTCAACGTCAGCAGCCGTGATGTCGATGTCTGCGATCGAGGACGGTGCCGAAACGTCGTCCGCCGGAGTGGAGGTGGTGTCGATGCCGTATGTCGTGCCGTCTGCGGCAACGTGTACGGTTTCCTGGTCATCAGCCGGTGCGTTCGTTGCCTTGACCCAGAGATCGTCGCCAACCTGTACGAAGGTGTCGTTGGCAGCAACTTCGCCGGCAGCCGACTGAGCAGTCGCAAGGCGCGTGGAGCCGACAACATTGCCGTCAGCATCTTCGACGTCGCTGGTTTCGAACGTCGCGCCGGAGGCGATCAGTTCTTCCATCGAGAAGGCAGCAACTTCGTACTTGGTCGAAACACCACCGGTGTTGACGGTGACTTCGGCGCTCTTCTGGGAGACGTTGTAGGTACGGTCCAGAATGCCGTTGTTGTTGCCCGAGGTGTCGAACAGAACATTGTCGGCCGTCAGGTTGTAGCCAACCTTCTTAACCGAAACGTTGCCGCTGTCGTCACGAACGAAAGAGGCGACGACGGACTTGGCGACTTCGGTGTCGGCGGCGGTGATGTCAGCCTGCAGCCAGTTCTCGCCAGAGAACGAAGCAGCGTCGGAGATCGCGGTCAGCTGGTCTTTCAGCTGGTTGATTTCTTCCTGGATCTTCGTCTTGTCGACGCCGTCTTCGGTGGCGGCTACAAGCTTGGACTTGATGGATTCGACGACCTTGATGGCCGATTCCATACCGGAATAAGCGGTGTCAACCTTGGCAGCGCCGAGGCCGAGGGCGTCCTGAACGGACGAAAGGGCAGCGTTGTCCGAGCGCATGGTGGTCGCGATCGACCAGTAAGCGGCGTTGTCCGAAGCGGTGCCAACCTTCAGGCCGGACGAAATGCGGCTCTGGGTGGATTCCATGTCGGAGGAGATAGAACGCAGGGTCGAGAGTGCGGCCATTGCGCTGTTGTTGGTCAGAATGCTCGTCATATTCGTTGTCCCTTTGAACGAAATACTATGTGGGGACATACCGGGTCAGCCGGGATGACCTTCCGGTCACGACAGTTCGGCCTCATGCCATTCGGTGCCGCATCTTAAGCAACCAGACCTGTCGTGTGAGAAGGAAAATCGCAGCCAAACCTTGCCAAGTCCTTTATATTACAACGAAGAAAAATTGAGCAGTTTCATATAGTTAATCATTCACTAGCGGATATGGTGAATGAACTTTTAAACGATGAACGCACCTCCGCATCACCGGCCAGCGCAAACGCAAGAAGGCCCGGACGAACGTCCAGGCCCTCATAGGAACGGAATTGCGGATATGAGATCGTCCAATGCAGTTCCGCCGAGATCGCGAAGCTGTCCTGCGGCCGGGACAGCCCTAATTGAACGAGCGGACCAGACTGCCGACCAACAGGTTCCAGCCGTCGATCAGGACGAAAAAGAGGATCTTGAAGGGCAGCGAGATAGAGGTCGGCGGCAACATCATCATACCCATCGCCATGGTGATGGCGGCAACGACCATGTCGATGACGAGAAAGGGCAGGATGATCAGGAAGCCGATCTCGAAGCCTCTGCGGATTTCCGACAGCATGAAGGCCGGCACCAGAACACGATAGTCGATCTGCTCCGGGGTGCCGACAGACTGGCCGCGCTCGCGGGCGATATCGACGAACAGCGACAGATCCTGATCGCGGGTATTGGCAGACATGAAGGCGCGGAAGGGCTCGGCGATACGCTGCACGGCTTCGGCTTCCGTCACCTGGTTCTGCAGCATCGGCTGAACGCCTTCGTTCCAGGCGCGGTCGAATGTCGGAGACATGACGTAGAAGGTCATGAACAGCGCCATCGAGACGAGGATCATGTTCGACGGGGCGGAGGCCAGGCCCATGCCCGAGCGCAGGATCGAGAAGGCGATGACGAAGCGCGGAAAGCTCGTCACCATGATGAGGATGCCGGGCGCGACCGACAGCACGGTCAACAGGCCGAAGGTGCGGATGATCCATGCCGCCGCCGAACCGTCGACCGGAATATTCAGGAGGTCGGCCGGCGATTGCTGCGCCAGCGCTGCGCCGGGTATCGCCAGCATGGCGAGGAACACGAAAAGCAATCGAATCATGGGACCACGGAAGTTGCGAGCATCGGCACCGATAAGCGCCGATGCTTGGCGGGCGTCAACCGCGGATCGTCCGGCGACCATGGTCATGAACAACAAAGCGCGTGAACGCCGCCACGCCGGGCAGCGACTGCGCTTTCTGCGGCCGTCGGCGGACTACTCGATGACGAAGGTGCGGACCATGACGCGCGCGACCTTGCCCTGCGAGCGCAGTGAAGCGCGCTCCTGGATATCGTCGCGCAGATACTGGAAGCCGCGCGGGCCTTCGATCTGTTGCAGCGAGACGGTGCGCATATAGGCCAGAATGTCCTGGTGGACGCTTTCGGCGACCGGCAGCTCGGGCGGACCGTTGAAGGCGAGTGCCACTTCCAGCCTTACCCAGTTGTCGGAAGGATAGGCCAGATTGGTGGTGATCGGCTCCAAAAGTACAACGCCGTTTGCCGGCGTCGCGATGGGCGGGATGCCGGCTTCCTCGCCGCCCGCCTGCTCGCCTTCGGCGGCAGCGGTTTCCGCCGGCGCCGGCAGCTTCGGTGCGATCATTCCGCCGACGACCCAGCCGCCGCCGGCGCCGACCAGTGTCAGGATCGCGATGCCGCCGATCAACAGCATCGGCGATGCCTTCTTCGCCTTGCCTTCGCCGTCTACCGATTCATCCGCCATGATGCCTGTCCCTTCTCTTCACGCGCTTAGAAGGGCGAATACAGGTCGACGACCTGCTGGCCGACCGGCGGCTGCTGGATCTCCATCAGACGGCCGCGGCCACCGTAGGAGATACGCGCCTCGGCGATCTTGTCATAGGAGATGGTGTTCAACGAATCGACATCCTGAGGACGCACGATACCGGCGACGTTCAGGATGCGGATTTCGTGATTGACGCGCACTTCCTGCGAACCGCTGATCAGTAGGTTGCCGTTTTCAAGGATACCGGAAACGACCGCTGCGACCAGCAGGTTCAGGGTTTCCGAGCGCTTGATCGATCCGTCGCTGTTGGTCTCGGTGCTCGACTGGGTTCCCATGTCAGCCGAGGTGCCCGTATCCGTGCTGAAGCCGAGGAAGTTCTGGATACCGGCGCGCCAGGTCAGGCTCGTCGTATTGTCGCGGCTGCGCTCCGTCTCGTTGTCGAAATTGGCGCGGTCGTTGATGCGGATATTGACCGTCAGGATGTCGCCGACGTTGAGCGCGCGCGCGTCCTTGAAGAGGGCTGCCTGATTGTCGCTCCACAGCGAGTAACCGTTGGCCATGTGGCGCGGCTGCTTCGGATAGAAAGACATCTGCGGCGTCTGCGCATATTGCAGGCCGCTGCCGATCGGGCTCATCGACGGCGCGTTGCCGATTTCCCTGACGGTCTGGCTCTGGCAGCCGGCCAGGAAGAGGACAGCCAGGAGTGCTGGAGCGCGTTTCGTCATGACGGTGCTTTCGGGGATTGATTGGTCTTGGACGTGTTCGGATCGGAAGCGCTGGAGATGATCATGGCGATCAGCCCCGCCTTTTCGGGATCCATTTCACTGAGAAACAGGGCAGACTGGCGGGCCGGCAGCTGCATGATGATGGCGGCGGCAATCTGGGTGTTCATCTCTTGCAGCTGCGGCGCTGCGGCATCGGGCTTCATCGTCTTGAACATGTCGACGAGACCGGCCTGCGCGCGCGCAAGGAAATCGTTGCGGCGCTTCAGCCAGTCCTGGTACTCGGCCGTGCGATCTTCCAGAACCTTCATGCGGCTATCGACATCGGCCTGCAGCTTCTCAAGCTCCTGGCGCTGCATCAGATAGCGCTGGTCGCGGGCCGCGTCGGCGATGTTGGTGCAAAAGGTCTGGATCTCGCCCTCGCCTGCCGCAGCGGCCGTCACCGGCTGCTGCTGGGCGTTGACCTGAGGAACCAGCATGATCAGGCCACCGGCGACGAGCAGGCGGCGCGCCAGCTTGCGCGAAAGCGTGATGGTGAGGAATGCGTCGGTCATTGCAGCACGAGCTCCGCTTGAAGTGCACCGGCAGACTTGATGCCCTGCAGGATGGCGATGATGCCGTCCGGCTTGACGCCGATGCTGTTGAGGCCGGCAACGAGGGTACGCAGGTCAGGTCCGTTGAGGATCGCCACCTGTCCGCCGTCCCGCATCGCCATGATGTCGGTCATCGGCTCGACGGCGGTTTCGCCACGCGAGAACGGCTCCGGCTGAACGACCTGCGGGGTCTCCGTCACCTGCACCGTCAGCGTGCCGTAGCTGACGGCGACGCGCGAGACCTTGACGTCGGCGCCGATGACGATCGTGCCGGTGCGTTCGTTGACGACGACCTTGGCCGGCGTGTCGGTCTCGACGGCGAGGTTTTCGATGTCCGCCATGAGGCGGGTCAGATCCGCGGTGCGCGGCTTCTGGATGACGACTTCCTGGCTGTCGCGCGCCTCGGCGATCGGCGCACCGTAGCGCTGCGAGGCATAGGCGTTGACCCTGTCGGCAATGCGCACCGAGGTGGAGAAATCCGGGTTGCGAAGCTGGAGCACCAGATTGACGCCGTCCTTGAACTTCGATGGCAGCTCGCGCTCGATGATCGCACCGTTCGGCACGCGGCCGGCGGTCGTCACGCCTTCGGTCAGCGTCGCCGCCTGCCCTTGCGCGGAAAAGCCGGAGACGATCAGCGAGCCTTGCGCCACCGCATAGATCTGGCCGTCCGCACCGGTCAGCGAAGTCATGACCAGCGTGCCGCCGCGCAGCGAGGTCGCGTCGCCCATGGAGGAGACGTTGACATCCATGCGGCTGCCTGGGCTGGCGAAGGGCGGCAGGTTGGCGGTGACCATGACGGCCGCGACGTTTCTCGCGTTCGACTGGCTGCCCTGGGTCGAAATGCCGAGGTTCTGCAGCATGGCGCGCATGGACTGGTCGGTGAAGGGCGATGAGCGCAGGCTGTCGCCCGTGCCCTGCAGGCCAACGACCAGACCGTAACCGATCAGCTGGTTATCGCGGCCGGCCTGGAGCGAGGCGATATCCTTGATACGGGCGATATCAGCCGCCGTAGCCTGCGCGGCAAGCGTCAGGCCAGCGATGACGATGGCTGCAAGGAGGGCATACAATTTCATTTCGCCATTACCTGTATCGTTCCGTCAGCCATGACGGTGCCGTTCACGATCGTGCCGGAATCGGTGTTGCGGACGCGGATGACATCGCCGACCAGGGCGTCTTCCAGCGGCGTGCCGCCGGCGGAAATGGTCATGGACCCCATGGTGAAGGTAAGCCGGATCGGCGTGCCGCGCTTGACCGCATAGGGCTCGCGCAGCGAGGCAAGCGTGATGGTGCGGCCGGGAAGAAGCGTGCGTTTGCTGACGAGGCCATTCACTTCCGAAATCGTGCGGGCGTAACCGCCCGCAAGGTTCGGGTTGGTCACGTCGACTTCTTCCAGCCGCGAGGCGGAAATCGTCTCGCCCGGATAGATGATCTGGGTCGGCACCACGGCGGTTCCCATATCCGCCGCCACGGGCGAGCCCGTGACAGCCAGGGACAAGCCAAGCCACAGGGCCGCAAAGCCCTTCTTCATCGCATTCTTCCGGCCAAACCTCATGTCTGCCTCTCCCTTAGCCTTACCTCAGGTTCTTGCTGACGATCGATGCCATTTCGTCGGCGGTGGTGATCACCTTGGAATTCATCTCGTAGGCGCGCTGCGCCGAGATCAGGTTGGTGATTTCCTTGACCGGGTCGACGTTGGAGGATTCCAGATAGCCCTGCTTCAGATAACCGAAGCCCGGATCTTCGGGCACCGCGACGATGGCATCGCCCGATGCAAGCGTCTGGCCGAACAGGTTGTCGCCGAGCGGCTGAAGGCCGGCCTCGTTGACGAAGTTTGCAATCGTCAGCTGGCCGACTTCCTGGAACTCCGTTTCGTTGCCGATGCGCACCATGACCTGGCCGGTACGGCTGATCTGGGTTTCGCTGGCATCCGCCGGGATGGTGATGTTCGGCACGACCGCATAACCGTCGATGGTGACGAGCTGGCCGTCGGCATTCTGGTTGAAGGCGCCGGCGCGGCTATAAAGCGTCGTGCCGTCCGGCGTCTGGATCTGGAACCAGCCGCGGCCGATCAGGGCGACGTCGAGCGGGTTCTCGGTCTGCGTCAGCTCACCCTGGGTGTGGATGTTGCGGACGGCCGAGGTCTGCACGCCGAGACCGATATTGGCGCCTTCGGGCACGATCGCCTGGTTGGCGCGGTTCGGCACGCCCTGGGCGCGCTCGCTCTGGTACAGAAGGTCGGTGAATTCCGCACGGGCTCGCTTGTAGCCCGTGGTGTTGATGTTTGCGATGTTGTTCGCGATGACCTCGAGATTGGTCTGCTGGGCATCCATGCCCGTTGCTGCGACGGCAAGCGCTCTCATGTCTTGGTCTCCAGGTCCTAGATCTGCATTTTCGAGATTTCGAGATAGGCGTTGACCACCTTGTCCCGGAATGCCACGGCGGTCTGCAGGCTCTGCTGCGCTTCAAGCACGGCGTCGACCACTTCGCGGGTGTTGGCCTTGCCCTGAATGCCCTGGAAGGACATGGCTTCGGCGCCCTTGATGCTGTTGACGGTATCGTTCGCCATGTTGCCGAGGATTTCGGCGAAGTTCATGCCGGTGTTCTGGCCCGGCGTATTCGCCATGGAGCCGACGGAGCCTGCGCCGAATGTCGAATTCGACGTGGAGGAAATGCCGTCGAGCCCCTTGGAGAAGGACAGCGCGCTGACGTTGGTTATCTTGTCGATCATTGGCCGCTGCTCTTCAGGAGGTCGATCGTGGCTGCAAGCAGCTCACGGGTCTGCTTGATGGTCTGGAGGTTGGCGTCGTAGGAGCGGTTGGCTTCCCGCATGTCCGCCATCTCGATCAGCATGTTGACGTTGGGCATCTTGACCATGCCCCGCTCGTCGGCGGCCGGATGATCCGGGTCGAATTCCTCGACGAACTTGGTCTGATCGACGCCAATCTTCCTCACGCCCACCAGATCCACACCGTTTGCGCGGTCGAGCTCCTCACCGAACGTGATCAGCTTGCGGCGATAGGGATCGGCGCCCGGCGTATCGCCGGTGGAACGAGCGTTGGCGATGTTTTCGGAAACGATGCGCAGGCGGGTTGCCTGGGCTTCAAGACCGGAACCTGCGATCTTGGAAGCGGCTGAAAGCGGATCCATGCTTTATCTCCTTACGGTCAACAACATCATGCTGTGAAACGACTTCACAAGGCCGGTCGAGAGCTCGTACTGGCGCTTGATCTCACCGGTCTTGCTCAGTTCCTGAGACAGGGACACGGTGTTGCCCGATTCCTGGATGCCGATCTCGTTGTTGAGATCAGCCTCCCGGATATCGATATCTTCGCTCAAGTCGTTGGAAGCGAAGTGGGCAGAGTTGGTGCGTGCCATGGGCACGTGGGTCTGATCGAGGACCGCCTGGAATGGCGTGATGTCCTTGGACTTGAACTGCGGAGTGTTAGCGTTCGCGATGTTGCTGGCAACGACCTCCTGCCTCACGGACAGCCATTCGGCCTGCCGGGATGCGAGATTGAACAGCTGAATCGGTTGCATAGGCTTCTCTCCATCATCTGAGGTGAACCTATGCCAACAAGCTTGCGTCGGACTGGACTTGGAGCGTTTCCTTGTTAAATCGAAACGCGCTAAAGGCCGTTTGCCGCCTGTTCGTGATAAATGTCGCCGGTCGAGGTGATCACCACCCATTTGCCGTTTCGCTGCTCCAGCGTGGCAAGCTTGCTGTTGTCCGGGAGGATCGAGCCGATGCGCACCATATACATGCCGGCAGCGTCCTCGATCAGCGCACGGCCGTTGGCCACATGCAGGAGGCGGAAGTCGCCCTTGCCCGGCATCGGCTGCTGGGTCACCGGCGCGCCATCGCGCTCCTCACCGATCGACGAGACGGTTGCGGTGGTGATCCGGTCGATGGGATCGGCGAGCAGCATGTCATCCCTGGTGCGATCGATCATCGCCATCGGCGATACGCTCAGGACCTGGCGACCCGGCAGTGGCGGAAGATCCCTGGTGAGGCTCGCCGTATCGGACGACAGGCCGAATTTATCGGCGTTGAGAAAAACATACCACGGGAAAACCGCCGAAGCGGCCGCGAGCGTGATACCGGCTGCTGCAAGCATCTTGTCGAAGAAGCGCGACGTCTCCGGCGATGCGGAGACCGTCGCTGTTTTTCTGGACCATCTCATGACCGTTTACCTTCTTGCTATCGCCGATGGCGGCTGCCCCTGCCCGGCTGCGGCGCGCAGGGCGTTGGCAAGGTCCGCATAGGCGTCCTCGGCAGGCTTTTCGCCCGGCGTCTGTTTGAGAACTTCATAGATGACCGGCACCTGCTTGATCGCCATGTCGAGATCCGGGTCGCTGCCGGCGCGGTAGCCGCCGATGAGGCGCAGGTCACGCGTTTCCTCATAGCGGTGAACCAGCGCCTTCAGGCGCGAAACGAGCTTGAACTGGTCGTCCGTCCAGGCCTTGCGGGCGAGACGGGAGATCGAGGCCAGCGGATTGATCGGCGGGTAGCGCCCCTCCTCCGCCAACGAGCGTTCCATGACGATGTGGCCGTCGAGAATACCGCGGGTACTGTCGGCGATCGGGTCGTTGTGATTGTCGCCATCGACGAGGATGGAGATGATCGCCGTGATCGTGCCGTCACCTTCCATGCCGGGACCGGCGCGTTCCAGAAGCCGAGGCATTTCGGTGAAGACGGAGGCCGGATATCCGCGGGCGATCGGCGGCTCGCCGGATGCGACCGCGACCTCACGGATCGCATGGGCGAAGCGGGTGACGCTGTCGATGATGAACAGGACGTTCTCGCCCTTGTCGCGGAAGTGCTCGGCGATGGTCACGCCGACAAGCGGCGCCATCTTGCGCAGCATCGGGCTTTCATCGCTGGTTGCCACGACGACGATCGATTTGGCCATGTTGTCACCGAGCGTATCCTCGATGAATTCGCGCACTTCGCGGCCACGTTCGCCGACCAGCGAGATGACGACCTTGTCGAAGGCATCGGCGCGCGCGAGCATCGACAGAAGCGTCGACTTGCCGACGCCGGAGCCGGCGAAGATGCCGAGACGCTGGCCGAGGCAGAGCGGCGAGAAGATATCGATGGCGCGAACACCGGTCTTGAAACCGGTTTCGACGCGGCTGCGGCTCATAGACGGCGGCGCGGTGGTGTTGATCGGGCGGGCTTCCAGGCCCTGGGCGAGTTCGCCCTTGCCGTCGATCGGCGTGCAGAGCGAGCTGATGGTGCGGCCGCACCAGCTGTCGTCGGGCGCCACGCGAAAGGCGCCCTGGCGGATGACGGTGTCGCCGATCGCGATCGGATCACCCGGCTCGATCGGGCAGACATAGATCAGCTCCGGCTCGACGCGGGTGACTTCGCCAAGGTTCAGGCCCTTGGCGGTGCGGTGACCGACGAAATCGCCGAGGCAGACATGCTTGGACAGGCCTGCGACCGTGTAGTGGCCGGCCGCGATCGTGCGGACATGGCCGCCATGGGCGATCGACACGGACGGATCGACATAACGGCCGGCGAGGCCCGCAAGCTGACTGAGCCTGCTGCCTGCAAGCGCCTGATTGATGGCGGCATCTGCCACTTGGATCTCCATCATCCGCTACTGGCGTCAGGTATTGGAGCCGCCGAGGACGCGGATGGCGTCGTCGAGGGCCGATTCACTGTCGCGCATCAGGGACGACATGCCTTCGAAGGCGCGGTTGACCTGGATGAGCTGGGTCATTTCGCGGATACCGTTGACGTTGGAGCCTTCGACATACCCTTGAACGATGGACGTATTCATCGCATCGACGACCGGCTGCGGTTCATCGACCGGGATCACGCCCGAGTTGTCGTAACGGGTGAAACCTTGCGAGATATCCGCGGTAAACAGACCGATCTGACCGACGATCTGATTGTTCTGGCGAATGGTGCCATCGGCACTGACCGACGGCGGTCCGGCGGCGCCGTTCAGCACGATCGGCGCGCCGCCGGCATCAAGGATCGGGAAGCCGCGGGTCGACAGGAGCTGGCCGCCTTCGTCCATGGTCACGCGACCGTCACGCGTCAGAACCTGGCCGGCCGGCGTATCAATCGCGAACCACGCATCGCCCTTGACGGCGAAATCGAGCGGGTTGCCGGTCTGCTGCAGCTCGCCGGTGCGGGTCGACAGATAATCGTTGCCCTGGGTGACGAAGGCAACCTTGGCACCGATCTCGTTCTGGGTCTTGGTCAGGACCTCATCGAATTTCACCTCGGTGGACCGGAAGCCAACCGTGTTCATGTTGGCCATGTTGTCGGCGATCGTGTTGAGACGACGCTCCAGGGCGATCTGGGACGAGATACCGACATAAAGTCCGGACTGCATATCATTTGCCTCCGAGTTTCAGATTGTTGATGGAGATCAGAAGATCTGTAGAAATGCCGCTCGAAGACGGCGCGAAGAGATTAAGCGTGGTGTCGACGGTGGAGGCGTTTTCCAGCTCCCACATGGCGGTGAAGCGCTCGAGGAACTTGCCGACCTTCTTCGGGTCCTGGAAATCCTCGATGTCGATGATGTCCTCGATATACTGAGCCTGGCGGTCGATGTCGGACCCCATGATCTCGTCCGGCATCTGGAACGCCGTGCGCACGACCTGCGACAGCGCATCATCGGCAAGGATTTCCATGCCCGACTTGATCGTCGGCGCGGTCCGCTCGAAGTAGAGCGCCAGACGGACACCCATGTTCTCCGAGCCGGCGTCTTCCTCCAGCTTCTGCCGCTCGAACATATTCATCACGCCGCTCTGGGCGCTGTCGAATGAGGTGGCGGCCGCGCCAAAGGCGGCGAAATTCAGCGATTTTGCGAGGGTCGCGTAACGGTTGTCGGACAACTGATTGGCGAACGCATCCTTGTCGTCGACGCCTTCCGTCAGGACCTTGCGGATAAAGGCCTTGGCATAGGCCATGTCCTCCAATCCATGCGCCTTCAACGCGAACGCATAGATGCGCTCGTCGGCCATGAAGTCATCGACCGATTTGATGTTTCCGATGTTGGCGCGGTAATATTCCGTCTCGCGGGCGACTTCCGGCTGCTCGGCGACGCGCGCCAGCGACTTCGACAGATCACGGCTGATCATCTCGTAGCTGGTAAATGTAGTGATCACGGGATTGCCTTGGTTCCGGGTGGCGCGACAGAACGGATGATCTGTTCATGAGGCGGCAAACTATGGCGGAAGACTTGCGCGAACCTGTTGGAAAAAAACGCAGGATCGGGCCAGCCTCACGCAAGCCAAGCGCCGTATTTCCGAGGCTAATGAAACGATCAGCGTAGGTACGTCATGAACATCATAATCGGACTGGTCATCACCGTCGGCTGTATTCTGGGTGGCTTCATGGCCATGGGCGGCCATGTTGATGTCCTCATGCAGCCGTTCGAGCTGTTGATCATCGGTGGCGCCGGCCTCGGCGGCTTCATCATGGCCAACCCGATGAAGGTGGTGAAGGATTCCGGCAAGGCGATCGGCGAGGCATTCAAGAACGCCGTGCCGAAGGAGCGCGACTATCTCGACGTGCTCGGCTGCCTGTATTCGCTGATGCGTGACCTCAGGACCAAGTCGCGCAACGAGATCGAAGCGCATATCGACAATCCGGAGGAATCCTCGATCTTCCAGGCCGCTCCGACGGTTCTGAAGAACAAGGAGCTGACCGCGTTCATCTGTGACTATGTGCGCCTGATCATCATCGGCAACGCCCGCAGCCACGAGATCGAGGCGCTGATGGACGAAGAGCTGGAAACCATGCATGGCGACCGGATGAAGCCCTATCACGCGCTGACCGTGATGAGCGACGCCTTCCCCGCCATCGGCATCGTCGCCGCCGTTCTCGGCGTCATCAAGGCCATGGGCTACATCAACGAATCGCCGGAAGTGCTCGGTGGTCTGATCGGCTCGGCGCTTGTCGGCACCATGCTCGGCATCTTCCTTTCCTACAGCGTATTCGCGCCGCTGACCTCGCAGGTGAAGTTCGTCCGCAACAAGCAGCACCGCCTCTACATCATCGTCAAGCAGACGCTGCTTGCCTACATGAACGGCTCTGTGCCGCAGGTGGCGCTGGAATACGGCCGCAAGACCATCACCAGCAAGGACCGTCCGTCGATCGATTCGGTCGAGCAGGAAATGATGAACCCCGGCGGTGAGAAGGCAGCGTAAGATGACCACGAGCGGCGCCAGCGCACCCAATCCCGGCATGAACCATGCCCTGCTCGCCAAGCTGACCGGCGGTCTGGGCGACAAGGCGACGGTGGAGAAGATCGCGGCCGATTTCGGACTGCTCTACACCGAATTCCTGCCCGACGTGTTCAACAGCGAGACCGGGATCGGCATCACCGTTTCCTATTCCGGCTGCAAATCCGGCCTGATGAGCGACCTGATCGTCGATCTCGGCGACACGTTCGCGCTGGCCGACGGCAGCTTGCGCAACTGGTCGCCGAATTTCGTGCTCGCCTGCGGCAACGGTTTCGTCATCTCGCTGATGGAACTGATGCTTGGCGCCGACCCGAAGACCATCCACGCGCCGATCGAGCGGCCGCTTTCGGATATCGAGCTCGACCTCGCAACCACGGTGTTCGACAAGATCGGCAGCGTGCTGCGCTCCGGCATCAATGCAGAGGGCGGGTTCGAAAGCGTGCTGGAGAAGCCGCATAATTTCGAAGACCGGACCAAGCCGGATGCGCTCATCGCGCCGGAATTCGGCGTTGCCATTCGCTTCGCTCTGGAGATCGCCTCGGTCAAGTCGGAATTCGCGGTCGTCATCCCGCAGCGTGCCTTCCTCAAGACCGCGGTCGTGCTGCCGCGTCCGGCCGGACAGCTTTCACCTGCCAAGCAGGACTGGGCCGATCGGATGAACGAGCAGGTGCGCCGCTCGCAGGTGACGCTGGAGGCAAAGATCCGCCTGCAGAGCCTGACGCTCGGCGTCATTTCCAAGCTTGCCGCGGGCGACGTCATCGCCTTCCAGGACAAGGGAGATGTTCAGGTTCAGGTCAGTGCGAACGGCAAGGACATGTATTCGTGCGAATTCGGGCGGTCCGGCGAACGCTATACAGTTCGCGTAAAGGATAACATGAGCACCGACGACGAAATTCTAAGACATCTGATAGGTTAAATTTCAGGCTGACGTTTTCCTGCCCAAGGCAGGCTGACGCAAGTTTCAATGGGAATAATGGGTTCATGGCTACGAAGAAGACACCCCTGACTGAAGACGATTCGCTGATGCCCGTCGGCAATGATTCCGAGCTGGACCAGGCGATCGACGATCTGCGCGGCGTGCTGAAGGCGGATGCGGACACGCCAGCAACCGATTTCGGCGCCGAATTCGGCGCGGCAACCGATGACTTCCCCGCAGCAGGCGGTGATTTTGGCGGCGCAAGCTTCGGCGGTTCTTCGGATTTCGGCGGCAGCTCCGATTTCGGCGCTACCCCGGATTTCGGCGGCAGCGATTTCGGCTCGAACAGCTTCGGCGGCGAAGCACGGGAGCCGGGCAGCGCGCTCACCGCCAATCTCGACCTGATCATGGATATTCCGATCGATGTCGAGATCGTTCTGGGCTCCAGCCGCATGCAGGTTTCCGGGCTGATGAGCCTCGAAGAAGGCGCCACGATCGCGCTCGACAAGAAGATCGGCGAGCCGGTCGAAATCATGGTGAACGGCCGCCGCATCGGCAAGGGCGAAATCACCGTACTGGAAAACGACGATACCCGCTTCGGCGTGAAACTGACGGAAGTCTTAAGCGCCAAACGAAGCTGATCCCGATGTAGGGACAGAGAGGGAAGACCATGATGGACTTTGACGATTTCGGAGGCGCCGTTTCGACGCAGCCGTTGTCACAGGCGGAAAAGGCCGCAGCCGTGCTGCTTGCCATGGGCAAGGACGTGGCAGGGAAACTGTTGAAGTTTTTCACCCAGGCCGAGCTTCAGACGATTATCGCCACAGCCCAGACGCTGCGGACGATCCCGCCGGACGAACTGCTGCAGCTGGTCAACGAGTTCGAGGACCTGTTCACCGAGGGCACCGGCCTGATGGACAATGCCGCGGCGATCGAGGGCATCCTCGAAGCCGGCCTGACACCGGAAGAAGTCGACGGCCTGCTTGGCCGCCGCACCGCCTTCCAGGCCTACGAAGCTTCCATCTGGGACCGCCTGCAGGATGCCGACCCGGCATTCGTGTCCAAGTTCCTCTCTCGCGAACATCCCCAGACGATCGCCTACATCCTGTCCATGATGCCGTCGGTATTCGGTGCCAAGGTGCTGATGCAGCTGCCGGAAAGCCGTCGCCCGGACATCATGAACCGTACGGTCAACATGAAATCGGTCAGCCCCAAGGCGGCGCAGATCATCGAAAACCGCGTCATCGAACTGATCGACGCCATCGAAGCGGAACGCAACTCGGTCGGTACTGCGAAGGTCGCGGACCTGATGAACGAACTCGAGAAGAAGCAGGTCGACACCCTGCTCGATTCGCTCGAGACGATCAGCAAGGATGCAGCCACCAAGGTCCGTCCGAAGATCTTCCTCTTCGAAGACATCATGTACATGCCGCAGCGCAGCCGCGTCATGCTGCTCAACGACGTCGCAGGCGACATCCTCACGATGGCACTGCGTGGCGCGAGCGCCGAGATCAAGGAGAGCGTGCTCTCCTCGATCAGCCCTCGCCAGCGCCGCATGATCGAGTCCGACCTGCAGGTTCAGGGTGCGACGCTCAACCCGCGCGAAGTCGCCATGGCGCGCCGCGCGGTCGCCCAGGAAGCGATCCGGCTGGCAAATGGCGGCCAGATCCTTCTCAAGGAAGAGGAAAAGTCCGACGAGGAGAAGGCCACCGAGGCGGCCTGACGCATACAGCACGAGGAGAAAGCGGAGTGGAACGGGTGAAGCCGGTCCGCTCCGCTTTCGCTTTTTCACGGCCGGAACGGGCGTCATCCCCAGCCTTTATGGCAAAGCGATTCGACCCTATTGGCGCTTGCGCTAAGCTCTCCCTAGAAAGCGACCGATTCGCCCAAGCGATTCGCCTTAAGGGAGAGACGCCTTGTCGGACGAAGATAAAGACAGCAAAACAGAAGACCCCACAGCCAAAAAAATGTCCGACGCGGCGGAGAAAGGCAATCTGCCCGTCTCCCGCGAACTGCCGATGTTCGCCTCGACACTGGCATTCTATGTCTTTCTCGTCTTCTTCCTGCCGTCGGCGTTCGGCCGGCTCGGCGAAACGCTTCGGGACCTGTTCGAGCAACCGGACCAGTGGCGGCTGGAAAATTCGTCGGATGTCGTATCACTCGGCGTCTATCTCGGCTGGGCCGTCGCCGCATTCCTCGGGCCGCCGCTCATTCTGTTCATGATCTTCGGTCTCGTCGCCTCGCTTTCGCAGAACATGCCGTCCTTCGTGCTGGAACGCATTCGCCCGAAGATGGAGCGGGTATCGCCGATGAAGGGGTTCACCCGCATCTACAGCCTTCCCGGCATGGTCGAGTTCGGCAAGTCGCTGTTCAAGATCCTGGTCGTCTCGCTGATCATGTATTTCGTCCTGCGGGGCGAGTTCTACGCCTCTCTCGATGCGATGCTCTCCGACCCTTACATCATCCTGACCAAGATCGACGCCGTGGTCCGAAAGATGGCGATCGTGCTTCTGCTGGCGACCTGCTTTCTTGCCGTCATCGACGTCATCTGGACCAGGCGACACTGGTTCAACCAGCTGAAGATGACGAAGCAGGAAATCAAGGACGAGTACAAGCAGTCGCAGGGCGACCCGTTCATCAAGTCGCGCCAGCGGTCGATCGCCCGCGACAGGGCGCGGCGGCGCATGATCAACAACGTTCCGCGCGCAACGCTGGTCATCGCCAACCCGACCCACTACGCGGTCGCGCTGCGCTATGTCCGCGAAGAAAACGATGCGCCGGTGGTGGTCGCCAAGGGACAGGACCTCGTCGCGCTCAGAATACGTGAGATTGCAGAGGCAAACGATATTCCCGTTTTTGACGATCCGCCGCTCGCCCGCTCCATGTTTGCGCAAGTCTCGGTGGATAGTGTCATTCCACCAGCCTTCTACAAGGCTGTCGCAGAACTCGTGCACCGGATCTACGCAGCCCGGTCGCCCAGGAAACGGACAAGCTGAGCGTCATGAAAAAATGCACCTACTCCGCCGAAAGAGAACGGATCGTTGCCACTGCCATCAGCCCGGTTGCTTCGGAATTGCGGCTTCTGGATGCCGCCGACCTCATCTCGCTTCTGCGGTTCGAGTGCTATAGCAGCCTCGCCGACCTCGTTTCGTCGGCGGCCGAGCTGTATTTCCATCCCGGCACCGTCAGCTTCGGTTCCGGCGGCGACTATGTGCTGGATTGGGGCGGTCAGCCGTCCGTAACGCTCGATCTTGAAATCAAGCCGCGCGGCGTTTCCGTGTTTGCCCGGCTGACGCTCGCAGATCAGCAGGCGGGGCTGGAGATCGATCACATCTCGTTCCAGAACGCCTCCGACAATCCCGACGACAATACATCTTTCCTGGCGCACAGCCTCAATGAGGCACGTTTCGTCGTCGAGGAAGCCGCCTAACGAGCCGATCAACGGCTCGCTTCTCACAGCGCCAAAGCGTGCCGCGATCTTTCAGGCTCGCGCCGCACGCTTTGGCTCGTTGCCTTGCGCATGTCTTTGGCTCGAAACCGGCGACCACTTTCGAGAGACATGCCTTAGTGAATGTAGCCAAGGCGGATCGCCTTGGCGATGGCCTGGATGCGGTTGACCGAGTCAAGCTTGATGGTCGCCGAGCCGAGATAGGCATTCACCGTATGCACCGACAGGCCGAGCTTTTCAGCGATCTCTTCGCTGATGTGGCCATCGCCGGCCAGCTGCAGACAGGCGACCTCGCGCTCGCTCAATGATTCGGCCGGAACACTGCGGCGTTCCTCCAACGCCAGAAGATCCATCATCACCTGACAGCTGCGGACATGCTGATCGATGACCTGGTCGGCGCCGACGTCGATCGAGGATGCGAGGAAGACGACGAAGCCGTTTCCGAGCGCGCCGAGGCGGACAGGAAAGGCAATGCCGGAAAATGGCAGGAGGCCGCACTCCAGCCGGCGAGCCAGATTGCCCAGATCCGTGATATCGACGAAGTTCGCTTCCTCACTACCGCGCCATACGAGCGGCAGAAGCGACATCTCGATATGGTCGAGCAGCACTTCGCCATAGGCATCGACGAGAAGATCCTGATGATCCTGGGCGACCGTACCCCAGTTTTCCAGCTCACAGACGAGCTTGCGCTTGTTGGGCATGCCGGCTCCGGCGACGCGCAGCACGACGAAATTGCGCGCCCGCAGCGTCTTCTGCATCGCCACCAGTTTCGGGAAAATGTCCGACCGGCTGGCCGCCCGTTGGAGGCGAAGTTGCTGGATGTTTCCGGGGCCGTCCGCCATACTGCTTCGCGAGTATCCCATATCTCTAAACCAGGTTGTTGCGTACGGCATACGCGATCGCTTCCGATCGCGTCTTCGTCGCAGTCTTGCGCATGACGCTGGTGATGTAGTTGTTGATCGTGTTGCGCGAGATGCCGAGGATCATGGCGATCTCGTCGCTGGTCTTGCCCTCGGCAATCCAGAACAGGCATTCCAGTTCGCGTTCGGTCAGCTCGAAATCACGCTCCGATCGCGCATCGTGGGCTTCGATGAAACTCGCGCCATAGGCCGCCAGAAGACCGACTTCCTTCAACCGCTCCTGCGACAGGATGATGTTATCGGAGAAAAGCAGCATCAGCGAAAAGCGGATGCGCCCGACGCAAAACATCAACGAACAGTACTGGCGGCTGATGTCGTCCGGCACCGTCACGGTGTCCGGCAGGATGGAAAACCCGGGTGTGAGAAGCGAGAGGCACTTTTCCAGCTCCGTCGAACGGGCATAGCTGCTGGCAAGTTCCGAACTGAGGCGCCGCACCAGGTCGAACGGCCAGTCGGAGGTAACGATGAAATCGAGCCCCTGCTCCTGAACAAGGTCATAACGAGCAAGGAGAAAATGGGAGGCGCCGACATATTCGGCGAGAAGCTTCATCACCGCCTGCACATTGCTTGCGGCGACGGCAACGCCCATGCGCTTGACGAGCTGCTCCCTGGAGAGCGCCCTTCCCCCGTCCGGCTCCACGCGGGAGCCTCCTCGCGACGTCATGTTCTGGCCCGGCAATTCCATTCGCTATATGCTCCGTGGCGCCGCTTGAACTGCAAAACCGAAAACCGGTTTCCGAGGCGTGAACCCCAGTTTTCCGTTTCGTTTTTTCGGGCGACGAGGTGGCAAGCCTCATCAGAAAATGCAAATTCGCCGTGATTGATGATGCAGGCGGCATCTTTCGGATACCACCATGCGTCCGAATCATTTTTGATTTTAGGCAAGAGCAGCCGAATTGCCATCGCTGGCGGGGATGTTTTCCCCATGTCCGCTAATGTGCGTGTGGTCGTTTGTACTTAGCTAGTCGCTGATGGCGGTAGAAACGACAGCAAAAAGGGCCGAATTGTGTCGGCCCTTCGCAGTTATCACAATTTCGTGAGTATCTATCAGGCTGCCTTGTCGACCGCCCACTTGCGGAGAATCTTGGCCGCACGCTCCTCGGAAATCTCGACCATGCGCGACAGGCGCTTTTCCGGGCCTTCCTTGACGCGTCGGTTGAAGCCGCCATCGTCCGCCCCGCCCATGAGGTCGTCGGAGCTGTCGAAGCCGAAGTCGGAGCCGAAACCGTCCATGAGCGACGGGCTGCCGCCGGCCGGGGAGAAGTCCGGCAGTTCCAGACCGGCACTCTCGGTGGAGAGCTCGCCTGCCGGCGATGCGCCGCCGACGGTGCGGATGAGAGGACGAAGACCGAGCCAGACAACCAGGAAGGCGACGAGGACGAAGGCGAGCGAGTTGATGATGCCGCCGATGTTGCGGTTGAGCGTTTCCATCAGGCTCGGACCGTTGGCGGCCTCATCCAGAAGCTGGGTTTCCAGGAAGTTCATCGCCGTGAGCGTAACGACGTCGCCGCGATCTTCGCTGAGGCCGGCCGCAGAGCGGACGATCGTCTGCATTTCCGCGAGATAGGCGTCGATTGCCGCCTGGTCAGCGTTTTCACCGACCATCTGGGCGATGCGGCCGCGGTTGACGACGACCGCCACCGAAACCTTCTCGATCTGATAGCTGTTGCGGGTCGTGGCCGTCGTGCGCTGGTTGATTTCGTAGTTGGTCTGTTCTTCGCGCTTGTTCGACTGGTCGGACGACTGCGGACCACCTTCACCACCGGCTTCCGGAGCGGCCTGGGGCACGTTCTGTTCGACCGTTGCGGCGTTGTCGTTCTGCTGCTGCTGCGAGCGGGCTTCTTCTCGCGTGGTGCGAACAGAGCGCTCGACGCGCGATTCAGGATCGTAGACCGTTTCCTGCGTCTGCTGGCTGTCCGTGTTCAGCTGCGCGGTGACGCTGGAGCGGAAGTTGTCCATGCCGAGAAACGGCGCGAGGGCCTTGTCGATGTTCGTTTCGATTTCCTGCTGGACGGTCTGGACCATGCCGAGCGAACGAGCCAGCTGGTTGTTGGTGCCGTCATCGCCGGAGGCAAGAAGCTGGCCGGTGGAATCGAGAATCGTTACGTCCTCTGCATCGAGGCCCGGAACGGCAGAGGCGACCATGTGGCGGATGGAGGCGGCAGCCTTGCGGCCGGCGGTCGAGCTTGCGCGGATCATCACCGATGCAGTCGGCTTCTGCTCGCCGCGGCGGAAATTGCCGACGTCGGGCATGACGATGTGGACGCGGGCGGCGGAGACGCCACTGATCTGCTGGATGGTGCGGCCGATCTCGCCTTCCAGCGCACGGACACGGGTCACTTCCTGCATGAAGGAGGTCAGGCCGAGGGAACCGACATTGTCGAAGAGTTCGTAACCGGCATTGGCGCTGTTGGGCAGGCCACGCTCGGCCAGCAGCATGCGCGCACGACCGGTCGAGCCGACCGGCACCTGAATGCTTGAGCCATCGGCTCCAACCTCAAAGGGCA
The DNA here is from genome assembly GCF_977018605.1 of [Rhizobium] kunmingense. Taxonomy (NCBI): domain Bacteria; kingdom Pseudomonadati; phylum Pseudomonadota; class Alphaproteobacteria; order Hyphomicrobiales; family Rhizobiaceae; genus Rhizobium; species [Rhizobium] kunmingense. Next base: position 481,898 of record NZ_CDRNXG010000001.1, read on the forward strand.
TGTTCGCTTCAGCAAGTGCGATACTGACCTGATTGAGATCAGTTGTTTCGAGGCCGACGTAAAGCGTCTCGTAAGCTGGTTTGTTGACATAAATAGCAGCGGCCAAAACAAGTGCCACCGAAACGAGGCCGGCCGCACCCAAAGCAATAAGCTTCGTCTGGCCCAACCCTGCCAAATTCTTAAATATATTCTGAAATTGAGCTAACAGATTCATTCTGTTTCCACATCGCCGAACACGGTTATAGAGCCTTGGCCCAAGCGCACCCTAGAAGGCGAAGCTTGTGCGAGCATGTCGGTTCTGTGGATTGACGATCGTCAGAAAGACTTCACCGGGGCGGATCTGCCGGCTGCCTGCCCGCCGTGCGGATCAGAAGAAGTCGAAATCGCCGGCAGCCTTGCTGAGCGGCTGCGAATGGCCGTGGCGGACGCCGGTTTCCAGCGACTTGCGCATATCGGCAAGCTTGACGAGGCCGAGTGCCGTCGAGACATCGACCTTCCATTCGTTCGGAATGGTGCCGGTAACGGTATCGATGAATTCGGCAAGACCGCGGGTCTTCTGAACAGCCAGATCGATGCCCTGCAGGATCTTGATCGCGTCGGGGGATGCCAGAAGCTTTTCGCCGCCGAGATCCATGATCTGGGGCTCGACGCGCTCGATAAGATAGGCGACGTCATGCAGTTCGGAAACGAGCCGCATCAGCACTTCCGGCAGCGATTTTTCCGGGGTAGCGATCGGCGGCGTAGTGGTGTCGGTCATGGCTATCCCTGGGACGTGGTAGAGGCTGTGCTCAGAAGAATTCGATGCTGTCGTCGACGGGCTTGGGTACCGGCCGGACGGGGCGTTGTTCGAGGGCCACCGTGCGCTGGGTTTCGGCTCCGGTCAGCGGGTATTGACGGGCGCGACCGTTTACCGGCCAGTATTCGAGCTTGCGGCCATGATCGCCGCCGGTCGAGGAGCCGACCACCTGAATGCCTTCGTCACGCAGGAACTGCATGGCAAAGGCGGCGTTCTGCTCGCCGACATTGGAGAAGCTGGCAATCGTCTTGGCGCCGCCGAAGATCTTGGCTTCCAGCCGGTCGCGGCGGGCGCCCTTCTTCAGGAGGCCGTTGATCAGAAGCTCCATCAGATGGACGCCGTATCGGGTGGCATCCCCACCCGACGTGGCACCCGATCCCGGCAAAAGAAAGTGGTTCATGCCGCCCACGCCGGCGACAGGATCACGAAGACACGCGGCCACGCACGATCCGAGGATCGTAGCCAGGACGACTTCAGGGTCATCCACGACCTTGAATTCGCCCTGGATGATATGGATTCTCTTGGCCGCAACGGCTTCGATCATTTCAAGGCTCCGAATACCGCTTCGATAGCGGCCTTCATCTTCTCGATGGTGAAGGGCTTGGCGAGAACGTTGTTGGCGCCGAGCTGGGCTGCCTTCTGAACCAGAGCGCGGTCGCCCTGGGCCGTCAGGATGATGAAAGCGGCCTTCTTGGTGCTCGGGTTGGTGCGAACCGCCTGCAGGAAGCCGAGGCCATCCATGTTCGGCATGTTGAAGTCCGAGATGACCAGGTGATGCGGCTGCTCGGACATGATCTTCATGCCCTGCACACCATCGCCGGCGGCGGTGATCTGCTTGAAGCCGAGCTGGGTCAGAGCATCGCTGAGCAACAAGCGGCTAGTCACCTGATCGTCGACGATCAGAACTTTGATTTTTTCAGCGAGAGACATTTATTCGGTACCTTCTTTTCGGGCAGCAGTTAGTTTCAATACTTCTTCTCCTATGGAGCCCAATGGCAGTTGGTGCTCGACGGCGCCCAATTCATGGGCCACCCTCGGCATGCCATAGACCACACAGGTCTTTTCGTTCTGGCCAATCGTGCGGGCGCCAGCGCTGCGCATCTTCAGCAATCCGGAAGCCCCGTCCCGGCCCATGCCCGTCAGAATGACACCGACGGCATTGCGGCCTGCCAGTTCCGCGACGGAATCGAACAGGACATCGACGGACGGCCGATGGCCGTTGACGGGTTCCCTTTCGACCAGCCGGCAGCACGGCGCAGACGGGTTTGCGATCTGCAGGTGACGGTCGCCACCGGGCGCGAGATAGACCTTGCCGATCTCCAGACGCGCGCCATCGGTCGCTTCCTGCACCACAGGAGCGCAGATACGATTAAGCCGTTCAGCAAAACTTTTGGTAAACGTGGACGGCATATGTTGAGTGATTACGGTCGGCGGGCAGTTCTGCGGAAACTTTTGCAGCACCGTGATCAGCGCCTCGACACCTCCGGTGGAAGAGCCGATCGCCACAACCTTGCGGCCCACACGGTAATCGGCAACCGACATCGGCTGCACAGGCTGCGGTGGTGCAGACGCCTGCATCAGACGGCGGCCCGACCTTGCGGCGGCCTTGACCTTCTCGGCCAGATCCATGAACGGGCGGCGATCGCCCGGCGCCGGCTTGCCGACGCAATCAAAGGCGCCGATCTCGAGCGCGGCCAGCGTCGCGTTGGCGCCGTGATGGGTCATGGTGGACACCATGATCACCGGCATCGGCCGCAGACGCATGATCTTCTCGAGAAACTCGAGGCCGTTCATGTTCGGCATCTCGATATCGAGCGTCACGACATCCGGGTTGAGCTGCTTGATCGCCGCGCGCGCTTCCATGGCGTCGCCAGCCTGGCCGACGACATTGACCTCGGGGTCGGAATTGAGGACAGCCGTGATCAGGCCACGCATGGTCGGGCTGTCATCGACGACGAGGACGCGTGCCGGTGCACTCATGCCTTTCTCCCGCCATTCTTGCCAAGGTAGCGATAGGTGGTGATGCCGATATTGTCGAAGGCGTTCTTCGCATCGCCGGAAACGCGTTCGGAATGGCCGATATAGAGGTGGCCGCCTTCCGGCAGCAGCGAGGCGAAGCGCGACCAGATCTTCACCTGGGTCGGCTCGTCGAAATAGATCACCACGTTGCGGCAGAAGATCACATCGAAGCCACCCTTGAACGGCCACTGGGCCATCAGGTTCAGCTCGTTGAAGGTGATCAGCTTCTTGATACGGTCATCGACCTGGAACTTGCGACGGCCATTGACGTCGACCTCGCGGAACCACTGCTTGCGCATGGCCGGCGAGACGCTTTCCAGCGCGCCTTCGTCATAGGCGCCGGCGCGGGCGGTCTCGAGGATCTTCGGATCGATGTCGGTCGCCAGAATACGGAAGTCATAGTCGGCGGCGTTCGGGAACATCGCCATGACGGTAAGCGCGATCGAATAGGGTTCCTGGCCGTCCGAGCAGGCCGCCGACCAGATGCGCACCCGACCGCCAGCCTTGGCGCGGTTGATGAGGCCGGGCAGAACGTCGTCGCGCAGATGTTCGAAATGATGGTTCTCGCGGAAGAAGCGGGTGAAGTTGGTGGTCAGATGCGACAGCATCTCGCGGCGGACCGCAGCACCTTCGGTCGAGGACACAAGCGCGCAATATTCCCGGAAGCCGCGCAGGCCGAGATTGCGGATATGCTTCGACAGGCGCGAATAGACGAGCGAGGCCTTGGAATCGTTGAGATAGATCCCGGCATCCGCATAGATCATCGCAGCGATTTCGGACAGGTCCTTGCGGGTCAGCGGATATTCTCCGCTTGCCAGAACCTCGTCCGGGGACTGCCGGCTATCGATCGCGCCCAACGATATCATGCGACTTCACTTTCCCTATCAAGGACTTTTTCGGAGAACAGGGCTTCCAGTTCGAGCAGGCAGATCATCCGCTTGTCGATGGCCAGAATGCCACGTGCGTACTGTTTTTCGAGATCCGAGGAGATCTCGGGGACCGGCTGGATATTATCCTCGGTAATCGTAAGAATATCGGAAACGGCCTCCACCAGCAGACCGACGACGCGATGCTTGACCTGCGCGACGATGATGACATGGCGGGGCGTCGGCTCCGCGTCCTTCATGCCGAGCCTTGCCGACAGATCGACGATCGGCAGGACCGCGCCGCGCAGGTTGATGACGCCCAGAACATAGGCCGGCGCATGCGGCATCGGGGTGGCCTGAGTCCATCCGCGAATTTCGCGGACGGACATGATGTTCACGCAAAACTCCTGGTCACCGATGCGGAAGGCGATCAGTTCACGGCTTCCCTGAACAAGAGATTTTACGGCGTATGACATACTGAACTTACCTGCTTAACCTGCGGCCGCCATCGACATGTCGGCCTTCATTCCAACTTCCTGACCGAGCGACTGGCCACGGGAAGCGCCGACAACAGCGTCGACATCGAGAATGAGTGCGACGCGGCCATCACCCAGGATGGTCGCCGCAGCGATGCCCGGAACGTGGGTGTAGTTCGCCTCGAGCGACTTGATGACGACCTGGCGCTGGCCCTGGATCGCATCGACCATCAGCGCGCGCTGACCGCCGCCTTCGGACTCGACCAGAAGGGCAACGCCCTCGACCGGGTTCGCCTGGTTGGCGCGGAAGTTGAGGATGCGACCGACATCGACCAGCGGGCAGAACGAGTTACGGATCGAGATGAGCCGCTGGTTCGCACCGAAGGAGTGGATGGCGGATGCTTCCGGCTGCAACGTCTCGACGATCGCCGTCAGCGGCACGACCAGCGTCTGGCCGGCAACGGTGACGACCATGCCGTCAAGGACGGCAAGCGTCAGCGGCAGGCTCATGGTGAAGACCGAGCCCTGGCCCGGCTTCGACGAGATCGAGATACGGCCACCGAGCGCCTGGATCGAGCGCTTGACAACGTCCATGCCGACGCCGCGGCCGGAAATGTCGGAGATCTGGTCGGCAGTGGAGAAGCCCGGCGCGAAGATCAGGTTGTCGATTTCCTCGTCCGACAGGTTGGCGTCCGGCGAGATCAGGTCGTTGTCGATCGCCTTCTGGCGGACGCGCTCGCGGTTGATGCCGCCGCCGTCGTCGATCAGTTCGATCAGGATGCGGCCCGAGCGGTGCTTTGCCGAAAGCTTGATCGTGCCTTCCGGGTCCTTGCCGGCAGCAATACGCTTCTCCGGGCTTTCGATGCCGTGGTCGACGGCATTGCGGATCATGTGGGTAAGCGGCTCGGCGATCTTGTCGATGACGGTCTTGTCGACTTCGGTGTTCTCACCCTCGGTGACCAGACGGATCTGCTTGCCGACCATGTCGGCGACTTCGCGGACGATACGCGACATGCGCTGGAAGACCGGCTTGACCGGCTGCGCGCGGATCGCCATGACCGAGTCCTGGATCTCGCGCGTGAGCTGCTGCAGCTCTTCGAGGCCCATGTTGACGGCGGACGTGCCGCCCGTATCGTTTTCGATGACGCTCTGCGAGAGCATCGCCTGGTTGATGACGAGCTCGCCGACAAGGTTGATCAGACGGTCGACGCGGTCGAGATCGACGCGAATGGTCTGGCCGGCCGAAGATGCGGCAGCTGCTGCATTGTTCTGGGCCGCGGCTGCGGCAGGCGCATCGCGCTTTTCGACCGCAGCGTTGACCGCCTTGGCGGCGCTCGACAGGATTTCGGTGGTCGCAGCGGCGGCGGGTTCTGCCGGTGCAGCCGTCTCGACCGGCGCGTCGTCGAGGGCGGAGAGGTCGAACGGAACCGGGATCATCGGTAGTTCTTCCTGCGATGCGGTATCGGCCGGCTTGACGTCGAGTTCGCAATCCCATTCGGCGAATTCGAAGACGGCACGGACTTCGTCTTCCGTCTTGTCCGTCTTAAGCTGCATGGTCCAGCTGAAATAGGAGGCTTCCGGGTCGAACTTTTCGAGCGCCGGGAGGCTTTCCATGTCGCAGGCGACGCTCAGCTCGCCGAGGCGGGACACGTCGCGCAGCAGCAGGGCCGCTTCATTGCCCTTGGAATAAAGCTCGCGGGTGGGCTTGAAGGTGATGTCGAAGACGTTTTCGAGAGACGGCTCGTCGTCACCGAAGGCATCGAAGGTGAAGGGGATCGGCTGGAAGCCGCTGTCGTCGGTCGGGGCCGGAGCGGCAGCAGCAGCGGCCGGCTTCGGCGCTTCTACCGCAGCACTCGGCGCTTCGCCGTTGGCGAGCGCTTCGAGTTCCTTGACGAGGCCCCTGGTGCGGCTTTCCTCGACGCTGCCGCCGTCACGCGAGCAGGTGACCAGGTCGGCCAGAACGTCGGCCGATTTCAGCATGACCTTGAGGACGTCCTGATTGGGCTCCAGCTTGTTGGAGCGGACGCAATCGAGCGTCGTCTCGAAGACGTGGGCGAAAGCGACCAGCTCTTCCAGACCGAAGGCGCCTGCGCCCCCCTTGATGGAGTGAACGGCACGGAAAACGGCGTTGACCGTTTCGGGATCGCGGTCGCCATCGTTCAACTTGAGAAGACCGGATTCCAGTTCAGCGAGCTGTTCCTCGCATTCCTGAAAGAAGATCTCTTTGATTTCGTTCATATCCATCGGAGGAATTCCCGGTTCAGGCGGTTACACGCTCGATCGCATCAATGAGTTTGGCAGGGTCGAAGGGCTTGACGATCCAGCCCGTCGCACCGGCCTGACGGGCACGGTTCTTCTTCTCGGCATCGCTTTCCGTCGTCAGGACGAGGATCGGAATGGCGCGGTACTTCTCGTTGGCGCGGACGCCCTCGATGAAGCCGAAGCCGTCGAGGCGCGGCATGTTGATGTCGGTGACGATGACATCCGGGTTGCAGCCCTCGAGCACTTCGAGACCTTCGACGCCGTCTTCGGCCTGGATGGTTTCGAAACCGGCGTTGTTGAGCGTCACCAGCAGCATGTTGCGGATCGTCCGTGAGTCATCCACGGTCAGCACTTTTTTCTTCATAGCGGGGTCCCTTAAGCGGCCAAATTGTCTTCGTTGATGCCAACAAGCTGCATCGTCTTGGCGAAGGCGTCCGACGCCTCCGTGATCTGGAATGACTTTTCGTCGGCAGCCCATGCCTTGGCGCCGGCCAGCAGCACCTGGGCGCACTGGACGCCGACGCGTTCGACCGCCGAAGCGTCGATGACGAGGTCGCTGCCGCGCATCGACATCAGCTTGCCGTGCAGGACCGATGCTTCATTGAGATCGAGAACGGGCGCGAGTGCCAGCTTTCCCGATGCGGCCTTCTTTGCTGCCATCAGTATGTTCCTTGCCGTTTGTAAACGCGTTGCGGTTCGGGCGCGACGAGAGCAGGCTCGAAGCCGTGCTGGCGCGCCGGATGGGAGATGGACGGAGCCGGCGCACCATAAGCGGTGGCTGCCATGCGGTCATCCTCGTAGCCTTCGAGGCTGTTGTTCTGGCGGGCGATGCGGAACTCGCGGACCGTGCGGCCGAGTTCCAGGATCACCGTATGCAGTTCATCGGCGCCATCGCTTGAATTGCGGGCGAAGCTGGCATTGGCATCGAGCGCCTGGCTGAGGCTGTCGATCTCGGCGGTGACGCGGTTAAGGCCATCGGACTGTTCGGCCGTGCTGCGGGCAACGCCGGAGATCGCGTCGTTGATCTCCGTCACCTGCTTGACGATGCCGCCGATCGCCGACTGGGTGCGATGGACCATCTGCACGCCTTCGCCGACCTGGCCCTTGGTATCGTTGACCAGCGTCTTGATCTCGCGGGCCGCATCGGCGGAGCGCTGGGCAAGACCACGCACTTCCTGGGCAACGACGGCAAAGCCGCGGCCGCTGTCACCGGCGCGGGCGGCCTCGATGCCGGCGTTCAGCGCAAGCAGGTTGGTCTGGAAGGCGATCTCGTCGATGACGCCGATGATCTGGCCGATTTTTTCCGCCGACTTCTCGATGTCGGACATGGCCGTGATCGCACGACCGACGATCTCTCCGCTTTCCTCGACCGAACGGCGGGTGGCGAGCGCTGCCTTTTCGGCCGTGGAACTGCCGGCGACGCTGTCGCGCACGAGGGCGGAAAGCTGCTGGAGGCCTTCGGTGGCCGACCGCGCGCGACCTGCCTGTTCCTCCGATGCCGAGGCAAACTGCGCGGCATTCTTCGCCAGCGCGTCGGTCAGCGAATAGGCCTGCATGCCGGCGGCATCGATGGTGCCGACGGACTGACGCATGCCGCCGACGGCACGGCCGAGGAGATCGGCAAGCTCGCGGTAGGCTTCCGGCATGTCGGCAGGCAGGGCCGCGGTGAGGTCACGCTCGGCGAGTGCGGAAATGACGGTTGCGAACGTGTCGACCGCCTGTGCCTGATCGGCGGCCTGCTGATCGGCAAGCGCGCGCTGGTGCTTCTGGCGCTGCTCGTTGAAGCGGAGCGATACGGCGATCTCGACATCGATCATGATCAACCGGATGAGGCCGGAGAGAAGCTCGCGCAGTTCCTGATCGCGCTTGCGCGAACCGGGCAGGATGGAGCGCGAGGACAGGTCGTTGACGACGCCGAGAACGAGATGCTCCAGCATCACCGCATGGCCGGCAATATGCCAGCGGGGATCAAGCCCCATGCGGCTTTCGGTATCGGAGAGAACCTTGACCCGGTCGGCATAGACCGCGTCGAAACGGGCGTCGGTCAGGATCGACCAATGCGAGGTCTGGAGATCGTGAAGGCGCTCGATCTGCTGCTCGCTGTCGAAATGACGCGCAGCTTCGGGCGAGGTCTGGAAACGGTGGAAGAGATCACGCAGGCCGGTCTTCAGATGGCCTTCCAGATGCGGACGACAACGGCGAAGTAGATCGCACAGGTCGCCGTCGAGGCCGGCGAATGCCAGTCTCTCGCCAAGGCTACCAGCCTGGCCGCGTCGCACCTGATCGCTTGGCGTATCCTGCACCAAAGTCGTCCTACATTGAAGCCTAGCCTGTCAGGCGCCGAGGAGGATCAAGCCGACGCATGCGCCCGAGACATTCGTCTCATGGCCATGTGCAGATGGTCACCGCAGTTCCTGACTTTTAATGAGCGTGATACCGGATTGATACCGGTACGGCTTTGGCGGCTTCATGCCTGGTGAGCAGACCGTGGTCGTCCCATTTCGCCGTGCTGTATCATATGTATGGTTAATTCCTTGCGCGAAGGTTAATACACAGTACAGATCGTATTTTTTGCTACGGAATACATGGACTTGCCGCATTGCAGCGGTGAATTTCGATTGCCGCTGCAAGGATAGGGTGCAGCGGCCGATCTAGTATCTCGCGGGCGCGGTCAGGTCGGCGAGCGCGCGCATGCCGTCGCGGTTGCCGACATCGGCCAGTGCCTGGAAGATACGGCGTGCATCGGCCTCGCGGCCGAGACCCAGATAGGCGTAGCCGCGCATGCTCATCAGGTCGTTCTGTTCGGGCACGATCTGTGAGCGCTGGTCGAGCGCGATCAGAGCCTCGTTGAAGCGGCCGACCTTGAAGGCATTGACGGCACGGTCTGCCAGGATGGCGCTCTGCAATTCCACGGCGCGGGTGTTGTTCTGCGGCGCGGTGGTTGCGGTGGCCGCAGCCTTGTCGGTCAGGCCGAGGCGCAGATAGGCAAGGCTCTTGCCGTAGGCGGCATCGGATCTCGCCGCCGGGGCGGAGGCCTGTGTCGCGACATCAAAGGCCTGCACTGCCTCGAGCGGCCGGTTCATGTCCATCAGGCACCAGCCTCTGGTCAGTGCCGTCTGCGGCGAGAGCTGGCGGGGATCGACGGTCGTCGAGCAGCCGCGGGTGGCGACAGCACGGCGAGCCGGTGCGGGGCGGACGGTCTGCGGCGCCGGGCGCTGGGCGGGCACGTCTGCGTATTCCTGCACGGTGCGGCTGGCCGGCTGGCGAACCGGCTCGACCGGCGCAGCCTGATAGTACTGTCTCGGTTGCTGAACCGGGGCCGGCTGCTGGAGCGGCGGCTGGGTCGCATATTGACGGTTTGCACCGCGTGGGTCGTTCTGCCCGAGCGTGGCGATCCGTTCCGACCGTCCGGCCCAGGCGCCCTGGATCGCGGCAACACCTGCCCTGTCGCGCAGGTCGTTGCGGCTGAGCACGAGGCCATAGGCGGAGGGTTCGTCATCCGGCTTCCATGACAAGGCTGCGGCAAACCACTGGGCTGCGGTACCGGGCTGGCCCATGAAGCGGGCGTACCAGCCGAATTGCTGGGCAGCCGCGGCATCCCTCGCCTCGATCACCACCGGCGCCATGCGCGCCAGGACCTGTTCCTGCAGCACCGGCGGCGGATCGATTGCCAGAAGATTGGCGACGGCGGCCATGTAGGCGGCCTTGGTGCCATCGGACGTGTCGCGCCAGCGATAGAGCACGTTTTCGGCTTCGAGCGGCGAGTTCTGCTGCGTCAGCGTCAGGGCGAGACCTTCGGCGGCCGATGCCTCTTCCTCTTGCGTGAAGGCGCGACGGAACCAGCGCTCGGCAGGACCGAGGTTTTCGCGGCGATAGTGATACCAGCCAAGAAGCAGGGCGTCGGATGCAAGCTCGCTGGTCTCGGCCAGACGTTCGAGACGTGTCAGGTATTTTTCCGGCACGACAAGCTTCGGATCGGCATTGCCTTCGCCGACCAGGCGACGGGCGAGATCGTCACGCAGGCTTTCGAATTCAGGTTTTCCATCCGCGCCGGTGCGCTCGGCGGAAAGGAGATTGTCCAGCATATCGGGCGGCAGAAGCTCGCTCGCCTTCTGCACCGTCGCCAGACGTTCCGACGGGTCGGAGCAGTTGCTGAGGATATAGGCATAGGCATCGCGGGCACGCGACTGGCGCTCGGTGCCGGCAAAGGCCTCGGCGAGGCGCCAGAGCACATCGACCTCGCTGCAGGTGAGCAGAGTCGGGTTTTCCGCCGAGATGCGGATCACTTCGTCATAGGTCTTGGCGTCGGAGGCCGCAGTCAGCTGCATGCGTGCTTCGGCAAGTTTCAGCCGCTCCAGAAGGTCCTCGGGCGGTTGCCAGCCGGTCTGGGCCGCCTGCCTGTCGGCGATCGCGCGGCGGACATCGGCGTAACGCGCCTGGGCGTAGAGCTGCCACATGGCTTCCAGCTGCGCATCGGCGGTGGAGCGAACGGCCAGCGGATCATCCGGCGGCGACCAGCTTGGGTAGAGCGCGCGGAGACGGGAAATCTCGGCCTGAAGCCTTGCGGTGTCGCCGCGGGCGGCAAAATAGCGGAGCGCGCTTTCATCGACCTGGGGAGCGGCCGCTGCCGCCGCCGGCTGCGTAGCGGGGACGGCAGGTTGGGCGGGCGGGCGGGCCTGCGCAACCGTCTGCTCCTGTGCTGGAATATCGACGGCGGGTGCCACCTGCGAGACGACGAGCGGAGCCCTTGGGGACTTCTGATCGCCGGCACCGAAGAGGGAGGCATCCTGGAGGCGGTTCGTGCGTGCGGCTTCAGAATTGGCAGAGCCAGTGGTGGTATCGCCGTCGCTCAGCGCGCCGGTCACCGCACCGAAATCGATATCGGCCCGACGGTCCATGCCGACCAAAGCCGTCACGGCAAGGCCGAACGCCGCCAACGAAATCAGCGAAAAGCGCATGTCCACTCCGGTCTCTGTTGCCCTATCTCTAAGCGCCGCGATCGCTGCGCGACACGGGCTGACACCTGCAATGGTTAAAGAATGCCCGGATATGGTTAACGAACAATTTAGATTTGGGGCTTAGTTAAGTAATCGTCAACGAATGAAAGCCGACTCGGCATCGGATTGCCGCCAGACCGGCGCAAGACGACACCTTCGGACAAGCGGCGATATGTAAAGAGTAGCTGCCCTCAACTGTGGAACTGCAATGACGGACAGGCTCACTCACGCAGCAGACCAAGGCTGGCACGCAGCACGCCAAGGCAGGCCGGTCAGCAAACCGGTGGTCGCCATGCTCCTCGGTCTCGCCTCCCTGACGCTTTCAGGCTGTGGCGGCAAGCCGATCCAGCCGGAGACGCTGGTCAAGAGCGCGCCGCCGGAACAGGCGATGATCATGCCGCCGCCGGCCGGCCCCGCCATCATCAGCGTCATCGAACGGCGCTTCAACAATGCGGTGGCACAGGACATTCATCTGGCTACGAATGCCTCGACGACCGGACAGAACATGTTCAAGATCGAAATGTTCGGCGCCGACCGTGCAACCCGCTACGGCGACAACTCGCTTGGGCTTTCAACCGTCAGCGAAGGCCGGATAGCGGCGGAAATGCGCGCTTCTCTGCCACGCGTGCGCATGGTGCGCTCGCAGTTCTTCGTGCAGAACAATTACGGTCCGTTCGGTTATGCCTTCGGCCGTGGCGCTGGCAGCGATCTCTGCCTCTATGCCTGGCAGCAGATCCGTTCGGACACCGGCACGGTATCGCCGCTCGCCAATCACGGCATGATCCAGGTTCGGCTGCGGTTCTGCGAAGCGAATGCGACGGAAGCCCGGCTTCTGTCCAACATGTATAATTTCACCATTACCGGCGCGATCGATGCCAAGGGCTGGAACCCTTACGGCACGCCGCGTGGTCCCGATCCGGCAATCGGCACCGGCACACCGATCTATCCGCGTGCGACATCTTCCGAGCCGATCGTGCAGGCGCTGCCGCCACGCCGCTCGGTGTCCTACGCGCCGCGCGCCCAGACCCGGCAGGTCCGTGCCGAAGCACCGCCCGCACAGATGCAGCAGCCGATCGGCGAGCCGGAATATTCGCCGCAGCGCCCGCGCGTGCCGGCGCCTTCCGGCCCTGGTTTCAATGCCGTCGAGACGCCGACCTCAGATCGCGGCGCCGCCTACGGAGCACCCAGCCAAAGTGGCGCGCCGGCCTATCAGGGCGCGCGCGTGACCGTGCCTTCACCATCCTGTACCATGGCAGCCGACGGCCCGGATGTCGTTTGCCGCTGATCATCTTCCGACCTGCGGGTCCCATCGAGGTTAGTCCGCCATGAGGACAATCTATTCTTCCGTCATCTGGGCCATCGCCACCATCATGGTGATCCTGCTCGTGACACTGCCGATCAATACGCGCACGCAGCTGATCGCCAGCATCCTGATCGTCACGGTCATGGCGGTGATCAAGCTTCTCGATGCGGGCGGAAAGTGGCGGCTGGTGGCGCTTGCCTTCGGTACCGGCATGGTGCTGCGCTATGTATACTGGCGCACGACAAGCACGCTGCCGCCGATCAACCAGCTGGAAAACTTCATTCCCGGCATGCTGGTCTATCTCGCCGAGATGTACAGCGTGCTGATGCTGTCGCTCAGCCTGTTCGTCGTCGCCATGCCGCTGCCGCCGTCGCGGCCCGGCAGCCGGTCGAGCAACGACGACAAGTTGCCGACTGTCGATGTGTTCGTGCCGAGCTATAACGAGGACGAGCAGCTTTTGGCCAACACGCTGGCCGCTGCACGCAACATGGATTACCCGGCGGACAAGCTGACCGTATGGCTGCTCGACGACGGCGGCACGGTGCAGAAGCGCCGCGCCAGCAATATCGCCGACGCCCGCGCCGCGGAAGCGCGCCACGAGACCTTGAAGAAGCTCTGCGAGGACCTCGGCGTCAACTATCTGACCCGCGAGCGCAACGAGCATGCCAAGGCCGGCAATCTCAACAACGGGCTGGCGCATTCGAAGGGCGACCTGATCGCCGTGTTCGACGCCGACCATGCACCGACGCGCGACTTCCTGCTCGAAACCGTCCATTATTTCGACACGGACCCGAAACTCTTCCTCGTCCAGACACCGCATTTCTTCCTCAACCCGGACCCCGTCGAGCGCAATCTGCAGACCTTCGAGAAGATGCCGAGCGAGAACGAGATGTTCTACGGCATCATCCAGCGAGGGCTGGACAAGTGGAATGCCTCGTTCTTCTGCGGTTCGGCCGCCGTCCTGAACCGCAAGGCGCTGGAAGTGTCGAACGGCTTTTCGGGCGTCAGCATTACCGAGGACTGCGAGACGGCACTCGACCTGCACGGTCTCGGCTGGAACAGCATCTATGTCGACCGGCCGCTGATCGCCGGCCTGCAGCCGGCGACATTCGCCAGCTTCATCGGTCAGCGCTCGCGCTGGGCACAGGGGATGATGCAGATCCTGCGCTTCCGCTTCCCGCCGCTCAAGCGCGGCCTGTCGGCGGCGCAGCGGCTTTGCTACATGTCGTCGACGCTGTTCTGGCTGTTTCCCTTCCCGCGGACGATCTTTCTCTTCGCGCCGCTGTTCTACATCTTCTTCGATCTGGAAATCTTCACCGCGTCCGGCGGCGAGTTCCTCGTCTATTCGCTCACCTACATGGCGGTGAACATGATGATGCAGAACTATCTCTACGGGTCGTTCCGCTGGCCGTGGATTTCCGAGCTTTACGAATATGTGCAGACGGTGCATCTGCTGCCGGCCGTCATCTCGGTCATGCTCAATCCGCGCAAGCCGACCTTCAAGGTGACCGCCAAGGACGAGTCCGTGTCCGTCAGCCGCCTTTCGGAGGTCAGCCGGCCGTTCTTCGTAATCTTCTTCATCCTCATCTTCGCGCTGGGGATGAGCATCTACAAGCTCTATACCGAGCCGTTCAAGGCCGATGTGACGCTCGTCGTCGGCGGCTGGAACCTCCTGAACATCATCATTGCCGGCTGCGCGCTCGGCGTCGTTTCGGAACGCGGTGAACGGCAGGCTTCGCGCCGCGTCAAGGTGAGCCGCCGCTGCGAATTCGGCGTCGACGGACAGTGGTTCACGGCGACGATCAACAACGTCTCTGTGCATGGCGCATCGCTGGAGGTCTATACCGAGGGCACGACCGGGATTGCCATGAACACGGTCGGGCATATCCGCTTCCAGCCGTTCAGCGACCTGCCGGTCAGCGACCTGCCCGTCGAGATCCGCAATTTCGATCGCACCGGCGACGTGACCTCCGTCGGCTGCCGCTACATGCCGCAGAAGGCGGTGGATCACCGGCTGATCGCCGACCTGATGTTTGCCAATTCGGCGCAGTGGACCCAGTTCCAGGTGTCGCGACGCAAGAACCCCGGCATCTTCCGCGGCACCCTGTGGTTCCTCTGGCTTTCCGCCTACCAGACCAGCCGCGGTCTCGGGTACCTGATGCGCGACCTCGGCAAGTCCCGCGGCGCAGAGAACAGTTAGGAGCGGTGCCATGAACAGACTTCTCATCGCTGCCCTGACCGCACTCGGCACCGCCGCCATCGCCACCGAAGCCATTGCCCAGCAGGCTTCGAGCCCGTTCGACATGGGATCGGAACGGCGCGACCGCGGCATACAGGATGCACCGCCGCAGCCGGCACCGGCCCTGCCCCCGGCGCAGTCACCAGCCCAGGCGCCGTCACAGCCCTCTGCCCAACCATCTGCGCCTGTCATCGTGACGCCGGCTCCGGTTGCTCCGAGCGGGCAGGCTACATCGCCTCCGACCGCTGCACCGGTCGCGCCGCCGGCGCAGCAGGCGGCAACGCCCGCGTCACCCTCGGCACCGGTGGCGAGTGCTGCCGATCTGTCGCGCCGTTACCTCCTGCCGTTTTCCGCCATGCGCCTCAACGGCGAGATCGACCAGCGTACGTGGTCGATCTACCTGACGGCCGAACAGGCCGGACACCCGGCGAAGCTGCATGTCGCCTATCAGAATGCGATCGTCGTTGCGCCCGAGACGTCGCGGCTGACGATCACGATCAACGATGCCGTCATCGCGGCGCAGTCGATCGCCTCGGCCGAGCAGGCCGCCGAACTCGTATTCGACGTGCCGGCCGGTCTGCTGAAGGCGGGCGGCAACTACGTGCGCTTCAACAGCACCCAGCGGCACCGCACCGACTGCACGATCGAATCGACCTATGAGCTGTGGACAGAGGTCGATCCGGCGCGCACCTATCTTGCTTTCGAAGGCGACCAGAATCGCCGGCTGGCGCGGCTGGACGACCTCAGAGCCGTCGGCGTCGATGCCAGGGGCAATACCCAATTCAGGATCATCGCACCGGCACTCGACCAGATGGGCTCGACCGAAACGCTGATGCGGCTGGCGCAGGGCCTGTCGCTGATGGGCGGCATGCCGAACCAGTCCTTCTCGTTCTCAAAACAGGCGGATGCGCCGATCCGCCCCGGTGAGGTGGCGATATTCGTCGGCACGGCGGCGGAGCTGCGCCAATCGGTGCCGGCGATCGCACGCGCCGTGAGCGACGTACCGGCCGCAAGCTTCGTCGACTATCCCGGCAGCAACGGCATTTCCGCGCTCGTCCTCTCCGGCCCGAGCTGGGCTTCGGTCGACAGTCTCGTCGACGGGATCGTCGGTTCCGTCGATGGTTCGGCGACGCAGCGGCGCGATATGCTGGCGACGGAAAGCTGGCGCGGCATGGACACGCCCTTCCTCTATTCCGGCGCGACGCTCGATTTTTCTGCACTCGGCGTGACGAGCCAGGAATTTTCCGGGCGCCTGTTCCGCACCAGCTTCTCCATCGGCGTGCCGGCGGATTTCTATGCCAATGCCTATGGCGAGGCGCGCATCCTGCTCGATGCCGCCTACACGGCGGACGTGCTGCCGGGCAGCCATATCGACGTCTTCGTCAACGGCAGCATCGCCTCGACCCTGCCGATCACCTCCGATGGCGGCGCGGTTCTGGACAAGCTGCCGATCAAGCTGACGATGCGGCATTTCCGGCCGGGCGTGAACACGATCACGATCGAAGCCGCGATGCGCACCGCTGCCGACGCCGTCTGCGCCCCCGGCGCGACCGCCGAGGAGAGGCCACGGTTCGCCATGTTCGGCACGTCGCAATTCCACATGCCGGATTTCGCCCGTATCGCGCAGGTGCCTAATATCGCGGCGACGACCGGTGTCGGCTTTCCGTATGCCACGGGTCAGGAACCGGTATCGCTGTTCCTTGGCAGGATCGACGAGCCGACGCTTTCGGCAACCGCCACCTTCCTCGGCAAGATCGCCAACGCGTCCTACAGGGTCATGCCCTTCAATGTGACGATATCCGCTGCGCGGATTGCCGAGCGCAACGCGATCTTCGTCGGCGGTGTTTCCGAAATTCCAGCCAATATCCTGACGCAGCTGAAGATCGACCAGGACAGCCGCAACAGCTGGAGCCCGGATACGGCAGTGCATAATGTCGTGACCCCTCCCGGCGTCAGCCTGCAGGACTGGCAGCAGCGAGCCGACAGCAACTTCATCGCAAGGCAGTTCAGCCAGCTCAGCGAGTGGGCCAAGGACAATTTCGACCTGTCCCTCTCGACCCTTCGCTTTGCCCCGTCCACCGGCGACCTCTACAGCCCGCCGCGTACCGCCAGCCTCGTCGTCGCGCAGGAAAGCGATCCGTCCGGGCTCGGCACATGGACGGCGATCATGGCGCCGGACAGCACGGCGCTCGATACCGGCATGCGGGACATCTCGGCGCAGGACAAGTGGGAAGAGCTTGCCGGCCGCATATCGATCTATAGCGGTCCGGAGGAGAACATGGCGGCGCTTCCCGTCAGCTGGTTCCGGTTCGTGCCGACGCAGGAGATCAGCTTTTCCAATGCGCGCCTGATCGCCGCCAACTGGCTGTCGGACAACATCATGTCCTATGCCTTGCTTCTGGCGGCGGGAAGCGTGCTTCTGGGGCTGGCGACCGGCGCGCTGCTGAGCCTGCTCGGGCGGCGCGGCTGACGTCTTGGATTGGCTCCGGCGGCATCGCTGCCGGGGCGTGTCCTGTCGGATTTACCATCTGATAACGCTGATCCCCATTCGTGCTTTCCATCATCGGGAAAACTCGATCCATTAGGTAGAGCTAATAATAGAAGAAGGGAGATAGGGATGGGTGCCTCCGCTTCAGCAGGTTTTGAGCCGATCGGTCCGGATGAACTGGAACGGCTGCAGACGATTTTCGAGACGGCGCGCTATATCGCCTGCATGTCGCGCCATGACCCCGCCTCGGAGCGGCTTGCCGCCATGGCGATCCGTTTCTATCAGATGGGTATCCGCGATGACGACGTATTGATCTCCACGATCGTCAACACCAACAAGTCGCTTCGGCACGCGATGTAGAAGCACGCCTGCACTCCCCCCCCGTGCAGTTGTCGGTGCATTTCTGCTGGACACCGGCTTTCCCCCATGAACTGATGATCCGGATTTTGGCAATTGCGGACGCAGAACCGGCTCCCCGCTTTGCTGGAATTGCTCCATGTCAATGTACGCGTCCGGCCTTCCAGGCTAGGTGGCATGACCGATCAACACGGTATGCCACGGGGTGCGCTCAGCAGATGACCTACGCAGCCTTCCTTTCCGCGGTCCTTGCCTTGCTGCTTGCGCCCGGCCCGACCAATACGCTGATGGGCATTGCCGGCGCGCGGCGGGGCATGGCGGCCGTCTACCGGCTGCTGCCGGCCGAGATTGCCGGTTATCTGACAACTATCCTGCCGCTGTCCGTGTTCGGCGCCGAACTGCTTGTCCATTCGCCATCCTCGGCCACAGCACTCAAGATGGTCGCCGCCATCTGGGTGATGTTCCTGGCGGCCAAGCTGTGGCGCATGCCGGCCGATGCCGGCATCAGCGACGGGGTGACCGCACGGCGTGTCTATCTGACCACGGTGCTCAATCCAAAAGCGCTGATCTTCGGGCTGGTGCTGCTGCCGGCACCCACCGACAGCCAGTTTACGGCCAGGCTCGGGCTGTTCTGTGCCATGGTCGCCGCCGTCGCCATTCTATGGGGCGGGTTCGGGCGGTTGACGCAGACCGGAGAGAATGGCGGCCGCCGCCTGCTCGTCGTGCAGAAGCTGGCCTCCGTCTGGCTTGCCTTCGTGTCGGTGACGCTGATCACCGGCGTGCTGGGCGCCTGACGCCCAGCGCCAACAAGAAAGCTCAGCTTCTCCCGAAAGGCTCTAAAAGCGATCCGGCGCGAACGGTGCAAGATCGATGGGGGTAGCGCTGTCGCCGAGAAGATCGGCAACGATACGCGCCGTACCGGCCGACTGGGTGAGGCCCAGATGACCATGACCGAAGGCATAGACGATATTGCGCGACGCCTTTGCGTGGCCGATCGCCGGCAGGCTGTCGGGCAGCGACGGACGGAACCCCATCCATTGTGTGCCGCCTTGCGTCTTCAATGCGGGCAGAAAGGTTTTTGCCTTTTCCAGCATGGCCTGCGAACGGGCATAGTTCGGCGGCAGGTCCAGCCCGCCGAGTTCCACCGCGCCGCCGACGCGGATGCCGGTCGACAACCGGGTGATGACGAAGCCGTGGCCGCCGAAGGTGATTTGCGTGCGCAGATCCAGTGCGTCGGGCGGCAGTGTGGTATTATAGCCGCGCTCCGTTTCCAGCGGAATGCTTTCGCCAAGCGTGCGGGCGATGCGGTGCGAGAATGCACCGGCGGAAAGGGCGACCCTGGTCGCACTCACGGTCCTGCCATCCGCCAGGTCGATATCGGCACCATCGGCGGTCGGCCGGAGTGAGCTGGCCTCGGCGATCTCGATCCTGCCTCCCCGGCTGCGAAAATGCTCGGCCAGGGCCAGGGTGTAGAGTTTCGGATCGGCAATCGAATGCCAGCCCGGCGTGAACGTGCCACGGATGAAGCGTGGGGCGATGCCAGGCTGGATTTCCGCCATTCCGGCGGCATCCATATGGCGGAACTCGATGCCGTGACCTTCCCGAACCTGCCAACCCGGCAGCGAGGCCTGAAACTCGGCGTCGCTTTCATAGACCTGAAGGTTGCCTTCCTTGCGCAGCATGGGAAGCGTGCCGGTTGCCGACAGGAAGGCTTCCAGTTCCGCCCTGGAGAGATCCATCAGCGCGGTCTGTGCGGCTGTCGAATGGGCGACGCGCGAGGGCGCGCAGGCGCGCCAGAAACGGAACATCCAGGGCGCGATGTTGAGCGCGTAGGCCGGCGGGATGGAGAGCGGCCCAAGCGGATCGAGCAGCCATTTCGGCGCTTTCCTGAGAATGCCGGGAGAGGCGAGCGGCAGGATATCGGTGAAGGCGAAGGCCCCGGCATTGCCGGCAGAAGCGCCGGCGGCCGGTCCCTCGCGGTCAAGCACCGTCACGCTGAAGCCGCGCATCTGCGCGGCAATGGCGATGGAGAGGCCGACAACGCCCGCCCCGATTACGACGACATCCGACTTTTCCATGTTCTGCCGCTTTCCGGCATGCCGATCCGCACGCCATGCCCCCGCCCCTGCAGCAAAGCCCTCCGATGGAGGGCTTTGCATTGTCGATGGATAATATCAGGCCTTGCAGGCCTGGACCGCGCCGGGAAGCTTGCTCCAGTCGGCATACCAGGTGTCGAACAGCGTCAGCTGGGCCTCGACATAACCGCGCTGGCTATCGCTCAGGACATCGGTCTCGATGAAGTTGAGCGCGAACTCCTTGTTCCCCTTCAGCACCATCATGTGCTTGAAATAAAGGACCAGATCCGGGCCTTCGTCGAAGGAGGAGAGGACGCCGAGCGCTTCTTCCAGTTCCTTGGCGCGGACGCGGGCATCCGCATCGCCCTTGGCGGCCGCCTGGGCGAGGTTGCAGAGATGCAGGACTTCCTTCGGCAGTACATTGCCGATGCCGGTGATGGCGCCGGTTGCGCCGCAATTGACATAGCCATGATAGACGGCGGTATCGACGCCGATCATCAGGGTCACGTCATCGTCACGGCTGGTGATGTTTTCCGCCGCATAGCGCATGTCCTGCGGGCCGCCGAATTCCTTGAAGCCGACGAGATTGGGGTGTTCGGCGCGCAGGGCGAAAAACAGGTCGGCGCGGGTGGCGAAGCCATAATAGGGGCTGTTGTAGATGACGGCCGGAAGATCGGGCGCGGCCGAGAGGATCGCCTTGAAATGCGCCTTCTGGGCGGCAATGACCGAACCGCGCGACAGAACGCGGGGGATGACCATCAGGCCCTGAGCGCCGACCTTCTGGGCGTGGGCAGCAAGCGCCACCGCGGAGGCGGAATTGATCGCGCCCGTGCCGACGATGACCGGGATGCCGGCCGCCACAAGGCGTTCGACGCCTTCCATGCGCTGCGCATCGGTCAGGAGCGGCCAGTCGCCCATCGAACCGCAATAGACGACGGCCGACATGCCGGCCTCGATCAGTTGCTTGCCCTTGGCGACGAGCGCGTCGAAATCCGGCGTGCGGTCGGTCTTGCAGGGGGTCATCAGCGCCGGCACGACGCCGGAAAAGATCTTCGATTTCATCTTGCCAATCCTCGATAGCGCAACGGCCGACATCGATGCTCGCCAGCCTCTGACAAGCGAGATTACTCCTTCCATATTATTTGTCGACAAGAAAAATACAAAGCCTCAAAGTTCGATATCGAGGCGGTCGTTGCGGGTGAGAAGCCGGCCGATCTGTTCGACGATCTGTTCGCCATGGGCCTTGCCCAATCGATCCGCACCCGCCACATCGCGGGCGGCGATGACGGCGATGATCTCCTCGTGTTCATCGACGAAACGGCGCGGCAGGCGATCCTCGTAGGACTGGTAATAGAGGCGCAGCATACGGCGGCCTTCCCCCAGCAAGCGTTCGAAGAAGGTGCCGTAATAGGCGTTGCGGCCGGCGGTCGCGATGGCGGAATGGAAAGCGGCGTTGGTGGAAATCATCGCCAGCGCATCCTGCGCTTCGACGGCGGCCGCGAATTCTGCCTGATGAGCGCGGATGATCTCCAGATCCGCGGCCGTGTGATGCTGCGCGGCAAGACGGGTGGTGACACGGTACATCAGCACCAGCGCGTCGAAATAGGCCGGCATGCCGAGAAAATCGACGTTGGAGACCATGGTCGAGCGGTTCGGCAGGGTTTCGATCAGCCCCTCGCCGGCAAGCCGTACCAGCGCCTCGCGGATCGGCGTGCGCGACATGCCGAAGCGGGCGGCCAGCTGCACTTCGTCGATGGCGCTGCCGGGCGCAAGTTTCAGATCGAGAATTTCGTCGCGCAGGAGGTCATAGACCAGCTTCACACCGGAGCCGCGCTTGCGCTCCAGAACCTGGCCCGGATCGTTTTCCGTCATGCAAGCCTCTTGTCGACATGATGTTTCAATGTCTCAGCTTTAACGGACAAACATCCAGACGGCCAGAGGCGACAGGATCAGGCGCCCTCGCCCTTTTCGCCCGGATTGTCCTCGGCGGCTTGCCTAGCTGCTTCGGGCGCCTCGCGATAGCGCGCGGGGCTTTCCGGCTTGCTTGGTACCGTGCCCGAACGCGCGGTACGATCGCGGTGCAGAGCCGCGCGCGAAACGAGCATGAAGGTGACCGGCGTCGTGACCGTGACGAAGATGCCGATCAGGATCTCATGGATGACGAGCCTTTCGGTCGTCAGGGTGAAATAGATCATCGAGGCCGTCATGATGCCGCCGATGCCCCAGCTTGCGCCGAGCGCCGGCGCATGCAGGCGCTCGTAAAAAGTCGGCAGGCGCAGGAAGCCCAGGGCGCCGATCAACGTGAGGCCTGAGCCGACGATGAGGAAGAAAGCGACCGCAATGGCGGCTGCGATGGGGAGATCCGCTGCAGTCTGCATCATTCGATCACCTCGCCGCGCATGAGGAACTTTGCCAGCGCCACGGTGGAGACGAAGCCCAGGAGGCCGATGACCAGCGCCGCCTCGAAATAGACGACGCGTCCCGTGCCGATGCCGAAGGTGACGAGCAGCAGCATGGCGTTGATATAGAGCGTATCCAGCCCGATGACTCGATCCTGCGCGCGCGGGCCGCGGAACATGCGGATGGTGGCGATTGCCATGGCGAGCGCCAGCATGAGCTGGGCAAGGGCGACGGCGGTGTAGATGATGACGGCGCTCATGCGAAAATCTCCATCAGAAGCTTTTCATAGCGGTTCTTGACCATGTCGATCCATGCCTGTTCGTCCTGCAGGTCGAGAACATGCATAAGGATCGTCTTTTCATAGCTGTCATATTCAAGCCAGGCGGAACCCGGCGTGCTGGTGAGAATGACGGCGAGGATCGCCAGGGCGGTCCTGTCCTCGATCTCCAGCGGAATGGTGAGAAAGCCGGAATGTCGCCCCCTGGCGCGGCCGTGCAGGATGAGCCACGCGACCGAAAGGTTGGAGCGAACGATATCGCCCAGGACGACAAAGAACAGTTTCGGCAGCAGATACCACTTTGCAAGTTTCGGCTTGTCGGGGCGCAGCGAGGCCATGCCCCAGGATGCGAAGACCGCCACCAGCGAACCGAGGATGAAATTGCCCAGCGAGAAGCTGGTGAGCAGCATCCACATGATGACGAGCGAAATGGTGAGCAGCGGATAGGGAAGCATCAGTATCCCTCCCCCGGCATATCGACATCGACACCCGGCACGATCGTCGCATTGCGCACCGCATCGATATAGATGCTGGGATTGTTGAGGGTGCGGATCGTCGTTTCTACATATTGAAGGGCCGCTTCCGCCTGGATGGTGAGCGCAAGCGTCAGCGCCAGAAGGAACATGACCGGCACGATCTCGATGACCAGAACGCGCGGGACGGTGCCTTCGATCGAGGTCCAGAAAGTGCGGATGCCGGCGCGGGTCATGGAGATCAGCGCGGCAAGGCCAGACAGGATAACGAGGGCGATCAACACCCAGACGGCGGCCGTCGGCGGCACGCCGATGGCGCCGGTGCCCATCATCGCGGACAGCATGGCGAACTTGGCAATGAAGCCCGAGAGCGGCGGCAGGCCGGAGAGAAGGATGGCGCACATGGCAAAGCAGGTGCCGAGGATGGCCAGCGTGCCGGGCATGGTCAGGCCCTCGACCTCTTCCGGCTCGTCCTCGTCGCCATCACCATAGGCTTCCATGGTGACCGCAAGCACGTTGGCGCCGGCATCCTGTCCGCGCTCGACCAGTTCGATCAGCATGAAGAAGGCGCTGATCGTCAAAGTCGAGCTGACGAGATAGAGAAGCGCGCCCGAGGAAACCGCTCCATCGTTGATACCGACGACCATCAGAAGCGTGCCGGAGGAGACGAGCACGGAAAAGCCCGCCATGCGACCGAGCGCCTGGGATGCCAGAACGCCGATAGTGCCGAAGATCAGCGTCGCCATGCCGCCATAGAGCAGGACCGTTGAGCCGAAACCGGCCGACGGGCCGCTTTCGAACAGCAGCGAGGTGAGACGCAGGATGACATAGATGCCGAGCTTGCTGAGCATGGCGAAAATGCCGGCAACCGGCGCCGATGCCGCGCTATAGGCTGTCGGCAGCCAGAAGCAGAGCGGCCACATGCCCGCCTTGATCAGGAAGGCGATGCCGAGCACGCCGGCGCCCGCTTCCATCAACATGCGGCGATCCGTTTCCATCTCCGGAATACGGGCCGCGAGGTCGGCCATGTTGAGCGTGCCGGCTGTGCCGTAGATCAGGCTGACGCCGATGAGGAAGAGGAGCGCCGCGACCAGATTGACGGCGATGTAATGCATGCCGGCCTTGACGCGCAGCGGACCGGACCCGTGCAGAAGAAGGCCGTAGGATGCGGCCAGCATGACTTCGAAGAAGACGAAGAGATTGAACAGGTCGCCGGTCAGGAAGGCGCCGTTGATGCCGGTCAACAGCAGCTGGAACATCGAGTGGAAATGCGCGCCCATGGCATGCCAGCGGGCGAGCGAGAAGACGAGCGCCGCAACCGCCAGAATGGCCGTCAGCAGCAGCATCAGGGCCGACAGGCCATCCAGTACGAGAACGATGCCGAAGGGGGCCGCCCAGTTGCCGAGCAGATAGACACCCTCATACTCGTTCGGGCCGCTTTCGATGCGGAACAGGATGATCGAGACGAGCAGGAGCAGCATGGTCGCGCCGAAGCTGACCATGGCTTTGGCGACACGCCGGCGCTCGTCGATCAAAAGTACGATCGCAGCGGCCGCGAGCGGGATCAGGATCGGCGCGATAATGAGGTGATGCGACCAGCCGATCATCGCTTATCCCCCCTGCCGTCGACATGGTCGGTGCCGGTCATGCCGCGCGAGGCGAGCAGGACGACGAGAAAGAGCGCCGTCGTGGCGAAGCCGATGACGATCGCCGTCAGGACCAGAGCCTGCGGCACCGGGTCGGCAAGGTTGGAGCTGACCGCACCTTCGGACAGGATCGGCGGAACATTGGTCTTTACGCCACCCGTCGAGAAGATGAACAGGTTCACCGCATAGGAGAGCAACGAAAGACCGATGATGACCTGATAGGTGCGCGGACGCAGGATCAGCCAGACGCCACAGCTGGTCATCACACCGATCGCGATGGAGAGAATGATTTCCATTACTTATCCCTCCCCTTCTCGGTTTCGATGGTTCTGAGGCGATTGATGCGGATCGACTGGTGGGCGAGTGCGACGAGGATCAGAACGGTCGAGCCGACGACGAGAAGGAAAACGCCGAGGTCGAAGATGAGCGCCGTCGCCGCCGGCACGCTGCCGATCAGCGGGATCTGCAGATACTGGAAATGCGAGGTGAGGAACGGATAGCCGAATGCCCAGGCGCCGATGCCCGCCGCCGCCGAAATCAGGATGCCGGTTCCCATCCACCAGAGCGGCAGGATGCGGATGCGATCCTCCGCCCAGCGGGTGCCGCCGGCAAGATATTGCAGCAGGAAGCCGATCGACAGAGTGAGGCCGGCGGAGAAGCCGCCACCCGGAAGATCGTGGCCGCGCATCAAGAGGTAGATCGAGAAGGTGATGATGACCGGGAACATCCACTGCATGATGACCGACGGCACGAGCAGGTACTCGCGAACGGTGTCGCCGGCCGCCCGTTCCGGCCGTTCCTCATCGAAACGGGCCTGGATCTGCTGCTGTTCCGGCAGGCCCATGCTATCCGGCGCAGGGCGGAAACGGCGCAGAAGAGCGTAGACGGTCAGTGCAACGACACCGAGAACGGTGATTTCGCCCATCGTATCGAAGCCGCGGAAATCCACCAGGATGACGTTGACGACATTGCGCCCACCGCCTTCCGTATAGGCGTTGTCGAGGAAATAGGTGGCAATCGCATCCGGTACAGGCATGGTCATGACGGCATAGGATATGAACGTCATGCCGACGCCGCAGACGATGGCGAGAACGAGGTCGCGCAGGCGGCGGAATCGGGCGCGGAAGGTGACGGCCTCGTCGGCACCCTCATTACGCTTTGGAAGCCAGCGCAGTCCGAGCAGAATGAGAACCGTCGTGACGATTTCGACGAGAAGCTGGGTGATGGCAAGATCAGGTGCCGACAGCCAGACGAAGGTGATGCAGACGATCAGCCCGATGCCGCCCAACATGACGAGCGCCGCCAGACGATGGTATTTCGCCGTGTAGGCGGTACCGATCGCCAGGCAAATGCCAATCGCCCAGATTGCGGCGAATGTCTTGTCTACGCCGGTGAAGACGAAGGAACGCGGCTCGAAGCCAGAGAGCCAGAGCGGCAGAAGGCCGGCGGCAAGGCCGACCGCCACCACCCAGCGCAATTGCGGCTGCAGATTGCGGGTGCCGATGCGCTGCTCGGCCATGCGCGCCCAGCGCCACGACACCTCGACGAGAATGCGCTCGAAGATACGCTGACCGCGCAGCCTCCTGAAAAGCGGTGGGCCGTCATCGCAGGTGGAGAGATAGTCACGCAGGACGAAATAGAGTGCCGTGCCGCCAACGAGCGCAATCAGGCTCATGATCAGCGGCAGGTTGATGCCGTGCCAGATCGACAGGCTATAGGCCGGGGTATCGGCCCCGAGTACAGCGAGAACCGCCGTATGCAGGAAAGGCCCGATGGAGAAGGCCGGAGCAATGCCGACAACGAGGCAGATCACCACCAGAAGCTCGACCGGAAAACGCATCCAGCGCGGCGGCTCGTGCGGCGTGTCCTTGGGCAGGTTTGTCGGCGGACGGCCGAAGAAGACCGTGTGGATAAAGCGCAGCGAATAGGCGACGCTGAAGGCGCCGGAGAGAGTGGCGACATAGGGCAGAATGCGGTCGAGGATGGAATCCGCGTGGGTTTCCACCGCCTCGGCGAAGAACATTTCCTTCGACAGGAAGCCGTTCAGGAGCGGCACGCCCGCCATGGCGGCGCTCGCAACCATGGCCAGCGTCGCGGTGTAGGGCATGTACCGGAACAGCCCGCTCAATCTTCGCATGTCACGCGTGCCGGTCTCGTGATCGATGATGCCGGCGGCCATGAACAGCGAGGCCTTGAAGGTGGCGTGATTGAGCATGTGGAAGATCGCCGCGACCGTCGCAAGCGGGCTTCCAAGGCTCAGAAGCGTGGTGATGAGGCCGAGGTGGCTGATCGTCGAATAGGCGAGCAGACCCTTCAGATCCTGCTGGAAGATGGCGAAATAAGCCCCCATCAGCAGCGTGATGATGCCGGCGGCGCCGACGATGACGAACCACTCGTAGCTTCCCGAAAGGGCCGGCGAGAAGCGCGCAAGCAGGAACACGCCCGCCTTCACCATGGTTGCCGAATGCAGGAAGGCGGAGACCGGCGTGGGCGCCGCCATGGCATTGGGTAGCCAGAAATGGAAGGGAAACTGGGCGCTCTTGGTCAAGGCGCCGAGCAGGATGAAGATCAGCGCAGGCAGATAAAGGTCATGACCGCGGATCAGGTCGCCCGAGGCGAGAATCTTGTCGAGATCGTAGCTTCCGACGATGTTGCCGAGCAGAAGCAGGCCGATCAGCAGGCAGAAGCCGCCGATGCCGGTCACCGTCAACGCCATACGCGCGCCGTCGCGTGCGGCAGCGGCATTATGCCAGTAGCTGATCAGCAGGAAGGACGTGATGCTCGTCAGCTCCCAGAAGATCGAGAGCAGGATGACATTGCCCGACAGAACGATGCCGAGCATGGCGCCCATGAAGGCGAGGAAGAAGGAGAAGAACCGCGGAACCGGATCGTCTTCCGACATGTAATAGCGGGCATAGACGGTGACGAGGAAGCCGATGCCGTTGATCAGCACGCAGAACATCCAGGCGAAGCCATCAAGCCTGAGCGAGAAATTCAGCCCGAGCTGCGGGATCCACTCGATCGTATAGCGCAGCACGTTGCCGCTGGTGACCTGGGGATAGGCAAGCGCGGTTATGACAAGGCAAAGAAAAGCCACCGCGGAGGCAAGCCGGGACGGCAGGACCTTGGAGGTCGTATTCAGAAGAAAGGCGGCAAGAAGACTTCCGACGAAGGGTAACGCCAGCAGAACAAGCAGAAAATGCGGCGCCAGCGTTATCCCAATGTCTCATCTCCCCGGCAATAGTGGCGCTCCAGCTCCTCCTGATGTGAAGAATGCCCCCACTAGCCAATCGGATGAAACTGCCATATATGATTGATAGTGACCAATATGGGCGACTTGATACGATGGGTCAAGCAGATCAGGATAAAATTCTGACCCCGGCTCTCTGTCGGGCGGGCCGCGGCTTCCTCGACTGGACGCAGCACGAGCTTGCCGACCGGTCCGGCGTGTCGCGCAGCACGATCCGCGACTATGAAGGCGACCGTCACGCGATCCACCGCTCCACTGAAGCCCAACTGCGACGCGCGTTCGAAGAGGGCGGCCTGGCATTCATCGCGACGGATGAGGAGTGCATGGGGATCTGCCCGAAAAAGGATGCCTGAGGCCACCGATCCCACAGCCTCAACGGCGAAGCACACACCTTCACGGCACCTAAAAGCCTGCAAAACCTCAGAGTTTTCCACAGGTGACACTAATGCGAAGAAAAAACGATATTTTAGTTGATCCCAGAAAAATCATCGGTATATATCGCGACCGTTCCAACGCTTAGTATTTTATACGATGCAAAGCAGATCAAGGACAGGTGGCCGAGTGGTTTAAGGCGCACGCCTGGAACGCGTGTGTGCGTGAAAGCGTACCGTGGGTTCGAATCCCACCTTGTCCGCCATCTTTTCAAATAAGTGTTTGTTTTCAATGACCTTCTTCGGAGGGCTTTTTGCTGGCCCGCCACACAGCCCGCCACGGCTTCAAAACCGAGGTCGCCCGTGCGGCAATTGCGGAAGAACGAAACAGGCTGTTGACAGCTAAGGCACTCTGAGATTAAACGGAACATATCCGCAACATAGCTGCGCAGGAGGTGCAGGGTCTCAACACAAGGAGAACCTGTGCCTGACCAACAGCACCCCGATCTGTTCGATTCCATCGACCAGATCTCCTCCCCGGAAAGCTCGAAATCTGATCTGCTCAAGCCCCTGCCCGAACCGGCAGATGTCGGTGCCGACGCAGGCGTAGCCGATCAGACGGAGACGACCGCAACGCAGACTCCGGCTAAGCGCAAGCGTGTGGCCCGCATCAAGGTCCGTATAAACCTCAACGACGAATGTTTTCTTTCGGTCAAAGAGGTGGCCAACCGCTACAGCCTGAGCGTGCCAACGATCTGGCGCTACCTTTCGACTAATCCGAGCTTCCCCAAGCCGCATCACCTCGAAGGCGGACCAACGCGCTGGCGCCTCGGCGACCTGCGCATTTACGAGGGCAGCAAGGGAGGAAGCGAATGACTACTCGCCCATCCCCTCACAAGAAGCGCATCAACAGCCAGACCAAGCGCGCCAAGATCAATGAACTCTACACCAAACAAGACGTAATGAAGCTCTTTAATGTCTGCCCTGGCACGGTGAGCAACTGGGTTCGCGCCGGCCTTGCCTATATCGACAGCGAGCCGCGCCTCTTTCTGGGCTCAGACCTCAACGATTACCACAAGCGGCGACGACAGAAGGACCGCGTAAAGACTGAGCGCTTCGAAGGATATTGCCCAGGCTGCCGCGCCGGCCACTCGCTGGTCACAGGTCCCATTGAAATCCGTCCGCTGGCCACCGGAAACTTCAGGGTCTTCGTCGTCTGCCCGGCGGGCGCCGGCCAGGGCGGAAAGTGGTTTGGAAGGGACGAGCTGGCCGTTCTTCAGGCACTGCGCGAAAGCAATCCCGGAGCGAAGACTCGCGACTAGTATGCTTCCGTTTTCCGCTCTCGGATTGCGCAAAACAGCATGATCCGAGTCAGGAAATCAAATCTCGACGGGCCCGGACGCCGAGAGCCATGCCAGCCACCATTTTTCCTTTTCTGAAATCCGGGGCGCAAATCAATGCCGCCCCGCCCCTCTCTCGCTTTATGGAAGGTTGTGGCTGATGGCCAACAGCAAAATCGTCTCATCCAATGCCAGGATGATCTATTTGTATCAAGAGGAACTCAAACAGGCTGGCGGATACAATGCCAAGACAGTCGATGCCGCACTTCGCCACATTTGGCAGCTCAACCGCCACCTCGACGGCACAGACTTCCGTAAGGTCACTCGCCAGTCCATTACTGATTTCAAGGACAATCTGATCGAAGCTGGAGTCAAGCGGGACGGCAACACGCTTTCCCCTTCGACAATCGTTCACATTCTCGGCAACCTGACGACCTTTTTCGAATGGCTTTCGCGCCAGCAGGGCTATCGCTCGATTCGCTCAGACCTCTACTCCTTCTTTACGGCTCCGCGCGACCTGAAGGAAAAGGCCAATGCCGCCGCCCCGAAATTCGTGCCTACGATGGAACAGCTACGCCAGGTCATCGCCGCAATGCCGGCGGGCACCACTGCACAGCGACGAGATCGCGCGATTATCCCTGCCTTGCTGCTGTCGGGGGTTAGGGATGGCGCACTTATCTCGCTTCGCATCAAGCATGTAGACATCGCGAACAAGCAGGTTTTTCAGGACGCACGCGAGGTGAAGACCAAGTTCAGCAAGACCAACATGGTCGACTGGTTTCCCGTCGGCGAAGACATGGAGGCCATATTGATCGACTGGGTAAAGGAGCTGCAAGCTTGCGGCGCAGGAGACAACGATCCGCTTTTCCCGACGGCGCCATTCCGACCTTGGTTCGGCTTCAACAAGGTCGAATTCAACTTCCTCACGACCGCCGCTCCGGTCAGAAAGGTGATCAAGAAGGCTACAGCGGCAGCTGGAGTGCCTTACTTCAAACCTCACGCAATCCGCTCCGCAGTTGCGCGCCTGTTCGACGATTGGGCCTATTCGCCGAAAGAGTGGAAGGCCCTGAGCCAGAATCTTAGCCACGAGCATGTTGGCACCACGTTCAAATTCTATGCCAACCTCGAGGACGACGCCAAGCGAAAGATCTTTACCCAGATCCGCGAGCGTCAGAAAAACCCGATCGATCGAGAGATCGCCGAACGCTTCCACAACGCGAATCCCGAGCTTCAGAACGTCGTTCTCACAATGTTGAAAATCGGTCAGAAGGGATAGCCTTTTCCATCGGTGGCGGCCTATGTGGGCCGTCTCCGATGTTGATTTCGCCAAGCGACAGCACGGCCATGCCGCCACGCAAGAAGATGCTCGAAGATCGGCGAGCGTGGGATCGAACTCGACGCCTGAAAAATGTCCGCTCCACTCAACTCGAGACAACACATCCCCGAGCCGCAACTCTCATTCGGCAACTGCATCGCCAGCACCCACCCCACTTCACGCTGCGGCCAACCTCCAGCAAATTGCTGCACTGCCGAAAAAATCGCCTGAATTTTGCGCCGCACCAATTTTAAGCAGCCACCCTTGACAAGCCACTTCTCCTAATACTTGATGCTGAAATCCGCTAAAACGGACTAATGTCCATTATAGCGGATTTCAAGGAAACGCTCGATTTCTAGGGGAACGTCATGATCACTTTTTTCCGCGCCGGCATGTTGTCGCTGGTCGCAGCAACTTTCCTTTCCACGACTCCAGTTCTCGCGGACGGCAGCAAGCTTGATGAAGTCGTTGCTCGCGGCCATCTGGTCATGGGTACCGGCAGCACCAACGCGCCATGGCATTTCAAAAGCGCCGACGACAAGCTGCAGGGTTTTGACGTCGATATGGGCCGCATCGTCGCCAAGGCGTTGTTCGGCGACCCTGACAAGATCGAATTCGTGAATCAGTCGTCCGATGCGCGCATACCAAACATCACGACCGACAAGGTGGACCTCACCTGCCAGTTCATGACAGTCACCGGCGAACGTGCGCAGCAGATTGCCTTCACCATCCCCTATTATCGTGAGGGCGTTGGCCTGATGCTTAAGGCTGATGGGAAATATGCCGACTACGAAGCGCTCAAGGCGGCCGGCTCGTCCGTGACCATATCGGTTCTGCAGAATGTTTACGCGGAGGCCATGGTTCACGCAGCACTTCCGGAAGCCACGGTCGACCAGTACGAGTCTGTCGACATGATCTATCAGGCGCTCGAGTCGGGCCGTTCTGATGCGGCTGCGACCGATCAGTCGTCGCTTGCATGGTACATGACCCAGAACCAGGGCCGCTACAAGGATGCCGGCTATGGCTGGAACCCGCAGACATACGCCTGCGGTGTCAAGCGTGGCGACCAGGACTGGCTGAACTTCGTCAACACGGCGCTGCACGAGGCAATGACCGGCGTAGAATTCGATTTCTATGCCACGTCTTTCAAAACCTGGTTCGGCAAAGAGCTTGCCCCGCCGCAGATCGGTTTCCCGATCGAGTACAAGTAAGGCGCAGCGCCTGACTTCGTGACGAAGGGGCACCCCTTCGTCACCTCCCCCATACCTTATGGCAGGACGCCGCAGTGGGTTACACTCTGAATTTCGCCGCCGTATGGCGCAACTTCGATCGCCTTCTCGAAGGACTTTTACTAAGCCTCGGCCTGGCATTCGTCGCAATCCTGATTGGTGCGCTGATCGGGCTTCTCGTGGCTTTTGCACTCACAGCCAAAAGCGGCTGGGCAAGACGTCCCGCCGCCACCTATGTCACGATAATCCGCAATCTTCCCATCTTGGTTCTGGTGCTCTTCGCCTATTTCGCTCTGCCGCAACTGGGCGTTCGACTAGGCAAGATCGAGAGCTTCGTCGCGGTCTTGGCGATCTACTCAGGCGCCTATCTGGCCGAAGTATTTCGCGCCGGCCTTCTGTCTATACCGCGTGGGCTCACCGAAGCCGGCTTGGCCATCGGCCTAACGCCGATGCAGATCCGCACTTCGATCATTGCTCCATTGATGTTCCGCAACGTGCTTCCGTCACTCTCATCGACAATCATCTCGCTGTTCAAGGATACGTCCCTTGCTGCAGCGATTGCGGTGCCTGAGCTGACGTTCGAGGCCCGCAAGATCAACGTCGAGAGCTTTCGGGTCATCGAGACGTGGATCGTCGCATCGGGCCTGTATGTCGTCACCTGCTCCGTTCTGGCTGCGTTGATGCGCATCGCCGAGCGCCGCCTGGCTGTTCCGAGGTAATGTCATGATGGATTTCCCTGCATTCTTAGAACAGATCTGGCTTGCCCGTATCGTCATCCTCAAGGGCCTTGGCGTCACGGTGTCGATCTCGCTTCTCGCAATCCTGTTCGGTTCAATGCTCGGCGTGCTCGTTGGCCTTTCACTGGTCTACGGCAACAAGGTGCTGCGTTTCGTCGTACGTGCCTACACGGACTTTGTTCGTGGCACACCGGTTCTGGTGTTGGTTCTTGCCAGCTATTACGTGCTCTCAACAGTGGGCATCGAGCTCGGCCCATTCCAGGCTGGAGTACTGGCGCTTGCCGTCTTCTGCTCCTCGCATGTGGGCGAGATCGTCCGCGGCGGATTGCAGGCCATTCCGAAAGGCCAGACCGAGGCAGCAAAGGCGATCGGCCTGACATTCGGCCAGACATTCGCCTATGTCTTGTGGCCGCAGGCCCTGAGGCAATTCCTGCCGGCATGGGTCAATACCGCTGCCGAGATGGTCAAGGCCTCTACGCTTCTGTCGGTGATCGGCGTCGCCGAACTGCTCCTGCGAACCCAGGAGATCATCTCCCGAAACTTCATGAGCCTGCAGTTCTACTTCTTTGCTGGGCTTCTTTATTTCATCATCAATTACGGCATCGAGCGCTTCGGTAAATATGTCGAGCGCCGCACCACCGTTCCCGCCTGAGGTTGCATGTCATGAGCAAGATACTTCTCGAAATCCAGGGGCTGAGGAAACAGTATGGCCCGCTTGAGGTGCTGAAAGGCGTCGATTGCACCATGCGTGAGGGCGAAGTGATCTCAATCATCGGCTCGTCCGGATCCGGCAAAACAACCATGCTTCGCTGCATCAACATGCTCGAGGAATTTCAGGGAGGCCATATCCGGCTTGGCGGCGAGGAAATTGGCTATAAGCATGTCGGTAGCGTTCGCAAGCGCAAGAGCGAAAAGGAAATCGCCCGGCAACGCGCAATGACCGGCATGGCCTTCCAGCAGTTCAACCTCTTCCCCCATATGACCGCCCTTCAGAATGTAATGCTTGGCCTGATCAAGGTGAAGAAGATGCCGCGTGAGGAAGCACAGGCAATCGCCGAGAGATGGTTGGACCGCGTAGGACTTTCCGGGCGGGGCGGACATCATCCGGGCCAGCTTTCAGGCGGTCAGCAGCAGCGCGTTGCAATTGCTCGGGCTATTGCGATGTCGCCGCAGCTGATGCTGTTCGACGAGGTGACATCGGCGCTTGATCCCGAACTGGTCGGAGAAGTGCTGCAAGTCATCAAGGGGCTGGCTGCGGACGGCATGAGCATGCTGCTGGTAACCCACGAGATGCGTTTCGCTTACGAGGTTTCCAGCCGGGTGATTTTCATGAACCAGGGCGTTATCTGTGAGGAAGGCGATCCGAAGGAAATGTTCGTCAGCCCGAAAACAGAGCGGCTTGCGGAATTTCTCAAGACCTCCAGCTTCAATTAGGAAAAGAGAACGGAAGGATGAGCGTCACTCGTTATGATGTCGGCGTCTGGCTGAATAATCCCAGCGACATCTCGAGTTTCAACGGCGCCGTACAGAATGCTTCAGGGATCCCCCTCCGGCTCGTGCTTGTGTTCAGTCTCGCATGATGGTCGATTGCAAAGTCAAGGTCGATTGCGTGGCTTATCACCCCGATCGCACCTGACGAAATACAGGAGAACAGCATGGCCGACGCCACCGGCGAAAGCGTGTCACGTCGTACACGAGGACTGGATCGCGCCTTCGAGATTCTCGAATTCCTGCGTGTGAAGCGCCAACCGATGCGGCCGAACGAGATCGCTGCAGAAATCGGTGCGCCACGCTCTTCCGTCTATGAACTCGTCAACCTGCTGCTTGGCCATGGCATGCTGGATTACCAGGGTGGCGACGGCCGCGTGTTTCTCGGGCGGCGGCTTTATTTCCTTGGAACCGCGTATGCAGAACAGTTCGATCTTATGCGCGAATGCGACAGGATGCTGGGGCGACTTGCGGAAGAGACCCGTGAGACAGCACAGATGTGCACCTTGGAAGGCCGGAAATATACTGTCGCCATGATGCGGGAAGGGATCAGGCCGTTCCGCATCTCATCCAATATTGGAGAACTCGTGTCGATCCCATGGACTGCTTCGGGTCGGCTTCTGGTCTCTCATTTAAGCGACCAGCAAATCCTTGATCTTATCCCGCCCGAGGACTTTGTTCTGCCGAATGGGCGTCTGCTGGCACCTGCCGACTTCATCGGTCAGGTTCGCCAGGCGACTTGCGATGGATACTTTACCTTCAATAGCGAGGTCGAGAATTTCACGCACTGCTTTGCGGCGCCCGTCCATCAGGCCGATGGTGCGTGTATCGCAACCCTTTGCCTAGTAGCACCTCGCGAAGATGGCCTGCGTAACCGTGACAACTATCTCGATCATCTGCTGAGAGCTGCAAACGAGATTTCCGAGAAACTCGGCTACCACAGGGAAAAGCCGGCGGTTTCGCTCGCCGGCTAATCTTTTTTACTTCGCAGCAACCGCCGTCATCTCGACAGCCAAGTCGGGATGAGCGAGACGGGATTCCACCGTTGCACGGGCCGGCGCATGGCCTTTCGAAACCCAGGCATCCCAAGCCTCGTTCATTTCGTCGAAACCAGACATGTCGGCGAGGAAGATGTTGACGCTGACGAGATTATCCTTGGTCACACCGGCCTTGGCGAGCGTATCCTCCATGTCGAGCAGAACCTCTTCCGTCTGGACCTTGACGGACCGGCCGCGGGTCTTTTCGGCAATATGGCCGGACAGGAAAATCAGGTTGCCGACAACGACTGCATCGCTCCAGCGGTCGGTGAGGCCAATTCTTTCAATCATGGTGACGTCCTTCTGGTTAGAGTGGCCAGACTTTTAGGACGGTGATCGCGAATTTGGAAGGTTTTGAGCAGCAAAGCGCCAGGTTGGCGACTTGAGCAGGTTCTGAGGGCAAAGCGAGGTCACTGAGAAGCAGATGACCGTCGCTGCACCGTGAGATGAAGCCGCGGGTCTGGGATAGTCGCTGTGGTGCATTCGGCCTGCATTTCACAAATGACCACTGGCCCGGATGCGGTGGTTAATCCGCGTCCGAGCCCAACGGTGCTGATCACAGCCCCTTGATCATCCCGCCGTCGACGCGGATGGTGGCGCCGGTGACGTAGCTTGCCTGCGTGCTGGCCAGGAAGGTGGCGACGGCGGCAAACTCTTCTGGTCGGCCGTAGCGGCCGGTCGGGATGTCGTTGCGGGAGGCTTCCTGAACGGCTTCGACGCTTGCGCCGGAATTCTTGGCCTTGATGCCGTCGAGTTCGCGCACCCGGTCGGTATCGATACGGCCCGGCAGGATCATGTTGACGGTGACGCCGTGCTTGGCGACCTCGCCGGCCAGCGTCTTAGACCAGCCGGCGACAGCTGCGCGAACGCCGTTCGACAGCGCCAGATTGGGGATCGGCTGTACGACGCCAGATGAGCCGATGGTGATGACGCGGCCCCATTTGCGGGCGATCATGCCTTCGAGCATCGCATCGGTGATCGTGAAGATGGAGGTCGCCATCATCTCGAACGCGGAAGCCCAGCTTTCCGATGCCTGGCCTATGGCCGGGCCGGCCTTGGGGCCACCGGAGTTGTTGATGAGGATATCGACGCCGCCGTCTGCCTTGAGTGTAGCGATGAGAGTTGCGACCGAAGCCTTGTCGGACAGGTCGACCTTGATCGGCGTGATGTTGGCGGAGGCTTCGATCTTGTCGATGCTGCGGGCTGCGGCGAAGACCTGAACACCTTCAGCTGCAAGGCCTTTGGCGATGGCAGCACCAAGGCCACGGCTTGCGCCAAGAACGAGGGCCTTCTTACCGGAAATCTGGAAATCCATTACTTCAATGCCTCAAGCTTTGCTGTCTGTCGTTCGATGAGTTTTTCGACCTCTTTAATGGCGAGCGCGTTGAGCGATGCACCCGGCCTGCGCTGGGCGGCGCTGGCGATCGCGCCGCGCTTGGCCAGCACATATTTGCGCACGGCAAGGCCGAGGCCCGGCTGCTGTTCGTAGCGCACCAGCGGCAGATAGGCGTCGAACAGGTCCTGCGCCTGATCGAACTTGCCTTCGTTGCTCAGACGCACGACGTCGACCATCATTTCGGGATAGGCGAAGCCGGTCATCGCGCCATCTGCGCCGCGCTGCATTTCCTCGGTGAGGAACACACCGGCGTTGCCGCAGAGGATCGAGGTGCGGCGACGGCCCTTGGCTTCGGCGTCACGCAGATCGGAAATCTTCTGCAGGCCCGGCCAGTCTTCATGCTTGAGCATGACGATCGACGGATGCGCTTCGAAGATCGCGCCGAGCACCTTCGTCGAGATCTGCACGCCGGTCGACAGCGGGAAATCCTGCAGGACGACTGGAACGTCGGTGCCGACCGTGTCGACGACATTACGATAATAGGTGATGATCTGCTCGTCGGTGCGCAGCGAGGACGGTGGTGCGACCATGACGCCGGCGGCGCCGAGATCCATCACCGCCCTGGTCAGTTCGCCGATGGCGGCAAGACCCGGTGCTGACACGCCGACGACGATAGGCTTACCGGCCGAGCGCTGGATCGTCAGCTTCGTGACCTCGATCGATTCCGCCTGGGTCAGTTTTGGCGCCTCGCCCATCATGCCGAGGATAGTCAGGCCGTCAGCGCCCTTGTCGTAATAGAAATCGACCATCGTATCGACGCTTGCGTGGTCGAGCGCGCCATCGTCCTTGAACGGCGTGCAGGCGATGACGAAGACGCCCTTGGTTTCGGAGTTGATCAGCGACATGTCGTAATATCCTATTCGAACCAGTGGGAAGAGCCGCGCGGCACATACTGGCCGTCGCCGGGCTGATTGGTGACGCTTTCGCCGTCGAAGCCGAGCTTGCCGCCGAGATAGGTGCGCGCCACCGTGACCGAGAACTCGCGACCGTCGAACGGGCTCCAGTTCAGTTCGTCATGTGCCTTTGCCGAATCCCACACCTGCGACTTCTGCGACAGGACGACGAGATCGGCATCGGTGCCGATGCGAATGGCGCCCTTTTCCGGCCAGAGACCGAAGAACTTTGCCGGGCGCTCGCAAAGCTGCTCGACGGTGATTGCTGCTGCATCCAGGCCACGGTTATCGGCTGCGGTATAGAAAGCGGGTAGAAGGGTTTCGAGACCCGGCACGCCGGCGCCGGCTTCGAAGATCGACGGAGTGAACTTGTTGTCGATCGGCCATGAGGAATGGTCGGACGAGACGAAGGCGACGCGGCCTGCAAGGATCTCGCCCCAGAGCGCATCGATCTGGCCGGGGCGGATCGGCGGATTGACCTTCATCTTCGCGCCGAGTTCCGCACCGTCCTTGTCTGGATCGAACCAGAGATAGTGGACGCAAAGCTCCCCGGTGGCGCGGAAGCCGTCGGCGAGATAGTTGTCGACGAGCTGGAAGCCGCGCGCGGTCGTCAGGTGGACGATGTGAGCATGGGCTTCTGCCGCGGCGCCAAGTTCGAGGAACTGGGCCGTCGCTGCCAGTTCAGCGGCCGGCGGGCGGCTGGCGGAATGCGCTTCGATGCCATCACGACCCGCAGCCTTGGCGGCGGCGATATAGGCGTGAACGATCTCCTGATCCTCGTTGTGTACGCCGAGCGGGATGACACTATCGGCCAGCGCGTTGAACGTCGCGAGGATCTGTTCGGATGCGATGCGCGGGAAGCGGGTCGGGCTGCTTTCGAAGGTGGAGATCTTGAATGCGACAACGCCGCCTTCAATCAGAGGCTCGATTTCGGCGGTGGACTGGTCCGGCATGATCGTACCGTAGAGCGCCATGTTGGCATGGGCGTGCTTTCGGATTGCCGCGACCTTGTCGTCGAGCCGCGCTACCGTGTTGAGCGGCTCGGGGTTGTCGTAAGGCATGTCGACCAGCGTCGTAACGCCGCCGGCAATCGCCGAGCGGGTGGTCGATTCGATACCCGGCAAGCCCCTGCACGAGCAGGCATGCGTCTGGCCGTCGATGACACCGGGAATGATCAGATCCTCACCGGCATCGAAGATTTCCGCAGCCTGCGGTGCCTCACGGGCGCCGATGGCGGCGATCTTGCCATCGCTCACCGCGATCCAGGCGTTTTCGAGCGGACCTTCCGGCAAGACTGCCGTACCGCGGATGATGAGATCGAAGGTCATGCCGTCATCCTTTCAGGAGCATTTGCCACACGGCGCGCCGTGCCATAGGCGAGATCAAGCTGGCCGCATGCGAGAGCGACGCCCGCCTGCACGGGATCGATGACGGGAAGACCGAGGCTTTCCTGCAATGCCTCGCGATAGGACCCCAGGCCGGCGCAGCCGAGGATGATGACATCGGCGCCATCCTCATCGCGCAGCACCCGCGCCGTGCGCGATACGGTCTCGACCACGTCGGTCGCCATCAGTTCGACAACCGTCTTGTCGATCGAGCGATCGCCGGCAAGGCGGCCTTCGATCTGGAGCACCTTGAGGTAGCGCAGATGGCGGTCGATCGAAGACTGACCGAGCGAAATGATGCCGAACTTTTGGCCCAGGCCGAGTGCTGCCAGATAGGCGGATTCGGCGATGCCGAGCACCGGCCGATCGACGAGTTCACGCACCTTGGCAATGCCCGGATCGGAGAAGCAGGACAGAACGAAGGCGTCGGCCCTGGATGCGGCGACTGCTTCGAGGATGTTCGGGATGACCTGCGCCACGTGTTCGTCGGTTTCGATACCCGGAGGCGACTTGGCCAGCTCGACGCACTCGATCGTGTGGCCGGTCGATGCGATGACGGGGCCGAGGCAGGCCTGCATGGATTGCGTCACGGACGCGGAACTGTTCGGATTGATTACGAGAATATGGGACAAGAAAGCACCTGCTTGCGGCAAAAAATCTGATGTGAGATGCGCTATGATATATCACGGGTATATCAGATCAGATGACGTGTCAAAGAAGAACGCGTAGCTTTTCACAGCATCAGCGCACGCCCGCCTTTCGGCAGGCATCAAGCGCACCGCACGCCTTAATCCAGGGGGACAACGCGGACGCGTCGCCGACCGACGAGTTTGCAACTGGCAGTTTTTCCTGCATAACCAGCCCGCGGCAAACGAACACGTTGCGAAAAATGTGCCGTCAAATATATCATGCGGAATCTCTTGAGAACTTGTGAGGACTTGATGACCGTCACCGTCGAACCCGCTTCGGCAAAGCCGCGGCAGCCGAAAAAAGCCGGGAAAAGCCGGTCGCTGACGGAGAAGGTCTATGATCAGCTGCGCCGGGACATCCTGCGCTGCACCCTTAAGCCGGGTGCCGATCTTTCCGAGGCCGAGCTTGCTGCTCGCTTCAAGGTTTCCAAGACGCCGGTTCGCGAAGCGCTGGCTGCGTTGCGGCTGGATGGCCTGATCCGTACCTTCCCGAGACGTGGATATCAGGTTTCGCTGATCACGCTTGGCGACGTCAACAGCCTGTTCGAAGTGCGCACGATCATCGAAGCGGGCGCTGCCGAACTGGCGTCGAAGCGCATTTCCGATGACGAACTTACCGAGCTGAAGCGCCTGGCCGAAGTGAGCTACGACCCCGGCACGGAAAAGACGCTCTCCTATTTCGTCAGCGCAAACCGTGACTTCCATCTGGCGATCGCACGCGCCTCGGGCAATCCTCGTCTCGTCTCCGCGCTCGAGCGTCAAATCGATGAACTGGAACGCTTCTTCTATCTCGGCGCCACTCTGCGCGACGTGAACACGGAGACAAACAAGGAACATCATGAGATTGTCGAGGTACTCACATCGCGAGATCCCGAGGCAGCGCGCGCAATCATGATCAAGCACAATCAGGCGACCCGTCAGGGCTTGCTGCAGGCCTTGGCGCAAAGCTCCAACTTCGGCGACGTCTCCCTCTAAGGCCCGCCCCTCCGTTAGAGGCCATCGTTATCATCCGCGCCGTATGATGGCGATGAGCCGGCGACCTGCACCGTCGTCCGTACTTCTTTGCGCACTGCCTACGTTGCACATACCTGCATTGAGACGCCGTTACCTGCAGCCTTCGGGCTGCGGGGCGATCGATGCTGCCTAGAGCCACCCACTCATCGCGAAGACAAATTGCATTGATGCAGTGCAAAAACGGCTGGACACACACCCGTAAGAATATCATAGATATATCAGTTCACATATCTCGCGGTTTCGCAGACGCATTCCGCATAGCGACGAAGATTGGCATGAGCGAATTCCTCAATGTACCGGCCACGCCCGAAGGTGGCTTCAAGCGATTGTTCGAGCCGCTGGAAATCAATGGTTGCCATATCCGCAACCGTATCGTGTTGACCGGCCACGGCACCGGCATGCCGACGGATGGTTCACCCAACGAACAGATGGTCGCCTATTACGAGGAACGGGCGAAGGGCGAGGTCGGCCTCATCATGCTCGGCACCCAGCAGGTGCATCCGTCGTCTCCCGGCATTACCGGCCTGCTCTGCAATTACGATGAGCGGATCATTCCCGGCCTGAAGCGGGTGGCCGACGCGGTGCACAGGCATGGCGCCAAGATATTCGGTTATCTCGGGCACATGGGTGTCGCGACGTCAGCGCGCCCCCTGCCCACCTGGTCCGCCTCGCCAGTCTACGAGCACAAGTATGGCGAAGTCGCTCATGCGATGACCAAGGCCGAGATAGATCTTCTCGTCGACGCGTTCGCGGCCGCCGCCAAGCGCAATCTCGAAGCCGGCATGGACGGCATCGAAGTGCATTGCGGCCACGGCCTGCTGCTGATGCAGTTCATGTCGCCGATCTTCAACAGGCGCGAGGACGAGTACGGTGGTTCGGTCGAA
Organism: [Rhizobium] kunmingense; assembly: GCF_977018605.1. Lineage (NCBI taxonomy): Bacteria > Pseudomonadati > Pseudomonadota > Alphaproteobacteria > Hyphomicrobiales > Rhizobiaceae > Rhizobium > [Rhizobium] kunmingense. Next base: position 523,600 of record NZ_CDRNXG010000001.1, read on the forward strand.
AACCGCACCCGCCTGCCGCGTGAAGTGCTGACCGCCGTGCGCGCCGCGATCGGCCCCGACGTGCCGCTCGGCGTGCGCATCTCTGCCGACGAACTGGTGCCCGGCGGCCTCACCATCGAGGACATGGAGATCATCTGCCCCATGTTGATCGAGGCAGGCGCGCTCGACTACATCGATGTCAGCGCCGGCAGCGATGGCGACTATGTGTCCAACATGCTTCACGAGCCGCCAATGGGCCTGCCGCCGGCACCCTATGCCAGCATGGCCGGGCGTATCCGCCGTGCCTGCCCCGGCGTCGCGATCCTGCACGCAACCCGCATTCACACCGCGGCCGAAGCGGAAGCCCTGCTCTGTCGCGGCGACGCGGATATGGCCGGGATGGTGCGCCCATTGATCGCCGATCCGCATCTGCCGGCCAAGGCGCGGCGTGGGGATGCCGACCGCGTGACGCCATGTGTTGCCTGCGAACAGGCCTGTTTCGGCCGGCTTTATCGTGGCCGTCATATCTCCTGCGTCGGCAACCCGACGAGCGGTCGTGAACTGCGCTGGCATGCGCTGCCGGCAGCGACCAAACGAAAGAAGGTCTGCATCGTTGGCGCTGGCCCTTCCGGCATGGAAGCCGCTCGCATCTCGGCCATGCGCGGCCATGACGTCGTGCTGTTCGACCAGCGCGACGTGCTGGGTGGTCGGATGAATGTCGCCAAGTTGCCCGCCGGCCGCTCGGAATGGGGGCGGATGATCGCCCACAAGACGAGCGAGATCGGCCATCTCGGCGTGACGTTGCGCCTTGGAGCGCTCGCGGATCGTGATGCCATTCTCGCCGAAGAGCCGGACGTCGTATTTCTTGCCACGGGTTCTAAAACCGGCCCGACCTATATTCCCGGCACCGATACCGCCCCGCTCATCATCGTCGATGCTGCTGCTTCCAATCCCGATCTCTGCGGCGAAAGGGTTCTGGTTATCGACAACATCAACCGGACGCCGGCGATGGCGACGGCCGTCTATCTCGCCAAGCTCGGTCGGCGCGTCGACATGAGCACACAGGGCTTTCATGCCGGCCACAGCCTCGTCATCCAGAACAAGAGCTTCTTCTGGCGCGAGGCGGCCAAATACGGCGTCACCTTCCTGCCGGCGATGAAGCCGGTCGCCTTTAACGGCGGCAACGTCACGTTCGAGCATGTGTTCAGTCGCGAAACCATGCCGCCGCGCCAATACGACACAATCGTCTGGGCCGATCCCGGCCTGCCGCGCGATGAGTTGCTCGGTGCGCTGAACGGGCACGTGAAAGATGTTCGTGCCATCGGCGACGCCTATGCGCCGCGCGATATCGAGGCAGCATTCCTCGACGGCTACGAGGCCGCCATAACACTTTGAAACCTTCCCATAACAAAGAGGAGAACTTTTACATGGAAGAGAAAATCCAGTGGTCCCGTCAGGAAGACGTGCCGATGACCTGGGTGCACGAGGGCAAGGAATTCAGCCACCGCCTAATCACCCAGAAGCAGAACGGCTCCAGCTTCTCGTTCCACATCACCACCTACATGCCGAATTTCGACGTGATGGTCGAAGGTAACGGCATCAATGAAGTGGTGCTTTACTGCCTTCACGGCTGGTCGCGCCAGATCGTCGAGGCAACCGGCGAAGAGCGCATCTTCAAGCCGGGCGACGCCATGTACCTGCCGAAGAACTATCGCTATCGCCACATCATCGGCGAAGCAGGCCTGGTCGTTGCCGTCTGCGCCAATCCGTCGAAGGAACACGGCGACATGTGATTTCAAAAGCCCGGACACTCATTCCGGGCTTCTTTTTTGAGGGGCAGAGAGATGGAATTTTCCGACTGGGGAAGCCTGACACGAAAAGAACTGAGCGAGCTTGCCGCGCGGCGCGCACTCGTTCTGGTGCCGACCGGTGCCATCGAGCAGCATGGCGATCATCTGGCGGTCGATACGGATACGCGGCTTGCCGGAACGGTCACGCAGATGGCCGCGGCTCGGGTCGCCTCCATTCCCGTCACGGTCGCGCCTCCCGTCGCGTTCGGCTTTTCCCCGCACCATGCCGCGTGGCCGGGCACGATCACGCTGCGGCTCGATACCTATATCGCACTGCTGCGCGACGTGGCCCTTTCGATACTCGCGGCCGGTTTCCCTCGCGTCCTGTTCGTCAACGGACATGGCGGCAATGAAGCGCCGCTGCGCAGCCTCGTGACCGAAATGGTGACGGACGGATATGCCGTCGGCATGGTCAACTATTTCTCCCCGTCATCGGCGGAATGGATACCTATGCTCGCGGGCGCCCTGCCCCGCGCCGGACACGCCTGCGAACAGGAAACGGCGCTGACGCTGGCCCTGCCCCAGACCGGAATTGAGGCGCAGGATCGCATCCTCACCGCCGTTTCCGGGATGCCCCCACGCACGGTTCAACCTTGGATGCCGGACGGGATCGAAGACGATCCGATTACCGCTGCCGGAGCGGCATGGCCACCCATCTTCCAGGAAGAGGACTGCGGCTATTATGGCGACCCGGCCGCCGCGACGCGCGAGACCGGCGAGCGCATTCTCGAGGTGACGGTGACGCGCCTTGCAGAGTTCATCGAGGCGTTCGCGCATGCTCCACTTCGCCTCGGATCACGTCATGGGACTGCATCTCAGTTAGGCAAATAGGCCCTGAGAATGCTTAGGAATAAGGCGCATCCGACGTGCTCGTCTTTTTCTGATATATCACTAAATATTTCTGTTGTGTTTGATGAAAATATCAGAGCATAGTTTTGTCACCCGTCAATTCAAGCCGATCATAAGACCGGGAAAACAACCAGAGAGGATCCAATGAAGACGAAGTTCAAGATGATCGTAGCCGGTCTTGCGGCCGCTACCTGCGCCACCCTTCCGCTCGCTGCAGCCAAGGCTGAAAGCATCGACCTGTCGACGCTCAACGTCTCTATCGAAGCGCCGAAATGGCAGCTCAACAACCTGATCGAGCCGGGCAAGCTGATCATCGCCACGACGGCGAAGACGCAGAAGGAAACCTTCATCGGTGACGACGGCAACCTTCAAGGTGCCCGCATCGATCTCTGGAACAAGATGGCAGCCGACCTCGGCCTGACCGCCGAATTCGTCAAGGTCGACTGGGCCGGCGTCATGCCGGGTCTTGCCGCCAACCGCTTCGACCTGGGTTGCGAAGGGGCAAGCTGGACGAATGAGCGCCTGACCTCGAAGGACTTCTTCCTGACGCGTCCGGTCAAGGTGCAGGTCAATGTCGCCGTCGTGCGCAAGGATTCCGGCATCAAGACCTTCGCCGACATGAAGGACAAGAAGCTCGGCGGCGTTAAGGGCGAGATCGAACTCAAGGCGCTTCTGACCAAGACCGGTGCTGCCGACGACACCGCCCTATCGCTTCCCGGCGTCACCGAGGCCCGCCTGGCTCTCCTCAACAAGCAGATCGACGTGTTCGGCACGGGCCTCCACGCTGCCGTCGCTGTCATGGACGGTCCCGACGGCGATCAGTTCATGCTCGTGTCCGAGCCGACCTCGGTCGGCGTCGGCGGCTTCTGCGTCAACGCCCGCGAGCCTGACCTTCTCAACGCCGTCAACTTCCTGATGGCCAAGTATCGCGCCGATGGCACGATCAAGGAGATGAACGTCAAGTGGGGTCTGCCGGACACATCCGACCTGCTCGGCAAGCTCGGCTACTGATCCGATACAAGCGATGGAGTTCGACCTTTCAGTCTGGATGCAGCGCGGCCCGTATATCCTGAACGGATTCTGGCAAACTCTGTCGCTCATCGCATCGGTCCTTGCCATCAGCGCCCCGCTGGCGTTGATGGTAGGCCTCTGCCTCGTGTCGCGTAGCGTCTGGCTGCGCGGCATCTTTTCCGCCCTGAGTTGGCTGGTGCGCGGCGTGCCGCCGCTGATCATCCTGTTTGGCGCCTATTACGTTCTGCCGATCGCGCTCAACATCCGGCTTGAATCGCTGACAGCTGCAATCTGCGGATTCGCGCTCTACAACACGTTCATATTCGCCGAGGTCGTGGCGTCCGGTCTGCGCGCCGTGCCGAAGGGCCAGCATGAGGCGATCGCTGCGATCGGCATTCCGCCGTTTCGGGCGCTCCGCCGCATCATCCTGCCGCAGGCCATGCCGGTCATCGTTCCACCCTACATTTCCTATGCCACCGACATGGTGAAGAGCACCGCACTTGCCGGCTCGATCGGTGTTATGGAGTTGATCACTCGCGCAAACCAGGCCGTCGTCGCCAGCAACAGGCCGTTCGAGATCCTGATCGGTGTTGCGATCATCTACGGCCTGATCGACGCCATCCTGATCGGCATCCAGGCCTGGTGCGAAAACCACTGGGGCAAGGCCAGGAGGCGCGCATCATGAATTTCGACACAGCAATCATCATCGACAATCTCGATCCGCTGCTGCGCGGCGTCAAAACCACGATCTGGCTCTTCCTCGCCATCATGGGGATCTGTACGCCGCTGGCACTGCTCGTTGCGCTGGCGCGGCTTTCGCGCAACCGCTCTCTGCAGGTGGCAGGCGCTACCTATGTCAACGTGATCCGCTCGCTGCCGCTGCTGGTCATCCTGTTCTTCACCTTCTACGGCCTGCCGGCGCTCGGGGTCTACGTCTCGCCGTTCGTCGCGGCGATGATCGGTCTTACCATCGTCACCACCGCCTATCTTTCGGAAGACCTGCGTGGGGCATTGATGGCGGTGCCGCGCGGCCAGTACGAGGCGGCCGATGCACTTGGGCTTTCGCCCTGGCGCTTCACCCGCCGCATCCTCATACCCCAGGCTCTGCCGGTGCTGTGCGCGCCGTATTTCACCCGCGCCATCGTCACGGTGAAGGCCACGTCGATTGCATCGATCGTTGCCGTCAGCGAACTGACCGCCGAGAGCATGGCGAAGATCACCGAGACCTACCGGTCCGTGGAGTTCCTGGCCTTTGCCGCTATTGCCTACCTCGCCCTGAGTTCGATCCTGGCATTGGCGCAATCCTGGACCCAACGCCGCGTGAACCTGCCGTGACACCCCGGATTGACCGCCCCGCACTGACTACCAGCAACGACTGGCAAGAAAGAATGAGTTGATGGACCTTTCTGTTTCCTCCGCACCGGCGACCGAAGCCCGCTTCATGCTGGAACTGGTCAACCTGCGTAAATCCTGGGGTGAGAAGACCGTTCTCAAGGGGATCGATTTGCGCGTGCCACCGGGTCAGGTCGTGTCGCTGATCGGCGCCTCCGGCTCCGGCAAGTCGACGCTGCTGCGCTGCGTCAATTATCTCGAAACGCCCGATGCCGGCAGCGCCATCCGCATCAACGGCCAACAGATGGGCGGCAGCGATCCGACCCGCGTGCCCGGCCGCCTGCTGCGTCAGCAGCGCGCCGAGGTCGGCATGGTGTTCCAGCACTTCAACCTCTTCCCCAACATGACCGCGCTGCAGAATGTCTGCGAGGCGCCGCTTGCGCACCGCCGCGGCAGCAAGGGGGAGATCCGCGACATGGCGATGGCGCTTCTCGAACGCGTTGGCCTTGCCGAGCGTGCCGGGCACTATCCGAGCCAGCTTTCCGGCGGCCAGCAGCAGCGTGTGGCGATTGCCCGCGCGCTTGCCATGAAGCCGAAGCTGATGCTGTTCGACGAAGTGACCTCGGCGCTCGACCCCGAACTGGTCGACGAGGTATTGAGGGTCATGCGCGAACTTGCAGAAGGCGGCATGACGATGTTGATCGTCACCCACGAGATGGCCTTTGCCGAGGATGTCGGCGATCGCGTCATCTTCATGGCCGACGGCACCATTCTCGAAGACGGCACGCCGCAGGAAGTTCTGCGTAACCCGCAGCAGGAACGGACCCGCAGCTTCCTGTCCCGCGCCATGCGCAACCGGTAAGAGGCATCTCATGGTCGCGGAGACATTCGGCGCATCCCTCTGGTCCGCCATCACGCCGGCAGGCGCATCATTCGACACGTTGACGGATGCGCATGACGCCGATTTCGTCATCGTCGGCGCCGGTTATCTCGGCATGAACACGGCCTACAATCTGGCCGCAAGCGGCGCCTCGGTCATTCTGATCGAGGCCGCCGAGTCCGGATTCGGTGCCTCAGGCCGCAATACCGGCTTCGTCGTGCCGACCCTGAAGAGAGCCCTGTCCCCTTCGAACGTCGTGCAGAAATTCGGCGAGAAACGCGCCGAGAGCTTCAACGCGATGATCGGCGGTTCCGGCACGCATCTGTTTTCGCTGATGGCGGAGAACGGGATCGAGTGTTCGGCGGAACAGACCGGCTGGCTGCAGCCGGCGCATTCACGCGCAGCGCTTGCCGCCTGTACCGCGCAGGCCAGGGAATGGCAGGAGCGCGGCTATGACGTCGAGCTGCTCGATGCCGCCGAGACCCATCGCCGTACGGGAATGGACGGTTATCACGGCGCCCTGTCGATCCCGACCGGCGGTCAGATCAACCCGCTCGCCTATGCGCGCGGCCTGGCAAGGGCTTGTGTCGCCAAGGGCGTCAGGCTGTTTGCCCGGTCGCCGGTGAGCGCCATTGAACGCGATGGTGAACGGTGGCTGGTCAGGACTGTTGGCGGTGGCGTCGCCAAGGGGCGTCAGGTGGTTCTGACGACCAATGCCATGGTCGGCAAACTGTGCTCGAAGGTAAATGCCGCGATCATACCGACGCGCAGTTTCCAGATCGCCACGCAGCCGTTTTCGCCGGAGATGCAGCAACGCATCCTGCCGTCACGGTCTCCCGTGGCCGACAGCCGGCGACATCTTTTTGCAGCACGCTGGTCTCCCGATGGGCGTATTGTCGGCGGCGGTCTCGTCTATCCCGGCCCATTCCGCATGGCGCGGACACGCTCGCGCTTCGAGGATCGCTTTTCCCGCTTCCTGCCGGAGCTTGGTCCGATCCGGGCGGACTATGCCTGGACCGGAACCGTTGCCGTAACGCTCGACAGTCTGCCGAGATTGTTCGATCTCGCGCCCGGCCTTTGGGCACCGATCGCCTGTAACGGACGCGGCGTGGCGCTTACGGCCGCTTTCGGACGCGAGCTTGCAGGATTCTTGGCGGGCAAGGTTACAGCGGACGATTTCGTCGTGCCGATCACACGGCCGGAGCCTGTGCCAATGCGCGCTTTCGCAACGCTCGGTCCGTATTTCTGGCTGCCTTACAGCGAGTTCATGGACAAGCGCGAAACGGAGGCCGTCACCGGTTAGGCGCGCGGCTCAAACGCAGTCTTCGGAGATAAACTCGGCGGCGCGTTCGGCGATCATCATCGTCGGGAAATGCAGGGCGGCATTCGGGATGAGCGGCATGATCGAGGCATCGGCGATGCGCAGGCCGGTGACGCCGCGAACGCGTAGCCTTTCATCCGTCACCGCGCCTTCGTCCGTTCCCATTCGCGCAGTGCCGGCCATATGGTAGGCGGTGCCGATGGACTTGCGGATTTCTTCGCCGGAGAGCTGTTTGAAGATTGCGTCATCGCTGACATGCCGGCGGAATGCCGGCTTCGCGAGGATCTCCTGCACACGTGCAATCGCGGCTTCCATGAATTCGACATCACGCCTATCGGACAAGGCACCGGTCTCAATCGATAAAGAACTGTCGGTGCGCAGGGAGATACGTCCCCGGCTGAACGGGCTACCCTGCTGGATAGCAAAGCTCGCGCCGTGTTGGCGCGGCATTGACGGCCGCTTGCCGGGTGGAGCTATCGGAAAAAGTGCGGGCGACATGACGACCTGCGCGCCAGCCATTGCATCATCATCCTCGGCCGGAAAATAGCCGGCCGCCTGGAACAGGCCCTGGGCCAACGGACCACTGCGGCTGTTGAGCCACTGCAGTCCGGCGCCGATCGCTTTGACCGGAGACAGGAGCTCGCTCATGCTGCCGCCATGGGTCGGCACCCGCAGCAGATAGGACGGATGGTTCTGCAGGTTGGTACCGACTTCGGTATGCGGAATGACGGGATCGATGCCTGCGGCCAGAAGATCATCCTTCGGGCCGATGCCGCTCTTCAGCAGAAGAGCAGTCGTGCCGATCGCGCCGCCGGCCAGAATGATCTCGGAGCGGATTTCGATCCGCTCGTCGCGTCCGCCGCGCGATATCACCAACGCTTTCGCATGCCCGCCAGTCAGCGCGATATGCTTTGCTTCGCAGCCGGCGAGGATAGTGAGGTTGGCGGGGACGGTTGGTAGGAAGGCACTACGGGCCGAATGTCGCCTGCCGTTCAGCGTGTTGATGTCGGTCAACCCGAAGCGTGCGCCCGCGGCACCATTCAGATCGTCGACCACCGGAAAACCAGCTTCACCGGCAGCGGAAAGAAATGCCTCGGGCAGCGGACCATAGGGCCTAATATGCCGGACCGAAATCGGCCCATCGCCGCCGTGCTGATCGCTGGCGCCGCCCTCATACCGTTCCAGCCGCCTGAAGGCTGCCAGACAGCGATCGTAGCTCCATAGATCACCAGCTGCGGTTTGCCAGGCGGTGTAGTCATCGACGCAACCACGGCTGACGACCATGCCGTTCAGCTCCGAAGAACCACCCAGTATACGCCCCTGATACAGAAGCGTCTGGCGTCCGGCATGGCTGGCCGGATGCATCCAGTTCAGGCCTTGGCGAAACGGGGCAAAGCCGGAAAGAAGCGGGATGGGATTGATGAGGCCGCGGCGATCTGCCCCGGCCTCAACAAGAAGGACATCGGCCTGCGGAAAGCGTGCGGCAAGGCGGGATGCCACGACACATCCGGCCGCCCCTGCCCCAACGATTACAAAATCGAAGTTGCGCATTCCTTCAGGCGCCACAGCCTTACTTGGCGATGCTGTCGAGATCGAGCGGCGTACCGACCCACTTCTCGGTGATCGTCTTCAGCGAGCCGTCCTTCTTGTAGGTTTCCAGCAGCTCGTCGATCTTTTCCGCCAGCAGCTTGTTGCCGTGCTGGATGACCAGAGCATTGCCGGCCACGTCGAGCGACGTCTTCAGCATGGTCAGCGGGCGCTTGGTCGAGCTGATCAGATAGGCCGGCGTGATATAGTTGCCGACCAGGGCATCGATGCGCTTGTTCTGCAGATCGAGCAGCAGTTCGGTCCAGCCGGCGTATTCGCGCGGCGTGCCGATGCATTCGGCGCCGATCTTGGCGGCCACGGTCTTGATCTGGGCGGCACCCTTGACGATGCCGATCTGCTTGCCGCAAAGGTCAGCCCAGTCCTTGATCTCGGCGCTGTCGCGATGCATGGCCGCGCCCGTACCGTTGGCGACATAGGCCTGCGAAACGAAGAAATCGGCCGACTTGACGCGCTCAGGTGTGCGCGCGACCGACGATGCGACCATGTCGAAGCGGCCGGACTGAACGCCCGCCAGCATGCCCGACCAGTCGAGAACGACGAATTCCGGCTCAAGACCGAGATCTTCCGCGATCTTCGTGGCAAGATCGATATCGAGACCGACAAGCTCGGCTGTCTCGTTATACATGGTGGACGGCGGGGACGAACCGGTGGTGCCGATCGTCAGCTTGCCGCCGGAGACGAGATTGGTCTTGTAATCATCGGCGAATGCTGCCGAAGTGAACAGGCCCGCGAATGTGGCGGCGCAGGCGAGAAGAAGCTTGAAGCGCATTTCGTTACCCTCTTTGTTACGCCGGTCGAATTGCTGCTCGCCAGCTTGACGCCTCCACGAAGATATCCGATTAGATATTTACTCTGATATATCATGGCGACGCCGAACCATATGACTGCTACCATCAAATCCGCAAGCGTTTTTCTCGTCCGTATCCCGCTTTCTGCGCCCTACGTGATATCGCGCGGAGCGCTTGAGGCGTTCGAAAATGTCGTACTGCGTCTCGAAACGGATGGGGGCATCGTCGGCTGGGGCGAGGCTGTTCCTGTGTCCCTGACGGAAGATCCGAGGGATTTCGCCCGGCTTCTGCAAGAGCGGCTAATACCGGCGATATTGGGCCAGTCCTTGCATGGCCTGGACACCGATCCCTTCTCTTGCATCTCGGCCGTTGTCGACGAGCTGCTGCCTCTCGCCGGCGCCGATGCGGCGACGGTCACCGCCGTTGACCAGGCGCTGTGGGACATCGCCGGGCGCCTTCAGAACCGCTCGGTCGGCGCGCTTCTGCATGCCGATCCTGAGCGGCGCACATTGATCGACTACACGATGGGCGCGCTGCCGGTATTGCAGACCGCGCCACGTGCGCGCGAGGTCATCGAGCGCGGCTATGCCGGTGTCGTCGTCAAGATCACCTGCAAGGACATGGACGAGGATGTCGCACGTGTCAGGACCGTTTGCGAAGCCCTGCCGAAGGCCACGCCTTATGCAAGCATTCGCGTCGATGCCAATGCCGGGTTTTCGCTCGATCAGGCGCGCCGGTTTCTCGATGCCGTTTACGGCCTGCCGATCGAGTTCGTCGAGCAACCGGTCGCGGCCAATGACCTTGCCGGCATGAGAGCCTGCCGCGACTGCGGCATTCCGATTGCCGCCGATGAATCATTGAAGCTTCCCCAGCATGCAGAAGCGCTTGTGGCGGAAGAGGCCTGCGACGTGCTCAACGTCAAGGTGACGAAGGCCGGCGGCATCGTACAGTCGATGCGGGTTGCCCGCATTGCTGAGAAAGCCGGCCTGCCGCTCGTTATCGGCGGCGGACTGACATTCGGGATCTCCCGCTTTGCCAGCCAGCATATCGCAGCTGCGACAACGGCAACGGAAGGCCGATGCCATCAGGGGCCGGGACCGGCCAGCCAGGCGCTAACCGGCGATATTACCCAACCACGTTTGACACCGGACGATATCTCCAGCTCACGCGGCTTCGTCATCGCACCAACCACCGCCGGGCTTGGCTTCGAGATCGACACTACCGCACTGACCAATTTCACATGCGAGGAATTCAGATGAAACTCGGACTGGTTACGACGGGACAGGGGCCACGGGCAGCATACGAGCACTATTTTACCGGGATCGGCAAAGCGCTTGGACTGAAGCTAGACGTCGTCAGCAAGCACATTCTCGATCCGCTGGACTGGCCGGAGATCCAGAAGAACCTCGCCGCCGGTGACCACCCGGTTCTCGGTGCGCATGTGCATGTGCCCGGTGCGACCGGCAACCGGCTGGGTGACGGATGGGACCATGTCTATGTCGATCTCGAATGGGCATATCAGTATTTCCAGCGCGCGATCGACGAGCTTGAGGCGGAAGGCGCCGGTGCGATCGTGCTGTGCTGCGGCACCGAGTTTGCGCCGGACCAGTTCCGCAGCAACGTGCCGCTGATTGCGCCCTGCAGCGCCGTCATGCAGGTCGTCGCCAATGCGGCCGCCACACACGAGACGCTTCGGCTCGGCCTGATGAGCTCGATCGGACATGCCAAGCAGGATGTGGCGTTATGGCAGAAGCAGCCTTTCGCGGACAAGCTTGAGGTGACCTATGAGGGTTTCGAAGGCAATCTGATGCCGGCGGCGGAACGGCTGGCAGAACGCGAGCACGATCTGGTCGTCGTCTGGAGTTTCGGCCTCGGCACCGCCGAAAGCGATGTCGACCGGATGGCGGAAAAGCTTGAGACCCTGCTCGGCTGCCCGGTCATCATGCCGCATCGCCTAGCCGCACTGACCGCCTTCGCCATTCTACCCGTCGGCTTCGACGACAAGACGATGGCACGACAGACCTAGGATCAGGTGGCCGGCACTGCTTGATGCCGGCCGTTCTCTCCGGCCTCATCAAGCCAGCGGAATTGCAAGCGCTTTCTTCGCTTCGGCCGCAGCCGCCTTTTCGGCGCGCCACATGGGGTTGAACGCCCGTTCCGTCACACCTTGCAGCCAGATGATGATGCTGTTGAGCGCAAGATAGACAGCGCCGGCCAGCAGGAGGAACTCCACCGGCCGATAGGTTTCCGAAATCAGGCCAGAAATCGTGCCCATGAATTCCGGCACGGCGACGAGGCCCGCCAGAGACGTGCCCTTGAGATTGAGCGTCAGGTTGGAAAAGAGAGGCGGCAGCGAGATGGGCATGGCCTGCGGCAGGATGACCTTGCGGATCATCACACCGCGCCTGATGCCGAGCGAACGGCAGGCCTCGATCTGGCCGAAGGGCACCGCTTTCAGGCCGGCGGTCAGAAATTCCACGTTATAGCCCATGGCCGAGATGACGAGCGCGATGAGGGCCGACATCAGCGGCGATAGGTAGATGCCGAGCGCCGGCAAGCCGAAATAGGCGAAGAACAGCAACACGAGTGTCGGCACTGCGCGCATCAGCCAAGAGAATGTGTTGACGCTCCAGCGCGCCCAGCGCGGTCCGTATTCGCGGGCCAACGCCAGCGGCAGCGCGAGAAGCGGTGCCAGCGTTCCGACGATCGCCATCAGGAGAATGGTGGTGCCGATACCCTTTGCGAGCAGCCAAGCGTATTGCGTGATCATGGTGCTCTCCATCATTACACCGCCGCCCGGCCGGGAATTGCAAGGCGGAAGCGCGCCACATGCTCCACGAACATGATGATGCTCGACAGAACGACATAGCTGAGCATGGCGATCAGCATCAGTTCGAACGGCTTTTGCAGCACGTCGATCAACCGCTTGGTCATGCCCATGACCTCGACCACCGCCACGGCAGAGGCGACGGACGTCCGCTTCAACGAAGTACAGGAGAAGGTCAGGAGCGGCGGCAGCGCAATGCGCATGACCTGGGGCATAATGACGTGGCGGTAGATGCCTCCACGCTTGAAGCCCAGAGACGATGCTGCCTCCGATTGACCATGGGGAAGGGCCATGAACGCACCGCGCAGCACCTCGTATTCGTAGGCGGAGGCGATCAGCGCAAGGCCGATCACGGCCGCCTGGAACGAAGAGAGATTGATGCCGAGCTTGGGCAGCGCAAGGAAGCAGAACATCAGGACGACGAGTTCCGGCAGTCCGCGAAAGAGCCAGGAATAGGTTCTGAGCGACCGCCGCAGCCACGGAGCCTTCGATGCGTCTCCCATGATCGAGAACATGAGTGCGATCGCCATCGACAGCAGCTGCGCCACCACGAAGACCTGGATCGTCAGCCAGATTGCCGGAATAAACCGGGGAAACATGCGCAGGATCAGCGCCCAGTCAAATTCGTAACCCAACGCATTCTCCTGTTCCGGGCTTGCCGAAATATATCAATAAAAATATCAGAGACACAAGGCATCATCGGACGGGAATACGAAAAGGCATGGAAAAGACGGCAATCGTGATTGGCTCCGGCATTGTCGGCCTTTGCTCGGCACTCAAACTTTCCCAGGCCGGATGGAGCGTTCGGATCATCGATCCGCGCGCGCCCGGAGAAGGCTGCTCGGCCGGCAATCCCGGCGGCATCAGCATCAGCTCGATCCTGCCGGCAGCCTCCCCCGGCGTCATCCGCAAAGTTCCCGGCTGGCTTCTCGATCGCGATGGACCGCTTACCATACGTCCGACCTACCTGCCGTTTCTCGCGCCATGGCTCATTCGCTTCATCCGCGCATCTGCGCCGGATCGTTACCGGCATGGCATGCGATCGCTCTACGCGCTCACGCAGAATGCTGCAGAGGCCTGGCACGATCTCCTGCAGAGCATCGGGCAGGCCGATGTCCTGAAAAGAAGCGGCCATCTGATCGTCTATCGCGATCGGGCGCAGTTCGATATCGAGGAGAAGAGCTGGCAGCAGCGCCGGGATCTTGGCCTGACGGTCTCCGCGGTCACCTCCGACGAACTCCGTCATGAGGTGCCGTCCCTATCTGCGGATTACGCGCTTGGTCGCCGGGTGGAAGACAATGGCTGGCTCACCGATCCCCTGCTCGTCTGCCGGATGCTGGCTGATCAGCTCAAGGCACGAGGCGTGGAGTTCCTGACCGCCGACGCGAAGGACCTGAAGATCGACCAGGCGGGAAATCCGCAGGTCAAGGTCGCAAATGAATGGCTTTCGGCCGATCGGGTTGTGCTTGCAGCCGGCGCATGGTCGGCGAAGCTTGCGGCGCGAGTTGGAGACCGCATTCCGCTTCAGCCCGAGCGCGGCTATTCGATCACCTGGGACGAGCCGGACTTGAGCATTCCGGTGCCGGTCTTTTCGCCCTCGGAAAAAATCATGGCGGCCCCGACGCGCGGCGGCATCCGCTTTGCCGGCACGGCCGAGTTCACCGGATTTGACAGCCCGCCGCGCTGGGAGCGCGCAGACAGCCTCGAGCGGCTTGGCCGCAGGATGTTCCCCGGCCTGACCCAGACGCGCAAAGCCGAAAGATGGACGGGACTGCGCCCCAGCACGCCCGACGGCCTGCCGGTTCTCGGCCATGCCAGCCACAGCAATCGTGTCATCTATGCCTTCGGGCACGGCCATATCGGCGTGACATCGGCAGCCGTCACCGCAGGCGTCGTCACCGAGCTTGCATCCGGTGCCGCAAGCTCGCTTGATTGCACGGCCTATAGCGCCGGGCGGTTCACAAACGCCTCATCCTAACCCGGTCTCCTTGAGGTCGCGGTCGGCGCGCTCAATGGCGCTTGAGTTGAGAACCTTGCGCGAAAGTGCGATGGCTACGGCGCGGGTTCGCAGGTTAAACAGGCCCTCGCCGCCGTGAGAGGATGTCTCGTAGACGCCGAGCTTTTCATAAAGCTGCTGTAGACGGTTCTGGACGCTCCTGAGCGACAGATGCTTTCGTTGCGCGATCGTCCTGTCGGTGAGGCCGAGCGCAACATCGACAAGGATCTCGTATTCCACGTCAGACAGGCCCGGCGAATTGCCGAGGCTCTTCTGCTGGATGCCACGAACTTCCCGATCGATAACGCATTGCGCCTCGATGAAGACGCTGCGCAGCGCGAGTTTCAATCGCTCCTCCGAGGCCGACTTCAACACATAACCGTAGGTCGCTCCTTCCGGCACAATCCGGGCTACGCCGCGGACATAGGCTTCGTCCGAGTAATTCGACCAGAACAGGATCGTCGTGTCGGGCCGCTCTCGCCAGATCGTGCGCGCCACCTCGATGCCGTTACGCTCGCTCATCTGCAGGTCCATCACGACATGAGCGGCACGCGAACTGCGCGCCAATGTCTCGCCCGCAAGCCCGTTGTCGGCCTCGATCACGCGGCCGCATTCCGGCAGCGCAGAGCGAACTGCCTCGCTCAGAAAGCTGCGATGCAGTGCGTCATCCTCGACGATCAGTATCTCCATCCTCAGATCTCCACGGTCGCCGTTTGATCCAGTTCCAGCTCCAGCCGCACACGCGTTCCGCCCTGTTGGCATGCCGGATTTCGGCCGATCTCGAAACGGGCCGAAATCAGCCTTGCGCGCGTACGCATGTTGTCGATGCCGTGCCCGACGCGGTCCTCG
The DNA here is from genome assembly GCF_977018605.1 of [Rhizobium] kunmingense. Taxonomy (NCBI): domain Bacteria; kingdom Pseudomonadati; phylum Pseudomonadota; class Alphaproteobacteria; order Hyphomicrobiales; family Rhizobiaceae; genus Rhizobium; species [Rhizobium] kunmingense. The sequence continues at coordinate 538,890 of NZ_CDRNXG010000001.1, forward strand.
ATGACACCCATGCCCAGACCGTCATCCTCGACCTCGATGACAAGCAGTCCTTCGAGCCGTGTCACACTGACAAAGATCGACTGGCAGTGGCCGTGGCGGATCGCATTGTTGACCGCTTCCTGCACGATGCGGAACAAGGCGATGCAAACGGTAGGGCCGAGCGTGTCCAGCGCACCAGCGCTATCATCGATCACCTGCCAACCAATCGCGTGGCCGCTATCGCGAACCGAGCGCTCCAAATGGGTCTCTATCGCCTCGGCGACGCCGAAGAGCTGGAGCACGCTGGGCTTTGCCTCCTCGATGATTTGCCTCAGGTCGTGCATGCATTGCTGCAGTGCGCGACCGATCGGCTCCAATGCATCGCCCGGCACGACGGCAAGGCTTGTCAGCCGTTCCATGCGACGCGTCAGCCGCGTAAGATCCGCCAGTGTCTGATCGTGAAGATCCATGCCTATACGCTGGCGCTCAGCCTCCAACGCCTCGGTCAGCTTGAGCGCGCCAAGGCGAAGCCCCTCTTCTCGCGCGCTTGCTTCCGTCTCGATCACGGCAGATCGCTTGGCCTGCTCGGCGGCGCGAAGCGCGAAGAAGTATGGCGCCAAAAGGTCTGCCACAGCCCGCGCGTTCTCGACATCCTCCATCGTGTAACAGTCGGCCTCGCGACTGGAACAGCTCAGGGCGCCGATCACGTTGCCCTGAACCCTGAGCGGCACATGCAGCCGGCTGCGCAGCTTGAGCTCGATGATCGGGCTTGAGAAAGCGCCATCGAAATGAAAGCGCGGATCGGAGCAGGCGTCGGCGGCCAGAAGGTGATCGACCTCTCCCGCCAACAGGGTGCGGATCGGACTTCCTGTCAAAAGTGCGGGCGGCTGGCGGCTCCAGGCGGTCTCCAGCCCGCTTTCATAGGCGATGTGATATTTGCCATCGACCATCTTGATACAGACATCCAGATGGTCGTGCGGGATTATGTGGCTGATTTCGTCTGCCACCGCCTTGATGATCGAATTGAAATCGAGCTGGCCAGCCAGCAGCCGGGAAATCCCGAGATAGCGGTCGAACAGCGCGTTGCGCGCCGAGTTGAGCATGCGAAGACCTCCTCCAAGTCCTCAAGCCGTCAGTTAAACGCTTTGTCTGCCTCGCTGTCTTGCGGGAACCCGCAGATCTTGCGCGGCAGCCCGCAGAAAGCGTGCTTGTATGCGCCTGTACAACCTCTCAAATCTCCTCCATTCTCGATTTACTGAGCAAAAGGGGCTCAGGGCAATGATTATCTCCGGATCACCGTTGAGGAGCGGCCCGGACGATATGCAGGGAGCTTTTGGGAGGAAATCATGACCATCAGGACGATGCTTGCGGCATCCGTGGCACTCGTGTGCCTTTCCGGTGCCGCTTTGGCCGATACGGCCGACAAGAAAATTGCACTTTCCAACAATTATGCCGGAAATTCCTGGCGTCAGGCGATGCTGACGAGTTGGGACAAGATCACCAAGGAGGCCGTTTCCAAGGGGGTGGTTGCCGCCGCTGATCCTTTTACCACGGCCGAAAACCAGGCGACCGAACAGGCCGCCCAGATCCAGAACATGATCCTGCAGGGCTATGACGCGATCGTCATCAACGCCGCCTCGCCGACGGCGCTCAACGGCGCGGTCAAGGAAGCCTGCGACGCCGGCATTACCGTGGTCTCGTTCGACGGGATCGTGACCGAGCCCTGTGCCTGGCGTATCGCAGTCGACTTCAAGGCGATGGGCGAGAGCCAGATCGACTATCTCGCCGAGAAACTGCCAAACGGCGGAAACCTGCTCGAGATCCGCGGCCTCGCCGGTGTTTCCGTCGATGACGAGATCCATGCCGGTATCGAGGCGGGCGTGAAGAAGCACAGCCAGTTCAAGATCGTAGGCTCGGTCAACGGTGACTGGGCCCAGGATGTTGCGCAGCGCGCTGTCGCCGGCATCCTGCCAAGCCTGCCGGAAGTCGCGGCCGTCGTGACCCAGGGCGGTGACGGCTATGGCGCAGCCCAAGCCTTCTCCGCTGCCAAACGCCCGACGCCGACGATCGTCATGGGCAACCGTGAGGACGAGCTCGTCTGGTGGAAAGAGCAGAAGGACAAGGACGGCTACGAGACCATGTCGGTCTCGATCGCGCCCGGCGTCTCGACGCTTGCCTTCTGGGTGGCGCAACAGATCCTCGACGGCAAAGAGGTTCAGAAGGACCTTGTCGTACCGTTCCTGAGGATCGACCAGGCTAATCTGGAGGAAAACCTCAAGAACACCGAAAAGGGTGGCGTGGCGAATGTCGAGTATTCGCTGGAAGACGCACAGAAGGTGATTGCCGCAAAGTAACGGCATTTCCCGCGTGCCGGAACGCAGGCACCCAATCCCTGCGTTCCGTTTCACTCCTTTTCCATCATCCATCAAAATCGACAGCGATTGCATGACCGAAACCTTGAAGCGACAAGAGGTGGTTGCCGCGCGCGGCATCCGGGTGACGTTCGGTGCCGTCAAGGCGCTCGACGGCGCAGACCTCGTCATCCATGCCGGCGAATGTGTCGGGCTTGTCGGCCATAACGGTGCTGGCAAGTCGACCATCGTCAATGTCATCAATGGCGGCCTGAGACCGCATGACGGAACGCTCGCCTATGCGGGCCGCGATGAGCACGGTATTGCGGCGGCCCGAGCCAATGGCGTGCGCTGCGTCTTTCAGGAACTGTCGCTCTGCCCCAACCTGACCGTCGGCGAGAATGCGCGCATCATGCATGCGGAGCTGAAAGGCTGGAACTGGCGGTCGCGCGCGCTGAAGCTGGTCGAGGCCCAGCTCGACCTGATCTTTCCCGGCCACGCGATCGACTGCGATACTACCGTCGACGACCTGTCGATCGCCGAACGGCAGATGGTGGAGATCGCCATCAGTTTTGCCGGTATCGAACTGCGCCCGAAACTCGTCATTCTGGACGAGCCGACTTCGTCGCTAGATGCGGGGCTTGCGGCACAGTTGATGGCCTATATCCGGGCATTCGTCGGTCAAGGCGGCTCCGTTCTTCTGATCTCGCATATTCTCGGCGAGATCCTTTCCACATCCGACCGTATCGTGGTGATGAAGGATGGCCGGGTGGTGGCCGATCGCATCGCACGAGACTTTTCCACCCGCAGCCTTGTCGAGGCCATGGGCAACGTCGTGCGGGAACAGGAATTCCTGCGCTCTCTCGCGACGAAGACCGGTGCGCCGGTTCTCGCAATGTCGCCCAGGCGTGGTCATGGTCTGCCTTTCGAGGCCTTTCGCGGCGAGATGATCGGACTTGCGGGTCTCGGCGGTCATGGCCAGACCGAAGCGCTGCTCGATCTTTACCTCGACCGCAACAGCAACTGGTGGCCGACGAGACGCCGCGAGATCGCCTTCGTCGCCGGTGACCGCAGTTTGAACGGCACGTTTCCGCTCTGGAGCATTCTAAAGAACCTTTCCATCGCCTCGCTCGGGCAGCTCTCCACCAACCGGATGGTCGACCGCGCCAGGGAGGAAACGCTCGGTGCAAGCTGGAAACAACGGATCGAGATCCGGACACCGGACATGGGCAATCGTATCCTTTCGCTTTCCGGCGGCAACCAGCAGAAGGTGCTCTTCGCCCGCGCGCTCGCGACTACGGCCAGTACCGTGCTGATGGACGACCCGATGCGTGGCGTCGATATCGGCACCAAGCAGGAAGTCTACGAAATCCTCAGGTCGGAAGCCGCCAATGGTCGCACCTTCGTCTGGTATTCCACCGAGATGGACGAGATCCGTCTTTGCGATCGGGTCTATGTCTTTCGCGAGGGCGCCATCGTTGCCGAACTGATCGGGGACGAAATCAGTGAGAAGAATGTGCTCGCCTCCTCCTTCAGCGAAGGAGAGGCTGCATGAAGCTTTCCTCCGGCACGATCCGCCTGATCATTCCCGCAGCCTCGCTCGTGCTGCTGCTTGCCGCCGTCTTCTACATGCAGCCTCGCGCCATGAGCTATACGGGCCTCAATCTGCTTTTCAATCTCGCGGTGCCGATCGCGCTTGCCACGATTGCCCAGATGCTGATCATGTCGGTCAATGATCTCGACCTGTCGATGGGTACGTTCGTCAGCTTCTGCGCCTGTGTTTCAGCCACATTCCTGCAGGCCTCACCGGCACTCGGCATGCTGATCTTTCTCGGCGCGATTGCCGCTTATGCCGTCATCGGGGTCGTCATCCACCTGCGCGAATTGCCGTCGATCGTCGTCACGCTCGGCATGAGCTTCGTCTGGGGCGGGCTTGCGGTCCTGATCCTACCCTCACCAGGCGGCACTGCTCCAACGTGGGCGCGCTGGCTGATGACGGCAAAGCCACCGCTGGTGCCGATGGCGATCGTCGCCAGCGTGCTGATCGCTGCCGTCACCCATTACATCGTCATGCGCTCGTCCTTCGGCGTCGTGATGCGCGGTGTCGGCGGCAATGACCGCTCCGTGGAGCGGGCCGGCTGGTCGGTAATCGGCGTTCGCGCCGCCACCTATGCGCTCGCCGGCATGTTCGCCGTGCTTGCGGGTATAGCGCTGGTCGGGCTGACGACTTCGGCCGATGCCAATATCGCGCTGCGCTATACGCTCTTGTCTATCGCTGGCGTCATTCTTGGCGGCGGGCAATTCGTCGGCGGCAAGGTATCGCCGATCGGCGCCGTCATCGGCGCGCTGACCTTGACGCTTGCCGGCTCCTTCCTGTCCTTCATGCGCATCTCGCCCGACTGGCAGATCGGCGCTCAGGGCGCGATCCTGATTGTCGTACTCGCGCTTCGTCTTGCGCTCAATCGCCTGGAAAAGCGGGAGAAAAGCCAATGAACCTGCATCGTGCCTTGATGGCAAAACCGTGGATCTGGTCGTTTGCCGCGGCGCTCATCGTCTGGGTTGTCACCGTGCTGTTTACCGGCGGGGCCAGCTCCTTCGGGCTTTCACAGGCCGCACTCACCTTTGCCGCCTTTTCCGTCATCGTCGGCATTGGCCAGATGTTCGTCATCACGCTCGGGCCTGGAAATATCGATCTCTCCGTGCCGGCGACGATGACGCTGTCCGGCACGCTTGCCCTGAAGTTCATGGACGTGCAGGACAGCATGATTGCCGTTGGGCTAATCGCCTCTATCGGGATCGGTCTCGTGATCGGGCTGGGCAACTACGTGCTGATCAAAGCGCTGCGCATACCGCCGATCATCGCCACGCTGTCGATGAGCTTCATCGTCCAGTCCGTGGCAATCTGGAGCAATCGCGGCCTGCGGATCAAGCCGCCGGACACTCTGGCAAGCTTTGCCACGTCCGGCCTGTTCGGCATACCCAATGTCGCGCTCGTGGCGCTCCTGCTCTCGATCGTCGCATGGGTGCTGCTGGAGAAATCCATTTACGGTCGCTGGATCTCGGCGATTGGGCAAAGCACCTTCGCTGCGCGCATGACCGGCATTCCGGTCGACGGCACGCGACTGGTCACTTACATGCTCTGCGCCGTGCTGGCGTCGGTCTGTGGTTATCTTCTGGCGAGCTTCTCCGGTGGTGCCGCGCTCAACATGGGGTCGGAATATCTGCTGATGTCGATCGCCGTCGTGGTGATCGGCGGCACCGCGGTTGCCGGTGGCAACTCCAACATACCGGGCATCTGGGGTGCCTCGCTCTTCATGTTCCTCGTCGTCTCGATGCTCAACACCTACGGCTTCGGCGCCGGTTTCCGTCTCATCCTGACGGGAGTCATTATCATCGCCGTCATCCTGCTGGCGGGCGGGCGACAGGCCACGAGATAGTCTTTGAATTCCCTGATCAATCCAAGCGGACGCAATGCCATGACCGAGACCCCTTCCATCTACGAAATCCACGACGATCGCTTTCGCTTCCTGATCGTCCCGACATCGCCGCTCGATGAACTCTATTCCGGATGCCGCTGGGCTGAAGGACCGGTCTGGTTCGGCGACCAGGGATGCCTCATCTGGAGCGACAACCCGAATGAACGGATGCTGCGTTGGGTGGAGGGCGGCGGCGTTTCGACCTTTCGGAGCGCGTCCAACTTCTCCAACGGCAATACGCGCGACAGGCAGGGCAGATTGGTGACCTGCGAGCACGGCACCCGACGCGTCACGCGCACCGAGATCGACGGATCGATCACCGTTCTGGCGGACAGTTTTGAGGGAAAACGGCTGAACTCTCCAAATGACGTTATCGTACACTCCGACGGCAGCATCTGGTTTACCGACCCGACCTACGGGATCATGTCCAACTACGAAGGCTTTCGCGCCGACCCGGAGCAGGCGACGCGCAACGTCTACCGGCTCGATCCTGAAACCGGTTCGATCGAGGCCGCCGTCACGGATTTCGGACAACCCAACGGGCTGGCCTTCTCGCCCGACGAGACAGTTCTCTACGTGGCGGACTCATCCTCAAGTCATGATCCGAAAGCGCCACGCCACATCCGTGCGTTCGACGTAAAAGGCGGACGCACGCTTTCCAACAGCCGGGAGTTCTGCACCATCGACAAGGGACTGCCGGATGGTTTCCGTGTCGATGCCGACGGCAATGTCTGGTCGAGCGCCGGTGATGGTGTTCACTGCTTCGCGCCAGATGGCAAGCTGATCGGCAAGATCCTCGTGCCGCAGACCGTCGCGAACGTCACGTTCGGCGGACCACGCCGCAACCGGCTGTTCATTACCGCAACCCGGTCGCTTTACGCAGTCTATACCGCAGCGATCGGGACAGGACTCGGCTGAGAAGCAAGCGGGAAACGTCTGGGGGCCTCATAAATCGGAGCGCAGCTCCCGTTACCGGATGATCCGTTCCGACCGCTCGAATGTCTTGCGACCGTTCTTGAAGCCCATCATGGCCGGTGCGATACGCCCGAAGGCTTCGATCTCGTCCTTTGCATCGACGATCACGAGGTCGGCGCGGCCGCCGGGCTGGATGCCGTAATCGTCGAGCCGCATGAGTTTTGCCGCCCGGCCGGTGATCATGTCGAGGCAGGCGTCAAATCCGTCGGGGCCGATCTGCATGAGATTGGCGTAGAGGTTCGCCATGCGCGGAAGCGAGCAGTCACCATAGGGTGTGAACGGGTTGAGGATGTTGTTGGTCGCAACCGATACATTGACGCCTTCCTCTGCCAACAGATGCACGGGAGCGACGCCACGGCTTGCGCGATAACCGTCCGCCCGGCCGTTGAGATAAAGATCCGTAGAGGGAAGCGCGGTGACGGCAACGCCTGCTGCCGCGAGCCGACATGCGTGGTGATGAAACGCTTCATCCGACATGGCTGCGAGCTTTGTCGCATGCCCGATCGCGACGCGACCCTGCCAGCCGTATGCCTCGGTACGGCGGCAAATATCCTCCATATGGGACCAAGACGGATCGAGATCGAAATCCAGATGGAAATCCAGATCGACATCGTGGCGCCGCGCAAGAGTGAAAAGGCGATCCATCTGCTTGGTCGGATCCGTATCGACATAGGGGCAGCCACCGAGAAGATCGGCGCCCTGCCCCAAAGCCTGCTCCAATAGCTCCTCCGCGCCCGGATCGTTGGTCAGCCCTTCCTGCGGGAAGACGCAGATCTGCAGGTCGATGGCGAATGCATAATCCCGCTTCAGCCGCAGCATGGCCTTGAAGCTGCGCAGGCCGACACGCGGATCGACCTCGACATGGGCGCGCATATGCATCGTGCCCTGCAGGATCGCCATTTCGAGCGAGCGCGCACCGCGGCGATAGACATCGTCCTCGGTGAAGTCCTGCTTCAGCCGAGATACCGCATTGATCGCGCCCTTGAGGCTGCTGACACCGCGGCAGCAGGCGAGCAGGCATGATTTGTCGAGATGGACGTGCGTGTCGACGAAGCCAGGCAGGACCAGACGACCATCGGCAAACTCTTCGGCGCATTGCGGACCGACGACCATGTTCCGCGATGACGGGCCTACGGTTACAATTCGGCCGCCGGCGACGCCGATATCCATCAACTCGCCTCCTCCCGCGAGCTGCGCTGCACGGATGACAAGATCAATCGATTCTGGAAATAACATATTGCAACCCGAAGGATAATTTGCGTAACACTACCTGTATGCACTTTTGATATTTTATTCGCAACATGTTTGGAGATATCCATGAGCGAGAGAGCAGAACGCGACCTTCAGGCGGTCAAGGATTATCTGGCGGCATCAATGGCACCCGATCCGGTGCGTGCCGCCACTTTTGTTGCGGCGGGCTTCACCTGCCGCTTCACCGGCTACCGCGTCTTCGACAAACCGAGCGGCCCGACAAGCTTCAATGCAGCCCGCTACAAGTGGGTGAAGAAGCGCATCGAGCGCTATGACGTCATGCCGGGTGAAAGCGAGACCATCGTCTACAGTCTCGGCTATCTCTATGGCGAATGGCCGGACGGCACGCCGTTCGACAACAATCGTTATATCGACCGGTTTACCGTGCGCGACGGCCTGATCGTCGATACGGACGTGTGGAACGACAGTGCCGAATGGATCCTCGACCCGACCATTGCACGCTGAAGAATTGACGGGAGGGCCGCCAGGCCCTTTCAATCCGCGTAGGGCGCCAGGATATCCATGAGGTCGCGCGGCTTGGCGCCGGAGCTTTGCAGAAGCGCGCGCGACGCGACCGCCTCCAGATGCTCCACCATCATCGCCTCCGCCTTTTCCGCCGGGCCGGTGCGGATGGCCTCGATCAGTTCGAGATGCTCGCTGACGGCACAATCGGAAGAATGCGGGCGCCCGAAAGCGGCAAGCGACAGGCCCGCGCGATAGCAGATTTCCGTCACGTAGCGGATCAGGATCGGCTTGCCGGTCATTTCTGCGAGAAGCACATGGAATTCGGTGGCCAGCCGGATGGAGGCGCCTTCGGGCCCCTGTCGCGCATCATGCTCAGCCTCGACGATGGCCTGCAACTGCTTTGCCTGAGCATCCGTCAGCCTGCCGGCCAGCCGGCGCACCACCTGCTTTTCGAGGTCGAGACGGATATCAAAAATATCCCGTGCATCCTCGAAGGAGGGCGTGGCAACAACGGCGATCCGGTTGCGCCTGAGATCCACAAGGCCCTCCGCAGCCAATTGGCCAAGCGCATGACGAGCGATGGTGCGGCTGACGCCGAACCGTTCGCCGAGCGAATCCTCCGGCAAACGGTCACCCGGCTGCAATGCGCGTTCGATGATCGCACGGCGCAAACCCATACAGATCGCTGCAACGCGATCACCTTCACTTCTTGCCGAACGCTTGCTGCCCGCCATTACGAACCCTCTGTGCTGGCAATTCGATAAGCGAGGCGGCAGCAAAGATCAACTCGGCACGCTGCCGCATTTGAATGCATTTCACGCAAAATTCGCCCAAAATAAATGCATGCAATTATTGCATTCACTTCTATCGACATTCACTCGACAGAAGAAGCGCTCGATTCCATACTCATCCAGATTGGCACACCGATTGCATGCACTTTGTAAGACTACTTTTGATGGAGACCCGATGCAGACCGAACCGCACCCCATGACCTCCGCCATCCCGGCGATCGAGTTATCGCAGGCAGCCGTCTCTTTCGGCCGGCAGGACAATGCCGTCGTCGCGCTGCAGGAGACCAGCCTGCGGATCGGCAATGGTGAATTCGTGGCGCTTGTCGGCCCTTCCGGCTGCGGCAAGTCGACGATTATGCGGTTAGCCGCCGGCCTGTTGCGGCCGACGAAAGGTGCGGTGATCGTCGGCGGACGTGAAGTCAGCGCCAAGGCTCTGCGCATCGGCATGGCCTTCCAGAACCCGACCATGCTTCCCTGGCTGACGATCGAGCGCAATGTCATGCTACCGCTCAAGATCGTCCGGCCGTTCCGTTCCGAATACCGGGCGAAGAAGAACGGCGAGTTTCGCGACCGGGTGCGCGCACTGCTGGCTGATGTCGGGCTCGATAAGTTCGCCAACCATTACCCGTGGCAGCTTTCCGGCGGTATGCTGCAACGCGCCAACCTCTGCCGGGCGCTTGTCCACGAACCGAGCCTGCTCCTGCTCGACGAACCGTTTGGTGCGCTCGACCAGTTTACCCGCGAGGAGCTGTGGGGCACGATGCAGTCTCTCTGGCTGAAACGCAAGCCGACTGTTCTGCTGATCACCCACGACCTGAAGGAGGCCGGGTTTCTTGCCTCGCGCATCTGCGTCATGAGTGCGCGGCCCGGCCGCATCATCGATGACAGCACCGTTGATTTCCCCCGTCCCCGCACAGTCGAGATGACGTTCGAACATGATTTCGTCGCGCTGAACCAGCGCCTGCGCGAACTCATCATCGATGCGCGCTCCGACACCGCAATCCAGGGAGCCTGAACCATGAGCTATGAATTGCGCCGCCGCATCTGGGCCGCCGCCCTCATCGTCGCCTTCTTCGGCCTTTGGGAAATTCTCTGCCTGGCGCTGCAGGTATCCGACCTTGTCCTGCCGCGCCCGAGCCAGGTTTTCGAGACGCTGGTCGATCGCTTCCCCGTACTCGTGCCGCATATCATCCAGACGCTCTGGACGACAATGGTCGGCTTTGTGCTCGGCGTCGCCGTCGGCGTCGTCATCGGTGCGGCGATCGGCGTCTCACGCACCGCCTATGATACCGCCTATCCGCTGCTGATCGGCTTTTCGTCGATCCCCAAGGTGGCGGTCGTGCCGATCTTCGTCTTGTGGTTCGGCTCCGGCTCGGTGCCGGCGATCCTGACGGCGCTTGCCATGTGCTTCTTCCCGATCGTCGTCAACATCGCCACCGGGCTTGCGACGACCGAGCCGGAACTGGAGGACGTGTTGAAATCGCTCGGCGCCAGCAAGCTCGATATCCTCTGGAATGTCGGCCTGCCGCGCACCATGCCCTTCTTCTTCGCCTCGCTGAAGATCGCCGTCACCTTCGCCTTCGTTGGCTCGGTGCTGTCGGAAACGGTAGCATCGAACCGCGGCATCGGCAATGTGATGATGTCGGCCTCATCCAATTTTGATGTGCCGCTGGTCTTCGTCGGCCTCTTCATCCTCGCCCTTCTGGGCGTCGCTCTCTACGTCGCCTTCTCGCTGATCGAGACGCGCGTCACCGGCTGGGCCACCCGCCGCCAGGATTTCACTGCCGCCTGAAACTGAACACCAACCCAAACGGAGCCAGACATGCTGAAGACACTACTCTCGACGCTCGCGCTTAGCCTTTGCCTGGGCGGTACCGCCATGGCCGAAACGGATATCAAGTTCACCCTCGGCTGGAAGACGCAAGGATCGGATGCGCCGTTCCTGCTCGCCATGCAGAAGGGCTATTTCAAGGAAGAAGGCCTCAACGTCACGATCGACCAGGGCGAAGGTTCGGCCGCGACCGTGACCCGCATCATGTCGGGCGTCTACGATGCCGGCTTCGGCGATATCAACGCCATCATCCAGAATGCAGCCACTCGCCCGAACGAAGTGCCGGTGATGGTCTACCAGCTCTGGAGCAAGCCGCCGTTTGCCATCGTCAGCAAGAAAGAGACCAACATCACCAAGCCGGCCGATCTCGAAGGCAAGAAGCTCGGTGGCGCGCAGGGTACCCCGACGACCCGTCTCGTGACCGTGCTCGGTTCGATCAACAAGGTCGATATGACCAAGGTCGCGATCGAGAACATGGGGCCGAACCTGCAGGAGCCGATGCTGATCAAGGGCGATATCGACGGCGCTCTCGTTTTCAACATCACCAGCTGGTTCAACCTGATCAACAACCGCCAGGATCCGGCAAAGGACTATAATTGGCTTTCCTTCGGCGATTACGGTCTAGACCTTTATGCCAACGGCATGATGGTGTCGCAGAAGCTGGTGAAGGACAACCCGAAGGCCGTCGAAGGTTTGGTGCGCGCCGTTAACAAGGCTGCCAAGGAGATCGCGGGCAATTCCAAGGCCGGTATCGACGCTGTGATGGCCTATGACAACCTTGCCAAGGAAGATCTGGAACTGGCACGCATGAAATTCTCCTACGAGAACCTGATCATCTCGCCGGAAGTCGACAAGCTCGGCCTCGGCGATGTCGATGACGCCCGCCTTGCTCGCTCGATCGACATCGTCGCCGAAGGCTACCAGCTGCCGTCCAAGCCGAAGCCGGAGCAGATCTTCACCCGTCAGTTCCTGCCGGCGCTGGAAGACCGCAAGCTGGTCTACAAGGCAGACTGAGGCCTGATCAGTTCGCCGGCGGCAATGGCAGCCGGCGAACTGTGCGCGCGCTATTGCGTCCGCGCTTTGCAATCTTCCAGATGCTTCATTACACGAGCGCCGATTTCGGCTGCAGCCTTCTCCCGATCCCGGAGGTCGATCGCGTAATGCTTTCTGAGCATGAACCAGAAGGTGCGTAGCTCATCCCGCGTCAGGCGACTTTCCCCTTCGGAGAATTGCTCCGCAAAATCCCCCTTCTGCCGGCAGACGAAACAGCCTCCCATATAATCCGATCGACCGAACACATAGACCGGCTTCTCGTGCAAAAGCGCCTCCGCGCCGACGCCTGAATTGATGACGCAGACGGCGACGGACTTAGGGATAATCGCGTGAATACTCGAATAGACCTGAACCGCCCTCCCCTCGGCGACCAAGTTCGCAAGGAAGCGTGAGACTTCAGGCGTGTTGCAAAGCGGATGGCGCTTGATAACAACACTTAGTCCTTTCGCCTCGGCAACCTTCAAAACGTCTTCCACCATCTCGAAGAGGTTGAGATAGGCAAGCTGGCTAACGGCATCGCCGATGAGCTGCAGAGCGACGAAAATGAAGCGGTCTGGCAAAGCTTCAGCGTGCGAAACGTCAGCCTGTCGGTATTTCGAAAGGTTGCCGCCGATGACGCGTCGCTGCTCGTCTGCAAAGAAGGCGTCGGCCTCTTGCCGGTCAACCGCTGCTACCTTCAGCTCCTCCATCGTGATTTCCGAGAATTCCGACCACCCGGAGTAACCGCGTCTGTCGAAGCTGAAAAGCGACGGGCGGTCAGTCTCCTTGAAATGAAGATTGCAGTCGAACGTTGATGCAGTGTGATACGAAATGGTGGGGATAGGCGATTTTAACAATCCATGAAGAGCCAGCCGGCCCCTAACCTCGTATTTTGTATTATTTTCATCCAGCTCTTTTACTAACTGTCCGAGCACAAACCTCAGATCCGATCGAAATCCAGGATAGTCTACTTTATTTTTTCTGAATGCGGCCGCCGGCATATGCAGAACCATTTTGCTATCCGGAACCCGGTCTACCCTGAGCGCACGAGCTAATATGTCTTCCTTCGCCGCCTTTACAGCATAACTAAACTCATCAGTCTCCTTGCGAATCGTCTCCACCTCGTCCCGGAGTTCGCGTCGCAAGTCCGATCCGCGAGTCGATATACGTTGTAGAAACGATTGCGCGCCCTCTACGTCAAATAGACACAGCTTCACCGCAACGACGCTGGCTGCGTACTGACGCGAGAGTTTAGGACTTGCTTCAACGGTGTCCAATTGTGCAATCAGCAACCCGATTGCTTCCGAAAAGAGGTCTTCCCGACTGCACGCCTCGGCCGATATCGCTGCCGACAATAGGAGTTTCAGGTCGATGTAAGATGTCTCTGCCCGCAAGAACGTTAGGCGATCCTCCGCCAAGAGCTCGTGCTGACGCATGAGGTCTACGTTGACGTGACGTCCTTCGCTTTGCTCGACCTCAATCTCCTTCATTCGTTCAAGCGCTACTTTCATCAAAGCAACGGCGCCAGGTGAGTGCTCGCCATGCCGAAATATTTCTTCCACTCGACGCGCATGGCCCGGCAACAACACCCGCGCGATAAAAGTGCTCACGGCCCAGAATGTCAGCTCACCGCGTCTAGCGTAGTGTATAAAAATGCCCTCTGCAGCGTCGTGACGGCCAGCGTGGTACTCTATCAGGAGGCGCCCCTCCATGATTAGCCTGGACGGCGCGATGGTAAACTTGCACGATGGCAACGCTAGCGATGCACAAGCGAGGAGCGCTCGCATGGCCGGGAGATTTCTTCCAGCCTTTACTCTATTTTCTATCTGAGCAATCATTACAGCATTCACATTTCGTTTTGCTGAGGCGACCGCAAAAACAGCACTAGCACACCGATGTTTCGAAGGCCTAGGACTGTTATACTTGCGCTCCGACACCAGGCATCGAGGGCGCAGCGTCTAACCCGGTTGCAACCACTGAAACACGAAACGTGCCGTCGAGATTTCGATCGAAGATCGATCCTACAACGATGTCCGCCTCGGCCTCAACCTCATCGCGGATCCGGCTGGCAGCCTCGTCCACCTCGAAAAGGGTCATGTCGGCACCGCCGGAGATCGAGATCAGCACGCCTTTGGCCCCCCTCATCGAAATATCATCGAGAAGTGGATTGGCGATCGCTGCTTCTGCCGCCACCAGGGCCCTGCCATCACCCGAGGCTTCACCGGTGCCCATCATCGCACGGCCCATACCTTTCATGACCGATTTGACATCGGCAAAGTCCAGGTTGATCAGGCCTTCCTTGACGATCAGGTCGGTGATGCAACCGACACCGGAATAGAGGACACGGTCGGCGATCATGAACGCATCCGCGAAGCTGGTCTTGTTGTCAGCGATACGGAACAGGTTCTGGTTGGGAATGACGATGACCGTATCTGCGGCGTCGCGGAGCGCTTCTATTCCCGCTTCCGCAGTCTTCATCCGGCGCTGACCTTCAAAAGTGAAGGGTTTTGTCACCACAGCAACGGTCAGAATGCCTGCTGCACGCGCCGCGCGCGCAATAGCCGGCGCTGCACCGGTGCCGGTGCCACCGCCCATTCCAGCCGTGACGAAACACATGTGGGAGCCAGCGAGGTGATCCATGATCTCGTCGATGGACTCTTCCGCCGCGGCTTGCCCGACATCCGGAAGAGAGCCTGCACCGAGTCCTTCGGTCACCTGTGCACCGAGCTGAATCCGGCGCGTCGCCTTGGAGGTTGCGAGCACCTGCGCGTCCGTGTTGGCGGCAACGAATTCCACACCCTGAAGGTTTTCGGCAATCATATTGTTGATTGCGTTACCGCCGCCGCCGCCGACACCGATCACGGTGATCTGCGGCTTCAACTCAACTAATCCGCTCGCAAACTCCGACATGATATCTCCTCAGCACAGGCTGTCATCCGAAAGGACGACGAATCGGTGCATAAGCTAGTCCGGGAAAGCGACAGAAACTAGGAGGCACGGCGCATCATTTTACCTGCCTAGACCTTACCTTCGCAGGCAGTCTAGCATTGCAAACCAGCGTCACGGGACAAGTATGGGCATCGGCAACCTATTTTCCCTTTGCGAGAGTAAGGGAACGGATCTGGGCATAGTTGCGTGCGGAGAATTCTCGTGCTTCAAAAGCCGCAATTCGGTGTCGGAGAGAAAAGTCGCACAGGGGAGATCAAAGGTGGAACTCGCTACGATAATCGTGAGCATCGAAGCCGCCGACGAAGGTTCGCGGATCCTTGATCGGCACATCGCCGAAGCGATTGGATGGCGACGAGAAGTTCGCGAGGACAGAGATAACACCGGGCAGATTATCGCTCGCGGTATTTGGTTCGAGCCGAATTCGCAGAAAGCGGGTACTATCCCGAGATACACTCAGGACCTTGAAGCCGCTCACTCACTCGTGAAATTCGTCGCTCCTGAAAGCGCTGGCGGATGCAGCTGGGAAGAGGGTTCAGCAAGTGCTAAGATCGACGAAGGCCCATACAGCCAAGCTCGCACGCCGGCATTGGCGCTCAGTTGCGCAGCATTGAGATTTCTACTTCAGAGTACGCGTTAAACGCTTTGAGACAGGGCTGTCGCATTTCTGTATCAAAATCATCATAGAGGAAATGGAGATAAGTTCGCGCCGGGAGCAGCATGCGTCTAGACAGCGTTATAAATCTCCTGCGTGGAGCGGACGTAGGATCAAGGTCTCTTGATGGCCTAGTGGCGCAAGCAGTAGGCTGGCGCAAAGTCGATGGCGAGATGATCGACACCCAGACAGGGAAAGCTCGAGGCAGAACCCTTTGGCTTATCCCGCATTCAGATGACCCTGGCAAAGTCCCTCATTACACCTCAAACTTGGAAGCCGCCTATCTACTCTTACAGCAAGCTCATCCATCCGCAGTGAGCGGCTATTCGTGGAGTGCTGGGCTTGCGACAGCTCAGGTTGGCGAACGGGGGCCGCGCGTGAGCGCTGCAACACCGGCCCTTGCCCTTTGCCTTGCGACGCTGATGACGTTCATGCAGGAAAGCGGTTCAAGATGAGCTCGAGAAGGGTAGAATTCGGCAGCCGCTATACGCCGGAGGATTTGATCAGGCTCGGCCTGGAACTGGAGTTCACTCCAAAAAGCCAATTCCTTTGCGGCAATTCTTACGAGATCCCTTGCCAAGTCAAGACGTCGATGAGGGACATTCTCTCAGTCGGTGCGTTTTCCTACATCAACGGCCGGGGGCGCTTCACCAATGTACGCATCGGCCGATACTGCTCAATAGCCGAAGGCGTTCAAATCGGGTATCCTGAGCATCCCACCCACTGGTTGAGTACATCCCCGGTACAGTACATACGTCCAAGTTGGGCTGCTGTGACGGGTGACTGGAAGCGTGTGGCGCACACGACCATCAGGCAAACTACCATCGAGAACGATGTGTGGATCGGGGTCGGCGCATTTATCCGTACTGGCGTAAAGATCGGGACCGGCTCGATCATCGGAGCCCATGCTGTCGTCACCAAGGACGTGGCCCCGTATTCGATTGTCGCTGGAAACCCCGCCCGCGTCGTCCGTACGAGAGTGTCTTCGGAGCTTATTGAGCCCCTCCTTGAAACTAGATGGTGGGAGTTTTCGCCGGCGCAGCTTGACGGCTGCCCGTTCGACAAGCCGAGCGAAGCCATTCAGTTTGTGAACCAGCTGCGTGTTGCAAATACGCCAACCTATCGGCCACAGCGCCTCGAGATCACGACAAACGGAGCCGGCCTCTCTGCGCCTTACTGATCGTATCCAGTGGCTCATTCGCGGCGCTGTCACAATACAGTCATCGGAAGTGAACTAAGGCAGGACGATGGCAAACAAGGGCATACAGTCGATGCGGCACAGTGAAGGCGAAACCTACGTCAACGTCGTATTTGCGACGGATGAAGAGTATCTGCCGGTGACTGCGGTTGCACTTACCTCGGTCGCCGTAAACTACAGAGATCGCAGAAAGCTCCGCGCATTTATTCTTGTCGAGCGACCGCTACCCTATGATGACCAGGAACGATTTCAGCGGCTTGCGAAACAGCACAATATAGAAGTCCATGCAGTCACCGTCTCAGCCTCCGACTTCGCCTCAATTAGGACCAGCCGCGGCATATCGATCGCAACCTATTTCCGTCTGGGCATGCACCTCGTACTGCCGGTTGACGTAGAGAAAGTCGTATATCTCGATTCCGACATTGTCGTTCTTGGCAATATCGCCGAACTCTTCGATACAGATCTTCATGATAAGACAATGTTTGCCGGCGCAGAGGACTACAATAGCATCGCGCACCGTAAGGCGTACAAAACCTCACCGACATCCGTGAACCTAAATGCTGGCGTGCTCGTCTGCAACATGAAGAACATCCGGACGATGGATTTCGCTGGGGCGGTTCGCGAGTACATCGAACGACATAAGTTCGTGATTTTTCATGGTGATCAGCAAATTCTCAACTCTCTCTTCTGCGAACGCATGGCCTACGTTCATATCGCATGGAACATGCATGGAGAGCTTTTCGACGCGGAATGGGTCGCGGATAACATGAGCGGCCGCGCGCTGGTCAGTCCCGACGACATTCGTAACGGACAGAAGACACCCAAGATCATCCACTATAATGGCACCATGAAGCCATGGAATGGCGGTGCTCATCCCAAGCGTCGAGTGTGGTATACCTTCTCCAAGGTCTCGCCTTACGCCGAAATGTTTCCGGAGCCCACGTGGCGGAGCGCTGCCCGGAAAAATGAGAAAAAGCAATCGCGGTCACGAACTGCATTCAAAATGCTCCGGCCCGATAGAATCCTCCGCGCCATGACTGAGGTCTATCAGGCAAAGGGCACACGCGCTTGGCTAGAAAAGAATATCAAGAACGGAAAGCTGTGGAAGCAGAAGCCCTTTGACGAGTTGCGCGTGCTCTCTGAAAAACAGTCACTCATCCAGATGCATGCCTACCTCGCGATGCGCGGGATCATAAGACGGCAGCGTGCCTTCTCAGCCGCGGAATTTGTGCGAGCAATCCCGGAGGGTGCGATGGTCTATGCAAATGCTCCGAAGGATGACTTGGAAGGTGGCTTTCACGAGAACGTCAAGCTTATTTTCCAAACCCCAAATGTCAGCATGAAGGTTCTCCCTCATGAGGCGGACTTTGCCCTAGTTCTACATATGGCCATCCGAACCTCCGGATTCTGGGACGCACTGCTCATCGGAAGCTTCGACCGTGAGATTATATTTGGGGAAGCCGCTTTTTTTGGCGCCTACGCCGGCTATTTTGACAACCAAGCCCCAGCCATTGGAACGCGCCCGTTTGGCTACATTCTCGATGATCTTGGATACTACTACGATGCACGTCAGCCATCGAGGCTTGAACTCAAGCTCAATGACGGCTCCTACAGCCTAACGGAGGCGCAGCTCGTTCGGTCACAATCTCTAATCCAACGGGTCAAGCGCGAGCGGCTTACCAAATACAACCGGTACGCCGGGCGGGGAACAAAGGTCGTATTGGAGCCGAACGCAGTAGTCGTGATAGACCAGACGCCGAATGATGCTTCAATCAAATTTGGAAGCGCGGAAAAGCGCACAATCACGGACATGGTTACTGCTGCCGTCAAGGAAAACCCCAATACTCCCGTTTATTTTAAACGCCACCCGGACAATGTTAAAAACAATCAGAACCTACTTCCGGCGACAGCACGGGTGAAACTCCTACCTGATGACGCTGACATTACCGAGGTCCTAGATCAATGCGCTTCAGTCTATGTCGTCGCCTCGCAGGTGGGGTTTGAGGCATTGCTTAGAGGCAAGAAGGTCACGACTTTCGGAATGCCATTCTATGCCGGGTGGGGACTTACGGATGACCGGCAGCCAATCAGTCGACGCACCGCTCTTCGAACGGTGGAAGAACTGTTCTTTGCTGCGTGTATTGATATGTCGGTGTATGTCGATCCATCGTCTGGAAATCTGATCGAGATCGAGCAGGCGTTCGACCTCATCCAAACCTTAAGAAACCTAGAACGGAAAAAACCACTGTTGGCGGGGATGCAAGCGGCAGAGTGATGGGTAAGGCAACTTCCTCGTTAGCCCACCATCGAAGACGCATAGTGATCACTTGCGAGGACGCACCAATCTCTTCAACCACCGAAGAACCCTGATAGAGAGCGACGGATGTTTCCGGCGCGCGCCTTGCAAAGCGCGCTCACCTTGCCGAGCGATCTTCACGAGCTCACGAACATAGAGCTGAGAAGTGGTCAGCGGCGTTATCCTTCCCTCTAGAAGGTCGGTAACCTTCGACCGTGCGGCGTTTACAACCTCCGTCTTTTCGCAATCAACCATAAGTTCGGACCGCAGTATCCTCAACCGCGCCCGGTCCGCGTCATCCATATCTAAAGCGCGTTTGATACTGTCAGAGAGATCATCCGTTTTTTCGCAAACGATCCCGAGTTCATCTCGACGTCGATACTCGATCGACTGAAGATTGAACTTTTGGATGCCTACAGCCTTCAATGCGTCCTCTTGAAAGAGCACGACCGGCACTTGAGCATATAGAGCATCAAAGATCGCGCCAGAATAATCACTGATAACGACATCGGCTGCGTCAAGTAACCGTCGCTGATCACTGCCTGCGCCAAATAGATGGCGAAACCCGAGATCCTTGGCCTCGATCCTCCAGGACACCATGCCTTTCGACTCCTGGTTGTGATGGGCTTTTATGACGACATTGTATTTCTGATTGAACTCGGCAAGCGGCTCTAATAGCCGTTTGAGTGAACCAAGCTCGTTGTATGTGGGCATATAAAGAATCGTAGGAAGCGCCGCGTCCAGTCCGAGCACCTGTCCGGCCTTCTTTTTTTCCGTTGGATCAACGCTCACCTTCCAATCCGCAAACTTCAAGTTTCCGATTGCAAAGCTGGGTGAGAAATGCGCGACCGCCGCTGCGGAGTATTCGCCATACATGAGGTTCATGTCGGCGAGTGAATGCCACTCACCGTAGTTATGCCGTTCTTTGGCTAGACCGTACTGTATGCATACAAGTCGGGTCTTGTTTATCTCTTCAATCAGGGGAAACGGCGTTTGGAAAAACAGAACATCGAATGTGCCATCGAGGGAAACTGCCTGCCGATACGACAAGACGTGAAACCTCCCGTGGTCTTCGGATGGAACAGTTGCGAGAAACGCCTCCCAGTCAACGGCGCCGCCAACCAACAAAACCTTTGAGAGGGGATAAGCCTGCCACAGGCGCTCTACTTGCCTGAATTGGAATACATTTCTGGCTATAAAGCCAACCACAGGCTCTGACATTGATTCACTTTAGGATGCGATAGCTCGGATCTCAGCCAGCAACTGGGTCGTCGATATACCCTCGGTTCGAGGGAGATACACCACTTCACACAGGGACTTGAATTCGTCGAACTTACCGGCCCAATCGTCGCCCATCACGAGAACGTCAGCCTTGTGCTCTTGAATGTACTGGCCCTTCTCCTCCAGGGAGTGCTCAAAGAACACCTCGTCCACCCCGGAAACGGCCTTCACAATTTCCAGACGATCGAACTGAGAATACACGGTCTTCTTTTGCTTTTTTGACCAATTGAGGGCATCTGTGGAGATACCAACCGTCAAATGATTACCGAGCAGGCGCGCGCGCTGCAGGATTCGGATATGCCCGACATGCAGAACATCGAATGTTCCGAACGTGATAATTCGCTTCATTGGCGGCCCTTCGTTGCCCTTGGGAGGTGACGGATTTATGAAGCTTTTGTGACGACATTGCAAGGTACAAACAAACTCGAGATCGAAGCGCCATGTGCCTCAAATAGGATGCGAATAACGCTGGCCGGAGATCCGAACCCCGGGCCGCCTGACTAACACACGGTCCGGCTCGAAAGCTGCTGAATTTCCGCCATCGTGCGCGTCAATTGATGCGTGTAACCTCGCCCCGTTGAAAAAAACGCCTGGCCGAGAGCGGCCTTGCGACAGATCGCTGCCATAGTCGCCCTTCTATGACGTAAACACCTTCTGAGCGTCCAAATACTTCGATCACGTCGACACTTCTGCGCGCAACGCAACCGCGGATTCAACATGGGGAGTCTCAGCCGGCTTTATGGCGATTGGTGATAGAATGTCGTAGACTTACGGCAACTCCAATGCTTCACTAACGTTAGCGAGGGTCGGAGGAAGAGGGACATGGCACCATCGTTTTACGCGATTGCGCTAGTGGTGATTGGAATTTGTCAATTACTTCCAGAAGGGTGGCACCGAGCGCTGCTGCTAATTTGTTTTGCCTGCATATCGCCGGCTTTCGCTATCAAGCACAAGCGAGAGCCTGAGATGGACACCTCAGGCGATGACTTTGCTACATCGGACGACCCGTAGAATGTGACCTACACTGAAATTTATCCGAGGTTCTAAGCGCAGCAGGATGAACTTCAGTGGCGGGTCGGCAGGTAAGGTCCATACCGGGCGGCTCTTGAAGAAGCTTTCGAGCAGGAGGCGCCTGCGCTGGCGCCTCCTATTCTATAAACGTGGGAGTGAAACATCACGCCTCCTTTGGGTTTGAGGTGATTTCTATGCCAAAAACTTCCCTGATCACTCTCTGAGTCGCCTTTCCATCCTCTAGCGAGCAGAAACGATGGTTGAAAGCCCGCAACCGTTTCTGATTCTCAGGTGAAACAAACTCCCGCGATCTGAGGCCACTTAGAAACGCATCGAACGAATCCGTAATCAAACCAGGCGGCTCTGATTTGACATCGAAGTACACTCCCCGCTCGGCAGTATAATTGTCATAGTCGTACGTGTAGAGAATAATCGGACGATTCAAGCAAGCATAGTCAAACATGATGGAGGAATAGTCGCTGATGAGTAGGTCCGCGATTAAGCAGATCTCGTTGCTGTTGACGTAAGACGACACATCGATGATTTTATCGCTGTTTTCAGCTGCACCCGCCTTTAAGAAGTAGTGTCCGCGAGTGATGAGGACGTACTCGTCGCCCAGTGCAGCTTGAACTTGCACAGCATCGAAAGCCTGAGTGTCGGCTACATTCTTGACTTTGCCCTTATCGGGTGCTCGGTAAGTCGGAGCATATAGTGCGACTTTCTTCCCGTCAGGGATGCCTACTGCACGTCGGATCCGAGCCACGTCCTCATCGGTATGATTGAAGAAGATATCGTTGCGAGGGTATCCGGTCTCCAAGACTTTCCAGTTGTACGGAGCGTTACGGCGCCAGATCCTCGTCGAGTAACGGTTTGACGAAACGCCAAAATCCCACTTCTTGGAGCGGCGCGCATAGCCGTTCCAGTTCATCTCCTGCGGGTTGGTTTCCCTCAAGTCGAGTCCCATCAGCTTAAGTGGTGTGCCATGGAACGTCTGCAGGTGAACCTGCTCAGGACGCTTGATCCATTCGTCCGGAAAGTTCACATTCGAGACCATGTATTTCGCGCGGGCCATCGTCTCGTAGAACTCTCTACTATGCCGGCGAACGACTTTACCGGGGTAAACTGAAGGCCTCTTACCGTCCTTCTTAAGATCCCATACGATCTCAAAGCCGTGTTTTTCGAGTTCCGTGGCGATCGCTAAGGGATTGCAATCAATCTTCTGGCCCCAAAAAGCATCCATGAAAACAAGGTTGTTCTGGATTGGCTGCCTAACCATCCTATTTCTATAGAGGAACTCGATATAAGGTTGCTTGTATTTATTGTAGTAGGGCGTAACCGCCTCGATGATCGCCTTCTCCGTCTTATCATAGAACCGAAGAGCCTTGATCCCTCCTGCGTAAGCTGCGTAACTCTGAGTGTCGATAAGGCGCTCTGTCCAGGTCCTCTTCTTCTTCCCAACAAGTTTTCTAAACCCCCTAAGCAAAGAGGACGCCTCTCGTACGAACCGTCCACGGGCAGCAGGCGGAAGGCGGTTCTCGGCCAGGATGCGAACAACCACATCCCGGATATAGGAGTAGGTCCGTAGGCCATAAAGTTTGGAGAGCTTCGGATCTCGGGCATAGAAGTCGTACATCTTGCGGCCTTGGGACAAGGCGTCAAAATGGTGCATATCTCTAGATCGAAGGACCGACCGCGCACGGTGTCGATAATAGACCAAAACGTTTGGCGTAACGTAGAGTGGCGACGCGAGAATGAGAACCTTGAAGTTCCATTCAATATCTTCGTACAAACCTTCGCCGAACTCGATCGAATTCTCGCAAAGAAAGTCCTTTCGGTACATCTTATTCCATGCAACGCCAAAGTTGCGGAGGATCTTCTCAATCTCTTCAGGCTCTCGCCGATAGCCCTCGGTGAGAAGCTTCGTGTTCTTATTGTTGATGCGCGAGCCGTTTTCATGGAAGCGCGCATAGTTGTACAGGTAGACTTGAGCCGGGTTTTGGAGCGTCATTTCATTGAGGCGGTCGAGGGCATGAGGCGACAGAAAGTCGTCGCCGTCCAAGAAGATTATAAACTCTCCGACGGCTGCGTTCACGCCTTCGTTCCGGGCGTGACCTGGACCGTAGTTCCTGCCCAGGTGCAGAGCGCGGTACGGGATCGCGAGATCGGTGGCGGTCTCTTGAGCCAGTAAAGCTGTTGTATCTGTCGATCCATTATCTACATAGAGTACTTCGTAATCATCACGTTTCGGGAAAATGCAGCTCGCGATGGCCTGCTCGATGAAATTCTCGACATTGTGACCAATGACGATAATCGAAAATTTGATGGGTGTCATATCCGAGCCTATTTTTCTTTGTACGTCGTATGGCTGTGCATAAGATGGCCAATCAAAGAGTCCTCATTAACGGTTCCCGCAGCTGCTTTTTCGTCAACCGGCGTCCAGTCGATGCCTCGTAATTTGATCAAGTTGCAGAACTGGTTCGCAGATGCGGGCATATCCGTCAGC
The DNA here is from genome assembly GCF_977018605.1 of [Rhizobium] kunmingense. Lineage (NCBI taxonomy): Bacteria > Pseudomonadati > Pseudomonadota > Alphaproteobacteria > Hyphomicrobiales > Rhizobiaceae > Rhizobium > [Rhizobium] kunmingense. The sequence goes on from NZ_CDRNXG010000001.1 coordinate 562,931, forward strand.
CTCTTCAGTATGTTTGCCGCGTCCCATCTCGCCTGACTTTGCAGGAGGAAGGGATCGTCTTCGGCTTTGAACAGCAGAAGACAATGGCTATTTTTTTGCCGGCGCAGAACCATCTGACCTGCGATATGCATAGAAAAATGACGGACTTTCTCTATCCCATGACGAACATCATCCAAGTTAACTTGGCTGCGTAAGTCACGAATGTACTGATCTGAGCCGTGTACAACCGACTTCATGAACTCGTGATACCAGTCCTCAACGAACCATCCTCCGGGCGGGGATGCGAGGAACCAGTTTTCCACGAGAGGATACGTCATATCCTTGGTTTTGCTCTTTATATAATATCCTACAAAATCAGACCCGCATATCTGCTGCGCTTCCGATATAAAATCCAACGGTCCCCGAACGATCGTTGTAGCATCAAGCCAGATGCCACCGTATCTGCGTAGCAGTGCAAGACGTAACCAATCAGCCCTCCTATGAACCCCATCATCGAAGATGCTTTCGGGCGCATCGTGCAAGAAGTCCTGAATGGTAGTCTTTGTGAGCAGATTGATTTCGTAGCTAGGATTGTGCCTACGCCACGAAGTTACGCAGGCTTCAACCAGTTTTGGCAGGCTATTATCGTCCCAGTAAGCCCAGATCCTCTGGGGTATCTTCGATTCCTGCGCTCGCCACTGCCCAGAACCTCGCCAAGTGATAGATTGCAGAGCAAGGTTTTCGCGACGAGGAGTGAGGTCTTCCCTTGGGTACTGCGAGGCCTGAAGGGCAACTGCGACCTGCTGCGTTTTGTTGCGTCGAAATAGATTGATCATGGATTGCTTGAGCTTTTCTGTCGGACGACAATCAGGGATGTGGCGCAGACGGCCATTGCAACATCTCTCGCCCTAATCGGGGGGCGAGAGCCAATGACACTGTGGGCACCTGTTTCGTCCCACGAGCAGCCCACTTTTGCACCGCCGCTAACGTCAGAAGCCAAATCAAGAGCACACTGAAGGTCACTGGTGTAACTAGGAACGCGGCGCAATGTCTGACTACCCGGTGGGTACCATCGCTTGAGGAGCTTTTGTGAAGTCTCGCCGGTGTTCGCGTCCGTTGTGGTCTCGTAGGCCCGCGACCACCCTAGTATTTCTGCAATACCATCATCCATGTCGCGATGGGGAGTATCGTCGCGCATAAGCCTTTTGATGAGAGCGTCAATAACAGAGAGATCATTCATAGCGCCGACTTGTCTTTCATGTGGGAAACGGCTGCGAGGCACAGCGCGATTGCGCTAGTCTTGGCGTGAAAGGGCGCCCCCCCCTCTAGCTGGGCTCTTGCGCTTCCGTTCTCGACGACGAGAGCGCAGGGCAAACCCGCGGCCACTTCCTGTACTAGCATCCGAGCCTCCTGGGCACCCTTCGTGTAATGGGGCACTTCACGGACCTCGCCGGAAGGAACAAGCCACATTTTCTGCTGGACCATTCGGCTCTTATCGCTTGCGGTATCCGAAATGGTGGCGAATCTCTTTGACCATCCCAACGCCTCGGCGATATTGTCATCGACGGCGCGCGACGGGCCTTCAAGATCGAGAAGCGCGTTGATGAGTTTTTGAAGATCCATGTATTCGTTCATAAGTGGTTGCGGATCATTTCTTGTTACAGTTTTATGACGACTTTAATCAAGTAGGAGCGCGAGCACTGATCACCGGTCAAGATAGGCAAGAGGCTTACGATGACCTGAGCCCCATCTTCCCTCCGATTTTCAGGAGAGTTGCTCTGAGACTGCTCTGAGACCGAACCTTGGACCGCCGGAAGCTGGAGTTTTCCGGCTTTGATCACGATGGCTGGCTGGTTGTGCCACCGGGATTATGCAGGTCAATCGGGACGTCATATCCGATCGCCGAGTGAGGACGTTCCTCATTATAGTATCGACGCCAAGTCTCCAACTTTTCGCGCGAATCCGCAAGGGTCAGGAACCAATGGGCGTTCAGGCACTCCGCCCGCAGCTTGCTGTTGAAGGCCTCGATGAAGCCGTTGTCGGTCGGCTTGCCAGGCCGCGAGAAGTCCAGGGTGACGTTGTTGGCATAGGCCCACAGGTCGAGATCACGAGAGATGAACTCACTGCCGTTATCCACCCTTATCGTCTTCGGATATCCGGTCTTCCTGCAGATGCCTTCCAGGGTCTGGACCATGTCTTCGCCTCGATAGGTGAAGCGGGCGTCGGCGGCCGGACAGTAGCGCGAGTGCATATCGACCACGGTCAAGATGCGCAGCTTCTTGCCGGTGGCGAGCTGGTCGTGAACAAAGTCCATCGCCCAGACATCGTTCGGGCCGACAGCTTCTTGGCGGTCGTCCCGAAGCTTGGCCTTCACCCGGCGCTTGGGATGCTTGTTGCGCAGCTGAAGACCTAACTCGCTGTAAATCCTGCGTGTCTTCTTCATGTTGATCTTCCATCCATCGCGGAGCAGGTGGACATGGACACGCCGATAACCATATCGCACGCGCGTCTCGCAAATCTCCTTGATGCGTCGTTCGAGTGGGGCCTGTCCGGTGCGGCGGGATTTGTAATGGTAGGTCGACGTGTCGAACCTCAGAACCTTGCAGACCCGTCGGATCGAGATGCCCCAATCCACCAGCATCCCGTCTATCAGCTTGCGCTGCCTGACAGGCCTCGGAGCTTTCGGCGGATGACATCCTGGAGCATCTCGCGGTCCAGTGTCAGATCGGCAACGATTTTCTTGAGCCTGGAATTCTCATCTTCCAGAGCTTTCAATCGGCGCATCTCATCGGGCAGCAGCCCAGCGTACTTCTTGCGCCAATTGAAATAAGTTGCTTGGCTGATGCCCGCCTTGCGGCAAATCTCTGCCACCGGCACTCCGTCATCGCCCTGCTTCAGAATGAACGCTTTCTGCGCGTCCGAAAACTTCGATGCCTTCATAGCTTCCGCTCCTGTTCCCAGCCGGGAATCTAGCGCGGAAAACTCCAATTAAAAACGATCCAGTTTTTGGGGATCAGAGCAGGGATCAGAGTACGTCAAGCGTCAAATCTTATACCGAGATTTACTCACATCAGGTAATGGTCGACGAGCAATATCGCTCCCAATCCACCATCATCGCCCTCCGTTGCTCGAGCAAGTCAGTACGATGATAGGCTGCCTCCGACATGCTTTTTATCGTATGGGCCAGCGCTCTCTCGGCCAGGTCGCGCGAATACCCGTGCTCAGAAGCCCAGTCGCGGAAGCTAGAGCGGAAGCCGTGGGCAGTGGCTAGGCGGCCCGGTGTGTCGCTTTCGATTTCCCTGTCGCGCAGAAACTTGGTCAGAACCATATCGGTCATCGGCTTGCCTGTCCGAGAAGGGAAGACTAAGCCCTCTCCAGTTTCGGATTTTTCCAACTGATCATCAAGAATGGCGATCGCCCTTGGCCCTAGTGGGACGCGATGCTGGACTTTCGCCTTCATGCGCGCTGCCGGGATGACCCATAGCGCATCATCGAGATGCAGCTCTTCCCACCGCATCTGACGCAGCTCGCCGGAACGACAGGCTGTGAGAACCAGAAGCTCCAGCATCCTGCGAGACACTGACTCTCCCTCCTGAAGCATCGAATAGAAGGGCGGCATCATTCGCCACGGAAGGGCTGGCTGATGTTCTACTCGTTCTCTTTTGCCAGGCTGCTTTGGGAGGATCTTGTCTACTACGGTGACCGGGCTGGCAAGAATGAAGCCGTGCGCGGCCGCCCAGTTCATCACCGCGTCACAGCGCTGCCTGACGCGAGCGGCTGTCTCAGCTTTCTTCAACCAAATCGGCTTGAGGCAAGCCGCAAAGTCAGCCGGGGTAAGATCGTTGACCAGTCGTCGGCCAATTTTCGGGAAAACGTACTGCTCAAGCGACGTCATCCATTGTTCTGTGTGCTTGGAGTTGCGAAACCCTTCCGCCTTGTCAGCGTGATGTTGTCGGGCGGCGGCCTCAAACGTGGGAACGGCAGCGATCCTTGCAATCTCCCGCTGTTCCGCACGCCTCGCATCCACAGGATCCCTGCCGCTCTCTATCACCCCTCTCGCTTCCATTGCCTTCATACGGGCGTCACGGATGGAAATGGATGGATAACTGCCAAGGCCCATTTCGCGCCGCTTGCCGGTCAGCGGGGAGATGAAGCGGATAATCCACTTTCCGCTGCCGGCCGATACCGCCGCAGGAACAAGATACAGCCCTGCCACCGTTCCATCGGAGATCGGCTTGTCGCCCGCCTTCATCTTCCGCGCTTTCGCGTCGCTCAACATTTCCCACCCCTTAAATCGGATTGCTGAACACTCCACTAGCCCGCCACGCAGCCCGCCACAAGAGGCAATATTGCGTGATACGGGCTGAGATGAGTTAAGACACAGGTCAGTCAATTTAAATCTTTATTTTCAGATACTTGTGTATTTATTTTCGCCCCAAATGATACAAATTGAGACACCTAAAATAGCAGTCACCTTGTCTGCCCTATTTATCGACGCGACAGGATGCAACGTCCAGCACCCTAAGCGAACGGAACGACAAGAGGCACGAAGCTGCGACCCAAAAGGCCATTGTTCGGTAACGATCACCCATGAAGATCAAGCAAGGTGAATGGGCTGGAGCTTGCCGCATGTTCAGACACGGCAACAGGATCTGAGGCTCAGAACCAGACGGGGCCGCTCAGATAAGTGGAGCACGCAACCATAGAGCTGCGGGAGCGCGGCTAAAGGCATCAACTTTCATCAGGGAAAATCAATATTCTGAGAAAAAATGGTGCCCGGAGGCGGATTTGAACCACCGACACGCGGATTTTCAATCCGCTGCTCTACCAACTGAGCTATCCGGGCATCCGAGGCTTTATCAAGCCTGCCGGTCTTTCCAGACCGTCCGAAGGAGGTTTCCTGCGGGAGCGAGCGGGGTTATAACATCTTGTTCGGCCATGTCCAGCACCCGTCGCTACTTTTTTGACAAGTTTGCGAAAATTCCGAATTCCCCAGCAAAAACAGCCGTAAAGCCAGGGCTCTACGGCTGTGGAGAACGTGTTGGCAGAGCTGACGCAGGCGTCTCCCGCATGCAGGCAGGCGTCAGTCGCGCCCGTCCGGGTCGTTGGCCTTGCTCTCGTCATCGGCCACCGGAATGGCATAGGAACCCTTCAGCCAGCGGGAGAGATCCAGGGTACGGCAGCGCTCAGAGCAGAAGGGATAGTCTTCGCGCGAGGATGGCTTGCCGCATTCAGGACACGGGCGGGCTTTCCTGAGCGGCTCGACCTTGCCGCCCGGCTTGATCGGTTCGGATGTCATGTGAGCAACTCCTTTTCGGCTCTGTAGGCGTTTTCTGTCAAAGCACGCTGCGAGCATTCAGGTCGCTTGCCGTGCCTTGCTTCCCGGTTTTTCGCGCATGCCCTTGTCCAAGAACCGGCTCCCCTTTTCGGGAAACATGCTTTGGGGCGTTTCGTCTTCGCTGGAAGTGCGCGACGGCTCAATATATCTGCGACGATGCAGCTGCCTCGCGAAACCACTTGCAATCCCTGCTGGAATTGAGTTGCTCCGCGCGCCGTTCCCGGTCGGTCAAACTTCTGGCCAGGCTCCCGCAACGTCGAAACCTTCGCCGGCGAGAAGCGACGTCACTTCATGCAGAGGCAGGCCGACGACGTTGGTGTAGGAGCCGACAAGTTTCTGCACGAAGGCGCCGGCAATGCCCTGGATAGCGTATGCGCCCGCCTTGCCGCGCCATTGGCCGGACGCGAGGTAGTTTTCTATCTCGCGGGTCGAGAGCCGCTTGAAGCGCACCTTGGTCTCTACCACCGTCTGGCGGTACTGGCCGCCGGGCGTGACGAGGCATATGCCGGTATAGACCCAATGGCCGCGACCGGAGAGAAGATGCAGCGCCGACGACGCCTCCTGCGTATACTCGGTCTTTTCCAGGATACGCCGGCCGACGGCGACGACCGTGTCGGCCGAGAGGATGTAGCTGTGGCGCCAGGTCGGGTCGTCCTTTACCGCCCGATGGGCTGCTTCGGCCTTCTCGGCACTCAGACGACGCGCCAGCGAGCGCGGATGCTCGGCCCGCTTGGGCGTCTCGTCGATATCCATCGGCATCAGGCGCGCGGGCGCTATGCCCACCTGATTGAGCAGGTCGAGGCGGCGCGGCGAACCGGATGCCAGTATCAGCTTTTGCTCAAGCGCCATGTAATGCCATGCCCTGCCGGAAGTTCTGCTTACTTGAAGCGGTAGGTGATACGGCCCTTGGTAAGGTCGTAAGGCGTCATTTCAACGAGAACCTTGTCGCCGGCAAGAACGCGGATACGGTTCTTGCGCATGCGGCCTGCGGTGTGGGCGATGATTTCATGCTCGTTTTCAAGCTTTACGCGGAAGGTCGCGTTCGGCAGCAGTTCCGTGACAACGCCCGGAAATTCAAGGACTTCTTCTTTAGCCATTTACTGGTGTTCTTTCTGTGGTTGAACGCATGCGCTATCGGATTCTCCGACCTGCGCCGCAAAATTGGGCGGAAACTACACAATCGTGTCGCCTTTGTGAACCTAGCTTGAAAGCTAATCTTTCAGGCGCTCAAATGCTTGCCGGCGGCGGGCGTCGGATCGGCTTCATACGCTTGTCGATCAGCTTCCACAAATGGTCGCGAACCTCTCGATAGGCATCAAGCCGCTGTTCGCGCGTGCCGGTCACGACCGTCGGGTCCATCGTCGGCCAGTAGACGACGTCTACCGGGCTCGTACGCGTCAGTTCCAGTGCCAGGTGATGCGCCTCCGGCGCCAGCGTGACGATCAGGTCGAAGAAGTTGTCCTCGATCTCCTCGAGCGTGCGCGGCCGGTGCGGGCGATTACGGCTGAGCGTCAGGCCAACTTCTTCCAGCACCGCATCGACAAAGGGATCCGGCTCACCGGAGCGAACGCCGGCCGACTGGATGTAGATATCGGGTTGCAGCAGGCTTTTTGCAATGGCCTCGGCCATCGGCGAGCGGATCGAGTTCTGCCCGCACATGAACAGGATCGCATTCGGAATGCCGATCGTCTGCTTCCGGTTCGGGCTTGGTGCGTCGGATGCCATGGTCAGCCGCGCCAGTAGAGCACGCAAACGAGCGTGAAAAGCCGCCGCGCCGTGTCGAAATCGACGCCGATCTTGCCGTCGAGGCGGTCCATCAGCGTCTGCGAGCCCTCGTTGTGAATGCCGCGCCGGCCCATGTCGATCGCCTCGATGCGCGAGGGTGTGGCCGTCTTGATCGCCTCGTAATAGCTCTCGCAGACCATGAAATAGTCCTTGATGATGCGGCGAAAGGGGGTGAGCGACAGGATATGGGTCGCCACATCCTCATCGCCTTCCGTCGTGATCGTCAGCACGAGCCGAGCATTGGCCAGCGAAAGTCTCAGCTTGTAGGGACCGCCGCCATGGCCGAATGGCGTGAACGAGTTTTCCTCGACAAGATCGAAGATCGCCACGGCGCGTTCGTGTTCCACGTCAGGGGTAGACCGCCCGATGCTATCGTCCAGCACGATATCACAGAGACGAAACGCCCCCTGCCCCATGGTCAGCCCTCGCTATTGAGCCGGATCGATACCGACCGCGCATGCCCATCAAGCCCTTCGGACGTGGCCAGAGTGATCGCCGCCGGCGCCAGCTGCCGCAACTGATCGGGGCCGAGGCGCAGGATCGACGAGCGCTTGACGAAATCGAGAACGCCGAGACCGGACGAAAAGCGGGCGGAGCGCGCCGTCGGCAGGACGTGGTTGGAGCCGCCGACATAGTCGCCGATCACTTCCGGCGTATGGCGGCCGATGAAGATCGCACCGGCATTGACGATGCCCGGCAGAAGCGCATCGGGATCGGCAACGGCGAGTTCCAGATGCTCGGCAGCAATGCGGTTTGCCAGAGGCAGCGCCTTCTCAAAGCTTTCGATGAGGATGACGGCGCCGAAATCGCGCCAGCTGGCGGTGGCGATCTCGGACCGCGACAGGGTCTTCAGCTGGCGCTCGACGGCGGCCTCGACGGCCTTGCCGAACGCCGCATCGTCGGTCATCAGAATGGACTGGGCGCCGGCATCGTGTTCCGCCTGGGCGAGAAGGTCGGCGGCGATCCAGTCCGGGTCGTTGTCGCGGTCGGCCACGACCAGCACTTCAGACGGACCGGCGATCATGTCGATGCCGACGGTGCCGAAGACCTGCCGCTTGGCGGCCGCGACATAGGCATTGCCGGGGCCAACGATCTTTGCCACAGGCGCGATCGTTTCCGTACCATAGGCAAGCGCTGCCACGGCCTGCGCGCCGCCGATACGGTAGATTTCGGTGACGCCGGCGATGCGGGCGGCGGCCAGCACGGCCGGATTGATCTTCCCGCCACCGGCCGGCACGACCATGACGAGACGCGGCACGCCGGCGACCTTGGCCGGCACCGCGTTCATCAGCACGGAGCTTGGGTAGCTTGCGGTGCCGCCCGGAACATAGAGGCCGACAGCCTCGATCGCCGTCCAGCGGGAGCCGAGACCGACACCGATCGCATCCTCGTAGATATCGTCCTTCGGCATTTGCCGGGCGTGGTGCTTTTCGATGCGTTCGGCGGCCAGCCTCAATGCATCGATCACGGCGGAATCCGTCGCGGCAAAGGCCGCGTCGATCTCTGCTTCCGAAATGCGGATGCCGGCGATTGCGAGGTCGACCTTGTCGAAACGCGAAGAGTATTCGATCAGTGCAGCATCGCCACGGGCGCGCACATCGTCGATGATCGCCTTGACCACGACATTGACGTCCTCGGAGACCTCGCGCTTGGTCGAAAGAAACGCGGTAAACCGTGTTTCAAAATCCTCGGATGTTTGCTCAAGCCAGCTTGCCACGCGGGTCGTCCTTCCATGCCATCATCATATCAGGCCGGGAGCAGTCGGTGATCGGGGTCGGCGATCAGGGATGGTGCGGCCTCGTTGCGGTTTCCCACGCGCCGCCGATATCCGCAAGTGCGACTTCGATGCATTCGACATCCAAAGCAACGGTGCCGCCGCCGGACAGCAGCAGCTCGACCGTTCCTTCCGGGCCTTCGCCCTTCTGGACGAAGCGGACGGCAAGCAGCGACAGCACCTCATCGCGACGAGCGCGGTTGACGCCGGTGGAGCGGACGGCCTCGACGCGTTTGAGGACGAGGGCTGCGCGATGCCGCTCGAAGCCCTTGCGCTTGCCGGTGGACGCTTCCCAGTCGAAACGGTTGGCGGCAAGCGAGAAGGTCTTCTCCGCGGCCGACCAGCGGGTGTCGACAAGCTTGAACACCGCATCCTGCATATGGGCCGAGATGACACCCAGATCATCCGTATCGAGAGCGAGAAGCTTCAGCGCGGTCATTCGTCCTGTTTCCATGCTTGGAGCGGCCCGCAAAGCAATGCGGGACACTCGTTTTCCGATACGCTGGAGATAGGATGGCGGCGACCAAGAAACAACAGGGCGCGGCCGCCCGCACGATCACCTGCCGGCGCTGGCGCTTATTTGGGGAAGTCGGCGGACAGGCTGACATCCTTCCACGCCTCGATCTGGTCGCGGCGCTGCTGCAGCTTGCCGGTGATGCCGTTATAGGCAAGTTCGCCAAGCACGAGGTGGCGCGGCGGCTCAGCGGCCTCGGTCACCTTGATCATCGCCTCGCCGGCGCGCACCGGGTCACCCGGCTGCTGGCCGCTATAGCCGGATGTCTGGTTCATTCGGGCGCCGGCAGTCTCCTGATATTCAGCTATGGCCACCGGCGTCTGCTTCAGCGAGCGGCCGGCCCAGTCGGTGCGGAAGGGACCCGGTGCGACGCAGGTGACCTTGATGCCGATCGACTCACCTTCGGCGGCAAGCGCATCGGAGAACCCTTCGACCGCATGCTTGCTTGCCGCATAATAGCCGGAGCCGGGGAAGCCGATGAAGCCTGCCTGCGAGGTGATGTTGAGCACATGGCCCATGCGGCGTGCACGCATGCCCGGCATCACGGCACGGGTCATGGCAAAGAGGCCGAAGACATTGGCATCGAACATGGCGCGGATTTCAGCGTCATCGCCTTCCTCTATCGAGGCCTGGTAGCCATAGCCGGCATTGTTGACCAGCACGTCGATCCGGCCGAATTTTTCTTCGGCAGCCTTTACCGCGGCCTCGATCTGCGACTGATCGGTGACGTCGAGATCAACGGCGAGCGCGTTTTCATGGCCTTCGACCAGATCCGCAAGCCGCGCCTTGTCGCGGGCGGTGACGATCGTCGGCCAGCCGCGCGCAAGCGTCAGCTTGGCAAGCTCGCGGCCGAAGCCGGTTGAACAACCGGTGATGAACCAGACGGGGGAAGATGCATTGGACATGAAAAAACTCCGAGGAAAACCGGATCATGAATATGAGGCGGAATGGTGGGTGGGATACCGTACTGACATAGGCGTACGAAAAAGGGCGGCAAGGTTTTGACCTGCCGCCCTTTCCGCAAAAATCACAATGGCGTTCGCCGGGTCAGTCGCTGACGCGTTCGACGATCGCACCGCAGCGGGTAAGCTTTTCTTCCAGACGCTCGAAGCCGCGATCGAGGTGGTAGACGCGGCTGACCATCGTATCACCTTCGGCGGCAAGGCCGGCGATGACGAGCGAGACGGAGGCGCGCAGGTCGGTCGCCATGACCGGTGCCCCCTTGAGCTTCGAGACACCTTCGATGCGCGCCATCTGGCCCGAGAGCGAGATCTTTGCGCCGAGGCGGGCAAGTTCCTGCACATGCATGAAGCGGTTCTCGAATATCGTCTCGGTGACATGCGACACGCCGGAGGAACGCGTCATCAGCGCCATGAACTGCGCCTGCAGGTCGGTCGGGAAGCCGGGGAAGGGCTCGGTGACGATATCGACCGGCTGAATGCCGTTGCCGTTGCGGACGATCCGCAGGCCGCTGTCCGTCTCGGTGATTTCGGCACCGGCGAGGCGCAGCGTATCGAGCGCATTGTCGAGCAGCGAGGCACGGGTGCCGGTGAGCGTCACGTCACCGCCGGTCATGGCAACGGCCATGGCATAGGTGCCGGTCTCGATACGGTCGGGCAGGACGCGGTGGCGGGCGCCGTGCAGCGAAGACACACCTTCGACGGTGATGGTGCGGGTGCCGGCGCCGGTGATCTTGGCGCCCATGGCGATCAGGCAGTCGGCGAGATCGACGACTTCCGGCTCGCGCGCGGCGTTGTCGATGACGGTCGTGCCCTTTGCAAGCGTTGCCGCCATCATCAGAACGTGGGTCGCACCGACCGAGACTTTCGGGAAGGTGTAATGCGCGCCGACAAGGCCGCCCTTCGGAGCGGAGACGTTGACATAGCCGCCATCGATCTCGATTTCGGCACCCAGCGCGGCAAGGCTCTCGAGGAAGAGATCGACCGGACGCGTGCCGATGGCGCAACCGCCCGGCAGCGAAACGCGGGCCCTGCCCTCACGCGCCAGAAGCGGGCCGATGACCCAAAAGCTTGCGCGCATCTTGGAGACCAGCTCGTAAGGGGCGGTCGTATCGACGATGGTTCGGCAGGTGAACTGAATGGTGCGGGCGTAGGTTTCCGCCTGGCCTTCGCGGCGGCCATTGACGGAAATGTCGACGCCGTGGTTGCCGAGAATGCGCAGAAGCTGCTCGACATCTGCCAGATGCGGCACGTTTTCAAGCGTCAGCGTGTCGCTGGTCAGAAGCGAGGCGATCATCAGCGGCAGGGCTGCATTCTTGGCGCCGGAAATCGGAATGATGCCGTTCAGCTCATTGCCGCCGGTAATGCGGATACGATCCATGGTTGAAAAACTTTCCCTCTCAAGCGCACAAGGCCGCGTCCTTAGACGAAAAGCCCCGGCTCATCAATGTTTGTGAAATCCTGGAAAAGACCCCGTTGCACGGAGTAGATCAGGATGATTCGTCCGATTTTGCGGCGGCGGGTGAAGATGCCGGCAGACCCTGTGTTTCGTCGGCCTCTCCGGCGCGGCGGGCGCGCGACTGGCTTTTCCGCCGCATCAGGTTTTCGCGAAGCTTGGCTGCGGCCTTGCGTTTTCTGTCCGCTTCGCGCGCTTCCTGCGCCTTGCGGGCACGCTCGCGGCGGTCGGTCTCGTTGCTGTCGTCATTTTCGGCCATGGACTTCCTTAGCCAAAAAGCCCGGCAAACAAAAGCGTCACGGCGGTTTTCCCCATGCCGCGTGAAATAACTTGGAATTTGCTGCTTGCGCTCGTCCTGAACCTATGGCAATAGGCCGCTCACCAACGACGCGGAACAAACCGCGCCGCCTGAATGCTGCTATAGCTCAGGGGTAGAGCACTCCCTTGGTAAGGGAGAGGCCGAGAGTTCAAATCTCTCTAGCAGCACCATCACTCCCCCATTGAAATCGCTATTCCTTTGAGGAATTAGGCTTTTCGTTACCGCCGACTGGTACAAAACGGTGGTACAACGATGAGTATCAGAATGGCGTCCCCTTTACTCCGCAACTCAGTCTATTGGTTTCGTAAGGGCGTGCCAGATGACCTTCGCCCAATCCTGAAAAAGACCGAAGAGAAGTTCTCTTTGAGGACACGGGACCCAGCAGAAGCGAAGGTCAGGTTCGCAAAGGCGCTAGCTGAAGTGGAGGAGCGGTGGGCACGACTTCGACAGGGAGAAATCGAGCTAACACATAAGCAGTCGCTTGCTATTGCTGGACAGATTTATCGCGAGATGATCGCGGAACAAGAGGATAATCCAAAAGCGAACTTCAGCGAACATTCCTTTGACGGCTTCAGGCTTGGAAAAAAGGATGTAAAAATGATCCCGCTGACAAAAGACCAGGCCCTAGTGGATATGGTCCTTGCTCGAATGCGGCAGCGACACGAAGACCACAATATCGGCCGCATCGACGCGTTCCTTCTTCGAGAAGGATATCGTCTGCGTGCAGAAAGTCGCGAGAAGCTACGCAGACATGTCGACGAAGCAATTTATGCCGCACGCGGCAAGCTTAACAATATGGCTACTAGAGGCGACTACAGTCCTGACCCTGAAGCCGAAAAGTTTCCAGCATACATTTCCCCCCGCACATCAAATTCCGAACAACCGGCGGACATACCCTTACTGTCGGTTGCCATCGATGAGTGGATTGCCGAAAAAACCAGAGCTAGCGGCAAGAAAAAGCGAGCGGCATGGAGTCCGCAAACAGCGGGAAGTTACGAATTAGCCGCACGGCGATTCCTAGCGCTTGCAGGTGACCGTCCGCTATCCGACTACAAGAAAAAAGATGCCAAGGCATTTAAGGAAGCCTACCTCTCGCTTCCGAGAACGGAGTTTCTCAAGAAGAGTTTCGTCGGTCTAAGCTTTCCTGAAATCATATCGAAAGTGAAAAAGATCACTGCAGAAACTCAACTCGCAGGCACCGAGCTACCATTCATTTGCGTTGATGAGTCAACCATCAACAAGAACATAGGGTTTGTCCAAGCTTTATGGGGTTGGGCAAAAAAACAGTATGATGACGTGCATACAAACCCATTTGAGGGAATGAAGCTCACCGGGCAGACAGATGCGGTTGATCAGCGTGACCCTTTCACCACCGAGGAACTTCAGAAAATTTTCGACGCACCCGTGTTCACAGGTTGCAGATCGTCGAAGGCTTGGCAGACGGCAGGCGAACATATCCCTTACAACGAAGGAATTTACTGGATTCCCCTGATCGGTCTCTTCACAGGAGCCCGCTCTGGTGAACTCATCCAACTGGACGTAGATGACCTCGTCGAAGAACGTGGCATCCTGCATTTCAAGATTACAGCACGTCGGAAGGGGCAAAAGGTCAAGTCGAAGAATGCCGTCCGAAAAATTCCCGTCCACTCAATGCTTATCAGGCTCGGTATCCGGGAGTTTGCGGAGGCCCAACGGAAAAAAGGATCGCGGCTATTTCCTGAGTTTCCACGTGCATCCAATGGCACTTACTCCACCGCATATTCTTCACGGTTTGGTCGGTTCCTCGCAAAGCTAGGCATTAAGACTGAAAAGAACTCGTTCCATAGCTTCCGTCACACTTTCGAGGACGAAGCTCTCGACAGCGATATCTCGGTAAATTTCGTAAATAGCCTTCAGGGCCATTCGAATGTGGGAATGGCCGGCCGATATGGCTCTGGCAAGGTGCGCCTGAAAGCGCTCCATGCAGAGTTTGAAAAGGTCGCATTTGAAGAACTCGATTTCAGCCGTATGCTAGCCGCCAGAAATCGATAGAGCCTATCAGACTTCGTTCTACCGCTATTGCTCGACCTGTCTGGACCAGCAAAAGAAGGACATCGTCAGTTTTGGTGAGCGGACGTAGGGTGTGCATATCCTGAAGAACCAGCGGATGGGCAAGCTTTTACATCCGAGGTCCCATGCTCGCTTGGTCGCCTCCAAGGGTAGACATTTCAGAACCTACCGCCGATCTCGCTTCATGTACAAGTACTTGATGATGAAGACCTAGAGTTCGCGTCTCAGCCCAAATTCTGTAGATTTTAATTGACGCTTGACCGCTGCGTAGATGCAGGTGAGCATGAAAAAACCGCTATCCACGGGCTCGCAACCCTCCAGCGGTTTTTCTTGGGAATGTTCGAAAATGATGAACGATCTTTTCTGCATTGTAAAGCTGCCGTTGACGGCTGAGTGATCGCGAGGCTGGGACATATCCCAGCCGATCAGAGCCCCACTTTACCCCGCGAAAGTTGTCAACATTTTTGGCCTGACGGAACGTTCTGTTATGAGGCCTTTGGTCCTCGACAGCATCTGCAAGCACTCCACCCCGAGAATACCAGAAGCCGTAACGGTGTCCGCAAGGGCGTGGTGTCGTTCGCGCAGCGCGTGCTGGACGGCAAGAAGAATTGGAAGGAATGGACCGTCCCCGTTGGCGGCGATGCTATTCTTCAAGCCGAGCAAATCCTTCGAGCCGGCGGCGAGGACGTGTATATCAGTCAACAGGTGTTCAGCCGTTGGCGCGGCATTGCGGACCTCACGGCCCTTGGCTCGAATTACATCGATCTCGATTATCACCAAGTTGCCCAGTGGAAGGAAAAGCGGCCCGTCGATGTTGCCGCAGCGGTTCTCCACAAACTCGGAGAAGACGGCATACCGCTTCCATCCTATATCCTGTCGACGGGCCGCGGTCTGGTATGCGTCTGGCTGACAGAACTCCTACCGCCAATGGCTCTGCCGCGTTGGAGCCAGGTGCAAAAGACCTTGGCCGGCGCGCTTACCAAATTTGGCGCGGACAAGCGTGCGCTCGATGCCGCGCGCGTCTTCCGACTTTCTGGAAGCACCAACTCCCGAGCCGATTGGAATCGGCGTCACGTCGGTATGATCTGGTGTCAGGGAACACCAGATGCGCCGACACGTCACGTATTTGGCACGCTCGCGGATGAGGTGCTGCCCTACACTCAGGCCGAAATCATTTCGCTCCGGGCGGAGCGTGCCGCCCGCAAGGAGGAGCGTGAGGGACGAACCAAACAGACGATCCAAAAGCTAACCGGCGCGACGTACTGGTCCGCCGTTCACGATGACCTCCAGAACCTTCGCAGATGCCGCAGTCCCGAGACGGGAACACTCCCGCCAGGGCAGCGTGACATCTGGCTTTTCATCGCGGCGAACGCTCTTTCCTGGATAGACGCGGTGGACGACATGGAGCGGGAAATCCGTATACTTGCGATGCAATCGGCGGGCTGGTCGGAATCGGAGTCCAAGGCCAGATTGAGCGCCGTTGTGAAACGCGCACGACAGGCCGCTTCTGGGAAGACGATGCCCTATAACGGCAACGAGGCCGATGCCCGCTACAGAATGCGCGCGGATACAATAATCGACTGGCTTGAGATCGAACCCGAGGAAATGCGTGCCGCCGACCTCCGGGTGCTCATCGACACGGACAGACGCCGTGAACGTGGAGCTATGCGCCAGACGGAGAGTCGCCGCCGACGCGGCGCGAAAGACCAGGGCGAGCAGAGGGCCGCCCGACTGGAACTCGGCAGGAAGTGCCTCTACCTTTCGGTCAAGAACGGCATGAACCGCGATGACCTCGCCGCACATTTCGGAGTTTCGACGGGGCAGATTTCCAAGGCCATGAAAGAAGCCCGCGTCGACACGCAATAGTCACGACGATCAGAAAACACAGCATCCGTCACGATTCGTCACGGTGTATGGTATGTTTACCGAGGCTTGGGGGAGGCCGAAGGCCAGGGGGTGCTTGCACCCCCACCCGATCCTATAAAAATCATCTTTCTTCTCTTGCTCTGCCGCTCCCCACATACGCGGAGCCGAAAAACGGGCATGGTAATGATGTGACCTTGCGCCATAGGCCAGAAACGGAATGCGGTATCGGGCGTAGTCGGTCCCAGGGTCCGCCTACCGGCGGCGCATTGCTACCCTTCCTGCGGCTACCCCTATTCCGAATACCACATGCGCGAATTCCCGCCTCATCCCTATTGGGTCGCTATGCTTGGGGCTCCGATATGCTCATGTCTCTCATGGTCGCGTAAAACCGCGCTAAAGGGCGGATTCCGCGATTTCGGGCATCGGCATCGAAAAATGAGGCTCCCGGAGGCTCGCACAGTGCTAATAAGCCCTTCAGACGTAGTCTGATACCTCCCGAAATCTCCCCCTGCCCTGACGCGCAAGCCGGCCATCGTGCGCCCTCTGTCAATGTCCGTCGGACATCCTCCACGCTGTTTCGGCCCTTCTGGGTGACTGCCGCTGTGCGCGATGGCATCCTTGAAGCATCGGGACGGGGAACGTCTCGGCCGCCCCTGCGGAGCGGGTTCTCGCGGCCGGCGGCCCGCATCGAACAGGAAACAAGCCAGGAGCCGAAATCCCTCGAATTTGACTGACTTCGCTCACCGCACATCCGGCATGTTGCAACTCTCACGCGTTGTTTCCCTGGGCTCCTCTATTGCCAGAATTATAATCAAGGTGCTGGAAACGTTGGAAATCGAGGCAAATCATGTCGATCAGATCGACCCTATTCAAAGGTTTGACGTACAACATTCGGGTTGAGGAATTCCACGATCAGGATGCCGCCGGATGCCTCATTGGATACGTCGCATCGATCTACGTGGAAACCGCATCCACGCGGCATCTCGTCCGTCGATCACGTCTTCCTGGTGTTGCCGAAAACCTACGTCGGGAGATCGAGCGCGACGGTATTCAGGCTGTCCGACGCTTTGCTCAAACCTGAAGCACTCAGCCCAGTGCGGCGCAGATCAATCGTAGGCCGCGACAATTCTGGCATCCATTGCCGCCCTATCGGGCATCTCAATCTTTTTTCACAAACATGCGCCAGCCCCCTTGTGACCGTGAAATATCGGCGTCAGCATGAAGATGTGGGGTCGCACAACGACGTATCCTCACAGAGACAGGAAACCTAGAAATGGAAACAAAAACAAGGAACAACTCGCTTCGGCGGGAAGGGCGGAGCCATGCCGAAAGGCTTACGGTTGAGCTTCCGCCAGGCATGATGATGACGCTCAAAATACACGTCGCGCAGCGTGAAACGACAATCCGCGCCCTCGTCACCGACCTTCTTGAAACTGCCCTCAAAGAGGGAGGAAAACGACAATGACAACAATCGAACTCGATGGCCGATCCATCGAAAATCCAGCTTATTGCAATCACCGGCGCGGCCAAAACTGGGGCGCAATCGTACGCGGCAAGAATGTTGCAAATTGCGAGCGAACGTTTCTGTGGGCCGTTGGCGAGGTTGTTGACCTTGAAGCCGTTCAGGTCGGCGACGTGCTCGAATTCGGCGGAGACTACGTGACCAGAGGCGGCCGACGGCATCCCGATCGTCGCTGGTGGCACGTCCAGAAAATCACTGATGATGAAATGAGCTACGAGGCTCATGAAACGCTTGCGAAGGCGCTCCGGTCGGCCCGTCAGCAGTCTATCGCGACAGCGGAGGCAAGCCAATGAAATTCACGGACATCCCCACGCGGAAGTTCCCGTTGAACCTCAATAAATGCTCCCGCCTTCAGCGCGAAATTCAGACTGCTGCAGATCGTTTCTCCGACCTCGGGACTAATGACGGATATGCCGTCTTCCGGGAACTGGTCGAGGTTCGGGCGCGGCTTGACCAGACATGGCAATTGATCCTGCAGATCGAGAACCGTGAGAGAAATGGTCGCTGAAAGTACGACGTGACATTCGTGTTTTCGTAACCCCTGGCGTGCGAAAGACATCATGTACAAGTACATGAAAAGCATGGCAGGGGTTTCGTGCGGGCAGTGGAATTATTTTGCGGTGCTGGCGGGATGTCCCGCGGCCTCGTCGATGCAGGATTTAAAGTTGTCAGGGCATATGATGCCTGGCCCGCCGCGGTGGAAACCTATTGTCGCAATATCGGCCCACATGTCGTTGAAGCTGATCTGAGTGATCTTCTCTCCAGAATTCCTGAGATTTCCGCACTTGCTCCTGATATCGTGTGTGGTGGCCCTCCCTGTCAGGACTATTCGCTCGCCGGCAGACGCGAGGAAGGCAAAAATGCGAGCATGACCATCGCGTTCGCGGTCATCGTGACGACAACGCGGCCCGAGTGGTTCGTCATGGAAAATGTGACACAAGCCCAAAAATCTGAAGCTTGGGCGGAGGCGCGCGCCATGTTGAAACGCGCCGGGTACGGACTCTCGGAATCCAAAATCAACGCCGCCTATTATGGGGTTCCGCAATCTCGGCGGCGTTTCTTCGTGATTGGACGATTGGGAGAGAAGGACGGTTTTCTTCAGTCCGCCCTTGTTGCGAAGGCATCCTCAGCACCAATGACGTTGCGCCAGTTTTTCGGCTCGGCGGTGCCAGATGCTGTGTTTTTCCCGGCAACGTCCGATGCCCGACGCTCCTTTTACTCGGCCGATGAATCCGCACCGACAATCCGGGAACGGTCGATCCGACCGCTTCCAGAGGGACACAGATATCACCCCGCCGACGTAGCCTTGCTAGAAAACGGATACGTTTATTCTCGGCCAGTTCGCGGCGGACGCGGAGTCCGCTCGATCGACGAGCCTATCGCTACGATCACCCGCACATCCTGGGAACGACCGACGCCGCGTTATCTGTCTGCGCCCCATCATCTCGATCCAGTAATCGCAACGGAGACGGCGGTTTTGACGGTCGACCAGATTGCCCGAATCCAGGGCTTCCCTGCAGACTGGGTTTGGGGCGATAAACCAAAGCGTGATGTCCTGCAGATGATCGCTAATGCCGTGCCCGCGCCGGTGGCACAATCGCTGGGAGAAGTCATCCTCGAGCGCCAGCGCGGCCAGTCTGTACCCGCGATCGAGGGGCGGTTTGTCGATTGGCTTGTCTGGAGCGGACGAAACCGGGCAACGGCCCACAACGTTAAAGCCAATGTCGGCCGGGCACGGCGTCTTCTCGACGGTAGGACGTTCGCCGATATCGGCCACGAAATCCTCGCCCTTGAAGCCGCGCCTGGTTTCGATGCCCTTCCGAAGAACACGAAGAGCGATCTACGTCGGGCGCTTTCAGTGCTTGCGGAATTCGAGGCATCAAAACTTCAGAGGAAAAGAAAGCCGCGTCGGTTGGCCGCATTGCTCCCTCTTGAACAGGAAGCCGGCAAGTCACTGAAAAGGGCCGCCTAAGATCGGAGCCAGGAATCGACCTGTTAGGGACTTCCCTGCCAGAAAACGACCGTCAGGGAGGCACATACAGCACGATTCGGAGGCATGGATGATGTTTGGTACCCGCCAGAATTCGTCATAGTCAAGGATTCCGCCACCTTCGTTGCGGCATCTCGTGATCGGCGACACCATTCCAAAGTCTGGGAAAGTCATGTGTGAGCGGGAGCGATCATCCTCCGCATGGGTCCGTGCAACATTTGCGCCGGCAGAGTCCCGACATCATCATCTCTGTAGAAAACAGAAGGGGAGCCAGCAATGGCGTGTGCCCACACACGCCGCTGGTCAGGGGGAGCAAGCTCCCCCGTGAACCCCCTCACGGTCCGAGACGGACCGAATAGGAGATAACGATGCGGGATCAGATCATCCGTGTCCGGACCACCCACACCGAAGCGACAGCAATGAAAGACCTCGCCGTCGCACGAGGTCTTACATTATCAGAGTTGATCCGTCGCGCAGCGCTCAACATCCGAATGCCTAAGCGGTCCTTTGATGCTACCCACATTGCCCTGTTGGCTCAAACCTTGGGCGAACTCGGTCGCATTGGCGGCAACATCAATCAATTGGCCCGCCGTGCTAATGCGGGCAAATTGCCCGGTCACGATCCCGAACTCGCGAAAGCACTGCTCGAACTTGACGCGCTGCGCGGCCGTCTCCGCGAGATCATCCAATGATCATCCAAACGACACGCATCAACCGCGCCGGCGGCATTCGATATCTCGCCCGTCATCTCCTCGACAAAGCCGACGAAAATGAACGGATCGAGATTCTGGCGGGCGATCGGAATGCCCTCCATGATGCTCAAGCGCTCGCCTCTGCGCGAGGCTGTCGATACAGCGTTCGTCACCTGTCGATTTCCCCAGAACTCGAAATGACGCCGACGCAATTGTCTGTATTCCTGCAGTCGGTGGATAGGGAATTCCATGTCGGCACCAGTCGCCCACACCTGATCGTGCGACATGTGAAAAACGGCCGCTCCCATTTCCACGTTGCACTTGCAGAGGTGGACCCTGTGACGTTGCGGGTGCTCGATTGCAAGAACGATTATCAGCGTCTTGAAGACCTAGCCAGACGCTACGAACTGGAACAGGGCGAAGCTGTACAGCCGACGCGCACGCACAGATGCCGTAATCAGGCAGAGGGATTTTCGGACACCGCCCGGAAACGCGCGGAGCGCGTTGCGCCGAGTTTCGACCGCACCGCCATTAGGGCATCCTTTTTGGCAGGAGGCGCGGCGTTTCGTGCCGAACTCGACCGCCAAGGGCTTCGCCTGGCCGAGGGCAAGAAAGGCACCGTCCTGGTTTCCATAGCCAGTGGAGCTTTCGTTTCCGCCGCGAGCCGCGCGGCCGGCGTGAAGCGCGCCGAATTCGAGAAATACCTACAAGAGGAGAACCCGATTGAACGACACCACAGAAATCCGCTCCGAGTACCGGAGCATGATCGTAGCGACGGAGCGCAATACTCAACGACTGTTGCCACTCCTCGATCTCCTGAAGCCGCACGAGGGACCGGACAGGATCGCGCAACTCATGGAAATCCTGGGACTCATTCTCGACGCGCAACACACACAGGCGGCGGCGCTGAAAAGCCTCACGGAAAAAGTCGATCGCCTACCACGTCGATAGCACGGACGAATGAGAGGCTGTTTCTAAATCGTCTTACGAAATTCGACCTGGACGATCTTCTCAGACGTGCGGCGGAGCTTGCCGCCTCGATCGCGTGGATGTTCGCCCCCGAACGGGATCGCCTCGCATTGCGGATCGCCGCGGCAAAGCGAACTCGGGACGCATTCACGCCGGCGGAACCGATCAAGGACAAGAGGCCAGGTTATGATCTTACGAGGAGGATCGGGCCATGAGATCAGAAAATAACAAAAAGAAACGGCAACGGACTTGTTATGACCGGGCACGGAAGCGTTGGCTTGAAGCTCGCCGCGTCCAGG
Source organism: [Rhizobium] kunmingense (assembly GCF_977018605.1). Lineage (NCBI taxonomy): Bacteria > Pseudomonadati > Pseudomonadota > Alphaproteobacteria > Hyphomicrobiales > Rhizobiaceae > Rhizobium > [Rhizobium] kunmingense. The sequence goes on from NZ_CDRNXG010000001.1 coordinate 584,442, forward strand.
CAACCAATCCCGCAGCGTCGGCCGCCACGCAACTGCTCGGGGTCTTTGGTTTGATGCTTGGGCGAATGCCGATCGTATCGCCGATGCCCGTGCCTTACGTTGCTCCGCCAATGTCGCCGAGACAGGAGCAAAAGAACGAGACCGCGCGCCGGCTCGGCATTCCGACGCGGTATCTCGACATCGTACTCAAAAAGGGCAAGGTGCCTTACGGTCTTCTATTCGAGCATATTCGTCTAGGTGGAGCCACCAGAAGGGATGCCTTGGACGAACTACGCAAGCTCATTCCTACTGAAACCGCGGACTGGCTAAATCATGTTGAAGAACGAGAACTCTGGTCGGACCTGTCACGCTGTTTCCACCCCGATGCCAGCGACGAGGATACCCAGGTGCAATTGTTAAAGGCCACGTTGGCCTGGATCGAGTCCCAGAAGAAGTCAGACGACCCCGCCTTAGTGTCCACTGAGACAAAGTACGGACTAGAGCCACCGAAACCAGGCGGAAACGAAGACCCTCACAATGATCCAAAACCACCGACACCCTGATCTAACAGGTCAAGGTACTATGTAGCGATCAACCTCAACTCCTGCGGCCCGTAATCTCTCTGCCGCGGAATTGAGCATCGCGTCATCAAATCTACTAGGATGCCGAAGGGCTACAGCCTCGAATGTCAGTTCGGGCATCTGCCGCTCAATAAGCATTGAGAACCCTTCGGAGGGTTTTTTCGCGCCAATGATCAGGTCTTTTACAGTCTCCAACTCGCCCACCCGGGCAATTTTTTGACGTGTCCTCCCTAAGCGTGTTGTCTTTCCACGTTCGTTGGAGAGTGTGCCTTCTAGCGCGTGTATGCTACGCCACACGTCGTACTCGAGCGAGCCAGGTTTTTCCGAAGGAAGGATTTCATAGAGACGTAGATCGGCTGCGCGCGCGACATCTAACTCGCCTCTTTGACGGGCGTTTGCAGCGATTTGTCTAAGGCTTTTTGGATCAACACAACTCTCGATGATTTTCAGCGCACGTTCGACAACTTGGTTGATCATGGGCATCTCTTTCCAATCGGGTTGCACCAAACCACGGTGAGTCGCTGGAGACTATTTAAGTTAGGCGGCCACATCTAGCGCGTCCAGCGCCGTAATGCGTTCCTTCGCTTAGGCTGAACTCGACAACTGCACCACGTTGGTGCAGATTGGTGTAATGAGTCCGAAGCAGCAACCGAATCCAAAACGAAAGCGCTTTAGCATCGCCCTGGAGGTGGCGGACTACGACGCTTTGCAGGAACTCTGCGCTGCGCAACGTCCGCCGTTAAAGCAACAGTATTTGATTGAACTAGCAGTGAAAAATTTGCTCGACCAATACTCAAATCGCCAGCTTTCGTTTCCATTGGATCGACCAAACACATGAAGTTCATTGATTTATTTGCGGGCCTCGGTGGTTTTCACCAAGCTTTGAGCCGCCTCGGTCACGAGTGTGTATTCGCTTCAGAACTCAACGCAGAGTTGGCGAGCCTGTATGAGGAAAACTTTGGTATCAAGCCGAAGGGTGACATAAAGGTTTCATACTCGGAAGTACCGCCTCACGACATCCTATGTGCAGGTTTTCCGTGCCAGCCATTTTCGAAAGCTGGAGATCAACTCGGTTTCGACTGCCCGCAGTGGGGTGACCTCTTTGATTACGTGATCAAGATAATCGAATGCCACGAGCCGAGGTATGTGATCATTGAGAACGTGCCGAACCTCCTACGCCATGACGGAGGCAGGACTTGGAAAAGAGTGCACGAACGGCTCTGTGGCTTGGGTTACGATGTCGATGCTCGTAAGCTGTCACCACACATGTTTGGCGTTCCGCAAACAAGAGAGCGTGCGATAATTGTAGGCTCACGCAAAGGACTGGCATCTTTCCAGTGGCCAGCGCCAACGCATGTGGGTGACGACCTAAGTATTCGTACGATACTAGACCAAAATCCCGTAGGCGCACGTATCCTACCTGAACATTTTGTTCGCTATCTCGAAGTGTGGCAGAGCTTGCTAGACGCGCTGCCTAACGGACTCGAATTACCCTCGTTCCCAATTTGGGCCATGGAATTTGGAGCGACTTACCCGGTGCGAGACGGATCGCCAGTGGGGCGAGGACTTTCCGAGGTCCGTGAATTTCGCGGCGCATTTGGAATGCCGTTGCGAGGTCTTTCTGACAAAGAGGTTCTCGAAGCATTGCCACCCTATGCGCGTGGTAGCGAACCAACATTTCCGGAATGGAAAATCCAGTTCATCGAGCAGAACCGTCAATTTTACCGAACTCATAAATACGCCATCGACCAATGGCTTCCAAGAATACAAGACTTCGCCCCAAGCTTTCAGAAGCTCGAGTGGAATTGGAAAGGCGGCCCGAGGGACCTTTGGCAGACGCTCATTCAGTTCCGCGCATCTGGAATTCGGGCGAAGCGACCTACATTCGCGCCATCGCTGGTAGCGCTCACGACCAGTCAGGTGCCAGTCATACCTTGGGAACGCCGCTACATGACAATGCGGGAATGTGCTCGCCTACAAAGTATGGGCGATCTTCCACATTTGCCAAAAGCGCAGGGGGCTACGTACAAAGCGCTTGGCAACGCAGTGAATGTGACTGTGATCGAGGCTGTCGCGCGAAACTTAATCGGCCAGTCCCCCGAACCGAGCACCAGTAAATCTTTGGCATCGGCCCCTAGCATAGCAAGTCAAGATGACGTGCAGTTTGCTCATGCGAGTTGAAGACAGGGGCGTGTCAGGCCCGCTTCGAGTTGAGATTGTCTTTCAAGGAATTTAAAAGAGAAAAGAGGATGTCTTTGATGTCCTACCGGAGGGAATGTGGACGAGATCGATAATGGCGAGATCGCAAGGCTCCTGAGTAACCTTTCAAGTCGGACGCAGCTCCCGGACAATATTAAGTCTAAGCCGCCGACCGAATTCTCCGCGGGGGACGTAGGCTTCGAGGATAACAGCTGGCTCACCAGAGTCGTAGATATTCAAGGCTGGCTCTGGCTGGATGACCCACTAAGCAGGGACGAAACCGAGTCCGCAACCGCCGCGAAGCTGTTTAATCAACTTGCACCGGATACCGACGAATTGTTGTTCAATGTTTCGAACGGCGTCGTCAGAATGACCGAACAGGGGGTCGAAGCCTTGGAGGGTCGGCTTGCCCGAGCTGACGAACGCAGCGCTCGATTCGTTGAGGCGCTTGAAGATGACGAATCCCGCAGCTCCGCATCAGCTGTCTGGGAGCAGGAATGGGACGAGCCAGAAGTACGTGAGCCCCCGAACATAAAAGCGACCGTCGATACCCTGCCGATTGTTGAGTTTGTCGGCCACGCGCACGAAGGGGAATTGGACCTCAACCCACCTTACCAACGCGAGTACATTTGGTCTAACCCGGACTCTCAAAAGCTGATTGAATCGATTCTACGGGGTATTCCTCTACCCTCGATCATCCTCGCGACGGTTGCCGACGACGACAAACTGCAAATCGTCGATGGCAAACAACGCCTAACATCGATCCTACGTTTTGTCGGAGCTCATCCATCTGCGATCGCGTTTGCCAAGGAGAAGAACGATCTGGAACTGTTTCAGAGAAGCTTCCGCCAATTCGCGAAAAAGTATGCGCTCACACCGGACGACGTTCGAAAGCACTACCTGCCGTTCAAAACGAGGAGCTACGAAAAAAAAGACCCGTTAAGAGCGCTTTCAGGGAAGTTTTACGACGAAATTAGGGAGGTTCAGACTCCGATCGGCGGAAAGCTGGTCGCTGTCCGCAAGTTGTTTGACTCAAGCTCGTCTCCCTATCGTATCCCGATTCTACGATATGAAGACACTGCGGTCCGCGACATCCATCAGGTATTCAGGATATACAACCAACAAGGCGTTAAACTGAACGCCGAGGAAATTCGTAACGCAGTCTACAACCACCTAAAAATAGTCCAGTTGATGCTGTTCATCGGTGGCGACCGCGCCGACCCTTCGATGGCTGAGTACGCCGTCGAGGCCGGCATTGATCCTACGTTTGCATACAGCGTAATTGCCGACATGGGTTTCAGCATCGCGCGCTTCAGACGCACAAAGGTTCTCCTTTGGATGGTAGCCGCGCTGCTGCATCCTACCGGGACAGCTGGGAACTATCGCGCTCCATCGACGGCCAGCCATATCGATAGCTTCCTTGAAGCGATAGACAAGAAACTCCCACGGCTTCGTGCGACGCAAGTTTTGACTGAACTCGCACGTGACATGGTCGCCGCCATCGAACTCCATGCCAACGCGGACAGAGCATGGCATCCACGTTTCCGCAGCAAACGTGAATCCGGAACGAAGTGGGAAGAATTGGGCGCGGTGGCCAGTTTGGCGGCGTGCTTCGTTCTTGTTATGCTTGGTGAACAAGATCGTTTACTTGGCAGTGTCGACGAAGTTAGGGCCGTCACTAAAGAGAAGAAGGGCCCCGATAGTACTCAGAACAAAACGCAGTGGGGCCATATTTCAGACTCGCTGTTAACGATCCTTGAGACAGTCGGAGTAACCCCTGAAGAAATGCGGACGGCTATGGACGAGCGTTATGGCACGTCAGCTGTAAATGGGCTCATCGAACTACGCACGTTGGCTGCGGATGCTTGAACCTAACTCGAAATCGATAACTGTAGTTCCTGCGCAATCGGTCTCATCTACAACGACTGGTGACCGAACCAGTTGGTGGGAACGATATAAGGTCAACGCCGCCGCCCAACTTTCACCGACAGCGTTGGAGGTGCTGGAGGTTGACGCTCGCTACATTGTGGAGAACGCCCTTCCTGGCTCAGATGGCAATATTGATGCCGAGGCCTGGCCCCAGGAACGCCTTCGAACAGGTATGGTAATTGGCTCTGTTCAATCAGGGAAGACTGCCAGTATGCTGGCGGTGGCAAGTCTAGCGTTGGACAGGGGCGTTGACGTTGTCGTGCTGCTGGCGGGCACCCGCGTGGGTCTTTGGCTGCAAACATATGAGCGGATGCTTTCGCAATTGGACGGTAGTGCACGCGACACAGCCTATGCACGCTCTGGCGTGCGGCTAATCTTGCCGCAGCCTGAAGATGTTTTGAGCCCTGATCGGATGGGACCGACTAGCTATCTAAAGCCGTCTAAGGCGACACTCGCGGTTCGTCAGGGCATACCAATAATCATCGTCGTTCCCAAGCTCGACGAACATCTCCTTCACCTTTCCCGGATGCTCAAAAATGTACTGAATAGTACGATCCTTGCTGGCCGTGACAGAGCAACCACAATGTTAGTCCTCGATGATGAGGCTGACGATGCCTCCGTGCTTGATAGCGCAACTTCGGACAAAGTCACACCGCGTTTCATCGCTGCACTATGGAGCGGTGATCACCACAACTCCTCATCCCGAGATACAAACTTGCTGGCATCTTATGTTGCCTACACTGCGACGCCCCAGGCAAATTACCTTCAGGAGTCTCATAATCCGCTTGCACCGAGAGAGTTCAGCGCTGCGCTGCGGGTAGCTGGGCATGAGGGGGAAATTACGCCCCGTTCACTAACCTACCTGGAGCCGAATGGTATTCGCGGTTACTACTGCGGCGGCGACATGTATTATGACGCGACCAGTTTCCTATCTGGACCGCTTACAGTGTCGTGGCCTTATCCTGAATTGCGACCTGGTGAAACCGAGAGCGAACTAGCTGAGCGACAAGAGGTCCTTCGCTGGGAGGCCATATCAGCCGCACTACGAAGCTTTTTGGTTGGGGCCGCAGCGCGTCTTCTTATAGACGGTCGACGCTACTCTGACGTTGCTGATTGCTTGTTTCCTGACAGAGACGCGCTGCAGGCGGTAATGCCTCGTGCGCACACAATGATGTTTCACCCATCGGTACGTAAGGACGCTCATTTCGCGGCAGCGGAGGATATTGCGCGTTGGTCCCGTGCGATTCCTGGAAACGAGCGCGACATTGAACTACCAGAGGGCGACGATGGTGAGCCAGTACTTGCTCTCGATCCAGCAGGTCTAGCGTTACGGCTTCAATTGGAAGAAGAGAAGTGGCGCGCTTGCTATTCAAGTTTTGAGCAATCACGTCTTGCTTTGTCCAGTTTTCCGGGTGCTGCCTACCCCCGACTAGATGAAACTCGGTGGACGGAAGTCTACTCTCTCCTTGTGAATGAGGTTTTCCCGAATGTCGCTCTTCGAGTTCTGAACAGCGATCCGGCAGCTGACGATCATCCTCGATTTGGACCTACCGAGACTGCTGAGGGGTGGCGCTCACCCGAGGACCTTCTTACCATATTTGTAGCGGGAAACATTCTTTCACGAGGCCTTACGGTCGAGGGGCTCGCGACTAGCCTGTTTCTCCGAAGCAGCCAAGACCCTGCGGCCGACACTCAAATGCAGATGCAGCGTTGGTTCGGCTATCGGGGTGCGCACCTGCCATTCTGCCGGGTATTTCTGCTTGAAGATCAACTTTCGCTTTTTCGCCAGTACAACATTCGCGACAGAGCGCTAAAATCGCTCGTACTTCGGCGGATGGCACTACCTCAAGATGGGACTGCTGCTAGCACCCTCATCTTGGAGGGGTTGGATTTCGTGGCAACCAGTAAGATTGAGACTCGCAAAATCCCACTTAGTCCTGGTCCGAGCCCTCAAATTCGGCTGGTGGAAAGGTCCAACCCTGATCTGGCAAGCAGTAACAATGACATACTCATATCCGAATTGGGACGAGGCAAATGGGACGAGATTGATCCCACTCGAAACGTCGGGAGAATACGTAGCGAACCAATTGGTCCGCTTGAACTTGCTGATTTGCTGGACAAACTACGTTATACACAGCACGACCCCAGCGTCGAAGACGAACTCAGCCGTCGATGGACCAGTCTTCAGCATAGTCTCGGCTTGAGCGACCCACTGTTTCGCCCGCCTGGGCTCAATCCTATGCCATATCGCGTTCGCCCCCAGGGTTGCCCCTATGCCATGGCGGCCTACCTTCGACTTTGGCACGCGCTTGCCACTGGCCACTACGCGCCAGGCTTCCACGCTACTGACAAGGCTGATTTGCCATGGTCACAACTCGATGGACGTACCATTCCGCAGTTTTACCTCGCAGTACGCTCAGGTGAAAAACAGTCGACCGTTCCAGAGATTCGATCGCAAGGAATCGGCGCGATGATTCGTGGAATTGGACCAAATGATCGGCTCAACACTCTTTGGGGTAGCCGAGGATACGACAACAGCGGTTATTTTGGCGACCAGTTTATCGATTACCATTACCATGGTCGGAAACCAGTGCCTCGATTGCGAGATGGCGACACTTGGCGGCCTCGTGGACATCCAGGCCTTGCTCTGTTTCACGTAATAAGTGACGACCAAGGGGGGCCAGACATGCTTACCCTTGGTCTGGGGCTACCTCACGGTGGACCTGATCACATTGCGGCCCTCCGAAGATGATGGAGTTCCGAACGATCGACTTCGAAAGTTTGCGCGATCAGCTTTCAGACCTTGAGGTTCCTGCTGGGAACGCACGCCGCCTCATCTGGGTAGTTCCCGAACGGTTGGGCGCTGCGATGACCAGCAGCGGCCTTTACGAAATCTTCTTGGCGGGCCCAGAACTGTCTGCCACGCAAGCTGTTGTCGCGCGCAACCTCCAATACGACCGTTGGGAGCCCAGTGACGGCGGAGCGGAATTTGCGGCAACGCGTATTCTACTTGGTTCCGCGGCGCACTTTGCTGCAGTGGCGACGTTGATCGTGACCGAACTAGCACGCCTTGACCTATCTACGCATACTGCGATGCAGGCAGCATTTAGCGAAGTAGAGCCGATTATCGAGTTGGCAATTAGACGCGGGACCTTGTCAACAGAGTCGTTAATTGGCCTATTCGCAGAACTTCAAATGCTACGAGTCGCACTTCTTGCAAGTCCTGTGGCGGGTCGGCCCAGAACCTTGGTAACCTGGCGCGGTTGGACGAAGGGGCGAGACTTCGTCATTGGGCAACATGCAGTCGAAGTCAAAGCGACACTTGGGAACACCTCCCGCCACACCTTTAGTGGGCTCCACCAACTTGAAACCCAGGCATTGCCTGACGGTGCGCTAGAAATGGTCCACCTGCTTAGCGTTGGCTTGATCGAGGTTCACCAAGGCGGGCAGAGTTTGCCCGAACTGGTCGCGGACATTGTGTCTTTACTCAGCGACGGCACGCCCCCGGGAGCGGGCGCATGCGCACAGTTCTTGGAAATGATCCGAGAATATGGTGGTATTGGCACATCGGGTTATGATCACGCTACGATGAGGGGCTGGAGCGCCTATCAAATCCGCTTCCAAATCACGTTCACACGACTCTATGCGATAAGTGATCCAGACATGCGCCTCCTTACGAGTGCTGCACTCGACGGAACTTTTGTCGTTCCCGGTAGTGTGAGTTTCGAGTTGCAGCTACCCACCCGTGTCTCTGCATTCAACCCTGCCCAAAACTGGCAGGGGGAAATTGCTGCAATGTTGACACGATAGCAACTGCTCAAACCACGTCGGTCGCATCATGTACATGTACATGATCGCCGCTCTTGGAAAAACCGAGGCTCATGACTGGCTTTGGACCCCTCATTGCAATCTGGGCGAATTGTTTTGCTTGAGGCCTAGAACCCGCAAAAAGTGAGCTTGGCCGAAGTAGGGCTAACCCGCTCAAGCGACTGCTGCTTCCTTATCGTCAATAAGTCGAATTACCGCTGTAAAGGAGGCGATCACTGCCGTCGGTGGCGTAATGGAATGGAGGTCGCCGTCTTTGAAGAAATATTGAATGATCCCACCGAACGCGTCTGGTGAAATTGGATTACGCGCGTTCGGATTGTGAAACAGCTGCAACTCATCCGACCAGTACTCTTCGTACTCTGGAGACAAGATGTCTTCTTGGAATGGGGTGCCCATATAAGCATCTGGCGATGGATCGTAGCGATAGCCTTGGCGGAAATACATGTGATCCTCAGGCACGAAACCAGCTCGAAGTCCCATTCTATTGAACTTCGGTAAGGTTCCCGCATTAGAGAAAAGTACTGCGGAGACATTCTCTGCGCCCGGAAGGTCGAAAAAACCTGTCGGGATCGTCTTGCCAGCATAGATGTGCTCTTCTCCTTTAACCATCCGCCAGTATCCTCTGCCGTCCTCCGTGTTCTCGAATACCACACGCCTACCATACAGGTAGGGCCATAACGCTGAATGGCTGTAAGTCATAGAGCCAAGATTTTGGAGGTCGCCTGGTTTGTGGAAATCAGCAATAGCTATGACGAACGGCTTTCCTCTTGTCTGAGGTCGATCCCAGTACGGCTCCCCAGCAGCATTCTTTTTGTTCAGCTTGCTGGTAAGGCTAGAGCCAAACTTCATTGGCATGTAATGCTTCAAGAATTCAGCCTGCTCTTCTGGCGTCTTGGGCTCGGGATGTACAGCTAGAGGTCCCGAGGTAGACGGAGAAACGGCTGTAGCCTCCACAGTGAAGGAAATCCCTGGTGCACGGCATGAAAAGTCGGGTGCTTCAGGCTGGGTGACGTCAAGACCCAGTTCCCGGAAAGCTGCCCAAAGATAGAGTTCCCAAATTCTTTGATCGAAAGCCGTTGTCTGGAATTCTTTGACGAAATGCGGATCAGACGGCGCGAGCCACGGTCCGATTTCTTTCAATGCTGCACGAGCCGGCATGTGGCCTGCATCGCTCAGCGCCTCGAAATAGGGGTGCAGCTTCTCTGTATGGGTAACGCTCAGAAGATCGAACGGCGCATTCGGTTCGTCGCCTTGCCAGCCGAAATCCGCGGGGATGCCCTCCCTAACTAGCTTAGCCATTTCCCGGAGTAGGACTTCAGTAACGAGTGGCTCGCTCTTGATGCTGGTGTCCAGCTTACAGCATCGAAATCGACCGATCCTATCCCTCGCTAGGATCATCCAAGCGAAGTCTCCATCAGTGTAGTCGAGGCTTGTGAATCCGAGAATCCGCTCTTCATGGTCCGACCAATACGAAATTTCACCGGAATACATACGGCTCACCGCCATCCTGACGCCGATGGAAAGAAGGTGGAATCTGGCGGCGCTCATGGGCCGTATGATTTGCTCATTTTCCGCACGTTCCTTCGCTCGCCTCTTCGCTTCGCCCATAAATTCCCCCACACTTGCAAGCCAACAACGAAGCAAGTTTGTTAGCACGCAGAAGTGGTGGGCAACAATTGAGAATGCACTTCCTGCATAATTCAGTACCGCGTTGTGCTGATGGCAACGCTACACCGAGAAGACCGCGAGTGCGGCCGAGCGAACTGAAGAAAGTTGTGAGAATTTTATCCCGCGCGTCACTTGGACCATCACTTGTAGGACAACAAAATGGTTGACGCGGTAGAGGTGAGAGTTCAAAGAAACGTCCCAGACGAGTGGTACAAACACTGGTCGGCACGTCTCGTGAATCGCCTGATTCTTAGGGTGTTGAGGAGAGCTGCGAGAAAATTCAAATCTCTCTAGCAGCACCATTTTCCCCAATGATTACAGATGAGACGCCACTTGGCGCACGCTTGCTTGGAGCGGCTTAGAACAGGCCCGGCATTGCCGCCGTCGTGTCGTTGTCGCCGATCGCTTCGGCATCCGACAGGCGGACGAAATTTGCGCCGCGGGATTTCAGCTTCAAAATGGCGGCAGCGACACCCTCGCCGGCCGCGTGGGTCGGCTGGTTGATGTGGGAGATGATGACGTCGCCATCCCTGGCTGCGGCAATGCGCCTTTCGGCGGCGCTGGAACCGAGCAACGAGCCATCGTCGCCGTTGAGCGAATAGCCGGCGATCCTGTAACCCATGGTGCGGATTTCGGTGATCGAGGCCACGTCGTATTTGGCCGTAGCCCCGCGAAACCAGCGCGGTGCAGGCAGTCCCGCAGCAAGGATAGCCTCGGCCCCCTTGCCGACTTCCCTTGCGACGGCTTGCGGTGATCCGGCAGAGGCTATGCCATAGACCGGCACAGCGGAATCGATTGCCGGGACATGATTCTCACCGTGGTTTTCGATTTCGAAGAGGTCCGGGTTGGCGAGGAAAAGCGACACCGTTTGCGGGTTCCTGCGCAGCCAGCGAGCGGTGACGAAGATCGTCGAGGGAATGCGTTCGGCAACCAGCGTCTGCAGTATACGTTCGTCTATCGCCCCCATGCAGGCATCGAATGTGAGCGCCACCCGCAGGCCGGTTCCCGGCTCTCCCTTGGAGAGACGCAGACGCGGTTCAACGAGCTTTACCCTGGCAGGCTTTGTTGCAGACCCGATCCGGGCGGGAGCTTCGGCCGCGTTGGCAGGCGAAAAGCCGCCGCCATTTATCGTGGCGAGAAGCAGAAGGGCAGCGACGGCATTGCGCATGGTCATGTCGGGTCCGGTTTAATGCCCGATCGCATACGCCCGACTTGCCTTATGCGCCATCGGCATTTCGGCATGACACCCCTGCCCGCCACACATTACAGCGCCACGTTTCTGGACAGCGCCACGTTTCCGGCCGGCCGCAGCATTATCCGCGCGCGGCGGACAGCCGTTGATGCAGCGATTTCAGGTCATCGACCTTGCGAGCGGCAAGCCTGCCTTCCCAGGCGATTGCCGTCTCGATGATGAGATCGAGATCGTCGAGGCGCGGATGCCATTCCAGAAGGCGGCGGGCGAGCGTTGCGTTGGCGATGACGCTTGCGGCATCACCCGGCCGGCGCGGGCCGTAATGTACCTCGAAAGACTGGCCGCTGACGCGCCTGACCGCATCCAGCACTTCCAGCACGGAATATCCGCGGCCATAGCCGCAATTGGCGATCAGCGGCTCGCCGCCACGGCGCAGATAGCTCAGCGCATTGAGATGGGCGGCAACCAGATCGGTGACATGAATATAGTCGCGCACGCCGGTGCCGTCGGGGGTCGGGTAATCGGTGCCGAAGATATCGACGCCCGGTCGCTCTCCGAGTGCCGCCTCGCAGGCGAGCTTGATCAGATGGGTCGCGCCGACGGTGGACAAGCCCGTGCGGCCGAGCGGATCGGCACCGGCGACGTTGAAATAGCGCAGGGCAACGAAGCGGAAATCATGGGCGGCGGCGGCATCGCGCAGCATCATTTCCGACATCAGCTTCGACTGACCGTAGGGGTTTTTCGGCAGGGTCGGCGCACTTTCCAGAACCGGCGTATCATCCTTCTGCTCGCCATAGACGGCGGCGGTGGAGGAAAAGACGAAGTGCTTTATGCCCGCCTTGATGGCTGCGGCGGCAAGAAGCCGCGTCTTGCCGGTATTGTTGTCATAGTAATCGAGCGGCTCGGCGACCGATTCCGGCACGATGATCGAGCCGGCGAAATGCATGATCGCATCGATGCGGTTTTCGGAAAAGACCTGCTTCAGCAGCGCTTCGTCGCCGACATCGCCGTGATAGAAGCGGGCGGCACCCGGAACCGCCCAGCGGAAGCCTGTCGACAGGCGGTCGAGCACAACCACGCTTTCCCCGGCATCCAGCAATGCCCAGGCCATGTGGCTACCGATATATCCTGCTCCGCCCGTTACCAGGACTGCCATTTCGATACTTCCCTGCTCTTTTTTGGCTCAAGGCAGGAAAGCATCGTGGCACTTGCTCAGCGGTTACTCAACACGCGGAGACGCGTCTAATTCGGCCAACATGGCTAAGGGAAGCTTACGCCGCCCCTTACAGGGCCTTGATATAGGTCGCCAGGCGGCTCGCCGCTTCCTCGACATGTCTGGGATTGCGCAGGAAGCAGGCGCGCAGAAAGTTCTCGCCGCCCTTGCCGAAGGCCGAGCCCGGCGCCAGCGCCACACCCGCCTTGTCGACGATGTCGAAGGCCGCCTGGCGGCTGTCGGTGATGCCGTCGACCTTGAGGAAGGCATAGAGAGCGCCCTCGGGCTTAAGCGTCTGGACGCGGTTGGTGGCGATCAGCATGTCGCAGAGAATGTCACGCGAGACGCGGGCGCGCTCGATATTTTCCTCGACGAAGGCATCCCCCTCGTTGAGCGCCACGACGGCGCCGCGCTGCATGAACTGGGCGACACCGGAATTGGAGTACTGAATGAGGTTTTCGATCACCTGGCCAAGCTCGGCCGGGGCGACGAGCCAGCCGACGCGCCAACCGGTCATAGACCAGTTTTTGGAGAAGGAATTGGCGTAGATGATACGGTCGTCCGCCTCGGAAATATCGAGGAAGGAGGGCGCACGCACCGCTCCGCCATAATAATAACGGGCGTAGATTTCGTCGGCGACGATCCACAGACCGTGCTTGCGCGACAGCGCGAGGATGGCCGCGAGGTCTTCCCTCGTCGCCGTCCAGCCGGTCGGGTTGGACGGCGTGTTGACGAACAGGCCCTTGGTCTTCGGCGTGATCATCGCCTCAAGCCTGTTGATATCGAGCGACCATGCGCCGCCGGTGAATTCGAGCGGCAGGCCGGTGGCGACAGCACCGGAAATCTCGATTGCCGAGACGATGTTGGGCCAGGTGGGCGAAAGATAGATCATCTCGTCGCCCGGACCACAGATCGCCTGCACCGCCATCATGATGGCATGCATGCCGGAACCGGTGACGTAGAAATTCTCCATCGGCAGCGAAACCGAGAAGTGGCGCTGATAGTAATCCGCCAGCGCCTGGCGCAGCTCGGGAATGCCGCGTTGCCAGGTGTAGAAGGTCTCGCCGCCCAGAAGCGCGTCGGATGCTGCCCGGTTGATGAAATCCGGGCTCGGCAGATCGCCTTCGCCCGCCCAGAGCGGGATCAGATCCTCGCGTCCGCCGATACGGGCGTGATTGATGATCTCGACGATGCCGCTTTCGGGAGCGGCAAGGGCGCGGGCACTGAGCGAGGCGAGCAGAGACATGCGGATTTCCTGTTTTTCGTCTCTCTCCCATAGACCAGAAGAGAGACGAAATCACATGAGAATCCGTGAGCCTGCAATTCATTGTTCTGATAGATGCAGGCGCTTCCCGAAGCAGGCCGCAATGCCGCGGATCACTTCGTCTTCAGCAGGTCGCGAATTTCGGACAGCAGCTGGATATCGGCCGGTGGAGGCGCAGGCGCCTCGTCGACGGGCTTCTTTTCTTCCATGGCGCGCAGCTTGTTCACGCCCTTGACCATCAGGAAAATGATGAAGGCAAGGATCGTGAAATTGATCATCACGGTAATGAAGCTGCCATACGCGAAAACCGCGCCCTGCTCACGCGCCTGGGAAAGGCTCTGGGCCGTCACCGCGCTCGACAGCGGCAGGAAGTAATTGGAAAAATCGAAACCGCCGCCGGTGATCGCCCCGACGACCGGCATGACGATATCATTGACAAGCGATGTGACGATGCCGGTGAAGGCGCCGCCGATGATGATACCGACCGCCAGATCGATGACATTGCCCTTGGCGATGAAGGAACGGAATTCGCTGACTACAGACATGACATTACCCCTCTCTTGGTTGCCGTCGTGCTTAACATAGCGTTTCCTCAGATACTGAAAAGGTGCAAAAGCCCAAAGGCTTAAAGCTGATCATGCATCAGACGAAGACGGGCTCCATTGAACTTTTTGACGAGGGGCGAGCGATTTCCAAGCATTGCCGTTTCCCCTAGTATCCGTTTGAGGACCGCATGTCTTTGCGGTGGAGGAACAATGCTTCCAGGCTGGGTCATTCTTGTCTCGGCTTTCGCCTATATCCTGCTGCTTTTCGCAGTGGCGAGCTATGGCGACAGGCGCAGTAGACATAGCGGCGTGCCGAAAGGCGGGCGCCCGATCGTCTATGCGCTGAGCCTTGCCGTCTACTGCACGTCCTGGACCTATTTCGGCGGTGTCGGCCTTGCGGCACAGCGCGGGCTGGAATTTGCGGCAATCTATGTCGGACCGATCCTCGCCTTCACGCTCGGCATGCCGATCATCCGCCGCATCGTCGAGCTGGCAAAATCCGAGAAGCTGACCTCGATCGCCGATTTCATCGCCGCCCGCTATGGCAAGAACGCAACCGTCGCGGCGATCGTGGCTGCTTTGGCGCTGGTCGGGACCATTCCCTATATCGCGCTGCAATTGAAGGCCGTCTCCAGTTCCGTTGCCGTGATGGTCAATCCGTCCGATTTCGGCATTGGCGGCGGCAACCTGCATTTCATCGACCTCGCCCTGATCGTGACGCTGCTGATGGCATGTTTCGCGGTCGTCTTCGGCACACGCCACACGGATGCGACGGAGCATCAGGACGGGCTTATCCTGGCGGTGGCGATGGAATCCCTGGTCAAGCTGGTTGCCTTTGCAACGGTCGGCCTTACCGTCGTCTTCGTGCTGTTCGACGGATGGACGGACCTTGCCGAGAAAGCGTCGCAGAACCTGCTGGCGGCATCGGCTGCATCCTATGAGACGCCTCTCAGCCGCTGGGTGCTGATCATCATGATATCGGCCTTCGCCATTGTCATCCTGCCGCGCCAGTTTCACGTCACCGTCGTTGAGAACCGCACGGCGCGGGAACGGCGTGCCGCGGGCTTTCTGCTGCCTGTCTATCTGATTGCCATCAACATCTTCGTGCTACCGGTCGCGGCTGCCGGACTGATCACCTTCGGAGGGGCCGGAGATCCCGACCTCTACGTGCTGACGCTGCCGCTGGAGGCCGGGTTTCCGCTGGTGACGCTGATGACCTTCATCGGCGGATTTTCGGCCGCGACCGCCATGGTGATCGTGGAATCGGTGGCACTGTCGATCATGATCTCAAACGATATCGTGCTGCCGCTCTTCCTGCGCCGCAAATTCGCCAGCCATTCCGGCGGCCAGCAGGATCTGACCCGCACGCTCCTTAATATACGGCGCGCGGCGATCTTTGCCGTGATGCTGCTCGGCTACGGCTATTA
The DNA here is from genome assembly GCF_977018605.1 of [Rhizobium] kunmingense. Taxonomy (NCBI): domain Bacteria; kingdom Pseudomonadati; phylum Pseudomonadota; class Alphaproteobacteria; order Hyphomicrobiales; family Rhizobiaceae; genus Rhizobium; species [Rhizobium] kunmingense. The sequence goes on from NZ_CDRNXG010000001.1 coordinate 600,267, forward strand.
CCGGATGGCCGACAGCCAGTCGGGGCTCGCCTCGATCGGCCTGCTTGCGTTTGCGGCGATTGCGCAGATCGCCCCTGCCCTGCTCGGCGGGCTGATCTGGCGGCGGGCCAATGCGCGCGGCGCAATCCTGGGCCTGTCGCTCGGTTTCCTCGTCTGGGCCTACCTGCTGTTTCTTCCAAGCCTCGGCGGGCCGGACAATTCGCATCTGGCGGCACTCGTCCTGAACTTCCTTTTGCCCGGCTCGACGATCTTTTCCGGTCCGCAGACAGACCCTTTCGTGACCGCGACGATTTTCAGCCTGGCGCTCAACACGCTCGCTTTCGTGCTCGGCTCGCTGTCGCGCAATCCGAGCCCGGTAGAGCGGTTGCAGGCGGGCATTTTCGTCAAGCGGCAACACCGCGCCCAGTTCGCCACGCGCGGCTGGAAGACCCGCATCAGCGTAGGCGACCTGAAGACCGTGATTGCCCGCTATCTCGGCGAAGAGCGGATGCTGCGCTCCTTCTCCAATTACGAGAAGACGGCCGGGCGAAAATTCCGCGACGACCAGCCGGCCGACATGGCGATGATCCATTTCTCCGAACAGCTGCTCGGCAGCGCTATCGGCTCGTCCTCGGCAAGGCTCGTCCTGTCGCTCGTCTTGCAGAAGGTGGAAGACACCAGTTCCGATACCGCATGGCTGCTGGATCAGGCGAGCGAGGCCCTGCAATATAATCAGGACATGATGCAGACTGCGCTTTCGCAGATGGATCAGGGAATTGCCGTGTTCGACAGCGCCGACCGACTGACGGTCTGGAACCGCCGATTCCGGCAGTTGCTCGATTTGCCGGAACAGGCGGGACAGGTAGGCTTCGAGCTTGCCGACGTGATCGCCATTCTGGTGCAGCGGGGTGATCTGCCGGAAAGCGAAAAGGACAATGTGATCGCCCGCTTCAAGATGCCCGGAACATCCTTCCCGCTGGCTTTGGAGCATGGCGAGCGGATCATCGAGGTGCGCAGCAAGCCGATGCCGGATGCCGGACTGGTTGCGACATTTACGGACATTTCCAACCGGCTTGCGGCGGACCGGGCGCTGAAACAGGCGAACGAGACGCTCGAGCAACGAGTGAGCGAGCGCACGGCGGAGCTTACCCGCGTCGCCCGTGAACTTGGCGAGGCGCGCGCGACCGCGGACGAGGCCAATATCAGCAAGACTCGCTTCTTCGCCGCCGCCGGCCATGACATCCTGCAACCCCTCAATGCCGCAAGGCTCTATTCATCCGCTCTGGTGGAACGGCTCGGCGGGGCCGATCGCAACGCCGCACTGGCGCGCAACATCGATTCCTCGCTCGAATCCGTCGAGACGATCCTCGGCGCAGTGCTGGACATATCGAGGCTCGATACCGGGTCGATGAAGCCGCGTATAGGTTCGATCGAACTCGAAGACCTGTTCAGACGGATCGAGACCGATTTTGCGCCGATGGCACGGGAAAGAAGCCTCAAGTTCGTCGTCATGCCCACGTCGCTGAAAGTCGTTTCGGATGCCAATCTGCTGCGCCGGCTGGTGCAGAACCTCGTGTCCAATGCAATCAAGTATACGCTGACCGGCAAAGTGATCGTCGGTGCAAGACGGCGGGGGGATAAGGTCGTCATCGAGGTGCTCGATTCGGGCATCGGCATTCCGCCCTCGAAATTCCGCACCGTGTTCAAGGAATTCGCGCGGCTGGAGGATGGGGCGAAGACGGCCGCCGGGCTGGGGCTCGGCCTGTCGATCGTCGACCGGCTTTCGCGGATGCTCGCCCATCCGGTACAGCTTGCCTCGAAGCCCGGCAGGGGCACGGTGTTTCGCGTGGTGCTGCCGCGCGATCTTGCCGGCCCGCAAGCAGCCGCCGTTCGGACCCGGCGCGAAAAGGCCAAGGCGGCAAACGCGATGGCCGGACTTCGGGTCCTGTGCATCGACAACGAACCCAACATCCTCGACGGAATGGCGCTTCTGATCTCCGGCTGGGGCTGCACGGTCGGGCAGGCGCAGTCGATCGGCGACCTCGACGCGATCATGGCGCGTCGCGAGCCGCGGCCGGACGTGATCATCGCCGACTACCATCTCGACCATGATAACGGGATAGAGGCGATCCTTGCCCTGCGGGCAAATTACGGTGCCGACATCCCGGCGCTGCTGATCACGGCAGACCGCACGCCGGAGGTGCGCGCGGAAGCAGAACGACATGCGATCGTCGTCCAGCACAAGCCTGTCCGGCCCGCCGCAGTGCGTGCCTATCTCACTCAGGCAGCCGGTTCGCGGCGCATCGCGGCCGAGTAGTTTTCCACACCCGCCGTCAAACTCCGTTCATGTGACAGTCATCACGCAGTGTTTACGGTTGCAATGTCTGAACGTCGGCTAGAAACCGATTCAAGTCGGAACTCTCCGGCTTCTCGCGACGTTTAGGCGCGTGACTTCCCGGCCCGAAGAGGCCTTACGGGCCTTGGGGCAAGCCGCCATCAGGACCGGCAAAGACGGAGACCGCGACCGATGAAGCGCTTTGAAATCATTGACGGAATGCGCGGATATTTCCTCGTATTCATGGTCTTGAACCACCTAATCTTTGCTGGTGGTTACCTGCTCGTCAAAATCAATCACAACCAGCTCGCTTTCGTCGAGGATGCGCAGGGCTTCGTGTTCCTGTCCGGCCTGATGATCGGCATGGTCTATGCCCGCAAGATGATGAAAGGCGGCTATTCCGCCGGTCGTTCGGCCATCTATAGCCGCGCCTTCGAGCTGTATCGGTACGCGATGGGTCTGGTGCTCGCCGTCATGGTGGCGCAGATGATTCTGCCCGATGCCTATGCGGTCTGGTTCAACTGGCTCGGCTACACGACGTTCGACGATCCGCTGCGCCTCGCCGCGATCGCGACCTTCTTCTACCAGCCGACCTTCATGGACATTCTGCCGCAGTATATCGTCTACATGCTGTTCGCGCCGATCCTGATCAAGCTCGTGCTGGACGACAAGTGGCACTATGTCGTCGCCGCATCGATCATGCTGTGGATGGCCGGACAGCTGGGCCTGCATCAGCTGGCGACGATCCCGATCAACGAAATGCTCACCAGCAGTGACGATCAGGGCATCCGCGTGTCGTTCAACCTGCTTGGCTGGCAGATCGTGTTCTTCTCGGGTCTGGTGCTCGGCGCGCTGACGTCGTCTGGCAAGATCGACTGGGGCCGCGTGCTATCACCTGAGAATACGTTCATCCCGAAGGTGGCGCTGGTGCTGGTGCTTTTCTTCCTGCCGCTGCGCCTGATCACCGCTAACGAGCTGATGCCGCCGCACATGATCGGCAAGTTCGCCTCGATGGAAATCCGTGCCGATTTCGGCCCGGTCTATCTGCTGAACTTCGCTGCTGTCGGCCTGCTGGTTACGTGGCTGCTGGTCGCAGGCCCGAAGCATAAGGCCGCATGGGTGCGGACGATCGCTTCGGCGCTGACCTGGGTCTTCACGTTGCGTTACCTGCGCCTGCTCGGCCGCCACTCGCTCTATGTCTATGTATGGCACGTAGCGATCGTATACTTCGTTTACTATTTCGACGGCCGCACGCCGGAACTGAACGAGTGGACGAAGACAGCAATCGCAATCTCCGCGGTCGGTCTTCTGTGCATCCCCGCCGTATGGCGCGAGCGGGACAAGTATCTCGGCACGCCGGAACCTGCTGCTCCAAAGAAGCAGGAGCAGAAGCCGGCAGGGTCGCAACAGATGGTCAGCCGGTAAAACAGATCTGCGACATCATCCGATACGAAAAGGGCGGCCCGAGAGGGCCGCCCTTTTTGATTTCACACCGTTTTCAAAGACCGTGCTTCAAGCAGTCTGCCGCTCCAGCTCTGCCTTGGCTTCCTCGTCCGGCCGGCCGGAGAACCAGTTGGCAAGAAGCGCGCCGGAAATGTTGTGCCAGACGGAAAAGATGGCGCTCGGCACCGCCGCAAGCGGAGAGAAATAGGCTGTTGCCAGAGCCGCACCGAGACCGGAATTCTGCATGCCGACCTCGATCGCGATCGCCTTGCGCTTGGCAAACGACAGGCCGGAAGCCCTGGCGAGGAAATAGCCGAGCAGATAGCCGAGGCCATTGTGCAGGAAGACGACGGCGAAGATCAGCAGGCCGGACTGGACGATCGAAGCCTTTGACGCTGCAACCACGGCTGCGACGATGAGGACGACACCGACGACGCTGACGAGCGGCAGGGCCGGCACCGCGGCCTTGACGACCGTCGGCATGATCTTCTGCAGCGCCGCACCCAGCGCCAGGGGAACCAGGACGACGGTGATGATCGACATGAACATCGCCCAGCCATCGACAGGAAGATACTGGCTGGCGAACAGCCAAACCAGGAACGGCGTCACGACCGGCGCTGCGAGCATGGTGACCGAGCTGCTGGCCACCGACAGGGCCACGTCGCCTTTGGCAAGGTAGGTCATGACATTCGACGAGGTGCCTCCGGGGCAGCAGCCGACGAGGATGACGCCGGCCGCGACTTCCGGCGGCATGGGGATGATCATGGTGAGGATGACGGCCAGCAGCGGCATGATGATGAACTGGCCAAGCACTGCGATCGTGACATCGACCGGGCGCTTGACCACTTCCTTGAAGTCGTCAGCCGAAATCGTCAGGCCCATACCGAACATGATGATCGCCAGAAGCGTGACGATCCATGGCGCCACCTGCCTGAAGGTTTCCGGAAGGAAGAAGCCGAGAGCAGCGAAGACGATGACCCAGATGGCGAAGGTCTTGCCGACAAAATTGGATAGGGTTACCAAGGATTTCAAAAAAATACTCCCGAACGATATAAAGTGTCGCGCGGTGTAACCTTGGTGCGTGTCCTGTCAAGGTCGCCCTCGGCCCTAACGGTTCGCCGGGAACATCCTCGAAATCTCGCCGGAATACCCGGACGGCAATCCGAATAGTCCGGCGAGGAAAGGCGTGAGTGGGTTCAGGAACCCATTTTCCGACGAACCCCATCACACGGCAGCCGGCGCGTGGGAGAGACAGGCCCTATGCGGCCCTGCCGAGTGTCCCATAGGGATCAAACCGTCCGTAGAAGGTCTCATCCTTCGCCGCCATGTCCTTCAGCAGCGGCGTCGGGGCAAAGTGATCGCCATACTGGCGGCTGAGCTTTTCCGCCAATGCGACAAAGGCCTTTGCGCCCATGCCGTCGATATAGCTCAGCGTACCACCCGTATAAGGCGCGAAGCCGAAGCCGAGAATGGAGCCGACGTCCGCCTCGCGCGGATCGGTGACGATGCCTTCCTCGACCGTGCGTGCCGCTTCCAGCGCGATGGTCACGAGGAAGCGCTGTTTCAGCACATTGACGTCGATTTCCGCTGCCGGCTTTTGCGGATAGAGATCCCTGAGGCCCGGCCACAGCGATTTCTTCGCCGGTTTGGGCGGGTAATCATAGAAGCCCTGACCGTTCTTGCGGCCACGGCGATCGAGGTCGTTCACGAGTTTGTCGATCAGCGCCATATGGCCGGGCTTGACCGAGGCCTCGCCCAGGTCGGCAATGGAAGCCTTCATGATTTTCTGGGACAGGTCGACTGCGACCTCGTCGTTGAGCGATAGCGGGCCGACCGGCATGCCTGCCATCTTGGCCGCGTTCTCGATCATCGCTGCCGGCACGCCTTCAATGAGCATGTCATAGGCCTCGTTGATATAGCGGAAGACGCAGCGGTTGACGAAGAACCCGCGGGTATCGTTGACGACGATCGGGGTCTTCCTGATCTTGGCGACGAAATCCAGCGCAACCGCCAGCGCCCTGTCACCCGTCTTTTCGCCGAGAATGACTTCGGTGAGCATCATCTTCTCAACCGGCGAGAAGAAATGCACGCCGACGAACTGGTCCGGGCGTTTCGAGTTTTCCGCCAGACCGGTGATCGGCAAGGTCGAGGTGTTGGAGGCGAAGATGGTGGTTTCGGGGATGACCGCTTCGATCTGCTCAATGACGGCCTTCTTGACCTTGCGATCCTCGAACACGGCCTCGATAACGAGATCGGCATCCGACAGCGCCGCATAATCCGGCGTGGGGGTGACGAGGGAGAGCAGCTTTTCGCCCTCTTCCTTGGTCAGCCGGCCCTTGGCGACGCTATCGGCCACCAGCTTTTCGGAGACGGACTTGCCCTTGTTCGCGGCTTCCTGATCACGGTCGATGAGGACGACCGGGATACCGGCGGCGGCCGTGACATAGGCGATCGAGGCGCCCATGAAACCGGCGCCGACGACGCCGACCTTTTTGAACTCGCTTTTGGGAATTCCCGCCGGGCGGCGAGCGCCCTTGCCCAGTTCCTGCATGGAGATGAACAGCGAGCGGATCATCGAGAAGGCTTCCGTCGTCTGCAGGACCTGAGTGAAATAGCGCTGTTCGACTTTCAGCGCCGTATCGAAGGGAAGCTGCAGGCCTTCATAGACACATTTCAGGATGGCGAGCGCGCCGGGATAATTGCCGGCGGTTTCGCGGCGCAGGATGGCGGGGGCTGCGGGAAAGAGCTGGGCGGCGGCCGGGGTCCATACGCCACCGCCGGGGACCTTGAAGCCCTTCTCATCCCAGGGGGCGACAGGCTTGAGGCCATCCTTGATCATCTGCCTGGCAGCCGTGACGAGCTGATCGGGCTCGACCACCTGATGGACGAGGCCCATGGCTTTCGCGCGAGCGGGGGCGAGCGACTGTCCGGTCGTCATCATCTGCAGGGCGGACTGGGCATCGGTGAGGCGCGATACGCGCTGGGTGCCGCCAGCGCCGGGGAAGATGCCGACCTTGACCTCGGGCAATGCCAGCTTGACGGACTTCGCATTGGAGACGACACGGCCGTGGCAGGCGAGCGACAGTTCGAACGCGCCGCCCATGCAGGTGCCGTTGATGGCCGAGACCCATGGCTTGCCATTGGTCTCGATGGCACGGTACAGCCAGGTCATGCGGCCCGCGACATCGAACAGTTTTTGCGCGGCGGCTGCGGGGTCCTTCGCCCGTTCATCCTGCAGCATGGAGAACATGCCGCGGATCATCGTCAGGTCTGCACCGCCGGAGAAAGAGGATTTTTCGCTGGTGAAAACGACGCCCTTGATGGTGGCGTCCTCTACAGTTTGCTTCAGGATTGCCTCGAGTTCGTCCATCACCTCGACGGTGAAGACGTTCATGCTTTTGCCCGGCATGTCCCATGTGATCAGGGCGATGCCGTCAGCATCGGTTTCAATGGTGAAATTCTTGTAGGTGCTCATGGTGGGATTTCCTCTTCCCTGAAATCTCGATTTTACGACAGCCAGAGGAGCAAGCCGAAGCCCCCAAGCAAAACGGCCAGGAACAAGATCAGGCCACGATTTTCTCCTCTGAGCTTACGTGCGTGCTCAACCGGATCGACACCTAGCGATGCCTGATAATCGTCAGCCATATCCTTCTCCAGATGATGCTGGGCGAATTGGCGCTGAATCTCATTTTTCTCATTTTTGTAGACCTCACGCTTCATCGTCCCCACCCATCAAACCCGCTCGATCACCGTTGCCGTACCCATGCCGGCGCCGATGCAGAGCGTGACCAGTGCGGTATTCAGATCGCGGCGTTCCAGTTCGTCGAGGACCGTGCCCAAGATCATCGCCCCGGTGGCGCCGAGCGGATGGCCCATAGCAATCGCGCCGCCGTTGACGTTCATGATGTCGTGGGAAATGTCGAAGGCTTGGCAGTAGCGCAGCACGACGGCGGCAAAAGCTTCGTTGAGTTCGAACAGGTCGATATCGGCAATCGTCATGCCGGTGCGGGCCAGCAGCTTTTCGGTGACATCCACCGGGCCGGTCAGCATCAGGGCCGGGTCAGAGCCGATATTGGCGAAAGCGCGGATACGGGCACGCGGCTTCACGCCCAGAGACTGGCCGCCCGCCTTGGAGCCGATCAGCACGGCTGCCGCGCCATCGACGATGCCCGACGAGTTGCCGGCGTGGTGGACGTAGTTGATCTTCTCGATTTCCGGATGGGCCTGAATGCCGACGGCTTCGAAACCGCCCATTTCGCCCGGCATCTGGAAGGAGGCGTTGAGCGAGGCCAGTGCCTGCATGTCCGTGGTCGGGCGCATGTGCTCGTCGCGATCGAGGATGATCAGGCCGTTCTGGTCTTTAACGGGGATGACGGAATTCTTGAAGTAACCGGCATCCCAGGCCTTGCCGGCGCGCTTCTGGCTTTCGACCGCATAGGCATCGACGTCATCGCGCGAAAACCCGTATTTGGTGGCGATGAGGTCGGCGGAGACACCCTGCGGCATGAAATAGGACGGAAAGTTCACCGAAGGGTCCATGTACCAGGCACCGCCGGACATGCCCATGCCGACACGCGACATGCTTTCGACGCCGCCGGCGATGACGATGTCATCCGAACCAGCGGCGATCTTGCCGGCGCCGAAATTGATGGCGTCGAGGCCGGAGGCGCAGAAACGGGAGATCTGCATGCCGGGGGCCTTTGTGGAATACCCCGCCTCGAACGCGGCCGCCTTTGGGATGACGGCGCCACTGTCCATCACCGGATCGACGCAGCCCATGATGATGTCGTCGACGGTTTCGGTGGCAAGACCGTTGCGGTCGCGGATGGCTTCCAGCGTTTTTGCGGCAAGGCGTACCGAAGGTACCTCGTGCAGGCTGCCGTCCTTCTTGCCTCGACCGCGCGGCGTGCGCACGTGGTCATAAATGAAGACTTCGGTCATGGTGTCATCTCTCCCGTGTCATCGTGTGGGGTGCGCGGGGCACCCTCGAATTTGTAATATGCGCGGCTGCCCCTCATCCGCCTGCCGGCACCTTCTCCCCGTTCGGACGGGGAGAAGGACGCATGCAGTAACGTCCCCATCCCCCTCGAACGTTGAACGAGGCACGTCCCCTCGCCCCGTTTACGGGGAGAGGGTTAGGGTGATGGGCGGCCGTGCAAGACAAGGGCGACAAAGCCTCAAAACGCCCCGGCCGCCAGTTCCATCACGCTATCCGCACCCGCCTCGATGCGCACCTTGCGCAGGGCGGTTTCGGGCATGATCTTCTCCATATAGAAGCGTGCCGTCACCAGTTTATTCTTCAGATAATCCTCGCGCGGATCACCGCCGCCGAGCTTTTCCTGCGCGGCCTTTGCCATGCGCGCCCACATGTAGCCGAGCGTGACGAGGCCGAAGAGGTGCATGTAGTCGGTGGAACCGGCGCCGGCATTGTCGGGTTTGGCCATGGCGTTCTGCATGAACCACATGGTCGACGCCTGGAGGTCGTTGAGGCCTTTTTTCAGGCCCTTGGTGAAAGGGGCCATTGCTTCGTCGGAACGGTTTTCCTCGCAGAAATCGCCGATCTCCTTGAACATCGCCATGACGGCGCGGCCGCCGTTGAGCGCCAGTTTTCTCCCCACCAGATCGAGCGCCTGAATGCCGTTGGCGCCTTCGTAGATCATGGCGATCCGGGCATCGCGGACATACTGGCTCATGCCGTGTTCCTCGATATAGCCGTGGCCGCCGAAGACCTGCTGCGCCATCACCGCGTGGTCGAAGCCCTTGTCGGTCAACACACCTTTCAGGATCGGCGTGGCGAGACCAAGCAGGTCGTCGGCGTTCTGGCGCTCCTTTTCGTCCGGCGAGCGGTGAGCTACATCGGATTTGAGCGCAGTCCAGAGCAGGAACGCGCGGCCGGCCTCGTTGAACGATCTTATCGTCATCAGTGAGCGACGGATATCCGGATGGACGATGATCGGATCGGCTTTCTTGTCCGGTGCCTTAGGCCCAGAAAGCGAACGGCCCTGGATGCGCTCGTTGGCGTAGGCGACGGCGTTCTGATAGGCGACCTCAGCGATCGACAGGCCCTGCAGGCCGACGCCGAGGCGAGCCTCGTTCATCATCACGAACATGGCCGAAAGGCCCTTGTTTTCCGCGCCGATGAGATAGCCGGTGGCATCGTCATAGTTCATGACGCAGGTGGAATTGCCGTGGATGCCCATCTTTTCTTCGATCGCGCCGCAGGTCACACCGTTGCGGGCACCGAGCGCCCCATCCTCTCCAACGATGACTTTCGGCACGATGAACAACGATATACCCTTGGTGCCTTCAGGCGCGCCTTCGATGCGGGCGAGGACCAGATGGATGATGTTTTCGGTCATGCCGTGCTCGCCGGCGGAGATGAAGATTTTCTGGCCGGAAATCCGATAGGAACCATCTCCCTGCGGAACGGCCTTGGTGCGCAAGAGGCCGAGATCGGTACCGCAATGGGGCTCGGTCAGGTTCATGGTGCCGGACCATGTGCCTTCCACCATCCTCGGCAGATAGGCGGCTTTCTGCGCGTCCGATCCGTGTACGAGAATGGCGGCAATCGCGCCCTGCGTCAGGCCCGGATACATCATCAACGACATGTTGGCGGACGACATGTATTCGCCGACGGCCGCATGCAGCGTATAGGGAAGCCCCTGCCCGCCGAATTCCTCCGGCACGGCGAGACCGATCCAGCCGCCCTGGCAATATTGGTCGTAACCTTCCTTGAAGCCCTTCGGCACGGAGACCGAACCGTCATCATGCCGCATGCAGCCTTCCCGGTCGCCCGAAAGGTTGAGGGGAAATAGCGTCGCCTCCGCGACCTTCGCGGCCTCGCCGAGGATCGCCTCGATCATGTCGGGTGTCGCATCGGCGAAACCGGGAAGGTTGCCGTAGCGTTCGAGACCCAGCACATCGTTCAGAATGAAAAGCGTATCGGCGGCAGGCGCCTTGTAGACCGGCATTGATGAGCATCCTCTCTGTCATCCATGGCTGGCGATGCCACCTGTATGTCTCCCACATTTCAGCCGCGTGAAAGCTGCAATCAACTTTTCGCGGCGATGCGGCAACACTGCCAGCTCTTGCATATCTCATTTAATTGACGTGCGCGTAAACGTCAATCTCGGAACGAGATCAAATTCCGGCATTTGAGGCGTCAATATAGGGGCTTGGCCGGCGAGGTCAGGTGCGCCAGTGAATATTAGGTAGTTATCATTTAGTTAAAATTTTTGGTCGGCTTAACGGCTTGTTTACCATGTTTTCCGACATAGTGGGCGATCTGACGGTGCAAAGCATTATCCGAAGCGGAAGCTTCAATCCGTCACAATGGCAAGTCTTGCGTAAGGTTCACATAATATTCGAATATACTTATGGAGGAATTCTCCGGGGTATGTTCAGGGTCGAACCGGCAGGATCAACGTCGAAGCGAGCGAGCACATGAACGGATCACGATCGGCACACCCTCGTCACGGCGACCGCGACCGCTCGTCCCTGGATGCCTTGAGCCGCACCATCGAGGGACTGGAAGCGCGCATCCAGGGCCTTATGGCCGGCGCCGGCCGAGCGCCCGTTCCGGCACCCGACCAACGCTCGACCTCGCCTGCCCAGGTGGAGACCCGCACCCCACGCAATGCCGCAACCGCGCCTGCCCCCTATGCCGAGCGGCAGCGCGATCCGCTTGCGGAAATCCGCGAGCGCCAGCGGATGCTGGAGGAAGCCGCCAATTCCACTCGCCATCACGACACGCCGCGGCTGCAGGAGCAGCGCTACGTTGCCCAATCGAGCCCGCGCATGCCGGAACCTCATGCAGAGGCAAGGCCGCCGGTGCGCGGTGAAGCGCGTTCCGACATGCGCCACGCAACACCGACGCGTCGCGAGGACATTCGCCAGCCCGCCATTTCGACCCGCGTCGCCGAAGCCAACCAGCGCCGCACCGACATGCGCGAATTCACAGATGCCCTCACCGGCCTGCGCCGCGACCTTAAGCACGATCTTGCCGAGGGCTTTTCGGACGACATGCGAGCGCTGCGCGAGGAAGTGCGTGCGATCAAGCTGCAGGCCGAAGACCGTCGCTTCGCCAAGGACGTGCAGTCCGACATCGCGCGGCTTTCACAGAGCATCGACCACCTGACGGCACAGCCGACGCCCGAAACCGCAAGCCTGCGCTCGGAACTGGAAGACCTGCGTTCGGCAATCGAAGGCCTGGCACGGGAAGATTCGCTGCGGCAGATCCATGACCATTGGCAGGGGCTGGAAGAACGCATGCAGGAAGGCGACAACGCCGCGCTGCGCGAAGAACTTGTCTCGGTCGCCTACCGGATCGACGAAATGCGCAACCAGCTCGGCCTGATGGCCGACAGCCCGGTCATCCGCGCACTGGAGCAGAAACTGCTGGCCGTTGCCGGCATGATGGAACAGCTCGGCTCGCGCATGCAGCCGGACGACCGGGCCTTCAGCGAACAGTTCGGCCAGCTGGACCAGCGTCTCGACGAAATCAGCCGGGCGATCGCCGCCAATACCCGTGCACCGGGAAATACCCATGACGAGCGCGCCATGCAGCGCCTCGAAAGCGGGTTTTCAGTGCTGCTGAAACAGGTCGAGACGATCGGCCGCTCCGCCTCCGACAACAGCATGACCGATGCGCTTTCCAGCCGCATCGAAGCCTTGACCGGCAAGATCGACGAACTCGCGGAAGATCAGGCCGCAGCCCGGCTTGAAGAGCGGATCGAACAGCTCGCCACCCTGGTGCAGCAGCTGCAGCCGCACGGCCAGCAGGAGGAATTCACCGGCTATCTTTCCGACATTTCCCGCAAGATCGATGCGCTGGATACGAGCTTCGGTGCAGAAGGCTTTGGTGAGCGGCTGGACGAGATTGCCCGCCGCATCGAGGAGATGGAGCAGCCGCAGCGCGGTCAGGACCCAGCCGACGAGGCTGCTTTTGTGCGGATCGAGGACAGACTTACCGATATCGCCGCACGACTGGACGAGGCATCCTCGGCCCCAAGCGGCAACGACGACGCCTTGCGGGCGCTCGAGGCCCAGATTGCCAATCTCTCGTCGCTGATGGCCCAGCCGAGCGCACCGGCCGTGCTGCCTGCCGAATTCGACAACCGCATGGCGGCGATCGAAGGCTATATGGCGACCAATGACGAATACATCGTCGAAGCCGCCCGCCAGGCCGCAGAAGCGGTGGTCGAGGCCTATTCGCGCAACATGACGCCCGGCACGCCGGGGGCGAGCGCCGATATGGCTGCCCTTTCGGCATTGGCGGACGACCTCAAGCATCTTGAAGAATTGGCGCGCGGTTCGGAAAGCCGCACGCACCAGACATTCGAAGCACTGCATGGCACGCTGGTGCAGATCGCCGACCGCCTGGACCACCTGGAAAGCCATGTCGCCGGCGGCATCGCATTCAACACGCGCGCCGAGGAACCGGCACCGAAGGCATCCTTCGGCAATGCCGCGCCCGCCTATCACGAACCAGCCTATCGCCAGATGGAGACGGCCACCGTTGCGGCATCGACGGCCGCGCCGGTCCTATCCGCCAGTGTCGCCCGCGAGCTTGCGAGCCTCGACGTTGCGCAGGGCGAGCCACGCTTGGTGGAAGCCCGGCTGAAGGAGACGAGTGCGATCGGCTCGACCATGGCCGATCACATTCCCGCCGCTGCGGAACCTGTCGTCGAAGACGAGCCGAAACAGGCCCGGACAAGCCTTCTCGGCGGGCTCACTCGTCGCTTCCATCGCGGCGACCGCCGCGATGCGGCAACGCCGGCCCGCACACTTGTCGATCCGACGCCATCGATCGATCCGTCGATGGATGACGATGTCGTCGACACGTCCGAGGACCTGGGCGACGTATTGCCGCCGGAACGGGCGAACGAGCTTCTGGAACCGGGCTCCGGCGCGCCAGACGTGAAGAAGATCCTCGAGCGCGTTCGTGCCAGCCAGGCTGCCGGTGAGTTCGCCAGCGACCGCAGCGCCGACAAGACCGGCGATCGCGCCGATTACATTGCCGCCGCCCGCCGCGCCGCCAAGGCCGCCGCGCAGGAAGCCGATCCTTCGCAGATGGGTTCCCAGCCGAAGGGCAAGGCAAAACTTGCCGGTGTCAAGGATGCGCAGGGCGGCTCGGCATTTTCGCGTCATCGCCGCCCGATCCTGATGGCTGTCGGCGCCGTTCTTCTGGCGCTGATGGCGATGCCGCTGATCAAGACCGTAACAGGAAGCCAGCAGGCACCTGAAATCGCCGCAAACGTCCCGCCGGCCGACATGGCCGCCCCGAGCGAGCCGGCGGCGGAATTGCCGCAGCAGGATATGTCCAGCGCGTCGATGGTTCGCCCGCCGGAAACCGAGGCTCCGCAGGACAGTATTGCTCCTACGGTCGAGCCACAGCTTTCCACGAGCGATACCGGCGACCAATCCGTCAGTCTCGCGCCCGAGACCAACGCGCCGGCCGCAAACACCCCCGAGATGAGTGCATCCGCTCCGGCCATCGAAACGCCCGCGAGCGAAACTGCGCCTGCTTCATCGAGCGTTGCGGCCACCGAGACCTCGGCTCCGATTGAAATCCCGGCCGGGATCGAACCGAAGTCGCTGGCCGATGCCGCCGCCGGCGGTGACGCCAATGCGCTGTTCGAAATCGGTGCCCGCTTCAGCGATGGCCGCGGTGTGACGACGGATCTTGGCGAAGCCGCCAAATGGTACCGGCTGGCTGCCGATCGCGGCCTGCCCCCGGCGCAATACCGGATGGGTAACCTTCTGGAAAAGGGAACCGGCGTCGAGCGCAATCTCGGTGAGGCTGTGACCTGGTACAAACAGGCCGCGGAAGCCGGCAATGCCAGCGCCATGCACAATCTCGCCGTCCTACTCGCCTCCGGCGCCACCGGACAGCCGGATTATGCCGGTGCCATCGAGTGGTTCCGCAGTGCAGCCGAGCTCGGCGTCGCCGACAGCCAGTTCAACCTGGCGATCCTTTATGCCCGTGGCAACGGCGTCAGCCAGAACCTGGAAGAATCCTACAAGTGGTTCGGCGTTGCGGCCAAGGGCGGCGACAGCGATGCCGCGGCCAAGCGCGACGAAGTGGCAAACGCGATGCGCAAGGAACAGCTGGACAGCGCCCGTGCCAAGCTGGACACCTGGACCGCAAAGCCCCTCGACCCGCGCGCCAACGCCGTGGCCCTGCCCGACGAATGGGCCGGCGGCAAGGGCCTGACCACCGCCTCGGTGGACATGAACAAGGCGATCCGCAACATCCAGGCGATCCTGAACCAGAACGGCTTCGATGCCGGCGCACCCGACGGCAAGATGGGCGCCCGTACGGTCGCCGCGATCAAGTCCTTCCAGACCTCCGTCGGCCAGGAGCCGACCGGCATGGTTGACGACGCAATGGTGAAGGAACTTCTCGCCCGCAACAACTGAGGATAACGGCCTCCAGTCGCCGGATCGGATGGTTGAGCGCTCGGCTCTGCCTCCGGTCCGGCTTTTTTGCGCGCGTCAGCGGCGACCACACTTCAATCACGACTAAGCCGACAGGGTTTGCGGTGACGCGGCATATTCGCCACGCCTCATGGAAAACGCTCCGATCGGCGATCCGGCGAACCGAACGGCGGCCTGCGCGGTTTGACTTTGGCAGATGAGCAGGCGCATGAGGGGAAACATCTTCATGCCTTGTTCACCCGGCATGTGAGATCATCCTTCACCACTTCAGCGGGCTGCCGGTTAAAAGAATACAGGCCTTCCGCCAAATCGCCTTGCCGGGGTCTCAACCGTGACTGTCTACCTGCCCATCGCAGAGCTGTCGGTGAACATCTTCATCATTCTCGGCATGGGCGCGGCCGTCGGCTTCCTCTCGGGCATGTTCGGCGTCGGCGGCGGGTTTCTGATCACGCCGCTGCTGATCTTCTACAATATCCCGCCCGTGGTGGCTGTCGCGACCGGCGCGAACCAGGTCGTCGCCTCCTCGGTTTCCGGGGCGATCACCCATTTCCGGCGCGGGACGCTGGACATGAAGCTGGGATCGGTACTGCTGGCCGGGGGCTTGGTCGGCGCCACGGTCGGCGTCTGGATCTTCTCCTGGCTGAGGCGCATCGGCCAGCTCGACCTGTTCATCTCGATCCTCTACGTCGTGCTTCTAACCACGATCGGCGTGCTGATGCTGCAGGAAAGCCTGCGCGCCATGCGCAAGGCGAAGCTCAACCAGCCCCTTCCCCTGAAGCGCCCCGGCCAGCACAACTGGGTTCACCGGCTGCCGCTGAAGATGCGGTTCAAGAAATCGAAGATCTATCTGTCGGCCATACCGGTGGTGATGCTCGGCTTCGCGATCGGCATCCTCACCTCGATCATGGGTGTCGGCGGCGGCTTCATCATGGTGCCGGCGATGATCTACCTGCTGCGCATCCCCACCAATGTCGTCGTCGGAACCTCGCTGTTCCAGATCATCTTCGTCACCGCCTATACGACCATGGTGCAGGCAGCGACCAACTATTCGGTCGATATCGTGCTCGCCTTCATCCTGATGGTGGCCGGCGTGATCGGTGCGCAATACGGCGTACGGGTGGGGCAGAAGCTGCGCGGCGAGCAGCTGCGCGCGCTTCTGGCGCTGCTGGTTCTTGCCGTCGGCATCCGTCTTGCCATCGGGCTTTTCGTGCGGCCGGAGGATCTCTATTCGGTCGCCGTCGGGGGGATCGGTTACTGATGCGTTCCCGCCTCGCCCTTCTCTCCTGCCTCGCCTTCCTGGTCGCCGTGCCGGCTTCGCCGGTCATGGCGCAGATGCCGATCGGCGAAGCCTCGTCGGTGAAGGAAGGTCTCGATATCGGCGTGTCGACGACGGAAATCGCCATCACGTCGGACTTTCGCGGCGCCGACCTGACTGTCTTCGGCGCGATCACCAATGCCGACGACCTGTTGCTCGCGATCGGCAATTACGATGTGATCGTCACGCTCGAAGGCCCGCGCGACTATGCCACCGTGCGGCGCAAGGAACGGGTCCTCGGCATCTGGGTCAACACCGATTCGATGACGTTCGAGCAGGTGCCGGAAAGCTATTCGATCGCCGCCACGCGCCAGCTCGACGACCCGACACAGCTGCCGCCGCTGACCGCCACCGGCGTCGGCATCGAGCATCTGGCGCTCAATCCGACCGGCTATATCCGCGATGTCGGCGAGCTTTCCGAATTCCGCGAGGCCTATCGCCGGCTCAAGCTTTCCAGCGGCCTTTATCAGCGGGAAACGAGCGGCGTCCGCTTCGTTTCCTCCAGCCTGTTTCGCGCTTCGCTGCGGTTGCCGGCAAACGTGCCGAACGGCGTGCATGTCGTGCGTTCCTACCTGTTCAAGGGCGGCACGCTGGTGATGCAGCGCGAGATACCGCTGCGCGTCATCAAGACCGGCCTGGAACAGGCCATCACCGATGCAGCGCATGAGCGTCCGCTTCTCTACGGCCTCTTCTGCGTCGTCATCGCCATGCTGACAGGCTGGGGTGCGAGCGTGATGTTCCGCAAGGAATGACACTTTGCTTCGCCGACCAGCGCACTAGTTTTCCGTTTCAACGCAATCGCGGACGCCGGACCGGCTTCAAACCCGTCGCGATTGCCTGAGTTAGGCCAAAATGCCCGCAAGCGAATTCGCCCGCACCGTGCTGCATCATCTCAAAGACCGCATGCCGGACTTTCGCCACCTGCTGCATCCGGCGCAGCTGCGCCTGGCCGTCCGGCGCAGCGAGTTCGGCCTCATCGTCGTGGCGGCTGTGATCGGCGTGCTTGCAGGCCTCGCGGTTGCGGCAATGAGTTTCATCGCCCACGAGATCCAGCACATCATCTTCGCAATGCAGCCGGGCGAGCGGCTGAGTTCGGCCACCAATCTCGACCCGATGACCGTTCTGTGGGCGCCGGCCGCCGGCGGCGTGGCGATGGGGCTGGTGTTCCTGATCCTGCGGAAATGGCGCAAGAAGCCGATGGTCGACCCGATCGAGGCCAATGCGCTGCACGGTGGACGGTTATCGCTGACCGACAGTATCATCGTTGCGGTGCAGAACCTCATCTCCAACGGCTCCGGCGCCTCGATCGGGCTCGAAGCCGGCTATACGCAGCTGTCTTCCGGCATCGCCTCCAAAGTCGGCTTCCTGCTGCAGCTGCGCCGGCAGGACCTGCGCATTCTCGTCGGCTGCGGCGCTGCAGGCGCCATCGCCTCGGCCTTCAACGCGCCGCTGACCGGTGCGTTCTACGCATTCGAGCTTATCATCGGCACCTACACGATCATAAGCCTTGCGCCGGTGGTCGTTTCGGCCCTGACGGCCACTTTCGTGACAAGGATTTTCGTAGGCGACGCTTTCGCCATCGATATCGGCGAGATCGGCAGCGTGGTGCCGGCGGATTATGTACCGGCCGTCGTTTTGGGCATGGTCTGCGCCGGTGGCGGGATCCTGCTGATGAAGGGCGTCTCCAAGGTCGAGGAACTGGCGCGGCAAAGCTCGATCTCGCCGATCTTCCGTCCGGCGCTCGGCGGCATCATCGTCGGGCTTCTGGCGCTGATCGATACACGAGTGCTTTCGGCCGGCCATGGCGCGCTGCACGAGAGCCTCAATCAGGAGATGGCTATCGGCGCGGTGCTCGGGTTGCTGCTCTTGAAGTCGGTGGCCTCGGCAATCACCATCGGCGCCGGTTTCCGTGGTGGCCTGTTCTTCGCCTCACTGTTCCTCGGCGCGCTGCTGGGCAAGCTGTTTGCCTATGCGACACCGATCCTGTTTGCCCATTCGATGCTGACGCCGGTGGTCTATGCGGTAATCGGCATGAGCGCCATGGCGGTGGCCGTGATCGGCGGGCCGCTGACGATGACGTTCCTGGCGCTTGAAGTGACCGGCGACTTTCCGATCACGGCGCTGGCGCTGGCGGCCGTCATCACCTCGTCGGTCATGGTGCGAACCACATTCGGATACTCGTTCGCGACATGGCGCTTTCACCTGCGCGGTGAAAGCATTCGCAGCGCCCACGATATCGGCTGGATCCGCAACCTGACCGTCGACAAGCTGATGCGCGCCGACGTGAAGACCGCGAAGGCCGGAATGACGCTCGATGAGTTCCGCAAGGAGTTTCCGCTCGGTTCAGCGCAGCGGGTGATCGTGGTGGACGAGGGCGACAAGTATCTCGGCATGATCCTGATCCCCGACATCTATTCGGCGGCCACAGAAGGGGCCGAGGAAAAGCCGGAGCTTTCCTCCTTCATCCGGTTCAAGAGCGACGTGCTGTTGCGCAGCATGAACGCCAAGCAGGCGGCCGCAATGTTCGACCGGACGGAAGCGGAAGCGCTGGCGGTGGTCAACAACCAGATCGAGCGCAAGGTGGTCGGCCAGCTTTCGGAAAGCCATACGCTGCGGCGCTATACGGAAGAACTGGACCGACGCCGGCGAGAGATGTCGGGCGAGATATAAAGGAGGGCGAAGCTCTCGGCTTCGCCCTCATGTTCGTTGCTCAACCGGCCATTACATGGCGGGAAGAATGGCGATATCGCGGATCTCGTTTTCCGTGCCGGTGATCGCACCGACTTCGGTCGCCGCCCCGGTTTCCAGATTGACAGTGTAGAGCATCTTGTTGGCTGCGAGATAGGCGGTGTTGCTGCCGCCTTCCATGCCCTGGATATCGAAGGCGTAGGTCGCGGGCATTTCCTTGATACCAAGCTTGCCGATCGCCTTCAGCGTGCCGTCGTTCGGTTTGGTCTGCTGGATCAGTGCACCGATCGTCGCGTCGATATTGTACATCGCCGTCGTTTCCGGCTTGCCGACCGAATTCGTATAGGCGGCTGCGACGATGTTGGGCGTTTCACCCTTGTGCATGTCGCCGTCTTCAAAGGCGAGTACGCCGTCGACGGTTACAGCGCCGGTATCCGGATGGACGCGGTGGTTCGTCGTGCCGGTCATGAAGCGCAGGCGATCGGCCATCGGGTTGAAATCGACCACGACCGGGGCCTGCGTCATGGTCAGCATCTTGTCCATCTTGGCGACTTCGGTCGCAGCCCCGGTCTCAAGATTGATCGTCACGATCGCATGGTCCGGGGTGACGCCGATTACTGTCTTGTTGCCGGGGCGAAAATCGATGCCGACGAGCTTGTCGACGCCGGTGACGTCCATGGTCTTGGTGACCGCCGGCTTTTCGGTATCGAACATGACGAGTGTCTTGTCGCCGGCAAGGCCGAGGACCGGAGCAGCCGAAACGGCAGCGGCGGACGCAACCAGCATGGTGGAAGCGGCAAATGCGGTTTGAGCGATGTTCATGACTTTCTCCCGTTGTGTTTCCAAAATCGTCAAGAACGATCCGGCGCACGGCCTTTTCATCGCTCTTGATGGTGAGACACGCGGGAAGCGGCCTCTGGATGCAGCGAGCAGAAATATTTTTTCGCCTCGCATCCATTTCCCCGTTCGCGGTGTCTTCCATATGCGGTCCTTGAGCGGCTGCGGGAAACCGGAAAGACTGGACGAGCGCATGTTCGCCGTTAAAACAGCAGTTGAGGAATGTTCGCAGATGCGCGGGTATTCAGGGAGAGAGGACGGCCTGGCCTTGGCGACAGACCAATCGACGGATTTCGAAGCCGCGCTCAGCGCCTGCGCGAAGGGTGACCGCAGCGGATTGCGCCGGATCTTCGATGCCGAAGCCGGCCGCCTGGTGGCGGTGGCGCAGCGCATCGTCAAGCGACGGGAACTTGCCGAGGAAGTCGTGCAGGAGGCGTTCATCCGCATCTGGACCCACGCACATCAATACAGGCCCGAACGGGGCTCGGCGCGAGGCTGGATATATGCAATCGTTCGCAACCGGGCGCTCAACATGCTGCGCGACGGAAAGCGCGAGGATCTGGTCGGCGAGGACCGGCTGGAAATACTGCAAGACGGCGAGCAGCTGGACGAGATCATGGCCGCGTGGCACCGCCTTGATCGCAACAGCCGGCTGAAGGAATGTCTCGGCCGACTGGACGAGATCCGCCGTCGCGGCATCCTGATGGCCTATGTCGGCGGCTATACCCATGGCGAGATCGCCGGACGGCTGAGACTGCCGCTCGGGACGGCGAAATCATGGATACGCCGAGGCCTGCTGACCCTGCGGGAGTGCATGGCATGAGGTTTGACCCCGACAATCTTGCCGCCATTGCCGACGAATATGTGCTGGGTCTGCTGGACAAGGCCGATGCGGAGCGCGTGGAAGCCGAGATAGAAAGAAATCCGGCGCTGACGGAAGCCATTGCGGAGGCGCGTGAACAGTTCCTGCCGCTCGATACCGGGGTCGAACCCGCCGCCGTGACAACCGGCCTTTGGGATGGGATCGCGGAGAGGCTGCCCGAACAGTCCGCAGCAGGCGAGGTTTCCATAGCAACGGTCTCTCCGCATCTGCCGACCGCCGGCAATGACAATATGGGGGACCGCGGGGTCCGCGCCAGCTGGCGCGCGGCGGCGATTTCAGCAATGGCCGCATCGCTGATTCTTGCAGTCGGCCTCGTCTGGAGTGTCATGCGTACCGTCGAGCCGCTGGTGGTGGCGGTGCTTATCGACGACGCCGGTGAAATACGGGCCGTCGTCGAGGACTTCGGCAACGATACGGCACATGTGCGGCTGCTGGCCGATTTTGCCGTCCCCGCCGACAAGACGATGCAGGTTTGGACGCTGCCCTCGCGCGAGATGGGGCCGATGTCGCTCGGCCTTCTGGAGGAGGCCCATTCGGCACAGCTCAGCGGTTCGGCCCTGCCACGGCCGCAGGATGCGCAGCTTTACGAAATCACACTGGAGCAGGCCGGCGGCTCACCGACCGGGCGACCGACGGGGCCGATTTTGGCAAAGGGCTTTGCCAAGCTGGCGCGATAAGCTTTCGACCTGTTTGTTGCGCCAAATCAATGTGCGGCATCGTGACCATGCAAAGGTGACCCCGACCAAGGGAGGTCACCCAAAAGAGGTCCAAAACGATGTTCAAGCACATCCTCATCCCCACGGACGGCTCGTCGCTTTCCACCCAGGCGCTGGAAAAGGCATTCGACTTCGCCCGCGAGGCGGACGCCAAGGTAACGGTGCTGGCGGTGATCGAACCACTACAGGTCTTCACCGTCTATCCTGTCGGAATGGACATCGCCTATGCGGAATACGAACAGCGGGCGAACGAGCAGGCCGACGGCATTCTCAACGACGCCAAGGCAGCGGCAGCGCAGCGCGGCCTTGAATGCGGGCTCGTCAAGAAGCAGAGCGTCGATCCGGCCGGCTGCATCGTCAAGACGGCGGAAGCGGAAGGCAGCGACGCCATCATCATGGCCTCACATGGCAGATCAGGCTTCAAGGCATTCATGCTGGGCAGCGTGACGATGAAAGTGCTGGCCGGCTCCAAGCTGCCGGTGCTGGTCTATCGCTGAGGAGAACCGGTCAGCCGGTAAGGTTGCCGTATCGAACCGAATAGATGCGGTCGCGGCCGAGAAGATGAGCGATCAGGGTTTCCTGGCGAAACAGACCCTGCATCGCCTTGTGGCGAAGATCGAGGCCACCGGAGAGCACGCCGAAGGCCGGCATGACGAGCCGGTGTCCATCGCTGGCGAAGCAGGGACGGCGGACGGACTTTTCACGACGGCGGACGGTGGCCGACGGATGGAGGTGGCCGGCGATCTCGCCCTTGGCCGAGATCAGGCTCGGCTCATGCCGGAAGACGAGGCCGCCATAGACGAGTTCGTCGCTCGACACACCCGGCAGATCCGTCGTGCCGTCCGGGTCGTGGTTGCCGTTGATCCAGATCCAGTCGCGGCCAAGCGCCATGTCGACAATCATTCCGCGCAAGGTCTCCGGCAGCAGTTCGGAACCGCGACGATCATGAAAATTATCGCCGAGGGAAACGACGACCTTCGGATCATAGCGGGCGATGACGGTTGCGAGGATGTTGAGCGTGGCGAGCGTATCATAGGGCGGCAGCAGCATGCCGCGGCGTGCGAAGGCGGCACCTTTTTCCAGGTGCAGGTCCGAGACGACGAGCATGCGTGTTTCCGGCAGGTAGAGAGCTCCGAGCGGATCGCAGACGGCTGTAACGCCATGGACGATGATTTCCTGCGTGCCGGCGGTCTGGCCGATCATCCTGGGCTGGGCGGCGAGGCCTATGCGATGCATCAATGTCGTCGTCTTTCCAATCCTAGAGCCCCGCCTCGGCGATCAACTCGTCCGCCGCTTCCTGAAGCACGGCATCCTGCGCCTCGCCGGGTACACTCTCCTTGCCTATCTCCAGCATGATCGGCACCGCCAGCGGCGAAACGCGATCGAGATCACGGTGGGTGATACGGCCTCTGATTCTCGCCAGCATATCGCCGAGGCGGCCGATATCCAAAAGCCCCGTCGCAGCATCGCGGCGGGTTGCCTCAAGCAGTATATGGTCCGGCTCGTGAGAGCGCAGCACGTCGTAGATCAGGTCGGTCGAGACCGTCACCTGCCGACCGGTCTTCTCCTTGCCGGGATGTCGGCGCTCGATCAAGCCGGAAATCACGGCACAATTGCGGAAGGTGCGCTTGAGCATGAAGCTTTCATCCAGCCATGCCTCGAGATCATCTCCCAGCATGTCCTCGTCGAAAAGATCGGAGAGGCGAAGCGTGCCCTCGCCGATCATAGCGCCGATATCGTTCAGCCCCCAGATGGCAAGCGAATAGTCGGTGGCGACGAAGCCGAGCGGGCGGGCGCCGGAGCGTTCCAGCCGACGGGTCAAGAGCATGCCGAGCGTCTGGTGCGCCAGCCTGCCCTCGAAGCAATAGGCGATCATGAAAAAGCGTTTTCCACGCGGAAACGTCTCGATCAGCAACTCGTCCTGTTTCGGCAACATGGAGCGTTCGAGCTGGATCGACAGCCAGTCGCGAACCTGATCCGGCAGCGCCGTGTGGCGGCCGGGATCGGCCAGCATGGCGCGCACCTGGTCGGCCAGGTATGTCGTGAGCGGAAACTTGCCGCCGGCATAAGCGGGTATCTTCGGGTCGAGCGAAAAGGCGTTGGAGACGAGGCACTCGTTTTCGCGGATGCCTTCGAAACGAAGCACCTTGCCGGCGAAGAGGAAGGTATCGCCCTGCACCAGCTGTTCGAGAAAATACTCCTCGACCTTGCCGAGCGACATGCCCCCCCTGCCCAAAGTGCCCTTGGCGTTGCGCCTGACCATTCGGACATTCAGTTCGGCAGCCTCGACGATGGTGCCGAGGTTCATTCGATATTGCTGCGCGACCTGCGGGTTGGAGACGCGCCAGCGGCCCTCCTGCGTCTTCCTGATCTTGGCATAGCGCTCATAGGAGCGCAGTGCATAGCCGCCGGTGGCGACGAAATCGACGATCCGCTCATAGGTTTCCCATGGCAGGCCGGCATAGGGCGATGCGGACGTGATCTCGTCATAGAGTTCCAGTGCATCGAAGGGTTCGGCGCAGGCCATGCCAAGCACATGCTGGGCCAGCACATCGAGCGCGCCCTCACCGACAGGAGGCGTATCCTGCGCGCCGATATAGTTGGCGTCGAGGGCAGCCTGACATTCCATCACCTCGAACCGGTTGGCGGGAACGAGAATGGCCTTGGACGGCTCATCCATGCGGTGATTGGAACGGCCGATGCGCTGGGCAAGCCGCGAGGCGCCCTTCGGCGCACCGACATGGACGACGAGATCGATGTCCCCCCAGTCCAGCCCCATGTCGAGCGTCGAGGTGGCGACGACGGCGCGCAGTTTGTTGTCGGCCATCGCCGCCTCCACCTTGCGGCGCTGGCTGGCGTCGAGCGAGCCGTGATGCAGGGCGATGGGAAGATTGTCCTCGTTGATGGTCCACAGCGTCTGGAACAGAAGCTCGGCCTGGAAGCGGGTGTTGACGAAGATCAGCGTCGTCCTGTGCCGCCTGATTTCCTCGTAGACTTCGGGGATGGCATAGGTGGAGACGTGGCCGGACCAAGGGATGCGCGTGTCTGTGCCGAGAATGCTGATATCGGGTGCGGCTCCGCCCGTCACATGCACGAGGCCGGCGGGTGCAGCCGGGCTTTCGCCCTGAGGGACGAGAAAGCGTTGCAGATCCATCGGATCGGCGACCGTGGCGGACAGACCGATCGTCTGCATTTTTGGCGCATGCTTGCGAAGCCGTGCGAGGCCGAGCGAGAGAAGATGCCCGCGCTTGGAGGTGACGAGCGAATGCAGCTCGTCGAGGACGACATATTTCAGGTCCTTGAAAAACCGTGCAGCCTCCCCGTTGGCCAGAAGCAGCGCCAGCTGCTCGGGCGTGGTGAGCAGGATATCGGGCGGGTTGAGTTTCTGGCGCTGGCGTTTGGACTGCGGAGTGTCGCCGGTTCGATTTTCCACCGTCACAGCGAGGCCCATCTCGGTGACCGGTTTCATCAGGTTGCGCTCGATATCGACGGTGAGCGCCTTCAATGGCGAAATGTAGAGCGTGTGGATGCCGACAAAGGCCGCGCCGGGGGGCTTCCTTCCGCGCGCCACGAGGTCGGCCAGCGAGGGCAGGAAACCGGCCAGCGTCTTGCCGGCGCCCGTCGGGGCGATCAGCAGCATGTTTTCGCCGGCCTGCGCGCGGCCCAGAAGTTCGAGCTGATGGGCACGCGGTTGCCAGCCCTTTTGCGCGAACCATTTGAGGAACGGCGCGGGCAGAGTGGCGGCCTGATTGCCGGGGGATTTCGGTTCGATGCGATCCACACATCTAAGGTAAGTGCATGCGGCGCGAAAGAAAGAGCGCCTACCTTACGATATAGCGATCCGTGCGGTGGTTGATGGCAAGCGTCAGATTGAGTGCCAGCGCTGCCAGCACCGAGCAGGCGATGACGAACGGGCTGGCGACGAAGAAGGACAGAAACAGCACGACGCAATCCAGACCCAGTTGCACGAAGCCGGCGCGCCAGCCAAAGCGATCCTGCAGATAGAGCGCCAGGATACCGAAACCGCCGAGCGAGGCGCGATGGCGGAAGAGAACCAGCATGCCGCAACCGATCAGAAGTCCGCCGAACAGGGCAGCGGCTATCGGTTCGATGCTGGAAAAGACGATCAGCCTGGGCAGGATGCCGGTCAGAGCCGACGTGAGCGCGACAGCCGCGAACGTCTTGATCGTGAAGACGGGGCCGAGACGCTTGTAGGCCAGCCAGTAGAAGGGCAGATTGAGGAGGAAGAAGGCCGTGCCGAAGCTGACATCCACCGAATAGCGCAGCAGGAAGCCCAGCCCGGCGGTGCCGCCAATCATCAAGCTGGCAGCAGCCAGCATGGTGACCCCGAGCGCCGCCAGCATGGAGCCTGCGACGACGCCCTGCACATCCTCGACAATCGAGTGCTTTTCCGTCGTCGAGGCCCAGAAGCCGATCGGGCTCTTGCGATCCCTCGCGCCGCTCATCTCAGCGCACCGCTATATAGCGATCGGAACGGTGATTGATGGTCAGCAGAAGATTGAGCACCAGGGCGCTCAGCAGCGACCAGAGAACCGTCATCGGGCTGACCACGAAGAAGGCGGCAGTCATGACGCAGAGGTCGAAAGCGAGCTGCACGAGGCCGGCCGGGATTTTGAAACGGTCCTGGATGTAGATGGCGAGAATGCCGATGCCGCCGAGCGAGGCGCGGTGGCGATAAAGGCCGAGCAGGCCGAAGCCGATCAGGATGCCGCCGAGAAGCGCTGCCCAGAGCGGATCGAGATGCTGGATGACGAGGAACTGCCGTTCCAGCTCGGTGATGAAGGACACCATCAGGATGGCGATGAAGGTCTTGAACGAGAAGCCGACGCCGAGCCGCTTGAAGGAGAGATAGTAGAAGGGCAGGTTGACGGCGAAGAACAGGATGCCGAACGGGATATCCAGCGCGTAATGCAGCAGGAAGGCGACGCCGGCCGTGCCGCTTGTCAAAAGCCCCACCTGATTGAGGAAATACAGGCCCAGTGCCGCAACCATGGAACTGATGAACAGGCCCTGCGCATCTTCCAGCAGCGTGTGGCGCGCCGGATCGAGACTATAGAAGCCCAGCCGGCGCTTGCCGGAACCTTGTTCCTCGGCCAATTCGTTCCCCTTGCTTTTTCTGGATTGTGCACCGCGATAGCGGCTTCATCAAGCATCTTCAAGATCGCTTGAATGCGCATGGTGAAATCGCAAGAAAACGGGCTTTAGCGCAGCTTGCGCGACACAAACAGAATGCCGCGGACCGGTTTTCCGCCATCCATGCGAATGGTGGTGCGTTCAAGCTGCAGGAGTTCGAAGCGCTGATGGGCGAGAAGCAGCCGGATATGCGCTTCCGAATGGGCATAGCGCAGGCTGTCGCGCAGGACGAAGCCTTCTTCTTCTGCGGCATCTTCCACCGAGAAGGCAAAGAGGCCGTTGTCGGCCAGCAGAAGATCGACGAGCGGGAAGACCGTTTCGAGCGAGCCCAGATACATCAGCACGTCGGCGGCGGAGACGAGATCGGCGCGGTGCGATGGCAGGTCGGGGCCGAAGAGACCGCTTTCATCTGCGGCAAGGCTCAGGTCCGACTGACCCAGGTGATCGTAGATCGCCTTGTCCTCAGCCTTCGAAAGCATGTTGGCGGAGAGATCGAACCCTTCGAGCCGTGTCGTCGTCGCCCGGATCTCGGCGCCGAACAGGCCCGTGCCGCATCCAAGATCGACGGTCAGCGCGAAAGGCGTATGGGGCTGGACCAGAGCTGCCAGCTTGCCGGGGACGGAATAGTCGAGCTTTTCCACCAGTGCCGTGTCGAACCGGTCGGCATAGCCGTCGAACAGGCTTTCTATATAGCGGCTCGGCGGCTGGTCGGGCGTATCCTCCGCGCCGATGACGGCGAGCTTGAGCATTGCGCCGAACACATCGTCCGGCTCCAGTTCAAGTGCCTGGCGATAGGCGCCTTCAGCGCTTGCAAGGCCGGCCTTCTCGCGATACTCGCCCAGCCGGAACCAGCCCGCCGCCCAGGTGGGCGACAGTTCGAGCGCCTGTTCCATCAGTTCGGCGGCGGCCGCAAAATCCCGGCCCTCGGCGAGCATGCGGGCATAATCGGCACGACGGTCGGCTATCACATCGCCGGAAGAGAACTGGCTCATCATTTTCTGTCCTGAAATCTCGCCGCTCATTGCCGAAGCCACAAAAAAACACAAGTTCTATTTGAGAGGCAAAGATCAATACCTATCTGGGAGTTGCCGTGTCGGTCGCGCGCGGCTATGCGGATCAGAGATAACGGAGACGAAAACGAATGGCGGATGGCGTGAACAGGTTTTTGGGCGATTCGATCGGCCGGACGATCCTGAAGCTGGTCGTGGTCTGCCTGATCGTCGGCTTCGTGCTCGCCTTCTTAGGCTTCACACCCGACAATATCGTCAATGACATCCGCTATTATGTGCTCGATCTCTGGTACAACGGTTTCCGTGCGCTGGGGCGGGTTGGCGACTACCTGCTGCTCGGCGCGATCGTGGTGATCCCGGTTTTCGTCATTCTGCGCCTGATGAGCTACCGCCGCTGACATGACCACTTCAACGTTTACTTCGCGGCGCGGATTTCTCGCGCTTTCCGGACTTGGACTTGCGCTCGCAGGCTGTTCGACGACATCCGTCCTGGCACCGACGCCGGGTTCGGAGGATACGACCGTTGCCGCGCTGCCGATCGTCAACCGGCTGCGTGCCTCCAGGGGGCTATCTGCGCTCGAACTCGACACGCCGGCCCGCAAGGCGGCCGGCATCCAGTCCGTCCGCATGGCCAAGGCCGAGAAGATGACCCACCTGATCGGGCTTGGCGACGACTTCGGCGCACGGATGAAGAAGAGCGACGTGGCGCTTCCGGCTGCGGAAAATATCGCAGCAGGCCAGCAATCCGTCGAGGCAGCCGTACAGGCCTGGATCGACAGCCCGAAACATCTGGAAAACATGCTCGGCAGCTATCGCGGCCTCGGCGTCGCAGTCGCCAAGGCCGCCGATGGGCGGCCCTACTGGGCCATGGTGCTTTCGGGTTAGGCCACTGATCAGAGCGGCTGCGCCGCCCAGTGATCGACACGGGTGTCGCGCAGGTCGCGGATCGATGCGATGCCTTCCCGATCGAGGTGTTTCGACAGGCCGCGGCAGATATCGCCGGGCAGAGCCGGCCCTTCATAGACCATGCAGGAATAGACCTGGACGAGATCGGCGCCGGCACGGATCTTTTCCAGTGCATCTTCCGCGCAGCCGACACCGCCGACACCGATAAGCGGCATGTCGGCACCGACGCGCTTGCGCATGCGGGCCAGAACGGCCGTGGACTTTGCAAAGAGCGGCGCACCCGACATGCCGCCCATCTGCTTTGCCTGGACCTGATCCTTCAGGCCCTCGCGCGACAGGGTCGTGTTCGACACGATCAGGCCATCGAGATCATGATCGAGCGCCTCGGCTGCGACATCGTCCAGCCCTTCTTCCGTCAGGTCGGGTGCGATCTTCAGAAATACCGGAATGCGATTGCCGATGCGCAGAGCCTCTTCGGCGCGGGCATCCAGCACCGCATCCAGCAAGGCCTTCAGGCTTTCACGCGCCTGCAGATCGCGCAGGCCCGGCGTGTTGGGCGAGGAGATGTTGACGGTGAAATAGGTCGCGACAGACGAGAAGCGGCGAATGCCGAGTACGTAATCGGCAATACGGTCCTCGCTGTCCTTGTTGGCGCCGATATTGACGCCGACGATGCCCTTGGCCGACCGGCGGGCGGACAGCCGGCGCAGGGCCGCCTCATGGCCCTCATTGTTAAAGCCGAAACGATTGATGACGGCGCGGTCTTCGACCAGGCGGAAGAGGCGCGGGCGGTCATTGCCGGCCTGCGGCTTCGGCGTCAACGTGCCGACCTCGGTGAAACCGAAGCCGATCTTCAGCATCGCATCCGGCACTTCGGCATTCTTGTCGTATCCGGCGGCAAGGCCGACCGGGTTTTCAAAGCGGATACCGGCGATCGTCCGGGCGAGCCGGGGATCGGCTTTCGGGGCGCATACCGGCGAAACACCGGTCTTCAGCGCCACCATGGACAGGTTGTGGGCGGTTTCGGGATCGAAGGCGAAAAGACTGCGGGAGGCAATTCCCGCAAGGCGTCCAAGCGGACCGGTCATGGCATTTTCTCCGGGAAGGCATGTTGGCCGTCGACGCCGATCAGCAGAGGCATTTCCCAAAGGACTGCCGACAGCGGCAGGACGCCGTAGAGGTGAGGAAAGAGATCACCGCCACGCGACGGCTCGAATTTCAGTGCGTCGCCGAGTACCAGCGTGTTGACGGCGACAAGCAGCAGCCCCGTCAATCCGGCAAAGTGGCGGCTGGCCGTTTCGCGCGCCTGGGCACTGGTCGAAAGATGGATGTAGCCATCGCGATGATCGATCTCGGCGCCTTCGAAAACGCCTTTCTGTTTGGCTTCACGCCAGATTGCCTCGGGCACGATCTTGTAAACGGTATCCGTCATCACACATCTCCGGTGAGATATTTGGCTTGTGAGAACTTTATGGCTGCCGACCGGTTCGACCGATCAAGCGGCTGTTGCGGACCGTTTGCCGCAAAGGCACCCGGATGTCCATCGCAAACGGAGGAGACAAATATGCGCATGCTATCGATTTGCGGAACGATCGCTCTTCTGTGCTGCACTGCTGCCGAGGCGCAACAGCGATTTCAGCTTGAGCGCAGCGGAGAGGACATCGTTAGGCTGGACACCCAGACCGGCGCGATCACGACCTGCAGGGACGAGGCGGGCGAACTCACCTGCCGGATGTCCCCCGACGAGCGGGCCGCCTACGAGACGGAACTCGACCTTTTGGAAAAGCGGGTGACGGCATTGGAGGAAAGGCTGAGCCAGACGCCCCCTGAGCGGCTGCCGAGCGACGCAGAGGTCGACCGCTCGCTTTCCATCATGGAACGGTTCATGGGGATCGTGCGCGAGTTCAGCGGCGAGACGAAGCCCGAGCCACAGCCGGACCGCACGTGACGCCTTTTACACACCTTCGGCAAGCGGTCTTGTTTCGACTCGCCAACAGGGTTACAAATTCAACCATGGCCTTGAGGAGGGCCGTGGGCACGGCCCGAGCACAACTATGCCTTTGGGAGGAGGCGTGGGAATGCAGACACTCACAATCATTATTGCAGATGACCACCCCCTGTTTCGCGGTGCCTTGGTGCAAGCCCTTCAGACGCTGGCCGACGATGTCGTCATCATCGAATGCGGGGAGTTTTCCGCAGCTGTCCAGGCGGCCGAGGATAATCCCGACGCCGACCTTCTGCTGCTCGACCTCGCCATGCCGGGCGTCAGCGGCTTTTCCGGCCTGATGACGCTCCGGGCGCAGTATTGCGCGCTGCCGATCGTCATCGTTTCGGCGACCGAGGATTGCGGCACCGTTCGGCGGGCGATCGAGCTTGGCGCGTCAGGTTTCATCCCCAAATCGTCCGGCCTCGACGAGATCAGGACCGGTGTGACGACGGTGCTTGACGGCGGCATCTTCTCGCCCGGCGGCGATATCGCCCCGGTGGAGGACGATCCGGTACTCGTCGAGATCTTCGACCGGCTGAAGACGCTGACCCCGCAGCAGAGCAAGGTACTGACCATGCTTGCCGAAGGCCTGCTCAACAAGCAGATCGCCTATGAGCTCAACGTCTCGGAGGCAACGATCAAGGCGCATGTCTCGGCCATCCTCCTCAAGCTCAATGTCGACAGCCGCACCCAGGCGGTGATCAAGCTTGGCAAGGTCAACATGGCCATGGTCGCCTGAGGCAAAGCGCCATGTGGGCAAGGAAGGATTTTATTCCTTTTTCGCTTTACGCGGACATGTCATTCCGCTAAAATCTCCCTCGCCGGCAGGATCAATCTCCGGCAGTTTCAAGCGCGCCTTGCAATTGGCGTGTCATCTCCGTTCGACGAACCGATCCCGCCCCCTATCCGGAGGTCTTGATCGGGTCAGACAGACACAGCCGGGGCATGGGCGACGATGCTGTCACATGAAGCGATCTGGACCGCGCTAGACAGGCTGGCCGAACGGCACCAGCTGACGCCATCCGGCCTTGCGCGCCGCGCCGGCCTCGACCCGACATCCTTCAACCGTTCCAAGCGCCTCGGTCCCGACGGGCGGTTGCGCTGGCCCTCGACGGAATCGATCTCGAAAGTGCTCGACGCTACCGGAGCGACGATCGACCAATTCATGAGTTTCCTGCCCTCGCCCGGCCGAAATCAGATCCCGGACGGTAATTTTCCGCCGCAAACAGGCTCGATACCGCTGCTCGGCTTTGCCCAGGCGGGCGCCGGCGGCTTTTTCGACGACGGCGGCTTTCCCGCCGGCCAGGGCTGGGATGTGGTGGAATTTCCGGCCGACCCGGCACGCAAGAGCGGCGTCTATGCGCTCGAGGTGCAGGGGGAATCGATGATGCCGCTCTACCGCGACGGCGACGTTCTGATCGTCGAGCCGGGTGCACCTGTGCGGCGCAACGACCGCGTTGTACTGAAGACGCGCGAGGGCGAGGTGATGGCCAAGGTGCTGGCCCGCCAGAGCCCGAAGACCGTCGAGGTCATGTCGCTCAACCCGGAGCATCCGAACCGCGTCTTCGAGCTTGCCGACGTCGAATGGATCGCACGGATCATCTGGGCGAGCCAGTAAGCCCGATCAAAGGACCAAATTCCTACAGCATTTCTTCCGAAAGGGGCCACCGGTTTCGGGAGACATGCGCGAAAACAAGGAGCTAAAGCACGGCAAGCGAACCCGAACGATCGCGACGTGCTTTAGATTGACGAAGGGCTTCGTCGAAATGCGATACTGACCCATATCGCCGTCGCCAGGCAATTCCGACAGTCAAGCCGTTTCCGCGTTTCTGCTGGACTTGCAACCCTGCTCAGTAAAGCCCGTTCGGAAAATAGCGCAGATAGAGATCCTGCAGGCGGCCGTTGCGTGACAGGCCGGCCAGTGCCTGATCGAAAGCCTGAGCGATGAGCGGATCGGTTTTACGCATCATGATCGCCAGCCCCTCGCCCAGATATTTTTCCGATACATAGGGACCGTCGAACAGGCTGCAGCAGTTCTGCGAGGCTTCGCTCGCCACCCAGAAAGGCAACCGAAGACCGTCGGAAAAGACCGCATCGACCTTTGCTTCCCGTAGTCCTTCCGTCATTTCCCAATCGTTTTCGAAGGGCACGGCCTCGACCCGCGGGAAGAAGGCCTTCAGCATCGCCGCATGGGCGGTATCCCCGACGACCCCAACACGTTTTCCGGCAAGGGCGGCTGCCGTATCGCCCGGCAGTTCCAGCGATCGCAGTTTGGCAAAGCGGGCCGGGATGCCGAGATAGGGACGCGAGAAGGCGAATTTTTCACGGCGCTCCGGCGTGATGGCAATGCCTGCCATGACCGCCTCGCCGGCATTGCCATCCAAAGCCGTCTCCAGATCCTCGAAAGGCAATGCTTGGATCTGGCACTTCGCCTCCAGCCTCAGCTCGGCGCAGATTTCGCGAGCGAGATCGACATTGAAGCCGGCCAGGCGGCCGCTCTGGTCGGCGAAGTTGAAGGGCGGGAAATCGACGGTCGTCAAAATGCCGATGCGCACCACCGCCGAGAGGTCCGGCCGCGCCAGCCGCTCGCGCGCGTCGAACATCAGCGGCAGTTGATCGGCACCATTAACGGCCGTTGGGTCGCTCTGGGAAATTGCCGGCGTTGGCGCGGCAAAGGCGGCCGAAACCAGCAGGAAAGCGCTAAAGAGGCGCAAAGCCCCCCGCCAAACTGGGGATGTAATCATCCGGCGCCTCATTAAAATACACAGTGGGCAAAGGTCGACGCGCCGATTTCAACTCGGCAGCGCCGTTCGGGGATGGTGTAACAGAACCATGCGCTTCGGGGAATATCCGCCGCAGGGATCGGCGATCTATGATGACGCGGGCGAGATGCCGGAGCACGACGCCGTCGGGGCCGCGGGTGGCGAGGCCATCCGTGCTGCACGGTCGGAAGCCGACGTGCTCGCAGCGCTCGGTTTTTCCAAGCCGCTGATCGCCGAAGTCGCTGCGCGCGCCCTTTACAACGGTACCTCGCTCGAGGCGGAGCTGCTGCGCTCCGGCAAGGTGCGCGAAGACGCCTATTATGGCGCGATCGCACGGCTGCTGCGGCTGCCCTTCCTCCAGACGATCGATGCGGCGCTGGTGCGGGACGGCGCGCTGAGCGACACACAGCTCATCCGCCCGACCATGATCAGGCTTGCGCATCGCAACCGGGCGCCACAGACCGTTATCGTGCCGGAGGCCGCGCGGCTGGCGGATCTTGCGGCAGCACTGGTGACCATGCCCCCGCTTGGCCGGGACCTTGCCATCACCACGCCGACGGCGCTGCGGCAGGAAATCTGGTCTGCCGGAGAGGCGCGGCGAGCACGCGAGGTTACCAACGGTCTTTTCGAGAGCCGGCCGCTGTTTTCCGCGCGGCCGGTGCTTACCGGACAACAGGGGTTTTATGCCGGCACGCTGGTGACCGGTGTGATCGCCAGCCTACTGATGGCACCGCTTGCCACGCTGTTTTTCCTGCATGTGACGCTGTCGTTCCTCTATCTCTCATCGCTGATTCTGCGGCTTTCGGCCTTGGCCATCAAGATGCGGCAACGTCCGTCCCCGCCTCCGCAGCCGGCACCTCCGGGGTACCTGCCGCGCTATACCGTCATGGTGGCGCTCTACCGGGAGGCGCCGGTTGTCCGGCAGCTGGTCACCAGCCTGCTGCGGCTCGACTGGCCGGCTGCGCTTCTCGATATCAAGCTTGTCTGCGAGGCGGATGATGCGGAGACGATCACGGCGCTCGAGACGTTCCGCCTGCCGCCGCAATTCGAGATCATCCGCGTGCCGCCGCTCGGGCCGCGAACGAAGCCAAAGGCCCTTACCTATGCACTTGCGGCCGCCCGTGGCGAGTATCTGGCGATCTACAACGCCGAGGACCGGCCGCATCCGCAGCAACTGCGCGAGGCCTATGCAACGTTTCGCAACGGGCCGGACGACCTTGCCTGCCTGCAGGCGCCGCTGATCATCGCCAATGCCCGCGAGAACTTTCTGAGCGGGCTTTTTTCGCTGGAATATTCGGCGCTTTTCCGCGGCCTGTTGCCGATGCTGGCGAAAGGCCGCATGCCGCTGCCGCTCGGCGGTACATCCAATCATTTCAAGACCGAGATCCTGCGGCAGGTCGGCGGCTGGGACCCGTTCAACGTGACGGAGGATGCCGATATCGGCCTGCGCCTGTTCAGGCTCGGGTATCGCTCGGGCGTGATCAGCCGACAGACGATGGAGGATGCGCCGCTAGAAATGTCAGTCTGGATGGCGCAGCGCGCCCGCTGGTTCAAGGGCTGGCTGCAGACATGGCTGGTGCTGATGCGCCAGCCCGCGACGTTGGCCCGCGAGATGGGCATTCTGCCCTTCGTGATCTTCCAGCTCACGGTCGGCGGCATGCTGCTTTCGGCACTGCTGCATCCGCTTATCTTCGTCTTCCTGTGGCTGGGCGCCTCGGCCCTGCTGGAGGCGCCGAAGGATGATCTGCCGCTCGGCACGCTGTCGCTGTTCATCATGGATTTCGTCAATATTATCGGCAGCTACCTGATCTTCCTCGGTCTCGGCGTCGGCTCGATGATCGACCATGAAAAGCGGATGCTGGGCAGGAAGTGGGTCTTCGTTCCCTTCTATTGGCTGATGATTTCGGCGGCGAGCTGGAGAGCGGTGGTGGAGCTGAAAACGAAGCCTTTTCACTGGAACAAGACGCCGCATCGGCCAACGATCCTGCCATCCGCACCAGCGGAAAATCCGGCGACCCGAGCAGCCGGACTTCCCGATCATTCCGGGTGACTTGCCGAAACCGGACAAACATGACAAAATTGATCAGATTTTAGGTTCGGAGCGATTGGTCCGGCTTTCAGATGCAAGACCGCTTTCAACGGTCATATCTTGATATCAGGGCGGATTTGAAATTGGGTTTCTGGCACGCGATGGACTGGCGGACCGAGGGCATTCAGGTCGTCGCCCCGCCAAGGTGGCGGCAGTTTGACGGGCTTGTGAGCGTCTTCTGGGAAGCGGAAAGTCAACAGGGCGCCAAGGGCTATTACCTCGCCGACGACCCGCGCATCATGATCTTCTTCAGCGACGTGTCGTCGCGCGTCAGCATTTCCAACGAGAATGGCGAGTTCTGCCGCAATCATCGGCCGATGACACGGGCGATCTATATTCCGGCCGGCGTCCCGATGTGGACGACCAGCCGCGCGCTGCACCGTTTCTCGCATCTCAACCTGCATATCCACCGAGACCGGCTGATGCGTTTCCTGTCCCCTTCCCTGGGGAGTTCGGCCGCCCTTTCCGCGATGAAGCGACCGTCGGAAGTGCAGGATATCGGTGCGATCGAGACACTCGCCGGGCTTCTCGTCGATGAGATTTCCGGGCCATCGCGGCACTCCGTCTTCGCGGAAAGCCTCGTGGGAAGCATCGTTGCCGGCCTGCTCGACATTCCGATGACGGACGAGAAACCCGCCAATGGTCGGCTGACGCAGGGGCAGCTGAACAAGCTGACGGCACGCATCGACGCGCAGAGCGATTGCCGGATGACAATCGCGGAAATGGCCGAGACGGTGGGTTTGTCGGAAAGCTGGTTTGCCAACGTGTTCAAGCAGACGACCGGCAAGACGCCGCTGCAATGGCAGCTTGCCAAGCGGATCGAGCTTGCCAAGGGTCTGCTCGTCAATAGCGATATTGCCGTTGCCGATATCGCGGCAGAGCTCGGCTTTACCGATCAGGCCCACCTGACCAAGTCATTCCGCCAGATCGTCGGAACAACACCTGCCGCATGGCGCCGCGTGCAGCAGGGCGGCTGAGCTCCTCTCGCAACCGGAAGGAAAATTCCCGCCCGCAGTGATGCGGACGGGACGGGCGTTACCAGGTCTGACGGAGGGTCGCCATGATGTTGCGGCCCGGATTGTAATAGATGCCGCCGCCGTCATTGTTGGCGACATGCTTCTCGTCGAAAACGTTGCTGACGTTAAGCTGGAACGTCGTATTTTCCTGGATCTTGTAGGTATAGGCAGCATCGAAGACCACAGCGCCATCCGACTTACGGGTGTTGGCGTTGTTGAAGTAATACGAGCCGATATAGCGTGCACCAAGCCCGAAGGTCATGTCGCCGCGAGCGCCCTCACCTTCCAGAGTGTAGGTACCCCATAGGGATGCAATGTGTTCGGGAACCTGGGCAAACTTCTTGCCGTTCAGGTTGTTGGCATTGCCCGGCTCTTCGATCTTCGAGTCGATGTAGGAATAGGCGGCGATCAGGTTGATGTTCTGCGGCAGCTCGACCTTGGCTTCCAGATCGATACCGCGATGGCGCACCTTCTCGACAGTGGATTCAAGATATGCCGGAGCCTCACGCGTGGTGATGTTCTCCATCGTCAAATCGTAGACCGAAGCGCTGAACAAGGCCGGAAAGGCATCCGGGCGATACTTGATACCCGCCTCATACTGCTTTCCGGTCGTCGGCGTGCTCCCGAAGGCCGGTGGCGCAGCAGACTCGGCATAGCTGACAAAAGCCGCGACTTCGTCGGTAATCTTGTAGCTCAGACCAAAGCGCTTGGTGAATTCGCGATGTTCTTCCGAGTCGTCGGTACCAAAGATCCTGTCCGTCTGGCTAAGATCGAGCCAGTCGTTTCGGAAGCCGAGGCTGGCCGTCAACCTGTCGGAGAAGGTCAGATCCTGCTGAAGGTAGATCGCCTTCGTCTTCTGCGTGTTTTCTCGGCTGCTGCTCAAGGGAATTGTCGAGGGGAAACCGGAATAGATCGGATTTTGCCAATCGATGGGCGTGGTGAGGCCCGGGTAATAGGGCAGGTACGGAGACGACGAGTCGTAATAGCCGGTGCTCTCAGACTTGTAGTTGTTATAATCCACGCCGACTAGCGTACGGCTCTCGACCTGATCGAAGTCTGCCTCGTAGAGCATGTGAGCGTCGATGACGAACTGTTCGCTGGAGCTTTCGCTCGCGAAGAGATCGCGATTGATCAGCGTGTCCGACGGGTCAAGAACGCCCAAAGCATCGTTAAGGTACATATAGCCGAACGACGAACGGGTCTTGCTGTAGCGCGCGCTTGTATTGAACGTCAGACCGTTGGCAAAGTCGTGATCGAAGATGAAGCTGTAGGTGTTGCGGTTGGTCGTATCATAATTGAAGTCCGGTTCACCGAAGAATTTATCACGGTCAAAGTCGGATCCGATCGGGTGAGCACCGCTGCTCGGCGTACCATCCTTGTCGAGGTGATCGAAGATGAAGGAGAGGCTCGTCAGATCGGTCGGGCGCCAGGTCAGGCCCCCCATGATGAAGTTCTCGTCATCCTGCGAATAATCGTATTCGGCATTGGAGCGCTGGAACTTGCCGGTGAGGCGGTAAGAGAGCGTATCATCCTCAGTAATGTTGTCACCGAAATCGAAACCGGCTTCCTTGTGAGCAAAGGAGCCGCCTGTTCCGTAAACCTCACCAAAGCGCTCGCTCCTCGGGCGCTTCGTCACGTAGTTCACAGAACCACCCGGATCGGAAACGCCAAAGCCGGAGGAATTAGCTCCCTTGAGAACCTCGATGCGTTCGAAAGCATAGGGTTCCTCGCGAGTGCCAGCCCAAGTGCGGCCGATCGCCAAGCCATCGCGAGAGGTGTAGGGCGAGAAGCCGCGGATCTTGAAATAATCGTAGCGATCGTCAGAGCCGTAATAGTCGGTGTTCACGCCGGCGGTGTACTGCACGACCTGCTCGATACTCTGCGCACCACGTTCCTCGATTTCCTTGGACGTGATGACCGAGACCGTTGCCGGAGCTGTCAGCACATCGGTCGGCATCCTGCCGACGGCTGTCGTCTCTCTCGCCACGATCGAGTTGGAATCATTGCTGGTATCGAGCGTGCTGCCAGTACCCTGGATAACGATCGGCGCAAGCGTCGTGTCCGATGCAGCGGTATCGGCCTCCTGGCCGATTGCCAGGGTCGGGGCGAGTGCTACGAGCGCGGTGCAGCCCAGAAGCACGGTTTTCCGGTAGCGCTTCAGGGCTCGTTTCGGGTTGTCGCTCGTGCGTTGCATGTCCATGTTCATCTTCCAAGATTGATCTGGCGATCGCCGGCCCGCGAGTTATCGAAGCCGCCGCTGATTTCGGTTGGGCAGACATGGAGCAGCGCATGCGCGATGCCTGCAGATCGAGATCCGTTGATCCCAACGCAAGCCGGTGCACGCGATAACCAAATTGTGTCCCCGGCAAGGCTCATAACTTGAGCAAGCTTATCCAGTATTGTATCTTTTTTAAACTTTGTAGAAACCTACGGAAAGATCACCATGGCCACCGTCGAGGAACAGCCATCCGGTTGACGCGCCCGGTTGAACCTGAAACTGGAAGTCCACTTATCCACGGACGGTCACGGAGATTGCACATGCCGCCATTCATCGCTTCCGCCCTGCGCATGGTGTCCTGCTGCATTATCCTGCTCGTTGCGAGCCTTGCACAAGCCGCGGACGGCGAGACCACGTATCCGATCACCATCAAGCATGCGCTGGGTACCACGGTCATCGAGAAGAAGCCGCAGCGCATTGCAACCGTTGCCTGGGCAAACCATGAAGTGCCGCTGGCGCTCGGCATCGTGCCCGTCGGCATGGCTGCCGCCAATTTCGGCGATGACGACAATGACGGGATCCTGCCCTGGGTGACCGCCAAGCTTGACGAACTGGGCGCGCAAAGGCCGGTCCTGTTCGACGAGGGCGACGGCATCGATTTCGAGGCGGTCGCCGCCACGCAGCCGGATGTCATCCTCGCCGCCTATTCAGGCCTCAGCCAGGCAGATTACGATACGCTGAGCCAGATCGCCCCGGTCGTCGCCTATCCCGAGGCGCCATGGTCGACGGACTGGCGCGAGATGATCCGCTATAACGCGCTTGGCCTCGGCATGGCCACGGAGGGCAATGCCCTGATCAAGACGATCGAGGGCGAGATCGCCGAGGCGGTTGCCGGCCATCCCGAACTGCATGGCAAATCTGCGATGTTCATCACCCATCTCAACGCGTCAGACCTCAGCGTCGTCAATTTCTACACGACCAACGACACGCGGGTGAAATTCTTCGCCGATCTCGGCCTTGCCTCGCCGAAGAGCGTCGTCGACGCTTCGGCACCGGGGAAATTCGCTGGGGCCGTCAGCGCCGAACGGATCGACGATTTCGACGATGTCGACATTCTCGTCACCTATGGCGACCAGCGTCTGCTCGAAGCGCTTGAAGCCAATCCGCTGATGGCGAAGATGCCGGCCGTGGAAAACAAGGCGCTCATCACGCTCGGCCGCAATCCGGTCGGCACCGCCGCCAACCCGACGCCGCTTTCGATTTCCTACGTGCTGAAGGATTACGTCGCACTGCTTGCCGGCGCCGTCAAGAAAGCCCCATGACGCCCGATCAGCCTGCAGCCCCAACCCTATTATCGTATCTGTCGAACAGGCAGAGAAGCCTCTGGCTCATCGGGCTTGTCGCGCTTCTTGCGCTGCTGTTCGCAGCCTCGGTGACGATCGGGACGCGTGACGTCGCATGGGCCGATATCGTCGCAGCCCTTGAGGGTCATGTGGATACGATAGGCCAGGCGGCCGTGGCACTGCGCATTCCGCGCACGCTGCTGGCGCTGATGGCCGGCGCGTCGCTTGGCCTTGCAGGGGCGATCATGCAGGGGGTAACGCGCAATCCGCTTGCCGATCCCGGCATTCTGGGCGTCAACATGGGCGCCTCGCTTGCCGTCGTCATCGGCGTCGCATGGTTCGATATCACCTCTGCCTCCGCCTATATCTGGACCGCTGTTGCCGGTGCGGCGGGCGCCGCGATCTTCGTCTACACGATCGGCTCGATGGGCCGCGGCGGTGCGACGCCTTTGAAACTGGCGCTGGCGGGTGCAGCGACCTCGGTCGCCTTTTCCTCGCTGGTGATCGCGATCGTTCTGCCTCGGGCCGACATTGCCGGCGGCGTGCGTTCATGGCAGATCGGCGGCGTCGGCGGTGCGACCTTCGAGCGGATCTGGCCGGTTCTGCCCTTTCTCGCCGTCGGTTTTGCCATCAGTCTTCTTTCGGCACGCAAGCTGAACTCGCTGGCGCTTGGTGACGAACTGGCAAGCGGCCTCGGCGAGCGGGTGGCCGTGGCGCGGGCAACCGCCGCGCTCGGCGCCATCCTCCTATGCGGCGCGACCACCGCCGTCTGCGGCCCTATCGGGTTTCTCGGGCTGGTCGTACCGCATGTCTGCCGCCTGCTGGTCGGTGTCGATCACCGCTGGCTTCTGCCCTTCTCGGCACTTGCCGGGGCAAGCCTGCTGCTCGCGGCCGATGTCGTCGGCCGCATCATCGCACGGCCGGCGGAACTCGATGTCGGCATCATCACCGCATTGATCGGCGCCCCCTTCTTCATCTGGATCGTCCGCCGCCAGAAGGTTCGCGAGCTTTGACCACGATCTCCCCTCCCCTTTCCGGCACACTTGCCGTGATCGTCGCCAACCGGCAGCGACGCCGTCGCAGATATCGACTGGTGATTTCCACCCTCGTGCTGACGGTCGCCTTGCTGTTTGCACTGGCGCTGTCGCTCGGCCAGTCCTTCACGCCGCCGGGGGACGTGCTTCGGGTGCTGATGGGGGAAAACGTGGCCGGCGCGAGCTTTGCCGTCGGCCAGCTGCGCCTGCCGCGCTCGGTGCTGGCGGTGCTGGCCGGCCTGAGCTTCGGTCTGGGAGGCGCGGCCTTCCAGATCATGCTGCGCAATCCTCTGGCCAGCCCCGATATTGTCGGCATCAGCTCCGGCGCAAGCGCCGCCGCCGTGTTTGCCATCATCGTCCTGTCATGGAGCGGACCGGCCGTTTCCATTCTCGCCGTTTGCTCCGGCCTTGGCGTGGCGATGGCGGTGTATGGCCTGTCATCGCGCAACGGGGTTGCCGGTACCCGCCTTATCCTGGTCGGCATCGGCGTTTCCGCCATGCTGGAAAGCATCGTCGCCTATATCCTTTCCCAGGCGCCCGCCTGGAGCCTGCAGGAGGCGATGCGCTGGCTGACCGGCAGCGTCAACGGCGCACAGATCGGTCAATCCGGCACACTGCTTCTGTCGCTTTTCATCTTCGGCGGCCTCTTGATCAGCCGCGGACGCGACATAGAGGCACTCAGGCTCGGCGACGACATGGCTGCGGCACTTGGCGTTTGCGTCTCCGCCACACGGATCATCGTCATCGTCGCGACCGTCGGCATGATCGCCTGCGCCACGGCCGTGACCGGCCCGATCGCCTTCGTCGCCTTTCTATCGGGACCGATCGCCGCCCGTATCGTCGGCGACAGCGGGCCGCTGCTTCTGCCGGCAGCCCTTGTCGGGGCGGTCCTGGTTCTTGCCGGCGATTATGCCGGGCAGTTCCTGCTCGCCAGCCGCTACCCGGTCGGCGTCGTGACAGGGGCGCTTGGCGCTCCCTATCTCATCTATCTCATCATACGCGCAAACCGGGCCGGAGGCTCGCTATGACCGTTCATTCGCTGACCGCAGAGACGCTTTCCGCCGGATATGGCGAAAGCGACATCCTCACCGACCTCGACCTTGCCATCCCTCCCGGCAAGATTACCGTGATCGTCGGCGCCAATGCCTGCGGAAAGTCCACATTGCTGCGGGCCATGTCGCGGCTGCTGACGCCGCGCAACGGGCAGGTTCTGCTCGACGGAAAGTCGGTGCACAAGACGCCGCCGCGAGAGCTTGCCCGGACACTCGGCCTTCTGCCGCAATCACCGGTCGCGCCGGAAGGCATCACCGTTGCCGATCTCGTCAGCCGCGGGCGGCATCCGCATCAGGGCCTTTTCTCCCGATGGACGACAAAGGACGATGCGGCCGTGCAGGCGGCGCTCGACGCGACGAAGACGGCGGACCTTGCAGACCGGCCGGTGGACGAGCTTTCCGGCGGCCAGCGCCAGAGGGTATGGATCGCCATGGCACTCGCCCAGGAAACGAATGTCCTGCTTCTCGACGAACCGACGACCTTTCTCGACATCAACCACCAGATCGAGGTTCTCGATCTTCTGACCGACCTCAACCATGAACGCGGCACGACGATCGTCATGGTGCTGCACGACCTGAACCTCGCCGCCCGCTACGCGGACCATCTGGTGGCGATGAGCGGCGGGCGCATCCATATATCGGGAACGCCGGAAGAGGTGCTGACGGAAGCAACCGTGAGGGACGTGTTCGGCCTGCAAAGCCGGGTGATTGCCGACCCGACCTGCGGCCGGCCGATGATGCTGCCGCTCGGGCGACATCACGTGCAT
The DNA here is from genome assembly GCF_977018605.1 of [Rhizobium] kunmingense. NCBI lineage: Bacteria > Pseudomonadati > Pseudomonadota > Alphaproteobacteria > Hyphomicrobiales > Rhizobiaceae > Rhizobium > [Rhizobium] kunmingense. Next base: position 643,240 of record NZ_CDRNXG010000001.1, read on the forward strand.
GGTTCGTGAAGCGTCAGCCGGCCCCGTAACGGGCCGTGTCGTCATGCGGCGGAAGGCCTGAAAATTCAGCGCCAGTGGTCGGCCACCCAGGATGCCGGCTTGATGTAGTGACGCAGGTAGCGGAAGAAGCGCTTGCCTTTCCGCTTGTTCTTGTCGAAGGCGCTCGCGAGATGCTGGAGCGGCGTCATCGCCACGCCATTCTCGCCATATCGGCCTTCGATCGCATGCTGCGGCCAAAGACCTCTCGGGAAAATCACCACGCGGGCGCTTTTGGGCAGGCGCGGCGCGAAAAAATAATTGAGCGGGAACGGCCAGCGGCAGTCCTGGCGAAAATGCAGTACCCATTTGCGCGGGAACAGCTTGATGCCGCCGGGCGCGCAACGGCTGACGTAGCGCTGCTCGAACCGATAGGTATCCGCGACCCATTGCGGATCTTCCTTGAATTTTTCCTGCAGCGGCAAAAGCTTGCCGACGGGAAAACGAAAGAGAGACGTCTGGCCGAGACGTTCGAAAGGCGTGGTCTGGTTTTTCGCGAGGATCACGTCATCCGCATTTCCGGTCTCGAAGAAGGGATCAAGCGAGGAGACGATCACCAGATCGAGATCCAGGAACAGAACCGGCCCCTTGAGCGATCCGAGCTCCGGCCCCCAAAGGCGCGACTTTGGCCAGATGCCGAGCGTATTGACCGGCATATCGACTTCGATCGGCGGCAGGTCCTCGCAGAGAATTCCCGGATGCAGACCTTCACGATTGTCGGTGAAGCAGGTGAAGGTGAAGGGCGGCGTGATGTTGCGTTCGACCATGGTGTAGAGACGGTTGATGAAAGGCGCGCCGTATTTGGTACCCCAGCTGATGCAGATGACCTGCTTGACGCCGTTGCTTGCGGCCAAAACTTCGCTACCCATACCCAAACTTCCTTTGCGGCGCAGACACCTGCGGACCATCAACGATGGACCCGTTACCGTCAGACGGTCGCAACTATCCTATTCAAACTGCCGGATGCAAGGGTTCTGCCGGATCAATAGGCCAAATGGCAGGAGAAGCTGGAGCGGGTGAAGGGAATCGAACCCTCGTATTCAGCTTGGGAAGCTGCTGCTCTACCATTGAGCTACACCCGCTTAGTCGGTGAAGGTTTCCAACAACCGCCCGGCCCTGTCAAGGTTGCGGTGATCGTATCATGAGGATCGAGGTTCAGCCGCGAAAGTGCTTCGACAGTTTCAGGCCCTGCGCCTGGTAATTGGAGCCCAGGCCGGAGCCGTAGAGGCCCTGCGGCGCCTCCAGCATGTGCTCATAGACGAGGCGGCCGACGATCTGGGCGTCTTCCAGGATAAACGGGACTTCGTGGCTGCGCACTTCCAGCACGGCGCGGCTACCGCGGCCGCCGGCAGCCTCATGGCCGAAGCCCGGATCGAAGAAGCCGGCGTAGTGGACGCGGAATTCGCCGACCAACGGATCGAATGGCGTCATTTCAGCCGCATAGAGCGGTGGGACATGCACCGCCTCGCGCGAGACAAGGATGTAGAATTCGTCCGGATCGAGGATCAGTTCGTTACGGCCACGGCTATAGAGCGGTTCCCAGAAATCAAACAGGTCGTGCTGGGCCTTCTTGTCGACATCGACCACGGCGGTGTGGTGCTTGCCACGGTAGCCGATCAGGCCGTTCTCATCGCCCCTCAGATCGATCGACAGGGCGATGCCGCCACCCGAGACGTTCGGCTTGGCGGCGGCGACCAGTGTTTCCGTCTCGTGCAGGTGGAGGATTTCCGGCTCGGTCAGGAGCGCGTTGCCGATGCGGAAGCGGATCTGCGACAGGCGCGAGCCCTGACGGGCGACGATCGGGAAGGTGCGCGGCGAGATTTCCAGATAGAGCGGGCCGGAATAGCCGGCCGGTATCTTGTCGAACTCTTGCGCATGATCGGTGATGACGCGGGTGAAGATATCGAGGCGGCCGGTCGAGGATTTCGGGTTTGCCGAAGCGGACATTTCCGCCGGCAGGTCGAGACGTTCCATCAGCGGCACGATGTAAACGCAACCGGTTTCCAGAACCGCACTTTCCGTCAGGTCGACGACATGCAGCTTCAGGCGATCGAGCTTGTCGGACACAAGGCTGTTCGGGCCCGGCATGAAGGAGGCGCGGACGCGATAGGCTTTCGCGCCAAGCCGAAGGTCGAGGCTTGCCGGCTGGATCTGGTCATGATCGAGCGCCCTCTCGGAGATCAGTCGCCCCGTTTCGAAAAGCGCCGCGATCGCGCGGTCCGCCAGAATTCCCGTTTCCCGAGCCATGATGTCTCTTTCAAATTTTGGCGGTGACAAAACCAAATACAGGCCATTGACGCAAGCAGATGCTAGGCGTAAGCCAGCTTTATCCCGTGGTGATTTGCCGGTCGGCTTGCAGCCACGTTAAACAAGTGGCTAAAAAGACCGGGTTGCTAAAACCGGTCTGCTTTCGCGGCCGGTTTTTTTGTTTTGGAATGAGGACTGACATGACAGACAAATGGCGCCCGGCAACTACACTCGTACACGGTGGCACGCTGCGCTCGCAATATGGCGAGATGTCTGAGGCGATCTACCTGACACAGGGCTTTGCCTACGACAATTCCGAAGCCGCGGAGGCACGCTTCAAGGGCGAGACCGACGGCTATATCTATGCCCGCTACGGCAGCCCGACCAACGACATGTTCGAAAAGCGCATGTGCGCGCTGGAAGGCGCCGAAGAAGCGCGCGCCACCGCCTCCGGCATGGCCGCCGTTTCGGCGGCGCTGCTCTGCCAGCTGAAGGCCGGCGATCATATCGTCGCCGCCCGCGCGCTGTTCGGCTCGTGCCGCTGGGTCGTAGAGACGCTTGCGCCCCGATACGGCATCGAATGCACACTCGTCGACGGCCGCGACCTGGCCAACTGGGAAGCCGCGATCCAGAAGAATACCAAGGTCTTCTTCCTCGAAAGCCCGACCAACCCGACGCTCGAAATCGTCGACATCGCCGGCGTGGCCAAGCTCGCCAACCAGATCGGCGCCAAGGTCGTGGTTGACAACGTGTTTGCCACGCCGCTTTTCCAGAAGCCGCTCGAACTCGGCGCCCACATCGTCGTCTATTCGGCAACCAAGCATATCGACGGCCAGGGCCGCAGCCTTGCCGGCGTGATCCTTTCTGATCGCGAATGGGTGCTGGAGCATCTGCAGGACTACTATCGCCATACCGGCCCGGCCATGTCGCCGTTTACCGCCTGGACACTGATCAAGGGCCTCGAAACGCTGCCCTTGCGCGTGAAGCAGCAGACCGAGAACGCTTCCAAGGTCGCCGACTTCCTGGCCGAGAGCGGCAAGGTTGCCAAGGTCATCTATCCGGGCCGCAAGGACCATCCGCAGGCAGATATCATCGCCAAGCAGATGACCGGAGGCTCGACGCTCGTCTGCTTCGAACTGAAGGGCGGCAAGGAAGCGGCCTTCAAGCTGCAGAACGCTCTGGAAGTGGTGACGATCTCCAACAATCTAGGCGATACGCGCAGCCTGATCACCCACCCCGGCACGACGACGCACAAGAACCTGACCGACGAGGCCCGCGCAGAGCTTGGCATCTCCCCCGGCACCGTCCGTTTCTCGGCCGGCATCGAGGACAATCAGGATCTACTCGACGACTTCGCCCGCGCGCTTGCGGCGATCTGACGGACCGGCCTATTCAGACATGGTGAATTGCAAGCAGTGTCATCGCTTGCGATTCACCATAACAGTTATCCCTAATTCCAAGAACAGATCACGGTTTCCGGCGTAAGCTGTGAGTTTTCTTGACGTTTATGGCGCACTGTACGATATCCGACGCAATGGAGTTGAGGTGTTGTCCATGTATCGCGCCCGGACACGAGACATAGAAGTTGCAGTAGAGCCCTTTTACCTGGAGGATCAATCCTGCCCGGAAGAGAGCCGCTACGTCTGGGGTTACCGTATCGTCATCGAGAACCATTCGATCCATACGGTCAAGCTGGTTCACCGCTACTGGCACATTACCGACGAGAACGGTCTGGTTGACGAGGTCGACGGCCTCGGCGTGGTCGGTGAACAGCCGAGACTTCGCCCCGGCGACAGTTACGAATACTCGTCCGGCTGCCCGCTCGATACGCCGTCGGGCATGATGTTCGGACATTACGACATGCAGACGGATGAGGGCGAAGTGTTCAAGGTGGATATTCCCGCCTTCTCGCTCGACACGCCGGGCATTGCCCGTACTCTCAACTGAGAACGACTGACGGAAACGTGATGCGGGCGCTAGACAGAACTGCGGATCATGGATGAATATTATTTAATATCCGTTTGTTAGCTGATTTTCGCCCGCAAAACATTAGCGCGTACGCAGATATTGACGCAAGCTTCCAGCAGGCTTCACTTCCTATCGCCCGGAGAGCCGGAGTTTTTCGGCGTCCTTTAGCGGTATGCGGAGTAGCAATGCGGATCGAGATCGAAAACGCGGAATTGGCGGGCCAGTCGCTGAATGAGGCAATGCGCTTTCACGCGAGCGGGGATCTGGAAAGCGCCGAGAAGCATTATGTGCAGGTTCTCTCCAAGGAATATCGCACGACCGATATTCTGCCGCTTCTGGCAGGCGTCGTCTCCAAGCGCGGCGATACCGAGATGGCGCTCTATTACTGGGACAAGCTGATCGCGCTCGACCCGCGCCACCTGACCGCCTATCTGGAGAAGGCGAAGATCCTGCGCGACCTGAAGCGTCATGACGAGGCGATCAACTGTTACCAGATCGCCCGCGGCCTTGCTCCGGATAAGCCGCTCGTGCGCAACAACCTTGCCGTGACGCTGGCCGATAGCGGCCGCAAGGACGAGGCGCTGCAGGAATTCGGTCAGGTGCTGCGCCTGCAGCCATCCAATATCAACGCGTTTCATCAGATGCGCCGCCTGACGGCCTCCATCGTACCCTTCTGGCATATTCCGATGCTGAACGACGCGCCACGCAACGACGCCTTCGAAGCCGCGATCATCAAGGCGATCGCAATGCGCGGGCCGGATGCGCAGATCCTCGACATAGGCTCGGGCAGCGGCCTGTTGTCGATGATGGCAGCGCGCGCAGGCGCAACCAACATCGTCACCTGCGAGGCCGTGCCGGTGATTGCCCGCACGGCCGAGGCCATTATCGCGGACAACGGCTATTCCAAGCAGATCAAGGTGGCCGCGAAGAAATCGACGGAGCTTGTCGTCGGCAAGGAACTGGAGACAAAGGCGAGCATGCTCGTTTCGGAAATCCTGTCGAGCGACCTTTTGGCCGAACATGTGCTTTCCACTTTCGAGGATGCTCGCGAGCGGCTTCTGACCGATGATGCGATCATCATTCCGAAGCGGGCCGCTGCGATGGGCTGCCTCGTCACCAGCGAGACGCTGGAGGCCTATAGCAGCGTGACGACGGTTTCCGGCTTCGACGTGTCGCGCTTCAACAATCTTGCGCCGATGGCGTTGCCGATCCACGGCACGATGACGGACTGGACGCGGGCATCCGGCGATTTCGAGATTACCGCCGTCGACCTGACGAAGAAAACGCATGAAGCCACACTGCGCCAGCTCGATGTTCCGGCGACCGCATCCGGCAAGGTGATCGGCGTGGTGCAGTGGATGCATGTCGATCTGATCGACGACATCCATTTCTGCAACCACCCGGATGTCTATCAAGACGGCGGCTGGCTGCAGATCCTTCACCCGTTCCCGCAGCCGATCGAGATCGCCGCCGGCGAGACGCTCACGCTGATTGCCGGCCATGACAAGGCAAGCCTCGTCGTGCTGCCCAAGGGGGTGAAGAAGCCGGATCAGGCAACCGACACCAGAGCCTGAGCCACCAGCGTATAAAACTCCATGAAAAAGGGCGGCCGAATGTTTTCCGGCCGCCCTTTTTGGTTTGATCTGACTGCGCCGATCAGGCCGGCGCGAACTCAGCCACGTCGTAGCGGTAGGTGGTGGAGCAGAATTCGCAGGTGACTGCGATCTGGCCATTCTCCTCGCTCGCCTCGATCTCCTCGGCGCTGAAGCCGGTGAGGACGCCCTTGATCTTGTCGCGCGAGCAGCTGCAGCGATCGAAGACCGTCTGCGGGTCGTAAACGCGCACGCCGCGCTCGTGAAACAGCCGATAGAGCAGCCGTTCGATGGCGACCTGCGGGTCGGTCAGCTCGTCCGTATCGATGGTCTCGACCATGGTGCGCGCCTCGTTCCAGGCATCGTCGGCGGCATCCGTATCGCGCTCATCACCGTCACCGCCGTGCAGGTCCGGATGGCGCATGCGCTCGGGTGCCTGCGGCAGAAACTGCGCCACAAGCCCGCCTGCCCGCCAGTTGTGACGCGGCTTGCCATCGTCTCCACGGTCATAGAGTTCCGCGACACCGAGGCGCACGCGCGTCGGGATCTGTTCCGACTGGCGGAAATAGACGCCGGCAATCTCCTCCAGTGAAGAGCCGTCGAGCGGCACAATGCCCTGATAGGGCTGCATGCCGTGTCCCTGATCGATGGTGAAGGCGAGAACACCCTGACCGAGAAGCTCGGGCGGAGTGATCTTGCCATCCTTGATGGCGGCAGCGAGCGCATCCTCGTCATAACGGGCATAGGCGCGCAGGGCATCCGGCGTCGAGAAATCGGCAACCAGCAGATCGACCGGACCGTCACCCTTGGTCTGGATGGTGAACTTGCCGTCAAACTTGAGCGAGGTGCCAAGCAGCGCGGTCAGAACGATCGCTTCGGCCAGGAGGCGGGCAACCGGTGCCGGATAGTCATGCCGGCCGAGGATCGTGTTCAGAAGCGGGCCAAGCTGCACCGCACGGCCGCGCACATCGAGACCTTCGACCTGGAAGGGCACGACCCTGTCGTCGCCGGCAAACGGGAGATCGTTCAGTTCCAATGTTGCTTCCGCCATCATATACTCCTTCGTGCCGATAGCGCGACCTTTACACAAAGGGCGGCCCGAGCGGAACCGCTGGCCACCTCAAAAGGTCTCGGCAATGTCATGTTGAAGCGCCCCGGCATGGCGTCGGCCTGCCATTCGGCGCGTTGGAAAGCCGACAGATGGTGTCGCTCAAGCCGGAGTTCAAGATGCCGTGAGGGGACCGCTCAAACGGCCCCGAAACACCAGGCCAGGATCGATTTCTGGGCATGCAGACGGTTCTCCGCCTCATCGAAGACAACCGACTGCGGGCCGTCGATCACGGCGTCGGTGACTTCCTCGCCGCGGTGCGCCGGCAGGCAATGCATGAACAGCGCATCGGGATTGGCCTGCTTCATCAATGCCTCGTTGACCTGATAGGGCTGGAAGATGTTGTGGCCGCGCGCCTTGTGCTCCTGGTTCATCGACACCCAGGTATCGGTGACCACCACGTCCGCGCCGGCAACCGCGCGCTCGACATCGTGGGTCAGCATGATGTCGCCGCCGTTGTCGCGCGCCCAGTTCAAGATCTTGTCGTCCGGCTCCGAGCCCATAGGCACGGCCATGGTCATGCGGTAGCCGAAACGGGCCGAGCCTTCGACCAGCGAATGAAGCACATTGTTTCCGTCGCCGGTCCAGGCGATCGTCTTGCCTGCCACCGGGCCGCGATGTTCCTCGAAGGTCATCAGGTCGGCCATGATCTGGCAGGGGTGGGTCAGGTCCGTCAGCGCATTGATGACCGGTACGGTGGCGTGTTCGGCCATTTCCATCAGGCGCGTGTGGTCCGTGGTGCGGATCATGATCGCATCGACATAACGCGACAGAACCTTGGCCGTGTCGCCGATCGTCTCGGCGCGGCCAAGCTGCATTTCGGTGCCGGAGAGGAACAGCGTTTCACCGCCAAGCTGGCGCATGCCGACATCGAAGGAGACGCGGGTACGGGTCGAGGGCTTTTCGAAGATCATCGCCAGCATCTTGCCGGCCAGCGGCTTGTCGGCGGTACCGGCCTTGGTCGCCTGCTTGCGCGTCTTGGCGTCATCGAGGATGACGCGCAGATCGGCCGAGGAGACCGTGGATAGATCGAGAAAATGCTTCGGAGATGCCATGTTATGTTCCCTATCAAGAGGGAACCATCAATGGCGCCCCCCTGCCTGCCCTCAGGCGGATTTCTTCAGCTGTTCGGCGGTGAGCGCTTCCGCTGCGCGCTCGATGCGGGCAAGGCCTTCGCGAGCCTCTTCCGCGGTGACTGTGAGCGGCGGCAGCAGACGCACGACATTGTCGCCAGCCGGAACGGCCAGCATCTTCTCTTCGCGCATGCCGGTCACGAGATCGCCTGCCGGAACCTTGGCCTTGATGCCGAGCAGCAGGCCTTCACCGCGGATATCCTCGATCACTTCCGGGAAGCGATCCTTGAGTGCCGCCAGACCCTGGCGGAAAACAAGCGATACGTCGCGGACATTTTCGAGGAAGCCTTCAGCCAGGACGATATCGAGCACAGCATTGCCGCAGGCCATGGCGAGCGGGTTGCCGCCATAGGTCGTTCCATGAATGCCGGGCTTCATGCCGGATGCGGCCTCGGCCGTCGCAAGGCATGCGCCGAACGGGAAGCCGCCGCCGATGCCCTTGGCGATCGCCATGATATCCGGCGTGATGCCCGCCCATTCGTGAGCGAAGAACTTGCCGGTACGGCCGACGCCGGTCTGGACCTCGTCGAGGATCAGCAGCAGGCCCTTCTCATCACAGATGCGGCGAAGCTCGCGCATGAATTCCTTCGGAACGGCGCGCACGCCACCCTCACCCTGGATCGGCTCGATGAGGATCGCACCTGTATTTTCATCGATCGCGGCATTCAGCGCTTCAAGATCGCCGAAAGGCACCTGATCGAAACCCTGCGCCTTCGGCCCGAAACCTTCCATGTACTTTTCCTGACCGCCGGCAGCGATCGTCGCGATCGTGCGGCCGTGGAAGGCGCCTTCGAAGGTGATGATGTGGAATTTTTCCGGGTGCCCCTTGGAGAAATGGTAGCGGCGTGCCGTCTTGATGGCGCATTCCAGCGCTTCCGCACCCGAATTGGTGAAGAACGCCTTGTCGGCGAAGGTCGCTTCCGTCAGGCGACGGGCAAGGCGCTCCTGCTCGGGGATCTCGTAGAGGTTCGACAGATGCCAGACCTTCTCGGCCTGCGACTTCAGTGCTTCGACGAGATGCGGATTGGCATGGCCGCAGGAGGTCACGGCGACGCCTGCGCCGAAATCCAGATATCGCTCGCCGCGTTCCGTCACGAGCCATACGCCCTCACCGCGCTCGAAGCGCAGCGGGGCCCGGGCAAAAGTGTCGAAAAGCGCGGCTTCAGCCATGGCGACATCACTCCTGAGGCAATCAATGTCCCGTTCGAAAAAGGACATTTCAAAAAATCAAAATGCCGCCCTCGGGGCGGCGGTCGCACTATCATCGCTCGACAGGGGAATGTCAACAAAACTCGCGGAATTGCAGGGCCTTCGCCCCCTCGGGCCACCACCACCGGCTGTGGCAAAAATGACTCGACAGGGAAGCAAGTTGGGGAAAACCCGAAAATCGATTCCCGACGATTCCCCGGACTCTTGTCACGGAGTCAACCGACCTCTAGGTTAATGGTCAATTACTAGACTGCATGCGGCGGAACTAGTCACCGACAAGCTATATATAGTATCTGCGACGGGTTTTACATCCGCCGCATCGGAGACGGATTCTGCATGCCGAAGTCGTTCAAAGGCGGAGAACGGGCATGAACTGGACAGACGAGCGCGTCGAAAGACTGAAGAAACTCTGGGCAGAGGGCCTCAGCGCCAGCCAGATTGCAGCACAACTTGGAGGCGTAAGCCGGAACGCCGTCATCGGCAAAGTTCACCGTCTCAACCTTCCGGGTCGCGCCAAGGCAGGCGGCACCGTTGCCACCAACCGCGCCGTCAAGCGCCCGGCTGTCGCGCCTCGCCCGCAGACTTTCGCCTCGCGTACGGCAACGGCCACCCGCACCGTTACCCGCCCGGTCGGCGCAACCGTCGTCCACGAGGAAATCGAGATCGAAGCCCGCCAGGAACTGGTGCTGCGCCCGGCAGCCAATATCGTCCTGCCGATCTCCAAGAAACTCGCCTTGACCGAACTGACCGAGCGCACCTGCAAGTGGCCGGTCGGCGACCCGCTGACGGACGATTTCCATTTCTGTGGCTGCGAGTCCCAGGACAGCTCGCCCTACTGCAAGTACCACGCAAAGCTGGCTTACCAGCCGGTACACGAGCGCCGTAAGGCGGGTGCAGCACGCGCCTGACCGGCACGGCACGGACTTCAAAACAGCGGGCTTTAAGGCCCGCTTTTTTATTGCCGGTCCCTGGACATGCCCCGGCTGCAAGGCAGGATTGCCCGTTCGACGCTTGCCCTTCGCAGCACAAGACCTTATTTATTCTGTGAGCGAGGACGACCTCCCCCAGTATGGGCATCAACAACCGGGACGACCCGGCAGAGCCCAAGGGGTATAAAGTCATGCGGACCACACGCGACCGTATTCGCCACGCCATCAGCTTCGAAATCATCGGACTTGCGCTGTTCATTCCGTTCAGCGCTTTCGTGTTCGACATGCCCATCTCGCATATGGGCGTGATCGGCATCGTTTCATCGACGCTCGCGACGATCTTCAACTATGTCTACAATCTCGGCTTCGACCATGCGATGCAGCGCCTGCGCGGCACTACGGAAAAAACGCTGGCTCTGCGCGTCCTGCATACGGTTCTTTTCGAACTCGGCCTGCTGGTCGTGCTGTTGCCGTTCATCGCCTGGTATCTCGGCGTGACGCTCTGGCATGCGCTGGTGATGGATATCTCGTTCGCGCTCTTCTACCTGGTCTACGCCTTCGTCTTCAACTGGAGCTACGACCGGGTGTTTCCTCTGCCCGAATGGCAGGAGAAGGCAGAAGCCTGATCTCTTCCCAAAAAGAAATCAGCCCGGAAGCGTCGACCGCTTCCGGGCTGATGTTCGTTCCGTCAGATCCTGTTGATCAGGATTCCATGGAATAACCCGCACCGCGAACGGTGCGGATGACATCCTGCATGTTGGAGAAGTTGAGCGCCTTGCGCAGGCGACCGACATGGACGTCGACGGTGCGTTCGTCGACATAGATATCGTGGCCCCAGACACCGTCGAGAAGCTGAGAACGCGAGAAGACGCGGCCCGGCGAAACCATCAGGAATTCCAGAAGGCGGAATTCCGTCGGACCGAGGCGCACTTCGCGGCTCTTGCGGTGAACGCGATGGGTCTCGCGATCAAGCTCGATGTCTCCGCATTTCAGAACGCTGGAGAGAACCTCCGGCTTGGCGCGGCGCAGCATGGCCTTGACGCGGGCCATCAGCTCGGGCGTCGAGAACGGCTTGACGACGTAATCGTCCGCGCCGGTCGCGAGGCCGCGAACGCGTTCGCTTTCCTCGCCGCGGGCCGTCAGCATGATGATCGGCAGACGTTCCGTCTCCGGCCGCATGCGCAGGCGCCGGCACAGTTCGATGCCCGATACGCCCGGCAGCATCCAGTCGAGGACCAGAAGATCCGGAGCGCGTTCCTGAAGCCGGATTTCCGCCTCGTCCCCCCTAAGGATGGTCTCGACTTCGTAGCCTTCGGCTTCGAGGTTGTAACGGAGGAGGACGCTCAGCGCCTCCTCGTCTTCCACTACCGCAATTCTTGGCTGCATCCTCATTACGCTCCGTCAGGTACGCTGCTGCATCGGCCCGAAAATCGGCTCGATTTTCGGAAGGCCCGATGCGCAGTTTCTTAGCAATCGAGCGCCCCATGCACGTCCTTAAGGACGTGCGGCCCTCCGGCAGCAATCACTCGGCGACAGCGCCGACAGTGTTTGCCGTATCATCCTTCGGGCGCTCGCCTTCCGGCGCCGCACCCGTGGTCATGTAGTAGATTGTCTCGGCGATGTTGGTCGCGTGGTCGCCGATACGCTCGATGTTCTTGGCGCAGAACAGGAGATGCGTGCAGGTGGTGATGTTGCGCGGATCTTCCATCATGTAGGTCAGAAGCTCGCGGAACAGCGACGTGTACATCGCGTCGATCTCTTCATCGCGCGAGCGGATCGCCTCTGCCCGTTCCGCCGAGCGGGTGGCGTAAACATCGAGAACATCCTTGAGCTGGACGGCCGCGAGATCCGACAGATGCTCGAGACCGCGGGCAAGCTTGCGCGGCACGCCGGTGCCCTGCACCGCGATGACGCGCTTGGCAGTGTTCTTGCCAAGATCACCGACGCGCTCCAGATCGGCTGCGATGCGCAGGGTGCCGATGATTTCACGCAGGTCGGCCGCCATCGGCTGACGCTTGGCGATGGTGACGATCGCCTTGTCCTGAATTTCGCGTTCGGCGTGATCGAGGATCACGTCGTCGGAGATGACCTTCTGGGCAAGCGCAGAGTCGGAGTTGACCAGAGCGCGCACGGCATCGCCGCACATCTGCTCGGCCAGGCCGCCCATTTCGGAAATGCGGCGGCGCAGATATTTCAGTTCTTCGTCGTAGGCAGAAAGGATATGACTGGATACCATCTTCTTGTCCTTGAAAATCCGTAGCAGCAGGCAAATGGCTTATCGCCGATCAGCCGAAGCGACCCATGATGTAATCCTGGGTGCGCTGGTCATCCGGATTGGTGAACATCTTGTCCGTGTCGTTCTCCTCGACCAGCTGGCCGAGATGGAACATGGCGGTGCGCTGCGAGACGCGGGCCGCCTGCTGCATCGAGTGCGTCACGATGACGATCGTGTAGTTGGCGCGCAGCTCGTGGATGAGTTCCTCAACCTTGGCGGTGGCGATCGGGTCGAGCGCCGAGCAGGGTTCGTCCATCAGGATCACTTCCGGCGAGACCGCGACCGCACGGGCGATGCAGAGACGCTGCTGCTGGCCACCGGAGAGACCGGTGCCGCCTTCATGCAGGCGATCCTTGACTTCGGCCCAGAGGCCGGCGCGCTGCAGAGATGCCTCGACGATCGCATCCATATCCGCCTTGCCGCGGGCAAGACCGTGGATCTTCGGACCGTAGGCGATGTTTTCGTAGATCGACTTCGGGAACGGGTTCGGCTTCTGAAACACCATGCCGACGCGGGCGCGCAGTTCCACGACATCGATTTCCTTGTCGTAGATGTCGTCCTGGTCGAGCGTGATCTTGCCGGTGACCTTGCAGTTCTCGATCGTGTCGTTCATGCGGTTCAGCGTGCGAAGGAAGGTCGACTTGCCGCAGCCCGACGGGCCGATAAGCGCCGTTACCGTGTTTTCGCGGACGTTCAGGTTGACGTCGAAAAGCGCGCGCTTATCGCCGTAATAGACCGAAACGTCCTTGCCGATCATCTTGTAGGCTACATCATTCATCTTCTTGTCCAGCGCCTTTTCAACTGCTGCTTCTGACAACATATTCATTGTGTCGATCTCCTACCACCGGCGTTCGAAGCGGCGGCGCAACAGAATTGCACCCACGTTCATGACAATGAGGAACAGGAGCAGGATGATGATCGCTCCCGAGGTTCTTTCGACGAAGGCGCGTTCCGCCTCGTTCGCCCACATGTAAATCTGCACCGGCAGCGCGGTCGACGGATCCATGGGGGTCGTCGGGTAGTTGGCGACGAAGGCGACCATGCCGATCAGAAGGAGCGGCGCGGTTTCGCCAAGCGCGTGCGCCAGGCCGATGATCGTGCCGGTGAGAATGCCCGGCATGGCGAGCGGCAGGACGTGGTGGAAGATGGTCTGCATCTTCGATGCGCCGAGGCCGAGAGCTGCGGCGCGGATCGACGGGGGAACCGCCTTCAGGGCCGCACGGGTGGCGATGATGATCGTCGGCAGGGTCATCAACGTCAGCACCAGACCGCCGACCAGCGAGGCCGAACGGGGCATGCCCATGAAGTTGACGAAGACTGCAAGGCCGAGAAGACCGTAGACGATAGAAGGCACCGCCGCGAGATTGTTGATGTTCACCTCGATCAGGTCGGTGAATCTGTTCTTCGGGGCGAATTCCTCGAGATAGATGGAGGCAGCGACACCGATCGGCAGCGACAGGATGAGCACGATCGCCATCATGTAGAAGGAGCCGATCAGGGCGACGCCGACGCCGGCGGCTTCCGGACGGCTGGAATTGCCGTTGACGAAGATGCCGGTGTTGAAGTGCTTGCCGAGAGCGCCCGCTTCCGCCAGCTGGTTCATCCAGCCGACCTGCTGGTCGGAGACTTTTCGGTTGTTTTCGGACACGGTGAGGTCGATCTGGCCCTTGAAGGCGCTGTCGATATCGCCGGCTGCGAGCAGCGACACGGTCTGGGTCGTGCCGATGATCTGCGGGTTGGAGGTGACCATGTCCCGCAGCTGACCGCGAACACCGTCCGAAATCATCTGGTTGACGGCACGCAGGCCCTGACGATCGCCCTCGGCGACGCCGAGCACCTTTGCCAGAGCATCGCGGGCGACAACCGGATAATTGGCGGTCATCAGACGCTGCGGATTTTCGGCACGCTCGTTATTCCGGTCGATGATCTGTTCGGAGAATTCGACTGGAATGGTGATCATCGTCTGCTGGAACGCGGTGTAGCCCTTGGAGACGACCGAGTAGAGCAGGAGGAACAGGAACAGGATGCCGAAGGACAGGGCTGCGATGCCATAGGCACGGAAGCGACGTTCGGCGGCATAGCGGCGCTTGATGCCGATATCGCGGCGAGCGGGCTTGGCCGACGCGCCGGCGGGGAAGGATACCACGTCGGTCATTCGTACTGCTCCCGGTATTTGCGCACGATGTAGAGCGCGTAGATGTTGAGGCAAAGCGTGATGGCAAACAGCGTGATGCCGAGCGCGAAGGCGACGAGCGTCTGCGGCGAGGTGAATTCAAGGTCGCCCGTCAGCTGGCTGACGATCTTGACGGTCACGGTCGTCATCGGCTCGAACGGATTGAGCTGCATGCGGGCGGCCACACCTGCGGCCAGCACGACGATCATCGTTTCACCGATGGCGCGCGAGGCGGTCATCAGCAGAGCGCCGACAATGCCCGGAAGTGCCGCTGGCAGCACGACCTTCTTGATCGTTTCCGACTGGGTGGCACCGAGACCGAGCGAACCGTCACGCAGGGTGCGCGGCACGGCGGTGATGATGTCGTCCGACAGCGAGGAGACGTAGGGGATCAACATGATGCCCATGACGAAACCGGCAGTCAGAACGGACTGCGCCTGGATGAAGTTGGCGAAGTCGCCGGTGGCTATGCCGTTGATCTGCGAAGATAGGTCGCGCAGGAACGGACCGACCGTGGTCAGGGCGAAGAAGCCGTAGACGATGGTCGGGATGCCGGCCAGGACTTCAAGCAGCGGCTTGGCGACCGAGCGCACGCCCCTGGATGCGTATTCGGACATGTAGATCGCCGAGAACAGGCCGCTCGGAACAGCGACGAGCATGGCGACGAGGCCGATATAGAGCGTGCCGAGAAGCAGCGGGATAAGCCCGAACTGGCCTTCCGAGGCGGTGGCGCCGGCGGCGGCGAAACGCGGATCCCAGACCGTGCCGAAGAAGAATTCCCAGGCGGGAACGCGGCCGAAGAAGTGGCCGGCTTCGGTGACCATCGACAGGACGATGCCGATGGTCGTGACGATGGCGATCGACGAGGCGAGAACAAGACCGCCAAGGATGACGCGTTCCACCCGGTTACGGGCACGGAAGCGCGGCGAAATGCGGGTATACGAGAAACCGGCACCGGCAAGAGCGACGATCATCACGATCGCCGTCATGATGCGGTTGCTGACCTTGTTCATCGCGTTGAGGTCACCGGCGGATTCGACCATGTAGGGCTCGGGATCGCCGGCAAGCGGAACGCCCCTGGCACCCATGGCGGCGCGCAGCGCAGCCGGGTCTGCACCCACCTGATCGATTTCTTCCAGCGTCAGGACATCCATGCCGCGGGCCAGAGCACCGACCATGCCGAAGGCGAGGCCCTGCTCAGCCTGGCTGCGCGCTTTCACCTCTTCGGGGAAGCCGGACAGCACGGTGGAATTAATGTAGAACGGGCTGGCGATCAGCCAGACGGCCAGGACGATGGCGGCAGGAAGAACGGCGCAGATCGCGACGAACGTGCCGTAATAGCCGGGGCGGGAGTGAAGTTTGGAGGATAGGCCGCCGGCAATCGCCAGCGCATGTCGCGTCCCCACGACATAACAGACGATCGCTATGATCGCCAAAATCAACAAGATCAGTGGTGTGCTCATCAGAATCCCCCGGCCTACCGCCTTCGGCGGCAGCCACTACCGCACAAATCCCATCACCGGAACCGAATTAGTCGCAAATACCCAGTTTTCGGGCCGCCCTATGAAAGGGCACAGGCTTGAAAGTCGTCGCATAAGGCCGGGAACAGGTTAAGATTTTCCGACGGAAACGCACCGACTGTCAGCAGAGCAGCGCTCCGGGCCAACACCTTGGCAGCCCGGCACTTGAAAGAAACCCGGCGCCGCTCGATCGAGCGGCGCCGGATCGTAGATTACAGGGTCTTGCCGTCTTCGAAGGCCTTGCGGGCTTCGTCGCGCTGTGCGTCCGGAGCAGCAACCAGGCCGTATTCGGCGAGCGGGCTTTCCGGGCCGACCATGTCGTCAGACAGGAAGAATTCCACGTATTCCTTCAGGCCCGGGATAACGCCCAGGTGAGCCTTCTTTACGTAGAAGTACAGCGGACGGGAAACCGGGTACTCGCCGGACGAGATGGTTTCGGTCGACGGAACGACTTCCGAAACGGTCGCGACCTTCAGCTTGTCCATGTTGTTTTCGTAGAAGGCCAGGCCGAATACGCCAAGGCCGGTCTTGTTGGCGGCGATACGCGCGAGCGTCTCGGTGTAGTCGCCGTCGATGTCGACTGCAGCGCCGTCCTTACGGACTGCGACGCAGGCAGCAGCAGCGGCCTTGGCATCGGTGATCGAAGCCTTGATGACGTCCGGAGCGCCGGCTTCCTTGCAGCCTTCAGCCATGATCTTCTCTTCGAAGACTTCGCGGGTGCCGTGCTTGGAACCCGGAATGTAGGCAGCGATCGGGCCCTTCGGCAGGGTCGGGTTTACGTCCGACCAGTTCTTGTGCGGGTTGGCGACGAGCTTGCCGTCAACAACAACCTGAGCGGCGAGAGCCGTGTAAAGGTCCTTCGGGGTGATCTTCATGTCGCCGTTGGAAGAGTCGGCAGCGAAGACGATACCGTCGTAACCGATGCGGACTTCCTGAACGTCGTTGACGCCTGCAGCCTTGCAAGCTGCCAGTTCGTCGGCCTTGATGGCGCGCGAAGCGTTGGCAATGTCGATGGTGCCTTCACCAACGCCCGAGCAGAATGCCTTCAGACCGCCACCGGTGCCGCCCGACTCGATGACCGGAGCCTTGAAGTCCGGGAAGGTCTCGGCGAAGGTTTCGGATACGATCTTTGCGTAAGGCAGAACCGTGGAGGAGCCGGCAACCTGGACCTGGTCGCGAGCGGCGGCAGCGCCGGCAAATGCGACAGAAGCCACGAGGGCAGCTGCGGAAAGTTTCAAGATGTTCATCGATCTCTCCCGATAAGGGTTTTCTAAAAAGCGTTCTCGCCGGCTTTTCGCGCTTGCCGGCTCTCGGCCCGCTTCTATTAGCTGCCGTTGACCTCAGCTTTTATGTCACTTCGATGAAACATTTATGACAAATTATATCGTTGATTTCACTGCGAAATACTGTTGCACGCGCGTGCATGGCAACGCTTTTATGTCAGAACCTGACGGTAAAATCGGAACCCTTGCCCAAAACCGACTTCACAACCAGCCGGGCGCGGTGCCGGGTGAGGATGTGTTTTACGATTGCAAGCCCCAGACCGGTGCCTTTCTTGGATCGGCTGTCGGCCACGCTGACCCGGTAAAAGCGCTCCGTCAGACGCGGCACATGCTCTGCCGGGATGCCCGGACCGCGGTCGACGACACTGACTTCGACCGCCTGCCCCGGCTCGGCGCGCAGGTAGACATCGACCACCTCGCCTTCCTGGCCATATTTACAGGCATTCTCGATCAGGTTTTCGAATACCTGTACCAGTTCGTCGCGATCGCCCAACACTTCGGCCTTGGTTTCCGGCAGATGTGTGCGGATCTCGACACCGAGATCATCGGCCAGCGGCTTCAGGGCATCGCGGACATGGCCGAGAACCGGCCGCAGGTCGATCGTCTGGTCCGGCGCGATGTGGGATTTCAACTCAAGCCTTGAGAGAGACATGAGGTCGTCGACAAGGCGGCTCATGCGGGTTGCCTGATCGAACATGATGCCGAGAAAGCGCTCATGCGATGCCGCATCGGATTTGGCCGGCCCCTGCAAGGTTTCGATAAAGCCGCGCAGCGAGGCGAGCGGGGTGCGCAGCTCGTGGCTGGCATTGGCGACGAAATCCGACCGCATGCGGTCGATGCGGCGCAGTTCGGAGATATCCTTGAAGGACAGGACAAAGAGCTTTTCAGAGGGACTTGTGTCGTCCGGCGCAATCGGCGCGATGCGCAACGTGTAGACGCGCTCGGACGGCAGGCGTTCGGAATGCTCGATCTGGTTTGGCTCGCCGGTGGCGATCGTCTCCTTGACCATGTCGAGAATGCTGGGTGAACGCAGCCGGGCGGAAAGATGCGCACCGAGCGGCAAAAGGCCAAGCGCCCGTTCCGCCGCCTTGTTTTCCCAAAGGACTGCCGCCTCGGCATTGAGAAGCAGGACAGGGATATCAAGTGCGGAAAGGGTAGCGGTTATGCGCGGCAGCGGATCGGGCGGAAGCACCTCCTGCGCCGGCTCTTCGGCAACCGGGGCCGCGATAATGACCGGACGCCGCGTGATGACCGTGATCACAAGTGCCAGCCATGTCGGCAGAACCGCAAACCATGGAGTACCGGCCACGAGGGCGGTCGCCGCGGCAAGCGCGAGCAGCACCAGCAGCAGCCATTCTCTCTTCGCCACAGCAAGAATGCCCTCGCCGCCCTGCCCATTCTCGGCTGCCATGATAACTCCAACAAAAACGGAACCGGGCGCCCCACACCCTTCCGATAAACACGTGGTCATATAAGGCCAACATGACACTTGTGCATCACCGCCTATGGAAAACCCATTCCATTATTCCACCTTTGGGATAGCGTGCCCGAAAACGGCATGCCGGAATAGCCGGACGTCAAAGAGGAGTGATGCATGTCAACAGGTGAAAGCAGAGCCGTCGATCTTACCATCAAGGGCAAGAAACGACGCTTCGATATAGACGACCCGACACTGCCGGACTGGATCGAGGACAATGCGCTTTCATCGGGCGACTACCCCTATGACGACAAGCTGAACAAGGACAAGTACGCCAAGCAGCTGGAGGCGCTCCAGATCGAGCTGGTGAAAATGCAGTTCTGGATGCAGGCGACGGGCAAGCGGCTTATGGCGCTTTTCGAGGGACGCGATGCGGCCGGCAAGGGCGGCACGATCTTTTCGATCCGCACTTATCTCAATCCCCGTTCGGCGCATGTCGTTGCGTTGTCCAAGCCCACGGAGACCGAGGCGGGGCAATGGTACTTTCAACGCTATGCAACGCATTTTCCCACCAAGGGTGAAATCACGCTCTACGACCGTTCCTGGTATAACCGTGCCGTCGTGGAGCCGGTGATGGGGTTCTGCACGCCGGCGCAATACGATGCATTCATGAAAGCAACGCCGAAGTTCGAGAAGCTGCTGGTCGAGGATGGCATTCATTTCTTCAAGTTCTGGCTCGATATCGGCCAGGAAATGCAGCTGAAGCGCTTTCACGACCGGCGGCATGATCCGTTGAAGATCTGGAAACTGTCGCCGATGGATATCGCGGCGCTGAGCAAGTGGGACCAATACACGCAAAAGCGCGACCGGATGCTGGAGGAAACGCATTCGAAGGATGCTCCATGGGCGATCCTGCGCGCCAACGACAAGCGCCGTTCGCGTCTCAACGCCATCCGTCACATTCTTCTGTCGCTCGATTATGAAGGCAAGGACAAGGACGCCATCGGCGAGATCGACGACAAAATTCTCGGCTTCGGACCGAAATTCCTCAAATAATCGGCGGCCGACCGTAACCAGCCTTACCGACCAATCCTATTGGCCGGTAAGGGCACGCACGGAATAGACGAAGACAGGTGCCGCTGTGCCGCTGATGCCGGTGTTGATGATCAATCGGCCCGGCGCGTTCGGCGCCATGGTACGGTCGAAGGAGACACGGAAGAGCGCATCCTGCCGCTCCTGCATGGCCGTAAAGCGATGGCGCGAGCACGAACCGAGGCTGCCGAAATCGCAGCGGACCGAAATCTGTGCCGGCTGATCGGCAGCGGACTGCACCGTGATGGCGAGCGTCGAGCTTCTGCCGGCAAGTTCGCGCAGCACTTCGGCCGGGACTTCGATAGCCACATCGCCGGCGGCGTTGGCGCTCGCCGACGTGATCCTCAGCGCCTGGCCCTCCGATCCCGTTGCGATCTGCGCCTGAGCCTGGGCGCCGGCGCGGAATGCCGCTCCCTCCACAGGTTCGAAAATGTCCGTCCACTCCTCGGAGAAACCACCGCGGGAAGACAGGGCAGACGGCCCCTGGCCGTTGACTGAGAGCGCCGACGGGCGATTGGCGGCCTGCACCGCTTCCTGAACGATCGATTGCACCATGCCCGACTGATAGAAGGCAAAGCAGCCGATGGCGACGACGGCAAGCGTCACCATCCACGTGGTCAGATGCGACAGAAACCCGCGCCGACGACGCGGCTTGGCCGCACGTTCCGACGCCATTCCCGCAGCCGCCTTGTTACGCACCTTGTTGCGCGCCACGCGGCCCCTCGTTTTCGGCTCGACTGCCGGTGACGCTTCGGCCGGCGACATGCCGCCTTCCGGCGGCGCGTCCCTGTAGGCTGGCGGCAGCGCATCGACATCCATCGACGGTGCCTGGGCCGTATCCTGTTCGGCATGCGATCGCGTGACCCCGCCAAGCGCACCGAATTCAGGTGCAGCGCCCGGCATTCCGCGTCGGTCCATGACAGAGGCCGGGGGATCGACGGAGACGGAAACATCCGGTGCCGCGGCAGCCGGATGCGATCTTACCGGAGCATCGACCGAGACCGAAGGTTCGATGCGAGATGGCGCCCCGACATCGTCCATTCGGTGTGGCTGAAGATCGGGGGCTTCGGGCTGGTACGGCGGCGCGGCCGACTGCGCCAGACGGTTGATCTCCTCGTCCTCGATCTCGCGGATCTTGTCTTCGAGCCGCTTGCGCTGCTGCATGATGACCAGATTGTCGCTGACGCCCTGTTTGCGAAGGCCGGCATCGAGCGCCTGCCTGGCGGACTGATAGATGCGCGCACGCACCTTGCCGTCACCACGTTCCGCTCGATCCAGGGCATTTCTAATGGCTGTTTCCAGGCCGCTCACTGCCGGTCCTTCCGGTTCATTTCAACTCTCGGCCGGTATGCGGCCTATCTCGCGCGGCATCGTCCCGCGCCTGTCCGTTAACCCCTCGGTAACGTCTCGACCGCCGAACTGCAAGACTTGGCCGCAGCTCATCCCGCGCTGAAACGGCCGCAACATGGTGTCAAATTGATGATGGGCACAGCCAACACACCGGCTTCCCCCCGATCTTTGCATCTGATACATCATCTTACGTAAAGGTAATTCGGGAGGTTCCTTTCATGCTTCCAGCGGTCCTCAAGGACAGGCTGCGGTTGCCCGTCGTGGCATCGCCGCTCTTCATCATCTCGCATCCGGACCTGACCATCGCCCAGTGCAAGGCGGGCGTTGTCGGCGCATTTCCGGCGCTCAATGCCCGGCCGGAAAGCCAACTGGACGAATGGCTGGCGCAGATCACGCAGGAGCTTGCCGCTCACGATGCGGCTCATCCCGACAGGCCATCCGCGCCTTTTGCCGTCAACCAGATCGTCCACACCTCGAACCGCAGGCTCGAACACGATCTGATGATGTGCGTGAAATACAAGGTGCCGATCGTCATCTCCTCGCTCGGCGCCGTGCCGGAGGTGAATGCTGCCGTGCATTCCTACGGTGGGATCGTGCTGCATGACGTGATCAACAACCGGCACGCCCATTCCGCCATCCGCAAGGGCGCCGACGGGCTGATTGCGGTTGCGGCCGGTGCCGGCGGTCATGCGGGAACGCTATCTCCCTTCGCGCTCGTGCAGGAAATCCGTCAATGGTTCGATGGGCCATTGCTGCTTGCCGGCGCGATCGCAACCGGCGGCGGCATTCTGGCGGCGCAGGCGATGGGAGCCGACATGGCCTATATCGGCTCCCCCTTCATCGCCACCGACGAGGCGCGCGCCGAGCGCGCCTATAAGGAGATGATCGTCGCCTCCAGCGCTTCGGACGTCGTCTATTCCAACTATTTCACCGGCATTCACGGCAATTACCTGAAGGGTTCGATTGCCGCCATGGGCCTGGACCCGGATGCCCTGCCGGTCGCGGATCCGTCGAAGATGGATTTCGACAAGGCAACGACCGGAGCGAAGGCCTGGAAGGAAATATGGGGGGCCGGCCAGGGTGTCGGAGCAGTCAAGGCGATAGAACCGGTCGAAAAGCTCGTCGATCGACTTGCCGAGGAATATGCGCAAGCGCGACGCAGACTGTCTCTTTGACCCCGCCATGACCGGCAAGTCAGGAAAAACAAAACTATCTGCAAAACCGGCTTGAAATCGGAATTGGTTGCCTGTATCAGCGCATCACTCTCAGCTTGGCGCCCAGCGCCGCTGACGGGCCGCTTTAGCTCAGGTGGTAGAGCACATCATTCGTAATGATGGGGTCGCAGGTTCGAGTCCTGCAAGCGGCACCATTTTTCCAATGTCCATATCAGATATGACAAAGCGCCTGTTGCCCCTCTATTCGCTCGACAGGCGCCAGACTTCATCGGCGATCGCCAGGGACGATGTAAGGCCCGGCGATTCGATGCCGTAGAGGGCAAGATAGGCCGCGTGGCCTGTCGCATCAGGCCCCTGGATGATGAAGTCCCCGCCGCCACCGCCATCCGCGCCGACGGTTTTCGGACGTATGCCTGCATAGGCGGGCTGAAGCGCGTCGTCCTTCAGGCGCGGCCAGTATTTGCGGATCGCCGCATAGAATTTTTCCGAGCGGGCCGGATCGACATCGTAGTCGGGTTCGTCCAGCCATTCGACATCGGGACCGAAGCGGGCCTGGCCCGCAAGATCGAGCGTCAAATGCACGCCAAGGCCGCCGGGTTCCGGCACCGGATAGATCAGGCGGGTCGCCGGTGCTCTTCCTGTCAGCGAGAAATAGCTGCCCTTCGCATAGGCGCGGTGCGGGATCGTTGCCCGATCAAGGCCTGCAAGGCCCATCGAGACCGCCCATGCATCGAGGCCCGCGGCGTTGACGACGAGCCGCGCGCGGGCAGTGAAGGGGTCGCTTCCGCCGACGGCGAGCGTGACACTTCCCGCCTGCAGCTCACCGGACAGGACAGGCGAATTGACCACGACCGTGCCGCCATGCGCTTCGATGTCGGTGATATAGGCCGCCATCAGGGCGTGGCTGTCGATGATGCCGGTTGCGGGAGAAACGAGCGCCGCATGGCCTTCGATCTCGGGTTCAAGTTGAGCGAGCCGGCCGGCGTCGATCAGATAGCAATCGTCGACGCCGTTCGCCTCAGCCTGTTTCAGCAGTTTTTCGAGATAAGCGACTTCGGCCTCGTTCGAGGCGACGACCAGCTTGCCGCATTGCCGGTGAGCGATATTCCGTTGCCGGCAGTAGGCATAGAGTGCCTGCCGGCCGGAAACGCAAAGGTGAGCCTTGCGGCTGCCGGTGGGATAATAGAGGCCGGCATGGATGACTTCGCTGTTGCGCGACGAGGTGATGCTGCCGGTCAGCGGCTCGCTTTCGAGAACGACGACCTCCCTGCCCGCCATCGCCATGCGGCGCGCAATCGCCAAGCCTATGACGCCGCCGCCGATGACGACGCAGTCGAGGTCGAGAGTTTCTCCCATCCGCTCCTCCAATCCCGCCCTTCGGGGTTTCGCAAGCGCCCGAATGATGTAGGACTGCATTCCTCGAACAGCGCGGTCGCGATTGCAAGCCGTGCCAGGCACTGGGGAGGTTCGATGCCGAAAATTGTTTTCCTCGATCGGGACACGATCGGCCCCGCCGTTTCCATCACCCGGCCCGCGTTTGCGCATGAATGGGTGGAATACGGAAAGACGGCGGAAACGGATGTGGCGGAGCGCATTCGTGACGCCGATATCGTCATCACCAACAAGGCGGCGGTGCGCGCTGCATCGATGGCCGAGGCGAAGAACCTGAAGATGATCGCGGTGGCGGCGACGGGCTATGACGTGATCGACCTCGATTTTGCCAAGGCACGCGGCATCGTGGTCTCGAATGTACGCGGCTATGCGGTCAATACCGTGCCGGAGCATACATTCGCACTGATCTTTGCCCTGCGGCGCTCGATCATAGGGTTTCGCCAGGATGTGATCGACGGCGAATGGCAACGCGCCAGGCAATTCTGCTTCTTCAACCACCCGATCCGCGATCTTGCCGGTTCGACGATCGGCATTTTCGGCGGCGGCACTCTGGGCAAATCCGTCGCGACAATCGCTGAGGCCTTTGGAATGAAGGTGATGCTTGCCGGTCGCAAGGGAATGGACGCAGTGCCGGAGGGATACACACCTTTCGACAGGGTGCTGGAGCAGGCCGACATCGTGACTTTACACATGCCGCTCAAGCCCGAGACGCGCGACCTGATCGGTCTTGCAGAATTCCGCCGGATGAAGCGTCAGCCGCTGATCATCAACACGGCGCGAGGCGGGCTGGTGAACGAGGCCGATCTCGTGACCGCGCTCGACGAGGGGCTGATCGCAGGAGCAGGCTTCGACGTGGCGACCACCGAGCCGCCCGCCGACGATAATCCGCTGCTTAAGGTCATCGACCGTCCGAACGTGATCCTGACGCCGCATGTGGCCTGGGCGAGCGACGAGGCCATGCAGAGCCTTTGGGAACAGGTGATCAGCCATGTCGAGAATTTCGACAAGGGGGCACCTTCGAACGTGCTTTGATCGCAGGACTGTTCTTCGGTGCGGCATGTATTTTCCGATGCCTTAAAGTGAAACGGCAGGCTTAGCGAAAGATTCAGGTGTTTGCGGCATGGTCTGCGCAGAAATAACGGTGGCCGCGCGTCCTTGACCTCGCTTCGAACGGCTACCCACTGGGGAAGGCCGCTTCGATGACCAATACTCTCAACGCCACCGTCCGGGAATTCATCGCGGAGAACTTTCTGTTCCGCGCCGATGCCGAACTCGACGATGATCAGTCGCTGCTGGAAAGCGGCGTGATCGATTCGACCGGCGTGCTGGAAGTCATCGCCTTTCTGGAGCAGACCTTCGGCATCTCGATTGCCGATGAAGAGATCATCCCGGAAAATCTCGACAGCATATCCAGCATGACCCGTTACCTCGCGGCCAAGCTGCCGCCGGCTGCGGCCTGAAAAGACAGGCACGGCCATGCGCATCGAGGACCACCTTCGCCGCAGTGCTGGCCGCCTTGAAAACAAGACGGCGGTCATCGCCGGCGAGACCAGCCTTACCTACGGTGAACTGGACCTGCTGTCGGATCGGCTGGCAGGCGAGCTGATCGCGCGCGGGATCGGTGCGGGCGATCGCGTCTTGATGGTGGCGGAGAATGTGGCGGAAGCCGTGGTGGCTTTTTTCGGCATATGGAAGGCCGCGGCAGTGCCCTGCCCGCTGCATGCGACCATCAAGCCGGACAAGCTTCGCGCCATTATCGGAAGCACACGGCCATTTGCGATACTGGCGCAGGCGCGGTTCGTCACCGTGGTCGATGCGGCCCTGGACGGCATCGACGTTGCGCCACAGAAAATTGCGCTCCCCGGCGGACCGCAGGCAATGCCAACCGGCTGGGCCGCCTATGAGGACATCGTGCGCAGGGACGGCAGCGTGGTTCCGTCATTGCTGACGGACGAAGATACACTGGCGATCCTGATCCACACATCCGGTTCGACCGGCACGCCCAAGGGGGTGATGCATAGCCATGCGAGCCTGCTTTTTGCCTGCGGCGCCATCGTCGATTACCTCGACAATACGCAAGACGACATCGTCCTCAGCCTCCTGCCGATCTCGTTCGGCTACGGGATCACCCAGATCCTGACCATGGTGATGGTGGGCGGTACGATCGTGCTGGAGAAGAGTTTTGCCTTCCCGCGCAAGATCCTGGCGCGGCTGGTCGAGACACGGGCGACTGGTTTTCCGATCGTGCCGGCGATGGCGGCGCTGATTGCCGGCATGCAGGACCTGCAACCCGCCTTCCTGCCCGATCTGCGCTATATCACCAATGCCGCCGCCGCCATGCCACCCTCGGTCACCGCGCGGCTGCGCGAACTGCTGTCGCAGACGCGCGTGTTCCTGATGTATGGCCAGACCGAATGTATCCGCGGCACCTACCTCTTACCCGAGCAGCTGGACGGACGGGCGCTATCGGTCGGCAAGGCAATGCCTGGGACGCAGGCTTTCGTCATCGATGAAGCCGGCAATCCGGTGCCTCCGGGTGTTGCCGGGGAGCTGGTGATCGAGGGTCCGCATGTGATGCTCGGCTATTGGCAGGACGAGATGGCAACGCGCGATAAGGTGGGGCCGGCGGCACATGGGCGACGGCTGATGACCGGCGACCTATTTACGCGCGACGAGGACGGCTTCCTCTTTTTCGTCAGCCGGCGCGACGACATCATCAAGACGCGCGGCGAGAAGGTGAGCCCACAGGAAGTCGAGCGGGTGCTCTATGCCCTGCCCGGTATCCGCGAGGCTGCCGTCGCCGGGATCGACGATCCGGTCTTCGGACAGCTGATCCGCGCCTATGTGGCGCTGGAGCCTTCAGCTCTGCTTTCCGAAAGGGAGATCCTGCGCCACTGCGCCCAGAACCTTGAAGACTACATGGTGCCGAAAAGCGTCGAGTTTCGCGATGCGTTGCCGCGTACCAGCACCGGAAAAATCAGATTGAACGCCGAGACATCGGCTCCCGACACGAAGGAAGATGCCGCATGACCATCGCTACCGCACCGTTCAGTGCCAAAGACCTCGTGCTCGACGCCGAGGCGGAGATCGAGCGGATTTGCGAATGGCTGCGCGCCACCATTCTGAAAGACCTGCGCAAGCGCGGCGCCGTGCTGGGGCTTTCCGGCGGCATCGACTCCAGCGTGACGGCAGCGCTGTGCGCCCGCGCGCTCGGCACGTCCAAAGTCGTCGGCGTGTTCATGCCGGAGCATGACAGCGACCCGGACAGCCTGCGTCTCGGACAGGCGCTGGCACAGGCGGTCGGGATCGAGACCGTGCTGGAGGATATCGGGCCTTCGCTGGCGGCCCAGGGCTGCTATCAGCGTCGTGACGGCTTCATCCGCCAGATCGTGCCGGAATTCGGCGAAGGCTGGGGCTGCAAGGTGGTGCTGGAAAACGCGCTGACCGGCCGCGGCTACAATATTTCCTGGCTGGTGGTTGCCAACCCGGACGGTGAGCAGAGCCGCCATCGCATGCCGCTCGACGTCTATCTCGGCATGATCGCCGCCGCCAACATGAAGCAGCGGACGCGCAAGCAGATCGAGTATTACCATGCCGACCGGCTGAACTCTGCCGTCGCCGGCACGCCGAACCGGCTGGAATACGACCAGGGCTTCTTCGTGAAAAACGGCGATGGTGCCGCCGACTTCAAGCCGATCGCGCATCTCTACAAGACTCAGGTCTACCAGCTTGCCGAAGCGCTCGGCGTGCCGGAGGAAATCCGCCGCCGGCCGCCGACAACCGACACTTGGTCGCTGCCGCAGGGGCAGGACGAGTATTATTTCTCGCTGCCTTATGACCGGATGGACCTCTGCCTCTATGCGCTCGACAACGGCATTTCCCGCGAGGCGACCGCAGGCGCGGCAGAGCTTACGCCTGATGAGGTGGATGCGGTCTGGCGCAACATCGCGTCCAAACGCAAGGTTGCGGACTACCTGCACGCCGCACCGTTGACCATGCTGGGCTGAACGGCGCCAGGGTCAAAATTCAGTCGAAACTGTCGCCGATCAGCCGCGTCCAGTTCTCGCCGGCAAGCCCGCAGATCAGCGCCTTGCCGGTCCGGATCGGCTCGAGCAGGCTCTTGTCCTTGGCATGGGCGACGAAGAAGGCGCGGCCGTAGAACAGGGTTTTGCGGCTGATCAGCTCCGGCGTCAGCCATGGGTGGCCGGCACCGCGAACTGCGACGCAGCCTGCCGCATCCGCATGGGCGAAAAGATCGTCCACCAGTTCGCCCGAGACATTCGGCGCGCAGAGCGCCTGCAGCAGCCAGCCGATACCGCCGGGGCGCGAATAGTAGCTGTAGCAGCCGACCACATCGCCGCTGCGGGATTCAGCGATGCGCCAGGTTGGCTTGCCGAATTGCCGCTTCTGCTGCGCCTGATCCATGAACCATTCCAGGGATGAGCGATCCCATTGCGGTCGGAGCGGGAAGACCTCGGCGAGTTTCAACATGGCATCGGTGAATTCGTCGCGCGACGCATCCCAGAAATTGACCCGGCCGGCGCCGTGAGGCTGTGGGGGACGGAAGGATTTGAACCCTGCCCGCTCGATCACGCCATCGGTCAAGGACGCCAGCGGACGCAGGAAGCGTGCGGGCCTGAAACCGCGCTCTGTCACCTGCAGGGCGGTGCCGGCGGGCCGGAGAACACGCAACCAGTTGAGGCTGTAGTTGATGTCGAGCGGCAGGGCGAGTTTCTGCCACATGCCGAGTGCAAGGGCATTGGCCGTCTCGGTCAGCGAAATGTCCTGCGGGCCGGAGAGGAAGGCACGCAGAAGACGCGCACCGGCGAGCGGGTTCTGTTCGTGACGGTCGACCATCATTGACCCGGCGAAGGCTGCGCGGATCGGGCGGCCTTCGATCTCAAGCCTTGCGGGAAAGACGCCGATGAAACCCTGAACGCCGCCATCGGCATCGATAAAGACCTTCGAGCGGATTTCCGCGTCATACCAGGGATGATCGAAGAAGATTTCGCGCAGGTACCTGATCATCTCCGGACGGACGGGCTCGGAGCGGCGGAAGGTCTTCTGGAAGAGTGCCGCAACGGATGGCAGGTCCTCCCGCTCCAGATCGCGTACTCCACCGCTTGCCTTCTGCATGATCGTTCCGTCCTTCGAGGCGCTGAAATGCCGTCGCGGGACCGTGACAGAAGAGATTTAAGCAAACGAAAAGAGGCCCGCACGGGGCCTCTCCAAACTTCATTCGCTACAGCTTACATCCAGTAGGGCGGGACGCCGTAATAGTCGTATACGGTCCGGTCCTTGCCGCGATAGAAGCTGTCGTCTTCGAGATCGTGATATTTCGGCGCGCCGGTGATCTGGTCCTTGGTCAGATCGATGCGATAGCCGTCAAGCTGTTCGTCATAGCGCAGCTTTTCCCATGGCAGCGGATAGTAGTCATCGCCGATTCCGAGAAAACCACCGAAGCTGAGAACGGCATAGCTGACGCGACCGCCATGCTTTTCCAGAAGAATCCGCTCGATCGAGCCGATCCGTTTCCCATCGGCGCCATAAACCGCCGTTCCTTCGACTTTGTCGCTGGCGATCAGCGAGGCCGTGTCCTTGACGTAAGGGTCCTGTCCCGCACGGGGTTCATGATGCAACATGACGATCCTCCTTGGTCATTGTTTTCGATGAAGGTAGAACCGACAAGGGCGTGGATCGTTCCCGAGATACTTATTTGACGTTTACGTCAAGGTTATATAACTCTCTTGTCATGAGGGCGC
This sequence comes from [Rhizobium] kunmingense, assembly GCF_977018605.1. NCBI lineage: Bacteria > Pseudomonadati > Pseudomonadota > Alphaproteobacteria > Hyphomicrobiales > Rhizobiaceae > Rhizobium > [Rhizobium] kunmingense. The sequence continues at coordinate 672,901 of NZ_CDRNXG010000001.1, forward strand.
TCTAGGCGGTTTGCGGTGAATGTCCTAAGATGGCACCGGAAAAGTGGAGGACTTTTCCGGTGTCATGAATTAATGCGGACGAGCAAGGAGGATGCTCCGATGAATGAACCGGTGGCCAAAGCGCCGACGAATGCTCGCAAGATATGGCTTGCGTCCTATCCGCCAGGTGTGCCGGAGGATATTCCGCCGCTGGCCCACCGCTCGCTCGGCGCGCTTTTCGAGCATAGCTGCGCCCGCTTTGCCGACCGGCCGGCCTTTACCAGCATGGGAAAGTCGCTGACCTTCCGGCAACTGGAGGCGGAAAGCCGCAAGATCGCCTCATGGCTGCTTGCACAGGGCTTGGAAAAAGGCGACCGCATCGCGGTGATGCTGCCGAACGTGCTGCAAAACCCGGTGATCGTCTATGGCATCCTTCGCGCCGGTCTGATCGTCGTCAATGTAAACCCGCTCTATACGACGCGGGAACTCCAGTACCAGCTGAAGGATTCCGGCGCGAAAATCCTGTTCGTGCTGGAGAATTTCGCCCATACGGCCGAACTCGCCCTTCCTTCGACGGATGTGAAACAGGTTGTCGTCGCTACGATGGGCGACATGCTGGGGCTGAAGGGGCACATCGTCAATCTTGTGGTGCGCAAGGTGAAGAAGCTGGTCCCGGCATGGTCATTGCCATCGGCCAAGAGCTTTCGCGAGGTGCTGCGGGAGGGCGACGGCCTGACCACGGCCGCGGCGCCGGATGTGCGCCCGGACGACGTCGCGTTCCTGCAATATACGGGCGGCACGACCGGCATATCGAAGGGCGCCATGCTGACCCACGCAAACCTGCTGGCCAATAAGGCGCAGATGAGCATGTGGCTGGACACCGCTTTCCATACCAAGCAGCGGCCGGAGCAGTTGCACTTTCTCTGCGCGCTGCCGCTCTACCATATCTTCGCGCTCACGGTGAATTCCCTGATGGGTATTGCGACCGGCAGCCATAACCTCTTGATCGCCAATCCGCGCGACATACCCGCCTTCGTCAAGGAATTGCAGAAGCATCCGGTACATGTGTTTCCGGGCCTCAACACGCTGTTCAATGCGCTGATGAACAATGCGGATTTCCAGAAGCTCGACCATTCGTCGCTGCTTCTCGTCTTCGGCGGCGGCATGTCAGTACAGCGGCCGGTGGCCGAGCGCTGGCTTGAAATGACCGGTTGCCCGATCACTGAAGGCTACGGCCTTTCGGAAACCTCGCCAGTCGCCACCGCCAACCGGTTCGATGCCAAGGAATTTTCCGGGATGATCGGGCTGCCGATCTCCTCCACCGAGATCTCGATCCGCGACGATGACGGCAATGCGCTCGACCAGGGCGGAGTCGGCGAGATCTGCATCCGCGGGCCGCAGGTAATGGCCGGTTACTGGAAGCGCCCGGACGAGACGGCCAAAGTAATGACCACGGATGGCTTCTTCCGCACCGGCGACATGGGCTACATGGACGCCCGAGGCTATACCAAGATCGTCGATCGCAAGAAGGATATGATCCTCGTTTCCGGCTTCAACGTCTATCCGAACGAGGTGGAGGAAGTCGCCGCGATGCATCCGGGCGTGCTGGAATGCGCCGCGGTCGGCGTTGCCGATCCCCATTCGGGCGAAGCGGTAAAGCTGTTCGTGGTGAAGAAGGACCAGAGCCTGACCGAAGACGAACTCAAGGCTCATTGCGCAGCAAACCTGACCAACTACAAGCGCCCGCGCTTCATCGAATTCCGCGAACTTTTGCCGAAGACCAATGTCGGCAAGATTTTGAGGCGCGAGTTGCGATAGTCGCCCGAGCCGTTGCATGACGGCGACAGGTGAAAGCCAAGCATCACTTGTCGCCGGTGTTAGCCCCGTTTAGCAGTGGACCTTGTCGCCCTGCTCCGTTAGCCCTTGCGCTGGAGCCGGGGAAAGCTGTTGGAGTTCGCTTGCAAAACCGTGCCGGATTTTCGTTTCGACCGATCGCCGTTCTGACCCTGCTTGCCGCGCTTTCGAGTTGCGCCGGGCGGCCTGAAGGCGTGCTCATCCCGACTTCGGAGCCTGCGGCCGCGGATGCATCGATCGTCGATGTTCTCGTCGCCACGACGCGCAAGCCGAGCGAGACGCCCGGCATCCTGTTTTCCGGTGAGCGAGGACGAGAGCCCGCCATCACCGAGATCGAGGTATCCATTCCCCCGGATAGTGCCAGAAAGGCAGGGCAGGTGCAGTGGCCGAAGAAGCTGCCTGCGAATCCGGCCAAGGAATTTGCAACGCTCTCCGTCACGCAGATGGACGCGACACGCGCGCCGAACTGGCTTCGCGACCACATGACGAAAAGCCGCCGCGTGATGGTTTTCGTTCACGGTTTCAACAATCGCTATGAAGACGCGGTCTATCGCTTTGCGCAGATCGTGCACGACAGCGGTGCCGATGCAGCACCGGTGCTGTTCACCTGGCCATCGCGCGGCAGTATCTTTGCCTATAACTACGACAAGGAAAGCACCAACTATTCCCGCGATGCGCTGGAGACGACGCTGCGCAGGATCGCCTCCGAGCCGAGCGTCGGGGAAATCACCATCATGGCCCATTCGATGGGTTCGTGGCTGACCGTAGAGGCCCTGCGCCAGATGGCGATCCGCGACGGTCGGGTCGCACCAAAGATCCAGAACGTCATCCTCGCCTCGCCCGATCTCGACGTCGACGTGTTCAGCCGGCAGTTTGCCGCGCTGGGCAAAGACCATCCGAACTTCACTCTCTTCGTGTCGCAGGACGACCGGGCGCTCAGCCTGTCGCGGCGCATCTCGGGCAATATCGACCGCCTCGGCCAAGTCGATCCGACTGTGGAACCCTATCGCACGGAATTCGAAAAGGCCGGCATCGTGGTGCTGGACCTGACCAAGCTGCAGGGCGGCGATCGACTGAACCACGGCAAGTTCGCCGAAAGCCCGGAAGTGGTGCAGCTGATCGGCAACAGGCTGATCGCCGGCCAGACCGTGACCGACAGCGATGTCGGTCTCGGCGAGCGCATCGGCGCGGTGGCGATAGGCACCGCACAAACGGTCGGCGGGGCGGCAAGCGTTGCCGTCAGTGCCCCGATCGCCGTTTTCGACCCGGCGACACGCCGCAACTACAATGACCAGGTCGGACGGTTCGGGCAGGCGCTCGGCAACACGGTGGAAACCGCTGTGGGACAGTGACATTGAACAATTGACTGGTCCATTACGCAAAAGACGCTTCGCTGACGCTTGATTTGGTCGGGAAAGCGAATAGGTTTCCCTGCATCATCTGCAGAATGCGAGGAAACCATGCAGACCATCGTCCAACAGCTCAAGGCAACCGCAGACGCCACCCAGGCGACAGACATCCGTGCCGCCTTCGGCGAGGATGCGGGCCGCTTCGAGAAATTCAGCGTCCGCTTCGACGACCTCACCATGGATTATTCGAAAACCGCGGTGAACGAGGAGATCCTCGCGCTGTTCGAAAAGCTGGCGGACGCCGGCGGTGTCGCAAGCAAGCGTGAGGAGATGTTCTCCGGCGTAGCGATCAATTTCACCGAAAACCGCGCCGTTCTGCACACCGCATTGCGCAACCGCTCCAACACCCCGGTATTCGTCGACGGCCGGGATGTGATGCCCGATGTCAACGCGGTTCTTTCGGCGATGGGCACGTTTGCCGACGGCATCCGCTCCGGTAGCCTCAAGGGCGCGACGGGCAAGAAGATCACGGATGTCGTCAATATCGGCATCGGCGGTTCCGATCTCGGTCCGGTGATGGCGACGCTGGCGCTCGCGCCCTTCCATGACGGCCCGCGCGCGCATTTCGTCTCCAATGTCGACGGCGCCCATATCGCCGACACGCTGAAATCGCTCGATGCCGAGACGACACTGTTCATCGTCGCGTCGAAGACGTTCACGACGATCGAGACGATGACGAATGCGGCCACCGCCCGCAGGTTCATCGCCGACAAGCTGGGCGATGCCGCCGTTCAGCACCATTTCTGCGCCGTCTCCACCGCGCTCGACAAGGTCGCCGCCTTCGGCATCGATGCGACACGCGTCTTCGGTTTCTGGGATTGGGTCGGCGGTCGCTACTCGATCTGGTCTGCCATCGGCCTGCCGCTGATGCTTGCCATCGGCCCTGAAAACTTCGGCAAGTTTCTCGATGGCGCCCATGCGATGGACAATCATTTCCGCTCCGCTCCGGTGCGTGAAAACCTGCCGATGCTGCTCGGCCTGATCGGCTTCTACCATCGCAACGTGTTGGGCTACCCGACCCGCGCCATCCTGCCCTATGATCAGCGCCTCCTACGCTTCCCGGCCTATCTGCAGCAGCTCGACATGGAATCGAACGGCAAGGGTGTGACGATCGACGGTACGCCGGTCGAGGGCAATTCCGGCCCGGTCGTCTGGGGCGAGCCCGGCACCAACGGCCAGCATGCCTTCTACCAGCTGATCCACCAGGGAACGAGCATCATTCCGGCGGAGTTCATGATCGCTGCCAACGGCTTCGAGCCGGAGCTTCGCCATCAGCACGACCTCCTGATCGCTAATTGCCTGGCTCAGTCGGAAGCGCTTATGAAAGGCCGCACGTTCGAGGAGGCGAAGGCACAGCTCACCTCCAAGGGTATGGAAGACAAACAGGCCGATTTCATCGCACCGCACCGAGTCTTCACCGGCAACCGCCCGTCGATCACCTTCGTGCACGACAAGCTGACGCCGTTCGCCTTCGGCCGACTTGTGGCGCTCTATGAGCATCGTGTCTTCGTCGAAGGCGTGCTGTTCCGCATCAATTCCTTCGACCAGTGGGGCGTCGAACTGGGCAAGGAACTCGCCACCGGCCTGCTACCGGTCGTCGAAGGCAAGGAAAGCGCTGCGGGTCACGACGCATCGACGCAGGGTCTGGTGAAGACGCTGGCGGGGCTGAAAAAATAAAAGTAATACACAATTACATTTGCAGCACCTACTATCCCGCCGTTCAACGCGCTATTTGATCGGCGGGATAATGAGGTATTTTTTCAGGAAACTGTCACCGGCCATGCGCGCAGGCGTATGCCGGCTCTGGCGATGGATCGCTCGTGACTGGATCGGCAACCCCCTGTCGGAGCGAACACTTACCGTTCGTAACGAAATTCTCAAGCTACGTGCAGCCGCGTCGGATCGCCTTTCGACCGCCTGCTTTTCCGTTGGCGCAGCAGGCGTTGTAGCACCGCTCGCCGCTCCCATATTTCATGGAGACCCCGCAGTTCCAAGGACCGCTCTGGAGATGCTTCTGATTTTCGGAGCAACCCTGATTTGGCTGGCCATGGGCTTCGTGCTACATATGATAGGCGAGGCTTTTCTTCTCAAGCTCGGAGACAAATGAATGGATGCACTTGCACTTTACGCTGGCAGCGGCGCGGTGCTTCTGGTCATCGCCTTGTTCGTGCTCTATAGGCTGCGCCACAACTGAGCGCAGCCGCTGCACGTTATCCCTTACAATCCGATCTCTTTCGCAAACGGCGGGTTCGCCCCTGCCCGCGATACGGTCACCGCGGCGGCCTTGGCGCCCAGCGCAAGCGCCTTGGCGATCTGCTCTTCGGTCAGGTTGCCCACCTGCGCCTTGGTCAGAAGGTTCTGCATCTTGAGCGAGGCCAGAATGCCGGCATCGAACGTGTCGCCGGCGCCGACGGTGTCGACCACCGTCACTTTCTCGCTCGGCACCGTGACCTTGTGGTTGGCCGTATAGCCTACAGCGCCTTCGGCGCCTCGGGTGACGACGACGAGCTTGGCACCGTGGTGCAGCCACTGGCGCGCAAGCGTTTCCTCGTCGCCTTCCAGACCGAACCAGGCGAGATCCTCATCGGAGAATTTGACGATGTCCGACATGGCCGCCATGCGGCGGATACGGGCAAGATGGGCTGCCTTGTCCTTGATGAAGCCGGGGCGAATGTTCGGATCCAGCGAAATGACGCGCTTCTCGTGTTCGCGCATCATCAGCGCCTCATACGTCGATCCGCAAGGTTCCGGGATCAGGCTGATCGCGCCAAAATGCAGGGCTTCGCAATCATCGCCGAGTGACGGAAGATCCGCCTCGGTGATCATCCGGCCGGCGGTGTTCTCGTCGTAGAAGGCATAGGAGGCGTGGCCGTCGACCAGTTTGACGAAGGCGATCGTCGTCGGCCGCGACAGTGTCGCGCAATAGCTGAAATCGACATGGCTCTGGCGCAGCGTCTCGCGCAGGATATCGCCCATCATGTCGTCGGAGAGGCCGGTGAAGAAGGCGGCCGGCACGCCAAGACGGCCAAGCGCGATGGCTGTATTGAAGACGGCACCGCCGGCATACGGGGCAAAGCCCCTTTCACCCAGCGACGTCTCACGCGGAAGCATGTCGATAAGAGCTTCGCCGCAGCACAAAATCATCGGATTCCCTCCCAAGGAATGATCTGTTTTGCGATAGAAATAAGCGAGCTTTTGCCAATTGACCAGAGCAAAAGCTCGCCTTCCGTCTGGCCTTATTTCGGCAGTTCGCTGATTCCGCCGTTGCGGGCGGACCATGCAAGCGGCGCATCGAGGAAGGCCTCCACTTCCGACAGCGTCTTGTCGTCGAACAGTTTCTGGTCGCGGGCGACGGCCAGAACATTGCGCCAGGTGGCGATATGGTGGAACTGCACCTTGCCATCTGCAAAGCGCAGCGCGCCTTCGTCGAAGATGCCGTAGTAGAAGAGTGCCATGCCGTGATCGACGACGCCGCCGGCCGCGCGGATAGCGTCGATGAACTTGAACATCGAACCACCGGCCGTGGTCAGGTCCTCGATGACGAGGACACGGGCGCCTTCCGGCAGGTTACCTTCGATCTGGGCGTTGCGGCCATGGCCCTTGGGCTGCTTGCGGACATAAATCATCGGCAGCGACAAACGATCGGCAAGCAGGGCGGCAAACGGAATGCCGGCGGTTTCGCCACCGGCGATGCAATCGAATTTCTCGAAGCCGGCATCGCGCATCAGGGTCGCGGCGGCGAAATCCATGATGGCGGAGCGTACGCGTGGATAGGACAGAAGCTTGCGGCAATCGATATAGACCGGGCTCATCATACCGGATGCAAACTTGTAGTGCTTCTCGGCGTTGAAATGAACGGCGCCGATCTCCCACAGCATCTTGGCCATGAGTTCCGCCATTACGTTCCGGTCTGTAAATGTGGTCTGGATCATGCGCCCGCTCCTTGCCTAAATCGCTGCTTTTCCTTCAAGCAAGTCCGGACGCAAAACCGCCTGCAGTTTTTCCCGACATTGCCTTGAACCACGCGCCGCAATAGCAGCATGACGCAGGCTTAGCCAGTGAAAGAGCGACAAGGGCTGAAGTTTTCAGGCCGAATTGCGGTTGTCGGGCAGCGGCAGGATGGGGTGCAGATAGGAGGCGACCTCGACACGATCGCGGCCCGCACGCTTGGCATCGTAAAGCGCGCCATCGGCTAGATTGAGCACGGTCTCGAACGGTTGGCCTTCCGGCAGGCCGACGGCAACGCCGGCGCTCACCGTGCAGCGGATCGTGTGGCCGTCGACAACGATGTCGCGCGCGGCAAAACGCTTGCGCACCTCATTGGCGATCCGCTCCGCCCGGCCCGGCATGATTTCGCTGACGATCATGGCGAATTCCTCGCCACCGAGCCTTGCAGCGGAGGCAGCGGGTGTCAGCTCGGCCAGAAGGTCGGTCGCGAAAATGCGCAGGACCTCGTCACCTCCCGAATGGCCGAGGCGGTCGTTGATCGACTTGAAACGGTCGATGTCGAACACGATGACGGCCGTGGAGGCATTGAGCCTGCGCCCGCCATGCTGGTCGAACAGGGCGCGGCGGTTCAAAAGGCCGGTCAGTGCATCCGTCAGCGCTTCGCGGCGATGCAGCGCGGCCATGCGCCATTGGTGCAGTGCCAGCGACAGCGCGCCGATGCCGGTCATGCCAGCGATGCAGACACCGATATTGAGTGTTTCGGCCCAGTTCTGCGGTGCCTGACCGAGGACGAGATCTCCCTCGGCAATCAGGACCGCCGCGCAAAGGGCGAAGGAGAGCCCGCTGAGCGCATAAAGCACGGCCATGCCGATCAGCGGACCGGGTGCTTCGGCCCGCGCTGCCCAATACTGGCAGGCCGTGCCGACAAGCAGGGTGGCGGCCAGTACATTCATCATGATGATGCCGAGGCCATCAAGACCCGTGATGATCAACGGCAGGCCAAGCACGAGGCTGGTGAACGAGAGCGTGAAGGCCATGGGCCAGGGGTTGTCACCCGCGCGAAACTGAAGCGAGGCAGCATAGATGCTGGAAAAACCGCACATGAAGAGAGAATAGGCGATCGCCAGCGGCCCCGCACCTGACTGGATGGTGAAAGAGCCATAGGCAAAGATGCCGGCGATGACCAGAAAGAGCGAGACGACGAGCGTGAGGAGAAAGGAATCCGCCCTGCGAGAAAACCAGGTGCCGAACAGCGTCACCATAAGACATGCTGCCGACACCCCAAGGGCGAGCAGAAGAGACTGATAATCCAGCATCATGACTGAAATTCTCTTCGAAGATTTATACAATATGCCGCTAAAAATTACGGCTGGAACCTCTCCAAAGGGTTACCATCAGAGAGGACTTCCAGCCGCAACCAAAATAAACGGTATTATTCTTCGAACAACTTCGAATTTTAATCTACGACATTCCAGAAAATCGGGAAGCCGGGGTCGAAGACAGTGATGTCGCCGGCGCCCGTATCCCGCTTAGACGGAAACGTAACCTGTGCGTCCTGCTTCTCGAGCGTGATGGTTTCCTCGTTCGGTTGCAGGCCGTACCAGGCGGGACCATTGAGCGAGGCGAAGGCTTCCAGCTTGTCGAGCGCATTGTCCTGCTCGAAGACGTGGGCAAGGCAGCTCATCGTGTTGATCGAGGTATAAATGCCGGCGCAACCGCAGGCGCATTCCTTCAACGGATCGACATGCGGTGCGGAGTCGGTGCCGAGGAAGAACCGAGCATCGCCGGACGTCGCGGCGGCGCGCAGCGCCAGACGATGGCTCTCGCGCTTGGCAACCGGCAGGCAGTAATAATGCGGACGAATGCCGCCGACGAGGATATCGTTGCGGTTGATGATCAGGTGATGCGTGGTGATCGAACCGGCAAGGTTCGCCTTGGACGACTTGATGTAGTCGATACCGTCCGAGGTCGTGACATGCTCCATCGTCACCTTGAGTTCAGGCAGGCGCCGGCGCAGCGGCTCCAGCACGGTCTCGATGAAGACGGCTTCACGATCGAAGATATCCACCTCGGGCGTCGTTACCTCGCCATGAACGCAAAGCGGCAGACCGATCCTGGCCATACGCTCCAGCACCGGCATCGCCTTTTCCATGTCGCGTACGCCACCATGGGAATTGGTGGTGGCACCGGCCGGATAAAGCTTCACGGCATTGATGAGACCGCTCTTCCTGCCCTCCTCTACATCGTCCGGATTGCTGTGTTCCGTCAGATAGAGGGTCATCAGCGGTTCGAACCTATGCCCATCCGGCAAGGCAGCCATGATGCGGCTGCGATAGGCAGCGGCGTCTGCCGTTGTCACGACCGGCGGAACAAGGTTCGGCATGATGATGGCGCGGGCGAAGTGACGGCTCGTATCGGCAATCACGCCTTCCAGAACCGCGCCGTCGCGCAAATGCAGGTGCCAATCATCCGGGCGACGAATCGTGAGCGTTTTCATGAAGCTGTTCCGATGGGGTTTTCAGGGTGCTTCCGATTAGCACCAAACCGCGCAGCAAGACAATGTCGGCGCACACAGATGCCAGCCTCGGCAGCGATATCGAAAAGTTCAATCACGCGAGCGCGGCAATGGTCAGTTTCACGATATCGTGCAGCGCAAGGGAGCCGGAAACCGCATTTCCAAGGCAGGGAGACGGAACAAGCGCCGGGTTGCGGCGTTCGTTAATCAGTCTGAACGTGATTTGATTCGGAGAAGAAAGAATGAAATCCCGGCTTCTGAAAGTCAACAAGGGTTTTGCGATTACCACAGGTGCAGCTGTCGCGCTTCTTGCGCTGACTGTAGCGCCGAGTGCGGAAGAGCGGACGAACCTTGTCCTCACCGCCGCAATGCAGAGCGACTGCGACCGGTTGGCAGGCAGCCCGTATGACCAGCAGCGCAATGGCGACTTCGAGCCGGTCGGCATTGCCGAGATCGGAAGTCAGGCCGTAACCGCCTGTCGCACGGCATTCGACGCCACCGGCAACCCCCGTTTTGCCTACCAGCTTGGCCGCGCGCTCAACAGCATCGATGAGCCGGATCAGGCGATGTCTGCCTATGACACGGCGGTCAAGGACGGCTACGCGGCAGCGATGGTCAATTACGGCATGCTGATGGGCCGGCTGGGCGACGACAAATCCGAATTTGACCTTTACCAGCAGGCCGCTGCGAGCGGAAACACGCTTGCCGCCTACAATCTCGGCGTCGCCTACCGCGATGGCCTCGGCACCAATCCTGACGTCAACAAGGCGCTCGAATGGTTCGAGAAGGCTGCCGCGGGCGGTGATGACACGGCGGCGTTCAATATCGGCTCGATCTATGACGAAGGCACGCTGGTCGATGCCGACGACCAGACCGCGATTGCCTGGTACGATCTTGCCGCCCAGCGCGGCAACACGGATGCGATGATCAATCTCGGCATCATGTACGAGACGGGCGAAGGCATTACGGCAAGCGCGGAGAAGGCTGCGGAAATGTATCGCCGGGCCGCCGAGAAGGGCGACATGTTCGGCGCCTATAAATACATGCAGTTCCAGGACATGGGCGTTGTCCCCGCCCCCAGCCAGGAGGGTGTGGAGGGCGTCAACTCGCTGGTGCTGAAGCATGGCGATGTGGAAACGCCGGTCAAGGCCGCTCGCGAAATCTAGGTCAGACGATATCGCCTGCGGACGGGCCCCAGACATCGGTCATGGCAAAACCGTCCGCCAGCGGGTCAAACGGATCAAGTGCGACCTGATGCAGGCCGAAAGTGAAGCCGCGGCCGGCGATGGTCGGTATGATCGCCGGCTTTCCCGCAACCTCGGTCTCCGCCGACAGGCCGACTTCGAACTGGGTGCCGATGATGGAGCGCGACAGAAACATGTCGCCGACCTTCACCTTGCCGCGTGCGTGCAGTGTCGCCAGATTGGCGGAATTGCCGGTACCGCAGGGAGAGCGATCCGCCCTGCCAGGCCACATTGTCGTGCAGGTGCGCACGGTGCCGTCAGCTTCCGTGTCGCGAAACATCACATAGGCGACGCCGGAAATCGCCGGAATTTCCGGGTGGACAACCGGGATCTGTCGATTGATGAGGTCCTTCAGGACCATACCGGCCTGGACGAGTGCCGCCGCATTCTTCTTTTCGATCGTCAGGCCGATCTGCGAAACATCCACCAGACCATAGAAGATTCCGCCATAGGAGATATCAAACGTGATCTCGCCCCATTCCGGCGTCTGGAGCTTCAGGTCGAGCTCGTGAACGAAGGACGGCACCATGGTGAGCTTGACCTTCTCGCAGCGGCCATCGCGGCATGTGGCAACGGCGCGGACGAGACCTGCGGCCGTTTCCAGCACAACGACCGTTTCCGGCTCCTTCATCTCGACGATGCCGGCCTCCAGAAGCGCGGTCGTGGCGCAGATGGAATTCGAGCCGGAACTCGCATGCGCCTGATCCGGCTGGAGAATGATGAAGGCGGCATCCGCTTCGGGATGCTTCGGCGGCAGGAGAAGATTGACGGAACCGATCGGCGTGCCGCGCGGCTCAAGACAGAGGAAGCGACGAAGCTCCTGCCCCTTCGGATCGGAATTCATCCAGGCAAGCTGCTCGGCGACCGTGTTGCCAGGGATTTTCGGCACGCCGCCGATCGCCACACGGCCGATTTCACCTTCCGCATGGACATCCAGCAACTGGATCGTGCGCTTCCATCTCATCCGCCGACACTCCGCATCAACCGCGGTGCATACGGCACGCGCGACAAACTTCATTCACAGGTGCGGACTGGATAGCGCAAGGCTTGCGTCGTGACTATCGGGAGAAAACGAAGATCGTGATGAATTTGCCGTATCGGCCAAACAGCGGAGGCCCAAAGGTCGACCATGGATCTTTCGATCCAGTTAAGCCGTCATTTTTTAAGATAGAGAGAAATGGCGCACCCGAAGAGATTCGAACTCCCTGTCGAGGCCTCGCAACACCTGATTTCATTGGGTATCAGATCGCCAATTTAGTTGGCTGTGTACCAATCGAGCGTACTACTGTCAACGGTCGGCACGAGGCTCCATTAAACACTTATGTCTGAAAAAGGCAGCCAACTCTTATTCCGCGCGGCGCGCTCCTTGACACTAAGCCGACCTAAGCGTTCTATCGCTGTGCATTCAAGTTCAGGGCCAAAGCGTGATAGAAGCAGTTCGCTATAAAAATTTTAAACGTTACCAAGACACAGCCCTCGATTTAACCAAACCGCTGACAATTCTCGTGGGGCCAAACAGCTCGGGTAAATCATCTCTTATCAAAGGGATTCTAGCATTCAAGCAAACCTACGCTGACCCTTCAGATCATGCCGGATTCATCGCGCAGGGACAGTACGTCGATATCGGTAACTTTGTTGAATACTCAAAAAACCACGATTTAAAGCAGCCAGTAACATTCGTATTTGAAGTGAAAGCCTCACTTCCAATGATATACGGGAGCGTACGATCTGTATTCATTGAGATAACGCACGAAAACGACCCGCAGACTAGCCATGGTCGAGTCGTTTTTTACGGGCTCTATGCTCCGTTTGACGATCAAGAAATCACAATAGACAATTACCAAGAATGCAAGATATCTATCAACTTTAAAAGAATGAATAAAGTTGATGAAAGCTTTAGAGCAAGCATATCTCGACATTTATTTGATGCAGTACTTAGACGTTACAGACACATTTCTCAAACGTCATTTAGTTACGAAAAACTATGCAATCACTTCAAGGCTGCCGCGACTCAAGCTAAGCGCGACAACAAACGAGGGATGACATTCTCTCATGAACGGATGCAGGATCAAGTTTTCGAGATATGTTACGCCATTGAGCGATTTATCCTATCGCCCATACATACGAGACTTTTCACGGCGTTGACCGAACAAACCTATGCTCTGGCATCTTTAAGAGAAAAGCCGGTGCGCTCGATGACGCTTACCGATGAGCGCCAAGTGGTCGGACCGACTGGCGAACATACGGCAGCGTGTTGATTGCCACTGAGAACTGACCCGGCGTTTCCACCGAGAATTGACCCGCTTGTTAGGTATGTTTCGGGTCTGCGGTCGTGGTCAAGTTCCTCGTTTTCTCCTTTGTCGTTTTGGTGTCGTGCGCAGAGCTGTTCTTGAAGCGGAAGCTGTCGTTTCCGGTTTCAAGGATGTGGCAATGATGGGTAAGCCGATCGAGCAATGCTGTGGTCATTTTGGCGTCGCCGAACACGCTGGCCCATTCACTGAAGCTGAGGTTTGTGGTGATGATGACGCTGGTTCGCTCGTAGAGTTTGCTGAGCAGGTGGAACAGCATCGCACCGCCCGACGCGCTGAACGGCAGGTATCCAAGCTCATCGAGGATGACGAGATCGGAGTGGACGAGCCGATTGGCGATCTGCCCAGACCGTCCTTGCGCCTTCTCCTGTTCCAGCGCGTTGACCAGTTCGACCGTTGAGAAGAATCGGACCCGTTTGTGGTGATGTTCGATGGCCTGAACACCTATCGCGGTAGCAATGTGTGTCTTGCCCGTGCCAGGGCCACCGACCAGAACGATGTTGTTTGCATCGTCCAGGAAGTCGCAGCGATGAAGCTGTTGCACGAGCGCCTCGTTGATCTCGCTGCTGGCGAAGTCGAAGCCGTTCAAATCACGATAGGCAGGAAAGCGAGCTGTTTTGAGCTGATAGGCAGTCGAACGAACTTCACGTTCCGCGGTCTCCGCCTTGAGGAGCTGCGACAAGATCGGAATGGCAGCCTCGAACGCCGGCGATCCTTGCTCAGTCAGTTCGCCGACGGCTTGTGCCATGCCGTGCATCTTCAGTTGCCGCAGCATGATGACGATAGCACCGCTTGCTGGATTATGACGCATGGCGGGCCTCCGTCTTTCTCAGGGCATCGTATCGTTCGACATTGGCCTTGGGCTCGTTGATGAGCGTCAAGGCTTGCGGCGCATCAATGGTCGGCGGCGTGAAGGATTTGCCGTCGACGAGGCGATGCAGCAGGTTCAGTACATGCGTCTTGGTCGGAATCCCGGACTTCAGTGCCATATCGACCGCCGACAGGACGGCCTGTTCATCGTGCTGAAGGACGAGCGCCAGGATATCGACCATCTCGCGGTCGCCACCCGGCTTCTTCAGGAGATATTGCTGCAAGGTCCGGAATGCGTCCGGTAGCTCGACGAATGGTGCACCATTGCGCAGAGCGCCGGGCTTACGCTGCACCACCGCCAGATAGTGCCGCCAGTCGTAAATGGTCTGTCCCGGTCGGTCATGGGAGCGATCGATGACGCGACGATGCTCGCAAACGATCTGTCCTTCCGCAGCAACCACGACACGATCCGGATAGACCCGCAGGCTCACCGGTCGATTGGCGAAGGACGCCGGGACGCTGTAGCGATTGCGCTCCAGATGGACGAGGCAGGTCGGTGAGACACGCTTGGTGTGTTCGACAAACCCATCAAACGGCCGGATAACGGGCATAAGCGCGCGTGCTTCCTCCGCCCAGATGTCGGCAATGGAGCCACGCATCTGGCCGTGTGGGGTCTGCGCCCAGATCTCCTTGCAGCGCTGCTCGAGCCAGTCGTTCAGAGCATCCAGCGATGGAAAGCGCGGCGTTGGCTGCCACAGACGATGACGCGCGTCCTGAACGTTCTTCTCGACCTGTCCCTTCTCCCAGCCGGAAGCCGGATTGCAGAACTCGGGTTCGAACAGGTAGTGGCTGGCCATCGCCTGGAAGCGGACGTTGACGTCACGCTCTTTGCCACGGCCGACCTTGTCGATCGCGGTGCGCATGTTGTCGTAGATGCCACGACCGGGGATGCCTCCGAACACGCGGAATGCATGGTTGTGGGCGTCGAAGAGCATCTCGTGGGTTTGCAGCAGATAGGCCCGCACGATGAAGGCGCGGCTGTAACTCAGCTTCGTGTGCGCCACCTGTAGTTTGGTGCGCTCGTTGCCGATGATGGCCCAGTCTTCCGACCAGTCGAACTGGAAGGCTTCACCGGGATCGAACGCCAGGGGCACATATGTCCCGCGACCCGTCGTCTGCAATTCCCGCTGCCGATCATCACGCCATTCCCGAGCAAATGCCGCCACCCGATTATAGGAACCCTCATAGCCGAGGCTCATCAGATCGGCATGCAATTGCTTCATCGTCCGCTTCTGTTTGCGGTTCTTCTTGGATTCGGTCTTCAGCCAGGCCGACAACCGATCTGCAAACGGATCAAGCTTGCTCGGCCGCTCCGGCACCTTGAACTTCGGCTCCACGCCGTCCAGGCGAAGGTATTTGCGAATGGTATTCCGGGATAGGCCGGTCCTGCGGCAAATCTCCCGGATCGATAGATGGTCTCGAAAATGCCAGCGTCGGATCACGCTCAATAACGCCATGTCGATCACTCCATAGCCCCCGCTGAAAACATGCGAGGGAAGGTTGGAACATGGGTCAATTCTCAATGGAAATATCAGGCCACGCCGGGTCAGTTCTCAGTGGAAATCAACAGTTCCCTGTCAATCGGCGCGGAATGTTGACCCCTTATCGGCGTCCAATATTCACCCCCTGTAGGCGATCAGCGCTTGGCCTGCCCG
This sequence comes from [Rhizobium] kunmingense, assembly GCF_977018605.1. Taxonomy (NCBI): domain Bacteria; kingdom Pseudomonadati; phylum Pseudomonadota; class Alphaproteobacteria; order Hyphomicrobiales; family Rhizobiaceae; genus Rhizobium; species [Rhizobium] kunmingense. The sequence goes on from NZ_CDRNXG010000001.1 coordinate 688,684, forward strand.
GCGCTGGCCGTGGTTGCAGAGGGTAGGCCAAGTGCGGGTGATGGGTGTCTTCGGCTTTAGCTTTGAGAGCGGTTCTTGAAGCGCCAGGACTCGTTTCCTGTTTCCACGATCTCGCAGTGATGGGTCAGGCGGTCGAGGAGTGCTGTCGTCATCTTGGCATCACCAAACACAGACGGCCATTCGCCGAAGGCAAGGTTCGTCGTGACGATGACCGAGGTGCGCTCGTAGAGCCTGCTGATCAGGTGGAAGAGGAGCTGACCTCCGGCCTGCGCGAACGGCAGATAGCCGAGTTCGTCGAGGATGATGAAGTCGAGGCGCGTAAGGTAATCGGCCATCCGACCTTGCTTGCCGTTGCGCGTTTCCGTTTCCAGGCGATTGACCAGATCGACGACATTATAGAAGCGCCCACGCGTCCCGTTACGGATGAGCGCACGGGCAATCGCGATGGCCAGATGGCTCTTGCCTGTTCCCGTGCCGCCGACGAGAACGACATTGCGCTGATCGGCAACGAAGGTGCCGGTGGCCAGTTCTCGGACCAGGGATTCATTGATGGGCGTATCTGCAAAATCGAAGTCGTCAATGTCTTTCGCCAGCGGCAGCTTGGCGATGGTGAGTTGGTAGCGAATGGAGCGTGCCTGTTTCTCGGCGATCTCCGACTGCAGGAGGTCCCCGACAATATGCGGCGGCTCGTGCTGCCGTTTGATCCCATTGCCCATGACCTCGTCGTAGGCGTTACGCATTCCATAGAGCTTCAGCGTGCTCATCAGTTCGAGAACCTGTGTACGTTCCATCAACTCACCCTCCTGAGCCTGTCGTAACGGGCGCAGTCGGCGACCGGCTCATGGGCAAGCCGTAGCGCATCCGGGATTTGCAGGGTTGCTGCGGGAGCCGGATCGCGGCTTCGCGCCAGAATGTTGATGATCACCGAGGCCGAGCAGACACCGTGATCGAGCGCTTCCTGGCAGGCAGCCTCAACGGCTGTGAGGCCATCGGCGGGAACGCATCCGAGTATGGTGACCATCTGCCGATCACCATCATCGACGCTCTTCAGTCGCCTGCGGACCTTCTCCATAGCGGCTGGCAAAACCCATTCGCGGAAGGGAGCGCCGTTGCGCAAGGCACCGGGTTTGCGAGCGAGGACAGGGACATAGTGCCAGGGATCATAGACGGTATCGCCACGGCCGAAGCTGCGCCGGTGTTCAGCGACCGTCACACCATCCTGCTTGATGACGATCCGATCCGCATAGGCATGAACCTCGACAGGGCGGCCGACGGCAGTCGACAGGACCGAGTATTTGTTGTTGTCGAAGCGGACAGTGCACGTCTTCGACACCGAGGCTGGAACGCAATGGAAACCGTCGAACGGGCCAACATAATGCACAAGGCACCCACGCTCGGCCTCGAACATCTGCCAGATCGTCTGCGCCGTCTGTTCAGGATGGCTATGGGCCTTGGCATAGGCAACACATTTGTCGAGCAGCCAGACATTCAGTTCCTCCAGGCTTTTGACCCTGAGGCGCGGCGTGAAGAACCGTTCGCGCACAAGGCCGACCTGGTTCTCGACCTGTCCTTTCTCCCAGCCGGATGCTGGCGTGCAGGCTACGGGGTGGACGAGATAATGGCTGCACATCTGCAGGAAACGGCGATTGTAGAGCCGTTCCTTGCCGATAAAGACAGCTTCCACCGCCGTCTTCATGTTGTCGTAGATGCCGCGCGTGCAGGTGCCACGGAAGAAGTCGAAGGCCTTGTCATGGGCGTCGAAGACCATCTCCTGGCTCTCACGCATATAGGCCCGCGCGAACATCATCCGGCTGTGGCAGAGCCGGACATGGGCAACCTTCACCGTCGTCGTCACGCCCTGGATCAGGATGATCTCATGGCTCCAGTCGAACTGATAGGCCTCACCGGGCGCATAATAGAGCGGCACGTAGGCCTCGGCCAATACAGCCCCTCGATCCTTCGACCATCCCTTCGCATAGCGCCGGATCGCATCATAGCTGCCGTCATAACCCAGCGCCCGAAGCTCTTCGTAAATCCGGATCAGCGTCAGCCGCTCGCGAGAAGGCTTGCCTTCGTTCGCGGCCAGGAAGCGCTCGATCTCAGCCTTCCAGGCCCCGGTCTTCGGCAGTGGCTGCCGTTCGCGCTCGTAGGAAAAGTCGGTCTCATCGGATCGCAGTATCTTGCGCACGGTGTTGCGGGAAACATGCAGCTCCCGGACGATCCTCTTCACCGACCAGCCCTGCACATGGAAGGCTCGACGAACACGCGCAATCGTATCCACTCGCTTCAACTCCCCCTCCATCCGCCAGCAAAAGACGGATGGTCAGACGAAACAGGTGGGGGGTCAAAATTGGACGCCGGTCACCCCGCCAGAGGGGTCAATATTCCACGCCGAAACACACTTTAGACGGCCTGCCCATCCCTCAAGCAAGATTGTTATCGACGTACCGCTGCCTGGCACCTGCTGTGCTGAGGTCTCGACAAATTCAGGAAAACGGGCAGCTACCGTATCAGCGCTGAAATCTCCCATGGACCGTCTCTCAAGCAACTCCGCGAGGTCGCCTGCTGCTCGGTCGAACTCAGTAAGGAGCCGCTGATAGGTTTCTTTGGTTACCCTCAGGTGCCGCGCCGCAAGTGCCCCATCCACCCATGAGCCGAGGCGGGCTGCGAGCTGTGAGTTTGCGTCTATCATCAGTGCGGCTCGTGGCGACTTCTGGAGGCGCTGGCTTTCTGCCTCACGCGCACGTCTACGCTCAAGCCAACGCCCCGCTTCGCCAGGGTCATCCTCTAAAGCCCGCTTGATAACCTGATACATCTCACCGGAGAGAGCGACGATCTGCTTAAGCGTCAGCGACACCGGGCCGTTTTCGAAGCTCAACCAGATACGGTCAAACTGGGCTTGGGCTTCTGGCGCAACTCTTTTGGCCTCTGCGGGTGACTTCGTTCGAAGTGATACCTTTATCTCAGCGCCGATGGTGAGGAACGAAGAATGGCCATCAATCGTAACGGTTACAGATTGCCCTTTTGCCGATGCAGTCAACCTTGCCGGAACGCGCTGGCGATACCAATAAACGCCTGTGACCGGATGCTTAAATGGGGAGGGCATTGCAAGGACCATGTGTGCCACCTTTGTGTATCAAAAGCGGCGAAGCAATAATCAGCAAAATCAGATTGTTATTCCCAATCAATGGGAAAGAGTGGCGCACCCGAAGAGATTCGAACTCCTGACCCCCAGATTCGTAGTCTGGTGCTCTATCCAGCTGAGCTACGGGTGCGTCTGTCAGCGGTGTGTTTCGCTGGCGTGGCGATCCTCTAAAGGGAGACTCAGAGGAATGCAAGCGCTTTTGGAAAATTAAATGTCATGCCATCGTCATTTTATTCTCAAGTAACTGTTTTAAAACGTTTATTTTAAATCACGCCCGAACACGGTAATCCTCGAGCGCCACGAGGCGATCGGGAATCTCGATGCGGAACTGCGTTCCTGGGCCCGGCTTTTCGACCAGCGCGATGGTGCCGCCATGGGCCAGCACCAGCTCGCGGGCGATGACGAGACCGAGGCCGGTGCCGCCGGAGCGAGCCGAGCCGCGGAATGCCGAGAAAAGGTTCTCACGCGCCTTGCGCGGCATTCCCGGCCCCGTGTCATCGATGGTGATGCTGACGACGCTGCCGAGCCTGTGCGCGGATATCGTGACGCTTCTTATCGCGTCGCGATCCTCCGGATTGTGGGTCAGCAGCGCCTGTACCGCATTCCGGCACAGATTGTGGACGACGCGGAAGATCTGCTCGCCATCGCAATCGACCTCCAGATCTTTCGAGATCTGATGCTGGAAATCGATACCCGCGTCGGGATCGATCGCCAGCATGTCACGGACTTCCTGGCAAAGATCGGTCAGGTTGATACGCCTGCGGCGCGGCGCCGCCTCGGAGGCCTGCCCGTAGGCCAGGACCTCGTTCGTATAGCCGACGGCGCGGTCGATCGTCCGCAGCAATTTGGGAGCGAAGCTTCGCACCATCGGGTCCTCGACATCGGTCAGTCTGTCCGACATCAGCTGCGCGGATGCCAGGATGTTACGCATGTCGTGATTGATCTTGGAGACGGCGAGACCGAGGTCGGCAAGGTTCTTCTGCTGTTTCAGCGTCCGCTGCAACTCGACCTGCATCGTCGCCAGATGGCGTCCGGCCACGGCAAATTCTCCCCGTGAGCGATCCGCAGAAAACACCCGCGACGGGTCATCCGGCTTTTCCGAAAAGAACTGCATGCTGTGGGCGATCCGGCGGATGGGCAAGATCATCATGCGGTTGATGGCGAGGAATATCAGGATGGCGGTGATCAGAGAGATGGCAAGCGAGATGAGAAACATCGTCTTCGAGTATTTCAACATATCCTTGCGCAGTGCATGGTCCGTCATGACCAATTCGATGATCATGTCACTGTCACCGACAGGCCCGTAGACGCGCATCACCTTATCCCCGCCGAAGACGAGCGTGTCGAGCGCATCGCGCATCGAACCGAGCAGCGATATGTTGGCGAGATCGTATTGCGCATCGATTTCCGGCGGAACTTCGGTTGCGGCCAAGAGCCGCGAGGTGTCGTCCTTGCGGAGGGCTATCACCTTGGTTCCGGTGGCGAGCAGCGTATCGTTCTGTACGGCGCGCGGAAGCTCGGCCGGCTGCAGGCCGTCGATGACGATGCCGGCAGCGGCTGCCGTATCGAGGCGATCGCGCAGCCAGTTCATGCGCATGCCGGCAACCGAAGGCATGAAAATGAGAATTTCCGCCAGCATGACGAATATCATCGTCAGCCACAGGAGACGTCCCGACAGACCTCGAAAGAGCGTCGGCATGGCTTCTGGGCCGGAAGCCTCCATCAACACTTCCTGACGGTCCGTGTTGCGAACCTCGCTGTCCATACGGATCTCCAGTTCCGGCAGAGGCTTTCGACAGCCCTTGCTCTTTGGCTATTTTATAGCGTCACCGACATTTGAACAGCCCCACCGACATGTGAAAGCTCGTGTCCCGCATTACAATTTGTTAATTCGCGGCAAATTTTTCCGGGACAGCCGCTTCAGCACACGGTGGATACTGGCAGCATACCGCAAATGCGGCGAATTTGCCCCCTCCGATTGACTTTCGGCCTCAACCTGAACTATATGCCCGCGCGCTCAAACGGCAGGCTGCCATAAGGCATGCCAGCGCGGATGCGCATTTCCGAAACGCTCTTGCCTCACAAGAGGCAATTCCCAAGAAGGGCCGCACACCGCGGTGTTAAATAAATGAAGCGTACCTACCAACCGTCCAAGCTTGTTCGCAAGCGTCGTCACGGCTTCCGCGCCCGCATGGCTACCAATGGTGGCCAGAAGGTTCTTGCTGCTCGTCGCGCACGCGGCCGCAAGCGTCTGTCGGCCTAAGGCCGACACGCCCGGATCGGGCAGTGACAACGAAGAAAAACGATAAAAAAACTGTCGGGCGGCTGAAAAGCCGGCCGCAGTTTCTTGCTGTTCGAAAAGGCGAAGCGCGCCGGGGCAGAACCTTTCTGCTCGAAGTTCTCGACCGCAACGAACCGGACGAGCCACCACGCGTCGGCTTCACCGTTACCAAGAAGCACGGCAATGCGCCCGAGCGCAACAGAATGCGCCGCCGCCTGAAAGAGGCCGTGCGCGTCTCTGCCGGATTTGCAATGCAAAGCGGACACGACTATGTGGTTGTCGCGCGCAGGGAGGTGCTCGGCATTTCCTTTTCGGAACTCACACAACAGCTTGCAGCGCGTATCGAAGGCAGGCACAAACCCAAGCCTGCCTCAGGAACATCTTCCAGGAAAGCATGATGGAAAAGAACCGCAATTACTTCATCGCGATAGGCCTATCGGTCGTCATCGTCCTTGCCTGGCAGTTCCTCTACATGAACCCGCGCATGGAAGCGCAGCAGCGCGCGGCGGAAGCCCAGCAGGCGCTGCAGGGTGAAAACCAGACATTCACGCCGGAAAGCCCGGGCGCCGCCACCTCCACCGGCAACCTGCCGGGTGCCGGCCAGGCCCAGGCAACCGCGACCCGCGATCAGTCGCTGGCGAAGTCCCAGCGCGTCGAAATCGACACGCCGGCCCTTGCCGGCTCGATCAGCCTGACCGGCGCACGCTTCGACGACCTGAAGCTTCGCGAGTACCACGAGACCGTGGACGACTCGAGCCCGATCATCACGCTCTTCTCGCCCGCTGACACGCGCGACGGCTACTTTACCGAAATCGGCTATGTCGGCAGCGAAACCAGCGGCCAGACGCCCGGCCCCGGCACGCAGTGGACGCTTGCAAGCGGCACCAAGCTGACCACGTCGACACCGGTCACGCTTACCTTCACCAACGACCGCGGCATCGTCTTCAACCGCACGATCTCGGTCGATGATCACTACATGATCACCGTGACCGACAAGGTGGAAAACCCCGGCGCGGAACCGGTCACACTGTCTTCCTACGGCCGCGTCACCCGTAACAACAAGCCGGTCACGCCGTCCGTCTGGGTCATCCATGAAGGCTTCATCGGCGTCATGGGCACCGACGGCAGCCTGAGCGAGCACACCTATTCCAACATCGAGGAAGAGGCGCTCAACAACCCGAAGGCAACCGGCGGCTGGCTCGGCATTACCGACAAGTACTGGGCAACGACGATCATCCCGCCGCAGTCGACACCGTACGAGTCGCGCTTCACCCACTTCACCGACGGCCAGCCGCGCTACCAGGCGGATTACAAGGGCGACGCCCTGACGATCCAGCCGGGCCAGTCGACCGAGCTGAAGAACATGATTTTCGCCGGCGCCAAGGAAGTTCCGCTCGTCGACCGCTACGCGGAAGAACAGGCCATCCCGCATTTCGACCTGCTGATCGACTGGGGCTGGTTCTACTTCATCACCAAGCCGATGTTCCAGCTGATGGACTTCTTCTTCCGTCACGTCGGCAATTTCGGTGTAGCGATCCTGCTGACGACCGTCGTCGTCAAGGCGATCTTCTTCCCGCTTGCCAGCAAGCAGTATGCCTCGATGGCCAACATGAAGCGCGTGCAGCCGAAGCTGGAAGAGCTGAAGGCAAAGCATGGCGACGACCGCATGGCCATGCAGCAGGCGATGATGGCGCTCTACAAGGAAGAGAAGATCAATCCGATCGCCGGTTGCTGGCCGGTGTTGTTGCAGATCCCGGTCTTCTTCGCGCTCTACAAGGTCATCTACGTCACGATCGAAATGCGCCATGCGCCGTTCTTCGGCTGGATCCAGGACCTTTCGGCGCCGGATCCGACTTCGCTGTTCAACCTGTTCGGCCTCCTGCCCTACGACGTGCCGCACTTCCTGCTGATTGGTGTATGGCCGATTGTCATGGGCATCACGATGTTCGTGCAGATGCGCATGAACCCGACGCCGCCGGACCCGACACAGGCGATGATCTTCACCTGGATGCCGCTGGTGTTCACCTTCATGCTGGCGTCCTTCCCGGCCGGTCTCGTGATCTACTGGGCGTGGAACAACACGCTTTCGGTTCTGCAGCAGGGCTTCATCATGAAGCGCCACGGGGCCAAGATCGAGCTCTTCGACAACCTCAAGGGGCTGTTCAAGCGAAAGCCCGCCGAAACGAAATAAAGCTTCGAGAACCCCGGCATCGTCCGGGGTTTTCTTTTGGCGGCACCAGACGGCAATTGCCCGCCAAGCCTTGACATTGGGCCGCAAAACCCGGATGCCCTTGGCCTTTCCCTATAGACCAACAAGACAGAAGCGTAGATGACCACCAACGACCGGCCCCATTTCGGCAAGCCATGGATCTTCATCCGCGGCGTGCCTTCGATGAAGTTCCTGCCCCCGGAAGGCCCGCTGGAAATAGCCTTTGCCGGCCGTTCCAATGTCGGCAAATCGTCGCTGATCAATGCGCTCGTTTCGCAGAAGGGTCTGGCGCGGACGTCCAACACGCCCGGCCGCACGCAGGAATTGAACTACTTCGTCCCCGACGGCTATTCCGGCCAGGAGGGCGACCTGCCGCCGATGGCGATCGTCGACATGCCCGGCTACGGCTATGCGGAGGCACCCAAAGACAATGTGGACGCCTGGACGAAGCTGGTTTTCGATTACCTGCGCGGTCGCGCCACATTGAAGCGCGTCTATGTGCTGATCGACAGCCGCCACGGCATCAAGAAGAACGACGAGGACGTGCTCGACCTGCTCGACAAGGCGGCCGTCTCCTACCAGATCGTGCTGACCAAGACCGACAAGATCAAGGAGCCGGCGGTTCCAAAATTGATCGCGGAGACGCTGGAAAAGATCCGCAAGCGCCCGGCAGCCTATCCGTTCGTGCTGTCGACATCGTCGGAAAAGGCCAAGGGGCTGGATGAACTGCGCGAGGCGATTGCCGAGGCGGTAACGACGAAAATCTGATATCTCAAAACATATCGCGAAAAGATCCGGCCGTTCTGCGAGAGAACGGCCGGATCTCGATGCAGGCAACAGGCTTGGGCAAACTGCACCTACATCTTGGGAAGCAGAACCTTGTCGATGACGTGAATGACGCCGTTCGACTGCTTGACGTCGGCGATGGTGACATGCGCGACACCCCCCATCTCGTCCGTCAGCGTGATCTTGCCCATGCTTTCCTTGGCCTTGAGGATGCAGCCGCCGACGGTCTTGACGTCATGCGTGCCCTTGTCGTCCTTGATCATCTTTTCGATGGCGCTGGACATGGCATCGGCTGCGACGACGTGACAGGTCAGGACCTTGGTCAGCTGTGCCTTGTTTTCCGGCTTGAGCAATGTGTCGACGGTGCCCTTCGGCAGCGCCGCGAACGCTTCATTGGTCGGTGCGAAAACCGTGAACGGCCCCTTGCCCTGAAGCGTTTCCACCAGACCGGCGGCCTTGACCGCCGCCACCAGCGTCGTGTGGTCCTTTGAGTTCATCGCGTTCTCGACAATGTTCTTGTCCTCGAACATGGCGGCGCCGCCGACCTTAGGATTGGCTGCGTGTGCACAGACGGCAGCTGCCGAGACGGCTGCGGCCAGGGCGAGCGTGCGAAATGCAGATTTCAACATTGATCTGTCCTCTTCCTCTTAAAGGATGCGAGCGCCCCGGCGCTGTCGCGCGCCTCCCAAGGCTTCACTCCTCCCGTCAACCGGGAACAGAACAAGGGACGAAAGATGGAGAGAAAGAGTTTCACGACGTCGAAGAAAAAGGCCGGCACGAATGACAGCGCTCGGTCCGGCCCGCTGGTTTGATCAGATATCTTCCGCCTTGCCGGATGCTATGACCGGCCCCGTGGGCTGGCCGGTCGGCGATCCTCCATAAGGCTCGACGCTCACGGCAAAGGTCACGCCGCCCGCCATGCGGGGGCGCATCTCGCTCGGAATATCGATCGTGCCCTCGCCGGTCTGCGGGAAGACGCCGAGCGAGATCGGCGCATCGCCGCCATCGGGCAGGAACCAGAGCTGAAGGGACCGCGCATCACCTGCGTCGGCGGCAACCGGCATCAGCTGCAATCGCCCGCTGCCGGTATCGTAACGCGCCATCAGGCTGATGGGCGATCCGACATCACCAGCCATATCCGCCACGAGAATACGCGCGGGAGCAGGCGCGCCAATCAACCCGGACTGAAGCGAGGCGTAGGTGATCATCGCTGCCATCGACACGAATGCCAGCCCGCGCCATAGGGGAAGCGAGTTCCACCAATGACCCGAGGCAGACAACTGCTGCTGGAAGGTCTTCCGGGGAAAAAGCCTCTCATCGATGCTGGCGAAAATCTTCGCGGGCGGCACCTCGTCCTGATACTCGCTGTCGAAGGCCGACAGGTTTTCCTGCCAATCCGCCACCATCGCCGCGAACGGCCGGTCATTCCTCATGCGCGCCTCGACCTTGCGCCGATCGCTTTCCGACAGGACGCCGAGGACATATTCTCCGGCCAAAAGCTGGTCGCGGGAGCGATCCCCCTCGCTTTGTTCCGGTTTGCTCATCGGTCGAGACACTCTCTCAGTTTCAAAAGGCTGCGCCGCAGCCAGGTTCGCATCGTATTGATCGGCACCGCATGACGATCTGCCAGTTCCTGATAGGTCAGGCCTTCGACATAGGCATTGCGGACTGCGACGGCGCGGTCAGAATCCAACTCCTCCATGCACCTGTCAATCCGCCTGCCCTCCCATTTCGTCGCGGCCGACTGTTCCGGGTCTGGAGAGGTATCCGCTATCTGCCAGTCCTCATCCAGACTTTCGCCCGCGGGACGACGCGCCCGCAGCACATCGATCGCGTGGTTACGGGCAATCGTCACGAGCCAGGCAACGGGATTTCGGCCCTCTGCGGCAAACCGTCCCGACCTCTGCCAGATCTTGACGAAGACCTCCTGCAAGGCATCCTCCGCGTCGCCGCGATCCTTGAGAATACGGAGGCAGACCGAAAAAAGTTTCGGTCCCGCTGCCGAATAGAGCTGCGAAAATGCAGCGCGGTCGCGCAGTGCCACCCGCCCGATCAGGGCGACGATATCGCTTTCGGATGCCAATTCCGCCTCCCGAGCGGCTCGATCGAGCACTGGATTTCCACTCTCGAACCACTACGCGCAAATCTTGCCACCAGATTGTTTCATCTGTCAAAAAGATGCGCTAAAAGGCCCCACCTTTCACGTGAGGGATTTTCATGACGACGTCCGACAGCGAACTTCAGGCCAAGCTTCTCGCCCAGGCACTGCCCTATATGCAGCGCTATGAAAACAAGACCATCGTGGTGAAATACGGTGGTCATGCCATGGGCGATACCGAGCTCGGCAAGGCTTTTGCCGCCGATATCGCGCTGCTGAAACAGTCCGGTGTCAACCCGATCGTCGTACATGGCGGCGGCCCGCAGATCGGTGCGATGCTGACCAAGATGGGCATCGAATCGAAATTCGAAGGCGGCCTTCGGGTGACCGACCAAAAGACGGTCGAGATCGTCGAAATGGTGCTTGCCGGTTCGATCAACAAGGAAATCGTCGCGCTGATCAACCAGACCGGCGAATGGGCGATCGGCCTCTGCGGCAAGGACGGCAACATGGTCTTTGCCGAAAAGGCGAAGAAGACCGTCGTCGATCCAGACAGCAATATCGAGCGCGTGCTCGATCTCGGTTTCGTCGGCGAGGTGGTGGAAGTCGATCGCACGCTGCTCGACCTGCTTGCCAAGTCCGAGATGATCCCGGTCATCGCACCGGTTGCCCCCGGCCGCGACGGCGCGACCTATAACATCAATGCAGACACCTTCGCCGGCGCGATCGCCGGCGCGCTGCATGCGACGCGCCTTCTTTTCCTGACCGACGTTCCGGGCGTTCTCGACCGCGACAAGAACCTGATCAAGGAACTGACCGTGGCCCAGGCTCAGGCGCTGATCAAGGACGGCACGATTTCGGGTGGCATGATCCCGAAGGTCGAGACCTGCATCGACGCGATCCGCGCCGGCGTGCAGGGCGTCGTCATCCTGAACGGCAAGACCGCCCATTCGGTGCTGCTCGAAATCTTTACCGAGCGCGGCGCCGGCACGCTGATCGTGCCGTGATTCCAGGCTCAGACATGATTTGATGAAGGCGCCGCGTGGCGCCTTTTTCGTATCAGCCGATCAGAAGCCCCAGAATGCCCGCAACAATCAGCAGGCAGCCGAAGAACTCCATCCGGTTCATCCGCTCGTGGAAAAGGAACCAGGAGGCCATGAAGGTGAAGACGAGCTCGATCTGGCCGAGCGCCCTGACATAGGCCACCTGTTGCAGCGTCATGGCGGTGAACCAGCAGGCGGAGCCGCAGACGCTGGCAAGGCCGACCAGCGAAGAGGTGCGCCATGTCTTGACCACCTGAACGATTTCTCGGCGATCCTTCAAGAGCATCCAGATCAGCATGAACAAAGTCTGGAATGTGGTGACGCAGGCGAGCGTGATGGCAGCCTGCATGACCGAATTGGGGCCCTCCAGCGACAACGAGGCCGAGCGGAAGGCGACGGAGGAAATGCCGAAAAGGCTGCCCGAAGCGATGCCGACCAACGCCGCTCGGCTGCCGAGCGCCGTCACCGTGTTTCGCCATGAGAGCGGCAGGCGCGCCATGGAAATCAGCATCACGCCCATGACGCCGGTAATGATCGCACCGATCGCCCCGAGCGTCAGCGTTTCCCCGAGCAGGATAAGGCCGAAGATGGCAGCCTGAACCGGTTCCGTTTTCGAGTAGGCCGTGCCGACGGCAAAATTGCGCAGCGAGAACGAGTAGACGAGCAGGATCGTCGCAAAAATCTGCGCAAAGCCACCGATGACGGCCCAGATCACGAAGGTCCAATGCAGGGCGGGAAACGCGTAGCCAAGGCCGTGGTGCAGACCGAGAACATAGAGGATCGCGATCGGGAAACCGTAGCCGAAACGCACGAAGCTGGCACCGCGTGTGCCAAGCGAGCCCTGCAGATGTTTCTGCAGGGCCGAGCGCAGGTTCTGCAGAAAGGCTGCGGCGATTGTGATGGGGATCCAGAGTTCCATCCCATCGGCGGTATCACGGCGGCCATTTCGCCGCCAAGGCCGATTGGCGGTGAAATGGGTCGTCTTTTGCGTTTTATTTGGCGGGCGCGCAGTGCATAAGCAAAGCATGGAAAAGAAACCCAAGACCGCTCCCGACGCAGCCGACTTCTCCCACGTCCGAGAGTGGGTCTTCGATCTCGACAACACGCTCTATCCGCATCACGTCAATCTCTTCGCCCAGATAGACGTGAACATGACGGCCTATGTGCAGGAATTGCTGCAGCTGGACCGGGATGCGGCGCGGGTGGTGCAGAAGCGCTATTACCACGAGCACGGTACGACGCTGCAGGGGCTGATGATCAACCATGGCATCGATCCGGACGGGTTTCTGGAGCGGGCGCATGCGATCGACTATTCGATCCTGCCGCCGGACCCGGAACTGGGCGAAGCGATCAAGGCGCTGCCCGGCCGCAAGTTCATCTTCACCAATGGCAGTGTGCCACATGCGGAAGCGGCCGCCCGCGCGCTCGGCATTCTCGACAATTTCGACGACATCTTCGATATCGTCGCCGCAGACTACGTGCCGAAGCCTGCCGGCGAGACCTATGACAAGTTCGCAAGCCTGCATCGGGTGGATACCTCAAGGGCGGCCATGTTCGAGGATCTGCCGCGCAATCTCACCGTTCCGAAGACGCTCGGCATGCGTACGGTGCTTTTGACGCCGCGCAATCTCGATGACGTGCTGATCGAGCGCTGGGAACTGTTTTCCGAGGAAGACGATCACATCGATTACGTGACGGATGACCTGGCCGGCTTCCTCAAGGGATTGCAGTCCGGCTGAGCGTGCCAAGCCGCCTACCACCATTACCAAGAGTTCATCCACATTACCGGAGTTTAAGTGGTCGCCAGAGCATGGCGGCCATATCTTGAGGTCATCGCAATAAGGGAAAGGAACCCCGTCGATGACCGCAAAGAAGATCGTTTTGGCGACCCTCGGTGCCGTGCTGGTCGCAGGAGCCGCCATCCCGGCATTCGCCGCACCGGACCGGCCTGACCGCGGCCCCGGCCATCGCGGAATGATGCGTGGCGCGATCATGCAGGACGTCACGTTCGTGCGCCTTCTGAAGACTGCCGATACCAACAAGGACGGCCGGATTTCCAAGGAAGAGGCAACTGCACGACAGGATGCCATGTTTGCCGAAATCGACGCAAACAAGGATGGAAGCATCACGCGTGGCGAGCTGCTCGATTACCGCATCGCCAAGCGCGAGGAATTCCGCAAGAACAATCCGCGCCCGGAAATGGCGGAGAACGACGAAGCCGGCCCGCGTGCCGAGCGCCCGGATGGCGAGCGTCCGCGCGGTGAGCGCGCCGATCGCGAAGATCGACGCCATGACCGCCCCCACAAGGCTCGCTTCGAGCGCCATGGCGATGGGCCGCGGATGGGTGGCGGACGGTTTTTCCGCATGGTCGACGAGGATCGTGACGGCAAGATCACCAAAGCCGAAGCCTCCGCCGCCAGCGACAAGCTGTTTGCCCGAATGGACACCAACAAGGATAGCGTAATCTCGATCGACGACCTGCCGGACCGCCCCCTCTAGTTCCCCGCCCCCCATTCACGGAACTAGTACCGGCTGTCCTCGGAAAAGGGTCCGCCTCTCACCCCGAGGGGCGGGCCCTTTCATTTTGAACCGAGATCACTTCTCGTAGAAGTCGCGGATGACCTTCCAGGCCTCTTCCGCCGTCTCGACGAAACTGATCAGCTCGATATCTTCCGGGGCAATCGTGCCGAAATCGGCGAGCGCCTCGAAATTGATGATGCTGCGCCAGAACTTTTCCGCGAACAGAATGAGCGGGATGCGCTCCATACGCTTGGTCTGGATCAGCGTCAGCGCCTCGAACATTTCATCCAGCGTGCCGAACCCGCCCGGAAAGACGGCTACGGCCTTGGCCCGCATCATGAAATGCATCTTGCGGATGGCGAAATAGTGGAAGTTGAACGACAGTTCCGGCGTGACGTAGGGATTGGGCGCCTGCTCGTGCGGCAGCATGATGTTGAGGCCGATGCTCGGCGCGCCAACTTCAGACGATCCGCGGTTTCCCGCTTCCATGACGCCCGGTCCGCCGCCGGTGACGACGACGAATTCCTTATGGTCGAACTTTGCCGAATATTCTCCGCAGAGTGCGGCAAACTTTCGCGCCTCCTCGTAATAGACCGACGCCGCCTGCAAGCTGTTGCGCTGGGTCTCGTTCTTGGCCGCCCAGGGCGCCTGACCGGGCGCTGGAATGCGCGCGCCGCCGAACAGCACGACGGTCGACGCGATGCCCTTTTCGCTGAGGATCATCTCCGCCTTGGCAAGCTCCAGCTGAAGGCGGACAGGGCGTAACTCCTTGCTGCACAGGAAGTCTTCATCGGCGAAGGCGAGGCGATAGGACGGTGACTGCGTCTGCGGCGTTCTGGGCTGGGCGGCCGCGGCCTGCTTGTCCGTGGTGCTGTCCTTCAAGGGGTCCCAGGCCTTCGCACCCTGTGTCTGGGTGGCGGTTTTGCTCTTTGCCATGCTTGCTGCTTCCTTCCCGCGTCGACATCCGTTGACGCCAATGCACATTGACGCCTGAGTGGCGGTCGCTTAGAGCAAATGACACCGATTGACCACCTCCCCAGCCATCACGATACCACGTGACGTTTAAGGATATTCCATGAGCAGCTTCGACTTCGCCGCCCTCGAAAAGACCATCGAGACCGCTTTCGACAACCGCGACAGCGTCAATGTCTCGACCAAGGGCGAGGTTCGCGATGCGGTCGAAGAATCCTTGAACCTGCTCGACGGCGGCAAGGCACGCGTTGCCGTTCGCGGCGAAGACGGCACTTGGACCGTCAACCAGTGGCTCAAGAAGGCCGTCCTCCTCTCCTTCCGCCTGAACGACATGGAAGTCGTCAAGGGCGGACCGGGCGCTTCGACCTGGTGGGACAAGGTTCCGTCCAAGTTCGAAGGCTGGGGCGAAAGCGAATTCCGCAATGCCGGCTTCCGCGCCGTACCGAACGCCGTCGTGCGCCGCTCGGCCTATGTCGCCAAGAATGTCGTTCTGATGCCGTCCTTCGTCAATCTCGGCGCCTATGTCGATGAAGGCACGATGGTCGATACCTGGGCCACCGTCGGCTCCTGCGCACAGATCGGCAAGAACGTGCATCTGTCCGGCGGCGTCGGCATCGGCGGCGTTCTGGAGCCGATGCAGGCCGGCCCGACGATCATCGAGGACAATTGCTTCATCGGCGCCCGTTCGGAAGTCGTCGAAGGCTGCATCATCCGCGAAGGCTCCGTGCTCGGCATGGGCGTCTACATCGGCAAGTCGACCAAGATCGTCAACCGCGCTACCGGCGAAGTGACGTTCGGCGAAGTGCCGCCCTACTCCGTCGTTGTCGCCGGATCCATGCCGTCGGGCAACGCGACGATGCCGAACGGCCTTGCCGCCCCGCATCTCTACTGCGCCGTCATCGTCAAGACGGTCGACGAGAAGACCCGTTCCAAGACGGGCATCAACGAACTGCTGCGCGATTAAGCGAGGCCCTGTTCGATGTCTGCTGTCGATCCGATTGCGAACCTGCAAACGCTGATCCGTTGCCCTTCCGTCACCCCGGCGGAAGGTGGAGCGCTGACGGCGCTCGAGGCGATGCTTACCCCGCTCGGCTTTACGGTCGAGCGGATGATCGCCACGGAGCCGGGTCTACCCGACATCGAAAACCTTTATGCACGGATCGGTACCGGCGGGCCGCATCTGATGTTCGCCGGCCATACCGACGTGGTGCCGGTCGGCGACGAGGCCTCCTGGAGCCATCCGCCGTTTGCCGCCGAAATCGCCGACGGCGAGATGTTCGGCCGTGGCGCCGTCGACATGAAGGGCGGCATTGCCTGCTTTGTCGCAGCCGTCGCCCGTCATATCGAACAGCATGGCGCGCCAGAAGGCTCGATCTCGTTCCTGATCACCGGCGACGAGGAAGGCCCGTCCGTCAACGGCACCGAAAAGCTGCTGAAATGGGCGGCCGAGAAAGGCGAGCGCTGGGATGCCTGCTTAGTCGGCGAGCCGACCAATCCGGACGTGCTCGGCGACATGATAAAGATCGGCCGACGCGGCTCGGTCTCGGGCAGGGTCACCGTCTTCGGCGTTCAGGGCCATGCCGCCTATCCGCATCTTGCCGACAACCCGGTGCGCGGGCTGCTGCCCCTGGCAAACGCGCTGATGGACCCGCCCTTCGACGCGGGTACTGACGAGTTTCCCGCCTCCAATCTGGAAGTCACCTCGGTCGATGTCGGCAATCCGGCGACCAATGTCATTCCGGCCAAGGCGACCTTCTCGTTCAACATCCGCTTCAACGACACCTGGACGGCAGATACGGTGAAGGCGGAGATCATCCGCCGTCTGGATACGGCTGCCGCCGACCAGTCGCTGCGCCCCGACCGCGCGCCGATCGGTTACGACCTCGCCTGGGCCGAGCGCCCGAGCCATGTGTTCCTCACCCGCAACGATGCGCTGACCGGCTCCCTGTCTTCAGCCGTCGAGGTGGTAACCGGAAAGCAGCCGAAGCTTTCAACGACCGGCGGCACGTCGGATGCCCGTTTCATCAAGGACTATTGCCCTGTGGTGGAGTTCGGCCTGGTCGGCCAGACGATGCATATGGTGGACGAGCGCGTCGCCCTTGCAGATCTCGAGACTCTGACCCAGATTTACGGAACCTTCCTCTCCCGCTGGTTCGGCGATGCCATCCTTTCTTGAAGTGAAACTCTATGTCAGCGGCCTCTGGCTGCTTCTGAAGGGCGACCCGCAGGGCCTGCGGCAGCTCGATCTTTCCGATCGCGGCATGATGCGCTCCTTCTGGGCCTTCGTCTGGTGCCTGCCGGCGATGTTCATCTACTGGAACGGCGTCCGCTTCGCCTTCATCGCGGCCAGCCCGCCGGACACAAGGACGGGGCTGCCTTTCTTCGCCCGGCTGTTCCTCATCGAGGCGGTGAACTGGGTTCTGCCGCTCGTGCTGGTCGGCGTGCTCTGCCTGCTGCTTAAGACCGAGCGAAAGTTTACCGCCATCGTAGTGGCGACGAACTGGCTTTCGGTGCCGGTGTCCTACGCCTATGCCATCCTGACGCTGATGCTGTTCCTCATTCCGTTCGCGGCAGGCTTGATCGCACTGCTACAGGTGGCGCTGCTGATCGGCACGATCTTCGCCATTTCGCGACTGGTCAGGCATATCTGCGGGCCGCAGCCGCTAGTCGTCGCCACAGTCCTTCTGGTTCTTCTTATTCCGAGCCTGGTGATCTCGGATCTGCTGCAATCCTATCTCGGCGTGACACCCTATTGAGCACGCCCTAACGGGCGAGTTCGTCGCCTGGATAGTCGACCCGCATGAAGTAAAGCCCCTCGGGCGGTGCAACCGGACCGCATTCCTTGCGGTCACGCGCTTCCAGCGCCCTTCGCACATCCTGTGCCGTGACCTTGCCTTCTCCGGCGATTTTCAGCGTGCCGGCGAACGAACGGATCTGGTTGTGCAGAAAGCTTTGGGCGCTTGCACGGATCTCTATCACCTCGCCGACGCGGGTCACATCCAGCCGGTCGAGGGTCCTGACCGGGCTTTTGGCCTGGCAGTGGGTGGAACGGAACGTGGTGAAGTCGTGGTGACCGACGAGCATCTGGGCGGCCGCCTGCATCGCTTCGTGATCGAGGTCCCTGGCAACCCACCAGGCCTGCCCCGCCTCGATCGCCAGCGGCGACGGCCGGTTGATGATGCGATAGAGATAGTGCCGCTTGACCGCGGAAAAGCGCGCATCAAAACTGTCGTCCACTGCCGCGACATCGATGACGGAAACACGCTCCTTGGCCATCATAAGATGCGCATTGAGCGCATTGCGCAGCTTGAATGGTGCCCAGGCGCGCGCGAGATCCGCGTGAATGACCTGGCCGCGGGCGTGGACGCCCGAATCGGTGCGCCCTGCCCCGCGAATGGAAACCGTCTCACCGGTCAGCGAGCGGATGCCGTTCTGCAATGCAGCCTGTACGGAATGGCCGTTCTCCTGCATCTGCCAGCCGACATAGGATGTGCCGTCATATTCGACGGTCATGCGAAAGCGCGGCATCAGGCCTCCCCGACCGGCAGCTTGGTCCCCTTGGGCAGAGCCGTTCCGCGCAGGAAATCGGCGGCATCCAAAGGTTTTCCACCTGCCTTCTGCAGGCGCTTGAGCCTGACCGCGCCGTCGCCGCAGGCAATTGTCAGGGTATCGTCGAGAACGGTCCCCGGCTCGCCGCCACCTTCCGCCAGTTCGGACGCGAGCACCTTGATACGCTCCGGCTTGCCGTTGATCTCTGCCTCGAACCATGCGCCCGGAAAAGGCGACAGGCCGCGAATGTGATTGTGTACGTCATGCGCGGCCCGAGAGAAATCGATGCGGGTCTCGCCCTTGTCTATCTTGGCGGCGTAAAGCACGCCCTCCTCCGGCTGCGGCGTCAGCGGCAGATCGCCCGCTTCGAGCCGTTCCATCGCCTCGACCATGGCGCGTGCACCGGTGAGCATCAGCTTGTCGTGCAGCTCGCCGGCGGTCATCGCTGCGCCGATGTCGATTTCCTTCGTCAGCGCCATGGGGCCCGTATCCAGGCCCTTTTCCATCTTCATGACGATCATGCCGGTCTTTTCGTCACCGGCCATGATGGCGCGTTGGATGGGCGCTGCGCCACGCCAGCGCGGCAGAAGCGACGCGTGGCCGTTGTAGCAGCCGAGCCTGGTGCCTTCGAGAATAGCGACCGGCAGCAAAAGGCCATAGGCGACGACCACCGCGACATCGGCATCGAAATCCCGAAACGTCTGGCGATCTTCCTCCGCCTTGAAATTCAACGGCGTCAGCACCGGAATACCGAGCAGTTCCGCGGCCTGATGCACCGGCGACTTGGTCAGATCCAACCCGCGGCGACCGGCAGGGCGCGGCGGCTGGCTGTAAACGGCGACGATCTCGTGGCCGGCCTGCTTGAGGCTCTGCAATGTCGGCACCGAAAATTCCGGCGTGCCCATGAAGATGATGCGAAGAGACATGGGACCATAGCGCCTATACGGACGCTCCTCGTTTGCTTTGCGTGGCGGGAAGGCTAGATGACCTTGCCCTTTGCCACCTTGGTGAACTTCTTGATCACCATTTCCCGCTTCAGGCGCGAGATATGGTCGATGAAGAGAACGCCGTTCAGGTGGTCGATCTCGTGCTGGAGGCAGGTGGCCAGAAGGCCGTCGGCTTCCATTTCGTGGCTCTTGCCGTCACGACCGACATAACGAAGGGTGATGGTCGCAGGCCGCTCGACCTCGGCATAATATTCCGGGATCGACAGGCAGCCCTCCTCATAGACGGAACGCTCGTCGGAGGACCGCAGGATTTCCGGGTTGATGATGACCTGCGGCGCCTTCTCCTCGTCTTCGCGGGAGACATCCACGACCAGCATCCGCCTGGCGAGACCGATCTGGATCGCGGCAAGGCCGATGCCGGGGGCATCGTACATGGTTTCCAACATGTCGTCGGCAAGTTTCAACACGTCGGCATCGACCGTCTCTATCGGGGCGGAGACCTGACGCAGCAGCGGGTCGGGAAGAATGATAAGGGGCTTGATCGTCATGTGCCCCCAATAGCGCATCTTTTGTCCATAGGGAACAGGGCATTACGTGGCATTCCCGACAAATGTTCACGCTTTGATCTTTCCAAGGCGGGATGTTCTGCTAGAGTGCAGCCATGAACGACCAGATGACGCAGTTTCTGTCCTCACCGGCCAACGCTCCGATCCTGTTGATCGGCGGCGCTTTTGTCGTGTTCACCGCATTCTTCATCGGCATCTTTGCGCTGCGCAACGGCCGACACGGTGCGGAGGCCGCGCGCCGGACGGCGGATGCCGAAGCACGGCTTGCCGAACTTCTGCGGATGCAGGGAGAAATGCATGGGCGCATGGCGGCCATGGCCGAGACGATCACCAGTCGCCAGGCCGAGCTCAACCACGCGGTCAACCAGAGGCTCGACGGCATGAGCCATCGGCTGGGGTCGACGATTACCGAGCAGACGAAATCCACGCATGAGAACCTGCGCAAGCTGCAGGAGCGGCTGGCAGTGATCGATGCGGCCCAGAACAATATCCAGACACTGGCCAAGGATGTCGTCGGGCTGCAGGCGATCTTATCCAACAAGCAGACGCGCGGCGCTTTCGGACAGGGGCGCATGGAGACGATTGTCGCCGATGGCCTGCCGCAGGGCGCCTACTCCTTCCAGTCACCGCTCTCCAACGGCACCCGGCCGGATTGCGTGATCCGCATGCCGAACGGCGCCCCGCCGCTCATCATCGACGCCAAGTTTCCACTCGAAGCCTGGACAGCGTTTCGCGAGGGCGCATCGCCGGAAGCACGACGCGCAGCCGGCCAGCAGTTCCGTCGCGACATGGAGGTGCATATCAAGGACGTGGCGGAAAAATATCTGATCGCAGGCGAGACGCAGGACACGGTGCTGCTTTTCGTCCCGTCGGAATCGATATTCGCCGAGATCCACGAGCATTTCGACGCTGTCGTTCAAAGGGCCCAGCGCGCACGCGTGGTGATCGTCTCGCCCTCCCTGTTGCTGCTCTCAATCCAGGTCATCCAGGCCGTGCTGCGCGACCAGCGGATGCGCGAACAGGCGCATCTCATTCAGGGCGAGGTCGGCTTGCTGATGGAGGACCTCGGCCGACTGGATGACCGGACGCGCAAGCTGCAGTCGCATTTTCTCGCTGCGGAAAAGGATGTCGAGCAAATCCTGACCTCGACGGAAAAACTGACGCGACGCGGCAACCGGATTTCCTCGCTGGAACTTGAAGCCCCGGCAGCGCGCGACGCGGCGCAGGTTGCCGCGCCACAGCCAGCAGCAAAATCGGTGGAAAGCCGAACCGGGCTTCTCAGGCTGCGGGTGGTTGACGAAGAGTGATCCGCTCGGGCAGTGTCCGCCGATCGAATTCAACCGACAGCAGGCCCGCCCATGATCACCGTCTTCGGCTCCATCAACATGGATCTCATCGCCACCACAAGCGTGTTGCCGAAGCCGGGGGAAACGGTGCCGGGTTCCAGCTTTGCGACGGCGGCCGGCGGCAAGGGCGCCAATCAGGCGCTTGCGGCGCAGCGCGCCGGCAGTGCGGTGCGAATGGTCGGCGCCGTCGGCAGTGACACGTTTGCCGAACCCGCGCTTGCGCTGTTGAAACAAGCGGGCGCCGATCTCTCGTCCGTATCGAGCAGCGAAGAACCAACCGGCACGGCACTCATTCTCGTCGGCGGCGATGGCGAGAACATGATTGCGGTCGTGCCCGGCGCCAATGGCACGCTCACGCCGGAGAACGCGGAGGCGGCCGTCCAGGCGATGCAGGCGGGTGACATTTTGATGTTGCAGATCGAGGTGCCGGCTGCGGCGATCGAGACGGCGCTGAAGGCCGCACGGGAAAAAGGTATTTCCTCGATCCTCAACACCGCGCCCTTTACCGTCGATGCGTCACGGCTGGCCGGTCTTGCCGACATCGTCGTTGCCAATGAGACAGAGTTCGATCTCATCGTCGGCAAGCCTTCCGTCACCGCCGACCAGCGGATCGCAGCACTGCGGGACCTTCATGCCGCGAACGGCCAGACCTATGTCGTCACGCTCGGCGGCGACGGCGTCGTGGCCATCCGCAACGGCGGCATCCTGACTGCGCAGGGGCTGGTTATCGAGCCTGTGGATACGGTCGGCGCCGGAGATACGTTCTGCGGCTATCTGGCCGCCAGCCTCGACCAAGGGATGGATTTCGCAGCCGCCTTGCAGCGGGCAGCGGTGGCCGGCTCGCTTGCCTGCCTTGCACGAGGTGCTCAGCCGGCGATCCCGCTTGCCGACGCTGTGAACAAGGCGATCGGCGCAAGCGCCTGAGGCGTTTGCGCGAAGTTCATCATCAGCAATGACGCGGGGGCCGGCCGGGCTGGTGGTCGCGTCTCAGAGGCGCGCGACGCGCTCGGTCAGCAAGGCGAAGAAGCCGTCTGCGTCGACATGGCGCATGAACGTGGCGTTGCGCTTGCGGTCAGTGACACCCCACCAATCCACCACCGTCATGCCGACCGTCAGTTCCGAGCCTATTTCGATCTCCACATTGCAGTGGCGGCCGGAAAACAGTTCCGGCTTCAGCAGATAGGCAATCACGCTCGGATCGTGCAGGGGCCCACCATCGGAGCCGTATTTCTCGATATCGAAACGCTCGAAGAAGGCGAGCCACTGGACGAGCACCTCTGCCGGGCGCGTGCCGAGTTCGGAGATCTTCGCCACCCGCGCCTTGGTCGTCAGCAACTGATGCGTCACATCCAACGGCATCATGACCGTCGGAATACCGGCGGCAAAGACGATCCCTGCCGCTTCGGGATCGACGAAAATGTTGAACTCGGCGGCAGGCGTGATGTTGCCACCTTCGAAGCAGCCTCCGCCCATCATCACCAGTTCCTGAATCCGTTCGGCGATATCCGGCGCTTTCTGCAGCGCCAGCGCAAGGTTGGTCATCGGGCCAAGCGTGCAGATCGTCACCGTTCCGGCCGGCTCTCGGCGGAGCGTCTCGATGATGAAATCGACGGCGTGGGTCGGCTCGACCTGCATGGTCGGCTCTGGCAGTTCAGCCCCATCCATGCCGGTGCGGCCATGAACATGCTCGGCCGTCACCTGCGGCCGGTTGAGCGGCTTGAGCGCGCCTTCATAGACCTTCGCGTCAGACCGGCCGCATAGTTCGCAGACGATCCGCAGGTTGCGGCTGGTGAAGGAAAGCGGCACGTTGCCGGCAACCGCGCATAGACCAAGGACCTCCAGTTCGTCCGGCGATGCGAATGCCAGCATCAGCGCTGCGGCATCGTCCTGGCCGGGGTCCGTATCGATGATGATCTTGCGTGGCGACATGACTGTTCCCTTCCGATTTCGAGGCGATTGGTGGATGCGGCCAGACGCTTTGTCAAGCGCTCGGAGATATGCCAATCGCCTGCCTCGCCTTGCGATTGCGTCAGCCAATGTCCATATTGGGGCGATACCGGCGTGCCGTTTCGGGCGCCAGCATGGTCGCTTGATACAAGGACTGAACGATGAGCAGAATGACGCCCTTCGCAAGCCCGCTGCTTCTGGGCTTCGATGCGATGGAAAAGACGCTGGAGCGCCTTTCAAAGGCAAACGAAGGCTACCCGCCCTATAATATCGAGCGCGTTCGCGCCTCTTCCGACAGCGGTAACGAGACGCTTCGGATCACGCTTGCGGTGGCGGGCTTTTCCGAAGCGGAGCTGGATGTGACGACCGAGGAAAACCAGCTGCTGATCCGTGGCCGGCAGAGCGAGCAGACAGATCGGGATTATCTCTATCGCGGCATCGCAGCCCGCCAGTTCCAGCGGATCTTCGTACTTGCCGAAGGTATGGAGGTTTCCGCAGCATGGTTAAAGAATGGTCTTCTTTCCGTCGACCTCATTCGCCCCGAACCGCAGCGTGTGGTGAGAAAAATTAACATTTCCGTCTCAGACTAGGGCATCGGCATCAAGCCGATTTGCCCTCAGTCTGGAGGCTGAAATGCTCTTGAAAGAAGCGAATACAGGTTTGACGCAGTCGGAACTTGCCCATCTGGGCACCGGTGAGGTCGGGTACATTCGCAAAATCCGCTCGGAAGACGTCACCCGTTGTTTCCCCGAGGCACCCGATATCGATCCGGCACTCGACCTGTGGGCGCTGTTCGGCGCCGATGGTACGCCGATCCTGCTGACGGACAACCGTTCCAGCACCTTTTTCAAGGCGGCCGAAGACGATCTGAAGACCGTCAGCCTGCACTGATCGGTCACATGCCAGCTGTGCCGGCACGCAAGCGTTGCCGGCCAATGGTTGAAGCCGATTTCCGACAGGACCGCGATCCCTGCACGCCCTACGCTGCAGGGATTTTCGTTTTGGTCACTGCCTGATGAATGTCAGATAGGCCGAAGATCGCCCTTCCCTGCGCGCCTTGTTCTCGTAGCGCGTGCCGGGCCAGCCGACATAGGGTGTCAGCCAGTCGGACGACTGCTCGGCCTGCCAGGCAAAGCCGCCATGATTGCGGCAATGGATCAGCGTCCAGTTCACATAGGTATCGATATCGGATGCGAAGCAGAAACGGCCGCCCGGCTTCAGCACGCGGTGGAACCGCTCGAGATTGACCTGCGAGACGAAACGGCGCTTCCAGTGCTTCCGCTTCGGCCACGGATCCGGGTAGAGCAGGTCGATATGGTCGATCGATGCTTCCGGCAGCCAATCCAGAACCTGCGTCGCGTCGTCGTCATAGACGCGGATATTGCTGAGCTCCAGCGCCTCAACCTGGGTCAGGAGCTTGGCCATGGAATTGACGAAGGGCTCGACGCCGATGAAGCCGGTGTCGCGCGTTTCCCGCGCCCGGTGGATCAGGTGCTCGCCGCCGCCGAAGCCGATCTCCAGGCGGATACGCTGGACATCGACGGGAAAAAGGGTGCGAAGGTCGCCGGGAACGTCAGACGCGAGATCGAGCTTGAGGGCCGGCAGCAGTGTCGCGATACCTTCCGCCTGGCGCTCGCGCAGGGGCTTGCCCTTGCGGCGCCCGAAAAACGCTTCCGTCGACCGGCTGGGGTGCTGATGATCGTCAGTCATAGAAGTCTTCCAAAAACAAAGAAGCGGATGCCCGCGTAAGGCACCCGCTTTAGCGTGTCGGAGCCGGATCGGTAAAGCCCGATCAGTCCGTCGAGATCAGGCAGCTTTCAGAACGTCGTCCTTCAGAGCGTCCTTGAGCGGCTTGACCAGATCGGTCTTCTCCCAGGAGAACGAGCCGTCACGGCCGGATTTGCGGCCGAAGTGACCGTATGCCGACGTCTTGGCATAGATCGGCTTGTTGAGGTCAAGATGGCGGCGAATACCGGTCGGAGAAAGATCCATGACCTTGCGGATAGCCGCCTCGACCTGCGCCTCGGAGACGTTCTTGCCGGTCTGGTGCAGGTCGACATAGATCGACAGCGGCTGGGCGATGCCGATCGCGTAGGAAATCTGGATCGTGCAACGATCGGCGAGGCCGGCGGCAACGACGTTCTTGGCGAGGTAACGGGCAGCATAAGCAGCCGAACGGTCGACCTTGGTCGTGTCCTTGCCGGAGAATGCGCCGCCGCCATGCGGGGCCGCACCGCCGTAGGTGTCTACGATGATCTTGCGTCCGGTCAGGCCAGCATCACCATCCGGTCCGCCGATGACGAACTTGCCGGTTGGGTTGATGTACCATTTGCAATCGGCTGCCAGCGGCATGTCGCCAAGAGCTTCGAGGATATAGGGCTCGACGACCTGACGGACCTTCTTGCTATCCCAGCTCGCATCGATGTGCTGGGTGGACAGAACGATCGAGTCGACTTCCGTCGGCTTGCCGTTCTCGTAGCGCACCGTCACCTGGCTCTTGGCATCGGGTCCGAGCTTGCCGGCGTCGCCTTCACCCTTCTTGCGGGCAATAGCGAGCAGCTGAAGGATCTTGTGCGAGTAATAGATCGGAGCCGGCATGAGGTCCGGCGTTTCCTTGCAGGCGTAACCGAACATGATGCCCTGGTCGCCGGCGCCTTCGTCACCCTGCTTGTCGGCGGCGTTATCAACGCCCTGAGCGATGTCGGCGGACTGGGAGTGCAGCAGCACGTCGATTTTCGCCGTCTTCCAATGGAAGCCGTCCTGCTCGTAGCCGATATCGCGGATCGCCTTGCGGGCGGCGGACTTGAACTTCGACGGGTTGATGACGTCGTTGCCGTTCTTGTCCTTCTTCATCAGGCTCGGCGGCAGGCGCACTTCACCGGCGATCACGACCCGGTTTGTGGTGGCGAGCGTTTCGCAGGCGATGCGGACAGTCCACGGATCGATGCCAGTCTTGGCGGCTTCGCGGTAAACGAGATCGACGATTTCATCGGAAATACGGTCACACACCTTGTCGGGGTGGCCCTCGGCCACGGACTCGCTGGTGAACAGGTAGTTGGCGTGCATGCGGGATTCCCCTCAAAGAATGAACGTAGAATGTTTAGTGGGTCCGGGTCACAAAAACAAGAACACAAGGACATAAATATATCTTTATGCGTAGAACCCTTTTGCGAAAAATGAGCAAAAAAAAGCGGCCGATATGGCCGCTTTCCCCCTCCCGCCTATAGGGACGCCTATTCTTCGGCTTCGGCCGCGAGAGCCTTGACCAGGTCGACCAGCCGGCGGCGAACCTTCGGATCGGCGATCTTGACGAAAGCGCGGTTAAGCTGAAGGCCTTCCGACGACGACAGGAAGTCGACGACATAGTTGGAGCTCGACGCTTCCGCCATGCCGTTGCCATTCGACTGGTCGCCCGGTGCATCTTCGAAGAAGAAGGAAACCGGGACATTCAGGATGCTCGAAATGTTCTGCAGGCGGCTTGCGCCGACGCGGTTCGTGCCCTTTTCGTATTTCTGGATCTGCTGAAATGTAATGCCGAGGCTTTCGCCCAACTTTTCCTGGCTCATGCCAAGCATCGTGCGGCGCAGGCGAATACGGCTCCCGACGTGGATATCGATCGGGTTCGGCTTCTTCTTATTCTCTATCATAATGGGGGTCCTGGTGACGTTGCGGTTTAGTTTTTCAACCTGGTCCGCGTATGGAGGTTACGCCCGGTTGTTGGGACGACAGATCCAACATCCAAAGCATATGGCGAGACTATAGGCCTTCTCACTATGCAATTTTGGGGGTTTTTGGTCAATTCACGCGCCTTTTAAAACTTATGCGCGAAAACACTGCAATCAGGAACATAAATGCGGACGCCAACCAGAAGTTTCGCTGGCGATCTGCATTTTCTATATATGAAAGCGTTTTGCTACTGAAAGTAGCGTCTATCACGCCTTTTTGATTGTATTGCAAACCGGCAACAACTCGGCCAAAAGGATCGACAATGGCGGAAATCCCCGTATTTGCGGCCCGGATGAGGTAGCGGCCGGTCTCCACCGACCGCAATCTGGCCTGCTGGAAATGCTGGTGGGGTCCAGGGGTGGCGCCGAACCAGCCGTCATTGGTGACATTCAGCAGCGCGGAAGTGCGGCCGACCTCATCACCGATCTCCGTCGGGAAGATCGCCTCGTAGCAGATCAGCGGATAGAAAATCGCGCCGCCCGGCAGGGTGAGCAGCGAGCGCGATTGCGCGGCGGTGAAACCGCCAGGCATGGCGATCGCGTCAGTCACGCCCAGCGACGCGAGAAGGCTCTCATAGGGCACGTATTCACCATAGGGAACGAGGTGAACCTTGTCAGAAGCCGAGACTATTTGCCCATCACTATCAATAACATAAATGGAATTGTAGAAACGCGGCGCGACACCGGGGGCGGCACTTTCGGAACGCACCGCACCGGCGATCAGAACCTGCCCGTCCTGCAGCACTTCGGCAATGCGCACCAACGCATCCGGATTGTCTGTCAGGATGAAGGGTACCGAGGTTTCCGGCCAGACCACCATCTGCGGTCTCGGGCCGCCATTTTCGGGCGGCAGAGCCGTCATCCGAAGGTGCTCCTCGAAGATCTCGGCACGCTTGGCATCGTCCAGCTTCTCGGCTTGGTCGATAAGCGGCTGAACGATACGTATGGTTGTATTTTGGCCGTCTGCGACGGCGAGTTTCCGGTCTGCGTCATTTAGTCGCCATATGCCAAAACCCACATGCGCAGCCGCGAGCAGTACCGCGACAGCCAATCCGAGACCCCTTCCCCTCATCGTTCCGAGCAGGGCGGGCGAGGCGAAGACGAAGACTGCGAGCGTGCTTACGCCGAAAATGCCGAACACTTCGGCCGACTGCATCATCAACGGGGTGGGCATTGCGCCATAGCCGACAGCATTCCAGGGGAAGCCGGTCAGGACGAAGCCACGCAACCACTCGGCCACGCCAAAGGCTGCAGCGAGCGCCGCAATCCGGCCCAGACCGTCAGACCAGACGGCCCGTGCCAGTGCCGTGGCAAGGCCATAGAAGATCGCAAGGAACGAGGGAAGGCCGAAGACGGCAAGTGGCAGCGCCCAGGCGAACTCCTCGGCATCGACCAGAAGCGCATTGCCGAGCCACCAGAGACCGGCGACGAAATAACCGAAACCGAACAGCCAGCCAATGCCGAAGGCCGAGCGCAGGCGGCTAACAATGCCACCGTTGACGGACCCGGTCGAACCGTCGAGCAACCAGACGAGCAGGGAGAAGGAGACGAAGAGTGCCGCGAAGACATCGAATGGCGGAAGCGCCAACGCCCCGACGGCACCGGCAAGGATCGCCAGAACTGCCCGGCGCCACCCGGAAAGAAGCATGACCTTGCCCGCCAGCCGCTCCATGGACGCCCCTTTTTTCTTCGCGAATCAACAGGCCGCAGTCTTTCAAAAAAACTGCGGCCTGTCGCCATGCGAAGCGGTCAAAGCCCCGTGGGACCTGACGGCAATTTCCTGTCCTGCGGGTATCAGGCGTCCGGGCGGACGGACCGATCCTCCGTCGGCGCGGGCAGCATGACGGCCGCTGCGGGCGCGGAGATGGCGATCTCGCCCTCGCCCTTTGCCTGACGGCGGCGCACCAGGGCGCGCTTGCGCAGGATCTTGACCCGCTTGATGCGGCGCGGATCAGCTTCCAGAATCTGGAATTCGAAACCGGGTACCGCCTGGACAAGCTCGCCGCGGACCGGAATGCGGCCAAGCGCCGAAAAGATCAGGCCGCCCAGCGTATCGACATCCTCGATGCGATCGCGCACGTCGAAATCCGGGCCGATCGCCTCGGCTATCTCTTCCAGTTCAATGCGGGCGTCGGCGACGAAGACATCCTCGCTGGTGCGCGAGAACATGACTTCCTGATCGTCATGCTCGTCCTCGACATCGCCGATGACCATCTCGACGATATCCTCGTGGCTGACGAGGCCATCGGTGCCGCCATATTCGTCGATGACCAGAGCCATCTGGGTGCGCGCCGCCTGCATGGAGCGCAGCAGGTCGGAGGCGAGCATGGATGGCGGGACGAAGAGAAGCTTGCGGATGAGGCCGGCCTCGGCCACCGTCTGCTCAAGGTTGACGCGGCCGAGATCGAAGGCGACCTTGGTCGCACGGGTCGGCTTTTCTGCGCCATTCGCAGCCGCCGCGGCAGGCGTGCGCGTGGTGACGCGACGTTTGTTACGGGCCTGCTTGGCGAGATAGGACAGAAGGTCGCGGATATGGACGAAGCCGCGGGCATCATCGAGATTGTCGCTGTAGACCGGCATGCGTGAGCGGCCGGTTTCCTCGAAATGGATCATCAGTTCGCCGATGGTCATTTCCATGTCGACGGCTTCGATATCCGCGCGCGGAACCATGATATCCTCGACGCGAACCTCGCGGAAGCGAAGGATGTTATGCAGCATCGCCCGCTCGTCGGCGGAAAACGCATTGCTGACATTGCTGTCCGCCATCAGCGCATCGGCGAAATCCTCGCGGAGCTGTTCGCCCTGCGATGGACGGAGCAGGCGAACCGCCCTCGACCAGAAGGAATTATGGGATTTGGGTGAGTGTTCGGACCGCGCCGAACTACTGCCCTCGTCAGACGAGGAAGAGTCCGAACTGTCCTTGCCCTCGCGGGCGACATTGCTCGAATAATCGTTCATTGTTCCAAACTACACTATCGGGTCCTGCCCCGCATAGGGGTCAGATAGGCCGAGACCGGCTAAAATACGAGTCTCAATTGCTTCCATCTCTTCCGCCTCGTCCTTTTCCATATGGTCGTAACCGAACAGATGGAGAAAGCCATGGACGAGCAGATGGGCCAGATGATCGTCGAAAGTCTTGTCGAGATCAACTGCTTCGCGCTCAACAGTTTCCCTTGCGATCACGATATCGCCCAGCATCGGGCCCGGCTTGTCGCCAGGCTCGATGGGAAAAGCAGGGAAAGACAAGACGTTAGTCGGTTTGTCCATGCCGCGCCATTCGGCGTTAATTTCCTGGATTGAATCGTCGTTGGTGAAGACGAGCGACAGTTCCGGGGCCATTTCCGGGAAGGGTTGCGCTTCCTCGCGAGCCAGAAATTCGGCGGCGGCGCCAAGCACGCGCTGAGTTATGGCCGCCAGCACGGTCTCTTCAGGCCAGCCGCCATCCTCAACACTGATCTGTATGTCTAGTTCGGGCATCAATGGTGGCCTCGACCGGATTACCGGTCGAGCGCTTCCTCGCTTTCATCGTGAACGGCATATTGCGCGTCGTAGGCCCGCACGATGCGGCCGACCAGCGGATGGCGCACGACATCGGTATCCTTGAAGCGCACGACGGAGATCCCCTCGACGCCCTTCAGGATCTGCAGCGCCTCGACCAGGCCGGATTTCACGCCGCGCGGCAAGTCCACCTGGCTCGGGTCGCCGGTGATGATCATCCGGCCGTTTTCGCCTAGACGCGTCAGGAACATCTTCATCTGCATCGATGTGGTGTTCTGCGCCTCATCGAGAATGATCGCCGCATTCTGCAGCGTGCGGCCGCGCATGAAGGCAAGCGGCGCGATCTCGATGACGCCTGCGGTGATGGCCCGGTCGACCTTGTCGGCCGGGATCATGTCGTAGAGCGCATCATAGAGCGGGCGCAGGTAGGGATCGACCTTTTCCTTCATGTCGCCGGGCAGGAAGCCGAGGCGCTCGCCGGCTTCGACGGCCGGACGGGTGAGGATGATCTTGTCGACGGCACCACGCTCCAGAAGGGCGGCGGCATGGGCGCAGGCAAGATAGGTCTTGCCGGTACCGGCCGGGCCGACGCCGAAGACGAGTTCGGCGCGCTCCAGCGCCCGCATATAGGCGTCCTGCGTCGGTGTGCGAGCCTGAATAGTCTTCTTGCGAGTGGAGACCTGCGCCATGGAGAGCTTGGCCTTGCGCTCCATCGTCGGCAGGCTCAGCTGATCGTCGGCGGCCTGCGCCATGCGGATTGCGCCTTCGACATCCGATGCTTCCACGGAACCACCCTTCTGCACACGCTCATAGAGGAAATCCAGCGCCCGGCGGGCCTGGTTGGTGGCAACGACATCGCCGGAGATCGACACCGAATTGCCACGCGGGCGGGCATCGATGCCGAGGCGCTGTTCGAGAAGCTTGAGGTTCTGGTCGAACTGACCGAAAAGTTCGCTCGCTAGCCTGTTGTTCTCGAACGTCAAGACGAAGTGGTTGGCGTCGGTCGCTGCGGATCGGGGTTGGCGCGCTGTCGAAGAAACCAGTTCTGATGCGTTCAAGTAAGCAAGCTCCTTAACTTGAGTTATGCGCCGATTAAACTCCCTGCCGGTTCGGCAAACAAGCTGTTCGGGCCGGTCCCTGTGATTCGTACACTGATAATCTCACCGATTTGCGATGTTTTTGCATCAACATTCACAGACTGGAGCCACGGCGAGCGGCCGATGACCTGTCCGGGCATGCGACCGGGCTTTTCCAGCAGCAGATCGATGGTCTTTCCAACGCATGATGTGGCGAAATCGGCCTGCTGTTTCAAGAGGAGCGCCTGAAGTCGCTCCAGCCGCTCGGTCTTGACCTCTTCCGCCACATGGTCGGGCAGATCGGCGCCAGGCGTACCGGGGCGGCTCGAATATTTGAACGAGAAGGCCGAGGCGTAATTGACGTCCTCGACGATCTTCAGCGTGTCTTCGAAATCCTGGTCGGTCTCGCCAGGAAAGCCGACGATGAAGTCACCGGACATGGCGATATCCGGACGGGCGGCGCGGATGCGCTCGATCAACGCCAGATATTCCGCGCCCGTATGGCGGCGGTTCATCGCCTTGAGGATACGGTCGGAGCCGGCCTGCACCGGCAGATGCAGGTACGGCATGAGTATGCGCAGGTCGCGATGCGCCTCGATCAACCGGTCGTCCATATCGCGCGGGTGGCTCGTCGTGTACCTGAGGCGCGCGAGCCCCGGCACATCGGCAAGACAGTACAGGAGATCGGCCAAGCCGATTGCCCTGCCCTTCTCGTCCTCGGAACGCCAGGCATTGACGTTCTGGCCGAGCAGCGTGATTTCGCGCACCCCAGCATCGACGAGGCGTTTCGCCTCATCAAGGATCTGGCCGATCGGCCGGGATACTTCCGAACCGCGCGTGTAAGGCACGACGCAGAAGGTGCAGAACTTGTCGCAGCCTTCCTGCACGGTGAGGAAGGAGGTGACGCCGCGCGAGCGGATGGTCGCCTTCTCGGTCTTGGGCAGGTGCTCGAACTTGTCCTCGACGGCATATTCCGTATCGACGACGCGCTCACCGCCGCGCGCCTTGCGCAGGGCATCCGGCAGGCGGTGGTAGGTCTGCGGACCGATGACGACGTCGACCGCAGGTGCGCGACGGATGATTTCCTCGCCTTCCGCCTGGGCGACGCAGCCGGCCACGCCGATCATGAATTCGCGGCCTTCCTCGGCACGCGCCTTCTTCATGTCGCGCAGACGGCCGAGCGCCGAATAGACCTTTTCCGCTGCCTTCTCGCGGATATGACAGGTATTCAGGAGAACGAGATCGGCCTCCCCCATGTCTTCCGTCGTCACATAGCCCTCGCCCGCCAGGGCATCGCCCATGCGGGTACTGTCATAGACATTCATCTGACAGCCATAGGTCTTGATGAAGACCTTCTTGGTGTTTTGACGCGAGGCCGTCACTTCGGACGGGGCGGTAAGGGAGACGTGTTCGTTCATGGCGCTTCCATACTCCAAGACGGGCAGGAATTGAAGCGGTTCCGAGCGTGGCGCTATTCCGCGTCATATTCCCGTTGCCGCAGGTGCCGGATCAGCATGCGGCGCAGTTGGGCGGTAACATTCTGGCTCAGGTGCTTGCGATTGTCGCCGGTGCGGAAATCGATCGTGTCGCCGAAGGCGACGTCGACATCGATGGCCCCTTCCTTCAAGACACCCATGAGATGCGGTGCGAGCGTTATGCTGCCCGGCCATGCAGCGATCGGCCGATGGTAACGGCCCATGGCCATGCCATGGACGCGGGTATACGCGATGGCCACCGGCTGGACATGGACAACACCATCCGGCGTATGCGGCACGGCCGCGGCAGCCGCTCCAAAGAGCGAAGACTTGACTTCCATCAGGCGATTGCCGTCGGACGTCGTACCTTCAGGAAACAGGACGACGATCTCGCCTGCCGTCATTCTCGCGGCAATTTCATTGACCTGATCGCCGGTGCGGCGCTTTTCCTCGCGGACGATGAAGATGGTCTTCTGCAGCCGGGCAAGAATGCCGAAGACAGGCCAGTTCGCCACTTCCGCCTTGGCGATGTAGACAACGTCGGCAATCGCCCCGAGGATCAGGATATCCTTCCAGGACGCATGATTGGCAGCCAGCATCAGCGGCCGGCGGCGGTCCAGATGGCCGTGAGTGCGGATACGGATACCGATCAGCCAGCAGGCGCAGCGATGCCAGAACCGCGGGATGTAACGGCGTATCTTCAGGTCGAAGGCAAGACCGACAAGCTGAAACGGCAGGAGGACAAGTGTCACCACCACGAGGCTGAACAGGACAAGGCCGATGCGTATGCTCGTGATCACCACTTTTTCCTATTCGAGACCCTTACTCGTCGTCCTTGTCCAGCGGGATGCCGTAAAGCTCCAGCCGGTGGCCAACGAGGCGAAAACCCAGTTCGCGGGCGATCCGCTCCTGCAACGCCTCGATTTCCGCCGACTGGAATTCGATGACATTGCCGGTATTCAGGTCGATCATATGGTCATGATGCTCTTCCGGCACAGTCTCGTAGCGCGAGCGGCCATCGCGAAAATCATGCTTCTCGATGATTCCCTCGTCCTCGAACAACTTGACGGTGCGATAGACCGTCGAGATGGAGATGCGCGGATCGACCTTGGAGGAGCGGCGATACAGTTCCTCGACATCCGGGTGATCGTCGGATTCCTGCAGAATACGGGCGATGACGCGACGCTGCTCCGTCATGCGCATGCCCTTTTCGGCACACAATTCTTCCAGTGTCTTGGAAAGGTCCGCCATGACGTCCCGGCCCCCTTTGGATATCAGTTCAAAACTAGCGACTAGCGAAGATCACGGCTCATGACAAGCGCTGCGGAGCGACGTCCATCGGCACCCACATAATAAGCGGGGCGCTCTGCCACCTTGGCAAATCCCAGCTTGCCGTAAAGACCGACGGCCGGACGGTTCTCGGCTTCGACTTCAAGGAACATGCTGTCCGCACCGCGGGCCACCGCCTCGCGCAGGGACGCCTGCATCAGGCGCCAGCCGAGGCCAAGGCGGGCAAATTTCTCGCTTGTCGCAACGGTGAGGATTTCCGCCTCGCCGCCTGCCTCGCGGCTCAGGACAAAGCCGCCGAGCGGTCTGGAAAAAAATGCATTGGTCTGGCGCGCTACGAAACCGAAGACATTGTCCTGCAGAAGCAGGCCCTGAAACTCCCCGTCGCTCCACTGACGGGGAAACCTCGAGCCATGAAGCTCCGATATCTCGCGGCAGTCGTCGATTTCCATCGGCACGACCTCGAAAAACGGCTTCCAGCTCAGATAATCGTCAAACATCGTCCTTCACGCTCGCGCAAGAGCAAAGCCGGTCTGGGGCTTGGCATCCGGGCCGCGCAGGTAAAGCGGCTTCGGACGGGCTCCATCGGCGGTCTTCTTCGCACCGAGCCGGGCAACCGTGCCGATGTCGAAGCGATCGCCGGCCTTCGTTTCCCACGAACCCGTCATTTGCGCCGAGAGCGAGCCTGCCAGATGCGCCACCTCGTCTGCTGACAGTGCCGCCGGCTCATCGAGCGGCGCACCATCGGCCGAGAAGGCCTGAGCATATATCTCTTCGCGCTTGGCATCCATGGCGACGATGACAGGCTTGCCACTATCGTCTACCGCCAGATGCGACGCTGCCAGCGTCTCGAGCGTGGTGACCCCGACGCATTCGATGCCGAGCGAAAGGGCGAAGCCGCGGGCGGCCGCAACACCGACGCGAATACCGGTAAACGAGCCGGGGCCGATGACGACGGCAATCCGGCCGACATTGCGCAGCTCGACCGATGCCTCGTCGAGCGCCTGGTCGATGACCGCCATCAGACGCTCCGCGTGGCCCTTGCCGATTTCCTCCGACACGGACGAAAGAAGCTTGCCGGAGGCGTTGTCAAAAACCGCCGCCGAACAATCGATGCCCGCAGTGTCGATAGCCAATACGATCATGGAAAGGTCTTGCCGGGTATCAGATCGCCTCGACCGCCTGCACTTCCGGAACGAAGTGTTTCAAGAGGTTCTGGACACCGTGCTTGAGGGTCGCTGTCGAGGACGGGCAGCCGGCGCAGGCGCCCTTCATGTTGAGGAAGACCGTACCGTCCTTGTAACCCTTGAAGGTGATGTCGCCGCCATCCTGGGCAACCGCCGGGCGAACGCGGGTCTCGAGCAGTTCCTTGATGGTTTCGACGATCGTCTCGTCGCCTTCCTCGAAGAACTCGCCCTCTTCATCGAGCGCTTCCGCCATGGCCGAATTGCCGCCCATGACCGGCTGGCCGGACATGAAGTGCTCCATGATGGAGCCAAGGATCGCCGGCTTCAGGTGCTGCCATTCGGCATCCGACTTGGTGACGGTGATGAAATCGTAGCCGAAATAGACGCCGCTGACGCCTGGAACATTGAAAAGACGGGCCGCGAGAGGCGAAGCCGCCGCCGCTTCCGCTTCGCTGCGGAACTCCGCAGTACCGTTTTCCAGGACCACTTTGCCGGGCAGAAATTTCAGGGTCGCCGGGTTCGGCGTGGCTTCCGTCTGGATGAACATGGGCTTGCTCCTGGCCGGCGCGCGGCAATTAGTTTAGAACTCTTCCAAAGAAGATAAACATTCTCAGCTTTGGCTTCAAGTGCGCCTTTGCCTGTCGACGGTCAAGAAGTTTATGCCAGGGCCTCAATTTCCTCATCGGAAAGCGTATCGGGCAGCACCGTGACCGGGATCGGAAAGGCCGTGCCGCGGCCGGCGATGGCGGATACGAGCGGGCCCGGCCCTTCCTTGGCCGAGCCGGCGGCCAGAACGAGAATGGCGATATCGCGGTCTTCCTCGACCAGACTGTTGATCTGTTCGGTTGCAACACCCTCGCGGATGACGATTTCGGGATCGATGCCGATCGTCTCGCGCACCTTGTGCGCCGCCTTGGCCATCACGGCTTCGGCCTCTTCCATGGCTTCGGCACGCATGATCTGCTCAACGCCCAGCCATTGCTGGAAATCGCCCTCGGCGATCAGATAGAGGAGCACGAGGCCGCCATTGGAATTCTTGGCGCGGCGTCCGGCATAATGGACCGCCTTCTCGCATTCCGGCGTGCCGTCAATGATCGCCATGAACTTGCGCCTATGGCCTTCAAGCCGCGAAAGTCTCTTGGAAACCATTGCGCCCCCTAATCCCTCAGACTTGCCGTCAAGGTCCGCAGTCGAAGCGACCTTGCGGCGGACCTTATACCAACCCGCGGAAATGAAAACCCGCCGCACGAGGCGACGGGTTTGCAAAATTCAGACACCTAAAAATCAGCGCAGAAAGCCGATGATGTCGAAGACTTCGCCCATTACCTTCTGGGCGCGGGCACCGGCGCGCTCGCCGCCATCCTTGAGGATCGCGTCGATATGCGAGGTATCGTCGAGCAGGCGGCGCATCTCGGCGCTGATCGGGGCCAGAACCTCGACCGCCAGGTCGGATAGCGCCGGCTTGAAGGCCGAGAACTGCTGTCCGCCGAATTCGGCGAGCACATCCGCCTTGGTGCGATCAGCGAGGGCAGCATAGATGCCGACGAGATTGTCGGCTTCCGGCCGGCCGGCCAGACCTTCCAGTTCGCTCGGCAGACCATCCGGATCGGTCTTGGCCTTGCGGATCTTCTTGGCGATCTCTTCGGCGTCATCCATCAGATTGATGCGCGACAGATCCGACGGATCGGACTTCGACATCTTCTTGGTACCGTCACGCAGCGACATGACGCGCGGCGCCGGGCCGTCGATCAACGGCTCGACCAGCGGGAAATAACCGTGGATCGGCTCTTCGCCGACGACCATGTCGACGCCGGTGCCGGTCGCGCGGATCTTGTCCTGGAAGTCGATGTTGAACTTCTGGGCGATGTCGCGGGCCAGTTCCAGATGCTGCTTCTGGTCGTCGCCGACCGGCACATGGGTGGCGCGGTAGACGAGAATGTCGGCGGCCATCAGGCTCGGATAGGCAAGCAAACCAAGCGAGGCGTTCTCACGGTCCTTGCCGGCCTTGTCCTTGAACTGGGTCATGCGGTTCATCCAGCCGATGCGGGCGACGCAATTGAACACCCAGGCAAGTTCCGCGTGCTGCGGCACCGCCGACTGGTTGAAGACGATATGCTTCACCGGATCGATACCCGAGGCGATGAAGGCCGCGGCGATCGAACGGATCTGCCCCTTCAGGTCTTCGTGTACGAGCTGCGCGGTGATCGCATGCAGGTCGACGACGCAATAGATGCAGTCGTTGTTTTCCTGCAGCGCCACGAACTTGCGGATCGCGCCGAGATAATTGCCAAGGTGAAGGTTACCGGTCGGCTGAACGCCGGAAAAGACAAGTGGCTTGAACGTATTCATATCGTCCTCAAACAGGCTGGTGGAAGGCCCCAGGCCTCTGGATCGCGCAATGCCGGCAGGAGTGAAATCTCCGGCGATTGCGCCCCGCGGGCCATGTAGCTACGCCGCGCTCTAAGCACGCCGGACCGGGCCGCATCAAGAGGCAAGGCCCGTTATTTCGGCAAAATGCCCAGACGAGCGGCCGTGACGCGCAAAAAAAAGCGAATATTTTTCGCCTGCGACGAAGATCACCCTGCGGCAGCTCGGATCGGCCCGCGGATGGGAGCTATGTAACAGTTTTATAACGACAATTACCGGTACCCCCGAAAATATGGGGGTTCGCAAGAATAGATTTAGTTAATCGATATTAAGCATTTGGGCCGCGAAATCCTGATTTAGAGTAAATTGCTCCTTATTCGCGTCACTTTTCAGAAAGAAATACCCCGCCCATCACAAGTAGACCGGTCACGACGATAGGTCCTTTCCAGGGGATACCCATGCGCATCTTTTTCCGCGTAGCGCTGGCCTGCCTTTTGGCATTAAGCCTAGAAGCCAACGCCGCATCCGCAGCCAGTGAAAAACGCCGCGGCACCACAATCAAGCACGACTATTCTGCATTCTATACTGTTCAGCGCGTCAGCGTCCGTACCGGCTGCTTTCCCGAAAAGCTCGAAGCCATTCTCGCCCACATCGCAACCCAGACCGGCAAGAAGCCGATGGTCACGTCCGGCCATCGTCCGCGTGCGGGCAAGTCACAGCATAGCCGCTGTTTTGCCGCAGACATCCGCGTGCCGGGTGTCTCGGAAAAGCGCATCCTGGCTGCCGCCCGCACCGCTCCGGGCATTGGCGGCATCGGCCGTTACTGCAATGGCATCGTGCATGTCGATATCGGACCCAAGCGCGCCTGGGCCCACTGTGGCAAAAAGGGCAAGGGCAGCCTCGCCAACCTGAAGCGCAAGGCCAAGGGCCGCAATACCTGATCGGGACAGCCTTCGGCTGCCCCGTTTGTCACCTAGGACGATGGTGCTTTCTTCCGGCGCTTGAGATTGCGCCTTATCATGCCGATATCGGCACCGCCGATCAGGAAGGCCACGCCGAAATAGACGACCATGGCGAGCGCGATCAATATGCCGAGCGCCGTGACCTGGCTCAATAGATGCGCCTGCGGCGCCAGCCAGGACGCGGCATAGGGTAGCGCATAGATCAGCGATGTCGCCATCACGCCGGCGGAAATGAGCAGCAGCACCGTGCGCTTGGCCAATTGCCACTCCCAGACAAGATCGCCGCGCCAGACGAGTGTCCCAAACAGCAGTATCGTATTGATCCAGCCGGCCGCCGCTTCCGCCGTGGCAATGCCACGTTCGGCGAGGATCGGGAAGAGCGAGATTGCCAACCCCGAGTTCACCACCACCGAGATCATGGTGAAGCGCATCGGGGTCTTCGTATCCTCGCGCGCATAAAAACCCGGCTGCAGCGCCTTGATCAGCACGAAACCCGGCAGGCCCAGACCGTAGATAGCCAGAATGCCGGCGACGACTGCGGTGTTTTCGGGGGCAAACGCGCCACGCTCATAGAGCACGCGGATGATCGCGTCCGACAGGACCCAGATTCCGGCTGCGGCCGGAAGGGTCAGGAACAGGACGAATTCGATCGAGCGGTTCTGAATATTGGCCGCTTCCTTGACCTGCCCGCCTTTGAGCGCGCGCGACAGTTCCGGCAGAAGCACGACGCCGACGGCGACACCGACGACGCCGAGCGGCAGCTGATAGATGCGGTCGGCATATTGCAGGGCTGCAATCGCCCCCTCCTTGCCGGAGGCGATCGCCATGCCGATGATCTGGTTGATCTGGGTGATGCCGCCGGTAACCGCCGCCGGCACGGCCAGCCAGAGCAGCCGCTTGACGTTGGGCGTCATGCGCGGGCGGCGGAAGCCGATATTGATGCCGGCATGGCGCACGCCGACATAGACCACGGCCAGCTGCAGAAGACCGGCGACAAGCACGCTCCAGGACAGGTACCAGGCGATCTGTTCCGGCGGCGCGGCGATATACAGGCCGTAGAACAGCGCGGCGATCATCACCACGTTGAGGAAGACCGGCGCGATTGCAGCGGCAAAGAAATGATGCAGCGAGTTCAGCATGCCGCTCATCATCGCCGTCAGCGACATGCACATCAGGTAGGGAAACATGACCGCTGCCATGCGGATGGTCAGCGAGGTCTTTTCCGCGTCATCGGCAAAGCCCGGTGCGATGATCCACTGCACCAGCCAGGGCATGGCGAGTTCCATGGCGATGGTGATGATCAGCAGGGCCGAGAACAGGACGCCGAAGACTTCCTCGGAAAATCGCTTGGCACCCTCGACGCCATTCGCCTCGATCTCCTTGGAAAAGAGCGGCACGAAGGCGGCATTGAAGGCGCCTTCGGCAAACAGGCGGCGGAACAGGTTGGGAAAGCGGAAGGCGGCATAGAAGACGTCCGCCATCGGCCCGGTGCCGAGTGCCGCCGCCATCATCGTTTCGCGGGCGAAGCCGAAAATCCGGCTGCCGAGCGTTGCACCGCCGACAGTGGCGAATTTCTTGACGAGGCTCATCTACGCATCATCCCTAAGCAGCCAGAGGGGGAGCCGGAGGCCGGTCACGCGCTCGCCTTGTTCTTGCGGGCCGCAGGCGGTTCGGACACGACCGGATTGACGCTCGCAGGCATGCCGCCATCGGCGTCCTCATCATCCGACATGACCGCCTTGAGTCGTGCCGAAATCGAATTCTGGCGGTTTTCGTTGGTCACCTTCTGGCCGACCAGATCGGTCACATAGAACGTATCGATGACCTTCTCGCCGAATGTCGTGATCCGCGCCGACTGGATATCGAGCGACAGGTCGGCAAGGCCGACGGTGACATCGGCCAGAAGACCGGTGCGGTCGAGGCATTCGATCTCGATGACGGTGAACTTGTTCGACAGGCTGTTGGCAATGATGACAGACGGTGGAATGTCGAAGGCCTTGTTCTTCTTCTTCGCCTTGGCGCGGGTTGCGATGACTTCCGGCAGGCGGCGCTTGCCAGACAGTACGTCCTCGATCATCCGGCCGACGGTGCCGGCACGGCGCTGCTCGTCCTCGTCATTGGCGAATTCGCGGTTGATGAGGATGGTGTCCAGAGCGCGACCGTCGGTCGTGGTGTAGATCTGCGCATCGGCGATATTGGCGCCGGCCGCCGCGCAGGCGCCGGCGATGACGGACAGAAGACGCGGGTGGTCGGGAGCCAGAACGGTGATTTCCGTGATCGCCCTGAAGGCATCCGTACGCACCATCGTCGCCAGCACCTTGCCGGCGCGGTCGGTCTCGCGAATGAAGCCGGCATGGCGCACCTGATCGTCCGGCGACACCGCCAGGAGATAGGGCTGATAATGCATCGACGAATAGGTCTTGCGATCGACCTCGTCCCAGTCGGACAGCGCCTTGTAAAGCGCCTGTTCGGCGACGATCGCGCGCTCTCGCCGGGGTGAATCGGAGAACCCGCCGGACAGCAGGATCTCGGTCTCGTAATAGAGCGTGCGCAATAGCTGGCCCTTCCAGCCGTTCCACACACCGGGACCGACGGCGCGCGTATCGCAGATCGTCAGGATGAGCAGCAGTTTCAGCCGGTCCATGGACTGCACGACATCGGCAAAATCGCTGATCGTCTTGCGATCATGCAGATCGCGCGTCTGGGCCGTCATCGACATGACGAGATGCTGGTCGATCAGCCATGCGACGAGTTCCGTCTGTTTCTTGCTGAGGCCGAGCCTGGGGCAAAGTTTTCGCGCGATCCGGGCACCGGCGACCGAGTGGTCCTCCTGGCGGCCCTTGGCGATGTCGTGCAGGAGGACGGCGACATAGAGCGCCGTGCGCTCCTCTATGCCGGGCATCAACTTGCTGGCAAGCGGGTGCAGTTCCTCGACCTCGCCCTTGTCGATCTCCGACAGGGCCTCGACCGTGCGGATCAGGTGCTCGTCGACCGTGTAGTGGTGATACATGTTGAACTGCATCATCGCCACGACCTTGCCGAATTCGGGGATGAAACGGCCGAGCACGCCGGCCTCGTTCATCCGCCGCAGCATCAGCGCCGGGTCGCGGCGCGAGGTGAGGATGGAGAGGAACAGCCGGTTGGCCTCCTCGTTCTCACGCACGGAATTGTCGATCAGCGACAGCGAGCGGGTCATGCGCTTCAGCGCATCCGGATGCAATTCCAGCTGATTGATATCGGCGACATGGAAGAAACGGATGATGTTGACGGGATCGCGGGCGAAGACATCGGGTGCCGCCAGCGTGATGCGACCGCGATCGGTGACGAAATCCGTCGTGCCGGGGATCTTGTGCAGCCGCTTGGTGAAACGCGAGATGACCCGGTTGGCAATGCCGGGGGCGGCCTTGGCCTGCTGTTCCTCCAGCGCCGAGCAGAAGATGCGGGTCAGATCGCCGACATCCTTGGCGACGAGGAAATAGTGCTTCATAAAGCGCTCGACGGCGGAAAGGCCGGGGCGCGCATGATAGCCAAGCGCTGCCGCGATCTCGCGCTGGATATCGAAGGACAGACGTTCCTCCGCCTTGCCGGTGAGGAAATGCATGTGGCAGCGCACGGCCCAGAGAAAATCGTCGGCCTTCTCGAACAGGCGGATTTCCGAGCGGGAGAAGACGCCGAGCTTGACCAGATCGGCGGTATCCTTGACGCGGTAATAGTATTTGGAGATCCAGAACAGCGTGTGCAGGTCGCGCAGACCGCCCTTGCCTTCCTTGACGTTCGGCTCGACCAGATAGCGCGTGTCGCCCGACTTCTGGTGACGCACGTCGCGCTCGGCGAGCTTGGCCGCGACGAATTCGGCACCGGTATCGGCCACGACCTCGGTGTCGAAGCGGCTTTCGAGCGTCGAAAGAAGCGCTTGCGCGCCGCAGATATGGCGGCTTTCCAGAATGGCGGTGCGGATCGTCATGTCGGTCTTGGCGAGGCGGATGCACTCTTCCACCGTGCGGGTGGCGTGGCCGACCTTGAAGCCCATGTCCCAGAGAATATAGAGCAGGAATTCGACCGCCCGGCGCATGCCTTCGGAATTCTTTTCCGGCAGCAGGAAAAGAAGGTCGATATCGGAGCCGGGCGCCAGCGTGGCGCGGCCGTAGCCGCCGACCGCCGCCACCGCGATATCCTTGCCCTCCGGGTG
This sequence comes from [Rhizobium] kunmingense, assembly GCF_977018605.1. NCBI lineage: Bacteria > Pseudomonadati > Pseudomonadota > Alphaproteobacteria > Hyphomicrobiales > Rhizobiaceae > Rhizobium > [Rhizobium] kunmingense. The sequence goes on from NZ_CDRNXG010000001.1 coordinate 731,859, forward strand.
GATCACGGTTGCCACGGTCTCATAGAGAATGGTGATGATCTGGTCCTGAACCCAGGAAATCCGCTCGGCGCAATTGAGACCGCTGCCGTCCTTGTCGAGCAGTTCCCTCGCCTTCTGCCGGCCGGCATTGCTGGCCTGGCGCATGACGGGCAGAAGCGCCGCCCGCAATTCCAGGTGCGGTCGATCCTTCTTCATCATCGCGCGGCACTCGGCCTTCAGCGCGTCAACGTCGAGCAGTTGGGAAAAGTCGATCTCTTGTCTGGCCATATCATCCTACCGGTGCCAGTTTGCCGGGGAGGCTTTAGCGAATTTGCGGCACCTTGACCACCGATTATGGTGGCATGTCGTTTCCAAGTTGTTGCGTTCAGGAAGCAGATTCAACATCGAAAGCCTCGGGCTCCACAGATTTCCCGGACCTGCCACGCCATTGCCGCGGGCTCATGCCGGTGGCGCGGCGAAACTCGCGGTTGAAATTCGACTTGGTGGAAAAGCCGACCTCCAGCATGATCGCGGTCGCCGAATGCCTGGTCTCATCCAAAAGCCGGCACGCCTCCTCTACACGCCGGTTGTTGACGAACTGGGAGACATTGAGCCCGGTTGAACGATTGATGGCAGAGGACAGGTCGCGGGCCGGAATGCCGGCCTTGCGGGCGATTTTTGCCAGGCTGAGATTCTCATCCCGATAGAGGCCGCCGCGGTTCAACGTCTCCCGCACCGCCTCGACGATCGCCTCACTTTCGTCATCGGGCACAGGTGCCATAGGCACGGGCCTGACAGTAGCGACAGGCGCGACGTAGAATGCAAGGCTGGCCGCAAGCGCAAGGATGTTCATGGCGGCGACGACACCGGGCACGAAGGCAGCACCGGCAAAGCCGGCATAGATGGCGATCGCCGCATCGCTCAAAGCGAAGAAAAACATCAGCGCCGACGTCAGCCGCGCGGCGCGGAAGGCGGGGCGCATGCGCTCAAGCGTCGCTTCGGCCATCGTTTCCTCGCCCGCCCTGCGGGTGAGGCGCCATAGTGCCGCACCGTAGACAACGAAAACCAGCAGCAGAAGCGGATCGACGAGCGGTCGCAGGAACAGGACGGCAACACTGACCGCGACCGGCGCCCACAGATGGATCCAGATTGTCGGCCCTGCCTCCTGCGTCAGCCCCCTGAAGGCGAGAAAGGCAAGCGGCGGCATGAAGGAGGCGGTGATCGGCTGGACTGGCGCAAGCGCCGTCACGCCATAGCCGAAATGGATGCCGACGATCATGCCCTGCAAGGCATAAAGAATGAGAAACGCGAGGAAGAAGCGCCTGCTCCCCAGCGCCTCCACGCCCTTGAGGCTGTTATGGAGGACCAGAACGAAGACCAAGCCGGCAATGAATGGCAAAGGTACGGTGAGCACTGGATAACCGGAAACGGGAGGTCGGACGGGCCGTATCGGAGGCGCCAATCAGGCTGACCGAATACGGCCCATGTCGGGTTTCCGGAAGCATGTATCACATTTAAATGCCACTGGCAGGCGGTTTTCACGCTCTGCCAACACCGCATGCCGGCTCGTATCAGCATCTATCGCCGGTCGTTCAGGCGGCCTCTGCCAGCGCTTCCCTAACTGCGATCTCGGCCATGGCGAGCGCTGCCTCACGGCTTTTCGCGGCAGCGATGAAGCGGCCATTGTGACAGAAGGTAGCGCCCTCGACGCCCGAAGCCGCTTCGAGATCCGCATTGGTGAGACCAGCCCATGATTTCGGCAGGTCGGCACGCAGTTCGAAACCGTCGTCCGCCTTTCGAATGCCGGTGACGCACCAGTCCTTGCCGTCGCGCGGGTGGACGACGAAAAGAAGGTGATCGGCACCGGATTTCAGGATAGCGGGCCGGAAGGGCATGCCCATGGCGAGCTCGAGAATGCGGCTGTCGCCGGCCTTCTCGATCGCTTCAAGCACCTGCGTTTCGGCACGAAGCTTGGCCGCGCGCTGGCCGATGCCGGCCTCGACGAAGGCGCGGGCGATCGAAAGCGCTGCGTGGAAGGCACGGTCGTCAGCGCCTTCTTCCTTCTGGTCGAAGGTCGGCTTCAGGGTCTCGAGCAGGCTCGACAGGGTAAGGCCCGCCAGCGGTCCGGCACTCGACGGGCTGAGTGCACCATTGTCCATCAGGTCGATCGGCAGCACAAAGCTCTTGTCGAAGGAAGCGTGCAGCGGCTCGACATGGGCGTCCGGAATGTTCATCGCGGCGAGGTAATCGCGGCCGAAATGTTTCCAGATCAGGCCGAAGGAACTGTAGGGCGCGTCATCCTCACGCAGCGGCGCGCCGCGCTGGTGATGGTCGAAAATGCGCGCATCGGCATCGTAGGAGCCGCCCACGTCATAGATGATGCGGTCGCCGCCGGGCGTAATCCAGTCGGGCGCACGGCTGCGAACGATCTTCGATTCGGGAAAAAGGCGCGTCAGGATGACGCTGGAGAGAAGTTCATCGGCATGGAAGCCACCGGAATGGGTGACGAGATAGTCTGGTTTCATGCCGCAATACGCCTCTTCAAGTCTTGGGGTCAGACCAGATAGACGCAGCGGCAGGCGATCTCAAGCGACTTCGCTGCCGGCACCGCCCGCAGGCTCAGGAAATCGCCAGGATTTCGAGTTCTTGGTTACCGACGGCGACAATATCGCCAACCGCCTTTCCGGTCAGAGCCCTTGCCACCGGCGAGACGTAGGAGATGGTGCCCGCCTTCGGATCGGCCTCGTCCTCACCGACGATGCGATAGGCCTGTTCCCGGCCGTCATCGCGGGCAAACCGGACCTCGCTTCCGAAGCCGACCTTGTCGGCTGTCGCGGGTGCCGGCATCAATTGCGCGGTATGAAGGCGTTCGGCGAAATAACGGATGTCGCGCGCCGGGCCGGCCGCCTGCCGGCGGCGCTCGTTGATCTCCTCGATAGCGTTTGCGGCCTCGAGCGCTTCGCGGGCAGCCTGCAACTGCGCTTCGAGCCGCTTCAGCCCTGCGTCGGTGACGAAATTCGGATGCGGCGAGACCGGCCGGTCGGGCAGAACCGTTTCAGCCGCCGTCTCGGCACTCTCTTCCTTCATGAAGGCAACGCTCACGCGAATGCTCCTTGGGTTGTGGCGATATCAGGCCCGCTTTTCCGCTGCCTGCTTCTTCAGCGCATAGAGCGCCTCTAGTGCCTCGCGCGGGCTCATGTCATCCGGGTTTATCGCCTTCAACGCTTCTTCCAGCCTGGAAGATCCGCCGCGCACATCTTCCTTGCGCACCGACACCTGGAAGAGCGGCAGATCGTCTATAAGCTGGCTCGCCGGGTTCTTGCGATCGCTGTCCTCCAGCTTGGTCAGCACGTCCTTGGCACGGGCGACGACGCTGTCGGGAAGGCCGGCAAGACGGGCGACCTGGATACCGTAGGAACGATCCGCCGCACCCGGCCCGACTTCGTGCAGGAAGATCACCTCGCCATCCCATTCCTTCACCTTCATCGTGGCATTGGAAAGGCGGTTCAGCTTTTCCGACAGCACGGTCAATTCGTGAAAGTGGGTGGCGAACAGGCCGCGGCAGCGATTGCCCTCATGCAGATGCTCGACTGCTGCCCAGGCGATCGACAGGCCGTCGAAGGTCGCGGTACCGCGGCCGATCTCATCGAGGATGACGAGCGAGCGGTCGGTCGCCTGATTGAGAATGGCAGCCGTCTCAACCATTTCGACCATGAAGGTGGAGCGCCCACGCGCGAGATCGTCGGACGCACCGACGCGGGAGAAAAGACGATCGACGACGCCGATATGGGCAGACGCTGCCGGCACGAAAGAGCCCATCTGGGCAAGGATGGCGATCAGCGCATTCTGACGCAGAAAGGTCGACTTACCGCCCATGTTCGGACCGGTGAGCAGCCAGAGCGCACCGAATTCGCCACCCTTGGTCGGCGACAGGTCGCATTCGTTGGCGATGAACGGCCCGATGGACTGGCGGCGCAACGCCTGCTCGACCACCGGATGACGTCCGCCCTCTATGGCAAACATGCGCGAGGCATCGACCACCGGGCGGCGGTAATCCCATTCCTCGGCAAGCATGGCGAGGCCGCCGGCAACATCGACGATCGCAAGCGCACGGGCACCCGCCTTGATCGCCTCGCCGGCTGCAGTAACGGCCTCGACCATGCGGGCGAAGGCTTCGAGTTCGATCGTCAACGCCTTGTCGGCCGCGTTGGCAATGCGGCTTTCTAGATCGGCAAGCTCGGTCGTGGTGAAGCGCATCGCGTTCGCCATCGTCTGACGATGGATGAAGCGCGCCTTGGCCTCCGGCGTGTCGGTCATCGGCCCGGCATTGCCGGCGGTGACCTCGATGAAATAGCCGAGCACGTTGTTGTGCTTGATCTTCAGCGACTTGATGCCCGTCTCATCGGCATATTGAAGCTGCAGGCCGGCGATGACTCTGCGGGACTGGTCACGCAGTGCCCGGACCTCATCCAGTTCGGCATTGGCACCATCGGCAAGAAAGCCGCCGTCGCGCTTCATGAGCGGCAGGTCTTCGGCCAGCATCCCGGCGAGCAGGGTTTCGACCTCGACCGGCAGTGCGGACAGATCGTCGAGCGCCTGAACAAGCTCCTGCGGCAGCATGGACTGCGCAAGGAAGGCACGCACGCCGCGGGCGGCTTCGAGGCCTGCGAGGATCGCACCGAGATCACGCGGGCCACCGCGATCAAGCGCGAGGCGGGACAGCGCGCGCGGCATGTCCGGTACGTGTTTGAGCGCGGTGCGCAAGTCAGCACAGAGCGATGGCTCATCCTTGAGGAAGGAGATGGAATCAAGCCGCAGGTTGATCCGTTCGGGATCGGTCAACGGCGACATCAGGCGCTCGGCGAGAAGACGTGCGCCGCCGCCGGTTACCGTCCGGTCGATCGCCTTCAAGAGCGTGCCTTCGCGCTCGCCCGACAACGTCTTGGTCAGCTCAAGATTGCCGCGGGTGGCTGGATCGATGAACAGGGTCGAGGCACCGCTCTCGCGCTCCGGCCGGCCGAGCGGCGGCCGTTCCGCGATCTGCGTCTTTTCGACATAGGAAATGGCGGCGGAGGCGGCTGCCAGCTCGGCGCGCGAGAAATTGCCGAAACCTTCGAGCGTGCCGACGCCGAAGTAGCGGGCGATCCGGCCTTCGGAGGTTGCGCTGTCGAACAGAACGGCAGGCTGCGGCACGGCCACGCGACCGAGCACATCGAAGACCGGCTTCAGCTCCGGGTCATGAAAGATCGTGTCCGGCATGATCAGTTCGCGCGGCTCGATGCGCAGGATATCGGCGAGAAGGCGGGTCGCCTCCGTTTCCGCCACACGGAAGACGCCGGTCGAGATGTCGATCCAGGCGAGAGCCAGCATCGGCTCGGTCGAACCCTTGATACGAGCAAGCGTCATCAGATAGTTCGATTCCGAGGCAACGAGCAGCTTTTCCTCGGTGATCGTGCCCGGCGTCACAAGACGAACGACGTCGCGCTTGACGACCGATTTTCCGCCGCGCTTCTTGGCTTCCGCCGGATCTTCCACCTGCTCGCAGACGGCGACGCGAAAACCGAGCCCGATCAGCTTCTGCAGATAATCGTCGGCGGCATGCACCGGTACGCCGCACATCGGGATATCCTGCCCCATATGCTGACCGCGCCGTGTCAGCGTGATGCCGAGCGCCCGCGACGCATCCACCGCGTCCTGGAAGAACAGCTCGTAGAAATCGCCCATCCTGTAGAAGAGCAGCGAACCCGGATTGTTCGCCTTGATCTCGATGAACTGCTCCATCATCGGAGTGGCCGTCGCGCGACTTTCCTCCGAGGCGAGCACGGCAGCGCTCAGCACGTCGGGATGGGCGGCGGGAGTGGAGGATCTTTCAAACTGGGTCACGGAATCGATTTTTTGTTGCGCATGGGAATGGGCGACACTATCGGTGATGACCCTTTGAAGACAACATTCGCAGCCGCATCAAGCCAGGCTGCCCACAAGAAGCTGGAGTGGATAATGCCCGCAAATGACAAGGTAGCCGACAAGGCCGGTCGTACCCGCACCTCGGTGACGGATCAGGAGGCACTGGACTTCCACGCGATCGGGCGCCCCGGCAAGCTGGAAATCACGCCGACCAAGCCGATGGCGACCCAGCGCGACCTGTCGCTTGCCTATTCCCCCGGCGTCGCCGTACCGGTTCTGGCGATCGCGGACGATCCGGCCAAGGCCTATGACTACACAACACGCGGCAACATGGTTGCCGTCATTTCCAATGGCACGGCGATCCTCGGCCTCGGCAATCTCGGCGCGCTGGCGTCCAAGCCGGTCATGGAAGGCAAGTCGGTCCTGTTCAAGCGCTTCGCCGATGTCGACAGTATCGACCTCGAGGTCGATACGGAAAATGTCGACGAATTCATCAATTGCGTGCGCTACCTCGGCCCCTCCTTCGGCGGTATCAACCTTGAAGACATCAAGGCGCCGGAATGCTTCATCATCGAAAGCCGCCTGCGCGAGCTGATGGACATCCCGGTCTTCCACGACGACCAGCACGGCACCGCAATCATCGCCGCCGCCGGCCTGATCAACGCGCTGGAACTGACCGGCCGCGATCTCAAGACCACCAAGCTCGTCTGCAATGGCGCGGGTGCCGCCGCGATCGCCTGTATCGAACTGATCAAGGCGATGGGTTTCGCCCCGGAAAACATCATCCTCTGTGACACCAAGGGTGTGATCTATCAGGGCCGCACCGAGGGCATGAACCAGTGGAAGTCGGCCCATGCGGCCAAGACCGACCGCCGCTCGCTGGAAGAGGCGATGAACGGCGCCGACGTCGTGTTCGGCCTGTCGCAGAAAGGCGCCTTCACCGAAGCGATGATCCGCTCCATGGCGGACAAGCCGATCATCTTCGCCATGGCGAACCCGGACCCGGAAATCACGCCGGAGGAAGTCGCCCGCATCCGCGACGACGCGATCATGGCGACCGGCCGTTCCGACTACCCGAACCAGGTCAACAACGTCCTCGGCTTCCCTTATATCTTCCGCGGCGCACTCGACGTTCGCGCCAGCCAGATCAACGATGCGATGAAGATCGCCGCCGCACAGGCGCTTGCGGATCTCGCCCGCGAGGACGTGCCGGATGACGTTGCCGCCGCCTATCAGGGCAACCGCCCGCGCTTCGGCGCGCAGTACATCATCCCGGTTCCGTTCGACCCGCGCCTGATCTCCGCCATTCCTATGGCCGTCGCCAAGGCTGCCATGGAGAGCGGCGTCGCCCGTCGCGAAATCGCTGATATCGCCGCCTATGGTCGCGAGCTTTCCGCCCGCCGAGACCCGATCGCGGCAACCACGCAAGGCATATACGAGCGCGTGCGCCGCTTCCCCAAGCGCGTCGTCTTCGCCGAGGCCGAAGAAGAGCAGGTCATGCGCGCCGCGATCTCCTTCTGCAACCAAAACCTCGGTACCGCGATCCTGCTAGGCCGCGACGACGTGATCAAGGCGACCGCCGAGAAGGCCGGCATAGACCTCGACCGCCCCGGCATCGAGGTCGTCAATGCCCGCATCTCAACCCGCACCGACGCCTATATCGACTATCTCTACGGCCGCCTTCAGCGTGAAGGCTATCTGCTGCGTGACGTGCAGCGCCTCATCAACAACGACCGCAACCACTTCGCCTCGGCCATGGTCGCTGTCGGCGATGCGGATGCCATGGTGACAGGCACGACCCGCAACTATGCGACGGCGCTGTCGGACGTACGCCGCTGCATCGACACGAAGCCGGGACATCGCGTCATCGGCGTCTCGATCGTGGTTGCCCGCGGCCGAACGATCTTCGTTGCGGACACCGCCGTGCACGACATGCCGAATGCGCAGGATCTGGCCGATATCGCGACAGAAGCCGCACGCGTCGCCCGCCGCATGGGCTATGAGCCGCGTGTCGCCATGCTCGCCTATTCCAACTTCGGCCAGCCGATCGGCGAGCGTTCGGAGCGCGTGCGCGAGGCGGTCAGGATCCTCGACGGCCGCCGCGTCGACTTCGAGTATGACGGCGAGATGGCGGCCGACGTGGCGCTCAATGCCGCGCGTCTGGAACAGTACCCGTTCTGCCGCCTGTCCGGCACCGCCAACGTGCTCGTCATGCCGGCCATCCATTCGGCCTCGATCGCCACCCGCATGCTGCAGGAAATCGGCGCATCGACCGTCATCGGCCCGCTGCTCGTCGGTCTCGACAAGTCGGTGCAGATCACCCAGATGGGCGCCAAGGATACGGAAATCGTCAACATGGCGGCGATCGCCGCCTACAACGCTGGATCGTAAGGCCTGCTTGTAGACGACCTTCGGGTGGACTAGGTTTATCCAACCCAAGTCCACCCGGATCCGGCCATGAAGACGGTCACAATCGAGGAGGCGAAGACCGAACTGTCCCGTCTGATTGAAGAGGCGACCAAGGGAGAGGGCTTTGTCATCGCCAAGGCGGGCAAGCCGCCGGTGAAGGTGGTGCCGATCGAGGAGCTGCCAGCGGAAAAGCCGAAGAAGGTGCCACGGATCGGCGTGCTTGATGGGCGTTTCTTCGTTCCAGACGACATGGACAAAGGCCTGGACAAGGAGATTCAAGACCTCTTCTACGGCGAACGGAAGTGAAAATCCTGTTCGACACACATCTGCCCATCTGGTTCGTGGCCGCTTCGGAACGGCTGCCATCAGCCGCGCGCAATCTCATCGAAGACGTCGACAACACGCTTATTTTCAGCGCTGCCAGTATCCTGGGAACTGGCGATAAAGCAGTCGACAGGAAAAGCCGCACTCGAGCTGCCTTCGAGGCTTCTACGCCTTCAATTGCTTGAAACAGACTTTGGAGAATTGCCGGTCACTTCAACGGATGGCCTTGCGGTCGAAGCGCTTCCTCCTATCCACAAAGACCCGTTCGACCGCATTCTGATCGCACAGGCGATGTCCGAGAACATGCTGCTCGTCACGTCCGACGAGACCATCGCACACCACAACGGCCCGATCAGGCTCGTGCGCTAATTGGAAAACCGCCCGGCATCCGCGCCGAAATGGTTGATGTAGCGTCCGGAAATCGATGAGATCGGCAGGACAATCAGGACATCCGTGGTGTTGAAGGCCTGATCAACCACGGCACCATCGCCGATCATGGCGCCGAGACGCAGATAGCCCTTTACCAGCGGCGGCATGGCGGAGAGGGCCTGGCGCGGATTGACTGCCTCGGCCGGAACAAGATCCATATTGCGATGGAGCGCAGGCAGAGCCGACACCATCCACTCGTCCTTCACCAGCGAATTCTGATGCAGGAAGGAGAGAGCCAGCGCATGTTCTTCCGGGCGGGTGCCGGGGAAAGACGCGCAGCCGAACATGGCGCCCATCCCGTGCTTCAGCGCATAGGCCCAGTTACCCTGCCAGAGCAGTTCCACCGTGCGCTTGGTGCGATAGTCGGGCAGCACGCATGAGCGGCCGAGTTCCATGAACTGCTTGTCGGGATGACGTTCGAGCAAAGGCTGGATGTCGAATTCCGAGGCGGAGTAAAAGCCGCCATTGGCCACTGCCACATCCTGACGCAGAAGACGATATGTCCCGACGATCTGTTCCTCGATCTCGCCCTCGATGGCGTTGTCGACGACGAGAAGATGGTCGCAGATCTCGTCATAGCTGTCGAAATCGCGCTTCAGTCGCATCGCTTCGCCGGGAAGCATCGCCTTCATTTCCTCGACGAACACGCGGTAGCGAACCGATTGCGCGGCATGGATTTCGCGGTTGCTGCGGGCGAGCCGGGTTTCGAGCGATCCGATACGACCAAAGACATCGCCGGACCTGTTGGCAGGCGCCATGGTCTTGTGCGTGTCAAGGCTCGCATCTCGGTTCAGGAGTTCGATTGCCATGGTGATTCACCCGTCCCGGTTAGGTCACCGCCATTAATCACGTCTCTGCGACAGGGACGTGACATGCGCTGTCACATTATGACAGCGCCTAAAACCCGTCAACGACCAACCATGGGCCGGATCGTTGCGCTCAGGTCACTGATGTCATCCAGCAGCTTCTGCGGTTCGACGGGCTTGCGCATGGCGCGTTGCGCGCCTGCCGCCAAGGCATTGCTCAGGACGCCGTCCTGCGCCTCTCCGGTCAGAACGATAACCGGCACCGGTGCCCGGTGCGCATGCCTTTCACGCTTGCGAAGATCGGCAAGCACGTCGAGCGGATCGCCGCCCGGCATGTTCATATCGGTGATGATAAGGTCTGGCTGTGTGTCGGCCTGAGCGATCGCCTGCGCCAGACCGGGGATATCGACCACCCAGCGAACCCGGTGGCCGTTCCTCTGCAGCAGCACCCGCAGCAGCGTGGCATTGATAGGATCGTCCTCGGCAAGCAGGATGTCGAGACCCGTGGCAGGCTGGATGCTACCGTCCTGCATCTGCCCCGACGTGACGGCTGCTGCGGGCATGGCGCCTGCCGCCGGCATGCGACCAAAGCCGCGCATGCGGCCGCTCAGCACATCGACCAGCGAACGCTCGCGCAGGGGGCGGATCAGCCAGGCATCGAAGAGATCCTGCGGCTGCGATGCCCTCTCTTCGGGGTTGACGAGAAGAATGCGATGCAGCGGCCTGTGCTGCGGCTCGCCGGCGTAATCGGAAGCGAGGCGATGATCGACGATCAGGTCCGTGAACGGCATAGCCCCCTCGGCGGCTCGGTCGATCAGGGCGGAGACGTCCTGCGATGTCGACAGATGCCGGCATCGACCGCCCAATGCCTCGATCGTGGTAACGGTCGCCTGTGCCGCCGGACCTGCCGGCGCGAGAAGCAGAACCCGCGAGCGCGACAGCATGCCGCTGCGGTCCGTCTCGCCGGCAGCGGCATCGCCAGCAAGATGGAGCGGATAGCTGATGGTGAAGGTGCTGCCCTCGCCCCTGACGCTTGCAACCGAAAGCGACCCGCCGAATTCGTCGAGAATGCGCGAGGTGATGCTGAGGCCGAGCCCGGTGCCGCCGCTGCGGGCTTCGGCCGAGCCGGACTGTTCGAACTCGCCGAAGATAAGGTCCTGTTCCCTCTCCGTCATGCCGGGACCAGTATCGATGACGGCGATCTCGACATTGCCGTCGACGGCTGAAACACGCACAAGAACACCGCCGGCCATGGTGAATTTCACCGCATTGCCGATGACGTTGAAGAGGACCTGGCGCAGTCGGGTCGGATCGAAATCCATCAGCTCCGGCAGGTCGGCGGCGAATGTGGCGGCAATCTCGATGCGCTTTTCATGGGCGCGCGGCGACAGCATCTCGACGACGCTCTCGATCAACTGGCGAAAGTTTTCCGCCCGCGTGTTCAGGCGAAAGCGCCCCGCCTCCATGGTGGACAGGTCGAGAATGTCGTCGACCAGCTGTGCCAGCATGTGGCCGGACTGACGGATGCCGCTCAGGTAGTTCTGCTGCTCGGCGGTCAGCTTGGTCTGACCGAGCAGATGGGTCATGCCGAGAATGCCGTTCAGCGGCGTGCGAATTTCGTGGACGACGGTGGCGATGCGCCGGGATTTCGCCTCGCTGGTCGCTTCCGCCTGCTTGAGCCGACCTTTCAGCGCACGCCCACGCTCACCGGGCGACAGGCGCTTGATCTGCGCGACAAGATTGCGAAGCGTACGCGATGATCTGAAATGACCCTCTTCCGCCGCAGGCAGGCCGGGGACCTTGCGTGTCACGCGCTCCGCACGCTCTCCCGTCGGGACCCGATGGGAAAATGCCTTGGCAATGCGATCGTGCAGGTCGGCAATGGTGCGCATGCGGAAAGACTACATTGTCTTTCCTTCACAATCCTTAGGTCAACGGCCTAATGGAATATTAATCGCGCGTCTTCGAGCCGACGAGTTCGTCGAGAATTACCAGGCCCGCGCCGATCGTAATGAAGCTATCTGCCAGATTGAAAACAGCAAATGACCACGTCTCGGTATGGAACAGGATGTAGTCGATCACATGTCCATAAACGAGACCGTCGATCAGGTTGCCGATTGCGCCGGCAATGATCAGCGCGAAACCGGTATGGGCAAAAGAGCGTGACACCGGCGTGCGGCGCCACAGCCAGATGACGAAAGCGACGATGACGATGCGCATGCCGATGATGAATTCGCGCTCCATGCCGGACAGAAGCGAGAAGGCAACGCCGAGATTGTAGGTGCGGAACAGCGCCAGGAACGGCATGACCGGAACGGCTTCGTGCATGGGAAGCCACGCCTCGACGGCGATCTTGATCGCCTGATCGAGAATGATCGCAACGGCGATGACGGCAAGCGCTATTGCCGGCCGGGAGAGAAGGGCTGCGCGCTCGGTCATAGTCTTTCTTCCAGATCGAGAAGATGGCGACGCGCCTCATAGAGCATGACGGCGGTGGCGACGGCCAGGTTGAGGCTGTCCGCCCTGCCCTGCTGCGGGATGCGCACCTTGCGGTTGGCCGCGTTGACGAGGCTATAGGGCAGGCCCGACTGTTCGTTGCCCATCAGAATGACGGTCGGCTTCGATTTGTAATCCGCCGTGCGATAATCGACCGAGCCGGCCAGATGCGTCGCCACGACATTGACGCCGGCGCGTTTCTGCCAGCTCAAAAACTCCTCAACCGAGCATTTTACCACCGGCATGGCGAAGACCGAGCCCATGGTGGCGCGCACGGTTTCGAGCGAGAAAGGATCGGTGCAATCACCGACGAGGATCACCGCCGATGCGCCGGCTGCATCCGCGGTGCGAATGATCGTGCCGAGATTGCCCGGATCGCGAACGCGGTCGAGCGCGACGATCGTCTCGTCCTTCGACGGCGAAAGCTCTTCAAGACGCTTCCAGCGCTGTTCGAAAATGCCGACCACCATCTGCGGGTTGTCGCGACGGGTGACCGAGGAGAGAACCTTTTCGCTGACTTCCAGCACGAGCCCGCCATTGGCGACCGTGCGCGTCGCGGCCTGCTCGACCAGTGACTTGCCCTTGGCGGCCTTGGCGTAGATCAGCGTGCGGATGTCCCAGCCGAGTTCCAGCGCGTCGATGACGAGCTTGAGACCCTCCGCCATGAAGATGCCGGCAGCCTCGCGGTCCTTCTTGTTGGTGAGAGACTTGATGTCCTTGATGATCGGGTTGGCAAGCGAGGTGACTTCCTTCACCTGCCCGACCTTGCGGACGCCCGGCCTTCTGAAATCGTCTGTCATTTTGAAACCCAGCGGCTGAAGAGGGATGTGGAGAGCGCGCGGCCACGGTGATTGCGGTCAAGACCGGTCTCGCGGATGACGAGTTCGCCGGATTCCACCGTTCCGCCGGCACCGCGCATCGTCTCGCGCATCAGTTCGTGGATGGAGTAGAAGCTCGCGCGGATGGAATAGGCCGTCAGCACGAGGCCGACTGCATCCTTCGCCAGAAGCTCGCGGCAGACATCGAGCATGACGGGCAGGTGCTCGAACAGCTCCCATACTTCGCCATTCGGGCCGCGGCCGAATTTCGGCGGGTCGGTGAGGATGATGTCGTAAGTGCTGCCGCGGCGTTCCTCGCGCAGGATGAACTTCATCGCGTCTTCGCAGATCCAGCGCACCGGCGCCTTTTCAAGCCGCGACAGAGCCTGATTTTCGCGCGCCCAGCCGATCGCCTTCTTCGAGGCATCGACATGGGTAACTTCGGCACCGGCGGCAGCGGCGACAAGCGAGGCGACGCCGGTATAGCCGAACAGGTTCAGAACCTTAAGCGTCCGCCCCTTGGCTTTCGCCTCTTCAACCTGATGCTTCACCCATTCCCAGTGAACGATCTGCTCCGGGAAGAAACCCATGTGGCGGAAGGCCGTGAAGCGGCCGAGGAAATCGATGTCGAGCAGAGACAGCGGCCAGGTTTCCCCAAGAGCCGCATGCGGAAACCGCCAGCGCCCCATGCCATCCTCGTCGGTATTGCCGGTAAAGACCGCGTCGGCCCTGTCCCAGATGCCTTGCGGGAGCGACGGCTGCCAAAGCGCCTGCGCCTCGGGGCGAACGACGAAGTATGGGCCATATTTCTCGAGCTTCAGGCCCTTGCCGCTATCGACCAGATGAAAATCGCCGGCATTCTGCGATTCCAGAATGATCGGCACATTTTCGCGCGGCAGTTCGCCGGTGCGCGCCAATAGCGGACGGGTCTGAGCAGCCAATTGCGCGGCCGGCTGCTGTGCGGGATTGGCATCCGCCGGCTTTACGTCGCGTGATCTGACTTCCTTCGGACGGGCATCCGACGCCTTGACGCGCGGCGCGGCAGACGAAGCTTTCGGCTTGCCGCCGGTGCCCTGACGCTCGCTGCCATGCCGATCGCCAGCCTTGCCGCCCCGGGACGGCGCCTTCTGCCCTGGCCGCTTGTCTCTGGTCTTCAACGATTGATCCTTCGATTTCATTTTCGTGCAGATAGCATCTGCCGCGCATTCGGCAAAGCCCATGCGCGCATGCCGCGCCGCGCACTGGCGAAGCGGCGCACAGAATCCTATCTGCTCGGGTTCAGGCATGCCGCAACAGGATTGGCAGAACGCTTCATGGAATTCACCGGAGAAGAACGGATCGAGGCACCGCGCGACGTCGTCTGGCAGGCACTCAACGATCCGAACATCCTGAAAACCTGCATCCCGGGCTGCGAGACGCTGGAATGGACATCGGACACCGAGCTTGCCGCAACCATCAGGGTCAAGATCGGCATGCTGACCTTCCGCTTCTCCGGCGAGATCTGGCTTGAAGATGTTCTACCCGGTGAACGCTATAGGATCCATGCTCAGGGCAAGGGCGGTGTGGCAGGGTTTGTCAAGGGATCGGCCGAGGTGACGCTGATTGCGGACGGCACGGAGACGCGTCTTGTCTACCGCAGCCAGGCCGAGCTTGGAGGCACGATCGCCAAGCTTGGCGCACGGCTTATCGATACAAGCTCGGCCAAGTTGGCTTCCCGTTTCTTTTCGGATTTCAATGCAGCGGTGAGCGGCCGCGATGGCCGGCAGTAGCGGTATCCCGAAAGGATATCAGCCGCGGCGATCGGCAAGCGCCTTGTGCTCGCTCTGCCACTTGACTGCCTGCTTGGCCTCGACACGGGCCTGACGCCTGTAACGCCCCTGGCTCCACCACGTCACGCAGGCGCCAATGACAAGGCCGACGATCAGCGCCAGAAAGATGAAGACGAAAAAGGGTGCGGTGACCGCAAGCACACTGTCCTGCGGCTGGAACGGATTGAGCGCCAGCGTTACAGACTGCCGGTTTGCCACCGCCAGAACGATCAGTACGATGCCGATCGGCACGAAAACGACAAGCGAAAGAATACGCTTCAGCTTGGCCATGGTTCACTCCGGCACTTAATTTCATTCGACGATCAAGAGATCGGGCCGGATGAAAACTTTTCAAGACGAAAGATTTTCAACTCCGACCGCCTCAGCGAGGATCAGTCGTCCTCGTCGGCCATGCCCGGATTGAGCCGCTCGCGCAGCTCCTTGCCGGTCTTGAAGAACGGTACCCACTTTTCCTCGACGAAGACGCTTTCGCCGGTGCGCGGGTTGCGGCCGGAGCGGGACGGGCGGTTTTTTACCGAGAACGCACCAAAACCGCGCAGCTCGACACGGTTTCCACCGGCCAATGCATCCGTGATTTCGTCGAGCACGGCGTTGACGATGTTCTCGACGTCGCGGTGGTAGAGATGCGGATTGCGTGCTGCAACGATCTGTACCAGTTCAGACTTTATCACGGTTGCCCCCTGAAAAAATTAGATTTTCAACCCTCGCCAACCTGCCAAACCGAGACAAGACCGTCAAGGAACAACTTGCTTGGCCCCCAACCGTCGAGCGCTTCGGGCGAAACGGGCAGCGCAAAGCCCGCCTGGCGCAAGATGAGCGAGAACGCGTTGGCGAACCAGAATGAAGAGGAACTCTCCCTGTTCCTCCATTCGACGATCGGCAGATCGGGCGAGACGTCGCGGGTCTTGAGATAGGCGAGAATATCGTCGTCATCGCCGAGCTGATCGACCAGCTTGACGTTGAGCGCCTGGCGGCCGGTGAAGATCGTGCCGTCGGCAAGCCGCAAGACTTCGTCGCGCGGCAGCTTGCGGCGCTCGGCGACCAGATCGACGAACCAGCCGTAGCTGTCCATGATCATGGCCCGGATCATCGTCTTGGCCTCCTCGCTTGCCGGATGGAAAGGCGACGGCTCCGCCTTGAGCGGCGACGACTTTATCTCTTCAAGCGACACGCCAATCTTCTTCATCGCCTCTTCGAGCTGCGGATACTGGAAGATGACGCCGATCGAGCCGGTGATTGAGCTTTCGCCGGCAACGATCGTATCGCCTGCGGTGGCGATCATGTAACCGGCGGAGGCAGCAAGCGTGCGGATGTCGGAGACGACCGGCTTGTTTTCGGAAACCTTGCGGATCGCCTGATAGATGCGCTCGCCGCCATAGGTGGTGCCGCCCGGCGAGGCGATCGAGACGATCAGCGCCTTGACCTGAGAGTTCTCGGCAATCCGGTCGAGGCGTTCCAGCAGTTCGCGGTTGTCGGTGATCATGCCGGAAATGCGGACACGGGCGATATGCGGCTCGCCGGACCCATTCTCGTCACCGGCAAACAGACCGTAGGAAACAAAGCCGATGGCGGCGAGAAAAATCAGCGCCACAACGCGCCAGAAGCTGAGCTTGCGGCGCAACTGGCGCCGATCCGCGATTGCCATATGATCCATAAACGCCCCTTCAGATGCCTTGCGGCGATGAACATAGGTCACAGTCGGCCGATTCCATCCGGTCCTATCACGTTTTTATGTTGCCCATTATTGTTTGTTGAACGATAAAAACCATATTGGATGTCGATAGTCGCCTCATCCCGCCCGTGCGGACGATTGTTTCGAGACGGCAGACTGTCGACAAGAAGGACAATACTCACACTCATGCTGCAGCAAATCCGAAATAACGGCAGCTTTTTCGCATCGCTGCAGGCACCGGTGAGTGCCTATGATGCAGCGGTCGCGCATTCCTCCCGCGTCAGCCGGCTGAAAATCCTGCTGCCGATCGTTGCTGGCGTGATTTCGCTCGGCTTCATCGGCGTGGCTGTCGTACGCTCCTATCTGCCGGAAAGCCTTTCGATCGAAAGCGCGACCATCGAAGACGGCAAGATCGTCATGGAACGGCCGGCCATTTCGGGCCGCAACAGCGACGGGATCAGCTATTCGATGATCGCCGAAAAGGCGCTTCAGGATATCGCCAATCCGAACCTCATCAGCCTGCGCGACGTGAAGGCAGCTGTGCCGATCAATGACGAGCTGGTGGCCCGTGTGACGGCCTCGGTTGCCGACTTCAATCGCGGCGAGGACATGCTCGACCTGACCGCGCCATTCGACGTCAATCTGAGCAACGGCATTACCGCGCGCTTCCAGTCGGCCCATCTGGATATTCCCGGCGGAGAGATGAACACGCCCGACGCGGTGAATATTTCGATGACCGAAGGCTCCATTGTTGCAGATTCCATGAAGATCACCGATAAGGGGCATACTCTCAATTTCACCGGCAATGTTCGGGTCCATGTCGATCCCTCAGCCATCCGAAACAAAGGCAAGTAGGCCCGGCCGCCATGATGCATCGCTGTTTTTCTTTCCGCATTCCCGCCGCGCTCGCTGTGGCCTCTCTGACCTTGTTCGGCGCCTCCGCCCATGCTCAGTCGACGACGAGCCGCATGGACGGGATGAAGCTTTCGGGCGATCAGCCGATCCAGATCCAGAGCGACCAGCTGGAAATCAAGGATGCGGAAAAGACCGCCTTCTTTACCGGCAACGTCAACGTCGTGCAGGGTACGACGACGGTGAAGGCCGGCAGGATGACGGTGATCTACACCGGCGACGGCGGCTCGGTGACGGCCGGCAATGCGGATATCGACAAGATCTTCCTCGAAGATACGGTGTTCCTGTCCTCCGGAACGCAGCAGGCAACCGCCGAGAAGGGCGAGTTCGACATGGCCAGCCAGACCTTCACACTGTCCGGCAAGCAGGTCGTCCTGTCGGAAGGACCGAATGTCTTCAAGGGTTGCAAGCTTACCGTACAGATGGCGAGCGGCCAGGCCAAGCTCGACAGCTGCGGTGGCCGCGTCGAAATCATGCTCGATCCGAATTCGCGACCAAAGCAATAAGAATAGAACGTGAAACTTCCTTCCCTCCCAAGTTTTTCGGCCAAGAAGCAAGCTTCGACCGAGCCGTTCATGGCACGCGACAAGGCGCGCTATGAAGGCACGCTCGTGGCCCATGGCCTGTCGAAAACCTATGACACCCGACGCGTCGTCAACGGTGTGTCGCTGGTAGTCCGCCGTGGCGAGGCCGTCGGCCTGCTCGGCCCCAACGGCGCCGGCAAGACGACCTGTTTCTACATGATCACCGGCCTTGTACCGGTCGACGAAGGCATGATCGCCATCAACGGCAATGAAGTGACGCGCATGCCGATGTATCGGCGCGCGCGCCTCGGCGTCGGCTACCTGCCGCAGGAAGCATCGATCTTTCGTGGCCTGACGGTGGAAGAGAATATTCGCGCCGTGCTGGAAGTGCACGAACCGAACCGCGACAAGCGCGAAGCCAAGCTCGATGAGCTGCTCGAGGAATTCCACATTGGCCGGCTGCGCAAATCGGCTGCCGTGGCGCTTTCCGGCGGCGAGCGGCGGCGTCTGGAAATCGCCCGCGCGCTGGCTACCGACCCGTGCTTCATGCTGCTCGACGAACCTTTCGCCGGCGTCGACCCTATTTCCGTATCCGACATCCAGAATCTCGTTCGCCACTTGACGGCGCGCGGTATCGGGGTACTGATAACCGACCACAACGTCCGCGAGACGCTCGGCCTCATCGACCGCGCCTATATCATCCATGCGGGCGAAGTGCTGACTCACGGTCGGGCATCCGATATCGTCAGCAACCAGGATGTACGCCGGCTCTACCTCGGCGACAAATTCAGCCTGTAAGAATCGCATTGCGGGAAATTCCCGCAGGCAGCGCTTGACCAAACCCCTCAAAAAAGCAATTCTCGTGCCAGATGCGCTGAAGGCTCCCCAATGTACGGCGGAGCGTGGGTTTTTTGGAGTTTAGCGTTTACCATGGGTTTAACTGCCAGCCTCTTTCTGCGACAGACCCAATCGCTCGTCATGACCCCGCAGCTGATGCAGTCGATCCAGCTGCTGCAGATGACGCATTTCGAACTGAACCAGTTCATCGCCCAGGAACTGGAAAAGAACCCGCTGCTTGAAATTGCGCCATCCGACAATGAATCTGGCGCGGATTTAGGCCATAACGCCGGCGGCGGTGAGGGCGCATCCAACGAGACAGACAGTCAGGACTGGCGCGACAGCGGCGAGATGATGCCCGGTGGCGAGATCGTCATTGGCGACACATTCAACGACAGCCTCGACGGCGGCTCCGAAAACGTGTTTCCGGACGATCAGCCTGATCGCCGGGCAGATGCGCCGGAACTTCTCGGCCAATGGAAATCCATGCCGGGAGGAGAAGCCGGCGACGACTACGACCTCGAAGATTTCGTCGCCGGCGAGACCAGCCTGCGTACCCATGTCGAACGCCAGCTACCTTTCGCGCTCAAGCTTCCTGCCGACCGGCTTATCGCCCATCATCTTGTCGACCAGCTTGACGATGCCGGCTATCTGCAGGCCGACCTTGGAGAGGTCGCATTGAAGGTCGGCACGAATATCGCGCATGTGGAAGAGGTACTTGCCACCCTGCAGACACTCGATCCTCCTGGTATATTCGGCCGCTCGCTGGGCGAATGTCTGGCCATCCAGCTGCAGCAGAGGGATCGGCTCGATCCGGCCATGGCCACACTGGTCGCGCATCTGGAGCTTCTGGCGAAGCGTGATTTCGCCAATCTGCGCAAACTGTGCGGCGTCGATGACGAAGATCTGATCGACATGTTGGCGGAAATCCGCAAGCTGAACCCGAAGCCGGGCGCCGACTTTGCCAGTCACGTAGCGGACGTGATCTCGCCCGACATCGTCGTGCGGCCCGCCAATGGCGGCGGGTGGACGGTCGAACTCAACCCCGACACCCTGCCCCGCGTGCTGGTCAACCAGTCCTATTTCCAGACGGTTTCGAAAACCTGCCCGAAGAACAGCGACGACTACGCTTTTCTCTCCGATTGCCTACAGAACGGCAACTGGCTGACCCGCAGCCTCGACCAGCGCGCCAAGACGATCATGAAAGTAGCGACCGAGATCGTGCGCCAGCAGGACGCATTCCTGATCAACGGCGTCAACCATCTGCGGCCGCTCAACCTGAAAACCGTCGCCGAGGCGATCAAGATGCATGAATCGACGGTGAGCCGGGTTACCTCGAACAAATACATACTGACGCCGCGCGGCATGTTCGAGCTGAAATATTTCTTCACCGTATCGATCGGATCCGCGGACGAAGGTGGCGACAGCCATTCCGCAGAAGCCGTGCGCCACAAGATCAAGACCCTGATTTCACAGGAGGCATCCGATTCTGTCCTATCCGACGACGATATCGTGATCAGCCTAAAGCAGGCGGGTGTCGATCTTGCACGACGCACGGTTGCGAAGTACCGCGAAGCGATGAACATTCCCTCCTCGGTCCAGCGCCGTCGCGAAAAGCGAGCTATCGCTAGAGCTGCAACGGCGTGAACCGCACCATTCATTTCGCGTCAAGGGTGCATTGACATCCCCTCCCGGCACGGTTAGAAGCCCGCCTCGGCTGAACGGGGACCTTCGCGGCAGAGCACGCCCACCAGTAGTGATAATTTACCGCAATTGGTGCGAGCGACTTTCATGCAGGAGCGGCTTGGCGTAGACTGGAATACGCAAGTCACGACAAGAAGGAATAATTCCATGAGTGTACGCGTATCCGGTAAGCATATGGAAATCGGAGATTCTTTCCGTCAAAGGATCGAAGACCATATCGGGGAGGCGATTACCAAATACTTCGACGGCGGCTATTCCAGCCAGGTCATCGTCGAGAAATCCGGGCCACGTTTTTCAGCTGACTGCAAGGTGCATCTCGATACCGGCATCGTGCTTCACGCAGCCGGCCAGGCAAACGATCCCCAGGGAAGTTTCGACGCTGCCGCAGAACGCATCGAAAAGCGCCTGCGCCGCTACAAGCGCCGCCTGAAAGACCACCATGCCGGCAATACGACCAACGGTTTCTCCGAAGTTGCCTATACCGTGATGGACCGCGTTCCCGATGAAGAGGACGAGGTCCCGGACGACTTCGCTCCGACGATCGTTGCAGAAAGCACCAAGCAGCTTCGCACCATGACCGTTGCGACAGCTGTCATGGCACTCGATATGACCGACGAGCCGGTGTTCCTCTTCCGCAGCCCGGGAGATGACAAGCTCAACATCGTTTACAGACGCCACGACGGCAATATTGGCTGGATCGACTCCACCAATATGAAGAACTAAAAACTCGGGAGGCGTCGGCAACGGCGCTTCCCCTGCCCTTCGCGGCAAAAAGGAAGATAACGAATGGCATTGGCAGATCTGCTGCATCAGGACGCGATTATCCCTGCCTTGAAAGCGACCTCCAAGAAACAACTCCTGCAGGAATTGGCCGTGAAAGCGGCCAAGCTGACAGGCGTTCCGGAGCGGGAAATCTTCGACGTCATCTTGCAGCGCGAGCGGTTGGGTTCTACCGGCGTCGGTCACGGCATCGCGATCCCGCATGGCAAGCTTGCCGGTATTTCCTCGATCCGCGGCATTTTTGCACGGTTGGAAAGCCCTGTCGATTTCGAGGCCCTCGATGACGAGCCGGTCGATCTCGTCTTCCTGCTGCTGGCACCGGAAGGTGCCGGTGCCGATCATCTGAAAGCCTTGTCGCGCATTGCCCGCGTGCTGCGCGACCAGGACCTGGTGGCCAAGCTGCGCCAGACGGATTCCGCATCCGCCATCTACGCCTTCCTCAACGAGGAACAGGCCAACAACGCCGCTTGATCGCGGCGTTCACTTCCCTTCGGAATAGATCTGATTGTTCAGCAGGCGAGGTCGGCGACGACCGCGTCGAGGATGAGCATGCCCTTCGGCGTGCAGCGGAGGCGGGAGTTGCCGAGGCGCTCGATAAACCCGTGTTCCAGTAAAGTCTGCTCGCGCACCGGATCCGGGTCGCGGCCAGAGAGTTCCTGCCAACGGGCAAGGTCTACGCCTTCCTTCAGGCGGAGGCCCATCAGCAGCAGTTCGTCGGCCTGTTCTTCATAGCCGAGTGTTTCCTGCTCGATCATGCCGTGGCCCTGCGCCTCGACCAGATCAAGCCAGCCTTCCGGGCGGCGCTCGGTCGAGGTGGCGATCTTGCCGCGGCCGCGCGTCAGCCTGCCATGCGCGCCGGGGCCGATGCCTGCGTAATCGCCATAGCGCCAATAGGTCAGGTTATGGCGGCTTTCGGCGCCGGGGCGGGCGTGGTTGGAGACTTCGTAAGCCGGCATGCCGTACCGTTCGGTAATCTCCTGTGTCGCCTCATAGAGAAGCGCCGACTGGTCGCCATCCGGAACGATCAGCTTGCCTGCCTTGTGCAGACCGTAGAAGGCGGTCCCCTCCTCGATCGTCAGCTGATAGAGCGACAGATGATCGACCGCATAGGAGATTGCCTCCTTCAGCTCCGCCTCCCATGCCTCAACGGTCTGTTTCGGGCGGGCATAAATCAGATCGAAGGACATGCGCGGAAAAATTTCGCGCGCGAGACGGATCGCCTTCAGCGCATCGGCCACGTCATGCAGCCGGCCGAGGAATTTGAGATCGGCATCGTTGAGCGCCTGCACGCCCATGGAGACACGATTGACGCCGGCTGCCCGATAGCCGCGAAACCGCTCAGCCTCGACGCTTGACGGGTTGGCCTCCATGGTGATCTCGATACCGTCCGGAACGTTCCAGTGGCGGGCGATACCGTCGAGGATCGCTTCCACGGTCGCCGGGTCCATCAGCGACGGCGTGCCGCCGCCGAGGAAAATGCTGGTGACGACCTTTGGGCCACTCATCCGCCGCACCGTTTCCATCTCTTTCAGGAAGGCTGCGGCAAAGCGGGCCTGATCGACCGGCTGGTGGCGGACGTGGCTGTTGAAATCGCAATAGGGACACTTGGCCGCGCAGAACGGCCAATGGACGTAAACGCCGAAGCCCGGCTCTCCCGTATCGGGCAGAAGCGTATCGGACGGAAAGGTGGCAACGGCGTTCAAGTGGTTCAGGCCTCCAGGCAGGTCTCGACGAAGACCTTGAATGCGCGGGCACGGTGGGAAAGCGCATGCGCATCGCCCGGCTTCCAGCCGTGCTTTTCCTCGCTGGTCATTTCGCCGAAGGTCGTCTCGTAGCCTTCAGGCTGGAAGATGGGGTCGTAGCCGAAGCCGGCCGTGCCGCGCGGCGGCCAGGCGATCATGCCCTCGACCTCGCCCCGGAACAGCTCGACATGGCCATCCGGCCAGGCAAGGCAGAGCACGCTGACGAAACGGCAGGTGCGCTTGTCCGGCGTTGCGGCGCCCGCGTCCTGCAAAGCCGTCTCGACCTTCTGCATCGCCATCTGAAAATCGCGGCTGCCATCTTCGCGCTCGGCCCAGTTGGCCGTATAGACGCCCGGAGCACCACCCAGGGCATCGATGACAATACCGCTGTCATCCGACAGAGCCGGCAGACCGGAGGCCTTGGCGGAGGCGAGCGCCTTGATCGTGGCGTTCTCCTCGAATGTCGTGCCGGTCTCGTCGGGTTCCTCGAACTTCAGCTCGGCGGCGGACTTGGCCGAGAAGCCGAAGGGACCGATCAGCTCGGCGATCTCCTTGATCTTGCCGGCATTGTGGCTGGCGACAACGATCGTCTTTGTGTCGAGCTTGCGCATGGGCTACTTCCTCAGGCGATCGCCGCCTTCTGCATTTCCACCAGTTCCCTGACACCGTCATTGGCGAGACCGAGGAGCTGCAGCAGTTCTTCCTGGGTAAACGGCTTGCCTTCGGCGGTGCCCTGGATCTCGACGATACCGCCAGAACCGGTCATGACGAAATTCGCATCCGTCTCGGCAGCGGAATCCTCCAGATAGTCCAGATCGATGACCGGCTGACCGGCGAAGATGCCGCAGGAGATGGCCGCGACGTGATCCTTCAGGACCTTGTCGAGCTTGATCATCGAGCGGGTTTCCATCCACTTCAGGCAATCGTAAAGCGCGATCCAGCCGCCGGTGATCGAGGCGGTGCGGGTGCCGCCATCGGCCTGGATGACATCGCAGTCGATGGTGATCTGCTTTTCGCCAAGCGCTTCGAGATCGACGACGGCGCGCAGTGAGCGGCCGATGAGACGCTGGATTTCCAGCGTACGACCGCCCTGCTTGCCCGACGAGGCTTCGCGGCGCATGCGATCGCCGGTGGCGCGGGGCAACATGCCGTATTCGGCGGTAACCCAGCCCTTGCCGGTGTTGCGCAGCCACGGCGGCGTCTTTTCTTCAAGGCTTGCGGTGCACAGGACATGCGTGTCGCCGAACTTCACCAGACAGGAGCCTTCGGCATGCTTGGAGAAGTTGCGCTCGAAGGACACTTTGCGCATCTGGTTTACTGGTCTGCCTGAAGGCCGCATGGATCACTCCCTGGTATTGGTCTGCCGCTTGTCGAGACGAAGATTTTTCGCGCGATGCGGCGTTACCCGCCTTCTAAGGTCGTCCCGCGCGATTTGCAAAGAAAAAGCCCCACAGGGCATGACCAAGCGACAATCGGATCGATTGATCGCGATTTCCGGTTTGAGACGGCATTTCCAATGACTATATCTGGAAGACAACCAAAATCGGGATGATGACAGGAATGGTGTTTTCGGCAGCTTTGGGCATGGATGCCGGTTCGATGCTTGACGATCGCTCGCGCGAGATCTTTCGCCGCATCGTGGAAAGCTATCTGGAGAACGGCGAGCCGCTCGGATCGCGCAACCTGTCCCGCCTTCTTCCGATGTCCCTGTCGCCCGCTTCCGTGCGCAACGTGATGAGCGACCTGGAACAGCTCGGGCTGATCTATTCACCCCATATCAGCGCCGGCCGGCTGCCGACGCAGAGCGGTCTGCGTTTCTTCGTCGATGCCTTCATGCAGACCGGCAATCTGTCCGACGAGGAGCGCTCCGCCATCGACCGGCAGATCCGTCCTGCCAATCGCGACCAGACGCTGGAAAACCTGATGGCGGATGCCAGCCTGATGCTGTCGGGCGTTTCGCGCGGCGCCGGCATCGTCATCACGACGAAGAGCGACCCCGTACTCAAACATGTGGAATTCATCCGGCTGGAGCCGACAAAGGCGCTGGCCGTTCTTGTCGGCGATCATAACCAGGTCGAAAATCGCATCATCGAGCTGCCGGCAGGCGTCACCTCCTCGCAATTGACCGAGGCTGCCAATTTTCTCAACGCTCACCTGACCGGCCAGACATTGCCGGAATTCCGCGGCCAGATGAAGACGCTGAAGCAGGAGGTGCAGAGCGAGGTCGATGCGCTGGCGCAGGACCTGATAGAACGTGGTCTCGCCGTCTGGTCGGGCGATAGCGAAGAGGGCAAGCCAACCCAGCTGATCGTACGAGGACGCGCCAATCTTCTTGAAGGTCTCGGCGAGCCGTCCGACCTCGACCGCCTGAGGCTGCTGTTCGACGACCTGGAGAAGAAGGACAGCCTGATCGAGATCCTCGAACTGGCCGAGGCCGGACCGGGGGTACGCATCTTCATCGGTTCGGAAAACAAGCTGTTCTCTCTCTCCGGTTCGTCGCTGATCGTCGCGCCCTACCGTGATGGTGACGACCGGATCGTCGGCGCAGTCGGGGTGATCGGCCCAACACGGCTCAATTATTCCCGCGTCGTGCCGATGGTCGACTACACGGCTCAGCTGATCGCACGGCTTTCGCGCGGCTCGATATGATCGGAAATCGCCGCAAGCCTTGATTTTTCCGCGCCGAACCTCGATATCGGGCGCAAATTCCTGAACAGAAGTAATCGGAGAACGTCATGACCGACGATACCAACAAGACTGGCCCTGACGCAGCTGCCGCCGAGAGCGTGGATGCCGTGAATGCCGCTCTTAACGGCGCAGCCGAGCAGGATGCCGCCGAGACCCCGGCCGCAGAACCCGATCCGATCGAGGCGGTGAAGGCCGAGAATGCCGAACTGCGTGACCGTTTTCTGCGTCTTGCCGCCGAAATGGACAACCTGCGTCGCCGCACCGAGCGTGACGTGAAGGACGCCAAGTCCTATTCCGTCGCAGGCTTTGCGCGCGACATGCTGGCCGTGTCCGACAATCTGCGCCGCGCCCTCGATGCCGTTCCGGCAGAGCAGCGTGCCTCGGCGGACGCCACACTCACCACCCTTCTCGAAGGCGTGGAAATGACCGAGCGCGCCATGCTTTCCGCTCTCGAGCGCCACGGCGTGAAGAAGATCGATGCCGAGGGCGAGAAGTTCGATCCCAATTTCCACCAGGCGATGTTCGAAGTGCCGAACCCGGCCGTGCCGAACAACACGGTCATCCAGGTGGTGCAGGCCGGCTTTTCGATCGGCGACCGGGTACTGCGCCCGGCGATGGTCGGCGTCGCCAAGGGTGGCCCGAAGGCGGATGCCGCACCGGGTGATGCCGCAAACGGCAATATCTGATTTCGGAATCTAAAGGAGACGCTACGGCGTCTCCTTTCACATCAGGCACCGCAAACGCGCAGCGAGACCTGCGGCACGCAAGGTGGCTCCTTTGGCGTTAAGGATTTAGTGTGTCGTCTCGAATGTCGAGCTTGCCAGCGACCGGATGAGTTCCAGTTCCTGTTTCAGGTGGAGCCGCGTTCGTCGGTCGGCGTCTGCAAGGCTCGCGCCGCCGTCTTCGGTCAGGGCGAATATGATGTCGAGTTCATCCAGCAGGCCGGGGTCCTTGATCGCCAGCAGGGTGATCACCGCTTTCAGCAGTTTGTCATTGGCTGCTATTCGCGCACGCGCTTCGTCGTTCATGATCTTTCTCCACGCACTGGAAACGAGCATGTAGCGCCTTTCGTCAAAACGGAAGAGGCATGTACCGAAATCCGCTCAAAATCAGCGGTTTCCGCAGCCCTGGCGAGACCTGGATCAGGCCTTGACGACCGTGACGTGTAGCCAGTTCGTCGGATGGCCGTCATAGGCGCCGCCAGACTGTTCGTCGAGCTCAAGCGACGCCCACCCGCATGGCGCATAGGCCGCCCGCAACGATTGTTGCGAAGGATAATTGAAGAAGCGGCCAAGCGCATCATGGCCCTCGCTCTCGCCCGCCTTGAAACTGGCATAGAACATGCCGCAGGGCCGCAGTGCGGCATGAACCTTGAGGAGGATTGCCGGAAGCTCGGCGCGCGGCACATGCAGCAGGCAGGCGCTTGCCCAGATGCCATCGAAGGCGGCGACCATATCGATATCCTGGAAACGGAGCACCGGCACCGGGACACCCAGTCGGATCGCCGCCTGCTCGGCCATCTGCGCGGTTCCATCGGTCGGCGTAACGTCGAAGCCGAGCGCCATCATCCGGGCACTGTCGCGCCCGCTGCCGCAGCCCAGTTCCAATATCCGTGCCGAGGGCGGGAGCCTTGCCAGGAAGCCGTCAAGCCGCGCGTGGCTCACCGTCGATGACCTGCCGGCATAGGCTTCGGCATTGTCTGCGTAAAAGCGGCCGGTCGGGTCGCGCTCGACTGCCACCTTGCACCTATCGCTGCGACAGAAGGAGCTTCGTACCGAAGCCGACAAACACGGTAGCAACGCCGATATCGAGCTTGTGCTTGGCCTTCAGATAGGCCGCCGCCACCTTCGGATGCGTGATCAGCGACACGAGGCAGGCGTAATAGAGCGTCGAGACCGCAATCATCACCGCGATTGCCGCGACGCCAAAGAAAAATGGCGTGCCGGCCGGCATGGTGACGGCAAACAGCGAGGCGACGAACAGCGCCGACTTGGGGTTTGCGAGATTGGTGGCAAGCCCCATTCGATAGGCGGTCTTCAGTGGCACATCGACCCTTGCCGGCGCCAGATCCGGCGTCTTGCGGGCTTTGCGCACATCGAGAAGCACGCGAATGCCAAGCCAGATCAGATAAAGCCCGCCGGCGATCTTCAGCGCGACATAGGCAAAGGGTGCGGCCTGGAACAGCGCATTGATGCCGAGCCAGCCGGCAACACCCCAGCAGAACGTGCCGGTGATCGTGCCCATGGCCGCAAAGATCGCCACCTTGCGCGGCGCCGTCAGGCAATAGCGGATGACGAGAAGCGTGCTCGGCCCCGGCGTCAAGCAGGCGACGCCCCAGATCATTGCCACCGAAAGAAGAAACATGCCTGCGCCCCTTATGCACTACATGTCAACGCAATGCGCCCCCGGACGCATGGCGTCAAGGGGCGATAATCTTTGAAAGCGATGAGTTGCGCAGGCGGCCCGCGGGAGCCGCCCTGCCTTGGATCAGGCGTTGTTCTCGTTGATCAGGCGCTTCAGCAGCTCGACCTCATGGCCAAGCTTCGTGTCGTCGCCGATCAGTTCCTCGATCTTGCGAACCGCATGCAGCACCGTCGTGTGATCGCGTCCGCCGAAACGACGGCCGATCTCCGGGAAGGATCGCGGCGTCATGGTCTTGGCCAGATACATGGCGATCTGGCGCGGCTTGACGATGACGCGGGTACGACGGTTCGACACCAGTTCCTGGCGCGAGACGTTGTAGTGACGGGCGACGATGCGCTGAATGTCCTCGATGCGGACACGCCTTGCCTCACCGGCACCGACCAGATGCGCCAGAAGCTCATCAACGCGTTCGATCGACAAGGACGGCTCGAAGGAGCGGCGGAACAGGAGCTGGTTGAAGGCGCCTTCCAGCTCGCGGCCGCTGCTTGCGACATTGCGGGCGACGTGGCTGAGGATCTCGACCGGAATGTCCAGCGACGGATCATCCTGCCGGGCAACCTCGAGGCGGCCTTGCAGCATTTCCAGACGCATGTCGTATTCTGGCGATTCCAGCTCGATCGCAACACCGCCCTGAAGACGCGAACGAACGCGCGGATCGAGCGATTCCAGCTCCCAGGGGGCACGGTCGGCTGCGACGACGACCTGCTTGGCGCTGTCGAGCAACATGTTCAACAGATGGCAGAACTCGTTCTGGATCATCTTGCCCTGCAGGAACTGCATGTCGTCGATGATCAAGAGATCGATGTTGCGCAGGCTATCCTTCAGCGTCAGCGCGTCATTGTCGCGGATCGCGGTGGCGAAACGCCACATGAAGTATTCGGCCGTCAGATAGACAACGCGCGGATTGCGGGCGCTGCCGACGGCAGCGTTGGCGATCGCCTGCAGAAGGTGGGTCTTGCCGAGGCCGACATTCGAATGAATGAAGAGCGGATTGAAGCGTACGGCGCCAGCGCCGGCTTCGGCGATCGTCTTGGCCGCAGCAAGCGCCACGCGGTTGGACGAACCCTCGATATAGGTGTCGAACGTGTAGCGGCTGTCGAGCGGCGAGCCGAAAAGCGGCCCGGACTGTGACATGCCGCGTGCCGTGGCCGGTGCGGCCGTTGGCGCCGGGAAGGACGCGATCTTGCCGATCTCGCGCGGCTGCGACGAAACGCGGCCCGCGTTTGCCGTCGCGCCGGACGCGTTCGCCACGGAGCGCTCTTCAGCGACTGCCGTCGGACGCGTGGTGCGGCTTGCCGTCCGCACCAGGATCTCGACTTTCAGGATTTCCTTGTCTTCCGTCTGGAAGATGGACGTGATCAGGTCAAGATAGCGATTGTTGATCCAGGACTTCAGGAAGGTCGTCGGTACCGTGAGGCGAACTACGCTCTTGGAAACCGAATGGAGTTTAAGACGCGCAAACCAACTTGCATAAACATCCTGACCGACCTGTGCCTTCAACCGCGCACTAAACCGCTCGAAAAGAGCATCATGCTGCATTTCTGCTGTTTCCCCTGCCGCTTGGGAGCAAACTGAATCGAACCCCTGCCGTGCATGGTCCCCATTGCCAATTGCACGAGCCGATACGGTATTCATCTGCATTATTTGCCGCCTTTTGAATGGACCTGGCGACCGTCATGCCGCCAGGGAAAACTTTGTTATAAAAACGAACTCATCCCTCCCCCGGTTAGGGAAAGCGCACTCGTTCGCTCATGCATGCAGCTTCATCCGCCAGAATGAAACCAGTTGCCGGACCGCCTCGTAAACAGCCGGCATGGGCGGTGTCCCCCGCCAGTCTTGCGCCTCATCCTCGTCATGAGCCGCGGTCAATCCTTGTGCCCGCCATCAGCGATCAAGCCGATGTCAGGGCGCAAATCGACTGCCTTCGAAAAACACTGCTGTTTTTCGTTTTGCAACCGACGGTATATGGAGAACGGGAATGTAGCTCCCGCCGCAAGAAGCAAAAAGCTAATACATCCGTCCCTTGGAGAGACCGTCTGTGAAAGCTTCTGAAGTAATTCCCCATGCCCTTGCTGGAGGCCATTTAGGCAGGATCACCTGGCAAGATCAACAGCGTTTTTTAGCCAAAGTCGGGGGCTGGCCGTTGACTCTTGCCGCGCGATTTGAATGCCGCGGACATCCAAAAAAAGAATCGCTGTTGAATCAATGAGATTCAATTTTGGCCACTGCCGGAGCGCGCGATTCACAGGAAAAATAAAAATTTGCTTGACTCTATTTTGTCGCCCGAAAGCCCGCCGTCACTGAAGGCTAAATGCCAAAATTCCCGCGTAAGCCACTAATATAACTGCATTTTCTTCGTCATGCCGATGACACGAAACCGTTATTGAGCCGAGCAACGAACAATCGTCAAGGTAGAATCGCAGAAAGCCCGGTCGGGTGACCAGGCTTTCAGGAAATCAAAATTTAGATAGCCGGCTTAGGCGGAAAGTGCCTTCACGCGAGCAGCAAGACGGGACACCTTGCGGGATGCCGTGTTGCTGTGAAGGACGCCCTTGTTTGCAGCGCGGGCGATTTCCGGCTGAGCAACCCGGAGGGCTTCTGCAGCAACCGCTACGTCACCCGTTGCGATGGCTTCTTCAACCTTGCGGATGAAGCCACGAACGCGCGAGCGACGGGACTTGTTGACTTCAGTGCGGCGAGCGATCTTGCGGGTCGCTTTTTTCGCCGAAGTTGTATTGGCCATTTCATGCCTCTCTACGAATTCGAACCAACACTCCACCGTTGCCGCCGGTCATGCGACCCATCATCCAGCAATTCGGGAGCAATAGAGGAAGCCGTGAAGAGGCTTTCCCAACTGTGGGCGGGCATATAGCGGGAATACCCGCCCCAGTCAACGCGCTTTTTGATACCCTAGCGGTTGGAAAAGGCGGGTTTGCGCTTTTCCACGAATGCAGCCATGCCTTCCTTCTGATCCGCCGTGGCAAACAGCGACTGGAACAGCCGCCGCTCGAACCTCAGTCCTTCGGCAAGCGTCGTCTCGAAAGAGCGGCTGACCGCCTCCTTGGCCATCAATACGGCGCCCCTCGGGAAGCCGGCAATCTTCTCGGCCGCAGCAAGCGTCTCGTCCAGCAATTTGTCGGCCTCAACCACACGCGAAACGAGTCCCGCCCGTTCCGCCTCGGCCGCATCCATCATCCGGCCGGTCAGCACCATGTCCATCGCCTTGGCCTTGCCGACGGCGCGCGTCAGGCGCTGGGAGCCGCCGATGCCGGGAATGATGCCGAGGGTGATTTCCGGCTGGCCGAATTTCGCCGTGTCGGCGGCAATGATGAAGTCGCACATCATCGCAAGCTCGCAGCCGCCGCCGAGCGCGAAGCCCGAGACGGCGGCGATCAGCGGCTTGCGAAAGGAGATGACGGCATCCCAGCCGGAGATGAAGTCGCCGACATAGGCGTCGACGAATTCAAGCGCCTGCATTTCCTTGATGTCGGCGCCGGCGGCGAAGGCCTTTTCGGAACCGGTCAGAACGACGGCGGCAACCGTCTCGTCCTTGTCATAAGCGGCAAGCGCTGCCGTCAGCTCGGTCATGACCTGGGAGTTGAGAGCATTCAGCGCCTTTGGTCGGTTCAGCGTGATGATCGCGACCGCGCCGCGGGTTTCCGTCAGTATCGTCTCGAAGCTCAATTCGTCGCTCACCGGTCATATCCTGTTTCTATAGGGCGGCGGGTCTCACTTCTGGCATGCGGGGCAGAAGAAGGTCGACCTGCCGGATTGCGTGATGCGCGAGACCGTACCGCCGCATCCGGGCGTGCGGCAAGCCCCGCCTTCCCTGTCGTAGACCGAGAAGGAATGCTGGAAATAGCCGAGCGAGCCATCCGTCTGGATATGGTCGCGCAGCGATGATCCACCCGCAGCAATAGCATCTGCAATGACTGCGCGGATTGCGTCCGTCAGCCGCAGCAGCTCCTTTTTCGGCTTGGCCGTCGGCGTTACCAGCGTGCCGGACTGGCGTTTGGGGGACAGGTGCGCGCGCCACAGCGCCTCGCAGACATAGATATTGCCGAGCCCGGCAATTACCGTCTGGTCGAGGAGCGCGCCCTTCAAGGGCTGGCTCTTGTCCTTCAGGCGACCGGCCAGATAGTCGGCATCGAGCGCATTGCCGGTCGGTTCCGGCCCGAGTTCGGCAAAGGCCGGATAGAGGTCCAGTTCGCTGCGCTTCCACAAATGCATGAAGCCGAAACGGCGCGGGTCATTGTAGATCACACGCGCCGGTCCCTTCCGGCCCTCCAGCTCGAAGACGACATGATCGTGTTTTTCATCCTTGGAGCGCTTGTGGTGGAAATCGCCCTGCACCTCTTCCTCTATACGGAAAGAGCCGGACATGCCGAGATGGCTGATCAGCGTCAGGTCGTCCTCCAGGTCGATCAGCAGGTATTTGGCCCGCCGCCCGAGGGAAACGATGCCGCGTCCTGTAACGCGAGCCGCGAAATCGTCAGGAAACGGAAAGCGCAGATCCGCGCGATTGACGCGAAGGGCGGCAACGCGCGCGCCTTCCATGGTCGGAGCAAGGCCGCGACGGACGGTTTCCACCTCTGGCAATTCGGGCATGAATACCTAACTTCCTGTTTCAACAACGACGCCGGTGATCTATAGACCGGAACGACAATCTATTCACCCTTCTAGGGGCGACCAGCCAAAAGGCGACCGGGATCCGGTTTTGCCGTGTCTGGACACCCAGGGACCAATGAGTTCAAGGAGCACTCGATGACCGAAGCCCGCACCGGCGCCCACGGCGGAATGGAAACCTCCTACGGCTTCCGTCAGGTGGCCGACGGAGAAAAGCAGGGACTGGTCAACGACGTCTTCCATAAGGTCGCCAAGCGCTACGACATCATGAACGACGTGATGTCGGCAGGCATGCACCGCGTCTGGAAGGACGCGATGATCGCATCGCTCTCGCCGCGCAAGGAAGAGGGCTACAGGACGCTCGATGTTGCCGGCGGTACCGGCGACATCGCGTTCCGCATCGTCGAAGCCTCCGGCCGTAAGGCGCATACGACCGTTCTCGACATCAACGGCTCGATGCTGGCCGTCGGCGCCGAGCGGGCGGCGAAGAAGAAGCTCTCCGCCAATCTCGATTTCGTCGAGGCCAATGCGGAATCGCTGCCCTTCGAGGACAATTCCTTCGACGCCTATACGGTCGCCTTCGGCATCCGCAACGTGCCGCGCATCGATGTGGCGCTGTCGGAAGCCTATCGCGTCCTGAAGCGCGGCGGGCGCCTGCTGGTGCTGGAGTTTTCCGAAGTCGACATGCCGATGCTCGATAAGTTCTACGAGCAGTGGTCGTTCAAGGCGATCCCGCAATTCGGCAAGATGATCACCGGCGAGGCCGAGCCCTACCAGTATCTGGTGGAATCGATCCGCAAGTTCCCGAACCAGGAGAACTTTGCCACGATGATCCGCACCGCCGGCTTTTCGCGCGTGACCTACACCAATTACACGGGCGGCATCGCCGCGCTGCATTCCGGCTGGAAGCTTTGAACGCATGAGCACGATCGGCGCCTATTTCCGGCTCGCCCGTGTCGGCTGGGTCCTCGTTCGAGAAGGCGTGGTCTCCGCGCTGCCGACAGAGGACATGCCGCCGGCCGTTGGCTTCGCCAAGTCGATGCTTGCGCCGTTGACACGCTTTCGCGCCAAGAAACAGGCCCGCAGCGAACGACTGACCCGTGCCGTCGGCCGGCTCGGCCCGTCCTATGTCAAGATCGGCCAGTTCCTCGCCACCCGCCCGGATGTGGTCGGTGTCGACTGGGCCGTCGATCTCGCCATGCTGCAGGACCGGATGGCCTTCTTCCCGACGACTGCCGCGAAGTCCGCGATCCAGACCTCGCTCGGCCGGCAGATCGAAGATCTCTATACATCCTTCGAAGAGCCGATCGCGGCCGCCTCCATTGCCCAGGTTCATCCGGCGACGGTCAAGGGCAAGAAGATGGCCGTCAAGGTGGTGCGCCCCGGCGTGCGCCAGCGCTTCGCCCATGACATCGAGGGAATGTATGTGGTTGCCCGCATGCAGGAACGCCTGATGCCGTCGAGCCGACGCCTGCGCCCGATCGAGGTGACGCGGACGCTCGAGCAGACGACCAAGATGGAAATGGACCTGCGTCTCGAGGCCGCCGCTCTTTCCGAAATATCCGAGAACACGAAGGATGATCCCGGCTTCCGTGTGCCGGAGGTCGACTGGGAGCGCACCGGCCGCGACGTCATCACCATGGAGTGGATCGACGGCGTCAAGATGAACGACATCGCGGCGCTGCGCGAGGCTGGCCACGATCTCGAAAAGCTTGCCGAAGTGCTGATCCAGTCCTTCCTGCGGCACACGCTGCGCGATGGCTTCTTCCACGCCGACATGCATCCGGGCAACCTTTTCGTCGAGCGCGACGGCACGATCGTCGCCGTCGACATGGGCATTACCGGGCGGCTGGGGAAGAAGGAGCGGCGGTTCCTTGCCGAGATCCTCTACGGCTTCATCACCCGCGACTACATGCGCGTCGCCGAGGTGCATTTCGAAGCCGGTTACGTACCTGGCCATCACGACGTCGCAGCCTTTGCCCAGGCGATCCGCGCCATCGGCGAGCCGATCCACGGCCAGCCGGCCGAGACGATCTCCATGGCACGGCTTCTCGCCCTGCTTTTCGAGGTTACCGACCTTTTCGAGATGCAGACGCAGCCGCAGCTGATCCTGCTGCAGAAGACCATGGTGGTGGTCGAGGGCGTGTCGCGCATGCTCAACCCGCGTTTCAACATGTGGAAGGCGTCCGAAGCCGTCGTCGGAGACTGGATCCGCGACAATCTCGGCCCCAAGCGTATCCTGTCCGACCTCAAGGACGGCGCCAAGGCTGCGGTCAAGCTGGCCGAAGCCATGCCGGAAATCGCGTCCAAGACCGAAACCCTGCACCGCGAACTCGTCAACATGAGCGAGAACGGCCTGCGCTTCGATGCCGATACGGCGGACGCGATCGGCAAGGCGGAGGCGCGCCACAGCCGTTACGGCCGGTTGGCGCTCTGGGTCATCGCACTGTCGCTGCTCTATATCGCCATCACGCTCTGACCAGCCGAAGCGCGACATGAATATGCGCTTTTCGGCATAGCCGCCGGCCATGCCGCTCGCATAGTCTTGCAGCATGGCAAAGCAGACATCAGACCCGAAAGTGTCCATCGAACTGAGCGGCCAGCCGCTCGGTTTTGCAGAACTCCTGGTGATCGGCGAAGGTCATGCCGCCGTCAGCGCCGATCCGCTCGGCATGGCGCGGGTGGCCGCCGCGCGCGGCGTTCTGGAACAGGCGATCGTGGACGGCCTGCCCGTCTATGGCGCAACGACCGGCGTCGGCGCCATGAAGGATGTCGCATGGTCGGCGGATGAACTCGACCAGTTCAACATCGGCCTCGTGCGTGCCCACCATTTCGGTACCGGCGATGCTTTCCCGACATCCGTCGTGCGCAATGCAATCGCGCTCCGGGTCAACACGGCGCTTACCGGCTATGTCGGCTGCACGCCGGATCTGGTCGGAAGTTATCTCGCTCTTCTGTCCGCCGATGTCATCCCGGTCGTACGGCGCACCGGCTCGATCGGCTGTGCCGATATCGGGCTGATGGGTCAGATCGGCGCGGTGCTTACCGGCGTCGGCGAGGCCGTCTACCAAGGTCGCCGCATGCCGGCGGCAGAGGCTTTCCAGGCCGCCGGCATTTCGCCGCAGCGCATGGCGCCGCGCGACAGCCTCGCCTCGCTCAGCGTCAACGCCGTCAGTTTCGCGGCCGCGGCGCGGGAGGTCAGAGGCGCAGCCGGCGCCCTGCGCGTGCTGCTCGCCACCGGACTTTCGGCCGCCGGCGCCATGGGCGCTTCGCGCGATCCCTGGCTTGCCGTCACCCATGTGGGCACGGCGCGGGAGGCGATGATCGGCTCGTGGCTTCTCAACGCCTCGCAGGGCTGGGCATGGCCGAGCGGCACGCATGTGCAGGACCCGCTCAGCATCAGGATGATGGGACAGGTCTTCGGCTCCGTCTTCGAGAGCCTGCTTTCCTCCGGCCACAAGATCCTCGCCGCCACCGGCCGATCCGACGACAATCCCGTCATCGTCGACGGGCGGGTGCTGACCTCAGGCGGCTCTCTGCCGCTCGATGTCACGGTGCTGATGGAATCGGCCGTGCTGTGCATGGCGCATGCGGCGCGCAATGCATTCAACCGCTGCGTCCTGCTCGGCAACGGCCAGCGCCGCGACCTGCCGGTCAACCTCGTGCCGCCGGGCGTCATCGCCACCGGCTTCGGCCCGATCATCAAGCTTGCGGGCGAAATCTTCTCGCGGGTGCTGTCGATGAGCAATCCGGTTTCGGCCCAGTCGCTGGTGGTCGCCGGCGGGATGGAAGATGAAGCTGCCTTCCTGCCGCTTGTCGTCGAGCGGTTCGAGCGGCAGGTCACGGCGCTGAGGCGCCTGGCGGCGCTCGAAGCGCTGCTGGCAGCACAGGCGATGGATATTCACCGTGACGAACCGCGCGGTGCCGTCGGTCTCGTCTACGAGGTGGTGCGCAAGCATGCCGCCTTCTACACAATCGACCGGGCGCTCTCGGCCGAGGTCGAGGCGATCGAGGAGGAGCTTGCCTCGGATGACTTCCTCGCCCGGCTCATCGCGATTTCGCCGATCCATGCGATCGACGATTTCTTCGCGCTTGGCGGTTTCGGCATGCAGGGACTGGACGCGTAACCGCGTTTTGATCGCAAAGGCCCGTTTTCCAGGTCTTTCGCCACACCGGCACCGCAGCCAAGCCTTTATTCCGCCAGCTTCTTCAGACTTTCTTAAAGGAATACTTTCCTTTTCCTGTCTCTTCTCGGAGATTGCCCATGGCGCTCGGCCCCACGCAACGGCTGAAGGACGGCATTGCCGCCGTCGAAACCATGACCCGGTTCGCGCTCGCCGTGCTGGCGCTGGCATCCGGTGTCTATACCTATCTCGGCGTCCGCTCGATCCTCGACGGCTCGCCGACCGGCGTCTTCTTCGCCGCGATCATCTATTCCGTCTCGGTCTCGGTCGGCATCTATGCCTTCTGGTCCTACATGGCGCGCTTCTACCCGCATATCACCAACCGCACCGGCAAGACGGCGATGCTGTTCGTCATGGCCTGCGGGGCTGCGATGATCCTTGCCATGTCGAGCTGGCTGAATGCCGCAGCGCTGGCCGGCTCCGCCGCGGTCGAGCAGCACCTTGCCGAAACCGTCGAGGGCTATACGTCGGATCTCGACCGTGCCCACCAGAATGCGCTCGCCGCCCAGAGCCTGCTTCCGGATATCCAGCGCGCGGCGGAACGCTTCTCCCAGCTTGCCGCCGTCGAGCGGCAATCGGGATCGCTGACCGGCACGACGGGATCGGGCAGCGTCGTACAGCTACTGTCCCAGATGTCCGGCCAGATGCGATCGCTTGAAGCCGGCATCAACGCCTCGCGTGAACAGGTCACCGAACTGTTCGAACAGGGCCAGACACGGCTGGAGACGATGCGCACGCTGCTCTCCTCGCCCGGCCGCATCGAGCCGCGCGCCGACCAGTTTTCCACCGAAGCGGTGGCGCTCACCGGGGTCATTTCCTCGCTCGCCCAGACCTCGATCGCCCCTTCGATCCGCCGTGCCGCCGACGATCTGTCGCTCGGCTTCATCGCACCGGTTGCCGATGGGGCGGATCCCAATCTGATCAACCGCCAGGATCAGGTAATGGAAACGGTCAGGGCCTCGGTCGCCGCGCAATCGCGCGCCCTGGCGAGAGCTGCCGACGAGATCCTTGCCCGCGCTCCGGTCGGCGAGCGCCGTTTCGTGCCTCTGTCTTCCGCCGAGGCCGTGCTGCACTATGCACAGGACTTCATTCCCGCCTGGGCCGGTGCGATATCGATCGACCTCCTGCCGGGCGTGATGGTGTTCATCCTTGCCGTCGCGCATGCCTCGATCCGCCGCCAGGAAGAGCAGCTTCCCTATGCCGAGCGCATCACCGCCGGCGAGTTGCTGCGTGCAATGGAGGTGCAGCAGGCACTGGCCGCAAGAGGTGTCGATCTGGAGACCGCAGTCGCCAATGCAAAGCCTCGCAAACCCGAATTTAAGGGCAGCGAAGCCGAAAAAGAGGACAAACGCGAGGACGAGTCCCGGTCTGCAGACGGTGGGCAAGAGACCAGCGCCGAGGACGAGCCGAACAACATCACCAATCTCGATGCCCGCTCTCGCGGCAGGGACCGGCTGAATGAAGATCGGTGACGCCATCCGACGCATCGACGACGGCGTGCTGATGCGCGCCGTCTTCTATCTGCTGATCGCGGCATCGGCGACCTTCCTTGTCGTCGACATGCGCGAGATCACTGCCGCGAATGCCGAACTTCCGGGCAGCGCGCTTCCCGGCTTCGACCCGATGCGTGACGGCCAGCCCGTCCTGCCTCCGGCGCTGACCGACGGCCGCCCGGCGTCACCGCCGGTCGAGCCGTCGAGCCCGAGCGAAGTGTTGCGCAAGGCGATGACCTTCGACCTTCGCCCCGGCGGGGTGCTGGTGGCGGAAGGCACGATCGATCCCGGTGCAGCCACCCGTTTTTCTGCCGAGATCGAGGCGCGTGGCGAATATGTGAAGACCGTGCAGCTTAATTCTCCCGGCGGTTCGGTGGAGGATGCGATCGCCATGTCTAAGCTGATCCGTGAAAAGGCGTTGCAAACGAAAGTCGCGTCGCGGGCGCTCTGCGCCTCTTCCTGCCCGATCGTGTTGGCCGGCGGGGCGACACGTGTCGCCGAGACGGATGCGGTGATCGGCGTGCATCAGGTCTTCAACGGCAGCCGCGAACGGCCGTCCGCAGAACAGGCCATGTCATCGGCGCAATCGACGACCGCGCGCGTTGCCCGGCATCTGGAGGAGATGGGGATCGGCTCCGGCCTCTGGCTGCATGCCCTGGAGACGCCGCCCGACCGGCTCTACTATCTGACCGAGAAGGAAATGACGGATTTTCGCCTCGTCACGCAGCCGATCGCGGCCGCCGAGGCGAAGGGCTAGCCTCCAACCCCGGCACGCCGGTTAGCGCCTATCCCTTGATCTCGCGTTCGCAAAAGGTGATGCGGTTGCTGAATGGATCGATGACCGTGACCTCCAGTCCCCAGGGCGCCTGTTCCAGCCCCGGCCGCATATAGGGATAGTTCTTGCCGATCAGCTCCTTCTGAAACGCCGCCGCGCCCGTCATCGGCACGAAGACGCGCGCACCCGGCGAGGCGTCGCCGGCATGTTCGGACAGATGGATCAGCATGCCGCTGCGCGACATCTGACAATAGAGCGGCGCGTTCGGCCCGAAACGATGTTCCCAATCGACGGCAAAGCCCAGGAAATCGCGGTAGAATTCCATCGCTTTCGCCACATCGAAGATGCGGAAGATCGGGATTGCCGGCTGGATCGAGATAGGGGCCGTTCGCTCGGACGGCGCGCCAGCATCGATCTTGGCGGAAAGCACGTTCCAGTCGTCATAGCCGAACTGGGCGGCGATGAGTTCCAAAGCCTTGCTGTGGGGAATATCGATTGCCTGTTCGGCCAGCGCCTCGCGCAGGCTCTTGGCCATCAGTTTCGCGTCGCGGAAATCGCGCATGTCATCATCCTTCCAATGGACGAACTCTTAAGATCAGTGCCCGCATTGCTGATCCGTTCGTCATCATTGTCGGGATGGCAAGGATGATGGTCGGGGGATGTATTCACCATGGCGAAACGCCGCGGGCGGCTGGCCACATCCGGCCGAAACGAATGCTATCCGAGCGCGTTGCATGGGGCAAGCGGCCGGCACCGTCCACCACACAGGCCGAAAGTCGATTGCAACTTGCCCGCCAAGACCTTAGCTTCCGGCCAGTTTCCGATACCGAGTACAGCCATGGACCTTTCCGGCAAGCGCATTCTCCTGATCATTTCCGGCGGCATCGCGGCCTATAAAAGCCTCGATCTGATCCGTCGCCTGCGCGAGCGTGGCGCAGACGTGCGGCCGGTGATGACCAGGGCGGCGCAGGAATTCATAACCCCGCTTGCCGTCGGCGCGCTGTCCTCCGGCCACGTCTATACCGACCTGTTTTCGCGCGAGGACGAGCAGGATGTCGGCCATATCCGGCTGGCGCGCGACTGCGACCTCGTGCTGGTCGCACCGGCAACCGCCAATCTGATGGCGAAGATGGCGCATGGACTGGCCGATGACCTGGCCAGTGCCGTGCTGCTGGCCACAGACCGGCCGGTGCTGATCGCGCCCGCGATGAACCCTAAGATGTGGGATGCTGCCCCGACGCGGCGCAATGTCGAAACACTGAAAGGCGATGGAATTCGCTTCATCGGCCCGATGGCCGGCGAGATGGCGGAAAGCAACGAGGCTGGCACCGGCCGCATGGCCGAGCCGCTGCAGATCGTCGATGCGGTGATCGGCATGCTGGATGATCGCGCAAGGCCGCTTGCGGGCCGCAAGGCGATTGTCACCTCCGGCCCGACGCATGAGCCGATCGACCCGGTGCGCTACATCGCCAACCGCTCCTCGGGTAAGCAGGGGCATGCGATTGCCGCCGCCCTGGCGAAGCTCGGCGCCGACGTCACCCTCGTCTCCGGCCCGGTGACAATCCCGGATCCGGCCGGCATGCGCGTTGTGCATGTGGAAACAGCAGCCGACATGCTGGACGCGGTCACAAGCCGCCTGCCTGCCGATATCGCGGTAATGGTGGCGGCCGTCGCCGACTGGCGTGTCGTGAGCGAGGCCGGACAGAAAATCAAGAAACAGCCCGGATCGACCCCTGCCCCGCTACAGCTGACCGAAAACCCGGATATCCTGAAAACCGTCGGTCATCACAGGCAGCGCCCGGCGCTGGTCGTCGGCTTTGCCGCCGAGACGCAGGATGTCGAGGCGAACGGCCGCGCCAAGCTGGAGCGCAAGGGAGCCGACATGATCGTCGCCAACGACGTCTCGCCGCAGACCGGCATCATGGGCGGCAGCCGCAATCAGGTGAAGATCATTTCCGCCAACGGCATCGACGCCTGGCCCGATCTCTCCAAGGACGAGGTTGCCGATCGGCTGGCGGCGCTGATCGCGTCCCGCCTGCCGAACTGATCGAGGGGACCCGATGAGCCTGTTTTCCCAGCATGGTTTCGACGCCTTCGTGGAAGCCTTGCCCGGCACATCGGTCGTGGATCAATGGGGCTCACATGTCGCCAAGGTGGGCGACAAGGTCTTCACCTTGCTCGGTGAAGGCCGTGTGGTCGCCAAATGCAGCGAGGAAAGTTTCGAGATCCTGACCGCGCTGGACGGGATCGGCCAGGCTCCCTATTTCGCCAAGCGCAAATGGGTGGAGATCACGTCCGACTCGCCGCTTTCCGAAGAGGAGGTGGCGTACTACCTGGGACGGTCCTATGAACTTGTGGCCGCGGGGCTGACCAGGAAGCTTAGGCAAGAGTTGGGGATCACGCTGCCTGACGCATGACGTCAGGCATTTGGCAGCCTCACGTCAGGCAGCCTTATCGAGAAGTCTCGGCTGGAACAGCAGGGCCTGCATCCCGTCCGGGCACACACGCACGGCGCTTCCGTCGGGAATTTCCACCCAGGTATCGGCTTCGTCGTTCAGCGGTTCGGAGACGAGGCAATAGCCGCTCTTTGCCCCGGCCGACCCACCCATTGGCGCTGCATAGAGCGTCGGCGGCTTGTGATCGGTGGCATAGCGGACGGCGTAGAGCTGCCGGCCATTGGAGAAACAGGCGGTGAAGCGCACCAGCGCCGCTCCCGATTTCTCCATCGAAAGCGACTCGACAATGGCAATCGCCTGTTCCATGGCACCGAGCGGATCTGTATCGAGGCCGAATTGCAGAGCGAGCAGGAAGATCATCTCGCTATCGGTGGTGCCGGTGCGCGCACCGAACAGATCGTCCGACAACAGCGCCTCCAGCGGCCGGCGGATGCGCTCGAAATTGGCAATCTGGCCATTGTGCATGAAGGACCAGTGGCCGTTTACGAAAGGATGACAGTTGTCGCGGCGGGTGGCGCCAGTGGTGGCGGCACGCACATGGGCGAGAAACAGCGGCGAGCGGATCTGCCGCGCCAGGCTTCTCAGATTACAGTCGGACCAGGCCGGAAGCACATCGCGGTAGCGACCCGGCTCTGGCCGGTCGCCATACCAGGCGATGCCGAAACCATCGCCGTTGGTGGCCGTCTTGGCGCGGGTGGCGCAATGGGATTGTTCGATCAGCGAATGGGCTGGCGACGAAACGAGTTCTTCCAGATAAAGCGGTTCCCCGCGATAGGCTGCCCAACGGCACATGGCTGCTGCTGCTCCGATTGGGACCGCTGTCCGGCGCGGCCCGTACTGACGAAAGGTCGATGCATTCGGCTAATGATTGGTTAAGCTAGCAGTATTCGTGACGAAATTGCGACGGCAAATGCTTCACGTTTTGCAACGCCGATTAAGACTGTGTCCATGCTGCAACGGCCCAACGGAATAAGGTGGCGGGGCGCAGCAATGGTACGCAACGGCAGCACCCCGCCACCGTGCCCCGGTGGGCCGATCTGTGGCGACAACGTGGCGTCAAGGGTTGCCGCCACGAGCCGCTGACCTATCTAGTTACCCATGTCGCAAAAAGCACAGCCTACCACCGGCCTACAACCGGATGGATTTCTGTCGTCCGAAGCCGAGCTTTCGGGCCTTCTCAATAATTTCGACCGCTACGCCCTGTTTCTCGATATCGACGGAACCCTGATCGATCTTGCGGCAACCCCTGACGGTATCGTCGTGCCTGCGCATCTGCCGGCCGATCTCGACCTCCTGTCGAAAAAATTCGGTGGCGCGCTGGCGCTGGTCACCGGCCGCGCACTTGCCTATGCGGACCGACTTTTTTCACCACACGAATTTCCGATCGCCGGCCTGCATGGTGCGGAACAGCGCATGTCGGACGGCACGGTCGAGCGCGTGACGGTTACGCCGGAATTCGAAGCCCTGAAGGCCCGCCTTGCAGAAAAGGCATCCGGCTGGAATGGCGTGCTGATCGAGGACAAGGGGGCAGCCGTCGGCGCTCACTACCGGCAGGCGCCGGAACGGCAAGCCGAGCTCGAAGCGCTGATGGAAGAGGCGGCGAAAGAGGCCGGCGAGAATTTCAAGCTGCAACGCGGCAAGATGGTGATCGAGCTTCGGCCCGCGCGCGCCAGCAAGGGCGAGGCTTTGAAGGCCTTTCTCGCAACCGCGCCTTTTGCCGGCCGGTTGCCGGTCGCCATCGGTGACGATCTGACCGACGAGGCGATGTTTTCGGTTGCCAATTCGCTCGGCGGCTTTTCGGTTCGGATCGGCGACGAGACGCTTGCCGATGGCAGCATCACTGCGGCCAGCATGCTGCTGCCGTCGGCCGCGCAGCTTCGCACCATTCTTGCCGGCCTTGCACACTGACATGCCGCGCGTGCTGTCGTGCCTCGCCGCCCAATCAATACTTGAAAGGAATT
This sequence comes from [Rhizobium] kunmingense, assembly GCF_977018605.1. Lineage (NCBI taxonomy): Bacteria > Pseudomonadati > Pseudomonadota > Alphaproteobacteria > Hyphomicrobiales > Rhizobiaceae > Rhizobium > [Rhizobium] kunmingense. The sequence goes on from NZ_CDRNXG010000001.1 coordinate 775,631, forward strand.
TGCCTTGAGCCGACTTGTGGTCGTTTCCAACCGTGTCACCATCCCGAAGAAAGCGGGCGATGCTCCTGCCGGCGGGCTTGCCGTCGCACTGCAGGCCGCGCTTGAAGAGCGCGGCGGCATCTGGATGGGCTGGTCGGGCAAATCCAGCGGCGACCGTGAACCGGAAAAAATGGATATTCTGGAACACGGCAATATCACCTATGCCCTGACCGACCTGACCGACACCGATGTCGAGGAATATTACCACGGTTTCGCCAACCGGGTGCTCTGGCCGATCTGTCACTACCGGCTGGATCTGGCCGAATATGCCCGCAAGGAAATGGCCGGCTATTTTCGCGTCAACCGCTTCTTCGCCCACAAGCTGGCGCCGCTCTTGAAAGAAGACGACATCATCTGGGTGCACGACTACCATCTGATCCCGCTTGCGGCCGAGCTTCGGCAGATGGGCTTCAAGAACAAGATCGGCTTTTTCCTGCATATACCCTGGCCGCCGGCCGACGTGCTGTTTGCCATGCCGGTGCATGAGCAGATCATGCGGGGCCTGTCTCAATACGATCTCGTCGGCTTCCATACCGATTTCGACCTGGACAATTTCGGCGGCGGGCTGGTGCGCGAAGGCATCGGCGAGCGTCTGGATGGCGGGAAAAAATTCTCAAGCTACGGCCGCACCTTCAAGGGCGGCGCCTATCCGATCTCCATCGAGACAAAGGCCTTCGCCCAGTATGCGGTGAAATCCTCGCGCAACGCGATGGTGAAGAAGGCGCACGAGAGCATCGAAGGCCGCGACCTGATCATCGGCGTCGACCGGCTCGATTATTCGAAGGGCATCACCCAGCGGATCGATGCTTTCGAGAAATTCGTCATCACCAACCCGGCATACCAGAACAAGGTGACCTACCTCCAGGTGACGCCGAAATCGCGCTCGGAAGTGCCGGAATACGAGCAGATGCAGCGTACGGTGGCCGAACAGGCCGGCCGCGTGAATGGCGCGCTCGGCCAGGTGGACTGGACGCCGATCCGCTATGTCAACCGCTCGATCGCCCGTCCGCTGCTCGCCGGCCTCTACCGGCTGGCGAAGATCGGCCTCGTGACGCCGCTGCGCGACGGCATGAACCTTGTCGCCAAGGAATATGTCGCGGCGCAGGACCCCGAGGATCCGGGCGTGCTGGTTCTCTCCCGTTTTGCAGGTGCCGCCCGCGAACTGCAGAGCGGCGCACTGCTGGTCAACCCCTATGACATCGAGGGGACCGCCCATGCGATCGCCCGCGGCCTCAGCATGTCGCTTGAGGAACGCAAGCAGCGCTGGCGCTCGATGATGGACCAGCTGGAGGAATACGACATCAGTCGCTGGTGCGACGACTTCCTGAAGGATCTGACCTCGGACTGACCAAGGAGCATTTGACTTCGCAGCGCCGCCGGATTTGTCTGGCGGCTCAGCTTTTCAACGGGAGATCAACATGAAGATCAGTGCACGCAACCGGTTCAAGGGCAAGGTCATCGACGTCACGATGGGCGCCACAACGGCGCATGTCCGTATCGACCTCGGCGAAGGTCTCATCGTCACATCGTCCATCACCAATGAGGCCGTGGCAGAACTTGGACTTGTCGTCGGATCGGATGCGTATGCGGTCATCAAGGCATCCGACGTCATGGTTGCCGTCGACTGACGCTCTTACGGGGCGATTATATCGCCCCGTAATGCGGCATGTCGCGCAAGCCGGCTCTTCAGGCGTAAGCCTTCAGCGTGTGCTGCTTGAGCGGTTCGGCCAGGATATCCTTGTGCAATTCCGCCAGCGCCTGGAGATAGGGTTGGGCGAAATGCGCGTCGAGCGCGGCCTGGTCCCTCCAGGTCTCGCGGATGAAGAACGTGCCTGGCGCATTGATATCCTCGAGCACGTTGAACTGGATGCAGCCGTCCTCGCGCCGGGTCGGCTCGACGATGGCCAGCGTCGCTTCGCGAAGCTGATCTTCCTTGCCCGGCTTGGCCAGAAAGGCAAAAATGGCTTCAATCATGTGAGAACTCCTGATCGATAAAATATGGCCCGCTGCATGCGAGGCAGAGTAAATGGCGATATCATCGCCCTATCGATCCGAGCCAAAAAGGCGGGCGGGTTCAAGCTACGGCAGGTTGCAATTGCCGCGTCCTGCAGCGCTGCCCTCCCACTTCACGCCTTCTGGCAGTAATGTGCGGTCGTTGCGCTTTCATCCGTCTGGAAATCGCCGGCCTGCGGCGGCGCGATCGGCTTGAACAGGGTTCGGTCCGGCTTCAGGTCGAGAAGCGGCGTGCCATCGAGGCAATCCAGCCCGCGGACGAGAAGCAGATTGCCCTCGACACCTTCAAGTTTGACGATCGAGGTACCGATCGGGTTCGGCCGAACCGGCGAGCGCAGCGAAAACGTGCCATGCACCTTGCCGTTGCTGGCCGGGCTCTGCAGCACAAGGTCCCGGCGCGACTGATGCAGCCAGTAGAGGATTTCCAGCCGCTCGAAAGCCTCGACGCCCGTCAGTGCCGCAACCCATGGCTCATAGATCTCGATCCGGCAAAGCGGGCCGTCATGACGGCCCTGGCGCGGCGTCTCCATGCGCGAGGTCCAGGGGGTCGAAATGCGCCCGATGAAGGTCAGCCCGGCATCGGTCGGCGCAGGCGGCGTCACCTGCACCTCGTTTTCCCGAACTTCGTTTTCGCGCACCATCGGCTTGTCCTCCAGGTTCAGAAAAGCCCGTGAAAGGGCTCTTGCCGAGAGCTACCGCAAACGCATCGATATATCCAACAAAAACCATCGACCGACTTTTCCGGCCAACATGATCGGCCGACGGTCACTTCCCTCCGGCCAAGAGCTTGGATATGGCTCGACCATGTTTCAGCTAGAGCACATCGCCGCATTCGAGCAGATCATCAAGAAGAGCCGCTTTCTGGCCATCGCCGTTCCCGTATCGACCGAAGACGAGGCGAAGGAGGTGCTTGCCGCGCACGGCAATGCGGCCGCAAACCACAATTGCTGGGCGTGGCGGATCGGCGCCGCCTATCGCTTTTCCGACGACGGCGAGCCGAGCGGCACGGCGGGAAAGCCGATCCTCGCGGCCATCGACGGCCAGTCGCTCGACAATGTCGTGGTGATCGTCACACGCTGGTTCGGCGGCATATTGCTGGGCAGCGGCGGGCTGGTGCGCGCCTATGGCGGCACGGCGGCGGCCTGCCTGCGGGCCGCGCCACTTGTCGAACTGAAGCCGACGATCGAGGCCATGGTCGCGATCGAGTTTTCCGATCTTGCCCGCCTCAAGGCCAAACTTCTTTCCATCGACGGCCTGACGATCGCCGAGGAAGCGTTTACCGCGACAGGTGCCGATCTTACCCTGCGGATCCCGGAGGCGGAAATCGCCACCGTCGCGCGACTGGTGTCCGACCTGACAAGCGGCCGGACGGAGCTGATCGTCGACTAGAGCGTTTCCTGGTTAAATTGAAGCGCTCTGCCGGAGCAGGTTTTCGTCAGGGCAAAGGCGATTGGCGAAGGGCATACCCAAAGGTACGGTCGAGCCGATCGCCTTTGATCCTGGCGGAAAGATGCCCGGCCCTTCGGGTTGGCTGAAACGGGCCGGCTGATCGTCCGGCCGGCTTGGCCGTATGCTGAAGCTACGACGCGCGCCTGCCGGACGACCATCCGACTCCGTTTGAGCCAACAGAGCGGTTAAATTTAACCAGGAAACGCTCTAGACCAAAGCGCGCAGCCGTGCTTCAGATCCGCGTGCCGGTCCCAGGCGCCCTGGTTTCGGCCTGCCTTCCGCAAAGCGGTCCCGCTTGCGGAAAACAGGCTATCGCTCACGCCGCCTTGGCGACGTGATATTCCTTGATCGCAACCATCTTGATCGACGGGAAGCGCTCCGACTCGTAGCGCAGCGAGAATGCGTCCTGCGCCAGGAACACCGGATCGCCATCGAGATCGCGGGCAATGTCGCCGCGCTTGACGGTGACGAACTTTTCCAGCTCCGCCTTGTCATCGCAGGAGACCCAGCGGCAGACCGAGAAGCGCGACATTTCGAACGTGACCGGCAGGCTGTATTCCGCCGAAAGCCGCTCTTTAAGAACATCGAGCTGCAATGCGCCGACGACCCCGACGATGGCGGGCGAGCCATCTTCCGGCTGGAACAGCTGCACGACGCCTTCTTCCGCCATCTGCTGCAGCGCTTCCTTCAGCTTCTTTGCCTTCATCGCATCGCCGAGACGCACGCGGCGCAGGATTTCCGGCGAGAAGTTCGGTACGCCCTGGAAGACCAGCGCCTCGCCTTCGGTCAAGGTATCGCCGATCCTGAGCGTGCCGTGGTTCGGAATGCCGACAACATCGCCGGCAAAGGCGGTATCGGCCAGCTGGCGCTGCGAGGCGAAGAAAAATTGCGGCGCGGTTAGGCCGAGCTGCTTGCCGGTGCGCGCCAGACGCGCCTTCATGCCGCGCTCCAGCTTGCCGGAGCAGATTCGGGCAAAGGCGATGCGGTCGCGGTGGTTCGGGTCCATGTTCGCCTGGATCTTGAAGACGAAGGCCGTCATCTTTTCTTCCGCGGCATGGACGGTGCGGATATCGGCCACCTGGTCACGCGGCGGCGGGGCGAAATCGCCCAGCGCATTGATGAGATCGCGGACACCGAAATTGCGCAGCGCCGAACCGAAGAAGACCGGCGTCATGTGGCCTTCGAGAAACGCCTTCCGGTCGAACGGGCGGCAGGCTTCGATTGCGAGGTCGACCTCATCGACGAAGGCGCTGCGCTCGTTTTCCGGCAGGCGATCGGCGACGGCCTGCGGGCCGTTGACCTTTGTCGGCACCACTTCCGTATCCGACCCACGCACCGTGTTTTCCGCCAGATTGTAGGAGCCGCAGAAGCTCTTCGACCGACCGATCGGCCAGGTAATCGGGGCCGTGTCGAGCGCCAGCTTCTCCTCGACCTCGTCAAGGATCTCGAAGATATCGCGGCTCTCGCGGTCCATCTTGTTGACGAAGGTGATGATCGGAATGTCGCGCATGCGGCAGACTTCGAACAGTTTCAGCGTTCGCGGCTCGATGCCCTTGGCGGCGTCGATGACCATGACGGCCGCATCCACCGCCGTCAGCGTGCGATAGGTATCGTCGGCGAAGTCTTCGTGGCCAGGCGTATCGAGAATATTGAAGACATTGCCTTCATATTCGAAAGTCATGACCGAGGTGACGACCGAGATACCGCGCTCGCGCTCGATCTTCATCCAGTCCGAGCGGGTCTGGATACGGTCCTTCTTGGCCTTGACCTCGCCGGCGAGCTGGATTGCGCCGCCGAACAGCAGCAGCTTTTCGGTGAGCGTCGTCTTGCCCGCATCCGGGTGGGCGATGATCGCGAATGTACGGCGGCGAGAAACCGCCTCTGCCAGAGTTTCGGCCATGTTTCAGAAATCCTTCGAGTTGCCGCGTATCTAGCGACTTAGTGGATAACTTTCAATTCGTGTTTGACCCCCACGGCCGCGGGCGGGCTAATGGCGGCATGAACATTCACACGTCCGCCTCGCCCAAACTCCACCTTAAGCGCCTGCCGAACGGCGCCGGGCTCGATCTGCCAAGCTACGAGACGACGGGAGCTGCCGGGATGGACCTGCGCGCCGCAGTCGACGACGGCGATCCCTTGGTTCTTGCGCCCGGCAGCCGCGCCCTGGTGCCGACCGGCTTCATCTTCGAAATTCCGGCCGGTTTCGAGGCGCAGATCCGCCCGCGCTCCGGCCTCGCCTTCCGATACGGTATTACCTGCCTCAACACGCCCGGCACGATCGACAGCGATTATCGCGGCGAGGTAAAGGTTCTGCTCGTCAATCTCGGCGAGGAGGATTTTTCCATCACGCGCGGCATGCGGATCGCCCAGATGGTGGTGGCACCGGTGACGCAGGTCGAGGTTGCCGAAATCACCGAAACGACGGCGACCGGACGCGGCGCCGGCGGCTTCGGCTCGACAGGCGTCTAGAGTATCCGTTTTGATCAAGCCGTTTTTGGCGTCCATTTTTGCTGTTTTCGCAAGAGTGCGTTTGCGAGGACAACGAGCTTTCGCATGATGGCGGTTATCGCGACTTTGGGTGGCTTTCTGGCTTTTCTCAAAGCGTCGTATTTTGCCTTGAGATCGGGATTGAAGCGCGTGGCGACGAGAGCCGGCATGTAGAGCGCCTGTCGGACGATGGCCCGACCGCCGACGATGAAGGCGCGTCCGGTCCATCGCCCGGATTGCCTGTCGCTTGGAGCAAGGCCCGCAAGCTTGCCGGCTGCCTTCTCATCGAGTTCGCCCAGTTCCGGCATCTCGATGAGAAGCGTAAAGGCTGTGATCCTTGACAGCCCAGGTATGGAAACAACGATATCGAAGCGCGTCTTGAGGCTTTCGTCGATCGCAATCTGGTCGGCGATGGCCTGCTCGACCTGGACGAGCTGTGTCTCGATCTGCTTCAGGCGGGCAGCGTTTTGCCGTTTGAGGAGCGGCTGGGTGATGTTCTTGCTCCGGTTCTTCGCAGCCGTTCTGTCTTTCACCAGCGCCAGGCGTGCGGCATGCAACTGCTTGAGTTCGGAGAAAGAAGCAATATCCGGGTGCAAAAGACGCGGGTTTAGCAGCATGCCGAATTGCGCCAGCATCTCGGCATCCGCACGGTCTGTCTTGGCCAGCTTTCCAGTCGCCTGCGCAAACCGTCGCGCCTGACGCGGATTGACCTTGGAAAGCGGCAGCCCCCGGGTGAGCATGAAGCGTTCGAAAGCCTTGTGATAGGCGCCGGTCGGTTCATAGACGATACGCGCGACAGGCGTGTCGCCGATCCAGCCGAGGATGGCGGCAAACCCGGTACGGTCGTTGGTGATGCGCAGCCTGTCGCCATTTGGCCGACGATGCAGATCGATATGGTCTTTCGAGATATCGGCACCGATGGTAATCTCAGTCATCTTTTCCGTCTCCCATGCTTGTCATCCGAGCCAGAAGCTCGGGTATCCGTTCAGGACGATTGGAAAAGATGGGGCGATCACACTTTAGCTCGGCCCGGCATTCAACAGAATGGTGGCCTGCACGTCTCCGATCCATCCCCCATCGCCGGCAAGGGCGGCTACCCGAGCCGGCGCTTCTTTTTCTCACAAGAAGCGGCGATAGTCATAAGACAAGCGTTTCTATTTAAACTCACTCGCTCTGCTGGCTCAAATGGCGCGGGATGGTCGTCCGGCAGGCGCACGTCGTGGCCTTAATCTTAACGCCCAGTCGGCCGGACAATCCGCCGGCCCGTTTCAGCCAACCTTAAGGGCCGGGCATCTTTCCCCCGGAATCAAAGGCGAGCGGCTCGACCGGATATTCGGGTATGCCCTCCGCCAATCGCCTTTGCCCTGACGAAAACCTGCTCCGGCAGAGCGTTTCAAACGGGACAGGAAACGCTCCAGGACACGTCTCGCTCTCCCAGAAACGCTTGCCGTTTTTCAATTGCCTGTTTTGCCCCTGCCTGCCGAAACCGGTGACCATTCCCTAGAGGCGTGGCAGAGCATTTTTCTGTCATGATTTTATCCACGGCAATGCTCTCGCTCTCATTTGCCGCTGGCCGCTACCCGCTACCCCGGGCGCATGGCGTCAGCAGGACTACCGACGATCACCACATGATCGATGGCGCGGCTTTTTCCGGCATGGCTATAGAGACCACACCACCGAACTTGGCTCGGCGACAGCTCCCCGACTGACGCCTGTCAAGGGCTCGTACACCGGCGAAACGAGATTGCGCGAAAAACGGAAACCGAGGCTATTTCTTTGCCTCTTTTCTGCAGGACGGGAACAAGTCCCCTCGCTTAGCGATTGATCGCGCCCTATTTTCCGATCAGACCTCACATGATCACAGGGCTTAGGGAGAAAATGACGATGTCGGACGACAACACGGGCAACCAACAGGCCAAGAAACCTGGCCGCGGCCGGATCTATTCCTCGATCACCGAGACGATCGGCGACACGCCGCTTGTCAGCCTCGACAAGCTGGCGAAGGAAAAGGGCGTGAAGGCCAGGATCCTCGCTAAGCTGGAATTCTTCAACCCGATCGCCTCGGTCAAGGACCGAATCGGCGTGGCGATGATCGAAAGTCTCGAGGCGCAAGGCAAGATCGCACCGGGCAAGACCACGCTGGTTGAGCCGACCTCCGGCAATACCGGCATCGCGCTTGCCTTCGCCGCCGCCGCCAAGGGCTACAAGCTGATCCTGACCATGCCCGAAACGATGTCGATCGAGCGCCGCAAGATGCTGGCGCTGCTCGGTGCCGAGCTGGTGTTGACCGAAGGTCCGAAGGGCATGAAGGGCGCGATCGCCAAGGCCGAGGAACTCGCAGCAACGCTTCCCGACGCGATCATTCCGCAGCAATTCGAAAATCCGGCCAACCCCGAGATCCACCGCAAGACGACCGCCGAAGAAATCTGGAACGACACGGACGGCAAGGTCGACATTTTCATTGCCGGTATCGGCACCGGCGGCACGATCACCGGCGTCGGTCAGGTCTTGAAGGGCCGTAACCCCGAGCTCAAGGTCATCGCCGTCGAGCCGAAAGAATCCCCGGTGCTTTCCGGCGGCGAACCCGGCCCTCACAAGATCCAGGGCATCGGCGCCGGATTTGCGCCGAAAATCCTCGATACGCATATCTATGACGAAGTCGTCACCGTCGCGAGCGCCGATGCATTGGAAACCGCACGCCATGTCGCAAGACTGGAGGGCGTTCCCGTCGGCATTTCCTCAGGTGCGGCACTCAAGGCCGCAATCGAGATCGGCAGCCGCGACGAAAACGCCGGCAAGACAATCGTGGTGATCATTCCCTCGTTTGCGGAGCGCTACCTTTCCACGGCGCTTTTCGAAGGCCTCGGCGAATAGGCAACCATCATGCCGCCGCGATGGCGAGCCGCTCGCTCGCCATCCGGTATGAGATCGCCTCGGCCAGATGCAGGCGGCCGACCGTCTGCTGGCCGTCGAGATCGGCCAGGGTGCGCGCCACCCTCAGCACCCGATGATAGCCACGGGCGGAGAATCTCAGCTTCTCCGCCGCGTCCCTCAGCAATTGCAGGCCAGACGGATCAGGTGCGGCCACCTGTTCGATCAGAGATGTCGAGCAGCGCGCATTGGTGAGCGGACCACGCAGGCCGGCCGTCTCATAGCGGTCCTGCTGCAGCTCCCTTGCGGCAAGGACCCGCTTTGCCACATCCGCACTCGTCTCTGCCGGCGCCGGACGAATGAGGTCGGAGGCGGAGACCGCCGGCACGTCGATACGGATATCGATCCGGTCCATCAGCGGCGCCGAGATACGCCCCTGATACTCGGCAGCGCAGCGTGGCCCGCGGGCGCAGGCGTGACCCGGCTCGCCCGCCATGCCGCAGCGGCACGGGTTCATCGCCGCTATGAGCTGGATGTTGGCCGGATAGGATACCCGGTGATTGGCACGGGCGATGACGCATTCGCCCGTTTCCAGCGGCTGCCGCAATGCATCGAGAACCTGCGGTGAAAATTCCGGAAACTCGTCGAGGAACAGCACGCCATGATGAGCAAGCGACGCCTCGCCGGGCCGTGCCCGGAAACCACCGCCCACGAGTGCCGCCATGGTCGCCGAATGATGCGGCGTGCGATAAGGGCGCCGGTCGGAAAGCTTGCCACCCGAAAGTTGTCCGGCTATCGAGTGGATCATCGACACTTCGAGCAGTTCGGCGGCCGAAAGCGGTGGCAGGATGGACGGAAGACGGGCCGCCAGCATGGATTTTCCCGACCCGGGCGGACCGACGTAAAGCAGATTGTGACCGCCTGCCGCCGCCACTTCGAGCGCCCGCTTGGCACTTTCCTGTCCCTTGATCTCGGCCAGATCCGGCAGGTTGGCCGGTGCTGCGCGAATGGCCGGGTGCGGTCGCGATATCACCTGCGTGCCGCGGAAATGGTTGGCGAGCGCGATCAGGCTGCGTGGCGCGACAATCTCGACATCCGGCCCGGCCCAGGCCGCCTCCGGTCCGCTGTCCGCCGGGCAGATCAGCCCCTTGCCGAGCGCATTGGCGCTGATTGCCGCCGGCAACGCCCCGGCCACAGGCGCCAACGTGCCGTCGAGATTGAGTTCGCCGATGACGACATGATCGGCCACCGCATCGCCGGGAATGGCACCAAGCGCCGCCATCAGGCCGAGCGCGATCGGGAGGTCGAAATGCGAGCCCTCCTTCGGCAGATCCGCCGGCGCCAGATTGATCGTCACCTTCTTGTGCGGCACCGCAAGGCCCGAAGCGTGCAAAGCTGCCTGCACCCGCTCGCGGCTTTCGGCCACCGCCTTGTCCGGCAGGCCGACAATATGCATGCCGACCTTGCCAGGTCCGATCATGACCTGCACGTCGACCGGAACTCCATCAATGCCCTGGAATGCAACCGTACTGACGCGTGAAACCATGCGATCCGCTCCCCGATATCATTTCAGGATGCCGGCTTTCTGCCGATTTACGAGAAACGTCCCTTCGCGCCAGCACAACCATAAGCTGACACAGGCCTGAAATTAAAACAAGAACAAAAATCGAACAAACGGAACAAAAAAACGGGCGCCTCGGCGCCCGTCTATTGGTCCAGATGCGACAAGCATCAGTTCTTCGCTTCGATCGCGTCCCACATCAGGCTCGCGACATCGGCACCGCCGAATTTCTTTACTTCTCGGATGCCGGTCGGCGACGTCACGTTGATTTCGGTCATGTAGTCGCCGATGACGTCGATGCCGACGAAGATGAAACCGCGTTCGCGCAGGGCCGGTCCGATGCGGGCGCAGATTTCCTTTTCGCGCGTCGTCAGTTCGGTCGGCTCGGCGCGACCGCCGACGTGCATGTTGGAGCGGCTGTCGGTTTCGGCCGGAACGCGGTTGATCGCGCCGACGGGCTCGCCGTCGACGAGCAGGATGCGCTTGTCGCCCTTGCGCACGTCCGGCAGATAGGCCTGGGCGATATAGGGCTCGCCGCGATACATCTGGCCGAACATTTCCAGAAGCGAGGTGAAGTTGCGGTCGTCGCGGGTGGAATGGAAGACCCCGGCGCCGCCATTGCCATAGAGCGGCTTGAGGATGATGTCGCCCATTTCCTGGCGGAAGGCGGCGATCTCGGTCGGGTCACGCGAGATCAGCGTTGCCGGCATCAGGTCGGCGAATTCCGTGACGAAGATCTTTTCCGGCGAGTTGCGCACCCAGGCCGGATCGTTGACGACAAGCGTCTTGGGGTGGATGCGTTCCAGAAGATGCGTCGAGGTGATGTAGCCCATGTCGAAGGGCGGGTCTTGGCGCAACAGCACGACGTCCATCTGCGACATGTCCACCCGCTGCTTTTCGCCCAGCGTGAAATGATCGCCGTTGATATCGCGCACCTGCAGCGGCTCGACGGCTGCAAAGATCTTGCCATCGCGCATGGTCAGCCGGTCCGGCGTATAGTGGAACAGCTCATAGCCGCGGGATTGGGCCTCCAAGGTCATTGCGAAGGTGGAATCGCCGGCAATGTTGATGCCGGAAATATGGTCCATCTGGATTGCGACCTTGCGAACATGCGCCATGAGATATGTCCCTGAGTAAGAATGCGCCTCAATTTGGGCCTGCCTGATTTAGGATGGCGATGGCCCGAAAGCAATGCGGCCGGGAACAATCCCGGCCGCATGATAAATGAAGGCCCACACGTCGCCCTTTGGCAATCTGATCTCAGCCGACCGGCTGGGCCGCCGGTGCGGACGCCCCAGCGAGATCCGACGCCGGGGCCGGCGTCTCGATCCGTCTGCCGGTCTCGGCGTTGAAGAAATGCAATCGTGACCGCTCGACCGCCACCTGCATCTGATCTCCGAGTTCGGCTTCCGAAGAGACCGCCACGGTCACCGGCTGATCGCCGATCAGGCCGTGAACGAGGCGCTGCGCTCCCAGTTCCTCGGCATATTCGGTCTTGAACGGCAGCGTGTTCGGTCCGGCTGCAACAAAGCGGACGTCCTCTGCCCGCATGCCGACGGTAACCGCGCCGGATGCCGGCGCGAAGCCGGCAAGGTCGATCATCGCCGGGCCGATCGCTAGCTTGTCGCCATGCAGCTCGCCCTTGACGAGGTTCATGGCCGGCGAGCCGATGAAGCTTGCAACAAAGGTCGAGGCCGGCCTGTGGTAAACTTCGAGCGGTGCGCCGACCTGCTCGATCTGCCCTCCGTTCAACACCACGAGGCGATCGGCGAGCGTCATCGCCTCCAGCTGGTCGTGGGTAACGTAGAGTGACGTCGTGCCGAGACGGCGCTGCAGGCGCTTGATCTCGCCGCGCATGGAAACGCGCAGCTTGGCGTCGAGGTTGGACAGCGGCTCATCGAAGAGGAAGACGGCCGGCTTGCGGACGATGGCGCGGCCCATGGCGACGCGCTGGCGCTGGCCGCCGGAAAGCGCACGCGGCTTGCGGTCGAGATACTGGGTGATCTCCAGCATGCGGGCGGCTTCCGTCACGCGCGCATCGATCTCGGCCTTCGGCGTCTTGCGGTTCTTCAGGCCGTATTCCAGGTTCTGTCGCACCGTCATATGCGGGTAAAGCGCATAGTTCTGGAATACCATGGCGATGTCGCGGTCGGCCGGTTCGGCCTTGTTGACCACCTTATCGCCAATCTTCACCGTGCCTTCCGAAATCGCCTCAAGCCCGGCCACCATGCGCAGCAGCGTGGATTTGCCACAGCCGGACGGGCCGACCAGCACGATGAATTCGCCGTCCTTGATCGCCAGGTTGATGTCCGAGACAGCCCGAACGCCGCCGGTATAGATCTTTCCGACTTTTTCGACGTCGATGGATGCCATTTCACTTCTCCGTTTCTGTCAGGCCGCGGATGAACAGCCGCTGCATGAAAATGACGATCAGGATGGGGGGCAGCATGGCCATGACCGAGCCCGCCATCACATAGTTCCAGGCGATCACACCGTCCTGGGCCGTGACCATGCGCTTCATGCCCATCATCAGCGTGTAGTAACCGGTGTCGGTGGTCACCAGCAGCGGCCACAGATACTGGACCCAGCCGTAGATGAAGAGGATGACGCAGAGCGCGCCGATATTGGTGCGCGAGAGCGGCAGGAGAATATCCCAGAAGAATTTGATCGCGCCCGCGCCATCGACGCGCGCCGCTTCCAGGATCTCGTCAGGCACGGTCATGAAGAACTGGCGGAACAGGAATGTGGCGGTGGCCGAGGCGATCAGCGGGATCGTCAGGCCCGCCCAGGAATTCAGCATGCCGAGATCGGCGACGATCTTGTAGGTCGGCATGATGCGCACCTCGACCGGCAGCATCAGCGTGACGAAGATGATCCAGAAGGCCAGCACCCGGAAGGGGAAGCGGAAATAGACGATCGCGAATGCCGAAGTGATCGAGATCAGGATCTTTCCGACCGTGATGACGAGCGCCATGACCAGCGAATTGAGCGCCATGTGGGAATAGTTCGGCAGGCCGTGGGCGGCCGAGACATTGGTCAGGATCGCCGAATAATTCTCGATGAAATGCGACCCCGGCAGAAGCGGCACCGCACCGGTCAAAAGCGTCTGCAGGTCATGGGTGGAGGCAACCACCGCCACATAGACCGGCAGCGCGACGATGGCGAAGCCGAAAATGAGGAAGGCATGAGTGATAAATGTCAGGAATGGGCGGTTTTCAACCATGGTCGATCCTCAATATTGCACCCGGCGTTCGACATAGCGGAACTGCACGAAGGTCAGGACCATGACGATCAGCATCAGCAGAACCGACTGGGCAGACGACGAACCGAGGTTCAGGCCGATGAAGCCGTCCTGATAGACCTTGTAGACCATGATGTTGGTCGACTGGGCGGGGCCGCCCGAGGTCGTCGCATCGACGATCGGAAACGTGTCGAACATGGCGTAGTTCACGTTGATGATGAACAGGAAGAATGTGGTGGGCGAAAGCAGCGGCAGCGCGATGGTGAAGAAGCGCTTCACCGGGCCTGCGCCATCGATCGCGCCCGCTTCCATCAGCGCATGCGGAACCGATTGCAGGCCGGCGAGGAAGAACAGGAAATTGTAGGAAATCTGCTTCCACGCGGCGGCGATGATGATCAGGATCATCGCATGGGTACCGTTCAGGTCATGGTTCCAGTTGATGCCGAATTGCGACAGGAAATACGGCATGATGCCGGTCGAGGTGTTGAACAGGAACCACCAGAGAACGCCGGCAATGACCGGAGCGACCGCATAGGGCCAGACCAGCAGGGTCGTGTAGATGCGCGAGGTGCGGTTCAACCGGTCGACGGCGGCGGCAAAGGCCAGGCCGAGCCCCATCGACAGAACGGTGACGGCAACGGCGAAGACGCCGGTTCGCAGAAGGCTGTCGAGATAGTTCGGATCGGCCAGAAGCCGCTTGTAGTGGGTCAGCCCGACGAACACGGTCGAGAAGCCGAACGGATCTTCGCGTTCGACGGAGGATTTTACCGCCTGCGCAGCGGGCCAGATGAAGAACACCAGGGTGATGATCAGCTGTGGCGCCAATAGAAGATAGGGCAGCAGCCTGTTGTTGAAGGTCGTTCGTTTGGTATCCATGGGGTCTCCACCGGGTTTGCCGGAAAGCAGATGGAGGCCGGCTTTCGCCGGCCTCCGAGTGTCACCGATCAAAAAGGATCAGTTGGAGTTTGCAGCCTGGAACTCGCGCAGGATGCCGTTGCCACGCTCAACCGCGCTGTCGAGAGCCTGCTTGGCATCCTTCTGGCCGGAGAGAAGCGACTGGAATTCCTCGTCCACGACGGTGCGGACCTGGGCGAAATTGCCGAAGCGGACGCCCTTGGAATTGGCCGACGGGGTACCGCGCATGATCTGCTTGATCGAAACGTCGGAACCGGGGTTCTTCTCGTAGTAACCCTGGCTCTGGCCAAGCTCGTAGGCAGCATTGGTGATCGGCAGATAACCGGTGAACTGGTGCCAGTCGGCCTGGACTTCCGGCTGCGACAGGTAGGAGAAGAACTTTGCGACGCCCTTGTAGGTCGCATCGTCCTTGCCGTTCAGGACCCAGAGGGTCGCGCCGCCGATGATGGAGTTTTTCGGCTCCTTGGTCTCGTCGTCGTAGTAGGGAAGCGGCGCAAAGCCCGGCGTGAAGTTCTTGGCGTTGCCGATGACGCCGGCGCGGCCAGCCGACGAGTTCATCGTGATGGCGCATTCCTGAGCGTAGAACATGGTCGCCGCCTGATCGCCACCGACCGGACCGCCATACTTGAAGAGGCCTTCATCCTGCCACTTCTTCAGGTTGGCCCAATGCTTTACCTGCAGGTCGCCATTGAACTGGAACTCGGTGTCGAAACCGCCAAAACCGTTTTCGAGCGAGCCGAACGGCTTGTCATGGATGGCCGACAGGTTTTCGGTCTGGACCCAGGTGATCCAGGCGGAGGTGAAGCCGCACTTGGCAGCGCCGGAGGAGACGATCTTCTTGGAGAATTCCTCGACTTCGGCCCAGGTCTTCGGCGCGACTTCCGGGTCAAGGCCGGCTTTCTTGAAGACGTCCTTGTTGTAATACATGATCGGCGTCGACGAGTTGAAGGGCAGCGACAGGATGTTGCCCTCGGTGTCGGAATAATAGCCGGTTACCGGGCCGAGGAAGGTCTTCGTGTCGAAGGCTTCACCCTGGTCGGCCATCAGCTTGTAGACCGGATAGACGGCGCCCTTGGCGGCCATCATCGTGCCGGTACCGACTTCGAAGACCTGTACGATTGCCGGCTGCTGGTTGGCGCGGAATGCTGCGATGGCGGCGTTCAGCGTCTCGGGATAGGTCCCCTTGTAGACCGGGGTGACCTTGTATTCGGTCTGGCTTTCATTGAATTTCTGGGCGACTTCCTCGAGCTTCTTGCCAAGCTCCCCACCCATTGCATGCCACCAGGTGACTTCGGTTGCGGCCAGCGACGTGGTTGCAGACAGAGCCACCACAGCGGCCGCGAAAGATAGCGTTTTGAACATTGTTGAGCTCCTCGCCCACCTGAACGTGGGGTGAGGATGGCCATAAGGTCGCCCCGTGACATGACCTTAACAGTTTTGTTTCAATTCCATGACAGTGCACGGCTTTGCAAAAACTTCACGGCATCGTCAAAAAGCATCCGGGAAATGCCGGGGAAGCCGGCCAGGCAGGACGGCGACGACATCATAACGCGATGAAAGCGAGTGGGCATCGCGGCGGCGCGACAGCCAGATCTCGCTTGCCGCCCTGATCCGCCGCTGGGCTTCATAGCTCACAGCATCGATAGCATCGGATTCGCGGGTCCGCGCCTTGACCTCGATGAAGGCTACAAGCGTGCCCTTTCGGGCGATGAGATCGATCTCGCCCACTTTGGTGCGATAGCGGAATGCGAGAATGCGGTAGCCTTTGAGGAAAAGACAGGCAGCAGCGAGATATTCGGAGACATGGCCGCGCCGCTCCGCCTTTCTTCGCTTTTGCCGATCAATTCCTGTCGCCATCTCCATCCTTCATCGTGACGAGACGCTGGTAGAGATCGCGCTTGGCAAGACCGGTGAGGCGCGCGGCCTCGGCTGCCGCCTTCGAGGCCGGCATGGATGCCGCAAGCTCACCGAGCAAAGCATCGACATCGACGGCCGTCGGCACCTCGTCTGCCGCCGGCGGACCGACGAGAAAGACGATCTCCCCCTTGACGGTGCGATCCGCGAAGGCTTCCGCCAGCTCGCCGAGCGTGCCGCGGCTGACTTCCTCGAAGGCTTTGGTCAGTTCGCGCCCGACACAGGCGGCGCGCGTGGCACCCAGAACGTCGGCGGCAGCGGCAAGCGTCGCGGTGATGCGGTGCGGGCTTTCGAAAAAGATCAGCGTCGCCGGGATCTTCGACAGTTCCGCCAGCCGGTCGCGCTTGGCCTTGTCCTTTGCCGGCAGGAAGCCGGTAAACAGGAAGGCATCATTGGGCAGGCCGGAGGCGACCAGTGCGGCGAGCGGTGCGGAGGCGCCGGGAATGGGGACGACCCGATATCCGGCCGCGATCGCCAGCTGGCCGAGACGATAGCCGGGGTCCGACACGAGCGGCGTGCCGGCATCGGAGACGAGCGCCACCGACTTGCCCTCCGCAAGCGCCGCCAGAAGACGCGGCCCCATCTCGTCGGCATTGTACTCGTGATAGGCGTAGGGCTTGTTGGCGATGCCGAAGCGATCGAGCAGTACGCGGGTGACGCGGGTATCCTCGCAGGCCAGCACATCGGCACCGGCAAGCGTTTCCAGCGCCCGCAACGTGATGTCGCCGAGATTGCCGATCGGGGTGGCGACCAGATAGAGCGCCGGCTCCAGCGGCCGCGACGGTACGAATGTATTGGCTACGCGGTAGCCGCGGGTCGCTTCAGAAGGTCCGGCCAAGGGCTTTGCAATTCGATTGGATGATCATCGCCCTTTATGCGCAAGGCGGCGAGCGCCCGCAAGCGCGCGGGCCCCAAGTTTTCTGTGTGCAGCTTAACCTCAGTATCGAAATGACGCAGGCGTCAGCGCTTCTGCTCTTGCCTTCAAAGCCCGATCTCTGCCAAGTTGCCCGTCCACTTAATGCGGCTCTCATCGAGCCGAAGAATATCAGGCGACCCGCCTTGCGGGACGCCCAGGTCGAAAGCGGTTGAGTCCATGCGTATTACTCTCGAGCGGTCCAATCTTCTGAAATCGTTGAGCCACGTTCACCGCGTGGTAGAACGCCGCAACACAATCCCGATCCTCTCCAACGTCCTGATGCGCGCTTCCGGCGCCAATGTCGAGTTGAAGGCAACCGACCTCGACCTGGAGATCACCGAAAGCGTTCCGGCCATGGTCGAGACCGCCGGCGCAACGACGGTTCCCGCCCACCTTCTCTATGAAATCGTCCGCAAGCTGCCGGATGGTTCCGAAGTGCTGCTGGCGACGACACCGGACGGCGGAACGATGACGGTGCAGTCCGGCCGCTCCAAGTTCTCGCTGCAGTGCCTGCCGGAAACAGACTTCCCGGATCTGACCGCCGGCTCTTTCAGCCATACGTTCAAGCTGAAGGCGACCGACCTCAAGATGCTGATCGATCGCACCCAGTTCGCGATCTCGACCGAGGAAACCCGCTATTACCTGAACGGCATCTTCTTCCACACGATCGAGGCCGGCGGCGACCTGAAGCTGCGCGCCGTTGCCACCGATGGTCACCGTCTGGCGCGCGCCGATGTCGAGGCGCCTTCGGGTTCTGAAGGCATGCCGGGCATCATCATTCCGCGCAAGACGGTCGGCGAACTGCAGAAACTCGTCGATGACCCGGAAGCCCTGGTCACGGTAGAAGTGTCCGACGCCAAGATCCGCCTGTCGATCGCCGACATCATCATGACATCGAAGCTGATCGACGGCACGTTCCCGGATTACCAGCGCGTCATCCCGACCGGCAACGACAAGGAAATGCGCGTCGATTGCCAGACCTTCGCCAAGGCCGTCGACCGCGTCTCGACCATTTCTTCGGAGCGCGGCCGCGCGGTCAAGCTGTCGCTGACCGAAGGCCAGCTAATGCTGACGGTCAACAACCCGGATTCGGGCAGCGCCACGGAGGAAGTCGCGGTCGGTTATGAAAACGACGCGATGGAAATCGGTTTCAACGCCAAATACCTGCTCGACATCACTTCGCAGCTTTCCGGCGACGATGCGATCTTCATGCTGGCGGATGCCGGGTCTCCCACCCTCGTCCGCGACACGGCGGGCGACGATGCGCTCTACGTGTTGATGCCGATGCGCGTATAAAACCAATCAGGCGGCCGGGAATTCCGAGCCGCCTTTTTTATGCCGTTTTCCGATTGCGACATTCTTGCTGACTTTTGCGTCATACGTCTTGATCCTGCCGGATGGACGACCAGATAGACAGATAACAATAGAGAGGGTGACCAGATGGAATTACGCTTGAAGGAACGGCTCGGCCGCAAGTTCGACGAGGAAATCCGTTTCTTCAAAGGCTGGATGGATGGCCCTAAAAGCGTCGGCGCGATCTGCCCCACCTCCTCCATCACCGCCAAGCGCATGGCGAGCGTCATCGATACATCCTCCGGCCTTCCGGTCCTCGAACTCGGTCCCGGCACCGGCGTCATCACCAAGGCGATCCTGGAACGCGGCGTTGCACCGGAAAATCTCGTCTCCGTCGAGTATTCGACGGATTTCTACCAGAACCTGATCAAGACCTATCACGGCGTCCATTTCATCAATGGCGATGCGTTCGATCTCAGCCGCACGCTCGGCGAGAAGAATTCGGTGATCTTCGACAGCGTGGTCTGTGCCATCCCGCTGCTGAGCTTTCCGATGGAAAGCCGCATCGCGCTTCTGGAAGACCTGCTCAACCGGATGCCGGCCGGCCGGCCCGTCATCCAGATCACCTATGGCCCGGTCTCGCCGATCATCGCCAACCCGGACCGCTACAAGATCAAGCATTACGACTTCGTCGTGCGCAACATCCCGCCGGCGCAGCTGTGGACCTACACCCGCCCCTGATCTTTCATACCGGCGTCATCCGGCCGCTTTAAGCGGGTCGCCATCGACCCGCGAACGGAGCCCTGCGCCATGACATTCGGCCTCTACATCACCCATCCGCAGGTGCGCATCGACCCGGACGTACCGGTACCGCGTTGGGGCCTGTCGGATGTCGGGCAGCAACGCGCCGAGCAGGCCGCATCACTCCCCTGGGCGGGATCGCTCGGACGGATCATCGCAAGCGACGAAACCAAGGCGATCGAGACCGCCGAAATCATTGCCCTCGCCGCCGGCGTAAAGACCGAGATCGTCGAGAACATGCACGAGAACGACCGCTCCGCCACAGGCTTCCTGCCGCCGCCGCAATTCGAGGCGGCCGCCGACTGGTTCTTTGCCAACCCGACGGAGAGCTTCAGGGGCTGGGAGATGGCTGCGCAGGCACAGGCCCGCATCGTCTCGGCGGTAGAGACAATCCTCGCCGATCACGACCCTTCCCTGCCGATCGCCTTCGTCGGCCATGGCGGCGTCGGCACGCTTCTGAAATGCCACCTGAGGCAGGTCCCAATCTCCCGCGCCGAGGACCAGAAAGGCGGCGGCGGCAATCTCTTCCGCTTCACTCTTGCGGATCGTGCCGTCTCGTGCGACTGGACCCCCATCGAAACATGGAAGGGAGACTGAAGAACATGCAAGCGCGTGACCGACTGATCGTGGGCCTCGACATCCCGACCGTTGCGGAAGCCGAGAAGATGGTAACCACCCTCGGCGATACCGTCTCCTTCTACAAGATCGGCTATCAGCTGGCCTTTGCCGGCGGCCTGGAATTCGCCCGCGACCTCGCCAAGGACGGCAAGAACGTCTTTCTCGACATGAAGCTCCTCGACATCGACAACACGGTGGCGAAGGGCGTCGAGAACATCGCCAAGATGGGCATGACCATGCTGACGCTGCACGCCTATCCGAAGGCCATGCGCGCCGCAGTCGAAGCCGCCAGGGGTTCCGACCTCTGCCTGCTCGGCGTTACCGTGCTCACCTCGATGGATGCGGCCGACGTGACGGAAGCGGGCTATGCCCAGACACCGGAGCAGCTCGTCCGCACCCGCGCGCAACAGGCGCGCGATGCCGGCATGGGTGGCATCGTCTGCTCGGCCGAGGAATCCGCTGCCGTGCGCACCATCGTCGGCTCGACCATGGCGATCGTCACCCCCGGCATCCGCCCAACCGGCTCGGACGCCGGCGACCAGAAGCGCGTCGTCACGCCGGGCGATGCCCTCAGGAACGGCTCGACCCACCTTGTCGTCGCCCGCCCGATCGTCAAGGCTGCCGATCCGAAGGCCGCCGCACAGGCAATCCTTGCCGAGATGCAGGCAGTTCTCTAAGCCAGCCCTGCTCCCAACCGCGTCTACCGATTGTTGGAGACGCGGTTGCGGCTGCCTTCGTCGACGATCAGGTTCTGCGATGCGCCGATAAGCCGGTTGCTTGTGACGGTATTGTTTGTGGCACCGTCATTGTGGTCGAGACTGCCGAGCAGCATTTTCGGCTGGACCAGGCAGTAGCTGTTGAAGACACTCAGGCCCTGTCGACTGCCGATCCACACAGCCGGACGCGCCACCGGCAGATCATAGCGGAACGTGTTGCCGCTGATGACATTGCCGCGCGGAGACTGGTGGCGGAACGTGCCGCCCTCGCCGCAGTTGCGATAGAGATAGATCCCGCCGGAATAGGCATTGACGAAGGTATTGTTCTCGATGCGATTGTCGGCCGAGCCGTCGACGGCCAGGACCTCGCGCCATTCCGGCCGCGCCGAAAACGTGTTGCCGATGATCGTGTTGCGCGCCGATTCCGCATCCAGATAGACGACTGTCGAGCTTGCCTTGCCGGTAAAGCGCGAATTCTGCAGCGTCACGTCGGTGACGCCCGGTGCGAGATAGAGCGCCACGCCGACACTGCCGGAAAAGGTCAGGTTGTCGAGCAGGATACCGGTCGGCGCCGCGGCTTGTGCGCGCTCGGTGTGCCCATCCCGGTTGGAGGAAGCCTTCACCTCCTTCGCCTGACCGTTGTGGCCGAGGCCGACGATGCGCAGATCGCCCTTGATGCGGCAGTTGCGGACGGTGATATCGGTCGGCACATCCCACTTGCCGTCCTTGCCCTTGCGCGACTGGATCAGCACCGTGCGCCCTTTGGCACCGCTGCCATCGATCATCGCGCCGTTGCAATCGAACACAGAACCCGATGCCCGGCTGCCGGTGAAGACGATGCGTTGTGCGATCGTGTCATTCTTGTTCAACGCGACATCGCAGTTGATCTGCACCGGCTTGGCATCCTTGCCTGCCGGCGCACGCAAGGCGTCCATCACATTTGCGGGGCACTGCGCCGCCGCGGCACCAGATGCCCCGGCGAGAAACGACACGGATGCGGCCAGCATGGCACCAGCCAGACCAAGGATTGCGGAATGCCTCATATTGACTTGTCTCCCGATTCGCCCGAACTCCTGATCCGATCATAACCGAGGAGGAGGAAATTTCATGGCCAAGGGATACTGGATCGCCCGCGTCGATGTGCACGACCCCGAGCGATACAAGGATTACGTCACCGCCGCCAAGGTGGCATTCGAGAAATACGGCGCCAATTTCCTCGCCCGCGGCGGGCCGATGACAGAGCTCGAAGGCACGGCGCGGGTGCGCAATGTGGTGATCGAATTCCCGTCGATGCAGGCCGCCGTCGACTGCTACAATTCGCCCGAATACCAGATCGCCGCAAAAATTCGCCAGGAGGTCGCGGACGCGGAAATGGTGGTGGTCGAAGGACTGTAAGCGCAACCGTCCGTTAAACCGGTTTTTGATCGGCCATTTGCGCAGGATCAATGCAAGGATGCCGGCATCCTGCGGTCATGGGGCATGCAGATTGCAGCCGAAGCGAGCATGCAAGCCCTTCACCTGACAGGGCGTTTCGGCTAAGAAGGTGCGACAACCCGCCACAGGCCCATTCCGGAGCAGACCATGACCGTGAACAATCTTCCGCCGCTCGTCACCGTGTTCGGAGGATCCGGTTTCGTCGGGCGCCATGTCGTTCGAACACTCGCCAAGCGTGGTTATCGCGTCCGTGTCGCCGTGCGCCGCCCCGACCTCGCGGGCTTCGTGCTGCCGGCCGGCTATGTCGGCCAGATCGCACTCGTGCAGGCCAATATCCGCAATCGCCAGTCGGTCGATCGCGCCGTCAAGGGAGCAGACCACGTCATCAACTGTGTCGGCATCCTGTTCGAAAGCGGCCGCAACACGTTCGATGCGGTGCAGGATTTCGGTGGCCGTTCCGTTGCCGAAGCCGCCAACGCTGCCGGCGCGAAGCTGACGCATATCTCGGCCATCGGCGCCGACGTCAATTCCGGTTCGTCCTATGCAAAGAGCAAGGGGCGCGCAGAAGAGGCCGTCAAGTCGCTTCTGCCGGATGCCGTCATCCTGCGTCCGTCGATCGTGTTCGGACCGGAAGACAATTTCTTCAACAAGTTCGCCGGCATGGCCCGCAGCCTGCCCGCCCTGCCTTTGATCGGCGGCGGCAAGACGAAGCTGCAGCCGGTCTATGTCGAGGATGTCGCCGAAGTGGTCGGCCGGTCCGTCGACGGCACGATCGCGGCGGCCAAGACCTATGAACTCGGCGGCGCCGAAGTCATGACCTTCCGCGACTGTCTCGAAACGGTGCTGCGCGTGACCAACCGCAAGCGCGCGCTCGTTTCGCTGCCCTTCGGTGTCGCCTCGATGATCGGCAACCTTGCTTCTCTGATCCCGTTTGTCGCCCCGCCGATCACCGCAGATCAGGTGGAACTGCTGAAAACCGACAATGTCGTTTCCGAAGCAGCGACGCAGGAAGGCCGCACGCTCGCCGGCATCGGCATCCGTCCGGTCACGCCGGGCTCCATCCTCGCGTCCTATCTCGTGCATTTCCGTCCGCAGGGCCAGTATACCGGCAGTGGCAAGGCCGCCTGAACACTGCTCACCGATAAGGCAGCAACGCCTTTCGCATCGGGATTGTGCATCCCGATGCCCACGCCTGTGGCACGAAAACCTCACTCGCCCAAGTCCTTGCGTTAACCGTGGGTTTAGCAAAAACCGATATTGAATTCGGTGTCGGCGGCCAATACATCGAACCCACTCAATCGGCCGGTGGCGACACCCGTTTTCTTCTGAAAGGCGTCTTCATGGGCAAGCCTATCGCCCTTTTCTTTGCATGTGCAGCACTCGTCATTCTCGCAGGCTCGTTCATGGCGCCCCAGACGGCCGCCAGCGGCAAGGCCAATTGCGCTCCGGCCTATGGCGTCGACCCCTGCAGCAGCACGGCGTCGATCCCGAACTGATCCAAAAAAGGGCGGCCAACGGGCCGCCCTTTTCTTTGCCACGCCTGAAAGGCAGCGCGCATCATGCGCCCGTCAGAAGCGCCACGAGGCCGATCGCCCCGACGATGATGCGCCAATAGGCAAACGGTGCGTAGCCGCGGCTCGAAATGAAATCCAGGAGAGAGCGGACGACGAAGATCGCCGTGACGAAGGACGCGACGAAGCCGATTCCGATGATGAGGCCGTCATCGGCGCTCAGCATGTTGCCGTTCTTGATCAGATCCAGCGTGAAGGCGCCGACCATGGTCGGCATGGCGAGGAAGAAAGAGTATTCCGCCGCCGAGCGCTTGTCGGCACCGAGCAGCAGCGCACCAACGATGGTCGCACCGGAACGCGACGTGCCGGGGATCATCGCGAGGCACTGGCAGAAGCCGATCTTGATCGCCAGCGACACCGGGTAATCCATCACGTCATGATACTTCGGCTCGAACTTCATCCGATCGACCGCAAGCAGGATGAAACCGCCGACGATCAGCATGACACAGATCAGCACCGGGGTTTCGAACAGCACCGACTTGATGAAGTCATGGGCAAGAGCACCGATGATGGCGGCCGGCAGAAAGCCCATCAGCACGACCAGAACGAAGCGGCGCGATTGCGCGCTGGTCGGCAAAGAGCAGGCGATCGAAATCAGCTTTTGCGCATAGACAAGAAGAATGGCGAGGATCGCACCCAATTGGATCAGCACCGCGAATGTATTGCCTGGAGATTGAAAGCCGAGGAAATGGCCTGCGAGAAGAACGTGAGCGGTGGAGGACACCGGCAGGAATTCCGTAAGCCCCTCGATAATGCCAAGCACAAGGGCGCTGATGATCGGTTGATCCACTCTTCTTAATCCTTTGCTGAGAAAATACAGGCAATTTGAAACAGGCCCGCAGTTTGTGGTCGCTTGCTTGTGTCGGCCCTACCAAATCCGTATAGCTGATTTATGTCTGACGGGCGTGAAACAGCCCTGTCCAATCCCATTTCACTATAGACAAAGCCCAAATCCCGATGCCCACCCTTTACCATCACCCCATGTCGTCTGCTTCGCGATTTGTACGCCTGATTTTGGCAGAATATGGATTTCAGGCCGATCTCGTCGAGGAGCAGCCGTGGGAAAAGCGCCGGGAGTTCCTCAGTCTCAATCCGGCGGCGACACTTCCGGTCTATGTCGATGACAGCATGCGGGTGCTGTGCGGCCCTTCTGTGCTGCTCGAATTTCTCGACGAGACGCATGGTGTTCTGAAGCGCGAGCGCCGGTTGCTCGCCGAAGATCCATGGCACCGCGCCGAGATCCGCCGGCTGACGGAATGGTTCCTGCAGAAAATGGAGCAGGACGTCACACGTCCGCTCACCCGCGAGCGCGTCTACAAGCTGCAGATGACCGCAGCCCAAGGCGGCGGCGCACCGGACAGCAAGGCACTGCGCACGTCGCGCGCCAATATCCGCCAGCACATGAAGTATCTCTCCTGGCTGTCCGGCTCGCGGCCATGGCTTGCCGGCGACCGCCTGAGCTATGCCGACCTTGCCGCCGCCGCATCGATTTCCGTGCTCGATTACCTCGGCGAGATCGAATGGGCGGAATTCCCGATCGCCAAGGACTGGTACCAGCGGCTGAAATCGCGTCCTTCTTTCCGTCCGCTGCTTGCCGAGCGCATTCGCGGCATTACCCCGGTTTCCCACTATGCGGACCTCGATTTCTAGCGCCACGCCCGAAGGGGACGAAAAAGCGCTTGAACGGGCGAACGAGAAGGCGCGCATCCGCCGCGAAAAGCTTTCCGCCTTCATCCGCGAGGAAGCGGCAGCGCAAGGCTTCGACCTCTGTCGCATTACCCTGCCCGACAGCATTCCGCGCGCACCCGAACGGCTGGCGACCTTCCTCGACGACCAGCATCACGGCACGATGGAGTGGATGGCGGAGACACAAGAACGTCGCGCCGATCCGAAAGTGCTGTGGAGCGAGGTGCGCTCGATCGTCATGTTCGGCCTCAATTACGGACCGGAGGAAGACCCCCGCTATCTTCAGGCATGCAAGGACAAGGCGGCGATTTCCGTCTACGCCCGCAATCGCGACTATCACGACGTCATCAAGGGACGGCTGAAGGAGATAGCCACGCGCTTTGCCGCACGCGCCGGCGAGGATGTGAAAGTCTTCGTCGATACCGCGCCGGTGATGGAAAAGCCGCTGGCGGAAGCCGCCGGCCTCGGCTGGCAGGGCAAGCATACCAACCTTGTTTCTCGCACGCATGGCTCCTGGCTGTTTCTCGGCAGCCTGTTCACCACCGCCGAGCTTGAGATCGATGCGCGCGAAAAGGATCATTGCGGCTCCTGCCGCGCCTGTCTCGACGCCTGCCCGACCGCAGCCTTCCCGGCACCCTACCGGATCGATGCGCGACGCTGCATTTCCTATCTGACGATCGAGCACAAGGGGCCGATCGACCCGGAATTAAGGCCGATGATCGGCAACCGCATCTATGGCTGCGACGACTGTCTGTCGGCCTGTCCGTGGAACAAGTTCGCTGCCAGCGCATCCGAGATGAAGCTTCAGGCACGCGAGGACCTGAAGGAGCCGTCGATCGCTTTCCTGCTGACGCTCGACGATCCGGCCTTCCGCACCTTCTTCTCCGGTTCGCCCGTCAAGCGCATCGGTCGCGACCGGTTCGTCCGCAACGTGCTGATCGCCGCCGGCAATTCCGGCGATGCGACACTCATCCCGCAATGCCTCACCCTTGCCGAGGATGCCTCGCCCGTCGTGCGCGCCATGTCCATTTGGGCGTTGAAACGGCTGATGGACGATGACGCCTTTGCCGCATTCGCATACGGTCGGGCAGACGATAATGATGAAGACGTGCGCCGCGAATGGCAGATGGCAGGAGTGAACGGATGACGGCGATAATCTTCGGATGCGGATATTCGGGCAAGGCGATCGCCAGGGCATTCTCGACCCTAGGTTTTTCGGTTTCCGGCACCGTCCGCACACCGGAAGGCTCGCAGGCGCTTGCTGCGGAGGGCATCACGCCGTTCATCTTCGACGGCAGCACCTTCGGCCCGGCGCTCGAGGAAGCCATGAAGGGCGTCACCCATCTCATCCAGTCGATCCCGCCCGGCAAGGATCACGATCCGCTTTTGAAACTCGTTGCCGGCCGCCTTGCCGCGCTTTGCCCGAAGCTCGAATGGATCGGCTATCTGTCGACCGTCGGCGTCTATGGCGATCACGGCGGCGGCTGGGTGACGGAAGAGACGCCCGGAAGCCCGATCCTCGGCAGGTCGATCGAGCGGGTCGATACGGAAGAGGCGTGGGCGGAAGAAGGCCGAAAGGCCGGCGTGCCGGTTGCGGCCCTTAGGCTATCCGGCATCTACGGTCCCGGCCGCAATGCCTTCGTCAATCTCGATCGCGGCAGTGCGCGCCGTATCATAAAGAAGGACCAGGTGTTCAACCGTATCCGTGTCGAGGACATCGGCGCGGCCACGCTGTTCCTCGCCGGGCGCAAGCTTTCCGGTCTCTACAATGTCACAGACGACGAGCCCTGCCCGCCGCAGGACGTGATCGTCGAGGCCGCCCGGCTGATGGATGTGGCACCGCCGCCGGAAGTCGATTTCGACACCGCCGAGATGACGCCGATGGCGCGCTCCTTTTACGGCGCCAACAAGCGCGTCTCGAACGCAAAAATCCGCGAACTCGGCTTCGAATTCCGCTTCCCGAACTACCGGATTTCGCTGGCCCAGATGTGGGCCGATGGCGCCTGGAAGGGCTGAATTGCAGCCGTCGAAACGGTTGAAATTTCCATCCCAGGCCGCTCCGCAGGTTAATATTTCTTAATTCCTACGGCAGTTCGCCACATTATCTGTCCAATTTGGGCGGAAACCCCCGTGCGACGATAAATTTTTTTCGCCTGTTTTCGTGATCGGCGTCGCGGATGGCGCCCTCGGGAACATAGTTCCGACTAATGACTGATTCATAAGGTTTTATTCCAATATTGATTATCCGGCTCATTAAAAATACCGGCGGCAATCTAATCACAAATGTTACATATTTTAACATTCCGTGATTTCCAGCCCCACTTTTTCGCCATTTTTCGCCCTGCCTTAGCCCTTCAGCACACGACGTGCAGGGACTAAACGACGGGGACGACCGGTTTGAGAAAATTCAGAAACTCGACTGCCGCCGCGGCCGCCATTGCTGCTTTTGCACTACTCGGCTCCGCACCGGCGAATGCTGCGCCCGGATGCGGACACGCTTCCTGGTACGCACTCACCTCCAAGACCGCTTCGGGTGAGCGCATGAATCCTGCCAAGTTGACGGCGGCACATCGCTCGCTGCCCTTCGGCACCAAGGTGCTGGTCACCAACAAGCGCAACGGCAAAAGCGTCATCGTTCGCATCAACGATCGCGGCCCGTTCATCCGCGGACGTGTCATCGATGTTTCCAAGGCTGCGGCCGCCAACATCGGCATGGTCAGTTCGGGCACCGCGCAGGTCTGTTATCAGATCATCGCCGACAACCAGAAGGTCGCCGGCAAGGGTATCAAGGGCATCGACGGCTAACAGCGGACGAGCCTGACCAGGGGCGCAGGCAAACGCGCCTGCCCCTTGCCCTATCGGCCAATCGCAGGTACTTGCAGCTCCATACGGGTTCAACCGACACGGAGACATGACATGCGACTGGGCGGCCGAGTAGCTGGAGCAATCGAGGTTCTGGCAGATATCGAAGCGCGCAAACGCCCGGTGGCGGATGCATTGAAGGACTGGGGCCTTGCCCATCGTTTCGCCGGATCCGGCGACCGTGCGGCCATCGGCAACATCGTCTACGACGCATTGCGCATGCGTCTTTCCCACGCCTTCCTGATGGATGACGAAAGCCCCGTGGCACTCGCCTATGCGGTTCTTTTGCGCCAGTGGGGTTTCACGACCGAAACGCTTGCCGCCGAATTCACCGAAGACAAGTTCGCGCCGCCCGCCCTGACCGACGCCCAGGCCGCCGCTTTCATGAGCCGCAAGCTGGAAGACGCGCCCCTGCATGTCCAGGGCGACATTCCGGACTGGGTACAGGCCTCGTTCGAAACCAATTTCGGCGATAACTGGCTTGCGGAAGCCAAGGCGCTTGCCGAGCGCCCGACGCTCGACCTGCGCGCCAACACGCTGAAGGCCAATCGCGACAAGGTGGTCAAGGCGCTGGAACGCGCCGGGGCCAAGCCTGCGACCATCGCCCGCAACGGTATTCGCGTCGCCGCCGGCGAAGGCGCATCGCGTCTGCCGAACGTGACGGCAGAACTTTCCTTCCAGAAGGGCTGGTTCGAGGTGCAGGACGAAGGCTCGCAGATCGTCGCAGATCTGGTGCAGCCAGGCGAACACGACCAGGTGCTCGACTATTGCGCCGGCGGCGGCGGCAAGACGCTCGCCATGTCGGCCGCCATGAACAACAAGGGCCAGGTGCATGCCTATGACGCCGATCGCAAGCGCCTGGCGCCGATCATCGAGCGCCTGCGCCGTGCCGGTACCCGCAACGTGCAGGTCCATGACGACCCGCGCCAGCTCGATGCAATGGTGGGCAAACTCGACGCGGTCCTCGTCGATGCCCCCTGCACCGGCACCGGTACATGGCGCCGGCGTCCTGACACCAAGTGGCGGCTGACGAGCAAGAACCTCGACGAACGGGTTTCACAGCAGCAGGACGCACTCGGCGAAGCCGCACGCTTCGTCAAGCCGGGCGGCGCGCTGCTCTATGTCACCTGTTCCGTCCTGCCGGAAGAGAACGATCGCCAGGCTGAGCGTTTCTGCGCCGACAATCCCGAGTTTTCGATTGCCTCGGCGATGCCGCATTGGCAGAAAATCTTCGGTGCGTCAGCCCCGCTTCCACGCGCTACGGATGCGGGCACTATTACACTGACGCCCGCAAGTACCGATACGGACGGATTCTTTTTCTGTCGTATGCAACGCAAGGTTTGATTTTGCCAGCCAGAGATCAACCATAGATTCAAATGGTTCTAAACTAGAACATTTGACACTAGTTTTATTTCGCGCGAAGAAATCTCTTCAAGCGGCTCGTGGGATCGATGCCGCGAAGGAGAGGGACATGATCCGCAAAACCCTGATCGGCGCCGGGATGGCGCTGTTTGCCGCTTCCACGGCTTTCACGGCGATACCTGCCCGCGCAGAGACTACGCCTGAAGCCGTGCTGAAGCACTATGCCGAATTGGCGCATGCGAAATACGAGGACTCGCTGACGACGGCGCAAGCGCTCGACAAGGCGATCGACGCCCTGATTGCAACGCCTGGCGAAGACACGCTGAAAGCCGCGAAAGCCGCCTGGATCGCAGCGCGCGTTCCCTACCAGCAATCGGAAGTCTATCGCTTCGGCAATCCGCTCGTCGACGAGTGGGAAGGCAAGGTCAACGCCTGGCCGCTGGATGAGGGCCTGATCGACTATGTCGATCCGTCCTACGGCACGGAGAGCGACGAGAATGCGCTCTACACCGCCAATGTCATCGCCAACCCAAAGATCGAGATCAATGGCGAAGCAATCGATCTGACCGCGATCACTCCGGACGCGATCCGTGGCCTCAACGAGGCCGGCGAGATCGAGGCCAATGTGGCGACCGGCTATCACGCGATCGAGTTCCTGCTCTGGGGACAGGACCTGCACGGCACCGAAGCCGGTTCCGGCGAACGGCCCTATACCGACTACGACAAGGCCAATTGCACCAACGGCAATTGCGACCGCCGCGCCGCCTATCTGAAGGCGGCCTCCACCCTGCTGGTTTCCGACCTCAAGGAAATGGTCACCGCCTGGGCGCCGGACGGCGAAGCGGCAAAGAATGTCGAGGCTGATGGCAAGGCGGGGCTGACCGCCATCCTCACCGGCATGGGTTCGCTTTCCTATGGCGAACTTGCCGGCGAGCGCATGAAGCTCGGCGTATTGCTGCACGACCCGGAAGAAGAGCATGACTGCTTCTCCGACAACACCCATGCCTCGCACCTGAACGATGCGGTGGGCATCAAGTCCGCCTATACGGGCGAATATACCCGTGTCGACGGCACCAGGATGACCGGCCCATCCGTCTCGGATCTCGTGGTCGCCAAGGACAAGGCGCTCGATACCGAGATGAAAGGCAAGCTCGATGCGACGCTTTCCGCCATGAATGCGATGGCAGACCGTGCGCAGAAGGTCGAAGCCTATGACCAGATGATCGGCGAGAACAACACCGAGGGCAATGCGGTGGTGCAGAAGGCGATCGATGGGCTGATCGACCAGACCAGGACGATCGAGCGCGTCATTGCGTCGCTGGATCTCGGCACGATCGCGCTTGAAGGTTCCGACAGCCTCGATAATCCTGACGCTGTCTTTCAATAATTGATGAAAAGGCGGGCCTCGCTCGACCGCGAGGCCCGGTTTGCCATGGGCACATTCAGAGGCTTGCCATTTCTGCTGCCTGTCTTTTCCGGCGCGCTGGTGCTTGCGCCGCTCATCGCCACCGGCAGCGATGCACTCATTCCCACATCCAGAACCGACCTCAATCCGAAGGATCTCAAACGCGTCGAGCGAGTGACGAAGCCGACGGAGGATTTTTCCAAGGCGGAGCAGTTCGAGACCATGTCCGGAGGTGCGGCAACGACGAAGGCGATCGTCAATGGCGACGCGTTCTCACATTTCTCGCCGAACATCACTTTCGCGGAAGAGGAAAATTTCAAGCTCGGCAATGCGCTCTTCACCAAGCTGTGGGTCTCCGCCCCCTCCTCCACCCAGGCCTCCGATGGATTGGGGCCGCTGTTCAATGCGCGGGCCTGCCAGAGCTGTCACCTGAAGGACGGCCGCGGCCATCCGCCGGAAGGCGCGGCCGATTCGACCTCGATGTTCTTACGGCTTGCGCGCCCCGCCCGCACGGATGAGGAGCGCGAGGCGATCGCCGATTACCGCAAGGTGAACTTCCCCGATGCCGTCTATGGCGAGCAGCTGCAGGATCTTGCGGTTCCCGGCCTGAAATCCGAAGGCCGAATGGAAATTTCCTACGAGGAGATCCCGGTGACGCTCGGCGATGGCGAGGCCGTCAGCCTGCGCAAGCCGAGCTATTCGGTCGCCAATCTGGGCTTCGGCCCGCTCGAAGGCGACGTGACACTGTCGCCGCGCATCGCACCACCGATGATCGGCATGGGCCTCATCCAGGCGATCCACGAGGCCGACATTCTCGCCAACGCCGACCCCGACGACGAGGATGGCGACGGCATTTCCGGCAAGCCGGCCTTCGTGCGCGATCACCTGAGCGGCGAGTTGAAGCTCGGCCGCTTCGGCTTCAAGGCGCAGAATGCGACGATCCGCGACCAGACGTCATCGGCCTTTGTCGGCGATATCGGCATTTCGACCCCCGACAATCCCTTCTCGCACGGTGACTGCACCAAGGCGCAGGCCGACTGTCTCGCCATGCCGACCGGTGTGCAGGAGAGACTTGGCCCGGTCGAAGCGCCGGATCCCGTGCTGCCGCTCGTCACCTTCTATTCTGAAAATCTCGCCGTGCCCGCCCGCCGCGGCATCGACGATCCGACCGTCCTGAAGGGCAAGGAGATGTTCTACGCGGCCGGCTGCACCGCCTGCCACACGCCGAAATTCGTCACCCGCCGCGATGCCGGCAACAAGGCGCATGCCTTCCAGCTGATCTGGCCCCATTCCGATTTCCTGCTGCACGACATGGGTGAAGGTCTTGCCGATGGCCAGCAGGTGGGTGTCGCCAATGGGCAGGAATGGCGCACCCAGCCGCTGTGGGGCATCGGCCTCACAAAAACCGTCAACAACCACACATTCTTCCTGCATGATGGACGTGCCCGCAACCTGACCGAGGCGATCCTCTGGCATGGCGGCGAGGCGCAGGCCGCGCGCGACAGTTTCGCAGGCATGGACCGCCAGGATCGAACGGCCCTCCTCACCTTTCTGGAGTCTCTCTGATGTGCAGAACCTTCGCCGCCGCCCTGATCGCCTTCGCCCCATCAGCCGTCATTCCTCCAGCCATCATTGCGGTTGCCTTCGCCGGCGGCGCACAGGCGCAGGAGGCCGGTGCGGCACCGGCCGTCGAGCTGCCGGCCGCGACGGTGACAAAGGTGATGACGGCTGCCGTCGACGGTTTCATTCGCCCTGGTTACAACGCCTTGAAAACGTCCGCCGACGGCATGGCCGGCACGATGAAGACACTGTGCGAGGCGCCGAGCGCCGCAAACCTTGCGGCCGCGCAGGCCGGATTCGGCACGCTCGCGGCCAGCTGGGCGCATATCGAGATCGTCCGCACCGGCCCGATCATCGAGCAGAACCGCTTCGAGCGCATCCTCTTCTATCCCGACCGCAAGAGTACGGGGCTGAAACAGGTGCAGAGCGTGCTTGCGAGGTCCGACGAAACGGCGACCGATCCCAAGACGCTCGCCACCAAAAGCGTCGCGACGCAGGGGCTCGGCGCTCTGGAATTCCTGCTCTATGGCACCGGCTCTGAAACACTCGCTACCGGCAACGATTTCCGCTGCCGGTACGGTGTGAGCGTGGCGCAGAATGTCGGCGATGTGGCTGCCGAAGTCGCGGCTATCTGGGACGCACCGGACGGTATCCAACAGGCCTGGGAGGCTCCCGGCCCCGACAATCCCGTCTTCCGCACCGGCGGCGAGGCGATCACCGGCCTGCTGGGCATTCTCGTGCACGGGTCGGAAGCCGTGCGCGACCAGCGTATCGAAACCTTCTACAAGGGCGCAGACAAGGCGAAATTTCCCAAACAGGCGCTGTTCTGGCGCTCTGAGAACACATGGCCGACGATCAAGGCCAATCTCGAAGGACTTGCCGAACTGCTCGTAACCTCCCGCATGGTCGAACTTCTGCCGGAAAAGGAAAAGCCGGTGGTTGCCGCCGCCGAGGCGCAGTTCAAGGCGATGGCAAAACTTGCGACAGAGGTGACGCCCGATCTCGAAAAGGCCGTGGCAGACGAAACCGAGCGGAAAAAGCTCGATACGCTGCTGGCGGACGGCAAGGGCGTGATCTCCAAACTGAACGATGGTTATGGCGGCGCGATCGGCCTGTCCTCCGGCTTCTCCTTTGCCGACGGGGACTGACCAGATGACCTGGAACGGCGAGGCGATCGACCGCCGGGCATTCCTGAAGGCCGCCGGTATCGGCTTTGCGGCCGCACTCGCGCCGGGCCAGCTGCGTGCATTGGAGCGCGCCGATGCGGTCTATGCCTCCGGGTTTCGCGCCCGCGACGGCTCTTTCGGCATCGCCACGGTTTCCGAGCGCGGCGAAATCATCGATCGGGTGGCGCTGCCGGCCCGCGCGCATGGCATGGCCCATAGCACCGCCACCGGCCGTACCGTCGCCTTTGCAAGGCGTCCCGGCACATTCGCCATGGTCTTCGATGCGTCGCGACAGGCGGAACCGGTGATGATCACCGCGCCGGAGGGACGGCACTTCTACGGTCACGGACATTTTTCACCGGACGGTGCAACGCTTTATGCCAGCGAGAACGATTTCGACGGCAACCGCGGCATGATCGGGCTTTATGACGCCCGCGACCGATTCCGCCGGATCGGCGAGTTCGACGCGCACGGCATCGGCACGCATGACATGACCGTCTCGGACGACGGATCGCTCATCGTGATCGCCAATGGCGGCATCGAGACCCACCCGGATTTCGGCCGTACGAAGCTCAATCTCGACCACATGGAACCGTCTCTGGTCATGCTCGATGCAAAAAGCGGCGTGCCGGTGCAGAAGCACACGCTGCCTGCATCGCTGCGCCAGCTTTCCACGCGCCACCTCGATATCGCCGGGAACGGCCGCGTCTGGTTCGCATGCCAATGGGAAGGTGCGCGCAACGAAACCCCGCCACTCGCCGGCTGGTTTTCGAAGGGCGAAGACATTGCGCTGCTCTCGCTGCCCGACGAGACGACGGCACGGCTTGGTAATTATGTCGGGGCCATCGCCGTCAATCGGCGCGAAAACATCGTCGGCCTCACCTCGCCCATCGGCGGCGCATCCGTCACACTCGATGCGAAGACGGGCCGCGTGCTGAGGGAGGATGCGGTGCGCGAGGCCGCCGGAGTCGCACCGGCCGCAACAGGCATTGCCGTTTCCACCTATGACGGCCGGTTCAACGCGACCCGAAGCGATGTCGCCTGGGACCAGCATATCATCCGGCTCACCTCATAGTCCGGCCTGAGCCGCCCTTGCGGATTTCGGGCCTGATCCTTGCGCCGTGTCAGGCGCCGCTGATCTGCGACAGAAGCAGTTGCGTATCCATCAGCGCCACCATGTCCTGAATCTTGCCGCCGTTCAGTTTGACCACCGTGACGAAGGGAACGTCGATCGCCTTGCCGCTTGCCGGCATGCCGAACAGCTCCGCCGAATGCACGGCAAGCAACGTGCCCTGCACCGCGACCCGGCTGCCGTCGGCAACCACTGCATCGCAGCGGTGGATGAAACTTTTCAGCGGTTCGCGAATGACATCGACGAACGCCCAGTATTCGGCGGCATCCATGGCGCGGCCGGTCCCCTGCATCCTGGCCGTGAAGGCCGGGTCCAGAAGCGCGAACAGACCCTCGCGATCGCCCCGATCCAGAGCCGCATAGAAGGCAGGCATGATGTCACGGTCAGCGGCAGATGACATGGTCTCGTATCCTTTTGGCGATGCACTGTTGCGCATCCATGGCGCGCACCCGTGCATCTAGTCGCACTTGCCGTCCGCGATAATAGCGCTGGACCGCATGGGCCTATGAAACAGAAACATGGATGCCCCCGGTGCGACGGCCGGCAGGATCACCGCCCACGACCGGAGGACACGATCGTTTGGGCGTGCTTGTTGGCTCGCTCGTCGGGCCAGATCTTGGGGCCAGCTCCCAGGGAATGACTTGCCCGTGGCGCGCCGCCGTGCCATTTTTCGCCTCCGAACAAGGGCAGACCATGACGATTACCGATCCGGGCGACTTTCACCAGCGCATCCGCCGAAGCTTTCAGAACCAGAATGCGATGGCGATGCTCGGCGCGGAGCTCTCCCGCATCCAGCAGGGCATGGTGGAAATCGAGCTGCCCTTCGAGCCGCGCCTCACCCAGCAGCACGGCTTCCTGCATGGCGGCGTGATCTCGGCGCCGCTGGAAACCGCCTGCACCTACGCCGCCTATTCGGTGATCGAACCGAACGTCTCGCTGCTGACGATCGAGTTCAAGGTCAATCTCCTGTCTCCCGGTCGCGGCGAGCGCTTTCTCTTTCGCGGCGAAGTCACCAAGCCCGGCTCGACGATCATCGTCGCCGATGGACGCGCCTATGCGATCGGCGACGGACCGGCAAAGCTGATCGCCTCGATGACCTCGTCGATGATGGTCATACGCGACCGACTGGATGTGGTCGAATGAGTTTCGAGCTGAGGGACGTTGCCGGCCGCAAGGTCCTCTTCGTCATGGCCGTCGATGCCGAGTACGGCCCGCATCTGAAATCCCGCATCAAGCCTTTGATGACCGGCGTCGGCCCGGTCGAAGCCGCGATCGTGCTGACCCACGCGCTGACCAGATTGCAGGCGTCCGGCACGATGCCAAACCTGATCGTCTCGCTCGGATCGGCCGGTTCGCGCAGCCTCGAGCAGACGGAAGTCTATCAGGTCACCTCGGTCTCCTACCGGGACATGGATGCCTCTCCGCTCGGTTTCGAGAAAGGCCGCACGCCGTTCCTCGATCACCCGGCCATCATGCCGCTGCCGCTTCGCATCCCCGGCGTCGCCGAGGCTTCGCTGTCGACCGGCGGCCATATCGTATCCGGCGCGGCCTACGACCTGATCGCGGCCGACATGGTGGATATGGAAACCTTCGCCGTGATGCGCTGCTGCCAGCTATTCGGCATCCCGCTGATCGGCCTGCGCGGTATTTCCGACGGGAAGGCGGAGCTGAAACACGTCGACAACTGGACGGAATACCTGCATGTCATCGACGAGAAACTCGCCGACGTCATCGACCGATTGGCACAGGCAGTTGAAAGCGGCGGCATTCCGCTATGATCTGAGGGAAAATCCGCTATGCAGCAGCGGATTTCCGTGTTTGTCCGGTTGCCAGAAATGCCAAGTTTCTCTAAAGGCTCGCCATGACCCAGATAGCTCATCCCGACAGCATCCTCATCATCGATTTCGGCAGCCAGGTGACGCAGCTGATTGCGCGCCGCGTGCGTGAAGCAGGCGTCTACTGCGAAATCCATCCCTTCCAGAGCGCCGCAGAGGCCTTTGACAAGCTCGCGCCCAAGGGCGTGATCTTCTCCGGCGGCCCGGCTTCGGTCACCACCGAAGGCAGCCCGCGCGCGCCGCAGGCAGTATTCGACAGCGGTGTGCCGATCCTTGGCATCTGCTATGGCCAGCAGACGCTCTGCACCCAGCTCGGCGGTGTTGTCGAAGGTGGCCATGCCGCCGAATTCGGCCGCGCCGATGTGGAAGTCAAAAAAGCGAGCCCGCTGTTCGACGGTTTCTGGGAACAGGATGGGCGCTACCCGGTGTGGATGAGCCACGGCGACCGCGTGACGAAGCTGCCGGAAGGTTTTGAGGTCATCGCGACCTCGGAAAATGCACCGTTCGCCATCGCTGCCGATGAAAGCCGCCATTACTATACGACGATGTTCCACCCGGAAGTGGTGCATACGCCGGATGGCGCCAAGCTGCTTTCCAACTTCGTGCACAAGATCGTCGGCCTGAAGTCCGACTGGACGATGTCGGCCTACCGCGCCGAGATGATCCGCAAGATCAAGGATCAGGTCGGCAATGAGCGCGTCATCTGCGGCCTGTCGGGCGGCGTCGACTCATCTGTTGCGGCTATTCTTATCCACGAAGCGATCGGCGACCAGCTGACCTGCATCTATGTCGATCACGGCCTGATGCGTCAGGGCGAGACCGAGCAGGTTGTCGGCATGTTCCGCGACCACTACAACATCCCGCTTGTGGCTGTTGATGCATCCGACCTGTTCCTGACCCAGCTTGCCGGCGAAAGCGACCCGGAAGTGAAGCGCAAGACGATCGGCCGCCTGTTCATCGAAGTGTTCGAGGCGGAAGCGGCCAAGATCGCCGCCGACGGCAAGGGCGCACCACGTTTCCTGGCACAGGGCACGCTTTACCCGGACGTCATCGAAAGCGTTTCCTTCTCCGGCGGCCCTTCGGTCACGATCAAGAGCCACCACAATGTCGGCGGTCTTCCCGAGCGTATGAACATGCAGCTCGTCGAACCCTTGCGCGAACTGTTCAAGGACGAAGTCCGCGCGCTCGGCCGCGAACTCGGCATGCCGGAATCGTTCATTGGCCGCCACCCCTTCCCGGGTCCGGGCCTTGCCATCCGCTGCCCGGGTGGCGTGACCAAGGAGAAGCTCGACATTCTGCGCAAGGCGGATGCGATCTATCTCGACGAAATCCGCAAGGCCGGTCTCTACGACACGATCTGGCAGGCTTTTGCCGTGCTGCTGCCGGTACAGACCGTTGGCGTCATGGGTGACTATCGCACCTACGAGTTTGTCTGCGCGCTGCGTGCCGTCACCTCGGTCGACGGCATGACGGCGGATTTCTACCCCTACGACATGAACTTCCTCGGCCGCGCTGCCACCCGCATCATCAACGAAGTCCGCGGCATCAACCGCGTCGTTTATGACGTGACCAGCAAGCCGCCGGGCACGATCGAGTGGGAATAGACCGGAACAGTTTGTTCTGAAACTTGAAAGGGAGGGCGAAACCCCTCCCTTTTTGTTTGGCTTGATCACGGAACGCTTCGATCCTATCCTGATGTCTCCACATCAGGCAGGCTGTGCGATGGATCATCAGGATAAGCTGACGACAACCGTTTCCCCCGATGGGCAGATCGCCCTGCCGAGCGGCGTCAGCAGGCGCCAGAACTGGAACGCCGGCATGAAGCTGGTTATCGAGGAAACGGCAGACGGCGTAATCTTGAAACGCGCACCGGCGTTTGCTCCGACGAAACCGGCCGATGTCTTCGGAATGCTCAAATACAAGGGCAAGCCGAAGACGCTTGAGGAAATGGACGAAGACGTACTTCGGGAAGCCGACCGCAGCTTTCGGCGCAGTGTCGACCCCGACGCATGATCGCGATCGACACCAATCTTGTCATCAGATACCTCACCGGCGACGATAGCCAGCAGTCGCAGCGCGCCCGTGAGATCATCAACGGGCGCACGGTGTTTGTCGCCATCACCGTATTGCTTGAAGTCGAATGGGTGTTGAAAAGCAGCTTTGGTCTTGCTCGCCTGGCGCGCGGCAAGGCGATACGTGATTTTTCCGGCCTGCCGACGGTAACGATCGAGGATACCGATATCGTCGCCGCCGCGCTTGATCTCCTCGATCAAGGCATGGACTTCGCCGATGCCCTGCATCTTCTGCGAACCCGGCATTGCGGTGCGTTCGTTACGTTTGACCAGAAGCTCATCAAACTCGCGATCAAGGCTGGCTGCCAGAACATCATTGAGGGATGAAACGCCCGGCCCTCAATATTCCCGCCTTGCCATCACCCACCCATCCGGTCTAAGAACGCGCCATCACAGGGGTGCTCCGTATGGCCGGGGCTGAGATTTGGTCGTCATGGCCATGGACCCTCAAGCTGATCTGGATAATGCCAGCGGAGCGAGGTAGAGCGATGTTTTCCGGCGCGCAGATTTCTTTGTATCCCATGACGGACGATTTCGTCGGCGTCATCACGAACGCGCTGTCGGCGCTCGATCCCTATCGCGAGAAGCTGCGCATCGAGACGGATGACATCTCCACCCTGCTGGTCGGCACGCCCGATATCGTATTTGCCGCCATGCGCGACCTGTTCGCCGCGGCGGCAAAGAGCGGCAAGCATTGCGTCCTGCACGCCACCATCTCGCGCGGCTGCCCCGGCGAGCCGGATGATCCGATGTGCCAGGTGCCGGAATTTTCAGGCCCCTGGGCGCCGCTCGACGAACGCAAGGCGAAGGCGCATGCCGGCGTGGCAAGCGCGCCCGTAACGGGACAGGAATCCGCCGCGCAATTCTCGCTCTATACGCTCGGCATCGACGGCCATATGGACGAAATCTACGGCTGCATCGACTTCGTCAAAAACTCCGGCACGTTCGAGAAATCGAAGAATTTCTGCACCAAGCTGCGCGGGGATACCGGTGCGGTTTTCGCCACCGTGCACGAGGCGCTGGTGCGTTTCGGGCCGCCGGCCGGCCATGTGACGATCGATCTGACAGTTTCCGCCAACAGCCCTTCAAAACGCTGATCCCGGTCACGCGTCTTCCCGTTTGGTCGAGGCCCCGTCATGTCGTCATTGCAGTCAAAGAGCGAGCGGCGCGCCGCCCAGGCAATCTCCCACCTGCGCCACGCGCTGCCAGCAATCCTTGCCGTCGGCAGCCTCGTGCTGGTCTGGGAGGCCTATGCCCGGCTTTCCGGCGTTTCGCCGACGACGCTGCCTGCCCCCTCTCGGGTGCTGGCGCAGGCCTTCGAATACCGGCAGGCGTTGTTCGACAACACGCTGCCGACGCTGCAGGCGACGCTGACCGGATTTACCGTCTCGCTCATCACCGCCTTCCTGCTCTCGGTCGCCGTCGATTTCGCGCCGAAGCTGAAACGGGCGCTGTTTCCCGTGTTCATCATCAGCCAGACCCTGCCGCTCGTCGCCATCGCGCCGCTTGTCGTCCTGTGGTTCGGTTTCGGACTTCTGCCAAAGATCCTGCTGGTGGCGCTCGTCACCTTCTTCCCCATGCTGGTGGCGCTTTCCAAGGGCTATGAGGCGACCGAGCCGGAACTCGAACAACTCATTGCCTCCATGGGCGCGCCGCGCTGGAAACTGTTCCTGATGGCGCGCCTGCCGTCCGCCCTCCCCTTCTTCTTCGCGGGTTTGAGGATCTCCATCACCTATGCCGTCGTCGGGGCGATCTTTGCCGAATATGCAGGTGCCGCGAAGGGGCTCGGCATCTACATGCTGAACGCCAAGAACAATTTTCGCCCCGACCTCGTGCTCGCCGCCGTGCTGGTCAGCGCCGCACTGACACTCTGCCTGTTCGCGCTTGCGGTTCTGGCAGAACGGCTGGCGATGCCGTGGACGCGTCGCCCCCTGAGCGGAGGGCAAGCCCGATGACCGAACCGCGCCTGACGTTGGATCATGTCAATTGCCGTTACGGCGACCTGCCGGTGCTCGAAAAAATTTCCATGACCGTTCAGCCCGGCGAATTCGTCTCCATTCTCGGCCCTTCCGGCTCGGGAAAATCGACGCTGTTCCGGCTGCTGACCGGCGCGATGTCCGCCGAAGCCGGCACGATCGCATTCGACGGCAAGCCGCTTGCCGAGGCGGACCGCCCCTTCGCCTTCATGCCGCAGCGCGACGCGCTGATGCCATGGCGAAAAATCATCGACAACACCACGCTCGGGCTCGAAGTGCAGGGCATGCGCCGGAAGAACGCGCGCGCCCGCGTCGCGCCGCTGTTTGCCGAATTCGGGCTTTCCGGCTTCGAGCAGCATTACCCGGCCGAGCTTTCCGGCGGCATGCGCCAGCGCGCAGCGCTGTTGCGCACCGTCGTGCAGGACAAGCCGATGCTTCTGCTCGACGAACC
Organism: [Rhizobium] kunmingense; assembly: GCF_977018605.1. Lineage (NCBI taxonomy): Bacteria > Pseudomonadati > Pseudomonadota > Alphaproteobacteria > Hyphomicrobiales > Rhizobiaceae > Rhizobium > [Rhizobium] kunmingense. Next base: position 816,977 of record NZ_CDRNXG010000001.1, read on the forward strand.
CTTCGGCGCACTCGATGCGCTGACGCGCGCCGGCATGCAGCGCTGGCTGGAGGACATGTGGGCAAAGCACCGCTGGACGGCAATGCTGGTGACCCATGACGTGCGCGAGGCCGTGCATCTGTCCGACCGCATCTATGTTCTGTCGCCACGACCCGCACGGATAATCCGCGAGATCGAAATCGATCTGCCACGCCCTCGCGGGCGCGATGTGACAACACGCGCACGCGCGGCAGCGATCGAGGCCGACATTCTCGACACGCTCCTCAAGCCCACAGCTTCCGACAGCCCGCGGGCGCAGGAACCTGCCGTCGAATAGAAACTTACGCGTTTCAGGAGGATCGAACGCCATGACGACCATGCTTACCCGCCGCACAGCCCTTGCATCCGTCGCGGGCCTTGCCCTTTCTCCGCTTTTGGCACTTCCGGCGCGCGCGGAAAGCCAGCCGGTCAAGGTGGCGCTCGACTGGACGCCGAACACCAACCATATCGGCCTCTTCGTCGCCCGCGACAAAGGCTTCTATCGGGATGCGGGGCTGGATGTGGAAATCCTGCCCTATACCGACACCTCAGCCGGCACGCTGGTGGCCAACCATGTGGCCGATTGCGGCGTGATCGGCTCGATCGGCCTGTTCACCCAGCATTCGGCCGGTGCTGACCTCGTCGGCACCTACGCCATCGTCCAGCACGAGACCGGCCGCCTGGTGTTCAGCGGTAGCCGCGACGACATAAAAAGCCCGAAGGATCTCGACGGCAAGACTTATGGCGGTTTCGGCAGCGCTTGGGAAAACGCGCTGATCGGCGCGATGATCCGCCATGATGGCGGCAAGGGTGAATTCGAGACGGTCACGCTCGGCACCTCCGCCTATCAGGCGCTTGCCAACGGCTCGGTCGATTTCACGCTGGAAGTCTATACGTGGGAAGGTGTTCAAGCCGAATTGGAGGGCCTGAAGCAAAAGGCATTCCGCTACGCCGATTACGGCGTTCCGGACGAGCATACGGCGCTTCTCGGCTCCAGCCGCAAATTCCTCGATGCCAAGCCGGACGTGGCAAAGGCATTCCTCCAGGCGACGCAAAAGGGCTACGCCTTTGCCGTCGACCAGCCCGACGAAGCGACCGACATCCTTATCGCCGCCAACAGGGACGCGCTGACCAATCGGTCACTCATCAGGGCGTCATTGCAGGCGCTGATCGACGGTCACTATCTGCGCACGGCAAGCGGCGTGGTCGGCACAATCGATCCGGCCAAGATGGAGGCGATCGGCAGCTACCTGTTCGACGCGGAAATCCTGAAAGACGGAGACGGCAAGGTTCTGGAGGCGAAGCCGGATATCGGCCGCTATTTTACAAATGCAGCGCTTGCCGGTTGAGGGATAGGCCTTATCCGCGAAGGATCAGAACAACGATTGCTGCGCCGGTTCCGCCGGCGCCAGCCTGACGCCCTCGAGTTCCAGCATGCGCTGTTTCGACATCGCCCCGCCGGGCGCTGAAAAGCCGCCAAGCTTGCCGCCGGCGGCCAATACGCGATGACAGGGAATGATCAGGGCCACCGGGTTTTTCGCCATGGCCTGGCCTACATCACGCGCCTTTTCGGGGCCGAAACCGAGTTCCCGCGCGAGCGTGCCATAGGTCGTCGTATGACCCCAGCCGATACGGCGGGCCGCGACATAGATGGTCTTGAAGAATTCGTCCTGGCTGCCGATATCCAGTCTGACGGCGGAGAAATCGATGCGCTCGCCGGCAAAATAGCGCTCAACGCGCGCAATCACCTGCTGAATGGTCTCGCTTGGCGGGGCCTTCTGCCCACCACCAATGCGTCGCAGCAACAAGTTTTCCGTAGCTATCTCGCTATCGGTCGGAAGCTGGAAGCGGGTCACACACTCGCCATTCCAGGCGATGCCACAAAAGCCGCCCTGCGTTTTGAAGACACAATAATGATGTGACTGCATCTCGACCTCCGACCATGATGTACGGAGGATTGACCGGGTCGGAAATTTCTTCAACCCGTTTTTCAACCTCTACCCCGGCGTTCCGCAACTGCGGCAACGCCATGCGCGGGAAGAGGCCAGGAACCGCTGCCAACGAGCGGTTCCAACCATCAGGCTGAATTAGCCGATACGATCGAAAGCCTTCGGGTCGATGCCGAGTGTGTCGAGATCGCTTGCCTTCGGGCGGCGGCGGTTTTCAACTGCAGCCGAAGCGGCAATGGCTGCACCGAAGATTGCGAATGCACGGCCGAAACGGCTACCACGATTGCTGTTGTGAATGGACATGACGTGACTCCTTGTCTGTTGGCTAATATATGCGCGTCGCCCGTGTTTTGCACAATGCACACGCGGGCAGCACAGCCATGCAGATTCGACATGACATCTTTTGATCTGCCTCATTTGCTTGCATTGATGGATATGCTGTTGCTATCGCTTCGCCATCAGCATTGAGGGACGGCGACATGGCGATCACGATCTACGGCATCAAGAACTGCGACACGATGAAGAAGGCCCGCACCTGGCTGGACCAGAAGGGCCTCGCCTATGCCTTCCACGACTACAAGTCTGCCGGGATCGATCGCGCCCACCTCGAAGACTGGGTCGCAAAGGCCGGCTGGGAAACGGTGCTCAACCGCGCCGGCACGACCTTCAAGAAACTCGACGAGGCCGACCGTCAGGACATCGATGCCGCAAAGGCGATCACGCTGATGCTCGCCCAGCCTTCGATGATCAAGCGCCCGGTACTTGAAGCCGACGGCAAACTCGTCATCGGCTTCAAGCCGGAGATTTACGAAGGCACGTTTGTCTGAAGCGTTGAAAAAATTCCGATAGCATATATGCTATCGTCTCATGAAGATCGTTGTCGATACGAATATCTTTGTGTCCGCCTTGTTGAATGCGGCGACCGCACCCCGGCAGGTGATAAGGCTGTGTTTGCAAGGTCTTGTAACGCCGCTGATGGGCAACGCCCTGTTTTCGGAATACGAAGATGTCTGCAATCGGGAAATCCCCCTCAAAAGATCGCAGATAGGGGTTGAGGAAAGAGTTATCCTTCTCGATGCGTTTTTGTCGTCTTGCCAGTGGACACCGATCTATTTTCTCTGGCGTCCAAACCTTCGCGACGAAGCCGACAACCATCTTGTCGAACTGGCCGTAGCCGGAGGCGCAAGCGCAATCGTGACTGCCAATAAGAGAGACTTCGTGGCGGCGGAGCTTGCTTTTCCCGACCTTAAAATAGTCAACGCAGCAGAATTTCTGATTTGGAGAGAGAAGCTATGAGCGTTCTGACAATTCGACTACCAGCGGAACAGCATGAGCGACTGAAGGCGCTGGCGGCGGCGCGTGGCACCAGCCTCAACAAGCTGTTTGAGGATTTCTCCGCGAGAGCACTCGCCGAGTTCGATACGGAATCGCGATACCGACTGCGCGCGGCGCGGGGAGACAAGGCGCGCGGGCTGGAACTTCTGGACAAACTCGACGAAGCGTACTCACAGAAAGCCCCGTAAAGCATGTCCAAGACGACCCGTGCCACGCAGGCCCTCGACCGGCTGAAGATCGCCTATATGACCGTGAGCTACGACTACGATCCGAATGCCGACAGGATCGGGCTGCAGGCGGCGGAGGCGATCGGCGAGGCGCCTCGGCAGGTGCTGAAGACCCTGATGGCCGAGGTCGACGGCAAGCCGGTCTGCGTCGTCGTGCCGTCCGACCACGAGGTTTCGATGAAGAAGCTTGCGGCGGCCTTCGGCGGCAAGTCGGCAGCCATGATGAAGCCCGCCGATGCGGAGCGCGCCACCGGCTATCATGTCGGCGGCATCAGCCCGCTCGGGCAGAAGAAGCCGGTGCGCACCGCCATCGAGATCACCGCGTTCGAAGAACCCTACGTCTTCATCAATGGCGGACAGCGCGGATTGCAGATCAGGCTCTCGCCCGCAGACGCCAAGGCAGCCCTCAACGCCATCGCCGCGCCGCTGATCGCATAATCTCCAAGCGCGACAGCCACCGCATTCGGATCGGCACGGTCGCCCTTCAATTTCGCCCCAAAGCTCTCTAAATCTGTCCCAGCAGACAAACCAGAGAGGCCACCATGACCGTCATGCCGAATTTCCAGAACGCGATCGACCAGCAGAAGCTCGAGAAGCTCGGCGAGGTCGCGGTCAAGGTGGGGCTCGGGCTGGAAAAGGGCCAGGATCTCGTCATCACCGCGCCGATCGCCGCGCTGCCGCTCGTGCGCTTCATCACCAAGCATGCCTATATGGCCGGCGCAGGCATCGTCTCCGCCTTCTATACCGACGAGGAGACGACGCTCGCCCGCTACCAGCATGCGCCGGATGCAAGCTTCGACAAGGCGGCCGGCTGGCTCTACGAGGGCATGGCGAAGGCCTATGAGAATGGCGCAGCCCGCCTGGCAATCGCCGGCGACAACCCGATGCTGCTGGCCGCGCAGGACCCGGCCAAGGTGGCGCGCGCCAACAAGGCCAATTCGATGGCCTACAAGCCGGCGCTCGAAAAGATCGCCAATTTCGACATCAACTGGAACATCGTCTCCTATCCCAACCCGTCCTGGGCAAAACAGGTGTTTCCCGACCTGCCGGAAGACGCGGCCGTCGCAAAGCTTGCCGAGGCGATCTTCGCCGCCTCGCGCGTCGATGTCACAGATCCCGTCGCCGCATGGGCGCAGCACAATGCCAGCCTGAAGACGCGCTCAACCTGGCTGAACGGCGAGCGCTTTTCAGCCCTTCACTTCACCGGCCCCGGCACCGACCTGACGGTCGGCCTTGCTGACGGCCACGAATGGCACGGCGGCGCTTCCACCGCCAAGAACGGCATTACCTGTAACCCCAACATCCCGACCGAGGAAGTGTTCACGACGCCGCATGCGTTCAAGGTCGAAGGCCATGTGTCGAGCACCAAGCCGCTGTCGCATCAGGGCACCTTGATCGACAATATCCAGGTCCGCTTCGAAGGCGGCCGCATCGTCGAGGCGAAGGCCACCAAGGGTGAGGAAGTGCTCAACAAGGTGCTGGATACGGATGAAGGCGCACGGCGGCTGGGCGAAGTGGCGCTGGTGCCGCATTCCTCACCGATCTCTGCGAGCGGCATCCTGTTCTACAACACGCTCTTCGACGAAAACGCTTCCTGCCATATCGCGCTCGGCCAGTGCTATTCGAAATGCTTCCTCGACGGCGCAAATCTTTCACCGGAGCAGATCAAGGCGCAGGGCGGCAATGCCTCGCTCATTCACATCGACTGGATGATCGGCTCCGACAAGGTCGATATCGACGGCATCCGACCGGATGGCTCGAAGGTGCCGGTCATGCGCAAGGGCGAATGGGCGTAACCGGATACCGCAGTCAAGTTTCCATCAAATATTCCTGATAATAGATCTGGAATTATACTTATTTCATGCGTCGCGCATCCAAGACCAGCGCGGCGCAAGCTTGTTGGTCAAGCATCCGCAAATCATCACGAGACGAGCGGACAAGAACAGGCCAAGAACAATGGCTCTCCCCGTGATGTTCACCTGAACCGGAGGGCTATGAATGCCAGTCATTACATTTGCAAATACGAAGGGCGGCGCCGGCAAGACGACGATGGCGCTCGTCGCGGCCGGGGAATTAGCAAGAAGAGGCTTTCGCGTCGCCATGCTCGATGCCGACCCGCAGCAGTGGGTCGCCCGCTCGATGACGAAGATCGGCACGACAACGGGCAAGCAGCCGAAATTCTCGATCGTCGCCAATATCGATGCCGACAATATCGAGACCACCATCAAGGAGCTGAAGAAGCGCGCCGACTATGTTGTCGTCGACCTGCCCTGCGGCGTCACCCCGCTGCTCGCCAAGGGTCTTGGGCTCTCCGACCACGTGCTTGTGCCGGTGCAGGGTTGCGCGCTCGATGCCGCCGGCGGTGCCCAGGTGCTCGAGATCCTGCAGAAGCTGAAAAGCGAATGCGGTATCGACATTGCCCATTCGGTGGCGCTCAACCGCGTCAGCTCGATCATCACCACCCGCGCGCTTCTGGCGGTCAAGGGCATGCTGGCGCAACAGGGCGTCCATGTTCTGGCCACCCCTCTCATCGAACGCGCCGCCTATCGCGACATGTTCGATGCCGGCACGCTGATCGATGCACTGGCACCGGATGCCGTCAGCAACCTTGCCAAGGCACAGGAAAACGCCCGCCTTCTGGTCGACGAGGTCACCACGCTGGTGCCGCTGCCTGTCAAGGTTCCGAAGGCTGCAAAAACCGCTGCCGCAAAGCCGGCCCCGGCCCGCAAGACCGCTGCCAGGAAGGCAGCCTGATCCGCATCAAACGGCTGGAAGACACGCTTCCGGCCTTTTCTCCGCCATCAGAAAAGGCTGCCCTGCTTCGGCGGCTCGGCCACGACCTCAGGCTTCGGCGCCTTCCGCTTCACGGCAGCGGGTGCTGGAGCAGCGGCGACGACAGACCCGGCTTCCGCCGGAGTGCGCGGCTCGCCGCCTGAACTCCCGCCCGAAGTCCCACCCGAAGGCCCACTTGGGGTCCCACCCGAATTCACGCCTGACGATCCGCCAGCCGGACCACCGCCCTCGCCGGCCACCGCCGCAACACGACCATCGGCGAACTCGATCGACAGCGCCATCCCATCGGCAACAGATACCGCCCGCGTCAGCGGCCGGTTCTCGCCATCGCGCACGACCGCATAACCGCGTTTCAACACATTCTTGTAGGAGAGCGACTGCAACACGCGATCCTGCGCGGCAACCGCCGAGCGGTTGCGCGACAGGGCGTGACTGACAGCGCTGTCGGCCTGCCGCATCAGGGCCGCCACATGCTGGCTTTCGCGTTGCAAATGCCCCGTCAGGCGCGCCGGCAGCGCCTTCAGCGAGGCATCCAGTCTCGAAACCCTGCCTTTCTCGCTCAGCACCTGACGCTCCAGGCAGCGGTCGGCACGCAACATTCGGTCCGACAGTGCCTGTCTCTGCTGGCCAAGCCGATTGGTCAGAAGCTCCAGCCGCAGGCCGGAGGAGGCGCGCTCGAAGGCCCGCCGCTTGACGATCGTCGTGCGCTCCAGCCCGCGACCAAGCCCGCCCGCCGCCTCGTCGAAACGGCGGCGCGGCAGCGCCAGCAACTGGTCGAGCGAAGGCAGCGCGCGCACGAGTGCGCGCAAAGACTGGCGTCGATGCTCCATCTGGCGCGAGGCGCTGCCGCGCAGGCGGGCCGCAAGATTGGCAAGTTGCGCATCGAGATCGGCCTTGACCGGCACCGCCATTTCGGCGGCCCCCGTCGGCGTCGGCGCGCGGACATCGGCAGCGTGGTCGATCAGCGTCCAGTCGGTTTCGTGACCAACCGCGGAAATCAGCGGGATCTGGCTTTCGGCCGCGGCCCGCACGACGATCTCGTCGTTGAAACTCCACAGGTCCTCAAGGCTGCCACCGCCCCGTGCAACGATCAGCACATCAGGCCGCGGCATTGCATCGCCCGGCGCGACCGCGTTGAAGCCACGGATTGCGGCGGCCACCTCCTCGCCCGACCCCTCGCCCTGCACCTTGACCGGCCAGACGACGACATGGACCGGAAAGCGGTCGGTGATGCGGTGCAGGATGTCGCGGATGACGGCTCCTGTCGGCGAGGTGACGACACCGATGACGCGAGGAAGGTATGGAAGCGGACGCTTGCGCTCGCGGTCGAACAGGCCCTCGGCCGCAAGCTTGCGGCGACGCTCCTCAAGCAGCGCCATCAGTGCACCGGCACCGGCAGGTTCGAGGTTTTCGATAACGATCTGGTACTTGGAAGATCCGGGGAAGGTCGTCACCTTGCCGGTGGCGATCACTTCCATTCCCTCTTCCGGCCTGAATTTAAGCCGCGAAAACGTCCCCTTCCAAACCACGGCGTCGATACGGGCGCGATCATCCTTCAACGAAAAATAGGCATGACCTGAAGAATGCGGGCCGCGATAGCCGGAAATCTCGCCCCGAACCCTCACATGATCGAAGGCGTTCTCGACGGTTCGCTTGATCGAACCGGAAAGCTCCGACACCGAAAATTCGGTCAGGTTGCTCTGTGTATCGCTCTCGAACATGCTGCTCATGCAAAAGTTCTAACCGATTGCCGGGCGGATTTCATCCAGTCGCCGGCGCTTTGATGTGGACGGCCCAAAAACCGCTGCATGCGAGCGATAGGATCGGCGAAACTGCCGCATTGTTTAGAAGCCTCTTTAATGCCATAATGGAACTATGCCGGCGGTGGGACGTTCGGCTCTAGGAGGATTTGGACTTAGGTCCGAAAACAAAATGGTCCCTAAGTCCTCAATGCGTTCGGACGATCAAAGGCGTAAACCTTGATCCGTCGTTAGGCATGTTGTTTGAGCCTTTCTTAGACGGTCACAGGGTAAGAGATCTCCAGCGCACAAGGAAGGAGATCGGCTGTGCTTTTTCTGACGGCAACATTCATCGGCTTTCTGGCCGGCATGACCCGCAACGTCGCATCCATTCTCGCGGCGGCGTTCCTCATTCCCGTTGCGTTTCTCGCAGCTGCCGCGTTCGGGGCGACCTCACCGACCGATCTTCTGATCGCTATCCTCGGCTATAATTTCGGCCTCATCAACCTCGTGGCCGCCATGACGCTGATCGAGAGCTTTCGCCACGCCTGATCCCGTCTGCGCCCTGCACTTGCCAGCAGCGTTACGGATTGACCGTAAAAAGGCGGAACTTTCCTTCGTTCTCCACGGGTGAGAGATAAGGCGGAATTTCACCCCGGCCAAGCGCTGCATAAAGCCCGTCCGGCTTCACCTTGATGATATCCGCCGTCTGCGGGTCTGTCTTGCAGTAAGCAAGAACCGTGACCTTTGCCCCTTTCAGGAAGGCCAGAGCCTCTGCCGGCATCGCCATGCCGATATGCAGTTCCGTCAGCATGCCGCCCTGATTGCGGTGATAAGGCGCCGCAAGGGCGCGATGGCTGGTGAAGCGCAGGATTTCGGCACCACTGTTGGATGGCGAAGCGACGGTACCGGGCGGCAACGTCCGCAAGGCAGCCATGTCCGCATCGTTGCCGCACTCACCCGGATCGTTCGGACCGGTCGTCGACAGTGCATCGGCACTGACAGAAGAAAGGCCTGCCTCCCAAGCGGCCCCGCCCACGGCCCAGACCGCCGGAACCGCCGCAAGCGAGACCGCCGCAAAGGCAGCCGCCAGCGGCACGCTGTTCGGCTTTTCCCTGACCTTCATCTGCAACTGGGCAATCAGCAGCGCAACGGGCGCAATGCTCATCAGGCTGGCAAAGAACGTACCGCGCACCTGGATCAGCGACACGCCCCAGGTCGATACGAGAAGCATCAGGAAAAGCAGGTGGATGCCGCGCTTCTCGCGGCGCAGAATACGCACCATGCAAATGATGATCGCGCCCAGCCCGACCGCATAAAAGCCACCGGCCGAATAAGGCTCGATGCGGATCTGCTCGGTCACCGACCGCGCTTCCGTCACGGCTCTCAGCCACATTTCCACAAGCAGCGGATCAAGACCGGCGAGCGGACTGGCAAGGCATTGCGGCGCGATGACGACAGCCGCAAGGCCGACGACACCCGCCAGCAGCACCGCTCCCGTAACCCGGACACCCAGCCCCGACCGCACCGGCAGGCAGGCAAGACCGAAGAGACCCGCGCCGCCCAGGGCCGACAATGCGTAGAAGCCGAGCGAGAGGTTGTCACAGGTGACGACCGAGTAGCTATAAGGCGGTACGGTGGCGAAGAAGGCCGCGCTGATCGACAGCGCCAGGGACAAGCCGAAGGCGCGTGCAGCTGGCGCAAAGGCGCTGCCCTGCCAGATCCAGCGCAGGGCGACGCAGGCGCAGGCGGTGGCGACAAAGGGCACGGTTTCGGCCCCCACCGCAATCGCGAAGGCGCAGGCAAGGCCTGCAAGCGCATGGTCGCGTGCATTGCCCTTCCCATTGCCCACCTTCCCGTCGCCCATCTGGCGATCAGCCAGCAGCGCCGCGATCGCAATCGCAAGCATCAGCTGGACATTGTGATGGTCGATCGCACCGGGTCGAAACTTGCCGCAGCTGAAGGCAAACAACGCGCCGAGCCCGAGCGCGATATGCATCACCCGTGGTCCACCGAGCTTGCGTCCGGCAAGGCCGACGAAAAACAGAAGCGGCCAGCAGAGCAGCAGCGGCCACACGGTCGCCGCCAGGTTCTCTGCCATTTCCATCGGCATGACGGTCGAGAAAAGGCGGATCAGCCCGCCGATCGGCGCGTCGATGAAGCGCGACCAGTGCATCAGCGTGCCGCCATCCAGCCCCAGCCGATACTGCATGAGATCGAACCAGCCCTGGCCGGAAAGCCAGTCGCGCACCTCTACGAGACGCATCACGTCGTCATTGTCCGGCCCGATGAAATCTTTCGCGTTCGGCAGGAATATGAGCGCCATGGCGATCACCGTCGCACCCCAGTAGGCCGTGGCCGCCGGCAGAAGCCGCGAGAACCTTGGAAGCGTGGCCGGGGCGCTGGCTTGCGCGAATGTCTGTCGTGCCGGCTGATCGGTCATCCAAGATTACTTCCGTGAGACTGGAGAGCCGGCAACCTAAACTTAACCTTCCCAAGAAATAGTAAAGCGGACAGGCAGAAAGCATCTGTGCTGGTTTTCCGTGTATCGAGTGAAAATCATGATCGAAGCCCAAACGGGTGTCAGTTCGGGCATCAGGACCGCCGGCAATGCCGGCGCCCTTGGCAGCAATCTTGCGATTGCCGTCCTGCTTCCCTGCTATAACGAGGCGTCGACGATCGAGGCGGTGGTGCGCGATTTCCGCGCCGCGCTGCCGGATGCGCGCATCTATGTCTATGACAACAATTCCACTGACGGCACGGCGCTGAAAGCGATGCTGGCGGGCGCCGAGGTGATGCGCGAGCGCCGCCAGGGCAAGGGCCATGTGGTGCGCCGCATGTTCGCCGATATCGAAGCCGACATCTACATCATGGCCGATGGCGACGGCACCTATTCGCCGAAGGATTCCGAGGAGCTGATCCGCACGCTTCTGACCGAACGCGCCGACATGGTGGTCGGCACGCGCCGCGGCGTGCATGACGATGCCGGCCGCAACGGCCATGCCGCCGGCAACCGGTTGTTCAACATCCTCTACCGCGCCATTTTCGGCCGCGATTTTACCGATATCTTTTCCGGCTACCGCGCCTTTTCCCGCCGTTTCGTCAAAAGCTTCCCGGCGGTGTCCGCCGGTTTCGAGATCGAGACGGAAATGTCGGTGCATGCCTCGCGGCTGAAACTGCCGGTCTTCGAGATCGAGCTCGATTACGGCCGTCGGCCGGAAGGCTCGCACTCAAAGCTCTCCACCTTCAAGGACGGCGCGAAGATCCTCTGGATGTTCGCCATGCTGATGAAGGAAACGCGGCCCTTCGCCTTTTTCGGCGCGATCAGCGCAGGCTTCATGGCGACAAGCCTCGTCTTCATGACGCCGGTTCTCATCGCCTATTTCCAGACCGGCCTCGTCGACCGCATGCCGACCTGGGTGTTCTCGCTGGTGCTGATGGTGCTGTCGTCGCTGATGTTCACCGCCGGCCTGATCCTCGATTCGGTCTCGCGCGCCAGAGCCGAGCAGCTGCGTATCCACTATATGAGCCTGCCGCTCCGGGACGCTGCGCCCATCGCGGCCGCAAGCGGCAACACCGTCATGGACGCCACGGACACCAGGGGCGAGATGGACAAGAAGCAGAGCGTGGCATGAAGCGGATCTTCTGGTTCATGTTTGCCGGCGGCATCGGTTTCCTGATCGATGTCGGCGTCAACCACGTCCTTTTGACCTACACTCCGGTCGGACCGTTCCTGTCGCGTATCCCCGCGATCATGGCCGCGATGAGCTTCACCTGGTTCGTCAACCGCAACCGCACCTTCGACCCCTCGCCGCATTCGCTGGCGGTCGAAGGCTTTCGCTACTGGACAGTCGGCATCACCTCCGCGCTGATCAATTATGCGATCTATTCGCTGCTGATTGCCCGTGCGCCGATCCAGCCCGCCGTGGCGATCGTCTTCGCCTCGGCGGCTGCAACGGTCTACAGCTTCTTCGGCTATTCGCGCTTCGTCTTCCGCCACAAGAACTGACGTCAGACCTTTTCCCAGCCGTCATGTTCGCCGGCGCGGTAGACCGCATCCAGAAAACGCTGGTTGCTGACCGAGCTTTCGAGCGTGACGATCTCCGCCGCCTCACCTGCAACAGCGGCCGCAAATGCCTCCGTCTGCCTGCGGTACTGCCGGCTGTCCTGGAAGCGCAGGATCTGCGAGACAGTGTGCTTCTGGTTGGTCAGTTCGATTTCCTCGGCGCCGTAGCGATCGGCATTGAAGGGCGACTTCACCTCGATGAAGCCTTCCGTCCCGTGGAAGACCATGACCTGACGATTGGCCATCTGGGTGGAGATGTAGAAGCTCAGTTCGAAGCCGCCAAAATCCGCCTTCACGCTGGCATAGATGTCGGTGCCGAAATCCGGGTCGCGCCGCACCACGGCCTGCACGCGCTGCGGCTCGGCACCGGTCGCAAAGCGGGTGGCGATCGTCGGATAGCAGCCGATATCGGGCAGCGCGCCGCCGCCGAGTTCGGGAATGTTGCGCATGTTCGCCGCATCGCGGTTGAAATAGCTGAAAGCGCCCTGCACATGCTTCAGCTCGCCGATCGCCCCTTCGGCCAGGAGTTCGCGCACCTTATGCCAGACCGGCGCATAGGTGACCATGAAGGCTTCCGACACGACGACGCCATTACGATCGCGCGCCTCAATGAGCGCATCGAGGTCGGCGGCCTTCAGCGCCAGCGGCTTTTCCACCAGCACATGCTTGCCGGCATCGGCCGCCTTGATCGCCCATTCGACATGCTGGCTGGTCGGCAGCGGAATATAGACCGCATCGATCACGTCGGAGGCCAGCATGCCCTCATAGGTTCCGAAGGCATGCGGCACACCGAACCGGTCGGCCAGCGCCCGCGCCTTGGACAGATCACGGCTCGCCACCGCCGTGATCACCGCATTCTCGGCATCCTGGATCGCCGGCATCACGGCATCCCTTGCAATCTTCGCCGTCGACAGAATTCCGAACCGCAGCATCGCACTCTCCCTGAAGTTTTTGTTCCCCAAAGCTTAGGGTGATAGGAGAAGGGCTTCAATGCCAAGTTCTGGGCCAAGTGCTGGGCCAAGTTCTGGGTCGAGTTCCGGAGCAAGTGCAGGGCCAAGTGTCGGCATCCTTGAAAAAGCGACCATGCGCTCAACTTAGTGGATTGCGGCGCAGACCTTTCGGGGTCTAACCTTGCCGCTCCCTCCGCATCATCCATCAGCGAACAATCAAGAATATCGGGAGACCACCATGGAGAAGCGCAAGCTTGGCCGCACCGGACTTTCCATCGCCCCCGTCGTCTTCGGCGGCAACGTGTTCGGCTGGACCGCCGACGAGAAAACCTCCTTCGACCTGCTCGACCGCTTCTTCGATGCCGGCTTCGACACGATCGATACGGCCGACGTCTATTCGAAATGGGTCGACGGCCATCAAGGCGGCGAGAGCGAGGCGGTGATCGGCAGATGGCTGAAACGCGGCACGATTGCCCGCGACAAGGCAATCATCGTCACCAAGGTCGGCCATCCGTCGATGGACGACCGCAAGCTCAAGGCCGGCTGGATCATGGAGGCCGTCGAGAACTCGCTGAAGCGCCTGCAGACCGAGTATATCGATCTCTACCTGTCGCATTTCCCCGACGACGACACGCCGCATGAAGAGACGCTTGCCGCCTATGCCAAGCTCAAGGATCAGGGCAAGATCCGCGCCATCGGCTGCTCCAACTACAGCGCCGAACAGCTGAAAGCCGCGCTTGAAGTCGCAGACAAGAGCGGCCTGCCGCGTTACGATGTGCTGCAGCCGGAATACAATCTCTACACCCGCGGCAAATTCGAGGGTGCTCTCGCCGATCTCTGCATCGCGGAGGATATCGGCGTGATCAGCTATTATGCGCTGGCCGCCGGCTTCCTCACCGGCAAGTACCGCAAGCCGGAGGATGCTGCCGGCAGTGCCCGCGGATACCGCATCCCGGACTACCTCAACAACCGCGGCACGAAGGTTCTCGCAGCACTCGATCAGGTCGCCGCCGAGACCGGCGAGACGCTCGCCACCATCGCCATCGCCTGGGTTGCCGCACGTCCGGGCATCACCGCCCCGATCGCATCGGCCACGAGCCTCAGACAGCTCGATGCCATGATCGCCGCCGGCAGGCTGGCCCTCACCGACGCACAGATGGCACTCCTGAACGAGGCCGGCGCCTGATACCGATATTGGGGCAATTGCGCTTTTCTTCGAACGGCAAGATTGCCCCGGCTCTTTGATTTGACACCGTTCCGGACGCAAGACCGCTTCGCACTTTTCTGGAACCGCTCTCAGCGCGAAAGCTGCGGAAATCCCTCATACCATTCGGCATGGCTGCCTTCATGGTTGGCCATGCCCGGTCTGGTGAGAATGCCGCGCGGCTCGGCATAGCTGGAAATGACCCGCGCCGGCCGCTCGTGCCAGCTGACATTGACAGCCCAGAGCTTGGGAAAGAATTCGAGCGCCGAATAGGGCAGGTTGTCGTGAACCCACCACGCCAGCCTGCGCCAGTCGCCGTCCCCGGTAAACCTGTCCGCCACCCATGGAATGACGATGCAGGCCGTGGCACCGATACAGCCCTCGGCATCGCGCAGGTCCCAGATATGACCGGCGGCATTGGCGGCGTTCGATGCGCAGTTGAGCTTGTTCCTGTTGCCGAAGTCGTTGACGGCGGGCGACCGGTAGGAGGAGCGGATATGCAGCCGGCCGAACGTCGCCTGCAGCGGCTCCAGCAGTTCCTCGCAGAGATGCCTTCCCGCCTCTATGGCGATGTCGGGCTCATCAGGGATGTTGGCAATGCCATAAAAACTGGCGATTTCGGAATGGAGAAAATCCCGGAAGAAGAAATTCTCCGACAGCCGCACCCGGCCCAACTCCTCAAGCCCCTTCATCGATCCCGGTTTGCGCATCCTCGCTCCCAACAAAAAGCCTGCCCCAATGGGAGCAGGCTAATTTGTCGCCGGAACTTACACCACCCGAAAATCAGGCGCGCAGCACGCCGCCCGTCACCTTCTCGACATTGGCGACAACCTTGCCTGTCAGCGCTTCGAAATCCTCGTCCGTCAGGGTCTTGTCGACCGGCTGGATGAGAACCTCGATCGCCACCGACTTCCTGCCCTCGCCGAGCGACGCGCCCTCGAACACGTCGAAGACATTGACGCCGGCGATCAGCTTGCGGTCGGCGCTTACCGCCGCCTTGATGATCGCGCCGGCTTCCACCCGTGAAGCCACGACGAAGGCGAAGTCGCGCTTGACCGCCTGGAAGGGCGAAAGCTCGAGGCCCGGCTTGGTGCGGGTCGCCTTCTTCTTCGGCTCGGGCATGGCGTCGAGATAGATCTCGAAGCCGCACAGCGCGCCGGACACGTCGAGCGCGCCCAGCGTCTTCGGATGGAATTCGCCGAAATGCCCAAGCACCACCTTCGGGCCCATCTTGATCGTGCCGGAACGGCCCGGATGATACCAGGCGGGACCGCCCTGCTCGATCTGGACATTGCCCATCGGCAGGCCGCAGGCTTCGATCACGGCCAGCGCATCGGCCTTGGCGTCATAAACGTCGACCGGCTTGCCGCCGCCCTTCGTTGCATTCGACCACATCCGTCCGGCGCCATTGATCGAGGCGGTGCCGCGACGGATGCCGCCGGCGACGCGGCGCTGGCCTTCCGGCGTGTCGTTTTCATAGGTGCCCGACACTTCGAAGATCGCCACATCGCCAAAGCCCTTGTCCGCATTGCGCTGGGCAGCGGTCAAAAGGCCGGGCAGAAGCGACGGACGCATGTCCGACATGTCGGCCGCGATCGGATTGGCGAGCTTGAGCGAAGCCGAACCGCCGCCGAAGAGTTTTGCCTGGTCTTCCGGAATGAACGACCAGGTGACGGCTTCCAGCATGCCGCGTGATGCCAGCGCACGCTTGGCCGTGCGGGTGCGGATCTGCAGCGTCGTCAGGATGCGGCTATTGACGGCCGAGAGCCTTTCGAGCGGTACCGGCTTGATCTGATCGACGCCGTGGATACGCATGACCTCTTCGACGAGATCGGCCTTGCCGTCGACGTCCGGGCGCCACGAGGGCACCTTGACGGAAACCGTCTCGCCCGTCCCTCCCCCTTGGCCTTCGACGGTGAAGCCGAGGCGGCCGAGGATCTCGCGGCTTTCGTCGGCCGAGATTTCCAAGCCGGTCAGGCGCTTCACTTCCGCAAACGGAAACTCGACGGCCTTGGCCTCATAGCCCTTGTAACCGACGATCTTCTCCTTCGCGGCCACGCCGCCGCAGAGGTCGAGCACCAGCTGCGTCGTGAGGTCGAGACCCGGAACCATGTATTCCGGGTCGACGCCGCGTTCGAAACGGTAGCGTGCATCGGTGATGATGCCCAGCGTGCGGCCGGATTTCGCGATGTTGATCGGGTCCCACAGCGCGCTCTCGATCAGCACATCGACGGTGTTCTCGTCGCAGCCGGAATGTTCGCCGCCCATGATGCCGCCGATCGACTCGACGCCGTTGTCGTCGGCGATGACCACGTTATTCGGCCCAAGCCTGTATTCGTGGGTATCGAGCGCAAGAACCGTTTCGCCTTCGCTGGCGCGGCGGACGGTCAGATCGCCCATGACCTTGGCAGCGTCGAAGACGTGCATCGGGCGGCCCTGGTCGAAGGTCATGTAGTTGGTGATATCGACCAGCGCGTTGATCGGACGAAGGCCGATCGCCTTGAGGCGCGTCTGCATCCAGGCCGGGCTCGGGCCGTTCTTCACACCGCGCACGAGGCGCAGGCCGAAGCCGGGGCACAGCTTTTCGTCGTCGAGATCGATCGTCAGGCCGACCGTGGTTTCGCCTTCGAGCTTCAGCGCCGGTTCAACCGGAACCTTCAGCGTGCCGAGACCGGAGGCCGCGAGATCGCGGGCGATGCCGTAAATCGAGGTGCAGTCCGGGCGGTTCGGCGTCAGGTTGATCTCGATCATCGGATCGTCGAGACCGGCGTAAGCCGCGAAGGATGTGCCGACCGGCGCGTTTTCGGGCAGGTCGATGATGCCGTTATGCTCGTCCGACATGTTGAGCTCCTTTTCGGAGCACATCATGCCGTGGCTTTCGACACCGCGGATCTTGCCGACGCCTAGCGTCACGTCGAGGCCGGGAACGTAGTCACCCGGACGCGCCAGCGCGCCGACGAGGCCGGCGCGGGCATTCGGCGCACCGCAAACGATCTGCAGTGGCTTGCCGCCGTTGACGCCCGGGCCGGCATCGACGGAAAGAACCCTGAGGCGGTCAGCCTCGGGATGCTGTTCGGCCGTCAGGATCTTTGCGATGACGAAGGGCTTGTAGGCCGCCTTGTCATCGACATCCTCGACTTCGAGGCCGATCGCCGTCAGGCGCTCGCAGATCTGGTCGAGGGTGGCGTCGGTCTCAAGATGATCCTTGAGCCAGGAAAGCGTGAATTTCATTTTAAGACTTTCTTACCGGCGTCCGCAATTTCGGACGGCGTTACCAATGCCAACAGATCACCTTGCGAAAGGCGCTCGGGCCGTTTGTCTATGTGGGCGTAGTAGCGTTTGGATTCCGGCCCCCAATTGAAGTGCAGGCCAGTTTCTAAATTTCGTAGCGCTTGAGCCTGATCTTCCGAAACATCTAGCTTGGTATCGAAGAGCAACACCGTCCGGCTGGTCCCGACGATATTGCCAAATACTTGAAGCTCATGGCTACCAGATTGAAAAGTGAAGTTTGTCTGATCCGGGGCCAGAACAAAATGATGGTTGGTCACCACACCATCTTGCCCGACAAACAATCCACCACCTACGGACAAGTTTTTCGACTCACCATGAAACCACGCAGAGAAGTTTTGTATGGCTTCGCCGCGACTTAGCCTGACGTAGAGATTTTCAATCAACTGACCTCTTTTTGACGTAGAAAAAAGAAGCCCGCGCAAGAAGATCTTAGGGTCTGGCCTCCCAGGGGAATTATCGTAGCCAAAGAAGATAAGGCTAGGCCGTGTCATCATAAGCTTGCCCCGTCGGAAGAACGTCAACCAAGCAGTGATAGCGGATATGGCAAGTGCCATTCCGCTGATGATCAAGGCAACATTTGCCGACAAACTCTCCATATGTCAGGCGGCCTTTTCCGGGGCTTTGGCACCTGGTGCCTTTATGCCTAGAAACATGCTCTTGACTGAAATTCCTTCATCGATGGCAGTCCACCAGATTCCTTCATACATCAGCTCGATGTCATTCAGTTCGGCATCATTAAGCTCGGACAAAAAGGGATACCACCAGAGAGGAGCTGAGATGGCCCGGCCGTCGACGAGCGCGACGTGAACCTCGCCGCCAGCACACCAAGCCCGAACGGGTCGCATTTCGTCGGTTTCAAAGACCAAAGAACTCATCCCAAGCGCCTATCCATTGATCACGGTGTTGCGCGGCCACTTCCAGCAGCCTGCCGATTTCCTGCTCACTATAGCCCTTGTTATGGGCCACCTCCAAATTCTTCAGCCAGAGCTTCAGGGACTTGCCGTCCTTGACGATATGGACATGAGGCGGCTCTCCGACATCAAGGGCGTAGAACCGGAATTTGTAGCCGTGCCAGATGAGCAGCGTCGGCATCCCTTTAGCTGCTCAAACCGCCGAACAGCGTCGGCATGTCGAGCGGGCGGAAGCCGTAGTGGTTCATCCAGCGGACATCGGCGTTGAAGAAGTCGCGCAGGTCCGGCATGCCGTATTTCAGCATGGCGATGCGGTCCAGCCCCATGCCCCAGGCAAAGCCCTGATACTCGTCCGGGTCCAGCCCGCCGGAGCGCAGCACGTTCGGATGCACCATGCCGCAGCCGAGGATTTCCATCCAGTCGGTGCCTTCGCCGAACTTGACGATCGGGCCGGAGCGGTCGCACTGGATGTCGACCTCGAAGGACGGCTCGGTGAACGGGAAGAAGGACGGGCGGAAGCGCATCGTCACCGACGGCACTTCGAAGAAGGTCTTGCAGAACTCTTCCAGAACCCAGCGCATGTTGGCGACATTCGCCTTCTTGTCGATGACGAGGCCCTCGACCTGATGGAACATCGGCGAGTGCGTCGCGTCACTGTCCTGGCGATAGGTCTTGCCCGGAATGACGATGCGGATCGGCGGATCCTGCGCTTCCATCGTGCGCACCTGAACCGGCGACGTGTGGGTGCGCAGAACCTTGCGCTCGCCCTTTTCGTCTGCCTGGAAGAAGAAGGTGTCGTGCATCTCGCGGGCCGGGTGGCCTTCGGGGAAGTTCAGCGCGGTGAAATTGTAATAGTCGGTCTCGACATCCGGGCCTTCGGCAATCGAGAAGCCCATGTCGGCGAAGACGGCGGTGATTTCGTCGACGATCTGGCTGATCGGATGGATGCGGCCGCGCTCGGCAGGCGACGAGCGAACCGGCAGCGACACGTCGAGCGTCTCGGCCTTCAGGCGCGCGTCGATCGCAGCGTCCTTCAAGACGGTCTTGCGGGTGGTGATCGCCTCGGTGATCTCGTTCTTCAAAGCGTTGATCGCGGCACCGCGGGTCTGGCGCTCTTCCGGCGACATGGCGCCCAGCGTCTTCAGAAGCTCGGAAACGGAGCCCTTCTTGCCCATGGCATTGACGCGGACGGCTTCGATCGCCGCTTCATCGGAGGCGGCTGCGATTTCCGCCAGAAGCGTGGTTTTCAGGTTTTCCAGATCGGACATGGTTTCTTCCGTTATGCTCGGAGAGACAAGCTATTGCGACGGTATGACGAGCAAAAGAAAAACCCGCGCCAGCTCGAACCAGCGCGGGTTTCCCAAAATCAGTAAAGCTCAAAAGCCTGGGAAGCGCTGGTTACTTGACCGCGCTTTCAAACTCGTTGGCAGTGCCGGTCTTCTTCAGATAGGCAAGTGCCTTCTTGGAAGCTTCAACCAGCGCGCCGAATGTCGCCGGCTCATGGATTGCCATGTCGGACAGAACCTTGCGGTCGACTTCGATGCCAGCCTTGTTGAGGCCGTCGATGAAGCGGCCGTAGGTCAGGCCGGATTCGCGGACGGCAGCGTTGATACGCTGGATCCACAGAGCGCGGAAGTTGCGCTTCTTGACGCGACGGTCGCGGGTGGCGAACTGACGCGAACGATCGACGGCTGCCTTGGCGGCGCGGATCGTATTCTTGCGGCGGCCGTAGAAGCCCTTGGCTGCCTTGAGGGTCTTGGTGTGCTTGGCGCGGGAAGTTACGCCACGTTTTACGCGTGCCATGTCATGATCTCCTTAACTGTTCCAAAAAGCCGTAAAAGTCTCAGAGACCGTTGGGCAGGTAGTTCTTGATAACCTTCTTGCCATCCGGCTCAGCGAGGATCATCGTGCCGCGTGCATCGCGGATGAACTTGTTGGAACGCTTGATCATGCCGTGGCGCTTGCCAGCGGCAGCTGCAACGACCTTACCGGTGGCGGTTACCTTGAACCGCTTCTTGGCAGCCGATTTCGTCTTCATCTTGGGCATTTTGCTACTCCGTTTTGTATCGAAGCCGACTGAAGAGGTCGACTTCAAGCATTTGGAACGGCCACGGCATGCCCTGCCGGACCGTTCGGACGCGCGCTTATAACCGCAGCCGGTCAAAAGCGCAATGGGGGATTTCCTCGATCGGAAAACCGGCAGGATGCCGGCTGAACCGCCACTTAGGCGGAAGAGGACTGGCGCTTATTTCGGCGCCAGTACCATCATCATCTGACGGCCTTCGAGCTTCGGCTCGGCCTCGACCTTGGCGATTTCGAGCGTGTCTTCCTTGACCTGAAGAAGAAGCTTCATGCCGAGTTCCTGGTGGGCCATTTCGCGGCCGCGGAACTTCAGCGTCACCTTCACCTTGTCGCCTTCTTCAAAGAAACGGTTCATCGCCTTCATCTTCACGTCATAGTCATGCGTGTCGATGTTGGGGCGCATCTTGATTTCTTTGACTTCGACAACCTTCTGCTTCTTGCGCGCTTCGGATGCCTTCTTCTGGTTCGCGTATTTCAGCTTGCCGAGGTCAAGGATCTTGCACACCGGCGGATCATTGTTCGGCGAGATTTCTACGAGGTCCAGTCCTGCTTCCTCGGCCATCTTGAGGGCCTGGTCGGTGGGTACTGCACCGAGATTCACGCCTTCGGCATCGATAAGCTGGACCTTGGGAACGCGAATTTCCCGGTTTGAGCGCGGGCCTTCCTTGACGGGGGCATCGGCTTTGAATGGTCTGCGAATGGTCGTATTCTCCTAGATAGTTTAAGACCGTGGGCAACGGCTTTTTCGCCACTCGGCCCAGGGCCGAGCGGAATGTCGTCATTGCCGGATAGAAGTCAATAGCATACCGGCGCGAAAAGATCACCACCTGACAACCGGTTTAAATCTGCTTTATAGCTCGGCGCAAAAGCAGGAGTGAACAGATGACGAAAGCAACCGCCCCGACGCCTAGAACCATCGCCGTCGGATCAGGCACGGAGGCGCGCGAGATCGCCATCCTCCACCGCCCAGATACCGGCGAAGCCGCGCGGCCCGCACTCGTCTGGCTCGGCGGCTACCGTTCCGACATGACCGGCACCAAGGCGATCGCGCTCGATGAACTTGCCGAAAAGCTCAGCTCCGAATGCATCCGCTTCGACTATTCCGGCCACGGCGCCTCCGGCGGCGAATTCCGCGACGGCACGATTTCGCGCTGGCTGGAAGAGGCGCTGGCCGTCATAGCGGCGCTCGAGACGCGCCGCGTCGTCCTCGTCGGCTCGTCGATGGGCGGCTGGATCGCGCTGCGCCTCGTGCAGGAACTGAAGGGCCGTCCGAACGGCGCGACGGTCGCCGGCATGCTCTTGATCGCACCTGCCCCGGATTTCACCAGCGAACTGATCGAACCCAACCTCACCGACACGGAGCGCCAGTCGCTTGCCGAACGCGGCTTTTTCGAGGAACTGTCCGAATACAGCCCGGAGCCGAACATCTACACGCGGGCGCTGATGGAGGACGGCGCGAAGAACCGCGTCATGAAGGACATCATAGAGACGGGCTGCCCCGTTCACATCCTGCAGGGCATGGCCGACCCGGACGTGCCTTACGCACACGCGCTGAAACTCGTCGAATTCCTGCCGGCGGACGATGTGGTGATGACGCTGATCCGCGACGGCGATCACCGCCTGTCGCGACCGCAGGACCTCCAAAAGATGGAGGCTGCGGCACAGGCCCTCGTTCTCAATGATGAGAAATCACGCTGAGACCCAAAAGCCGCAGTCTTAACCATATTCGAAAAGACGGCATCTTAACAAAACCTGAACAATTGACTTACCTGCCCTTCACCTCTTAACTTTTTGTTAGGACTTCAAAGGGACGGGTAGATGACATTAGCCCAGATGGCACGGCATGCCGCCGTGATCCTTATCGGTGTGCTTGCGCCTGTGAGCGTCGCCATTCCGGCGCCGCAGGCAGCCGTATCGATGGTGACCGGCGCCGTGACCTCGCAGCCGATCGGCCATTACGACTTCTGCCAGCGTCTGCCGGCCGAATGCACCGTCAAGAGCCGGTCCGCACCGGCCGTGCGCCTCAATGCCCAGGCATGGGAAGCCGTGCGCGCCGTCAACAGCGCCGTCAACGCCCGCTATATCGCCAAGACCGATATCGAGGCCTATGGCGTCGAGGAATACTGGACCTATCCGACCGTCTTTGCCGATTGCGAAGACTTTGCCCTGCAGAAGCGCAAGGAACTGGCCGAACTCGGCTTTGCGCTCTCCGATCTGCTGATCACCGTCGTGCGCAAGCCGGACGGCGAAGGCCATGCCGTGCTGACGCTGCGCACCGCCGACGGCGATTTCATTCTGGACAACCTCGAAAGCGAGGTTCTCGCCTGGTACGAGACGCCCTATACGTTCCTCAAACGTCAGGCGAGCTTCAACACGGGCCGATGGGTGACGATCGAAAACGGTCGCGATCTCCTGGTCGGTGCACTGCGCTAAAACTACCGGACGTTAATCATAAAACCCGCCCTGCTTGCAGAGGCGGGTTTGCGTATCTACTCTTTCGGGAAATGCCTCCCTATTTCAATCCATCTGCCTGATGCCGGAGGGTTTTATGGGAACGCCTCCCCCGACCGGAGCACACCGTGCGTGACGATCGACTGAAAAGCCTGCTGCCCTCGCATGCAAGCACCCGACCGTCCCTGCCACTCTGGCTTGCCGGCGTCCTGATCGCGGCCGTCCTCAGCGTCGGGGCGCTCACCGTCTACGAGAATTACAACAATGCGCTGAGGGAGGGTGAAGCCCGCGCGCTGTCCTCGGCGCAGGTCGTTTCCGCCCATCTGGAATGGATGATGGAGGCCAGCGATCTGGCGCTCCAGCGCGTCGAAGCCGCCATCGGCGGCCGGCCGATCGATTCCTCGGCCGAACTGATCACCGACATGGAGCGCGCCGTCGGCGAACTGCCGGCCGGTTTCCAGTACGCGCTTCTTGATCAGGATGGGCAGACCCGCTTTGCCAGCGCCGCGGACACCGCCCTGCCCAACCACGCGGAGCACTCCTATTTCCAGCGATTGCGTGACGGAGAGCAGCTGACCTTCAGCCGGCTGATCGACAATGGCGGCAGCCGCACGCCGTCCTTCATCGTCGCAAGACGGATTTCCAGCGGCCCGGATTTCCTCGGTGTCGCGGCGATCGCCATTCCCAACGATACGCTCGACCGGTTCTGGGCCTCGCTCGACTTCGGGCCGAATTCGACGATCTCGGTGATGCGCAGCGATGGCTGGCTGCTCGCCCGCCGCCCGGCGACCCATCAGCAGATCAACCTGTCGACGACCGAATGGTTTCCGCTGACGCATGACAAGAACAGCGGCTTCCACCACAATCCCGTCTCCCAGATCGACGGCATGGCCCGCGTCGTCGGCTTCTACAAGGTGCCCGGCTGGCCTTTGATCTCGCTTGCGGCAATCGAACGGCAGGAAGTGCTCGACCAGTTCTGGCGCAACCTGTTTTCCGATGCACTGCTGGTCGTGCCACTGATGGCGATCCTGGTCGCCGCCTCGATCTGGATCTACGGCCTTCTCTACCGCACCGCAGCGCGCAACGAGGAGCTGGAACAGGCGGTCGAGCGCAACCATTTTCTGCTGCGCGAAATCCACCATCGGGTGAAGAACAACCTGCAGGCGGTGCTGGCACTGGTGCGCCTGCAGCGCCTGCCGCAGGAAGTGCGCGACGACATGGCGCGGCGCATCGGCGCAATGATCGCGGTGCACGAGCAGATCTACAACAACGACCAGTTCGAAGTGGTCGAAGTGGCCCCCTATGCGGAGCGGCTGATCACCGATATCGCGTCCGGCTACGACATGCCGGTGACGCTGGACCTCGATATCCAGCCGATCTCGCTCGACAGGGATCTCGCCCTGCCGCTCGGCATGATAATCAACGAGGTGGTGTCCAACGCCTTCAAATACGCCTTTACCGGCCGCGACGATGGCAAGCTTTCCGTTCGCCTGACGGAAGAAGACAGCGCGTTGAAACTGACGATCCGCGACAACGGGCCGGGGCCGGATGCCGTATCGGGCAGCGCGGAAGATCAACGCGGCACCGGCATGGGGACACGGCTGATCAGCAGCTTCGTGCGCCAGCTCGGTGGCCAGTCGGACCTTTATAACGACGACGGCGCGGTCTTCACCCTGTCCGCGCCGCTCGAAGCGGAAGGCCGGGAGCCGGCCTGAGCCGCTCCCGGATGGAACACCGGTCGAGCCCGGATCCAGGTCTCAGATCTTGGGGCCAGGCTTGAGGCCCAGACTTCAGGCCCAGACGTCAGGCATTGCCGATGAAGATGCCGGCTGCCAGAACCAGCGAGCCGCCGAAGACGACCTGGAAGACGGCGCGCATGAACGGCGTTTCCATATAACGGTTCTGGATGAAGGCGATCGCCCACAGTTCGAAGAAGACGACGATGGCAGCGACGATCGTCGCGGTCCAGAAATGCGGGATCAGATAGGGCAGCGCGTGACCGAGGCCGCCGACCGCCGTCATGATGCCCGAAGCCAGACCACGCTTCAAAGGCGAGCCGCGACCGGAAATCTTGCCGTCGTCATGGGCGGCTTCCGTAAAGCCCATCGAAATACCGGCGCCGACCGAGGCCGACAGGCCGATCAGGAAGGTGGACCATGTGTCACCGGTGGCAAACGCCGCGGCAAAGATCGGCGCCAGCGTCGAGACCGAACCGTCCATGAGCCCCGCCAGCCCCGGCTGCACATAGGTGAGGATGAACTGACGGCGCGCCGTCTCGTTCTCCTCGCCGCGCGCCTCTTCCGTCACGTTGCGCTCGGTCAGCATGCGGGCGATGTCCTCATGCCCCTCTTCCGCCAGCGCCAGATCGCCGAGCAGCTTGCGCGTCGAGGCATCGGAGACGCATTGCGTCGCCTCGCGATAGAAGCGGGCCGCCTGTTGCTCCATCGCCTTGGCCTGCTCCCGCGCCGTCTCCAGCGGCAGGTTCTTGCGCAACCATTCCGGCTTGCGTGCATAAAAACCCTGCACATGCTCGCGGCGGATCAGCGGAATGCGCTCGCCGAAACGCTGCCGGAACATCTCGATCAGCATGTTCTTATGGGTGTGCTCGACCTCGGCCATGTCCTCGAAAACCTTCGCCGAGGCCGGATATTGGCCCCGCAGACCATCCGCATAGCCGAGATAGATGCGCGCATCCTCCTCTTCCGAAGCGATGGCAAGGGCGAGGATTTCTTCCTCCGACAGGGATGAAAACGGCCGGCGGGACGACGGCATGAGGCGGCGCAGCATCGAGAACTCCAATTTAGAATAATTCTAAATTATAGGCTTTCATCGCGATTTTCAAGCCAGCCGGACGGCCCGTTGAAGACTGCGACAAAATGCAACCGCTACGACCCATGATCGAAACATCCCGAAAAATGCGAAACCCGCGACGTAACATATGAAAAATTCCACTTGCTCCAGACGAAACAATCAATCTATGAGCAAACCCGAACGGGCAGGTTGAGGACCTGCCCATCGATTGGGAGGCTTATTTTTCATGAACCGCAGACATTTCTTCCGTCAGGCTGCCACCGCAGGTGTCGGCGCCGCGGCGGCAACCGCACTGGCTGCTCCGGCAATTGCCCAGGAAAGCCCGAAGATCACCTGGCGCCTGACCTCGTCGTTTACCAAGAACACCGATATCCTCTGGTCCGCCAGCACCGATATCGCGGCTAGCGTCAAGGAAGCCTCGGACGGCAATTTCACCATCAACACCTACGCCGCCGGTGAAATCGTGCCCGGACTGCAGGCGGCCGACGCCGTCTCCAACGGCACGGTCGAGATGGCGCATTCCTGCTGCTATTATTACATCGGCAAGGACCCGACATTCGCGCTCGGCACCGCCGTTCCCTTCGGGCTGAACGCACGCCAGACCAATGCCTGGTTCACCATCGGCGGCGGCAACGAACTGCTCAACGAATTCCTTGCCGGTCATGGCCTCTATGCCCTGCCGGCCGGTAATACCGGTGCCCAGATGGGCGGCTGGTATCGCAAGGAAATCAACACGGTCGCCGATCTCAACGGCTTGAAGATGCGCATCGCAGGCCTTGCCGGCCAGGTGATGCAGAAGCTCGGCGTCACGCCGCAGCAGATCGCCGGCGGCGACGTCTATGCCGCGCTCGAAAAAGGCACGATCGACGCCACCGAATTCGTCGGCCCCTATGACGACCAGAAGCTCGGCTTCGTCAAGGTCGCCAAGTATTACTACTATCCGGCATGGTGGGAAGGCGGCCCGGCGGTTCACGCCTTCTTCAACCTGGAAAAGTTCAACGCCCTGCCCAAGAGCTACCAGCGCATGCTGAAGGACGCCTGCGCCGCCGCCAACCAGAACATGCTGGCCCGCTACGACGCCCATAACGCCAAGGCGTTGAAGCAGCTCGTCGCGGAAGGCGCTGTCCTGAAGCCGTTCACCCACGAGATCCTCGACGCCAGCTACAAGGCGGCGCAGGAAGTCTATGCGGAACTGAACGCCAAGAACGCGGCCTTCAAGAAGATCTACGACAGCCAGCAGGCGTTCAAGAAGGACGGCTATCTGTGGAACCAGATCGCCGAGTACAGCTATGACGCCTTCATGATGACGCAGCAGCGCAAGGGCACGCTGTAACAGGCGAATTTGCCATCATCTGATGACAAAAGCGGCAAAGCCCGGAGCCATCTCCGGGCTTTGCCGTACCGGTTGTAAATTATCGGCCATACCGCCTGTTTTTCCGCAGTTTGCCCTTGTTCTCGACATATCGATGGGTTTTACACGAGCCGCATCGCGACAGGCGCATTTCGGCAACGGGGAGGAACTCATTCATGGATCGCAGGCATTTCTTCAAGAAGGCGACGACCGCCGGCCTCGGTGCTGCGGCGGCAACGGCATTGGCCGCGCCGGCAATCGCCCAGGAGAGCCCGAAGATCACCTGGCGCATGACCTCGTCCTTCCCGAAAAGCCTCGACATCATCTTCGGTGCCGGCAACGAACTGGCGCAGATCGTCCGCGATGCGACCGACGGCAATTTCAATATCCAGACCTATGCCGCCGGCGAACTGGTGCCCGGCCTGCAGGCCGCCGATGCGGTTGCCAACGGCACGGTCGAGATGGCCCATACCTGCTCCTATTACTACATCGGCCAGGACCCGGCCTTCGCGCTCGGCACCGCCATCCCCTTCGGCCTCAATGCCCGCATGACGAACGCATGGTTCGAAAACGGCGGCAACGAGCTGATGAACGAGTTTCTCGCGCCGCGCGGCCTCTATGCGCTGCCCGCCGGCAACAGCGGCACGCAGATGGGCGGCTGGTTCCGCAAGGAAATCGTCACGATCGACGATCTGAAGGGCCTGAAGATGCGCATCGCAGGCCTTGCCGGCCAGGTGCTCTCCAGGGTCGGCGTCACCCCGCAGCAGATCGCCGGCGGCGATGTCTATGCCGCGCTCGAAAAAGGCACGATCGACGCCACCGAATTCGTCGGCCCCTACGACGACCAGAAGCTCGGCTTCGTCAAGGTCGCCAAATACTACTATTACCCGGCTTGGTGGGAAGGCGGTCCGACCATGCATGCCTTCTTCAACCTGGAAAAGTTCAACGCCCTGCCGACGCGTTACCAGGCCATCCTGAAGACCGCCTGCGCCTCTGCCAATACCAGCATGCTCGCCAATTACGATGCCAGCAACGCGGTTGCACTGCGCAAGCTTGTCGCCGAAGGCGCGGTGCTGAAACCGTTCAGCCGCGAAATCCTCGAAACCTGCTTCAAGGCGGCAATGGAGGTCTATGCGGACCTCTCGGAAAAGAGCCCGTCCTTCAAGAAGATCTATGACCACCAGCAGGCCTTCAAGAAGGAAGCCTATCTCTGGTCCCAGGTTGCCGAATACAGCTACGACACGTTCATGATGATGCAGCAGCGCAACGGCGCGCTGTAAGCGCATTACAGCCTTCCATCATACAGAAAGGCCCTGCACGCGGCAGGGCCTTGTTTCTCTGCATCATGTGTCGAGGTGACGTCAGCTGCCGCTGTTGGTCCGCTTGTTGCCGACATTCGCGTTCATCGACGATGTCTTGCCGTCAGGGTTCTGGCCATAATAGGTGCCGCCCAGATGGCCGCCGGAACTGGTGTTCTCCACCTGTCGTTTGGCGCGTTTGACTGCCTGTTGTACGTCACTTTTACTCATAATGGTCCTCCAGCTTTTCGGTTGGTGACACCGAACCAACCCCTCAACAGCCAAACCGTTCCGAAATTTCCCGCCTTCATGCCGTTGCGCACCGGTCTTGACGGCCGTCATCCTTGCGCCTATTTGGAAACGAACATTTCCTAATAGGGTCTTCCACGATGCGCACCGATATCGACACAAGCCAGACGGGCCGCAGCGCCGGGCGGCCGCGCGCGTTCGACATCGACGAGGCGCTCGACAAGGCGATCGCCGTGTTCAGCCAGCAGGGTTATCACGGCACATCGATTACCGACCTGGGTGAAGCGATGGGGCTCACGGCCGGAAGCCTCTACAAGGCTTTCAAGGACAAGCGCGCGATCTTCCTCGCCACCTTCGACCGCTACAAGCACGTGCGCAACGCGCTGCTCGATGCGGAACTGGCCAAGGCATCGAGCGGGCGCGACGCCGTCCACCGGATGCTGTCCTTCTATGCCGAGGCCGCCCATGGCGAGGCCGGGCGTCATGGCTGCCTGACGGTCGGAACCGCCGTGGAACTCGCCGTCTACGACGACGAGGCGGCCGCCCGCGTCAGCCGCTCGATGGACCGTTTCGAAGAGACATTCGAGACGCTGATCCTGCGTGGCCAGGAAGACGGCTCCGTCGGCCGCTCCGTCAACGCCAAGGCGACCGCGCGACTGCTCCTGACCCTCGTCCAGGGCCTGCGCGTGCTCGGCAAGACCAGCCCCGACCGGGCCCAGACATTTTGCGTGGTCGAGACGGCGATGACGCTGCTCGACCGCGATCTTTGAAGCATACCACCCGTTAGGACCTGCCCCATGACCACTCCCACCCCCACCCGCTTGATTGAGCCATCGCTCGCCCCCGCTGCGCCATCCTCTGAGACCACCCTATCCGCCACACTCGATGCGCCCGCCAGCCATTCCCACATGAGCGCCGGCCTCGCCTTCGTCATGGCGGCCGCCAGCGGCCTCGTCGTCGCCAACCTCTATTACGCGCAGCCACTTGCCGGTCCGATCGCTCAATCGATCGGCCTGCCGCCGCACCTGACAGGCCTGATCGTGACGCTGACGCAGATCGGCTACGGCCTCGGCCTGCTGTTCATCGTGCCGCTCGGCGATCTCGTCGAAAACCGCCGGCTGATCGTCACCATGATCGGCGCCACCGCAGTCGCGCTCGTCGCCGCCGGCCTGTCGACGGCCGCCATTCCCTTCCTCGTCGCCTCGCTCGCCATCGGGCTTGCCTCCACCGCGGTGCAGATGATCGTACCGTTTGCGGCGGGCCTTGCGCCGGAGGAAAGCCGCGGCCGCGTGGTCGGCAACGTGATGAGCGGACTGATGATCGGCATCATGATGGCGCGGCCGGTCTCAAGCTTCATCACCGGGCTGACCTCATGGCACACGGTCTTCTATCTCTCCGCCATCGTCATGATCGCGCTCTGCTTCATCCTCGCCGCCAAGCTGCCGAAGCGCGCGCCGCGCAAGACGCTTTCCTATGGCCGGCTGATCGCCTCGCTCGGCACGCTTTACGCCACCCAGCCGGTGCTGCGCCGCCGCGGCTTCTACCAGTTCTGCCAGTTTTCAGCCTTCAGCCTGTTCTGGACCGTGACGCCGCTGGTGCTCGCCGGTCCCGCCTTCAATCTCGGCCAGTCGGGCATCGCCCTCTTCGCACTTGTCGGCGTCGCCGGCGCCATCGCCTCGCCGATTGCCGGCCGTCTCGCCGACCGTGATCTCAGCCGGCCGGCCACCGCCTTCGGCATCGCCGCCGTCGGCCTTTCCTTCCTGATCACCCATATCGCCCCGGACGGCTCGACCGCCGCGCTCGTCATTCTCGGCCTTGCCGCAGTCCTGCTCGATTTCGGCGTGTCGATGACGCTCGTCATCAGCCAGCGCGCCATCTATTCGCTCAGCGCCGAGCTGCG
The DNA here is from genome assembly GCF_977018605.1 of [Rhizobium] kunmingense. Taxonomy (NCBI): domain Bacteria; kingdom Pseudomonadati; phylum Pseudomonadota; class Alphaproteobacteria; order Hyphomicrobiales; family Rhizobiaceae; genus Rhizobium; species [Rhizobium] kunmingense. Next base: position 847,602 of record NZ_CDRNXG010000001.1, read on the forward strand.
CTCGCGTCTCAACGGCCTGTTCATGGCAACCGCCTTTGCCGGCGGCGCGCTCGGCTCGGCCATCGGCGCGTGGGCGTTCGCGGAGGGCGGCTGGATGCTGGCCTCCATCTTCGGCACGGCATTGTCCGCCGTGGCGCTTGCCTACTTCCTCACGGAGCGCAGGCCGCGTCACCAAAAGGCCTGACCGGTTCGTCCGGCCGTACCCCGCCGACAAAACGACCTCGATCGCGTTCGAGGTCGAACATTCCCAGGCTCCCCCTCATGGTCGACCCGTTCTCCAACCCGACGAGGTCGACCATGAGACTGACAGCCATCCCCCTTCCGTTCGCCGCCACGCTCGCAATGTGCTGCGCCGCGACAACCCTCCACGCCGCCGAGCCGGCAATCGCCAACGTTGGCGCCAACCCCGTCGGCGTCGCAAGGATCAGCGTTGTCACGCAGGATTATCCCCGCCCCCTCGCCGTCACCCTCTGGTATCCGTCGAAAGGCGACGGGCAGACGGTCGCTAAGGATTACGAGCGGATCTTCGAGACCGCCGACGCAAAGACCGGCGCCACCATCCGCGACGGGCGTTTTCCGCTAGTGCTGCTGTCGCACGGCTCCGGTTCGCGCACCGACGGCATGGGCTGGATCGCGGCAAAACTGGCGCAGGCCGGATATATCGTCGCCGGCCCAAATCATCCCGGCACGACAAGCGGCGATTCCACGCCTGCCGCCACGCCAAAAATCTGGGAGCGCACGCAGGACATATCGGTGCTGATCACGGCGCTCACCACCACCGGGGGCCGCTGGCAATCGTCGATCGATCCCGGCCGCATCGGCATTCTCGGCTTCTCGCTCGGCGGCACGACCGCCATGGAACTTGCCGGCGCCCGCGCCGATCTTGCCGCCTATATCCGCTACTGCGACGAAAGCCCGGCGATGATGGATTGCCGGTGGTTTTCAGGCGGCAGAGGCTATGCCGGCGGCGAACGGGTCGATGTCGAACCGCTGCACCTCGCCGATGTCGACAAGGCGAAGTTCGAGCAACAGAACCGCGACGCCCGCATCACCGCCGTCGTCGCCGTCGATCCAGGCCTTGCCACGACATTCGATCGCGACAGCCTCAAGGCGATCGGCGTGCCGGTCACGCTGATCAATCTCGGCGGTTCCGGCCATGTGCCGAAAGCCGTGATCGCCGACCAGCTGGCGCGCGACATTCCCGCCGCATCCTACGCGCAGGTCGACGGCGCCGATCACTTCAGCTTCCTGCCGGTGTGCAAGCCCGGCGCCGACGCCTTCCTCAAGTCGGTCGGCGAACAGGATCCGATCTGCGAGGACGCCGCGCGGCCTCGGGCCGAAATCCAGGCGGACCTGTCCAGCCTCATCACGAAGGCCTTCGACCGGACGCTTCAGGCCGCCGACTGACCCGGTGACTGACAGTGACCAAGGATATGCGCAAGGGGGCCGGCCACCGGCCTCCCACCGGCCCCCGACCGGCCACCCGATCCGCCTCGTCGCCATCAGCCGATCCGCTTGTAAAACAGCGTCGTGCCGCAGAGGCCGCCCTGCGGCCAGAGCGCATAATCGGGGATCACGCCGACGCGCTCCCAGCCGAGACGCGGATAGATCGCCTCCGCCTCGCTTCCCGTCGCCGTGTCGAGCACCAGAAGCGTGCGGCCGCGGCTTGCCGCCTCCTTCTCCACCGCCTCGTTCAGCCTGCGCGACAGGCCGAGCCCGCGGGCGCAACGGTGCACGAGAAGCTTCATCAGGTCGCCGCGATGCGGCTGGTTCGGTTTCGACGCCAGACCGATCTGCACCGTGCCGACCACCCGGCCATCGACCTCGGCCACGCCGAGAATGATGCCACCCTTTTCCACTTCGTCGGCAATGCCGTGCCAGTAGCCTGTCGCATCCTGTGGCGCAAACGGCAGCATGAAGCCCAGCGACGCACCGCCATTGATGCAGTCGGACAGGACCTCGCAGAGATCGGGAATGGCGGCACGGGCGGCAGTCGCATCGAGAATGCGGATGGTGGCGGTCACGAAATCGGCCTTTCTTCGGGGATGAAATTCCGCCCAAGCCACACGAAACGATCACGCAAATCAAGCCGTTCCTCGAGCCGTCGATCACCCCATCCATGACAGGCTTGCGAAATTTCATCGCGGTGACGTTTGTGCGATAGCGTAGCGGCCATGCGATAGGCTATGAGGCCGAAGCATGCCGCGGCAGACAAGCGGTTTCCGGAGACATTCACGATGACGACAGAGGCACCGGCTGCTCAGGCACAGGTCAGGGTTTCGCCCCTGTCGATCGCCAGCATCATCATCTCGATGACGATCGCGGCGATCGGCAGCGGCATCATGGCCACCTATGTGCCCTTCGTCCTGACCCAGAACGGCGAAACATGGGCCGCGCGCATGGCCGTGCCGGCGCTCGCCTTCGGCGGCCTGCTGGGCTGCGTGCTGGCCGGCCCGCTGATCCGCCGTGTCGGTCATGCGCGCCTCTTCGCCTGCTCGATGTCGATCGTCATCATCGGCGCCGTCCTCGTCGCTGCCGACCTGCCCGCCGCCTGGTGGATTCTGGCGCGGGCGCTCTATGGCGCGGCGTCGAACGTCAATTTCATCATCGCCCAGAGCTGGCTCAACCACGCTGCCTCCAACGAATGGCGCGGACGGGCCATGTCGTTCTTCTACATGTCCTTCGTTCTGGCGCTCGGCGGCGGCGCATGGCTGTTCGGCCAGGTACCGGCCGACAGCAATCTCGCACCTCTCATCGTCGTCTTCGTCACGGCGCTTTCGATCATCCCGATCGGGCTGACCCGCCTGCCGAACCCGCCGGCGCCGGCCAGTGTCAGCGTCAACGTGAAGATGGCCTGGAAGATTTCTCCGGTCGGCCTCGCCGGGGTTCTGGCCTCCGGCGGACTGTCCATGGTGGTACAGGGGTTCACGCCGATCTATGCGACGCTCAACGGCGTATCGCAGGGAGAAGTGGCGCTCCTGATGTTCGTCATGCAGACCGGGCTTCTGTTCATCCAGTACCCGCTCGGCATGATCTCCGACCGTATCGACCGTCGCGTCATCCTGCTTTTCACCTGCGGACTCATCATCGTTTCGGGCGTCGCCGCCCTGATGGTCTCGTTTACCACCTTCATGCTCCTGATGATCGTTTTCCTCGTCTTCGGCGGCGCCGTCGAAACCGTCTATTCGGTCGCCAACGCGCATGCCAACGACCGCGCCGATCCGGGCGATTTCGTGCCCTTGTCATCGACGCTGCTCGTCGCATGGTCGACGGCCGCCACCATCGTGCCGCTCGTCATCACCTTCCTCGCACCTGTCACCGGCCAGCAGACCTATATCTACGCCATCATCCTGGTCGCCACCGCCTACGGCATCTTCGTCGCCCAGCGCCTGAAGGAACGCGGCCGGGCGCCGGAGGACGAGCGCGAAAGCCACGAGATGCGAAGCGCCCAGATGCCGAATGCGGCGATCATCACCGAACCGGGTGCCGCGATCGCCCAGGCGGAAGCCGCGCAGGCCCGCGAGGGGTAAGCCAGCCAAAAGTTGCCGCCGGTCACAACCGGCAGCGATAACATCCTCAACAAACCCTTATCTTTCCGCTTTGCGGCGGCTTGCGGCGCTGATATATGCGCGAACCATGAGCACCTCGTCCCGCACGCCCCTCGACCATATCCGCAACTTCTCGATCGTGGCGCATATCGACCACGGCAAATCGACACTCGCCGACCGTCTGATCCAGACGACAGGCGGCCTTGCCGAACGCGATATGTCGGAACAGGTCCTCGACAGCATGGATATCGAGCGCGAGCGCGGCATCACCATCAAGGCCCAGACCGTTCGCCTGCATTACAAGGCCAATAACGGCGAAACCTACGTGCTGAACCTCATCGACACGCCCGGCCACGTCGACTTCGCCTACGAAGTCTCGCGTTCGCTGTCGGCCTGCGAAGGTTCGCTGCTCGTCGTCGACGCATCCCAGGGCGTCGAAGCCCAGACGCTCGCCAACGTCTACCAGGCAATCGACAACAACCACGAGATCGTTACCGTTCTCAACAAGATCGACTTGCCCGCCGCCGAGCCGGAGCGGATCAAGGAACAGATCGAGGAAGTGATCGGCATCGACGCCTCCCAGGCCGTGCTGATCTCGGCCAAGACGGGTCTCGGCATTCCCGACGTTCTCGAAGCCATCGTCCATCAGCTGCCGGCGCCGAAAAGCGAAGCCGGCGACAAGGGGCCGCTGAAGGCCCTGCTGGTCGACAGCTGGTACGACACCTATCTCGGCGTCATGGTGCTCGTCCGCATTCTCGACGGCGTGCTTTCGAAGGGCATGACCATCCGCATGATGGGAACCGATGCCAAGTATCAGGTCGAACGCGTCGGCGTGCTGACCCCGAAGATGCTGGCGGTGGACAGCCTCGGTCCGGGCGAGATCGGTTTCTTCACGGGCTCGATCAAGGAAGTGGCCGATACCCGCGTCGGCGATACGATCACCGAAGACAAGAAGCCGACGGCGAAGGCGCTGCCGGGCTTCAAGCCGGCCCAGCCGGTCGTCTTCTGCGGCCTCTTCCCCGTCGATGCCGCCGATTTCGAAGACCTGCGCGCCGCCATGGGCAAGCTGCGCCTCAACGATGCGTCCTTCTCCTTCGAAATGGAGAGTTCCGCAGCGCTCGGCTTCGGTTTCCGCTGCGGCTTCCTCGGCCTCTTGCATCTGGAAATCATCCAGGAGCGCCTGGAGCGCGAATTCAACCTCGACCTCATCGCAACCGCACCTTCGGTCGTCTACCAGATGACGATGAGCGACGGTTCCGAGCGCGAGCTGCACAACCCGGCCGACATGCCGGACGTCGTCAAGATCGCCGAAATCCGCGAACCGTGGATCAAGGCGACGATCCTGACACCCGACGATTATCTCGGCGGCATCCTGAAACTCTGCCAGGACCGTCGCGGCATCCAGACCGAACTGACCTATGTCGGCAAGCGCGCCATGCTCACCTACGAACTGCCGCTCAACGAAGTGGTGTTCGACTTCTACGACCGCCTGAAGTCGATCTCCAAGGGCTATGCCTCGTTCGACTACCATCTGCACGGCTACCGCGAGGGCAACCTCGTGAAGATGTCGATCATGGTCAATGGCGAGCCGGTCGACGCGCTGTCGATGCTGGTCCACCGCTCGGCCGCCGAGAAGCGTGGTCGCGACATGGTGGAGAAGCTGAAGGACCTGATCCCGCGGCACATGTTCAAGATCCCGATCCAGGCCGCCATCGGCGGCAACGTGATCGCCCGCGAAACGATCTCGGCGATGCGCAAGGACGTGACCGCCAAGTGTTATGGCGGCGACGCCACCCGCAAGCGCAAACTTCTGGAAAAGCAGAAGGAAGGCAAGAAGCGCATGCGCCAGTTCGGCAAGGTCGACATCCCGCAGGAGGCGTTCATCGCCGCCCTGAAGATGAAGGACGACTGATCCCCAAAGGCGCCCTCGGGCGCCTTTTTCGTTCGGGACACCGGCACGGCGTACACTTGGCCGCGAGGCGAGGTCGGCGCAGCCACACTCCACGCCCATATCAGGGGCGCCCCCCGGCAAAAACCACCCCAGCTCCGAAAATCTGCACGCCGATTGAACAATATCAATGACTTGCGAGCAGTCTCATCCCCGTGCTTTCAACCTGTGCCTATAATCGCCCCGTTCCGCTTCGGCTACACCGGTCAGCATTGCCGGCGAGGCGGGGCCGGTGATCGCATGGACCGCCCTGATGCAAGCGGAACATGCGGGGCTGCGCAGAAAATGGTCCGCCCCCTCCGCTGAGGGCGTGCGTGTGTCGCACACAAACCGGCTGGCAAAGTCAATAAGCCCAGTCGCTGTAGACGGACCGGAGTTGCGTGGAAAAACACACCGAACGGGGCACGTCGTGTGTCACCTATTAAAATTACATTCGAGGCACCCGACGTGTCCCGGCCGAATTTCGAAAATCTCCCGATCACCAAGGGCGGAGTCCGCCCGGTGACGGCAACGAAGAAGGGAACGGCAACACGGAACCGTCTGCGGGCAATCGGCCGGAGTGTGACCGCCGTCAGTGGCCCGGTCGCGGCAGATCGGACGGCGTGATCCACACGCGCCCATCGAAAGCGAGCTCGCCATGGTCAAGCTTGCGTGATGCGATCGTCTCGATCAGGCCGAGCTTCGAGCGGACATCGCCGATGCGCTCGTCATGCAGGATGCAGACCGCCTGGCGGCTATCTCCACCGTCCATCATGATGATCGTATGATTATGATTTTCAACGATTTTTCCCGGCATCACCACAAGCATCATGCTCTTCCTTTTCGGCTGGGTTAGCGACACGAGGCCACCGCTATATCCTTCTCCGATATGGTTAACGAAAGGTTAATTTCTTTGGCGAGGACTACCAATGCGAGCGCCGCGAACGCCCGACTAAACCAACCGAAATACATGATAATCTGTTGTATTATCTGTATTTTAACGAGGTTACTTTAGTCAGGCGGGGAAATATTGCGGCAACCTAGTTCATCTTCGGGATCTTCACATGCCTTTGTTTCAATCGAACTCGGACAACATTCTGAATGCGCTCGATCTGTCGATGGCGATCATCGAGTTCGATCTCCAGGGCCGCATTCTCAAGGCGAACAGGAATTTCTGCGAGGTGATGGGCTACCGCCCGGAGGAGATCGTCGGCAAGCATCACAGCCTCTTCGTCGACAAGGACCATGCCGTATCGCGCGACTACGCCGCGTTCTGGGCGGAACTGCGCAAAGGTCAGTTCTTTGCCAACGACTACAAGCGGATCGCCAAGGGCGGACGGGAAGTATTCATCCGGGGCAATTACAACCCGATCAAGAACAGCAGCGGCAAGGTGCTGAAGATCGTCAAGTTCGCCAGCGACATCACCGACAGCAAGCTGCATGCGCTCGACAGCAATGCCAAGATCGCCGCGATCTCCCGCGCCCAGGCAACGATCGAATTCAATACCGACGGCACGATCATCGGAGCCAACGAGAATTTCCTCTCAACGCTCGGCTATTCGCTCGGCGAGATCGTCGGGCGGCATCACCGCATGTTCGTCGAGACGGGCTACTCCACCTCACGCGAATATGCCGGCTTCTGGGAACGCCTGCTGTCGGGCGAATTCGTCGCCGGCGAGTTTCCGCGTCTGGGCAAAGGCGGCCGCCGGGTGTTCATCCAGGCCTCCTACAATCCGGTCTTCGACGATGCCGGACGGGTGATCAAGGTCGTCAAGTTCGCCACCGACGTCACCGAACGCGTCGAGAATGTCGAGCGGCTGGCCGGTTGTCTCACCAACATGGCCGAGGGCGATCTCTCCCAGACGATCGACAGGCCGTTCATCACCTCGCTGGAGAGGTTGAGGGTCGACTTCAACACCGCATCCGCCAGGCTGCGCGATGCCATGGCCAATGTCGCCGACAACGCCGAGGCGATCGCGGCAAGCTCGAACGAGATCCGGGTGGCGGCAGACGACCTTTCGCAACGTACCGAACGGCAGGCGGCCTCCGTCGAGCAAACCGCGGCAGCGCTCGAGGAGATCACCACGACGGTCAAGGATTCCAGCCGCCGTGCGGAAGAGTCCGGCGCGCTGGTCAGCCGTGCCAAGACCCAGGCCGAGCATTCCGGCAGGATCGTCGGCGACGCGATCAAGGCGATGGATGCGATCAGCACCTCGTCGCGCGAGATTTCCAACATTATCGGCGTGATCGACGAGATCGCTTTTCAGACCAACCTGCTTGCGCTCAATGCCGGCGTTGAAGCGGCGCGTGCCGGCGAGGCAGGCAAGGGATTTGCCGTTGTCGCCCAGGAGGTGCGCGAACTGGCGCAGCGTTCCGCCTCAGCCGCCAAGGAAATCAAGGCGCTGATCACCGCATCCGGCGGCCATGTGTCGAACGGCGTCGAGCTGGTCAGCAAGACCGGGACAGCGCTGGAGGAGATCGGCAGCCAGGTGCACCGGATCAATGCAGACATTCTGGCGATCGTCGATGGCTCGCGCGAACAGTCGACCGCCCTCGGCGAGATCAACAAGGCGGTCAACGAGGTCGATCAGGGAACGCAACAGAATGCCGCGATGGTCGAGCAGCAGACAGCCGCCAGCCGCAGCCTCGCGCAGGAATCCCAGGCGCTGTTTGCCCTGCTCGAGCAGTTCCACTTCGGCCAGCCACAGAACCGCGCCCAGACGAAAGTCGCCACCGCGATGCCCTCCCCGGCAGTCTCGCGGGTCGAGCCGGTGCGGCGCGGCGCGGTTGCCGTCCAGCCGGCCAGAAAGCCGACCATGCCGCGCTCCGTCGGCGCAACGGCGCTGGCCGTCGACCCGGATTGGGAAGAGTTCTGAGACAGCACGCCATGCGGCGTGCCTAACCTGAAACAGCGAAGGCCGCCCGTTCTGCCACGGGCGGCCTTCGTCAGTTGATGATCGTCGATCGACCTTAGTTATTGGTCGCGCCACCACCCGTAGCCGGGGCTGCCGGAGCGGGCGTTGCCGGGGCAGGCGTTGCGGGTGCCGGGGTGGCCGGGGCCGCAGGCGCTGCCGGAGCCATCTGCTCAGCGGCCGGCGGCGTGGTCGAGGATGTCGTGGTCGGATCGGTCGAGGAACCGCCCATCTGCGACCAGACGAAGGCACCTACGACGACGACTGCGAGAACCGCGATCCAGCCCATCCATGACGATCCGCCACGCGGCGGCTCCGGCGGAGTGCGAAGATCGGGACGATTTGCATTCGGGTTCGGATCATAAGCCATTTCTGTTTCCTCCATTTCCAGACAGTAAAATGCTCGTGAGCGGCGTTTGTTCCATCCCGGTGCAACGGGCCGGTGCCCCGAGCCGGTGCAACGAGCCCGTGCGCCTGAAGCCGACGGCTGCAAAAGGCGCTTGCACCGGACGGCGGATCGGTCGACACCTGACGGGCAGACAAAAGGGAGCCCTCATCCATGACCAAACCGCATATCGGCATCATCGGGCTCGGCCGCATGGGGCGGGCCATGGCGACACGCCTGGAGGCCGAAGGCTTTGCCGTTTCCGGCTGGAACCGCAGCGGCCTTGCCGCAGGTGTCACCGACACGAGCGGCATGACGAGAGCCGAAAGCCTTGGCGACCTCGTTGCCGGGTCGGACCTGATCATCCTGGCGCTTCTCGACGACGCGGCGGTGCATGCGGTCATGACGGCGCTCGAAGGCCTCGAGCTTGGCGGCAAGCTGATCATCGACACGAGCACGGTCAGTCCATTGACGCTGCGCGCCCATCGGGACGTCGTCGAAGGCGTCGGCGGCAGGCTCCTCGATGCGCCGATCTCAGGCGGGCCGGAAACACTGCTGGCCGGCAAGGCGGGTCTTTACATCGGCGGCGAGCGACCGGATTTCGAGCGGTTTCTGCCGGTTGCGGAACGGCTCTCGGACCGCATCCACCATGTCGGGGCGCTCGGCCATGGCGCAACCGCGAAGCTTTTGAACAACATGATGCTGTCGGGCCTGTGGGAAAGCCTGAAGGAAGCGCTGCAACTGGGGGCCAGGGCCGGCCTCGACCGCGCCCGGATGATCGAGGTCCTGTCCGGCAGCCCCGCCGCAAGCCCGGCGATGAAGGGACGCCTGCCGGTCGTTCTGGGCGAAAGCGAGCATGTCGGCTTTCCCGTCTCGGGCGTGGTCAAGGACCTGAGCGTCGTGCGCGATTTCGCCGACCGGATCGACACCGGCATCCCGGCCATGCGAGCCGCGCTGAAAAGCTTCGAAGACGCGGCCGCGGCCGGCCATGCGGATGCCGACCTCGCGGTGATGGTCAGACGCGCCCTCGAGGAGACGACGCCCGCCGCAAGCCACGGCCTCGCCAAACCGATCCCGGAGCGACCGCGCGTGACCATTCTCTACTGCACCCAGTGCAACTGGCTGCTGCGCGCCGGATGGATGGCGCAGGAGCTTCTGCAGACCTTTGGCGATGCGCTCGGCCAGGTCGGGCTCATTCCCGGCACCGGCGGCGCGTTCGAAATCCGCGTCGACGGGATGCTGATCTGGGAACGAAAGCGCGATGGCGGTTTTCCCGGACCGAAGGAACTGAAGCAGAGGGTTCGCGACGTTATCGAGCCGCAGCGCGACCTTGGCCATCTCGACCGGCATCATGCCGCCGCCGAGCCGAAAACAGACGGCGGAACTGGGGGTTAGGCGACGTTTCAAAAACTTTTTTGCCAACTGACACAGAAAGTTCAAAAACCCGGTTGACTTACCCCGCCGGCCCTCGTACATCGCTCTCCGTCGCCCAGATGGCGGAATTGGTAGACGCGCCAGCTTCAGGTGCTGGTATCCGAAAGGATGTGGAGGTTCGAGTCCTCTTCTGGGCACCATTCCCATTGATTATACTTAGTAATTGGCCCGCTTGCGGGCCTTTGCTATTTCTGGACCACAGCAGAAATCAACCGGTTTTCGGGCATGAATTCTGCTGCGGCGGAGGCTGTTTTCAGCCTTGCCCGCCCGCGTCAGATCTACCCTGAAGACAGGTGTTCCGGCGCTTGATTATTTCGGCAGGTGATGCGGGTTGAGGCCGGGGACCCATTGGGTGTTCGGCATGCTGCGGCCGGTATAGGTGGTGCCGTTCGGCGACTGGCAGCGATAGACCTGAACCGGCATGTCATCGAGGATGCTGTGGCGCGAGCGGCCGATGCGTGGCGACGTGTAGCCGACGCCGGTGGTGCAGCGATACTCGTCGCGCTTGACCCGCTCTTCCTGCGGCACGACGCCTGGCAGATCCTTGAAGTAGGTGTTCATCGACCGGCCGAAGGGATCGCCATCGGCGGCAAAGACGACCGAAGGCACTGCCGCCAGAAGGAGAACGAACAGCATCACCGCCGGCAATATCCATGCACCCTTGAGCATCCGTCTTCACTCCGCATTGCTTCGTCGCATCGTTGACACAGAGATAGGGGCTCGATGTGGGCCATGCCATGACGGACAGGCCAACATTCTCGTGATGGGGCGCGTTTGTCGCGACCGCTGTGGCGAAGAGGCCTCAGCCGACACGCCGCGGCGGCCTGATATCACCCGATATCAGAGGATGCGCCGATAGCCGGTCGGCTGTTCGTAGAGCCAGCCGATGCGCTTGACGGCCGCTTCGAAATTTTCGCGGGCGACGGTCATCGTATGGCCGTTGGCATGAAGCAGCGTCTCGGCATCCTCCATGATGCCGACATGGCCTTTCCAGAAGACGAGATCGCCGCGGGTGAGTTCGCCGCGATCGATCGCCTCACCGAAGGAGGCCTGCATGTCGCTGTCGCGCGGGGCGGGTCTGCCGACCATCATCAGCGCCAGCTGGACGAGGCCGGAGCAATCGATGCCGAAGCCGGAGCGGCCGCCCCACAGATAGGGCGTTTCGAGAAGCCTTGCGGCGACCGCGACGTAATCGTCTTCCGCCGTCTGCCCGAGCGGAATGCAATGGGCGGCGATGACCGCCCCTCCCCCTTCCAGCAGAAGATATCCGGTGCCACGGGTTTCCGCCTCGCCGATAACGGTCACGAGGCTGCCCATGGAAAGCGCGCGCAGTGCCGGCTTGCGCAGCTCGGCCTCGGGATAGACGAAGGTGCGCGGGGCGGCGATGCGGTGGGTGGCGGCCAGAGGTGCGCCGATCATCGCTTCCGGAAGATAGCCGACATAACCGTCGGCATCCGCCTGCACCCAAGCAAAACCCTCCGCCCGGTCGAAGACGCGCACGGTCTCGCCGCACAGAAGCTCGGTATCGATGCCGCGCCCGAGATCCGGCAGCGGGCGCAGGGCTGCGACAGGCGTCAGGACGCGGGCCGCATCGCCCTTGACGAAACGGGCAGCCTCGACCCGGCCCTTGAGGGCTTCCGCTGCGAGATCCGGTCGAAAGGCGTTGAGGCGTCTGTCCAGCTGCATGAGCTTGTCCTTGGTCGGCGGGTGGGGTCGGGCTGAATTCGTCATGTCAGGTTTGTCGGGCCAGGTTCGTCAGGCCGGTTTCGTCGGATTAAATTCGTCAGGCAATACGGCCGGCTTCGCGGATGATCAGGTCCCCGAGCTTTTCGAGGTAGAGCGCGCCGCCGACGGTTCTTCTTATCACGACATTGCGGCGATCGCGATCATCGCGTTGGCGTTCCACGAGACCAAGCTCGCCCATCGTATCGAGCGCGCGGGTGATGACCGGTTTGGTGACGCCGAGCATCGCGGCCAGGCCGCGTACCGTATGCGGCGGCGGCACCATGTAGATATGCAGGAGGATCGCCAGCTGGCGTTGCGTCAGATCCGGCGCATCGTTGCGCACCGCTTCGACGAAAACGCTGTGCCAGAGGCCAAGCGCCTGCGTCGCCGTCAGCTCGATCGACATTTTTGAAGCTCCGGGGCCGATGTTTCCTATCGGCCCCGATTTTAGCGGCAAACCGTTACCGGTCTGTTTGCCGGCCGGTTCAGCGATCGGTATCGGGGATTAGGGATTTAGCCCTTGGCCATGTCGCGAATGACGCTGTAAAGCGCGCGGATGGCGAAGGCTTCGCCGCCGACCGGGGCATGCGGCTTTTCCGCGAGGTTCCAGCCATAGATATCGAGATGGACCCAGCTCGGCGAGGCGGTGACGAAGCGCTTGAGGAAGAGGGCTGCCGTGATCGCGCCGGCCATGCCGCCGGAGGGCGCGTTGGTGATATCGGCCGCCTTGGAGCGGATATCCTTGTCATAGCCCATCCACAGCGGCATGCGCCAGACGGGATCGGCGGCGACCTTGGCGGCCAGCGACAGGCGGCCGGCAAGCGTTTCGTCGTCGGTGAAGAAGGGCGCCAGTTCGGTACCGACCGCGACGCGGGCGGCGCCGGTGAGCGTCGCCATGTCGATCAGCAGATCCGGCGGTGTCTCGTCGGCATAGGCCAGCGCATCGGCCAGGATCAGGCGGCCTTCGGCATCGGTATTGTCGATCTGCACCGTGATTCCCTTGCGGCTCCTGTAGATATCGCCGGGGCGGAAGGCATTGCCGGCGATGGAATTTTCGACCGCCGGGACGAGGACCTGAAGATCGATGTCGAGGCCGGCATCCATGATCATCAGGGCAAGACCCATGACGTTGGCGGCGCCACCCATATCCTTCTTCATCAGCGCCATGTTGGCGGCGCCCTTCAAGTCGAGGCCGCCGGTATCGAAGCAGACACCCTTGCCGACCAGCGTGACGCGGGGCGCGCCCTTGCGGCCCCAGCGAAGCTCGAGCAGGCGGGGCGCCACGGCGCTGGCGCGGCCGACCGTGTGGATCAGCGGAAAGTTCTTTTCCAGCAGATGTTCGCCGACGATGGAGGTGACCGTGGCGCCGTAATGCTGACCGAGCGCGCGGAATGCCTCCTCGAGATCATTCGGCCCCATGTCGTTGGTCGGCGTATTGATGAGGTCACGGGCAAGCACGATACCGGCGAGCTGACGCTCGACATCGGCGGCATCGACGCCTGCGGGGACGGCAAGGCGGACATCACGCGGCTTTTCGGCCTTGTATTTGGTGAAGGCATAGCTGCCGAGGCCGAAGCCGAGCGCCAGCTGGGACGGCTCCATGCCCTTGGCCTCGATCGACCAGTCGCCGGCCGGAAGCAGCCTGGCGAGCTTGCCGGCGAGGAAGGGCGTGTCGCTCGGATCGGCGCCGAGGCCGAAGAGAAAGCCGTCGACGGCCCCGTTTTTACCGGCCAGCGCAAGCACCGTGCCCGCCTCCGCCTTGAAGCCCGCGGCCGTCGCCCAGGCCGCAATTGCCGGATCGAGCGATCCATCGCCAAGCGCTGCGGTCGTGACCGCGGTCACGGGCCTCGTTACGGCATCGGACGGGCTGAAGGGTGTCGGGCGGGGAATATGCTGGAAGGGCGTCATGGCCGGTTTCTAACCTTCGGGAATCGCGGAATTTAAGAATTCGTTAGGGTTAACAGTTTATTGCTGAATGGGAAATGCGCCGCTTGGGTGAAGCCAGCCGGACCGGCCGGCCACCGCGATCGCTAAAGGCAACGGACCCGCGAGACGACGATGACTGCAGCAAAGACCCTTTTTCCGCGTTCATCCACCCGGCGTTCCTCGATGACGAGCGCTGCCGCCGTCATCTGCCTTGCGCTGGGCGTAACGGGCTGCAACACGACAAAGCATGACAATGTCACGACCGGCTCGATTCCCAAGGTTTCGGCCGCACCGCTTGACGGCATGAATGCGGCAGAACTGGCCGAGACAGAACGGGCGATCGGCGCAGCTTACGTGAAAAACCCGAAGGACCGCGATATCGGCCTGCGCTATGCGACCGTGCTGGGCATGACCGGCAAGCACACGCAGGCGCTGGCGGTGATGCAGCAGGTGGCGATCGCCAACCCGACCGACCGTCAGGTGCTGTCCTCCTACGGCAAGGCGCAGGCGGCCGCCGGCCAGCTGGAACAGGCGCTGGCGACGATCGGCCGGGCGCAGACACCGGATCATCCCGACTGGCGGCTCTATTCGGCGGAGGGCGCCGTGCTCGACCAGCTCGGCCGCTCCAGCGAGGCGCGTCAGAAATACCGCATGGCGCTGCAGACCCAGCCGAACGAACCGAGCGTGATGTCGAACCTCGGCATGTCCTATGTGCTTTCGGGCGACCTGAAGACGGCTGAAACCTATATGCGCAACGCGACGCAGCAGCCTGCCGCCGACAGCCGCGTGCGGCAGAACCTGGCGCTCGTCGTCGGCCTGCAGGGGCGCTTTTCGGAAGCCGAGACGATTGCCCGCAAGGAGCTTTCGCAGTCCCAGGCCGACGCCAATGTCACCTATCTGCGCTCGATGCTGTCGCAGCAGAACTCCTGGGCAAAGCTTGCCGACAAGGACAAGGCACAGACGGCGACGAACTGAGTTTCGTCATTGCGGCTGGCCCGATCTTTCGGCCCACGCCCTGCCCCTTGGAGCCATTCCGATTTTCCTCGAAACGCCAAATTGCTCTGAACCCATGTTTTGAAGCGGTTGCAGACGCAAAACCGCTACGCACTTTTGCTGGAACTGCGCTATTCCGCGATGAACTTGAGAATGCCGGCGCGGCCGGATTTTCCCTCCAGCTTGCCGTCCGACGGATGGGCAATGCCGTCGTTGACGATGACCGAGGGGAAATCGAAGGGGCTGATGCCTTCCAGGCAGGCGACGTTGACGCCGTACTGGTTCGGGTTCGACCGCCGCTGGTGGTGGGTGTAGATGCCGCAGACCGAGCAGAAATAGTGTTTCGCCGTGCCGGTGTTGAACTGGTAGCGTGTCAACGCCTCCTCGCCCGACAGGATCTCGATGTCGCCAAGATTGGCGGTCACGGCGATCGCGCCGCGCATGCGGCAATAGGAACAGGTGCAGCGTCTGGCGCTGCGCAGGCCATTCACCAGTCGGACATGGAAACGAACCGTGCCGCAGTGGCAGGCTCCATCGATGGCCTCGATATCTTCATTCAGCATGCGGCTTCCTTACGTTTCGAACGGCTGGACGCGCATG
Organism: [Rhizobium] kunmingense; assembly: GCF_977018605.1. Classification (NCBI taxonomy): domain Bacteria; kingdom Pseudomonadati; phylum Pseudomonadota; class Alphaproteobacteria; order Hyphomicrobiales; family Rhizobiaceae; genus Rhizobium; species [Rhizobium] kunmingense. The sequence goes on from NZ_CDRNXG010000001.1 coordinate 863,052, forward strand.
ATAGCGTAAAGCGATGACGGTCAGAACCTGTCGGAGACCTGGATACCGGCGGGGCCGAGGATGATGGCGACGAGAACCGGCAGGAAGAACAGGATCATCGGCACGGTCAGCTTGGGCGGCAGGGCGGCGGCCTTCTTTTCCGCCTCGTTCATGCGCTCGTCGCGGCCTTCCTGGGCGAGAACGCGCAGCGCCTGGGCGACCGGGGTGCCGTAGCGATCCGCCTGGATGAGCGCCTGGACGACGGAGCGGACGATATCGAGCTGGGTACGGTTTCCGAGGTTTTCGAGCGCCGTCTTGCGGTCCTGCAGGAAGGAGAGTTCGGCGGTCGTCAGCACAAGTTCCTCGGCAAGTTCCGGCGAGGAGGTGCCGATCTCTTCCGCCGCGCGGCGCATGGCCGCCTCGATGGAAATGCCGGATTCAACGCAGATCAGCATCAGGTCGAGCGCATCCGGCCATGCCCGCTTGATCGAGGCCTGGCGCTTGTTGACCTTGTTGGAGACGTAGATGTTGGGGGCGTAGAAACCGAGATAGGCGAAGACGATGACCGCCAGAATGCGGATGCCCATCGGTCGCGATTCGAGATTGCCGAGAGCGAAGACCCAGATCGCGGCGATGACGAGAAACAGGAACGGCAGAAGGAAGCGCGCGACGAGGAACATGTTCATCGCGTTCTGGCTGCGCAGACCAGCGGCGCGCAGCTTGTTGGTCGTTCCCTCGTCGGCCAGCGCCTCGCGCAGGTTGAAGCGCTCGACGATCTGGCGGACATTGTGGTTGTTCTGCGTGCGCAGACTGGCCTTCGATCCTTCGGCGTTCATGCGCGCACGCTCTCGGGCACGCATTTCCTCGCGTTCCGTCGCAACCGCCTTCATCCGCTTGTCGAGATCGCCGCGATCCAGCCACGGCATGACCAGCGTATAGAGCGTCAGGAAAACGGCGACGGCGACGAGGATGGCGAAAAGCATCGTCGGCTCGGTGATGGTTTCTGCAAGCGCTTTCACCGGCCGGTCCTCATATGTCGAAGTTGATCATGTTGCGCATCACGACGATGCCGATCGTCATCCAGACGCCGGAGACCAGCATGATGATATGCCCGCGCGGATCGGAGAAGAGGACTGTCATGTATTCCGGCGAGGTGAGATAGACGAGCGTTGCGACGATGAAGGGCAATGCGCCGATGATCACCGCCGATGCCTTGGCTTCCATCGACAGGGCCTGGACCTTGGCCTTCATCTTCTTGCGTTCGCGCAGGACGCGGGAAAGGTTGCCGAGCGCTTCCGACAGGTTGCCGCCGGCTTGGCTCTGGATGGCGATGACGATGGCGAAGAAGTTGACCTCGTTAAGCGGCATGGTCTGCAGCATGCGGGCACAGGCTTCCGGAATGCCGATACCGATCTGCTGAGCCTCGATGACACGCTGGAACTCGCGCTTGACCGGCTCGCGACCGTCGGATGCGATCAGCCGGATCGCATCGTTGAGCGGCAGGCCCGACCTGATCGAGCGGACCATGACGTCGAGCGCATTGGGCATTTCGTCGAGGAACTTGTTCTGCCGGCGCTTGATGAGGAAGCCGATGATCCAGCGCGGCAGGCCGGCGCCGAGCGCGAAGCCGGCGCCGAGCGAGGCGAGCAGCGACATGCCGAGAATGAGCGCGGCGAGAAAGGCGACAAGGCCGAGCGCCGCGGACAGGGTGTAGAAGCGCCCTATGGTGATGGACATGCCGGTCTGGGAGAGACGCGACTTGAGGCTCTTGTCGCCGATATACTTGTTCTTTTCCTGCTGCTTCTTTTCCAGATCCTTGAGCGAATCCTGCAGCGATTTGCGACGCTTCGACAGTTCCTGGACGCGGTCGCGCGCAGCCTTGGCCTTGCCGACATCGCTTTCGGCGGCCTTGACGCGGTTCAGGCGGGCGCCCGTCTTCTTTTCCGCCTCGATGCGCGAAAACAGAAAGGCATAGGCCACCGAGGCCGCCGAGATGGCAGCCAGAAGGACGACCAGAAGCATGGTCATATCAAGCCCGAACATGCGAACCTTCCCTTAAGCCTAAAGTCTGTGCATCCGGATCCACGCAAACCCGGTCACCGCAGCCCGGTACACGCATATCAATCCCTGGCCGTTTCCATGGCGTCGAGGGCTGCCGTCAGGCGACGCTCCTCGCCGAAGTAGCGCACGCGATCCCAGAAATGCGGCTTGACGATGCCGGTCGAGACATGCCGGCCGATGATGCGGCCATTGGCGTCTTCGCCGTCCATCTCGTAGCGCATCAGGTCCTGGGTGATGATGACGTCGCCTTCCATGCCGACGACCTCGGTGATCTGCGTGATGCGGCGCGAACCGTCACGCAGGCGGGCAGCCTGGATGACAACGTCAACCGAGCCCGAAATGATTTCGCGCACCGTCTTGGCCGGCAGCGTATAGCCGCCCATGGCGATCATCGATTCCATACGGCTCAGGCATTCGCGCGGCGTGTTGGAGTGGATCGTGCCCATCGAGCCGTCGTGGCCGGTGTTCATCGCCTGCAGCAGGTCGAAGACTTCCGGTCCGCGCACTTCGCCGACGATGATGCGTTCAGGGCGCATGCGCAGGCAGTTCTTGACGAGATCGCGCATTGTGATCTCGCCCTCGCCTTCGATATTCGGCGGGCGGGTTTCCAGGCGGACCACATGCGGCTGCTGCAGCTGCAGTTCGGCCGTATCCTCGCAGGTGATGACGCGCTCGTCGGCATCGATATAGCCGGTGAGGCAGTTCAGGAGCGTCGTCTTGCCGGAGCCGGTACCGCCAGAAATGACGACATTGCAGCGCACGCGGCCGATGATCTGCAACAGGACCGCACCTTCCGGCGTGATGGCGCCGAACTTGACCAGCTGGTCGAGGGTGAGCTTGTCCTTCTTGAACTTGCGGATCGTCAGGGTCGGACCGTCGAGCGACAACGGCGGGGCGATGACGTTGACACGCGAGCCATCGGGAAGACGGGCGTCGCAGATCGGCGAGCTCTCATCGACGCGGCGGCCGACCTGGCTGACGATGCGCTGGCAGATCGACAGAAGCTGGGCGTTGTCACGGAAGCGGATTTCCGACTCGATCGTCTTGCCCGCCACTTCGATGAAGGTCTGTCCGGCGCCGTTGACCATGATGTCGGCGATGTCGTCGCGGGCCAGAAGCGGCTCGAGCGGGCCGTAGCCGAGCACGTCGTTGCAGATGTCGTCAAGCAGCTCCTCCTGCTCGGAAATCGACATCGCGAAGTTCTTGATCGTGATGATATCGTTGACGATATCACGGATTTCCTCGCGCGCGCTTTCGGTATCCAGCTTGGAAAGCTGCGACAGGTCGATCGTGTCGATAAGGGCCGAAAAGACCTGGCTCTTGGTATCGTAGTAATTCTCGGTGCGCGCCTGGCGCTTGCGGGTAGGTGCAGCGGCGACCTGCGGCGATGGCGCGGCGGTCTGACGGGACGGGTTGCTGTCGGCCGGGACCTCCGGTCTTGCAGACGCGCTTTCGGGGCGCGCGGGCGTATAAGCGGCCGCAGGCGGCGGCGTCAGCGTACCGGCCTTCCCGAACCCATCGTTTCCGCGCTTTCCAAACATGCTTGCGTCCCAATTCCTTGAGCTGGTGTGACTTACTTGCGTCCGAGCATGCCGAGGACCTTGCCCAGACCGCCCTTTTTCGCCTTTTTCATCGCGATCCGGCCGGTTACCACATGGGCGATCTGCGAGAAGGTTTCCGCGGTGGCGGATTTCGCGTCGACTTCGGAGATCATCCGGCCGCTGTTGGCAGCATTGCCGAACAGCGGTGCATCGAAGGGAATGATGGCGATCGGCTCGATTTCCAGCGCCTCGGTGAAGTCCTGCGGGCTGATTTCCGGCCGCTTGGGCATGCCGACCTGATTGAGCACGACATGCGGCACGCGGTCGTTCGGCCGCAGCTTCTTGAGTGCATCGAGCATGTTCTTGGTATTGCGCAGGTTGGCAAGATCGGGCACGGCGCAGATGACGACCTCATCGGTTTCGCCCAGCAAAGAGGTGGTCCATTCGTTCCAGGCATGCGGCACGTCGAGCACCGCCACCGGCGCGCTGCGCTGGAGGATTTCGACGACGGGCTGGAAGGCGCGGCCATCGAAATCATAGGCGCGGTCGAGAAGCGATGGGGCGGCCAGCAGCGAGAGATGGTCGGAGCATTTGGTCAGGAGACGGTCGAGGAAGACCTCGTCCAGCCGCTCGGGCGAAAACACCGCTTCAGCGATACCCTGCATCGGGTCCTGGTCGAAATCGATATTGGCCGTGCCGAAAGGCAGGTCCAGATCGGCCAGGATGGTTTCGGTCGAGAACAGGCTGGATATGCCGAAGGCGCAGTTGTGGGCGATGGTCGAGGCACCGACGCCGCCCTTGGCGCCGATGAAGGCGATCGACTTGCCAAGCGGTTCCGCATCCGGGTCGACGAAGATGGCGGAGATGGCCGCCATCATGTCGCTCATGGCGACGGGCGCGACGAGATATTCGGAAATGCCGTTGCGCACGAGTTCGCGGTAGAGCGCGATGTCGTTATAGCGGCCGATGATGATGACGCGTGTCGTCGGGTCGCAGACCTCGGCCAGCGGCGCAAGCTCGGAGAGCAGGTTCTTCGGCTCGGCCGTCGTCTCGATGACGATGAGGTTCGGCGTTGGCGCGGATGAAAACATGTTGGCGGCCGCGCTGGTGCCGCCGCTGGTCACCCGCAGGTTGACCTTGGACATGCGGCGGTCGCGGGCCATCGCATCGCCCATGCGCTGCACGGCTTCGCTTTCGCAGAAGATGTGCACTGAAATGCGCGGCAGGGGGCGTACGGTTTCCAGATCGATCGACGAAGGCCTTGCGGCCTCGCCATCCGCAGACTGACCGGTCACGTCGTAATTGACGGTGCTGATCATCACATATCCTCCAACTCGACGACCGCTTCACGATAGCGCTCGATCGCCTGGCCGCGCTGCTCGCCATCCGGCGGCGTCATGCGGCGCGGGCCGAGGATGTCGTTCGGATTGGCCATCTGGGCGGCAAGGTTGCTCTGGCTGGCGCAGCCGAAATTGTAATAGTTCTTGTTGGAGAAGGTGTTGAGCGTCATGTCCGCCGGCCATTCGCCGCAGGGACCGGCCTTGGCGGCAATCGCCACATAGCTGAGGCGCATCGGTGCGGATTCACCGAATTCCGACGGGAAATGCGACATCAGGATCTTCTGCGCCGGAACGCCCATCTTGACCATCAGCTTGCGGGTGGCGGACGCTGCGGAGGCCGCAGCCCCTTCGTTGGCCGAGCCGCGCGGTGCAATGACCTGGATGATGCCGGAGGAGGAGCGGCGGTATTCGGCGACGAAACCGGCAATGACTTCCTGCTGGCCGCGGCCAAGGCCGCTGTCGCCGCTCGCGATCGGGATATCGATGACCTTTTCCGCCTCGCCGACGACGATCGGATGACGGGTGCGGTAATCATCCGGCAGCGAGCCCGTGGTCATGCTGTCCTTGCCGGCACAGGAGGACAGAAGCGCCGCGGCGCCGATCAGAAGCGCGGTCGCGATATGCTTCTTCGCAAATGTCATCGTCTTTCGCGGATCCATGGATGGATGCCTTTCCTGCGCGTGGCGGCCGCCGGTGAAGTGGATTTGCGTGCGCTTGATCATTTGTAGATAAACCCGACATTGCCCTGGTACGGCGCCTGCGGCGGCGCTTCCTTGCGGCCATAGATCTTGTTCACCCGGCCAAGGAAGACGCTTTCGAGATCGCTTGCCGGCTGGAAATTGTCATCCGGGCGCGACAGCTCGTTGCGGGCGACGGGGCGCACCAGATACGGCGTGACGATGATGACAAGCTCGGTTTCGTTGCGTTCATAGCGCTTCTGGCGAAACAGACCGCCAAGAATCGGCACCTTGGATGCACCAGGCGTGCCGCGCATGTTCTGCTGTATTTCATCTTGAAGCAGGCCGGCCACCGCGATCGAGCCGCCGGAGGGCAGTTCGACGACCGTCTCGGCATCCCGCTTGCGGAATTCAGCTCCACCCGTCGTGTTGGCAACCGGTTCGGAAACACGCGTCTGGATGCGCAGACTGATGCGGCCGGACGACAGGACCGTAGGCGTAAAGCCGAGGGACACACCGAAATTGTAGGGCGTCAGCGTCGATACACCGTCTGTACCAAGCGTCGAGTAGAGCCGCTCGCCGCCGGAATTGAATGTCGCGGACTGACCGGAAATGGCCGTCAAAGTGGGTTCCGCGAGGGTGCGAACGGCGTTTGCCTGCTCCAGCGCACTCATGATCATGTCGAAGCTGAACTTGCCTACATTGCCTGTTACCTGACCGACGAGGCCATCGGTCGCGTTCGTTGCGGCACCCAGGACGGACAGTCCAGAGCCGCTGGCGGACGCATCGCGCTGGAAGACATTGTCGAAGCCAAGCTGCTTGATGATTTCACGGCGAATTTCGGCCACCGTCACCTTCACCGTCACCTGGTCTTCGCCTTCGACCGTGAGCATGTTCTGGATCTGCGATACCTGGCGCTGTTCCGCGAAGATCGCGCCGGTGCCACCCTCGCTGCCGCTCACCGAGCGCTCACGCGTCGTCGCTTCACCGCCTCTGAGGAACATGCCGGCAAGCTGAGCCGCCTTGGCCGAATCCTGTGGTGTCCTGACGCTGCCGGTGAGGATGATGTTGTCCGAGACGATCTCGACCTTGATGTTTGAATCGGGCAGGAAGCGGCGAAGATTGGCTTCGAGGCCGGAAATGTCGCGTTCGATCTCGACATCAAGCGTGACGATTTCCTCGCCGTTCGGGCCGAAGACGAAGATGTTGGTCTGGCCGACCGTCTTGCCGAACAGATAGATGCGGCGTGAGGTGCGGGTGACGGCATCGGCCATGGACGGATCAGCGACGAGGATATCATGGGCATCGGACGGCAGATCGATGACCAGCGCCTTGTTGAGACCGATCGCGAGACGGCGCTTCACACCGACACCACCCTGCGCAATGCGGATAACGCCGCTATCGGCGGCGGCGGCTTCGGTGACGGACAGCATAGACGGGGCAATGAAACCGAGGGGACCGGGAATACCGGACACGGCCAGGCAGAAGGCGAGGCCGGCCGAAGCGGTAGCGCGGGTCTTGCGTTTGAAACTCATCAGCTCATCGCTCCGTTCAGTTCGCCTGCGTCGAGCCGGTGACGATCGACCCCGACTTGATAACCTGGATATCTGCCTTGCCGCCGCCCTGGAGGAGATAGTCGGCGGCAACCGTATCCTCTTCCTGCGCATCGGCGACCGAGCGCAGGGCAAGCGTCAGCCGCTCCGCCATCTGCTGGGCGACCGTGATGACCTTGGCCTGATCGGGCGTCAGTTCGAGCGTGGCGGTGGTGCCGACGACAGACTTGCTGCCATCCGGCGCTTCCTGGATGTTCTGGTCGATCGCCAGAACGCGGACATTGTTCAGGACATTTTCGGTGATGAAGCCGGTGCCGCCATCGCGGTTGCTGCGCACCATGATGACGTCGACGCGGTCGTTTGGCAGGACAAAGCCGCCGGCGCCGGTGGCAACGGAAATTTCGGTGGCCACCGCGCGCTTGCCCGACGGCAGAAGCGAGGACATGATGCGACTGGAGCTGTCGGCGACCTTTTCGGCCCGCAGCGGCTCACCCTTGAAGATCGGCAGGCGGACGACGGAGCCTTCGAGCTCCTTCATCGCATCGGGACGGGTATCGCTGGTGATGAAACCTTCGGCGACCGCGCCGCTTGGCCAGTCGAGCCATTCCAGCGTCTGCTCGTTGAGGCGGCTGCCGACGGGCAGATTATCCGCAGAGACCAGAACCTTGACGGTCGGTTCCTTGACGACGGTTTCCACCAGCTGCGGCGCCTGTGTGCCGGACATGCGCATGGCCAGCAGGCCGGCGAGGCCTGCAGCCAGAACGGCCACAGCGAGAATGATGATGCGAGCGGGCTTCATTACCTAATCCCGAGAGAATCCCTGATATTCCCGGCAGGATGGGCGGCAATGGTGTAATTATAGTTAACAGGAAGCTTACAATGCTGGTTAACGCAGTATTGATAGCGCCTTGACGACATCGAGTGCGCGTATTGCGATCGGCGATGACCAGAAGGCGACGAGGCCGCCGATGGCAATCGCGATTCCATAGGGGATCTTCCTGGCGGTGGTCAGCGATACGGGAAGCGGTATGCCCATGGCAGCCACCGCATCAGCGCGCCATCTCAAGAGGATGAACAGCAGCGTGACGACCCCGCCGGCATAGGCGACCCAGATGATGAAAGCGGCAAGTGACGGCGAAAGGCCGAACCAGAGCGTGGTCGCCGTCAAAAGCTTGGCATCACCGCCACCCATGACATTGAGCGAGAACAGCGCGAAGCAGACGGCAAAGACCACTGCTGCGACAGCGAAGCTCCAGCCGATGGCCGCAAGCGGGATACCGAGAAGCGGTGCAAGACAGATGAACGCGGCGATCAGGATGATCGACAGGCGGTTCGGGATGGTCATGGTCAGAAAATCGCTGACCGCGGCCCAGACGAGGATCACGGGAAAGACGACAAGAGCCGGGATGGCAGCTGCCAACGTCAACATGGAGCACTCACTGTCTGGCGATCAAGGGGGCGCAGAACGGACAAAGCCGCCCACACGGGACGGCTTCTACCGTTGTCATAGGTGCCGAACGGACGGCTAGCCGTTATCGGTTCGTCGCAGTGGTGTTCGCATTGGTCATCTTGGTCGTGATCGTTGCGAACGTACCGTTAAGGGCGTTACCGAGGGTGGAAGCACCAGCGATGATGGCGACAGAGATGAGGGCGGCGATCAGGCCATACTCGATGGCGGTCGCGCCGGATTCATCCTTGCGAAAACGAGCGAAAATCTTGGACATTGGACTCTCCTACTCCAGAAAGAATGGTTGTTCAGCACTTACCGACAACTGTTCCTCGTTGTTCGGTTCGACCAAAAACTACCGCCGGAGGATTGCCAAGCACTTAAAAGGCAAAGTTAGCAAATCGTTAAATGGAGCAATTCGGCCGCTCGTGGTAAATATTTCCGTTAAGGGAAGGGTAGAGTTTTCAGTATTTGTCGCGCGATGACATGATCGCCGCGAAATGATTTCATATCATGTATTTAACCCGGAAATCCGATTGCGCAAACAAGTTCCGTTACTTGGTTTTGCGGCTGGCGAGGCGATGCGCGGCAACAAAAGCGCAGGATTTAAGGCTTCGTTCACCATTGCGGGTCATCCTTCGTTCATATCGAAATCCGCCCGAGGAAATGTTCAGATGGCGCTGCGTGCAATGCTGGCTGCCTTTACAATCGCATCGAGCCTTGTCTCGGGGCCGTTAGCCTTTGCCCAGGAGCAGGATCTTCTGCGCGTATTCATGAATCAGGCGCGGGTGCTGAAGCTCGATCGGCCGGTGGCCAAGGTGATCGTCGGCAATGCCGAAGTCGCCGATGCGACGGTGGCCGACGCGACGACGATCGTGCTGACTGGCCGCAGTTTCGGCACCACCAACCTCGTGCTGCTCGACGCCGACGGAAACGCGATCGCCGACGAACGGGTGCTGGTGTCGATCGACGAGGGCAATACGGTGCGGATGTTCAAGCAGACGGAGCGCACCGTGCTTTCCTGCACACCCAATTGCGAGCAGCATTCGCAATCCAACGCCGCCGCCAGCGCGCCGGCCGCTGCGCCATAACCGTCCCCTGTCCTGCCAGCCCCGCTGATTGCACCAATTTGCGTCAACCGGGAAACGGATTTTCAATACTCGTTGAGTATGGTTCACGCTCGTCTTCGCCGTTTGCCGGATAGGAAGAAATGCAGCAGGACCAATCGCAAACGACCGCCGCCAGCGCGCCAAGAGGACGATTCAGGCGGCTTTTCCGCTCGAAGGACGGTGCTGCAGCGATCGAATTCGCGATCCTCGCCATTCCCTATTTCATCATCGTCTTCGCGATCATCGAAACCTTCGTCGCCTATACGGCGGAACAGCTGGTGGCCAATTCGGTCGATACGATGGGGCGGCAGCTGCGAACGGGCAATATTACCTTTGAACGCACGCCGAACACCAACAGTACCAACAAGACAGAGGCCGAGTTTCGCCGGCTGTTCTGCGGCGAGATCTCAATCCTGATAAAATGCAGTGAAACGGAAATAACGGACCCAACAGCCCAAACGAACAGGCTGTGGATCGACGTTAGAAGCTACACTAACTTTTCCGACATGCCGACAACGGTGCCGCTCACGTCAAATGGCGATCTCGATACGTCCAGAACGTCTCTCAACTATCTCCCCGGCGGACCCGGCACGCGCAACATGCTGCGCGCCTATTACAAGTGGGACATCATCACCGACCTTCTGCGCCCCTACATTTCCAATATTCGCCCGACAAGCGGATCGAAATACTTCCTCATCGTGGAGACCGCCGCCTACAAGAACGAGGACTATCCCTGATGTCCCCCAAGGTAAGGCGAAGATTTTCCAGGCTCCTTCTGCTCGACAGGCTGCAACGCTTCCGCAAGGATATCAGCGGTGTCGGCGGGGTGGAATTTGCGCTGATCGCGCCGCTTCTGCTGTTTCTCTACATTACCTCCTTCGAGCTGACGATCGGCCTCAGCGTCTCCAAGCGGGTGACGCGTTCGGCCAGCACGATCGCCGATCTGGTGACCCAGCAGTCCACCGTTTCGGCCTCCGACCTGCAGCAGATGGTGAACGTCACCAATGCCATCTTCACACCCTACAGGCCGGTGAACCTCTCGCTGAAGATTACCGGCGTCAAGCTCGACGCGTCGGGTAATCCAACGGTCGCCTGGTCGTGGAACCAGAGCGGCGGACGCCCCTATGCCAATAACGCGGCCGTCAATGTGCCGACCGACATGCGCTCGGCCAACACGTTTCTGGTTCGGGCGGAAGTTTCGGTGACGCACCAGCTGCTGATGTTCATGCCGGGACTGATGCCGAGCAACCTGCAGACGATCACGCTCAATCGCGAGTTCTTCTATCGCCAGCGCGTCGGTTCCAGCATTACCTGTGACGGATGCTGAGACGCCGGCAAACGGGGCCTTTGCCAGCCGCAAAAGCTGACTATATGAACTGCGTTTGACGGCGGTCCTTGCAGATTGCCGAAGAACGCATTCGCAGAGCAGTCTTTCAACGCAATTCCGCAGGCAAAACCGCTTTGCACCTTTGCCGGAATTGCCCTTGTCCCGGTGACCGATGGCACGCGCCTTTCTCTTCGTTCTTGATTCCTTCGGCGTCGGCGGCGCACGCGATGCGGCCGATTATGGTGACCTGGGCGCCAATACGCTCGGGCATATCGCCGAATTCTGTGCCGCCGGCTCGGGAGACCGGGCGGGGCTGCGATCCGGGCCGCTGAAGCTTCCCAACCTGACATCGCTCGGCCTGATGGACATCGCCAGGATGGCGAGCGGCGAGCATCCCGCCGGAATGCCGCTGCCGGAGCGGCTGTTCGGGCTTTACGGCACGGCCAGCGAACTATCGAACGGCAAGGATACGCCCTCAGGGCACTGGGAAATCGCCGGAACACCGGTGATGTTCGACTGGGGGTATTTTGCGGCGGAAGGCGATGCGTTTCCGGCCGAGCTGGTCGAAGCGATCTCCGAGCAGGGCGGTATTGACGGCATTCTGGGCAACTGCCACGCCTCTGGCACCGAGATCATCGCCAGGCTCGGAGAGGAGCATATCCGCACGGGCAAGCCGATCTGCTATACCTCGAGCGACAGCGTGTTCCAGATCGCCGCGCATGAGGAGCACTTTGGCCTCAATCGGTTGATGGCGCTGTGCGCCGTCGTGCGCGGGCTGCTCGACCCGCTCAATATCGGCCGGGTGATCGCCCGTCCGTTCATCGGCGAAACGGCGGAGGCATTCGAGCGCACCGGAAATCGCCGCGATTTTTCCATTCCCCCGCCCGAGCCGACATTGCTCGACCGACTGGTGGAGGCCGGGCGGACCGTGCATGCGGTGGGCAAGGTGGGCGATATATTCGCGCATCAGGGCGTCTCGCTCGTGATCAAGGCGAATGGCAATGCGGCGCTGATGGAGGCGACGCTTGCGGCCATGGAGGACGCAGGCGACGGCGATCTGGTGTTCACCAATTTCGTCGATTTCGACATGGTCTACGGGCATCGCCGCGATGTGCCGGGCTATGCGGCGGCACTTGAAGCCTTCGACCGCAGCCTGCCGGACATCTACCGCAAGCTGAAGCAAGGCGATCTGGTGATCCTGACCGCCGACCATGGGTGCGATCCGACCTGGCGGGGTACCGATCATACGCGCGAACGCGTGCCGATCATGGCATTCGGCCCAGGCATCCGGACCCGCTCGATCGGCGTGCGCTCCTCCTTTGCCGATATCGGCGAGACGATTGCGGCGCATCTGGGCATTGCCGCCGGCCGGCATGGATGGAGTTTCCTGTGACGCGCAATCTGCTGAAAGCCGAGATCCATTGTCATATCGAGGGCGCCGCATCACCGGAACTGGCGCAGGCACAGGCGGACAAGTACGGCGTCGATGCGAGCACCTTCCTGCACGACGGCGCCTATCGGTGGCGCGATTTTTCCGAATTCCTTGTCGCCTACGATGCGGTCGCCTCGCTGTTTCGCACGGCTGACGATTATGCGCTGCTGACGGAGACCTATCTCACCGAACTTGCCGCGATCGACACGATCTACAGCGAGATCATCGTGTCGCCCGATCACGGCGACCGGATCGGGCTCGGGGCCGACGCCTATCTGGCCGGGATCTGCGACGGGATTTTTGCGGCGAAGGAGAAGACCGGGATCGAGGCGCGCATCATCGTGACCGGCGAGCGGCATTTCGGACCGGACAGCGTGATTGCGGCCGCCAGCTATGCGGCGCGGGCGAAAAACCCTCTTGTGACCGGCTTCAACATGGCCGGCGAGGAGCGCATGGGACGGGTGGCCGATTACGCCCGCGCCTTCGACATTGCCCGCGACGCCGGGCTGGGGCTGACGATCCATGCCGGCGAGGTGTGCGGGGCATTCAGCGTCAGCGATGCGCTCGACCTTATCAAGCCGCAGCGGATCGGCCATGGGGTGCGGGCAATCGAGGACGAGGCGCTGGTGGCACGGCTTGCCGACCTCGGCACGGTGCTGGAGGTTTGCCCCGGTTCCAATATAGCGCTTTCCGTCTATCCGGATTTCGACAGTCATCCGTTGAAGGCGCTGAAGGCAGCGGGGGTTCGCGTCTGCATCAATTCCGACGATCCGCCGTTCTTTAAGACTTCGCTCTCGCGCGAATACGAGATCGCGTCGGCGGTGATGGGGATGAGCAATGCCGAGATCAACGGCATGACACGCACGGCGCTCGAGGCGGCATTCGTGGACGCGGCAACACGGGCGGCGCTGCTTGCCCGGTTCGACGCGGAAAATCAGCCGCGCAGACTGGGGATCATGAAAGGACCTTGATCTCGCCACTTGCGGAACCGATCGTTTTTCGGAAAAGAAGAGACAAGCAACGAAAAAGGAAGAAGCCCATGGACGGCGTCACAGTCATCGATCACCCGCTGGTGCAGCACAAGCTGACGATCATGCGCAAGAAGGAGACATCGACCGCCGGCTTCCGCAGGCTGTTGCGCGAAATCTCCATGCTGCTCTGCTACGAGGTGACCCGCGATCTGGAGCTGACGCTTGAGACGATCGAGACGCCGATCACCGAGATGCAGTCGCCGATCGTGGAAGGCAAGAAGCTGGTCTTCGTTTCCATCCTGCGCGCCGGCAACGGGCTTCTGGAAGGGATGCTGGAACTTGTGCCTTCGGCGCGCGTCTCGCATATCGGCCTCTACCGCGACCACGACACGCTGCAGCCGGTGGAATATTACTTCAAGGCCCCGGACGATCTCGACGAACGCCTGATGATCGTCGTCGATCCGATGCTGGCGACCGGCAATTCGGCGATCGCGGCCATCCAGAAGCTGAAGGAACGCGGCGCCAAGAACATTCGCTTCCTCTGCCTGCTGGCAGCGCCCGAAGGCATCGAGAATTTCCAGGAAGCGCATCCGGACGTGAAGATCTACACGGCTTCGGTCGACAGCCACCTGAACGAGAAGGGCTATATCGTGCCCGGTCTGGGCGATGCCGGCGACCGCATGTACGGCACCAAATAAAGGCTTCAGGCTTTTCTAACCAAGACTTCAGAAGGCGGCCGGCCGGCATGGCGCGGCCGCCTTTTTGTTTAGACAATGCGGGATAGACTTGTCGTCCTTAATCAAGGGACCCGATCATGCTGATCCGCACCGCCATCTTCGCAGCCATAGTGGCCGTTCTGGCAACGCAGATCCCGGCGCTCATGCAGCAGACCGAGGACTCAGTGCAGCCCGTTCCGGCCGTGCAGATGCCGCAGGCGGCGAAGCCCGCTCCCGCCGCGCCCCAGATCGCTTCCGTTTCGTCGGGGAGCACGGTTCTCGATGCCGACGGGCGCGGGCATTTCGTCGGGTCATTCAAGCTCAACGGCAAGCCGGTGACGGGACTGGTGGATACCGGTGCTTCGTCCATCGCCATCAACGAAAGCACCGCACGCAGGCTGGGTTTCAGCGGCAACAGCCTCGACTTCCGCTACACGGTGAACACGGCGAACGGCCAGACGGACGCGGCACGGGTGGTGCTGGACCGGGTCGAAATCGGCTCCATCCGGGTTCGCGACGTCGAGGCCGTGGTGCTGCGCGACAAGGCGCTTTCCGGCACGCTGATCGGCATGACTTTCCTGACCAAGCTGAAATCCTACCAGGTGAAGGGCAGCAGCCTGACGCTGGCGAATTGAGACAGGCTAAAGCGGGATCATGACTCCGACTTAGCGATCCGCCTCCCGGCCGGCGCGAACGGCCAGAATTATCACATGGCCGCCATCAAACCGGTAAAGCGCCACATAGCCGGACGCACCGAACTCGATCGGCCATTCGCGAAATTCGGGAGGCATATCCGCCATAGATCTGCCGGCTTCAGGATGTTGGCGCAGAAGTCTTACACCCTGCCTTATGGCCTTGACTGCTCGCCTGGCAGCATCCCTGTTCTTGCGAGCCAGAAAAGCGTTGAGACGGGCAATATCGTCCAGTGCCGCGGGCGACCAGATCAGCCGTGGCATGCGGGCGGCGGAAGGTCTTCGCCAGCCTCGAGCCGCGCCAGCCAAGCGTCGGCTTCCTCCTCGGTTACGTGGTGGCCGCTTGCCTGATAGGCTTTCCATGCAGCGAGGACCGCGGCGCGCGTATGCTCGCGATCATCGTTCTGTGCGACGTTCGGTTTCGGCTTAACCTGCATGTCGTCCTCGGCTGTGTGGGAAGAGGCACGATATAACACAATTGCAGCCATGCGCCAATTCTTAACGGCTCGGGTCCCCCGCTCGCCCTATCCGATCCGCTCGACGAAAACTGGTGAAAGCTGCGGGGCTTCCGTGGTGATGTGGTAGGCGTCCAAAACGGCCTTCACGGCCCGCTCCGCCTGATCCTGCGATGCGGCGTGGATGCGGGCGATGGGGTCTCCCATGGAGAGCCTCGATCCGAGGGGGAGGATGTGGCTGAGGCCGACGCGGTGATCGATCGCGTCGGAGACATCGCGGCGGCCACCACCGAGATCGACGACGGCGAGGCCCAGGGCGCGGGCGTCGCAGGTGGCGAGGTAACCTTCCCGTGGGGCCGGCACCTCGATGGTTACGGGGGCGTGCGGCAGGTGGGCCTCAGGGCGATCGCAAACATCGGCAGGGCCGCCGAGGGCGTGGACCATGCGGCCGAACATTTCCATGGCGCGGCCGGAGGAGAGTGCTTCGCTTGCCAGGCGAGTTCCCTCGGCGGGATCTGCCGCCAAACGGCCCTGGACAAGCATTTCGGCGGCTTGAGCGAGGACCAGCGTTTCGAGGCGGGTGCCGGTTTTCTTGCCGGCGAGAAAATCGATGCAGTTGGCGATTTCGAGCGCGTTGCCGGCAGCATCTGCCAAGGGTTCGTTCATGTCGGTGATCAGGGCCACCGTCGGTACCCCTGCCCCGCCGGCGACCTCGACCAGAGAGCGGGCCAGAATGCGGGCTTCGTCCAAATCCTGCATGAAGGCGCCGGTGCCGACCTTTACATCCATCAGAAGGGTCTGAAGACCTGCCGCGAGTTTTTTGGACAGGATGGAGGCGGTGATGAGGGGAACGGATTCGACCGTCGCCGTGACGTCGCGGATGGCATAGAGGCGGCGATCGGCAGGGGCGAGATCTGCGGTCTGGCCGACGATGGCGCAGCCGACCTCGCGCACAACCTGCCGGAAGCGAGCCTCGCTCGGAGCGATATCGTAACCGGGAATGGATTGCAGCTTGTCGAGCGTGCCGCCGGTGTGACCAAGCCCCCTGCCCGAGATCATCGGTACCGCAAGGCCGCATGCGGCGGCGATGGGAGCGAGCATGAGCGAGACATTGTCGCCGACGCCGCCGGTGGAATGCTTGTCGGCAACCGGGCGGTCGATGCCCGCCCATGACAGGACGGAGCCGGAATCACGCATGGCAAGCGTCAGGGCGACCGTTTCATCGCGTTCCATGCCGCGAAAGAAGATGGCCATGGCGAAGGCGGCCGCCTGGGCGTCCGATACGGTGTCGGTCGTCACGCCTTGGATGAAGGCCACGATCTCGTCACGCGACAGGATTTGTCCATCGCGCTTTCTGCGGATGATCTCCTGCGGCAGCATGGATCAGTAATTGCCGGCGGCTGCGCGCGGGGTCGAGGTGCCGCCGAGGACGGCCAGGATATCGTCCAGCAGGCTGGATGCGCCAAAACGGAAGGTCGAGGGCATGATCCAGTTGGCGCCCATGATGGTTTCGGCAAGGCGCAGATAGAGGTCGGCATCGGCAACCGTGGAAATGCCGCCGGCCGGTTTGAAGCCGACCTTGGCCTTCGACTGGCGGATGGCGGTGAGCATGATGTCGGCCGCTTCCAGCGTTGCATTGACCTGCACCTTGCCGGTCGATGTCTTGACGAAATCGGCACCGGCGGCGATCGCCAGTTCGGAGGCGCGGCGGACGAGATCGCGGCTCTTGATCTCGCCGGTTTCAAGAATGACCTTGAGGCTGGAATTCTGGCAGGCGGCGCGGGTGGCCTCGACCATCGCGGTCACGGCCGCTTCATCACCAGCGATGAAAGCCTTGTAGGGGATGACGAGGTCGATCTCGTCGGCGCCGTCTGCCACCGCCTTCTCGGTTTCGGCGACGACATCGGTCACCGTGAGATCACCGGAAGGGAAGTTGACGACGGTGGCGATGCGGACCGGATGATCGGCGCCGAGGATCTGACGGGCATGGGCGACGAAGCGCGGCCAGATGCAGATCGCGGCCACATTGCCATAGGGCGTCTGGGCGCGCAGGCAGAGGTTTTCGATCGCGGCGTCATCGCAATCGTCACGCAGGTTGGTCAGGTCTAGAAGAGACAGGGCAAAAGCCGCCGCCTCGCGCGGGCTCTTCAGTTCCATGGTGTCCTCCGATGATGATTGAGACGCCATCTTTAGCGTTCAACCGATTTGATGCAAGCTGCGCCTCTTGCCAAGGCTGCCCGATTGGCGGCAAGGCATTGAAACGTCAGGCGTTACCGGCAAGCATTTCGTGCAGGATTTTTGCCAGGCGGGCGCCGCCCAGAGGAGCCATGTCCTTGGTTTCCTCGTGGCTCAACTCGGCGCCGGTCATGCCCGCACCGTAATTGGTGATGACGGAGGCGGCCGCGACCTTCAAGCCGAAATAGCGGGCGAGGATGACTTCAGGGACGGTCGACATGCCGACGGCATCGGCCCCCAGCGTGCGGGCCATGCGGATTTCGGCCGGCGTCTCGAAGCTCGGGCCGGAGAACCACATGTAGACGCCTTCAAACAGGGGCAAGCCGGCGCGGATGGCGGCATTGCGCATTTTCAGCGCCAGGCCCGCGTCATAGGCGCTGGTCATGCCGACGAAACGGCCATCGCCATGTTCGCCGATCAGCGGGTTCATGCCGGAATAGTTGATGTGATCGGCGATCTGCATGACGGAGCCCGGCGGCATATCCTCGCGCACCGAGCCTGCGGCATTCGTCAGGATCAGCGACTGGACACCGATGCCTTGCAGGACCTGCAGGGGAAAGCGCATGGCGCGCGCATCGCCACGCTCGTAATAATGGGCGCGGCCGGAGAGCATTATGACCGGCTGGCTACCGAGATAACCGGCAACCAGTTCGCCCGCATGACCGGTGACGCCACTGACCGGAAAGCCGTCGAGCTCCCTATACGGGATACGGACCTGCTGGGTGACGCCTTCGACAAGCGAGCCCAATCCCGAGCCGAGCACGATCGCCACGCGGGGGACGAGGACGCCCAGCCGCTCGACGATGAGATCCGTCACCGTTGCCGTCATCCGATGACATCCGTCTCGAAGGCAAACGGCAGAAGCTCGGCCATGGTGACGGTTTTTGCGACACCCGTCTCATCGCAGAGATAGATGCGGGTATCGGCCGTGGCGAATTCGGAGATCTTCTGGCGGCAGCCGCCGCAGGGCGTGCAGAGCGGCAGCTTTTCGGCGATCACCGCCAGTTCGACGATCTTCTTAGCCCCGCCCATGACCATGGCGCCGATTGCGGTCGGTTCCGCACACCACCCTTGAGGGAAGGAGAGGTTCTCGATATTGGCGCCGAGATAGACCTGGCTGTCATCGGCCCTCAAGGCAACGCCGACCGGGAATTTCGAATAAGGGGCGTGGGCCTTGCCCATCGCCTGGCGGGCGGCTTCGAACAGTTCGTGCGACATTACTCAACGCTCCTTCGTATAGGCGACGCCGCCGGCCTTGGGCGGGCGGGCGACGCCGATGAAGCCGGCCAGCAGGATGCAGGTGAGGATATAGGGCAGCGCCTGGAAGATCTGTACCGGGACCTCGCCGATCAGCGGCAAGGACTTGCCCTGCATGAAATTGGCGAAGGCATCGAGGAAGCCGAAAAGCAGGCAGGCGAACATGACCGGCACGGGCTTCCACTTGGCGAAGATGAGGGCGGCGAGTGCGATATAGCCCTTGCCAGCCGACATGTTGTTGATGAAGGCGGCGGACTGGGCGATCGCCAGATAGGTGCCGGCGAAACCGGCGAGGAAGCCGGTGACGATGAGCGCACGGTAGCGCAGCCAGGTGACCGAAATGCCGGCCGTATCGACCGCGCCCGGATTTTCACCCACCGCGCGAAGCCGCAGGCCGAAGCGGGTGCGGTAGAGAACCCACCAGGAGACCGGCACCATGAGGAAGGCGATATAGGTGAGAATGTTGTTGCCGGAGATGACATTGGCATAGAGCGGGCCGATGATCGGCACGTCGCGCATCATCTCCGCGCCCGGCAGGACGATGCCGGAGAAACGGCCTTCCGGCGGCACCTGACCGGTGCGGCCGCCCTGGTTGAACCAGGCGGTGCCGAGCACGATGGTAAGCCCGGCGGCGATAAAATTCAGCGCCACGCCGGAGACGATCTGGTTGCCGCGATTGGTGATCGAGGCAAAGCCGTGCAACAGCGAGAAGACGATGGCGATGAGGATGCCGGCGCCGAGGCCGGCCCATGCATTGCCGGTCCAATAGGCGACACAGGCGGCGGCGAAGGCCGAGGCCAGCATCTTGCCTTCCAGGCCGATGTCGAAAATGCCGGCGCGCTCCGAGAAGAGGCCGGCCAGTGCGGTGAACAGAAGCGGTATGGACAGGCGGATGGCCGAGCCGAGGATGCTGACGAATGTATCGAAATATTCCATGGCTTATGTCCCCCTCGTCGCCTGATAGAGCCGCACCATGGCCGGACGCAGCATGTATTCCAGCGCACCGGCGAAGAAGATGACGAGACCCTGGATGACGACGATCATGTCGCGGGTGATGTTGGGCATTTCAAACGAGAGATCCGCGCCGCCCTGATAGAGAATGCCGAACAGGAAGGCCGCGATGATGATGCCGAGCGGGTGGCTGCGGCCCATCAGCGACACGGCGATGCCGACGAAGCCCGCGCCGGCGACGAATTCCACCTGCAGACGGGCCGAGGCGCCCATGACGGCGTTGAGCGCCATCATGCCGGCCAGACCGCCGGAAATCAGCATGGCGATGATGACGGTGCGCACATAAGGGATGCCGGCATAGACGGCGGCCGACGGGCTGATGCCGAGCGTGCGCATTTCATAACCGAGACGGGTGCGCCAGATGAGCAGCCAGACGAGAAAGCACATGACGAGCGCGATGATGAACGAGACGTTGAAGGGTGCCGGCCCGAGCCTCAGGCCGAACAATGCCATCAGCCAGTCGAGCTTGGGAAGCTGGCCGCCGGCCAGGAATGTGCGGGTTTCGGGCGCCATCTTGCCGGGCACGATGAAGACGTTGACCAGCAGATAGACCATCAGGGCCGCGGCGATGAAATTGAACATGATCGTCGTGATGACGACATGACTGCCCCGCTTGGCCTGCAGCCAGGCGGGAATGAAGGCCCAGGCGGCCCCGAAGATGGCGGCACCGGCAATGGCGAACGGCATGGTGACGTACCACGGCACGTAATGATCGAGCGACAGGGCAACGAGTGCGGCACCCAGGCCGCCGACATAGGCCTGACCTTCCGAACCGATATTGAACAGGCCGGCATGGAAGGCAACGGCGACCGAGAGGCCGGTGAAGATGAAGCTTGTCGTGTAGAACAGCGTGAAGCCGATCGCATCCCCGCGGCCGAGCGCGCCCTGAATGAGGAAGTTCAAGGCATCGAGCGGGCTTTCGCCGATCGACCAGACGACAAGGCCGGAGAAAAGCAGCGCGAGAACGAGGTTGAGGAGCGGGATGACGCCATAGTTGATCCAGGCGGGTAGCGGGACGGAAGCCGTGCTCATGCGCCCCTCCCCTCATCGCCGGTTTTGAGGCGTGCGTCGCGCATTGCGTACTCCAAAAGTCCATTCATTGCGGAAACCGTCATGCCGCGATACCCGCCATCATCAGGCCCAGCGTCTGCTCGTCCGCATCCGACGGCTTTTCGCCGACGACCTTGCCGGCGAACATGACGAGGATGCGGTCCGACAGCGAGCGGATCTCGTCGAGTTCGACCGAGACGAGCAGCACGGCCTTGCCGGCGTCGCGCATCTCGATGATGCGGCGGTGGATGAATTCGATCGCGCCGATATCGACGCCGCGGGTCGGCTGGCCGATCAGAAGCATTTTCGGATCGCGCTCGATCTCGCGGGCGACGACGATCTTCTGCTGGTTGCCGCCGGAAAAGTTTGCGGTCTTCAGCCGCGGGTTCGGCGGGCGGATGTCGTATTTGGCGATCTGCTCCTCGGCGCTTTTGCGGATCGCTTCGAGATCCAGCATCGCGCCGCGGCCATAGCGCTCGTCGTGGTGATAGCCGAGGATGGAATTCTCGTATTCCTCGAATTTCAGGACAAGGCCCATGTGATGGCGGTCTTCGGGGATATGGGCGAGGCCGAGCTTTCGCAGCAGAGCGGGATCGGCGGCCTCGACCGGCTTGCCTTCGACCAGGATCTGGCCGGAGACCGGCTTGCGGATGCCGGCCAGCGCCTCGAGCAGCTCCGACTGGCCGTTACCGGCAACACCGGCAATGCCGACGATTTCGCCGGCGCGGACATCGAAGGAGACGTCGTCGACCATGGTGACGCCGCGGCCATCCTTGACGCTCAGGTTCCTGACCGACAGAAGCACCGGGCCGGGATTGGCCTCTTCCTTTTCGACGCGCAGCAGAACGCGGCGGCCGACCATGAGTTCGGCGAGTTCGGCTGCACTCGTTTCCGCCGTCTTGCGGGTGGCCACCATTTCGCCGCGGCGCATGACCGAGACTTCATCGGTGATCGCCATGATCTCGCGCAGCTTGTGGGTGATGAGAAGGATGGTCTTGCCCTGATCGCGCAGGACTTCGAGGATGCGGAACAGGTGATCGGCCTCGGCGGGGGTGAGCACGCCCGTCGGCTCGTCGAGGATGAGGATATCGGCACCGCGATAGAGGGCCTTCAGGATCTCGACACGCTGCTGGCTGCCGACCGGCAGTTCCTCGATCAGTGCGTCCGGATCGACTTCAAGGCCGTAATCCGTCTCAAGCCGCTTCAGCTCCTTGCGGGCACCGGCGACGCCCTTTGCCAGAAGCTGGCCGCCTTCGGCCCCGAGCATGACATTTTCCAGGACGGTGAAATTCTCGACCAGCATGAAATGCTGGTGGACCATGCCGATGCCGGCGGCGATTGCCGTCTGGCTGTCGCGGATCGCCACGGGCCTGCCCTGGATGCGGATCTCGCCTTCGTCGGCATGGTAGAAGCCATAGAGGATCGACATCAGGGTCGACTTGCCGGCGCCGTTTTCGCCGATAATGCCGTGGATCGAGCCCTTGGCAACGGACAGATTGATGTTCTTGTTGGCGTGGACCTGCCCGAATTTCTTGTCGATGCCGACAAGTTCGATCGCAGGCTCGCGGTCTGGAGAAGACAGGCTCAATGGTTCAACCTTATCCTGATACGAAAAAAGGGCGCGCGGCGGATACCGCCACGCGCCCCTTCTACAGATGACTTACATCGGGCAGGAATTGTCCGTCATGTAGTCGTGAACCTTGACCGTGCCGGCAATGATATCGGCCTTGGCCTTGTCGACGGCGGCCTGCATTTCCGGCGTGATCAGCGCCTTGTTGTTGTCATCGATGGCAGCCGTCACGCCGTCGTCGGCGACGCCGTTTGCCTGGATGCCGGCAGTGAACTTGTCTTCAGCCGCATCCTTGTAGGCGTTGTAGACGGCGAGATCGACGCGCTTGACCATCGAGGTGAGGACCGAACCCGGATGCAGGTGGTTCTGGTTCGAATCGACGCCGATCGAGAACTTCTTGTTGTCGGCTGCCGTCTGCAGAACGCCGATACCGGATGCGCCGGCTGCCGCGTAGATGACATCGGCGCCCTGGTCGATCTGGTTCTTGGTCAGCTCACCGCCGCGAACCGGGTCGTTCCACGCCGCACCGGTCGTGCCGACCATGTTCTGGAAGACTTCCGCATCGGCCTTGACCGACTTGACGCCCTGCGCATAACCGCAGGCGAATTTGCGGATGAGCGGGATATCCATGCCACCGACGAAGCCGACCTTGCCGGTCTTCGACGCCATGCCGGCGAGAATGCCGGTGAGGTAGGAGCCTTCCTCTTCCTTGTAGACGACCGAACGGACATTCGGCAGTTCCACGACGGAATCAACGATGACGAACTTGGTGTCGGGGAATTCGGCTGCGACCTTTTCCATCGCCGAGGTCCAGGCGAAGGAGACGGCGACGACCGGATTATAGCCGCGGCTGGCGAAATTGCGGATCGCCTGCTCGCCCTGCGTGTCGCTGGTCGGTTCGAAATCGCGATATTCGGTGCCGGTTTCCGCCTTGTAGGCCTCGGCGCCGGCATGAGCCGCTTCATTGAAAGACTTGTCGAACTTGCCGCCGGTGCCATACACCAACGCCGGCCTGATTTCGGCGGCCAGAGCGGTCGTCGACATCGCAGCCACGGCAAGAAGGCTCAAAAGGGTTTTCTTCATCATGCAGCCCTGCTTTTTTAAATGTTTGGGTCCTCCCGCGGGCTCGACCAGCGAACGCCATGCGGTCACCTGCCCCCCTCTTCGAAGGCTTGGCTTTCTCTACTCTTGCATGTGCGGCAGAAAAATTCATCCGATTTTTTTCAACCGGTAAAATCGCCTATCCCTTTGGCAGGCTGCATAATTTAGCCGCGGATCTGCACAAATCCGCGGCGATCGGGATCAGGCTCCCGCGATGGTCATGCGACCTTGTCGACCGGGCAGGACACGCCGGTGCCCTTGAGCCCGCAATAGCCGGCCGGATTCTTGGCCAGGTATTGCTGGTGATAGTCTTCAGCGTAATAGAAGACCGGTGCGGGCGCGAGTTCCGTGGTGATCGGCGTGTCGCGGCCGGCACGGGCCAGCGCGTCCTGGAACGCATCCAGCGCCTCACGCGCCTGCCGTTCCTGCTCCTCGGTGGTGGTGTATATCGCCGAACGATAGGTGGTACCGATATCGTTGCCCTGACGCATGCCCTGGGTGGGATCATGCTCCTCGAAGAACAGTTTCAGCAACTGGCGGTAGGACACGAGTTTCGGATCGAAGACGATCTTGACGATTTCCGCGTGGCCGGTGAGGCCGGTGGTCGTTTCGTGATAGGTGGGGTTTGGCGTGATGCCGCCGGCATAGCCAACCGCCGTCACATGGACGCCCGGCAGTTTCCAGAACAGGCGCTCGGCACCCCAGAAGCAGCCCATGCCGAGATAGGCCACTTCAAGCCCCTGCGGATAGGGTTCCATCAGCGGGCGGCCGCTGACGAAATGCAGTTCGGATGTCGGGATCGGCTCGGGTCGGCCCGGCAGCGCGGTGTCGGCAGACGGCATGACCGTCTTCTTGTTGAAGATTTCGCTCAGGAACATTTTCACCTCCATATCCGACGACATTTTTCTGCGGCGGCCTTTCCGGCACCGAAACACGTTGCGATGCTTCCAAATGCGCCCGACGTGTAGCATCGTCCGGCTTCTGCCCTAGACCGAGAAACGGCCGGCAAAGGGGCGGTTTTTGTAGCCGAGCATCCAGAAGACCAGAGCCAGGGCCAGAAAAACCGCGGTTGCCGGCTGTGCCAGAACCGGCGCAACGAAAGGTCGCCATATATCGGCACTGATATAGTCACTAGCCGACAGTTCTGCCAGTGTCAGGCTTTCGGGATCGATGCTGAGCCAGGCATTGCCCAGGCTGGTGAGCACGACCTGCGACGAGGCGACCGACTGGATGGAATCGAGCGCGCCGATGAGGATCGCCGCGAGGAGAGCGATAAAGCTCAGCAGGACGAAAAACGCGCGCAGGCCAGCCACAGCGGGACTCCCGTTCCAAGGCAAAGACGAAATGAATGTGCGGCGCAACCATAGGCGCCGGGTGCAGCCTTGGCAATCGCGGCCTCGGCAATCGATCGCATGCGGTGCGGCGACGATAACGACCTATCTTGCGCCGGCAAGCATGAGCCCGATGGGCTGACCGCCGAAATGGGCACGCAGGGCGCCGTCGATGATCGACAGTTTGGCAGCCTGGATATCGAGGAAGCTCTCGACGAAGGCCTTCGAAACCCACATCGTGGAACGGCCCTTGGTGCCGCTCCACCCCAGAATTCCACGATCTTCCGCCTCATTGACCTTTCGTGCCGCGTGCGAGCGCGACAGGTTGATACCTTCCGTCAATTCGGCGATCGAGGACAGGGCCAGCGGCAGGGTATCGCCTTCGGCATCGTGATCCGAGAGCGCAGCGATAAGCCGTTCGGTGACCAGGAAGCCGCTGTTCATCCACATGAAATGGGCGAAAGCCTGATGCGGGTCACGGGTCGTCTGGTCGTGCAGAAGCCCCATGGCGATGGCCGGCTGCAGCAGGGCGACCGTTTCGGGCGAGGCATTCTCGAACCAAGCGAGACGCCCTCCCCCATCGAGTGCATCGAGCGACATGAAATGCAGGCCGATCCAGCCGGCGAAGGCTTCGACCGTCGCTTCCGCCGGCGCCATGATGCGCATGCGCCGGTCCGTCGGGTGGGGGTGCTGCCTGATGACGCCGTATTTGAGCATCTCGTTGAGAAAGGCGGATGCGGTGTTGCGGCTGGCGACCTGGTGATGCGTCACGCGACGGATGAAGCTTGCAGCGCTGAGGCGCTCGCGCCCTTCATCCATGATGCTTTCGAAATGCAGGGCGAGGCCGATATGGGCCATGAGCCAGCGGTCCTGACAGGAAAAGATGGATGCAAGACGCGGCTTTTCACCGTGAATACCAAGGAGATGGCCGGATTGTCTTTTGACAACATCCAGCAGATCGGGATTTTTTCTGATTATTTCCATATCCGCCAACATGACGATAGTCGCATACTGCATTCAGTCTTAGAATATTGAGCTCATTAACCATATATGCGCCCGGATTTCCATGACATTCTGACATAGGGGCAGAACAGTTGGCGCAGTGTTACCTGCCCTAGACTTGGCGCCTTGGAAAATTACTCCGCACATCTCCTGCATTTCTGTAGGCGCGCCAAAATCCCAGCCAGGCGTGTCAGTGACCGGTGCTCTGGCGGTCGCGGCCGACGCGCGACAGAAGGATGACCGGCAGGATGCTGATGGCGACGATGGCAAGCGCGGCGATTGCCGCTTCCTCATAGGTTCCCCTTGCCGCCTCGCCATAAAGATGCGTGGCGAAGGTTTCGACATTGAGCGGGCGCAGCAGCAGGGTGGCCGGCAGTTCCTTGACGCAATCGACGAAAACGAGAAGTGCGGCGGCCGAGATGGCGGTGCGTGACAGCGGCAGGTGGACATGCCGGAACGTGCCAAGACTGCCCTGGCCGAGCGTGCGCGACGCGTGATCGAGCGCAAGAGGTATACGCGACAGGCCCGCTTCTATGCCGCCTGCGGAGATCGCCAGAAAGCGGACGGTCAGGGCATAGACGACGGCTGCCCCCGACCCCATGAAAAGCAGGCCTGTCGAGACGCCGAACCACCGGATTGTCGCGGCATCGACCATGCGGTCGAAACCGGCCAGCACGATGAGGACACCGATGGCGACGACCGTTCCGGGCGCGGCATAGCCGAGGGAGGAGAAACGCAGCATAGCGGCAGAGGCCTTTCCGGGGCGCACGCGCGTGGCATAGGCAAGGACGAGGCCAAGGCCAACGGTCAGCACGGTGGCGATCGTCGCGATTGCGAGGGTGCTGACCGCCTCGCCGAGGATGCGATCGGACAGGCCGGCGAAGCGATAGCGTTTCCAGGCTTCGGAGACGAGGTAGATGGCGGGAGCGACGAACCCGACGATGACCGGCAGGCAACCGGCTGCGAGACAGAGCAGGCCCCGCGCGCGGGAGAGACGCAGTGGCGCGAACGCACGGCTACGGCGGGCATCGGTGGCATAGCGCTGCCGGCGGCGCGCCCAGCGTTCCATCATGACAAGCGCGACGACGATCACCAGCAGGGCGAGCGCGATCTGCGATGCGCCCGGCAGATCGGTACGGGTGATCCAGGTCGTATAGATCGAGACGGTCATGGTTCTGACGCCGAGGAATTCGGCAGCCCCGACATCATTGAGGGTTTCCATCAGCGCCAACGCAACGCCGATCGCCACGGCGGGCCGTGCAAGAGGCAGCGCGACACGCCAGAAGACTGCGTGGCTGGACGTGCCAAGCGTGCGGGCTGCATCGACCAGATTGCCGGACTGGGTGAGGAACATCGCCCGCGTGGGGATATAGACATAGGGGTAGAGCACGAAGCCGAGCAGCAGGATGCAGCCGGTCATCGAGCGGATATCGGGCAGGCGGAACTGGCGCGGGGTTTCATAGCCGAGCACCCAGCGGATTGCCCCCTGTACCGAGCCGATCGGGTGCAGGATATCGAGATAGGCATAGGCGATGATGTAGGTCGGCACCGCAAGCGGCAGGAGCAGTGCCCATTCGAGCACCCGGCGGCCGGGAAACTCGTAGGCGGTGACCAACCAGGCGGTCGTCGTGCCGAGACATGCCGTCAGGACGCCGACACCGGCGAGAAGGATGACGGTATCGACAAAGGCGACCGGCAGGACGGTGGAAACCAGATGCGCCCAGAGCCCGGCCGACCCTTTCAACGCCTCAAATGCAAGACCTGCGACGGGAAGGACGACGATGGCGGCGACAAGCGTGGAGAGAACGAGCCATCGGCTGTGACGGCGCCCGGCGCTTCCGGCGCGAGAGCCGCTTCCGACACGGGAGCCACTGGCGCGAGAGCCACTGGCGGCACGAGTTCCACTGGCGGGCATTGAGGCATCCATGCTGTAGAAACGTAAAGGTACCCCGGTGCGTTTTCCGCCGGGGTACCGTGCTCATGATGACGATATCGCTCAGTTGTCGAAGCCGACCTTGTCGACCAGCTCGCTCGCCTGCTTGCGATGGCTGACGATTTCGGTCAGCGGCTTGTTGTCGATCTTCAACTCGCCGAAGGAGGCGATGATCGGATCGATGGCAGCGCCGGCCTTGACCGGGTATTCGTAATTGGCTTCGGCGTAGATCTTCTGGGCCTCATCCGAGACGAGATATTCCAGGAGCTTGACGGCCTCTTCCTTGTTCGGCGCATTCTTGGCGACTGCGGCACCACTGATATTGACCTGGGTTCCGCCGTTCTTGAAGGTCGGCAGCACGACCTTGATGGCTTCGACCCACTTCGCCTGCTCTTCGCCGCCCTTGCCGGACTTCATCAGGCCGACATAATAGGAATTGGCGACGCCGATATCGCAAATGCCGCCGAGGATATCCTTGGCCGCATCACGGTCGCCGCCGGCGGCCTTGCGGGCAAGATTGTCCTTGACGCCGGTCAGCCACTTTTCGGTTTCTTCCGCGCCGTAATGGGCAATGTAATCGGCAAACAGGGCCGTGTTATAGGGATGCTGGCCCGAACGGATGCAGACCTTGCCCTTCCATTTCGGATCGGCGAGATCCTCGTAGTTGAAGGCCGTAAGATCGAGGTCCTTGGCGGCGTAGAGCACGCGGGCGCGATAGGAAAGGCCGAACCAGTGGCCCTTGCCGTCGCGCAGCTCGGCGGGGATCGCTTCGTTGAGGACAGTGGATTCGATCGGCTGCGTCACACCCTTTTCGGCAAGGTCGACGAGGTTGCCGGCATCGACCATCATCAGGATATCCGCAGGCGAGCTTGCGCCTTCCGATGCGACGCGCTCGGCTAGGCCGTCCTTGAGGAATACGGTGTTGACCTTGGTGCCGGTCGACTTGGTGAAGGCTTCGAGAAGCGGGGCGACCAGCGCCGGTTCGCGCGTCGTGTAGACGTTGATCTCGGCCGCAGAGGCGAGCGCGGGCGCCGCAAGCATCGAAGCGGACAGAAGGGCCGAGGCGAGAATGGGGTGCGGGTTCATGAAACTCCTCCTATGGAATGAACATGCCCGCATGCAGCATTTCATGATCTGCATGGTCAAGTTTAATTTTCAACCTATAATGATCATCACGGAAAATTTATCCATCCAGGTCGCCGCATTGCAATCGAAGGCTTCAGAACATCAAGACCTGCTGCGGCGAAATGGTGATCCTGACCTCCGCCACATGCTCGGGGATCCTGTCCCGCGTTATGGCGGACAAGGGTGTATCCAGGCCCTCGACACGCAGCAGGACCTGCTGCGCCTCCCCCTGGAACAGGCGGGCCTCTATGCGGGCGGGAATGTCGCCCCGGTCGGGCGATACGGCGATTGCCTGAGGGCGGACATGAAGAACCACGTCACGGCCGAGCGTAGCCGAACCGGCGGCAAACCGGCCGATCGGGGTCAGCACGTCGGCGCCTTCGAGAATACCGGGCACCTTGTTGGCGTCGCAGAAGAAATCGGCAGCATAGGCGTTTACGGGCCGATCGTAGAGGTCATAGGCGGAGCCTGCCTGGACGATCTCGCCGGCCCGCATAAGGACGACGCGATCGCCGGATGACAGCGCTTCCTGCGGGTCGTGGGTCACCATGACGACGGTGGTGCCGAGAGATTTCAGAAGCGACAGGGTTTCCTGCCGCACTCGGGCACGCAGGCCCTGATCGAGATTGGAAAACGGCTCGTCGAGAAGGACGATGCCCGGCTGCGGCGCCAGAGCGCGGGCAAGCGCCACCCGCTGCTGTTCGCCGCCGGACAGGGTGTGGGGGAAACGATCGATCAGATGCGTGACGCCGGCACGCCGCGCAACGTCATCGGCGCTTTCGGCGGCCTTCGCCTTCGGCCAGCGCTTGAGGCCGAAAAGGATGTTGTCGCGGACGCTCAGATGCGGAAAGAGCGCGTAATCCTGGAAGACGAAGCCGACGCCGCGTGCCTCAGGCTCGACGAAAGCGTCGCCATCCACCTGCCTGCCATCGAGAAACAGGCGTCCGCCGTCGATGGTCTCGACGCCGGCGATTATGCGCAGCAGGGTAGACTTGCCGCAACCGGAGTGACCGACGAGGGACAGGACTTCCCCCCTTGCTATTTCCAGCGAGAGATTGCGCAGAGCCGCCGTATTGCCGAACACGCGGCCGACATTCTCAAGCCTTACCGCCGCATCGCCCCTGGTCATCGCCTGCATTCCTTGCCTCCCAACGCAAAATCACGGGCCTCCTTGCCGGAAGCCCGTGACGTTTTCAGATGATCGCGGCACAATTTCAAGAGCGACGGCGGCGAACGGCCGGCCTAACGTGCCGCAGGCGCATCGGGGGTATCGATCGTGCGACTGAGAACCAGCGCGAGGATCGTACAGATCGCGCCGGAGATCAGGTAGCCTCCGATGAAGATGATGCCGAAATTGCTGGCAAGACCGAGTGCTACCAGCGGTGCGAAGCCTGCTCCGACCAGCCATGCGATATCGGATGTCAGGGCCGAACCGGTATAGCGATAGCTGCTGGAGAAGCGTGACGACACCGCACCCGACGCCTGGCCGAAGGACAGGCCGAGGATAGCAAAGCCCAGAATGATGAAGGCTGCCTGCCCCGACGCACCGGCATTAAGCAGGAACGGTGCGGAGAAACTGAAGATCGCGATGATGATCGCGCCGATCAGCAATTGCCGACGCCGGCCGAAGCGGTCCGCCATGAAGCCGGAGAGAACGATCGTCGCAAAGCCGACGATTGCGCCCAGAACCTGGATGAACAGGAACGAGCCGGCCGATTGACCACCAAACAGCGTGACCCAGCTCAGCGGGAAGATCGTGACCAGGTGGAACATGGCGAAGCTGGCCAAGGGAACGAACGCCCCGATGACGACGTCAAAGCCATGGACCTTGAGCATTTCGGAAATCGGCTTCGGCTCCAGTTCGTGGCTTTCGAGCGCTTCGCCGAATTCATGCGACGCGACGATGCGCAGACGCGCAAACAGCGCGACGACGTTGATGGCGAAAGCGACGAAGAACGGGTAACGCCAGCCCCAGTCGAGGAAGTCGGCGCTGGACAGGCTGACGACGAAATAGCCGAACAGGATGCTGGCCAGGGCAAAACCGACCGGCGCACCCAATTGCGGGATCATGGCGTAGAAGCCGCGGCGGTTCGGCGGGGCGCTCTTGGCGAGCAGCGAGGCCAGTCCATCCCAGGCGCCGCCGAGGGCAAAACCCTGACCGAGCCGGAAAAGCGCCAGAAGGGCGGGCGACCACATGCCGATCGAATCATAGCCGGGCAAGAATGCGATCGATGCGGTGGAGCCGCCGAGAATCAGCAAAGCCGTCGTCAGCTTCGTGCCGCGACCATAGTTGCGGTCGATCCAGCTGAAAACGAACGAGCCGACGGGACGCGCCAGGAACGCCAGGGAAAAAATCGCGAAAGAATAAAGCGTCGCGGTTACCGGATCGGGGACGAACGAGAACACGAGCCGGGGAAAAACCAGTACGCAACCGAGACCGAACACGAAAAAGTCAAAAAACTCCGACGTCCGGCCGATGATCACGCCGATGGCAATGTTTCCGGCCGAAACCGGCTTGTCATCATGCATATGCCGGGCGTCGCGTTCCATCGCCGATGACGACGGATGAATTGCTGCTTCAACCATGACCTGCGTCCTCCTTCGCAACATGACTATAGACAAGAGAATGTTGGCCAGAGGCGTTGTCAATCAAGATTTTCGGATAATTTTTTTATTTGCTAAAATAAGGTCCCGATTACGCTTTTTGGTCGTTCACGCGGCCTTCTTCATCATTTGGTGACACCCGTCTGTTGTAGGGGGGGCTTATGCGTTAAATTGCCGCCAAATCGCCACCATTGCATTCTTTCGAATCGCCCTTTTGCCCATTGCAATGGCAAAGAAAATGCTGCACTGCGACGAAACACCTCATGGAGAACCTGGCGGCGCTCCGATACGCGAACTAGACAAATAGCAAGTTTGAGCAGACCAATGTCCCCAATTTTACGGCGTCTTTGCCAACTTTCCCTCCTTATGATCCTCCCCATCATGTCGGGCTGTAGTCTCGTGGTGATGTCGCCGTCCGGCGATATCGCCCAGCAGCAGGCCGATCTGATCGTCGTCTCGACGGTCTTGATGCTGCTGATCATCGTGCCGGTATTGTTCCTGACCCTCTACTTTGCCTGGCACTACCGCCAGTCCAACACCACGGCCAAGTATGATCCCGAATGGCATCATTCGACCCGCCTCGAAGTGGTGATCTGGGCGGCTCCGCTCGCGATCATCATCGCGCTCGGCGCAATCACCTGGATCAGCACCCACCGGCTGGATCCCTACAGGCCGCTCGATCGCCTCGATGCAGAGCGCGAAATTCCGGCCGACACCCGCCCGCTCGAAGTCGAAGTCGTCGCGCTCGACTGGAAGTGGCTGTTCTTCTATCCGGAATACGGTATCGCCACCGTCAACGAGATGGCAGCTCCGGTCGATCGTCCGATCACCTTCAAGCTGACCGCATCGTCGGTGATGAACTCCTTCTACGTTCCGGCGCTTGCAGGCATGATCTACACGATGCCGGGCATGGAAACGAAGCTTCACGCCGTGATCAACAAGGAAGGCGTCTTCGACGGCCTGTCGTCCAACTATTCGGGCGCCGGCTTCTCGCACATGCGCTTCAAGTTCCACGCGCTGAACAACGAAGGCTTCGACGGCTGGATCGCCCGCGTCAAGCAGAACGGCACCGCGCTCAACCGCAACGCCTATCTGACGCTTGAAAAGCCGAGCGAGCGCGAGCCCGTCCGTTACTTCGCCACCGTCGAGGACGGCCTTTATCGCCGCGTTCTCAACATGTGCGTTGCCGAAGGCAAGATGTGCATGGACGAGATGATGCACATCGACATGATGGGTGGCGCCGGCGTGGAAAGCCACGAAAACGTCGAGCGTCTGACGCATGACGACCGCCATGCCGACCTGAGCAACGCCCACGGGGCGACCGTTCCGGCATCCGGCGAACCTGCCAAGAGCGACGTCGCTCCGCATGAAAGCAACGCGCATGAGGGCCATACGGCCCCCGGCGCGAACACTGAAAGCGAAGGGGCCGCACCGGCCCAGCTCAATAGCAATTGAACCTGGCGCTTTGCGTCCCACGACATCAATGAACGGGTTACCCCATGTTATCTGATCCAGACCTCCTGAAGTTTATCTTCGGTCGGTTGACCCTCGACTCGATCCCCCTTCACGAGCCGATCCTGATCGCCACCTTCTGTGCCGTCGCCCTCGGGGGCATCGCACTGCTCGGCCTCCTCACCTACATGAAGTGGTGGGGTCCGCTGTGGCGTGACTGGATCACCAGTATCGATCACAAGAAGATCGGTATCATGTACATCATCCTGGCCATCATCATGCTGTTCCGCGGCTTCGCAGACGCGATCATGATGCGTATCCAGCAGGCGATTGCCTTCAACGGCAACGAGGGCTACCTCAACGCCCACCACTACGACCAGATCTTCACCGCCCACGGCGTGATCATGATCTTCTTCGTCGCGATGCCTTTCGTGACGGGTTTCATGAACTATGTCGTACCGCTGCAGATCGGCGCGCGTGACGTCTCGTTCCCGTTCCTGAACAACTTCTCGTTCTGGATGACGACTGCCGGTGCGATCATCATCATGATCTCGCTGTTCGTCGGCGAATTCGCACGCACCGGCTGGCTGGCCTATCCGCCGCTTTCGGGCGCGGATTACAGCCCCGGCGTCGGTGTCGACTATTACATCTGGGGACTTCAGGTCGCCGGTGTGGGAACGACGCTTTCCGGCATCAACCTGATCGCCACGATCGTCAAGATGCGTGCTCCCGGCATGTCCTTCATGAAGATGCCCGTCTTCACCTGGACCTCGCTCTGCACCAACATCCTGATCGTCGCCACCTTCCCGATCCTGACCGCAACGCTGGCGCTTCTGTCGCTTGACCGTTACGTCGGCACGAACTTCTTCACGAACGATCTCGGCGGCAACCCGATGATGTACGTGAACCTGATCTGGATCTGGGGCCACCCGGAAGTCTACATCCTGATCCTTCCGGCCTTCGGCATCTTCTCCGAAGTCGTTGCGACCTTCTCCGGCAAGCGCCTGTTCGGCTATGCCTCGATGGTCTACGCGACCTGTGTGATCATGGTCCTGTCGTACCTCGTATGGCTGCACCACTTCTTCACCATGGGTTCGGGCGCTTCGGTCAACGCCTTCTTCGGCATCACCACGATGATCATCTCCATCCCCACGGGTGCGAAGATCTTCAACTGGCTGTTCACGATGTATCGCGGCCGCATTCGCTACGAAGTGCCGATGCTGTGGACGATCGGCTTCATGATCACCTTCGTCATCGGTGGCATGACCGGCGTCATGCTGGCGGTTCCGCCGGCTGACTTCGTGCTCCACAACTCACTGTTCCTGATCGCCCACTTCCATAACGTGATCATCGGCGGCGTGCTGTTCGGCCTGATGGCCGGCGTCACCTACTGGTTCCCGAAGGCATTCGGCTACAAGCTCGATCCCTTCTGGGGCAAGATGAGCTTCTGGTTCTGGTTCGTCGGCTTCTACTTCGCCTTCATGCCGCTCTATGTGCTCGGCCTGATGGGTGTTACCCGCCGCGTTTCGCAGTTCGAAGATCCGTCGCTGCAGATCTGGTTCATCATCGCCGCCTGTGGCGCCGGGATGATCGCGATCGG
Organism: [Rhizobium] kunmingense; assembly: GCF_977018605.1. Classification (NCBI taxonomy): domain Bacteria; kingdom Pseudomonadati; phylum Pseudomonadota; class Alphaproteobacteria; order Hyphomicrobiales; family Rhizobiaceae; genus Rhizobium; species [Rhizobium] kunmingense. The sequence continues at coordinate 897,623 of NZ_CDRNXG010000001.1, forward strand.
CATCGCCTCCTTCGTCATCCAGCTCGTCGTCAGCTACTTCAAGCGCGAGCAGCTGAAGGACGAGACGGGCGACCCGTGGAACGGCCGTACGCTGGAATGGTCGACGTCTTCGCCGCCGCCGGAATACAACTTCGCGTTCACGCCGATCGTCTATGACCATGACAGCTGGTACGACATGAAGAACCGCGGCCACGTGCGCAAGCTGCAGGGCTACAAGCCGATCCACATGCCGAAGAACACCGGCACCGGTGTGATCCTCTCCGGCCTCAGCGTGGCGCTTGCCTTCGGCCTGATCTGGTACATGTGGTGGCTGGCTGCGCTGTCGTTCATCGCCATCCTGGCGGTCTCGATTGCCCACACCTTCAACTACAAGCGTGACTACTACATTCCCGCGGATGCGGTGGAAGCCGAGGAGACCCGGCGCACCGAACTGCTGGCGAAGCAGGTGTAACAATGAGCAAGATTGAAGCCCAAACCGCGGAAAACCCGCAATTCTACGTCGACGAAGAGCCGCACGCGGAAAGCAGCACGAACCTTGGGTTCTGGCTGTACCTGATGAGCGACTGCCTTATCTTCGCGATGCTGTTCGCAACCTATGCCGTCGTCGGCCGCAATTATGCGGCCGGCCCTTCGCCGGCCGACCTGTTCGACCTGAAGCTCATCGCGATCAACACCGCGATGCTGCTGTTCTCGTCGATCACCTACGGTTTCGCGATGCTGCAGATGGAACGCGGCGCCAAGCAGGAAACGCTGTTCTGGCTCGGCATCACCGGCCTGTTCGGCCTCGCCTTCCTCGGCATCGAAATGTACGAGTTCTACCACCTGATCCACGAGGGTGCGACGCCGCAGCGCTCGGCGTTCCTGTCGGCGTTCTTCACGCTGGTCGGTACCCACGGCCTGCACGTCACCTTCGGTATCATCTGGCTCGTGACGCTGATGGTTCAGGTCAGCAAGTTCGGCCTGATCCCGGAAAACCGCCGTCGCCTGATGTGCCTGTCGATGTTCTGGCACTTCCTCGACGTCATCTGGATCGGTGTCTTCTCTGTTGTCTATCTCATGGGAGTAGTCGGATGAGTGGTAACGCTTCTTCGCACCACGATGCACACGACGCGCATCACGGCCATGGCCACGAATCCAGCCATGGCTCGTTCAAGAGCTATGTCACCGGCTTCGTTCTGTCGGTCATCCTGACCGCCATTCCGTTCTGGCTGGTGATGGGCGACGTGCTCGACAGCAAGATCGCCACCGTTGCGGCGATCATGATCCTCGGTGTCGTGCAGATCGTCGTTCACATGATCTACTTCCTGCACATGAACACCAAGTCGGAAGGCGGCTGGACGATGATGGCGCTGATCTTCACGATCGTCATCGTGGTGATCGCGCTCGTCGGATCGCTCTGGGTCATGCATCACCTCAATACCAACATGATGGTGATGACCCCCGAGATGATGAAGAACCTGCCGTAAGGCGGCTTCATCCGTCCTTAAGATCGACCAATCGGCATACCGATGCCTCAGACAATGGAAAAGCCCGTGAAATCCCATATCGGCTTACGGGCTTTTCTCTTTCTAGCCGCCGCGATCTTCCTTGCGCTCGGCTCCTGGCAGGTTCAGCGGCTTTTCTGGAAGCTCGACCTGATCGAACGGGTGGATGCGCGCGTCCACGCCGACCCCGTCTCCCCTCCTTCCACCGCCGAATGGGCCTCGCTGCCGGCCAATGACGCCGAATACCGGCACGTCGCGGTGTCCGGCACGTTCGACCACACGAAGGAAACGCTGGTCCAGGCCGTGACCGAGCGCGGCGCCGGATTCTGGGTGCTGACGCCACTGACATCTGCGGACGGCACAGCTTTCCTCATCAACCGCGGCTTCGTGACCTCCGACCGCCGCGATCCGGCAACGCGCAGCGGCGGACAGATCGACGGCAATGTCAGCGTCACCGGTCTTTTGCGCCTGAGCGAGCCGGACGGCGCTTTCCTGCGCAGCAACAATGCACAGGCAGGCAACTGGTATTCGCGGGATGTCGCCGCAATCGGCGCGGACAAGGCCATCGGCGCGCTGGCGCCCTATTTCATCGATGCCGACGCGACGGCCAATCCGGGTGGCTATCCGATCGGCGGGCTGACCGTGATCCAGTTCCGCAACAGCCATCTCGTCTACGCGCTGACATGGTTCACGCTGGCGATCATGGCGATCGCCGCCGCGATCATGATCCCGCGGCTTCTGCGCCGCGACGCCTGAAACCGGCAGTCCTGCAACACGGCCGGAATAATTTCATCGCTCCCTTGAACGACAAGCCTGTCGACACGAAATGCCGGAGCGGCGAATGTGATATGTGGCAGGGCACCCAGGCCGTTGCGGCGCCGGCGAGCTCTTGGACCTATGGCGTACCGCACAGCACTCGTTTATATATCAGAGACACGCTATACATTGCCGGATGCAGCTGATCCGACACTTGAGTTGAGAATGCTGTCGCTTCGGTGAAGGTATATGCAGAAGACGCTGTTACGCTATATCTGGTCCCATACCAGGCCACAGCAGGTGTGGATTCTTACGATCGTGGCGCTGTCCATGATCCCGTATTTCCTCGCCTTCGACCTTCCCAAGCAGATCATCAACGGGCCGATACAGGGCCAGGGTTTCGAAGACCTGCAGGCGACGCAGCCGTTTCTCGACTTCTCCTTGGGCATTCCCTTCACCGACATTTCCTTCAGCTATGACGGCGTTCCGTTCGACCGCATGGAAACGCTGGTGGCGCTGAGCGGCGTCTTTCTGGTTCTGGTGATCATCAACGGCGGCTTCAAATATTACATCAATACCTACAAGGGCCGCCTCGGCGAGAGGCTGCTGCGGCGCATTCGCTTCGAGCTGGTGGATCGCGTGCTGCGTTTTCCGCCGCGCCACGCCAAGAGCCTGAACGGCGCCGAAATCGCCAGCATGGTGAAGGACGAGGTGGAGCCGTTCGGCGGCTTTACCGGCGATGCCTTCGTGCAGCCGGCGCTGCTCGGCGGCCAGGCGCTGGCGGCGCTGTTCTTCATCATCCTGCAGAATTTCTGGCTGGGCATGGTGGCGGCATTCATGGTGGCGATCCAGGTCATCATCATTCCGAAGATGCGCCGGCGGCTTATCGAGCTTGGCCGGCAGCGGCAGATCACGGCACGGCGCCTGGCGGGCAAGGTGAACGAAATCGTCGAAGGACTGGGCACGATCCATGCCTATGACACATCGAATTTCGAACGCGCCGACGTGGCGAGCAGGCTCGGCGAGATCTTCCGCATCCGCTACGACCTCTACCAGTGGAAATTTCTCGTCAAGTTCCTCAATAATTTCCTATCACAGCTGACACCGTTCCTGTTCTACCTGATCGGCGGCTACCTGACGCTGCGCGGTACGCTCGACGTCGGCCAGCTGGTGGCCGTCATCAATGCCTACAAGGACCTGCCCGGCCCGCTGAAGGAGCTGATCGACTGGGACCAGGCGCGCCAGGACGTGCAGGTGAAGTATGAGCAGGTGTTCGAGAATTTCGAGGTCGAGGACCTGATCAACCCCGCGCTTCATACGCTGACCTACAAGAGCGAACAGCCGCGCGGCGAGGTGCTGCAGGCGGTGGCGGTTTCGGTCAACGACGACAGCGGCGCCAAGGTTGTGGACCATGTGACGCTGAAGATCGAGCCGGGGCACACCGTTGCCATGGTGGATCACACCGGGCGCGGCGCCGAAGCCATGGCAGAGGCACTCGGACGCCTGGCATGGCCATCGAGCGGCAAGATATGTCTGGGCGATGTCGAAATCAGAGAGCTGCCGGAATCGGTGACCGGCCGCTACATCTCCTATGTCTCGACCGACAGCTATTTCTTTCATGGCAGCCTGAAGGATAACCTCCTCTACGGGCTCAAGCATGCGCCGGTGCACAAGACCGAGTATGCGGGCAAGGAAGCCCGGCAGCGGGTCTGGAACATCCGCGAGGCCAAGAAGGCCGGCAATCCGCATATGGACATCAATGCCGGCTGGGTGGACTACGGATCGGCCGCGCTTGGAAACGGCACGAAGGAGGACCTGAAAAAGTCGCTCCTAGCCGTTCTCGAAGCCGTGCAGCTGCGGGACGACGTTCTCGAGCTTGCCCTCCACTCCACCATCGATCCCGAGCAGGACCCGGATTTCGCTGCAAAGGTGGTCGACATGCGCCACGCGCTGCGGGACAGGATGACGGAGCTGGGGATGGATTCACTGGTCATTCCGTTCCAGCCCTACGAATACAATCAGCAAGCGACGGTTGCCGAGAACCTGCTGTTCGGCGCGACGCTGGAGCCGCTCAATCCGCAGAACGAGCTCCTGTCGAGCGAGCATTTCTATACCGCCCTGAACAAGGTGGGGCTGCAGCGGCCGTTCGTGGCGATGGGCCGGACGGTGGCGAAGAACCTCGTCGAGATCTTCGGCGGATTGCCGGCCGACCATCCGTTCTTTCGTCAGATCACGACCCTGTCCGCCGAGGACATCAGTTACTATCAGAGCCTTTTGCAACGAAAGACAGAACCGAAGCCGACCAACTTCAAGCTCTCGGATGCCGACAAGGCGTTTATACGCCTGACGCTCGAATATATCGAACCGCGCTACCGCCTCGGCATTCTCGACGAGGAGCTTCAGGGCAAGATCGTCGGCTGCCGCGAGCTTTTCTATACCGAACTGCCGGCGCATCTGCGCAACCTCGTGGAGCGCTACGATCCGCACAAATACGTCTCCGTCGCGACACTGCGGGAAAACATTATTTTCGGCAAGCTGAGCAACCGCGACACGGAAGGCGTGGCGGAGCTGCGCTCGCTTGCAGCACAGGTTTCACAGGAGCTTGGCTTCGCCGACGACCTGCTCAAGGCCGGCCTGGAATTCGATATCGGCGCCGGCGGACGCAGGCTGACGCCCATTCAACGGCGAAAACTTAATCTCGCCCGCGCATTGATTAGGCGCTCTGATTATTACGTGTTCAACAAGCCGTTGCCGGGACTGGAAAGACACGCTCAGGAAGAAATTGTTCAGAACGTGCTTGCATTTCTGGGCCAACAGGAGAATGATCCAGGGGTTATATGGGTTCTGTCAAATATCTCTTTGTCACGTTTGTTTGACAGAGTCGTCATGTTTGATGGAGGCGTGATCCTTGAAGAGGGGTCCTACGAGACCCTTGAACAGGAGAGCGGAACCTTCAAGGCCATGGTGGCGTAAAGTCATCGGTCCGGCAGGGAAAGGCGGTACAAGCTATGTTGCTATGTGATGAAGTCCAGCAGCTGCGTAAACTTCCGTATTTTTCGGAAATGGACACGTGCAAGCTGAAGCTGCTTGCATTTGCATCCGAGCGCGTGACCTTCAAGCCGGGACAGAAGCTGTTTTCGCAAGGCGACAGCGGCGACTCCGCTTACTTCATTCTCAGCGGCAATGTGGAATATCTCGTCAACACGTCGCAGGGGCCTGTGAAGGTCAGCGAGCGCAGCGCGAATTCGATTGTCGGCGACATTTCGCTGCTTTGCGATGGACCGCGCAGCTCGACGGTGCAGGCCGCCGGCGTAGTGGAAGCGCTGAAGATCAACAAGGACTACCTGTTCCGCATCATGGACGATTGTCCGGGAATGACGATGAAGATGACCCGCGCATTGGCGGAGCGCCTTCACCTGACGTCTTCCGAGCTGGACAAGGTACGCGCGCTTCAGAGAGCCTGACGCGCAGACGCCCCTGGCGGAACGTCCGATCACACCCTTCGATACATGAAATAGCGGCCTTCGCTGACGGTGGGCAGGCGCGGCAGTTCGCTGAGGTCCTTATGGACAAGTGGAAGGCCGCTGACCGCGAAGCCGCCCGGACGCAACATGTCCGCGACCATCTGCGGCAGCCAGGACAGCGTGATGGCATCCTTGTCGTCATAACCCGTACCGATATCGGCGTGAACAAGTGCCGCTTCGGCGCCTGCGAAGGTCTTGCCCGTTTCATTGATTTCGCCAAGCACGAGGTTCTCGTCGGCCGGCACGCTCGACTTGTGGGCGTTCATTGCCCGGTCGAATGCGACAAGGCGGCGATCGGGGAAAAGCTCGCGCAGATGATTGAAGGTGCGGCCGTTGCCAAGCCCGATTTCCAGAACCGCACCTTCCTCGGGCAGGCTCAGGTCGTGGGCGACGTGATTGAGAATGTCGCGCTGGGCGGACATGCGGTTGATGAACGTATCCAGTCGGCTCATGGGCTTTGGTCTCCTTAAGCCTTGACGATCTTGTCGGAGGAAATACCCCGACGAGCAAAGACGTTGCGGGTATCGACGATCAGCGGGGCGTTTTCGGCGAGGGACTGGTAATCGACGTCGTCATGATCCGTGGCGATCACCACCGCATCGAAGGAAGCCAGCGCCTTCAGGTCCCAGGTGACGGACCGTCGGCCCTTCAACTCGGCATATTCGCGGGTCGAGGGAATTTCCGGCACGAAGGGGTCGAAGTAGTCGGCATGGCCGCCACGGCGCTCGATCAGCTCCATCAGGCGCAGCGACGGGCTTTCGCGGATATCCGGCACGTTCTTCTTGTAGGCGAGGCCGATAAGGAGGACTTTAGAGCGGCTGAGCGCCTTGCCGCAACGGATATCGAGCGCTTCGGCAAGCCGGGTCACGATATGATGCGGCATGGCCGTGTTGATCTCGCCGGCCAGCTCGATGAAGCGGGTGGGCGTTTCGAATTCCCGTGATTTCCAGGTAAGATAGAAGGGATCGATGGGGATGCAGTGTCCGCCTAGGCCCGGGCCGGGATAGAAGGGCATGTAGCCGAACGGCTTGGATTTTGCCGCATCGATAACTTCCCAGACATCGATGCCCATCGCGTCGTAGACGAGCTTCAATTCGTTGACGAGGGCGATATTGACGGCACGAAAGATGTTTTCGGTCAGCTTGACGGCTTCGGCCGTCGCCGTGGTGGAGACAGGCACGACGCTGGAGACCGTGGCTCCATAGAAGGCCTGCATCAGGCTCGCGGCATCCTCGCCGTCGCCGGCAACGACCTTGGGAATGGTGGCGGTATGGAACTGGCGGTTGCCGGGGTCTTCACGCTCGGGCGAGTAGCCGAGAAAGAAATCGGCACCGGATTTCAGGCCGGTCTTTTCTAGGATCGGCTTGACCACCTCGTCGGTGGTGCCGGGATAGGTGGTCGATTCCAGCACGACGAGCTGGCCGGGCCGAAGCGTGGCGGCGATCGCCTCGGCGGTCTTTGCCACATAGGAGAGATCCGGATCGCGATGTGCGGTCAGCGGGGTCGGAACGCAGATGGCGATGATGTCGCATTCGGCAAGGCGAGCGAAATCGCTGGTGGCGGAAAAGCGGCCGGCCTGGCATTCGGCTTTGAGCACATCCGTCGGGACGGCTTCGATATAGCTCTCGCGGCGTTCGATGAAGTCGATCTTGGAGGGATCGATATCGAAGCCTTCGACGGTAAATCCGGCCTTGGCAAAGGCCATGGCCAGCGGCAGACCGACATAGCCGAGCCCCACCACGCCCGCCCTTGCAGTGCGTGAAGCGATCTTCGCCTGAAGCGTGGAAGAGAGGGATGCATTGGTCGTGTCGGATGGCATGTCGGGGGTCATTTCGGAGGAATTCCTGCGCTTTCGGCTTTGGCTGACAGTTGTGAGAGAAGCACCAACGTGTCAAGAGTAGCTCACGCGGAGATGATCCGGATCGCATGATGCCAGCTGTATGAACATCCTCTTCTATTCGCCGTTGAAATCCCCCAACCACCCGGTACCATCCGGCGACCGGCTTATGGCGCGGCTGATCATCCAGGCGCTCGGGCTTCTCGGCCATGCGGTGACAGTGGCGTCCGAAATGCGCAGCTTCATGCGCTCTTCCGACATGACGGACGCGTTCGAGACGATCTCGAAAGAGGCCGAGGGGGAGATCTCACGGATCACAGCGGAATTTGCCGGGCAGGACGGGCCTGACCTCTGGTTCACCTACCACCCCTATTACAAGGCGCCGGATCTGCTCGGGCCGGCCCTTTCACGCCATTTCGGCATTCCGCTGATCAATGCAGAAGCCTCCTATTCCAACCGCCGCAATATCGGGGTGTGGGCGCATTCGCAGGATATGCTGCTCGAGAGCCTCAGGTCGGCAGCGGTCAATCTGTGCCTGACCCGGCGGGATCGAGATGGATTGCAATCCGTCGCCCCGGAGGCGCGGCTGGAAATGTTGGCACCGTTTGTGGACACGGAGCCCTATCTCGTACGCCAGCCCTCGCCGGAGCCGATGCGGCTTGTCACGGTGGCGATGATGCGGCCGGGCGACAAGCTTTCCAGCTACCGGGCGCTGGCGGAGAGCCTTGCGCATGTCGACCGGCTGCCGTGGCGGCTTTCGATTGCCGGCGATGGCGAATGCCGGCCGGAGGTGGAAGAAGCCTTCGCCGCATTCGATCCGAGCCGGATCGAATGGCTGGGGGCGCTTTCGCAGGACGAGATCGCGGCACTGCTTGCGCGTGGTGCGGCCTTCGCCTGGCCCGGACATGGCGAGGCCTATGGACTTGCCTATCTGGAGGCGCAGGCCGCCGGCCTGCCGGTAGTGGCAGAGGCAATTGCCGGCGTGCCGGAAGTGGTGGTGCACGATCGTACTGGCCTGCTGACCGCGCCGGGCGACAGGGTGGCCTATGCCGGCGCGATTGCCAGGCTCCTTGAAGACGAGACGCTGCGGTCACGGCTTGGACAGAATGCGCGGCTATTTGCCGGCGAGGAACGATCCATCGCGGGAGCCGCCATGACGCTTGGCCGGGTTCTCGACACCTATGTGAGATGACAGGATGAGCAGGGATACATTCATCGCGACACTCGACGACTATGCAGACAGGGGCCGGACGGTCAGGCTCTGGCTGCGCGACGACGACGCGATAGAGCCGAGCGCGCCGCTTTCGCAGCTGCTGGCGCTTTCGGCGCGCCATGCGGTGCCGATGACGATCGCCTCCATTCCTGCCGGTGCGACCATGGCGCTGGCGGAGCTTATCGCGGATCTACCGCTTATTTCCGTCGCCGTGCATGGCTTCGATCACGCCAACCATGCGCCTGCACCGGCGAAGAAGCAGGAACTGGGCCTGCATCGCGACGAGGCAGTCGTGCTTTCGCAGCTGGCACAGGGGCTGGAGCGCATCCGCCAGCTTTTTGGCGCGCGCGCGGTGCCGCTGATGGTGCCGCCGTGGAACCGGATTGCGCCCGAGCTTGTGCCGCATCTTGGCCGGCTCGGATATGAGGCGCTTTCCGTGTTCGGCCCGGAGCGCGATAGTTCGCCGATCAGGCTCGTCAACACGCATGTCGATATCATCGACTGGAAGGGCAGCCGCGGCGGCCGGGCCATGGATGAGCTTTACGCGGAGGCCACAACGCGGCTTCAGGAGCCAGGGGCGCAGGAGTGTGTGATTGGCGTGCTGACCCATCATCTGGTGCATGACGAGGCGGCATGGCGGTTTCTCGACGACTTTCTGGAGCTGACCTGTCGCCACCCCGCATGCCGCTGGGTGCCGGTCGACGCGTTGATGGCGCAGGCAGAGCTGGCCCCTTACCAGGGTTTCCAGGCGATCAGCAGGCCAGGCGCCTGATCCGCCTCGGCAGTTGCGGCACGCGCCTCGACGTCCTCGATCGGCGCCTGCGGCGGCATGGATGCGGCGACAAAGCCGGCGCCGGCAAGGCTGACGGGGCCTGACCGAGCGACCACGGTGAAGATCAATGGACCGGTCGACCACCAGGCCGGGGCATCGCCGAGATCGGCCACGACGGCGGGAAGCGCATCGCATAGGCGCGCGAAGACCGGGTTTCCCGACGGCGTGGCAATGAAGGAATTGGCGAGAAGCGTGCTTCCCATACCCGTGTGGCGCGGCGTTTCCTCGGCGAAGGCGGCAAGCCCGGTCAGCGGAAGAACATCGTGGAAGCTCGCCGTGCTGCGCGCCGGAAACCAGTCGCAATCCAGATAAATGCCGCCGAGATCGCGCAGGATCATATAGCGGACGACATCCACGGCGCCCGGATAATCGCCGGCCGCCAGCATATGCGCCAGCGCCGGGTTTCGATCATAGCCCTGTCCGGCAAGATCGGCCTCGCGCCAGAGCCTGTATTCGTAGCCATTGGCCGCAGCATGCCGCGCCCAGGCGGCAGCCGTTGGCGGGACAGGTTTCGAGCCGAGCCATATCTGATGGATGCAGCGCGGCACGGGCGTGCGCGAAAGCTCCACCATGTGCGCCATTTCTGTGGGCGAGAAGACGGCGTGGTGAGCAAGCCGTTCCGGCGGAGGGACGAGATGGAACTGATAGCCGATCCTGGCTATTCGATCGGCCGCAGCCTTTGCCAGTTTCAACCGTGCGGAATGCAGCCGGCGCGGCAGGCCGAGCGCGGTCAAGGCGTCGTCGCGGCCGAGCCCCTGCGTCTCGACTTTCTGCAAAAGAGCACCGGCCTCATCCAGCCGGCCGGCGGCGATCAGCTTCCTGGCCTCCGCGAGCATCCTTTTGTAGTCTTGTTCGTTAATCATCAGTTGCTATCCGGCAAGCTTCTTAAGCCATGGACTATCATCATAGCTCTGCGCTAGGCTCAACCGTGTTCCCGCGTCAATCAGGTGCCAAGACATGCATTCCGACAAGGTTGTTTTTGCCATCATGCGAATTGAACGCAGCCGGATTGCGCGCCTTTCCATCTGTGGCGCCAAAGACAACGTGCGAGAGGGGCTCGGACGATGACACCCGACCTGCTCCGCATCGAGAACCTCAGCGTCAGCTTTCCCGTGTTCGGCGGCAAGATTCAGGCCGTCAACAATCTCAGCATGCGCATCCGGCCCGGCAAGGTGACGGCGCTGGTCGGCGAATCCGGCTCGGGCAAGTCCGTCATCGGCCGCAGCATCGTCGGGATCGAAAGCCCGATCGCGTCTACGACGGGCCGCATCCTGTTCAACGATCCTGTCATGGCTGAAGGTCCGGTTGACCTTTTGACGCTGCCGCAGGACGGACGGCAGATCCGTGCCATTCGCGGCAACCGCATCGGCATGATCTTCCAGGAGCCGATGACTTCGCTTTCGCCGCTTCACACGATCGGCAACCAGATCGACGAAGCGCTGCGCATTCACGACGCGTCCTCGCCGGCCGAACAGCGCGAGCGGGTCGAGGAAACACTGTCGCTGGTCGGCTTCAAGGACCCGGCCAAGGTGCATGCGATGTATCCGTTCGAGCTTTCGGGCGGCATGCGGCAGCGGGCGATGATCGCGATGGCGCTCGTCTGCCGGCCGGCGCTCCTGATTGCCGACGAGCCGACGACGGCGCTCGACGTGACCATCCAGGCACAGATCCTGAAGCTTCTGCGCGACCTGCAATCGCGCTTCAACATGGCCATGCTGCTGATCACCCATGACCTCGGCATCGTGACCAACCTTGCCGACGAAGTGGTGGTCGCCTATCGCGGCGAGGTGATGGAGGCCGGTTCGGTCGAGGACATATTCCGGCGTCCGGTGCATGCCTATCCGAAGGGGCTGATCTCAGCGATCCCGACGTTCGAGATGGAGCGCGGCCAGCGCCTCAAGCCTCTGCGCGAGATCGCCATCGATACGGCAAGCCTGATGGATGGGCGCCGGGCGGGATCGTCCGGGTCGGGCACGATCCTTTCCGTCAACAATATCAGCAAGACGTTCAAGGCGAAGAAGCGCAAGCTCGGCAGCAGCGAGAGCAACGTGACGCTGGCGGTCGACGACGTCAGCTTCGATATCCGGCGTGGCGAGAGCCTTGGCCTGGTCGGCGAGAGCGGCTGCGGCAAGACCACGCTCAGCAAGATCCTGATGCGTGGACTGACCGCCGACAGCGGATCCGTCGTGTTCGAAAGCGAGAAAGGACCGATCGACGTTCTTTCCGCCAAGGGCAAAGAGCTGGATATCCTGCGGCAGCGGGTGCAGATGGTCTTCCAGGACCCCATCTCCTCGCTTTCGCCACGCATGACGGTGCGCGAGATCATCAGCGAGGGACTGGAGATACATGACCGGGGATCGCGCAGCACGCGGCTTGAAGTGGTTCGTCGGCTGCTGCGGACGATCGGTCTCGATGACAATGCGCTGACCCGTTATCCGCACTCGTTTTCCGGCGGGCAGCGCCAACGCATCGGCATTGCGCGGGCGCTGGCGCTTGGCCCCGAGCTTCTGATCTGTGACGAGCCGGTTTCGGCGCTCGATGTTTCGATCCAGGCGCAGATCCTCAACCTGCTGAAGGACCTTAAAAACGATCTCGGCCTGACCTATCTCTTCATCTCCCACAATCTGGCGGTGGTGAACTACATGGCCGACCGGGTGGCGGTGATGTATGCGGGGCGGATCGTCGAGCTGGGGCCGTGCGAGACGATCATGCGCAACCCGGCGCATCCCTACACGAAGCGGCTGATCGCGGCGGTGCCGATCCCCGATCTCGACCGGCCGCTCGATCTCGACAAGCTCGAGATACCGAAAAGACCGACCCAGGACTGGCATCCCGCCTTTGTCGAGGACGAAGGCGAAAGACTGACGCAGATCGACCTCGGCGGCGGGCATTTCGTGCTCGCCAAGCCGCAGGCGGAACTCAGGGAGCTTCGCGCATGATCAGCCGCAGAACCATGCTCGCCCTGCTGGCGACCGTCGCCTCACCGTTTGCCGCAAGGGCCTTTACCGCCGGGGGCCGCTTTACCGGATCGGATTATCTCGCCGAGGACATCAAGGGGGGCAAGCTGCCCGATATCGGCGAACGGTTGCCGCGCAATCCGCGGATCGTCGATCTTGGCGCCAAGAACATGAAGCCGGGGCGACATGGCGGGACGGTGCGCATGCTGATCGGCGGACAGCGCGACATCCGCTTCATGCCGATCAACGGCTATTCGCGGCTGGTCGGCTATGACGAGCGATTGAACCTGCAGGCGGATATTCTCGAAAGCTTCACGGCCGAGGACGACCGCGTCTTCACCTTCAAGCTTCGCGAGGGACACAAGTGGTCGGACGGCTCGGCGCTGACGGCGGAGGATTTCCGCTACAGCTGGGAAGACGTGATGAACAACAAGGAGCTTCATCGCGCCGGCATTCCCGTAGACCTGAGGGTCAACGGCAAGGGACCGACATTCGAGATCATCGATCCGCTGACCGTGCGTTACGCATGGGACGAGCCGAACCCGGAATTCCTGGCGCAGCTGGCAAGCCCCTCGCCGCTCGTCATCGTCATGCCGTCAGCCTATCTCAAGCAGTTCCATCCGCGCTACCAGAGCGCGGACGAGCTTGCCAAGCTGATGAAGAAGAACAAGGCCGATGAGTGGGGCGACCTGCACAAGAAGATGTCGCGCACGGTGCGGCCGGAAAACCCGGAACTGCCGACGCTCGATCCGTGGTTCAACAGCACGCAACCGCCATCGGCGCAGTTCGTCTTCAAGCGCAATCCGTTCTTCCACCGGGTCGACGAAAACGGGCTGCAGCTGCCTTATATCGACAAGATGGTGCTGAATGTCAGCGGTCCCGACCTGATCGCCGCCAAGGCGGGCTCGGGCGACAGCGACCTTCAGATCAACAATGTCGACTTTACCGACTACACGTTCCTGAAGGCGGCGGAAAAACGCTTTCCTATGAAGGTCGACCTGTGGAAGCGGACCCAGGGGTCGCGTGTGGCGCTGATCCCCAACCTGAACTGCAAGGACGAGGTCTGGCGCAAGGTGCTTCAGGACGCGCGCGTGCGGCGCGCGCTGTCGCTTGCCATCGACCGCGAGGAGATCAACAAGGCGGTGTTCTTCGGCCTTGCGCATGCGGCAGGCAACGCGATCCTGCCGGACAGCCCGCTTTTCAGGCGCGAATACGAGCAGGCATGGGCGAACCATGACGTGGCGCAGGCGAACCGGCTTCTGGACGAGGCCGGATTGATGAACCGCGACGAGGCCGGACTGCGGCTTCTGCCCGATGGGCGCCCCGTGAAGATCATCGTCGAGACGGCCGGCGAAAGCACGTTCGAGAGCGATGTGCTGGAATTGCTCACCGACCATTGGTCGAAGATCGGCATCGCGATCTTCACCCGGGTTTCGCAGCGCGAGATCTTTCGCAAGCGGGTGATGGGCGGCGAGACGGTGATGTGCGTGTGGATGGGTCTCGACAACGGCGTGCCGACGGCGGAAATGTCGCCGCGCGAACTGGCGCCGACGGCCGACGACCAGATGCAATGGCCGGTCTGGGGCCTGCACTATCTTTCCGGCGGCGGCGACGGTCATCCGCCGGACCTGCCGGAAGCGATGCAGCTGCTTGCCCTGTTCAAGGACTGGAAGACGGCAGGCTCCCATGGCGAGCGCGAGGCGATCTGGCATTCGATGCTGAAGATCTTCACCGACAGTGTCTTCACGATCGGCATCGTCAACCAGGCGCTGCAGCCGGTCGTGCATTCGTCGAGACTGCAGAACATTCCGGAAAAGGCGCTGTTCGGCTACGACCCGACATCGTTCCTCGGCGTCTATATGCCCGATACGTTCTGGTACGAAGAGGAGCGCGTATGATCCGCTACATTCTCTGGCGGTTCCTGGTGATGATCCCGACGCTGATTCTGATATCGATGCTGGTCTTCACCATCATCGAGCTGCCGCCGGGCGATTATTTCGAAAGCTATATCGCTGAAATGCGGGCGATCGGAGAGCCGGCCGACCTGCAGGAGATCGAGGAACTGAGGGCGCGCTACGGCTTCGACCAGCCGCTGCCTATCCGCTACGTGCAATGGGTGGGCGGCATGCTGGTCGGCGATTTCGGCTATTCGTTCGAATACCGACTGCCGGTTTCGGACGTCGTCGGCGACCGACTGTGGCTGACCATTCTGGTTTCTGTCGTCACCATCATCGTCACCTGGCTGCTCGCCTTCCCGATCGGCATCTACTCTGCCACCCATCAGTACAGCTGGGGTGATTACGGCCTGACGCTGCTCGGTCTGATCGGCCTTGCCGTGCCGAATTTCGTGCTGGCGCTGATCCTCATGTATTTCGCCAATGTCTGGTTCGGCACATCGATCGGACACCTGATGGACCAGAAATACCTGAACCAGCCGATGAGCCTGGACAAGGCGCTGTCGATCCTCGAGCATCTGTGGATCCCGGTCCTCATTATCGGCACTGCAGGAACCGCGGGCATGGTGCGGCGATTGCGCGCCAACCTTCTGGACGAGTTGCGCAAGCAATATGTGATGACGGCGCGGGCCAAGGGGCTGCACCCGTTCAAGGTTCTGACGAAATACCCGCTGCGCATGTCGCTCAACTTCTTCATCGCCGATATCGGCTCGATCCTGCCGCAGATCATTTCGGGCGCGGAAATCACCGCCGTGGTGCTGTCGCTGGAAACGACCGGGCCGATGCTGATCAAGGCATTGCAGACGCAGGACATGTATCTCGCCGGCTCGTTTCTGATGTTTCTAGCCCTGCTGACGGTGGTCGGCGTATTGATCTCCGATATCGCACTTGCACTGTTCGATCCGCGCATCCGGCTTTACGGAGGCAGGACTCGATGAGCATGAAACTGCCCCCCGACGGCGAGCCCCTGCCGCATTACGTTTCGCCGGCGCCGTTCGACCCTTACGCGTTCGACAAGATCACCGCCGGTGCGCCGCTGGCCAAGCGGGCTTCGCAGTTGCGGCTGATGTGGTGGCGGTTCAAGCGTCACAAGCTGGCGCTGTTTTCCGGCATCTTCCTGCTGATCGCCTATCTGTCGATCATCATCGCCGAATTCCTGGCACCCTATAACCTGCATACGCGCAATATCGACCATATCTACGCGCCGCCGCAATCTGTCCATCTGTTCCACGAAGGACAGTTCGTCGGGCCCTTCGTCTATGGGCGGACGATGGAACTCGACATGGAGCATCTCAAGCGGGTCTATACCGACGACCCGAACCAGGTTCAGCCGTTGCGCTTCTTCTGCAAGGGCGATGCCTATGACATGTGGGGCCTGATTTCCACCGACCGGCATCTCGTCTGCCCATCCGAAGGCGGGCAGTTCTTCCTGTTCGGCACGGATCGGCTGGGCCGCGACGTGCTGTCCCGGATCATCTACGGTGCGCGCATCTCGCTGACGATCGGCCTGCTCGGCATCACGACCAGCTTCGTGCTCGGCATCCTCATCGGCGGTCTCGCCGGCTACTGGGGCGGCAAGTTCGATCTGATCGTGCAGCGCATCATCGAGGTGCTGCAATCGATCCCCAGCATTCCGCTGTGGCTGGCGCTTGCCGCGATTATGCCGGCCGACTGGAGCCCGTTCGTCATCTATCTTGGCATTACCTTCATTCTCGGCCTGCTCGACTGGACGGGACTGGCGCGTGCCGTTCGCTCGAAACTCCTGTCGCTGCGCGAGGAGGATTACGTGATGGCGGCGCAGCTGATGGGGGCCAAGCACTGGCGCATCATCGGCCGACACCTGATCCCCGGCTTCATGTCGCACCTGATCGCCAGCGCAACGCTGACGATCCCCGGCATGATTTTGGGCGAGACGACGCTGAGCTTCCTCGGCCTCGGCCTGCGGCCGCCGGTGACGAGCTGGGGCGTGCTTCTGACGGAGGCGCGCACGGTGAATGTCGTGGCGCTTTATCCGTGGCTGCTCATTCCTGTCATTCCCGTGATCCTGGTCATCCTCGCCTTCAACTTCCTGGGAGACGGCTTGCGCGACGCTGCCGATCCCTATCACTGATCTTGCAGCCTCAGCTTTCGGCGGATACTGGTCTTGCGCCCGCATCCGCCGCCACGCGGCTGCGCCAGAGATTTCGTAGGACTGACTTTGAACATACCGGAAAAGATGGTGGTGCTGCTGAAGGGCTATCCGCGGCTGTCGGAAACCTTCATCGCCCAGGAGTTGCGCGGTCTCGAGCTTGCCGGCTTCAAGCTCGTGCTGATGTCGATGCGCCGGCCGACGGACAAGAAGCGGCATCCGGTTCATGACGAGATAGAGGCGCCGGTTCACTACCTGCCGGAATACCTGCATGAGGAACCTCGGCGGGTGGCAAAAGCTTTGTTCCACTTTATCGGCAAGCCGGGTTTCGGCGCGACGCTGAAGGCATTCGTCAAGGATCTCGGTCGCGATATCAGCCGCAACCGCTTTCGCCGTTTCGGCCAGGCGCTGGTGCTGGCGCGGGAGTGGCCTGAAGGCGCCGACTGGCTGCATGTGCATTTCATTCACACGCCGGCCTCCGTCGGACGCTATGCATCGCAGTTGCTCGGCATCCCCTTCACCGTCTCCGCACATGCGAAGGATATCTGGACCAGCCCCGACTGGGAGCTTTCCGACAAGCTTGACGATGCCCGCTGGACGGTTACCTGCACGCGCGGCGGCGCGATGCATCTGCGCAGCCTGTCGGATGATGTCGGCAAGGTGCATTTGAGCTATCACGGGCTGAACCTCGATCGTTTTCCGTCACCGGCGCGAGCGCCCGCGACGCGCGACGGGACCGACCCGAATGATCCGATCACGATCCTCGCCGTCGGCCGCGCGGTGCCGAAAAAGGGCTTCGACACGCTGCTGCACGCGCTCGCCCTGCTGCCTGCCGACATTGCCTGGAGGCTGGACCATGTCGGCGGTGGCGACGAGTTGAAGACGCTGAAACCGCTTGCACAGACGCTCGGCCTTTCGAGCCGGGTGCGCTGGCACGGGGCGATGTCGCAGCAGGAGGTACTGGCGCGCTACGGCGAGGCCGATATCTTCGCCCTGCCCTGCCGGATCGGCAAGGACGGCGACCGCGACGGATTGCCGAACGTGCTGGTGGAGGCGGCAAGCCAGCGGGTATTGTGTATCTCGACGACGATTTCCGGCATTCCCGAACTGTTCGTCGATGGCGAGAACGGCTTGCTGGTGGAGCCGGAAGACCCCGCGGCGCTGGCACAGGCGCTGGAGACGGCGATCCGCCATCCGGCCGAGCGCGACCGGATGGCCGGCAATGCCGAGGCCAAGGTGCGTGACCATTTCGACCACCGGACCAGCATCACCGATCTCGAACGGCTGTTCTCGTCGGCCTATCTCGACGAAGCATCGAAGGAGCGCCTGGCGCCATGACCTCACCGCGCGTGCTTTTCTACGTCCAGCATCTGCTCGGCATCGGCCATATCGCCCGCGCAAGCCTTGTCGCCTCGGCTCTCGTCGAGGACGGGTTCGAGGTGACGATGGTGACCGGAGGACTGCCCGTCCCCGGTTTTCCGGGAGCGGGCGTCAGGCATGTTCGGCTGACGCCGGAGGTGACATCGCGCGAGGGTTTTTCGGGCCTGCAGGATATCGATGGCCATGTTCTGGATACCGCGGGCGAGGAGCAGCGGTTGAACCAGTTGCTTGCGCTTCTTGCAGAGACCACGCCGGATATCGTCATCACCGAAGCCTTCCCCTTCGGGCGCCGGCAGATGCGCTTCGAACTTTTGCCGTTCCTCGATGCAGTCCGCGCCATGCGGCCAAAGCCGCTGCTCTTCGCCTCTATCCGCGACATTCTGCAGGTCAATAGGAAGGCGGGGCGAGACGAGGAGACGGTCGCACTGGTGAACGGGCATTTCGACGGCGTTCTGGTGCATGGCGATCCGGCCCTCAACCGCATCGAGGACACGTTTCCGCTGGCGGCGGAGATCGCCGACAAAGTTCTCTACACGGGTCTTGTCGCGCCGGCTGCCCCCGTTCCTTCGCCGGATAAATACCGGGTCGTCGTGTCGGCCGGTGGCGGGGCCGTAGGGCAGAAACTGCTCAATGCAGCCGTCGCCGCGCGGGAGCTAACCCGCTCGCCCGGCCGCTGGTGCGTGATCACCGGACCGAATATGGACCAGGGGAGCTTTGACGCACTTGCTGCCAAAGGCGGCGGCGAGATGGATGTGTTCCGCTTCCGCAGCGATTTTCGCCAGTTGCTCGGCAGTGCCGAGCTTTCGATTTCGCAGGCGGGCTACAATACCGTCTGCGACGTGCTGAGGGCCGGCTGCGGCTCGCTGCTCGTGCCGTTTGCTACAGGTGGCGAAACGGAGCAGACGGCGAGGGCTGAAAAGCTGCAGGAACTCGGGTTGGCGCGGGTGATCGAGGAGGCTTCGATCACGCCGGAAGCGGTCGCGTCCGGGATCGAGCAGGCTCTGGAACAGCGCGGCAAGGTGCTGCCGGAGATGAACATGGATGGTGCGGCCGAGGCGGCACGACTGCTGCGCCATGCGCTGGGGCGCTCCTGAGCCTCAGTTTTCGACCAGCGAAAGATAGTCGGGCTGTTTGCCTGCCAGCCATTCCTGAACGATCTCTGAGAGGTTGGGCAGGCCCTCGAGCCGATAGTCCGGGGCGGTTACCGATGGCGGTTCTCGGTGAAGCAGGTCCCTGATCGCCGCCGACAGTCTCATCCCGTCGGAAGAATGATCGGGATGCAGCATGGCGACGAGGCCGAGCTCTGTGGCGCGGACGGCGCGGATCAACTGTTCCTGGCGCGGCACCGTGCGTGGAATGATGAGGGCCGGCTTGTCGAAAGAGAGAATTTCGCAATAGGTGTTATAGCCGCCCATGGCGATGATGGCGCGCGCATTGGAAATCAGGTCTTCCATGCGGTTGTCGAATTCGATCACTTCGAGACAGGCATGCTGCTGTGCGGCCTTGATCAGCTCGCTTCGCTGTTCGCCCGGCATGTAGGGGCCAAGCACGATCAGCGCTTTCTCCGTCAATGTCGGATCGCTGTGATAGGCATTGACGACATCGCGCACGAGGTCGTAGCCGTCACCGCCGCCGCCGGTGGTGACGAGGATATAGCCATCCCGTCTGGGCGGGGACGTCGTGCGCCTGGCCCATGCCTTGCGCTGCAGAAAGCCGACGAAGGTCATCTTGCGGCGAAGCGAGGCCGGGACGTCGAGACCCGTCAGCGGGTCGTGGAATTCGGGCGGGCCATAGACCCAGACATGGTCGTAGAGCTGGTCGATCTTCGCCATCACATCGTTGCGGCGCCACTCGGCATCGAGCAGATGCGGTGCATCCATGACGTCGCGCAGGCCGAGGACGAGAAGCGTGCCGCGGCTCTTCAGGTAGACGAGCGTATCCTCCACCTCGCGCCTCAGCCCGAGCGGCTCCTTGTCGACGATGAAGATGTCGGGCTGGAAGCTTTCCGCCGTCTGGCGGATGATCGCCTGGCGCATTTCCAGCGTTTCTTCCAGATTGATATGCGCATCCATCGAAGTGTAGTCGCCGTTGCGCAGCTTGATGACGCTGGGGATCTTCACATAGTCGACGCGCGAGCGATAATCGAAAGCGCCGGCAATGGTGGCGCCGGAAATGATCAGCACATGCGCGCCCTGAAAGGTTTCCACCAGATGGTTGGCGATCGTCATGCAACGGCGAATATGGCCGAGGCCGAACGTGTCGTGGCTGTACATGAGGATACGGGCATTCTTGAAACCGTCCGGCATGCCCTTGACCTTTGATCGCATCTGATTTGCCTTTCCCGGCAACATAAAGTCTTTCATATCCGAATCCAAGCTGAGCAAGGCAAGGCACAGGCATCCGGCCAACCGGCGTATCGGGCAATTATAGAACGAACAGATTGGGCCTTGTCAGCGGGCTTGCAAGCACGCGCCGCGATACGTGATGCGGTGTTACCTGCCAGTCACACACTCTTGTCGAGCCGATCAGTCGAGCTCGGCCCTGTGGTCCAGATACCATCGGACAAAAGCCTCGACGCCCTTTTCGAGCCCGGTTTCCGGCTTGCGTCCCGTCAGGGCCAGAAGCAGGTCGGGGCTGGCATAGGTGCGTGGTACGTCGCCCTGTTGCATCGGCAGCATCTTGCGCCGTGCCGGCTTGCCCATGACTTTCTCGATCACGTCGATGAAGTCGAGCAGCCCGACAGGCTGGCCGCCGCCGAGATTGACGGTGCGGAACGGCCCCTGCGCAGACAGCGTATCCACGTCTGCGACACGGTTCGCCTCGGACGGCACCACGTCCGAGAGGTCGATGATGGAATAGACGAGGTCGTCGATATAGGTGAAGTCACGGCTCATCCTGCCTTCGCCGTAGATCTCGATCTCCTGATCGTCGAGCATCGCCCTGACGAACTTGAACAGGGCCATGTCCGGCCGACCCCAGGGGCCATAGACGGTGAAGAAGCGGAAAGCCGTCGTCGGCACCCTGTAGAGATGGGCATAGCTGTGCGCCATCACCTCCATCGCCTTCTTGCTGGCGGCGTAGAAGGTCAGAGGCTCGTCGGCCTTGTCGGTTTCCCGGAAGGGTATGGCAGGATTGACGCCGTAAACAGACGAGGTCGATGCGAGCATCAGGTGGCCGACGCCGACGTCGCGGGCGATTTCCAGGATATTCCACGAGCCGATGAGATTGGAATCCAGGTAGGCCTTGGGATTTTCGATACTGTAGCGGACGCCTGCCTGGGCGGCGAGGTGGACAATGACATCCGGCTTGAAGGCGATGACCGTTTCATCAAGGAGCGGCTTGTCTTCCAGCATGCCCTCAACGAAGCGGAAGGTGGGAAACTGCGCCAGACCGGCATTGCGCGCTTCCTTCAGGCGCAGGCTGTAATAGGGCGTCATCCCATCGAAGCCCACAACCTCATGGCCATCCTGAAGAAGCTTGCGAGCAAGGTGAAAGCCGACGAAGCCTGAGGTGCCGGTGATGAAAAAACGCATATGTGCTTCCGCCTGATGATCAGGATGACTTAACCAATCAGGGGGAGCGAGGCAACGCGGATCAGTGAAAAAGCCGCAGGCGCGCCGGCGGTACGCCGGGCTTGCCGTTCTTGCGGTCGACGGCGAACTGGATGAGATCCATGGAGGCCTGATCGGTGAGCGGCTTTGCCATGACCCCGACGACGCCGTTGACGCCGGAGGAGACGACACCCGGATTGCCGGTGATCATGATGACGACAATGCCGTATTCTGCCAGAACCCTGGCGATCTCCGGCCCGGTCTCGCCATCTGCCAGCCGGACGTCGACGAAGGCGATATCGGTCTCGCGGGTATAGTTGAGAGCCACTTTCATATCGGGAGCGATGCCGACCACGTCATGCCCGCTGCGCTGGACAGCCTCTTCTATATCCATGGCAACGAGCAGGCTGTCTTCGACGATCAGAAAGCGGTATTCCACGGGCATCTCCTCGCACTCCTAAAGCGCCAAATAGATTTCCCGGCCGGCTTGGCAATAGGAGATGTTTTTTCAGCCTTTATTTTCCGTAATCGATACCGCGCCTTAGCATCGGACACTGTGCCGCGCCGAGGATGGCGGGATGCAGCAAACCTCGCCAAAAGTTTCAATGTATCGCGGAAGGTGAACCGCGCTTTGGAACGCTTCCTGCTGTTCGGGGGTTCTTTGGCCGGACATCAATGAGGAGAAGAACCATGAAGAAGAAGATCATTCTCGCCTCCTGCGCAATTTTCGCAGCCACGCTCGCCGGCCAGGCTTACGCCCAGCAGGGCACCGTCACGGGTGCTGCCGGTGGCGCCGTGACCGGTGCCGTTGTCGGCGGTCCCGTGGGCGCGGCCGTAGGTGGCGTTGTCGGCGCTATCGCCGGTACCGCGATCGATCCGCCGCCGCGCGAAGTCGTTACCTATGTAGAGCAGCAGCCGGCACCCGCGACCGCGGTGGTGATCGAGCAGCCGATCGTCGTCGGCGAGCCCATGCCCGAAACGGTCGTTCTGACGCCCGTGCCGAGCAACACGCAATATTCCTATACGGTGGTCAACAATCAGCGCGTCATCGTCGATCCGCGGACGCATACGGTCGTCGAGATCATCGAGTAAACGTCAAACGCAGGAAACCCCGCCCCTCGGCGGGGTTTTTGCGTCAACGTCAGACGACAAGCGCCTGTTCGACGCGATCTTCCTCGCCGAAGAAGCGCAGGTAACGCTGGACTTCCTTCGGCTCGCCGGTCGCCTTTTGCGGATTGTCGGAAAGCTTGACCGCCGGCCGACCATTCGCTTCACTGACCTTGCATACGACGGAAATCGGCTTCAGGCCTGGAATCTCGGTCGGTGCGCAGCCGATGAAATCGTTGGTGAGGTTGGTGCCCCAACCAAAGCTCATCCGCACCCGGCCTTCGAAATGACGGTATGTGTCGATGATCGCATCGACATCGAGACCATCGGAGAAGATCAGGATCTTGCTCTTGGGGTCACGCCCCATCTTCCGCCACCAGTCGATGATCTTCTCGCCGCCCTCGATCGGCGGCGCGCTGTCCGGGCGGAAGCCGGTCCAGTCGGCGACCCAATCGGGCGCATCGCGCAGGAACGCGGCCGTTCCATAGGCATCGGGGAGAACGATCAGCAGGTTTCCGTGATAGAGACGGTTCCAGTCCTTGAGGACCTGATAGGGTGCATTGCGCAGCTCGTCGTCGCTATCGGCGAGCGCCGCGCCGACCATCGGCAGTTCATGCGCATTCGTGCCGACCGCTTCCAGATCGCTGTCCATGGCAAGCAGGACGTTACTGGTGCCGGTGAACCGATCACCGATGCCTTCCTTCAAGGCTTCGACGCACCAGCGCTGCCACAGGAAGGAATGGCGGCGGCGGGTGCCGAAATCCGAAATCCTGAGATCGGGCAGCGAACGCAGCCGTTCCACCTTTTCCCACATGCGGGCCTTGGCGCGCGCATAGAGAATATCGTGGGTGAAATAACCGAGCGAGCGCATGGCCGAACGCGAGCGCATTTCGTTGATGATGGCGAGCGCCGGAATTTCCCACATCGTGGTATCCATCCAGCGGCCATGGAAATTCAGCTCGTACTGGCCGTCGCGCTTCGAAAGCTCGTATTCCGGCAGGCGGTAGGTGGACAACCAGTTGAGGAATTCCGGCTCGAAGATCTGCTTGCGGCCATAGAAGGTGTTGCCGGCGAGCCAGATCATTTCCTTTTTCGACAGCGTCAGCGTGCGGGCGTGATCGAGCTGTTCGCGCAGGGCGCCTTCATCGATCTCTTCGGCCAGCTTGACGCTCGTCGTCCGGTTGATGACCGAAAAGGTCGCATCGACATCCGGATACAATTTCCAGATCATCTGCAGCATCAGGAGCTTGTAGAAATCGGTATCGATCAGACTGCGGATGATCGGGTCGAGCTTCCATGAGTGGTTGTAGACCCTGGTCGCGATATCGGTCTTTGTCATGCCTACCTCTGCCCGACCGGAAGGCCGGCTCCACCGCTTCAGTGCACCGAGGTTCGCCCTATCGGCGAAACTCGGGGGCAAGTTCTATCGGCAAAAGACGGATCAAGTCCAGAACGCAATTCGGCCGCAGCGGTACTGCGGCCGATCAAAATGTCGTCTCAGTAACCGATATTGCGATCAACGACGTGCTGCAACGCCTCGCCCTGTTCGAAACGCTGCATCTGGACCTCCGCATTGCGGAAGAGCGCCCTGATATCGGATGCAGAGGCCGCGTGCGGCGTGATGATGACGTTCTGAATATCCCAGAAAGGACTTTCCGCCGGCAGTGGCTCCTGCTGGAAGACATCGAGCGATGCGCCGGCGAGGACGCCATTTTCAAGCGCCGCGATCAGGTCCGTCTCGACCTGGCTGCCGCCTCGGCCGGCATTGACGAAAACAGGCTTGCCGAGCGCGCCGCCCTGCCGAAGCTTTGCGAAGAGTGAGGCATCGAAGATGCCGCGGGTTTCATCGGTAAGCGGCAGCAGGCCGACGAGGATATCGGTGCGCGCGAGAAACGCGTCGAGACCCGACGCGTCGAACGTGTCGACGCCGTCAATGGTTTTCAGCGATCGCGACCAGCCAATGACATCGAAGCCCATGACTTTCAGCTTGGCGACAGAATCCTGTCCCAGCACACCGAGGCCCATGACGCCGACGGTCACGTCCTTTGCCTCGGGTTGCGGCAGTTCTTCCCAGGTGTGGGCGCGTTGGCGAGCAAGATAGGCCGGCACCTGACGCAGATGGCTGAGGCACTGGAGAACTACCCATTCGCTCATCCGCGTGGTCAGGCTCTCATCGACGAAGCGGACGATCGGCAGGCCGGGGAGGCCCGGTACGGCGAGGATGGAATCGACACCGGCGCCACCGGAAAACAGCACTTTCAGATTGGGAGCGCGATCGAAGAGATCAAGATCCGGCTTCCACAGGAAGGCGTAGCTTGCGCTTGAAAGATCGGCAGCCTTATCGGAGGCGTGCAGGACCTGGCGGCCTGCAAATGCTCCCTTGAGCGCGTGATCCATTTCCCGACCGGCAAATTTCAGGTCGATGACGACAGAACCTTTTTCAGACAACGCTATTCCCACTTTCCCTACTGACCGATGACACCGTTATCGACCGCCTCTATATCAAAGGCGGCGGCCATCAGCGCCTTCGTATAATCCTCTTTCGGAGCGCTGAAAATCCGCTCCGAGGGCCCCTCCTCGACCACCTTGCCGGTACGCATGACGATGACGTGGTTGGCCAACGCCTTCACCACCTTCAGGTCATGGCTAATGAAGAGATAGGCGAGATCGTGCTTGGCCTGCAGATCACGCAGGAGATCGACGACCTGCGCCTGGACCGTCATGTCGAGCGCCGATGTCGGCTCGTCGAGCATGACGAAACGGGGCTTGAGCACCATGGCACGGGCGATGGCGATGCGCTGGCGCTGGCCGCCGGAGAATTCGTGCGGGTAGCGCCAGCGGGTTTCGGGATCGAGGCCGACTTCCTTCAGCGCCCATGCGACACGCTGATCACGCTCTTCGGCGGAGAGGGATTTCTCGTGGACCTTGAGGCCCTCGGCAATAATCTCACCCACCGGCATGCGCGGGCTCAGCGAGCCGAAGGGGTCCTGGAAGACCACCTGCAGGCGATTGCGATAGGGCAGCATCTGCTTGAAGGAGTGACCGTTGATCGCGTCGCCTATGAAGACGATGCGCCCTTGCGAGGCGATCAGGCGCGCCAGCGCCAGGCCGAGCGTCGTCTTGCCCGAACCGGATTCGCCGACGATGCCGAGTGTCTCTCCCGCACGCAGGGTCAGGTCGACGCCATCGACTGCCTTCACATGATCGACCACACGGCGCATGAACCCGGCCTTGATCGGGAACCAGACGCGCAGGTCCTTCGCCTCCATGACGATCGGCCGCGAGGTATCCGCCAAAGGCGGCTCGCCGCGCGGCTCGGAGGACAGCAGGTGCTGGGTATATGGGTGTTGCGGGTGCTCGAAGACATCGGCGACCGTGCCCTCCTCGACGATCCGGCCCTTGGTCATGACGCATACGCGATCGGCGAATTTACGGACGATGCCGAGATCGTGGGTGATGAACAGCATGGACATGCCGTGCTCGCCCTTCAGCGTCCTCAGGAGTTCGAGGATCTGTGCCTGCACCGTGACATCGAGAGCTGTCGTCGGCTCGTCGGCAATCAGCAATTTCGGCCGGTTGGCGAGCGCCATCGCGATCATTACCCGCTGGCGCTGGCCGCCGGAAAGCTCGTGCGGATAGGCGCTCAGGCGCTTTTCCGGTTCACGAATGCCGACCTGATTAAGAAGCTCCAGAATGCGGGTGCGGGCAGCGGCGCCCGTCATCGCCTGGTGCATTTCGAGGATCTCGCCAATCTGCTTCTCGATCGAATGCAGCGGATTGAGGGAGGTCATCGGCTCCTGGAAGATCATCGTGATGTCATTGCCACGCACGCGCCGCAACTGCGCTTCCGAGGCCTTCAGGAGATCCTGGCCCTGGAACAGGATTTCACCGGACGGATGACTTGCCGCTGGATAGGGCAGAAGTTTGAGGATCGAGTTGGCGGACACCGATTTGCCGGAGCCGGATTCCCCGACCAGCGCGACGACTTCGCCCTGCCGGATATCGAAGGAGACGCGATCGACGGCAAGCGTTTGCGCCTCACCCTGATGGAAGGCGACGGACAGATCCCGGACGGAGAGAAGCGGTTCGGTCATTGCGACAGTCTTTCGATCAAGGAGTTCAGTGCAGGCTCGTCCGGGCGCTGGATTTCGAGCAACGCATCAGGCGGCAGATGAACCCTGCCGAACGCAACGTCGTCGGTCAGCAGGTCCGTAGCGTTGGCTTCGATTGCCGTTGCCAGATGAATGGCGTCAGGCAACTTCAGTCCGGAGGTCCATGACCGTAACGAGGCCGCCCGTTTCAGCACGGTCCGTGTCACCGGCAGCACGGTTAGCCATTCGTTTGTTGTCAGCAATGCCTCATAGGCGTGGCCCAGTTCGACGTCTCCGCTTCGATACGGCGCAACCAAAAGCTCGGAGAGGGTGAGTTCGCTGGTGGAAAATGCCTTTTTACCCGACATTCCGCGCATCTCGAAAAGCCCGCCAATCTTCGTACCAAGCGAATCTTTCCGCTCGAACGCGGCGATAAAGACATTGGTATCAAGATAGACGTGTACGAAACCGTCCATCAATAATCCCATTCGTCACGAAGTTCACGGATGCGCGCGACGGCCTGATCTGCGGACACGGAAGGGCGATCCTGCGCCCTGATCCGGGCGATCAGGGCCTGTGTTTCGGTAATGGTCAACGGCTTTTGTTCGTCATTGGAAGTGTCGGTCATTACGATACAGGGGGCGCCTTCGGCCGAACGATCAGTCTCGACCTCCACCACGACCCTCACGGTCGCGCCATCCTTCAGGCCTTCCCGCAGATCCTCGGGAAGGTTGGCGGCCGGATAATGTTCACGCACGATCTTGTTCATGACGTATACCTCGTGACGTCTCGTGGCAGTCTAGCGCAGATCCCTGCCGAATACGAACCGCGCTCACCTGAACGTCTTTCGCGGATCGAACGCATCGCGCACCGCCTCGCCGACGAAGATCAGGAGCGAGAGCATGATCGACATGGTGAAGAAGGCGGTGAGGCCAAGCCATGGCGCCTGGAGGTTGTTCTTGCCCTGCGCGATCATTTCACCCAGCGACGGAGAGCCCGGCGGCATGCCGAACCCGAGGAAATCGAGCGAGGTGAGGGTTGCGATCGAGCCGGACAGGATGAAGGGCAGGAAGGTGAGCGTGGCGACCATCGCATTGGGCAGGAGGTGGCGGTACATGATCGTCCAGTTGCCGACGCCGAGTGCGCGGGCGGCCCGCACATACTCGAAATTGCGGGCGCGCAGGAATTCCGCGCGCACCACGCCGACGAGGCTGACCCAGGAGAAAAGCAGCAATATGCCGAGCAGGATGAAGAAGCCGGGCGGCAGGATCGAGGCGATGATCAGCAGGATGTAGAGCACCGGCATGGCCGACCAGATCTCGATGAAGCGCTGCATCAGAAGATCGGTCCAACCGCCGAAATAGCCCTGCACGGCGCCAGCGCCGACACCGATGACGGCCGAGCAGATGGTCAGCGCCAGGCCGAAAAGAACGGAAACGCGGAAACCGTAGATCATCCGCGCCATGACATCGCGCGCCTGATCGTCGGTGCCGAGCCAGTTCAGGTTGCCGAGGCTGCAGTTGGGATCCTGATCGCCCTGCGGATAGGCCTTGCAGGCCTCGCCTTCCGGCATCAGCCAGAAGGGCCGTGTGGGAGCGGAATGGGGAATCTGCGAATTGACCGTCTGATAGGAATAGCGGATCGGCGGCCAGATCATCCAGCCGTTGGCGTTGATCTCTTCCTGGATGAAATCGGAGCGATAGTCGGTGGTCGCCAGGAAGCCGCCAAATTTTTCCTCCGGGTAATCGACCAGTACAGGATACAGCGTCTCCCCCTTGTAGGAGGCGATGATCGGCCGGTCGTTGGCGATGAATTCGGCAAACAGGCTGAGCGTGAAGAGAACCAGAAAAATCCAGAAGGACCAGAAGCCGCGCTTGTTGGCACGGAAATTGGCAAGCCTGCGCTTCGTCGTCGGCGACAGGAAGGGTCGTTTTGCAGGCGTGGCGATGGCAGGCGCGCTGGCAGTGGAAGGGGCGTTCATCAGACATCCCTCCGCTCGAAATCGATACGCGGGTCGATCCAGGTATAGATCAGATCGGAGATCAGGTTCACCACGAGGCCCATCAGCGAGAAGATGTAGAGCGTGCCGAAGACGACCGGATAGTCACGGTTGACGATCGAAAGATAGCCGAGCCTTCCCAGACCATCGAGCGAGAAGATGTTCTCGATCAGAAGCGAGCCGGTGAAGAAGGCGGAGATAAAGGCGCCTGGGAAGCCGGCGATGACGATGAGCATCGCGTTGCGGAAAACGTGGCCGTAGAGAACCTGCCGTTCGTTCAGCCCCTTTGCCCGCGCCGTCGTGACATACTGTTTCTTGATCTCGTCGATGAACGAGTTCTTCGTCAGGAGCGTCGTCGTGGCGAAGGCCGAGAGCGACATGGCGATCAGCGGCAGGGTGAGGTGCCAGAAATAGTCGCCGATCTTCTGATACCAGGTCAGATCGTCGAAATTATCCGAGACGAGGCCGCGCAGCGGGAACCAGTCGAAGAAGGAGCCGCCGGCGAACATGACGATCAGGAGGATGCCGAAGAGGAAGCTCGGCACCGCATAGCCGACGATGATGATGCCGGACGTCCAGATGTCGAAGCTCGAACCGTCCTTTACCGCCTTGCGGATGCCGAGCGGGATGGAGATCAGGTAGGAAACGATCAGGATCCAGAAGCCGAGCGACATGGAGACCGGCAGCTTGTCGATGATCAGGTCGAGGACGGAAGTGTTGCGGAAGAAGCTTTCGCCGAAATCGAAACGGGCATAGTTCCACATCATGTCGAGGAAGCGGGTGAGCGGCGGCTTGTCGAAACCGAACTGCTTTTCCAGCTGGGCGATGAAATCCGGGTCGAGACCCTGGGCACCGCGATACCGGCCTTCGTCACCGCCGCCCTGAGACGACAGGTCGTTGTTGGCGCCGGACAGCCGGTCGCCGGAATCCTGGCCCTGGATCTGGGCGATGATCTGCTCGACGGGGCCGCCGGGGGCGAACTGGACGATGAGGAAGGAGATCGCCATGATGCCGATCAGCGTCGGGATCATCAACAGCATGCGGCGGAGAATATAAGCGCCCATCAGTCCTCCCTGCCAGCAATAAGCAGGCCTGGATGTCCGGGCATTTCACCGCGGTGCTGCGAAAGGATCAAGCGGTCTTCCTTCGTGTGTCTGGCGAATCAATCCGGCCATTTGGACCAGCTGGAGCGTTTGGGCGCAAGCATCTTGCCCGATCTCTTACCTTCACTGCGTCGACGGCCTTGCAAACCAGGCATCCGGGAAGGCTATGCCATATTCGGGCAGGGTTTCGGGATGAGCGAGTTTTTTCCAATAGGCGATCTTTTCCTCACCGGAGTAAAAGAGCGGCACGACATAGTGATTGGCCAGAAGCACACGGTCCATCGCCTTGATCGCCGCGACCTGATCCTCACGGCTCGGCGAGAAGACGATCTTGCGGATCAGCGCATCGACCGCCGGATCGGCGATACCGGCATAGTTTCGCGAGCCCTGACGATCGACCGACTGGGAGCCCCAATATTCGGCCTGCTCATTGCCGGGGTTCATCGTCTGGCCCCAGACGGCCCAGATCATGTCGTAATCGAAGCTGCGGGTGCGGTTGATATACTGGGAGGCATCGACGGTGCGGATGCGCGCCTCGACGCCGATCTTCTTGAGGCTGGCGACGAAGGGATTGACCGAGCGCTCCATGCCGGCGCTGGAGAGCAGGATTTCGAAGCTCATCGGCTGGCCGGTCTTGGAATTGACCATCCGGTTGCCTTTCAGTTCCCAGCCCGCATCCCTGAACAGGCCGACGGCCTTACGCAGGTTGTCGCGGACCTTGTTGGGGTCGCCTCCGACCGGATTGGCATAGGGCGTGGTGAAAACCGCTGGCGGGACCTGGTCCTTCAGCTCGTTGAGGAGCTCGAGTTCCTTGCCTTCAGGCAGGCCGGAGGATGCCAGCTCGGTGCCCCAGAAGAAGCTGTCGACGCGCTTCAGTCCTCCATAGGCGAGGTTCCTGTTGAGGTCCTCGAAATCGAGCGCATAGTTCAGCGCCTCGCGAACCCGCGCATCCTTGAAGATCTCGCGGCGCATGTTCGGCACCATAGCCTGCATGATGCCGGTCGCCTTGAAGGGGTTGGTCAGGGCCTCCCTGATAATGCGACCATCCTTGACGGCATCGAAATCATAACGGGTCGCCCAGCGGCTGGAGCTGTTCTCGCGGCGGTAATCGACATTTCCGGCGCGAAAGGCTTCGAATTCGACGTCGCTGTCGGAGAAATAGGTGTATCTGACGGTGCGGAAATTGTACTGGCCACGGTTGATCGGAAGATCCTTGCCCCAGTAATCGTCGCGCAGGTCATAGCGCACGCCGGAGCCGGGCTGCACCTGTCCGATCTGGTAAGGGCCTGACCCCATCGGAGCATCGAGCGTGGTGCGCGTGATGTCGCGCTGCTGGCCCTTTTCGTCCTGACCTTCCCACCAGTGTTTCGGCAGGATCGGAAAATCGCCGACGATCGACGGCAATTCCTTGTTGTTCTTCTCGTCGAAGCGGAAGGTCACCTCGCGCTCGCCGGTCTTTTCGACACCCGAAACGTGGCGATAATAGCCGGAATAGAAGGCGCTGTGCTGCTTGAGCATATCCATGCTGAAGATCACATCCTCGGGCGTCACCGGCTGGCCATCCGCCCACTTTGCTTCCGACCGAAGACGGAAGCTGACGGATGCCATGTCTTGCGGGTGGGAGACGGCCTCGGCCAGAAGGCCGTAGGTTCCGAACACCTCGTTTTCCGAGCGTTTCATCAGCGTGTCGTAGATCATGCCCAGCCCGGTGGCCGGCGCGCCGCGATCGATGACCAGATTGAGATTGTCGAACGTGCCTTCGTTGGAGAGGCGAAGTTCGCCGGTCTTCGGCGCGTCCACATCGACATAGGGCAGCTGCTTGAAATCGGCCGGAAGCGCGAGATCGCCGATCACCGCCATCCCGTGCCGCCATTGCGGGGATTGAGCGGCAGGTTCACCGGTTGCCGGGGTAGGCTGCTGCGCCACGGCACCCGATGCCATTGCCGATGCCGCCAAGACGATTGCAAGCGCTTTCCGCAGCCGAGCCAGTTCCATGCAATATCCCTCTTCGCTTCATTTGCTGCAGCGAAGCATAGGGCAAAAACAGGCAAAAAACAGGAGCGCCCGCTCACAAGCGATTTATCGCGCTCGCAGCGCAGCAAGACGCCATTTCACCAAAATTGCGTTTCACGGTAGTATCGGGCTAAGTGATTTGCGGCGGATACCCATGAAATCGATATCTAAACTCGCTCTTGGCCTTGTGATGGCGGCGACGCTGTCCGGCGAACTGGCCATGCCCGTTGCCGCGCAGGAGGCACGCGTGGCCAAGCAGGCCTTCGGTGCCGTCAGATTGCCGAATGCCGCTTCGCCGGAGCCGCTCGGCTTTTACGCCAAGGGCTGCATGTCGGGTGCCGTGGCGCTGCCGACAGATGGGCCGACATGGCAGGCGATGCGCCTGTCGCGCAATCGACGCTGGGGCAACCCGGCCATGATCGATCTGCTGGAGCAGTTTTCCCGCGATGCGGCGCAGCTCGGCTGGGGATCGGGCATCCTCGTCGGCGATATTTCGCAGCCCCGCGGTGGACCGATGCTGACCGGTCACGCATCGCACCAGATCGGTCTCGATGCAGACATATGGTTCACGCCGAAGCCCACGCAGCCGATGAGCGCGCAGCAGCGCGAGGACCTGCCGTTCACCTCCATGCTCGACAAGAGCAAGTTCCTGACCGTCGACAACCGCCGCTGGACCAGCACACATGCGCGGGTCGTGATGCAGGCCGCGAGCTATCCGCAAGTACAGCGCGTCTTCGTCAACCCGGCAATCAAGAAGAAGCTTTGCGAAACATGGACGGGCGACCGAAGCCTGCTCGGCAAGGTGCGGCCGGTCTACGGCCACGACGAGCATTTCCATATCCGCATGAACTGCCCACCCGGTGCAGCTGGCTGCGAGAGACAGGCGGCCACGCCCAGCACGGATGATTGCGGCAGCAAGGCGCTGGCCTGGTGGTTCACCAAGGAGCCGTGGGCGCCACCGAAGCCGGCGGACCCCAACAAGAAGCCGGTCAAGCCGAGGCAGGTGATGGTTTCGGATCTTCCCAGAGCCTGCGCCGCGGTGCTTGCCGGTCAGCCACGCTCGGAACAGGACGCGACATTCGGCGGTTCGGCAACAGCCTATTCCGGCCAGCCGGCCACCTCCGCCCCGATGCCGAGCTGGGACGCCATCACCTCCGACCCAACGAACGTACCGAATGAGGTGCCCGTGCCGCGCGAGCGCCCATTCCGCTGATCACCGCTTCCGATGGCAGGCGCAGCATTGAAACAACCGGCACTTCCCATATCTAATCCGGCACGCTAGAACCGCTTTATCAGCCTGTCCAGGGACTTGATAAAGGGCAGGTACGATACGTAAATCAGCAGGTTAGCGTGCCGTTCGACGCTTGGTCGAGGCTCTGGCACACTGACCCGGCGGCTTACCCGCCAGGGAAGAGGGAGGGGGCACTTGGACATATCCAAGCCTTGTATTGCGCTGATCGCGCATGACGAGAAGAAGGACGACATGGCGGATTTTGCCCGTCATCGTCAGACGGCACTATCGAAATTCCGTATCGTCGCCACCGGCACCACCGGCGGCCGCGTGCTGGATGCCTGCCCGGATCTCGACGTTACCCGGCTGAAAAGCGGCCCGCTTGGCGGCGACCAGCAGATCGGCGCTATGATCGCCACCGGCGAGGTCGGCATGCTGATCTTCTTCATCGACCCCTTGAGCGCGCTGCCGCATGATGTCGACGTCAAGGCTCTGACGCGGCTTGCGACCGTGTATGACATACCGATGGCGCTCAACCGCGCCACCGCCGAACATCTCATCGACTTCCAGTAATTGCGCGAGATCCGTTGATCATGTCGAATATTCATTCCGATACCCTGCCCTTCCCCATCCTCATCGGCGACATCGGCGGCACCAATGCCCGCTTCTCGATCCTCGTCGACGCTCAGGCGAAGGCGACCGATTTCATTCATGTGCAGACGGCGGATTTCGAGACGATCGACGCTGCCATCGTCGAGAAGGTGTTCGGCAGCGACCTGCCGAAGCCGCGCTCGGCGATCCTTGCGATCGCCGGACCGGTCGATGGCGACGAGATCGACCTGACAAACTGCCCATGGGTCGTCAGGCCGAAGAAGATGATCGGCGAACTCGGCTTCGATGCCGTTCTGGTCCTCAACGATTTCGAGGCGCAGGCGCTGGCCATAGCAACGCTGACCGATGAAGACCGCGAAACGATCGGTGCCGATCTGCCGGCAGTCGATGCCACGCGCGTCGTGCTTGGCCCCGGCACCGGGCTTGGTGTCGCTGGACTTCTGCATGCGCGTGACACGTGGTTTCCGGTGCCGGGAGAAGGTGGCCATGTCGATATCGGGCCGCGATCGGAGCGAGACCTGCAGGTCTTTCCGCATCTCCACAGGATCGAGGGACGGGTTTCTGCCGAGGAGATGATTTCGGGTCGCGGACTTCTGCATATCTACCGCGCCGTCTGCGCTGCCGATGGCATAGCGCCGAGCCTCAACAGCCCGCCGGAAGTGACCGAGGAAGGCCTCAGCGGCAGGAACGCCCAGGCAGCGGAAACGATGGACCTTTTCGTTACCTATCTCGGCCGGCTGGCCGGCGACCTGGCCCTGATCTTCATGGCGCGCGGCGGTGTTTTCCTCGGCGGCGGCATTTCTCCCAAGATCCTCGAGCAGCTGAAGAAGCCGCTTTTCCGCGCGGCGTTCGAAGACAAGGCGCCACATAAGGAACTGATGAAGACGATCCCGACTTTCGTGGTGACGCATCCGCAGGCGGCGCTCGCCGGCCTTGCCAGCTATGCGCGTTCGCCGGCATCCTACGGCATCCCGACGGAAGGGCGTTGCTGGCGCCGGTGAATGCGCGAATGCAACAGCGCCGACTTATCCGGCAGGACTGGCTGGCAAAACGGCAAGCAAGGGGTTAACAAGCCCCTTCTTAAGATATGCAAGCAATCCTGCCGAATTGGGACATTCCATTGAAGGCTGAAAAAGACAAAAAACGCCACGTCGATTCCGTCACTGTCGTCAGTGTGCTGAAACGAATTATTTCCGAGAACGGACGCGACCACATTCGTGGCTATGCGGTTGCGATCAGCTGTCTCGTCGTTGTGGCGCTGTCCACCGCGTTCACGGCCTGGATCATGGAAAAGGTGGTCAACGAGGCGTTCGCCAACCGTCGCGCCGATCTCATCTGGCTGATCTGCGGCTCTATCCTCGCCGCCTTCATGCTGCGCGGCTTTGCCGCTTACGGACAGGCCGTCGCGCTTTCCAAGATCGGCAACAATATCGTCGCCCGCTATCAGCGCCGGCTCTACAGCCACATGATGACGCTGTCGGTCGGATATTTTTCCGAAGCACGCTCGTCGCATCTTGCCGCTCAAGTGAGCCAGAACATTGCCGGCATCCGCGACGTGATGAACCTGACCGTCACCTCGACGGCACGCGATCTCCTGACACTGGTCGCCCTGATCGGCGTGATGGTATCGAAGGACTGGGTGCTTTCGCTGATCGTGTTTGCCGTCGCACCGCCACTTCTCTATGCCCTGCGCCAGGTATCCAAACGGCTGCGCCATGCCACGCGCGAGGCCGTCGATGTGAACAGCCGTGTGCTTGGCGCCATGCAGGAAACCGTCCAGGGGATTGCCGTGGTCAAGGCTTTCACCATGGAGCAGGAACTCGAGGGCAAGGTCAACGGGATCATCAAAACGGCGGAAGCCCGATCGAACCGGATCGCCCGGCTTTCCGAGCGGACCTCGCCACTGACCGAAACATTTGCCGGCTTCGCGATTTCCAGTGTCCTGGCCTATGCCGCGTTCCGGTCGATTTATCACGACGTGCCGCCGGGTGCGTTCTTCGCCTTCGTCACCGCGCTTTTGCTGGCTTACGATCCCGCCAGACGCCTGGCCAGGCTGCAGGTGCAGATGGACCGCGCCGTGGTCAACGCACAGATGATCTATGCGCTTCTCGACCTGCAGCCGCAGCAACGCGAGAAGCCGGGCGCGACCGACCTCGTCATCAGCGATGCGAAGGTCGAATTCAGTAACGTGGTCTTTTCCTACCCGACCGGGGCACCGATCCTGCGCGGGGTGAACCTGATGGCGGAAGGCGGCAAGACGACGGCGCTCGTCGGCCCCTCGGGTGCCGGAAAATCGACGATCATCAACCTCATTCCGCGTTTCTACGACCCGTCGGAAGGGCAGATCCTCATCGACGGCCAAGACATTGCGGATGTGACGAAGAAGTCGCTGCGCCACCAGCTCGCCTATGTGTCGCAACAGCCGTACATGTTCGAGGGCACGATCCGCGACAACATTCGCTACGGACGACCGGACGCGACAGATGCAGAGGTAGAAGCCTCCGCGAGGCTCGCGCATGCGCATGATTTCATCATGTCGCAGCCGCAGGGCTACGAGACGCCGGTCGGCGAGAATGGCGTGACGCTTTCGGGCGGCCAGCGCCAGCGCCTTTCGATCGCGCGCGCGCTGGTGCGCAACGCACCCATCCTTCTGCTCGATGAAGCCACTTCGGCGCTCGACAACGAGTCGGAGGCGGCGGTGCAGAAGGCACTCGACACGGCGATGCGCGGGCGCACCGTCATCGTCATCGCACACCGCCTTTCGACCGTCGTCAATGCAGACAAGATCGTGGTGATGCAGGATGGCCAGGTGATCGAGGAAGGCACGCACGAGGATCTTGCGCAGCGCCAGAACGGTCTCTACGCTCGCCTGAACAATCTTCACGCACCAGGGCAAATTTAAAGCAGCAGGAATTCGACGACATGAGTGAGAGTGAGATGAAGCTGGTCGTGGTGGGCGCCGGCGGGCGCATGGGCCAGGCCCTGATCCGCATCATCCACGAAACGCCGGGCACGGCCCTGCATGCCGCAATCGAACGGGAAGGCTCCCCTTTTATCGGCAAGGATGCCGGCGATCTTGCCGGTGTCGGGGCGATCGGCGTCGCCATTACCAGCGATCCGCTGGAAGCCTTCCTGAATGCCGAGGGCGTGGTCGATTTCACCGCTCCGGCCGCAAGTGTCGCCTTTGCGGGACTGGCGGCACAGGCGCGGATCGTGCATGTGATCGGCACGACCGGTTGCTCGGTTGAAGACGAGGAAAAGTTTGCCGCAGCTGGCCGCCATGCGCGTGTCGTCAAATCCGGCAACATGAGCCTCGGCGTTAATCTGTTGAGCGTGCTGACAAAGCAGGCGGCGCGTGCACTGCCGGCCAGCGGCTGGGATATCGAGATCGTCGAGATGCACCACAAGCACAAGGTCGATGCGCCTTCGGGCACGGCACTGCTGCTGGGCGAGGCGGCGGCCGATGGTCGCGGGATCGATCTCGCCAGCCAGTCAGTGCGCGTCCGCGATGGCCATACCGGTCCGCGCGACGAGGGGACGATCGGATTTGCGACGTTGCGCGGCGGCTCTGTGGTCGGTGATCATTCGGTCATCCTGGCTGCCGAGGGCGAGCTGGTCACGTTGTCGCACAGCGCCCGTGACCGGACGATTTTCGCACGCGGCGCAGTTGCAGCGGCCCTTTGGGCGCGCGATAAGAAGCCCGGTCACTATTCGATGCTCGACGTTCTCGGGCTTGACTGACACTTTGGAGGAATTGATTTCATGAGCGGTACCCTCGTCCTCGTTCGCCACGGCCAGAGCGACTGGAACCTGAAGAACCTGTTTACCGGCTGGAAGAACCCGGAGCTTACCCCGCTTGGCATCCAGGAAGCCGAGACCGGCGGCCAGGCGCTCGCTGATACCGGCATCAAGTTCGACATCGCGTTTACCTCCGACCTGAAGCGCGCGCAGGACACGCTGAAGATCGTGCTCGGCAAACTCGGACAGGATGATCTTGAGACCATCCGCGACCAGGCACTCAACGAACGCGACTACGGCGATCTCTCCGGCCTCAACAAGGACGACGCCCGCGCCAAGTGGGGCGAGGAGCAGGTGCATATCTGGCGCCGTTCCTATGACATTCCACCACCGGGCGGCGAGAGCCTGCGCGATACGGGTGCGCGCGTGTGGCCCTATTATCTGACGGAAATTCTTCCGCGCGTGCTGCGCGGCGAGAATGTGCTTGTCGCTGCTCACGGCAACTCGCTGCGCTCGCTGGTCATGGTTCTCGACAAGCTGACCAAGGAGCAGATCCTCGGCGTCAACCTGGCGACCGGCGTGCCGATGGTCTACAAGCTGAATGCGGATTCCACCGTCGCATCGAAGGACGTCCTCGGCGACATGTCCGGCGCGCATTGAGCGCCAAAACGCATTTGATTCACTCTGCAAGCCTAGGCGCGAAAATGCGCGCCTAGGCTTTTTTGCGCGCCTTCACCGAAGCGAGCATCTCGCGACGCAGGATTGCATTCATGCGTGCCTGATATCCCTTGCCTTGAGATTTCAGCCATTCGAGCACATCGGCATCCACGCGTGCCGTGATCTGTTGCTTGAGCGGACGATAGAGCCGGCCGCGCTCAGTGCCTGTAAGCCGTTGTTCGGTCATCGGCGGAATCTCGGAAAAATCGATCTCTTCGTCGGGCAAATCGGCCAGCGACTGAAGCTCGGCCTTCTGCTTGTCCGTCAGAGGCGGAAGGTTGCCAGGGTCGAGTTCGTACCGAACCGTCTCAGCGCTTTTCCTGCTCATATCGACGCCTTTCCTTATAATCCGCCTTTCTCGCAGAAATGATGCGGATCACTTCCGAGACTTCACCGGCCTCATCTTCCTCATAACTCGTGTGCGACACGATCAATACCGAAAGGCCTTCAACCGACCTCATTGCCTGCCAGCGGCACTCGCCATCTTCGACACGATCCTGTTCGATCAGTACGAATGGATCCAGAAACACGCGGGCCGCCAACTGGAAGCTCACGCGGATTTTTCGCAGGTTGCTGTCAGCCTTGGCCTGATCCCATTCGAAACGCATCGAAGACACCACAAATATGTAATTATAATTTTGCAATTACACAAGCATAGCTAACATCAATTCTCGATCGTGAACTGCACCGCATCTGCGGGAAAGCGACTGACGGCATATTGAACGGGAACGCCATCCGGGTCGGCATTCAGCGCGCGCGTGACCAGCACGATGGCGCCCGGTGAAAGCTCCAGCGACGAGAGATCGTCGCCGTCTGCGTGGACGGCGGTGATTTCCGTCGAGATGCGAACGTAATCCGGCAGGCCGACGGCCGCAAAGGCTGCGGTGATCGAGCCGCTGTGGCGATAGGCTTCGGCCATTCCAGAAAATCGCTCGGCGGGAAACCATGCCGTGGCGCGCGAGACCGGGCGTCGGTCGGCTTTTCGCAGCGTCTCCATGCGGATCACCCGCGCGCCCGGCGGCAGTTTCAGCCGGGCTGCCAGATCTGCGGTCGCCGCCTCTTCCGCCGTCGCCAGCAGAAGGCCTTCCTTTTCCCGCGCCTGATCGCCGACACCTTGGTTGAAGCGCGTGCGTTTCGAGATCGGGAAATTGATCCGGTCCTTGCGCAGGATCAGCGTCCCCCTGCCCTGCACGGCCTGGACGATGCCTTCCTGCGCCAGTGCGGCGAGCGCGCTGCGCACCGTGTGGCGATTGACGCCGAACTGGGCGGCCAACAGCATTTCCGGCGGCACCTTGCCGATCTCGTCATAATCGCCGGCGGCAATCGCCGCGCGGATGCGGTCGGCGATCTGCCGCCAGAGCGCCACCCCGTTTTGTCGCCTTACCGCCGCTTCCTGCATATCCATGTCACACGCTTGTTATATCCGAAAGTTATGCCTAAGTTATCTTGTATAGTTGTCTATATCAATAGACATTTTGGAGATTGATGATGGATGCTGCAGCACATGCCCCGGTCGACCCGGATGTAACAGCCCGTCGCCGTTGCGCCGGACTTCTGGCCGGTGCGACCTTGATCGAACTGACCGCCGCATGGGACATCCTGGCCGACAAGCCGGAAGCCCGTCCCGTCCGCGGGCCTGAGACGGGCCTCGTCATGGTGCGCGGCCGCATAGGCGGTGGCGGCAGCCCGTTCAATCTCGGGGAAGCGACCGTCACGCGCGCAACGATAGCACTTGCCTCCGGCACGATCGGTCACGCCCAGGCGCTCGGCACCGACAGGAAGAAGGCGCGGCTTGCAGCGATCTTCGATGCCCTGTGGCAGGAAGAGGCGACGCGCCACTTCGTCGAAAGCGTCGTGCTTGAACCTGTCGAAAGGCGGCTTGCAGAAGAAGACGCACAGAAGGCCGAAGAGACCGCGGCAACCCGCGTCGATTTCTTCACCATGGTAAGGGGAGACGACTGATGGCCACCGATACGCAGGCATTCTCCGGCGGCTTTGCCGATCCGGTCTTCCAGTCCCAGGGGGTCTTTCGCATGGTGATGGACGGCATGGCGCGGCCGGGCACGATCCGCGCCGTCGAGCATGATGCCGGCCAGCCGGAACCGCTTGGGCCTGCCGCTGGCGCCATCGCGCTGACCCTTTGCGACCATGACACGCCCGTCTGGCTGAGCGCCGGATTTTCACAGTCGGCCGTCGCCGAGTGGATCGGCTTTCATTCCGGCGCACCGATCACCCGTGAAAAGGCAGAGGCACGCTTCGCCTTCAAGGAAGCGTCTTCCACGCTCTCCTCCTTCGGGCTCTTCTCCGCCGGCACCCAGGAATATCCCGATCGCTCGACGACCCTGCTGATCGAAGTGGACGCGCTGGGCAATGGCGAGACCTTCACCCTCTCGGGACCGGGCATCCTCGAAAGCCGGCCGGTCCAGGTCTCCGGCCTGCCCGAAACCTTCCTGCGGCTGTGGGCCGACAACCGGCCGCTTTTCCCGCGCGGCATAGACGTGATCCTGACCGCCGGGCGCCACTTCCTGTGCCTGCCGCGCACGACGAAGATCGTGGCCTGAGGCCCGAGGAGATAACGCATGTATGTTGCCGTAAAGGGTGGCGAAGCCGCCATCACCAATGCCCACCGTCTGCTGGCCGACCGTCGCCGCGGCGACCGGTCGCTACCGGCGCTCACCATCGAGCAGATCGCCGAACAGCTCGGCCTCGCAGTGGATCGCGTCATGGCGGAAGCTTCGCTGCATGACCGGTCGCTTGCAGCGCTTGCCGTGCGCCAGTCGCGCGGCGATCTGATCGAGGCGATCTTCCTCTTGCGCGCCTATCGCACCACCCTGCCCCGCTTCGGCAGTTCCGTGCCGCTCGATACGGCCGCCATGAAGGTCGAGCGCCGCGTTTCCGCCACCTACAAGGATCTGCCGGGCGGTCAGTTGCTGGGGCCGACCTTCGACTATACCCACCGTCTGCTCGACCCGTCGCTGCTTAGCGATGAAGAGGTCGAGGAACCCGCTCTCAAGCCTGCCTCCGGCGAAGAGATCATGCGGGTGTCCGACATCCTCGCCCATGAGGGGCTGATCGAGGCCGATGGTGATCTGCCGCAGGACCATGAGGCGGGTGACCTGACCCGCGAGCCGATGGAATTCCCCATGGGCCGCGATCTTCGCCTGCAGGCGCTTGCCCGCGGCGACGAAGGCTTTCTGCTGGCGCTCGGCTATTCCACCCAGCGCGGCTACGGCCGCAATCATCCTTTCGTCGGCGAGGTCCGCATCGGCGAAGTCGAGGTGGAGATGGACATTCCCGAACTCGGCTTTTCCGTCTCGCTCGGCCGCATCCGGGTCACCGAATGCCAGATGGTCAACCAGTTCAAGGGCTCGTCCAAGGCACCGCCGCAGTTTACCCGCGGCTACGGCCTCGTCTTCGGCCAGAGCGAACGCAAGGCGATGTCCATGTCGCTCGTCGACCGCGCGCTGCGTGCGGACGAACTCGGCGAAGATATTACCGCCCCGGCACAGGACGAGGAATTCGTCATTTCGCATTCCGACAACGTGCAGGCGACCGGCTTCGTCGAACACCTGAAACTGCCGCATTACGTCGATTTCCAGGCCGAACTCGCCATGGTGCGCAAGATGCGCGCCGATATCGAAGCGGCCCGTACTGCCGACCGGGGCGAAAACGAGATGAAGGACGCTGCCGAATGACTGCCGATCTCGCCACCTACAATTTCGCCTATCTGGACGAACAGACCAAGCGGATGATCCGCCGAGCGATCCTCAAGGCCATTGCCATTCCCGGCTACCAGGTGCCGTTCGCCTCGCGTGAAATGCCGATGCCCTATGGCTGGGGAACCGGCGGCGTGCAGGTCACGGCCTCGATCATCGGCCGGGAGGACGTGCTGAAGGTCATAGACCAAGGCGCCGACGATACAACGAATGCCGTTTCGATCCGCGCCTTCTTCCAGAAGGTCGCCGATGTCGCTGTCACAACCCATACCAAGGACGCGACGATCATCCAGACGCGTCACCGCATTCCCGAACAGAAGCTCACCGAAGGCCAGGTGCTCGTCTATCAGGTTCCGATACCGGAACCCTTGCGCTTCCTCGAGCCGCGCGAGACCGAAACGCGAAAGATGCATGCGCTGGAAGAATACGGCCTGATGCATGTGAAGCTCTACGAGGACATCGCCCAGAACGGCCGCATCTCCAAGACCTATGCCTATCCGGTGAAGGTCGACGGCCGCTACGTGATGGATCCGTCGCCGACGCCGAAATTCGACAATCCGAAAATGCACATGTCGGATGCGCTGCAGCTCTTCGGCGCAGGCCGTGAAAAACGCATCTATGCGGTGCCGCCGCATACGCAGGTCGTCAGCCTCGACTTCGAGGATTACCCGTTCGAGATCCAGACATTCGAGCAGGATTGCGCGCTTTGCGGCGCGCATGGCGTCTATCTCGACGAAGTGGTGCTCGACGACCGCGGCGGGCGGATGTTCGTCTGCTCCGATAC
Organism: [Rhizobium] kunmingense; assembly: GCF_977018605.1. Taxonomy (NCBI): domain Bacteria; kingdom Pseudomonadati; phylum Pseudomonadota; class Alphaproteobacteria; order Hyphomicrobiales; family Rhizobiaceae; genus Rhizobium; species [Rhizobium] kunmingense. The sequence continues at coordinate 940,351 of NZ_CDRNXG010000001.1, forward strand.
CGACCATTGCGAAGACCGCCGCGAGCACGGGCATGTGGGCGCGATGCTTGCTCCAAGTCAGGAGGCTGCAGAATGACCGACACCCCTCTTCTCAAAGTCAGCGGTGTCTCGAAATTCTACGGCAGCCGGATCGGTTGCAAGGACGTCAATTTCGAACTCTGGCCCGGTGAAGTGCTCGCCATCGTCGGTGAATCCGGCTCCGGCAAGACGACGCTGCTCAACTGCATCTCCACGCGCCTGCTGCCCACCGCCGGCAGCGTCGAATACCGGATGCGCGACGGCAATTTCCGCGATCTCTACCATATGAGCGAGGCGGAGCGCCGGTTCCTGATGCGCACCGACTGGGGTTTCGTTCACCAGAACCCGGCCGACGGCCTGCGCATGACGGTGTCTGCCGGCGCCAATGTCGGCGAGCGGTTGATGGCGGTGGGTGACCGGCACTACGGAAAGATCCGCGAGACGGCGACCGACTGGCTCGGCCGCGTCGAGATCTCCGCCGACCGCATCGACGACCAGCCGCGCGCCTTTTCCGGCGGCATGCGCCAGCGGCTGCAGATCGCCCGCAACCTCGTCACCGGCCCGCGCCTCGTGTTCATGGACGAACCGACCGGCGGTCTCGACGTCTCGGTACAGGCCCGCCTGCTCGACCTCGTGCGCGGCCTCGTCAACGATCTCGGGCTGGCGGCGATCGTCGTCACCCATGACCTCGCAGTGGCCCGCCTGCTCTCCCACCGGATGATGGTGATGAAGGACGGCCACGTGATCGAACACGGCCTGACCGACCGCGTGCTCGACGATCCGCGCGAGCCCTATACCCAGCTTCTCGTTTCTTCCATTCTCCAGGTGTGAGGTAATATCGATGGCCACTCCCCTCGTCGTCTCGGAAGTCTCCAAAAGCTTCACCATGCATCTGCGCGACGGCATCAAGCTGCCGGTCGTCAACGATGTGAATTTCTCGGTCGCCGCCGGCGAATGCGTCGTGCTCGGCGGCCCGTCGGGTATCGGCAAGAGCTCGATCCTGAAAATGCTCTACGGCAACTATGCCGTCGATGCCGGCCAAATTCTTGTCGATCATCAGGACCGGATCGTCGACATCGCCAGCACCGATCCGCGCACCGTCATCGATGTGCGCCGCCACACGATGGGCTATGTCAGCCAGTTCCTGCGTACCGTGCCGCGCGTCGCTGCGATCGATGTCGTCGCCGAACCGCTGGTCGCCCGCGGTATCGAAGCTGCCGTGGCAAAAGACAATGCGGCGGAACTGCTGGCAAAACTCAACCTGCCGCGCGAACTCTGGTCGCTTCCACCCGCCACTTTCTCCGGTGGTGAGCAGCAGCGCGTCAATATTGCCCGCGGCTTCATCACCAGCCACCGCATCCTGCTGCTCGACGAGCCGACTGCCTCGCTCGATGCCACCAACCGGCGCGTCGTAGTCGAGATGATCGCGGCCAAGAAGGAGGCCGGCGTCGCCATGCTCGGCATCTTCCATGACGAGGAAGTGCGCGAGGCGGTGGCAGACCGCATTCTCGATGTCAGCGCGTTTTCTCCCCGAAAGGCCATTGCAGCATGAGCAAGAAACTGACCCGGGAGCCGAGTATCCACGAAACGGCAAGCGTCACGGCCTCGACGCTCGGACGCTACACGGAAGTGGCCGAGCGCTGCCGGCTGGATGAAGTCGAGTTCGGCGACTACTCCTATATCGAGCGTGACGGCTCGATCTGGTGCGCAACGGTCGGCAAGTTCGTCAATATCGCCGCCGCGGTGCGGATCAACGCGACCAACCACCCGATGCAGCGCGCCACGCTGCACCATTTTACCTATCGCGCCGCCTATTACTGGGATGACGCCGACATGGAGCAGGATTTCTTCGACTGGCGTCGCGAACACCGCATCACGATCGGCCATGACGTATGGATCGGCCACGGCGCGACGCTGCTTCCCGGTGTCAATGTCGGCAACGGCGCGGTGATCGGCGCAGGTGCGGTCGTGTCGAAGGATGTGGCACCCTACACGATCGTCGGCGGGGTTCCGGCGAAGCTTATTCGCGAGCGTTTCACCCGCGAAATCGGCGAGGCAATGAACCGGCTTGCTTGGTGGGATTGGGATCACGCCAAGCTGCGCACGGCCCTCGATGATTTCCGCTCGCTTTCGGCAGAGGAATTCCTCTCGCGCCATGCGTTGTAACGAAAGCGTTATGGAAGCGCATCGGTTGTAACAAAACGGACATCAAACCGACATTCAGCCTTCATCAACCACGTCTAATCGGTTGCCCACCAGGGGATTGGACGGGTTTTTTTGATATGACGTTTGAACTGCGGAATATTACACGACGTTTTGGCGACCGCGTTGCGGTCAATGACGTGAATGTCGAGATTCCGCAGGGGCAAATGGTCGGCGTCATCGGTCGTTCCGGTGCCGGCAAGTCGACGCTGTTGCGCATGATCAACCGCCTGCAGGAGCCGAGCTCCGGCTCCATGCATTTCGGTGATACCGAGGTTTCTGCACTCAGGGGTGCCAGCCTGCGCAACTGGCAGCGCGACTGTGCGATGATTTTCCAGCAGTTCAATCTCGTGCCGCGTCTCGACGTTCTGACCAATGTCATGCTCGGCCGGCTGAATCATCGCTCTACGGTCCTCAGCCTGCTCAACATCTTTTCCGACGACGAGCGCCTTGCCGCAATTGCCGCACTCGAGCGCCTCGGCATCGAGCAGACGGCACTGCAACGTGCCGGCACGCTGTCCGGCGGCCAGCAGCAGCGCGTGGCGATCGCCCGCGCCCTCATGCAGGCGCCAAAGATGCTGCTCGCCGACGAGCCGATCGCTTCGCTCGACCCGCTCAACGCCAAGATCGTGATGGACGCGCTGCGCGACATCAACGAGCGCGAAGGCATCACCGTGATTACCAACCTGCACACACTCGATACTGCCCGCAGCTACTGCGAGCGCATTATAGGCATGGCGCATGGCAGTGTCGTCTTCGACGGCACGCCTTCGCAGCTTACTGCCGCGGCCGTGCAGGAAATCTACGGTTCCGACCGGGATGGTGCGGGCATCGACGAGACGATGACTTCTACCAGCATCAACATTCCCGCCGCCCAGGTGGCTGCGGGCAAGAAATCGGCCGGGATCGGCACGCTGGCAAGCGCCGGCGCCTGATACCCGCACCCAGATCGACAGCCCGCGTCAAGGGCACATCATTCATGACCCAACTCCGGATGATCCGGAAACAGGAGATCACCATGCTGAAGAAAACCCTTCTTGCTGCCGTCGCCATGAGCGTCGTTGCAGGCTCCGCAATGGCCCAGGACGTCAAGGTCCTGCGCATCGGTCTCGACGGCTCGGAGAACGAAGCCGACATGATCCGCAACACGCAGTGTGTCGTTCCGGGCCTCAAGGCTGCGACCGGCGTTGCCGACGTCCAGATCTTCCCGTCGCCGGACTATAACGGCGTCATCCAGGGCCTGCTCGGCGGCACGATCGACATCGCTTCGATGGGTGCTTCCTCCTACGCCGCCATCGAACTGCAGAAGGAAGGCGCTGTCGACCCGATCCTGACCTACACGCAAGCCGACGGTTCTTCCGGCTACTATTCCATCATGGTTGCCCGCAAGGATTCGGGCATCAAGACGCTCGCAGACGCCAAGGGCAAGAAGATCGGCTTCGCCGATCCGGATAGCACTTCCGGCTACCTCGTTCCGAACGTCGCCCTGCCGAAGGAAATCGGCGCTCCGGTGAAGGAATACTTCTCCGAAACCGGCTTCGGCGGCGGTCACGAGAACCTCGTTCTCGCCGTTCTTGACAAGAAGTTCGACGTCGGCACGACCTTCGGTTCGGGCGTCGGCTCCTGGGAAGACGGTTATTCCAGCGGCAACCTGCACCAGATGATCAACAAGGGTAACCTCGACAGCGACGATATCGTCGAAGTCTGGAAGTCGCCGCTGATCCCGAACGGCCCGCTGATGGTCAACAACGCCCTGCCGGCTGACATCCGCGAGAAGGTGGAAGCCTACTTCCTCGCTCTGCCGAAGACCGACGAAGCCTGCTTCAAGTCCTATACCGGCGGCGACAACAAGGAATACATCAAGGTCGACAAGTCGTTCTACCAGACGATCGTCGACGCTCGCAAGTCCGTCATCGGCGGCTGAGCTTCCTCACATTTCTCTGGCGGCGGCGTCGAAAGGCGCCGCCGTTTCTACAACCGAGAGCACGGATCATGGCGACCATCAGCGAACATAACAATCGTGTACCGGGTGGTGGGCTTGGTCCTGCGGCATCCATGGTGATGCAGCACTATCGACAGCAATTGCGTACGCGACGGGTATATACCGCGATCGCGATCGTCGTTTTCCTGTTCGTGCTCGGCGCTTCGCTGAACTTCGCCAATGACGCGAATTCCGGGAAATTCTTCGAACGCCTGCCCTATCTCTTCGATTTCATCAAGAATTTCGTGCCGGACAGCCCGATGGAAATCTTCCGGGCGATGTTCGACCTGCCCTCGCCCTATGCGGACGGCTCGCTGAAATACAATTATACCTCCGATCGCGTCTATATTACCGAGACGCTCTACATTCCGCATTTCCTCTACCAGCTTGTCATCACCATCAACATCGCGCTGGTCTCGACGATCATCGGCGCTGCCATCGCCTTCGTTCTCTGCTTCTTCGCCTCGACCAATCTGGTCGGCGCCAGTGCCACCCGTTTCGTCGTGCGCCGCATCATGGAAATCATGCGCGCCTTTCCGGAAATCGTCATTGCCGGGCTTCTGACAGCAATCCTGTCGATCGGACCGATCGCGGCGATCATCGCGATTACCGTCCATACGATCGGCGCGCTCGGAAAGCTGTTCTTCGAAGTGGTGGAGAATTCCGACATGAAGCCGGACGAGGGCCTGCGGGCCGCCGGCGCAAGCTGGGTCGAGCGGGTGCGCTTCGCCATCGTTCCCCAGGTCCTGCCGAATTTCGTCTCCTACACACTGCTGCGCGCCGAAATCAATGTGCGTGCCTCGACCATCATCGGTGCGGTCGGCGGCGGCGGCATCGGCGAGGTCTTCCGTCTGGCGATCGGCCGTGATCATGCCGCCAAGACCTATGCGATCATCATCCTTCTTCTGATCAGCATCGTCGCCATCGATCAGTTTTCCGCCTGGCTTCGCCGCCGCCTGATCGGCGACCAGTCCTTCGAATTCGGCAGGGGAGCAGCCTGATGACCACTTCGGTTCCCAGCATCAATGCGGCAGACCGCGAGCGTCTTCGCGAACAGTACCCACAGGTCTTCCATCGTTCCTTCCTGCAGCGCTATGGACTGCTGATCGGCTCCGGCACCGTCTTCCTCTATCTGGCGATATGCTTTTTCGCCTTCAATGTCGGTCCGGCCTTCATGCAGGGCCAGTGGGATCGCGCCTCGATCTATGTGCAGGACTGGTATTCCTGGCGCGCCCAGCCGCGCCTGCGCTACGAGGATGACGGCAGCGTTCGCGTTCAGTGGTCGAACCGTGGCCAGTATGCCGAAGGTGCGGAGATCTTCTGGCTGCAGCCGACCCAGAATGGCGGCTATTCCGTCACCTACGGCAGCGACGCCGCCCGCCTCGACGTGACGCCAAGCCAGGTCGATGTCTATCTGAACGGCACCGCTTACCCTGTTACGATCACGCAGGATGCGGCGACGGCTCCGGCCGGTGCGCCTGCGGCAATCGTCCAGGACGGCAACAAGGTCATCGTCCATTACGGCTTCGAAGGCCAGGCCGAGATCCGCACAAGCCAGGTCTATGTCCAACGTCGTTTTCTCGGCTGGGCTAACTTCCTGTTCGACACGCGCTCGGAATTCTGGGGCAAGAGCTGGGGCGAGCTGATCAGTCTGGCCACGGTCGGCGAGCGTCTCGATCCGGCCCGCACCAATATCACGCACATGTGGGGCGATTTCCTGGAGAACACCGTCTGGCAACATGCCGACATCTTCTCCAAGCTGGCGCAGACGCTGGTCATGGCTTTCGTCGGCACGCTGTTCGGCACGCTTCTCGCCTTTCCCTTCGCCTTCATCGCCGCGCGCAACATCACTCGCAACCGCGCCGCCAACTGGCTGATGAAGCGGTCCTTCGACTTCCTGCGCTCGATCGACATGCTGATCTGGGCACTGTTCTTCACTCGCTCCTTCGGCCCCGGACCGATCCCCGGCATCGCGGCGATCTTCTTCACCGACACCGGCGCACTCGGCAAGGTCTATGCGGAAGCGCTGGAGAATGTCGACGACAAGCAGCGCGAAGGGGTGAAATCGGTCGGTGCCAATTCTGTCACCGTCAATCGCTTCGGCGTCGTGCCGCAGGTCCTGCCGGTGTTCATCTCCCAGTCCTTGTATTTCTGGGAATCCAACACCCGCTCGGCGACCGTTATCGGCGCCGTCGGCGCCGGCGGCATCGGCCTCAAGCTTCTGGAAGCTATGGGTACCAATGCCGACTGGGACAAGGTCGCCTATATGGTGCTCCTCATCCTCCTCGTCGTCTTCGCCTTCGATGCGATGTCGAATGCGATCCGCTCACGACTGATCGGCGGCCCGAGCCACTAAAACTCGGGTCCCATCATCATTCTGTCATGGAAATCTTTTACGCGCAGGGCCTGTCTTCGGACGCGGCGGACGGATAGTCTTCCGTCGCCATCCCCTTCCATGTTTCCGGACCCTTGCCTTGCGTTACGCCCTCTATTTTTCCCCCGCTGCGGCCCACCCGCTGACGAAGACGGCATCCCGCTGGCTGGGCCGCGACGCCTTTTCGGGCGAGACCTTTCCGACGCCGGATGTCTCCGGTCTCAACACTGAAGACGTCCATACGCTGACTGCCGATCCACGCCGCTACGCCTTCCACGCGACGCTGAAGGCTCCGTTCGAACTGGCCGAAGGCAAAAGCGAGGCCGAGCTCCTGAACGCCTCCGAGCGCTTCGCGGCGAAGACGCCAGCCTTCGATATCCCGAACATCGTCATCGGCCAGCTTGGTCGCTTTTTTGCGCTGGTGCCGGATGCGGTTTATCCGGATCTGCAGGCCTTTGCGGCGGAGATCGTCGAAGAGTTCGAGCCGTTTCGCGCGCCACTGTCCGAAGCCGATATCGCCCGACGCAAGCCAGATACGCTGTCGCCTGCGCATCGCGACAACCTGATCCGCTGGGGCTATCCCCACGTCATGGACGAGTTCCGCTTTCATATGACGCTGACCGGCCAGGTGCCACCCGACCAGGCGTCGGCGATGCGCGCGGCGCTCGACGAACGATTTGCCGATTTCACCAACAAGCCGCTTTCCATCGACGGGCTGTCGATCTTCGTCGAGCCTGAACGCGGCGCCCCATTCACCGCCCTTCGCTGGCTGCCCCTTAAGCCGGCCCCTGCCACCAGAAAGACCGCCCCATGACCGAGACCGTATTCACCAATGCCCGTATCGTGCTGGAGGACAGCGTGAACTGCGGTTCCGTGCAGATCCGCGATGGCAAGATTACCGACATTTCCGAGGGCAATGTCCATGCCGGCGAGGATTTCGAAGGCGACTACCTGATACCCGGCCTCGTCGAACTTCACACCGACCATCTGGAGCAGCATTATTCGCCGCGTCCCGGCGTGCGCTGGAATGCGACGGCGGCGATCCAGGCGCATGACGCCCAGATCGCCTCTTCCGGGATCACCACCGTGTTCGACTGCCTGCGCATGGGTTCGGACGAAGACGGCGGCTTCGAGCATGGCGAGATGCGCGAAATGGCCGACGCCATTCAGGCCGCCGAGCGGGAGGGGCGCCTGCGTTCGGAGCACCTCATCCATCTGCGCTGCGAAGTTTCCGCCGATAACGTGCTGCAACACTTCGCCGATTTCGAGAACGACAGCCACGTACGGCTCGTTTCGCTGATGGACCATGCGCCCGGCCAGCGCCAGTTCCAGACCATGGACCAGTACATCTTCTACTACCAGAAGAAGCGTGGCCTTTCGGACGAAGCTTTCAAGGTGTTCATCGACAAGCGGATCGAGGAATCGCAGCGCAATTCGACGCCGCACCGGATCGCCATCGCAAGGCACTGCGCTGCCTTCGGCATCACCGTCGCAAGCCATGACGACGCGACGCTGGCGCATGTCGACGAGGCGATCGAGAACGGCGTCAAGCTGGCGGAATTCCCGACCAGTTTCGAGGCCGCCGCCGCTTCGCACAAGGCCGGCATGAGCGTGTTGATGGGGGCCCCGAACGTGGTGCGCGGCAAGTCGCATTCCGGCAATATCGCCGCCCGCGATCTGGCCGCCAGGAATGTGCTCGACGTTCTCTCTTCCGATTACGTTCCGCTCAGCCTTCTCTATGCTCCCTTCATACTGGCCGACGAGGTCGACGGCATCACACTGCCGAAGGCAATCGCCATGGTGACATCGACACCGGCACGCACGGCGGGCCTTGACGATCGTGGCCGCATCGCCGTGGATCTGCGTGCCGACCTCGTTCGGGTGCACCGCGAGGCGGGCGTGCCGGTCTCGCGCGCCGTCTGGCGGCAAGGACGTCGGGTGGCGTGATGGACAATAGCGCCGACCGACGAAGAGAAATCCCCGCCGGCTGGATGGTCGTGGTTGTCGGTCCGAGCGGTGCCGGCAAGGATACGCTGATGGCCTATGCCGCCCGGCATTTCACGGATTGCCGGGAGGTGATCTTTGCCCGCCGCGTCATTACCCGCGATTCCTCCGCCGGAGGCGAGGACCATGACGGCGTCTGTGAAGCGGAATTCGAGACCATGGACAGCGCCGGCCGGTTTGCGGTGTCATGGCAGGCTCATGGATTGTGCTACGGAATACCCGCCGAAACGCGCGATGCGGTTGCCGCCGGCGCGATCGTCATCGCCAACGGATCGCGCTCGGCCCTGCAGCTTTTCCGCCAGGCCTACCCGTCGCTGATCGTGATCAACGTGACCGCAAGGCCCGATGTGCTGGCCGCAAGGCTGGAAGCGCGCGGGCGCGAAAGCCGCGAGGATATCCTCAAACGCCTTGCCCGCGGCACACCGGATGTCCGGGGCGATTATCGGGTCACCACGATCGATAATAGTGGCGAAGTCGAAACGGCCGGAAACGCTTTGGTTAACGCGATATCAACTTTGATTGCCCAAGATTTGAGCAAGCTAGAAAAATAATACTTGGCCGCTTTACAGTTGTTCTGTCTCCCCTACTTGCTTATTCGGCATAGCTAATGGAGTTGGGGCGGTGATCGGAACACGGACGAATGACGGGGCTGACCCCGGCGGCATGGCGCATTCAGACATCGAGGCGCGCATGGTCGTGCTTGAAATCGTCGCCATGACATCGCTGGCCTTGGCGCTCGATACGAACGAGGGCGGCGATGGCGATCAGGCGCGCGGTATCGTCAGTTTGATACAGGACACGGTTCGCCAGAGGTGTCGCGAGGTGGGCCTCACCGAGGCGAGCCAGAAAAACGCCGATGCCTATGCCGGCGAACTTCTCTCCACCGCACTGCTCTCGCTCTACCCTGAAGAGGGTACGGCCTGACCTGAAAGCCTCAGTGCGCCTCGTCCCAGTTGGATGCCGCGCGGGCATCCACCTTGAGCGGAACCTTCATGGAAATCGCCGGCATGGACGCCTGTTCCATGGTCGAGACGATGATCGGCATGGCCTTGTCGACATCAGCGTCTTCGACCTCGAAGATGAGTTCGTCGTGCACCTGCAGCAGCATACGAACGCGATCGCCAAGCCCTGCTTCCGCCAAAGCCGGCTCCATCTTCACCATGGCGCGGCGGATGATGTCGGCGGCCGAGCCCTGGATCGGCGCGTTGATCGCCGCGCGCTCGTTGAAGGCGCGCATGGACGGGTTGGATGACTTGATTTCCGGGTAATGCGCGCGGCGGCCGAAGATCGTTTCCACATAGCCATGTTCGCGGGCGAATGCCTTGGTGGAGTCCATGTAATCGCGGATGCCGGGAAAACGCTCGAAATACTTCTTGATGTAATCGCTCGCTTCCGAGCGCTCGATCGACAGCTGGTTGGCAAGACCGAAGGCCGAGATGCCGTAGATGATGCCGAAGTTGATCGCCTTGGCGCGGCGACGGATCTCGCTCGGCATGCCTTCTACAGGCACACCGAACATTTCGGATGCCGTCATCGCGTGGATGTCGATACCATCCTCGAAGGCCTGACGAAGCTGCGGGATATCGGCCACGTGCGCCAGCACGCGCAGCTCGATCTGGCTGTAGTCGGCCGACAGGAGCTTGTGACCGGGGGCGGCGATGAAGGCCGTCCTGATCTTGCGACCCTCGGCATTGCGGACCGGTATGTTCTGCAGGTTCGGTTCGGACGAGGACAGGCGACCCGTCGTGGTCGATGCCAGCGAATAGGATGTGTGCACCCGCTTGGTTTCCGGATGGACATAGCCAGGCAGGGCGTCCGTATAGGTGGACTTCAGCTTGGTGAGCTGGCGCCAGTCGACGATCTTGCGCGGCAGTTCAGCACCTTCGGCCGCGAGGTCTTCGAGAACCTGCGCAGATGTGGACCACTGGCCGGTCTTGGTCTTGGAGCCGCCCGGCAGCCCCATCTTGCCGAACAGGATATCGCCGAGCTGTTTCGGCGAGCCGATGGTGAATTTTTCGCCGGCAAGTTCGTAGATCTCATCCTCGAAGGCGGCTGCCTTCTGCGCCAGTTCCCCGGAAAGGCGCGAGAGGATCTGCCGGTCGATGGATATGCCGCGCTCTTCCATGCGTGCCAGAACCTCGACCATCGGGCGTTCCAGGCGCTCATAGATGCGGGTCAGACCGATTGCCGCCAGCTGCGGTTTCAGCACCATCCATAACCGCAGCGTGACGTCGGCATCTTCGGCAGCGTAGGTGGATGCCCGCTCGATATCGACGAAATCGAAGCTGACGCCGCTCTTGCCCGAACCGGCCACATCCTTGAATGCGATCGGCTTATGGTTCAGCCAGCGCTCCGACAGGGCGTCCATGCCGTGGCCGCCGGACTTTCCGGCTTCCAGAACGTAGGACATCAGCATCGTGTCGTCATAGGCCTTGATGGCAATGCCGTGACGCTTCATGACGAGGTAGTCGAATTTGAGGTTCTGCGCGACCTTGAGCACCGACGGGTCTTCGAGCAGCGGCTTCAGCCGGTCCAGCGCATCGCGGGTCGGGATCTGGTTTTCCGCCATGCCGCCGCCGAGAAGATCGCCGACGCCGGTCTTGTGGGTGAGCGGCACATAGGCGGCGCGGATATCCAGACCGGACGGATCTTTGCTGTTTTCCGCAATCGCCAGTGAGAAGCCGACCAGTTCCGCCTGCATCGGATCGAGCGAATTCGTTTCGGTGTCGAAGCCGACGAGGCCTGTCTCGCGGGCCGCGGCGATCCATTCGTCGAGGACCGCGGCATCGCGGATCGTCACGTATTTCGTGGTGTCGATCCCGGCACTGGAGAAAGCGGCAATACGGGCTTCGGCAAAGGCGGATGGCGTATCCCCATCCGCACTTTTCGGCGCTGTCTTATTCGCAGCGGCTGCCACCGTTTCGCCGCCAGCTTCACCGGCCGTTCCGGCATCGAGATCCGGGCCGCGGGCTTCGGCACCCCATTCGACCTCGATCATTGCCGGCTCTATAGCATTGGCATCGCAATCGCAGGCCGCCGCCACGCGCCGTGTCAGCGTGCCGAATTCCATGGCCTTGAGGAAGGCGACCAGCTTCGGGCCATCCTGCGGCTCGAGGAACAGGGCGTCGAGATCAAGATCCAGCGGCACGTCGGTGCGAAGTTCCACGAGCTGGCGGGAGATCCTGGCCAGATCGGCGTTGGCGACGATGTTTTCGCGACGCTTGACCTGCTTGATCTCGCCGGCGCGCGCCAGAAGCGTTTCCAGGTCGCCGAATTCTTCCAGCAGCTGGGCGGCGGTCTTGGGGCCGATGCCGGGAATGCCCGGCACGTTATCCACCGAGTCGCCCACCAGCGCCTGCAGATCGATCATCTTTTCCGGCGCAACGCCCCATTTCTCGATGACTTCGGGAATGCCGATCTGCTTGTCCTTCATGCTGTCATACATGTGGACCATGGGCGTCACGAGCTGCATCAGGTCCTTGTCGGACGACACGATCGTGACATCGGCGCCGGCGGCTTCCGCCTTGCGGGCGTAGGTGGCGATGATGTCGTCTGCCTCGAAACCCTCCGTCTCGATGCAGGGCAGGTTGAAGGCACGGGTCGCCTGGCGGATCAGGCCGAACTGCGGCACCAGCTCTTCCGGCGGGGCGGAGCGGTTGGCCTTGTAGGCGTCGTAGAGATCCTTGCGGAAGGTCTTTGACGAGTAGTCGAAGATGACGGCGAAATGGGTGGGCGTCACGCCAACGGACGTATCGCGCGCATCGGTCAGCAGCTTCCATAGCATGTTGCAGAAGCCCGACACGGCGCCGACCGGCAGGCCATCGGTTTTGCGGGTCAAGGGCGGCAGCGCATGGAACGCGCGGAAGATGAAGCCGGAGCCGTCGACTAGGAAGAGGTGATCGCCTTTTTTCATCGGCATGGAATAGCGTGACGCATGCGCGGCGTCCATGAAAACTTGTCGGCGACCGCGCCCCGGATACGCGCCCAACCTTACGGAATTGTAATCCCGCCTTCCCTTGAAAAGCCGCAATCCGCCCCTCATTTCAAGCGTACCGGCGATTGATCACGCCGCAGTCTGGAACATGGCTTGTCCCCCGCCTCACCAGACCGGACAAAGGCCTATCCCCCTCTCCGGGTCTTTGTCCTCCTATCGGAACGCCACGGCTGTACCCCCTCCCAGCCGTGGCGTTTTTTACGGTCCTTTTCTGCGCCATGACAGCTGCACTGTCTTGCCAATCGGAAGCCTCTGCCCCACTCTTCCAATAAGCATCGCCTGATATCAGTTATCGTCCGCCGGCAGCGCCGGTGGCGCGGGAGGGATGACGGAAATATGGGTTTTGATCGCTCGCAGTCTGCCACCTATCTCGCTGGACAACTCGCCCGGCTCTTTTCACGCTCCCTGCAGAAGCGGGCGGCGAGGCTCGGCTTTTCGCCCGGCCAGTTCCCCGTGCTTCTGGAACTCTGGCAGGAAGACGGTCTGACGCAGAAGCAGCTGCTCGACAGGCTGGAAGTGGAACAGGCGACGCTTGCCAATACGCTTGCCCGCATGGAACGCGACGGGCTGATTGGCCGCACGCCGCATCCCAACGACCGGCGCGCCCAGATCATCAACCTGACGGCGCTTGGACGCGCGCTGGAGGAACGCGCAGTCGAAGCTGCAGCAGAAGCCGACAGCGCGCTGTTTTCCGGCTTCCGGACATTCGAGCGCGAGTTGATGATGGAATATATGCGACAGATCATCGGCAATAGCCGCAAGATTTGAACGGGCGCCGTCCGTGTGGACAGCGCCCCGTTCCATTCAGGGCTGTACCACGACCATGGCGGTGAAGGGCCAGACATAGGCCTGCAAGGTCACGAGAACCCCGACAAGGCAGGCAAGCGCGATCGAGTGCCAGAAGACGAAGCGCAGGATGCTGCCCTCGTGCCCGAACCAGCCGGTGGCGGTGGAGGCGACAACGATCGACTGTGCGTCGATCATCTTGCCCATGACGCCGCCGGACGAGTTTGCCGCGCCCATCAGGATCGGCGAGAGACCCAATTGCTCCGATGTCACCTTCTGCAGGTTGCCGAAGAGGATGTTGGAGGCCGTATCAGACCCCGTCAATGCCACGCCGAGCCAGCCGAGCAGCGTGCCGAAGAACGGGTAGAAAACGCCGGTTGCCGCGAAGGCCAAGCCAAGCGTGGAATCGATGCCCGACAGGCGCGTGAGCGTGCCGAGCGCCAGCATGGCCGCAATGGTGATCAGCGAATAGGCGCAGAGCTTGATCGTCCGGCCGTAGGTTTTCAGCATTTGTCCGGGGGTAAATCCCATGGCGAAACCTGAGAGGACCGCCGCGATCAACATGCCGGTTCCGGTATAGGAAAGCCACGTGAAGGAGAATGTTGCGGCTTCCGGTGTCGGGCCGGGCGCGACCGGCGGCATCTTGGCGATCATCTTGTCGAGGCCCGGTACGGGATAGTTCCAGACCGCCCAGGAATTGACCGCCGACTTGAACAGGCCCGTGCCCCAGATCAGCAGCACGATGCAGACGATGATCCACGGTGTCAGCGCCGACCGGATTTCCTTGGGCGACGGCCGCACGACCGGCTTCGGCGCCTTCAATGTGCCATCGTCGGAAATATCGTGGCCACGCAGTTTTGGCGAGGTCCAGACCTCCTTCGGCTGCCAGACCTGCAGGAAACCGATGAGGCAGGCCATGGACAGAAGCGACGCGCCGATATCGACGATCCACGGGTTGATGTAGTTGGAGATGAAGAACTGGGCGAGTGCAAAGGATGCGCCGGTCACCAGGATCGCCGGCCAGATCTGCATCATGCCCTTGCGGCCGGCAAAAACCCAGATCAGCCAGAAGGGCACGAGGACGGAGAAGAACGGCAATTGCCGCCCGACCATGGCGCCGAGCAGATAGGGATCGATGCCGGTAACCTGAGACAGGCCCTGGATCGGCGTGCCGAGTGCGCCGTATGCGACCGGCGCGGTATTGGCGATCAATGACAGGCCGGAGGCAGCAAGCGGCGAGAAGCCGAGGCCGATGAGGATCGCGCCGGTGACCGCCACAGGCGTGCCGAAGCCGGATGCGCCTTCGAAAAAGGCGCCAAAGGCAAAGGCGATCAACAGAAGCTGGATGCGGCGGTCATTCGTCACGCTGCCGATCGTCTGCTGCAGCTTTTCGAATTGGCCTTTCTCCACCGTCAGACGGTAGAGAAAGATGACGTTGAGGACGATCCATCCGATCGGAAAGAAGCCGGTGACCGCGCCCAACAAACTTGCGCTCAGCGACATGCCGACCGGCATGGTAAAGATGAAAATGGCAATGAGATTGGCGATCACCAGAGCGATGATCGCTGCGATATGAGCCTTGACGACATTGGTGGCGATCAGGCCCAAGAGAATGAGAACGGGAATTGCCGCGAGAATGGTGGACAGAACAGCGCTGCCCGTTGGGTCATACACTTGATTCCACATTTTAAGCCCCTCCCAAGGCCGGACGGAATGTGTCCTGAAGCGGAGCATATACCTCCACTTTCGGCACAGTCCAGAGTTGCAACACTGATACCAAAGTTGTATTCAGCGACCTTTCTCCTCAAAGGCGGCCCCGATTTTTGATTGTGCCGCGGCGCGCTTGCTTGCTAACACTCAGCGTGACAAGCCGGTTGCCCGTTCGTGGTAGCCCGCTCAAAGACAGGGTGTTTCCATGACCGATATTTCCACAGTTCTCGACCGCGCCGACCAGAACCTCGAAGCCAGTATCGAGCGTCTGTTCTCTCTCGTCCGCATCCAGTCGATCTCGACAGACCCTGCCTACAAGGGCGAATGCCGCAAGGCGGCCGAATGGTTGGTCGATGAACTCAAGGGTATCGGTTTCGAGGCATCGATACGCGCCACGCCCGGTCATCCGATGGTCGTCGCCCATCACGACGGCGCCACCACCGATGCGCCGCATGTGCTTTTCTACGGCCATTACGACGTACAGCCGATCGACCCGATCGAACTGTGGGAAGACAGCCCTTTCGACCCGAAGATCAAGGAGCTTGCGCCGGGCCGTAAGGTGCTGACCGGACGCGGTACCGCCGATGACAAGGGCCAGCTGATGACCTTCGTCGAGGCCTGCCGCGCCTACAAGGAGATCCACGGTTCGCTGCCGATCCGCGTGACGATCCTGTTCGAGGGCGAAGAAGAATCCGGTTCGCCGTCGCTCAAGCCGTTCCTCGCCGCCAATGCCGAAGAGCTGAAGGCGGAATACGCCCTCGTCTGCGATACCGGCATGTGGGATGGCGATACGCCGGCGATCGCGGCGGCCCTTCGGGGCCTCGTGGGTGAGGAAATCGTAATCAAGGCCGCCGACCGCGACCTGCATTCGGGTCTGTTCGGCGGAGCAGCCGCCAACCCGATCCACATCCTGACCGACATCCTTGCCGGCCTGCATGACGATACAGGCCGGGTGACGCTCGAAGGCTTCTATGACGGTGTCGAGGAAACCCCGACCAATATCAAGGAGGGCTGGGAAGCGCTCGGCCGCAACTCGGAAAGCTTCCTTGGCGGCGTCGGACTTTCGATCCCGTCCGGCGAAAAGGGTCGTTCGGTTCTGGAACTGACCTGGGCACGCCCGACGGCCGAGATCAACGGCATCACCGGCGGCTATACGGGCGAAGGCTTTAAAACCGTGATTGCCGCGCAGGCTTCGGCGAAGGTCTCGTTCCGCCTTGTCGGGCAGCAGGACCCGGCGAAGATCCGCGAGGCGTTCCGCACCTATGTGCGCTCGAAGATCCCCGGCGATTGCACCGTCGAGTTTCATGAACACGGCGCTTCGCCGGCCATCCAGCTTTCCTACGATTCAGCCGCGCTGACCAAGGCGAAGGGTGCGCTTTCGGACGAATGGAAGAACCCGGCCGTGATCATCGGCATGGGCGGCTCGATCCCGATCGTCGGCGATTTCCAGAAGATGCTCGGCATGGACTCGCTCTTGATCGGCTTCGGCCTCGTCGACGACCGCATCCATTCGCCGAACGAAAAATACGACCTGAAATCCTACCACAAGGGCATCCGCTCCTGGGCGCGGATCATGACGGCGCTGGCGCAGAAGTAATTTTTCTCGACGTCATCCTCGGGCTTGTCCCGAGGATCCATTCATGTTGAGGCTGGGTTGAACGACAGTAGACGCTTGGGACGAGCCCGAGCATGACGACCGGAACGAAGCCCTGCAACTTTTACCACAAACGCAAAACGCCGGCTCTTCAGCCGGCGTTTTCAATTCGAGGATCATCTTCGATCAGCTGTCGAAGAATTCCTTCATCCGGGCGAAGAAGCCGGTCGATTCCGGGTTGTTCTCCTTCGACGAGATCTCCTCGAATTCCTGCAGCAGTTCGCGCTGGCGCTTGGTCAGCTTCTGCGGGGTTTCGATGCCGATCTGGATATAGAGGTCACCCGTCTGCGACGACCGCAGGACCGGCATGCCCTTGCCCTTGAGGCGGAACTGCTTGCCGGCCTGGGTGCCTTCCGGCACCGAGACGCGCGACTTCGAACCGTCCAGCGTGGCGACATCGAACGTGCCGCCGAGTGCTGCCGTCGTCATCGAGATCGGCACGGCGCAATAAAGGTCCGCGCCGTCGCGCTGGAAGAATTCATGCGGCTTGACCGACAGGAATATGTAGAGGTCGCCGGACGGACCGCCACGAGCGCCAGCCTCGCCTTCACCCTGAAGGCGGATGCGGGTTCCATCTTCGATACCGGCCGGGATGTTGACCGAAAGCGAACGCTCCTCGGTCACACGGCCCTGGCCGTGACACTTGGTGCAGGGATCGGTGATCGTCTGGCCGCGACCGTGACAGGTCGGGCAGGTGCGCTCGACGGAGAAGAAGCCCTGGGAGGCGCGGACGCGCCCGGAACCCTGGCAGGTGCCGCAGGTTTTCGGCTGCGTACCCGGCTTGGCGCCCGAGCCGGTGCAGACGTCGCAGGTGATCGAGGTCGGCACCCGGATCTGCGCGGTCTTGCCGGCATAAGCCTCTTCCAGCGTGATTTCCATATTGTAGCGGAGATCGGCGCCGCGTTCGCGACCGCCGGCGGAACGTCTGGCGCGTCCACCGCCCATCATCTCGCCGAAAATGTCTTCGAAAATGTCCGAGAAACCGCCCTGTGCGCCGCCGAAGCCGCCACCACCGCCCATGCCGCCCTGCTCGAAGGCAGCATGGCCGAAACGGTCATAGGCCGCCCGCTTCTGCGGGTCCTTGAGCGTCTCATAGGCTTCGTTGAGTTCCTTGAACTTCTTCTCGGCTTCCGCATCTCCGGGATTCTTGTCCGGATGATATTTCATAGCCATCTTGCGGAAGGCGCTTTTCAGCTCCTTCTCGTCAGCCGTTTTGGCGACACCAAGGGTTTCATAAAAATCTGCTTTGGCCATTCAGGTATCCGGCTCCGGAAAGTAGTCCGGCTGCACATGGCAGCCGGATTTCTTAGTCGACTATATTGAGGCTTCCGTCAACGGAGCCCGATTAGGCCGACTTCTTGTCGTCCTTGATTTCCTCGTAGTCGGCATCGACGATACCATCGTCATTCTTGCCGCCTTCTTCGGAAGCACCTTCGGCCTGCTGGGCCTCGTAGATGGCCTGACCGAGCTTCATGGACACTTCCATGAGGGTCTGGGTCTTGGCCTGGATGTCGTCTGCATCCGGCTCGGACGCTTCGACAGAGGTCTTCAGGGCTGCAATCGCATCCTCGATCGCCTTGCGGTCGGTCTCGGTGACCTTGTCGCCATACTCCTGGAGAGACTTCTCGCTGGAGTGAATCAGGCTTTCGGCCTGGTTCTTGGCTTCAACGCCGGCACGACGCTTCTTGTCGGCTTCGGCATTGGCTTCGGCGTCCTTGACCATCTTCTCGATGTCGGCGTCGGAGAGACCACCGGACGCCTGGATGCGGATCTGCTGTTCCTTGCCGGTGCCCTTGTCCTTGGCCGAAACCTGGACGATGCCGTTGGCGTCGATGTCGAACGTGACTTCGATCTGCGGCATGCCGCGCGGTGCCGGCGGCAGGCCGACGAGGTCGAACTGGCCGAGCAGCTTGTTGTCTGCCGCCATTTCACGCTCGCCCTGGGAGACGCGGATCGTAACTGCCGACTGGTTGTCGTCGGCGGTCGAGAAAGTCTGCGACTTCTTGGTCGGGATCGTCGTGTTGCGGTCGATCAGGCGGGTGAAGACGCCGCCGAGCGTTTCGATGCCGAGCGACAGCGGGGTCACGTCGAGCAGCAGAACGTCCTTGACGTCGCCCTGCAGAACGCCGCCCTGGATGGCCGCGCCGAGAGCGACGACTTCATCCGGGTTGACGCCCTTGTGCGGCTCCTTGCCGAACAGCTGCTTGACGACTTCCTGTACCTTCGGCATGCGGCTCATGCCGCCAACCAGAACGACTTCGTCGATCTCGGCAGCCGTGACACCGGCATCCTTGAGGGCTGCCTTGCACGGTGCGATCGTGCGCTGGACGAGATCGTCGACCAGGCTTTCGAACTTGGCGCGGGTCAGCTTCAGCGTCAGGTGCTTCGGACCCGATGCGTCGGCCGTGATGAACGGCAGGTTGATTTCGGTCTGCTGCGAGGACGACAGCTCGATCTTCGCCTTTTCCGCAGCTTCCTTGAGACGCTGCAGGGCGAGCTTGTCGGTCTTCAGGTCGATGCCCTGGTCCTTCTTGAACTCGGCTGCGAGATACTCGACGAGACGCATGTCGAAGTCTTCACCGCCGAGGAAGGTGTCGCCGTTGGTCGACTTCACTTCGAAGACGCCGTCGCCGATTTCCAGAACCGAGATATCGAACGTACCACCGCCCAAGTCGTAGACGGCGATCGTCTTGCCGTCCTTCTTGTCCATGCCGTAGGCAAGGGCAGCGGCCGTCGGCTCGTTGATGATGCGGAGAACTTCGAGACCTGCGATGCGGCCGGCATCCTTGGTTGCCTGGCGCTGCGCGTCGTTGAAGTAGGCCGGAACGGTGATGACGGCCTTCTCGACCTTCTCGCCGAGGTAGGATTCAGCGGTTTCCTTCATCTTCTGAAGGATCATCGCGGAGATCTGTGCCGGGGAATAATTCTTGTCGTGAGCCTTGACCCACGCGTCACCGTTGTCGCCATTGACGATGTCGAACGGGACGAGACCCTTGTCCTTTTCGACCGTCGGGTCTTCGTAGCGGCGACCGATCAGGCGCTTGACGGCGAAGAGGGTGTTGGTCGGGTTGGTGACAGCCTGACGCTTGGCCGGCTGGCCGACGAGACGCTCGCCATCTTCGGTGAATGCGACCATGGAAGGCGTCGTGCGGGCGCCTTCGGCATTTTCGATCACCTTCGCGTCCTTGCCGTCCATGATGGCGACGCAGGAGTTGGTGGTGCCAAGGTCGATGCCAATTACTTTAGCCATATTTTCTCTCTCCTTTAAGCGAACCGTCGGGACCCCGAGAGGCATTCCACTGACAGTTCCTCGACTGGGATGGTCTTGAATTACGTGCAGCAATCGCTGCTGTCATGCGGCGTATATAAGGACGGGTTTTTAGGACTGCAAGGCAGGAAATCACGCCTGTTTCGGCAAAAAATAGCTTTTCCGCCCGGCGCATTCGGTGGCGTTACTGGCCCATGATGACATCGAGAAGCGTCGTACGACGGGTTTGCTCCGGCTGGTAGACCTGACCGACATCCGCGGGCGGCACCATACCCCCACCGACATTGCCCGGTGGCACAGGTCCGCCGGCATCATATGGCCCGCGATATTGCCGGTAATCACGATATCCCTCGGCCTGTTCGGCGCGGTAATCGCCACCATTTCGGTAATCACGTTGAGGCCGGGCGTCGTTGCGGACCATGCCGCCATTCCCGCCATTGCAGACCGCGTTATCGCCATAGGGGCACGGGATCGCGCCGGGCGGCACAGGCTGGCCATAGTCGCGGCGCTGCTGAGGCTGAGGCGGCCGCTGACGCTGCGGCTCGATAGCGGCTTCGGCCGGCGCATTCTGCAAGGGCCGATCCTGGATCGGCGCGCCTGGCGCCGGCGGAAAGGCATTCTCGTCCTGGTATCCGGGCTGCTCACGCTCGCCTGTACCGGGCAGAATGCCGGAAATGATGTCGCCGATGGAGGTCGAAGGCGACTGCGGCTGCTCGACCGGTGGCAGCTGGAAGCCACTGTTAAAGCCGAACAGCGGCGTCGGCGTGTAGCCGCTCATCGCCGTCGTCATGTATTCTTTCCAGGCTCGGGCGGGCAAGCCGCCACCGGTCACACGCTTCATGAAGGCACCGTCGTCGTTGCCGAACCAGACGCCGGTGGTCAGAATGCTGGTATAGCCGACGAAAAGCGCATCGCGGAACGACTGGGTCGTGCCGGACTTGCCGGCCGTCTGCCAGCCATCGAGACGCGCGGCGCGGCCGGTGCCTTCCTGCACGACGCCGGCCATCATGCTGTTCATGGCAGCGGCAACCGGCTCGCTGAGGACACGCGGCGGATTGCTGTAATCGGCCTCATAGAGAACCTTGCCGTCGGGATCGGTGATCCGTTTGACGATATGCGGCGTCGCCTTGTAGCCGCCGTTCATGAACGCTGCGTAGGACGACGTCAGCTCGACGAGCGAGACTTCCGATGTGCCGAGCGCGATCGAGGCGTTCGGCTGGATATCGGAATCGACGCCGAGCCGATGCGCGGTCGAGATGACTTTTTCCGGGCTGAGCTGCATGACCAGCTGGGCTGCCACTGTATTGAGCGAATGCGCCATCGCATAGGATAGCGGCACCTCACCCTTGTATTCCTTCTCGTAGTTTTCCGGCGTCCAGTTGCCGATCCTGACCGGCGCATCGTTGACGATCGTATCGGGCGTGTAGCCTGCCTCCAGCGCCGAGGCATAGACGAAGGGCTTGAAGGCGGAGCCGGGCTGGCGCTTGGCCTTGGCGGCGCGGTTGAACTGGCTCTCGGCATAATCCCTGCCGCCGACCACGGCGCGGATGGCGCCGGTGGCATCGACGGAGACAAGGGCTGCCTGCGACGCATTCATCTTGCCGCCATCCTTTGCCAGGATGTCGTTCAGCGACTTGTCCGCCGCTTCCTCAAGTTTCAGGTCGATCGTGGTTTCGACCGTCACATCGACCTTGGGCTCGCCGATCAGCGATTTCACCTCGTCGACGACCATATCGGCGGCATAGTGCTGCGGGCCGGACCAGTAACTCTTGGCCTTGGCCGGCGGCTGCGCCATCGCCGTCTTGTAGTCGCTGTCGGTGATATAGCCTTCCTGCCGCATGGTGCCGAGCACGACCTGGGCGCGCTCTTCCGCAGCCTGCGGATCTCGGGCAGGCGACAGACGGGATGGCGCCTTCAACAGACCGGCAAGCGTCGCGGCCTCACCGAGGCTGACATCCTGCGCCGACTTATTGAAATAGCGTCGTGAGGCGGCCTCCACACCGTAGGCACCGGATCCGAAGAAGACGCGGTTGAGATACATTGCAAGGATCTGGTCCTTGTCGAACTTGTGCTCCAGCCAGAAGGACAGAAGCACTTCCTGGATCTTGCGCTCGAAGGTTCGATCCGGCGACAGGAACAGGTTCTTGGCAAGCTGCTGGGTGATCGTCGAGCCGCCCTGGATCGGCTGGCCGGTCAGATTGTTGACGAACGCGCGGGCAAGGCCGAACGGGTCAATGCCGAAATGCGAGTAGAAGCGCCGGTCCTCGATCGAGATGACCGCCTGTGGCAGATAGGGCGACATCTGCTCCAGCGCCAGGGCCTCGCCGCCGGTCGTGCCGCGATTGGCAATGACGGTACCGTCGGTCGCAGTGATCTTCATGTTCGGCGGACGATCGGGAATGGCCCAGGTGCTGGCCGCAGGCATCTGCGCGCCGTAATAGAGCACAAGACCGCCTATGCCGATCGCACCCCAGATGCCGAGGACCACGAGCCAGTAGACGAGCGAGCGCAACGGCGCAAAAAGGCCGCCGCCGCCGGACGGTGCCTGCCGCGATTTTCGACCGGACGGCTTCGAACCCGACTTCTTCGAAGGCTGCCTTGAACCGAGATCCGGTTGCGACTTGGCGCGCTTCGACGCCTTGCGATGACCGATGATGCGATCCTCTGCCTCAAGGCGAAAGTCGTCGTCTTCCTGCGCATCGTCGAAGGAAGGTTCCACACGTCTGTCTGATCGGCCTTTGGCTGCCATATGGGCCGGCGGTCCCCCGTCTGCGAGCCCGGATGCGGGCATCGTCATTCATTTCGTCACCGCATCCACTGTAAATGCGGCGATTTAAGGAGGGGTAAAGGGGAAACGACCGGTAAAGCAAACCGCTCGATCTGGATGGAACTGCGTCGTTCAGCGTCATATTCGGCTTTAAACCGGCGCTTCTCAGGTGATTCGTTTTTTGATAATATAAGTCAATACTAAAATTACCAGGCGGATGAATCGTGAATGAGGAATGGCGATGATCCGCCGTTTTTAGTTTGGGGAGAAAGCCATGAACAAGATCGTCGAAGCCGTCATCAGAAGCGGTGATCGGTATGTGCCGGTTGGCCTCGTCAATCTCAAGCAGGCGCTGGAAATGTCGGAACGGACAAGTTTCGAATTCAGTCACCCGGCGCATGAGGCGGGCAAAACCGATATTTTCGTTACCCGCGATATTCTGCAGAAACTGATGTAGGCGGCAGCCGGCAAGGGTGCACGCAGTTTTGTGATTTGGGCGCATAGCGAAGCGTTGCTATCGTCCGCGGTGCAACTAGCGAAAAGGAGAATGGCATGAAATCATTTCTCGTCGTCGCTGCCGTGCTCGGCCTGACATCTTCCGCAGCTCTCGCGGAATGCGCAGGTCACCAGGTCACGGCCTCGAAAACGGTGGACCGCGAGTTCACTACCGCCAGCATCACGCCGCCGCCTGCCCAGCAGACGGACATGCAGCAGGCGGACACGCCGACCGAACCGGCGGCCGACAGCCCGAAGGCTACCCAGTAAATGAGTATCCCGCGTCGGATGAAGCGTCCGGCGCGGACCTGGCGTTTTTGGCCTTTCACAGGTTTCGCTCTGTATAAGCCGCCTTACAGTCCTCGGGATTTCGGGAACCAAGCACCGGCCTCGTCGTTGGTTATAAGAACCTGAAGAGGAGGCAAGGATGCCGAACAGAGATCCCATTTCGTCGCCCGACCCGGATACGCCGCGCGGCCCGACATCTTCCGATGGTGTTCCGGACCGGGTGCAGGAAAAGCCGCCACTGACGCCGGCGCAGGACAAGGGTGACAGCAAGAACCCACAGGACCCAACGCTCGACCCTGCCTTGTTGCCGATAGGAGACCCGGCGGGAATAGCGTGAGGCTGACTAAAGCGAGATAAGCAAGGGCGCTGCCGAGAGGTTGGCGCCCTTTTATTGTGCGCGCACATGCGCGCCATAAGGTGGCGGCACGCACTTTTAACCCCGAAATTACACCCGCTCTAACTAGTTGTTGCCAATCCGCTAATCCGGCTACAGATTGCTCGCCGGGTAAGGATTTTAAAGCAACGCACATTCACGCCGAGCAATCTGCGGGTCTCGTGTTCCTCGATCTGCCCGTATCCGAGAGACAGCTTTCGTCTGCTCGCCGGGCTCCAGGCCTGGGAGGTTATCATGCCTGCACAATTGGTTCGCCAGCCGGTCAATCCGGAACAGCTAACACTCCTCCAAGAGGTGTTCGACAGCACTTGCGAAGAGCATGAAATCGACAAGGCGAGCCCGGATGCGGAGGCGCTCGCGCTTATCCTGGTGAATTCTCTTCAGAAGGGCTCAAGCGACAAGGACAAGCTGGAATCGCTTGCGGAGGCGCTTGTTCAGGCGCGCTGATGTGGGACAAAGGGTTTTTCCCTAAATTCGCAGGAGTGCGGAACATATCCGCAGCTTGGAAAGTTGACCGGTCTTGCAAACAAACTTTCCCAAAGCGAACCCATGGAGGCCGGCATGGCAGATACAGTCAAGAGCTTTACACCGAGCAACAAGACACCGTCTTTCGACCATCAGCCCAGTGAAATCGTCGATGTTTCGGCCGAAATCCAGGGCCTGCGTTCCGAAATTTCGCGGTTGAGTTCGCTTCTGTCGGAAAAGACAGGCGAAGTTTATGGTCGTGTATCCGATCGCGCCAGCAACGCGGCACATTACGTGTCGTCTGAGGCCAATACGGTGGCAACCACCATCAAGGAACATCCGGCTGCGACAACCACACTTTTCACGCTGATCGGCGCTGTCGGCTTTGCGATCGGCTATGCCGTTGCAACCGCGACCGCGGAGAGCAAGCAGGCGTGGTATCAGCGCTATCTCGGCGATCGTTTCTGAGAAAACCTGCCGGATAAGTTCAGGCCGGCGGGGTATTCACCTCGCCGGCGTCTTCCTTTGCTGCGTCCTGCGCGATATCGATCCAGACCGCGTTCGTCAGATCCGCCATTCTCGACGGCTCTATCCTTACGGCGGCGTTGATAGCGCCAGCTGCCGGAACGACTTCCTCGAAACGCTGAAGCGAGATGTCACAATAGACCGGCAAGGCAGTTGCCAGCCCGAAAGGGCATACGCCACCAACAGGGTGGCCGGTGATTTCGGCCACGTCTGCGCCCGCCAGCATGCGCGGCTTTGCGCCGAAGCGCGCCCGGAATTTTCGGTTATCCAATCGCGCCGTACCGGCCATGACGACAATCATCGTCTCATCGCCTGCGCGCAGGCATATGCTTTTCGCGATCTGATCGGGCTCGACCCCATGCGCTGCAGCGGCCATGACCACCGTGGCACTGCTGGCTTCGGTCACGATGACGTCGATGTCGGGGGCATGTTCGGAGAAAAAGGCTTGGACGGATGTAAGGCTCATTCAGGCACAATTGCGCATGCGACGATTTTAGGCAAGGTCGCCGGAAGACATGCGCAGGACGCATAACTGCGCTGCGAAATCGTGTCTGTTTTTTAGGCGTGCCACCTGTATATTCAAATCATCGACGGACGCACTCCTCCTCCCAGCGTCCTCGATGGGACCAGCAACACCTCCTCCTCCCGGTTGTTGGTCAGTTTCAGAAGCCCGGCGCACCTCCTCCCGCGCCGGGTTTTCTGTATTTCGGCCCCTCTTGTTTTTGCATCCGGCTCAACCGCTCCGTATTCAGGTGCAATCTTGACGGCAAAGAGGGCAAGCTCTAAGTGCGTTGCATCGAAATTTGTTTGATGGCCAGCACTTGGCTCCTGCCTAGCCTGCGACGTTCTACTCTGCAAAGTTCGAATTCAAACCTGTTTCTTCCGGTCCTGCCGGAGGAGACTGTCGGTCATTGCATAGAAAGGCATCGATATGGCGACGGGTACGGTAAAGTGGTTCAACGCAACCAAGGGTTATGGCTTCATCTCGCCGGATGATGGCGGTGCGGACGTTTTCGTTCACATCTCCGCAGTCGAGCGCGCTGGCCTTGGCCAGCTCAACGACGGCCAGAAGCTCTCCTACGAGCTGACGACGGATCGTCGTTCGGGCAAGGTTGCTGCTGACCAGCTTCAGGCTGCCTAATTCGACTTCGGTTCGCGGCGGCCAAGGCTGCCGCGAACCTGCTGACAGCATTGACTGCCCCTTCTGCGGCGGACGATGTCGTCTCGGGCCTTGAATAGCCCAACCCGATCCCCCATTTGATGACCAACGGCATTTCCGGAACGGGTCTCGTCTGTCGCCGCCCAACAAGGCAGGCAGCGAGACGGCCAAGACGAGAAATCGCGCCGTTTCGAAACAGGACGCCTGCCGCTTACGGTATGTTAACCTGTTTTCGAGACGATGATGGCAACAGAGCCGCTTCGATCGAACGATCAGACAGGCGGCCGCGTCGGAATGCTTCGACCGTTTGACGTGACCACGGATGTACTGGCACAGTGAACGGGATTGGAAAGGTCGGGCTTGCCCGGCCTTTTTTGTTTTGCGGCCCGGCACACGGAGCGCAGAAAAAGACCAATATTTCCAACCTCCCTCCTCCATCCGCTGATTGCCGCCCTAGATGCTGTGCTCAAACCGCGGGCGGAAAAGGGACTAAACGGCATGAACGAGGCTGGGGCGCAGAACAAACGACACTGGCTGCGCAAGGACGACCACGAATCGACCAAGGCAAGCTTTCCGGAGCTGTTCTTCGACCTTGTCTTCGTCTTTGCCCTGATCCAGCTGTCGCAGACGCTTGCATCAGACTTCTCGGTCGGCATCGCCTTTGACGCACTGATCTTCATCTTCGCCCTCTGGTGGGTCTGGATCCACACGACCTGGGTGACCAACCTGCTCGACGCCGAAATCGAGCCGGTGAGGCTGCTGCTCTTCGGCCTGATGTTCCTCGGCATCATTCTGGCGATCGCATTGCCCAAGGCATTCGAGGAAGCAGGACTGGTCTTCGCGCTCGCCTATGTCGGCATGCAGCTCAGCCGCTGCCTGTTCGCGCTCTATGCGTTCAGGGGGGTGGATGCCGCTTCGTTCATGACTTTCCTGCGCATCACCGCCTGGCTGACCTTGTCAGGCATCTTATGGATTGCCGGAGCACTGGTAGATACGGAAGCACGCACTTATTTCTGGATCGCGGCGCTGGCGATCGAATATACGGCGCCGCTGTTGCGCTACTGGCTTCCCGGGCTCGGCGCATCGCCGCAGGAAACGCTTGACGTGAACGGCGAGCACCTAGCGGAACGCTGCGCGCTCTTCGTCATCATCGCGCTCGGCGAAACGATCATCACCACCGGCAAGACAGCCTCAAGCCACGCGGATGACGGCGGCATCATCTTCGTTGTCATGGTCCTGGCATTCCTGACGACCGTGCTGATGTGGTGGATCTATTTCCATGAGGGGCAGGAACAGGCAGCAGACACGGCGGAGGCTTCGGGCGAACCGCAGACCACCGCCGACCACCTTTTCACCTACGGGCATCTGCCGATCGTCGCCGGCATCATCCTTGCGGCCGTCGGTGAGGATTTCGCGCTGACCCACCCGCATGAGAAGGGCATGTTCAACCACGCCATGGCAATGCTCGGGGGACCGATCCTTTTTCTCGCCGGGACGATGTGGATGAAGGCGGTCACTCTCCGCCGGCTGCCGTGGTCGCATTGTGCCGGCATCGCCATTGCCATCTGCGGGTTCCTCGCCGTACCGCATGTCGAGAATTACATCATCCAGATGCTGACAGTCGTGATCCTGGCGACCGTGGCGATCTGGGAATACGTGGCATTGAAGCGCCACAAGGGAAACACCGCGTAATCAGTAATGTGGCGGCCGGGTGATGGGCGTATCCGGCTGCGTCGTTTCTTCCAGCGACAGGAACCGTTCCGTCAGACGATCAAGCTTGGAGCGGGTCTGCTCAACCACCTTCCATTGCTGGGTGATCTGGTCTGACAGTTCGTCGATCACCCGTGCCTGATGGGCCGCCAGTTCTTCCAGCTGCAACAGTCTCGTTTCATCGCTCACGGCGGCATCCTTAGGCTTTTCGCTAAAGCACGTCGCGATCTTTCAGATTCGCTTGCCGTGCTTTAGCTTACTGTTTTGACGCATGTCCTTATCCCGAAACCGGTGACCACTTTCGGGAGGCATGCTGTCGGCCGCATCACGCAGGCCGTTGGACGCCATGTAGAGCGGTTTGCGCCGGAATGGAACCGGCGGCGGCGCTCAAGCCGCATCCGTCACTCAAGCGAGAAGACATTTGTTCAGGCGCGAAGCCTTTGGCGCTCCTCCCGAACCACCAGCGTGCCGGTCGTCCTGAACCGGGAAACCAGGGAGGCAAGCCGACCGCTGATGCCGACAAGGTTCTGGGCTGCGGCATTGGTCTCCTCCATCAGACCGGCATTCTGCTGGGTGGTCTGATCCATGGTGCGCACGGCGGCATTGATCTCGTCGACACCCGATGCCTGTTCCTGCGCCGACTGGGCGATGGCGTTGACATGGCCCTCGATCGACTGCACCCGGTCACCGATGCCGACCAGCGCATCGCCGGTGCGATTGACGAGATCGACGCCGCGCTGGACATCCGCCGAAGAGCGCTCGATCAGTTCCTTGATTTCCTTTGCCGCAGCGGCGGAGCGCTGGGCCAGCTCGCGTACTTCCTGTGCAACGACGGCAAAGCCCTTACCCTGCTCGCCGGCGCGGGCTGCCTCGACGCCCGCATTCAGCGCCAGCAGGTTCGTCTGGAAAGCGATCTCGTCAATGGCGCCGATGATCTGGGTCATCTTGCGCGATGACTGTTCGATATCGTCCATGGCGGCGATCGCTTCCTTGACCACATGGCCGGAACGCAGCGTTTCGGCGGAAGATTCGCGGACGATCGTCTGGACATCCCGCGTTCTGGACGCCGATTTCTGCGACAGCGCGGTGATCTGCTCGATCGCGGCAGCCGTTTCCTCCAGCGCCGACGCCTGCTGTTCGGTGCGCCTTGCTATATTATCCGACGCAGCCGAAATCCCCTCGACTTCATTGCGCAGCTGATCGACCGATTGGTTGATCTCGCCCATCGCCTTGTCGAGTGCGGAGACGGAGGAATTGTAGTCGACCTTCAGCCCGGCAAAATTCGGCGCAAGGTCCTGCCAGACTTCGGCGGTCAGATCGCCCGCCGCCAGGCCTTTCAGGGCATCTCTCAATGCGTCGAGCGCGCCATCCTGCTGGTGCTTGGCCTCCCGCTGGGCGGCCTCGACCTTTTGCCGTTCCTCGTTCAGCGCATCTAGATAGACGGAAATGGCGAAATCCATATCGACCATGGCCGCCTTGACGACCGCAGAAAGATGATCGGCGAGGATGGCAGCTTTCTTCTCCCGGAAGAAACCCTTCATTTCCTGTGCGATGACCGCCCGGATGATGCCGTCGAGAATGAGCGCATAACCGCCGATGTACCAGCGCGGCTCAAGACCCAGACGCGCATGCGTCTTGCCGATGGTGGAAACCGCGTCGACATAGTCACGCTCATAGCGGCCCGAAGAAATGACGTCCCAATGGCTGGCCTGCCGGCCCTTGGCATGATCGATATGCGCGTCGCTTGCGAAGAATTTGGCGGTATCCGGATGTACTTTCGCCTTCTTGTAGAAGGCATCCAGCGCCGGACCGATCGCCTGCCTGACCAGAGGCTGGACATTCGACAGGTGTCGACGCTCGGCCTCGCCGAGCCCGACGAAATCCAGGCGGTCGGCCAGTTCATGGTTTTGATTCTGAAGTGTCACGCTGATCTCCCCGCGCATCGCCGCAACCGTCGGAGGAGCGGATGGCATACTGTACGACAAGTTCTAGGCATGCGGATTTAACGACCTGTTAGATGTGCACCCTAGGTTTTCATTAATCATAACTTGTTGTCGGAAATCTAATTGAGCGATAAAGAATTCCAGGCCGCGACGTCAGGAAAAGCCAGGCTTCTCGCACGGAAGCTTGCGTTTCGCCGCCCAAATCCTTAGCTCCATTGCCAACGGAAACCTGCGATTCTCGATGGCGCAAAAAACCTCACTCTCTCGTCTGAAGCTTACCGACTTCCGCAACCATGCGGCGGTTTCGCTTGCGCTTGACGGGCGACATGTGGTGCTGACGGGTGAAAACGGTGCCGGCAAGACGAACCTGATGGAGGCGATCTCCTTTCTATCGCCGGGACGCGGGTTCAGGCGAGCGGTGCTGACCGACGTCACGCGCGTCGGAGCAGATGGCGGCTTCACCATTTTTGCCGATCTCGACGGCATGGACGGAGAGGTTGCGATCGGCACCGGCATAGAACCCGGCGAAGGCGACAGCGTCAGCCGCAAGGTACGCCTCAACGGCACGCCGGCGAAATCCACCGAGGAGCTTTCCGACCACCTGAACGTATTATGGCTGACGCCGTCCATGGACGGGCTGTTCACCGGTTCCTCATCGGATCGGCGGCGGTTTCTCGACCGCCTCGTGCTGTCGCTCGACCCGGCCCATGGGCGTCGGGCGAGCGATTTCGAGCGCACCATGCGCAACCGTAACAAGCTGCTTTCGGAAGGCCGGTTCGATCAGGCCTGGCTGACCGCGATCGAAACGCAGATGGCGGAACTCGGCATCGCCATGGCCGCTGCACGGCATGAAATGCTGGGATTGCTGCAATCGCTTTCCACCAACTCGCAGGAAACGCCGTTTCCGACGCCGCTGCTTTCGCTCGAGGGCTTCATGGATGGAGGCATGGACCGGCCGGCGGCAGACCTCGAAGACGACTATCTGGAGATGCTGCGCAACGGGCGGGGGCGTGATTCAGCGGCCGGCCGGACGCTGGAAGGGCCGCATCGCGCCGATCTTCTGGTACGTCACCGCGAGAAGGATATAGAGGCATCCCGCTGTTCGACCGGCGAACAGAAGGCGCTCCTGATCGGACTGATCCTTGCCCATGCGCGACTGACGGCCGACATGACCGGCTATGCGCCGATCCTGCTGCTTGACGAAATTGCCGCACATCTCGACGAGGGACGGCGGGCAACGCTGTTTGATCTCGTCGACGGGCTCGGCGGGCAGGCCTTCATGACCGGCACCGACCGCTCGATGTTTTCCGCGCTCGGCGACAGGGCACAGTTCTTTACCGTCTCGAACGGCAGCGTGACGGAAGGCGCATGATCGTGTCTCACGCTTATTTCGCGCAACGGGTAGTGCTCCAAAGCTCTGATTTCGCGCGATCCCGGACGCAAAACCGGTTCCCGGTTTTGCTGGAACTGCTCTAGGATGACGGCCATGGAAAAGCAGACTGGAATGCCCCTGACCGGCGACGAAATCGAACGTTACAAGCGCCATATCCTGCTGCCGGAGATCGGCGGCGCCGGCCAGCAGAAGATGAAGGATGCCCGCGTTCTTGTCATCGGCGCCGGCGGGCTTGGTGCTCCAGTGCTCGAATATCTGGCAGCAGCAGGCATCGGCACGATCGGCATCGTCGATGACGACCGGGTATCGCTCTCCAACCTACAGCGTCAGGTCATCCACGATTCCGGCACGATCGGCGAGATGAAGACGAGAAGTGCGCGTGAAAAGATCGCGCGGCTGAACCCGCATGTCAGGGTGGTGGATTTCGAGGAACGATTTTCCGAGGAATGGTCGGCGCGGCACCTGCGGCGCTTCGATCTTCTGGTCGACGGATCGGACAATTTCGACACCCGCTATGCGGCAGCGGATGCGGCAGAGGCGGTCAGAATGCCGCTGGTGAGCGGCGCCGTCGGCCGCTTCGACGGCTCGCTGACAGTGCTCAAGCCCTATGAGGCCCACGCAGACGGAACATTCAATCCCGGCTATCGCGATCTCTTTCCCGAAAAGCCGCCGGAAGGGCTGATTCCGGCTTGCGCCGAGACCGGCGTCGTCGGTGCATTGACCGGCGTCATCGGCACATTGATGGCCATGGAGGTGATCAAGCTCGTGACCGGCATCGGCGAGCCTCTGGTCGGCAGGCTGATGCTCTACGATGCGCTTTCGGCACGGTTCGACACGATCAAGTACAAGCGCCGAGCAAAGGCAGACAGCGAATGATCGAGGTTACCAGGATCGATGCCGGCTTCGGCCGTTGGGACGACTTGCTTGCGCTCATCCTCTCCTCCTTCGCCTATATGGACGACAGGATCGACCCGCCGTCTTCCGCCCATCGGCTGTCGCTTGCCTCGCTTGCGCAGAAGACTATGGACGAGATTGCATTCGTGGCGGTCGAAGACGAGAAGCTGATCGGTTGCGTGTTTCTGAAGCCGGAAGTCGATTGCCTCTATGTCGGCAAGCTTGCCGTTGCGCCAGCCCAGCAGGGCAAGGGTCTCGGACAGCGGTTCATGGCACTGGCCGAAGAGGTCGCCACCGAATTGCAGCTGCCGGCACTGAGGCTCGAGACCCGTATCGAGCTCGTCGGCAACCACACGACGTTCAGCCGATGGGGATTTCACCGGACGGCGGAAAAATCCCATCCGGGCTTCGACCGGGTGACCTTCATCGAAATGCGGAAAGTCCTCGCCTGATCAGTTGCGTCCGGGAAGAACCCGGTTGGGCGGACGGTGACCGTCGAAGAAGGCGCGGATGTTGATGATCACCTTGTCGCCCATATCGATGCGACCTTCTATCGTCGCCGAGCCCATATGCGGCAGAAGCACGACCTTGCCCTGGTTGGCGAGTTTCACGAGCTTCGGATTGACCGCCGGTTCGTTCTGATAGACGTCGAGGCCGGCACCGGCGATCTTGTCCTCCTGCAGAAGCTTGATCATCGCCACTTCGTCTATGATGTCGCCACGAGCGGTG
This sequence comes from [Rhizobium] kunmingense, assembly GCF_977018605.1. NCBI lineage: Bacteria > Pseudomonadati > Pseudomonadota > Alphaproteobacteria > Hyphomicrobiales > Rhizobiaceae > Rhizobium > [Rhizobium] kunmingense. Next base: position 973,104 of record NZ_CDRNXG010000001.1, read on the forward strand.
TTGACGATGATCGAACCTGGCTGCATCAGCGCCAGACGCCGGGCCGACAGAAGGTGGAAGGTCGCGGGCGTCGACGGGCAATTGACCGAGACGATATCGACGCGCGCCAGCATCTGGTCGAGGCTGTCCCAATAGGTCGCCTCCAGCTCTTCTTCGGTTGCCGGGTTGGCGGGTTTGCGATTGTGATAGTGGATCGACAGGCCGAATGCCTTGGCGCGGCGGGCGACGGCCGAGCCGATGCGCCCCATGCCGATAATGCCGATACGCTTGCCCCAGATGCGGCGGCCGAGCATCCATGTCGGGCTCCAGCCCGCCCATTCGCCGGGATTGTCGGTCAGCACCCGCGAGCCTTCCGCCAGCCTGCGATTGACGGCGAGGATCAGTGCCATCGTCATGTCGGCCGTGTCTTCGGTCAGCACGTTCGGCGTGTTGGTGACGGTAATGCCCTTTTCCGCGGCGGCATCGACATCGATGTGATCGGTGCCGTTGGAAAAGCCGGCGATCAGTTTCATCTGCGGCCCGGCGCACCCAAGAAGTTCCGCATCGATGCGATCGGTCACCGTCGGCACCAGAACGTCGGCAGACTGCATGGCCGCCATCAGCTCCTCGCGGGATCTGGGGCGGTCATCGACATTGAGTTCGGCATCGAACAGTTCCCGCATGCGGGTCTCGACGGCATCCGGCAATTTTCGGGTGATATAAACCTTCGGTCTTTTCTTCGCAGTCATCATTCAACACCGCAATTTTAGCAGGTCGTTAACCATGTCGCGCGATAGTGAGCCTATCCTTGGGCGTTCTACCAGACCCGCGGGCGAAGACAAACAAAACCTCGCGGCATTCTGGACAAGAAAACCCTGGATCGTCAGCCAGGATCCTTGCCATGCGCCCATCAGCCCTACTCGTTCTTGCCGCAATCTCCTTCCCGACCGTTGCCGCACTTTCGGCAATGGCGCCGGTTTACGCCCAGGGCGCAGCCAAGGGGGCAAGCGGCCTGCCGCTGCCGCGCTTCGCCAGCCTGAAATCGCAGAAGGTCAATATCCGCATCGGCCCAAGCACCGATTATGCGGTGTCCTGGATGTATACCAAAGCCGGCATTCCCATGGAAATCATTCAGGAATACGACAACTGGCGCCGCGTGCGTGATGCGGACGGCACCGAGGGCTGGGTCAACCAGGCTCTGCTTTCCGGCGACCGCACCGCCGTCGCCGCACCATGGATGCGCGGCAAGGGGCAGGACATCTACGTCAACATGCGCCGCGACCCGCAGAGTTCAGGCGCCGTCGTCGCCAAGCTTCAGCCGGGCGTGCAGCTGAAGGTGAGCGAATGCAACGGCGACTGGTGCCATGCGGAAACGAAGGGCACCGAGGGCTGGGTCGCCCAAGGTGAAGTCTGGGGCGTCTATCCCGGCGAAGCCTTCAAATAAGGCCGGCTTCGGAAGCCGCGTCCTTCAGCGAGATTGCCGGCCGCGGGCCGATCTGCTGGATGACGATGGCAGCCGAGAGGCAACCGAGCTTGCCGCAGTCTTCGAGTGAACGGCCCTGCGTATAGCCATAAAGGAAGCCGGAGGCGAAGAGATCGCCGGCACCGGTCGTATCGACCAGTTCTTCGATCGCAAAGGCATCGATCTTTACCCGCTCCTTGCCGCGCACGATGACCGCGCCCTCTTCCGAGAGCGTGATGGCCGCAAGCTTGCAGTCGACCGCGATCTTGCCGAGCGCAAGTTCGAAATCTTCCGTTTCGTAAAGCGAGAGCAATTCCTGCTTGTTGGCGAAAACGATGTCGACCGTGCCGGATGTCATCAGGTCGAGGAACTCGGCGCGATAGCGACCGACACAGAAGGGGTCGGAGAGCGTCATCGACACTTCGCGGCCATGCTGATGGGCGATGCGGGCGGCATCGCGGATGGCTTCCTTGGCCCGCGGCGGATCCCAGAGGTAGCCTTCGAAATAGGTGACCTTGGCTTCCGCGACGACCTCTTGCTCGACATGCTCCGGGCCAAGCTCGACGCAGGCGCCGAGATAGGTGTTCATCGAGCGTTCGCCATCCGGCGTCACGAAGATCATCGAGCGTGCAGTCGGCGGGTTCTGGCCTTCCGGCTTCGTCTGATAATGTACGCCCTGCGCGCGAATATCGTGCTGAAAAATCTGGCCGAGCTGATCTTCCGCCACCTTGCCGAAATAGGCGGCCTTGCCGCCGAGGCTTGCGATGCCGGCTGCCGTATTGCCTGCAGAGCCGCCGGAAGCTTCGACGGCCGGTCCCATCTTCGAGTAAAGAAGCTCGGCGCGCTCGGCATCGATCAGGTTCATCGCGCCCTTGATAATTGCATTCTCTTCGAGAAAGGCGTCATCGCAGCGGGCGAGAATATCGACAATCGCATTGCCAATGGTCAGCACGTCGAACTTGGGCATAGTCAGTCTTGGTCCTTTTGCTTTCGGGCGTGCGCCATGGGTAGTGGCCTTTGGCCTTGAAGGAAAGCGAAATGTCCTTGATCGAAAGGCACTTTTCGCGCCTATCCGTCATGCTGGCGTCATGATCATCACCTAATCAAAGCGCATCCGGCTTTGTTGGTCGTCACGGATGTACTGGCGTCCGACTGCCGGATGCCTTTGGGGTAGGCATACCCAAATCCAGCATAAGATCAGGGCACTGTTGCATATCGCGCATTTGTCGGCTGCTGTGATATGCGATAGACGCACGGGACAAACATTAAGGTCTCACCGTGTCTACAGTCTTTGCCAACGTCCTTCCCGTCTTCCTGCTCATTCTCATTGGCTGGCTGATTGCCAGATCAGGTCTTCTGAAGGCGGAGACCGGCGATGCGCTGGGTGAGTTCGTCTTCAAGATCGCCGTGCCGATGCTGATCTTCAGGACGCTGGCGACGGCACATTTCGAAGGCGTTTCGCCTTTCCGTCTCTGGACGGCCTATTTCATCGGAGTCGCGATAACCTGGACGGTCGGCCATCTCATCACCGTTCGCGTCTTCAAGCGCGATGCGAAGGTCGGAGTGATCGCCGGCATGTCGGCGAGTTTCGCCAACAACGTCTTCATCGGCCTGCCGCTGGTTTCCCATATCGTCGGCCAGGACGGTCTTGTCGCCCTCTCGATCCTGCTCGCCATCCATCTGCCGATCATGATGATCGTCGGCACAATCCTGATGGAAGGCGCCTCGGCCAAGGTCGACGGAACGGCGTCGCGGGGGCTGACCAGCGTTCTGAAACAGGTCGGCTCGAACCTTGTCCGCAATCCGCTCGTCATCGCCCTGACATGCGGCCTGATCGTCAACCTGTCCGGCCTTTCGATGAACGCCCCGATAGAGCGCGTCGTCAACCAGATAGCGGACGCCGCAAGTCCTGCGGCGCTCATCTCCATCGGCATGGCTTTGACGCGTTACCCGATCAAGGGCGACCTCGGCCTGTCGAGCAGTGCCGCCGTGCTCAAGCTTCTGATGATGCCGGCCTTCGTCTTCGCCGCCAGCAAGATGCTCGACCTTCGACCCGACTGGACCGCGGCGCTCGTCCTGACGTCCTCCGTCCCGACGGGCATCAATGCCTGGCTGATTGCACAGCGGTTCCGTTCGGGCCAGAGCCTTGCGGCATCGGTCATCGGCATCACAACTGCTTTCGGCGTCGCATCCGTCAGTCTCTGGGCGTGGCTGCTTTCCTGATCGTTGTCAGAAGCTGGATACGAAAACGCCCGGTCATGCCGGGCGTTTTGCTGTGAACACTTGTTCTGGCTATCAGTTGGTCGCCGGGGCCGGAGCATCGGCCGGCGGCAACGGCACCGGGCTATCGGCCTGCTCTCTTATATAAGCGAGGAGGTTGGCGCGCTCCTGATCGTTCTTCAGGCCGGCAAAGCCCATGGCAGTGCCTTTGACATAGGCCTTGGGCGCCATCAGGAAGTGGTTGAGGTGTTCGAAAGTCCAGGTTTCCTGGCCGCCTTTCGAAAACTCCTTCATGCCCGCCGAATAGGAAAAGCCCTCATGGGTGCCGATCGGACGGTTGACGAGGCCCCAGAGGTCGGGACCAACCTTGTTGGGCCCTCCCTTCTCAATGGAGTGACAGCTTTGACACTTCTTGAACGCAGCCGCGCCGGCGCTGGCATCGGCACTGGCAAGAAGTACACCTACGGGAACCGCCGCAGGCGCCGCGGCCGCAGCACCGCCTGCCGCCGGTTCTTCGGCCGCGACAATGGCAAAGCCTTCCTTTTCCGGAACAGGCGAATGAAAGATCCCCTCTGAGGCGATCGAAACGGACATCATGACAAAAACAGTGGCGAGAAGAGCGCCGACGGACATATTGATATAAGGATTCATTATTAAGGCTCCTTCCCAGCCCATTTGCCGTGACCCGCGGCCGGTCCTCCCCAACCACAGGTACACACAGACATCTTGCAATCCCGCGAAAGCTATGTCTTTTGCCAAGTCCTTGCAACTCGAAACCAAGTGCAGCGCATGAGACCTTTTGACACCCTTGACGCTGAGACAGAAGGCCTTTGATGACGAGCGCCGCCTCCGACAAAACTCTGGTGATGATCCCCGCCCGCATGGCGTCCACCCGCCTGCCGGGCAAGCCGCTTGCCGATATCGCCGGCCTGCCGATGATCGTGCAGGTGGCAAGGCGCGCCGAGGAAGCGAAGGTCGGGCGGATTGTGGTTGCAGTCGACGACGCTGAGGTTTTCGACGTGGTGAAGGCCGCCGGCTTTGACGTGGTCATGACCCGCCACGACCACCAGTCCGGCTCCGACCGCATCTACGAGGCGCTGACCAAGGCGGACCCCGAGGGCAAGGTCGAATTCGTCATCAACGTCCAGGGCGACCTGCCGACGATCGAGCCGGAGGCGGTACGCGCCTCGCTTCGCCCGCTCATCGACAACGCCTCTACCGATATCGCGACGCTGACCGTCGAAATCACCGACGAACACGAGAAGACCAACCCGAACGTCGTCAAGATCGTCGGCTCCCCCTTGTCGGATACGCGCCTTAAGGCGCTCTATTTCACGCGCGCCACCGCGCCCCATGGCGCAGGCCCGCTCTATCACCATATCGGTCTTTATGCGTATCGCCGTGCGGCACTGGAGAAGTTCGTGACGCTCGGCCCGTCGGTGCTGGAGAAGCGCGAAAGCCTGGAGCAGCTCAGGGCGCTCGAGGCCGGCATGCGGATCGATGCGGAGATCGTCAGATCGGTGCCGCTCGGCGTCGATACGCCGGCCGATCTCGAAAAGGCCCGCGCCATCCTTTCCTCCCGCCAGTCGTAACGGATATTCCCATGACCACGCCGACCAATCGCATCGCCTTCCAGGGTGACTATGGTGCAAATTCCGACATGGCTTGCCGCGACATGTTTCCGGATATGGAGCCGCTGCCCTGCGCGACGTTCGAAGATGCCTTCCAGGCACTCGAGAGCGGCGAAGCGGATCTGGCGATGATCCCGATCGAGAACACGATCGCCGGACGCGTGGCCGATATCCATTATCTGCTGCCGGAATCGCGCCTGCATATCATCGGCGAATATTTCATGCCGATCCGTTTTCAGCTGATGGTCCTGCCGGGCGTTGGCCATGACGAGATCCGCACCGTGCACAGCCATATCCACGCGCTCGGCCAGTGCCGCAAGATCATCCGCTCGAACGGCTGGAAAGCCGTGGTGGCCGGCGACACGGCAGGGGCCGCCAAGATGGTGGCCGAGAAGGGTGATCGCTCGATGGCAGCGCTCGCGCCGCGGCTCGCCGCCGATCTCTACAGGCTCGATATCCTTGCCGAGAATGTCGAGGATACCGAGAACAACGTGACCCGTTTCGTCATTCTTTCGCGCGACGAGAAATGGGTGCAGCGCAACGACGCCGACGACGTCATCGTAACGACGTTCGTGTTCAATGTCCGCAACATTCCGGCGGCGCTCTACAAGGCGATGGGCGGGTTTGCGACGAATGGCATCAACATGACGAAGCTCGAAAGCTACCAGCTCGGCGGCAAGTTCGTGGCAACGCAGTTCTATGCCGATATCGAAGGCCACCCGGACGATGCGCCAGTGCGACGGGCACTGGAAGAACTGCGCTTCTTCTCCGAAAAAGTCCGCATCCTCGGGTCCTACAAGGGCCACCCGATGCGTGGAACGTTCCAGACCAGCTGAGTGACGACCGGCAGCATCAAAGCTGCCAGTCCACCCAATCCTTCATCAAACGATAGGCGATGGCGCCCCTGGCCGGGCCGAATGGTTTCACATCCGGGCCGGCGTCCAGCATGGCGCTCACTTCAGCGCGGGTGAACCAGCGGACGTCCGACATTTCCTGTTCGTCGATCGTGATCTGCGTCGAGACCGCCTCCGCGTAACAGCCGATCATCAGCGAATGCGGCATCGGCCAGGGCTGCGAGGCGTGATAGCGGACGCGGCCGAGGACAATCCCGGATTCTTCGACGGTCTCGCGGCGCACGGCGCTTTCGATCGTCTCACCCGGTTCGACGAAGCCGGCGAGACAGGAATACATGCCTTCCTGAAAGTGATGGCTGCGACCCAACAGGCATCGGTCATTCTCGACATCCACCGTCAGCATGATGACCACCGGATCGGTACGCGGGAACATCATGTGCTGGCACTGCGTGCAAACCCGCTTGTAGCCGCCGAGCTTCGTCTCTGTCGGCGCGCCACACTTGCCGCAGAAGCGATTGGCGCCGTTCCAGGCCAGCAAGGACAGAGCCTGGGCGACCTCGCCCTGCAACTCGCCGTCGATCAGCGCTTCACGATAGAGCGCACGCGCATCGGTCGCCTTGTACTGGCTCGCCAGAGCCTCTGCTTCGACTTGAAGCGGCACAGCAATCCGGGGCTCGCCGGTATCGCGGTAGCCGAGCAGCACGGCATTGTCGAAATCCGGCTTCATTTCGCCCAGTTCATAGGCCGCAAACAGCGGATCGAGGATCTGGCCGTCGTGCTTGAGGATGAGCCTGGAGCCGGCGAAGGCGAGGATATGCGTGCCTTCGATCGCCAGCGCCTGTTCGACACAATCGTCCTGCCGATATTCCGCCCGCCGATCCAGCGCGTTTGCGGCAAAGGCTGTCAGGCTGCTCGGTTCGGGATGCGGCGCATCGATCGCGAAAAGGTCTTTGGTCATGAGGTGAGATTTTCCGTTAGCCGGGCAACGAGCGCTTGGCGGTTTGACTGGTCATAGGGCTCCGCGCGGCCAAAACCCCAGATCGGACCGGGCCAGTTCGGATCGCCTTCGAAGCGCGCGACGATATGGATATGCAGCTGGCGAACGATATTGCCAATCGCCGCGACATTGATCTTCTCGGCGCCGGTCGCCTTCTTCAGCGCCTCGGCAACCATGTTGGTCTCGAAGGTCAGCATGGTCTGGTCGAGCGGCGTCAGATCGAAAACCTCGCTCATGCCGTTACGCTGCGGAACCAGCATGAACCAGGGCCAGCGGCTGTCCTTCATCATCCGCAACTGACAAAGCCCGAGCCGGGCGACCAACTCGGTATCGCCGGCAAGCCGCGCATCCAGTTCAAATTCGCTCAAGTGCTCCTCCGGCATTTTGTTGGTCATTGTCGTTGAAGATAGTTTTTTACAGTGTTGGCTTGCATTTGGAAGCGTTATTGCCGATATGTGCGGCGGGAGGTTGGTGGTGGACGAGCCACTCGCCAACTGGGTCAGGTCCGGAAGGAAGCAGCCCTAACGAGCCCGGCACGGGTCGCCGTGCCAGCCTCCCACCTTCTCATCTTGGTCAGCACCCGGTCCGGTCAAGCGACCGCCTGCCGGAATGGCCCTATCAGGCTGGCAGGACTTATATGAGCGACACCGGGGCCCCATCGACAAGCAACCCAGCCGCAGCCGGCAGCTACAGGGTGCTGGCACGCAAATATCGCCCCAAGGATTTTTCGGACCTGATGGTCGGCCAGGAGCCGATGGTTCGTACGCTGACCAATGCGTTCGAGACAGGCCGTATCGCCCAGGCCTACATGCTGACCGGCGTGCGCGGCGTCGGCAAGACGACAACAGCCCGCATTCTGGCTCGCGCACTCAATTACAGGACGCCCGAGATCGATCGCCCGACGATCGATCTGCGTGAGCCCGGCGAGCATTGCCAGGCGATCATGGAAGGCCGCCATGTCGATGTGATCGAGATGGACGCCGCCTCGCATACGGGTATCGACGACATTCGTGAGATCATCGAGCAGGTGCGCTATCGCCCGGTTTCGGCGCGCTACAAGGTCTATATCATCGACGAAGTGCACATGCTCTCGACGCAGGCCTTCAATGGCCTGTTGAAGACGCTCGAAGAGCCGCCGGAACATGTGAAATTCATCTTTGCGACGACGGAAATCCGCAAGGTTCCGATCACTGTACTCTCCCGCTGCCAGCGGTTCGACCTTCGCCGCATCAGCGCCGCCGATCTCGTCGGCCTGTTTTCGACCATCCTCGAAAAGGAAGGCATTCCGGCCGAGCAGGAAGCGCTGGCGATGATCGCCCGCGCCGCCGAAGGCTCCGCCCGTGACGGGTTGTCGCTGCTCGACCAGTCGATCGCCCATGGCGGCGGCAGCGTGCATGCCGACACCGTGCGCGGGATGCTGGGGCTTGCCGATCGCGCTCGCATCGTCGATCTGTTCGAACATATCGTGAAGGGCGACGTGACCGCGGCACTGTCGGAATTCGCCGCGCAATACGAAGCCGGTGCAAATCCCGTCGTGGTGCTGACCGACCTTGCCGATTTCACCCATCTCGTCACCCGCTTCAAATTCATTCCCGATGCCGCCGACGATCCTTCGCTGAGCGAGGTGGAACGCGTAAGGGGGCGTGAATTTTCCGAAACGGTGGCTGTCAGTGCGCTGTCGCGTATCTGGCAGATGCTTTTGAAGGGCATTCCCGAAGCAGAGGGTTCCTCGCGACCGGCGGGTGCGGCCGAGATGGTTCTGATCCGGCTTGCACATGCCTCCTCCCTGCCCTCGCCGGAAGATGCCGCACGCCGGCTTGCCGATTTCGCCAATGGCGACGGTTCCGCGAGCGGGATGACGAATGGCAATGGCAGCGGGCGCGGCGCTCCCATGGGACAGGGTCCCCAGGCTTCCATCGCCGCACGCGGAATGGAAATGGGCGGGCAGCGCATGCCGTCGGGCGGTCCGACCGCGATGCTGAGGGCGGTCCCCAACACGGCACCGCGCGAAATGCCGGTTGGCCGCATCGAGGAACGCGCAGCCGAGAAGCCCGAACCATCGGTCGCCGTGCGCTCGATGCACGACATCGTCGATCTCTGCACCAAGAACCGCGATGCCCGACTGAAGGCGCTTGTGCGCAATTTCGTCCGGCTGGTGAAGATCGAGCCCGGCCGCCTCGATATCCGCATGACGGATGGTGGCCCCGGCACGCTGCCGGGTGAACTTGGCGTCAAGCTGAAGGAATGGACCGGCATCCACTGGATCGTTTCGCTCAGCAACGAGCCGGGCGAGCCGACGCTGGTCGAGGCGGATGCCAATGCCCGCGAAGCGCGGCTGACCGATGCGCGTTCCGACCCTGATGTGATGGCCATCCTTTCGCAGTTTCCAGGTGCCAAGATTACCGACGTGCGCATACGCGCCTCGGAAGACGACAACGACCTGGAAGACGCGCCGGCACCGGCAATCGCGGAGTCCGAAGAGGGCGACATCGTGCCCGGCGACGACATTGAACTATAAGCGAGAAGAAAGGGAATAACCGATGCGCGACATCATGGGCATGATGGGCAAGGTCAAGGAAATGCAGGCCAAGATGGAGAAGATGCAGGCGGATATCGCCGCTCTCGAAGTCGAAGGCACGGCCGGCGGCGGCCTCGTGACCGTCAAGATGAACGGCAAGGGCGAGATGCTCGGTCTCAAGCTCGATCCGTCGCTGTTCAAGGAAGACGATGTCGAGATCCTCGAAGACCTGATCGTCGCCGCCCACAAGTCGGCCAAGGACCGGGCCGAACAGATCACCGCCGAGAAGACCAAGGAGCTGACCGCCGGCCTGCCGATTCCGCCCGGCATGAAGCTGCCGTTCTAACTAACTCAATCAGAGAGGGGCAGGCCCGGCTGGTCGCCCCTCCTTTTCCTGCACCGATATTACGTCAGCGATTCAGAAATTATACCTGACACCCAACACGTTGGCATTCGATCCGCCATGCATGTCGCCAAGCGTACCCCAAGCGCCCGAGCGATGGTGGAGACGCCAGAAGACTTCCAGTTCCGGGCGCGACACAGTGCTGAAGCTTATTTCCGGCCCCAGATAGAACAGCGTGCTCGCATCGCCATCGCGCTCAAGCTCCTGGCGACGTTCACGGCCCGCATGGGTATCCGTCACATGGCTCAGGCCGAAGGTGAAGGACGGGATGATGCGCACGGTATTGGCGATCTCGATCGCATCGTAGCGACCAACGACGCCGCCCCAGATCTCGGCATCCGAGCTTTTACCGAACCGGCCGGCAATGCCTGCCTCAAACCCCAATTTCACATCGCCGATGCTGTAGGGGAAGATCTGGTAGCCGAACCCGAAGATCGGGCTTCCCTCGTAATTCGAGCCGAACGGATTGGCCGAATCGAACATGTCCTCATCGACCATGCCACCGCCGAAGCCGAAAACGGATTGCTCGAGAGCCGTCTCTTCCGCTGATGCCTTGTCTGCCGATGCGAGCGGCAAAGCCACGGCAGCGGGAAAAACGGCAACGAGAAAACGGACTACAAAACGCATACGATGCTCCGATCAGCAATTACTTAAGCGGTATAGTGCTGCAAATGGAAACAGCCACCTAACCATATATCACGCCTTCGTGATGTCGCATGTACGCATCTGGTCATAAAGGCAATCATATCGGCGGGCCCCGAAGCTTCGCGTTTTGATCGTTTCCGTTTGGTCGGGAGATGGGCTATGGGACGGTATGGCAAAGCGAGTCACCGGCCCCGAAATCGAAAAACTCATCCAGCTTCTGGCGAAGGTTCCGGGCCTCGGCCCGCGATCGGCGCGCCGGGCGGCGCTGCATTTGATCAAGAAGAAAGACCAGCTGCTTGGGCCGCTTTCCCACGCCATGGGCGAGGCCTACGACAAGGTGAAAATCTGCTCGCGCTGCGGCAATGTCGATACATCCGACCCCTGCACCGTCTGCACCGATATCCGCCGCGATCATTCGATGCTGATCATCTGCGAAGACGTTTCCGATCTCTGGGCACTGGAGCGGACCGGCGCGATGAATGCCGCCTATCACGTGCTCGGCGGCACACTTTCGCCGCTCGACGGCGTCGGGCCGGACGATCTCAACATTCGCTCGCTGGTCGACCGTGTCAGCGAGGGAACGGTGAAGGAGATCATCATCGCGGTGAATGCCACCGTCGAAGGGCAGACAACCGCACACTATATTACCGACCAGCTGTCCGATTTCGACATCAAGATTACCCGTTTGGCGCATGGCGTGCCGGTGGGCGGCGAACTCGATTATCTCGACGAGGGCACGCTGACGGCCGCCCTTCGGGCACGAACGACGATCTAGGGTCAAAACTCAGTCAGGATAGCGGTTCTGTTGGCGACGATGGGATTGAATGTAAGGAAGCAAGCGCAAGGCAAGACCCGAAGGTCTTGTCGAGCATTGTTTGCGATCAGGCGGCCCATGATCGCCAATCCTTCGGACACGCTGTATTTTGTGCCTGCGGGCGTCGGGAAGGTTTGAAAATGATGAGTATTTCCGGCACCTTCCCTCCTTCTCAGGCACAAAATACAGCTTGCATAACCACTATCCTGATTGAGTTTTGACCCTAGGAGGACATATGCGAAAGACATTCCTTGCACTGGCGACCTTCGCATCCCTCCTACCCTTCACCGCCGCCGCACAAAACAGGCCGGATGTCGAAAAGCAGTTCCAGCGATGGATCGCTTCCGATCTTGGCCCCGAGGCCCGGAAGGCGGGCGTCTCGGCCCGCACGATCGATGCTGCATTCAACGGCGTGACGCTGAACTGGGACCTGCCGGATCTCCTGCCGCCCGGCTCCAAGCCGCCTAAAAGCCAGGACCAGAGCCAGGCCGAATTTTCATCGCCCGGCGCCTATTTCTCCGAAAAGCGGCTACAGGGCCTTGCCGCGACCGGCCGCAGCCTTGCGGCCACCCATGCCTCGACGCTGAAACGGATCGAGGCCGCCTATGGCGTGCCCGGGGAAATCATCGTGGCGATCTGGGGCCGCGAATCGGGGTTTGGCCGCGCCAAACTCCCCTATTCCGCCGTCGAGGTGCTGGCGACCAAGGCCTTTATGTCGACCCGCAAGCCGATGTTCCGCGAAGAACTGATCGCCGCACTGAAAATGATCGAGCGCGGCGATGTCAGCGCGGCCGCGATGAAGGGCTCCTGGGCCGGCGCTCTCGGCCAGCCGCAGTTCATGCCGACGAGCTACCTGAAATACGCCGTCGATTTCGACCGGGACGGGCATCCGGACATCTGGAATTCCGTGCCGGATTCTCTGGCGTCGATTGCCCATTACCTGCAGCAGGAAGGCTGGAGGCAAGGCCGCGACTGGGGTTTCGAGGTTTCGATCCCGGCCAATGTGAGCTGCGCGCAGGAAGGGCCGGACCTTGCCAGGCCGATTTCCAGCTGGGCTTCTACCGGCATTACCCGTGTCTCAGGCAAGGGCTTTCCACCATCTGAACTGCGGGCGGACGGGATGATGCTCGTTCCGGCCGGACGGCACGGGCCGGAATTCATCGTCACGCCGAATTTCTATGTGCTGAAGCAATACAACAATTCCGACCTCTACGCGCTGTTCATCGGTAACCTCGCCGATCGCATCGCCTATGGCGGCGGTGCATTCCAAGCGAGCTGGGGCGATGTCGGCCGGATGCTGCGGTCGGATGTGCTGGCCATGCAGAAGGCGCTGGTCGCGAAGGGCTATGACGTCGGAACCGTCGACGGCCTTGCCGGGTTCAAGACCCGCCGCTCGCTGGGCGACTGGCAGGCCAAGGCCGGAGTGACGCCGACATGCTTTCCGGATGCGTCGCTCAAGGGGAAGATAAGGTAGGGCTGTCGCCAGTTCGCTTTTTGAAGATCAATGCAGATCGACGTGATGCTTGTGGAAGATATCGCTCTTGGGCGGGATCGTCTGGCGTTCGATCATGCGGTGGACGCGCGGTCCCTCCTCCCCCTTGTGCAGTGTTCGGATCGCATCCCATATTTCGGCATCGATCTGCAGCCTGCGCCGGTTGTGACGAACATAATCGGCCCATGTGGCGGTATGATAGGTCTCCGTCCAGATGCCGGGATGCTCCAGATCGCGCATCAATGCCCATTGGCGCGCACCGTCGCGAATGCGCACCCGTCTGCGGCGCGCCATCAGCGTGAGAAACTCGGGAATATCTTCTTCTGAAATTTCATAATCGATCTGCAGCACGATCGGTCCGCTGCGCGGCTGCAGATCCAGGCGCAGCATCGGCTCGTTGAAACGGTTGAGCGGGCTGAGATCGACATCGGCGAATTGCGGCAAGGGCGAACGCAGGCCCGCCGCAGCCCCGGCCAGCATGGCAAGGCTTGCAAGGCTCAGGGATACCGAGACCCCCATGTGCTCCGCCGCAAGGCCCCAGATCCAGCTGCCGACGGCGATGCCGCCGAAGGTTGCCGTCTGATAGAAGGACAGGGCACGGCCGACAACCCAGCGCGGCGCCGACAGCTGCACGGTGGTGTTGAACAGCGACAGCGCCAGCACCCAGCAGGCACCAGGGATCAGAAGCACCAGGGCAGTCAGAGCCGTGTCGTTGCTGAGCGCGATGACGGCCGAGCTTGCGGCAAAGCCGGTGAACGACAGACGAACTATCGCCTCGCTCGACAGCATTTCGCGCAGCCTCGCATTGGACATGGCTCCCGCGATGGCGCCCAGACCGAAGGCGCCGAGCATGACGCCATAGGTCAACGGGCCGCCGGTAACGAGGTCGCGCGCGACAATCGGCAGAAGCGCCAGAATGGCGCTTGCCGACAGACCGAAAAGCATGCCGCGACAGAGCACATTGAGAATGGTCGGCGACATGGAGACATAGCCGAGGCCGGCCGACAGAGCCCGAAACAGCGTTTCACGCGGCAGCGTATCGTCGCGACGTTCGGGCTTCCAGCGCAGGAGCGCGTACATCAGCGCCACGTAGCTTGCGGCATTGACTGCAAAGGCCGCCGCCGCGCCTGCCGCGGCAACGATGGCGCCGCCGATGGCCGGGCCGACGCTGCGGGTAATGTTGAAACCGACGCTGTTCAGCGTCACCGCCTGCGGCAACATTTCCCGTGAGACGATGTCTCCTACTGAGGCCTGCCAGGACGGATTGTTGAGCGCCACACCACAGCCGAGCAGGAAGGTGAACAGCAGAAGAAGCCAAGGCGTGAGCAGATCCAGATAGGCAAAGACGGTCAGCGCGATCGACACGATCAGCATGAAGGCCTGCGCCGTCAGCATCAGACTGCGACGGTTGAAATTGTCGGCCAGCGCCCCGGCAACCAGCGAGAACAGCATGATCGGCAGCGCGGTCGATGCCTGGACAAGCGCAACCATGTCCTGCGAGGTGGAGATCGATGTCATCATCCAGGCGGCGCCTACGGCCTGGATCAGACCACCGAAATTCGATGCGAGACTTGCAATCCAGATCGTGCGGAAGGTCTCGTTCTTGAAAGGCGCGAGTGTGGCTATTCTCTCCGGCACGAACTGGCTCTTACGTTGCATCTGCGGATTTCGACTTCCATTAGGGTTATAGAGGTCGGCGCGCTTAATTCCAGCGGCAGTGGCGGGAAATGTGCAAGCCTTGCAATTGCCTGCCCGAAGGCGTATATGCAGCCCATATTCTTGATCGTCCGATGAAGAGTGGGCCCTCCCGGACCCGCTCTTTTTTGTTAGGCGATCACTTCAACCCGCGCCATCCAAGCGGGCATTGAACCGGAGAGCTTATGCAGCAGACAGACCACGAGCCGCGTCTCATCGTCGAGACTGGTCTCGACCTGAGGGTCGCCGAAATCATCGAGCCGGTATTGACCGCAATGGAGTTCCGGCTGGTCCGGGTTCGCATGCTGAACCAGAACGGCATGACCCTGCAGATCATGGCCGAGCGCAATGACGGCACCATGGATGTCGATGGTTGCGAAGCCGTGTCCATGGCCATCTCACCGGTTCTTGATGTGGAAGATCCGATCGATCGGGAGTATCATCTCGAGGTCTCCTCGCCTGGCATCGACCGTCCGATGGTGCGCAAGTCGGACTTTTCCCGCTGGCAGGGGCATCTCTTGAAATGCGAGACGTCGATCATCATCGACAACCGCAAGCGGTTCCGCGGCAAGATCGTCGATGTAACCGAAGATGGCTTTACGATCGAGCGCGATCAGGTTGCCTATGGCGAAGAGCCGAGCGTAACGATCCCGTTCTCGGCACTGGCCGAGGGCAAGCTGATCCTGACGGACGATCTGATCCGCGACGCGCTGAGGGCCGACAAGCTTGCCAAGCAGGCGGCGAACCAGAACGGCGACGAAGAAGCAGACGACGAATAACCGACCAACACACTGGCCATTCCCGAGGAGGAAGGGCCTAAAGACTTGGACCTACGGAGACCAACGACAATGGCAGTGAGCGCAAACCGGCTTGAACTTCTGCAGATCGCAGATGCTGTGGCCCGCGAAAAGGTCATCGACCGCGAGATCGTGCTGGCTGCGATGGCAGACGCCATCCAGAAGGCCGCGCGTTCGCGCTACGGCTCGGAAACCAATATTCGCGCCGACATCAATTCCAAGACCGGCGAAATCCGCCTGCAGCGTCTTCTGGAAGTTGTCGAAGTCGCCGAGGATTACGGCACCCAGATTCCGCTGACACTGGCCCGCGACCGCAACGTCGACGCCAAGATCGGCGACTTCATCGCCGACCCGCTGCCGCCGATGGACTTTGGCCGTATCGCTGCGCAGTCGGCCAAGCAGGTCATCGTGCAGAAGGTGCGCGAAGCCGAGCGTGACCGCCAGTTCGACGAGTTCAAGGACCGTATGGGCGAAATCGTCAACGGTACCGTCAAGCGCGTCGAGTACGGCAATGTCATCGTCGATCTGGGCCGTGGCGAAGGCATCATCCGTCGCGACGAGATGATCCCGCGCGAAAACATGCGCTACGGCGACCGCGTCCGTGCCTACGTCTACGACGTACGCCGCGAGCAGCGCGGCCCGCAGATTTTCCTGTCGCGTACGCATCCGCAGTTCATGGTGAAGCTGTTCACCATGGAAGTTCCGGAAATCTACGACGGCATCATCCAGATCAAGTCGGTTGCCCGTGACCCGGGTTCGCGCGCCAAGATCGCCGTCATCTCGAACGATTCGTCGATCGATCCGGTCGGTGCCTGCGTCGGTATGCGCGGTTCCCGCGTTCAGGCCGTCGTCGGCGAACTGCAGGGCGAAAAGATCGACATCATCCCGTGGAGCCAGGATCCGGCTTCGTTCATCGTCAACGCCCTGCAGCCGGCTGAAGTCGCCAAGGTCGTTCTCGACGAAGACGCGGAACGCATCGAAGTCGTGGTTCCGGACGAGCAGCTGTCGCTGGCCATCGGCCGCCGCGGCCAGAACGTCCGCCTCGCATCGCAGCTGACCGGCTGGGATATCGACATCATGACGGAAGCCGAAGAGTCGGAGCGCCGCCAGAAGGAATTCAACGAGCGCACCAACCTGTTCATGGAAGCGCTGGACGTCGATGAGATGGTCGGCCAGGTGCTGGCTTCGGAAGGCTTCGCGCAGGTCGAGGAACTGGCCTATACCGAACTCGACGAAATCTCGTCGATCGACGGCTTCGACGAAGACACCGCGACCGAGATCCAGACCCGCGCGCGCGAATACCTGGAGCGTATCGAGGCTGAAAACGATGCAAAGCGCGTCGAACTCGGCGTCCAGGACGAGCTGAAGCAGATCGAAGGCCTCACAGCACAGATGCTGGTCGCGCTCGGCGAAGAAGGCATCAAGACAGTCGAGGACTTCGCCGGCTGCGCCGCCGACGATCTGGTCGGCTGGTCGGAACGCAAGGACGGCGAGACCAAGAAGTTCGAAGGCACGTTCTCGAAATTCGACGTTTCCCGCGTCGAGGCCGAGAACATGATCGTGCAGGCGCGTCTTCTCGCCGGCTGGATCACCGAGGCAGATCTCGCCACGGAAGAAACCGAGACCGAGGAGGAGGCTGCTGCCGCCGATCAGGAATGATCGCGGCGGGCAACCAGACGGATGGCGCGGATGCGTTTGACGATCAGTGGCCGGACGATTTCGTCGTGAACGACCGCACCTGCATCGTCACGCGCGAGGCGTCCAGCCCGGACGCCTTGATCCGGTTCGTGCGCGCTCCCGACGGGAGCGTCGTACCGGACCTGAAGCGCCAGCTGCCCGGACGGGGCTGCTGGGTGCGGGCGGAACGGCAGCTTGTCGAGCGCGCGGTCAAGAAGCAGCTGTTTGCGCGGGCGCTGAAAAGCGACGCGAAGGCGGCGGTCGATCTTGGCGATCTCGTCGACCGGCTGCTGGTCAAGGATATGACCGGGATGATGAACATGGCCCGCAAGGCAGGCCAGTTCGTAACCGGCGCGATGAAGGTCGATGCCGCGGTGCGCTCCGGCGCAGTTGTCGGCGTCTTCCATGCCTCCGACGCGGCTGCGGACGGAATTCGAAAAATCGACCAGGCCAAAAAGGCCTGGAAGCTTGGCACCGGTGCCGAGGAAGACATTCCGTCGTTTTTGCTGCTGACAGGCAGCGAATTGGACGAAGTGATGGGCGAGAATGCTTTTATCCATGCCTGCGCGCTTGCAGGGCAGGCGGGTGAGGGTGTAGTGAAGCGCGCAAACCTACTTGAGCAGTACCGTAAAGGCGGTCTGCCCCAGACAAAGGGTGTCTTTGACATGCCTAAACCATGACGCTGTCACCGGCTGTAGCCGGACGCAGATCGATTTGTACGACTTGAACGACAGGTTCTGATGGCTTCCATCCGTTCCTGTACGAAGGAACAGGAACGGAATGACCGATAATAACGACGACAAGACACTGGGCGTGAAGAAGACCCTCTCCCTGAAACCTTCGGGGATGAGCCAGGGAACCGTGCGCCAGGATATGGGGCGTGGACGAACCAAGGCGGTTGTTGTCGAGACCGTGAAGCGCCGGCCGACCCGCCCGCAGGACGAAAAGCCGATTACCCCGATCGTGACACCTGCCGCGCCAGCAGCACCCCGCCCGGTGGAAGCCGCAACGCCGGCCGCGCCCGCAGCACCTGCTCCGCAGGCCGCAGCACCGCAGCCGCGCCCGCAGCAGCCCGCACCACAGGGTCAGCGCCCGGCCCAGCCGCAGGGCCAGCGCCCGCAGCAGGGTCAGCGTCCGGGTTCCTACAACAACCAGCAGCGCCCCGGCTCGCATCAGGGCCAGCGCCCGCAACAATCCGGCCAGCCGAACCGCGCACCGCAGCGCCCGAACGTGCTTCACGACCTTTCCGCCGGAGAGATGGAAGCCCGTCGCCGCGCGCTGATGGAAGCTCAGGCACGCGAAGTCATCGAAGCCAAGCAGCGTGCCGAGGACGAAGCTCGTCGCGCGGCGGAAGCCGAAATCCGCAAGGCCGAGGAAGCAGCAGAAGCTGCCCGCCGTGCAGCCGAGCCCGCTCCTGAACCGGAACCCGAGCCGGTCGTTGCAGAACCTGAAGCTGTCGTTGCACGCGCACCGGCTGGACGCCCACAGGACGGTCGCCCTCAGGCGCCCCGTCCCGGTGCGAACGCACCGGCCGCTCCGCAGCCGGGCGCCGTACGCGGCCGCCGCTCCAATGACGAAGACGACGATCGCGGCCCGGCCCGCACCGGTGCGAGCGCACCCGGCCGCGGCCGTGTCGCAGCACCTGCACCGGCCAAGCCGCCGGCACGTCCGAAGGGCGACGAAGGTCGCCGTCAGGGCAAGCTGACGATCACTGCAGCCAGCACCGACGACGACGGCAACGCCCGTGGCCGTTCGATGGCGGCAATGCGCCGCCGTCAGGAGAAATTCCGCCGCAGCCAGATGCAGGAAACCCGTGAAAAGGTTATCCGCGAAGTCATCCTGCCGGAAACCATCACCATTCAGGAACTGTCGCAGCGTATGTCCGAACGGGCCGTCGATGTGATCAAGTACCTGATGAAGGAAGGCCAGATGATGAAGCCGGGCGACGTCATCGACGCCGACCTTGCAGAACTCATCGCCAGCGAATTCGGCCATAGCGTCAAGCGCGTATCGGAATCCGACGTCGAAGAAGGCATCTTCGACAAGGCCGACGTTGCAGGCGAAATGGTTTCCCGCCCGCCGGTCGTCACGATCATGGGTCACGTCGACCACGGCAAGACCTCGCTGCTCGACGCCATCCGTCAGGCGAACGTCGTGTCGGGCGAAGCCGGTGGCATCACCCAGCATATCGGTGCCTATCAGGTCGAACAGAACGGCCAGAAGATCACCTTCATCGACACCCCCGGCCACGCCGCCTTCACGGCCATGCGTGCCCGTGGTGCGCAGGCGACGGATATCGCGATCCTTGTGGTTGCGGCCGACGACAGCGTGATGCCGCAGACGATCGAATCCATCAACCACGCCAAGGCGGCTGGTGTTCCGATCATCGTGGCGATCAACAAGATCGACAAGCATGAAGCCAAGCCGGACAAGGTCCGCCAGCAGCTTCTGCAGCACGAAGTCTTCGTGGAATCGCTCGGCGGTGAAGTGCTCGACGTCGAAGTTTCGGCGAAGAACAAGACCAACCTCGACAAGCTGCTCGAAGCCGTTCTGCTGCAGGCCGAAATCCTCGACCTGAAGGCCGATCCGAGCCGTACGGCCGAAGGTACCGTCATCGAAGCCCAGCTCGATCGTGGCCGTGGTGCGGTGGCGACCGTTCTCGTCCAGAAGGGTACGCTGAAGCCGGGCCAGATCATCGTTGCCGGCGACCAGTGGGGCCGCGTTCGTGCTCTCGTCACCGACAAGGGCGATCACGTCAAGGAAGCAGGGCCTGCCATGCCGGTCGAGATCCTCGGCCTGTCCGGTACGCCGGCTGCCGGTGACCGTTTTGCCGTCGTCGAGAACGAGGCACGCGCCCGCGAAATCTCCGAATATCGTCAGCGTCTTGCACGCGACAAGGCGGTTGCCCGTCAGACCGGTCAGCGCGGTTCGCTCGAGCAGATGATGAGCAAGCTGCAGAACACCGGTTTCAAGGAGTTCCCGCTGGTCATCAAGGGCGATGTGCAGGGTTCGGTCGAGGCGATCATCGCATCGCTCGACAAGCTGGGGACCGACGAAGTGCGTGCTCGCATCGTCCATTCGGGCGCAGGCGCGATCACGGAATCGGATATCTCGCTTGCCGAAGCATCGGACGCCGCGATCATCGGCTTCAACGTCCGCGCCAATGCGCAGGCACGCGCTGTTGCCGATCGCAACGGCCTCGACATCCGCTACTACAACATCATCTACGATCTGGTGGATGACGTGAAGGCGGCGATGTCGGGTCTGCTTTCGCCGGAACGCCGCGAAACCTTCCTCGGTAATGCCGAGATCCTGGAAGTCTTCAACATCACCAAGGTCGGCAAGGTTGCCGGTTGCCGTGTCGTCGAAGGCAAGGTGGAGCGTGGTGCAGGCGTGCGTCTGGTGCGCGACAACGTCGTCATCCACGAAGGCAAGCTCAAGACGCTCAAGCGCTTCAAGGACGAAGTCGCCGAAGTGCCGATGGGCCAGGAATGCGGTATGGCCTTCGAAAATTACGAAGACATCCGCGCCGGCGACACGATCGAGTGCTTCCGCGTCGAACACATCACGCGTACGCTTTAAGCGCCGCGTCAGGAATGCTACCAAAACGCCGGGCCCAGTGCCCGGCGTTTTCGTTTATGCGCTTATCGGGAGAGATCATGACCACCTCATTCGACCTGACAGGAAAGACGGCCATCGTGACCGGAGCCAATACCGGGCTCGGGCAGGCAATCGCGATAGCACTTTCGGGTGCCGGTGCGAGGGTCGCGCTGGTCGGGCGGTCATCGATGGCGGAAACGGAAGCGGAGATTGCGGCCGGAGGCGGTGAAAGCCTTTCGATCTCAGCCGACCTTGCCACGCTCGAGCCGATCGGGCGCATTCTCGACGAAACGATCGCATGGTCCGGTCAGGCCGACATCCTGATCAACAATGCCGGCATCATCCGCCGTGCCGATGCACTCGACTTTACCGAGGAAGACTGGGACGCGGTGATGGATCTCAACCTGAAGAGTGTCTTCTTCCTCTCGCAAGCCTTCGCAAAGCGACTCGTTGCCTCGGAAAGGCGCGGCAAGATCGTCAATATCGCCTCGCTTCTCGCCTTCCAGGGCGGCATCCGCATCCCGTCCTACACCGCCTCAAAAAGCGGCCTTGCCGGCCTGACGCGACTGCTCGCATGCGAATGGGCCGCCCGCGGCATCAACGTCAATGCGATCGCTCCGGGCTATTTCTCGACCAACAATACCGAGGCCCTGCGAAACGACGAGGAGCGCAACGCCGCCATTCTTGCGCGGATTCCGGCCGGCCATTGGGGCAGGCCGGAGGACATCGGCGGCGCCGCGGTGTTTCTCGCCTCCGCCGCGGCCGATTACGTGCATGGCACAGTTCTGCCGGTCGATGGCGGCTGGCTGGCACGGTAGACGGGCATTCAGAACCCCGTCCGGCCTTGATTTCGGATAGGCTAAAGATAAATTGCGGGCATCACTCAAGATTTATTAGTTGCCATTTCCAGTCATGTTTATTATCGCATAGCAGCAAAATTTCGCTGCCGGCGCGACGCTGGCGCTCGACCGAACAGTATCATGCCGATCCGGTGAAGAACGCCTTTCGGCAATAGTCGGAGTATCGTCTGCCATGTCCTTGACCATCGCCCCCGCCGTTGCCGCTGGAAACCGCCGGCTCGCGAGCAATGCAAAACAGCTTGGGACGACAGTCGCCGCATTTGTGATGCTGACGGCGTCGGCAGTGGCCCAGACGCCGGAGACAGGCAACCCGGCACCCGCTGCACCGCAGCAGACCGCGCCGGCAACGAGCGTTGCGCCGACCACGGGCCGCGCGGGCCAGACCACGACCTCGCCGACAGCGACGGGCCAGACCGAGACACCTGCGGCCGCTCCGGCTCCGCAGCCGTCAGCACAAGCCCCTGCCCCAGCGACAAGTGCACCTCCGGCAGCAGCGCAGGCGCCTGTGGCAACCCAGCCCGCACCGGCTGCAAGCCAGGCCCAGGAAACCCAGGCTCCGGCAGCAAGCCAGCCGGCAGCTCCGGCCGTCGCCCCTTCCAACACCACGCAGGCACCTGCTCCCGAGGCGTCGCAGTCCGCGGCGCCGACACCGGACACCGCTGCGCCCCAGGCACCGGCCACGCAGGAAACCGTAACCGATCTCGCCCCGGCCGAAGAAGCCGAAGCCCTGACCATTCCACACGACCTTTCCCCTTGGGGCATGTTCATGGCCGCCGACTGGGTGGTCAAGTCGGTGATGATCGGCCTTGCCATCGCGTCACTCGCCACCTGGACGGTCTGGCTGGTCAAGACGCTGGAGTTGGCCGGTGCGCGTACGCGCGCAGGACGCACTATCAAGATCATCCGCAGTTCGCGAACGCTGGCAGAGGCCGTTGAAGCGTCTGCCGGCCGCGGCGGACCGGCCGCCTACATGCTGCGCGCCGCAGCCGATGAGGTGAAAATGTCGGAAGCCGCGCTGGATCATGTGGAAGGCGATGGCATCAAGGAACGCGTCGGTTCGTCCCTGTCGCGCATTGAGGCATTCGCCGGCCGCCGAATCGCGCGCGGCACGGGCATTCTCGCCAGCATCGGTTCCGTCGCTCCCTTCGTCGGCCTTTTCGGCACCGTCTGGGGCATCATGAACTCGTTCATCGGCATTTCGGAAACGCAGACGACCAACCTTGCGGTCGTGGCACCTGGCATCGCCGAAGCGTTGCTTGCGACCGCGATCGGCCTTGTCGCCGCCATTCCAGCCGTCATCATCTACAATGCCTTTGCCCGCTCGGTCACCGGCTACCGCCAGCTGCTTGCCGATGCCGCCGCCGGCGTCGAGCGACTGGTGAGCCGCGATCTCGACTTCCGCAAGGTTCCCCCGGGCGGCCGCAAGCCGGCTCCCGTTTCGCTCGTCGCGGGAGAGTAAGTCATGGCCGGCGGTATTCGCGAACATCACGGCGAGGAATTGCCCGAAAACCACGAGATCAACGTGACGCCGTTCATTGACGTCATGCTGGTTCTGCTGATCATCTTCATGGTCGCCGCGCCGCTTTCGACCGTGGACGTCAATATCGACCTTCCCGCCTCCAGCGCCAAGCCGGCGGAACGGCCCGAGGAACCGCTCTACCTCACGGTTCAGGAAGATCTTACGCTCAATCTCGGCAATGACCCTGTTGCGCGTGAGCGTCTGACCGAGCGGCTGAACACGATTACCAACGGCAACAAGGACACCCGCATTTTCCTGCGTGCCGACAAGGCCGTCGATTACGGGCAGTTCATGGAGGTGATGAACCTGCTGCGCGACGCCGGCTATCTGAAGATCGCCCTGGTTGGCCTGGAGACACTTCCGGGCGCTGCCCCCACTGCCGCCGCGGGCGGACAGCCTGCAGCACCCGCAACCTCGCCACAGCCTGCCGCCGGAGCAACACCATGAACCCAGCCGCTCCCTATCGCGGCACCGGTCACAAGATCGGCGAGCTATCGCTCTGGACCGGCGCCAGCATTCTGGTGCTGAGCGCGCATATTGCCGCCGCCGCGCTGCTTCTGCAGGAGGAGCCCGTCGTCGACGTGGACAGCGCCCCGCCCGCCGCAATCATGATCGAGCTTGCTCCGGAGCCGGAAGCCGTCAATACCGAGGAGGAGCAGATCTCTCCCGATGTAACGGACGCGCAGCAGGTCGAAAGCGAGCAGACGGAACCGGTGGAAGAGGCGCAGCCCGAACCCTTGCCGGAGCCGGTCGAACCGCCACCGGAAGTGGCCGAGGAACCGCCGCCGCCGCCGGAACCCGAGATCGCCGAGCCGCTTCCCGAGCCGCCGCCAGAGCCGATCGAAGAGCCCGACCCACTGGAGCAGCAGATGACGGCTGCGCTCGAAAATGTGGAAGTGCCGCTGCCGACCATGCGTCCGCCACCGCCGCCACCGGAAGTGGCCGAAAAGCCGGAGCCAAGGAAGGAACCGGTCAGAAGGGTCGAACGCCGCCAGCAGCAACAGGCCCAGCGCGAGCAGGCGCAGGCCAAGGCGCAGGTAACCCAATCCAACCGCAACGCGGCAAGCCAGACATCGAGCGGATCAGCCTTCTCGGCCAATATTTCGCCGGCCCGCTGGATGACCCGCGTGCGCGCCAAGATCGCCCGCAACGCCCGCCGCTGCCCCGGCAACGGTACCGGCATCGTCACGGTCCGCTTCAGTTTCGACGGCAGCGGAAACATCGGTAACGTCTCCGTCGCACGTTCTTCGGGCGATTCCGCGATCGACAACTATGTCACATCCGCCGTTCGGCGCGCATCGCCGATCCCGGCGCCGCCGTCAGGTGTTGCAAGTTCGCTCAGCCAGCCGGTAAAGTGCGAATAACCGCCTGATTTGTCTTAGCGACCCGACAACCGGCACCGGTTTTCGGGTCGTTCCGCTTTCTGACGAGCTGCATCATTGCTTCCGGCATCCCCTTACGGGTGCATGAGAGGAGGATGCGGCTGCGGGACCTCCCTTCATTTCATCTGTTCCGGATATCCCGCATGCATCTGACACTCACCGAAGCCGAAACGCTGGTTCGCGGCGTCTTCGAAGACAATGGCGTCCTGCCAGCAACCGCCCTTTCCGTCGCCCGCGCGTTGGTGCAGTCGGAAGCCGCCGGCCAGTCCGGCCATGGCCTGCGCCGCGTTCCGGCCTATGTGAAGCAGGTGCGTACCGGCAAGGTGGACGGCTCGGCTCTGCCACAGCTCTCCCGCCCGCGTCCTGCCGTCCTTTCGATCGATGCGGCGCACGGCTTTGCCTATCCCGCACTAGATCTCGCGGTTGCCGAACTGCCGGCCGTGGCACGCGAGCAGGGTATCGCCTTTGCCGCGATCGACCGCTCACACCATGCAGGCGTGATGGCGCTCACCGTCGAGCGCTTTGCCGAGAAGGGGTTGGTGGCGATGATGTTTGCCAACGCGCCTGCAGCGATGGCGCCCTGGGGCGGCAAAGTGCCGCTCTATGGCACGAACCCGATCGCATTCGCCGTGCCGGTCGCCGGCGCCGATCCGCTTGTTATCGACCTTGCGCTTTCCAAGGTGGCGCGCGGCAAGGTGATGGCGGCGACGCAGAAGGGCACGAGCATTCCCGACGACTGGGCCTTCGATGTCGACGGCAATCCGACGACCGATGCCCATGCCGCGATGAAGGGCACGATGGCGCCATCGGGCGGCGCCAAGGGAGCGGCGCTGGCGCTGATGGTGGAGGTGCTGTCTGCCGGTCTGGCCGGCGCCAATTTCTCCTATCAGGCAAGCTCTCTGTTCGACGAGAACGGCCCGCCGCCGGAGCTCGGCCATTCGATCATTCTCATCGACCCGGATGCTGCCAATGGCGGCGGAACGGCAGAGCGCATGGCAGGCCTTGCCGGAGAGATGGCGAAGCAGGAGGGCGTTCGGCTGCCCGGTCGCCGCGGCCGCAGCCTGCGCGCAGATGCACTCGCCAAGGGCATAGAGATCGAGGACGACGTTATCACCGCGATCCACGCGCTCGCGGCGTAGCCAAAGGGCAAAATCGCTCAGGCCCGCGTCACGAACGAAGGGCCTGAGCCGGAGACTGGCGGTAGGCGAGCAGCGCCGGCACCGCGGCCAGAGCCGCAGAGAAGCCCAGAAGTACCATCGCAAGCCGCAGGTCTTCTCGGGTGAAGCCGACGGGGAGGATGACACCGCTCCTGTCGGTGAACAGATGCGCTGCGATCTTTGCGCCGGCAAGGCCTATCAGGAAACCGATACCGACGCCGACCGCCACGAGCAGGAACAGTTCCAGCCAGACGATAAGGAACACCGATGCCCGCGGTGCGCCGAAGGCGCGCAAGGCGCCGATCTGTTTGCGTCTTTGTCCCACGTGAATTACCGTGACGAGAACGAGTGCTGCAGCGACCAGAGCCTGCGAACCCGCCGCGACGGCACCGAGCACCATCTTGGCGTCGCCAAGCGTCGCATAAAGCCCGGTCAGTACCTCGCCGGGAAAGACCGCCACCGTGTTGCCACGGCGATATTCCTGTCGCAGCCGGTAGGCATCGGCGATCGTCTTAGGCTTCACCAGAATGGCCGGCAGTCCGGGCGTTTGTTCGGCAAAGGTCTCGATGATCGGCGCATCGGGGTCGATGCTGCCATGGTGTTCTTCCTCGATGTGTGTCGCGGAGGCCGCGCCCAGGGCGAAGGCATGCCGGGACGCGCTCACTTCGCCGACAGCCGCCGCTTCCACACCTTCATGAGCATCCGCTTCGCCCTCATGAGCATGCTCGTGCCCTTCGTCTTCACCATCCTCCATTCCGAGGCCATGGACATGCCATACGGCCTGGATGGGGACGAGGATGGCACGGTCCCATGGCGTGCCGGTCGGCTGCAGGCGGCCGACGACCGTGTAGGCCGGTCCGGCGTGGGTGTGGCCGCCGGTTTCCGCCGTGCCGTGCATCGGCTTGATCTCGGCATCAAGCGGCAGGCTGACGGCGGAGCCGAGCACCGCCTCGCCCTCGAGCGTGAACATTCTTCCCTCGGCAAAACCCGTCGTTGTACCGGCAATCAGGCTGGTCGTCGTGCCAATGATCGGATGACCGGCGAAGCTGTCGCCGAAGCCAACCGGCGCTGCCCAGGCAACACGGGGATCTACTGCCAGCCTTGCCAGGACATGGCCGTCGACCAGAGGCAGAGGGGCTGGCTGCAGGAAGACGGAAGAGAGGACAAGTTGCGTTTCGGAGCCGGCGGCACCGATCACGACATCGAACTTGTCGGCAGCACGGGCGCTGCCAAGGCGCAAGGCCCGTTCCTGCAGGGTCACCGCGACGCCGAGCGCGGTTGCGAGCGCCACCAGAAGCACCACGACGGCGCCGCCAAGCCAGAGACGGCGCAGATCGGCCAGGATGAAGCCCATCATGCCGCCATCTCCCCCGCGCCGGTATCTTCTGCAATCATGCCGTTCCTCAGTGTCAGGCGGCGGTCAAGCCGTTCGGCCATGCGCTGATCATGGGTCGCGATGATCAGCGTCGAACCGGAATCCGCGGCAACGGACAACAGCAGATCGCCGACCGCCTCGCCGGTTTCCCGATCAAGACTTGCCGTCGGTTCGTCGGCGATGATTACGCTGGGCTTGCGCAGAAGCGCGCGAGCGATGGCAACACGCTGCATCTCACCGCGCGACATGGTTTCGACGGGCTGATTAGGCCGCGTCAGGCCGACCGTATCGAGCAGCATGCGGGCACGGACTGCCACGGCGGCATCGGCGGCGCGTGAAAGCCGAGCGGGCAGAAGAATGTTGTCGATCGCCGACAGGCCGGCAAAGAGATGGAAATCCTGCATCACGAGGCCGACATTGGCGGCGCGCCAGCGGTCACGGCGGCCTTCCGAAAGCGCGGCGATATCCTCACGCCCCCAGGAAACGCGGCCGCTTCTGATACGCTCCAGCCCGGAGACGACGTTCAGGAAGGTGCTTTTGCCTGAACCTGAACCGCCAGTGAGCGCTACACGGCTGCCTGCGGCAATATCGAGACTGTCGATTGCCAGGACGGGCTTATCCAGGCCGGCGAAGGAGACGGCCAGATTTTCAATCTTCAACGCAAGCATGATCGATCAGACCGCCGCATATTCGGCCTGGCGGATGCGAAGCAGACTGACGAAGCCGGTCTCCGGATCCGTCCACGAACCCATTTCCAGCTTCCCGCGGACTTCGATCGTCTGGCTCGGCTGGGTGAAGGTCTGCTTCTCGTTCAGGTAGACGACGACGATATTGTCCGGCCAGTCGGCGTCGCTGGCACAGAAGGGGCAGATCGACATCGGTACTTCGGTCAGCACGAAGAACTGCGCCTCCGCCTTCAGCGGCGGCGCCATGAAGCCGCGCATGGCGATATCCTGGCCGTTGAGCTGCTTCACCTTGTCGGAAAATTCGAGGCCGAGAACGCTGATCCTGCCATAGAGATCATCAAAGCCGATATCGGTATCGGCCCAAGCACGACGGGTTGCAAGGCCAAGAGGCGATGCTGCCGAAAGGCCGAGTACCAGCTTCAGCGTCAGGTCGAGTGTCTGGCGGCGATTGAACCGGGCCTTGCGGGGCTTTTCCATCACCAATCTCCCTATCACGGCATCATGCCATCGTCCTTGCTTCGGGTGAAGGACGAAAGATCGAAAAGGCAGAGGCACGCAATGAAGCGTGCCCCTGCCCCGTCAGGTTCTAGTTGGTCTGCTTGGCACCGAGCGCAAAGGCTTCGGCAAGCGCCTTGTAGACGTCGCTCTGTTCCATATAGCCGCGGAAGCCTTCGGCGCCGGGGCCTTCGGCCTGGAGAACGATGTCATCGACCGCGTGAACGCCGCTGTCGGCGCTTTTCGGGATGATGCCGGAGACGAAGACGGCGCCGGGAACATCCTTATACTGCTCGTTGGCGACATATTCCTTCTTCTCGTTCTGGATGGCCGGAACGAACGGGCCATCGAGCTTGGGACGGAAGGTTTCGTAATGGTCGGGGCCGTTGTTGGCGTTGAGGAACAGACGACGGGTAACGTCGAGCTTGTCCGGATAGCCGTCGCCGTTGGCGTCCTTGTAGTTGGGGAAGCCGGCTTCCGCGTAGGTGCCGACCTTCTCGCGCATGTCGCTGCCTTCCTTCTCGTCATCGACGGTGCCGATGATGGAGACGCCATGCGTGTGATCGCCGGTGACGATGATCAGCGTGTCGGGATTTTTGGCGGCGAATTCGCGCGCTACGCCGATCGCCTTGTCGAACTCGATCGTATCGACGACGGCACGGTCCCAATCGAGCGGGTGGGACATCTTGTCGACATTGGCGGCCTCGACCATGAGGAAGAAACCTTCCGGGTTCTTCGACAGGTTATCGAGGGCAACCTGCGTCATCTCGACGAGGCCCGGCTGTTCCGGGAACTTGGATACCGTCCCCTTCTTGAGGAACTCGCGGTCCAGCGTCGTATCCAGGTTGCCGGTGTGGAACAGGCCGAGGATCTTGCCGGTATTGGTACCGGAGGCCGATGCCAGCTCGGCCTTGCTCGTCGCCAGCGAATAGCCGGCTTCCTTGAACATGGCGATATAGTCCTTGTCGTCCTTGCGCTTCGAACCGGCGGTCGACTGCGGCAGGAAGTAGGCCGATCCGCCGCCAAGCACGACTTCCGGCTTCACGTCGAAGAGCATGCCGTTGATTTCAGCCTTGTCGCCGCGCTTGCGGGTATGGGCCACGACGGCTGCCGGCGTTGCGTCCTGCAGTTCGGCGGTCGAAACGATACCGATCGACTTCTTCGTCTGGCGGCGCAGCGCTTCGGCAATGTTTTCGACCTTCGGGTCGTCCATCGAGGCCGGCGTGCGGTCGGCGTATACGCCGATGGCATTCACGGCCGTCTTGTGACCGGTCATGTAGGCCGACATGGTGTTGGCCGAGTCGGTTGCGACAGCATCTGTCGCCGAGGTACCGATGAAGGCTGCCGGCGGCACGTCGTCCATGTTGAGACGGCCGTTCGCCTTGCCCTCGGTCATGCCCTTGGACATGATGCGGGCTGCGGTGCGGTGCGCCACCGAGAGGCCGTCGGCGATCAGGAAGATCACGTTCTTGGCCTTGGCCTGATCCGGCGTGCCATAGACATTCCAGGTGATGGCCTTGGTTTCGGCACCGGCCGAAACCTCGATCTTGTAATCGCCGGCATTGGCAAGCGTCACGCCGCGCAGGATGACGGCGGAACCGAGGACCTTGTCCTTGTTCTTCTCTTCGGCAACGAACTCGACTTGCCCGCCGAGAACGGTCTTGTAGTCCTGACCGTTGACGGTGATCCTGACGTCTTCGGGCTTCACGACCGTATCGAACTCGGCCTTGAAGTCGAAAGGCGAGCCAGCGAGAATGGTCGCACGATCGAGCGGAAACACTTCGGCGGCCTGAACGGCGCCGGTCAGAGCGGTCGATACGACCAGGGCAGCAAGCAACTTGCGCATTGGGAAACCTCACGGAAAAGGACGGAACGAGGTCGTCTTACCGGCAGCAGATGACACTTGCGTGACCGTTACGTGAGCTGATGTGATTGAGGAGAAAAAAGCTCCAGAAAAGCGAAAAGCCTGGCGCGGGAGGAGGATGCGCCAGGCTTTAAACTTGATCGACAACTGGGAGGAGGAGGATGTTGTCGATCCGTTATCGAACGACACTGGGAGGAGGAGTGCGTCGTTCGATGACCAAGCTTATATGCCATGATGCACCTATTCGCCAAGCGGGCACGCTGCAATGCAGCAATGCGCTATGCTCATAGCTGAGCATTTGCTCACCGCGCGCATGCTGCATTCCTGGTCATTGATGTTCCATGCGCGGACAAGCTGGATTATAGCAGAGGCACTTCACCAACAGGGAACGATCCGTATGGCCGAGATCCGCTATCATGAGGGAGATATCTCCGCTGCCGACGCACTGCGTTACACGGGCGCGATTGCCATCGACACAGAGACGCTCGGCCTCGTTCCGCGGCGTGACAGGTTATGTGTGGTGCAGCTTTCCCCCGGTGACGGCAGCGCCGATGTCATTCGCATCGCCAAGGGGCAGAACGCGGCCCCGAACATGACGGCGCTGCTGGCCGATCCGGCGCGGCAGAAGATTTTTCACTACGGACGCTTCGATATCGCTGTGCTGTTTCATACATTCGGCGTCACCTGCGCACCTGTCTTCTGCACCAAGATCGCTTCCCGGCTGACCCGTACCTATACGGACCGGCACGGACTGAAGGACAATCTGCGTGAACTGCTGGAGGTCGATATCTCCAAGGCGCAGCAGCAGACCGACTGGGCAGCCCCCGTTCTGTCGCAGGCACAGCTCGAATATGCGGCATCGGACGTGCTGCATCTGCATGCCCTGCGCGACAAGCTCGCCGGCCGGCTGGAGCGTGACGGACGGGCAGAGCTTGCGGCCGCCTGCTTCGAATTTCTGCCGACACGCGCCAAGCTCGATCTGCTGGGCTGGGAGGAGACGGACATCTTTGCCCATAGCTGAGATCGTGCCGCCAAAACGAGTAATCCTGACGTAGAACAATCTTAACCAACCGAACCTATCGTTGCATCCGACGCATATCTCAACGATTCGGATCGACCATGTTGCTTCCTACCCAGCAGTCCATCGGCCTTGTCGCGACAACCGCGATGCAATCGATGCTGGACGGTATCGAGGAGCAGCGCCGGCAGGAGGAAGAGCAGCGCAGCGGCAAAGAGCGCGACATGCTCACCGAGGCGAAGATCGGCGCCAGCGAGGAAGCCAGGCGCGCCCGCGACAAGATCGCCTCCGCATTGTTCGGCACGGGAAGCGATCCGGCCGCGCTCAAGCTGGATCTCATCGAACGGCTGGCCAAGAAGCTCGGCATCGACATGGACGAGGCCCGCTCATCCTACACGCTCGGCAAGACGCTTGAGGATGCGCTGAAATCCATGGGACCGGACCAGGTTCGCGAGCTTGCCGAGGATATCGGCCTCGTCGATCTCGGCGTGTCGATGGATACGTTGCTCAAGGCGATCAAGAACCCTTACGGCGACGACAACGAGCGGCTGAACGAGGCCTTCACCCGGCAGGCGAATGGCGGCAAGCTCGGCACAGAAGTGGAGCGCGTGGTACAGAGGCTGGAGGCCGTTGCCGATCCGAAGTCGCTCGAGGAATTGCGGCTCGGCCCGCAGGGATATGATCCGACACGCGTCGAGGATAGCGACACGCGTACCGAGAGGCAGCAGGATATCGCGGCGGCGCAAGCCGGCGAGAAGCTCGAA
Source organism: [Rhizobium] kunmingense (assembly GCF_977018605.1). NCBI lineage: Bacteria > Pseudomonadati > Pseudomonadota > Alphaproteobacteria > Hyphomicrobiales > Rhizobiaceae > Rhizobium > [Rhizobium] kunmingense. The sequence continues at coordinate 1,005,008 of NZ_CDRNXG010000001.1, forward strand.
GACGTCGAGAAGGCACAGGATATCGTCGAGGAGCGCAACGACGCAGAGATCGGAAAGGCCGCCGGCGAAGCAAACGCCGCCGCCAGCGATGACGCTCTTACCATTCTCGCCGCCGCCGCAGACCAGGTCGTTGCAGCTGACAACGTGCCGTCGTCGACGGCAGATAAGGCAGATACCGTCGGCGATCTGGAACTTCAAGCGACGGTGGAGGACACCGTACAACAAAGCGAGAGCGGCGAAGAGATCGTTGATGCGCTGATGACCGCTCAGGATACATCCGACATGGCGGACGCCGCCATTCTGCCGGTGCGTCAGGACGAGCTGGGCATTTACGAGCTCTTGAAATCGAAGCGCGCAGCCTGACCGCCATAGCGGCGGTGCAAACCCTCCCGGCATCGTTAGCGGCGCATTAACCATTGTCATTTAACCTTCATCAATCGGCATGATTGCGCCATGAGGCGTTGCGGCGCCCGAGCGCCACGATTGAAAAACGGCCGACATGTTCCCCACCGTCGCAGACAACAGATGGAGCATGCGATGCTGCCACCCGTTCATGTCGCGTTGAGTTCGAATGCCGATTACCAGAGCAATGTTCAGCCCGCAGCCATGCGCGCGCCGATCCGTGCTGCGGCGAATTCAGGGGAACAGGAAACCGTCGCGACCGCACTCACATCCGGCGGCCGTCAGGATGCGCTTTCACTTTCCGCCCAACTGAAGCTGGCCCAGGGCTCGTCGATCCTTGCTGAGACGATCGGCAGGCTCCTCGACATGCCGCGCAAGGAAAACGAGACGCTGGCCGACTATACGACCCGGCTTTTCGAGGCGGTGCAGACACTCAAGCCATCCGAACAGGCCGCGATCCAGCGCCTCCTGAACCAGATCGTCAAGGGCATCTCACTGCGCCTGATGGCCGAGATCCTGAAAAACCCGAGCGGACCGGACGCGGCACGGCTGGCAAGCTATATAGAGGCTGCAAGCGCTGCCGAAAGCGATCTTGCCGCCAAGGCCGTCGTCAGCTCCTACCGCCAGAACGGCAGTGCCGAGGCTCCGGTCAACAACAACATTCCCCGCCCGACGCCGGCCAGTGCCGCTGCGGGACAGCCACCCCTCGTGGCGTCACAGACCGCGGCGGCTGCAACCACCGAAGATACGCCGGTGAGTACCGCTCCGGTGGCTGCTTTACCGGAGGAACAGCCGGACGGTGACAGGGTCAATGCTGAGCGCAGGCCGCCTGGCGATGCTCCGGCAGGCTCGTCGACCAGAATGGGATCCCTCGCACAGGCCGCCGTAGCGGTGGCCATGCAGCCCGCTGGCACCAAGGCAGCCGAGACGACGTCTCCCGCCGCCAACGTCGCGGCGCAGACCGCAGAAGCTACAGAGGCAGGCGAGGCGGCGGCGCCATCAACGGCTTCAGAGGCCGAAGAGGCCAGGACGCCGCCCTTTGCTTCGGATCGAAGAGCCACGGCCTCAAGGGCCGATGCGATCGCCGGCCGCCTCTATGACGGGCCGGCCCTTGCCCGCCGTTCGCTGGAAGCTTTTCGCCAGGAGGCGGCTCAAGCGCTTCGCGCCGCAGCCAATCCAGCAATGCCGGATGCCGCGGCCGTGCTTGCCGCAGCTCTTGCCGAAGCGGGACTGCCCGAACAGGCGCATCTGCAGTCGCGTCCAACGGCACAACCGTTCGCCGCGGGCAATGGAGGCACAGCCCAGCCCGACATACTGCCGGATACAGACGGCGATGCGGCCGGAGCATCGGCAAGAAATGCATCGGCAGCGGACGAGGCCCCGGCTCAGTCTCGACCGACGGAGGCTGCACGTGCCGCAGCAGCCGGCACGCAACCGGCTGCCGCTCTCGAGCAGCCGGATGGTATCGTTCCGGGCATGTTGCCTATCATTCCGCGCGAGGGCGTTCCTCTGCCGCAGGTGCCTTATCCGCCAAGCGAACAGGAGCCGCATCGCGAAGAGCGAAAGACCCGCGAACTTTCGGCAATCGGCGACGAGGAAGACGAGGCCCCGCAACAGGGCCACGACTTCCATCACGAGCAACAGGATGAGCCCCAGGACGAGAGTGAGGAAGGCCAGCCCGCCGAAGAAGCGGCGCGAACCGAAGGCGGCGACGAGGACGGGCGGCCGAACGATCTCTACTGGCGCATGGCCGGCTGGTCGTAGGTATTTCCAGCCGTCGTTGACTGATGAAAATGCTGATAAAAAGAAGGCACGAAAAAGCCGCCGGATCTTTCGATCCGGCGGCTTCTTTATTTCAGGAAACGACGATTACTCGTTGTTGCCGCGGTTCTTCAGGGCTGCGCCCAGGATGTCGCCGAGCGAAGCGCCACTGTCGGACGAACCGAACTGAGCAACGGCTTCCTTCTCTTCTGCGATCTCGAGAGCCTTGATCGACAGCATGACCTTACGGTCCTTCTTGGAGAAGTTGGTGACGCGAGCGTCAACCGTCTGGCCAACCGAGAAGCGCTCCGGACGCTGGTCGTCGCGGTCGCGAGCGAGGTCAGCGCGGCGGATGAACGAGACGATGTCTTCGTGCTCGACCAGCTTCACTTCGATGCCACCGTCGTTGACGGCAATGATCTCAGCCGAAACGACAGCGTTCTTGCGCAGGTCGCCGGAAGCGGCAGCTTCGCCGACCGAGTCCTTGCCGAGCTGCTTGATGCCGAGCGAGATACGCTCCTTCTCGACGTCAACATCGAGAACGACAGCCTTGACGACGTCACCCTTGTTGAACTCTTCGATGACCTGTTCGCCCGGACGGTTCCAGTCGAGATCCGACAGGTGAACCATGCCGTCAACGTCGCCTTCGAGGCCGATGAACAGGCCGAATTCGGTCTTGTTCTTGACTTCGCCTTCGACTTCAGTGCCGGCCGGGTGGCTGAAGGCAAATGCCTGCCACGGGTTCTCGAGGGTCTGCTTAAGACCGAGCGAGATACGGCGCTTGGACGGATCGACTTCGAGAACGACAACGTCAACGTCCTGCGTCGTGGACAGGATCTTGCCGGGGTGTACGTTCTTCTTGGTCCAGGACATTTCGGAGATGTGGATCAGGCCTTCGATGCCCGGCTCCAACTCTACGAATGCACCGTAGTCGGTGATGTTGGTGACGGTACCGGAGATCTTCTTGCCGATCGGGTACTTGGCCGCGATGCCATCCCACGGATCCGACTCGAGCTGCTTCATGCCGAGCGAGATGCGGTGGGTTTCCTGGTTGATGCGGATGATCTGAACCTTGACCGACTGGCCAATGGACAGGATTTCCGACGGATGGTTCACGCGGCGCCATGCCATGTCGGTGACGTGCAGCAGGCCGTCGATGCCGCCGAGGTCAACGAACGCACCGTAATCGGTGATGTTCTTGACGACGCCGTCAACAACCTGGCCTTCTTCGAGGTTCTGAACGATTTCAGAACGCTGCTCGGCACGCGACTCTTCAAGCACGGTACGACGCGAAACGACGATGTTGCCGCGACGCTTGTCCATCTTGAGGATTTCGAAGGGCTGCGGGTTGTGCATGAGCGGGGTAACGTCGCGGATCGGACGGATGTCGACCTGCGAACGCGGAAGGAAGGCAACAGCGCCGTCGAGATCGACCGTGAAGCCGCCCTTGACCTGGTTGAAGATAACGCCTTCAACGCGCTCGCCAGCTTCGAACTTGGCTTCGAGCTTGACCCAGCTTTCTTCGCGGCGAGCCTTCTCGCGCGAGAGAACCGCTTCGCCGAGAGCGTTTTCGATGCGCTCGACATAGACTTCGACTTCGTCGCCGACCTTCAGCGAACCGTCCTTGCCCTTGGCACCGAATTCCTTCAGAGCGATGCGACCTTCGACCTTGAGGCCGACGTCAACAACCGCCATGTCCTTTTCGATCGCCGTTACCAGACCCTTGGTAACGTAGCCTTCGGCCAGATCGTTGGAAACGAAGGATTCTTCGAGAAGAGCTGCAAAGTCTTCGCGCGTGGGGTTAGTTACTGCCATGGAATCTCCTGATCGTGCCCAAATATCATGGACACGCATGCGCCGGGGGTTCGTGTTAAACACGCCCGAAGTTCAGGCCCGCCTCTCTCTACGACTGTTGCGTTGGGAGGCATCCGGCGCCGGGACTGAACTGCGGGTCTTCCAGAACGAGACGCCGGGCTGTCCGGCGCTTCGTCAATTCCTTCTCAGAGCGGCGTCGATAAACGACTTCGCTGCCTGAAACGCGGCCTCTATACTCATTTTAGAGGTATCAAGCAAGTGCGCGTCTTGCGCCGGCTTCAGCGGGCTGTCGGCGCGACCCATGTCGCGCTCGTCGCGCTTCTTCACGTCGGCGAAAATCTCTTCGTAACTCGCCTCTTCGCCATTGCCGACAATCTCGTCGTAACGGCGTTTTGCACGCACGTCTGCGGATGCCGTGACATAGAGTTTTACCGAAGCATCCGGGCATACGACGGTGCCGATATCGCGACCGTCGAGTACCGTGCCGGGCTCTCGCGCCGAAAAGGCCTGCTGGGCTTCGACGAGCGCGCGGCGAACCTTCGGCATGACGGCAATTCTGGAGGCCGCCTCGCCGATCGCGTGGGCAGAAAGGACCGAACGATCAAGGCCGGCCAACTCAACCTCACGCGCCATCTTCTCCGCCACCGCCTCGTCATCGAGAGAAAGGCCTGCGTCAAGCATAGCCTTGGCCGTGGCGCGGTAGGTCAGGCCGGTATCGAGATGCTGAAAGCCATACTCTTCGGCGATCTGGCGCGACAGCGTGCCCTTGCCCGCAGCCGCCGGCCCGTCGATGGCGACGACAAAACCCATCAGGCCCCCTCACCTTCGACGAAGTCGATCTTCGCGCCGAGGCCGGTCATCAGATCCATGAATTCCGGGAAGCTGGTGGCGATGATCGACGCATCATCAACCGTCACGGGGTGCTCCGACGACAGGCCCAGGACCAGGAAGCTCATGGCGATACGATGGTCAAGATGGGTAACGACGGCGCGGCCCTGCGCATTGCCATAGCCCTTGCCGCCCGGACGGCCACGGACGACGAGCGTTTCTGCGCCCTCGTCGCAATCGACGCCATTGAGCTTCAGGCCCTCGGCCACAGCAGAGAGACGGTCCGACTCCTTCACCCGCAATTCCTCAAGGCCGAGCATGGTCGTCGTGCCGGTCGCATAGGCGGCGGCGACGGCGAGGACCGGATATTCGTCGATCATCGACGGCGCACGGTCGGCCGGGACGGTGACGCCCTTCAGTTCGGAATATTTCACCCGCAGGTCCGCGACATCCTCGCCGCCGGCGAGGCGGGCGTTAAGGATCTCAATATCGGCACCCATTTCCTGCAGCGTCAGAATCAGGCCGGTGCGGGTCGGGTTCATCAGCACGTTCAGGATCGTGACGTCGGAACCGGGGGTCAGAATTGCGGCCACGAGCGGGAAGGCGGTGGACGAAGGGTCGCCCGGAACATCGATGACCTGGCCCTTCAACTGGCCACGACCGACGAGACGGATCGTGCGGATACCGTCCGCATCGGTCTCGACCGAAAGATCTGCGCCAAAACCCTGCAGCATCTTTTCCGTGTGGTCGCGCGTCATGACCGGTTCGATGACCGTGGTGATGCCCGGCGTATTGAGACCGGCAAGCAGAACGGCCGACTTCACCTGCGCGGACGCCATCGGCACGCGGTAGGTGATCGGGTTCGGCACTTTCGGCCCATGCAGCGTCACCGGCAGACGGTCACCTTCGGCGGAGGTCACCTGCACGCCCATTTCGCGCAGCGGATTGAGAACACGGCCCATCGGGCGTTTGGTCAGCGAGGCATCGCCGATGAAGGTGGAGGCGAAATCATAGACGCCGACCAGGCCCATCGTCAGGCGGCAGCCGGTGCCGGCATTGCCGAAATCGAGTGGCTCTTGCGGCGCGAGCAGCGCGCCGTTGCCGGTACCCTGGATGATCCATTCATCGCCGACCTTGTCGATCTTGGCGCCCATGGCGCGCATCGCCTTGCCGGTGTTGATGACGTCTTCGCCTTCGAGCAGGCCGGTGATGCGCGTCTCGCCCGACGCAAGTCCACCGAACATGAAGGAGCGATGCGAGATCGACTTGTCGCCGGGAATCCTGATCGTCCCCGTCAATCCTTCCGAGCGAGCCGATTTCGCCGGCTTCAACGCCATACCATGCGACATTGATTGTCCCTACTTCTTAAAGCTGTCGTCAATTTCGCGCCGTGGTTAGCACAAAGCGTTTTGGCGGTCATCCGCTTGTTGATCGGACGGGGGCGAGAAAGCCCGGAAAGTTTGGCTTTGACATGAAGTGCGGTTGGCCTTATGGGGACCGGCTTAGATTTTTCACCCATTCATCCATCGCCGCAACCGCGGCGCGCCGATCTGATCGGCCGGCTTATGAGGCTTAACAGTGGCAAAAGCGGAACTCGGAACCAAACGTACCGACCCGGATACCGGAAAGAAGTTCTACGACCTGAACCGTGACCCGGTCGTCTCCCCCTATACCGGCAAGGCTTGGCCGCTGTCCTTCTTCGAAGAGAACAGCGCCGCCGTGAAGATGGAACAGGCTGCGGAAGACGAGGACGACGTCAAGGAAGTCGACAGCGAGAGCCAGGAAGCCGAAGTCGTGTCTCTGGAAGATGCCGACGGCGAGAACAACGGCGACGATATTCCGGACATGGGCGATGACGACGACGTCGATATCGGCGACGACGATGACGACACGTTCCTTGAAGAAGAAGAAGACGATGACGACGATATGTCGGGCATCATCGGCGTCGGTGGCGACGACGACGAGCAGTAATCACCTCAAAGCCCGGTAATTTCATAAAAAATTGCCGGGCTTTGATTTTTCGGCTTGCACTTCCAAAAATCCGGAAGTAATAAGCCGCCACCCCACAGCGAACGCCGCTTCGGGGCTTCCCAGGACCGGAATATCCGGACCACCCTGATGGGGCTATAGCTCAGCTGGGAGAGCGCTTGCATGGCATGCAAGAGGTCAGCGGTTCGATCCCGCTTAGCTCCACCAATTTTCTCAGACTTCTAGATTTGACAATAAAATCAAATCACTAGGCTGAATTTTGCCATTCGTCTCAGACCAATTCAGACCAACGGTTCAGACCAATCCTCAGCTTTCACTAATATTGTGGCGAGGCCCCGCCAGTTTCCCAGCAGGGCCTTGAGTAGTCGCAACGGATGTTGAAGTGCTTACTGATCTCCGTTTTCTAGTTCCGCGATCTCTCCGCTGCCCTCTCGCAAGCGCTCGTTCTCCGCGATGGATTTAACCATGGCAGTATACGCGGCGCTTCCCGCCCTAGCGCGAGCTGCGGCTGCGGCCCGCTTTGTCTCCCGATCCTCGATCCTCCGCAAATCGTTCGCGGTGCAGTGGATAATGAGACGCTCGGCCTCGGGCAGTTCATTTTCGATTGTTTGACTGTTTTCCATAGTTCTCTTTCTCGATCTAATTTAGAGCCGAACCAATCCGGCCCGTACCGCTGCCCCAAAGCCCATTTCGGGATAACCCGGCACGGCCACGGTCCAATCGCCACTAGCTGTCTTGCGGAGAACCTTTCTCTCCGCCTCAGACATGCCCTCTAGGCGTTCGGCAAACTCTTCCGGGTTCCGGGTCGGCAGAGTTGCCAAGCGCTCTACAGCGGCCCTCCCGATCTCCTGCAAGCGCTCGCCTGAATTCTGGACAGTGGCCCGTCGCGCATCCCGCAACTCTTCGTCGCTGCACAGTTCCATCAGCATAGGAACCGATGCGCCCACCGCTCCGAGCGTGCTGTTTGCCTGCGCGTAATAGCCCGCAGAGACCTTGATCACCTGCCCCATGTCCACACCCTGCGGGAGACCGTCTTCATCAGGCAGATAGCCACTATCAACAGCATCAGACAGCGCAGAATCCACCGCAGCGGCCCCTATCGTCTGGTCTAGCGCATTGAGAGTGTCGGATGCTTCCTTGGCTGCTTGCGCCGCCTCGGTGAGTTCAGGGCCATTCTCCTTCGCCTGTTCGCCCGCCTCAGTTGCCGACTTATCGACGGACTGGACGGGCTGCGGAAAACCCTTCGCTGCTTCCTCCGGTGTCATGAGGCCCGCCGCAACGGCACCTTCTATGGTGGTCTCGATACCCGCGATAACGATATGGCCGGGACGTAATCCGGGCGTCGCATAGGCCGTGCCGCCAGTCTGCTTCACGATGACCTGCTGTCCGTTGACGGTATTGATCTGACCACCGCCGCCCATCATAACATGGGGGACGAGTCCGACGTTGCTCTGCGGGCGAGCGGTTTCATACTGCTGTGTCCAAGCCGCCAGATCGTCAGCGTTGGAGATGTTGATTTCAGACATTCATGCTTCCTTTTCATTGATAAACCCCGCACCGGACATCGGAACGGGGGTATGGTTAGTTTGGGTTTTGGGTTGATTGCGGCGCTCCCGTCGTTGGAGACGGTGCCACCATTCAGGGGCAAGGTGCGGTTGAGCGAAGCGGGTTGGGCCGTTCATCGATCGAATGCCCGGACCTCGCCCTGCTATCCGATCCGCGATCTTCTGATCACGCTGCGGGTCATCGTCGGCTATGAACTCGTCGATTGGTCCCCATCCAAGCACCTTGTTATTTTCGCCGCTGTGCTTCTGAGACCGCGAAAGGCGTATCATGATACGTCGCTTCAGGTGATGCGGTTCGGACTAGAAACGGATCGCTACATCGCATTCCGGGTCATCGAGTTCGGCTTCACCGGCGACAACAAAGCTGCCCCATTCGTCCACCTCATCATCCATGCCGCCGAACAGCCAATCGGCAAACTCGCGGCACTTAGGTGGCCCCAAAGCTTCGCTCAGTGCCTCGAAGACGAAATTGCTTTCCCATGTCGCCGCACCGGCCTTCCGCCAGTCGAGGACATCACGCAATTGCTTTGCGACCTCCTCGATTGCCCGTTGCCGCTGAGCCTCGCTCATCTGCTCAGAGTTCGCCCATTCGGCGGCATCGTCCTGCCGGTCTCTCCACCATTGCCCCGTAACATCCACATCCGGCATCCCCATCAGGGCCTTAAGCCTCGCCCTCATGCGCCCAACCGTGGCTGTAGAAATCCCCGTCGCCTTGGCAATCTCAGGCTTTGAGAAGTTCATTCCCGGCTCCCTGACGAGCTTCCATGCGAGATCGGCCTTCTCCGCAGGACTAAGACACATCTTGTCCTTCGCGTTCGCTCCCGCCGCCACCAGCAAAGCCGTTCGACGGTCACAGGAAAGAATGGTCGCCGGGATAGGGTCTCGCCAACCTGCCGCCTTGTAGGCCTCAAGCCTGTAGGAGCCATCCAGCACCACCAGCGCCTCCCCATCCCGCCACAGTAGGACCGGATCAAGTGGCCCGTGGTTCTTCACCACTTGCGCCAATGTACGAACATGCGCCCGGTCACTCGCCCCCTTCCGGGCCACGAATTCATCCCGAACCGTGATCGCCTTTTGCGGGACAAACGTCCGCTCTCGGTGCATCGCCGTCTTGATTTCAGCCATGAAGCTCCTCCCGCCAATCGTCCAACCCGTCGCGGCCGGTCGGTGCTGGCTTCACTTCCTCGCTGGGGAGCGGCAGGGAGACTACTGTGGCTGTCGGGGGGGCCACCGGGATGGAAGGCGCTTCATCTTCCCGGACTGCATCTGCAGCCCTCCTGCGGCTGGCTGACAAGCAATGGATGCACATGCCCGCGATGTCCGAGGCTCCCGAGACATATTCCGCACTGCATGAGCGGCACACGCCGCGACGAACGCCTAGAAGCCGCGCATAGTAGGCACTTGAAATCCTCTCCTGCTGGTCGTGACCTCTACCTGAGCCAAAGCAATGCTCGATCATGCCATTAGGGCCGAACTCGATCACGCCCATGCCTCCAGTTCAAGGCTGTCCTTTCGGCTGATGACCAATTCGATGTCGGCCCGTTTAGAACGACCTTTCTTATTGATCAGGTTCCACGGTCGGAGGTCGAGGTGGTCCCCGTTCACGTACCTAATGGCGCTGCCCGGTCCTGCATCCATGATGAGCCTAGCGACCATCGCCAAAGTTCTAGTATCGCGTCCAGTTCGGATCATGGTGCGCACATAGGCCCGTCCCGGTGCTGCCTCGTTTAGAAGCCATACTCCGGTGGCTCCGGCTTGTTGAATACGGCGATAGTCGGCCTCGCCAACAATCGCGAATTTGCGCCCTGCTCGGTCGAGTGGAACGCGAAGGCAGTTAATGCCCGTCTCGGCATCCCGAAAGGGGATCGGAGCGTGGCGGAAAGTGGGTGTTGATGTCGGCATGAGCTTTGATCTCCTTTGCTACATGCGTGAAAAAGAAAGACCCCGCTCGGTTTCCCGGCGAGGTCGATGAAAGGTGCTGAACTGGTGACGCTGGCCGCTCAGCTACATGTCGGTAAACAGATGGGGACGCGCAGGTACGCAGTCGTGGATTGGATCAGCCCCGCACTGCTCAAAAGAGAACCCCGTCCCGCTAAGTCCAAACAGAACAAGGTTGAAAGGTGAGGAGCACGAGAATGACAGGCTGACGATCTCTTGGGAGAACGCCACGACAAATCGCCCACTCGATCCAAGTCCCGCAATGAGGAAAGGGAAAGGGTCAGGCAGGTGATCTGGCGAAGGGCTCAATGGTGTCGAAATTGAAAAGACCGCCCGGAAAACCCAACGGCCTTTGTATCGATTGTTGCTAGCTGAGCGGAGCGTCGGTGGTCCGTAATCCGGGGGTAATCAATGCCCCGTGGCCTCCCGCACCTTGGACATGGCCCATTCGAGCGACTGTTTCACTTCCCGGCTGTCCACCTCAAGGCCCATTGCCAGCTCCCGAACGGCACACATAAGGAACTCTGCGGCCTCCGTCAGTGCTGCTATCGGTGCGGCTGCGGTGGTCGTCGTATTCATCGCTTGCATTGCTCAATCCCTCTCTGAAATGCCGCCCGTCGCGGCTGTCGCGATACCTAGCTCTTGAAGGGCCTTCGATACAAACCAGTAATATTTGTCCCACTATAGGCACCACTTTTGGCTGCATTACTTTCGGGGCAAGGGCAGAGAAGTATAGAGAAGGGAAATAGTCTCGGTAGTGGGATGAATTTCGTTGAACCTCACGCCCCTGTGCCGGCTTCCTTGAGAATGCGGAAGATGCTGGTGCGCTTGACCCCGGTGGCTGCAATGATCGCGTCCACGGTCTTCCCTTCGGCTCTGAGGCGCACCACGTCCCCGGCCTTGTCGTCAGAGATAGGCTTCCGACCCTTATACTTGTTCTCTGCCTTCGCTTTGGCGATACCTTCCCTCTGACGCTCCAGCATCAATTCCCGTTCGAACTGCGCTATGGAGCCCAAGAGGTTCAGCATAAGCTTTCCTGTCGGGGTCGAGGTGTCGAGGTTCATGGCAAGGATGCGGAGGGCAACGCCCTTCTCGTTAAGGCGCTCTGTGATCTTCACGAGGTCAGCGACGGAGCGGGCAAGGCGGTCAAGCTTGGTGACAATGAGGGTGTCTCCGGCCCGAACGTAATCTAAAGCCCGATCCAGTTCGAGGCGCTTGGCCTTATCCACGGAGGAGACTTCCTCACTGAATACCTTGTGGCATCCCACGTCCTGCAAGTCCCGAAGCTGCCCCGCAAGTCCCGCCTTCTGGTCTGTGGTCGAGGTCCGGGCGTAGCCGACAAGCTGGCCGTGAGGTGCGCTGACGTGGTTCATTGGTGGCTCCATAGTTCATCTGAGGTCTAAGACTAATTGAACGGTATCGTTCGAAAAGTCAAATACCATTTCAAATGAACTACCCCGATGATGCGCCAGATAGTTCGGCAAGGGCAGGGCCTAAATGAACCCGAACTAGTTTTCTATCGGGGACTAGGCGGGCGCTCGGAGGTCGATTAGAGACCCCACGGGGGGTGATGTGCTTCCGCGACCGTCGAGTTCGACCCCTCAGATTTTTGGATCATTTTTAAAGCTGTGGATAGCAACGACAAGCTTGAATCTCTATCCCCGATATTCACACGCCGCTAACCTTGACTGCGACTAACCTTTAATGTAAAAGCCGCCACCGTTTCGCAAGTCATTGTTTTTAATGATTTTTCGCAAAACGCATTGAATAAATTGCGAATTCGCGCCGGACAATTTGTACAGATTCGCTTGTCAAGAGTGATTCGATGGCTTACAAAATCAACGTCCTGTTGATTACAGGAACAAAAAAAGACCCCCACCGAAATGGGAGCCTTTTCGACGGCACGTCTAGGTGAAGTCTGGTATTAAGCTGTTGCCCACGCTAGGAACGCGGCCAACGGCGGCAGTGCGAAACAACGTGTTCCCACTGCCCCAGACGGAACCGCCAGTAATCGATTACCGACACCGGACGGATTACAGGGCATGAGATTCTCATACCTGCCTCCTTTCTCATATGAGAGCCAGGAGGACTCGCTCTCGTCAGCCCTTCGCCACTTCATGCGACGAAGCTGCACCCCCCCACGACATTCAAGAGTGCCGCATAAGTGTGGGCCAACAATCACTTCTTTCCTAAATACTCGGTTCAACCAGAGTCTGCAAGCGGCGATCACTTAAATCCCGCCGCAATACCCGCTTAATTGGTCGCCAGCGAGCGTTAACAACATTTTTGATGCCAATGTGCGCTTGAACAAAACGCGCTCCAGTGGCCTTCTACGTCGATTCTACGGGTGGTTAAGTTTTGTTCTCGATGGGTTCTTGTTTTTGAGTCGGGAGCCTCACCGCATCCACACAAGCCCTCATCTGCTGCCACGCCGGTCCACCGGAGTATACCCCGAGCGTGATCGACTTGCGGCCCTCCTCGTGGCCGACAACCGACGAAATAGTGCTTTCAGGGATGCCCGCTTGCTCCGCTTGGGTCACAAACCAGCGACGGAAGGAATGGAAGTTAACCAAGCTCCGGCGCTGACCGGGCCTCTTGTCGTCCACCTCAAGCTTTTCTCGGTAGTTGGCGAAACGCTTTCCAAAAACGTCCCCTGCATTCCGTTCCTTAGTCAACTCATGAAATAGCCATTCTTGCGCTCCCTTGCCTTCTTTGCGTCTTCTGACAATCTCAACGAGGTCAGGATGCATCGGCACGCGTCTGGCTGCTGCTGCCGTCTTACCTTGCCGAATGTCGAAGTAGCCATTTCCTTCATCGTCCAAGGGGCATTCCTCTACCCAAAGCGTCACTAACTCTGCGAGCCGCAGACCTGTCAGGGCCGCGATGCGCATCGCATCGTTGATCTGAGCCTCGAAGTCCTTCTTCATCCCCTGCGGAAACGCGGAGTAGAGCAGTGTCTTAATTTCTGCTTCGTTGAATGCACGCTCATCGGCCTTCCCGCCGCGCTCGACCCTTCGGCCCCTGTCGGGCATCCTCTGGCCTATCCACGGGTTCGCCCCTCGGACATGGCCACGCGCCACAAGGAAATCCCAATACAGCTTCACCGCACCGTAGTGCTTGCGAGCGGTTCGTTCGTTCAGCGGTGCGATTGCCTCAGAGAAGTATGCACCGGCCTTAGAGCGGTCGATCTGGCGAAGGGACAACCCCTTAAGCTTGGCCCATACCGCGAACCGCCTGATGAGATTACGGCGTTCCTCGGTGGTCTTCGGGGCTAGGCGAGCCTCCTTCAAGTAGGCTTCCATGTGCTGGTCAACATCGACGTTGCCCTGCACAAGATTGAGAAAACGGTCCCGGCCTTCGGCCCCATGTCGTTGCTCTATACTCTCCGCCTCTCGCTCGACAAACTCGCGAGGGTCGCTGACTTCATGATCCTCTACGTCTGCCTTTTCTCGTCCGGTTATCTTGGCTGTCCAGCGGTGCGGGTCGTCCCGCGCTTCGGCCATCTCCGTGGCCCAAATCTCCGCCGCTTCTTGGATTGCGTCCGAAGCCGGAGCGATCGACAGGCCGCCTCGTGCGTCACGATAGAGCCGATCCGTCTGCCGTTTGATCTCGTCTCGGCGCTGCATTGCAGCCCGAATATCGCCCGTCTCAAGGTTGACCAAGTAGGCAGTAACGCCGCCGAAATGCGACCTAATGGCTGTGGGAATGTCGCGCTTGAACCAATATTTCAAGCCACGCATAACGAGGTATTGGCGGGAGCTTTTTGCCATTTCAGACCAATCATTCAGACCAAGATTGACCCGTAATTATCACGCCTATTCAATAGCTTCAATAGGTTGAATGCTATCCGTGGAGGCCCCGCTTAGCTCCACCAATCTTTTCCTCGACATAAAACAACACAAGAAGACTTCAGCAGTTCGAACGACGGACGCATGCATTCGACGCATTTCGAGGTGTTGCTGCGAGCTGTCCAATGCGGGCCGCCGCGGATATCAGGTTCGGGCGCGTCCGCGCAGGCGCACGCGCGAAGCGGGCCAGGGCAACCTCCTGTTCGTGGAGATCACGCAGGGCGAGCGAACGCTGATGGATCGCGAGGACGAGGCCCATGGCGACGACAATTGCGACGGATAGTAGGAAAAGCACGAATATCATGTCGAAAACCTCCGCCTGATAAACGCGGAGACGCCGACAAGGTTCATCCTATTGGCAAAGCAGGGATGCCGGTGGCATCCTCCCGCATCCCGACCGCACCGTCGGCACAAGCCTGCAGGTTTGGGCGAACGGCCTAGCGGATGGCACGATCCGCGGTATCGAAGCGATGCATGAGCGTTTTGTCCGGCGTGGCGAATACAACATCGTCGGCGCCGTAGCGATGCTCGCCGAACAGGCGCACCGTGACAAGTCCCGCCTTTTCCGTTTCGAGATAGAGGATGGTGTCGGCGCCGAGATGTTCGGCATGCACGACCTTGGCCTTCCAGTCGCCCGCCTCACGCGACAGGGCGATGTGTTCGGGTCTTATCCCGATCGTCTTGCAACCCGCTTCACCCAGTTTTTCCGCCTCGATGAAGTTCATCTGCGGCGAGCCGATAAAGCCGGCGACGAAAATGTTGGCTGGCCTGTTGTAAAGCTCCATGGGCGAACCGACCTGCTCGATCGCGCCGGCATTGAGGACGACGATCTTGTCGGCAAGCGTCATCGCCTCCACCTGATCGTGGGTGACGTAGATCATCGTGGCCTTCAAGCGACGATGCAGGCCGGCGATCTCCAGCCGCGTCTGGACACGCAGAGCCGCATCGAGGTTGGAGAGCGGTTCATCGAACAGAAACAGGCTCGGTTCGCGCACGATGGCGCGGCCGATCGCAACGCGCTGGCGCTGGCCACCGGAAAGTTCTGAAGGGCGGCGGGCAAGATAGGGGGCGAGTGACAGCATGGCAGATGCCTGCGTCACCCGATCCTCGATCTCGGCCTTGGGCGTACCGGCCTGCTTGAGGCCCAGAGCCATATTGTCCTTGACGGTCAGGTGCGGATAGAGCGCGTAGGACTGGAAGACCATGGCGATGCCGCGCTTGGCCGGCGGCACGGTCGCAACCTCCTTGCCATCGATGCGGATCGAGCCGGAACTCGCGTCCTCCAGACCGGCGATGACCCGCAGAAGCGTGGACTTGCCGCAGCCCGAAGGGCCGACGAAGATGACGAATTCGCCTTCCTTGACGTCGAGATCGATGCCCTTCAGCACTTCATGATCGCCGAAGGCCTTGCGGATGGATGTCAGTTGCAGCGAACCCAAGAGCGTAATTCCTTCAGAGATAAACAGGTTTGCCCGTGCGGGCGCTTTCGTCGGCCGCCAGGCAGATGCGCAGCGACTGAACGGCGTCGCCCATATGCCTTGTCAGATCGAGATCCTCGCGGATCGCCTTCAGCATATAGGCCTGTTCCAGGTCGCAGAGTTGCTGGTGGCCCGGCTCGCCGGCCATGGCCATATCCTCGTCGGGGCGGATGAACTTTCCGTCCGGGCCGGTTTCCGCACTGTGCAGGCGAATGACCGAGGTCTTGGTATGGGTGTCGATATCATCCGACTTGGCATTCGGGTCCATGACGATCGAGACCGACCCTTTTGGCGACATAACGTCCTTCACGAAGAAGGCGGTTTCGGAAATCATCGGCCCCCAGCCAGCCTCGTACCAGCCGACTGACCTGTCGTCGAAGATGACCTGCAGGTGGCCGTAATTATACATGTCCGGCGCGATCTCGTCGGAGAGGCGCAGGCCCATGCCACGCACTTCCACCGGCCTGGCATCGGTGATCTGGCACATGACATCGACATAGTGGACGCCGCAATCGACGATCGGCGGCGTGGTGTTCATCAGCGCCTTGTGCACGTCCCAGGTGGCGCCGGAGGATTGCTGGTTGAGATTCATGCGGAAGACGTAAGGCGGACCGAGCTTGCGCGCCTCCTCGATCAGTTTGATCCAGGACGGGTGATGGCGCAGGATATAGCCGATCACCAGCTTCCTGCCCGAGGCCTTGGCGGCGGCCACGACGCGTTCGGCATCGGCGACGGTGGTCGCCAGCGGCTTTTCGACGAAGACGTGGCAGCCGGCCTCGAAGGCGGCGACGGCATAGTCCGCGTGGCTGTCGGAATAGGTGCAGATGGAGCAGAGATCGGGTTGCAGCTCCGCCAGTGCCGTCTGGAAATCCGGGTGGATCTCGTAGCCGGCAAGCGCCGGATCGAGCTTCGGCACCGAGCGATTGACCAGGCCGACGATCTCGTATCCCGGATCGTTGTGATAGGCGAGCGCATGGCTGCGGCCCATATTGCCGAGACCTGCGACGAGGACCCGGATCGGTTTCTGTCCGCTCATTTCACTGCTCCAGACGTGATGCCGCGGATCAGTTGCCGCGAGAAGATGACGTAGAGGACGAGGATCGGCAGGATGGCGAGCGACAGGGCCGCCAGAACCGCGTTCCAGTTGGTGACGAACTGGCCGATAAAGATCTGGCTGCCGAGCGTGACCGTCTTGGTCGCCTCGGATGGCGCAAGGATGAGTGGGAACCAGAGGTCGTTCCATATCGGGATCATGGTGAAAACGGCGACCGTCGCCATGGCGGGCCGTACGAGCGGCAGGACGAGGCGGAAGAAGATCGCGTATTCCGACAGGCCATCGATCCGCCCGGCATTCTTCAGATCGTCGGAGACCGAGCGCATGAATTCCGACAGGATGAAGATGGCAAGCGGTATGCCCTGCGCCGTGTAAACGAGGACGAGCGCCGTCAGCGTGTTGACGAGGCCGGATGCGACCATGCCCTGCAGGATCGCCACCGTGCCGAGCCGGATCGGGATCATGATGCCGATTGCCATATAGAGGCCGACCAGCGCATTGCCGCGAAACCGGTATTCCGACAGCGCGAAGGCCGCCATGGCGCCGAAGAGCAGCACGAGTGCGATGGAAGCGACGGTGACGATCATGCTGTTCTGGAAATAACCGACGAAATCCGCCTGGCCGAGCACCGTCTGGTAGCCGACGAGGCTGAAGCTCGAGGGTGTCGGCACCTGCATCGGATTGCGGAAGATCGAGTTGCGATCCTTGAACGAGTTTATGATCGTCAGGAACACGGGGAAGACCGCGATCAGCGTATAGGCGATCAGCGCCAGATGCACGAGGCTGGAGCGGATCGGGGACGAGCGGGCCTTGCTGGACATCACCGCTCTCCTTTCAGAACTGATAGCGGCGCATGCGCCGCTGGATGGCAAACAGATAGAAGGATACGCCGGCCAGGATGATGATGAACATCACCGCCGCAATCGTCGCCCCCATGGAACGGTCGCCAAGCTGAAGCTGGAAACCGAAGAAGGTACGGTAAAGGAGCGTGCCAAGGATATCCGTCGACATGTCCGGGCCTGCAAGCGCGCCCTGGACCGTGTAGACAAGATCGAAGGCATTGAAATTGCCGACAAAGGTGAGGATCGAGATGATGCCGATCGCCGGCAGGATGAGCGGCAACTTGATCTTCCAGAACTGGCTCCAGCCGGTGATGCCGTCGCATTCGGCCGCCTCGATCACCTCCTCGGGAATGGACAGCAGGGCCGCATAGATCAGCATCATCGGGATGCCTACATATTGCCAGACGGAGATCAGCGACACGGCGATCAGGGCCGGGCCGGACTGGCCGAGCCAGGGCGCGAACATCCAGCGCGCATCGACAAGGCTCAACAACCAGGGGGCGACGCCCCAGATCGGCGAGAGAATGAGCTTCCAGATGAAGCCGACGATGACGAAGGACAGAAGCGTCGGCAGGAAGATCGCCGTGCGGTAGAAGGCGGCGAAACGCAGTTTCGGGATCGACAGAAGAGCTGCGAGCGCAATCCCGATCGGGTTCTGCACGCACATGTGGATGACGAAGAAGATCAGGTTGTTGGTTAGCGCATTCCAGAAGTCGCGCGCCCAACGCTCGTCGCCGAACAGTGTCTGGTAATTGGCAAGGCCGACAAATGTCGTGGCGCCGTCGACGGTGTTGTAGAACGAGAGCCGCAGCGTCTCGATGAGCGGCAAAATCATGATCGCCGTGTAGACGAGAAAAGCCGGCGCCAGGAAGACAAGGATATGCCAGCGGAATGGCTGTCTGATCGGGGCCGTTTCGTGTGGTGTGTCGGCTTCGCTCATCGGTTCTCGTCTTGCGGTTATCGGTGGTCAGCCAGTTGATGGTTTCTGGTCAGCCTGAAGAGTTACCCCTCATCCGGCTGCCGCCACCTCCCCCCAGGCGGGGAGAAGGATATGTCGCCCGCTCTCGCCCGGCCATCGAGCTTCGGCGTTCGCCGCGCGTCTCCTTCGCCCCGCTTGTGGGGGCCAAAGGACGGGACGGGCAAGCGGCCCGTCCCCGATTGGTGCCCGGCAGGGCGGATGAGAGGCAAGGCGTCAGACGCCAGACTTCATTTTGGAAGCGCTTACTTTGCCGGCTTGTACCAGCTGTCGAGGCCCTTCTGCAGCTTCTCGGCCGCCACGGCGGGGGTATCCGTGCCGTTGATGACGTTTGCCGATTCCACCCAGGTCTCGTTTTCCAGGTTCGGCGTGCCACGCGACAGGATCTGGTAGGTGGAGCGCACGGTGGGCGTGAAGGTCTCGCGCCAGGAAACGAATTCCTGCGCCAGCGGATCAGCCATCTTCACCGGCGACGCATTGAGGCTGAAGAAGCCCGGCAGCGCATTGGCGTAGATTTCGGCAAATTCCGGCGAGGCGACCCAGGTGAGGAATTTCTTCGCCTCTTCCGGATGCTTGCTGGCGGCATTCAGACCGACGCCGATATCCGGATGGTCGGAAATATAGCCCTTGTCACCGGCGGTCGGCACCGGCGGCGGGAAGGCGCCCATCTTGAACTGGGCCTGGGTGTTGAAGAGACCAATTTCCCAGGAGCCCGCCGGGAAGATGGCGGCGCGGCCGAGCGTGAACAGGTTCTGGCTGTCGGCATAGGTCTGGGCTTCAAAGCCTTCGCCGAGATAGGGCTTCCACTTGGCAAGCTCCTCATAGGGCTTGACCCATTCCGGATCGGTCAGCTTCTGGGTGCCGGCGATCAGCGCCTTGCGGCCCTCCTCACCCTTCCAGTGGTTGGGGCCGATATTCTGGTAGCCCATCGTGGCGGCTTCCCAGAGATCCTTGGTGCCCATGGCGAGCGGCGTGTAGTTGCCGTCTTCCTTGATCTTGTCGAGGACGGCGTAGAACTCGTCGACCGTCTTCGGCACTTCGAGCTTCAGCTCGGTGAAGATGTCCTGGTTATAGATGAAACCGTGGATGACGGAGGCCATCGGCACGCAGAAGGTGGCGCTGCCATCATCCGTCGACCATGCGGCCTTGGCGACGGGCGAGAAATTCTCGATGCCCGAGAGGCTGGTGAGGTCGGTCAGCTGCTTCTTGTTGAACAGTTCGAGCGAAGCATCAAACGGACGGCAGGTGATGATGTCGCCGGCGGAGCCTGCATCGAGCTTGGCGTTCAGCGAGGCGTTGTATTCGGTCGGGGCCGTCGGCGAGAAGCTGAGCTTGATGCCGGGGTTCTTCGCCTCGAAGGCCGGGATCAGCTTTTCCTGCCAGATGGCGAGGTCGTCATTGCGCCAGCTCTCGATGGTGAGCGTGACCTCCTGTGCCTGAACGGCGCCCGCAGAGGCGAGTACGGTCGTGGCAAAGAGCATGCCTTTCAATAGACGGGTCATGATGTTCTCCCTCTTCTGTTAACACCTTGCGGCGCGTTTCACGGCATTTTCCGTCATGGTCAGCTCCGCCAGTGCTTTCCTCAACACCTGGTCGGAACGAATGAGAAGTTCCTGCGCGGCCGCCACGTCGGACGCGCCGGATGCAAGCAGGACAGCGATCTTTACCGAACCACCGGCTGCATTCAGCTTGTCGCGCGCATCCTCGAAGCCGATACCGGCAATCTCCGCCACCATTCCGGCGGCACGAATGCGCAGCTTTTCGTTGTCGGCGCGCAGATTGACCATATGGCCATCATGCACATGGCCGAGCTTGATGGCGGCAAGCGTCGAGAGCATGTTGAAGGCAAGCTTCTGGGCCGTGCCGGCCCCCATGCGGGTCGACCCGGCGACGACTTCCGGCGGGGTCTGCAGCAGAACAGCGACATCCGCATGGTCGAACAGGCGGGCGTTCGCATTGTTGGCAATGGCAACGACTTTCGCGCCTCGGGCGGCAGCAATCTCGGCGATCTTCAGGACATAAGGGGTGGAGCCGCTGGCGGAAACGACGAGCACGCAGTCTCCGACGGCAATGATCTCAGCTTCCTTTTCTGCAAGCGCCAGATCGTCCTCCGGCGCCCCCGGCATTTCACCGAGGCTCGACAGGCCGCCGGCGAGAAGAAGCGCTATCTGATTGCGGGGAATTCCATAGGTTCCGGGAAGTTCGAGCGCGTCCGCCATCGCCATCAAGCCGGAACTGCCGGCTGCAGCATAAACGAGCTTGCGGCTGGACCGCAGGGCGTCCGCCACCAGATCCGCCGCCTGGCCAAGCGCCGGGATCGCCGCATCGACGGCCTTGGCCGCCTCCTGCTGGCCCGACGCCAGAAGCGCAAGGATATCGGCCGGGGCGCGCGTATCGAGCCCTTCCGCATTCCCATGCCTGGCTTCCGTTGCGGTCTCGGTGGCTTTTTGGCTCATCCGATTTCTCCCTCTGGGTAAAATGATGCCAAAAAAATACCAATTGTCCAGAGAGAAATTAAGAATTCTTACCCGCCGGAATTGTAGCCGGTGCAGCGCCTAGCAATAACAGAGCAAAAACAGCGTTATAGCGCAGCGAAATCCGAACTTCACATTTCTCGCTTGGTAAATGGTATTTTTTTGGTATTATTCGACATGGAGGTATCCATGACGGGTCATGTTATCGGCATAGATGGTGGTGGAACGAGCTGCCGGGCGGCGCTGGCCGGTGCGGACGGCATCGTGCTTGGACGCGGCAGAAGCGGCGCCTCCAATATCCTGACCGATCCCGATACCGCCCTCAAGCATATTGTCGAGGCCACGGAACTGGCGTTCGAAGACGCGGGGCTTGCGCCTGACCTTGTCGCGACATCCGCTATTCTTGGCCTTGCCGGAAACAATGTCGGCGATGCGGTCGGCTATGTCATGGCCCGCCTGCCTTTCAGGAAAGCCGATATCGTCTCCGATGGTGTCATCGCACTGCAGGGCGCCATCGGCGATGCGGATGGCGCCATCGGCATCATCGGTACCGGCACGGTATATATCATTCGTCAGAACGGCCGGCTGAAATCCATCGCGGGATGGGGATTTCAGGTCGGCGATCTCGGCAGCGGCGCAAGGCTCGGGCAGATGGCACTCCAGGAGGCGCTGCTCGCCTTCGACGCCATACGTCCGATGACTGCATTGTCTCAGGCCATCCTTGCAGAGTTCGACGGGAATCCGGAATTGATCGTCGATTTTGCCCGCCTGGCAAGACCCGGTGATTTTGGCCGATACACGCCGAAAATCTTCGACTTCGCCGCCAAGGACGACGCGGCGGCACTTCGTATTCTGGAGGCCGGCGCAGGCGGTATAAATGAGGCGCTGGATGCCGTTCAGGCCGAGACCGCGGCCAGGGACAAGCTCTGCCTGCTCGGCGGGCTGGCGGCATTTTATCCGCCCTATCTGGCGGAGCGGCACCGTACGCGGCTTTCCGAACCGCGAGCGGATGCGCTGACCGGCGCCGTCGAACTGGCAATCAAGGCCTATGCAACGGCGGAGGCCGGTGCATGAGCGAGACGCTGACCGCAATCCTGCCGCTCGACGGCCTACAATCGGCAGGCACCGGTCCGCTTTACCTGAAGCTGCGGCAAAGCCTGGAAGATGCCATCCGTAGCGGGAAACTCGGCCACGGCGACGCCTTGCCGGCCGAGCGTGATCTTGCCGATTATGCCAATGTCAGCCGCGTCACGGTGCGCAAGGCTGTCGATGATCTGGTCAAGGACGGGCTGCTTGCGCGCAGGCACGGCTCCGGCACATTCGTCGTCAAGCCGATGTCGCGTGTCGAACAGCCTTTGACCAAGCTTACCTCGTTTACCGAGGACATGGCGCGGCGGGGGTTGATATCGCGTTCGGAATGGCTGGAACGCGGGCTGTTCCATCCCTCACCGGAGGAGATGATGATGCTGGGCCTTGCGCCCGGCACGATGGTCGCCCGTATCGGCCGCCTGCGTTTCGGCAATGACATGCCGCTGGCCATCGAGCGCGCCAGTATTTCCGCCGACTTCCTGCCCGATCCGAAACGTGTCGAAGGCTCGCTCTATGCGGAACTGGAGAAAAAGGATGCCCGGCCGGTGCGCGCCATCCAGCGAATTTCAGCCACCAATCTGAAGAAAGCCGATGCCGGGCTTCTGGAAGTGCCGGTCGATGCCGCCGGCCTGTCGATAGAGCGGGTCTCCTATCTCGCCTCCGGCCGGGTGGTGGAGCTGACCCGCTCGCTCTATCGCGGCGACGCCTATGATTTCGTCGCCGAGCTTTCGCTCGGCGACGCCTGACATTCGAACCGTATCCGAGGATTTGCGATGCCGACCCATATGCGCCAGGAAATCGATGAGATACCGGAAGCCGTGGCACGGCTGATTGAACGTTCCGCAGTCGATATCGCAAAGGCTGGCCGGGCGCTGCGTGACAAGGATCCCGCCTTCGTCGTGACAATCGCCCGAGGATCTTCGGATCATGCGGCAACCTTTATCAAATACGCGATCGAGCTGACCGCCGGCAGGCCTGTTGCCTCGCTCGGGCCATCGCTCGCTTCCATCTACGGTGCAAAGCTGAAACTCGCGGGCGGGGCTGCCATCACCATTTCGCAATCGGGCAAGAGCCCCGATATCGTCGCCATGGCGGACGCTGCGACAAGGAGCGGCGCCGTCAGCGTGGCGCTCACCAACACGCTACCTTCGCCGATTACCGAAGCTTCGCTGCATTCCGTCGATATCGCGGCCGGCCCCGAGCTTGCCGTTGCCGCGACGAAATCCTTCGTCAATTCGATCGTTGCCGGCCTTGCGCTGCTTTGCGAATGGACCGGGGACGACGCGCTCGATCGCGCCATCCAAGCACTGCCTGACCACCTCGAGAAAGCCACCCGCCTCGACTGGAGCGATTTTGCCGGACAGCTCGGCGATGCGGATTCGCTCTACATGCTGGGCCGTGGTCCGGCACTGGCGATCGCCAGCGAGGCCGCGTTGAAATTCAAGGAAACCTCCAACATGCATGCGGAGGCCTATTCGGCGGCGGAAGTCCTGCATGGGCCGGTGGCCCTGGTCGAGAACAGCTTTCCACTGCTTGCCTTCGCCGCCCGCGATGCAGCGGAGGCATCCGTCGTCGAGATCGTCGAGAGCCTGGGCGGTGCACGTGCACTCGCCTTCGCGACGTCCGACAGGGTCAAGACGGCCGGCCGATTGCCGTTCGTTGCAACGGGCCATCCGCTCACAGATGCGTTGGCCCTGATCGTGCCCTTCTATGGATTCGTCGAGGCGTGGTCGCGATCCAAAGGCTTCAATCCGGACCAGCCGGCCGCCCTGAAGAAAGTCACCGAAACCCTATGACCGATCTGAAAGCGCTTACCGGCTCACGCATTTTCGACGGCGTATCCTGGCATGAGGATGCCGCCGTGCTGTTTCAGGACGGCAAGATCATCGGCATCCGGCCGAGTGTGTCTCTTCCCGCAGGCACCGAAATCGCCGGTGGCGGCGACATCATCGCGCCCGGCTTCATCGACCTGCAGGTCAATGGCGGTGGCAGCGTGCTGCTCAACGAAGAACCGACTGTCGACGGCATCGCGACGATCTGCGCCGCGCATGCGAAATTCGGTACGACAGCGCTGTTGCCGACACTGATCACCGATACATTCGATATTACATCGCAAACCGTTTCAGCCGGTATCGAGGCGAAACGCGCCGGCATTGCAGGTTTTCTTGGCCTGCACCTGGAAGGTCCGCATCTGTCGCTGGCGCGCAAGGGCGCACACGATCCGAAACTTATCCGTGCGATGGATGAGCGCGATCTCGCCCTCCTCCTTTCCTGCGGTGCGGCACTCGGCACCGTGATGGTGACCATCGCGCCGGAAAGCGTATCGCCGGAACAGGTGTCCAGGCTTGCACGTGCCGGCATCACCGTCAGTCTCGGACACACGGAAGCCGGCTACGAGACCGCACGCCTCTACGCCACAGCCGGGGTGCGGACGGTTACCCACCTGTTCAATGCCATGAGCCCGCTCGGCCACCGCGAACCCGGAATGGTCGGAGCGGCGCTCGATACCGGCGCACTTCATGCCGGAATGATCGCGGATGGGATTCATGTCCATCCCGCCGCCATGAAAATCGCGCTCGATGCCAAGCGCGGTCCGGGCAAGATATTCCTGGTGACTGACGCCATGAGCCCGATTGGTACCGAGATGAGCTCCTTCACCCTCAACGGACGTGAAATCATGCGCCAGAACGGCCGCCTGACACTTGCCGACGGAACGCTTGCCGGAGCGGATATAGACATGGCCTCGTCCGTCCGCCTCGTGCACGAGACACTCGGCCTCTCTCTGGACGAAGCGCTGCGCATGGCGACGGTCTATCCGGCGGACGCGGCGCAGATCGGCAATAGAAAGGGCTCCCTGCAGCCCGGCATGGACGCGGACTTCGTCGTGTTGAACGGCAACGTCGAGGTTGAAAGCACCTGGATCGGCGGTATCGAAGTCTACCGCGCTTAGAATTTCCCTTAGGCCGCCGATCCTGCGGGAATGGCGGAACAGGCGCCTTTCCGCTCAATTGGTCATGCCGAAAACGACCCGTACCTTGAGCCCCCTGCCTGCGGCGCCTTCCTCAAGGCTGAGGCTTGCGCCGTGCAGCCTTGCGATTTCCTCGACGATCGGCAGGCCCAGCCCCGATCCCGGACGGGCATCGCCATGGGCGCCAGCATCTCCACGCTCGAAACGTCTTAGCACAGTTGCGCGACGGCCAGCCGGGATGCCCGGCCCGTTATCCTCCACTTCCAGCATCGCCATGGCTTTGCCGGACAGAACCCTGACCGTAACCTCGGCGCCCGTTCCGGCATAAAGCAGCGCGTTGGAGACGAGGTTCTTGACCAACTCGCCGATCAGGATCGGCTCGACCGCAACGCGCAGTTCCCCCTCGCCTTCGAAGCCGAGGTCGATGCCGGCATCCGCAGCCCGCGGCACATGCTCGCCGGTTGCGGCGCGCACGAGATCGACGAGGTCGACGTCGCGCATGGCAACAGACCGGCCGGCGGAATCGATCCGTGCCATCAGCAGCAGTTGCGCCAGAATGCGCTCGGCGCTGGCGACGGCCTCATCCGCCTTTTCCGTCGCCTGGCGAGCCTCTTGCAGCGTCCCGGCCCTCTTTGCCAGGGCAAGCTGGGTGCGGACGATGGCAAGCGGCGTGCGCAGCTGGTGACCGGCATTGCCCGTAAAATGACGCAGCGCATCCAGCGCACTTTCGAGCCGCACCATGAAGGAATTGACGGTGTCGACGAGACCCTGGACTTCGCTCGGAACACGCTCGGCGATAGGCGCGAGGTCATCCTGGCTGCGTTTGGCCAGCGCCTCGCTGAACCGGTAGAGTGGCCGCAGCGACAGCGTGACCGCCACCCAGACGATCGCCGCCGCCCCGAGAATCATCAACAGGATGCGCAGCGCCGAGCGCAGCAGGATGGCGCGAGTGAGCTGCTGGCGGGCAATGGTCGTCTCGGCTACCGTCACCGTGAAAGGCACGGAATTGATGCCGGTCGATGCGGAGCGTGCCAAGGCCGCGACCCGGATCGGCTCGCCTCTAAAGGTCGCGTCGCCGAAGGCCGCCGCCTGCCCTTCACGCCGCGCTATCGACGGAAGGTTGCGGTAACCGGTGATGAATGTGCCGGGCGGCCCGTCGACGCGGTAGAACACCCGGTCCTGCGCCGCAGACGTCAGCATCTCCAGCGCGACATAGGGAATGTCGACCTCGAGCGAGCCGTTCTCGGACACGATGACCCGCTCGGCAATCGCGAGCGCCGAACCGGCCAGAACGCGATCAGACACTTCGTTTGCCGTATCGTTGGCCTCGTCCCAGGTATCCACCATGGCGACGGCTCCAATCACGGCCGTGGAGACCAGAAGCCAGGCCAGAAGCCGACGGCGCAGCGAATAGACGCCGGACAGGTCCGCGATCATTGCGAAACGCCCGCAGCTTCGAGGTAATAACCGATGCCACGGGCGGTCCTGACAGTCAGGCCATGCGGCATCAATCTTTTTCTTAGCCGGCTTACATATTGCTCGATGGCATTGGCGGAGAGATCGTCGTCGAAGCCGGTCAGCGATGCGACGATGGCTTCCTTGGAGACGACCTTGCCCATGCGCAGGAACAGCAGTTCGAGAAGTGCGACTTCCCGCGCCGGAATGTCGAACGGCGTGCCATTGCAGGAAAAGCTGCGCGAGGTCAGGTCGAAGGTCACGCCGCCATGGGTGACGGCCGAGCTTCGCAGCCCCGCCTGGCGGCGCAGCAGGACGCGGATACGCGCCTCGAATTCAGGCACATCGAAGGGCTTGATCATATAGTCGTCAGCCCCGAGGTCGAGGCCGCGCACGCGCTCCTCGGGAAGGCCACGCGCCGTCAGGATCATCACCGCCGCGCGGCTCTGTCTTGCACGCATCGCCCGCAGAACATCGAGCCCATCCATCTCCGGGAGGTTCAGGTCAAGGATGACGAGATCATAGGCCTGCGCCCGCGTGGCCGCTTCGGCAGAAGCACCGTCAGCGACGAAATCGACAACATAGCCGCTGCCGCGCAGGATGGCCGACAGGCCTTCCGCCAGCGCCAGATTGTCCTCGACCAGCAATATGCGCACGAAATCCCCCACTGCAAAGCCGACTATAATCGCGGAATGACCGCAATGTCACGATGGCGGCGGGGATGAAGATCGCGGCCTGACGCCGGATGTTGCCTGCGGCGGCTTGCCGCAGGCTGAAGGCTGAGGCATTGTCGGGGAATGAAACGGTTTATCCACCTCTGGCTCTGTCTTGCCGGGCTCTGTCCCACCGTTCTGCCCGACGCCGGCCTTGCCAATGTCCTGATGTTTCCTGCGCCGTCTGGAAGGCCGGATGCGGCGGTGTTGAAAGTCTACTCCTCGCTCGACGAAGCGCTCGCGAAACCGATGATCACCGGCTTCCAGGCCGCCAACCCGGATATCGCCGTCGCCTACGAGGATATGCTGACGGGAGAGATCTACGACCGGATCGTCGCGGAGACGGACGCCGGACAGAAAACTGCAGACTTCGCCTTCTCCTCCGCCATGGACCTGCAGGTGAAGCTTGCCAATGACGGCTATGCGCAGAGAAGCGACCTGCCGATGAGCGATCGCTGGCCGCAATGGGCAAACTGGCGCAATACGGTCTATGCGCTCACCTTCGAGCCGGCGGTCTTCGTCTATCACAAGCCGAGCTTCGGGACCGAAGCGCCACCGGCCAGCCGTGCGGAGTTCATCGAATTCCTGAGGAAGCACGGCAATTCCGTGCATGGCCGCATCGGCACCTATGACATAGAGCGTTCCGGAGTGGGCTTCCTGTTCATGTCGCGCGACCAGGAACAGTTCGGCGATATCTGGTCGGTTGTGCGCGCCATGGGGGCCGCCGGCGTGAAACTCTATTCGACGAGCGGCGCCATTCTGGAACGCGTCGCAGACGGCCGCTTCCTGCTTGGCTACAACATCGTCGGCTCCTATGCGGCCGACTGGGCCTCGCGCGATCCGAATGTCGGGATCGTCCTGCCGAAGGACTATACCGTCGTGATGTCCCGCATCGGCCTGGTGCCGCAGGCGGCCGCCAATGCCGAACTCGGCAAGCGCTATCTGGAATTCTTCATGTCGAAGGAGGGCCAGACGATCATGGCGCGCGAACTGCAGATCCCCGCCGTCAGCCCCGATGTCGCGGGAAACAACACGGCGACGACGATGCGCGAGATGCTGGGTGGTCAGCTGAAGCCGGTTCCCGTCAGCCTCGGCCTGATGGTCTATCTCGACCAGGTGAAAAGAGCCCGGCTGGTCGAGAAATGGAACGAGGAACTTCGCAAGCAATAAGGCAATGGCATCGTTCTGTGAGATATCAGACCGCGCCATCCTTTGCTGAACGTCACTGCGGACGCTAAACCGGTTTGCCATCCCTTGCGGGTTTTACCGCCTGTAAAAAAGCTGGCGCGCGGCTTCCGCTTGCGGCAAGAATGACAGCTGTCAAGCGATGTCAGGTAAATGTCAGGTTCCTGTGGTCGCTTAGGACATTCGGCCCATGGAGGTGGTGCCGGTTGCCAATGGGAGGAGGCTGACAGGCGTATTCACGTCTGCTCGTTATTTCCTTCCGTTGCCCACAAACACTTCGTCCCGCGGGACGACAACGGAGGATACACACTTGAAACATTTCATGCTCGCTTCCTTCCTCGCAGGCGCCATTGCCCTGCCGGCGGCCGCAGCCGATTACTCGATCATGGCGCCCGCAGCACCGGGCGGCGGCTGGGACCAGACCGCACGCACGATGCAGACCGCGTTGCAGCAGGAGAAGATCTCCAACCGCGTACAGGTGATGAACGTACCCGGCGCCGGCGGCACGATCGGCATCGCACAGTTCGCCAGCCAGCAGAAGGGCAATGCCAACGCACTTCTCGTCGGCGGCTATGTCATGGTCGGCGCGATCCTCACCAACCAGTCGCCGGTCACGCTGAAGGATGTCACGCCGATCGCGCGACTGACCGGCGAATATGAGGTCATCGTGGTTCCGGCATCGTCCGACATCCAGTCGATCGGCGACCTCGTCACCAAGCTCAAGGCAGATCCGGGCGCCGTGTCCTGGGGCGGCGGCTCGGCCGGCGGCACAGACCATATCGGTGCCGGCCTGATCGCAAAGGCTGCCGGCGTCGATCCGACCAAGATCAACTACATCGCGTTTTCGGGCGGCGGCGAAGCACTGGCAGCCATTCTCGGCAGCCAGGTGACCGCCGGCATCTCGTCCTATGGCGAGTTCGAAAGCCAGATCAAGGCCGGCACGCTGCGCCTGCTGGCGATCTCGTCGGAAAACCGCGTCGAAGGCATTGATGCCCCGACGCTGAAGGAATCCGGTATCGACGTGGTGCTGCAGAACTGGCGCATGGTGGCTGCGGCTCCCGGCATCAGCGACGAGCAGAAGACCGCGATCACCGCCGATGTCGAAAAGCTGGTCAAGTCCGCGACCTGGCAGGAAAACCTGAAGACCAAAGGCTGGATGGACACCTATCTCTCCGGCCCCGCCTTCGATGAACAGCTGGCCAAGGACATCGCTTCCACCGAAACGATCCTGAAGGAAATCGGACTGGTCAAATGAGCCTGGATACCAACAACACCAGCAATGAGCGTCGCCCTGATTGGGCGGCGCTTGTCATTGCAGCCATTATGGTCGCCATCGCCGGCACCATCTTCTTCGATGTCACCCGACTGAAAAGTGTCGGCGGCTATTCACAGGTTGGCCCTGCCACCGTCCCCGAATGGATCGCCTTCGCGCTGATCGGCCTTGCCGTCTGGACAGTTTTCGCCGCGTTCAGGGGTGATTTTCCAGCGCGCGAGAAGCAGGAAATCAAGCCGGTGGTGTGGGTCGTGGCAGGCCTTGCGGCGCAGATGCTGCTTCTCCAGACCGCAGGGTTTTCGATCGCAACCGGCATTCTCTTCGCGTTCACGGCGGCGGGCTTCGGCAAGAAGAAGCTCTATATCAGCATTCCGGTCGGCATCCTCGTCTGTCTCGGGATCTGGCTGATCTTCGCCGGACTGTTGCAGCTTTCGCTTCCCGCAGGGCCCATCGAGCACCTGTTCTGGTAATCCGGCCCCAAGGTTCAAGATCATGAGCACATTCGACTTTCTAATTCAGGGGTTGATCTCGGCCGCACAGCCGATGAACCTCCTTTACGCGCTGATCGGCGTGACGCTCGGTACCGCCGTCGGCGTCCTGCCCGGCATCGGCCCGGCTCTCACCGTGGCGCTTCTGTTGCCCGTCACCTATCAGCTCGATCCGACCGGATCGCTGATCATGTTTGCCGGCATCTATTACGGCGGCATGTATGGCGGCTCGACCACATCGATCCTGCTGAACACGCCCGGCGAAAGCGCCTCGATCGTCACCGCGCTCGAGGGCAACAAGATGGCCCGCGCCGGCCGCGGCGGACCGGCGCTTGCCACCGCTGCGATCGGCTCGTTCGTCGCCGGCCTGATCGCGACGATCGGGCTTGCATTCATCGCGCCCTATATCGTCAAGCTGGCGCTCGTCTTCGGTCCCCGCGAATATTTCGCCCTGATGGTGCTTGCCTTCGTCACCGTCTCTTCGGCCTTCGGCGATTCGACGCTGCGTGGCCTCACCTCGCTGTTTATCGGGCTTGCCTTCTCGATGGTCGGTATCGACCAGCTGACCGGGCAGAACCGCCTCTCCTTCGGCATTCCGGACCTGCTCGACGGTATCGAGGTGACGACTATGGCGGTTGCCATGTTCGCCATCGGCGAGACGCTTTACATCGCGGCGCAGGGCAATACCGGCCCCGACACCGTTCAGGCCGTCAAGGGTTCCGTGTGGATGACCGCGCAGGACTGGGCGCGTTCGTGGAAGGCCTGGCTGCGCGGTACGCTGATCGGCTTCCCGATCGGAGCCATGCCGGCCGGCGGCGCCGAGATCGGCACATTCCTGTCCTATGCGACCGAAAAGCGCCTCTCCAAGCACCCGGAAGAGTTCGGCAAGGGTGCCATCGAAGGTGTCGCCGGCCCCGAAGCCGCCAACAATGCATCGGCCGCGGGCACGCTCGTACCGCTTTTGACACTCGGCCTGCCGACCACGGCGACCGCCGCGATCATGCTCGCCGGCTTCCAGCAGTTCGGCCTTCAGCCTGGACCGCTGCTGTTTGCCACCAATCCGCAGCTCGTCTGGGGTCTGATTGCCTCGCTGCTGATCGCCAACTTCATGTTGCTGGTGTTGAACCTGCCGCTGATCGGCCTGTGGGTGAAGCTGCTCACCATTCCGAAACCTTGGCTCTATGCCGGCATCCTGGTGTTTGCGACGCTCGGCACGATCGGCGCCAATCCTTCGGTGTTCGAACTCGGCATGCTGCTCGCCTTCGGCGTGATGGGCTACGTGATGCGGGTAATGGGCTATCCGATTGCGCCGGTCGTCGTTGGCCTCATTCTCGGCCCGCTTGCCGAACAGCAGCTACGCCGCGCACTGTCGATCAGCCAGGGCGATGTGACCGTGCTGGTCACCTCGCCGATCGCCGCAGGCCTTCTTATCCTCGCAGCACTGGCGCTGATCGTTCCGCTGATCCTTCGCGCACGCGGCCGGGGCCAGGTTCTGTCGCAGGTTGCGGCGAACGAAGACTGACAGTCCTCCCAAGGACAAAAAGCCCGGCACTCCGAAGGGAGGCCGGGCTTTTTTGATTTTCACGCCAGTTTGCTTTTCATGCCGCCGCGTCGCTGGATGGCGGCTCAATGGCCGAACACGGACCAGCCGGTTTTTTCCGCAAGCATTTCGAGCGCCAGCGAGCCGACCAGCGAATTACCGTTGTGATTGAGGCCCGGCGACCAGACGGCGATCGACGCCTTGCCGGGGGCCACGGCCATGATGCCGCCGCCGACGCCGCTCTTGCCGGGCAGGCCGACACGATAGGCGAACTCGCCAGACCCGTCATAATGGCCGCAGGTCAGCATCAACGCATTGATGCGCCTTGCCCGCTGGCTTGAGACGACGGTGTGACCGGTCATCGGATTGCGACCGTTCGCGGCCAGGAACAGGCCGGCCCTGGCAAGCTGGGTGCAGGTCATGGCGATGGCGCAGTGGTGGAAATAGACGCCGAGCACATGCTCGACCGGATGCGTCAGCTTGCCGAAGGAGCGCATGAAATTGGCGAGCGCGAAATTGCGGTAGCCCGTTGCCTCTTCCGATTTCGCCACGTCCGGATCGATGACGATTGTCTCGTCATCGGCCAGATAGCGGACGAAACGCAGAATCTCGCCGATCGCCTCTCGCGGCGTGTGGCCGGCCAGAACCAGATCGCTGACAGCGATCGCACCGGCATTGATGAAGGGATTGCGCGGCTTGCCTTCCTCGTGCTCCAGCTGGACGATCGAGTTGAAAGCGGACCCCGATGGCTCGCGGCCGACGCGGTTCCAGGTCGTCTCTCCATGTTTTCCAAGCGCCAGCGTCAGGGTAAAAACCTTGGAGACGCTCTGGATGGAAAACGGCTGGTCGCAATCACCCGCGGCATGCACCGTTCCATCGACCCCGACCACGGCAATGCCGAACTTCTTGGGATCGACATGGGCCAGCTGCGGAATATAGTCCGCGACCTTGCCCTCACCCAGCCGCGTCTGCAGCTTTTCATGGATTTCGTCGACGATTGCCTGAAGGCCATCCATCGTTCACACCCCGAGATAACGGTCCTGCACCTGCGCAGTCAGCTCCGCCGGGGCACCTGCCCAGGCTTTCCTACCGTTTTCAAGGATGACGCAGCGGTCTGCAACGGGCAAAAGCTCCGAAAGCGTCTTGTCCACCACGAGAATGGACAGGCCTTCCGCTTTCAGCTGACGGATTGCTCGCCAGATATCCTGCCGGATGACCGGCGCGAGCCCCTCGGTCGCCTCGTCGAGGATGAGCAGGCGAGGATTGGTCATCAGCGCCCGGCCGACGGCCAGCATCTGCTGCTCGCCTCCCGACAGCGATTTCGACATCTGAGTGTGCCGTTCCTGAAGCCGCGGGAAGAGTGCATTGACCCTTTCCAGCGTCCATTCGCCGGGCCGGGCGGCCGCCACGAGATTTTCATGTACCGTCAGGTTGGGAAAACAACGCCGGCCTTCCGGCACGAGGCCGACGCCGAGGCGCGCAACCTTGTAGGCTGGCAGGCGCAGCGTCTCCTTGCCGCCGAAGAAGATCCGGCCGGTCCGCGGTGGCAGAAGATTGCAGATCGACCTGATCGTCGTCGACTTGCCCATGCCGTTGCGACCCATCAGCGCCACGACCTCGCCCTCGGCGACCTGGAATTCGACACCGAAAAGGGCCTGGCTGGAACCGTAATATGTGGTGATATCCTGGACGTCCAAGAGCATCAGTCGTGATCTCCCAGATAGGCGGTACGAACGGTCGGATTATTGCGGATCTCGTCTACCGTGCCGGTGGCGATCACCTTGCCGTAGACAAGCACAGAGATGCGGTCGGCGAGCGCGAAAACGGCATCCATGTCATGCTCGACCATCAGGATCGGCGCCTCCTTTCGCAACGTATCGAGAAAGCCGGTCAGCTTCTTCGAACCCTCGGGCCCCATGCCGGCCATCGGTTCGTCGAGCAGAAAGGCCTTTGCCTGCAGGGCGAGCGCCATGGCGATTTCCAGTTGGCGGCGTTCACCATGCGAAAGCTCGGCTGCGGGAAGCCGTGCGCGTTCTGCCAACCCTACCCTTTCGAGGATGGCCATGGCGGGATCGATCAACGAGCGATCCCGCATCACCGGCCTGAAGAAGGCAAAGCTCGATCCCTGCCGGGCCTGGACCGCCAGCATGACGTTGCGCAGGGCGGAAAATTCCGGCGCGAGCGAGGAGACCTGGAATGTTCGCCCCAGACCGCGCTGCGCCCGCTCGGCGGTGCTCAACGCACCGATATCCTCGCCGGCAAAGCGGATCGTGCCGCCGTCCTGCCGAAGCGTGCCGCAGATCTGGTGGATCAACGTCGACTTGCCAGCACCGTTCGGGCCGATCAGCGCGTGGATTTCGCCCGGGCGAAGATCGAGCGTCACGCCATCGGTGGCCCGCAGCGCGCCGAAATTCTTGACCAGATTGTCTATCGCCAGCACCGGCTCAATCATGACCTTATCCATGTCGGGGCTTTCCTGCGAGGAGACCGATCAGACCGCCGCGGGCAAAGAGCACGACGCCGAGAAGGATCAGGCCGAGGAAGAACTGCCAGCGCTCGGTGAGGCCGCCGAGCACGAACTCAAAGCCGACGAAAAGTGCTGCGCCGGCCAGCGGGCCGAAGAGACGCGCCGTGCCGCCGAGGATGATCAGCACGATCAGTTCTCCCGACATATGCCAGGAGAGCATGGACGGGCTGACGAAGCGATTGAGATCGGCATAGAGCGCGCCGGCAAGGGCGGTGATCATGGCCGACAGAACGAAGCCGGTCAGCTTGATGCGATAGGGCTGGATCCCGACGGTCGCCACACGCGTCTCGTTCTGCCGGGCCGCCTCCAGCGCCGCGCCGAAGCGGGAGGCCCGAAGGAGGGCGAAAAGCCCGATGCCGGCCATCAGCACCCCATAGCAGACGAAGAAGTAGTTGAGCGGCCGCATGGTGTTCGTGCCGGGAAACTGGTTGCGCACGAGGATCGACAGCCCGTCTTCTCCCCCATAGGCCGGCCAGGAGATGGCGAAATAATAGACCATCTGGGCAAAGGCCAGCGTGATCATGATGAAGTAGACGCCCGATGTCCTGAGGCTGATCGCGCCGATTGCCAGCGCCACGAGGCCGGCGGTAACGACCGCAACGATCCAGATCACCGGCATCTGCACCGTGCCCGGCAGGCCGAAGACGATCGGTTCGTAGGCGGCGGCATGGCTTGCCAGGATGCCGGCGGCATAACCGCCGATACCGAAGAAGGCCGCATGACCGAAAGACACGAGGCCGCCAAGGCCGAGTGCGAGATTGAGGCCCACCGCCGCCAGCGCAAGGATGGCGATGCGGGTGGCAAGTGTCACGTAGAACGCCTGGCCGAGCGCGCTCGCCGCCAGCGGCGCCGCCAGCAGAAGTGCTGCAAGCACGAGGTTGAGTGTATTTTCACGGGTCAGCATCGAGGCCTCACGCATGTGCCGGCGGGAAGAGCCCGCGCGGCTTGACGGCCAGGATGACGGCCATGACGACATAGATCAGCATCGATGCGGCAGCACCGCCTATCATGCTCGCCCGAGATGGATCGACGAAGAAGGCGATGAGCTGCGGCAGCAGGAAGCGGCCCAAAGTATCGGTCACACCGACCAGCAGCGCTCCGTAAAGCGCACCCTTGATTGAGCCGATACCGCCGATGACGATGACGACGAAAGCAAGGATCAGCACAGGCTCGCCCATACCCACCTGCACCGATTGCAGCGGGCCGACGACAGCTCCGGCAAGCCCCGCCAGAGCCGATCCGAGCGCGAAGACCAGGGTATAGAGCGTGCGGATATCGACGCCGAGCGCGCCGATCATTTCACGATCGCTTTCGCCCGCACGAATGCGCATGCCGAGCCGGGTTCCGCCGATCAGGATGTAGAGACCGAGCGCGACAAGCGCTCCGACGGCGATGATCGCGAGCCGATAGGCGGGATAGCTCATGCCGCCTGGCAGGCTGACGGCGCCCTGAAGCAGCGGGGGAATATCGAGGTAGAGCGGAAAGGAGCCGAATATCCAGCGCGTGCCTTCCGAAAAGATGAGAATGAGCGCAAAGGTGGCGAGGACCTGATCGAGATGATCCCGGTCGTAGAGCCTACGTATGACCGCAAGCTCCACGATCGCGCCGGCCGCCGCCGCGCAGGCGAGGCTGGCAATGAGGCCGAGCCAGAAAGACCCGGTCCATGCGGCCACGGCGGCGCAGGCGAATGCGCCGACCATATAAAGCGAGCCATGGGCGAGGTTGATCAGCCCCATGACGCCGAAGATCAGCGTCAGCCCGGCAGCCATGAGAAACAACATGACGCCGAGCTGAATGCCGTTCAGCAACTGCTCCAGAGCAAGTGCGACTGTCACGCGATACCCTTAGATCTTGCAGTCTTTGGCGTAAGCGTCACCGTGGTCGGTAAAGACCTTCTCGACCGTCTTGTTGGTCAGAACGCCATCCACCTTCACCACTTCCGTCAGGTAGATGTCCTGGATCGGGTGCTGGTTGGTGTTGAACTTGAAATTTCCGCGCGGCGACTTGATGTCGGCCTTCAGAAGCTCGGCGCGAAAGGCATCCTGATCCTTGACGTCAGCCTTGGCTGCAGCGGCGAGGATCAGCTGTGCCGCGTCATAGGCCTGAACCGCATAGATGGATGGGATACGGTTATATTCCGCCTTGAAATCGGCCAGGAATTTCCTGCTGACATCGGTATCGAAGTCCGGCGCCCACTGGCCGGATGCCTTGGCGCCGAGCGCCGCATCGCCGATGGCCGGCAGAACGTCCTGGCTGAAGGAGAAGCCCGGCCCCATGACCGGAATATTGACGCCCGACTGGGCGAACTGCTTCATGAAGGAGATGCCCATGCCGCCCGGCAGGAAGACGAAGATGCCATCCGCACCCGATGCGCGCATCTGGGCGATTTCGGCAGCGTAATCCGTCTGGCCGACCTTGGTGTAGACTTCAGCCGCCAGCTCGCCCTTGTAGTAGCGCTTGAAGCCGGTCAGCGAATCCTTGCCGGCCGGATAATTCGGAGCGAGGATGAACATCTTCTTGTAGGTCTTGGCTGCGTATTCGCCGACAGCCTCATGCAGGTTGTCGTTCTGGTATGCGGCATTGAAATAGAGCCTGTTGCAGCCCGCACCGGCAAGCGCCGCCGGGGCCGCATTGGTCGAAACGTAGAACTTGTCCTGGGCAACCGCACCGGGAACCACGGCCATCAGGAGATTCGACCAGACGATGCCCGTCAGAACATCGACCTCATCGCTCTGGATCATCTTGTCGGCGACCTGAACGGCGAGTTCCGGCTTCTGGCCGTCATCCTCGGTGATCACGGTCACGTCCTTGTTGCCCGACTGCTTGACCGCAAGCATGAAGCCGTCGCGCGTGTCGACACCCAGGCCCGCACCGCCGCCGGAAAGCGTGGTGATCATGCCGATCTTGATCGGCTCGGCAATCGCCAAGCCCGACACGCCAAGGCCGAGGGCCATCGTCGCCGCTGCCAGAATAGTCTTCATTTCGGTACTCCCCTTTTTTTGTCGTTCCCCTGATCCGCCGGGATGTTTGCCTCGGCGAAACCGTTACCTTCCACATTCACGCAGAAACTTCCACCTCAGCCGGATAATTTCGCCCGGCAGCGGCTGGAACAGAGATGCATACAAGGCGTCAGCGGCACAGATCGCCATTCAGGCAATCGCTACACGCACATTTATCCTGATGGTCCGAAACAATCGGTGCACTTATGTTCCCACTCTTCTTATCTTTTAAGGCTTTTTGCCTTTTGTTCAGAATTACACTGGAGAACCCGGCTTGCAAGCAATAAATTTTAAGCTTGTAATAATTTGACGGAATGGGCTTCCTGCCTGGCAGACGCCACGAAGCGCCAGCGGATGCGCCATCTCGGTCGAGCGGCAAACATCAAAGGAGAACTGCATGCGCCACAAGATCACCGACTGGGACGACGCCTATGCAAACGGGATCAACATTCCGCAGGGCGATCGCTGGCCGGGTGCATGGGTGGAGCCTGCGAAAGAGTATCGCGACCGGATGGCGCAGACCGGCCAGGCGAAACTCGGCCTGACCTATGGCGAGAAGCCGCGCAACCGGTTCGACCTGTTTCTTCCCGCCGGCGACCCGCTCGGGCTTGTGGTCTTCGTTCATGGTGGCTTCTGGATCGGGCTAGACAACAGCTATTGGTCGCATCTCGCACGCGGCGCGGTGGAGACCGGCTATGCGGTTGCGATGCCGAGCTACACGCTGGCGCCCGAAAACCGTATTTCCGGCATTACCCGCGAGATCGGCCAGGCGATCGAGGCTGCAGCCGGCATCGTCTACGGCCCGATCCGCCTTGCCGGCCATTCCGCCGGCGGACAGCTGGTGACGCGGATGGTATCGGCGACTTCGCCCCTGCCGCCGGAGATCCTCAAGCGGATCGTCAACGTGGTTTCGATTTCCGGCGTCCACGATCTGCGGCCCATCATCAATACCCGGATGAACGACAAGCAGCGGATCGATGTCGCGGAGGCCTATCTGGAAAGCCCGGCCCTGCTGGAGCCGATTGCCCGCACCCGGCTGACCTGCTGGGTGGGCGCGTCGGAACGGTCGGAATTTGTGCGCCAGAACGCCCTGCTCGCCAATATCTGGAAGGGGCTGGGGGCGGAGACGGCCTGCGTCGAGGAACCCGATCGCCACCATTTCAACGTCCTCGACGGGCTCGCCGACCCGCATCATCCGCTGACGGAAGCGCTTTTGTCCTGACGCGGCGCGATGCTGCGGGCGACCAGCTATGGCAAAAACCGGCGAACTGCCGTAACCGAGGAGCATGACGAAACAGGTTGCGATTATCGGCGGCGGTCCGGCGGGACTGATGGCGGCGGAAGTGCTTTCCAGCGAGGGGCTGCTGGTTACCGTCTACGACGCGATGCCGACGTTCGCGCGCAAGTTTCTGCTCGCCGGCAAGTCCGGCCTCAACATCACGCATTCGGAAGAGTACAGCCGCTTTGCCGAGCGCTTCGGCTCGTCTTCCGCCCGTCTTCGACCGGCCCTCGACGCCTTCACACCCGATGATGTGCGGGCCTGGGCGGCCGGCCTCGGTACGGAAACCTTTACCGGCACGTCCGGCCGCGTCTTCCCGACCGCCATGAAAGCCTCGCCGCTTCTCAGATCCTGGCTGAAGCGGCTGGAGGCGCAGGGCGTGATGCTCAAGACACGCCATCGCTGGACCGGTTTTTCCGGCACCGGCTACCGTTTCGAGACGCCCGACGGTGACCTCACCATCCAGCCGGATGCGGCGCTACTTGCTCTCGGCGGCGCCAGCTGGCCGCGCCTCGGCTCGGATGGCGCGTGGATGCCGTGGCTGAGCGAGCAGGGCATCGGCGTGGATGCGCTGAAGCCGGCCAATTGCGGCTTCGATGTCGCCTGGAGTGACATCTTCGCGGAACGCTTTGCCGGCGCACCGCTGAAATCGGTCGCGACGACATCGGATGCCGGTACGATCCAGGGCGAGTTCGTCATTTCCAGACACGGTATCGAAGGCAGTCTGGTCTATGCCCATGCGGCAGCCCTGCGCGATCGGCTTGCCGCGCACGGACATGCCGCCCTGAATGTCGACCTCATGCCCGGACGCAGCCGTGAGCGCCTCGTTCGCGATCTATCCCGACAGGATAGAAAGGCGAGCCTTTCCAACCGGCTGCGCAAGGGGGCGGGGCTCGATGCCGCGAAGGCGGCGCTGATGCGTGAACTTGCGCCGGATGCCAACCGGATGCTGCCTGACGAACTGGCGCGCCTGATCAAGGCCTTGCCGATCCCGCTTGTCCGCACCCGGCCTATTTCGGAGGCGATTTCGTCGGCGGGCGGGATTTCCTGGAGTTCCATAGATGCGCACTACATGCTGACGGCACGCCCCGGCCTCTTTACCGCGGGAGAGATGATCGACTGGGAGGCTCCGACCGGGGGCTATCTGTTGACAGCCTGCCTTGCAACCGGGCGTGCCGCAGCCCTGAGCCTTCGGAATTGGCTCGCCGATCATTGATAGCCGGGATAGCCGGGCTCTGATCGCGCACGATTTTTCGTCCTCCTCGCGAAGATTGTTCTAGATCAATGACGTGCTTCGGTGCCTCATAGGGAATGCAACCAGCCCCTGTGATCCATCCTCACCCGTGACACTTCAGCGCCCATGACACGCCAGCGCCGCCGCCATATCATCCGCCAACGACGCACGACGACCGGCCTCGTACTGGTTGCCGCGATCTCCTTCATCGCCGGCATGACGGATGCCGCAGGGCTGATCCTGTCCGGCGATTTCGTCTCCTTCATGAGCGGCAATACGACCCGCGCCGCGCTTTCCTTCGCGGATGGCGATTATGGCCATGCGATCACGCTGTTCATCGCGCTCTGGGTCTTCGTCCTCGGTAATGCGCTCGGCATTGTGCTCGCCTATACGGTTTCCGCCCGTCGTACATTCGTGGTCCTGTCGGGCGTTGCCATTCTTCTCGGGCTTGCGGCAGTCGTTCCGGCAGATCATCTCGAGTTGCAATTCTATCTTGTCGTGCTGGCGATGGGCATGATCAACGCTACCGTCGAGCAGATCGAAGGCCTGCCGATCGGACTGACCTATGTGACCGGAGCACTCTCCCGCTTCGGCCGCGGCATCGGCCGGTTCGTGGTCGGCGACCGTAATCCCAAGGGCTGGCTGATCCAGTGCGTGCCTTGGACCGGGATGGCCTCCGGCGCGGTTACCGGCGCACTGCTGACGCACAATATCGGCAGCCAGGCGCTTTGGATCGTTGCGCTGCTAACGCTTGCCGTGGCGACAGCGGCAGCACTTCTGCCACGATCCCTGCACCTGCATTTCCAGCAGCCGATCGTTCACGCCCGCCGCCGTACACTATAGACTGGCGCGACAAGAATCACCGCGGCGGCCAACATGTTTCTCCTGTCCAAACTGATCTGGCTGGTTTCCCAGCCGCTTTCCGTCGCCTTCCTGCTGGCGGCCTGCGCCGCGCTGCTCTCTGTCTTAGGCCTGAGAAAACTCGGCGGTGCCTCGGCCATGCTCTGCGCGGCCGTTCTTTTCGTGACGCTCTATACGAGTTCCGGCGCGGTCGCGCTGCAGGCGCTGGAAGATCAGTATGCCAAGCCAACCGCTGACCCGGAGACGCTATCCTGCATGATCGTGCTCGGCGGCGCCTTCGAAAACGAGGTAACCACGGCGCGCGGCGGCATCGAGTTCAACCAGGCCGGCGACCGGTTTGTCGAAGCGCTGAGGCTCGCGCTGAAATATCCGCAGTCGCGCATCCTGATTTCCGGCGGCGACGGCTCGTTCAGCGGCGTCTATGAAGGAGAGGCGCAGGCTTCGGAGCGCTTCTTCACCGAATTCGGTGTGGATGCTGCGCGCATGGTGAAGGAAAACACCTCGCGCACCACCTACGAAAACACGCTCAACACCGCCGACCTCCTGAAGGCGCAGGGCCTCACCGACTGCCTGCTCATTACCTCGGCATTCCATATGCCACGCTCCGTCGCGCTGTTTGGCAGATCGGGTATCGAAGCGACGCCGTGGCCCGTCGATTTCCGCACCAGCGGCAGGCTGTCGCTAGGTTTCGACTTCACCCAGCCGGCGCTCAACGCCCAGCTGACGGCCACCGCCGTGCGCGAGTGGATGGCGCTGATCGGCTACCGGCTGATGGGCCGGATCTGATCGCCTACTTCTTCGAGATGGTAACGAAACGGCCGCCGCGCACGCGAACCCGCATTTCGCAAGGGGTTCCGTCGGTGCGCTCGCAAAAGCGCGGATGCATCTTGAACAGAAACACCATGTTGCCGAAGTACTTGACGAAATCGTAGCCGTAGACCTGGGCGGTGGCGATCATGATGTAACCGCCCTCTCTCGCCTGGATGTAGAAATTCTGCGGGCAGCCATCGGCATTGCAACCGGGACCGCGCACGCCGTCACAGGTCAGTTCGCCATGATTGACGACGACATCCGGGATGTTGTCGTTGTTGATGTCGAAACGGCGGATGAAGTTCGCGCCGAACTGGGCAGCCTTGCAGGTTTCCTGAAAATGGCTCTTTTCGAAGATTTCCGGGTCGGTGACCAGTTCCTGCTGGGCGCTCGCCACCAAGGGCATGGCGACCACAAGGGCAATTGCTTGAATTATCGTGACCAGGCGCTTTTTCACGGGCCTCACCATTGCGACGAAATTGATCTGTTCACGCCATCCGGCAGCGGATGACGCATGCGGGTGGCGCGGATTATATCTGCTACCTAACCGCCACCACTTGCGCGACGCT
This sequence comes from [Rhizobium] kunmingense, assembly GCF_977018605.1. Taxonomy (NCBI): domain Bacteria; kingdom Pseudomonadati; phylum Pseudomonadota; class Alphaproteobacteria; order Hyphomicrobiales; family Rhizobiaceae; genus Rhizobium; species [Rhizobium] kunmingense. The sequence goes on from NZ_CDRNXG010000001.1 coordinate 1,046,968, forward strand.
GGAGAGTTTGAATGTCCCTGCTGATGATCCTCGACTATGCGGGCGTCGCCTTGTTCGCCGCGACAGGGGCGCTCGCCGCTTCACGCAAGGAACTCGATTTCATCGGATTCCTGTTCTTCGCAGCCGTTACCGGGCTTGGCGGCGGCACGGTGCGTGACCTCATTCTCGATCGGCCGGTCTTCTGGGTCATGGACCCGGCCTATATCATCATCAGCGTTGTCGCCGGCGCTTTCGTCTATTTCACCGCCCATCAGGTGGAGTGGCGTTACCGGCTGCTGATCTGGCTCGATGCGATCGGGCTTGCAGCCTATTGCGTGCTCGGCGCCGCCAAGGGCATGGCGGCCACAGGCTCACCGACGATTGCCATTGTCACCGGCATCATGACTGCAACGCTCGGCGGTGTGCTGCGCGACGTTCTTGCCAACGAGCAATCCGTTCTGCTGCGTCCGGAAATCTATATCACTGCAGCGCTCGCGGGGGCCGGCGCCTTCACCGCAGTCCACGCCGCGGGCCAGCCGCTGGTCGTAAGCGCCGGCTTCGGCGTCATCATCGCCTTTGCGTTGCGCGGCGGCGCGATCCACTATGGATGGACGCTGCCACGCTACCGGCCACGGCCTGGCCGCCCGCCGGAAGAGGCTATGAAGCCGCTAAAACGGAAAAGACGGCGCTGAGCGTCAGGAACGTTTCTCGCGCAAGCGGATGATGACATCCACATGGGCGATTTCCATGCCTTCAGGCGGCGTCGGCAAGTTGCCGATCTCCAGATTGTTGACCGGCACGTCCAGAACTTCATTGCGTCCTTCGACGAAGAAGTGATGGTGATCCGACGTGTTGGTGTCGAAATAGGTTTTCGCACCTTCGACGGCCAGGACGCGGATCATGCCCGCTTCGGTGAACTGGTGAAGCGTGTTGTAGACGGTTGCCAGAGACACCGGCACGCCGGCGAGAACCGCCTCGTCATGCAGTTCTTCCACGGTCAGATGGCGATCCCCCTTGGCGAACAGAAGATCGCCCAAGGCAACGCGCTGACGCGTCGGCCGCAGGCCGTGGTGGCGCAATTTCACTTCGATGTCCGGCATGGCTTCTGCCATTCTGTCCTGAAGCTCCCGCAACTGACGATACTTGTAGACTTTGCGATATAACTTTTGCTGCCTCCATATTCAACAGTTTCCCGCGTCGGATACACGCAGGAGGCCGCAAATCTTCGGAATTTATAGCGGAACCTCTGGTTTGCGGGCTCCGCTTCCTATATGCGGACCTGAGAAAACGGCGTTCCAGGCTCACAATACCCCGTGCCCGGAAGGTTGAACGCTTCAATTTCGGCCACGCTTGCCCTAAAGCTGCGGCCGACCAGACACTAGCGATCTTAGGGGGACGCGGATTTCAATGACCACCAGACAGTCCAGCTACAGCTACGAAGAAATTATCGCTTGCGCCCACGGTGACCTGTTCGGTCCCGGCAATGCGCAGCTGCCTTTGCCGCCGATGCTGATGGTTCACCGCATCACCGACATTTCGGAAACCGGCGGCGCCTTCGACAAGGGCTATATTCGCGCCGAATACGACGTGAAGCCGGACGACTGGTACTTCCCCTGCCATTTCGAAGGCAACCCGATCATGCCGGGCTGCCTCGGCCTTGACGGCATGTGGCAGCTGACCGGCTTCTTCCTCGGCTGGCTGGGCGAAGAAGGCCGCGGCATGGCGCTTTCGACCGGCGAAGTGAAATTCAAGGGCATGATCCGCCCGACCACCAAGCTTCTGGAATTCGGCATCGACTTCAAGCGCGTCATGAAGGGCCGCCTCGTGCTCGGCACCGCCGACGGCTGGCTGAAGGCCGATGGCGAAACCATCTATCAGGCAAGCGACCTGCGTGTCGGCCTGTCCAAGGACAAGACGGCCTAAGCCTTAGTGCTCAAGGGCCAACTGACGGAAACAACAAGGGTTAGATCAGATGAGACGGGTAGTTGTCACGGGCCTCGGTATCGTGTCCTCGATCGGTAACGATGCAGGCGAAGTCACCGAATCCCTGCGGCAGGCAAAGTCCGGCATTTCCTTTTCCCCCGACTTTGCCGAGCACGGTTTCAAGTGCCAGGTGTGGGGCAAGCCGGATATCGACGTGACGGATCTCGTCGATCGCCGCGCGATGCGCTTCCTCTCCCAAGGCGGAGCATGGAACCACGTCGCGATGAAGCAGGCGCTGGCCGACAGCGGCCTGGAAGAGAAGGACTACGCCGAAAACGAGCGTGCCGGCATCATCATGGGTTCGGGCGGTCCTTCCACCCGCACGCTGATCGAAGCCGCCGACATCACCATCAAGAACAACAGCCCGAAGCGCATCGGCCCGTTTGCCGTGCCGAAGGCGATGTCCTCGACGGCGTCGGCCACGCTTGCCACCTGGTTCAAGATCCACGGCGTCAACTACTCGATCTCGTCGGCCTGCTCGACCTCTGCGCACTGCATCGGCAATGCTGCGGAAATGATCCAGTGGGGCAAGCAGGACATCATGTTCGCCGGCGGCCATGAAGATCTCGACTGGACCATGTCGAACCTGTTCGACGCGATGGGTGCCATGTCTTCCAAGTACAACGACAACGCCGCTTCCGCATCGCGCGCCTATGACGCCGATCGCGACGGTTTCGTCATCGCCGGTGGTGCGGGCGTTCTCGTTCTCGAAGAACTGGAACATGCCAAGGCCCGCGGCGCCAAGATCTATGCGGAAATCACCGGTTACGGCGCAACTTCGGACGGTTACGACATGGTCGCTCCGTCGGGCGAAGGCGCGATCCGCTGCATGCGTCAGGCTCTGTCCACCGTGAAGGGTGAAGTCGATTACATCAACACCCACGGCACCTCGACGCCGGTGGGTGATTCGAAGGAAATCGGCGCGATCCGCGAAGTCTTCAGGGACAAGATCCCGCATATCCAGTCGACCAAGTCGCTGACCGGCCACTCGTTGGGTGCAGCCGGCGTGCAGGAATCGATCTACGGACTGCTGATGATGCAGGCCGGCTTCATCGGCGAAAGCGCCCATATCCAGACCCTCGATCCGGAATTCGACGGCGTGCCGATCGTGCGCAAGCGCATCGACAATGCCAAGATCGACACGGTCCTTTCCAATTCCTTCGGGTTCGGCGGCACCAACGCCACGCTCGTATTCCAGCGCTACAACGGATAATCGCCCATGACCGGTATCATGCAGGGCAAACGCGGCCTCATCATGGGCGTTGCCAACAACCATTCCATCGCCTGGGGCATCGCCAAGGCGTTGGCGGCGCAAGGCGCCGAGCTTGCCTTCACCTATCAGGGCGATGCGCTCGGCAAGCGCGTCAAACCGCTGGCAGCCGAAGTGAACTCGGACTTCGTCATCCCGTGCGACGTGGAAGACATTGCATCCGTGGATGCGACCTTCGACGCGATCAAGGAGCGCTGGGGTTCGTTCGACTTCATCGTCCACGCAATCGGCTTTTCCGACAAGAACGAGCTGAAGGGCCAGTACGCCGACACGACGCGGGAAAACTTCTCGCGCACGATGGTGATCTCCTGTTTCTCCTTCACCGAGATCGCCAAACGGGCGGCGCCGCTTATGACCAACGGTGGCTCGATGTTGACGCTGACCTATAACGGCTCGCAGCGCGTCATTCCGAACTACAACGTCATGGGCGTTGCCAAGGCTGCTCTAGAGGCCTCCGTGCGCTATCTGGCGGCCGATTTCGGCCCGCAGGACATCCGCGTCAACACGATTTCGGCAGGCCCCGTGCGCACGCTCGCCGGCGCCGGCATTTCGGATGCCCGCGCGATCTATGCGTGGAACAAGGAAAACGCTCCGCTTCGCCGCACCGCGACGATCGAGGATATCGGCGGCTCCGCGTTGTATCTTCTCTCGGACCTGTCCCGCGGCGTGACCGGCGAAGTCCACTATGTCGACGCCGGCTACAGCATCACTTCGCTGCCGACACTCGACAACCTGCGCAAGGCAGACGCTGAATAAGCGCTGACTGGATGAATTGAAAAAGGGCCCGTGCATCCTGATGCGCGGGCCCTTTCCATTTCACGGCAGCGTCTTCAGATCCTCCGCCGCCTGCATATTGCCGGCCGCAGCCGCTTCCTTCATCAGCGCCTTCGCCCTCGCAGGCTCCTCCGATGCGATCAGCAGGGCCAGCTTCCACTTGGCCCAGTGATCCTTCGTTTTCGGTAGGCTGAGTTCCAGATAGCGGCGGGCAAGCGCTGCGTCCCGCGGCATGCCCTCGCCATCAGCCAGCATGAAGCCAAGCATGTGGTAGCCCCAGATATTGTCATTTTCGGCAGCCAGCCGGTACCAGATCGCCGCGATCTGCGGATTGGCTTCCACGGCAATGCCCTTCTGATAACACCAGCCGATCTTCAGTTGGCCGTGCTTGTCGCTCTTAGAGGCTGCCCGCATGTACCAGTAGAAGGCCTGCACCGGGTCGGCGGCAAGCCCCTGCCCGTTCTCGTAGATTTCTCCGAGCTTGTAAGCGGCGGCGGCATTGCCCTTTTCGGCAGCCAGCCGGAAATAGTGTGCGGCAAGCCTCGGGCTGTCATGCCGATTGACCTTGCCACGCTGATGGACTTCGGCCGCGTTGTACCATTCCCAGGTGATACGCTCAGCCCCGGCGCAGACGACGCCTGAGGTCGTCAGCCATAAAGTCAAACCTGCGACGAGCCCCTTCATGCGATCATCCCCCGATGCCACCGAAAACAACCCTAGTTTGTATCGACGGCATCAGGCAAGTGACGATGATGAGAGCTTGTCCTCGGGTTACTTCTTCGCCCAGAGAACCTTGAACTTTGAATTGCGGCAGGTTTCGCCGTGCTCGCGGAATGCTTCGGCAAGCACCGTCTCATAGGGAAGGCCGCGATTGGCGACCATCAGAAGGCGACCGCCCTGCTTCAGCGCTGCAGCAGCCGTGCGGATCATCGTGCGGCCCAGTTCCGGGTCGGCAGCCTGTGCTTCGTGGAAGGGAGGGTTCATGATGACCATGTCATACTTTTCCTTCGGCGGCTCGGCTCCGAGATCCTGCCAGAAGAAGCGTGCCTCGAGATCCGGGCAGTTATGCGCGATGTTCTGCTTGGCGAATTCCAGCGCCCGGTGGTCGGCCTCGAACAGGTCGATACGGTGTACACGCGGCGACGTTTCCGCCAGCATGACGGAGAGATAGCCCCAGCCGGCGCCGAAATCGGCGACATTGCCGTCGAAATCGGTCGGGAAGCGGCCTGCGAGAAGCTCGGAGCCCGCATCGACGCGATCATGGCTGAACATGCCCGGAGCCGCCTGGAAGCGTCCCTCGACCGTTACAGCGGTCTTCTTCAATGTCTTGATGGCATCGCCGGCATCTTCCGGCCGCGCGAACCAGATGGCGACGCCATGGTATTTCGGCGTGTAGTCGAGCGGGATGCCGAGTTTCAGCAGCAGGGTGCGCAGCGACTGGATGCCGTCTTCCTTAGACCCGGCCACGACGATCAGCCCGCCCACCTTCACCCGCGCAAGCGCTTCGGCAATACGGTTCTCGTTGTCACCACGGTGCTTGCCACACAGAATCAGCGCGCCATCGTAATCCTCGCCCTCCGCTTCCGGAAACGCATTGTCGCGCAAGGCGCGGAAAAGCGGGCGGAACGGCTGGACGAAGGTAATCTCCGCATTGAAACCTTCCGGGCGGGCATTGCCGGCCTCGGCGCCCAGGAAGATCACCCGCTCGCCTTCGCCGGGCATCGGCACGGCATCGGTAACGAAGGGATGGAACAGGGTTTTCAGCGCGTCGCGGCTCATGGGTGCGGACCTTAGTGAAGAGGGTGTTCGTCTACGGATAAAGAAAAGGCGCGGAAGAAGAAACTTCCGCGCCTCTCATTTCGATCAAGCGAAAGCTTATTCGGCAGCTGCGTCGCCGTCGGCCTTCTTGATTTCCTGGCCGGTAGCCTGGTCAACGACCTTCATCGACAGGCGAACCTTGCCGCGCTCGTCGAAGCCCATCAGCTTGACCCAGACCTTGTCGCCTTCCTTGACGACGTCCGAAGTCTTGGCAACGCGATCGCTTGCCAGCTGCGAGATATGGACGAGGCCATCGCGGGCGCCGAAGAAGTTGACGAAAGCGCCGAAGTCGGCGGTCTTCACAACCGTGCCCTCATAGACAACGCCGATTTCCGGTTCTGCAACGATCGAATGGATCCACTTGCGGGCCGCTTCGATTTCCTTGCCGGAAGACGAGGCGATCTTGACGGTGCCGTCGTCTTCGATGTTGATCTTGGCGCCGGTCTTTTCGACGATTTCGCGGATGACCTTGCCGCCCGAACCGATGACTTCGCGGATCTTGTCGACCGGGATGTTCATCACTTCGATGCGCGGAGCGAATTCGCCGAGCTGCGAGCGACCTTCGGAGATGGCGTTGGCCATTTCGCCGAGAATGTGGGTACGACCGCCCTGCGCCTGAGCAAGCGCGACCTTCATGATCTCTTCGGTGATACCGGCGATCTTGATGTCCATCTGCAGCGAGGTGATGCCGTCGGCGGTACCTGCAACCTTGAAGTCCATGTCGCCGAGGTGGTCTTCGTCGCCGAGGATGTCGGAGAGAACAGCGAAGCGATCACCTTCGAGGATCAGGCCCATGGCGATACCGGCAACCGGCTTTGCCAAAGGAACGCCTGCATCCATCAGAGCGAGCGAGGTGCCGCAGACGGTTGCCATCGAGGACGAGCCGTTCGACTCGGTGATCTCGGAGACGACGCGCAGCGTGTAGGGGAACTGTTCAGGCGACGGCAGCATCGGACGGATAGCGCGCCATGCGAGCTTGCCGTGACCGATCTCGCGGCGGCCCGGGGAACCCATGCGGCCGGTTTCGCCAACCGAGTAGGGCGGGAAGTTGTAATGGAGCAGGAAGCGCTCCTTGTACATGCCGGTCAGGCTGTCGACATACTGTTCGTCTTCGCCGGTGCCGAGCGTGGCAACGACGATCGCCTGGGTTTCACCGCGGGTGAAAAGGGCCGAACCGTGGGTGCGCGGCAGCAGACCGACTTCGGAGACGATCGCACGGACGGTCGACAGATCACGGCCGTCGATGCGGCTCTTGGTGTCGAGAATGTTCCAGCGAACGATCTTTGCCTGCAGGTGCTTGAAGACGGCGCCGATGACTTCGGCGGTGTACTTCGGCTCGACGCCTTCCGGGAAGAAGTGCGCCTTGACCTTTGCCTTGACGGCGTCGATGGCGGCGTAGCGATCAGCCTTCTGGGTGATCTTGTAACCTTCGCGCAGCTCGGCTTCGAAATGCTTCAGCATTTCGGCTTCGAGTTCGGAATGATCTTCCGGCTGGAAGTCACGCGGCTCCTTGGCAGCTACTTCAGCGAGCTTGATGATCGCGTCGATGACCGGCTGGAAACCCTTGTGGCCGAACATGACGGCGCCGAGCATGACGTCTTCGTTCAGTTCCTTGGCTTCCGATTCAACCATCAGGACGGCGTCCTGGGTGCCGGCAACGACCAGATCCAGAACTGACTCTTCCATCTCGTCGAGATGCGGGTTCAGAACGTATTCGCCGTTGATGTAGCCGACGCGTGCGCCGCCGACCGGGCCCATGAAGGGAACGCCGGAGAGCGTCAGTGCAGCGGAAGCGGCAACCATCGACAATACGTCCGGATCGTTCTCAAGGTCGTGCTGGACGACGGTGACGACGACCTGGGTGTCGTTCTTGTAGCCTTCCGGGAAGAGCGGGCGGATCGGACGGTCGATCAGGCGGGAAACCAGCGTTTCCTTTTCCGACGGACGACCTTCGCGCTTGAAATAGCCGCCCGGGATCTTGCCGGCAGCATAGGTCTTTTCCTGGTAGTTGACGGTGAGCGGGAAGAAGTCCTGGCCCGGCTTCGGCGCCTTGGCCGAAACGACGGTGGCGAGAACGACGGTTTCACCGTAAGTGGCGAGAACGGCGCCGTCAGCCTGGCGGGCGATCTTGCCCGTTTCCAGCTTCAACGTGCGGCCGGCCCATTCGATTTCGACGGAGTGGGTATTGAACATCTACTGTCCTTCAATGCGGCAACGCAGCCTCGTCTTTGAAAGACGTCAGCACATCGACCGCAATCAATGCGACACATCACGGGCAAGACAACAGGAAACTTTGTTCGACTGACCGAAGCCGCTTGGCGGCTCCGATCAAAAGCATCCGGCAATCCTGCCCCATGACAGGTCTGGTTCTGTTGGCGAAACCGGCCCATCCGGGTCCACCTTAGTCCTGGCAACTTGAAAGATGCCGAAAAGAGCCGGCGGGCGCTTCCTTATGGAAGCGCCCGCCGAGAACGATTAGCGACGGATGCCGAGGGCGCCGATCAGCTTGGTGTAACGGCCTTCGTCCTTCTTCTTGAGATAGTCAAGAAGCGAACGGCGGCTGGAAACCATGGTCAGAAGGCCACGACGCGAGTGGTTGTCCTTCTTGTGGCCCTTGAAGTGTTCCGTCAGGTTGTTGATCCGCTCGGTGAGGATGGCAACCTGGACTTCCGGCGAACCGGTATCGCCTTCGACGGTTGCGTATTCCTTGATGAGGGCGGTCTTACGTTCTGCAGTGATCGACATCGTCTGATCCTTTACATGAAGAGGAAATAAGGTCGCCAAAGGCCGGGATGTCGTCCAGCCTTGGCCGTGAATGCAAAAGCGATACCCGAAGGCAGCCCCTTTGGCTGGCGCTGCCTATAGACTATTCAGCCTGCAATTGGAAGAGGCACGCCCGGGATCAGGCGAACACCCGTTTCGGCCGGAATTCGCCCTGACCGATCTCGCCGATGGCCAGCAGCTTGCCACGGACCGTCGCATAGACCTCAGGCTCCTCGACCGGGACATCACGGCCACGCAGGATGATGGCATTGCCCATCCTGATGCGATGCGCCTGGTCTTCGGTTACCGGCAGATGCGGCAGCGAGGACAGGGCTTCTGCCGTATCGATCAGATAAGCATCCAATGCTGCAAGGCGTTCGTCGCGATCCTCGATCTTTTCCAGCACCACGAGATCGGCGAGCGGCACCATGCGGTCTTCTCCGAACGGTGCGACAAAGGTGCGGCGCAGGTTTGAAACGTGACCGTAGCAGCCGAGGTCGCGGCCGAAATCGCGGGCAAGCGAGCGCACATAGGTGCCCTTGCCGCACTCAACCTCGAAATGCGCCTTGTCGGCCTCGACGCCAAGCAGCGTCAGGCGAAAGATTGCCACCTCGCGCGACGGGATCTCGACCGTCTCGCCTTCTCGGGCGAGGTCGTAGGCGCGCTCGCCGGCGATCTTGATCGCCGAAAACTGCGGCGGGATCTGATTGATGACGCCGGTATAGTTCGGCAGGATATCGCGGATCGCCTGCTCTTGCGGACGCGCTTCGGACGACGCGGTGACTTCGCCCTCGAGATCGTCCGTCGAACGCTCCTCGCCCCAGGTGACGGTGAATTCGTAGATCTTGCGACCGTCCATGACGTAAGGCACGGTCTTGGTGGCGTCACCGAGCGCGATCGGCAGCATGCCGGAAGCAAGCGGATCGAGCGTGCCGGCGTGGCCGGCCTTCTGGGCGTTCAGGAGCCACTTGATCTTGGAAACGGCTTCGGTCGAGCCGAAATCCACCGGCTTGTCGAGGATAAGCCAGCCGGAAACCGCCCGGCCCTTGGGTTTGCGTGGTTTGGACATGCGTACTCTTTAAGATTACTTGTTGTCGTCGCCGTCGTCGCCGAGATCGCGCTGGACCTCCGGCGAGCGCAGCAGCTCGTCGATCTTCTTGTAGTTGTCGAAGCTCGTGTCGTCGCGGAAGCGGACTTCCGGCATGTATTTCATCTGGCGCAGCTGACCACCCAGACGGCCGCGAATGAACTTCCCGTGGCGGTTCAAGGCCTCGATCACCGGTTGGCGGTCTGTCACGCCGAGAGGCGTCACATAGGCGGTGGCGATCTTCAGGTCGGGCGACATGCGCACTTCCGACACGGAAACCACCGTCTTTTCGATCAGGTCGTCGCGCACTTCACCACGCTGCAGCACCTGGGTGATGGCGGCGCGAACCTGCTCGCCAACGCGAAGCATGCGCTGGGAGGGCGCCGAAGATGTAGCCTTGGCCATTTGCTTATCTCTGTGTAGAGCGCCAACGGGGTTCGTCCCGAAACAGGCGCTTTGTCAATCAAGGGGCGTCAAATGACAAAGGGAGACCCAAAGGTCAAGGCGCACGCGCCGATAAATCGCGTGCGCCATATTGCCAGCCGGCCTTTCAAGGCCGACTTTCGCAGCTTTCAGCCCTTGAGTTTGATCTGCAGTTTGACATCCGACGGATGGCCTTCGGCAGCGCGTTCGAACGCAGCGATCGACTGGCTGAAATCGAAAGTTCCGGTGATCAGAGGCTTCAGGTCCACCTTGCCCGAAGCGATCAGCTCCAGCGCCCGGTCAAAAATGTTGGCGTAGCGGAACACCGTCTCGATACGCACTTCCTTGGAGATCGCGCTCGCCACGTCGAACGGCACCGGCTCGACCGGCAGGCCGACGAGCACGAAGGCGCCGCCGGGGCGCACGAGGTCGAACATGCCCTGGAATGCCTTCGGGCTGCCGCTGGCTTCGAACACGACATCGGCACCCCAGCCCGACGTCTCGGCCGAAATCACCTCGGCAAAGGATTGTTCGCGAACATTGACCGGGATGATGCCCGGATATTGCGCTGCGATCTTCAGCTTGTCGGCGCTCAGGTCCGAAATGAAGACGCGGGCGCAACCGCCGGCAAGGGCCGCCAGCGCCACCATGATGCCGATCGGGCCTGCGCCGATGACAGCTGCCACATCACCCGGCTGCAGCCGCGCGCGAGTGGCCGCCTGCATGCCGATCGCAAACGGCTCGACCATCGCGCCTTCTGCAAACGAGACATTGTCGGGCAGCTTGTAGGTGAAGGCGGCCGGATGAACCGTATAGGGTGCCAGAACGCCATGGATCGGCGGCGTCGCCCAGAAACGGACATCGGGATCGACATTGTAAAGGCCAAGCTTGGAGGCGCGCGACGACAAGTTTGGAATTCCCGGCTCCATGCAGACGCGATCGCCGACCTTGAGGGCCTTCACCTCGGAGCCGACCTCCACCACCGTTCCGGCCGCCTCGTGACCGAGCACCATCGGCTCGCGCAGCACATAGGGACCGATCGCACCGTGGGTGTAATAGTGCACGTCGCTACCGCAGACGCCGACCGTATCGATCTCGATCTTCACATCGCCCGGCCCGACATCGAGCGGCAGATCGATCTCCCTCAGCGCCAGTTTACCCTTCTGCTCCAGTACGAGAGCCTGCATGTCCTGTCCTCTTCTCAGGTTGTCGCGCGATGCTTCCCCGGCATTTGTGTCGAGACCAAGGTCATAGCCGCCGAAGACTACATACTGGCAGGAAGGCCATTGCGCGACGGGGCGCGTGCGCTACAAATGAGAAATATTTCAGGGAGGGAATATGCGCTCAGTGTTGAACGAGGTCGAACGGCGCCGTGCGGAGGCCAGGCTCGGTGGCGGGCAAAAACGTATCGACGCCCAGCATGCCAAGGGAAAGCTGACGGCACGGGAGCGGATCGAGGTGCTGCTTGACGAAGGATCGTTCGAAGAGTTCGACATGTATGTGACCCACCGCGCCGTGGATTTCGGCATGGCGGAACAGAAGGTCGCCGGCGATGGCGTGGTGACCGGCTGGGGCACGATCAACGGCCGCCAGACCTATGTCTTTTCCCAGGATTTCACGGTCCTTGGCGGCTCGCTTTCCGAGACCCATGCGCAAAAAATCTGCAAGATCATGGATATGGCGGTCAAGGTCGGCGCGCCGGTTATCGGGCTGAACGACAGCGGCGGCGCCCGTATCCAGGAAGGTGTCGCGTCACTTGCCGGCTATGCGGAAGTCTTCCGCCGCAATGCGGAGGCCTCGGGCGTCATCCCGCAGATTTCGGTCATCATGGGGCCTTGCGCCGGTGGCGCGGTCTATTCTCCGGCGATGACCGACTTCATCTTCATGGTGCGCGATACGTCCTACATGTTCGTTACCGGCCCGGATGTGGTGAAGACGGTGACGAACGAGATCGTCACGGCGGAAGAACTCGGCGGCGCCTCCACCCACACGCAAAAATCCTCCGTCGCCGATGCGGCTTACGAAAACGACGTGGAAACGCTTGAAGCCGTTCGGCAGCTTTTCGATTTCCTGCCGCTCAACAATCGCGACAAGGTGCCGAGCCGCCCGTTTCATGACGACCCGGCGCGTATCGAAAACCGGCTCGACACGCTGATCCCCGACAGCCCGGCAAAGCCCTACGACATGAAGGAGCTGATCCTGGCGATTGCCGACGAGGGTGATTTCTTCGAGATCCAGGCGACATTTGCAAAGAACATCATGACCGGCTTCATCCGCATCGAGGGGCAGACGGTCGGTGTCGTCGCCAACCAGCCGATGGTGCTTGCCGGCTGCCTGGACATCGATTCATCCCGCAAGGCGGCGCGCTTCGTGCGCTTCTGCGATGCCTTCTCGATCCCGATCCTGACTCTGGTGGACGTGCCGGGCTTCCTGCCGGGCGTGGCACAGGAATATGGCGGCGTCATCAAGCACGGCGCCAAGCTTCTCTTCGCCTATTCGCAGGCGACCGTGCCGATGGTGACGCTGATTACCCGCAAGGCCTATGGCGGCGCCTATGACGTGATGGCGTCGAAACATATCGGCGCCGACATCAACTACGCCTGGCCGACGGCGGAGATCGCCGTGATGGGGGCGAAAGGCGCTACCGAAATCCTCTACCGCTCCGAACTCTCCGACCCGGACAAGATCGCGGCCCGGACGAAGGAATACGAAGAGCGTTTCGCCAATCCGTTCGTTGCCGCCGAACGCGGCTTTATCGACGAGGTGATCATGCCGCACTCCTCCCGCCGCCGCATCGCACGGGCCTTCGCATCGCTGCGCAACAAGCAGGTGACGACACATTGGAAGAAGCACGATACGATACCGCTGTGATGGTCATTCGCCTCGGGGGAGGCGATGCCAAAAGTATTCGAATGGAAGGGTTGGCGCTTTGAATTTTATAGCCTGGACCACCACGAGCCGCCGCATATCCATATCCGCCGGGATAGGAAGGAAACCAAGATCTGGCTCGAACATTTGACTATCGCACGTAACAAACGCTGCACGGAAAAGGAGCTGAACGCGCTTCTCGCCATCGTACGCGGCAACCAAAAGGCTTTTCTGGAGAAGTGCATGAGCATTTTGGAAATTGAGGACGACCTTCTCGAACCGGTTGGCGCTCATTGCACGGAGACCGATCTCATCGTGCGCCTTGAAAACGGTGCGTCTCTGGCGACACCGCTCTGGTGGTATCCGTCGCTGCTTGCCGCCTCCATGCAGGACCGCAACCGGATCGAATTGTCTCCCTATGGTCTACACTGGCCGCATCTCGACGAGGATCTCAGCATAGAAGGCATGCTTAAAGGCGTGCGCTATCCGCATGCAAAGCCGCCGGCCGAGGCTGCTGAATAAAATTGAACCTCCCTTGAAAAGCGTTTTGTCTGCGGGCAAGGCGCTTTTCCGTTTCTATATATACGATCGCCAACGCAATCAGCCCGAGTGCCAATTCAGCCAAGGATGCATTTCATGACCGACAAGTCCCCCGCCGACAATTTTCCTGCAGGATACGAACCGCCCAAGGTCTGGACCTGGGAAAAGGGCAATGGCGGCCAGTTCGCCAATATCAACCGGCCGATCGCCGGTCCGACACAGGAGAAGGAACTGCCTGTCGGCAAGCATCCGCTGCAGCTCTATTCGCTTGGCACTCCGAATGGCGTCAAGGTAACGATCATGCTGGAAGAGCTGCTCGCTGCCGGCCACGAAGGTGCGGAATACGATGCGTGGCTGATCAATATCGGACAGGGCGACCAGTTCGGCTCGGGCTTCGTCGACATCAATCCGAACTCGAAGATCCCGGCGCTGATGGACCATGCGCCGAAGGATGGCGGCAAACCGATCCGGCTGTTCGAATCTGCCTCGATCATGACCTATCTGGCGGAAAAATTCGGCGCCTTCCTGCCGTTGGAAACCCGTGCCCGCGCCGAAACGCTGAACTGGCTGTTCTGGCAGATGGGTTCGGCCCCCTTCGTCGGCGGCGGTTTCGGCCATTTCTATGCCTATGCTCCGATCAAGATCAAATACGCGATCGATCGCTATGCGATGGAAGCCAAGCGCCAGCTCGACGTGCTCGACCGTCACCTCGCCGACAATCGCTATATGGCCGGCGACGAGTATACGATTGCCGATATGGCGATCTGGCCGTGGTACGGAAATCTTGCGCTCGGCGAGGCTTACGGCGATGCCGGTGACTTTCTCGACGTTCAAAGCTATACGAACCTGCAGCGCTGGACGGCGGAGGTTTTCGCCCGGCCGGCGGTGAAGCGCGGGCGGATGGTCAACCGGACATCGGGTGAACCGTCCGAACAGCTGCGCGAGCGTCACGACGCTTCTGATTTTGACACCAAGACGGCCGACAAGGTCGCAAAGATTTAAGGAACAAGACGATGGCAAACCTGCCCGAAATGACCAAACACCGCGGCTTTCCGGGCGGCATGCCAAGCACGGGGATCCAGTTCACCATCCGCCGGGCAAACCCGAAAGGGGTAACGCCGCTCAAGGCGTTGCCCCGCAAGGCAAGGCCGGGTACCAAAGAACACCTGGTCGATGCAGCCTTCATGCATGCGCTGTGGCACCATTTCGGCACCGAGCCCTTCGAGCGCGGCAATCTCGATGCCGCGCGGCTTTCGCTGCTTTTCGGCCGTGAAGTGCTTGCCGTCGACAAGGATTTCGATCCGCTCTCCTATGAATCGATGCTCGTGATCAACGAGAAGCTCGCCCGCCAGAACTTTCCGGAATCCTTCGAAAACTTCTTCGAAATCTGACCTATCTCCGGGCAGGGCCGGCCTCGCCTGAGAGCCGGCCGCCTTTTCCCGCTCAGCGGTTCAAGATGGCCACGCCGCCTGAAGGCTGCGGGTTCGGGCCACCCAGGCGGCCCCTTCCCTCGCATGGTGAAAACCGTTCGCCAGCGGTGCCGCAGCATAGGTCGAACGCAATTTCACCACAGCCTCGTCGGCATCCATCGCCCCATCCAGCACCGCGCGATAAAGCTTCGCCACCGCCACCATGTCGCAATCCTGCGGCGACAGGCGGAAGGAACGGACACCGGCATCGGCGAGATGATCCAGTTCGCCGATCAGCGACTGGCAGGCATAAGATACGGTCTGCACGCCGTTGAGCGCCAGAAACGGTTGCCGGTCGAGCGTCTTCACCGGCAGGCCGTCCGGGTCTTCGCCACAGACGAACTGGCAATTGTCCTTGATCCGTCCCTTGGATCTGGCATGGGCGCAGCGTGCCGAAATGGCGAGCGGCATGCGGCCAAAGGCGAAGACCTCGAAATCGATGTCCGGGCAGTCAGGCACAATCTCCTTCACCGAGGAAAAAGGCAGCTCGGGCGGCAGACAGATGCGCGTCGCACCCCGGCCCGCCAGAAGCCTTGCGGTCGGGGCGTTGTAGACATTGACCAGCGGCCCAATCGTGTGCGGCTTGTCCTTCAGGATCGCCAGCGCCGAGAGATCATTCGCCTCCATCTGGTGCTCGCTCGCCGCCGCCGCATCGTGGATCTGCTTCGTTTCGCGGTTCAGCGTCACCAGCGCCAGGGTTGACAGAACCACCGTCTTGCCAGCGGCTTCCAGCCGCTGGACCACCTCGGTGAGGTGCGGCTCGATAAAATGCTGCCGCTTGGAACAGACCGTCTCGCCGATCACCACACGCTCCACCGGCGCTTCGTCGGCGATACGGAAATGGAAGTCCCGCCACTTTTCCGTATTCCAGAGATAGTAGACCGGCCCGAGCGTCAGGCCGGGTTTCGTTGCGTGCGTCATCGTCTCTATCTCCAGCGTTTCTCGTAGGCGCCGGACGTCGTCTTCTGCCCTTCGCTCATCGTGCTCAGCCGCGCCAGAAGCGGCGCGCGGCGTTCCGGCGGGCTGTCGAGCGCCGCCTTCATGGTGGCGACGACTTCCGCCACATAGGCCTTGCCGCGCTGTCGACCCTCGATCTTCAATGCCTTGACGCCGGCCGCCTGCAGCGCTTCCAACTCGCCCATCACGTCGAGAGAGACAGGGTCCTCGAAAGCGTAGCCGTTGCTGTCGGCAATATCGAAGCGCCCCTTGCAGAGCGTCGGGTAGCCGGCGGCCTCGCCGGCAGGAAAGCGGTTGATGGTGAATTCGCCCAGTTCGGAGACCAGGTCGGCACCGTCCTTGCGGTAGCGCACATGACTTGCCGGCGAACAGACGCCGTTCATGTTGGGCGATTTTCCCGTGGCGTAGGACGAGAGCGAACAGCGCCCTTCCGCCATGACGCAAAGCCCACCGAAGACAAAGACCTCCATTTCGCAGCGGATGCTTTTTCCAATCCGGGCGATATCGGCGATCGTCAGTGTGCGCGGCAGCACGACGCGCTGGGCGTTGAAGGCATCGACGAGGAAATTGATCGCATCAGGATTGGACGCCGACGCCTGAACCGAGACATGCAGGCGTTGTTGCGGATAACGCTCTGCCACATGCGCCATCAGACCGAAGTCGGCGAGGATCAGCGCATCGGCCCCCATCGCCACGGCATCGGCCGCGCCGCGGTACCAGATGTCCTCCGCACCGGCGCGCATGAAGGTGTTGAGCGCCACGAAGGTCTGCGTACCCCTCTGTCTGGCATAGGCAATCGCTTCCTTCAGCTCCTCGCGGGAGAAGTTGAGGCCGGGAAAATTGCGGGCATTGGTTTCGTCGCGAAAACCGCAATAGACGGCATCGGCACCGGCCTCCACCGCTTCGCGAAAGGCGGCAGGCGTGCCTGCCGGGCAGATCAGCTCCATTGGGCGCGTTCTCCTGTCGTCCTGTCTTCCTTCAAGGCGCGGTCGCGGATTTCGCCGATCACCCGCCCGGCAATCGGGGCAAAGGGTCCGGCCAAACGCGCCAGATCCTTCTTGAGGTCGATCGCGCTGTCATCGAGCGCATTGCGCATGGCGAGCATCGCCTCCATGTCGCCGGTCACCGAAAGATCACGGGAGAAGAACAGCGCGTCGGCATCGCAACGGCCTTCCATCAGCGCCAGAAGCATGAAGAGAGGCGCCTCGGTTACCGCATCCGCCGTCACCGCGGCCGGCTTGCGTTGGACGAATATCTCTTGGGTTTCCGGCACGACGACGAAGGCCAGCGGCAGGTCGATCGGCAGGAAGGCGAAGCGTTTTGCCCGGTGCTCGCCCAGCCTGTCGAACAGACCGGGATGCGCCCTGGCGATACGGGCGAACATGAGGCGACATATCCGTTCGATCAACGGGATCGGGATCATCGAGAGCGGTGCGGTTAATATCGGGGGTATCTGCATGGGCGGGCCGGGCGTTGAACAACGGGTATTCGACCGAAAGTAAGGGGCAAGCCCGCCCGACGGGTTGAGCTATGACAAGGACTTGGCGAAAATCTCCCGCCACACAGAAGCATGGCTCAAGCTTCAACCTCCCCCACCGACCCCGAACGCCTCGCGCAGTCGATAGTCGACCGACCTCCCGGACGATACGACGATCTGCAGCATTTCTGCCGGGAGCTGGAAAGACGCGGGCTGCTGAAACGCATTTCCCGGCCGGTAAGCCTTGTCCACGAGATCACCGAGATCCACCGGCGCGTATTGCATGAGGGTGGCCCGGCCCTGCTGTTTGAGAAGCCCGTAGATGCGCAAGGCCGCATCGTTTCCATCCCGCTTCTTGCCAATCTGTTCGGTACGCGTGAGCGGATCGAACTCGGCTTCGGATTGGCCCCCGGCAAGATCGGAGATCTCGCGGCGCTGCTCGGCGATCTGCGTGAGCCGAAGCCGCCGGCCACTTTGAAGCAGGCTATCGGCAAATTATCGATATTGCGCGCAGCACTTTCGCTGGGTGTGCGAGAGGTCGGCTCCGCGCCATGCCAGGATGTGGGGTTTGAAGGCGGCGACGTGGATCTCGACCGGCTTCCGATCCAGTGGTGCTGGCCGGGCGAACCCGCACCGCTCGTCACCTGGCCGCTTGTCGTCACTCGCAGCTTCGACGACCCGGATGACGTCAATCTGGGCGTCTACCGGATGCAGAAGCTTGGTCGCGATCGCCTGATCATGCGCTGGCTCGCCCATCGCGGCGGTGCCGGCCATCACCGGCAGTGGCAGAGAAATGGCAAGGACATGCCGGTTGCGATCGTCATCGGCGCCGATCCGCAGACCATCCTGTCGGCCGTCATGCCGCTGCCGGAAGGCATGAGCGAATTGTCCTTTTCCGGCATCTTGCGCCGCCGCCGCACGCGCGTGGTCAAGGCCAGAACCCAGCCGCTGCTCGTTCCGGCCAA
This sequence comes from [Rhizobium] kunmingense, assembly GCF_977018605.1. NCBI lineage: Bacteria > Pseudomonadati > Pseudomonadota > Alphaproteobacteria > Hyphomicrobiales > Rhizobiaceae > Rhizobium > [Rhizobium] kunmingense. Next base: position 1,065,341 of record NZ_CDRNXG010000001.1, read on the forward strand.
TGCCGAGATCGTCATCGAAGGCACCGTTTCCGCCACCCTGACGGCCGAGGAAGGCCCTTACGGCGACCATACCGGCTACTACAATGCCATCGACAACTTTCCGGTAATGCAGGTGACGGCCATCACCATGCGCCGAAACCCGATCTACCTTTCCACCTATACCGGCCGGCCGCCGGACGAGCCTTCGGTCATGGGCGAAGCGATGAACGCGCTTTTTCTGCCGCTGGTGAAAAAGCAGTTTCCCGAGATCGTCGACCTTTGGCTGCCACCGGAAGCCTGCTCCTACCGCGCCATCGTCTTCTCGGTCGACAAGCGCTATCCCGGCCAGGCGCGGCGGATCATGCTCGGCCTTTGGTCGATGCTGCCGCAATTCAGCTATACGAAGCTGATCATCGCGGTCGATCCCGACGTCGATATCCGCCAATGGCCGGATGTCGTGTGGGCGTTGTCGACCCGGTTCGATGCCTCGCGCGACATGGTCGTGCTCGACAATACGCCGATCGACTATCTCGACTTCGCTTCGCCGAAAAACGGGCTCGGCGGCAAGCTCGGGCTGGATGCGACAAACAAGATCGGCGCCGAAACGGATCGCGAATGGGGCAAGGTGCTGGCGATGAGCCCTGAAACTCAGGATCGCGTCTCGGCCATGTGGGACGAGCTCGGCCTTGGCCCTGTCGGAGGCAAGCCATGAAGCGCGTCGTGCTCGGTGTCTCCGGTGCGTCCGGCGCCATAATCGCGCTGCGGATCGCCGAGCTTCTGGCAAAGCTGCCGGAGATCGAACTGCACCTCGTCGTTTCCGACGCCGCAATGCGGACCTTCGAGCACGAACTCGGGCCGGATGCGCTTGGCCGCCTGTCCAAACTCGCCCATCAGCATCATCCGGTCAACGATATCGGCGCGGCGATCGCCAGCGGCTCCTTTCGAACATCCGGCATGATCGTCGCTCCCTGCTCGATGCGCTCGCTTGCCGCCATCGCTGCAGGCCTTTCCGACACGTTGCTTGCCCGAGCTGCGGATGTGCACCTGAAGGAACGGCGGCGGCTGGTCCTTCTGGCGCGAGAGACCCCGCTGCATCTGGGCCATCTGCGCAACATGGTTGCGGTTACCGAAATGGGGGCGACCGTCATGCCGCCCGTACCCGCCTTCTATCGCAACCCAAAAAACATAGCCGACATTGTAGATCACATTGCCTGCCGGGCTATCGACCAGCTCGACCTCGGCACCATGCCTCTTTCGGGGGAATGGACCGGTGGTGCGTGACAAGGCGGCGGTGACGAAGCCGCCTTTCGACCTTTACCGTTTCGCCTTTCTTCTGGCCGCGCTGACGGCAATACGTGCGATCGGCTTTCCTCCTCAGGTCTGGCAGGGCGACTTCTCGCATCATGCCGGCGAACTGATCTTCGGCTTCATGCTGGTGCAGCTGTTCGGCTTCATGCTGAAAGCCCTGCCCCGCCAGATCGGCCGACCGGTCCTGAGAGATGCAACGGTTCGGGTGATCCTTGTCGCCCATGCGCTCGCCTTCACCGCCGGGCTGTTCGATCTCCAGTTCGGTGCGCGGCTGCGCGCGCTCATCGGCCTTTCGGCTGTCGCGGCGCTCTGCATCCCGGTTCTGCGAATGCGCGCCAAGCGAACCTACCCGCTGCTGGCGCTTGCCGCCGCCCATGCCGGCACCGGCCTGAGCGCCGCCTTCGACCTCTGGCAAGGCTCGGTACAGCTCGGCTTCTGCCTCATCCTCGCCATCTGTTTCGAAGTCGGCAACCGCATCTTCCCGATGGTCATCGATGCCGGCCGCAGCCGCGATGGAAAGCCTTCCCGACCAATGCCGCCGCCGTGGCTTTCACGCGTCCATCAGATTTTCAGCCTGGCAACCCTTTTCCTCTGGGCGTTCGGACTTCCTTATGCCGTGGTCTCGCTTATCGCCGGCGTCAGTGGCTTGGCCTGGCTTGCCCACATCCGCCCGTGGCAAGCATTCCGCCATGCGGGCGTCACCTTCATGGCCTTCGCCATGACCGCGAAACGGCTCGGCTTCGTGCTTCTCGCCATACAGGCACTGCCGGAAAGCACCCTGCCGATCGCATTTCCGCTGCATATTCTTGCCATAGGCGGGCTTGCTTCGCTTGCGGTCGCAATCGCCACATCGATCGTGCGCAAACGCAATGGCCAGTCGTTCCAGCACTCCATACTCGGCTCATTCACCTATGCCTGCCTTGTCGCGGCACTTCTCCTGCGGCTCGCCTATGCCCTTCATCCGCAGTGGATCGGAGTACTGCACGGTTCGCAGGCCCTGTGGATCTGCGGCTTTGCCGGTTATGGCCTACTCCTTCTGCGGCAAGCACAGCCACACGGATCGGAAATCAGGACCGCGGCCAGTTCCATGAGAAACGACGAAAATAGCACTTGAGCGCGTCGTCCTGTCGCGCCACAAATGAAGCGTTGAAGAGGAGATCAACGCAATGCCGGTTTATCAGGTGCTTTCCATGGCAGGACGCCCCGACCCGTTCGACTGGCTGAAACCGAGCTGGTTGAGGCAAAGGGCGGCCCGGCAAAGGATACGGGACGCATTCCGGAACAATTCCCATCTGCCCGAACCCCGCCTGCACAGCTCCCGAAAACCGAAACTGACGCCGGAGGAAGCGCGCCGCGACCACGCGATGATGCTACGCTTTCTCGCACTTCATACCCTGTTCGGTGCGATGATCGGCGCGGCACTCGCCATCTCGCTCGTCGTTTTCGATATCGGCAATCTCGGCCGGCTCGTGTCGCGCGCGGCCAACCCGGCGCTGCCGCTCATCCTTGTGATCCTGCCATTCGCCTGCCTTTTCGGCGCAGCGGCTGCCGGATCGGCAATCCTGACGCTGCCCTACGAGCGGAAATATCGCGACGAAGACGAAAGCGAGCGTTGATTTAATGTTCAACAAGATCCTCATCGCCAATCGCGGCGAGATCGCCTGCCGCGTCATCAAGACTGCACGCAAGATGGGCATCGCGACAGTCGCCGTCTATTCGGATGCCGATGCCAATGCGCTGCACGTGACGATGGCCGATGAGGCCGTTCATATCGGCCCGGCACCGTCCAGCCAGTCCTATATCGTCATCGACAAGATCCTCGATGCGATCCGCAAGACCGGGGCAGATGCCGTGCATCCGGGCTACGGGTTCCTCTCCGAAAACGCCGCCTTTGCCGCGGCGCTGGAGAAGGTCGGAGTTGCCTTCATAGGCCCGCCGGTAAAGGCAATCGAGGCCATGGGCGACAAGATCACCTCGAAGAGGATCGCCGCCGATGCCGGCGTCTCCACCGTGCCCGGCCATATGGACCCGATCGGCGATGCAGAGGAAGCCGTCAGGATCGCGGCCGCGATCGGCTATCCGGTGATGATCAAGGCATCCGCCGGTGGCGGCGGCAAGGGAATGCGGATTGCCTTCGACGAGCAGCAGGCGCGTGAAGGGTTCCAGTCATCGAGGAACGAGGCCAGATCCTCGTTCGGCGACGATCGCATCTTCATCGAGAAATTCATCACCCAGCCCCGCCATATCGAAATCCAGGTGCTCGGAGACCGGCACGGCACGATGCTTCACCTCGGCGAGCGGGAATGTTCGATCCAGCGGCGGAACCAGAAGGTCATCGAGGAAGCCCCCTCGCCCTTTCTCGATGAAAAGACCAGGGCGGCGATGGGCGCACAGGCCGTCGCGCTGGCACAGGCCGTCGGCTACTTCTCAGCCGGCACGGTGGAATTCATCGTCGATGGCGAGCGGAATTTCTACTTCCTCGAAATGAACACGCGGCTGCAGGTCGAACATCCCGTCACCGAACTGGTGACGGGTATCGATCTCGTCGAGCAGATGATCCGCATTGCAGCCGGCGAGACGCTTTCCTTCGGGCAGGATGATGTCGGTCTGACCGGGTGGGCCATCGAAAGCCGGCTCTATGCTGAAGACCCTTACCGCAATTTCCTGCCGTCGATCGGCCGCCTGTCGCGGTATCGCCCGCCGATGGAAGGATTGCAGGAGAGCGGCGCCGTCATCCGCAACGATACCGGCGTCTTCGAAGGCGGTGAGATCTCGATGCATTACGACCCGATGATTGCCAAGCTGTGCGCCTGGGCGGAGGACCGCACCACCGCGATCGATGCGATGCGCGAGGCGCTCGACGGTTTCGAACTCGAGGGTATCGGTCATAACCTGCCTTTCCTGTCGGCCGTCATGGGCCAGGACCGGTTTCGCTCCGGCGCGCTGACCACCGCCTACATTGCCGAGGAATTTCCCGACGGCTTTGACGGGGTTCGACCGGATGCCGAAGCGGCACGGAAACTGGCTGCGATCGCCACGCTTATCCATCAGTCCGTGGAAGAACGGGCAACCTGGATTTCCGGCGCGCTGTCAAAACGCCGCCGCACCGTTGCCAGGGATTGGGTCGTGGCCCTCTCTCAGGGCCCGAAGCCTCTGGGTGAGCAAGCGGTGACGATGGAGGCGGCTGCCGATGGCGCTTTCGTGCGCTTTGCCGATGGCGAAAGGCTTGCAGCTGCCAGCGGCTGGTTGCCGGGTCACACGCTTGCCGAATTTCACATCGGCGGCGAGAGCCTGACGGTCAAGGTCGAGACAAACGGATCGGCAATCAGGCTGCGCTGGCGCGGCATGGATGTGAACGCGCGGGTGCGCTCGCCGCGGATCGCCGAACTGGCTCGGCTGATGCCGGTCAAACAGCCGGCCGATACATCGAAAATGCTGCTCTGCCCGATGCCGGGCGTCGTCACCGCAATCACCGTCCGTGAGGGGGATACGGTGGAGGCCGGCCAGACGCTTGCCACCGTCGAGGCGATGAAGATGGAGAATGTGCTGAAAGCCGAAAGACAGGGGCTCGTCAAACGTATCGCAGCCGTCGCCGGCCAGAGCCTTGCCGTCGATGAACTGATCCTGGAATTCGAATAACGGCGAGGCTGGGTTCGGCATTGCAAATCATGCTATCGAACCGCGCATGGAAACCTCGCTCTATCTCCCGGTCAAAACCTTCCTCGAAGCCTGCGGCTACACGGTCAAGGGCGAGATCGGCGGCTGCGATATCGTTGCGCTGAATGAGGGCGAGCCGACCGTCATGGTCGTCTGCGAGCTCAAGCTGTCCTTCAATCTGGAACTCATCCTGCAGGCCGTCGACCGCGCGACAGCCGCCGACGAAGTCTGGATCGCCGCACGTGTTTCGGCCAAGGGCCGGGGGCGCGAGGCGGACAAGCGCTACCGCGACCTGTGCCGCCGGCTCGGCATCGGCATGCTCGGCGTATCCGATGCCGGGGAGGTCAGCATTCTCGTCAGCTCCGTCTCGCCTATGCCGCGCACGAACCCTAAGCGGCGCACCAGGCTGATCAAGGAACACCGCAAGCGCCAGGGCGACCCGGCGCTCGGCGGCTCGACGAAGATCCCGATCATGACCGCTTACCGGCAGCAGGCGATCGCCTGCGCCTCTGCTCTTGCCGATGGCCCACTTCGCCCGCGCGACCTGAAGGACATCACCTCCAAGGCCGGCCCGATCCTGCGCGACAATTACTACGGCTGGTTCGAAAAGATCGACAAGGGCGTGTATGGCTTGAGCGAGGAAGGCTTCAAAGCGGTGAGAATGTCGACACTCCCAAACACGGCTATCAGCGATTCCTGATTACGGACTTAAGTTTCACCGCCCCAGCCGCTTCAACATCCGCTTGCTATGTTCCGGCTATCCAAGAAGACGGCAGCAATTTCCATGATTCCACGCTCGTCATCGACGTAGAAATTGACGATAGCGCGGTCCTTCGTAACATGCCGCAGTCCCGGTGCCATAGCAGGCTCAAGACTGCCCCGATGCGGGGCAATCGCCAAAGCCTCCATATCAATCTCACGGCTAAAAAATTCCCGACGCGGCTTCCAGCGCCCCATCCGGGCACTAAGTTAGAACCACGGCGTCGATGAGACGTGTGAACGAAACCGCATGTTGAGGAGGAAATCGGTGTCGGACAAAAGCTCGAAGGCCAAAAGGGAAGACTGGGAGAAGCTCGCGGAGAAGGAGCTGAAGGCTTCGCCCGAAACGCTGACCTGGCATACGGCCGAAGGCATAGACATCAAGCCGCTCTACACGGCCGAGGATCTCGACGGCATCGAACATCTCGATACGATGCCGGGCATCAAGCCGTTCGTGCGCGGACCGCGCGCGACGATGTATGCCGGCCGTCCCTGGACGATCCGTCAGTATGCGGGTTTCTCCATCGCGCAGGAGAGCAACGCCTTCTATCGCCGCAATCTCGCCGCCGGGCAGAAGGGTCTGTCGGTCGCCTTCGATCTCGCCACCCACCGCGGCTATGATAGCGACCATCCGCGTGTCGAGGGCGATGTCGGCAAGGCGGGCGTGGCGATCGACAGCGTCGAGGACATGAAGATCCTGTTCGACGGCATTCCGCTGAAAGACATGTCCGTGTCGATGACGATGAACGGTGCGGTCATTCCGATACTCGCCTCCTTCATCGTCGCCGGCGAGGAGCAGGGCTGTTCGAGGGCGGAACTGTCAGGCACGATCCAGAACGACATCCTCAAGGAGTTCATGGTCCGCAACACCTATATCTACCCGCCCGAGCCTTCGATGCGGATCGTTGCCGACATCATCGAGTATACTGCGAAGGAAATGCCGCGGTTCAACTCCATCTCGATCTCCGGCTATCACATGCAGGAGGCAGGCGCGACGCTGGTGCAGGAATTGGCCTTCACGCTGGCCGACGGCCGCGAATATGTCCGGGCCGCACTCGCCAAGGGCCTGAATGTCGACGACTTCGCCGGGCGCCTGTCCTTCTTCTTCGCCATCGGCATGAATTTCTTCATGGAGGCGGCAAAGCTGCGCGCCGCGCGCCTGCTCTGGTCGCGGATCATGGAGGAATTCGAGCCGAAAAAGCCCGGATCGCTGATGCTGCGCACCCACTGCCAGACATCCGGCGTATCGCTGGCCGAACAGGACCCGTACAACAACGTCATCCGCACGGCTTACGAGGCGCTGTCGGCCGTGCTCGGCGGCACCCAGTCGCTGCACACCAATGCGCTCGACGAGGCGATGGCGCTGCCGACCGATTTTTCCGCCCGTATCGCCCGCAACACCCAGCTTATCCTGCAGCACGAGACCGGCGTCACCAATGTCGTCGATCCCCTGGCAGGCTCCTACTATGTCGAGAGCCTGACGGATGAGCTGGCGCAAAAAGCCTGGGCGCTGATCGAGGAAGTCGAGGCGCTGGGCGGCATGACCAAGGCCGTGGCCGACGGCCTGCCGAAGCGGCTGATCGAGGAAGCCGCGACGCTGCGCCAGGCAAAGGTAGACCGTTCGGAAGAGATCATCGTCGGGGTCAACAAGTATCGGCTGGAAAACGAGGACGATATCGACATTCTCGCGATCGACAATTCGGCCGTCCGCAAGGCCCAGATCGCCCGGCTCGAAGAGGTTCGCCGGCAGCGCGATCCCAAGCGTGCCACAGAGGCGCTGGCCGCCCTTTCCGACGTGGCGAAATCCGGCAGGGGCAATCTTTTGGAGGCAGCCGTCGAGGCGGCCCGTGCGCGCGCAACCGTCGGCGAAATATCCGATGCGATGCGCCAATCCTTCGGCGATCACGCCGCAAAGCCGGAAGTGGTGGGCGACATCTATGGGCCTGCCTATTCCGATGACCCGGAATACAGATCGATCGTAAGCCGGCTATCCGACTATGGGAAATCCTCCGGCAAGGGCCGGCCGAAAATCCTCGTCGCAAAGCTCGGCCAGGACGGACATGACCGCGGCGCCAAGGTGATCGCGTCCGCCTTCGGCGATATCGGCTTCGAGGTTCTGGCAGGCCCGCTGTTCCAGACGCCGGAGGAGGCAGCCGATCTGGCGGTCGCCCGGAATGTGCAGGTCGTCGGCATGTCGTCGCTCGCCGCCGGCCACCGGACGCTCGCGCCGCAACTGGTGGAAGCGCTGAAAGCGAAGGGGGCTAAGAACGTCATCGTCGTGGTCGGCGGGGTGATCCCGCGGCAGGATTACGACTACCTGCTGGAAAACGGCGTCGCCGCCGTCTTCGGACCCGGCACCAACGTGCTCGATGCCGCCAACTCGATCATCGACCTTCTGGAAGGCAAGCGGCGAAACGCCGTGGCGTGACCAAGTTCGGCAATCAGGCTGGAACGAACGACGAGCGGGCTACCAGATGTGGAATGATCCGCTCATAGGCGCGCGTTTCATCCGGGTTGCGCAGCCGCCGGTCGATGAGCGTGACCGCGCGGGCTGCAATCGTCGCCGGGTCCTGCCGAAAGGTGGTCAGCCCATAACTCAGCCATGCCGCCTCCGGAACGTCGTCGAAGCCGATCAGCGCCACATCATCCGGCACGCTGAGGCCGAATTCCCGGCGGATGCCATCCATCGCCCCGAAAGCCAGCAAGTCGTTGGCGCAAAAGATCGCGTCCGGCCGTTCGCCATCGGCAAACAGGCTGCGGGCCGCAGCGACGCCGCCGTCATAATCGGAATCACGGCCATGCGCCACACGCGCCACAAGGCCCGCGGCAGCGACTGCGGCGACGAAGGCATTCTCGCGCTCGGCAATGCTTGGCGTAGCGGAATGCGAGCCGATGACTGCCAGACGGGAACGGCCGGCGGCAATGAACGCGGCAGCAGCTTCTTGCGAGGCCTCGACATTGCCGGCGAGAACATGGTCAGCATCCGGCTCTGACCGACCGATGACGACGAGCGGCTGACCGTTGCGCTGGGCGAGTTCGAAAAAGCTTGCCGGCGGCGAGCCGGAGAGAATGACGGTCGCTTCGGCACGGTGGCCTATCAGCATTTTCTGCGCGGCCAACAATTCTTCCTCGGTCTCGCCGGTATTGATGAGAACGGGGATCGAGCCGCGGCGGATCAGCGCCTTGGTGAGCGCCGCCGTCAAGTGGGCGCGAAAGCCGATCTCCGGCTTGGTCGCCACGATGCCGACCAGCCGGCTCTGGTTGGCCAGCACCCCGCGGGCGAGGTCATTGACGTGATAGCCGAGCTCATCGGCCGCCTTCATCACTTTTTCCCGCGTGGCCGTCGAAACGCTGGCTCCCGGCGTGAACGTGCGCGACACCGCCGAGCGCGAAACGCCGGCAAGCTTTGCCACCTGTTCGGCGCTGACGAAGCGCATCCGTCTGTCGTCTTTCATGATCGTCAGTGCCCCACTTTGGAAAGAACATCGGCGCGCAGGAACCGCTCGACCACCGCCATGAAGATCAGAGAGGGGATGAGCAGCAATAGCGCGGTGATGGATGCGACCTGGTAATTGCCGCCGGCACCGGCGGTGTAGAGCAACAGCGGCAGCATGTTGACGTCGGGTGCACCGACGAAATAGCTGCCGGTGAATTCATCCAGGCTTTCGAGGAATACGAAGATGGCGCTCGCCATCAGACCGGGCGCCGCAAGCGGCAGCGTCACATCCATGAATGCGCGCATCGGCCCGGCGCCGAGATTGCGGGCGGCCTGTTCCAGCTCGATATCGATCGCCGAAAAGGCTGCCGTGGCGATCCACACGGCGTAGACGAGACCATGCGAGACATGCACGAGAACGACGCCGGGGATCGTGCCGTTGAGGCCGATCTCGTAGAAGATGCGGGCGACGTTGACATAGACGGTGAGGTTCGGAAACGCCTGCGGGATGAGGAAGGCGAGCAGGATCAGGCCGCGGAACGGCAGTTTCAGCCGCGCCAGTGCGTAACCTGCCGGAATTGCCAGCGCGAGCGAAACGACGACCGTCAGCAGCGCGACGACAATCGAATTGCCGAGCGATTCCATTGCGCCACCACGCGGCGCAAAAACCCTGGCCCAGTGGCTGAAGCCATATTCCAGCGGCATGCTGTGCGGGAAATACCACTTCTCCGCCACCGTCCAGACAAGCAGATTGAACAGCGGCCCGAAGATGAAGAAGGCGAGCGTGCCGAAGACGATGCCGCGCGGCACCCACCAGAGCGCGTTGAGAAGCGCGGGATTGGCTTTCAGGCTCGGCATCAGCTGCGCTCCTTCAGGCTGGCGCGCAGATAGATCCAGGCGACCGAGGAGGCGAGCAGCAGCGAGACGAGGCCGAGCGCATTGGCAACGCCGTAGTCGCCATAGGAATTGACCCGGAAGGCGATGTCGGCAGTGATCATGGTCGGTGACTGGGCGTTGATCATCAGCGGCACCGAAAGAACCGACATCATGGTGACGAAGGAGAGGATGAGGCCAACCGTTACCGTCATTCCCACCTGCGGTACGATGATCTCGATGAGGACGCGCAGTTTCGAGGCGCCCAGATTGCGGGCGGCATCGATCGTCTCACGATTGATGGAGGCCATGGCACCGGCAACCAGCAGCGCGACAAAGGGCGTCTGTTTCCAGACGAAAGCGATGACGATGCCACGCCAGTCGAGGAAACTCTGGGCTTCCAGCGGGGTGATCATGCCGAGATTGATCGCGACATTGTTCATCATGCCGCTCTTGGCCAGAAACGTGCGCAGTACCTGACCTACGACGATGAAGGGAATGAACATCGGCCAGCGGTAGAGAAAACGCAGGATTGCGACCGCGCGCGGGTTTTCGCCAAGCGTCAGATAGCCGCCGATGGAAATCGCAAGAAGGCCGATCAGCAGCGTCGACAACCCGACGATGACGACGGTGAAGACGATATCCTTGGTATAGAGATCGAACGTCTTGTCGAAATTGCCGAAGCCGAAGGCGCCCTCGACCTGAAAGGCTCCGACCGCGGACATGACGAGCGGCAGGATGAACAGGAAAAGGATCACCGCCAGGGCGGGCGTAACAAGAATGAGACCGAGAAGACGTCTGGGCATTTTGGAGCTCGATGGGTTTGTGCGCTTCGGCTGCCGAATGGCGAAGGGGGTTGCCCCTCATCCGCCTGCGGGCACCTTCTCGCCGCGCGCGGGGAGAAGGACTTTTGCCGCACCCGGCCACCTATCTTGGGGCACGTCCCCTCGCCCCGTTTACGGGGAGAGGGTTAGGGTGAGGGGCAGTCTTTGCCGCCGCTGTTACTTCACCGACTTCTCGTAGGCCTCGAGGATCGCCGTGTTGTAAGGAGCAATCGGGAAAGGCTTGCCCTTGGTGGCGAGATCTTCCGGCGAGATGTCGACGAACAGCTTGTTCCAGGTGGCCTCGTCGAGTTCCGCCTTTACCTTGTCGGCGTCGATGCCGGGATACCAGTTGAAGCGCTTGACGATGCCTTCGGCCTGAACCTTGGGGCTGGTAGCGAGTGCGATGAACTTTTCCGCCAGGTCTTTGTTGGCAGCCTTTTCCGGTACGACGTAGTGCATCGGCTGGCCCGGCATGCCCGGAGCCGGCAGAACGAGCTTCATCGTCGGCGGCAGCTGACCATTGGCCTGCCAGGAATAGAACATGTCGACCCAGACCGGACCGATGGCGATTTCGCCACGCGACAGAAGATCGAGCGTGCCGGCATTACCGGGCGTCAGCGTCGCGTTGGTGGTGAAGTCGGCGAGGCTCTTGAAAGCCGTGTCCCACTTGGCCGTATCCGCCGCATTGAACGGGCCGTTCATCAGCGTGTTGGCGTCGCCCTCACCGAAGGCATAGATCCAGCCCATGACGAAGGACACGCCCGACGCACCGCCCTTGATGCCGTTATAGCCGAACTGCTTCGGGTTGGCCTTGGCCCAATCCGCCAGTTCCGCATAGGATTTCGGCGGGTTAGGCACGAGATCAGGGTTGTAGGCCAGCGCCGTCTGGCTGTTGAACATCGGCATGACATAGCCGTCGACATTGGTGCCGAGCGCCATTCTGGCATTGTCGCGGGTCACAAGCTTGCCGGTGTCGATGTCGTCGCGATACTTGGCGAGGTAGTTCTTGGTCACCATCGGGCCTGCGAACTTTTCGTGGACGACAGCCACATCGACATCCCAGGTGGCGGTATTGGCGGCAGCCTGAGCGTCGAAGCGCTCCAGCAACTTCTGCGAACCGGCATCACCGGGACCGGTGCCGATGGCGCGGACCGTGTTGCCCGGATAGGTCTGCTCGAACAGCGGACCGAGATACTGGTTGATGTAGTCGACCATGTTCTGGTCGCCGGCAGTGGCAACCGTCAGCTCGGCGGCCCAGGCGGACGAGTTGACCGGCACGGCTGCGAAGGCGACGGCAAGGGCTGCGTAGGAGAGTTTCTTCATCGGGTTTCTCCGTGGAGTAGAAATTGGCTAGGGAAATACTGGGGAAATGCAGGCATGAAAGTCAGGTATTGAAGAGGAAGAGGGCATCCGCCGGCACGTGCACGGCGACACGATCGCCCGGCGCGAACGGGCGATCGGCGTCAGCCAGGATTTCACGATCCGCGAGCTTCACCACATGGCGCCAATGGCCACCCGGATAGCTGACGGCTGCGACATCTCCGTGAAAGACGATGCCGGCGGAGTTGGGAACAGAGTGCAGATCGGCATGAAGCCGTGCCGCCTCCGGCCGGAAGCGCGCTTCCAGTTTTCCGGCAGCAAGCGGACGGTTGAGAAGCGGCACCCGACAGGCGGCATTGCTCGGGCCGGCTGCGATGAAGAAAGCCTCGCCTTCCGGCGCGCCATCGAGCGGCAGCATGTTTTCCGCCCCCATGAAGGCCGCGACGAAGGCCGAGACCGGACGGTTGAACACCTCTTCCGGTGTACCCTCCTGGGCAATGCGGCCGGCATCGAGAATGACGATCCGGTCAGCCATCACCATCGCCTCTTCCCGGTCATGGGTGACATGGATGGCGGTAATGCCGAGGCGTTTCTGCAGGGCGCGCAACTCGTGGCGCACGGTCAGGCGGATACGGGCATCGAGGTTGGACAGCGGCTCGTCGAGAAGCAGGATTTCCGGGTCGACGGCGAGTGCACGGCCAAGGGCGACACGCTGGCGCTGGCCACCGGAAAGCGCCGCGGGCTTGCGCGCCTCCAGCCCGCCGAGGCCGAGCAACGCCTGCATTGCCGAGACTTTATCGGCAATCGCAGGACGCGAAAGCCCCTTCAGCTTCAGGCCGTAGCCGATGTTCTGGGCGACGGTCATATGCGGCCAGAGCGCGTAGGACTGGAAAACCAACGCCATGCCGCGCCTGTCGGGCGGCAGATGCGCGACATCCTGGTTGCGAACGCGGATATTGCCGGACGTCGGATTGTTGAAGCCGGCGATAAGGCGCAGCAGTGTGGTCTTGCCGCAGCCGGAAGAGCCGAGCAGCGCGACGAACTCGCCCCTGGCGATCGACAGGTCGATATCCTTCAGCACCTGGGTCGCGCCGTAGCGGCTCGCGATGCCCTTGAGTTCCAGAAATCCGACCTGTTCCATACCATCCCCTTTTGCACAGCCGTGCAACCGAGGCAGTTTCTAGGGCCGGATTCTTACAGCCGCATGACAGGGATATGTACGGATTATGAAACTGACAGCCGACATTCCGGGGAGATCATCTAGCTGATCGACAGGGCATCCCTGAGGCCAAAACCCTGTTTCGGCTGCAGATCGAGATCGGCCTCGATGTGGTCGATATGATGCAGCATCAGATCGGCGGCGCGCTTGGCATCGCCTTTTTCAATCAGGTCCAAAATGGCGAAATGCTCGCTGTGGCCGCAGCTCGAGACACCGGTACGCCCGTAAAGTGCGATCACCAATGAGGAGCGGGCGACAAGTTCATCCATGAAGCGCTGCAGAATGGCATTTCCGGCTACCGATGCCAGCATAAGATGGAAATCGCCCGAGGCCTTGATCTCCGCCCGGCGCGCTGCCGGACCGCGTTCGTTCATGTAGCGCTCTTCCTCCGTCAACTGCTGACGGAAGCGGGATATATCCTCCGCCGTGATGCGATCGACGGCGGCGGCGATGATACCGGGTTCGATCAGGCGGCGGGAGGCAAAAATCTGCCGCGCTTCTTCCGGCGTCGGATTGGAGACGAAAGCGCCGCGGTTGCGCTCGGTTTTCACCAGGCCTTCGAACGTGAGCATCTGCAAGGCGGCACGGGCGACGGTGCGGCTGACATCGAAGAGCGAACCGACCTCCGCTTCCGACAGTTTCGTACCCGGCGTCAGGCGGCGATCGATGATCGCGTTGCGCAGCTTTTCACGGATCGCCATCGAGCGGTCCTCGATCGCCGTGTCGGTGGTGGCTTCGGTCTTTTCGAGCAGTGTCATCTGGTTTTGTCCGGCATGTCTTCTTCTAACCTGCTGCGCGCCCCTCTGCCTAGTGTGATGTTTTGCAATCGCCGGCAAAGATTGCATACGATTTAGACATTAGATCGAAAACGATCGCTGCAAATTTGCGCATCCGCAAATGCCAATTTCTAGCCGGTTGCAAATTCGCAAGCATCTTCAATGGGAAGCTGAACTGGCACGGCTGATGCATCCTCTTCTTCGGGTCGCAGGAGAATGCCTATGAGCAAAGCCGCTGAAATAGACATCGTATCCGTTTCGAAAATCTACGGCGCCACCACGGCGGTGCACGAGATCAGTCTGAAAATACCGGCCGGCACTTATTGCTGCCTGCTCGGCCCGTCGGGCTGCGGCAAGACTTCGACACTGAGAATGATCGCCGGACATGAAAGCATTTCGACGGGCGATATCCGCCTGGGCAACGCGGTCGTCACCGACCTGCCGCCGGCGAAACGCGGCACGGCGATGATGTTCCAGTCCTACGCGCTCTTCCCGCATCTCGACCTCGTCGACAATGTCGCCTTCTCGCTCAAGATGAAGGGCGTGGAGAAGGATGAACGGCGCGCCAAGGCCATGGACATGCTTAGGCTTATGCAGCTCGAAGCCTATGCGACACGTCGCCCGGCCCAGCTCTCCGGCGGCCAGCAGCAGCGCGTGGCACTGGCGCGCGCACTCATCACCGATCCGGAAGCGCTGCTGCTCGACGAACCGCTTTCGGCACTCGACCCTTTCTTGAAGATCCGCATGCGGGCCGAACTGAAGAAGCTGCAGACCTCGCTCGGCATCACCTTCGTGCATGTGACGCACAGCCAGGAAGAGGCGATGGCGCTGGCCGACATCATCGTCATCATGAATGACGGGCGCATCGAGCAGGCGGCGCATCCGCGCACCGTGTTCGAAAGGCCTGCGACGGCCTTCGTCGCAAAGTTCATGGGCGACCATAATGTCATTTCCGGCCGGATAACGAAAAGTGCGGACGACGAACTTACGATCTCCGTTCCGGCGGGTGGGGATTTTCTCGCCACGGGCGCCTCGGCGGCAGGGCTTGTCGACACGGCCGATATTGCCGTGCGCACCGATCATGTGCGCGTCGGCGAAGCGACGGAAAAGGGCCTCGGTTTCACCGGCTCGGTTTCCAACGTCGAGTATCGTGGCTCTTCCGTAAAACTCACCGTCAATGGCGCCGGCGTCGAGGATTTCACCGCGATCCTCAGCGACAAGGATTTCTTCGCCAATCCGGTCAAGGTGGGCGATGCCATTCCGCTTTCCTGGGAGCGCGAGGACGCGCTCGTGCTGGGGCGGCTGAAGCACTGAAATACAACAATAAAACCTCAAGAGGAGAACTGGCATGACCGAGACGAAGAAGACGAACAAGGGCATATCCCGCCGCTCGCTGCTGAAGACGGCGTCCGCCGCTGCCGGCCTTGCCGCCGGTTCGGGCGCAATCACCGGCTTCCCGACCATCTGGGCGCAGAACCCGATCACGCTTCGCCAGTTCGGCACCGGCGTTTCGAACCTCAACGCGATCGCCGAGAAGTGCAAGGCCGATCTCGGCATCACGCTGGAAATGACGGCAACCGATTCCGATGCCGCAGCCCAGCGCGCCGTCACACAGCCGAATTCCTATGATCTGGCCGATATCGAATACTGGATCCTGAAGAAGGTCTACGCGGCCAACGTGATCCAGCCGATGGATACGAAGAAGCTGAAATACTACGACAAGGTCGTGCCGCTGTTCAAGAACGGCAAGCTGACGCCGGACAGCGTGATCGCTCAAGGGACTGCGCCGCACACGGTCGGCTTCGTCGAAAAGCCGGGCGACAAGACATTCGCCAAGGAAGAGACCCAGTATTTCACCATGATGCCGACGATCTACAATGCCGATACGCTCGGCATTCGCCCGGATCTCGTCGGCCGCGAAATCACCACCTGGGCCGATATCATGGACCCGGCCTTCAAGGGCAAGACATCGATCCTCAACATCCCGTCGATCGGCATCATGGATGCGGCGATGATCATGGAAGCGATGGGCAATATCAAATATGCCGACAAGGGCAACATGACCCGCGAAGAGATCGATGCGACGATCGACTTCCTGATCAAGGCCAAGCAGGACGGCCAGTTCCGCGCCTTCTGGAAGTCGTTCGACGAGTCGGTCAACCTGATGTCGTCGGGCGAAGTCATCATCCAGTCGATGTGGTCGCCGGCGGTGGCCGCCGTGCGCTCCAAGGGCATCGCCTGCAAATACCAGCCGCTGAAGGAGGGCTATCGCTCCTGGGGTGGTGGTATCGGCCTTGCGGCACACCTGACCGGCGCCAAGCTCGATGCAGCCTATGAATACATCAACTGGTACACGTCCGGCTGGGTCGGCGCCTATCTCAACCGCCAGGGCTACTATTCCGCCTGCATGGAAACCGCCAAGGAACACATGTCGGCCGACGAATGGGGCTACTGGATTGAAGGCAAGGCGGCCGTCGGCGACATCGTCGCACCGGATGGCAAGGTGATGGAAAAGGCCGGTGCGGTGCGCGACGGCGGCTCCTTCCAGGAGCGCATGGGCCATGTCGCCTGCTGGAACTCGGTGATGGACGAAGACCGCTACATGGTCCGCCGCTGGAACGAGTTCATCGCAGCGTAAGGCCCAAGGTCTGCGTGCGAACCTGTTGTTCGCCTTGGCCGCCCCTCACGCTAACCCTCTCTCCGCAAGCGGGGAGAGGGTACGTGCTCCAAGCGGAGATGGTGAAAGAGGCGGTCACAACAATTCTCCTTCTTCCCGCAAGCGGGGAGAAGGTGCCCGGCAGGGCGGATGAGGGGCAAACCGAGGAAGAGCAATGGCGACGATCACATCATCGGCAGCAGAAGATACCGGGCGGGTGAGGACCAGGGGCTTTCGCCTGCCGCTTGCCGTCATCTCCTATCTTCAGGCCGTGCCGCTGACGCTTATCCTTGGTTTCTTCCTGCTCCTGCCGATCCTGATGATCGCCGTCGTCAGCTTCTGGGACTATGATTTCGCCCAGATGTATCCCGACCTCCTGACCATGAACTACGAGGAGACGCTCGGTTCATGGGTTACATGGAAAACCTATCTCAATACGCTGAAATACGCCTTTCTGGTCTGGGCGATCACGCTACTCATCGGCTTCTGGGTCGCCTATTTCCTCGCCTTCCATATCCGCACCACGTCGATGCAGATGGTGCTCTTCCTGATCTGCACAGTTCCCTTCCTGACATCCAACATCATCCGCATGATCTCGTGGATACCGGTTCTGGGGCGCAACGGGCTGATCAATTCCGGACTGGTCAATGCCGGCATCGTTTCCCACCCGGTCGAGTGGCTGCTCTATTCCGATTTCGCCGTCGTGCTTGCCATGGTGCATCTCTACACGCTGTTCATGGTGACGCCGATCTTCAACACGCTGATGCGCATCGACAAGTCGCTGGTCGAGGCCGCCCGCGATGCCGGCGCCACGAGCTGGCAGGTGCTGACCAATGTCATCATGCCACTCGCCAAACCCGGCATGGCGATCGGCACGATCTTCGTCGTCACATTGGTCATGGCCGACTTCTCCACCGTGCAGGTCATGTCCGGCGGCCAGAGCGCCTCGGTCGCGCTGATGATGAAGAACCAGATGTCGCTCCTGCAATATCCCGCCGCTGCCGCCAACGCCGTGGTGCTTCTGGTGCTCGTCCTTATGATGGTCGCGGGCATTCTGCGCATCGTCGACATCCGCAAGGAGCTCTGAGATGCACCGCGAACCGCGCTCCCGCGAATTCTACGTCCTCGCCATCTTCTTTGCCGTCTTCGTGCTCTTTCTCTACGGACCGCTCTCGGCGATCCTGATCCTCTCCTTCCAGGGGCCGAATGGCGGGCTGACCTTTCCGCTCAACGGCGTGTCGCTGCGCTGGTTCGCCAACCTGTTCGAAACCCAGGCGGTGGGTGACTTCGGCGGTTCGTTCCGCCGTTCGGCCATGCTCGGCATCATGGTCATGCTGGTCACCGTCGTCGTCTCGCTGCTTGCCGGTCTCGCCTTCCGGCGAAAGTTCATCGGCGCGACGGCGCTCTTCTATCTGGCGGTCGCGAGCCTCGTCGTGCCGTCGATCATCGTGTCGCTCGGCATCGGCGTGCTGTTCAGCCAGCTCGGCCTGCAACCTGCATGGTATTCATCCGGTTTCGGCGCGCATCTGACATGGACGCTGCCCTTCGGCGTGCTGATCATGTTTGCGGTGTTCAACCGCTTCTCGCCATCCTACGAGGAAGCGGCACGCGACCTTGGAGCCACGTCTTGGCAGACCTTTCGCCATGTCGTGCTGCCGATGATCGCGCCGAGCCTGATCGGCGTCGGCCTGTTCGGCTTCACCCTCTCCTATGACGAATTCGCCCGCACGCTGATGACCTCCGGTTCATTCAACACGCTGCCGCTCGAAATCTACGGCATGACGACCAACGTGACGACGCCGGTTCTCTATGCGCTCGGCACGGTCACCACGGTCTTCTCCTTCGTGGTGATTGCCGGCACGCTTGGCCTGATCGTCCATCTCAATCGCCGCCGGGCGAGGAGCTGAGCCCGCAAACATGCGCATCCTCATCGTCAATCCCAATACCACCGCCAGCATGACCGCGACGATCGCAGACAGTGCACGCCGCGTCGCCGCCCAAGGCACGGACATCGTCGCCGTCACGTCGTCGATGGGACCGGTGTCGATCGAAGGCTATTACGACGAGGTCTTCGCCATTCCCGGCCTGCTCAAGGCCATCGCCGAGGGTGAGAAGACGGGCGTGGATGCCGTCGTCATCGCCTGTTTCGATGACACCGGCCTCGATGCGGCCCGCGCGCTGGCAAATGTTCCGGTGATCGGCATCTGCGAGGCGGCCGTTTCGGCAACCGCCTTCATCGCACAGAGGTTCACCGTGGTGACCACCATGGAGCGTTCACGCCTGCCGCTGGAACATCTGGTGCATCGCTACGGCATGGCGTCGCGCTGCAATGTGCGGGCGGCCGACATACCGGTGCTGTCTCTCGAAGACCCAAACTCCAACGCACGCGACCGACTGCGCAGCGAGATCGCCCTGGCATTGAAGGAGGACCGGGCCGAAGCGATCGTGCTCGGCTGTGCCGGCATGGCCGAGCTGACCGCCGAACTGCGCGCCGAATTCGGCGTTCCGGTCGTCGATGGCGTGGCGGCCGCGCTGAAGCAGGCGGAATCTCTCGTGACGATGGGGCTGTCGACCGCCAAGCGCGGCGCCTATGCGACGCCGATCGCAAAACCCTATCGCGGGCTGCTGGAGGCGTTCGAACCCGGCAGGCTGACCGGCGCGTGACCGACACCGAGATCCGGGAATTCCGGATCTATATGTTTCTGCTCAATGGTTCGCGCATCCGGCCCGCAGAGATAGTCGACCAGGTCGGAAATCAACACCGCAGCCCGTCGTAACTCTCGCAAATAAAGTAACTCAAAGCCGCTGGAGCGAACTCAAAACCAGATAAACCTTCGGGGGAAGGTCGATGCAAAAGCGTGGTTAGATGCAACGCTTACAATAAAGTCTGTGTTGGCGTGTTTTATTTCTGTGGGATGGGGGAATATTGGTTGCGGGGGCAGGATTTGAACCTGCGGCCTTCAGGTTATGAGCCTGACGAGCTACCGGGCTGCTCCACCCCGCGTCACCAAGAATTCGGGCTTATCAGCCCGGAAGCAAGTCAGGCGTAGCCTGATGAGGTGAGACCGGAAGCAATCTATTAAGTATCGATTGCCGGTCGAACGGGCTGCTCCACCCCGCGTTGAGCGCAAGCCTTTTGCTTGCGCGGTAGCGTCACAGCTGTGCTGTGACGGTCACTGCCGGAGCAACGAGCTTGGCTCGTTGTCTCCTGTAAGGGGCGCACCGGCTATATCCTGTGCGCTGTCCTTCATTCATTTCAGCTCTGCAAACGACGAAGGGTCGCTTTGGGCGACCCTTTGGTATTGGCCAGGGGCCGTTTGTTTTCGTTATGAGAAGATTGTTTTCCATCTTGCGATGGACATTGCCTTTAGAAGACCTGGCAGCGACCTACTCTCCCGCGTCTTAAGACGGAGTACCATTGGCGCTGGGGCGTTTCACGGCCGTGTTCGGAATGGGAACGGGTGCGGCCGCCCCGCCATGACCACCAGGTCATCTAAGGGCAATGTGAAGAGAAGCTGGTTCACTCTTTGAGTGATTGATTTGAACACGTCTTTGTCTCACGGCCTGCGTTTGCAGGCGGATGAGCATTGATCAATGGGAACGATTAAGCCAATCGGGCTATTAGTAAGGCTAAGCTTCATGCATTACTGCACGTCCACACGCCTCCTATCAACGTGGTCGTCTACCACGGCCCTGATAGGGAATACTCGTTTTCAGGTTGGTTTCCCGCTTAGATGCCTTCAGCGGTTATCCATTCCATATATAGCTACCCTGCTATGCCGTTGGCACGACAACAGGTCCACCAGAGATATGTCCATCCCGGTCCTCTCGTACTAGGGACAGATCCTGTCAATATTCCTACACCCACGGCAGATAGGGACCGAACTGTCTCACGACGTTCTGAACCCAGCTCACGTACCGCTTTAATTGGCGAACAGCCAAACCCTTGGGACCTGCTCCAGCCCCAGGATGCGATGAGCCGACATCGAGGTGCCAAACAACCCCGTCGATATGGACTCTTGGGGGTCATCAGCCTGTTATCCCCGGCGTACCTTTTATCCGTTGAGCGATGGCCCTTCCACGCGGGACCACCGGATCACTATGACCGACTTTCGTCTCTGCTCGACTTGTCAGTCTCGCAGTCAGGCGGGCTTATGCCATTGCACTCGACGACCGATTTCCGACCGGTCTGAGCCCACCATCGCGCGCCTCCGTTACTCTTTCGGAGGCGACCGCCCCAGTCAAACTACCCACCATACACTGTCCCGGATCCGGATGACGGACCGCGGTTAGACATCCATGACGATAAGGGTGGTATTTCAAGGATGGCTCCACGAAGACTGGCGTCCCCGCTTCAAAGCCTACCACCTATCCTACACATGCCGACACGAATGCCAGTGTAAAGCTATAGTAAAGGTGCACGGGGTCTTTCCGTCTAACCGCAGGAACCCCGCATCTTCACGGGGAATTCAATTTCACTGAGTCTATGCTGGAGACAGCGGGGAAGTCGTTACGCCATTCGTGCAGGTCGGAACTTACCCGACAAGGAATTTCGCTACCTTAGGACCGTTATAGTTACGGCCGCCGTTTACTGGGGCTTCAATTCAAAGCTTGCACCTCTCCTTTTAACCTTCCAGCACCGGGCAGGCGTCAGACCCTATACGTCGTCTTTCGACTTCGCAGAGCCCTGTGTTTTTGATAAACAGTCGCTACCCCCTGGTCTGTGCCACCCTCTTCCACTTGCGTAAAAGAGGGTCACGCTTCTTCCGAAGTTACGCGTGCAATTTGCCGAGTTCCTTCAGCATAGTTCTCTCAAGCGCCTTGGTATACTCTACCTGACCACCTGTGTCGGTTTCGGGTACGGTCTATACGGTGGAGCTATTTCCTGGAACCGCTTCCCTGCAAGATCAATCCAATAAGACCTTACAAGTTACGCAATCCGTCACTACCACCAGGCCCACGAATATTAACGTGGTTCCCATCACCTACGCATTTCTGCCTCAGCTTAGGGGCCGGCTAACCCTGCTCAGATTAACTTTAAGCAGGAACCCTTGGTCTTTCGGCGAGGGGGTCTCTCACCCCCTTTGTCGTTACTCATGTCAACATTCGCACTTCCGATATCTCCAGGGGCCCTCACGGGTCCCCCTTCACAGACTTACGGAACGCTCCGCTACCACACATCTTACGATGTATCCTCAGCTTCGGTGCATGGCTTTAGCCCCGTTACATTTTCGGCGCAAAGACCCTTATTTAGACCAGTGAGCTGTTACGCTTTCTTTAAATGATGGCTGCTTCTAAGCCAACATCCTGGTTGTTTTGGGATCCTCACATCCTTTCCCACTTAGCCATGACT
>NZ_CDRNXG010000001.1:1092500-1270000 GCF_977018605.1 [Rhizobium] kunmingense
GGAGACGGTGATTGCACCGCTCTATGGCAACCTGTCGCAACAGGAACAGGATCTCGCCATCAGGCCGGCACAGGAGGGCCGGCGCAAGATCGTGCTGTCGACCTCGATCGCCGAGACGTCAATCACCATCGACGGCGTGCGCATCGTCATCGACAGCGGCCTGCAGCGGCTGCCGGTGTTCGAACCGGCCACCGGCATCACCCGGCTGGAAACGGTGCGCGTCTCGCAGGCCTCGGCCGACCAGCGGGCCGGACGTGCGGGGCGAACGGCACCGGGCATCGCGATGCGGCTCTGGCACGCCGGGCAGACGGCGGCCCTGCCAGCCTTTACCCCGCCGCAGATCCTGGCGAGCGATCTTTCCGGACTGGTTCTCGACCTTGCCCATTGGGGGGTGACCGACCCTTCGACGCTCGCCTTTCTCGATCCGCCGCCGGCCGCCGCCTTTGCCGAAGCGAAAGGCCTGTTGCGGCAGCTCGGCGGGCTTGACGAGAGAGGCGCCTTGACGCCGGCGGGACGGCTGATGCGCGATCTGGCGCTGCCTCCCCGGCTCGCGGCCATGGTGCTTCATGCCGATCAGCGCGGGTTGGGGCGTATCGCGGCGGAGCTTGCCGTGCTTTTGACGGAACAGGGGCTGGGCGGCACCGATATCGATCTCGACGAGCGGCTGCGCCGGTTCCGCGCCGATCGCAGCGAGCGCGCGCAGTCGAGCAGGCGGCTTGCAGCGAGAATAGCGGACGGTCTGCCGCACCGGACACGGTCGAGCGATATCGCGACAGCCGGCTCCCTTCTGTTGCATGCCTATCCCGACCGGGTGGCGATGCAGCGCGGCGGGCGCGGGCGCTTCGTCATGGCAAACGGGCGCGGCGCCGAGCTGCAGCAGACGGAAAGGCTTGCGGCCTCAACCATGCTCGTCATCGCAGATCTGACCGGTCGCGCGGCCCAGGCACGAGTGCTGGCCGCAGCAGAGATTTCACGCGGCGAGGTGGAGGCGGAGCTTGGCGACGCGATCGTTTCGACGGAGGAATGCATTCTCGATCCGACCAGCCGCCAGGTGCGCGCCCGGCAGGTGACACGGCTGGGTGCCATCATCTTCGCCGAAAAGCCATTGCCGAGACCGCGCGGCGAGAAGGCAGCACAGGCGCTGGCCGGCGGCTTGCGCCAGTTCGGTCTGCAGGGCCTGCCGTTTTCGAAGGAAGCCCGGCAACTGAAGGAAAGGCTGGGCTTTCTCAATCGGTCGATCGGCGAGCCGTGGCCGGATGTCAGCGACGAAGCGCTGATGGGACGGCTGGACGCATGGTTCGTGCCGTTCCAGGCAGATGCCGCAGGGCTGGATCAGATTTCGGCGGAAAGCCTTTCGGAAGGTCTGCGCTCGCTTGTCCCGCATGCGCTGATGCGCGATCTCGACCGGCTGGCGCCAACGCATTTCGAAGCGCCGACGGGGCAGCGGCATCCGATCCAGTATGACGGCGAGGAGCCGATGCTGACGATCAGGGTTCAGGAACTGTTCGGATCGAGGGTTCACCCGTCGATTGCCGGGGGCCGCTGGCCGCTGCTTCTGGAACTCACCTCGCCGGCGCACCGGCCGATCCAGACGACGCGCGACCTCGTCGGGTTCTGGGCCGGTTCATGGAAGGATGTGCGTGCCGACATGCGCGGGCGCTATCCGAAACATCCATGGCCGGACGATCCGGCGAATGCCGCGCCGACCCACAGGGCAAAGCCGCGCGGCACGTGACCAACTATTGACGAGGGTCAATGCAAGGCCGCTGTAGCGTGACGGAATGTCACGCCGTTTGCATGGCAAATGCAATTTATAGAGACTGCAAAAACCGGGCAAAGAAACTGGACAGAAACGGGAAGCCGAAAGCCATGGTCATGAATGCGGAAACAGCCCTGTCGCGCGATGCGCAATCGGGGCAGTCCAGCCGGAATGTGCGTCTGCAGACGCTGGTGCGCCTGCGCTGGCTGGCGGTCGCCGGCCAGTGCGCCACCGTCCTTGCCATCTGGCTGATCTTCGGGTTTCCCCTGCCGATCGTCGAAGCGATCATCCTGATCGGCGCGCTGGCGCTTGCCAACCTCATCCTGTCCGCCTGGTTTCCGGCCACGCACCGGCTGGGACCGAAATCGGCGGTAGCGCTTCTATCCTTCGATCTTTTGCAGATGGCGGCACTTCTGTTCATCACCGGCGGGCTCGGCAATCCGTTCGCACCCTTGATCTGCGTGCCGGTGATCATCGCGTTCGCCTCGCAGCCGCTGCGGCATTCGCTGCTGCTGCTCTGTTTCGCCCTTCTGTGCACCACGGCGCTCGCCTTCTCCCATTACGATGTTCCCTGGTACGAGGGCCAGCAACTTGCGATCCAGCCCATCCTCGAACTCGGCATGTGGTTCTCGATCGTGTCGATGATGGTGTTCGCCGCCTTCTATGCCTATCGCGTATCCCACGAGGCCAACCTTCTGGCCGATGCGCTGGTGGCGACGGAACTGGTTCTGGAGCGGGAAAAACATCTGTCGCAGCTCGACGGGCTGGCGGCAGCCGCAGCCCATGAGCTCGGCACCCCGCTTGCAACGATCAGCGTCGTTGCCAAGGAGATGGAACGCGAGCTTGGCGAGGACGACCGCTTCCGCGAGGATGTGCAGTTGCTGCGCAGCCAGAGCGAACGCTGCCGCGATATCCTCAGGCGGCTGACATCCATGTCGGCCGAGGGCGACGAACATCTGCGGCGCCTGCCGTTCTCGTCGATGATCGAGGAGGTGATCGCGCCGCACCGGCAGTTCGATATCGATATCCGCCTGATCGAGACGAAGGGCGACGGCCACGAGCCGGTCGGGCAGCGCAATGCCGGCATTCTCTACGGTCTCGGCAACCTGATCGAGAATGCCGTCGACTATGCCAAGACGCAGGTGACGATCACGACCGGCTTCGATGCGCAGCGCGTGACGATCATGATCGAGGACGACGGTCCCGGCTACGCACCCGACATCCTGTCGCGCATCGGCGAGCCCTACATGACGACGCGCGCGAGAGAGAGCAACGAGACCGCCGGCGGCCTCGGCCTCGGCCTGTTCATCGCCAAGACATTGCTGGAGCGTTCGGGCGCCTCGATCCGCTTCAGCAACCGCCAGCCGGGTGAAGCCGGCGCCCGGATCAGAATAGAATGGCCAAGATCGACAATGGATGGTCCAATTTGATCTGGCTCCAATTCGAATTCCTCTGATAGTGTTATGGGGGTCCATCGGCCCCGGAGAATAAGAGATGGAAACGACATTGCTGAACTCCAATCCCACAGACGCGGACTATATCGGTCCCGATGCGTCGCTTCTGCTCGTCGATGACGACGGCCCCTTCCTTCGCCGGCTGGCGCGGGCCATGGAGACGCGCGGCTTCGCCGTCGAGGCCGCCGAGACGGTCGCCGACGGTATCGCCAAGGTTCGCCAGCGGGCGCCGAAATACGCGGTCGTCGATCTGCGGCTGGGCGACGGCAACGGCCTCGACGTGATCGAGACGATCCGCCAGTACCGCCAGGATACGCGCGTCATCGTGCTGACCGGCTACGGCAATATCGCAACCGCGGTGACCGCCGTTAAGCTCGGCGCGGTCGACTATCTGTCCAAGCCCGCCGATGCCGACGATGTGTTCAATGCGCTGACGCAGAAGCCGGGCGAGAAGGCAGACCTGCCGGAAAACCCGATGTCGGCCGACCGCGTGCGGTGGGAGCATATCCAGCGCGTCTACGAAATGTGCGAGCGCAATGTTTCCGAAACGGCACGGCGGCTCAACATGCACCGTCGCACGCTGCAGCGGATTCTGGCAAAGCGGGCGCCGAAATAGGCTCCCGCATCACCGAACGGCTCAAACCTCGTCGAAATTCTTGCCGGTGGACCATTCCGCAAGCATCAGCCGATGGGCGGCCGTCCGGGCAAAATCGAGCATCAGCGCCTTGCGGGTCGCGGGCGCAAGCCTGTGCAGTGGAGCGTCGCGCATCAGATGCGCGCCATAGCCATCCGACAGGATGAGCCCGCAATCTTCCGGGAATATGTCGAGCGGCACGTCCTTGTGCGTGGCGAACAGCAGGCGGTCGCAACAGGCCCGGTACTCCGGCCACTTGCGATCGACGCGAAAATCCTCGATCGAGGTCTTGATCTCGATGATCCAGATTTCGCCCTTGTCGGAGACCGTGATCAGGTCGGCGCGGCGACCGCCCGGCAACACCATTTCCGGCACGATCGCGTGGCGCATGTCGTGCAGCAGGATCTGCGCGCCCTTGCGCACCATCATGGCGCGGCCCGATTGACGCCCGTCGATCAGCGGATTGTCGTTCACGACGTTCAGAATGGTCATTCAAAACTCCCGCAGGCGCCGGCGCCGCCCGCTGTAATTCCCGTCGTCCGTGCCCGCTCGCAATGTTGCAAAAAGGCAATGATTTTTTCAATTCGTTGGCGGGTCTCCCGCACTGCGATAACGCGCCTTGCCAAGTGCAATCGAATGGAAAATAACCATTTCCAAGGGCGCTTCGACGCCCGCTTCAATCATTCGTTCATCAAGAGACATCCATGCGCTTCCGCACAAGCATGCTCGCACTCGGCCTTCTGGCAACTGCTGCCCTGGCCGGCTGCTCGACAACGTCCGAAACGGCAAGGTCCGATGCACCCGTCCGCGTCGAAACGGCCCAGATCTTCACCGACGGCTACGGCTCGGTGACCGATGCAGGTTACACCCTGCCGGCGATCCCGATCAACCGCGTCGACAAGAAGTATGTGCGCCAGATCGTCAATTACGAGACGGCGGAAAAGCCGGGTACGGTGATCGTCAACACGCGCGAGCGCTTCCTGTATTACATCATGCCGGGCGGCCGTGCGATGCGCTACGGTATCGGCGTCGGCAAGCAGGGCTTCGCATGGTCGGGCACGGCTTATGTCGCCTGGAAGCAGGAATGGCCGATGTGGCACCCGCCGAAGGAAATGGCGGCGCGCCGTCCCGAAATCGCCCGTTACGTCGAAGGCGGCATGGGCCCGGGCCTCAACAACCCACTCGGCGCCCGTGCCATGTATCTGTTCAACGAAAAGGGCCAGGATACGCTGTTCCGCCTGCACGGCACGCCGGAATGGGCCTCGATCGGCACCGCCGCCTCGTCGGGCTGCATCCGCCTGATGAACCAGGACGTCATCGACCTCTACAGCCGCGTCCGTCCGGGCCGCAGCACCAAGGTCGTCGTGATCCAGTAAGCCGGATACGCTTTCACAAGAAAAGCCGCCGAGGATTTTTCCCGGCGGCTTTTTTATTGGCGGCGATGGGAGCAAGACCCGCAAGCGGGCCGTGCTCGGTAATCGTCAGGCCTTCGCCTTCAGCTCCAGCCGGCGGCGATGCAGCACCGGCTCGGTATAGCCGTTCGGCTGTTCACGCCCCTTCAGCACCAGATCGAGCGCCGCCTGGAAGGCGATCGAGCCGTCGAAATCCTCAGCCATCGGCACATAGAGCGGGTCACCGGCATTCTGACCGTCGACGATCTTGGCCATGCGCTTCATCGTCTCGACGATCTGGTCCTGCGTGACCACCTTGTGGTGCAGCCAGTTGGCCATGTGCTGGGCCGAGATGCGCAGCGTCGCACGGTCTTCCATCAACCCGACATTGTTGATGTCCGGCACCTTGGAGCAGCCGACGCCCTGGTCGATCCAGCGCACGACATAGCCAAGAATACCCTGTGCGTTGTTGTCGAGCTCACGGCTTATTTCCTCCGGCGTCCAGTTCGGGCGCGGCGCGACCGGCACGGACAGGATGTCGGAGAGTTTTGCGCGGGCGCGGCTCTTGAGGCTCTTCTGCACCGCCGCCACATCGACCGTGTGATAGTGGGTGGCATGCAGGGTCGCCGCCGTCGGTGACGGAACCCAGGCTGTGTTGGCGCCGGCCTTCGGGTGGCCGATCTTCTGTTCCAGCATCGCTGCCATCAGGTCGGGCATGGCCCACATGCCCTTGCCGATCTGCGCATGGCCGGACAAGCCGCATTCGAGGCCGATATCGACATTCCAGTTCTCATAGGCCGCAATCCACGCCGCCTGCTTCATGTCGCCCTTGCGGATCATCGGCCCGGCTTCCATCGAGGTATGGATCTCGTCGCCGGTGCGGTCGAGGAAGCCGGTATTGATGAAGACGACGCGATCCTTTGCGGACCGGATCGCCTCCTTCAGGTTGACCGTCGTGCGGCGCTCCTCGTCCATGATGCCCATCTTCATGGCGTTCTCGGCCAAGCCGAGAACCTTCTCGACGCGCGAAAAGATTTCGGCGGCGAAAGCCACTTCTTCCGGTCCATGCATCTTCGGCTTGACCACATACATGGAGCCGAGACGCGAGTTTTTACGGCGACCTTCCGCGCCGCCCGGCCGGCCGATATCGTGGATGGCGATCAGCGCCGTCACCATCGCATCCATGATGCCTTCCGGCACCTCGTTTCCGTCGCGATCGAGGATCGCCGGGTTGGTCATCAGATGACCGACATTGCGCACCAGCATCAGCGAACGGCATTTAAGCTCGAAGGTGGAGCCGTCCGGCGCCGTGTAATCCAGGTCCGGATTGAGCTTGCGGGTAAAGGTCTTAGCCCCCTTCGACACCTCTTCCGTCAGGTCGCCCTTCATCAGGCCCAGCCAGTTGCGATAGACGACGACCTTGTCGTCCGCATCGACGGCGGCGACCGAATCCTCGCAGTCCATGATCGTGGTGATCGCCGATTCGACCCAGACATCCGAAATATGCGCCGGATCATCCTTGCCGATCGCCGTCGTCGCGTCGATCAGGATCTCGACATGCAGATTGTTCTTCTTCAACAGGATCTGCGTCGGCGCGGACACCGCCCCCAGATAGCCGGCAAACTGCGACGGATCGGTCAGTCCCGTCAGCTGCCCGTCGGCCAGCGTCACGAACAGCGCCTCGTCTTCAACCTTGAAGGATACGGCATCCGTCCAGCCGGCGCCGGAAAGCGGAGCAGAGCGATCGAGGAAATCACGCGCCCAGGCGATGACTTTCGCGCCGCGGACCGGATTATAGCCCTTGCCCTTCTCAGCGCCGTCAGCCTCGGAGATTGCATCGGTGCCGTAGAGCGCATCGTAGAGCGAACCCCAGCGGGCATTGGCGGCATTCAGTGCATAACGTGCATTCATCACCGGCACGACGAGCTGAGGACCCGCGATCTGCGCGATCTCCGGATCGACATTCTCGGTCGAGACGGCAAAGTCCGGCCCCTCCGGCAGAAGATAGCCGATCTCGCGCAGGAAGGTTTCGTAGGCGGCAAGATCGCTCGGCGCGCCGTTCTGCCTGTACCAGTCGTCGAGCTTTGCCTGGAAGGCATCGCGTTTGTCCAGGAGGGCGCGGTTCTTCGGCGCAAGGTCATGAACGATCGCCGAGAAACCGGCGAAGAAATGATCCTCATCCACGCCGGTGCCCGGCAAGGCTTCCTCTACCAGAAAGCGGTGAAGTTTCTCGTCGATCTGCAGGCCGGCAATATCCTTGCGTCGCATGCGGTTCCTCCCTCGAGTATGCATTTTGTCTTTGTCCACTTTGCCCGCGACATGACGGGTGTCAATGCAGCGAAAGCCCAAGGCGGTTCGGAAAAGGCGGTTCGGATCAGCCTTGTCCGCGCGTCATCCGCGGTCTGCCTGTCGCAGTCGCCACGATACGCGCCTCGACCAGTTTCCGCGTGCCCTCCACTTCGGCAGAGGCGATATCCGTCTCGACCGATATCAGGATATCGTCGGCTCCCTCGTTCCGCGCGCGCTCGCGCGCCACAGCCTGCGCCCTTTGCCGCGCGGTTTCGAGCGCCGCGGCCTCGCCGATCACCGACAGCGTCTCGCCGGCGCCGGCAACGGTATAGATCCCCTCTTCCGGCGAGGTAACCGAGACCGCGACGACGATCCTGATCTGGCCGACCACGGCGCCGATCGCGTTGGCGACATCGGCATCCGCCGGAATGATGCATTCGGCCCCCAGCATGGCGGCGATCGCCGGATAATAGGCGGGAGCCGACGCGCCGAGACCGACGAGCGGGCGATCGAGTGCCAGCGAGAACCGTGCGATCCCCGGCATGCGCCGAAGCGCCCGATCGACGACTTTCGAGACCGCCGGGTCGATCGCGTCACTGCCGTCTTCCGCCAGGCAGGCGGACAGCACCACTTCCGAGGATTGCCGCGTCAGCCGGGTAACGATCATCTCAGCAAGCTCTTCCGGCGAGGAGGCGATCTGCCGCCCTGCCCCGCTTTTCCTGCGCACCGCGATCTGCAGCCCGATCCGGGCGGCATCGCCGTTCCACTGGTCTTGCCGGCCCAGAACATGCAGCGCATCGGAGGGCGTGACACCGCTCAGATGCACCAGTCCGCGGGCAACCAGCCTGTCCAGCACGGACCTCTGCGAATTCATCGTCAGCAGCGCATTCAGCGCGACAGGTACGCTGCCGATTCTTTCAAGCAGCGCCTTTTCCTGCGGCTGCAGCCCGTTGTCCTCCGGCTCGCCGGCCATGATCCGCACGGCAAAACGGCCGTCATGCCGTCCCGCATGGGCACTGCGCATTTGCAAGTCGAGGACGGACAGCACGGCCTCCCCGTGTATCGCGGCCAGCAGGCTGAGCGGCAGCAGCCGGCGCGGGCCGAGCGTGATCTTCGCATCCAGTCCGCGGTCATCGACATGCACCTCGGAATCGCCGCCAAGTCCGAAGGTGCGCAGCGCCACCGCCTCGACCATCGTGTCATGCCCGCCCACATGAGCGCCGTCCGGTGCGAGCCTTGGGCGGCCGTTCTCGAGCACCGCGACATCCGTCGTCGTGCCGCCGATATCGGAAATGACAGCCGCATCCAGTCCGGTCAGATAACAGGCGCCGACAAGGCTTGCGGCCGGACCGGAGAGGATCGTCTCGATCGGCCGAAGCCGCGCCTCAACCGCCGACATCAGCGCCCCGTCGCCGCGCACGACCATGACCGGCGCATCGATACCCGCGCTTGCAAGAAAGGCCTCGGTCGAGCCGATCAGCCGGTCGATGATGGACACGAGACGGGCGTTCAGAAGCGTCGTCAGCGCACGCCGCGGGCCGCCGAGCCGGGACGACAGTTCATGGCTGCAGGTGACCGGCTTGTCGGTCAGTTGGCGAATGCGATCGCGCACGCGTATTTCATGATCCGGATTCCGCACAGCGAAATAGCCGGCGACGGCGAAGGATGAGACGGTGGGGCCAAGCCCCGGCAGGGCTTCTTCCAGCGCCGTTATGTCGAGCGGCGTTTCGTTGCCGTGAACATCATGGCCGCCGGGCAGGAAGATCACCGGATCGGTCCCAAGCGCCTCCGACAATCCGCCCCGCGCAACGTCGTCCGGGGCAAAGCCGATCATCACCAGCGCAGCCCTTTGCCCCTGCCCTTCCACAAGCGCATTGGTGGCAAGCGTGGTCGACAGGGATACCATGGCTATGTCGGTCGCCTCGGCGTCACTTTTTCCAAGCGCGGCCTGCACGGCACCGGCAATGCCTTGCGACAGATCATGACGGGTGGTCAGCGATTTTGCCTTGGCGATAACGCCTTCGCCCTCGCGAAAGAGAACTGCATCCGTGTAGGTGCCGCCCGTATCGATGCCGAGAAGAAGAGGTGAGACCACGCGACAGTTCCCGAATGCTGATACAGCAATCAATAGCGCATGGCCTGCCGCATTCAATCGCCGATTGGAGACACATTCTGCCGGAGGCTCACCCGCATCGGCATGCCGTCGCGCGGCTGGGTGGTCAGTTTCTGCACCGGCCAGACCTGCGTTCCCGGCACCACATCGAACCGATAGCGCCGCATCAGTGTGGCAAGCGCAATCACCGCTTCCTGCATGGCAAAGGTCGCGCCGATACAGGTGCGCGGCCCGGCACCGAAGGGCAGATACTGGAAACGGCCGATCCTGCCGCGATTTTCAGGCAGGAACCGCTCCGGCATGAAGGCGCGTGGCTTTTCCCAATACAGTTCGTGGCGATGCAGGGTCCAGGGCATGACGAGAATGGTGACGCCCGCCTCGATTTCGATCGTCTCGCCGGTCGGGCTCGTCCACCTGTCATCGGCGATCGCCGCACGGTTCAAGGAAGGGGCCGGCGGGTAAAGCCGCAAAGCCTCCTCGAACGCGGCACGCACCCAGGGCATCAGCTCCAGCCATTCGACCGGCTCGGCGCCGGTTGCCAGAACCCTGTCGATCTCCGCTTCCATCGCCTCGCGCACATGGGGCGACTGGGCAACACAATAGAGCGTCCAGGCCAGCGCGCGCGCCGTCGTCTCGTGCCCGGCGCCAATGAATGTCAGGATATTGTCCTCGATTTCCTCCAGCGTCAGCCCCGACGGGCCCTCAAGCTGCAAAAGCAGGGTGAGGAAATCCTGCGGCACGTCATGGGGCGTCTCGCGCATCCGCTTCTGCCGCAGCTGCATGGTTTCGGAGACGATGCTGCGGAATTTGTCCAGCACCTTGCGGCCGCCGATGCGCGTCAGACGCGGCACCCATTGCGGTGCGCGCAGAAGGTCCATCGGGTCGACACGGCCCATCCGGTGCAACAGATTGTCGACGTCATCGGAAAAACTCTGGCTCTTGGTGACGATCTGACCCGAGAAAAGGGTTTCCGACAGCATCGAATAGGCCAGCTCCGTCATGTCGACGGAAATGTCGTGGATCGTACCGCCGGAGCCGTCTTTGCCCACCGGGGCATATTTCTGCACATATTCCTCGGACTTCGCCAGCATCTGTCCGGCAAAGCCGCGCGCGTGGCGCGGCGTGAAGACCGGCGCCATCGCCTTGCGCGAGCGCTTCCATACGGGACCTTCCGCCGTCAGCAATCCGTCGCGCAGGATGGGCCGCAGGATCAGCTGGCGGATTTCCGACATTTCGTAATTCGCCGCGTTGTCGACGAGGACATGGCGGATCAGGCCCGGATCGTTGACGATGATGGTCCTCTCCTTGAAGAACCGCGTCTTGATCCAGGGCAATGTGTAGGATGGCACGCCCCAGAGCTCCAGGGGGTTGCGCATGACGGTGCGGATCACTTCGAGCCGTGACGGTATGCCGGTGCGCGGCATCGGCGCGGGCGGTACAAAGGGGTCCGGGCGGGTATCCATGAACCCTCCTCTTCAATTCCTGATCTTGACGATATCAGGCCTCAGAGCAGCGATTTCAACTCCGCGATCCGGTCATTGACCAGCCAGCCGTAATAGTTTTCCTGCGGCAGGCCACCACGGGACTTGAGCGCTGCGGCACGCTGGGCCGAACCACCGGTGTTATAGAGCGTCGCCGTGATGCCGGGGTTGTTGGAAATATCGACATCGGCGATCTGCTTGTAGTCATCGATCGAGCGGCGAATATTTGCGGCCATATAGGCCAGCGACTTGTCCGGGTCCATGATCGCGTCATAGACGTCCGCGGCCTTGTTCTCGTCGAGCTTCGGATAACCGGACGAGCGCGCCACGGCATCGGAAAACATCAGTGCCGTCAAGGGATTGATCTGGCCGAGACCGAAAGTCTGGCCGGCATAGAAGGGCTGAAAGAAGACCGCGCTGAAACGGTTGTCGGGAAAGGCCTTGCCATCGACCCGGCGGCCGCGAAAGCTCTTTTCCCAGACATTTTCGCGGCAGGTCCACAGGCTGTAGCTGTCTTTCCTTGCATCGCAGGCGGAAAGCTGCGGCCGTTCGAGGAACGCCTCGATACTTTCGCCATCATAGGCGAAGCGGAAGGCGTTGCCGGCATAGGACGCGGCCTTGATGTAATAGCTCTGCAGCCGGTCATAGGCGTCGACATTATAGGTATGCTCGCCGACGATCGCGCCGACCATATGGATCGGATCGATGCCATAGGCGGAGGCCGTCGACTTGATCTTGCCGATCAGCGTCCTGTCGGTGGCCAGCAGGTCGCGGATCTTGTCATATTTCTCGTCGAAGCTCGTCTTGCCGGCACGGGTGCGGCGCACGGATGCACCCGGCACGTTCGGCTGCACGGCATTGCGATTGCCTTCCGGAACGACGGTCATGGCCATGACCGGCTGGGAAGACGAAACCGCCCAGGCGGCGGTGAGGAGCAATGCGAGCAGATGACGTTTCAATGTTATTCCGTGTCCCAGCGTTGGTCTTCGCCAGTTCCGGCTCCAGACACCACGACGCATGGTCACGCCGTCCGGGCCTTCGCGAAAGCGCGTCACCCATACGGTAATAGAGGCCGCAATGTCGAGACAAGGGCATTCAAAATAGCGTCAGGACAAGGAGAAGTGGCAGCCGGACGTTGCCCGGCTGCCACGTTATCGATCAGAGAATGTAACGCGACAGGTCGGTATCGGCCGCCAGATCGCCCACATGCTTGCGCACATATTCGGCATCGATCTTCACCGAAGTACCGCCCTGATCCGGCGCCGTGAACGAGATTTCGTCCAGCACCCGCTCCATCACCGTCTGCAGGCGGCGGGCACCGATATTCTCCACCGAGGAGTTCAGGTGAACGGCGACGTCCGCCAGGGCATCGATCGCATCATCGGTAAATTCCAGCGACAGATCTTCCGTCCCCATCAGCGCCTTGTACTGGCGGATGAGGCTCGCTTCGGTTTCCGTCAGGATGCGGCGGAAGTCTTCCTTGGTCAGCGGTCGCAGCTCGACGCGGATCGGCAGGCGGCCCTGAAGTTCCGGTAGAAGATCCGAGGGCTTGGCCACATGGAAGGCACCCGATGCGATAAACAGGATATGGTCCGTCTTCACCGGTCCATATTTGGTCGAAACCGTCGTGCCTTCGACGAGCGGCAGCAGGTCGCGCTGCACGCCTTCACGTGAAACACCGGCACCCATGCCGCCGTCACGCGCCGCGATCTTGTCGATCTCATCGAGGAAGACGATCCCATCGTTTTCGACCGAACGCACGGCCTCGCGCTGAATGACCTCATTGTCGATCAGCTTGTCGGATTCGTCGCGGATCAGCTCGCCATAGGACTTGGACACCGTGGTGCGCACCTTCTTGGTACGCCCGCCCATGGCCTTGCCGAACATTTCCGACAGGTTCAAGACGCCGATATTGGCGCCCGGCATGCCTGGAATATCGAAGCCGGGCATGCCCGACCCGCTATCGGCCACCTCGACTTCGATTTCCTTGTCGTCCAGCTCGCCGGCGCGCAGCTTCTTGCGGAAACTTTCGCGGGTGGCGGGCGACGCGGTGGAACCGACCAGCGCATCGAGCACCCGTTCCTCGGCACTCTGGTGTGCCTTGGCCTGCACTTCCGAGCGCTTCTTTTCACGCACGAGGCCGATACCGACCTCGACGAGGTCGCGGATGATCTGCTCGACATCGCGGCCGACATAGCCGACCTCGGTGAACTTGGTGGCTTCGACCTTGATGAAGGGGGCGCCGGCAAGCTTGGCGAGACGGCGGGAGATTTCCGTCTTGCCGACGCCGGTCGGGCCGATCATCAGGATGTTCTTCGGCATCACTTCGTCACGCAGGCTCTCGTCGAGCTGGTGGCGGCGCCAGCGGTTGCGCAGCGCGATAGCCACGGCGCGCTTGGCATCGTGCTGGCCAATGATATGCCGATCGAGTTCGGAAACGATTTCGCGGGGAGAAAAATTGGTCATGTGATCCTCTCGGCTTTCCCGTTGCGGCCGGCCATGGCGGCCCGGCCCGCGGGACCCTTTTGGGAATGGGATGGTTATTCGGCGTCGAGGGTTTCGACGACGAGATTGTGGTTGGTATAGACACAGATGTCGGCTGCGATATCGAGCGCCTTGCGGGCGACGTCATCGGCGGA
Organism: [Rhizobium] kunmingense; assembly: GCF_977018605.1. Lineage (NCBI taxonomy): Bacteria > Pseudomonadati > Pseudomonadota > Alphaproteobacteria > Hyphomicrobiales > Rhizobiaceae > Rhizobium > [Rhizobium] kunmingense. The sequence continues at coordinate 1,106,261 of NZ_CDRNXG010000001.1, forward strand.
TTTTTCCGAATCCATCATCGCACGGGCTGCGGCAAAGGCGTAATTGCCGCCGGAGCCGATGGCGATCGTACCGTGTTCCGGCTCCAGCACATCACCATTGCCGGTGATCGCGAGCGTCGTCGTCTTGTCGGCGACCAGCATCATCGCTTCGAGATTGCGCAGATACTTGTCGGTGCGCCAGTCCTTGGCAAGTTCGACTGCGGCGCGCATCAGCTGGCCGGGATATTGTTCGAGCTTCTTTTCAAGCCGGTCGAGCAGGGTGAAGGCATCCGCCGTGGCGCCGGCGAAACCGGCGATCACATCGCCACCCTTGCCGATGCGGCGCACCTTGCGCGCATTGCCCTTCATCACCGTCTGGCCAAGGCTCACCTGGCCATCGCCGGCCATCACCACCTTGCCACCCTTGCGGACCGTAATAATCGTCGTCATCAAGACACCCTGTCTGCCCCTTTAAAAAAGCGGGCCCTCTAACTTCAGGAAATCCCGCCAAACCACGCTGGCTTTGCCGGGACCGTGTTGACACCTATGTAAGTGGCAAACAGACGAATGCAATCGGCCCGTCCGCTATCGACGCAGTGTCCGCAACGGCCCGTGCTTTTGCTGGATATTTCACTGTCCGGCTGATATGGAGCGGCCAAGAAAAGCATGGAGCAGAGCCTGATGGGCGAAACAGCCGCCGCACGCGTGGGAAGCATCTCCCGCAAGACCAACGAGACCTCCGTCTCCGTTACCGTCAATCTGGACGGCACCGGCGCGGCCAAGATTTCGACGGGCGTCGGCTTCTTCGACCATATGCTCGACCAGCTGGCGCGACATTCGCTGATCGACATGGAGATCGACGTCAAGGGCGACCTGCATATCGACGACCACCACACGGTGGAAGACACCGGCATCGCAATCGGCCAGGCGATTTCCAGAGCGCTCGGCGACCGGCGCGGGATCACCCGTTACGCCTCGCTCGATCTCGCCATGGACGAGACGATGACCAAGGCGGCAGTCGACGTTTCCGGCCGTCCGTTCCTCGTCTGGAACGTCGCGTTCTCGGCGCCGAAGATCGGCACGTTCGACACCGAACTGGTGCGCGAATTCTTCCAGGCCTTAGCGCAAAATGCGGGGATTACCCTGCATATCCTCAACCATTACGGCGCCAACAACCATCATATCGCCGAGACTTGCTTCAAATCCGTGGCGCGCGTGCTTCGCACCGCCGTCGAAATCGATCCGCGGCAGGCCAATCGCGTCCCTTCGACCAAGGGAACGCTTGCCTGACCGTTTCCGGGAGTTGATCCTTGAGAAGCTATCTCGTCTTCACACCACCGGGCGGTGCCGAAAAGGACCACCGCTCCACCCTCGTCCTGCCCGACGGGTTTTCCTGGACGGCGTTGCTGTTTCCTTGGGTCTGGCTTGCATGGCACAGGCTCTGGCTTGCGGCCGTCCTCGTCTTTGCGGTGCAGATCGCAAGCGGCATGCTCATCGACAGGCCCGGTCTCTGGCTTGCCGGCACATTGCTCGGTTTCGCCGTCAGTCTGCTCGTCGGCTTCGAAGGCCGCAATTACCGCGGCAATGCCCTCATCCGCCGCGGCTGGACACTGGAAACCGTCATTCCGGCCCACGATCTGAACACGGCGGAAGCGATCTATTTTTCCGGGCTGCCTCAGCCTGAAACACAGCCCATGCCCGCTTCGGCGGACTGGGCCAAGAACAAGACACAGCCGGCCGCAACGGGCTGGCAGGGTCCGGCACTCGGGCTCTTCGACCACGGAGGACGCTGATGCGCGTCGCAATCATCGACTACGGATCGGGCAATCTCCGCTCCGCCACCAATGCTTTCGAACGTGCCGCCCGCGAGGCAGGCATCGACGCCACGATCGAGCTGACCGACAGTCCGGATGCCGTTGCATCGGCCGACCGCGTCGTGCTGCCGGGCGTCGGCGCCTATGCGGATTGCCGCGCCGGCCTTGCCTCCGTCTCCGGCATGCATGAAGCATTGATCGAGACGATCGAAAAGAAAGCCCGCCCCTTCCTCGGCATCTGCGTCGGCATGCAGCTGATGTCCTCGCGCGGGCTGGAAAAGACCACGACGGCAGGTCTCGGCTGGATCGGCGGCGACGTCATCGAAATGACGCCATCCGACCCGACGCTGAAGATCCCGCAGATCGGCTGGAACACGCTGACCCTCAACAGCCCTCACCCGCTGTTTGACGGCATCAAGACGGGACCGGACGGGCTGCATGCCTATTTCGTCCATTCCTACCATCTGGCAGCCGCCAATCCGACCGAGGTGATCGCCACGACCGATTACGGCGGCGCGATGACCGCCTTTGTCGGCCGCGACAACATGGCCGGCGCCCAGTTCCATCCGGAAAAGAGCCAAAAACTCGGCCTCGCCCTGATTTCCAACTTCCTGCGCTGGAAGCCGTAGCCATTTCCAAAGCGCGGAATCCCTATTATATTTGCGAGGCACAAGGAGGCATCTATGACCAAGGCGCCTAAAATCGCAAAATCCGGATTGATTTCCTATACGCTGAAGCGCTCCAGGCCAGGCCAGTCGGTGATCTCCGATGTTGTCCTTCCGGACGGACGGATCATCCGTCGCGTCGACGAGAGCCTGCACCGCAAGGCGCTTGTCAATGCGGCGAAGGCCTACAAGGAAAAGGCATGACCTCTTCCGAACAGCGAGAGGAACCTGACGAAGCGGTCACCCAACGCGACTACAATCGCGTGCTCGAATACTACATTGATGACGACGGCAACGGCGACATCGATCTTGTCGGATTGATCGCCTACTCACTCTACAAGCGCCAGAAGCGGGACTGGATCATCAAGCACAGGGCGCAAAATGACGGGCGTAAACCAACAGGCAGCGAAATTGCCGCCGTTACGACCAGCTACCTTACCGAAGACGTCAGGAATACTCTGCGCGCTCGCGCATCCGATTTGTTGAGCGGCTATGCGGATACCTATGTCCAAGCGCTTGAGCCGACGATCAAGATCGGCGCTCTGAATAGCGAGATGCTGAGACAAGCGAGAGATATTGAGAATTCGATCAAGAACCAATCGAATTTCTGGTCTCAAGTCGGAACCGGTCTAGTTGCAACTGTCATATGGACACTTCTCGTCACTGGACTTGTTCTGACGGCCTCGCTATTCGGCTCCGACATCATAGATGCGGCAGGCATCTTCAACACATCACCCGCCCCCACGAATTGAATAGAATTATGATCCTCTTCCCAGCTATCGACCTGAAAGACGGCCAGTGCGTTCGCCTCAAGCTTGGCGACATGGAGCAGGCCACCGTCTATAATCCCGACCCCGGCGCCCAGGCGAAAGCCTTTGAGGACCAGGGTTTCGAGTGGCTGCATGTCGTGGATCTCAACGGCGCATTCGCCGGCGAGAGCGTCAATGGCGCGGCCGTCGATGCCATCCTAAAGGCGACGAAGAACCCGGTGCAGCTCGGCGGCGGCATTCGCACGCTCGATCATATCGAGACCTGGCTTTCGCGAGGGCTTTCCCGCGTCATCCTCGGCACCGTTGCGGTTCGCGATCCGGCGCTCGTCATCGAGGCCTGCAAGAAATTTCCGGGCAAGGTCGCCGTCGGCATCGATGCCAAGGGCGGCAAGGTTGCAGTCGAGGGTTGGGCTGAAGCCTCCGAACTCGGCGTGATCGAGCTGGCGAAGAAATTCGAGGGCGCCGGTGTCTCGGCGATCATCTATACCGATATCGATCGCGACGGCATTCTCGCCGGCATCAACTGGGCCTCGACGCTGGAACTGGCGGATGCCGTCTCCATCCCGGTTATTGCATCCGGCGGCCTCGCCTCGCTCGAGGACATCCGCCGCATGCTCGAACCCGATGCCGCCCGTCTCGAAGGCGCCATCTCCGGCCGGGCTCTTTATGATGGTCGTATCGACCCGTCCGAGGCGCTGGCGCTCATCCGTGCCGCGAAGGGCAAGACCGCATGACTCTCAAAGCCCGCGTCATCCCCCGCCTCGACGTCAAGGACGGCCCGCGCTGCCCGCAGCCGCACAGCGGCGAGGACAGGCAAACTAAAATGGAGGCCGTCCGATGACCCTCAAAGCTCGCGTCATTCCCTGTCTCGACGTCAAGGACGGCCGCGTCGTCAAGGGCGTCAACTTCGTCGACTTGATCGATGCCGGCGATCCGGTGGAGGCCGCCAAGGCCTATGATGCCGCCGGTGCCGACGAACTCTGCTTCCTCGACATCACCGCCTCGTCCGACAATCGAGACACGATTTTCGACGTCGTCGCCCGCACCGCCGAGCATTGCTTCATGCCGGTCACCGTCGGCGGCGGCGTGCGTCAGGTCGGCGACATCCGCAAGCTGCTGCTGGCCGGTGCCGACAAGGTCTCGATCAATTCGGCCGCCGTCAACAACCCGGATTTCGTCGCCGAAGCCGCCGACAAGTTCGGCAACCAGTGCATCGTCGTGTCGATCGACGCCAAGAAAGTGTCCGCCACCGGCGAGACCGACCGTTGGGAAATCTTCACCCATGGCGGGCGCAACGCCACCGGCATCGATGCGGTCGAATTCGCCCGCAGAATGGTCGAGCGCGGTGCCGGCGAACTGTTGGTCACATCGATGGATCGCGACGGCACCAAGATCGGATACGATCTGGAATTGACGCGCACCATTGCCGACAGCGTTCGGGTGCCCGTCATCGCGTCCGGAGGCGTCGGCAATCTCGACGATCTTGTCGCCGGGGTGAAGGAGGGCCATGCGACAGCGGTGCTTGCCGCGTCGATTTTCCACTTCGGCACCTATTCGATCGGCGAGGCGAAGCGTTATATGGCGGAGCATGGCATCGCCATGCGGCTCGACTAGAGCGTGTCGCTCGAAAGTGGTTGCCGGTTTCGAGCTAAAGACACGCGCAAAAATAAAAGGCTAAAGCGTGCAGAGCGAATCTGAAAATCGCGATACGCTTTAGAACCGGGCCGGAGGAGAGAGTTTTGAGCGAATTTACCCTGAGCGATCTGGAAAAGATCGTCGCCGCGCGGGCGAAAGCCTCGCCGGACGAGTCCTGGACGGCAAAACTTGCCGCCGCCGGCCAGACCAAGGCCGCCAAGAAACTCGGCGAAGAAGCGGTCGAAACGGTGATCGCGGCCGTGGCGCAGGACCGCAAGGAACTGGTGTCGGAAAGCGCCGACCTGATCTATCACCTGTTAGTCGTATTGAATATCGCCGACATTCCGTTGCAGGATGTGCTCGACGAACTTCAACGCAGGACCGGCCAGTCGGGCTTGCAAGAAAAGGCAAGCCGGCCGAAGTCATGAGTAGCGCACCGCAGCCCGCCGATGAGCGGCAAGCCGTCCCGATGACCGAGTTCTATTCTCCCTATCATCACTTCAGCGCTGAAGAATGGGCGCGTTTCCGCGCCGATACGCCGCTGACGCTGACCTCCGAGGAAATCGCCCGGCTGCGCTCGCTGGACGACCCGATCAACCTCGACGAAGTGCGGCGCATCTACCTTGCGCTGTCGCGCCTTCTTTCCACGCATGTGGAAGCCTCGCAGCGGCTGTTCCGGCAGCGCAACCGCTTCCTTACCCTGCCGGATGTGTCCAAGACGCCTTTCATCATCGGCATCGCCGGATCGGTCGCGGTCGGCAAGTCGACAACCGCCCGCGTGCTGCAGGAACTTCTCGCCCGCTGGCCATCCAGCCCGAAGGTGGATCTGATCACCACCGACGGCTTTCTCTATCCAAACGCCGTGCTCCAGCGTCAGGACATGATGCAGCGCAAGGGTTTTCCGGAAAGCTACGATATCGGCCAGATCCTGCGATTTCTGTCAGCCATCAAGGCCGGCGAGCCGAACGTCAGGGCACCGCGCTATTCGCACCTGACCTATGACGTGCTGTCAGACGACTACACGCTGGTCGACCGGCCCGACATCCTGATCTTCGAAGGCATCAACGTGCTGCAATCGCGGGCGTTGCCGACGGATGGAACAATCGTGCCGATCGTCTCGGATTTCTTCGACTTCTCGATCTATATCGATGCGGACGAAGAGCAGATCCACCAGTGGTATGTGCAGCGCTTCATGAAGCTGCGCGAAACCGCCTTCCGCGATCCGACGTCGTTCTTCAAGAAATACGCGGCGATCGATACGGATGCGGCGCTCGAGGTCGCCGAGGGTCTTTGGGAAAACATCAACCTGAAGAACCTGCGCCAGAACATTCTGCCGACCCGCCCGCGCGCCGACATCATCCTGCGCAAGGGCCGCGATCACTTCATCGAAACGGTGTCGCTCAGAAAACTGTAGCCGGATTCAACACTCACGGACCGACGCGACGGAGCGTCAGATTGATCCGGCCGCCGTTTTTCAGAAGCGTCGAGGTGTTGGGATAGATGCGGTCGACGCCGTGGAAGGCAAGCCGCCCCTCCCCGCCGAGGATCACGACATCGCCGCTCGACAGCCTGAACGAGCCGGTGGGGTCTTTTCGCTCCAGCCCGCCGACGCGGAAGAGGCAGGTGTTGCCGAGCGAAATCGACAGGACCGGTGCGGAAAAGTCGGTCTCATCCCTATCCTGATGCAGGCCCATTTTCGCATCATCGGAATAGAAGTTGACGAGGCAGGCCTGCGGCAGATCGGGATGGCCGGAAAGCGCGGTCCAGAGTTCTAACAGTTCGGGAGGGATCGCCGGCCATGGCTTGCCTGTTGCCGGGTGGGTGGGCTGGTAGCGATAGCCGCGCTCCCTGTCGGTCACCCAGCCGAGCGCGCCGCAATTGGTCATCCTGACCGACATCGGCTTGCCCGTCCCCGGCATCACCGGCGTATAAAGCGGCGCCTCGGCGACGATCCCCCGAATGACCTCGACCAGATGCTCCTGCGCCGGCCGATCGAGATAGGCCGGAAGATGCCGGATACCGTTCATCAGCGTCGCCATGCCCTCTCCTCCTCTTCCGTTCGGCTTCAGTCTCCGCTCGGCTTGCCGCGCATCTTCTTGATGTCGGAGCGCCCGGATTTTGCCTTCAGCCGCCGCTCGACCGAGCCCTTGGTCGGCCTTGTCGCCTTGCGCACCGGCGGCGGCGGCTTGGCGGCCTCGAGGATCAGCTCCTTCAGCCGTTCTCGCGCCTCTTCCCGGTTGCGTTCCTGGCTGCGCGACTTGCTCGCCTCTATCATCAGCACGCCGTCCTTCGACACCCGCTTTCCGGCAAGCTTCAAGGCATTCGTCTTGACGCGCTCGGGCAGAGACGGCGAGTTGACGATATCGAAGAACAGTTGAACCGCGGTCGAGACCTTGTTGACATTCTGCCCGCCGGGACCACCCGCCAGAACGAACTGTTCCGTCAGTTCCCATCCGGCGATGGTGATGCGGCTGTTGATGATAAGCGGATTGCTGGCCATGGTCTCGAATTCTAGCGACTGGCCGGCATCTTTCCCATAAAGCCGCACAAAAGAAAACCGCCGGCCGGGTATTGCCCGACCGACGGTTCCACGTGAATCACACGTTTTGCGCTTATTCGGCTGCGACCAGCAATCCAGGCGCTGCATCCTTGACCTTGGCATCGACATGCGCCTCGAACTTTTCGAAGTTCTTGATGAACATCGAAACGAGCTTGGCCGCCTGGTTGTCATAGGCCAGTCCATCGGCCCAGGTCGAACGCGGGTCGAGAATGGCATTCTCGACGCCATCGACCGCAACCGGAACGGCAAAGCCGAAATTGGCGTCGGTGCGGAACTCGGCATTCTTCAGGCTGCCGTTCAGCGCAGACGTCAGAAGCGCGCGGGTCGCCTTGATCGGCATGCGGCGGCCGGTACCGTAGGCGCCACCGGTCCAGCCGGTGTTGACCAGCCAGCAGTCGACGCCGTGCTTGGCGATCAGTTCCTTCAACAGGTTGCCGTATTCGGCCGGATGACGCGGCATGAACGGCGCGCCGAAGCAGGTCGAGAAGGTCGCTTCCGGCTCGGTCACGCCCTTTTCCGTGCCGGCCACCTTGGCGGTATAACCGGACAGGAAGTGGTACATCGCCTGTTCCGGCGTCAACCTTGCAATCGGCGGCATGACGCCGAAGGCATCGGCCGTCAGCATGATGATCGTCTTCGGATGGGGCGCCAGACCGGTTTCCGAGGCGTTCGGGATGAAGTGCAGCGGATAGGCGCTGCGGGTGTTTTCCGTCAACGAATTGTCGTCGAAATCCGGCACGCGGTTCTCGTCGAGAACGACGTTTTCGAGAACGGTGCCGAAGCGACGGGTCGCGGCGTAGATTTCAGGCTCGGCTTCGGCTGACAGCTTGATCGCCTTGGCATAGCAGCCGCCTTCGAAGTTGAAGACGCCGTTTTCGCCCCAGCCATGCTCGTCGTCACCGATCAGCGTACGGGCCGGATCGGCCGACAGCGTCGTCTTGCCGGTGCCGGACAGGCCGAAGAACACGGCGGTATCGCCTTCAGCGCCGACATTGGCCGAGCAATGCATCGGCATCACGCCCTTGGCCGGCAACAGGTAATTCAGGACGGTGAAGACGGACTTCTTGTTCTCGCCGGCATAGGAGGTGCCGCCGATCAGAACGAGACCATTTTCCAGATCGCAGGCGATCACCGTTTCGGAGCGGCAGCCATGGCGCTCCGGATCGGCCTTGAAGCTCGGCAGGTTGATGATCGTCAGCTTCTGCTGGAACCCGGACAGCGTCTCACGCTTGGGACGGATCAGAAGGTTGCGGATGAACAGCGCATGCCAGGCAAGCTCGGTGACGACGCGGGTCGGCAGGGCGTTTTCGGCATCGGCACCGCCGACGAGATCCTGCACATAGAGTTCGCGGCCGGCGGCATGGGCCAGCATGTCGGCCTTCAGCACGGCAAAGTGCTCCGGCGACATCGGCTTGTTGTTGTCCCACCAGATCTTGGTCTCGGTCGAAGCATCGCGAACGACGAACTTGTCCTTCGGCGAACGGCCGGTATGCTGGCCGGTGACGGCGCGCAGCGCGCCATCGGCGGTCAGCGTCGCCTCGCCCTTGCGCAGCGATTCTTCATAAAGCTCGACCTCGGAGAGGTTGTAGCTGACGCGTGCGACCTTATCGAGACCGATCGCTGCAACACCGTTTGCCGGATTATAAAGTCCAAGCTCTTCCATACGCGCCTAACCTCCGTCTACTATTTCTACGATTGGCCGTGGCTTGAAACTAGAGCCTGTTTTTTAAAACGGCAAGCCACCTGATTTAAATAGATCAACAAAATCAATAATTTAATCGATTTAAAGAAATCTATTTCGCTTTAAATCGGTTTATTGGGCTTTTTGATGCGCCTGATAAACGGCAGGAATGCGGCCATTTGCGACCCTGCGGCGCGCGCACCGCCAAACACTCTCCCTTTGACTTTGCCACAATTTGTTCCACCTTTCCCCCCATGTAGCGCTTGGCGAGGGCTGGGAACCGATGAAAACGGTCATTCCAGGAGATGCGCACGAAATGGCAATGGAGACGGACGGTATGCAGACAATCGCGCTCGTAGACGACGACCGAAACATTCTCACCTCGGTGTCGATCGCGCTCGAGGCGGAAGGCTACAAGGTCGAGACCTACACGGATGGCGCATCGGCGCTTGACGGTCTGGTCGCCCGGCCACCGCAGCTTGCCATCTTCGACATCAAGATGCCGCGCATGGACGGAATGGAATTGCTGCGCCGCCTGCGCCAGAAGTCCGATCTTCCGGTCATCTTCCTCACCTCCAAGGACGAGGAAATCGACGAACTGTTCGGCCTCAAGATGGGCGCCGACGACTTCATCACCAAGCCGTTTTCCCAGCGCCTGCTGGTGGAGCGGGTGAAGGCGATCCTGCGCCGTGCGGGCAGCCGCGATCTGCAGGCACCGGGCGGCGTGAAGGCAACGCCGGAACAGCTGGCGGCACGGACACTCGAGCGCGGCCAGTTGCTGATGGATCAGGAACGCCATACCTGCACCTGGAAGGGCGAGCCGGTGACGCTGACCGTTACCGAATTCCTCATCCTCCACTCGCTGGCGCAGCGTCCGGGCGTGGTCAAGAGCCGCGACGCGCTGATGGATGCCGCCTATGACGAGCAGGTTTATGTCGACGACCGCACCATCGACAGCCACATCAAGCGGCTGCGCAAGAAGTTCAAGATGGTTGACACGGATTTCGACATGATCGAAACGCTCTATGGTGTCGGTTATCGCTTCCGCGAAGCGGCCTGACGCGCGAAAGTTACGACAGCTTAACTTGAAGCCACGACCGGGCCGGCGATAGATTGGCCCGGCGGAAGGACCAGGACGTGGCAGACAGACTGCTCGAAAATCAGCCGATCGGTGTAGCCCCGGTGAGACGCAGCGTCCGCCGGATCTGGCCCCGCTCGTTCACACTGATCCGCCGCCTGTTCGGCCATGCAGTGTTTTCCAGCCTCACGCGCCGTATCCTGTTCTTCAATATCGCCGCGACCGTCGTTCTCGTCGCAGGCATCCTCTATCTCAACCAGTTTCGCGAAGGGCTGATCGATGCCCGCGTCGAAAGCCTGCTGACCCAGGGCGAGATCATTTCCGCCGCCGTCTCGGCTTCGGCTTCGGTCGATACGAACTCGATCACCATCGATCCGGAAAAGCTCCTTGAACTGCAGGCCGGCCAGAGCATCACGCCGGTGCCGAACGACGAGGATCTGGATTTCCCGATCGACCCGGAACGCGTCGCACCGGTCCTGCGCCGGCTCATCTCGCCGACCCGCACCCGTGCCCGCCTGTTCGATGCGGATGCCAACCTGCTGCTCGATTCGCGCCATCTGTATTCGCGCGGCCAGGTTCTGCGATACGATCTGCCGCCGGTCGAAAACGAAACCCAGACCTGGAGCGAATGGACGTCCGGCCTGTTCAACCGGCTGCTCCAGCCCGGCAACCTGCCGGTCTACCGCGAAGCGCCGGGCGGTGACGGCTCGATCTATCCGGAAGTGATGAACGCCCTGACCGGCGTGCGCGGCGCGCTCGTGCGGATCACCGATCGTGGTGAGCTGATCGTCTCGGTCGCCGTTCCCGTGCAGCGTTTTCGCGCCGTGCTCGGCGTCCTGCTTCTGTCCACACAGGCCGGCGATATCGACAAGATCGTCCATGCCGAGCGGCTGGCGATCATGCGCGTCTTCGGCGTCGCGACACTCGTCAACATCGTGCTGTCGCTGCTTCTGTCCTCGACGATCGCCAATCCGCTGCGTCGGCTTTCGGCTGCCGCCATCCGGGTTCGCCGCGGCGCCAAGCAGCGCGAGGAAATCCCGGATTTCTCCTATCGCCAGGACGAGATCGGCAACCTGTCGATTGCCGTGCGCGACATGACCAATGCGCTTTATGACCGTATCGACGCGATCGAAAGCTTTGCCGCCGATGTCAGCCACGAGCTGAAAAACCCGCTTACCTCGCTGCGCAGCGCCGTGGAAACCCTGCCGCTGGCGAAATCAGAGGAATCCAAGCGGCGGCTTACCGAGATCATCTTCCATGACGTGCGCCGCCTCGACCGGCTGATCAGCGACATTTCCGATGCGTCGCGCCTCGATGCGGAACTGGCGCGCACGGATTCGGCGCCGATCGACATGGAAACGCTGGTCACCAACCTTGTCGATATTTCCCGGCAGATGCGCACCGGCCGCAAACCGGTCGAGATCGATCTCGGCGTCGACGACAAGGGTCTCGAAAAGGGAGCCTTCGTCGTCAATGGCCATGACCTGAGGCTCGGACAGATCATCACCAACCTGATCGAGAACGCACGCTCCTTCGTGCCGGAAAAGAGCGGCCATCTCACCATCCGCCTGTCGCGGCAGAAGGACCGGGTGGTGATCACCGTGGATGACAACGGCCCCGGCATCCAGGCAGAAAATATCGACCGCATCTTCGAGCGTTTCTATACCGACCGCCCCGACGGCGAGAGTTTCGGCCAGAATTCGGGGCTGGGCCTGTCGATCAGCCGGCAGATCGCCGAAGCCCACGGCGGCACGCTGAAGGCGGAAAACGTGCAGGACAAGGCCCAGCACATTACCGGTGCGCGCTTCATCCTGTCGCTTCCGGCCGGCAGCAGCGCGTGAGCGGCCCGCCCTTCAACATTCATGCAACGGCGATTGCCGTCGAAGGACGCGGCCTGATCTTCGTCGGCCCGTCCGGCGCCGGCAAGTCGATGATGGCCTTCCAATGCCTGACGATCGCCCGAAGGCTGGGGGGCAAGGCAGCCCTTATCGCCGACGACCAGATCTTCGTCAGCCGCAGCGACGACCGCATCATCGCCACCTGCCCGCCCTCGATCGCCGGCATGATGGAGCTGCGCGGCAGCGGCATCGTGCGGATGGAACATGTGCCGTCGGCTGCTCTCGACCTTGCCATCCGCGTGGTTTGCGCCGGCGACGCCGAGCGTCTTCCGCCGCAAGGAGAGCGGTTTTCGCTCGGGGACGCCGGCGACCTGCCTATGGTTCGGATCATAGCCAATGCGGCCGATCCACTCGCCGTCATCGGTGCCCTGATGCCCGCCTGGCGAGAGGGGTCCACGATTTGGTGAGCGGGGCAGCGATTTTTTTAACTTGAACTTCAACGCTAGTTGGCGAAGATGGCAACCCGCCGCTTTACGGCACCAGTGCGTTACGATATGGGCCGCGAGTTTTGAAATCAGGGGGCGTATTTTCATGATCGGACTGGTGCTTGTCACCCATGGCAAGCTGGCTGAGGAATTCAAACATGCCGTCGAGCATGTGGTTGGTCCGCAGAAATTGATCGAAACCGTCTGCATCGGTCCGGAAGACGACATGGATCAGCGGCGGCAGGATATCCTCGACGCCGTCGGGCGCGCCAATGCCGGAAACGGCGTCATCATCCTGACCGACATGTTTGGCGGAACGCCTTCCAACCTCTCCATCTCCGTCATGGAAAGCGGCACGACCGAAGTGATCGCCGGAATGAACCTGCCGATGCTGATCAAGCTTGCCGGCGTTCGCGGCGAAAACGACATGGAGCGGGCGCTTGCCGAAGCCTCCGAAGCCGGTCGCAAATACATCAACGTCGCCAGCCGCGTCCTGAGCGGCAAATAAGAGCGAGACCGAACAGCATGTCCGCCCTCACCCGCCAATTCACCATCGTCAACAAGCGTGGACTGCATGCCAGGGCGTCGGCCAAGTTCGTGCAGATGGTCGAGGGCTATGACGCCAAGATCGTCGTCTCCAAGGACGGGATGAGCGTCGGCGGAACATCGATCATGGGCCTGATGATGCTGGCAGCCTCCACCGGCTGTTGCATCGACGTCGCGGCCGAAGGCAATCAGGCGACCGACGCTCTCGATGCGCTGGAGGCCCTGATCGCCAACAAGTTCGGCGAGGAAACCTGACAGGCTCCGTCACATAAACATATAAAGACCTCTTTATATCGACATTGCAACTGGGTCGGAAGCCTGCTAAACCGCCACCCAGTTTGCCTGCCCATGCCCAATTGGCGCCGGTGGGCCGCATGACAATGCAACGAGATCTGGAGAGCTTCATGAGCACCGAAAAAGACTACATCGTCGCGGATATCAACCTTGCCGACTTCGGTCGCAAGGAGCTGGATATCGCCGAAACCGAAATGCCGGGCCTGATGTCCTGCCGCGAGGAATTCGGTGCGTCGAAGCCGCTCAAGGGTGCGCGCATTTCCGGCTCGCTGCACATGACGATCCAGACCGCCGTTCTGATCGAAACGCTGCAGGCGCTCGGCGCCGATATCCGCTGGGCCTCCTGCAACATCTTCTCCACGCAGGACCATGCCGCAGCCGCAATCGCTGCCGCCGGCATCCCGGTCTTCGCCGTGAAGGGCGAGAGCCTGACCGAATATTGGGAATACACCGACAAGATCTTCCAGTGGTCTGACGGCGGCTTCTCCAACATGATCCTCGACGATGGCGGCGATGCCACCATGTACATCCTGCTCGGCGCCCGCGCCGAAGCCGGTGAAGATGTCCTGTCGAACCCCGGTTCGGAAGAAGAAGAGATCCTGTTCGCGCAGATCAAGAAGCGCCTCGAAGCTTCGCCGGGCTGGTTCACCAAGCAGCGCGACGCGATCAAGGGCGTCACCGAAGAGACGACGACGGGCGTTCACCGCCTGTACGAACTCTCCAAGAAGGGCCTCCTGCCCTTCCCGGCGATCAACGTCAACGACTCGGTCACCAAGTCGAAGTTCGACAACAAGTACGGCTGCAAGGAATCGCTGGTCGACGGCATCCGCCGCGGCACCGACGTGATGATGGCCGGCAAGGTTGCCGTCGTCTGCGGTTACGGCGACGTCGGCAAGGGTTCGGCCGCCTCGCTGCAGGGCGCCGGCGCCCGCGTCAAGGTGACCGAAGTCGACCCGATCTGCGCCCTTCAGGCCGCCATGGACGGTTTTGAAGTCGTGACGCTCGAAGACGTCGTTGCCACCGCCGACATCTTCATCACCACGACCGGCAACAAGGACGTCATCCGCATCGAGCACATGCGCGAGATGAAGGACATGGCGATCGTCGGCAATATCGGCCATTTCGACAACGAAATTCAGGTCGCGGCGCTGAAGAACCTCAAGTGGACCAACGTCAAGCCGCAGGTCGACATGATCGAGTTCCCGAAGGGCAACCGCATGATCCTTCTGTCGGAAGGTCGCCTCCTGAACCTCGGCAACGCAACGGGTCACCCGTCCTTCGTCATGTCCGCCTCGTTCACCAACCAGACGCTGGCACAGATCGAGCTGTTCACCAAGGAAGGTGAGTACAAGAACGACGTCTATATCCTGCCGAAGCATCTCGACGAAAAGGTCGCGCGCCTCCATCTCGGCCGCCTCGGCGTCAAGCTGACGGAACTTTCCGAGGAGCAGGCTGCCTATATCGGCATCTCGCCGCAGGGTCCGTTCAAGGCGGAACACTACCGCTACTAATCCGTAGCCGGTTAATCCACAACATGTTGTAGCCGCAGCCTTGACAAAAGGCTGCGGCTTCTTTTTTGCCGCCACGCCTTCCCGCCCCCTGCCCCAGCCAGTATTGTTTTGAGACTTGATTCGACCTGTCCACGCCGTCGGCTTCGGGCAAGGTGCGAAGTGGTATGTCTTGTCGATGAGCGGCAATTGGACGGAGACACACCGGTCATGACGGTAAAAAAAATGAGCCTGCTAGAGCAGGCCGATCCAATTCTTGGCCTGGGTAACGGCGCCCGCAAGACCCCGCATGCACCCCATGGTGGCTATGCGAAGGCGGCGTTTGCGGGCATCGCACGGCGCATGCGGCTGCTCCTCTCCGGCACCTCGCTGGTCGCGGTTCCGACCGTGGCGATGGCGCAGGAAGATGCCGCCGTCTCCCCGCTTTTCTCATCCGCCGAAGTGATCGTCTCGTCCATCGTGCTCGGCGCGCTCGGCGCTGCCCTGCTTGCTGCCGTCTGGCTGGTACGCCAGCGTGGCAACATGGAAGCCGAAGGCGAGGAAATGCGCAGCGCGCTCTCCGACGCGCAGCAGCGGATTTCCAAATACGAGGCCCTGATCGCCGACAAGAACCGCCGCATCGTCGTCTGGGAAAGCGGTTCGTCGAAGGCCGAACTGCTCGGCCAGTTGCCGGTGGAGACCGGCGCGCCGCAGGTCGACAGTGAATTCCTTGCGTTCGGTCGCTGGCTGCGCGCCAGCTCGGCAGCCGACCTCGACAAGGCGATCGACCTGTTGCGCAGCCATGCGCGCAGTTTCGACATGATCGTGGAGACGGCCCGCGACGAAGTGCTGGAAGTCCAGGGCCGCGTGTCCGGCGGCAAGGCTTTCGTCCGCTTTCTGGCGCTCAACAACCTGCGCGCCGAACTTGCCGAACTGAAGATCGAACGCGAGCGTCTGACAAGCTCGATCTCCGTCTTCCAGTCGCTTCTCGACGCGATCGAGCAGCCGGTCTGGCGGCGTGACGGCCAGGGGAAGCTTGCCTGGGTCAACCATGCCTATGGCGATGCCGTGGATGCCAGCAATCCTGAAAAGGCCGTTGCCGAAGGCCGCGAGCTGCTCGGCACCGTCAGCCGCGAGATGATCCGCGCCAAGGCGACGACGACCTCGCCGTTCCACGACCGCCTGTCGACCGTCGTGCATGGCAACCGCACGGTGCTCGATGTCGTCGACGTCGTCTCCACCGATGGGTCCGCCGGCATGGCGATCGACGTGTCGGAAGCGGAAACGGTGCGCGAGGAGCTGAAGCGGACGCTGAAAAGCCATGCCGAGACGCTCGACCATCTGGCAACGCCCGTCGCCATCTTCGACAGTGCCCGGCGGCTGCAGTTCTACAACCAGGCCTTCATGCAGCTCTGGGGCCTCGACCTGCCGTTCCTGGAATCGAAGCCGGACAATAGCGAGCTTCTCGACCGGCTGCGCTCCAACGGCAAACTGCCGGAACAGCTCAACTGGCGCAACTGGAAGGAAACGGCGCTTGCCGTCTACCAGTCGCTCGACACCAGGACCGACACATGGCATCTGCCGAACGGCCAGACGCTGCGCGTCATCGCGACGGCCCATCCGCAGGGCGGCGCGACTTGGGTGTTCGAGAACCTGACGGAACAGGTGGATCTGGAAGCCCGCTACAACACGCTGGTCCAGGTCCAGGGTGAGACGATCGACCATCTGACCGAAGGTGTCGCGGTTTTCGGCCCCGACGGCCGCATTCGCCTGTCCAACCCGGCGTTCCGGGCGCTGTGGGGCATCACCGCCGAACAGGCGCATCCCGGCAATCACATCAAGACGATCGAGGCCGCCTGCTCACCGTCCTACGACAAGCCCGACGGCTGGCGCCGGTTTGCCCAGGCATTGACCAATTTCGACGACGAGCGCGCCTCGCTGCAGGGCACGTTCGAGCTCTATTCCGGCATCATTCTCGACTATGCCGTCACGCCGCTGCCCAATGCCCAGACGATGCTCACCTTCGTCGACATGACGGCAAGCGTCAGCGCCGAAAAGGCGCTGAAGGAAAAGAACGAGGCGCTGCGCAAGGCCGACGAGCTGAAGAACGACTTCGTCCAGCACGTTTCCTATGAACTGCGTTCGCCGCTGACCAACATCATCGGCTTTACCGATCTCCTGAAGACGCCGGGCATCGGTCCGCTGAACGACCGACAGGCCGAATATATCGACCATATCTCGACCTCGTCCTCCGTGCTTTTGACCATCGTCAACGATATCCTCGATCTGGCAACCGTCGATGCCGGCATCATGCAGCTCAACTATTCCGAAATGGCGATCGAGGACCTGCTCGACGATGTGGCGATGCAGATCGCCGACCGGCTGCAGGAAAACAACATGACGCTGGAAATCATCGCGCCGGCCGGCATGGGCACGATCATGGCCGACCAGCAGCGGTTGAAGCAGATCCTGATCAAGCTTCTGACCAACGCCACCAATTTCGCCCCCGACAATTCGACCATCACGCTGAACTGCTGGCGCGATGCGACCAACGTGTTCTTCTCGGTGCGCGACCGCGGACCGGGCATTCCGCCGGACATGCTGAAAACCGTATTCGACCGGTTCCGGGCGCAGGCCAAGGATGGGCGGCGCAGCGGCGCGGGGCTGGGCCTTTCGATCGTCGAGAGCTTCGTCAACCTGCACCATGGCGACGTCAATATCGACAGCCGCGCCGGCGAAGGCACGACGGTCACCTGCCGCATTCCCGCAATCTCGCCGGCTCACTCGGTCGCCGCCGAATGACGGCCGGCTCGGCTCTTTCGCTTTACCTTTCCGGCGAAGACGAGACGATCAGGCTCGGCGAGGATCTGGCGCTCGCCTTTCGCCCCGGTGATTGCGTTGCGCTCTCGGGCGATCTCGGGGCCGGCAAATCGACGCTCGCCCGCGCCCTCATTCGCGCCGTCGCAGACGATGCCGATCTCGATGTGCCGAGCCCGACCTTCACACTGGTTCAGCTTTACGAATTGCGCATTCCCGTCGCGCATTTCGATCTTTACCGGCTGGGTGACGCGTCCGAACTCGACGAGCTGGGTTTCGACGAAGCGCTGGCGTCGGGCATCTGCCTCGTCGAATGGCCGGAAATGGCCGGCGACCTCCTGCCCCGCGACCGGATCATCATGAAGCTGGAGCATGAAGGTGCCGGGCGGCGGGTGACGATTTCGGCTCCGGAGGCGGCCCTTTCCCGCATCCGCCGCGTTCTGGCGATCCGCGAATTTCTGGGCGTCCACGGCTATCCGAAAGCCCCTCGCCGCTTCCTGACAGGCGACGCCTCGATGCGGGCCTATGAAAGCGTGACGACGGATGAGGGCGAAACGCTGATCCTGATGGACTGGCCGAAACGGCCGGAAGGTCCGCCGGTTCTCGACGGCAAACCCTATCCGAAGGTCGCCCATATCGCCGAGGACGCCTATCCTTTCGTGGCGATCTCGCAATACCTGAAGAGCCTCAGCCTTTCGGCACCGGAGGTCCTGCATGTCGATTACGATCAGGGCATTCTGCTGATCGAGAATTTTGGCAGCGACGGCGTTCTCGACGACGACGGGCAACCGATTGCCGAGCGCTACCGGGAAAGCGTCGTGGCGCTTGCCTATCTGCACGGCCATGTCACGCAGCAGGATCTGCCAATAGAAAGTGGGCCGATCGAAAATGGTCCGATCCATCGCGTGCCGGATTTCGATCCGACCGCGATGAAGATGGAAGCGCGGTTGCTGCTCGACTGGTACCTGCCGTGGAAACGCGGCGAACAGGCTGGCGAAGACGAGCGGGCCGAGTATCTGGCGATCTGGGACGGGCTGATTGCCGAGCTTGGTACAGCAGAGAAGAACCTGCTGCTGCGCGATTTCCATTCGCCCAACATCATCTGGCGGGGCGAGCAATCCGGCGTCGCCCAGGTGGGCATCATCGATTTCCAGGACGCGATGATCGGGCCGACGGCCTATGATCTTGCCTCGATCGTGCAGGATGCGCGGGTCGATATTCCGAAGCCGCTGGCCGATCAGATGATGATCGACTACGTGACGCTGCGGCGCTCGCTCGGGTCCTTCGACGAGACCGCCTTCATGAAATCCTGGGCAATCATGGCGGCGCAGCGCAACTGCAAGCTGGCGGGCCTGTGGGTGCGGCTGAAGGAGCGCGACGGCAAGCCGCAATACATGAAGCACATGCCGCGGACGCTGAGGCACCTTTCGACAGCGCTTGCCCATGAAACGCTCGCCCCCTTGCGCGATTGGTGCTCGCGGGCTGGAATAGAACTTTCCGAATCATAGAAGTCGAGTGCGATGACAATCAGGCAGGCGATGGTGCTGGCGGCGGGTCTCGGAACGCGTCTGCGCCCGATTACCGACAGGATGCCGAAGCCGCTGGTACAGGTTTCCGGCAAGGCGATGATCGATTACGGCCTCGACGCACTGGCCGATGCCGGGGTTGAGGTAGCCGTCGTCAACGTGCACCATTTCGCCGAGATGATGGAAGCGCATCTGGCCGCCTATAAGCGGCTCGATATCACTATTTCCGACGAACGCGACGAACTGATGAATTCGGGTGGCGGGCTGAAGAAGGGTCTGGCCCTCCTGCCCCCCGGCCTCACCTTCGTGATGAATGCCGATCTCTTCTGGGTCGGCGAACAGCCCGGTCAGGCTACCAACCTCGAAAAATTAGCCGGATTCTTTGATCCCGCGACGATGGACATGGCCCTGCTCTGCGTGCCGTTGGAGCGCACCACGGGCCATAACGGCAAAAGGGATTTTCAGCTGAATGCCGATGGTCGTTTGTCCCGCTACACGGACGGTGACAATCCGGTCGTCTATGCAGGGGCGATCGTCCTTCATTCCTCTCTGCTCGACGATGCGCCGGACGATGCCTTCAACCTCAACATCTATTTCGACCGCGCGATCGAAAAAGGCCGGCTGTTCGGTCTCGTCATGGACGGCGAATGGATCACCGTCGGCACGCCGGACGCGCTGCCGCAAGCCGAGGCGGTGATCGCCCGGCATCTGGCGGAGGGTTGAGGCCATGGCGGCATCCGACCCGAGCCGCATCTTTTCCATCCCCTCCGGCGTGCCGTTTCTCAGAACGCTCGCCGCGTCGCTGTGCGACGGCCGCCTGGATGCCGATTTCCGCTACGATCCATCCGATCCGATGTCGCTGGCCGACGTGACGATCTTCGTGCCGACGCGCCGTTCTGCTCGCGTGCTGCGCTCCGAATTCGTCGAGCTGCTCGGCGGCCGCGCCGCGATCCTGCCGGTCATCCGCCCGCTTGGCGAGACCGACGACGACAGCGGTTTCTTCGATCTCGTGGCACCCGAGGAAATGGACCTGGCGCTGCCGATCGGCGGCACGACACGGCTTCTGGAACTGGGACGGCTGATCCTGGCATGGCGCAACCAGTTGCCGAAAGTGGTGCTGGACGTGCATTCGGAATCGCCGCTCGTGGCCCCGGCAAGCCCGGCCGATGCGATCTGGCTGGCGCGGGCGCTGGCCGAACTCATCGATGCGATCGAGACCGAGGAGCGCGACTGGGCGGATCTTGAAAACCTGCAGACCGGCGAACATGCGCTGTGGTGGCAGCTGACCGCCGAATTCCTGAAGATCGCCAGCGCCTTCTGGCCGATGCGTCTCGACGAGCTGAAACGCTCGTCGCCGTCAAAGCACCGGGCCGCCATCCTGCGCGGCGAGGCGCGGCGGATTGGCGAGCGGGCGCATAAGGGACCGGTGATCGTTGCCGGTTCGACCGGCTCTGTGCCGGCAGCGGCTGAGCTGATCGCGGCGATTTCGCGCCTGCCGAACGGAACCGTGGTGCTGCCCGGCCTCGACATGTCGATGTCGGAAGAGCAATGGGCGATGGTGGGCGAGGAAGCCTTTGACGGAAAGCCGGACCCGGCAAGCCGCAGCCATTCGCAATTCGGTCTCTCGCGGCTTCTGAAAAAGATCGGTGTGACGCGGGCCGACGTGACTGTCGTTGCGGAAGCACCGGCCGATCTCGCCTTCCGGGCCGAAGCAATCTCGCAGGCGCTGGTGCCGGCCAAGGCGACGGATCGCTGGAGCACCTGGCGTAACGAGGCCGACCCCGACCGGCTGCACGGCGCCTTTGCCGATGTGTCGCTGATCGAGGCGGCGAACGAGCGCGAGGAAGCGGTGGCGATTGCGATCGCGCTGCGGCTGGCGCTGGAAAAGCCCGGCAAGTATGGTGGCGCTGCCGTGGCGGCGCTGATTACCCCCGACCGTGCGCTTGGCCGCCGGGTGACGGCGGAACTTGCCCGTTTCGGCATTCTCGCCGACGATTCCGCCGGTCTGGCGCTGTCCGGCACGCCGCAGGGAACGCTGACGCAGCTTCTCTTGGAAGCGACGCTGCGCCCCGGCGATCCGGTGGCGATCGTCGGATTGCTGAAACATCCGCTGATGCGGCTCGGCCTGCCGCCGGCGGACCTCAGGGCTGCAATCGATGCGCTGGAGGTTCTGGCCTTGCGCGGCGGTATCGGCGAGATGGATATCTCGACGCTCGGGCCGACCCTCGAAGCGCAGATCGCGGCGATGCCCGACGACACGCACATGCCGCAATGGCGCGCTTCACTGCCGGAAGTTGCCATAGAGCAGGCGCGCAATATCGCGGCGAAGATTACCGCTGCCGTGGAACCTCTGGTCAGCGCCTTCGTCGCCCGCCGGCCGGACGGGCGCGGGCTGACGGCAAAGCTGCCGCTTTCCGAATGGGCGGCGCGCACTGGACGCGTGCTGGAAGCGCTTGCAATCGACGAACGGGGCGATCTTGCCGCTCTCTGGTCGGGTGAGGCAGGCGAGCAGCTTTCGGGCATGCTTTCGGAAGTGATCGAGGCGGACGGACAGATCGAAGCGGACGGGCCGCAATGGATCGATATCGTCATGGCGCTGACGACGGGAGCGGCGGTAAAGCCGCGGTCGCTGGCGCATCCGCGCGTCTTCATCTTCGGTACGCTGGAAGCACGATTGCAGAGCGTCGACACGATGATCCTCGGCGGGCTGAACGAAGGCTCGTGGCCGGGGCAGACGGTCAACAATCCTTTCCTCTCCCGTTCGATGAAGACCGACATGGGGCTGGAACCGCCGGAGCGACGGATCGGCCAGCTGGCCCATGATTTCGAAATGGCCTGCGGCACGCGCAACCTGATCCTGTCGCGCTCGATGCGGCAGGGCTCGACGCCGACCGTTGCATCCCGCTGGCTTCAACGATTGCTGGCGCTGGGCGGCAAGAGCTTTGCCGACGAACTGAAGGCGCGTGGCGAAGATTTTCGCCAATGGGCATCGCTGATCGACAAGGGCGATAACCAGCCGCCGGCGAAGCGCCCTGCCCCGACGCCACCGGCCGACAAGCAGCCGACAAAATATTCCTTCAGCGAAGTGGGCCGGCTGCGGCGCGACCCCTACGCGGTCTATGCAAGGCGGATATTGCGGCTCGATCCGCTTTCCCCGTTCAACGAGGATCCCGGCGCACGCGAACGCGGCAATCTCTATCACGCGATCATCGACCGCTATACGCGACAGGGCCACAAGCCGGGTACGAATGTTTCACGTGAATCCATGATGTCGATCACGCATGCGCTTTTCGACGAGGAGCAGTTGCCGCTGCATATCGACCGCGTCTGGCGGCCGCGCTTCATCGAGGTGGCGAAGGCGTTTCTCGACTGGGAGGAAAAGCGGGCGCCGGAACTGCGCAGCACGGTGACGGAAGCGGGCGGCGGCTGGGAAGTGCCCATGGCCGGCATCTATGTGACCGGGCGGGCCGACCGCATCGACATCATGGCCTCCGGCGCGGCCGACATCATCGACTACAAGACGGGTTCGAGCCCGACGAAATCGCAGGCACGTTCACTGCTTGAGCCGCAGCTTGCGCTGGAGGCGGCGGTGCTCAAGGCCGGCGGCTTCAAATCTCTTGGGCCCCAGCAACCGGGCGATCTTCTCTATGTCCGGCTCAAGCCCGGAGACCGGTTCGCGTCGGAGAGCGTCAACAACGAGGGCACGACGGCGACCGCCAGAAACCAGCCGAAATCGGCGATCGACCTGGCGGAAGAGTCCATCGAGCAGCTGACCAGGTTCGTGCTGAAACTGCGGGCCGGTGAAGCCGGGTTTGCCTCGCGGCTGGTGCCGTTTGCGCAAGGAGACTTTGGCGGCGAATACGATCACCTCGCCCGCGTTGCCGAGTGGTCGACGGCAGATGACGACGGAGAGGCGGAAGGCGATGAGTGAGATCAGCCTCGATACCATGAACGACAGCGACCTGCCGAAGGGTGACGATCCGGCGCGGTGGATCGACTGGACGACGGTGCAGCAATCACGCGCTTCCGACCCGGCAAGCTCCGCCTGGGTTTCGGCCAATGCCGGATCGGGCAAGACGCATGTTCTGACGCAGCGGGTGATCCGGCTGCTGCTGGCCGGCTGCCGCCCCTCCTCCATTCTCTGCCTCACCTATACGAAGGCCGCAGCGTCGGAAATGTCGAACCGCGTCTTCCAGCGGCTGTCGGAATGGACGGTGCTTTCCGACGAGGAACTGGCGAAGCGGATCACTGGCATCGAGGGTGCTGAGCCGGATTCCTTCAAGCTTGCCGAAGCGCGGCGGCTGTTTGCCAAGGCGCTGGAGACGCCGGGCGGATTGAAGATCCAGACCATCCACGCCTTCTGCGAGGCGCTGCTGCACCAGTTTCCACTGGAGGCCAATGTCGCGGGACATTTCTCCGTGCTCGACGATCGTGCCGCGACGGCGCTGCTGGCCGAAGCGCGGCGCTCGCTTTTGACGGCGACCTCAGCGGAAGACGATCCGGATCTGGCGGAAGCTTTTGCACATGTGCTGGATCTCGGCGACGAGTTCGGGCTCGAGACGCTGCTTGCCGATATCGTCTCCAACCGCACGGCAATCCGGCGTTTCACGGCTCAGGCCGAGAAGCGGGACGGGATCGATGCGGAGTTGCGAAGCATGCTGGGGCTCGGGGCCGACGATACCGAGGCGAGCATCGCCGAAAGCTACTGGCCCCTGCCCGGCCTTTCGGGGCTGACGCTCGATCTCTATCTGTCGCTTGCCGACCAGAAAGGCGGATCGACGGTTCATGAGGTCGCCTATGGTCTGCGGACCGTGGCGAAGGAGCCGGATGGTTTCAGGCGGGCGGAGTATCTGGAACGGATCTTCCTGACGGCCAAGGGTACGGTGAAGGCGGATCGCAGCCTGATTGCGGCGGCGATGACGAAGATCGCGCCCGAACTTTCCGGCGCTATAGATGCGGCCCGCGAGCATGTGCTTGCCTGCCGCGAGCGGATGCGGCTCTTGCGGATGTTTGCGGCGACCCGTGCGGCGCTGACGCTCGCAGCAAGGTTGACCGACGATTACGAGGACCTGAAGAAGGGCCGCAGCCTGCTCGACTTCGAGGACCTGATTGCCCGCACAGCCGATCTTCTGACCCGCGACGGTGTCGGTGCCTGGGTGCATTACAAGCTCGACCAGGGCATCGACCACATTCTCGTCGACGAGGCGCAGGATACGAGCCCTGTCCAGTGGACGGTGATCAAATCGCTGGCGGAGGATTTCTATTCCGGCACCAGTGCTCGCGAGACGCGGCGGACGATCTTTGCCGTGGGGGACGAGAAGCAGTCGATCTATTCGTTTCAAGGCGCGCGGCCTGAGCGGTTTGCGGAAGAGCGGCATGCGACGCAGCGGCAGGTGGCCGAGAGCGGGCAGCCGTTTCACGCCATACGCCTGCCGCTTTCCTTCCGTTCCACGGCGGATGTGCTTTCGGCCGTCGACCAGGTGTTTTCGGTCGAGGACAATGCCAGGGGTCTGTCGGCGATCGGCGATGCGGTGCAGCACCGCTCCAACCGGATGGGGCATCCCGGCATCGTGGAACTGTGGGACGTGGTGGCGCCCGACGTGGCCGAACAGGACGAGGACTGGACGGCGCCGTTCGATTCCACGCCGGACAAGGCCCCGGTCGCGATCCTTGCCAACCGGATCGCATCGCGTATCGGCGAGATGATCGGCCGCGAGACGGTGATCGAGAAGGGCGTGGAACGGGCGATCGAGCCGGGCGATATCCTGGTTCTGGTGCGCAAGCGTGATGCCTTCGTCAATGCGCTGACGCGGGCGCTCAAGCGGCGCGACAACATTCCCGTCGCCGGTGCCGACCGGTTGCGGCTGACAAGCCATATCGCGGTGCAGGACCTGTTGGCGCTCGGGCGGTTTCTGCTTCTGCCGCAGGACGATCTTTCGCTGTCCGCCCTTTTGAAAAGCCCGCTGTTTGATCTTTCCGAAGACGACGTGTTCGAGGTCGCGGCGCTGCGGCCGGAGGGGGCGAGTGCGTGGTCGCAGCTTTTGCAGCTGGCGCAGGATCAGCCGGAGCGGTTTGGCGACACGGTGGATCGGCTGCAGCATATGCTGACGCTATCGCGGCTATTGAGCCCGCATGATCTTTTTGCCCGGCTGCTCGGACAATATGGGGGACGGCGAAAATTTCTCGGGCGGCTGGGGACCGAGGCGGGCGACATTCTCGACGAGTTCCTGACCTTCGCGCTGGACCATGAAACATCCGGCCTGCCGGGGCTGCAGGCCTTCGTTTCGACACTGGAGCTTGAAAGCCCGGAGGTGAAGCGCGAGCAGGATGGTGGGCGCAACGAGGTGCGGATCATGACCGTGCACGCCTCCAAGGGTCTGGAAGCGCCGGTCGTGTTTCTCGTCGACAGCAATTCCAAGGCGTTCATTGCCGGCCATGTGCCGAAATTCCGCTTCCTGAAGACGCCACAAGGCGATGTGCCGGCCTGGTTGCCGGGCAGCGGCATGGGCAATGGGCTTACCAATGCCGACAAGGACCGGCTGGAGACGCTGGCCGAGGAAGAGTATCGGCGGCTGCTTTACGTGGGCATGACACGGGCGGCCGACCGGCTGACGGTCTGCGGTTATCGCGGAGTGCGCGACAACCCGGACAGCTGGCAGGCGATGATCGGCCGGGCGCTTGTCCTCGACGAGGCGCATTGCGCTGCCAAGACATTCAGCGGGCCGGAAGGCGAATGGGGCGGGCTGACATGGCGGTTGCCGGTGATTGGCGGCAAAGCGGTGCCGAAGGCGGAGCCAGGGGCTGCTCATGCGGGCGAAGGTGACGGGGCGAAGGCCGCGCTCCCCCCTGCCCTGTTCAGGCCCTTGCCGCCGATGAAGATATTGCCGCGACCGCTCAGCCCGTCGGGGGCCGGGACGATGGTGGATGACGATGCGGACGACCTGATCGTCACCTCGCCGCTGTTCGGCGAAAAGGCATCCGGCAGTCTGGCGCTGCAGAAGGGCAAGCTTACCCACCGCATGCTGCAGATGCTGACGGAGTTTGACGATCATGAACGGGAGCCGGCCGCACGGCGTTATGCGGAGCGGGCCGCGCGCTACTGGCCTGCCACGGAGCGTGAAAAGCTGGTGGCCAGCGTGATGGGCGTGCTTGCCAACCGCGATCTTGCGCCTGTCTTTTCCGCCCGCAGCCAGTCGGAAGTGTCGATCATGGGGACGCTGACGCTTCATGGCGACGACTTTGCCATATCGGGCCGGATCGACCGGCTGGTCGAGACCGAGGACCGGGTGATCATTCTCGACTACAAGACCAACCGCATGCCGCCGGGAACCGTGGAAGCCGTGCCGCTGACGCATCGGGCGCAGCTTGCCATCTACCGGGAGATCCTGGCGCCGCTTTATCCCGGCAAGGCAATCGACTGCGTGCTGGTCTATACCGAGACGGCGCATGTGATGCCATTACCTGTCGACGTGCTGGCGCAGTCGCTTGCGGAGCTTACGACAAAGTGACATGACGGACATTGAAAATGATCGATACCGATCTCACATCTGCACCAACGAAGAACTGCGAAGGAGAGCCCGATGGCTACCGTGAAAGTCGATAACAGCAACTTCCAGGCCGAAGTTTTGAATTCCGCCGAGCCGGTCGTCGTGGATTTCTGGGCCGAATGGTGCGGCCCGTGCAAGATGATCGCTCCGAGCCTCGACGAGATCGCAACCGAGATGGCCGGCAAGGTGAAGATCGCCAAGCTGAACATCGACGAGAACCCGGAACTGGCCGCCCAGTTCGGCGTCCGCTCGATCCCGACGCTTGCCATGTTCAAGGGCGGCGAAGTGGCCGACATCAAGGTTGGCGCCGCTCCGAAGACGGCACTGTCGGCCTGGATTTCCGGCGCCGCATAAGTTTCCCACTTCTTAACGAAGTGTTTCACGTGAATCCAAGAACCCGGTTGAGCGATCAGCCGGGTTTTTGTTTGGGCGGGTTTCGCCTGCCGCTCTCCTTAACGGCAACAAGACAGACTCCGCCCTTGGCGATCCTGGAATTTTCGAAATTCGGCCGGGACACGTCGGGTGTCTCGAATTTAGTTTAGTAGGTGACACACGACGTGCCCCGTTCGGTGTGTTTTTCCACGCAACTCCGGTCCGTCTACAGCGACTGGGCTTATTGACTTCGCCAGCCGGTTTGTGTGCGACACACGCACGCCCTCACCGGAGGGGGCGGACCATTTTCTGCGCAGCCCCGCATGTCCCGCTTGCATCAGGGCGGCCCATGCGATCACCGGTGCCGCCTCGCCGGCAATGCTGACCGGTGTAGCCGAAGCGGAACGGGGCGATTATAGGCACAGGTTGAAAGCACGGGGATGAGACTGCTTGCAAGCCGTTGATATCGTTGAATCGGCGTGCAGATTTTCGGAAGTGAGGGTGGTTTTTGGGGAGGAAAAGGCTTCGATTTGGGAGTTGAGAGTGGGGCTGATCCCCTCACCAACAAAATCTAAGACTTAGCCTTTGGCTAAGATCTTGATTTTGTATCCTCTCCCACAAAGGGGAGAGGTAGAGCGTCGAGTTTGCCGCTGCCTTATCTCTCCCCCTTGTGGGAGAGAAAGCGATTTCAACATCTTAGCTTCAGCTAAGTGTTAGAAATCGCAAGTGAGGGGATCGGACGTATCCCCCTACCCTACCCCGCTCGCCTCACGTCGGCGGCGTGCCGTTGTCGGCGAGAACGTTGCCGGCGAAGTAGAGGGAGCCGCCGATGAGGATGCGCGGGGCGGCGCGGCCGGGGATCTGGCGGAGGGTAATTTCCTGAAGCGCTTCCGTGACGGAGCCTGCGGGTTCGGCAACCAGGCCGCCGTCGAAGGCGGAGTGGGCGAGTGCGACGGGATCGAGACCGGCTTCGGTGTCGCGGATGCGGACGGTGAAGACGTGTTCGGCTAGATCGGCGAAGGCACGGAAATAGCCGACCGGGTCCTTGGTGTTGATCATGCCGGTGATGAGGTAAAGCGGGCGCGACTGGCGTTCCTCGAAGGCGGCCATGGCTTCGGCAACCGCCTCGCCGCCGGCCGGATTATGGCCGCCGTCAAGCCAGATCTCGGCACCTTCCGGCGCGAATTCCAGCAATTTTCCTTCCGATATTTTCTGCAGCCGGGCCGGCCATTCGACTTCCGTCATGGCCTTTTCCATCATTGCATCGGTGACCGTGAAGCCAGCAGCCTTCACGGCACGGATGGCCGCTGCGGCATTGGCGAACTGATGGCGACCGGGCAGGCGCGGCAGGGGAAGGTCGTGAAGGCCATCCTCATCCTGATAGATCAAGCGGCCGAATTCCTCGTGCGCCGAATAATCCTGACCATAGACGGAAAGCGGGCAGCCGAGCCGATCGGCCGTTGCGACCAGCACTTCACGGGCAGCCTCGAATTCCTGGCTGCCGATGACGACCGGGCGGCGGCGCTTCATGATGCCGGCCTTTTCGGCCGCGATCAGTTCCACCTTGTCGCCCAGATAGGCCTGGTGATCGAGCGCGATCGGCATGATGACGGAGACGGCGGGATCGGTGATGACATTGGTCGCGTCGAAACGGCCGCCGAGGCCGACTTCGAGGAGGACGGCATCGGCCGGCTGCTCTGAAAAGAGCAGGAAGGTGGCCGCCGTCAGGATTTCGAAGACAGTGATCATCTTCCCGTCGTTGGCGGCTGCGACCCGGCGCAGCGCATCGGCAAGAAGCGCATCATCGACCAACTGTCCGCGCCCACCCTTCGTACCGATACGGAAGCGCTCGTGCCAGTTGACCAGATGCGGGGATGTGTGGACGTGGACGGCATGGCCACCCGCTTCGAGCAGCGCACGACAGAAGGCGGTGCAGGAGCCTTTGCCATTGGTGCCGGCGACATGGATGACCGGCGGTATTTTCAGCTGCGGATTGCCGAGTGCTTCGAGAAGCCTGCTGATGCGTTCGAGCGAGAGATCGAAGCCCTTCGGATGAAGGGTCATCAGCCGCTCGATCTCCTGTTCGGCCTCGCTTGAAACGGGCTGGTTCATGGTCGACATCCCGTTGCTCCGGCTGTTGTCTGAAATCAAAACGGTCCCGCCTTCAGTCGAAGGCGAAACCGGGCTTTTCTCTATCTCAACGCGGCAGCGACAAAACCGTTTCCGACCTTGCCGCGCGGCTTAAATCAGGCGGTGGCTGCAACCGGTTCAGGCTGCGGCTGCGGCGCAGGCAGCACTTCCTGTACCGGCAGCTTCATCAGCATGCGGATGATGCGGGCGAGCGTTTCCGGAATGTCGTGGCGCTTGACCACCATATCGACCATGCCGTGTTCCAGCAGGTATTCGGCGGTCTGGAAACCTTCCGGCAGCTTTTCGCGCAGGGTCTGCTCGATGACGCGCTTGCCGGCAAAGCCGATTTCGGCGCCCGGTTCGGCGATATGGACATCACCCAGCATGGCGTAGGAGGCCGTAACGCCGCCGGTCGTCGGGTTGGTGAGGACGCAGATGTAAGGCAGGCCCGCTTCCTTGAGCATGTCGACGGCGACGGTGGTGCGCGGCAGCTGCATCAGGGACAGGATGCCTTCCTGCATGCGGGCGCCGCCCGAGGCCGGGAAAATGATCAGGGCGCATTTTTCCTTCAGCGCGCGCTCGGCGGCCTTCACGATCGCCTCGCCTGCGGCCATGCCGAGCGAGCCGCCGATGAAGTTGAACTCGTGCACGACGGCGACAAGCTTGACACCTTGGACATTGCCGAGACCCGCGAGGATCGTATCCTCCTGCTCGGTCTTCAGGCGGCTATCCTTGAGGCGATCGGCGTATTTCTTGCTATCGCGGAATTTCAGCGGGTCCTGGGCGACCTTCGGCTGCGGCAGGGCTTCGAACTCGCCACCGTCAAACAGATCCCTGAGACGCGCCTTGGCCGGCATCTTCATGTGGAAGCCGGAGGCGGGAATGACCCACTTGTTCTCTTCGAGGTCCTTGTGGAAGACCATCTCGCCGGTTTCAGGGCACTTGATCCAGAGGTTTTCCGGAACTTCGCGACGACCCAGCATGGAATTGATGCGCGGTCGAACGTAATTGGTGATCCAGTTCACTTGGGGGGGTACTCCGATAAAATAGTGTCGGGCCTGAAGCGTGTACGATCCTTCGGATCGCCTGCCACGCTTCAGTTCTCAATTCTCAGGCATGCCTTCCTCCCGAAACCGGTGGCGACTTTCGGGAGGCATGCCCTATGTGGGCCGGTTATTCGGCGGCAACAAGGCGGGCGGAACGCACGCCGGTCGAAAGGCCGCGAACGAAGGTGGAAACGGCGGATACCGTATGCGGGGTGGCGGCGCCATCCGCTGTCAGGCTGCCGGCAACCTGGGCGACGATCGCCGTGCCGACGACGACGCCATCGGCAGCCGCACCGATCGCCTTGGCATGATCGGCCGTCTTGACGCCGAAGCCGACGCAGACCGGCAGGTCCGTATGATCCTTGATGCGGGCAACGGCGCCCGAGATCAGCGACGGATCCGGCAGGGCCGAACCGGTGATGCCGTTCATCGAGACATAGTAGACGAAGCCCGACGTGTTGGTGAGCACGGTGGGCAGACGCTTGCCATCGGTGGTCGGCGTCGTCAGGCGGATGAAGTTCAAGCCCTTTGCCAGCGCCGGGATGCAGAGTTCGTCATCCATTTCCGGCGGCAGGTCGACGATGATCAGGCCATCGATACCGGCTGCGAGCGCATCCTCGACGAATTTTTCGACGCCGTAGACATAGATCGGGTTGTAATAGCCCATCAGGACGATCGGGGTCTCGGTATCGCTCTCACGGAAATCGCGGGCGAGATCGAGTGTCTTTGCCAGCGTCTGGCCGGCCTTCAGGGCGCGCTGGCCGGCGAGCTGGATGGTCGGGCCATCGGCCATCGGATCGGAAAACGGCATGCCGAGTTCGATCACGTCGGCACCGGCTTCAGGCAGAGCCTTCATGATGCCGAGCGAGGTTGCGTAATCCGGATCGCCGCCCATGAAATAGGTAACGAGAGCGGGGCGACCTTCGGCCTTCAGCCTGGCGAAGCGTGTGTCCATACGAGCGGTCATGTCTTACAGCCCCATTCCGAGAATTTTGCCGACGGTGAAGATGTCCTTGTCGCCGCGACCGGAGAGGTTCATCAGGATGATCTGGTCCTTGCCCATCTTCGGCGCGCGCTTGATGACTTCGGCAATCGCGTGGCTGGGTTCGAGCGCCGGGATGATACCTTCGAGCTTCGTCAGAAGCTGGAAGGCTTCGAGCGCCTCGTCATCCATGATCGGCACATATTCGGCGCGGCCGATATCGTTCAGCCAGGAATGCTCGGGGCCAATGCCCGGATAATCAAGGCCGGCGGAGATCGAATGACCTTCGAGGATCTGGCCGTCCTTGTCCTGCAGCAGATAGGTGCGGTTGCCATGCAGCACGCCCGGCGAGCCAGCGGTGATGGAAGCGCAGTGTTCGTTGCCATCGAGGCCGTGGCCGCCGGCTTCGACGCCGACGATCTGGACGCTCTCGTCATCGAGGAAGGGGTGGAAGATGCCGATGGCATTCGACCCGCCGCCAACGGCGGCGATGACGACATCCGGCAGCTTGCCTTCGGCTTCGAGGATCTGCTCGCGGGCTTCCTTGCCGATGACGGCCTGGAAATCGCGGACCATTTCCGGATAGGGATGCGGGCCGGCGGCGGTGCCGATCAGGTAATAGGTATCGTCGACATTGGTGACCCAATCCCGCAATGCCTCGTTCATGGCGTCCTTCAGCGTGCCGGAGCCGGCCGTGACGGCCTTAACCTCGGCACCCAGAAGCTTCATGCGGAAGACGTTCGGCGCCTGACGCTCGACATCGGTTGCGCCCATATAGACGACGCAGGGGAGACCGAAGCGGGCGGCGACGGTGGCAGAGGCCACGCCGTGCTGGCCGGCACCGGTTTCGGCGATGATGCGGGTCTTGCCCATGCGCTTGGCGAGCAGGATCTGGCCGATACAGTTGTTGATCTTGTGCGAGCCGGTGTGGTTCAGCTCCTCACGCTTGAAATAGATCTTTGCGCCGCCGAGATGTTCGGTCAGGCGTTCGGCGAAATAGAGCGGGCTCGGACGGCCGATATAATGGGTGCCGAGGTCAGCCAGCTGCTTCTGGAACTCCGGGTCGTCCTTCGCCTTGTTCCATTCTGCCTGCAGATCGAGGATCAGCGGCATCAGGGTTTCGGCAACGAAACGGCCGCCGAAGATGCCGAAACGGCCGTCTTCATCGGGTCCGGAGCGGAAGGAATTGGGTTTTGGCGTCTCGTTCACTCTCTGCTCCTTCAGCGCTTCCCGGCCTTCGCATCGGCGATGGCATCGAAGAACGCGTCGATCATTGCAAGATCCTTGATGCCCGGCGCGCTTTCCACGCCGGACGATACATCGATACCGGTTGCCCGCGTGGAAGCGAGCGCGGATGCGACATTATCCTTGTTGAGGCCACCGGAAAGCATGTAATCCACGCTCTCGTCAAGCGAGGCCATCAGGTTCCAGTCAAAGGAAACCCCGTTGCCGCCCGGCAGTTCCGATCCTTTCGGCGCCTTGGCATCGAAAAGAAAGCGGTCGGCGACGCCGATATAGGGATCGATCCGGTCGAGATCTGCGGCTTCGCGGACGGAAAACGCCTTCATCACCGGCAGGCCGTAGAGCGCCTTGATGTGGAGAATACGTTCCGGGCTCTCGTGGCCATGCAGCTGCAGGATATCGGGCTTGAGGAACGACACGATGTCGTCGAGTTCCTCGTCATCGGCATCGACGGTGACGGCGACGATTTTCACCCGGCCACGGACCCGGTCGGCCAGATCTCCGGCGACGTCGGGCGCGATGTTGCGCGGGCTCTTTTCAAAGAAGATGAAGCCGATGTGGCTCGCGCCGCGTTGAACGGAGCGATCAATCGCCTCGGCGGTGCTGAGGCCGCAAATCTTCACGTCAGTTTTCATGACGGCGAAGTGACACGAAATACCCGAAGAGTCGAGGTTATTCTGCTATTTCCGGGTTGAATATGGCCCGTGGTGCAGGTGCTTCCGGAGGCCTCATACGTTCCGAATCGGGACAGTTTCACGGATCGTGAAAGCCTGTTATATGAGATTTCACTTACAAATGTTTCGGTCGCCATTTTCCGGAAAAGGAATGGAATTTCCATAACTTGGCGGGCGATGAAAGATAATTGATAAACGCGTTGTTTTAGGGTAGCTTATTCCAAGCCGACGGGAATTCTGGAATTTTTTGGCGGGACAAGATGGCAACGATCACGAGAGCTGCATTCAAGGCAGCGCTTTGTTTGGCTGCAGGAGGCTTGCTCTCCGCATGTAACAGCACACAGACGGCATCGACGCTCGATACGAAGGGCAAGTCGACGAAGATTGCGGCGGCGCAGGCCGAGCCTGCAAAGCAGGTTTACAGCTACACCGCAAAAGACCGCGAATGCCTGAAGCGGGCGATGTATTTCGAATCCAAGCGCACCAGCGAGAACGGTTTCATCGCCGTCGGCAGCGTGGTAATGAACCGGCTGACATCCGGCATCTATCCGGAGACGATCTGTGGCGTCGTGGCGCAGAAGAACCAGTTCGCGCCGGGCGTGATGAGCCGCAGAATGGACGAGCATACGGCGCCGGATCTCGACAAGGCAGCCGATGCGGTGCTGAAGGGCGCGCGCCACCCGGATGTGAAGCACGCGATGTTCTTCCACACCAAGGGCTATTCCTTCCCCTACAAGAACATGCATTACGTGGCATCTGCCGGCGGCAACGTGTTTTACGAGAAGCGTGGCCGCGACGGCGAATTGCAGACACCCGAGCCAATGGCCGCAGATAGCTACGTTCTGGCCTATGCTTCGGCCAGCGGCACGCAGAGCCCGGCTGTCGCTGCGACGACCGCTCAGCAGGCATCGACGTCGACAGCCGTTGCTGCCGCCAATGCCGCGGCTCCGGCGACGGCAGGCGTCTCTGCCCAGACCGCACCCGCGGCACCCGCAACCGTGATGGCGGCCTATCAGCCGACCAATGCGAACCCGCCGCTTGCGCCGGTGATCACCGCGGCTATCGCCCGCGCCAGCATGGCCGAAGCTTTCGATACGTCCTATTCGGTGCCGCAGAATTCCTCGGTCAAGCAGCCTGTGGTGCAGCCCGCGAGCTTCTCCGACGCGATGAACATTCCGGTGCCGACCGAGCGCCCGGAAAAGCAGAAGCGCGCAGGTGCCGGCATGGCGATGGCCGATACCGTGACCTCCCCCAGCCAGGAAAACTGGATGATGCGGACAGGTGACTGGCAGTAACGCCGGATCTCACGCAAAGGATGCCTTGCAAAAGCCCGGTCTGGATATCAGCCGGGCTTTTTCGTGTCAGAGGGTTTGCTGGTTAAATTGAAGCGCTCTAGCTGAAATCGATGGCGTGGAGCTGCGAACCGTGAACTTTCAGCCAGCGGCGGGATTCTTCCATCGTCGGGCAAAGCTGGCGGCAGAGCGACCAGAATTTCGGCCCGTGATTCATTTCCTTCAGATGCGCAACCTCGTGGGCGGCGAGATAATCGATCACCGCCGGCGGGGCCATGACGATGCGCCAGGAAAAGCTCAGGTTGCCGTCCCAGGAGCAGGAGCCCCAGCGGCTTTTCGTATCCTTCATCGTCACAGATGCGATCGGCTTGCGGATGGCGGCGGCATGGCGACGGGCCAGGCCCTCCAGCTCGGTACGGGCCTCCTTCTTGAGGAAGGTCGAGATCCTGCGGCCGATATGCTCTTCCAGTCCGCTGACGCGCAGGACCGGCTTGCCATCGATGACGGCGGCTTCCGTCACGCCGCGCAGAGAGCCGGTGTGCTCGATGCGATGGAGAACCCCGCGAAGAAAGATTTCGCCACCAGGGCGGATCGGATTGTCCTGCGGGAATTTCGCCAGTTTCGTGCGCAGCCAGCCATCGTGGCGGGAGAGAAAGTCGTCGACCTCGTAATGCTTGAGGCCGACCGGAATGGTGAGGTTGAGGGCGCGGCCGCCGGGTTCGATACGCAGAGTGATGCGTGTCGCGCGGCTGTTTTCCCTGATGGTCAGGGGCAGCGCCCGATCGCCGACCGACAGGGTGCGCTTGACCGTTTCCAACGGTTTCGTTCCACGGCGGACAGGCTTCTTGAGGAGCGCGAACATACTGTCTCTTAGCCGATTCCCTGGCAAACCCGCCATCAAAAAAGCCGGCACCGCAAGGTGCCGGCGTCGAGAATTCATCAATTCCTGCGATCAGACATCGACGATCGGCTGATCGGGCCTGGAGTTCCCCTGGGAGTTCCCCTGGCGGTTCTCTTCGTGGTTCTCTCGGGGGTCGCCCTGGGGCCGGTTCTTGCGATCACGCATGAAACGATCGAATTCCTCCTGATCCTTGGCGCGGCGAAGCTCGCGAGCATAGGTATCGAATTCTTCCCGCATCTCATCAAGCCTGCGGCGTTCTTCCTCCAGCCGGTCGAGTTCGGCCTTGCGCCAATCGTCGAAGGCGACGTTGCCGGTGGAGAAATGCGTGTTGTAGCGGCGGCTCGCCTTGCGGCAGCCGGCAAACCATTTATCGGCGCGATCATTGGCGTTGCGCTTGAAGCCGCGAAGCCGATCCCCGAAGATTATATAGGCGAGCATAGCCAGGCCGAGGGGCCAGAAGACTATGAAACCGAGCACCATGAGAGCAATGGTGGCCGGCGTCCACTCCGGACGGATCAATGCAGACTGGTTCATGGGTCACACCCTTGACGTTTAAGCGGGTGGCCATATGCCAGCCCGACGGGAATCGATTTGGTGAGCCGCAAACCGCGCTTCAAGAAGACGCCGGATTAAATTAGAGAAGATGCTGATAGATAAGCCAGAATTCGATCAGCCCGGCTTGCGCCCTGCTCTCGGTCTGCGGACCGGCTTCACTGCCTGCACCATCGCGTTGGCAGCGACGAAATCGACGATGCGCGGCACGATTTCCTGCCTGAAACGCGAGCCGTTGAAGACGCCGTAATGGCCGACATCCGGCTGCATGTAATGGGACCGTTTCGCTGCGGGGATATTGGGGCAGATCGTGTGGGCGGCCTGCGTCTGGCCGACGCCGGAAATGTCGTCGTTCTCTCCCTCGACGGTCATCAGCGCGACACTGGTTATCGCTTTCGTATCGACGGGGACGCCACGATGCCGCATTTCGCCCCTGGGCAGCGAGTGGCGGATGAAGACGGTATCGACGGTCTGGAGATAGAATTCCTCCGTCAGATCCATGACCGCCAGATATTCGTCGTAGAATTCGCGGTGCTTTTCGGCCGATTCACCATCGTGCTTGACCAGATGCTCGAAGAATTCGCGATGCGCCATGACGTGGCGGTCGAGGTTCATCGACATGAAACCGGACAATTGCAGGAAGCCGGGATAGACCGGACGCATGAAGCCCGGCTGCGGAAAGGGCACCGTCATGACGACGTTATCCTTGAACCAGTCGAGCGAGTGTTCCTTGGCGAGAT
The DNA here is from genome assembly GCF_977018605.1 of [Rhizobium] kunmingense. Taxonomy (NCBI): domain Bacteria; kingdom Pseudomonadati; phylum Pseudomonadota; class Alphaproteobacteria; order Hyphomicrobiales; family Rhizobiaceae; genus Rhizobium; species [Rhizobium] kunmingense. The sequence goes on from NZ_CDRNXG010000001.1 coordinate 1,142,914, forward strand.
TGTTGACCCCCGTCGGGTTTATGCGGGTATCGATCGGACCGCCCATGAGGATCATCGAGGCAGGCCGGAACGGGTCGCTGCGCGCTTCCATGACGGCGACCGCGGCGAGAACCGGCACAGACGGCTGGCAGACGGCGACCACATGCGTACCGCTGCCCAATTCATGCAGCATATCAATGACGTAATCGATATAGTCGTCGAGATCGAAACTGCCCTCGGTAACCGGCACCATGCGGGCATCGACCCAGTCGGTGATGTAGATATCCGCGCTCGGGAGCAGCGCTTCGACGGTGCCGCGCAGAAGCGTGGCGTAATGGCCCGACATCGGCGCGACCAGAAGTATCTTCTCGCCCGCCGGCTTTTGCGGCGTCAGGGCGCGCTCGAAGTGAAGAAGATTGCAGAAGGGCTTCGACCAGATGACCTTTTCGGTGACGGCAACGGGGGCGCCGTCAATGACGGTTTCGCCGATACCGAATTCCGGCTTGGCATAGCGGCGCGTGGCGCGCTCGAAAACTTCGAGCCCGGCGGCAAGCGTGCGCCCCATCAGGGTTTGGGACAGCGGATTGAGCGGATTTCCGGCGACGTGGCGAAGTGCTTCGGCACCGGCACGGAACGGCGCCATGGCGGCATGGTTCAATTCATACAGCTGATAGAACATGATCGCGCTGCCTTTCATGGCGGTGCTCTCCTCCATTGCAACCGGCGCGATGAAACGCCAGCCTCCTCTTCCCTCACGTCAATCTATGACCGATGCGGCCCTGCTTGTCACGCACGCGCTCGATCGCCGGCTTGCCTCACCGGGTGGCGCGCTTATGCTGGTGGCGAAGCCAAGGAGGCAGATGATGACGACAAGCAATTCCCGCAGTTCCGAGTTTCCGATCGACACGTTCTTTCTCGACCGCTGGTCTCCGCGCGCCTTTAGCGAAAAAGCAATCGACCGCGAGACGATGCTGACCATTCTGGACGCCGCGCACTGGGCCCCCTCCTCCGGCAACAACCAGCCCTGGCGCTTCTTCTTCGGACTGCGCGGGACACCGGAATTTTCCACCCTTCTGGAGCTGCTTGTACCGGGAAATCAGCGCTGGGCGCAGAATGCGGCAGCGCTGGTGATCATCGTATCGAAGACCTACCGGGTCTCGAGCGACGGGTCGAAGAAGACCGCCCATACGCATTCCTACGATACCGGGGCAGCCTGGTTCTCCTGCATCTGCCAGGCGATGAAGCTTGGATACCACGCGCATGGCATGGAGGGGTTCGACATGAAAAAGGCGGCCGAGGTGCTGGGCCTGCCGGAAGGGTATCGCGTCGAGGCGGCCGCGGCGTTCGGCGAGATGGCCGACAAAGAGACCTTGCCGGAGGACCTGCAGGAGCGGGAGAAGCCGAGCGGACGCAAGACCGTCGAGGAGATTGCCTTCGAGGGACGTTTTACAGGCCAAGCATGAGCCGCCCGATCATTCGCCGATCAAGCAAACGGGGCCAAAAGGCCCCGTTTTTTCGTGATCGGATAGGAACCAACCTCAGATATCGAGGTTGGCGACGCTGAGCGCGTTGTCCTGAATGAACTCGCGGCGAGGCTCGACTTCGTCGCCCATCAGGCGGGAGAAGAGGCCGTCGGCATCGGTCGCATCGTTAACCCTGACCTGCAGCAGCGAGCGGACGTTCGGATCCAGCGTCGTTTCCCAGAGCTGCTCGGCATTCATTTCGCCGAGGCCCTTGTATCGCTGCATCGACAGGCCCTTGCGGCCGGCGGCGAAGATGGCGTCGAGAAGCGAGCGCGGGCCCGGAAGGTCCTGCTCACCATCCTTGCGGCCGAGCTTCGGCAGCGTACCATAGATATCGTGAAGGCGTGTCGCCATCTGGTCGATATGGCGGGCATCCGCCGAGCCGATCAGGGCATTGTCGATGAACGCAACTTCGCGAACGCCGCGAACCATGCGCTCGAAGCGCAGACCGCCTTCATCCGTCACGTGGCCGCTCCAGCCGCGTTCGGTCTCTTCCGCGATCGTATCGAGACGACGGGCGACTTCATCGGCCGTCTGCTGGGCGCGTTCGCGATTGTCGGTCAGTTCGGGATTGAGCGCGCCGGCAATGGCCGCCTGCTCGATAAGCGAACGATCGTAGCGGGAATGCAGCCCATCGATCAGCGAACGAATGCGCAAGGCATCCTGAATGACTTCGCGCAGATCCTGCCCGACGCGGACCTCGCCCGAACCGAGCGTCAGACGCGCATCCTCGATACCCATCGAAATGAGGTATTCTTCCAGCGCCGCCTCGTTCTTCAGGTACTGGACCGACTTGCCGCGTGATACCTTATAGAGCGGCGGCTGAGCGATATAGATATGGCCGCGCTCGATCAGCTCCGGCATCTGACGGAAGAAGAAGGTCAGAAGCAGGGTGCGGATATGGGCACCGTCGACATCAGCATCCGTCATGATGATGATCTTGTGGTAACGCAGCTTGTCGGCGTTAAATTCGTCCTTGCCGATCGACGTGCCGAGCGCGGTGATCAGCGTGCCGATTTCCTGGCTGGACAGCATCTTGTCGAAACGGGCTCGCTCGACATTGAGGATCTTGCCACGCAGCGGCAGGATGGCCTGGTTCTCACGCGAACGGCCCTGCTTTGCCGAACCACCCGCACTATCACCCTCGACGAGGAAGACTTCGGATTTCGCCGGGTCACGCTCGGAGCAATCGGCGAGCTTGCCGGGCAGCGAGGCGATATCGAGCACGCCCTTGCGGCGGGTGAGCTCTCGCGCCTTGCGGGCGGCTTCACGAGCAACGGCGGCTTCAACGACTTTGCCGACGAGTACCCTGGCTTCCGCCGGGTGTTCCTCGAGCCAGTCGCTGAGCGCCTCGTTGACGAGGTTTTCAACGACCGGACGGACTTCCGACGAGACGAGCTTGTCCTTGGTCTGCGACGAGAATTTCGGATCCGGAACCTTGACCGAGAGAACGGCGGTCAGGCCTTCGCGGCAGTCATCGCCAGTGAGCGAGACCTTTTCCTTCTTCATGATGCCCGACTTGTCGGCATAGGACGTGATCTGGCGTGTCAAAGCGCCACGGAAGCCGGCCATATGGGTGCCGCCATCGCGCTGCGGGATGTTGTTGGTGAAGCAGAGCACGTTTTCGTGATAGCTGTCGTTCCACCACATCGCGACTTCGACCGTCATCCCGTCCTTTTCGCCCTTGATGGCGACCGGACGTTCCACCAACGGCTTCTTGGCGCGATCGAGATAGGCGACGAAGGCTTCGAGGCCGCCGTCATAGACCATCTCCTCCTCGCGGATATCCGGCTTGCGGCGATCGGTGAGCCGGATTCGCACGCCGGAATTCAGGAAGGCGAGTTCGCGCAGACGGTGTTCGAGCGTGTTGTAATCGTACTCCGTCATGGTGAAGGTCTGCGGGCTGGCGAGGAAGGTGACTTCCGTGCCCGAACGACCTTCGTATTCGCCGATGACTTTCAGAGGCTCGTCGGCCACCCCATGGGTGAAGCCGATCTCGTGGACCTTGCCGTTGCGGCGGATCTTCAGCTTCAGCCAGACGGACAGCGCGTTGACGACCGAGACGCCGACGCCGTGCAGACCACCGGAAACCTTGTAGGAATTCTGGTCGAACTTACCGCCGGCATGCAGCTGGGTCATGATGACCTCGGCAGCGGAAACGCCCTCTTCCTTGTGGATGTCGGTCGGGATGCCTCGGCCGTTATCGGTGACCGAGACGGAACCATCAGGGTTCAACGTGACGGTGACGATATCAGCATGGCCGGCCAGCGCCTCATCGATGGCATTGTCGACGACTTCGTAGACCATGTGGTGAAGGCCGGACCCGTCATCGGTGTCGCCGATATACATGCCCGGACGCTTGCGTACGGCATCGAGCCCCTTCAGGACCTTGATCGAATCGGCACCATATTCTGCACTCGCACCATTTTCGCTGGCGGGTAGATCGGTCATTCAGTTTCTTCCAGGTTGGTTCTATCTCGGTGACGCGCGAATCACCGCCGGGTCCGGTCCAAATATATAGGAAATCCCGCACGGCTTCTAAAGGTCGAGCCAAGCCGATACGGCAGGAAAGCCGTGGAGTTCCTCAAGAAAAAGCGGCTAAGAGGGGCGCTTCAGGATATTCAGCATATCCTCTACCACGTCAGGCTGCAAACTGCGAATCCGTTTGGCCAGTTCGTTGGCGAGAACGGTGTATTGCGGCGGCAGGCCGGAGGTATCGACCGTAACGCGCGGCGCCGACCCGTCGGCCAGCGCGAAAAGGTCCTCGGCCTCATCCCAGATGATATTGAAATAGCCGGCGATGCGCTGCAGAAGTTCGAATGTCGGCTTGCCGCGCTTGCCGTGTTCGAGCGCCGAAAGATAGGCGGGCGTGACGCCGATCGCCTGGGCGAGCGCCTTCTGGGTGACGCCCTTGCGTTCGCGCAACTGCCGGAGCGCCTGGCCAAACGGCGTCATAGGGAGACCTGGCCGACGCGGGCAAGCCTGACATAGAGCGCGCCCTCGCCGCCATGGTGCCTTGCAGCCCATTCGTAGGACGAGATCAGGAAGCGGAATTCGGGCTTGGAAAACCATAGGGGAACCGCACGGCGCAGCGCCCCTTCGCTGCCCATGGACGAGCCCTTGCCGGTGATGACGAGGACGTGGCGCAGGCCGCGATCATGGGCACGGTAGATGAAGTCGAGAAGCAGATCGTGAGCTTCCGACTGAAACAGGCCATGAAGATCGAGCCGCGCCTCGATCGCGAGGCGGCCCTTGGCCAGCTTCTTCTTCGTCGGCTTTTCGAGCGGCTGATGGAAACCGCTCGGCTTTTTTGCCTTGCCTATCTGTTCGACCGGCTTTTCGGCGACTTCACGCGGCCTTGCGGCGGCCTGCGCATCGTCCTCGGCCGCGCGGGCGGCGAGTTCGGTCTCGAAGGCAAGGATGTCGCGTTCACGGCCAGGCATGGCCCGCGTGGATTTCGCCACCTTGCCCCAGAGTATCCGTTCCTCGGAATTGAGTTTGCGTCCGCTACTCATGCCCGTCCGCTCATGATCCGTATCTTGCCGCCGCCGTGTTCGGCACGAGGATATAGAAGTCCGCCGCGTTTTTCACCGTGCCTGCCTGTTCGCCGGCTTCATAGCCTGAACCGGTAAAGATATCACCGCGGCTGGGACCGACGATAGCAGAGCCGGTATCAAGCGCCAGCATGAGCCGGGAAAAGGGCTTTCCGCCGCCGAGATGGATGAGGGTCGGGGCGTGGATGAAGAAGGGGAAGCCGAATGTGTGGATCATGCGATCCACCGCAAGCGAGCGACCCGCAACGAGCGGGACCTTCGCGGCTGCGATCGGGCCGAGGTCCCCGGAAGAGACATCGGCATCGCGGAAGAAGATGTAGGAGCGATTGTGCCAGAGGACCTCATCAACCTTAGCCGGATTCATCGTCAGCCAGGCGCGGATGCTCTGCATCGAGATATTGTCGCTGGCAATTTCACCGCGATCGATCAGCAGCTTGCCGATCGGTGAAAACGGGTGGCCGGCCTTGGCGGCATAGGTGATGCGACGGATACGGCCATCGGGATAACGCAGCCGCGCTGCCCCCTGGACATGGGCGAAAAAGACATCGACCTTCGAGCGCGCCCAGGCGATTTCGAGGCCTTTTCCTTCAAGGTAGCCTTGATCGATGGCTCGGCGGTCCGGATAGGCGGTGATGCCAGATCCGGTGTCGCGGGCGAACATGTAGCCGGAGTCCAATTCAGCGGGGCGCGTGTCGTCGTCGATATCGACGAGATCGCCGGGGCGGAAATAGAAGGGATGGGCCCAGGTCTCATCCTGTGCCACCGCTACCTCGACCTCGGGTTCGTAGAAGGCGGTGACGAGACCGGGCTTATCGTCATCGCGGCGGATGAGGAAAGGGGTGCAGCGTTCTTCGAAGAAACGACGTGCCTGCTCCGGACCGGCATCTTGATCGTGAGATGCAGCTGCCTCCAGCAGGGGAAGGAGATCATCTGCTGACAGGCCGAGTGCGCCGGTGCGATAGGGTTTTACGTCCCGGATGTGGGCAAGCGACCGCGCCATGGCGTCGAAGAGTGGGCTTGGATCATCACCAGCCCACCCCGGAAGGTCGCAAAAGGATACGGGTTTGAGGCGGTATCCCGGCGCGGTGCTGGTCATTGCTCGGATTCGGTGGCGATCAGCTTCCAGTTCGGATCCTTCGAACGCACGTCGCGGGCGAAGGTCCAGATGTCGGTGACTTCCGCCACGGCCTCCTGATCGCCGTCGATGATCTTGCCGTCCTTGTCGAGCGTGGCGGAAATCAGCTGGCTGACGATGCGGATGGTGACCTGGGCCTCGGACTGGATGAGGGCGGCGCCGGTGAGGGCGGCCTTGTCGATGCCGACAAAGGTGGACTTGACCACTTCACCGCGCGATTCGCGATCCCGGATGGCGGCATCGAAACCTTCGAAGACTTCCTTCGAGAGAAGGCCCTTCAGGGTTTTGCGATCGCCATCGGCAAAGGCCATCACGATCATTTCATAGGCCATCTTGGCGCCGTTGAGGAATTCCTTCGGCTGGAAGGACGGGTCGGCCTTGATGAGGGCTTTCAGGCCGTCATTGAGGGTGGTGCCCGGCTTTGCCATGGCGTCCGCGTCGGAAAGCCGCTGATCCTCGTCGCCGGCCTCCTTGCGGGGCAGGGTCACAACCTTGCCGTCATCCGGCGATCCCTGGTTCTTCAGCACGTCACGCGGGCTGTAGGGGTCCACGGGCGGTTTCTCATTTCCGGTGCGCCGACCGAGAACGCTGCGCAGTTGCAGGAAGATCAGGACGGCGGCAACAAGGAAAAAGAGTGTAATCAAGTCGTTTGAGCCCATAATAACCCGCGATTACCGTTTAAAAGTTGAATTCTCATTCTCATATAGGCTGGATATCGCCATCTTCAAATAGCGAAGGTGTGAGCTTAAAACACGTCGTTCATAACCATTGACGGATCATGCGCCCAATTTTGCCTCTTGTCCTCCTTCTCGCCTGGCCTCTGGCCGAAATCGCCGGCTTCGTCGTGGTCGGTCGAACGCTCGGTCTGTGGTGGACGCTCTCGCTCGTCATCCTGACGGGACTGCTCGGCGCCTATCTGCTGCGGCAGCAGGGCCTGCATCTTCTGAAAAAGCTTTCCGAGGACAGCCAGCGGGGCGAAATTCCCGCCGGTGCGGCGGTGGACGGCGCGATGATCGTGGTGGCCGGCATTCTGCTGCTGCTGCCGGGTTTTCTCACCGATATCATCGGTCTGGCGCTGTTTGTTCCCTTCGTGCGACGGGCGATCTGGTCCTCCATCGGCAAGCGCTTCGTTGTGGTGAGGACGGCAGGCGGGGCAGGCTTTCGCCGCCCCTCGCCCGGTTCGACCAATGCCGGTGCACGCCCGAATGCCGGCAACAGCGGGACGACCAAGGTTCTCGATCTGGAAGACGACGAATTCCACCGGGACGGCGATCCGAACCCCTCTTCCCCCTGGGCGAAGGATGGCGACGAAAAGCCCTGACATGCCTTGATTGGCCGCGGATATTTCGCGACGGGTTGTAAGGATTTGGGCGAGATGTTAGACGGCCTCGACGAATTCAGCCTCGAGGATATCCAATGGCAGACGAAAACACACAGTCGGCGAGCCCTTCGATCAACATTCTTGCCCAGTACACGAAGGATCTTTCCTTCGAAAATCCGGGCGCACCGCGCTCGCTGCAGGCACGCGACCAGGCGCCGGCGATCAATATCGGTGTGAACGTCAATGCCAACCCGCTTTCCGAAACCGACTTCGACGTCGTGCTTTCGCTGAACGCAGAAGCCAAGGACGGCGACAAGGTGGTGTTCGCGGCCGAGCTGGTTTACGGCGGCGTCTTCCGCATCACAGGCTTCCCGCAGGAACACATGCTGCCGGTTCTCTTCATCGAATGCCCGCGCCTGCTCTTCCCGTTTGCCCGCCAGATCGTCGCCGACGTGACGCGCAACGGCGGCTTCCCGCCGCTGATGATCGACCCGATCGATTTTGCCCAGATGTTCCAGCAGCGCATGGCCGAGGAGCAGACCCGCGCCAAGGTGCAGCCGCTCAACAGCTAAGATTTTCTTCTGTTCGAATACTGAAAAAGCCCGGTTCTGCCGGGCTTTTTTTGTTATCCTGCCTGTTACTCTCAGGCCTTGTATTTCTGCCAGATGGGCTTGGCCTTCATCGAGGAGAGCATCGCGGCATGCGCTTCGATCTCCTGCTGGCTGACCCGGCTTGCGAGCGGCCGCGGCCTTGAGCGGTTGCTGTCGACGACGACATTGTCGGTATCTTCCGAGGTGTTTTCCTGGTCGGAACCGGTCAGACCGAGTGCGGCCTGACGGCCGCCGGTCATCTCGATATAGACTTCGGCCAAGAGTTCGGAGTCGAGAAGCGCGCCGTGCTTGGTGCGGTGGGCGTTGTCGATACCATAGCGGCGGCAGAGCGCGTCGAGCGAGTTCGGCCCCATCGGGTGCTTGCGGCGGGCCATGGAAAGCGTATCGACAACCTGATCGTTCGGCACCGGCGCCAGACCCAGACGGGCGAACTCGGCATTGATGAAGCCCATGTCGAACGTGGCGTTATGGGCGATCCACTTGGCGCCATCGAAGAAATCGATGATCTGCTGCGCCACGTCGGCGAAGCTCGGCTTATCCTTCAGGAACTCGTCGGTAATGCCGTGAACGGCAAGTGCATCCGGATGGACCTTGCGGTCGCCCGGATTGATATAGATATGCAGCGTTTTCCCGGTCGGAAAATTGTTGATCAGCTCGATGCCGCCGATTTCGATAATGCGGTCGTTCTTCGATTCAAGGCCGGTCGTTTCCGTATCGAAAATGATTTCACGTGCTTCGCTCATGGCGTACTCCTGATCGCAGCAGGGAAATGATCTGCCTTACCCGTTGTCTTGCTTCCTCAAGCCCGTGACCCGTATCGATAAGGAAATCGGCGCGCTTGCGCTTTTCACCATCGGGGACCTGACGCTCGAGGATCAATTTAAACTTTTCTTCCGTCATGCCCGCTCTGGCAAGAACCCGCTGCCGCTGAACCTGTGGATCACAGGTGACGACGATGACGCTATCAACACGCGCCTCGCCGCCGGTCTCGTAGAGAAGCGGAATGTCGAGAAGCACCATCTGGGCGCCGGCGGCGCGTTGCGCCTGCAGAAATTCGTGTTCCTTTCGCCGCACCAGCGGGTGGACGATGGCTTCGAGCCGGCGAAACCCATCGGGCGATGCGGCAAGAAGCCGAGCAAGCTGCCCCCGATCGACGGCACCATGGTGAACTGCACCGGGAAATTCCACCGCTATCGGCGCAACCGCCTCGTCCTTATAGAGCGCGTGGACGACGGCATCGGCGTCGTTGACCGGAATTCCTTCGTCGGCAAACATTTTTGCGGTCGTCGACTTGCCCATGCCGATCGATCCGGTCAATCCGACGACAATCATGGGCCGATCACAATCATGGGGCCGCCTGGATATCCTTCACGACGATGTTCCTCAGGACTTCGTCCACCACCGGGCGGCGGCCGAACCATTTTTCAAAGCCCGGAACCGCCTGATGCAGCAGCATACCCAATCCGTCGACTGTCGGGAATCCCTGTTCGGCGGCCTGTTTCAGGAGCGGTGTTTCAAGCGGCACATAGACGATGTCGGTCACGAGAGCGCCCTGCCTCATCATCGAGAAATCGAAGGAGACGGCCTCGCCGCCATCCATGCCGAGCGACGTGGTGTTGATGAAGAGGCCGGCACCGGCCATGACTTCCGGCAGGGCCGACAGGGCATGCGCATGGATGTACGATCCGAAGCGACCGGCGAGTTCCGCGGCGCGCGAGACGGTTCGGTTGACGACGTGGATTTCGCCGATGCCGCGATCCCTGAGGGCCTGAATAACCGAACGGCTGGCGCCGCCGGCGCCGAGAATGACGGCGCGGTCGACCTTGTCCCAGCCGGGGTGGCGATCGTCGAGATTGGCAGCAAAGCCGTAGCCGTCGGTATTGGTCGCATGGAGGACGCCATCCTCACGCCAGAGCGTGTTGGCGGCGCCGAGTTCTTCGGCCAGCTGATCCGGCCGGTCGGCAAGGGCGAAGGCCAGTTCCTTGTGAGGAATGGTGACATTGCCGCCGCAGAAGCGGTTTTCGCCGGTTTTCAACGCGGCGATGAAAGCCGGGAAATCCTGTTCGGTGACGGGAACGGCCGAGTAGGAACCGGCAAGACCATGCTGTTTAAGCCAGTGGCCGTGAATGACGGGGGAGCGCGAGTGCTTGATCGGCCAGCCGGTGACGAAGGCCGCGGGAGCTTTGATCCGGTCAGCCATCGATCGCTCCCAGGCGGCGCAGTTCTTCGAGCAATGGCAGCATGGGCAGGCCGAGAATTGTGAAATAGTCGCCCTCGATCTGCGAGAAGAGGTGAATGCCCTCGCCTTCGAGCTGATAGGCGCCGACGCTGGACAATACCTTGTCGCCGACGCGATCGAGATAGCGATCGATGAAGGCTTCGTCATAGGCGCGTGCGGTGAGCCTTGCGTGCGAGACGTGTTCCCAGACGATGCGACCATCGAGCGCCAGAGCGACGGCGCTGTTCAGCTGGTGGGTTCTTCCGGCAAGCGTGCCAAGCGTCTCCTTCGCGCCGGCCCGATCTGCCGGCTTGTGATAGACGCGATCGCCGAGCGACATGGTTTGATCCGAGCCGATGACGATGCTGCCGGGGAAATGGCGCGAGACATCGAGCGCCTTGGCGCTTGCCAAGACCTTGGCGACGCTATCGGGACCGCCATGATCTGCCGACGCCTCGATTTCACGCTCGTCGATTTCGGCCGCACGGGCCTGGAAGGTCAGGCCGGCATTTTCCAGCAGCATGCGGCGAAAGGGGCTGGATGAGGCAAGTACGAGATGCATGTCGGCTATCGTCTCCGGCTGCGAAAGGTTTTCCGGCACCTATCTGAGCCGGGGCCGCAGCGCAAGAATGGCGGCCGCCGTCTCCTCGATCGAGCGACGCGAGACGTCGATGATCGGCCAGTTGTTGCGGCTGCAGAGCGCGCGGGCGTATTTCAGTTCCTCGTTGATGCTGGCACGGTCCGTATAGGTGGTGCGGTCGAAGCCCTGTGACGCCCCGAGTTCGCGGTTTTCCCGCACCTGGGATATGCGGTCGGTGGTGGCGATGAGGCCAACGATCAACGGACGCACCGCCTGATAAAGCGCAGTCGGCAGATCGACACCCGGCACGATGGGGATATTGGCCGTCTTGATGCCGCGGTTGGCGAGATAGATGCTCGTCGGGGTTTTCGAGGTGCGGCTGATGCCGACGAGAACGACATCCGCCTCGTCGTAGGTTTCCGGCATCTGGCCGTCGTCATGATCCATGGCGAAGTTGAGCGCCTCGATGCGAGCGAAATAATCCGCATTCAGCGCATGCTGGGCGCCGACACGGCGTTTGGACGGCGCACCGAGATAGGCCTGGAAGACGGTCATGACCGGTTCCAGCACGTTGACGCAAGGGACAGCGAGTTCACGGCAGCGGAGATCTATGAGTGAAGCCAGCTCCTGATCGACGACCGTATAGAGCACGATGCCGGGTTCTGCATCGACCGCTTCCATGACGGCTGCGAGCTGCTTGCGATTTCTGATCAGCGGATAGACGTGTTCGAGCGCATAACTGCCCTCGAACTGCGCCGCTGCCGCCCTGCCCGCGGAGATGAGGGTCTCCCCCGTCGAGTCAGAAATGAGGTGCAGGTGGAAGAAGTTTTTGCGGTTCTCCACGCTAATCTTCACCGTCTGTTGATAATGCGGGACAAGCAGACCCGTTTTGCCGGCGACCGGGTGGGCTGCGGGAAAACTCGCAAGTTCTCCACAGATCCGGTTTTGCGGCGTAGCGGATTTGCCCGGTTGTGATTTGCGAGGATAATTGTCGCATCGCCGACATTTGTCCACAGGTTGTTCAGTCTTGTCGCGAGATTGCAGCTTATTTCAAGCAACTGAAATTGCTTCACTAATTTTGACTTTCCACAAGTCGGCGCAATCGCTGTGGATTCTGTTAGGCGCGGAGCGGCAAATCGCTGCCGGACCTGTGAACCTGTGGGGCAACTTTAATCCTTGATACTCACCGACTCTAAGAAATAGAAACTCTTTAGAAATTACATTTTTTAGTTAGGGAAGACCGTTGACCGCTGTGCAGAGAAAGATCGTCGAGGTTCTCGAGGGAAAGACAATCACCCCTCCTCCCGTCTGGCTCATGAGGCAGGCCGGACGATATCTGCCCGAATACCGTGAAACGCGCGCAAAGGCCGGCGGGTTCCTCGATCTCTGTTATTCGCCTGATTTTGCTGTGGAAGTGACACTGCAGCCGATCAGGCGTTATGGTTTCGATGCGGCGATCCTCTTCTCCGATATTCTCGTCATTCCCGACGCCTTGAACCGGAATGTGCGGTTCACGCCCGGCGAAGGGCCGCAGATGGACCCGATCGATGCCGACGGCATCCTCGCCCTGAAGGCGGATGATCCTCTGACGTATCTGGCACCGGTGCTGGAGACGGTTCGGCGGTTGCGGCTGGAGCTGCCAGCGGAAACCACCCTGCTCGGCTTCTGTGGCGCTCCCTGGACCGTTGCGACCTATATGATCGCCGGACATGGGACGCCGGATCAGGCGCCGGCGCGTCTTTTCGGCTATCGCAACCGGCAGGCGCTGGAACACCTGCTTTCCCTGCTTGCCGAAATCTCGGCCGAATATCTGATCGCGCAGATCGATGCCGGTGCCGATGCGGTGCAGATTTTCGATTCCTGGGCCGGTGTTCTGGGCGAGCGGGAGTTCGAGGATTTTGCGATAAAGCCCGTGGCGCGGATGATCGGCATCATTCGTGCCAAGCGGCCGAATGCGCGGATCATCGCTTTTGCCAAGGGTGCGGGGATGAACCTGCGCCACTATCGCCAGAAGACCGGTGCCGATGCGATCGGGCTCGACTGGAGCGTACCCCTGTCCTTTGCCGCTGATCTGCAGAAGGAAGGCCCGGTACAGGGCAATCTCGACCCGATGCGGATGGTGGCCGGCGGTGCCGCACTCGATGACGGTATCGACGCGGTGCTGCAGGCACTCGGCAACGGGCCGCTGATCTTCAATCTCGGCCACGGCATCACGCCCGAGGCCGATCCGGAAAACGTCACCAGGCTGGTGAAGCGGGTGCGGGGGCAGGCCTGATGGGCGTGCCGGAGAAGGCAAATTCGGCGGCCGCCGGCGGAAAGGCGAAGGTGCGGGCCTTCATCGCGCTTTCGGTCTTTCTGATCATTCTCGCGCTGACCTATCTTTTGCGGCCGGACGATTTTTTCCTCTACGTGAAGGCGTTTCACGTCATTGCGGTGATGTCGTGGATGGCCGGATTGCTCTATCTGCCGCGGCTGTTCATCTACCATTCCGATGCCGATATCGGTTCGGAACAGTCGGAAACCTTCAAGATGATGGAGCGGCGCCTGCTCAAGGTCATCATGAACCCGGCGATGATGGTAAGCTGGGTGCTGGGGCTTTATCTGGCCTGGGATGTCTACGGCTTCCAGGGCGGCTGGCTGCATGCCAAGATCGCCATGGTGGCGGCGCTGACGGGCGTTCACATGTTCTTCAGCCGCACGGTTCGTGATCTGGCCGCCGACAGGCCGCGCCGCACGACGAGGTTCTGGCGCATCTTCAACGAGGTTCCCACGTTGCTGATGATTGCGATCGTCATTCTGGTCGTCGTCAAGCCGTTCTAGGCGTTGCTTCCGCGGCCTGGTCTCGGCCTCAACAGGGTCTGCGGCGGTTTTTCCGTCGTGCCCCCCTTGCGGCTCAGTCGATGAACCGCTATTTTCCCAACATCTTCATCTCGTGGCATGCGTGTAAACTGTCGTTGCCCCCGGATTTTCCTCCGCGGCACCGAAATTCACTGACACGCCCAATCCCCTCATATTTTTTTCTCAAGTGGTCCCCTCCTTCATGGCTGAAATGAAGCTCCAAGAACTTAAAAGCAAATCTCCGACCGATTTGCTGACCTTTGCAGAGTCGCTCGAGGTCGAGAACGCCAGCACGATGCGCAAGCAGGAGTTGATGTTCGCAATCCTCAAGGTTCTTGCGAGCCAGGACGTGGAGATCATCGGCGAAGGCGTGGTGGAAGTGCTGCAGGACGGTTTCGGCTTCCTGCGTTCGGCCAATGCCAACTACCTGCCGGGCCCGGACGATATCTATATCTCGCCGTCGCAGATCCGCCGTTTCTCGCTGAAGACCGGCGATACCGTTGAAGGCCCGATCCGCGGGCCGAAGGAAGGCGAACGCTATTTCGCGCTTCTGAAGGTCAACACGATCAATTTCGACGATCCAGAAAAGATCCGCCACAAGGTTCACTTCGACAACCTGACGCCGCTCTATCCGAACGAGCGCTTCAAGATGGAACTGGATGTTCCTACATCGAAGGACAATTCGGCGCGCGTCATCGATCTCGTCGCACCGCTCGGCAAGGGCCAGCGCGGCCTGATCGTCGCACCGCCGCGCACGGGTAAGACCGTTCTGTTGCAGAACATCGCCCATTCGATCACGGCCAACCATCCGGAATGCTACCTGATCGTGCTTCTGATCGACGAACGTCCGGAAGAAGTGACGGACATGCAGCGTTCGGTAAAGGGCGAAGTGGTTTCCTCGACCTTCGACGAGCCGGCGATCCGCCACGTGCAGGTGGCCGAAATGGTGATCGAGAAGGCCAAGCGGCTTGTCGAACACGGCCGCGACGTCGTCATCCTGCTCGATTCCATCACCCGCCTCGGCCGCGCCTACAACACCGTCGTGCCGTCTTCCGGCAAGGTTCTGACCGGTGGTGTCGATGCCAACGCGCTGCAGCGCCCGAAGCGCTTCTTCGGTGCCGCCCGTAACATCGAGGAAGGCGGCTCGCTGACGATCATCGCCACGGCGCTGATCGATACCGGCAGCCGCATGGACGAAGTCATCTTCGAAGAATTCAAGGGTACGGGCAACTCGGAAATCGTGCTCGACCGCAAGGTGGCCGACAAGCGCATCTTCCCTGCCATGGACATCCTCAAGTCCGGTACCCGCAAGGAAGACCTGCTGGTCCAGCGCCAGGACCTGCAGAAGATCTTCGTTCTTCGTCGTATCCTTGCGCCGATGGGAACGACCGACGCGATCGAGTTCCTGATCGACAAGCTGAAGCAGACGAAGAACAACGGCGATTTCTTCGACTCGATGAATACCTGATCCTTAGCCGGATTCTCCTTTACTCAGAAAGGCGCTCGATATCCGGGCGCCTTTTGGCATTTCAGGCAAGCCGCCGTCGTGGTTGCCTGCGATATCGGCACTGGCGCCGGATGGACCGGAAGGTGGCTTCATGAGCAACGCAACGATATTCTCCTTGTCCAGCGGGCAGCCGCCCGCCGGTGTAGCCGTGATGCGGTTGAGCGGACCGATGACTGTTGCTGCACTCGAAACGCTGGTCGGCAGCGTGCCAGCTGCCCGTCAGGCGGCCTTGAGAACGATTCGTAACCGAAACGGTGAAGTTCTCGACGAAGGCCTTGTCCTGTACTTTCGCGGTCCTCATTCCTTTACCGGCGAGGATTGTGCGGAATTACAGGTCCACGGAAGTCGCGCTGTCATCAATGCCATATCCGCGGCACTGGTCGAAATCGGTCTGCGGCAGGCGGAAGCCGGAGAATTTGCCCGCCGCGCCTTCGAACACGGGCGGCTGGATCTGGTCGAGGTCGAGGGGTTGGCGGACCTCGTCTCGGCGGAGACGGAAATGCAGCGGCGCCTGGCAATGCAGGTGGGCAGCGGCGCGCTTTCTCAGCGCTATAACCGATGGGCGGAGCGGCTTGTCTATGCCCGTGCGATGATCGAGGCCGAACTCGATTTCGCCGATGAAGAGGATGCGCCAGACTCGGCGAATGACCTGATCGCCGTCGACCTGGAAAAGCTTCTGGCGGAGATGCGCGATGCGCTGACAAGTTCGCGGTCGGCCGAGATTATCCGCAACGGCTTCAAAGTTGCCATCGTCGGGGCGCCGAATGCCGGAAAATCGAGCTTTTTGAATGCGATGGCGCAGCGCGAAGTGGCCATCGTCACCGATATCGCCGGTACAACTAGGGACGTCGTCACGGTCGAGCTGGATCTGGATGGCTATCTCGTGCGTCTTTACGATACGGCCGGTATCAGGGAAGCGGATGATCCCGTCGAACGCGAAGGGATCAGACGGGCGAAGCTTGCGGCCTCCGAGGCCGATCTCGTCCTTATGTTCCAAAGCATCGATTCGCCTTCGCAACAAGTTCTCGACATCGACCGTGCAAAGATCGTGTCGGTGGGGACCAAGGCGGACCTCGGGCGCCCCGATGGCGAGATAGACATATCGATCTCGTGCCGCAGCGGAGGGGGACTTGCCGCCTTGCGCAATGTCATCGTGGCGAGAGCCGTAGCTTCGGCGCCGGTTGACCTGACGGCCGGCAAGGCGCGCCATCTGGACTATATAGAGACCGCTTCCAACTTCATCGAAAATGCACTAGAAGAGCACCGATTGGAGCTTAAGGCCGATGCGCTGCGCGCGGCCGGTGATGAGCTTGGCAGGATTACCGGACGTGTCGACGTCGAGGATCTGCTCGATGTCATCTTCTCCCAGTTCTGCATCGGTAAATGATTCACGTGAAACACACGGGGTTTTCATGAGTGACATGAGTTTCGACGTCGTCGTCGTCGGTGGCGGCCATGCGGGTTGCGAGGCAGCGAGTGCGGCTGCGCGTGTCGGCGCGTCCGTGGCGCTGGTAACGCATCGCCGCGATACGATCGGCGTCATGTCCTGCAACCCGGCGATCGGCGGCCTTGGCAAAGGCCATCTGGTTCGCGAGATCGATGCGCTGGATGGTTTGATGGGCCGGGTGGCGGACGCTGCCGGCATCCAGTTTCGCCTGCTGAATCGGAAGAAGGGGCCGGCTGTCCGCGGGCCGCGCACGCAGGCGGATCGCCGCCTCTATCGCGAAGCCATGCAGCGCGAGATTTTTCAACACGACGGTCTCGATGTTATCGAAGGCGATGTGTTCGATCTGGAGCTTTCGGATGAAGGTGCGATCGAAGCCGTCGTCCTGGCGGACGGGCGGCGCATTGCCTGCCGTTCCGTCGTCCTGGCGACGGGGACGTTTCTGCGCGGCCTAATCCATATTGGTCAGGAAAAAATCCCTGCGGGCAGAACCGGTGAAGCGCCATCGGTTGGGCTTTCGGCCACATTGAGGCGGCACAATCTTCGTCTGGGGCGCTTGAAGACCGGAACGCCGGCGCGTCTCGACGGGCGCACCATTGCCTGGGACACGATCGACGCTCAGCATGCGGATGAGGATCCTGTACCCTTCTCGTTCATGACGGACCGGATCGAAAACCGGCAGATCGCCTGTGGCGTGACGCGGACGACGGCCGAGACGCACAAGATCATCGCCGACAATATTCATCTCTCGGCGATGTATTCCGGCCAGATCGAAGGCGTCGGCCCGCGCTATTGCCCCTCCATCGAGGATAAGATCGTCCGTTTTGGTGAGCGTGACGGCCACCAGATTTTTCTGGAGCCGGAGGGCCTGGACGACCCGAGCGTCTATCCGAACGGGATCTCGACCTCGCTGCCGCAGGAGGTTCAGGAGGCTTTCATCCGAACAATTCCTGGTTTGGAAAATGTGGCCATCCTGCATCCCGGCTATGCGATCGAATATGACCATATCGATCCGACCGAATTGCAGCTTTCGCTTGAGACCAAGGCGATAGCCGGCCTGTTTCTGGTTGGCCAGATCAATGGCACGACCGGATATGAGGAAGCCGGCGCGCAGGGCCTTGTCGGCGGGTTGAATGCCGCGCGGCGGGTTCAAGGGCTGGCCCCGTACATGTTCAGCCGAACAGATTCCTATATCGGTGTGATGATCGACGACCTGATCACGCGCGGGGTGACGGAACCCTATCGCATGTTCACCTCGCGGGCGGAGTTCCGTTTGTCGCTAAGGGCGGACAATGCAGACCTGCGATTGACCAAGGCGGGTGTCGAACTCGGGCTTGTCGGCCGGGCGCGCGCCGAACGATTCAGCACCTATGTCGACGAGATCGACCGGGGTCGCGTGCTGTTGCGCTCGCTTTCGATGACGCCAAACGAGGCGGATCGGCATGGACTTCGGCTCAACAAGGATGGACAGCGGCGCAGCGCCTACGAGATCCTCTCCTACCCCGACATGTCGATAAAGGCGCTCGAGGCGGTGTGGCCGGAAATGGCGACGATGGGTACCAAGGTTTCCGAGGCTCTGGAGATTGAGGCCGGCTACGCCGTCTATATGGAGCGTCAGGCAAACGATATTCGCTCGGCGCAGCGGGACGAGGCGCTGGTCATTCCGGATGCATTCGATTTCGATGGAATTTCAGGCCTCTCGAATGAATTGAAGTTGAAGCTTGGCCGCGCCAGGCCGCGCACGATTGCGCAGGCGGCCAAGATTGAAGGCATGACGCCGGCGGCTGTGACGCTGCTTCTGGCGCTTGTGCGCAAGGACGCCCGCGACATAAGGAAAGTATCTTGATAGACCAGATCATTCCCGGCGTTTCACGTGAAACGCGGGATCGCCTCGACCTGTTTGCCGAGCTTTTCATGAAGTGGGCGAAGACGATCAATCTCGTCGCTCCTTCGACAAAAGAGGATATCTGGCGCAGGCATATCGGTGACAGCGCGCAGATCGCGGCGGTGGCGCCGAAGCCCGGAACCTGGATCGACATGGGATCCGGTGGCGGCTTTCCCGGCGTGATTACGGCGATCATGCTCGCCGAGCGTGGCGAAGGCTGGGTCAATCTGGTCGAGAGCAACCACAAGAAGGCGGCCTTCCTGCGGGTGGCGCTCAGCTCCACCGGTGCGCGCGGCAGTGTGCATGCCGTCAGGGTGGAAGACGCCGTCAAGATCGTTCCCGAATGCGATTACATCTCTGCGCGGGCGCTGGCCGATCTCGATATGCTGCTTGGCTATTCAGAACCGTGGATGGCAGGACGCTCGTCAACAGCTTTCTTCCACAAAGGGCGGGATTACCAGTCGGAATTGAATAAAGCGCATAGCGGGTGGAATTTTGATTTGGTAAAACATCAAAGTTCAATTCAGACGGACTCGGTCATCTTGGAGATCAGTAATCTCCAGCGAAAGATGCCATAGAATCGGGTGCAGGATGTTCGGCAAGCGTCGCATAATCACCATCGCAAATCAGAAGGGCGGCGTCGGCAAGACCACGACGGCCATCAATCTGGCAACCGCCCTGGCGGCTATTGGCGAGCATGTTCTCATCGTAGACCTCGATCCGCAGGGCAATGCCAGTACGGGCCTCGGTATTGACCGGCGTGACCGCAAGGTATCGTCCTATGACATTCTGGTCGATGACGTGTCTGTCGGCGAGGCGGCCGTGGAGACAGCGGTTCCGCATCTGTCGATCGTGCCATCGACGATGGATCTGCTGGGTTTCGAGATGGAAATCTCGCAGGCCTCCGATCGCGCCTTTCGACTGAAGAAGGCGCTGTCGAGCGCCGGCTCCGAAAAATATTCCTACATTCTGCTGGACTGCCCGCCGTCCTTCAATCTGCTGACGATGAATGCTATGGCGGCGGCGGATTCGGTGCTTGTGCCGTTGCAGTGCGAGTTCTTTGCGCTCGAAGGCCTCAGCCAGTTGCTGGAGACGGTCGATCAGGTGCGTCGTACCGTCAATCCGCAGCTCGACATCCAGGGGATCGTGCTGACGATGTTCGATGCGCGCAACAATCTGGCGCAGCAGGTCGTCAGCGATGTGCGTACCTATCTCGGCGAGAAGGTGTATCAGACGCTCATTCCGCGCAATGTCCGCGTTTCCGAGGCGCCCTCTTATGGTAAGCCGGCTATTCTTTATGATCTGAAATGTGCCGGCAGCCAGGCCTATCTGCAGCTCGCGTCGGAAGTCATCCAACGGGAAAGAATGCGCAAGGCCGCCGCTTAACGTTCTTTTGTTGCATGTCGTATAGCAACAGCGCTGCATAATTTTCGCGACATGCATTCAGTTCGCGATCACGAGGAATTTGTAATGAACGATGATGTCTCGAAAAGGCGGCTTGGTCGCGGTCTGGCGGCGCTGATCGGTGAGATGGATCAGCCGATGCCGAATGAGACTGCGCATTCCAGCGTCAGTGCCGACAGGCTGGTGCCGATCGAGAACATCACGCGCAACCCTCGCAACCCGCGTCGCCATTTCGACGACAACGAGCTGCAGGACCTGGCAAGCTCGATCCGCCAGCACGGTATCGTGCAGCCGATCGTGACGCGCATGCTGTCCGAAGGTCAGTACGAGATCATTGCCGGCGAACGCCGCTGGCGGGCTTCGCAACTGGCGGGCCTGATCGAAGTGCCTGTGATCGTTCGCAATGTCGATGATCGCACGGCACTCGAAATCGCCATCGTCGAGAACGTGCAGCGCTCCGACCTCAATCCGCTGGAAGAGGCGCTGGGTTACGAGCAGCTTATCGCTGAACATGGCTATACGCAGAACGATCTCGGCGACATCATCGGCAAGAGCCGCAGCCATGTCGCAAACAGTCTGCGTCTGCTGAAGCTCCCCTCCCCCGTACGCGACATGCTGTCTTCCGGCACGCTGTCTGCCGGCCATGCGCGGGCGCTGATCCCAACTTCCGATCCGACCGCGCTTGCCAAGGCCGTCGTCGCCAAGGGCATGTCGGTGCGCGATGCGGAGCGCCTGGCGCAGAACGACATAAAGACGCAGGGCATGCCGCCGCTCGAAACCAAGTCGGCGCAGAAGGATTCCGACACGATTGCGCTGGAGCGGACCTTGACCGACACGCTTGGCCTGGAAGTCAGGATCAATCACAAGGGTGGCCCGGGCCAGATCAGGATTTCCTACAAGACGCTCGAACAGCTTGAGGAAATCTGCCGGTTGCTCGAGCGGCGATGATCGGGCCTGCTTGGCAGGTCCCGCCTCTTTCGGTAGACAGAAGCTTCTATCTCTCTGTATTTAAATGAGTTTCCGCTCTCGTTAACGCTTGCGGGCCTGCAGTGCTGCGGCGAGCAGAGAGTGGAAGACGATGCTCGATTCCAGCGATTGCCGCTGGCGCGAGGTGAGAATCGCATTCTGTATGCGTTCGGCTTCGCGGGTTACGGCTTCGGGGCGCCATGCGCCAAGCGCCCGCTCGAAGATCGGCTTGCGCTTGAAGTGAATGTGGCGGCCGAGCGTCTGCATCACCTGCGCCGGGGCCGTACGCTTTTCCTCCATCTCTATCTTCATCACGTCCAGAAGCTGGAACTGTTTGAGGCAGGACTGGAGGATCAGAAAGAGCGGGGTTTTCGACGTGAGGATCTTCTGGAAGGCACGGTTGAACGAGGGCAGATCGCCGGTGAGAATGGCGTCGACGGCGTCATCGGCGGAAATACTGCTGGCGTCGCCGATGATCTCGTCGACATGGTGCTCCTCGATACGGCCCATGCCGCGGCAATAGAGCGCCAGCTTGCGGATCTCGTTGCGCGAGGCGACGCGGTCTCCGCCCAGTTGATCCATCAGCTGCCGGCGGGCCTCAGGGGTAATCGTAAGGTCCTCGCTTGCCAATTCGCTGTCGATCAGGCCGTTAAGGGCGCGTGCGTCATCCGCATAGCACGGAATGACTGCGACGGTCCTCGCCGGCTCGACGATCTTTCGCAGCCCACTCCCCTTCTTCAGGTCACCAGCCTCGATGATCAGCATGTTGGCGGGCGCACCCTGCGCCAGAATCGTCTGCACGGCGTCGAGGACCGGCTTCTCGTTATTGACGCCGCGCAGCCAGACAAGCTTGTCGCCGCCGAACAGGCCAAGCGCGTTCACTTCATCGATCAGGCGGCCCGGATCGCCCTGCAGGTCGGAGACGTCAAGTTTGAGAAGCGCGAAAGGGTCATCGAGCGCGACGCCGCTACGTTTGGCAAGCTGCCCTGCCCTCTCGGAGACGAGCCCGCGATCGGGCCCGTAAATGACATGGAATCGATAGAGTTCCGCTCCCTTTTCCAGAAAGCGATCGAACTCATGCGACTTTACTTCTGCCATGTCGGCTGCTGTGGCGGTTCTTTGGACAGCGCGATGGCGATGTCGGCGCGGATGAATTCCGCCACTTCGCGCGAGGAGCGGTTCTCCGCGTCACGGATGGCACGCAGGCGGGAGAAGCTCTGGCGGGAGACGTCGACAAGCGAGACTGACCGGCGTTCGCCGCTCTTGACGACCTGGCCGTCGCTGACGCGTGTCAGGCTGTAATTCGCCGTGACGACGACGCGGCCGGGCACGGGGACGCTGGCTTCCGCCAGACCGTCATCGTCCAGTACGTTCGATGACGTGCTGGTGACCTTCAGCGCCAGATCATAGGCAGGATTGAGCGGCTCGCCGCTGCCGCCGGCAGCCAGGAAGATCAGCTCGTTGCGAACCACCTGGGCGATACGGTTATCCGCGTCGGCAAAGCCGACGGTGGTCAGCTTCGGCGTGTCTGCCGCGGTTTGCGAGTGCAGCGGGCGGACCTGGCAGCTTGCCAGGCCGACGCACAGCGCCAGGCCGAGCATGAGTGGAAGACGGCGCGGCAGGGACGAACGATCAGGCAACAATGTTCACGATCCTCTGTGGGACGACGATG
This sequence comes from [Rhizobium] kunmingense, assembly GCF_977018605.1. Lineage (NCBI taxonomy): Bacteria > Pseudomonadati > Pseudomonadota > Alphaproteobacteria > Hyphomicrobiales > Rhizobiaceae > Rhizobium > [Rhizobium] kunmingense. The sequence goes on from NZ_CDRNXG010000001.1 coordinate 1,165,551, forward strand.
ATCTTCTTCGGAGCACGGCCTTCGAGAGCCGCCTTTACAGCGTCCAATTCGAGAACCGCCGCCTCGACGGCAGTTTGATCGGCATCGCGCGCGATTGTCAATTCGGCGCGCTTCTTGCCGTTGATCTGCACCGGCAGCGTGACGTCGTTCTCGACTGTGAGCGCCGGATCGAAAGCCGGCCACGGTGCCTGCGAGATCAGCCCTTCATTGCCGAGAACTGTCCAGCATTCCTCAGCCAGATGCGGTGTCATCGGCGCGACGATCTGAACGAGAATTTCGGCGGCGTTGCGCACGGCGGCGCGGTAGTCTTCATCGCCTTTGCCGGCTGCAACATCCGTCAGCGGCGCGGCAAGCGCGTTGACCAGCTCGTAGATGCGCGCCACGGCCTTGTTGAAGGACAGCTTGTCGAGATCACCCTGAACCGCCTGCAGCGTCTTGTGGGCGAGCTGCGAGACGGCTGCGGCATTGCCTTCCTTAGCCGGAGTCGGGTCCACGGTCTTCAGGTTGTCTGCGGCTTCCGAAATCAGGCGCCAGAGGCGCTGAGTGAAGCGGTGTGCGCCTTCGACACCGGCTTCCGACCAGATGACATCGCGATCCGGCGGGCTGTCGGAGAGGACGAAGAAGCGGGCGGTATCGGCGCCGTAGGAGGCGATGATATCGTCCGGATCAACGACGTTCTTCTTCGACTTCGACATCTTTTCGATGGAGCCGATCGTGACCTCTTCGCCGGTGGTCAACATGGTCGCCATGCGCTTGCCGTCGACTTCCTCGATCTTCAGGTCGGCAGGCGAGACCCATTCGCCATTCTGGCCGGATCCGCCCAGGCGATAGGTTTCGTGCACGACCATGCCCTGGGTGAAGAGGCCCTTGAAGGGCTCCTTGACCGCCACATGGCCGGTCTCGCGCATGGCGCGGGTGAAGAAGCGGGAATAGAGCAGATGCAGGATCGCATGCTCGATACCGCCGATATACTGATCGACCGGCAGCCAGTGGTTGGCAACCTTCGGATCGGTCGGCTCACCCAGCCAGGGCGCGGTGAAGCGGGTGAAATACCAGCTGGAATCGACGAATGTATCCATCGTGTCCGTCTCGCGACGGGCATCGTGTCCGCATTGCGGGCAGGAGACGTGGCGCCATGTCGGGTGACGGTCGAGCGGGTTGCCCGGCAGGTCGAAGGTGACATCGTCGGGCAGCTGGACGGGCAGGTCCTTTTTCGGCACCGGAACGACGCCACAGACTTCGCAATGGATGACCGGGATCGGGCAGCCCCAATAACGCTGACGGGAAATGCCCCAGTCGCGCAGGCGGAAATTGACCTTCATCTCGCCCTGCGGCGCGCCAGCGAACTGCTGCGCGGCCAGCTTGTCGGCGACGACTTGGAACGCTTCCTGCGTAGTCTTGCCGTCGAGAAAACGGGAATTGATCATGACGCCGTCATCGACGAAGGCAGTCTCGCCGACTTCGAAGGTTGCGGCATCGCCGTCCTTCGGCATGACGACCGGGACGACCGGCAGGTCGTATTTGCGGGCGAAATCGAGGTCGCGCTGGTCGCCCGACGGGCATCCGAAGATGGCGCCCGTGCCGTATTCCATCAAAACGAAGTTGGCGACATAGACCGGCAGTTCCCAGGAGGGATCGAGCGGATGCTTGACGCGGATGCCGGTGTCGATGCCCTTCTTCTCGGCCGTTTCCAGTGCGGCGAGCGAGGTGCCCTGCCGGCGGCATTCCTCGGCGAAGGATTCGATAGCCGGATTCTTCGCGGCTGCGGCCTTTGCCATCGGATGGTCGGCGGCGATGGCGAGGAAGGATGCGCCGAACAGCGTATCGGGGCGGGTCGTATAGACGCTCACCTCGGTTTCGCCGGCGGGGGCGGTGTCAGCAACGACTTCCCAGCGCAGCGCCATACCTTCGGAGCGGCCGATCCAGTTCTTCTGCATCAGGCGGACCTTTTCCGGCCACTGATCCAGGTTATCCAGCTCGTCCAGCAGATCCTGGCTGAAATCGGTGATCTTGAAGAACCACTGGGTCAGCTCGCGCTGTTCTACCAGCGCGCCCGAACGCCAGCCGCGGCCGTCGATGACCTGCTCGTTGGCGAGCACGGTCTGGTCGACCGGGTCCCAGTTCACCTTGGACTGCTTGCGGTACACCAGGCCCTTTTGCATCATGTCGATGAACAGGTGCTGCTGCTGCTGGTAATACTCGACGTCGCAGGTGGCGAATTCGCGCGACCAGTCCAGCGACAGGCCCATGGCCTTCAGCTGCTTCTTCATCGATTCGATGTTCTGGTAGGTCCAGGACTTCGGATGGGTCTTGTTGTCGCGTGCGGCGTTTTCAGCCGGCATGCCGAAGGCGTCCCAGCCCATCGGGTGCAGGACGTTGAAACCGCGGGCGCGCTTGTAGCGGGCGACGACGTCACCCATCGCATAGTTGCGGACATGGCCCATGTGGATGCGGCCGGACGGATAGGGGAACATCTCGAGGACGTAGTATTTTTCCCGCGGGTCGGCGTTGTCGGTCTCGAAGACCTTCGCCTCGTTCCATTTCTGCTGCCAACGGGGCTCGGCATCGCGCGGGTTGTAACGTTCAGTCGCCATCTGGATGATATTCCGGGAAATCAGGATCAATGAGTCGGGCTGACCTTCACCATGAATGGCCGCAAGCGTCAAGTTTTTGAGGCCTGGCGGACGGCAAGAATGATGCGCAATGCCCTTGGCAGAGGCTCATATGGGCTTTAATCGCTGTTCTCACAAGAACGGCGAAAAGGATGCTTGTCATGGATATCGAAGAGCGGCTCGAAGATGTGAAGGGCAAGATCGCAAAGGCCGAGGTCTATGCAGGCCGCCCGGCGGGCAGCGTGACGCTTGTCGCGGTGTCGAAGACGTTCGATGTGGATGCGATCCGTCCCGTGATTGCTGCCGGCCAGCGGGTGTTCGGCGAGAACCGGGTACAGGAGAGCCAGGGCAAGTGGCCGGAGCTGAAAGCCGAGACGCCGGGTATCGAGCTGCATCTGATCGGACCGTTGCAATCCAACAAGGCGGCCGAAGCCGTGGCGCTGTTCGACGTGATCGAGACGGTGGACCGGGAGAAGATTGCCCGCGCGCTTGCGGAGGAGATGGCAAAGCAGGGCAAGTCGCCAAAGCTTTATGTGCAGGTGAATACCGGGCTGGAGCCGCAGAAGGCGGGGATCGAGCCGAAGGCGACGGCAGCGTTCGTCGATCTCTGCCGCAACGAGCTTGGCCTTTCCGTTGAAGGCCTGATGTGCATTCCGCCGGCGGATGAAAATCCGGGGCCGCATTTCGCCCTGCTTGCCAAGCTTGCTGCCGAATGCGGCGTCGAAAAGCTTTCCATGGGCATGTCCGGCGATTTCGAGACGGCGGTCGAATTCGGTGCGACAAGCGTACGTGTCGGCTCCGCCATTTTTGGCGCACGGTAAAGACCAAACGTATCGGCGCTGCCTTTGTGCTCGCCGATACGGCTAACCCCTTCGTCGGGGTTCCCGGCACCTCCCGGCTGACCTAGATTGTTGCATCAGGCTCGGCTCATGTAACGGGAGGTGCATATGCAAAGCCGCTATTTCGACGTCTATGCCGCTTGGCAGGACGATCCGGAAGCGTTCTGGCGGGAGGCCGCCGGTGCGATCGACTGGTTTCGGCCAGCGGATGCGATTTTCGACGCCAGCCAGGGCGTCTATGGGCGCTGGTTCGTCGGCGCTGAGACGAATACCTGCTTCAACTGCCTCGATCGGCATGTGAACGCGGGGCGCGGCGATCAGCTTGCCTTCATCCACGACAGCGCCATGACCGGCGAGCGGCAGCGCTTTACCTATGCCGAGGTGCTTTCGGAGGTGAAGGCGATTGCGGCGGTGCTGGGCGATCTCGGCATCGGCAAGGGTGATCGGGTCGTCATCTATATGCCGATGGTGCCGGAAGCCATATTTTCGATGCTTGCCTGTGCACGGATCGGGGCGGTGCATTCGGTCGTGTTCGGCGGGTTCGCGGCGCAGGAACTGGCGGCGCGGCTGAACGATTCGGATGCGAAATTGATCATTTCCGCCAGCTGCGGCCTCGAGCCGGGGCGGGTCGTTGCCTACAAGCCGCTGGTCGATGCGGCGATAGCGATGGCGACCGCAAAACCGAAACACAGTCTCGTGCTGCAAAGGCCGCAACTGCAGGTCACGCTCGATGCAAAGCGGGGCGAGCGGGATTTTGCGACGCTGGTGGCGCAGGCGCGCGGACGGGAGATCGACTGCGTGCCGGTTGCGGCGACCGATCCGCTCTACATTCTCTATACGTCCGGAACGACGGGCAAGCCGAAGGGCGTGGTGCGCGACAATGGCGGGCATATGGTGGCGCTTGCCTGGACCATGCCGAACATTTTCGGGATGAAGCCGGGCGAAGTGTTCTGGACGGCATCGGACATCGGCTGGGTCGTCGGCCATTCCTATATCGTCTACGCGCCGCTCCTGAACGGCAATACCAGCGTCATCTTCGAAGGCAAGCCGGTGGGGACGCCGGATGCGGGTACCTTCTGGCGGGTGGTGGCGGAACATGACGTGAAGGTGCTGTTTACGGCGCCGACAGCGTTTCGCGCCATAAGACGTGACGACCCGGAGGGAGAACTGGTCGAGAACTATGATCTGCTGGGGCTGCGTGCCCTGTTTCTGGCCGGCGAGCGGGCGGACCCGGAAACGCTGAAATGGGCGGAGCAGAAGCTGAAAGTGCCGGTGATCGATCACTGGTGGCAGACGGAGACCGGCTGGCCGATCGCGGCCAATACGATGGGACTGGGTCTCATGCCGTTCAAGCACGGTTCGCCAACACGGCCGATGCCAGGCTACGCGCTCGATGTGCTGGACGACATGGGCAAGCCGGTGCCGGCGGGGACGCTCGGCAATATCGTCATCAAGCTGCCCCTGCCGCCGGGATGCCTGCCGACGTTCTGGAATGCAGATGCGCGCTTTCGCGAGAACTGCCTCAAGGAGTTTCCCGGCTATTACAAAACGGCCGATGCCGGGATTATCGATGAGGATGGCTATGTGTTCGTGATGGCGCGCACGGACGACATCATCAATTGCGCCGGACATCGGCTTTCCACCGGATCGATGGAGGAAATCTGTGCGCGTCACCCCGATGTGGCGGAATGCGCGGTCATCGGGGTGAAGGACCGGGTCAAGGGGCAGATCCCCTGCGGCTTTCTGGTGCTGAAGGGCAATGTTTCACGCGAGACCGATGAGATCGCCCGGGAAGTGGCCGATATGGTGCGGCACGATATCGGGCCGGTGGCGGCGTTCAGGACGGTGATGGTGGTGCCGAAACTGCCGAAGACGCGGTCGGGAAAAATCCTGCGCGGGACGATGCAGAAGATCGCCGACGATCTGCCCTGGACCATGCCGGCGACGATCGAGGATCCTTCGACGCTCGATATCGTCAAGGAGACACTTTGGAAAAACGGCTTCGCGCATGATGCGAAGCGGTCGGAGCCAGCTGTCTGAGCACTCGTTTGAACGTAAAAAATAAAGCCCCGGTTTTGGCCGGGGCTTTGAAACTGTACAATCCGACGACGGCTTAGAAGCGATCGTCCTCGTCTTCTTCTTCCGTGCGGGTCGACTTGAGCGAGGAGAGCTTTGCGAAGACGGCGTCCGCATCGATTTCCTTCTCTTCCTCGCGCTCGCTGCGGTAATCGCCGAAGCCGAGGTTTTCCGTCTCGGATGCCGGCTGGAGCGACGCGCCGAGTTCGGCAGCGGTCGGCAGCGGACGGCCCTTGGAGGCCTTCTCGACTTCGAGGTCGAGATCGATCTGCGAGCAGAGGCCGAGCGTGACCGGGTCCATCGGGGTCAGGTTGGCGGCGTTCCAGTGGGTGCGCTCGCGGATCTGCTCGATGGTGGACTTGGTGGTGCCGACGAGGCGCGATACCTGGGCGTCCTTCAGTTCCGGGTGGTTGCGAACCAGCCAGAGAATGGCGTTCGGACGGTCCTGACGCTTGGAAACCGGCGTGTAGCGCGGGCCGCGACGCTTGGATTCCGGCACGCGAACCTTCGGCTCGGAAAGCTTGAGCTTGTAGTTGATATCCTTCTCGCCGCGCTCGATCTCGTCACGCGAGAGCTGGCCGGTGGCGATCGGGTCGAGGCCCTTGATGCCCTGAGCAGCTTCGCCATCGGCAACAGCCTTCACCTCAAGCGGGTGCAGCTTGCAGAACTGGGCGATCTGGTCGAAGGAAAGCGCCGTGTTGTCGACGAGCCAGACTGCGGTCGCCTTCGGCATGAGCAATTGTTGAGCCATGGATATAGTTCCTCTGTCCGTCCGCGCCGGTGTCGCGGGCGTGGGTATCAACCACAATTTCCGGGAATTTATTGCCGTATAATCGAATTGGCAGGCAATTGCAATTCTCTGTGACGTGATCGTTTCGATAGGACATTCGGCTTCACCTCCATTTGTCTAATTGCCGCCCCTGCCCCAATTGGTATGAATGAACGGAATGTCGCACCGCTGACGGAGAAGAGGTCGGCGGGGCCAATGAGGGAGGAAACTCATGTCCGAAAAAGTCTATCCGGTTCTGAAGGCTGCCAAGGCCAAGGCGCTCATCGACAAGGACAAGTATGAAAAATGGTATGAGGAAAGCGTCGAGGATCCGGACAAGTTCTGGGGCAAGCACGGACGGCGGATCGACTGGTTCAAGCCTTATACGAAGGTGAAGAATACCTCGTTCAAGGGCAAGGTTTCGATCAAGTGGTTCGAGGACGGCCTGACCAACGTTTCCTACAACTGTATCGACCGCCACCTGAAGACGCATGGCGAGCAGACCGCCATCATCTGGGAAGGCGACAACCCCTACATCGACAAGAAGATCACCTATAACCAGCTGTACGATCAGGTTTGCCGCATGGCGAACGTGCTGAAGAAGCATGGGGTCAAGAAGGGCGATCGCGTCACCATCTACATGCCGATGATACCGGAGGCGGCCTATGCGATGCTGGCCTGCGCGCGCATCGGCGCGGTGCATTCCGTCGTCTTCGGCGGCTTTTCGCCGGAGGCGCTTGCCGGTCGTATCGTCGACTGCCAGTCGACCTTCGTGATCACCTGTGACGAGGGCGTGCGCGGCGGCAAGCCGGTTCCGCTGAAGGAAAACACCGACAAGGCGATCCATATCGCGGCGCGCCAGTATGTGACGGTGAACAAGGTGCTGGTGGTGCGTCGCACCGGCGGCAAGACCAACTGGGCGCCGGGCCGTGACATCTGGTACCATCAGGAAATCGCCACCGTTAAGGGGCATTGCGAGCCGGTGAAGATGAAGGCTGAGGATCCGCTGTTCATCCTTTATACCTCCGGTTCGACCGGCAAGCCGAAGGGCGTGCTGCACACGACCGGCGGTTATCTCGTCTATGCGGCGATGACGCATGAATACACGTTCGACTATCAGGACGGCGATATCTACTGGTGCACGGCGGATGTGGGCTGGGTGACGGGCCATTCCTATCTCGTCTATGGCCCGCTGGCCAATTGCGCCACGACGCTGATGTTCGAGGGCGTACCGAATTTCCCCGATCAGGGTCGGTTCTGGGAGATCGTCGACAAGCACAAGGTCAGTATCTTCTACACCGCGCCGACGGCGATCCGCTCGCTGATCGGGGCCGGCGACGAGTTCGTCAAGCGGTCGTCGCGCGAAAGCCTGCGCCTGCTCGGCACGGTGGGTGAGCCGATCAATCCGGAAGCCTGGGAATGGTATTACAACGTCGTCGGCGACAAGCGCTGCCCGATCGTCGATACCTGGTGGCAGACGGAAACCGGCGGGCACATGATCACGCCGCTGCCGGGGGCGACTGATCTCAAGCCCGGCTCGGCAAGCAAGCCGTTCTTCGGGGTGAAGCCGCAGCTTGTCGACAACGAAGGCAATGTGCTGGAAGGGGCGGCGGACGGCAATCTGTGCATCACCGACAGCTGGCCGGGGCAGATGCGCACGGTCTATGGCGATCACGAGCGGTTCGTGCAGACCTATTTCTCGACCTACAAGGGAAAATATTTCACCGGTGACGGCTGCCGGCGTGACGAGGACGGTTATTACTGGATCACCGGTCGCGTCGATGATGTGCTGAACGTCTCCGGGCATCGTCTCGGCACGGCGGAAGTGGAATCGGCCCTCGTGTCGCATCATCTGGTTTCAGAGGCGGCGGTGGTGGGCTATCCGCATGGCATCAAGGGTCAGGGCATCTATTGCTATGTGACGCTGATGGCGGGCAATGCAGGGACCGACGAGCTGCGCCAGGAGCTGACCAAGCATGTGCGCAACGAGATCGGCCCGATCGCGGCACCGGACAAGATCCAGTTTGCGCCGGGTCTGCCGAAGACGCGCTCGGGCAAGATCATGCGGCGCATCCTGCGCAAGATCGCCGAGGACGATTTCGGCGCGCTCGGGGATACGTCGACACTGGCCGAACCGGCGGTGGTCGACGACCTGATCGAGAACCGGCAGAACAAGGTGGATGCCTGATGTCAATGATCTACCGTCCGGCCTGAGTTTCTGGCCGGCGCTTCCGGCAAATCAGTCGTCGCAGGCCTGTCTGGGCTTGCGGCCACCGTCATAGGGCTGTGCGAGGCCTGCCAGAAGCAGGCCTCCCGCCACGTCATGACCATCCTCCAAGGTGACATCGGCGACGATGCGGCCGAAATATTTGTCGCCCGCGATGTTCGTCAGGCGGATATGGGGTGAGCGGGTCGAAAGAACTTCAAGCGCATGGCGGGCGGCCTGTCCGGCGAGACGGGTCGTTTCGCATTTCGATTTGAGTTCGGGCGTATCGATGCCGCGAATGCGGACATAGACTTCCATGCGCTGCTGCGGCCATGGTTGGGCTTCAACGAGCAGCGTATCGCCATCGATGACACGGATGATTTCGGCGGACACCGGGCCGGAAATTTCCTCGCGCGACTGGGCGCTGGTCGGGAGGACCAGAGCCATGCCGAGAATGAAAACGCCTCGCTTGATCATGAAAGGAATAAATTCCAGATCACGGCTGACGTCAATAGGAATTTTATCTTATTTCGTGATCAGAAATCGATTGCGCGGCCGTTGATTTCCCAGTCGCCGAAGCGGGCGGGGTCTGCGCCCCCACGGCCGCCAAATTCCTCGGGCATATCGGGATGGGTTTCCGCCTGGCGGCGTTCCTCCGCTTCCTTCAGGGCGCGCTGGGCTGCCGGCGATAGCGGCTTTCTCATCTCGCCGTCGTCGGAGATGTTTTCCATATTGTCGTTGTCCGCGTTCTGCATCTTACGCTTCACCGCAAGGTTTATTGAAAATTCCGGCTGAATTGACCACATGATAGGGTGTTCACACCCGCTAGAAAACCCTCCGATTTTCGGAGGGGACGAAATCGGCAACGGAGAGATGACGATGAATGTGATGCGCACCGCCATGCTTCTGGCCTTCATGACGGCCCTGTTCATGGGCGTCGGGTTTCTGATCGGCGGCAGGGGCGGCATGATGATCGCGCTGGTGATCGCTGCCGGCATGAACCTGTTTTCCTACTGGAATTCCGACAAGATGGTGCTGCGCGCCTATCATGCACAGGAAGTGGACGAGCGCAGCGCGCCGGAATTCTACCTGATGATCCGGGATCTGGCGGCCAATGCGGGCCTGCCGATGCCGAAGGTCTATATCTATGACAACCCGCAGCCGAACGCCTTTGCGACGGGCCGCAATCCGGAAAATTCCGCCGTTGCCGCCTCGACGGGTCTTCTGCAGCGCCTGACCCATGAAGAAGTGGCGGGCGTGATGGCGCATGAGCTGGCGCATGTGCAGAACCGCGACACGCTGACGATGACGATTACCGCGACGCTTGCCGGTGCGATCTCCATGCTCGGCAATTTCGCCTTCTTCTTCGGCGGCAACCGCGAGAACAACAGCAATCCGCTCGGTTTCATCGGTGCTCTCGTGGCGATGATCGTGGCACCGCTTGCCGCCATGCTGGTGCAGATGGCGATCAGCCGGACACGCGAATATTCGGCCGACCGTCGCGGCGCGGAAATCTGCGGCAATCCGTTGTGGCTCGCCTCGGCGCTCGGCAAGATCGCCGGTTCTGCCCGCACCATCCACAATGACGATGCCGAACGGAACCCGGCGACAGCGCATATGTTCATCATCAACCCGCTTTCGGGAGAGCGGATGGATAACCTGTTTTCCACCCACCCGAACACCGATAACCGGATCGCTGCGCTGCAGAAGATGGCGGGCGAGTTTCGGGGCGGTGGCTCGACGGGGCCGTCTTCGGCTGCTAGACCGCAGCGAACCGCGCGCTCCGTACCGAATTCCGGCGCAAACAATCCCTGGGGCCGCGGATCGGATGAACCGCGCAAAGGTCCCTGGTCTTGAACGAGAATAACAAGAAGAAGCCATTCAAACGCCCCGCCGAAAAAGGCGGTTCCGCGCGCTCGGGTCATGAACCGCACAAGCCCGGACTGGAAGTACGGGTCACTGCGTCGAAACTTCTGGCTGCCGCCGTCGATCGCAGGATTTCGGTCGACGGCATGCTCGATCTCACGCATGGCAATCCGGCCTACAAGGCGCTCAACGATGCCGACCGGGCGCTTGCGCGCGCCATCCTGACGACGGCGCTCAGGCATCTGCCGCGTTTGGAAGCCGCGATTTCCTCGATGATCGAGACGCCGCTGCCGGAAGGTGCGCGGGCGCTGCACCACGTGCTGGTCGTGGCCGCGGCGCAGATCCTGCATCTCGACGTGCCCTCGCATGCTGCCGTCGACCTGGCGGTCGAGCAGGCAAACCGTGATCCGCGCAATCGTCGTTTTGCCAAGCTGGTGAATGCGATCCTGCGCCGCATGGTGCGCGAGAAGGACGATATCCTGGCGGCCACCGCATCCGTTTCGCCGGTGCCGCAATGGTTCCTCAAGCGTCTTGTCAGCGCCTATGGCGAGGATGAAGCGATGCGGATCGCCGAGGCGCAGATGACGCCGCCGGCGATCGATCTCACCGTCAAGACGGATGCTGCGGGCTGGGCTGCAAAGTTGAACGGCCGGCTGCTGCCGACGGGCAGTGTTCGTCTCGGTGCGTTCGAAGGCTCGGTAACGGCGCTCGAAGGTTTCGAGGCCGGCGAATGGTGGGTTCAGGACGTCGCTGCCAGCATTCCGGCAAAGCTGTTCGGCGAATTGAAGGGCAAGCATGTCGCTGACCTGTGTTCGGCACCGGGAGGCAAGACTGCCCAGCTTATCGCTGCGGGTGCCGTCGTGACGGCGGTCGAGCAGTCACCGAACCGTCTGGCGCGGCTTCGGGAAAACCTTGCACGCCTGGGCATGGAGGCCGAGACGGTCGGAGGCGATCTTTTCAACTATGCACCGGCAGAGAAGCTCGATGGCGTTCTGCTCGATGCCCCCTGCTCTTCCACCGGCACCACGCGCCGGCATCCCGACGTGCTCTGGACGAAGGGCGTCTCGGATATCGAGAAGCTTGCCGTCTTGCAGGAGCGGATGCTGCGCCATGCGGCAACATTGGTGAAAAGCGGTGGATTGATCGTCTTTTCCAACTGCTCGCTCGATCCCATAGAGGGTGAGGCGCTTGTCGAACGGGTGCTTGCCGATACGCCTTCGCTCGAACGCGCCGCGATCAATCCCGCAGATTGGCCGGGGTTGGAGGACGCGATTACGCCCAAGGGCGATTTCCGTACGACGCCGGCCATGCTGCCGCCAGTGGACGGTTTTGCCGGCGGCATGGATGGCTTCTTTGCCAGCGTGATGCGGGTGCGGTAAGGATTTATTCACCCTAGCGGCCGATAAATCCAATTTATCTAAAGTTGTTATCGCTTATCCAGCACATCCAAGCCCTGCGGAGTATTTTGTGTGACCATGCGGCTGGCCGATCGCCGAAGGCTTCTGCTTTCCGGCCTGCGCGAGATGCGACGGCGCTTCTGCCATCGCACGGCGCCGCTGCGCGTCGCCGTGTCGGGCATGGCGACGAAGACACCTGAGCGGCTGATCGTTGCGCCGACGGATCTTCGCGCCGTCGATCCCTTCATCGCGCAGGAAATTCTGGAAGGGCGCTTTCCCCTCGCCGGTCGGGTTCTCGAAACGCTTGGCGATTCGCCTTTCGAACTTGAGCTGCCATCGAAATCCTTTGCCGAGCGCCTGCATGGCTTCGGATGGCTCAGGCATATAAGGGCGGATCGAAGCGATGCAGGCTGCGCCAGCGCGCGGCATATCGTGTCCGACTGGATCGCGGCGCATGGCCGGCGTCGGCGGGGTATCGCCTGGGATGCGGATGTCGTGGCGACGCGGGTGATTGCCTGGCTTTCGCACTCGACCATCATCCTGCATAACGCAGAGGCCGGTTTCTATCGCCGCTTCATGAAAAGCCTCGCCTATCAGGTGGGCTATCTGCGCAAGGTGGCCGATTGCTGCAGCAGCCCGGAAACGCGGCTGAGGGTGAGGATTGCGCTGGCGGTGGCGTCGCTTTCGCTGCCGATGCGAATGGCGGCGATCCGGCGGGAAAGTGCTGCACTCGACCGGGAGCTGGATCGGCAGATTCTCGCCGATGGCGGGCATGTGTCGCGCAATCCGCGGGCGATCCTCGATATTCTCATCGATCTCCTGCCGCTCAGGCAGACCTATATCAATCTCGGATATGACCTGCCGCAGAAGCTCATCCCGACGATCGACCGGATGTATCCGGCGCTGCGCTTCTTCCGTCATCAGGATGGCGACCTTGCCTTGTTCAATGGGGCAAACGCCACACCGGCGAGCGAACTGATGTCGGTGCTGCGCTATGATGAATCTGCCGGCCGGCCGTTCAAGGCGCTGCCGCAGATGAATTACCAGCGGCTGACGGCAGACAATACGGTCATTCTTGTGGATACGGGCTGCCCTGCCGGCATCGACTCTTCGCATGGCGCACATGCGGGCTGCCTGTCCTTCGAGATGTCGTCCGGCCGACATCGCTTCATCGTCAATTCCGGCTCGCCACGGTTTGCCGGACGTTATTATCGACATCTGTCGCGCTCGACGGCGGCGCATTCGACCGTGAGCCTTGCGGAAGCTTCGTCCAGCCGGGTGATCAATTCCCGCTTCACCGGCCAGATATTGCTGCCGGGTGTGCGCGAGATCGGTGTCGAGCGCTGGGACGACAGCCACGGCAATGACTGGCTGCGCGCCCGCCACGACGGCTATGAGGAGCGTTTCGGCTATACCCACGAGCGCGAAATCGCACTCAGCGCCGGCGGCGACAAGATCAAGGGCTGCGACCGGCTGATCCCGAAGGAGGGTACGGCCGGCGCGACATTGTCGCTTGCCGTCCGTTTTCATATCCACCCTTCGATCAGGATCGGTCGGCGCGATGGCGAGAGCGTCCTGATGCAGGCGCCGGATGGCGAGGCGTGGATTTTTGCGGCGCCGGGGCAGGCGCTGGCGATCGACGAGGATGTGTTCTTCGCCGATGTTTCCGGCATGCGGCCAAGCCAGCAATTGGTGATCGACGCCCAGGTTTCCGGACTTCGGGAATTCCGCTGGATGCTGAAACGCGGCGAATAGGCGTTTCTTCTTACCGCCAGCTGTGCTAACCGGCGCCCATCCCCTTCCCTAGCCCTTCTGTGGCAGCTCTTTCAGGAGAGACCGATGGCCGTCGTTTCCAAGAAAATTCCCGCTCCCGATCGCGTCAAGATCCGTACCGCGCTTCTATCGGTTTCCGACAAGGCCGGGATCATCGAACTCGCAAGGGCGCTCGCTGAGCAGGGCGTCAGGCTTCTGTCGACCGGCGGCACGCACAAGGCGATCGCCGCTGCCGGACTGGCGGTGACCGATGTTTCCGACGTTACCGGCTTCCCGGAAATCATGGACGGTCGCGTCAAGACGCTGCACCCGAACGTGCATGGCGGTCTCCTCTCCATCCGCGACGACGAAGAGCATGTTGCGGCGATGAAGGAACACGGTATCGAGGGCATCGACCTTGCGGTCATCAACCTCTACCCGTTCGAGGAAGTGCGCGCGGCCGGCGGTGATTATCCGACGACGGTCGAGAATATCGATATCGGCGGCCCGGCGATGATCCGCGCCTCGGCGAAGAACCATGCCTATGTGACGATCGTTACCGATCCCGCCGACTACGACGCGCTGATCGAGGCGCTCAAGGCAAATGGCGGCGAGACGGAGTATGCGTTCCGCCAGAAGCTGGCGGCCAAGGCCTATGCCCGCACCGCCGCCTATGACACGGCAATTTCGAACTGGTTCGCCGAAGCACTCGAAATCGAGACCCCGGCCTACCGCACCATCGGCGGCGTGCTGAAGGAAGCCATGCGCTACGGCGAGAACCCGCACCAGAGCGCCGGCTTCTACGTGACCGGTGAAAACCGTCCGGGCGTTGCGACGGCCAAGCTGCTGCAGGGCAAGCAGCTTTCCTACAACAACATCAACGATACCGATGGCGCTTTCGAGCTGATCGGCGAATTTGCCGCCGACCAGGGCCCGGCCTGCGCGATCATCAAGCATGCCAACCCTTGCGGCGTTGCCACCGGTTCGACGTTGAAGGATGCCTATCTTCGGGCACTCGCCTGCGACAGCACCTCGGCATTCGGCGGTATCATCGCGGTCAACCAGCTCCTCGATGCGGAGACGGCGGAAGAGATCGTCAAGCTGTTCACCGAAGTCATCATTGCCCCTGAAGTTTCCGACGAGGCGCAGCAGATCATTGCGGCCAAGAAGAACCTTCGTCTGCTGGTGACCGGTGGCCTGCCCGATCCGCGCTCGCGCGGCATCACGGCGAAGACCGTTGCCGGCGGCCTTCTGGTGCAGAGCCGCGACAGCGGCGTGATCGAGGATGTCGATCTCAAGGTCGTTACCAAGCGCGCGCCGACCGCGACCGAGATGGAAGACCTGAAATTCGCCTACAAGGTTGCCAAGCACGTCAAGTCGAACGCGATCGTCTATGCCAAGGACGGCCAGACGGCCGGTATCGGCGCCGGTCAGATGAGCCGTATCGATTCCGCCCGCATCGCCGGCCTGAAGGCCGAGGATGCCGCAAAGGCGATGGGTTGGGCCGAGCCGATGACCAAGGGGTCGGCGGTTGCTTCAGAAGCCTTCTTCCCGTTCGCGGACGGTCTTCTGTCGGCGATCTCGGCCGGTGCCACCGCCGTCATCCAGCCAGGCGGCTCGATGCGTGACGCGGAAGTCATTGCCGCTGCCGACGAGCACGGTGTCGCGATGGTCTTTACCGGCATGCGCCACTTCCGCCACTAGGAAGGCGAGCTACAAAGCCGGGGTCTCTCCGGCTTTGTCTGCCGGATAAGGCGTTGCGACGAGCAGCGCCAGGCCGGCGACGAGGAAGATGAGAAGCGTCGCCATGCCGAGATGGGCCGAGCCCGTGGCATAGGTGGCGAGAGAAAAGGACAGGGTGGCGAGAAAGCTCGTCGCCCGTCCCGAGAGCGCATAGATGCCGAAATAGCGCCCGGCTTCATGCAGCTCGATCGACCGCGCCAGATAGGAGCGCGACGAGGCCTGTACCGGGCCGAAGGCGATGCCGATCAGAAGGCCGAACAGGACATAGGCCTTTTCCGCCGCTGTGCCGAACCAGCCCTGGCTGTCTTCCAGCGATAATGGCAGCAGACCGAAGAAAACGCTGCCCGGATTGGTGGAAATGATGCCGAGCGTTGCGACGAGCAGAAGGCAAAGGCTGACGAGCACGACCGTCTTGGAGCCGAGCACCCTGTCCAGCAGGCCTGCCGCCATGCAGCCGAAGATCGCCACGACATTCAATATGATGCCGTAGAGGCCGATCTCGATCGTCGCCCAGCCGAACATGCCGGCGGCAAACACGCCGCCGAGAATGAGGAGGCCGTTGACGCCATCCTGATAGAGCATGCGGGCGATCAGGAACCGGGTGATGTTCCTCCGTTGGCGCAGCTCGCGGAGCGTGCCGTGCAGTTCCGTAAAGCCGGAGCGGACGGCGGCGGCAAAGGGCAGGCCCTTTTCGGCATCCGGGGTGAAGAGGAACATCGGCAGGATGAAGACGAGATACCAGAGGGCAGCGATCGGCCCGGTGATGCGCGCGTCTTCTCCTGTGATCGGGTCGAGGCCGAAAAGCGGGGGGATGCCGATCAGGGTCAGGCCCGTCTGCGGGCTTGCGGCAAGTAGCGTGACGACCGCGATCAGCACGATCATGCCGCCGAGATAGCCCAGACCCCAGGCGATGTTGGAAATGCGACCGGAATCCTCACGGGCAACGAGGCGCGGCATCATGGAATCGTTGAAGACGATCGAAAATTCCGCTGCGATCGAGGCCAGGATCATGAAGGTGATGGGCCAGATGATGGGTGAGCCGGGCGCGGCGAACCACAGCATTGCAAGGCTTGCGATCTTGAGGGCGGCAAAGGCGGCGATCCAGGGTTTTCGCGCGCCGGACTGATCGGCGATCGAGCCGAGGATGGGAGAGAGGATGGCGATGACGATCGACGAGATCGTCGCCATATTGCTCCAGGCGGCCTGGGCTGAGACCGGGTCCTGCGTGAGCCGGGAGACGAAATAGGGGCCGAAGATGAAGGTGGTGACGACGGTGAAAAAGGGCTGGGCTGCCCAGTCGAACAGCATCCAGCCCCATATGCCGCGCCGGCTCGCTACCGCCGGCGCTTCTGCCTCTTTCACCAAGGTCATCCCGTTCCCATTCTAGATCAGCCGCCTGTGTGCCAGGTCTCCGAGCAAGCCGGCGGCGACGGAGATTTTCGGCAAGGTCGGATCGCCGCTGTCGCCGATCGCCATCAGCTCCGCGCCGATGCGGTTGACGCGGACGCGATCCGCCGCAATCCATGCCTCGACCGGCTTCTTGTCCTTGCGATGTTCGGTCAGCGCCGCCGTGACGATGTCGCGGCGGGCAGAGGCGAGCTGCTGCAGGCTGCGCGACAGGGCAAGGCTTTCGTAGTGATCCGAGGTGGCGATCCGCTCGCCCGCCACGATGAGGCGGTTGACGCGGAAGGTTTCGGTGACCGTGAAATAGCTTTCCGTGGCGCGGGCCATGGTCTCGCCGGTGCGTTCGGCAATCAGCATGATTTCCGGCACGATGACGAGGGCCGACAGCATGCGGATCTCGCCGATCAGGTCGGCGGGCGCGCCCTGGGCCTCAAGCTCGGCGGCAAGCGGCGCCGTCTCGGCGATGATCGCGTCCGTCACGGTACCACGCAGGCCCTTGATGGCGGCCTTGAGACGGGTGACGGCCTCCGTCATGTCGGCGGCGCCGATCTGCGTCTGCAGCGCCAGATAGGTGCCGAGCACGATGATGCGGCTCACCTGCGCATAGAGCTCGTTCTGGGCGCTGCCGGCGATCTCATTGTCGAGAGCATCGATGCGGGACCAGAGCTGCGGCAGGTCGAAACCATCACGGATGAGGAAGATTGCCTTGACGATGTTGGCGCTGCTGGCGCCCGTCATGTCGGCCATCATCTGGATCAGGCCGGGGCCGCCGCGATTGACTGCCTCGTTGGCGAGCGCCGTTGCGACGATCTCGCGATGCAGGCGGTGCTGGCCGATGTCCGCGGCATAGGGTTTCTGCATCTTGGCTGGGAAATAGGCCTTCAGCACCGAGGCGAAATACGGGTCGTCGGGAATGCCGCTTTCCAACAGGGCATCGAAAAGAACGATCTTCGAATAGGAAAGAAGCACGCCGATTTCCGGACGGGTGAGCGGCCGGCCGGCGGCGTAGCGTTCCGCCAGTTCAACATCGTCCGGCAGGGTCTCGACCTTGCGGTTGAGCTTGCCCTGAGCTTCCAGCACCGACATCAGGCGGGCAAGCTGCTCGCGGTTTGCCGTGCCGCGGCGCTCGATGAGCGAGATCGACAGCGGCTGGAGATAGTTGTTGCGCAGCACGAGATCGGCGACCTCGTCTGTCATCGAGGCAAGCAGCTGGTTGCGCTTGGCGCGTGGCAGGCGACCGTCCTGCATGGCGGCGTTGAGGGCGATCTTGATATTGACCTCGACGTCGGAGGAGTTGACGCCGGCGGAATTGTCGATCGCGTCCGAATTGCAGCGCCCGCCAGCCAGCGCGTAGGCAATGCGACCCTTCTGGGTGACGCCGAGATTGGCGCCCTCGCCGATCACCTTCGCACCGACTTCCGCCGCGATGATACGGATCGGATCATTGGCGCGATCGCCGACTTCCGTATCCGTCTCGGATGCGGCCTTCACGTAGGTGCCGATGCCGCCGAACCAGAGAAGATCGGACTGGCTCTTGAGGATCGCGGTTATGATCTCGAAGGGGGTGGCCGTCGTCTTGTCGAGGCCGATCGCCGCTGCTGCCTGTTTCGTCAGCTTGACCGACTTCTCCGTGCGGGAGATGATCATCGCACCTTCGGACAGGGTCGAGCGGTCGTAATCCTGCCAGCTGGAGCGCGGCAGGGCGAACATGCGGCTGCGCTCGGCGAAGGATGCGTCGGTGTCAGGATCGGGATCGATGAAGATGTCGCGGTGGTCGAAGGCGGCGATCAGTCGGATCTTTTCCGAAAGCAGCATGCCGTTGCCGAAGACGTCGCCCGACATGTCGCCGACGCCGACGACGTTGAACGGGGTCGTCTGGATGTCGATGTCCATCTCGCGGAAGTGTCGCTTGACGGCTTCCCAGGCGCCGCGGGCGGTGATGCCCATCTTCTTGTGGTCGTAGCCGGCCGAACCGCCCGAGGCGAAGGCATCATCGAGCCAGAATCCGGCTTCCTGCGCCAGGCCGTTGGCGGTGTCGGAGAAGGTTGCCGTGCCCTTGTCGGCAGCGACGACGAAATAGGGATCGTCGCCATCGATGCGGATGGTGTTGTCCGGGCCGATGATCTCGCCTTCGACGATGTTGTCGGTGATCGACAACAGGGTGCGGATATAGGTCTTGTAGGCTTCCCTGCCGGCGTTGAAGATATCGTCACGGGAGCCGCCGGCCGGCAGCATCTTGGGGAAGAAGCCGCCCTTGGCGCCGACCGGCACGATGACGGCGTTCTTGACCTGCTGTGCCTTTACGAGACCGAGCACTTCGGTGCGGTAGTCCTCGCCGCGGTCCGACCAGCGCAGCCCGCCGCGGGCGACCTTGCCGAAGCGCAGGTGCACGCCCTCGACCTCGGTGCCGTAAACGAACATCTCACGGAAGGGGCGCGGTTCCGGCAGGCCGTCGAGCTGGCTCGGATCGAACTTGAAGGCGAGCATGCGTTTTGGCGCGCCGGTCTCATCCTTCTGGAAATAGTTGGTGCGCAGCGTCGCATCGATGGCGTTGACGAAGCGGCGCAGGGTGCGGTCTTCATCGAGGCTCGGGACGGAGGACAGTCTTTCCTCGATCTCCTCGTTAAGCTGGGTGAGCTTTTTCGTGCGTTTCTTTTCAGACAGGTCCGGATCGAAGCCGATCTGGAAGAGCGCGAAAATATCGGCGGAGACCTGCGGATACTTGACCAGCGTGTCGGCGATATAAGTCTGCGAATAGACGATGCCGGTCTGACGCAGGTAGCGGGCATAGGCGCGCAGCACTGTGGTTTCGCGGGCGGAGAGGCCGGCGAGCAGGACGAGGCGGTTGAAGCCGTCATTGTCCGTCAGGCCGTTGAAGGCGAGAAGGAAAGCGTCTTCGAGGCGCTGGCCTTCCTGCTCGAGATCGATCTCGCGGCCTTCGCGCAGCTCCAGTTCCATGTCGTGCAGGACGATGAGCTGTGAGGTGGGGCCGGCATGGATTTCGAACGTCTGCTCGCTGACAACGCGGAAGCCGAGGTTTTCCAAAAGCGGCACGCGGCGCGAGAGCGAAAGGTGGTGATCGCGGTGGAAGATCTTCAGCGAAACGCTGTTCTGCGCGTCGCTCGGGCGCTTGTAGAACTCGATGCGGATCGCCTCACCTGCAACGCAGGCCGCGATATCCGGCAGGTCGGCAAAGGTCTCTTCCGGGCTGAAGGCTTCCTGGAAGGCGTTGGTGACAGACAGGCGCGGGCCATCCGCCGCAAGCAGGGCGAAGCGGTCCTCCCAGGGGGTGGAGATGAGGCGGATCGCCTCCTCGAGTTTTGCCTGCGCAACCCGCGGGGTCTTGCCGCCGCTGCGGCCGATGATGAAGTGGACGCGGGCCACGCCGCCTTCCGGGAAGGCCGGATAATAGGCGGAGACGTGGCCTTCGAACACGTCCGAGAGATAGGCGCCGACCTTTTCACGAACCAGCGAATTATAGTCTTCGCGCGGCACGTAGACGATGGTCGAGACGAAGCGGTCGAAATGGTCGATACGGGCAAGCACGCGCACCCGCGGCCGCTCGCTCAGATCCATGATCTGTTCGCAGAATTTCGCCAGAAGCTCGCGGTCGATCTGGAAGAGGTCGTCACGCGGATAGGATTCCAGCGTGTTGTCGAGCATGCGGCCCGAATGGCTGTAGGGGTCGAAGCCGAAATGTTCGTCGATGCCGGCAACCTTTTCCCGCAGCAGCGGAATTTCGCGCACGGAACCGGTGTAGGCAGTGGCGGTGAACAGGCCGACGATGCGCAGTTCGCCGACGACCTTGCCGTTCTCGTCGAAGCGTTTGACGCCGACATAATCCATATAGGCGCGGCGGTGGACGACCGATTTCACATTCGCCTTGGTGACGATGAGGAATTGCGGTCCGTCGAGGAATTCGAGGATTTCGGGCGTCGTCGTGACCTGGTCCTTGCCCTGGCGGAGCACCAGCACGTCGGGGTCGGAGAGGATGCCAAGGCCCCTGCCCTTGCCGCGCTCGACCGTCGCCTTGGACCCCTTGCCCGAATAGACATATTCACGCATGCCGAGGAAGGTGAAGTTGTCGTCGCGCAGCCAGTCGAGGAAGGCGAGCGCCTCTTCACGATCGGCACCTTTTCTCGGCTTGGCGTTCAGCAATTGCTTCGACGCGCCGTCCAGCGTGTCGAGCATTGCCGACCAGTCGGTGATCGCGAGGTGAACCTGATCGAGGATGAAGCGAATGCGCTCGACCAGGTGATCGGCCTGTTCCGCGGTCAGCTGGGCGATGTGGATCTGGATCAGGCTGACCTGATGGGCGGGATCGACGGGTGCTTCATTGCTGCGCAGCACCGGGTCCTTTCCCGGCTCCATCGTCAGGATCGGGTGTACGGCCATGGCGAGACCGCGGTGCGTGGCGGTTACCTCGCCCATGACGGAATCGAACAGGAAGGGCATGTTGCGGTCGACGACGGTTACAACCGAGACCGGCATGCCGCCAGGTTCGACGCCCGGCACCGGCATGACGGTGATATCGGCGCGAATGCGGCTCCAGCCTTTCAGGCGGGCGCCGGCATGGGCGGCGGCGATACCCAGCATTTGCGGCGTATAGGCGGCGATGTCGTCATCGCTGGCGCGGCCGAACATCAGGGCGGGATCGAGATAGTCCGGGCTCGACTTGGCAGCAAATGACTTTGCCTCGTCCATCTGCTTGGAGCGTTTTGCGCTGTTCTTCCAGACCATGATCTCTCCCCAAAGGCCGAATGCCGCGATCCGACATGTCCAACCTGTCGATTTCGAGGCAAATCACATTGTTTTGGAGAGCATTAGCGACGAGATGTGTCAAAGCAACCGTCGCTTGGCAATAAAAACGCGATTGTCGGTGTTTCGCTGTTGCCATGAGGATTACGCGTGGGGCGCAGACAGCCCGTTGATCTTATCGGAAAGCCGTAATATTCGTTGCGGCCATGACGGATTTTCCAGAAAAACTGCTTGCGGGTTACCGCAACTTCATGAGCGGCCGCTATACCGACGAGCGCGAACGCTACCGTGTTCTCGCCGAGAACGGCCAGAAGCCGCATACGCTGCTGATTGCCTGTTGCGATTCTCGCGCCGCACCGGAGACGATCTTCGACTGCGGTCCGGGCGAACTCTTCGTCGTGCGCAACATTGCCAACATGGTGCCGCCCTACGAGCCGGACAGCCAGCTGCACGGCACATCGGCGGCACTCGAATATGCGATCCAGGTCCTGAAGATCCGCGATATCGTGATCATGGGCCATGGCCGCTGCGGCGGTATCCAGGCAGCACTCGATCCCGAATTGCAGCCGCTTTCGCCGGGCGATTTCATCGGCAAGTGGATCGGTCTGGTGAAGCCTGCGGCCGAGCAGATCCAGAGCAATGACCTGATGACCACGGCGGAGCGGCAGACGGCGCTCGAGCGCGTCTCGATCCGCAACTCGATTGGCAATCTCGACACCTTCCCCTTCGTCAAGGCGCTGACCGACAAGGGTGAGCTTTCCGTCCACGGAGCCTGGTTCGACATTTCCAGCGGCGAATTGTGGGTGATGAACGACAAGGGCGATTTCATCCGCCCGGACCTCGAAACGGAACAGGCGCCCGACCTTTCCGATCAGGCGCCTGCCTAAGTCCAGAGCATTTCCGCCTCTCGAACGGGGCGGCGGAAATGCCTTCTTTTGCTAAATCCTACTTGCCGTCGATTTCGGCGCCCATATAGGCAATCGCGCGCTGATAGACCGTTGCGGCGTTCCAGCCCTGGATCGCCACGAAGCTCGGCTGGCCCGGCTGATAACCGGCACCCGACACCCATCCGTGACCTTTCAGGAAGTTGGCCGTCGATGCGAGCGCGTCGGCGCGCGAGCCGACCATGTCGACATGGCCATCGCCGTCGCCGTCGGCACCGTAGCGGATGACGTTGAGCGGCAGGAACTGGGTCTGGCCGATTTCGCCGTGGGCGGCGCCCTTGGCGGTGGTGCTCAGGTCGCCGCGGGCAACCAGCTGCAGCGCCGCGTAAAGCTGTTCGGTGAAGAAGGCCGAGCGGCGGCAGTCATAGGCGAGCGTCGCGACGGCCGAGAGCGTGTGCTGGTTGCCGAGGAAGCGACCAAAGCCGGTCTCCATGCCCCAGATCGCGATGATCGGGCCGGCCGGCACGCCGTAGCGGCTTTCGAGACGGTTGAAGAGGCCCGCATTGGCCGACTTCATCTTCTTGCCCTGGGCAATGATGGTCGAAGCCCCGCGCTTCTTGAGGAATTCCTCGAAGGAGAGCTTGAAGCTGCGCTGGCCGCGGTCGGCGCTGATCGTCGCACGATTGTACGAGACATTGGCGAAGGCGCGGTCGATTACGGAAGGGCTGATGCCGTTCGAGGGGGCTACCTGCTTGAATTCCTGAACCCAGCGGTTGAAGCCGGAGGAGTCGTTGCCGCATTGCTGGGCGAGTGCCGGGCCTGCTGCGATCACGCCGCCAAAGACCAGTGCTGCCGATAAAATCTTCTTCATTCGATCATCCGTCCCTCGCCAATCATAGGCGCCGTTCTTGTATTCACTATTCGTTGTAAAGCGGTCATCTGCAAGCAATCCGCACCAAAACCGCCATGAATAGTTCGTGAAGGTTTGCCGCAAACAAGAAAATCCCGCCTTTCGGCAGGATTTTCTAATTCAATATGCTTAACGATTTCTGTCGATCAGGCTGCGGCCTTGCGCGGCTTGATGAGGCCGCGATTGACCAGCAGTTCGGCGATCTGGATTGCGTTCAAAGCCGCACCCTTGCGCAGGTTGTCCGAGACGACCCAGATGTTGAGACCGTTCTCGACGGTCGCATCTTCGCGGATGCGTGAAATGTAGGTCGCATCTTCACCGGCGGACTCGATCGGGGTGATGTAGCCACCGTTCTCGTGCTTGTCGATGACGAGGCAACCCGGTGCTTCGCGCAGGATATCGCGCGCCTGATCGGCGGTGATCTCGTTTTCGAACTCGATGTTGACCGATTCCGAATGACCGATGAAGACCGGGACGCGCACCGCGGTGCAGGTGACCTTGATCTTCGGGTCGAGCATCTTCTTGGTTTCGGCCAGGACCTTCCACTCTTCCTTCGTATAGCCGTCTTCCATGAAGCTATCGATATGCGGGATGACGTTGAAGGCGATGCGCTTTGTGAACTTCTTCGATTCGACCGGGTCTGCGACAAAGACGGCGCGGGTCTGGGTGAAGAGCTCGTCCATGCCTTCCTTGCCGGCACCGGAGACCGACTGGTAGGTGGAAACGACGACGCGCTTGATCTTGGCGAAGTCGTGCAGCGGCTTCAGCGCGACGACGAGCTGGGCGGTCGAGCAGTTCGGGTTGGCGATGATGTTCTTCTTGGTGAAGCCCGCGATTGCGTCCGCGTTGACTTCCGGCACGATCAGCGGAACCTCGGAATCGTAGCGCCATGCAGAAGAGTTGTCGATGACGACGCAGCCCTGGGCGCCGATCTTCGGGGACCACTTCTTGGAAATGTCGCCGCCGGCGGACATGAGGCAGATATCGGTCGTCGAGAAATCGTAGTTCTCGAGGTTGGACACTTTCAGCGTCTTGTCGCCGAAGGAGACCTCGGTGCCCTGCGAACGGGCGGAGGCGAGTGCGACGACTTCGTCAGCCGGGAAACCGCGCTCGGCGAGAATGTTCAGCATTTCCCTGCCGACATTGCCGGTAGCGCCGGCGACTGCAATCTTGAAACCCATGTCTATGCTCTCTTTCTGTCTCTCCGCGGGCTGGTGAGGGGGAACACATGCGCATCTCGCGCTGTGTTCCTCGTCCCCGGCCTTACCGGGGAGAGAGCGGAGGCCAGAGACGTCAGACGATAATTTTCGTCGTCGTTTTGGCCATGGTTTTGGAGAAAGCGAAAAAACGCTGCCCGGCGTGTTCGGCCGGCAGGCTAGATGCAGCGATGTCGAATTCGCAGGCGATCATTTGGGCGTTTTCCCGTTCGGGCATGTGTTTAGAACATTCTGTAACGGAGTCAAGCAAGCTGTAAGCTGAAACGGTTTCAACTTCGGCTTCGGTCTTAGACGAAAGTCATAATCCCAAAGCATCACTCATCGGTTGTCCTGATTTCTGTCAATCTGGGATCATCGCGTCACGGTTGTTTCGGTGAAGGAGGAAAGCCGAAACGGTTTCCGGGCGCGGGTTTCACCTTGTTGGGAGGACGACAATGGCAAATGTCACAGCGACGGCCGATACCAGGACAAAGCCGATGACGCCCGAGGAGAGGAAGGTGATCATCGCCTCCTCGCTCGGTACCGTGTTCGAATGGTACGATTTCTATCTCTACGGAACGCTGGCCGCGATCATCGGCAAGCAGTTCTTTTCGCAGTTTCCGCCGGCGACGCAGGCGATCTTCGCACTTCTGACCTTTGCCGCAGGCTTCCTGGTGCGCCCCTTCGGCGCCCTGGTTTTCGGCCGTCTCGGCGATCTCGTCGGCCGCAAGTACACATTTCTTCTCACCATCCTGATCATGGGCCTGTCGACCTTCGCGGTCGGCCTTCTGCCGAGCTATGACCAGATCGGCGTCATTGCACCGATCATTCTCGTCGTGCTGCGCATGGCTCAAGGTCTGGCGCTGGGCGGTGAATATGGCGGTGCGGTGGTCTATGTGGCCGAGCATTCGCCGCGCAACCGGCGCGGTTTCTACACGGCCTGGATCCAGACCACGGCGACACTGGGTCTGCTCCTGTCGCTGTTCGTGATCGTGACCCTGCGCATGAATCTCGGCGAGGAAGCGTTCCAGACGACACAGCCGATCTTCTTCGGCCTGACGGGCGGATGGCGCATTCCCTTCCTCCTGTCGATCATTCTTCTGATCATCTCGATCTACATCCGTCTGCAGATGCATGAATCGCCGATCTTCAAGAAGATGAAGGAGGAGGGGACCCAGTCCAAGGCGCCGCTATCGGAAGCCTTCGGCAACTGGAAGAACGGCAAGATCGTGCTGATCGCGCTGTTCGGCCTCGTGATCGGCCAGGCGGTCGTCTGGTATACGGGACAGTTCTACGCCCTGTTCTTCCTGCAGACCGTGCTGAAGGTCGATCTTCTCACCGCCAACGTGCTGATCGCCTGGGCGCTGATCATCGCCACGCCCTTCTTCCTCGTCTTCGGTTCGCTTTCGGACCGGATCGGGCGCAAGCCGGTGATCCTGGCGGGCTGCATTCTTGCGGCGGCCACCTACTTCCCGCTGTTCAGCGCGCTGACGACGGCGGCAAACCCGACCTATTCCACGGCGATCGAGACGGTTCGGGCAGAGGTTTCCGCCGATCCCGCCACCTGCGGCTCGCTGTTCGATCCGGTCGGTATCCGCACCTTCACGACGCCCTGCGACGTGATGCGCCGCACGATGTCGCAGCAGGCCTTCCGCTATACGCAGGTGGCAGCGCCTGCGGGTTCGCCGGCTCAGCTCATCGTCAATGGCGGTGCGCCGATCGCCTTTACCGACGCTCCGTCGTTCACGGCAGCACTCGGCCCGGCGATGGTTGCAGCCGGTTATCCGGCGGCGACCGATCCGGCCAAGGTCAAGGTCGACGGCTTCTTCTCCGCACTCGGCAGCGCTCAGTCGCTGAAAGTGATCGCCATCCTGACGGTGATGGTCATCTACGTGACCATCGTCTACGGCCCGATCGCCGCCGCACTGGTGGAGTTCTTCCCGACCCGCATCCGCTATACGGCGATGTCGCTGCCCTACCACATCGGTAATGGCTGGTTCGGCGGCCTGCTGCCGGCCACGTCGTTTGCGATCGTCGCCTCGACCGGCGATATTTTCGCAGGCCTCTGGTACCCGGTCATCTTCGCGCTTCTGACGGTCGTCATCGGCGTCCTGTTCGTTCGCGAAAAGCGGGATGTCGATCTCGCGGGCTAAAGGCTCCCGTCCGGATAAAAGAAAGGGCCCGGTGCGATGCGCCGGGCCCTTTTTCATTCCAGTCCGTCCTGTTCAGGCCGAAAGGGCCTTGAATTCCTTGAGGATCGCGTCGCCCATCTCGGCGGTGCCGACCTGGCGGCAGCCTTCGGCCATGATGTCGCCGGTGCGGATGCCCTGATCCAGCACGTTGGCGATCGCCTTTTCCAACCTATCGGCTTCGGCCACCATGTTGAATGAATAGCGCAGGCACATGGCAAACGAGGCGATCATCGCGATCGGGTTGGCGATGCCGCGGCCGGCGATATCCGGTGCCGAACCGTGGACCGGCTCGTAAAGCGCCTTGCGCGTGCCGGTCTTGGCGTCAGTCGCACCAAGAGAGGCCGACGGCAGCATGCCGAGCGAGCCGGTCAGCATCGCTGCAACGTCGGACAGCATGTCGCCGAACAGGTTGTCGGTGACGATGACGTCGAACTGCTTTGGCGCACGCACGAGCTGCATGCCGCCGGCATCGGCCAGCATGTGGTCCAGCTTGACGTCGGAATAGGCGCGCTTGTGGGTTTCGGTGACGACCTGGTTCCACAGGACGCCGGACTTCATGACGTTGCGCTTTTCCATCGAGCAGACAGCGTTCTGGCGGGTACGGGCCAATTCGAAGGCGACGCCGGCGATGCGTTCGATTTCGTAGGTGTCGTAGATCTGGGTGTCGATGCCGCGCTTCTGGCCGTTGCCGAGATCAATGATTTCCTTCGGCTCGCCGAAATAGACGCCGCCGGTCAGTTCGCGGACGATGAGGATGTCGAGACCCTCGACCAGCTCCGGCTTCAGCGAGGAGGCAGCGGCAAGTGCGGGATAGCAGATGGCCGGGCGCAGGTTGGCAAAAAGCTCCATATCCTTGCGCAGGCGCAGCAGGCCGGCTTCCGGGCGAACCTCATACGGAACGCCATCCCATTTCGGGCCGCCGACGGCACCGAACAGGACCGCATCGGCAGCCATGGCCTTTGCCATGTCGGCATCGGAAATCGCAACGCCATGGGCGTCATAGGCGCAGCCGCCGACAAGGCCTTCATCGAGCGTGAAGTCGGCGCCCATCGCTTCGTTCATATGGGCGATGATCTTGCGGACTTCGCCCATGGCTTCTGGGCCGATGCCGTCGCCGGGAAGAAGGAAGAGGTTCTTTGCCATGTCTTAAAACACCTTGGGTTCGACAGGCCCACCATCCCCCCGCGCGGGCTGACCCGCGCTTGGCTAAAACCTCGTCCGAGCCTGCCGAAGGACGAGGCCAGAACAGATCAGACTATGCCGCTTGCGAGCCTGCGCATCGGATTTCCTCAGAGCCAGGGGCGTTCGCTGCGGTTCTTCGCCTCGAAGCTCGAAATCGCGGTATCGCTCTTCAATGTCGAGGCGATGTCGTCGAGACCTTCGAGAAGGATGTGTCGGCGGCCGGGATCGATATCGAAATGCAGGCGGCCGCCATCCGGACCGGTGATTTCCTGGGCTTCCAGATCGATCGTCAGGATCGCGTTCGAACCGCGGTCAGCATCATCCAGCAGCTTTTCCAGGTTTTCCGGGCTGACGATGATCGGCAGGATGCCGTTCTTGAAACAGTTGTTGTAGAAGATATCGGCGAAGCTGGTGGAGATGACGCAGCGGATGCCGAAATCGAGCAGCGCCCACGGCGCATGTTCGCGCGACGAGCCGCAGCCGAAATTGTCGCCCGCGACAAGGATCTTGGCACCGCGATAGGCCGTCTTGTTCAGCACGAAGTCGGGGTTTTCCGAGCCGTCCTCGTTATAGCGCGCTTCGGCAAACAGGCCTTTGCCAAGGCCGGTACGCTTGATTGTCTTCAGATAATCCTTCGGGATGATCATGTCGGTGTCGATGTTGACGACCGGAAGAGGGGCGGCGACGCCAGTCAGCTTGTCGAATTTTTCCATGATCGGCCTCAGATAATACGTTTATGGAGGCTGCCATAAAGTATTTTTGGGAGAATTTGAAGGCCGATTCAGTACCGATCAGTACGTAGGCGCTTCACGGCGGGCTTTCCTGCCCAGCCGTGAATGCACCGGTATCACATATCGATAATGGTGCCGCGGCCATCGTTCCAGACACGCATGTCGGCGCGCCGCGCCTTAGCTCCGCTGGCCCGGACGGGTGCAGGCTTCATGCGGCTCGAAAGCGCCTTGCCGATCGACAGAATGGCGAGCGTGCCCATGAAGGCAACGGTCAGGGAGGCTGTCAGCAGGGCTGCCACGGCGATTGCGGCAATGCCTGCGAGAATGACGACGAAGGAACGAATGT
Source organism: [Rhizobium] kunmingense (assembly GCF_977018605.1). Lineage (NCBI taxonomy): Bacteria > Pseudomonadati > Pseudomonadota > Alphaproteobacteria > Hyphomicrobiales > Rhizobiaceae > Rhizobium > [Rhizobium] kunmingense. Next base: position 1,194,414 of record NZ_CDRNXG010000001.1, read on the forward strand.
TCTGCATATCCAATACCTTTCTGTAACCGGAAATGTGGGACTTGCAATTCCGGCTTGCAAGAGGTTTTCGCGGCCGATCTACTGTCGGGACATTAAAAGATGGTCATAAAAGAGTGATGGAAGTCCTGATGCATCCTGTCCTGCGCCCGCGCCGCTCTCTCCTCAGCGTTCCGGCAGACAACCGGCGGGCGCTGGAAAAGGCACCCATGCTCGATTGCGACGGGGTGATCTACGATCTGGAGGATTCCGTTTCGCCGGAAAGGAAGGGGTCGGCGCGGGATAACCTCGCCGCAGCCTTTGCTCTCAAACCTTCGCCGCCAAAGGAGAGGATCATCCGGATCAATCCTGTGGCGAGCGGGTTCGGCGCAGCTGACATGGCGCTGGTGACGAGGCTTCAGCCTGATGCGGTGCTCGTTCCAAAGGTCGAACATGCTGCTGACCTTGCGGCAGTGGCGGGGGGGTTGGCGCAGGCTTCACCCGTGCGACCGATCGCCTTGTGGGCGATGATCGAAACGCCGAAAGGGGTTTTGAATGTCGCCGCCATTGCCGCTAAGGCCGCGCCCCAATGTTTCGTCGTCGGATTGAACGATCTGCGCAAGGAGACCGGTGTTCCGCCCCTGCCCGGCCGGACCTACCTGGTGCCCTGGCTGATGCAGATCGTGCTGGCCGGGCGCGCCTTCGGCACTGACGTGATCGACAGCGTCTTCAACGATTTCAGGGATGGCGCCGGTTTCGACGCTGACTGCGCGCAAGGGCGGGCCATGGGATTTTCCGGGAAAATGCTGATCCATCCGGCGCAGATCGAACCGGCAAACCGGCATTTCGGGCCTGATGAGAACGCTATTTCAGAGGCACGGGCGATCGTCGCCGCGTTCGACAAACCAGAGGCCGAGGGCAGAAATGTCATCGACATCGATGGAAAAATGGTCGAGCGTCTTCACCTCGTCGAGGCAGAGGCGCTATTGGCCAAAGTCGCGTTCATTACCGAAAGAAAGGCATAAAGCATGAAACTCTACCGACTGCTCACCGCTGTGGACGACGCGACCTTCTGCCACAAGGTGACGGCTGCCTTGAACAAGGGATGGGAGCTTTACGGTTCACCGACCTATGCCTTCAATTCCGCAACCGGGATCATGCAATGCGGCCAGGCCGTGACCAAGACGGTGCATGGCAAGGAATATACGCCCGATACGAAGCTCGGCGAGCAGTAAGCTGCTGATCGGTCAGCGCTGGGTGGCGGCATCCTCGGCGCTGGCCTCTATCCGCTCCATATCCTCGTCGCTCAGGCCAAAATGGTGGCCGATCTCATGGATCAGGACATGGGTGATGATATCGCCGAGCGTTTCGTCATTTTCGGCCCAGTAATCCAGGATGGGGCGGCGATAGAGACGGATGCGATTGGGAAGTTCGCCGGTTTCAACGGTGAACCGTTCCGAAATTCCTCGACCTTCAAAAAGCCCCAGCAGATCGAATGGGGTTTCCAGCGCCATATCCTCGAAGACGTCGTCGTCCGGAAAGTCTTCGATCTCGATGGTGAGATTGGCCGTCAGGGCTCGAAACTCCTGCGGAAGATGACCATAGGCGTCGATCGCCAGCGATTCAAACGTGCTTATCGTTGGCGCATGGCGGTCCTGCCAGTCGTCTGTTTGGTCAATGCGAGCCATCGGTTCTCCCTTTGTCGATGACATATAAGGCCATCGCCGCCTTTTTTCGAGATAAGAATCATCGCCGTAGCAAATGAGGAAAAGATTCCTGCTTTGCTGCGATTGACTCCTTGGAGCCTCTCTGGAATCTATAAGAACATAGAGTGAACATTAAGGATCGAGCTGACGCCATGGCCAGGACCGCCGCGGCGCAGGAGACGCTTTTTGCCCTGCGCGAACAGATAGCCAGAATGGAAGGCAAGGCCCTGCCTGCTGCTGTTGCCGCCGCGCAGGCGGATGCGGCCCTGCGGATCAGCGGCGGCGATGCCCATAGCGTGCGCCCACCCATGGCATTCGGCATTCCAGCTTTGGATGGGGCGCTGGACGGCGGGCTAGACCTTGCGTCGATTACGGAAATCCGCTCGCTTTCCTTCTATGATGCGGGTTCCACCTGCGGCTTCGCTCTGTCGCTTGCCGCGCAGGTAAAGGCCTATGGTGAGGCTGTTGCCAGAGGCGACAGGGCGGGCGGTACAGGAGCGGACGCGCCGCTGCTGTGGATTGCCGATGGGTTATGCGGTCATGAAGTGGGAAACCTGCATGCCGGAGGGCTTCGTCAGTTCGGCATCGATCCCGGCCGGCTTTTCCAGGCCATGCCCCGTCGGCTGGACGATGCCCTTTGGCTGGCAGAGGCCGCCCTGACAAGCGGGGCATTTGCGGCAACGATCCTTGAGATTCACGGAAACCCCAAATTTTTCGGCCTTGCGGAAAGCCGCAGGCTCAGTCTTCGGGCAAAGGCGGCGGGACGGCCGCTCTTCCTGTTACGGCATGCGGGAGACGAGGAGGCAAGCAGCGCCTCCTTCCGCATGCTTATCAAGCCGGCGCCGGCCTTTGAGCGGCGTCTTGCGAATGGCAGCATGCTTGGCGGCAGCATCGGCCATTCGGTTTTCCAGCTCACCCTGGAGAAGAGCCGCAACCCCGGCCCTCTCTCCTTCCTTCTGGAGTGGAACCCTCGTGACCGCCAATTTTACCTTGCCCAAAATCCAACAGGATCTGCTTACGCAGGGGCGCGGCCAGCGCATCCTGGCTCTTTATTTCCCGTATCTGGCAACCGACAGGATCGCGCGCAAACTCTGGGGCATGTCATGGCGTTCGAAAGAGCGTCCTGATCATCCCCCGATCCTGTGCGCCGGGCGCCGCGACAATGCCCTGCGGCTGACCGCACTCGATGAAAGCGCCAGATCTCTCGGCTTGAAGCGCGGGCAGGCGCTTGCCGAAGCACGTGCCATGTATCCGGAAATTGACATTTTCGATGAGGACGAAAAGGCCGATCTGGTGCTTCTCGAGGCGATCGCCGATTGGTGCGACCGCTATACGCCCCTCGTCTCTCTCGATGGGGCGGATGGTCTGTTCCTCGATATAAGCGGCTGCGCCCATCTTTTTGCGGGAGAGGAGGCGATGCTGCGCGATGTGCTTTTCAGGCTCGGACAGATGGGGTTTGCCGTGACGGGAGCGATCTCGCCCTCGCCCGGCCTTTCCTGGGCTCAATGCCGGTTCGGCAGCGGCGGGGTGATAAGCGGGGAGGATATCGGTGCGGTTCTCGGCGCTCTGCCGGTACAGGCACTGCGACTTGAGGAAAGTACCGTTGTCTCGCTCTGCAAGCTCGGTTTGAAACTGGTTGCCGATCTCGTTTGTGTGCCGCGCGCCTCGCTGGCCCGGCGGTTCGGGGGAAAGCTACTCTTGCGGCTGGATCAGGCGCGGGGTGAAAACGAAGAGGCGATTTCGCCAAGGCGGCCCGTCGCAGCACTGTCCGCGGAGCGGCAACTGGCCGAACCGGTTCAGGCGGAAGAGGATATTCTCGGCCTGACCTGCGAGATTGCCTCCTCGCTGAAGTTCAGGCTCGAGGCCCGCGGTGTCGGCGGACGGGTTTTCGAACTCGTTCTCTTTCGCGTCGATGGCCGGGTGTTTCGCATATCCGCGCGCGCTTCGCGCCCCTTGCAGGATGCAAGGAGGATTTCCGCCCTGTTCTCGGAGCGCCTCAATGCCGTTCATGATGATCTCGAGGCTGGTTTCGGCTTCGAGCTTCTGCGGCTCAATGTGCTTCAACATGATGCCGTCGATGCGGTCCAGAACGATTTTTCCGGTGATGCGGCAAAGAACGTCTGCCTTGCCGATTTCATCGACAGGGTATCGGCCCGGTTCGGCGCGGAGTGTCTGAAGATCTTTCAGTTGCAGCAGAGCCATATTCCGGAGCGCGCAGAGACACTGGTGCCGGCAATCGCCGCAACGACCAGGCGACCGGATGTCGAAGGCGCTTCATTCACGCCATGCACCGACCGTCCCTTGCGGCTCCTTCGGTATCCCGAGAAGATCGAGGCCTTTGCGGCAATCGTTCCGGACGGGCCGCCGCAACGGTTTCGCTGGCGTCATGTGCTGCACAAGGTTACGCGCGCGGAGGGGCCGGAAAGGATTGCGCCAGAATGGTGGCTCGACGGCGAGAAGGCCGTGGCGCGGGACTATTATCGCCTGGAAGGTGAAGGCGGACGGCTCTTCTGGGTGTTCAGGCTCGGCCCTTATGATCCCGAAAACCCGCCCGTGTGGCGTATGCACGGGGTTTTTGCCTGATGGATGCCCAAACTTTTTTCGAGATCGGCGCAAAGACGAATTTTTCCTTTCTGGAGGGGGCCGCGCGGCCGGAGGAAATGGTCGTGACAGCGAGTGTCCTCGGCCTTTCCGGCTTGGGTATTGCTGACCGTAATTCGGTGGCCGGTGTTGTCCGCGCCCATAACCAGGCCTGTGAAATGCAGGAACTGGTCAAGCTGAGGCAGGGGGAGGCGCTACAGGACGATGGGGGGGAAGAGATAAGACCGTCCGGCTTTCATCCCGGCGCACGGCTGGTGTTTTCCGACCGAACGCCGGATATGCTTGCCTATCCGATGAACAGGAGGGGCTGGGCCAATCTTTGCCGTCTGCTGAGCCGGGGCAATCTCAGAGCCGAAAAGGGCTCCTGCATTCTGGAGGAATGGGATCTTCTGGAATGGTGCCACGAGATGATGCTTGCGGTCGTCCCGGATTATTCCAGGGCGGAGGAGGGTGCCTATCTTGAAGAGCTTGCCAAGAAACTCGGGTGCTATCGCGAGAAATTCGGCACGACCGTCTATCTCGCCCTTTCACCTACCTATGACGGGCGCGATCCTTTCGTCTTTGCCAGCTTTGCGCAGATCGCAGCCCGGAAAGGCGTGCCGCTTATCGCGACGAACCTGCCTGTATTCTCCCTGCCTGACCGGCGGTCCCTTGCCGATGTGGTCACAGCGATCCGCAATCATGTGACGATCCAGGAGGCGGGGTTCAGACTGGCGCCGCATGGCGACAGATATCTGAAGCCGGGATCGGAAATGGCCCGCCTCTTTCGCGTTTATCCCGAGGCGGTTGCCAATACGGCGCATTTCTGTGCCCGGCTCCAATTTTCCCTTGATGAATTGAAGCACAATTATCCCGATGAGAGCGTGCCCGGTGAAACGGTTTCCGAAACGCTGGAGCGCCTGACCTGGGAGGGCGCGCGTCGGCGCTTTCCAGCGGGGCCCACACACCAGTTGGAAGCGCAGATCCGCGAAGAGCTCGCGCTGATAAAGGAGATGCAATACGAACCCTATTTCCTCACTGTCCGGCATATCGTCTGGCATGCTCGCGATGTTCTGAACATACTCTGCCAGGGCCGTGGGTCGGCCGCCAACTCGGCCGTGTGTTACTGCCTCGGCATTACCGACGTTAATCCTGAAGAGGCGACGTTGCTGTTTGCCCGCTTCATTTCCACCGAGCGTAACGAGCCGCCGGATATCGACGTCGATTTCGAGCATGGCCGACGGGAAGAGGTGATCCAGTATATCTACAGTCACTACGGTTATCGTCATGCAGGACTGACTGCGGCCGTGACCAGTTACCGGACCCGGATGGCCGGGCGTGAGGTGGCAAAGGCATTCGGTCTTTCGGAGGACGTGCAGGCGGCATTGTCGAGTACCGTCTGGGGATGGTCGGAAGACGGGTTGACCGAACGGGAGGCAAAGGTCGCAGGGCTCGATGTCGGCGACCCGCTGACGAAAAAGGTGATTGCCCATGCACGGGAACTGATGGGCTTTCCCAGGCACCTGACCCAGCATGTCGGCGGTTTCCTGATCACCCGTGACAGGCTCGATGAAGTGGTGCCGATCATGAAGACGGCGATGCCGGGCCGTTACATGATCGAATGGGACAAGGATGATCTCGATACATTGAAGCTTCTGAAGATCGATGTCCTCGCACTCGGGATGCTGACCTGTCTGAAGAAGGCTTTCGGGCTGCTCAGCGAGCACTATGGGCGGCAAGAGACATTGGACAGTCTTCAAAAGACGAAAGATGCGAATGTCTACGACATGATCTGCCGGGCGGATACGATCGGGGTGTTCCAGATCGAAAGCCGGGCACAGATGAGCATGCTGCCCCGTTTGCGTCCACGGGAATTCTACGACCTCGTCATCGAGGTGGCGATCGTGCGGCCGGGGCCGATCCAGGGCAATATGGTGCATCCCTATCTCAAGCGGCGCGAGATGCGTAATGCCGGAAAGCTGATCCCCTATGAAAGGCCGGAACTGAAAGAAGTCCTGGGCAGAACCCTGGGCGTGCCGCTGTTTCAGGAACAGGCGATGCAGATCGCCATCAAGGCCGCCGGTTTTCCTCCGGAGAAGGCTGACCAGCTGCGCCGGTCCATGGCGACGTTCAAGCGATCGGGGCGGGTCAACGAATTCGAGCGAGATTTCATCGCCGGCATGCGTAAGAATGATTATTCGGAAGCATTTGCGCGGCAATGTTTCGAGCAGATCAAGGGCTTTGCCGAATACGGTTTTCCGGAAAGCCACGCGGCGTCCTTCGCGCTTCTTGTCTATGCATCATCCTGGATCAAAACCTACTATCCGGACATTTTCTGCACCGCCCTTTTGAATTCCCAGCCAATGGGTTTTTATGCGCCGTCACAGCTTATTCGCGATGCGCGCGAACATGGTGTCGTGGTCATGCCGGTCGATATCAATCGCTCGCAATGGGACTGCACTCTGGAAGCGGTTGAATTCGATCGTCACTGGATCGATCCGCGTCATCGTTCGATGCAGAACGTCATCAAGACCGGATATGGCGTCAGGTTGGGTTTTCGGCAGGTGAAAGGCCTGAACGAGACGAAGATGATCGACAAGCTCATCGCCAATCGGACCGAGCAATATGCAAGCGTGCATGATCTCTGGTTTCGGTCCGGCCTGGACAGGGGGAGCCTGGAAAGGCTGGCGGATGCCGATGCTTTCAATTCGATCCGCTTGTCGCGGCGCGAAGCCTTGTGGGCGGTTCGGGGGCTGGAGGACCGAACTTCATTCGACCAGGCGCCACTGTTCGAAACGGCCGGAGGTGCGGATCTGCGCCGTGAGGCGGATGTCCAGCTGCCGCTGATGCTTCCGGGAGAAGAGGTGATCGAGGACTACCGGCATCTTTCCCTGTCCCTCAAGGCGCATCCGGTCTCCTTTCTGCGCGATACGTTCCGCTCCATGGGAATTGCCCGTAGTGTCGATCTGCTTGAAGTGCGCAATGGTCAGAGGGTGACGATCGGCGGCGTGGTTCTCGTCAGGCAGCGGCCGGGTTCAGCAAAGGGTGTGATCTTCATCACGCTGGAAGACGAGACGGGTGTTGCCAATGCGATTGTGTGGCCGGCGGTGTTTGAAAAGTACCGATCGGTGGTGATGGGGGCTCGTTTGGTGAAAATCCGTGGCAGATTGCAGAGCCAGCATGGCGTCATTCATACGGTCGTCGAGCATATCGAGGACATAACGCCGATGCTGGGTCTGTTGCAGAAGGAGGTGCGGCGGTTCGGTGGGCCAAGGTCGGATGAGGCACTCAAATCCGGTGGTGGTTCGTTGCGAGCAAGGACCCCGCCGCGAGGCGAAGGCCATTCCGACAAGCACGAAATGACACTTGGTAATGGTGCGCCGCAGGGGGCTGATCCCGGAAGCGTCATGCCGAAAGGGCGCAATTTTCACTGATGTTGCGCGGCACTTCGAAAATCTGTGATCGACTGAGATTGAAATTTTCTTGACATATTAGCTCTTCTTTTGGAAAAGGAGATAAGTTTCGTCATGTTTGACAGGTCTTCCGGGAATGCTCGTCTGCAGTTGCAACTACATCACCGACAGGGAAATCAAGGACGTCATCGTCCAGCTTCTTGACGAAGACTGTTGGCAGCTCATCGTTCCGGCGAAGGTCTATCATGCGATGAGCAAAAGGGGCCGCTGTTGCGGCTGCTTCCCGAACGTCGTGGATCTGATCATCCGCACGACGGAGGAATATCACGCCCTGCGTCACTCGACGGAGGACGAAGTCGTTGTATATATGTCTCGCTTGAAACAGTTCCATGAGGACAACAGGAGAGCGGACATTGAAAGGCGACAAAAGAGTCATCGAGCGGCTTAACGAGGCACTTTTCCTCGAGCTCGGAGCCGTAAACCAATACTGGCTGCATTACCGTCTTCTCAGCGACTGGGGTTTCACCAAGCTGGCGAAGAAGGAACGTGCCGAATCCATCGAAGAAATGCAGCATGCCGATCGTCTGATCGACCGGATCATCTTCCTGGAAGGCCACCCCAACCTGCAGACGCTTGCGCCGTTGCGCATCGGCCAGAATGTCAAGGAAGTACTGGAAGCGGATCTCGCCGGCGAATACGACGCCCGCACCGCCTACAAGGCATCCCGTGATCTCTGTCATGAGGCAGGCGACTACGTGTCCATGAAGCTGTTCGAACAGCTGCTCATGGACGAGGAAGGTCACATCGACTTCCTCGAGACGCAGCTCGAACTGCTTTCCAAGATCGGTGAAGAGCGCTACGGCCAGCTCAACGCGGAATCGGCTGATACCGCCGAATGATCTGCGGGACCCGGCGTCAGCGCTGGGGCCATGCACAGTAAGCCGATCGTCCTTCCGCTTGCCGCAGAAGGGCGATCGGTTGCGATCCGTCCGGCGCCCGCTTAGTTTTCGCGGCGCCGGTCAACCGGAACGAGCTGCAAGCTTGGTAGCGCGCCTTGCGCACTCTGGATGCTCCGATCAGGCTCCGCGATCCTTTCCGGTGCCTACGCGGTCCGGTCCGCAAAGTTTCCGGCCTTTCCCGGAACGAGCTCAACACCTGCTCTGCCCGACGTCGATCGGCCGGGCTGCGCTCTCGGCCCAATTCGCCTCGATCGCCGGCTGGCCAAAGCCTTTGTGGTCGCATTCGTGACTGCCGGATCTTTCAGCCGAAACACATTGTGCCCAAGCCACAGACATCTCAACAGCATTGTCTGCGATGATTGGATCACCTGGAATGCGCTACATCTCCTGCTTGACACGAGTGCGGACAAAAACTGTTTCCCAGTTTGGAATTGCCTTATCGCATGTGCCTCGAAAGTAGACCTCGGTTCCGGGACAGAAACATGGGTCGAGAATGCCGAGCTGCAGCGTGTGGAGCAAATCTGGAAGATGGCGGCATGTCCAAACGGACGCAATTGCGCGCAGGATGATGTGCAGCAGGGGGCGAGGTTTCTACCATGGGCGAGCGATCGCCGGGCAGCCAGAGTCTGACTTTCTAAAGCACGTCGCGATCTTTCAGATTCGCTTGCCGTGCTTTGGCTCCTTGTTTTTGCGCATGTCTTTATCCCGAAACCGGTGACCACTTTCGGGAGGCATGCTGCAACGTGGGGCCACCGACCTGCCGTTAAGGACATGAGCAGAAGCAAGGCTCTATGAGGCGTGCGGAGCACGCCTCAAGAATAGCAGGTGCGGCAGGTTTTGGAGAGCTGGAGATGCCGTGGTCAGGCTGCCAGATGGGAGAATTCGGCAACCACTTGCTCATAGACACCGCGCTTGAACGGCACGATCAGGCCGGGCAGGTCTCGCATCGGTTTCCAGTCCCAGGCATCGAATTCGGCTGTATGGCCGCCGGGCGGTGGATTGATGGCGATCTCGTTCTCATCGCCGTCGAAGCGGAAAGCGAACCAGCGCTGCGTCTGCCCGCGATATTTTCCTTTCAGCCCGATACCGATCAGCTGCGGCGGCAGGTCATAATTGATCCAGTCGCGTGACTGCGCCAGCAACGTCACCGTTTTCATGCCCGTCTCTTCGTGCAGCTCACGATAGGCAGCGGGGAGCGGGTCTTCTCCCTTATCTATACCGCCCTGGGGCATCTGCCATAGCTGGGGCGAGCCGTCATATTCGCTGTTGGCCTCGGAGATGCGCCGGCCTGCCCATACGAGGCCCTGCCGATTGAGCACCATGATGCCGACGCAAGGTCGATAGGGCAGGTCTTCCGCCTTCAGGTGCCCGCTCTTCTTGCCCATGCATTCTCTCCGTTCAAGGTTGACTGTTATCGCGGACAATCGCCGAGACGCCGACGATCTCGATGCCGCGCTGCGCGGCTTCCTCGGACCATTTCGCCACCGCCTCGATGCTCTCGTCGAAGGCTGAAGCGACGCCTATGGCAAAGCCCTTCCTGTCCGCTATCCGGCCAAGTTCGTCGAGTTTTCGCAAGATCGCCTGGTTTTCCAGCTGGCCATCCAGAACGACATCGGCAAAGGCGTGCGGCAGGCCGGTGCTGCCCGACAGCTGTTCCGTCCTGGAAAGCGATGAGCTGCCATCGTCAAGAAAGAGCAGGCCACGCTGGGCGATATCGCGAAAAACGGGCTGAAGTGCCTTGTCATCCGAGAGGTACCGACCGCCCAGATAGTTCATGATACCAGTATAGTTGGTGATTTCCGACATGGCCTGGTGCAGGCGAAAGAGATTCTCCTCGGGCAAGTTGCCAACCAGCAGGGTACCGGGGCCGGGATCGTTTGCCGGGTAATCGAATGGTTCGAAAGGCACCTGCAGAAGGATTTCATGCCCTTTGCGGCGCGCTTCCTGCATCCATCGTTGCAGGCTGTTACCGGTCGACGCAAATGCCAGCGTGATGCCTGCCGGCAATTTCTGGATTGCGCGCTGGCTGCCGGTCTGGCTAAGGCCAAGCCCGCTTATGACGATGGCGACCCTCGTTCCGCGTGCGCCAGACCAAGGGCGGGCATATTGCTCCATGGGGCGTAGCCCATCCGACGCCACGATCGGCAGCGGCCCTGCCTCGGTCTCCTCGATCAGGTCGGGATTCGGCTGGCCTGCAACGCGGAGATCCTGGCCGATACGCTGGGCATCGATCACGAGTGGGCCTTGACGGTCGCGCGGCGTGTATTTGGTGACGTAGTTGCCGTCACCCGTCGGGGTACGCTCGATATTGGCACCGGAATTGCCGCGTTCCGCCGATGTTCCGCCCGCTGCCGTCGCGCGACCGGCATCAGTCGTCGCAGGCTCGGCAGAGCCTTTCGAGGTTATGCCGGAGGCAGTCTGCCGCAACCCGTCATCATTGCTGGCGATGTAAATCGAGAACGCGACAATCGCGACAAGCACGGCGCCGCCGGCAAGCAGGGCTGCCAGCCTGCGTCGCGGGCGTTTCTGCCTCAGCGAGCGCCCCTGTCCCAAGGGTGCATGGAGATCAGTGCCCACGCAAAGGTCCGTTTCGTGTTATTACAGGAGGTGCCGAGGGAAACTTGTCAGAGTCCCTCGGCCTGTCGGTTTTTAGTTCTTGACGGCGGCAGCCTTGTCCGGGCTTGGCGGGAAGCTCGGGTCCGTCTTGGTGCCGTGGAGAAGGTCCATCGCATAGTTGAGCTGGATATCGTCCTTGGCTTCCGGCGGAACATAGGCAGCGGAGCCGGAACCTTCCTCGGTTTCGGCGGCACCCTGAATGTGGCCCTTGAGGCTCGATTCGCCCTCGGCCCGCACCTTGCCCTGAAGTTCGGGCGGCAGCGGCTGCTCGACCTTGATGTCCGGGTTGATGCCCGTACCCTGGATCGACTTGCCCGATGGCGTGTAATAGAGCGCGGTCGTCAGACGCAGCGCACCGGCATCGCCGAGCGGAATGATTGTCTGGACGGAGCCCTTGCCGAAGGAGCGGGTGCCGACAACCGTGGCGCGCTTCAGATCCTGCAGTGCGCCGGCGACGATTTCCGAGGCCGAGGCGGAGCCTCCGTTCACGAGAACGATCACCGGCTTGCCATCTGTCAGGTCGCCGGGGCCGGCATTGAAGCGGCGGGTTTCGTCAGCGTTGCGGCCGCGGGTCGATACGACTTCGCCACGGTCCAGGAAGGCATCGGAGACATTGATCGCCTGATCGAGAAGGCCGCCCGGATTGAGGCGCAGGTCGAGGACATAGCCCTTCAACTTGTCGGCGGGAACCTCTTCCTTGATCTTCTTGATCGCAGCTTCCAGGTCATCATAGGTCTTTTCGGTGAAGGAGATCACGCGGAGATAACCGACATCGCCACCTTCAACACGCGATTTCACAGCGCGGACGGCGATGATGTCACGAACCACGGTGATCTCGAGCGGCTTGTCGGCACCCTGGCGGATGACCGTGAGCTTGATCGGCGTATTGACTGCGCCGCGCATTTTTTCCACTGCATCTTCGAGCTTCAGGCCGCGAATGGTCTGTCCGTCGATTTCGGAGATGAAGTCGCCGGCGAGAATGCCGGCTTTCGATGCGGGCGTATCGTCGATCGGGGCAATGACCTTGACGAGTTCGTTTTCCATCGTGACTTCGATGCCGAGGCCGCCGAATTCGCCGCGGGTCTGGGTGCGCATATCCTCCGCATCGGTCGCGTTCATGAAGCTCGAATGCGGGTCCAGCGAGGTGAGCATGCCATTGATGGCGTTCTCGACCAGCTTTTCCTCGTCCGGCGGCGTCACGTACTGCGCGCGAACGCGCTCGAACACGTCACCGAAAATGGAGAGTTCCTTGTAGGTGGATGGACCGGCTGCCTGGGCCGGAACGCCTGCCGAATAGATGACGCTCATTGCAGTCGCACCCATGAGTGCGCCGACGATCACGAGAGAAGCCCTACGAATCATTTCGTGCCCTTCCGGTTCCTTGCGCGGTCCACCATGGCCGGGAATCAACCGGTGTGCCGCCGTTTCTGAATTCAATGTAAAGCGTTGGCCGATCCGTTTCCAGCGCCAACGCCGTTGCACTCGCTACTCTTTTTTCACCCATGGCGGCGATCGGTTCGCCGGAGAAGACAAACCGGCCCTGGCGAACGTTCACCTCGTCCATGCCGGTCATGACGACATAATATCCATCGCCGGCGTTGAGGATGATCGTCTGACCGTAGCTGCGGAACGCGCCGGCGAAGACCACCAATCCATCGGCCGGTGCCGTGACGACCGCGCCGGCATTGGAGGCGATGGTTATGCCGCGCGCCGTATGCCCCGTCCCATCCGGATCACCGAACCGGCGCACGACCTCTCCCGCAACCGGATAGACAAGTTTCTGCCTGAGGGTCGAAAACGCGTATGCGGGGGCAATGCGGTTTTTGTCAGGCACGCCGCTTTCGGCCAATTGCCGGGCCTTTTCGCGTTCCTCGGCAGAGAGCTGGCGTTGCCGTTCCTCTTCGGCGCGGGCCTGTTCCATCGCTTCGCGCACCGAGGAAATCTCTTCTTCAAGCGAGCCGATGAGGCCTTCGAGCGAGGTTGCGCGGCTGGCAAGTTCGGCGGAGCGCTTACGCTCCGTGTCCAGCTCAGCGGTGTTGCGGCCGTTCAATTTTTCGTTCTCGGCGAGAAGCAGATCCATCCGCTTATCCTCTTCGAGACTTGCGGTGATCGTATCGGTTACCGACTGCTTTTCTGCTGCCGCTGCATTTCGCGTATCGCTGAGTGCCTTGAGGTCAGCGACGAGGCGTTCGGCCTCCGTGCGCATGCCGGGCACGACGGCGCCGAGAAGGATCGCGCTTCTGACCGAAGCGAGCGCATCCTCCGGCTTGACCAGAAGCGCTGGCGGTGGGTTGCGTCCCATGCGCTCCAGAGCGCCCAGAACTTCAGCGAGAACGCCGCGGCGGCTGCGCAGCGACGCCTTGATCGCGTCTTCCTGCACCCCGAGTGCGGCGATCTTCGTCTCGCTGTCCTGGATCTGTTGCTCGAGGGTCTTTCGCTTGGCAGCGGATTCGATCAGCGCCTGACGGATCTGGCTGCTGTCGCTGGTCGTCTGGGCTATGCTACGCTCAATCTCCGCCACCTTTTCGGCGGAGAGCTGCATCGTCCTGCCAAGCGTCTCGAGTTCTTCGCGTGTCTGTTGCTGCTTCAGCTGCAGCTCGGCTGTCGGCCCGGCTGATGCCGTATCGCTGGACATCGCTTCAGGCGTTTCGGCAGACGTTTGCGCATGGCTGGACTCGGGCGTCGCCAACAGCAGGCCGCCAGCGGCCAGCATCACAACCAGACCTGATCCGCATGTGCCAGATATCGTCCGCTCTGCGCCCATTAAAGCTCCGTTTCAAGTGGCAAAGACTAAGGTGATTTGCCCTGCCATGCCACAAACAACATCGTGTTTGAGCTTCAACGAAAGGTTAAACGCGGTGGTAGGGGTGACCGGAAAGGATGGTGACGGCCCTGTAGAGCTGCTCCGCAATCAGGATGCGGACGAGCTGGTGGGGCCATGTCATGGTGCCGAGGTTGAGAACGATGTCTGCACGATTTCGCAGGTCGGGATCAAGTCCATCGGCGCCGCCGATCGCCACCATCATCTCGCGCTTGCCGTTGTCACGGAAACGGCCGAGCGTATCGGCGAAGGTCTGGCTGTCCATCGTCTTGCCGCGCTCGTCCAGAAGAACGAGCACTGCGCCATCTGCCAGAGCCTTCTCAAGCACTGCCGCTTCCTCGCGCTTGCGGGTGTCCGGGTTGGAGGCACGGCTTTCCGGCACTTCGACGAGCTTTGCCAATTCAAGCCCGATGGCCGGACCCGCCTTGGCAAACCTGTCGAGATAACGGGACGCAAGATCCTTCTCCGGTCCGGCTTTCAGCCGTCCCACGGCAAAAAGGGTAATACGCATGTCCTGGTCCGTCCAAATTCAAGCCGCCAAATTCCTCAAGCCCGGTGCGACGCACCAGCTTCGCTTTAGCGGCTTCAGACGATTCAGGCCAAGCCCAAACCGCTTAATGGAGCAGCGGTCCCTCTTCGATTTCCGGAGCCGCCCACATCTTTTCGATGTTGTAGATCTCGCGGATTTCGTGACGGAACACATGCACGATTATATCGCCGGTATCGATCAGCACCCAGTCGCCCGTTTCCAGGCCCTCGACCCGCGGAAAGCCGAGGCCTTCATCCTTCAGGTCGGTGACGAGATGTTCGCTGATCGCCATGACATGACGGCTCGATCGCCCGGTGACGACGACCATGTAGTCGCCAAGCGCCGACTTTCCAGCAATGTCGATGGAGACGATATCTTCTGCTTTTGAGTCCTCAAGGCTGTTGAGGATCAGTTCGAGAGCACGTTCGGCAGCATCGGCGCCGCGTTCGGAACTCTGCGGGAGGATGGTCGCCATCCGTCCCTTGGCGTGTACTGTTGTCAGGGTCTGTCCTTTCGTCCAAGTAACAGCAACAAGCACTTTCAGCTGCACCGATCAAGAGTCGGCCGCTTACTCGAAGGTGGCACCGAATGGTTAATCTTTCAAGGGAGAACCATAAAAGGTGAACGCTATACGCGCGGTCTTCACCTGCCTGTCACGGTAGGGATTGATTGCTATGCTTTGCCGCCGTTGATCTTTCTGAGCGCGGTTGAGCTGAGGGTCGAGCGCGGGCCATGGATGAAGGTCCAGGCCGGCGGACGACGTTTCCAGAGCGTGCCTGCATCGTCCTCGTCGATACGCGCATAATCGAAGGTCCGTGCCATTTTCGACGAGAGGAACGACAGGGTCGAGCCGGGGCGATCGATCACGGCGATCGGAAAGGTGGAGGCGATGTCGCGCCATTTCTGCCAGAGATGAAACGACCTCAGGCTATCAGCGCCCATGATCCAGACGAAACTCGTCTGCGGGTTCTTCGCCTTGATATGGGCCAGCGTGTCGGCCGTGTAGGCGCCGCCGAGGCTTTTCTCGAAGGCTGTGACCTTGATGCGCGGGTCATCGATCAACCTCTCGCTCATCGCCAGGCGATCGGCAAGCGGTGCCAGTTCGGACCGGCTCTTGAGTGGATTTCCGGGTGTCACCATCCACCAGAGCTGATCGAGGCCGAGACGGCGAAGCGCGATCTCCGCCACGAGAAGATGGCCTTCATGCGGTGGATTGAAGGAACCGCCGAACAGGCCGACGGCCATGCCACGTTCGACATGCGGCATGGAGAGGTATCGACGTTCGATCCTTTGCTCCTCCACTTCGTACGCGCCTTATGGACGGATCTGGCCGGTGCCGTGCACGCGGTATTTGAACGAGGTCAGCTGTTCGACGCCGACGGGGCCGCGTGCATGCATCTTGCCGGTCGAGATGCCGATCTCGCCGCCCATGCCGAACTCACCGCCATCGGCAAACTGGGTCGAGGCATTGTGAAGGAGAATTGCGGAATCGATCTCGTTGAAGAACCGCGCAACAACGGCAGGATCTTCCGCGATCACCGCCTCGGTATGGCTGGAGGAGTAGGTGTTGATATGACGTGTTGCGCCATCGATGCCATCGACTATGTCTACCGAAATGACCGCATCGAGATATTCGGTACGCCAGTCCTCCTCGGTCGCGGCCTCTGCGGTGGCATCTGCAAGCAGGACCTCCGCCGATCCGCGGATAATGCAGCCGGCGCCCTTCAAGCCTTCAAGAAGCGGGACGAGATGCGTTGCTGCGGCTGCACGGTCGACAAGCAGCGTTTCGGCCGCGCCACAGACGCCGGTGCGGCGCATCTTGGCATTGACGACGATCTTCTTTGCCATGTCGAGGTCGGCTGACCTGTCGACGTAGATATGGCAAAGGCCTTCGAGATGGGCGAAGACTGGTACGCGTGCCTCGTTCTGGACGCGGGCGACAAGGCTTTTGCCGCCGCGCGGGACGATGACGTCGATTGTGCCACTCAGGCCCGAGAGCATGGCGCCGACGGCTGCACGGTCCGTCGTCGGGACGATCTGGATTGCGTGTTCCGGCAGGCCTGCGGATTTGAGGCCTTGCACGAGGCAGGCATGGATCGCCTGCGATGAATGGGCGGAATCCGAGCCGCCACGCAGGATCACGGCATTGCCGGCCTTGAGGCACAGAGCGCCGGCATCGGCGGTCACGTTCGGGCGGCTTTCATAAATCACGCCGATAACGCCGAGCGGCGTGCGGACGCGCTCGATGTTAAGGCCGTTCGGGCGCTCCCAGGCGGCGATGACTTCGCCGACCGGATCCTTGAAATCGGCGATCTCGCGCAGTGCCTGCGCCATGCCGGCAATGGTCTTCGGTGTCAGCGTCAGTCGATCCAGGAAGGAAGGGAGTAGGCCCTTGCCCTCGACATTCTTCAGGTCCGCTGCATTGGCGGCGAGAATGGTCTCGCTTGCGGCCAGAATGGCATCGGCCGTGGCGTGAAGCGCCGCATTCTTTGCTTCGGTCGATGCGGTGGCGAGCTTGCGGGCAGCCGCTTTGGCGTTGCGGCCGATCTCGGCCATCACGGCCTCGACATCGCCACTCGATACCTTATCCAGCATGAACCGTCTCCTCGATGCTCGTTCTCTGGCGGACTTTCGCGGTCATCACCATGTCGTCGCGATGGATCATCGCGGCGCGTCCGGCATAGCCGAGAATGTCCTCGATCTCGCTCGACTTGCGGCCGGTGATCTGGCGTGCCTCCTCGGCATCGTAGCTTGCCAGGCCGCGTGCGATCTCCCGGCCATCGGTGCCGATGATCGCGACGGTATCGCCACGATGAAACTGGCCCGCGATGCGGCGAACGCCGGCCGGCAGCAGGCTTTTCCCGGACCTGAGCGCCTTTTCCGCGCCTTCGTCGACAAACAACTCGCCGGCGGGCTGCAGCTGCCCGGCAATCCAGGTCTTGCGCGCCGTAACCGGCGTATCGGACGGTGCGAACCACGAGGACCTGGTGCCCTGTTCTATGGCCTGCAGAGGATGCTCGGTCTTGCCAGAGGCTATGATCATGGCGCAGCCGGCGCCCGTGGCAATCTTGCCGGCATCGATCTTGGTACGCATGCCGCCGCGCGACAGTTCTGATGCCGCGCCGCCGGCCATGGCTTCGATTTCCGGCGTGATGGCGGCGATCGTATCGAGGAATTTCGCTTGCGGGTCGATATGCGGCGGTGCCGTGTAAAGGCCGTCGATATCGGAAAGAAGGATCAGCAGGTCCGCTCCCGTCATCGTCGCCACTCGGGCGGCGAGGCGGTCATTGTCGCCGTAGCGGATTTCCGAGGTGGCGACCGTATCGTTCTCGTTGATGATCGGCACTGCGCCGATCTTGAGCAGTTGCTTGATCGTCGCGCGGGCATTGAGATAGCGGCGGCGCTCTTCCGTGTCGCCGAGCGTCAGCAGGATCTGGCCGGCGACGATAGCGTCACGCGACAGGCTTTCCGACCAGGCGCGCGCCAACGCGATCTGGCCGACGGCGGCCGCCGCCTGGCTCTCTTCGAGCTTCAATGCGCCGGGAGCAAATTCGAGCACGGTGCGGCCGAGCGCAATGGCGCCCGACGAGACGACGAGGACATCGATGCCCGATGCCTTGAGTGCGGCGATATCGCTGCAGACACTGTCGAGCCAGGCCGACTTGAGGCCGGTCTTCCGATCGACCAGCAATGCCGAGCCGATCTTGATGACGACGCGGCGATAACTCGCAAGGGGCTTGCGGGTGCTGGCCTGCAGGTGGCTCATTCGTCGTCGCCTTCTTCCATGTCGTCTTCAACGGGCGTCGAGCGGTCGGGTAGCGCGGTATTCTCGCCGTCGCTCGCCTCGATGATGACATCGCGCAGCGCACGCAGCACTTCAGTCATACCCTTGCCGGTGACGGCGGAAATCAGGAACGGCGTCTCGCCGGAGGCTTTTGCAAGCTCCTTGGCTTTCTTCTTCAGTTCCGTCTCGTCGAGAATATCGATCTGCGAGAGGGCGACGATGACCGGCTTGTCGATCAAACCGCCGCCATAGGCTTCCAGCTCGGCCTTTACGGTCTTGTAAGACTGGCCGACATTTTCTTCCATCGACGAAACGAGATGCAGCAATACGCGGGTGCGCTCCACATGGCCGAGGAAACGGTCGCCGAGGCCTACCCCCTCATGGGCACCTTCGATCAGGCCCGGAATGTCTGCAAGCACGAACTCGCGACCGTCGATCGACGCGACGCCCAGGTTCGGGTGAAGCGTGGTGAACGGGTAATTGGCGATTTTCGGGCGGGCGCGGCTGACCGATGCGAGAAAGGTCGACTTGCCGGCATTCGGCAGGCCGACGAGGCCTGCATCGGCGATCAGTTTCAGCCGCAGCCAGACCGTCTTTTCCTCGCCTTCAAGGCCGGGATTGGCCCAGTTGGGCGCCTGGTTGGTGGCGGATTTGAAATGGGTATTGCCGAAGCCGCCATTGCCGCCCTTGGCAAGCCGGAACTTCTGGCCTTCCTTGACGAGGTCGATGATCAGCGTCTCGTTGTCTTCCTCGAAGATCTGTGTGCCGACCGGCACTTTCAACGTTACGCTGTCGCCATTGGCGCCGGTGCGGTTCCGGCCCATGCCGTGGATGCCGATACTGGCCTTGAAATGCTGCTGGAAGCGGAAGTCGATGAGTGTGTTGAGACCGTTGACCGCCTCCACCCACACGTCGCCACCGCGCCCTCCGTCACCGCCGTCGGGTCCGCCGAACTCGACGAATTTTTCGCGACGGAACGAAACTGCGCCCGCGCCACCGTCGCCGGAGCGAATATAGACCTTTGTTTCGTCGAGAAATTTCATCTTACTGCCGTCAGTTCCGTGTTACGCCGGGTCTCAAAAGGCTTTTGGACGCCTAGCTTGGGTTTTCGATACCGTTCGTTGCGGTGGAGGTCAAAGATTATCATGAAGTTCGTCAGCTATAACGTCCAATACGGTATCGGCATGGATGGCCGGTTCGACCCGGAGCGGATTGCCGATACCGTGCGTGACGCGGATGTGATTGCGCTGCAGGAGGTGACGCGCGGTTCTCCGGAGAATGGTGGCGTGGATCTCGTCGCCCGCTTTGCCGAATTGCTGCCGGAGCATTTCCATGTGTTCGGCGCACCTTGCGATGTGTTGCTGGAAGCCTCGATCGAAGCCGGGCGCCGTAGCGAGCGGCGCTTTCAGTTCGGCAACATGATCCTGTCGCGCTATCCCATTCTCGCCACTCGGCATTTTCTGCTTCCGCGTACGCGCAGCTTCGACAAGCTGAACCTGCAGCGCGGCGCGCTGGAAGCGCTTATCGATGCGCCTTGCGGCCCGATCCGCGCCTATTCCGTTCATCTGGACCATGTCTCGCCCGACGAGCGCATCGCGCAGATCCTTTATCTCAAGGACCGCGTGCTGAACTTCGCAGCCGAGGGCGGGTCGCTGACCGCGCCGGGCGAGCGCGGATTTCCGCAGCTGCCGCTGCCGGAGGATTTCGTCGTGATGGGCGATTTCAACATGGTGCCGGGTTCCGACGAGTACATTGTCGCGACCGGTCGGCCGGATCGCTATTACGGCCGCTCGCTGAAGGGCGACCAGTTCGTCGATGCGCTGGCGCAGGTCGGCGCACTGTCTGACGACAGTTACAGCTGGGCGGAGCCGCCGGGCGAGGGAACGATGAGAATGCATCTCGATTACTGTTTCATCAATGCCGGTCTGGCGCTCAGACTTCGGTCGGTCCTTGTCGACAATAGCGTGCTTGGCTCAGACCACTTTCCGGTCTGGCTCGAGTTGGATTGAGGGACATTCCCGGCTTGCGTCGGGAATGTCGATGATCGTCACCGTGGGTTGGGCAGGGTGAGGTCGGCTGCTTCGAGGACAGTCTCGATATGCGGCGCCATGCGGTTGCGCGACACGGAGAACAGTTCGCCCGCGTCGACGATGCGAAAACCGAGCTTCCGCTGGATGTTCAGCGACGCGAGGTTGTCGGCAAAGGCGCCCGAATGGACGGTCGCGTCCGGCATGCGCCGGAAGAAGCGTTGCAGAACGGCGCCTGCGGCTTCCGTCATGTAACCGCGATCCCAGTAATAGCGGTTCAGCCAGTAGCCGAGATGCCATCCGTTGCGCCGCAATTCCATGCCGACGGTGCCGATATGGACATCGTCGCCGGTGGTGATCGCCAGGTTCCAGTCCGGCATCAGGCCGGATGTCTGGCGGACCAGCCAGTCGAGCGCGTCTTCCCGATGATAGGGCTGTGGCACGCGTGACAGCATGCGGGCAACCTTGAAATCGGCGAGCGAGGCGGAGATCGCCTCCGCATCGGAGAGCCTGTGCGGCCGAAGCGTCAGTCTGGCCGAGTGGATGACCGGGCAGGGCCCCGGCGATAAGGGCCGGTCGATCATGGTCTGTACAACGGCCGCGTTCATCTCAGCTCTCCCCAGCTTCTGAGCGATATCCAGGTCTTGCGGTCGAGGCGAAACCATTCGACGGGCACCATGGCGCCTTCGGCCAGGCAATCGATCATGCCCGCCCCCTGGAACTGGAAGCCGCATTTCTGGATCACCCGCTTAGAGGCGATGTTGGTCACCCGGCAGCGTGCATCGATCTGGTCGATTTCGCTTCTGGTGCGAAACGCCATGTCGATCAGCGCATGGGCCGCCTCCGTGCCGTAGCCGTCGTTCCAATAGCGCTCGCCCAGCCAGTAGCCGATTTCCAGCGTATGGCCGTCGCTTTGCGGCTCGAGGGCGCAGCAACCGAGAAAGGCGCCGTCATTGGCGCGGGTAATGGCATAGACGCATTTGCCAATCTCGCCGGCATTCGTGCGTCGCACGAAATCGGCTGCGTCTTTCGCCGTGTAGGGATGCGGCATGCGCGACACCATGGTCGCGACTTTCGCATTGTTGGCGAGATGGGCAAGTGCGTCAATGTCTTCGATATGGGGCGCGCGGAGAACCAGTCTCGGCGACAATAAGACGGGGCACTCGCTTCTCGACAGGTCCCTGGACCTGTCCGGCCGCAGCCGTTCTTCCGGCGGCCGGGATTGGCTCGCCCTCAACAATTCGACTTGCATGGTTCAGTCTCCTCTGGAGGTAAAGAAAAAGGGGAGGTGGGTGGCGCCCCATCTCCCCTTTTCTTTGACTGAACCTTTGAACGGTCAACCGGGTCGATGAGACGCCGGTTGCTAACGCTTGCCGGCTTTATTCTGCGGCTTCGGCTTTCGGCATAACGGACACGTACACGCGGCCGTTGGCCTTCGTACGGTAGTTCACGTTACCTGCCGTCAGGGCGAAGATCGTGTGGTCCTTGCCGAGGCCGACATTGGCGCCCGGATGCCACTGCGTACCGCGCTGACGCACGATAATGTTGCCCGCAATGACGACTTCGCCACCGAACTTCTTCACGCCGAGGCGCTTGGAATTGGAATCGCGACCGTTACGCGACGAACCGCCAGCTTTTTTATGTGCCATTGGTGTTCTCCTTTAACCTTCGAAAACCTGAATTAGCCGAGGATGTCCGTGATGCGGACGACCGTGTGATGCTGGCGATGGCCACGAATACGCTTGGAATTCTGGCGACGACGCTTCTTGAAGGAGATGACCTTCTTGCCACGGTTATGCTCGACAACTTCGGCCTTGACCGTTGCGCCCGAAACAAACGGTGCGCCGATCTTGGCATCGGCGCCTACGCCGACAACCAGGACTTCGTTGAATTCGACTACTGCACCAGCTTCGGCTTCCAGCTTTTCGATGGTCAGCACGTCGTTGGCGGCCACGCGGTACTGCTTACCGCCGGTCTTGATGACTGCGAACATTTTATATCCTTTCATGTTCGTTCCGGCTCTCTTCCCAAAGAGAAGGGCCGTCTTTTTCTCAGTCGGTCTTTAGCAGGGGTTGGAGAAGAGAAATCTTTTCGAACGGAACTGCCGGTGAAATCGCATGGAAACACGTGGTTTCCGCGCAATCGCCGGTTATGGACATAATTCCACAACCTGAACGCAGGCGGGCATACGCGAGTGACAAAAAACTGTCAAGGCGAAAGGATGTGAAGAGTTTTACTTGCCCCCTTGCCAGCCTGATTTTTCGCCGCTATGAGACAGCCCGCGCAACATTGCGCCGACCAGCAAAGCGGAGAGGTGGCTGAGTGGTCGAAAGCACCGCACTCGAAATGCGGCGTGCCTGCGAGGGCACCGTGGGTTCGAATCCCACCCTCTCCGCCATTATTTCAAATGCCAGAATTACGTTCATAGCCGTGACTTCATGATGTCTCGCTTAGCCGCGTCGATATCTGTCTGGTGCCGTGCGTCGTTCGTTCGCTAATCTTACGCGTTTGCGTTTTTGTGATAGAAACGCGGTCATGACTGCTCTCGACGATGTGCTTCCCATCTATCATCCGCCAATGGACCCCTATCTCTCGCTTCTTTACCGTGACGAGGATCTTCTTGTGTTCGACAAGCCGAGCGGGCTGCTCTCCGTACCGGGGCGGCATCCTGTGCTTTTTGATAGTCTGCTGACGCGGGTGCAGAAGGAGTTTGCCCAGGCGTTGATCGTGCACCGGCTGGACAAGGATACGTCCGGCGTCGTTCTCATGTCGCTCAATCGGGGCGCCCATGCCTTCGTCGCCGCGCAATTCGAGGCGCGTACCACCGAAAAGTCCTATGTGGCGGAGGTGTTTGGACATGTTCGGGACGAAGAGGGCATGGTGGATCTACCCTTGGCGATCGATCCGGACAACAAGCCGCGGCACCGCGTCGATGTCGATCTTGGCAAGCCGGCGCAGACGCGGTGGAAGGTTCTGGGGTATGGAGAAAACAGGACGCGCCTGCGTCTGTTTCCCTTGACCGGACGGACGCATCAGCTGCGTGTGCATATGAAGGCTATCGGTCACGTCATCCTCGGCGATGAGTTCTATGCGGACGATGCGGCCCTTTCGGCGGCCGGCCGGCTTTTGCTTCATGCTGAAAAGCTGAGTTTCCGGCATCCTCGTGGCGAAGACGTCACGTTTACAGCCCCCACTCCCTTCTAAGGTCGGATATCGGTGCAGAAATTCGAAGAAGCATCGCTGGTCGTCGATTTTGTCGGTGGAGCCGTCGGGCATCGCTTTCGCGCCGGCGAGGGGCGAAACCAGGCACTGCCGAAGGCCGTAGGCTTTGCAAAGGGCGTGATCCCGGAGGTCGTCGATGCAACCGCGGGCCTCGGACGCGACGCATTTCTTCTCGCGTCGCTGGGGGCGCGCGTGACACTTATCGAGCGCTCGCAGACGATGCACAGGCTTCTGGCCGAAGGGCTTGAGCGGGCACGGGCCGAGGGCGGCAGCTATGCCGAGACCGTGGAGCGGATGACCCTTATGCACGGGGATTCGCGGCTGCTGCTTCCGCAGCTGAATCCGCAGGTCGTGCTGATCGACCCCATGCATCCGCCGCGCGACAAGACGGCTTTGGTCAAGAAGGAGATGCGGCTGATCCGCGACATCGTCGGGACGGATGCCGATTCAGTCGAGTTGATGCAGGTCGCGCTTGAGGCGGCGCAAAGCCGGGTCGTGTTGAAGTGGCCGCTGCGCGGTGAGCCGATGCCGGGCGTGCGCAAGCCGTCGCATCAGATTGCCGGGAAAAGCACGCGTTACGACGTGTTCGTCAAGGCAAAGATCGCAGCCGTGTCCGGTTGCGGCACTTGAGATCGAACATCGGCTTTTCCGCCAGCGTCAGGTGATGGTCATGTCCGCATCCCGCGAATGGTCGCGAATGAGGATGCCGTTCTTCAGATCGTTGTCCTGCGTTTTTTTGCGCGCTGTCGCCTCGTCTAGGCCAAGGGACAGCCAGCGATGCATCAGGCGCTCCTCGAGCGTCGCTGTCGGCGGAGAGATCATAATGGTGAAGTCGAAAAGGTCCGCAAGGTCGGCCCAGGGCGCCTGATCCAGCAGAAGATAGTTTCCTTCGATGATGACGAAACGGGTCGATGCCGGGATGATCCGGGCGGCGGCGATGGCGATCTCGCGGGATCGATCGAAGACCGGGGCAAGGATTTCGCCGTCGGCTTTCCTGGCTGCCACGATGATATCGACAAAACCGCGCACGTCGAACGTTTCGGGTGCGCCCTTGCGGGCCAGCGTTCCCTTCTGTCGCAGGACGGCGTCATCCATGTGGAAGCCGTCCATGGGCAGGACTTCGGCCGCTTCACCCCTTGCGGTCAACGCATCGCGAAGCCGGTCGGCCAGCGTCGATTTTCCGGCGCCGGGCGGGCCGGCGAGGGCGACCAGAAACCGCGTTTTCCCGGTCGCCTTCGCCAGAATGGTTTCAGCAATGCCTGTCGTCTCCAATGTCATGCGGCGATCGGCTCCGGTACCTTTGCGCCGGTCATGAAGGCGACGGCGTCCGACATCGTATAATCCTTCGGATTGATGACGGTAAGCCGTTTGCCGAGACGATGGATATGGATGCGGTCGGCGATCTCGAAGACATGCGGCATGTTGTGGGAGATCAGCACGATCGGGATGCCGCGCGAGCGCACGTCGAGAATGAGTTCCAGCACGCGTCTGCTCTCCTTGACGCCGAGCGCGGCGGTCGGCTCGTCGAGGATGATGACCTTCGAGCCGAAGGCGGCGGCGCGCGCAACGGCCACGCCCTGGCGCTGGCCACCGGACAGGGTTTCCACCGCCTGGTTGATGTTCTGGATCGTCATCAGGCCGAGTTCGGAAAGCTTTTCGCGCGCCAGCCGTTCCATTGCGGCATGGTCGAGTTTTCGCAGGAACTTGCCCATGAAGCCCGGTTTGCGGATCTCGCGGCCGAGGAACATGTTGTCGGCGATCGACAGCGCCGGGGAGAGGGCGAGGTTCTGGTAGACGGTTTCGATACCGGCCTTGCGGGCTTCGATCGGGGAGGCGAAATGGACGAGTTCGCCATCCATGCGGATCTCTCCCTCGTCGGGGCGAATGGCGCCGGAAACCGCCTTGATCAGCGATGATTTTCCCGCGCCGTTATCGCCGATCACGGCAAGGATTTCGCCGGGATAGAGGTCGAAATCGGCATTGTCGATGGCGGTCACGCGGCCATAGCGCTTGATCAGGCCGCGGCCGGTGAGGATAGGTTTTCTGGTCTGAAGCTGGTTACTTTCCTGGGGCATCAGCGTGAAGCCTTTCTGATCCATTGGTCGGCTGCGACGGCAACGATGATGAGGACGCCGATCAGGAGATAGGTCCATTGAACATCGGTGCCGAGAAGGCGCAGACCCAGCGAAAAGACGCCGACGATCAGGGCGCCGAACATCATGCCGAGGATGGAGCCGCGGCCGCCGAACAGCGATATGCCGCCGATCACCACAGCGGTGATCGATTCGATGTTGGCGAACTGGCCGGCGGTCGGCGAGACGGAGCCGATGCGGCCGATCAGTGCCCAGCCGGCGAGCGCGCAGATGACGCCGGACAGAACATAGACGGAAATCAGCATGCGCTGCACGTTGACGCCGGAGAGGTCTGCTGCTTCCGGGTCGTCGCCGACGGCATAGAGATGGCGGCCCCAGGCCGTGTGGTTGAGCACGTACCAGAGTACGCCGACAAGCAGGATCATGGCGATGACGCCATAGGTGAAGACCGCCCCACCGATACGGAACGTCTCGCCGAAGAATTGCAGGATCGGTGCGTTCGCCTCGATTTCCTGGGCCCGGATCGTCTCGTTGGCCGAATAGAGAAAGTTGCTGGCCAGCACGATCTGCCACATGCCGAGCGTGACGATGAAGGGCGGCAGCTTGACCTTGGCGATCAGCACGCCGTTGATGAAGCCGCAGAGCGCGCCCGTGGCAAAGCCGCAGAGGATGGCGAGTTCAGGCGGCAGCCCGTAGCGGAAGGTGAACTGGCCCATGACCACCGACGACAGGACCATGATCGCGCCGACCGAGAGGTCGATGCCGGCGGTCATGATGATCAGTGACTGGGCGGCGCCGACGATGCCGGTGATCGCCACCTGCTGCAGGATGAGTGTCAGCGAAAAGGCCGAGAAGAACTTTCCGCCGAGTGTCAGGCCGAAGACGATCAGCGAGACGAGCAGCACGATCAGCGAGACGGCCGACGGATTGGAGTGCAGGAAATGGCGGAACTTGTGAAGGGCAGACGGCTGTTCGTGATCGAAGGAGGCAACCTCCTTCGAACTATCCTTCAGCACCTTTTCGTAATCGTTATGCGGTGCGCTCGCCGTTGGCTCGCTCATGAAATCCTCCCGCTTTTGTCTAATGCCGGTTCAGGCCGGTTTGCCGTGGCAGGTCGGTGAAACGTGTTCCACCGACCTGCAGGACGTGGCTAGAGGCTCAACCCCAGCACTTGTTGAGGCCTTCCTTGGTGTCGATCGACTTGATCGACGGTACCGGTTTGTCCGTGACCAGAGTCACGCCGGTATCAAAGAAGTTCTTGCCTTCTGTCGGCTTGGGTTTTTCGCCAGTATCGGCAAATTGCTTGATCGCCTCGATGCCGAGCGCCGCCATCTGCAGCGGGTATTGCTGCGACGTTGCGCCGATTGCGCCGTCCGCGACGTTGCGTACGCCGGGGCAACCGCCGTCGATGGAGACGATCAGGACATCCTTCTCGCGCCCGACCGATTTCAGCGCCTCATAGGCGCCGGCGGCGGCCGGTTCGTTGATCGTGTGGACGACGTTGATGGTGGGATCCTTCTGCAGAAGGTTCTCCATCGCGGTGCGGCCGCCTTCTTCGTTACCGTTGGTGATGTCGTGGCCGACGATGCGCGGGTCATCCTCGTCGCCGATCTTGTTCGGATCCTTCGGGTCGATGCCGAAGCCGATCATGAAACCCTGGTCGCGCAGAATATCGACGGAAGGCTGTGATGGGGTGAGGTCGAGGAAGGCCACCTTGGCGTCCTTGGCGGCATCGCCGAGCGTATCCTTGGCCCACTGACCGATCAGCTTGCCGGCGAGAAGGTTGTCTGTGGCAAAGGTCATGTCAGCGGCGTCGATCGGCTCAAGAGGTGTGTCGAGCGCGATCACCAGCATGCCGGCGTCGCGGGCCTTCTTGAGGTTCGGTACGATGCCCTTGGTATCGGATGCGGTGATCAGGATGCCCTTGGCGCCGTCGGCGATGCAGGTTTCGATCGCCGCCACCTGGCTTTCACTGTCGCCATCGATCTTGCCGGCATAGGATTTCAGCGTCACGCCGAGTTCCTTGGCCTTGGCGGTGGCGCCTTCCTTCATCTTGACGAAGAAGGGGTTGGTATCTGTCTTGGTAATCAGGCAAGCCGAAACATCGGCTGCATTGGCAGGGGCTGCGAACGCTACGCCAAGCGCCAGCGCGCCGAATGACAGCGACAAAAGGGATGTCTTCATGATCTCCTCCCAGAGACGGGGTCCGCGACCGCGGACGGTTCCTCCACATGCAGGCCGGATTGAGCCAGGTGCCTCCTCCAGGCGTTCCTGCATCCTTACAATCGTCAATAATCGCGAAAGAAAATCGCCTGTCAATAATTAATTCCAATTGAATTATTTATTCGCCGGCTGCATGTTCGCATTGAACGAGATTGCCGCTTATGGCCGCATGTGGGAGGAGGGCCGGATGTCGATCACAGAAAGCCCCGTCGCGGGCGCCATTTCTCCTGTCAGCTTTTCGGGTGGCTCCAACCAGTCGCGGGTGCGCGCCTACAACGAACGGCTCGCTCTCTCGCTCGTGCGGCTGCATGGTGCCCTGTCCAAGGCGGATATCACGAGGCTGAGCGGGCTTTCGGCGCAGACCGCTTCGGTCATCGTGCGCTCGCTGGAGAAGGACGGCCTTCTCCTGAGAGGGGAGCCGCTGCGTGGCCGCGTCGGCCAGCCTTCGGTACCGATGCGGCTCAATCCCGACGCAGTTCTTTCCTTCGGCGTGAAAATCGGCCGGCGTAGCGCCGATCTGGTGCTGATGGATTTCGTTGGTTCCATCCGCAGGCAGTATCACGAGACCTATGCCTATCCCGAGCCGCAGAGGATACTCGATATCATCACCTCGGGGATCGGCAGGATCGAGACCGAGCTGAGTGAGGAGGAGCGGAGCCGGATTGCCGGCGTCGGTATCGCGGCCCCGTTCGAACTGTGGAACTGGGCGAACGAAGTCGGTGCGCCGCCCGGTGCGATGGACGTCTGGCGGCAGTTCGATCTGCAGGCTGAGGTCTCCGCCAGGGTGGTCTATGATGTGCACCTGCAGAACGATGCGACAAGCGCTTGTGGTGCTGAACTGGTTTTCGGCATCGGTCCGCAATATCCCGATTTCATCTATCTGTTCATCGGCTCTTTCATCGGCGGCGGCATCGTCCTGAACTCGGCCATCTTTTCCGGGCGGACGGGAACCGCCGGCGCGGTCGGCCCGCTGCCGGTGCGCGATGCAAAGGGCCGTAACCGGCAGTTGCTGGAGATCGCCTCGATCTTCGTGCTGGAGAATTTGCTCAGGGAGAACGGCATAGATCCGCAGCCGCTCTGGTATTCCGCCGATGACTGGATCGATTTCGGTGCGCCGATGCAGCAATGGATCGACGATGCGGCAGCGGCGCTGGCGCAGGCGATCGTTGCGGCCGCCTCGGTGATCGATTTTGGCGCGGTGATCATCGATGGCGGTTTTCCGCACTGGGTTCGCAAGCGTCTCGTCGCGGCGACATCCGAGGCGGTGAACCAGCTCGACCTGCAGGGGATCGTCATGCCGCGGATCGTCGAGGGGGCCGTCGGCTCGCAGGCACGCGCCATCGGCGGTGCAAGCCTGCCCATTCTCGCCCGCTATCTCATCGACCAGTCAGTTTTGTTCAAGGCCCCAGTTGCCTCGTAGGCAACGCAGAAATGGCCGCGTCTTGCCGCGGCCATAGGTATTCGAGGTTTCCGTCGTCCGGATCAGAGGCCCATGGCCTTCAGTTCCTGCAATGGCGGGATGGTGTCGAACATGTGCTGATCGAGACGATCCCAGATGATGCCACAGGTCGGCTTGTGCGGGCTGCAGACGCTGATCGAACGGGTCGGCGTGAAGATGGCGTCAACGACGGTGTCGTAGACATCCGGGTTCAGCTTTTCCGACAGGACCTGGCAATCGTGGACGACGGCGGCACAGGGCGTTTCCACCGAAATCTTGCCAAGCTGATAGAGCATGCCCCATTCGGCATCGAAGAAGCCGTGGCCCTTGCCGAAACGCACGCCTTCCAGATTGATAGCGCCGGTGCCGGTGACCATGTAGTCGACATTCGGCAGCTTCACCTGGATCTCGGCAAGCGTCATGTGCTGGCCGATGCGCTCCATTCCGTCGAGCGTCGAGGCATAGAGGTAGAGTTCGGGAGCGATCTTCGACGGATCGAGCAGCCAGAAACCGCGCTTGATCGAATAGGTGGTCATCAGTACCAGCTTGCCATCCTTCAGGGCCTGCAGGCGCAGACGGTCGAGGCAATTGTCGGGCGTGATGAAGATCAGGCGGGCGTCGTGATAATACTGATTGTCGAGGAGGCGGTCGACTGCCGCCTCACCGCCTTCGAAGTCGGCGATGAATTCGCCGAAATCGAAGTGGAAGCGGCTGTCGGCGACGGCGACCTTACGCAGTTCGGTCCAGACGCGCTCGCGAACGGAGGACTTGTGATCAGCGATTTCTGATGCTGTGGACATGGAAACTCCTTGTAATCCTTATGCCGTCGGCTGCATGCCGCGCTTTTGCAGCACGCGCCGTTCGATGACGATGACGATTTGATAGAAGAGGACTGCGATGAGGACCGAGACCACGGCGACCGTCCAGATCATGCCGTAGTCGAGATAGCCTCGTGACTGGTTCAAGAGATTGCCGAGCCCGGTGCCGGTGGCGAGCCATTCGGCGATCATGACGCCAAGCAGCGCGCGCGGCACGGCCAGCCGCATCGCGGCGAACAGATAGGGCAGAGATGCCGGAACCGAGACGAGGCGCAGCTGGGCAAGCGGGCTGGCGCCATAGGCGCGCACCACGTCAAGCGCACCGCGCGATACCATGCCGAGCCCTTGTGCCAGCGTGACGAAGGCCGGGAAGAAGGTTACGGAGATGGTGATCCAGAGGATGACCGAGGGGCCGCGTCCAAGCAGCAGAACGAGAAGCGGCGTCAGTGCCACCAACGGCATGGTCTGGGTGACGAGGGCGATCGGCATGAACGAGCGGACGATGCCGGGACGCACGACCGAGGCAAGCGCCAGCGCGAAGGCGAAGGCTAAGCCGGCGGCCATACCGATCAGCGTCATCGGCAGGGTCTGTCCGAGTGCTGCGATCAGCCGCGTCTGGGCCGATGCTGCGGATGGGGCAAGAAACAGGTAGTCGAACACGCCGGCCGGTGTCTTGGCGATCATTGCGGGCGTGCCGAGTATCTTCAGCAGCAGCCACCAAACGAGGAAGGGCAGGGCGATGGAGGCGAGCGTGAGCGCGATGCCGGAAAGATAGTTGGTCTCGGACCGCGTTGCCGGCGGCGTTGCGGCGACCGTGACCGCAAGCGTGGAGCGGGTAAGGCGCTTTTCGATGAGCGCGAAGATGCCATAGGCGACAAGCGCCATCATCGTTGCGGCAAGACCTATGCCCCAGAGGCGGGCCGGGTCGGCGCGGCCGAGCGAACCGATCAGATAGGCGCCGAGACCGAAGCGGCCACCGCCGCCGAACTCCGCGAGGATCGAGCCGAGCACGGCAGCGGGTGCGGCGATGCGCAGGCCGGCAAGGATGGCGGGCAGGGCGGCGCGGATCTCGACGAAGCGCAGAAGGGCGAGACGGCTGCCGCCATAGGCGCGCACCACGTCGAGCATGCGCCGGTCGGTCTGGCTGATGCCGGTGACGGTGGCGCTCATGGTGACGAAATAACAGCCGAGGGCGGCCAGCACGACGCGTGGGGTCATGCCGGAAAAGGTGAGCACCAGGATCGGCGAGATGGCAATCGGCGGCAGCGCGAAGAGCGCGACATTCAGGCCGCGCCCCAGGCGCGCGGCGATCGGCGAGACGGCAAAGAGAATGCCGGCGAGGATGGCGAGGCCGTTGCCGATCAGGAAACCGAGCGAAGCTCCTTCCAGTGTCGCGAGGACATGCAAGGGGTAGTCGCCGCGATCCTGCCAAAGCCGGACCAACACCTCGGTCGGGGCAGGCAGGGCGCCGCCGGCCACCAGCTTGAAGCGCCCGAGCAGTTCCCACACCACGAGCAGGATTGCTGCGTTGCGCAGTGCCGCCCAGTGGCGAAAGCCCACGGATTTGGCCGTCTCAATGGCCATCAAGTGCCTCCGCGACCTGGTCTTCCAGCGCATGGAATTCCGGTGTCGTGAATATTTCCGGCAGGCGCGGGCGGGCGAAGGGGATGTCGATCACCTTGCCGATGCGGCCCGGGCGGCTCTGCATGACGACGACTTTGTCGGCGAGGAAGACAGCTTCGTCGATGCCATGGGTGACGAGCAGGGTCGTGGCGCGGCTTTCCATCCAGATGCGCTGCAATTCGACATTCATCTGGCGGCGCAGGATCTGGTCGAGCGCGCCGAAAGGTTCGTCGAGGAAGAGGACCTTCGGATCGGTGACGAGGGCGCGGGCTATGGCGACGCGCTGGCGCATGCCGCCGGACAGCTCGCCGGGTAGCGCCTTTTCGAAGCCGTTGAGGCCGACGAGGTCGATCAGTTCGGAGATCTTCTTCGAAAAATCAGCGCGCTTGCGGCCGAGAACATCGAGCGGCAGGGCGATATTGTCCTCGACGCTGCGCCAGGGCATCAGGGCCGCATCCTGGAAGGCGACGCCGGTCAGGCCGGCCTTGGCCGCCTGCTGCGGTCTCATGCCGGCAATGCCGATTTCACCCGAGGTTGCCGTATCCAGTCCGAGCGCGAGGCGCAGCATGGTGGACTTGCCGCAGCCGGACGGGCCGATCAGGGCCGTGAAGGAGCCCGCCGGGCAGCTAAGCGATACATTGTCTAGCGCCTGCACAACGGTCTCGCGCCCCTGAAAGGAGCGCGAGATGTTTTCAAGCGTGATGCCGGTATTGGAGGTCATCAGACTTCTTCGAGGACGGTGGTATCGAAATGCTCGCGCTTGGCGGTGATGCCGACGGCGGCGAGCGCTTCGATATTGGCGGCGATCGATTCCTCGCTCATGGAGAAGATGCCACCGGCAGCTTCCATCAGCGGCTTCTGGGCCGTGTTGAAGTAGACTTCGTTCTCGATCGAGCGGCCGGTACCCTTGAACCAGGTGTCGGCAAAGGTCTTCGGGAAAGCGGTCGGGTCGGCGAGGTTTTCGTCCCAGCCCTTGCGGCTGGCCTTCAGGAAGGCGACGATTTCCTTGCGCTTGGCCTTCAGCGTCTCTTCGGTGACGACGACGGTGTCGTTGAAGATGGTGAAGCCGAAATCATAAAGCAGGAACGAGGTTGCCTCTTCGCCGGCCTGTTTGATGGTGAAGGGCACGTTGGTGGTGAAGTCGACGGAGGCGTCGATCTCCCCCTTGATCAGCGGGGTCGGATCGTAGGCGTATGGTACGATGTTGACCTGGGCGCGATCGATGCCGGAAATCTTCAGCATGGCTTCGACCGAGATGACGTTGACCGGCGGCACGGCCAATGTCTTGCCGATCAGGTCCTTCGGCTCCTTGATCGGGTTCTTCGCCAGAGAGACGATGCCGATCGGGTTCTTCTGGTACTGGGCACCGATGATCTTGAAGGGGGCGCCCTGTTCGACGATCGCCTTGATGGTCGTGTCCGGCGTGGTCAGCGTCAGGTCGGCCTTGCCGGCGATGATCGTGCTTTCCGGGATGACGTCCGGACCGCCGGAGAAATATTCCAGCTCAAGGCCGGCTTCCTTGTAATAGCCCTTGTCGGCGGCAAGGAAATAGCCGGCGAATTCCGCATCATTGATCCAGGACGCCTGGAAGTTGAACGGCGAGGCGGCGGATGCCATGCGCGCCATCATCGGCATGGCGGCGGCTGCGCCCATGAGGCCCATGAAATGACGGCGGTTGAGGGAAAGATGCATCGGGCTGTTCCTGGTTCTAGGGTGAAGTCGGTAATCGGTCTGTCAGGCGATGCCGCGCATGCGGGCAAGCTCTTTGAGCGGCGGCGTATCGGCGATCTCGTCGCGCGTCAGCCGGTCCCACTTGATGCCGCGGGGCCGGCGGCTGGCGCGCTCCACGATAGCAAGCCTGTTCGGCGTGGCGATGTAGTCGACCTGGATATCTGTCTCGCTCGGGCTCAATTGCTCGTCGACGACCTGCACGTCATGGACGATGGCGGCGACTGCCGTCTTTTCGTCAACGAGGCCGAGATCGGTGAACATGCCCCATTCGAGATCGAAATAGGTATGGCCCTTGCCGAAGCGAATGCCGTCCCTTGTCACGGCGGAGGCGCCGGTGGCGAGGAAGTCGAAGCGGCCGATGCCGGTCAGTTCGGCCAGATTAATCGGCCTTGCGAAATGCTCCATGCCGTCGAGCCAGGCGGCGAAGGGGGCAGCCTCCGGCGGCACTATGCCCGGCTCCAGATAGAGGAAGCCGCGCTGCATGTTGTAGGTCGACATGACGAAGGGTTTGCCCTCGACGATCAGCCGGCGGCGAAGCTCGGTCATCGAATTGTCGGGCGTGACGAAGGCCAGGCGACTTTGCGTGAACGCCGGCAGTGCGGCGATCCTGCACGTCGCCTGTTCGACGCCTTCGAAATCCGGAATGAACTCGCTGAAACTCAGGTGAAAGCGCGTGTCAGGGCGAGCGACGGCCTTCAGGCTG
The DNA here is from genome assembly GCF_977018605.1 of [Rhizobium] kunmingense. Classification (NCBI taxonomy): domain Bacteria; kingdom Pseudomonadati; phylum Pseudomonadota; class Alphaproteobacteria; order Hyphomicrobiales; family Rhizobiaceae; genus Rhizobium; species [Rhizobium] kunmingense. The sequence goes on from NZ_CDRNXG010000001.1 coordinate 1,228,676, forward strand.
TCCCAAATTCTCTGCCGGAATACACGTGGTTGCGCCATGACGGCCTCGGTTTCAGTGTTTCATAATTCTGAAACAAAGGTTTCATTATTGCAAGTGGGGTGCTAATCTTTTTATGCAGAGCGGCAACCCGGAGTAATCATGGCCTCGCGTCTCGTCTTGCGCATTCAGGAACGCTATCAGCGGCTCACGGCCGGCGAGCAGAAGCTCGCCCAGCTCATTCTCGACCGCCAGGATGACATCCTGACCCACTCGGCTACCGAGATCGCCGAGATGGCCGGCGTTTCGAAGGCGACGGCGGCGCGCTTCTTCCAGCATCTCGGTTATGCCGATTTCAACGAGGTGAAACTGCAGGCGCGCGAAGAACGCAACCGCACGGAGCCCTATGGCTATTCGGTGACGCAGTCTGAACAGGTGGCGCTTGGCCGGACGATCGGTGCACATCTGGAACTGGAGCTGAAAAACCTCACCAAGACATTCGAGGAAATGCGTTCCGACAAGGTGCGTCAGGCGGCGGAGATGATCGGGGCCGCGCCGAAGGTCTGGATACTGGGGCTCGGGACGGAAGAGGGCGTGGCGCGCTATGCGCGACTGGTCTTCTCACGCCTGCGCCACAGCGTCATGATCCTCGGCATCAATCAGGGATCATGGGCCGAAGACCTTGCCATGACCGGGCCGAAGGACGTGCTGATCCTCGTCACCCTGCCGCCGCACCAGCCTATCCTCAAGCCTATCCTCAGCCATGCTGCGACGAGCCGGCTCAACATCATTACGATCACCGATCGCAACTCGATGCTGGAGGCGCAGCGCTATTCGAATGTCGTGCTGCCCTGCCATGTGGCGAGTTTCGCGCTCGGACCTTCGCATACGACCGTGCTCAGCACGGTGCGGCTTCTGGCGCTGACCTTTGCGGCGCATGCCGGCCGATCCGCCGAGCAGCGCTCGGAGATCATTTCGGCGATCCACGAGGAACTCGGTGACATCGACTGAGTAAAGTCGGCGCGCCTTCTCCCTCGCGCAGGATTTCAGTCGCTCGCTATGGCGTGGAAGAAGGTGCCGGTGACAGGCCCTCGTTTTCCGCCCGAGGGGCCGATCTCGACGCCACGGCCATCCGCTATCATCGCGAGGGGCTGATCGCTTCCGGCATCGATCACGCGTGCGTAATGGAACTCGTGGCCGCGCACGAGATCGCCTGTCGTGCCGATCGCCGACGGGCCGAGCAGCCGGGCCTGACGGTAGCCGAGGTTCATCTTGCGCTTGGCAAAGCTGGTGGAGTGGGAGAGCAGGCCCGTCATTGCGTGGATGACGCCGTCTGCATCCTCCAGCGTTTCACCGAGAACCATATAGCCGCCGCATTCGCCATGAACCGGCCGGGTCTCGGCAAAGGCTTTCAGCCCTGATCTGAAACGGTCCGCCTGTGCCAGTCTTCCGGCGTGAAGCTCCGGATAGCCGCCGGATAGCCAGCAGATATCGCAATCGGCGGGTGGGGCTTCGTCGGCAAGCGGCGAGAAGGTGATGATCTCGGCGCCCATCGCCCGCCATTGCCGCTTGAGATGAGGGTAGAGGAAGGTGAAGGCGGCATCTTCGGCAAGCGCTACCCGCTGGCCCGGCGGGGGAAGTGCTTTTTCCGTAGAGCCTTCCGGGATATCGAATGGCTGAGCGGCCGCAAAGATCGCGTCGAGATCGAGCGAGCGCTCCATGACATCCGCGAGCCGCTCGATATGGGCATCCATTTCCGGGTGCTCGCTTGCCTGTACGAGGCCGAGATGGCGTTCGGGCAGGGTGAGTGTCGGATCGCGCAACACGGTGCCGGCAACCGGCAGTCCGAGTGCCTCGATCGCGTCGCCGGACAGTTTTCTGTGCCGCTCGCTGCCGGCGCGGTTGAGCACACAGGCCGCCATTTTCACCTCAGGATCGTAATGCATGAAGCCACAGGCGATGGCCGCTGCCGTCTGGCTCTGGCCGGAAACGTCGAGGACGAGCAGAACCGGAAGGCCGAACAGGCGGGCGAGATCGGACGCCGCGCCTGAGCGGTTCGGCTCGGTCACGATACCGTCAAACAGGCCCATGGCGCTTTCGATCAGGACAAGCTCGGCGTCTTCCGCCTGCTGGCGCGCCAGGTGCCGCAGAAGGTCGGGCGCCATCGCCCAGCTGTCGAGATTGAGGCCTGGCAAGCGGGTGGCGGCTTCGTGAAAGCCGGGATCGATGTAATCCGGCCCCGTCTTGATACCGCGCACCTTGACGCCGCGGCGCTGAAACGCGCGTAGAAGGCCGATCGTCACGCTGGTCTTGCCGGAGCCGGAGCGCGGCGCGCCGATGATGAGTGCGCGCGCGGTCATTGGCCGTCGTCCGAACGCTTCGTGTCACCTGCAAGAACGGCCTGCATGTTGACGATGCGGCCGATGACGATGAGTGCCGGCGCTGCAAAATTCTGTCGCTGGATTTCCAATTCAACCGTGGCAAGCGTTGCCGTCATCGATCGCTCGTCGGGTGTCGTTGCCGCCATCAGTACGGCGACCGGCGTGTCCGCAGGCAGGCCGCCCTCCATCAGCAACCGGGCGATCGTGCCGATCGTGCCGACGCCCATATAGACGACGATCGGCTCGCCGGTTTTCGCAAGCGCCTTCCAGTCCAGGTCGCCGGGCGTGCCGGCGGCGTGGCCGGTCGCAAGCGTGATCGAGCGGCTGATGCCGCGCATGGTGGCCGGAATGTTGGCGGATGCCAGTGCCGCGAGCGCCGAGGTCATGCCGGGCAAGACGCGGAACGGGATGCCTTCCTTCACCAGAGCTTCGGCCTCCTCGCCGCCACGGCCGAAGATGAAGGGATCGCCGCCTTTCAGCCGCAGCACGCGCTTGCCGGACCGCGCGAGTTCGATAAGCCTTGCGGTGATGTCGTCCTGGGCAACGGAGGGTTTGCCGCCGCGCTTGCCGACGAAGATCAGCTCTTTCGTTGCCGACAGCGACAATACCGCGTCTGAAACGAGTGCGTCATGGACGATCACATCCGCCTTTTTCAGCGCATCGGCAACCTCCAGCGTCAGGTAACGCGGATGGCCCGGTCCGGCGCCCGCCAGCCAGACATGGCCGGAGGCAAATTCGGGGGCATCGACGATCGTTTCGATCAGCTCATTGACGGACATATGCAAACCTTTTGCCGGACGATTGCGGCCGGGCTATAGAGACCGCCATGGAAGCGGCCATTGAAACAGAAAGCAAGGACCTGCGCCGTGGCTGGACCACGGGAACCTGTGCTGCGGCTGCGGCCAAGGCGGCGTGCCTTGCGCTGATTTCCGGCGAGTTCCCCGCGATGGTCGAGGTGGCGCTTCCCGGTGGACAGCGGCCAAGCTTTGCCCTTGCCATGGAAGATAGCGGTGACGGTTTTGCCACCGCGGGCATCGTAAAGGATGCCGGCGACGACCCGGACGTTACCCATGGTGCGCTGATCATGGCGACGGTCCTGTACGGCGCTTCCGGTTCCGGCATTACCTTCAAGGCGGGAACGGGCGTCGGCACTGTAACGCGGCCCGGCCTGCCCTTGCCGCCCGGCGAGCCGGCGATCAATCCGGTGCCTAGGCAAATGATTGCTCAGGCGATCGCCGAGGTTGCGGGCGAGGGAGGCGATTTCGAGATCGAGGTTTCCGTCGCCGACGGCGAGAAGATTGCCGAGAAGACATTGAACGGCCGCCTCGGCATTCTGGGCGGCATATCGATCCTCGGGACGACGGGCATCGTCATCCCGTTTTCCTGTTCCGCATGGATCCATTCGATTTGGCGCGGCATCGATGTAGCGCGGGCGGCGGGCCTCGATCATATTTCCGGCGCGACCGGGAATATGTCGGAAAAGGCGGCGCAGGCGCATCATGGACTGTCCGAGATTGCGCTGATCGATATGGGTGATTTCGTCGGCGGCATGCTGAAATATGTTCGCAGCCATCCGGTGCCGAAGGTGACGATTGCCGGCGGCGTGGCGAAGATGACGAAGCTCGCCCAAGGCATGCTCGACGTGCATTCCAAGCGGGGGCTTGCCGATCTCGAAGCGCTTGCCAAGGTCGCTGCCGAAGCTGGCGCGGACGCCGAACTGGTGGCGCAGATTACCAATGCGAACACCGTTTCGCAGGCCTTCCAGCTTGCTGGAGACCGTGGACTTGCGCTTGGCGATCGCGTTGCGGCTCGCGCCTGGGCGACGGCGGCGAAGGCGTTGCGGGACCCGAACATCGCGCTCGAAATACTGGTCTTCGATCGCCAGGGTGCGCTTGTCGGCCGGACTGAATTCGCACCGTCCGATCATTCCGGCCCCTTGTCGGCCTGATCCTGTTGCAACTGCTCCCAGCCGGGGCGGAAGCGGCGTACATAGTCGGCATTATATAGCTGGCTCTCGACGAAATCCGATGCGCCCAAGCCCTTGCCGACAAAGATCAGCGCGGTGCGTTCGACCGGCTCCTCCGCCAGCCTTGCCTCGATATCGGCAAGCGTGCCGCGGATGATCCGCTCTTCCGGCCAGGAGGCGCGCACGACGATTGCGACCGGGCAATCGCCGCCATAAAGCGGTGTCAGTTCCTCGACGATCCTGCCGAGCGCATGGATGGCAAGGTGGATCGCCAGCGTGGCGCCGGTCGCGCCGAACGCCTTCAGCGTCTCGCCCTCCGGCATCCTGGAGGCGCGGCCGGACACGCGGGTGAGCACGAGGCTCTGTGCCACTTCCGGGATCGTCAATTCGCGCTTCAATGCGGCTGCGGCGGCGGCAAAGGATGGCACGCCGGGCGTCAGCGTGTAGTCGATGCCATGCTTTTCCAGCCTGCGGATCTGCTCCGCCACCGCGCTCCAGACGGACAGGTCGCCGGAATGCAGGCGGGCGACGTCCTTCGAGGCCTTGTGGGCGGCGACATATTCGGTCTCGATCTCGTCGAGCGACAGCGAGCCGGTGTCGACGATGCGGGCATCCTTGGGACACCAGTCGAGCAGTTCCTTCGGCATGATCGAGCCCGCATAGAGGCAGACCGGCGAACGGGCGAGGATATCCCGGCCGCGCACGGTAATGAGGTCCGCCGCACCCGGTCCGGCGCCGATGAAATGTACGGTCATGCTGTTTCCTTCGACGCTGCAAGTGCGCATGTCGCGCCCTGCGATATCAGGCGCGTAACGATCAGTTCCGACGTCGCACCGGCGGCGGCAAGTGCGGCTGCTTCGGAAAGGCAGGGCGACCGGGTTCTGGCAAAGCTGTGGGCGGAGACGGTTTTCGTTCGCGGTTCGGCAGCCATCAGGGCCTCGTCGTCGACGACATGCAGCGGCAGGCCACTCGTTTCGGCCAGTTGCAGCATGCCGGGTTCGTCGCGCTTGATCTCGCCGGTGGCCAGCGCACCGATCAAGGAGCGTGGAATGCCGGCCTTGGCGCAGGCGGCATCGAGCGCCGAGAGAAGTTCTTCCGATGATGCGCCCTTACGGCAGCCCAGTCCGGCGACGATCATGGCTGCGTCCCCTTCGTCCAGCTCCACTGCGTCACCGGCATTGCCGGTTTCCAGCCCTGCATCGTACCGACGGGCGCTGCGCGGGAAAGGTCGATGCGGACAAGCGCTCCACCGAGTCTTGCCTGCGCCGAAAGAAGCACGGTTTCCATTTCCAGCGTCACCGCGTTGGCAACGAGACGGCCGCCGGGCTTCAGGGCCTCGACGGCGCGATCGAAGACGCCCGGCTCGCTGCCGCCGCCGCCGATGAAGATCGCGTCGGGTTGGGGCAGGTCCGAGAGCGCCGTCGGTGCCTCGCCTTCGACAATCGAAAGTCCGGGCACGCCGAAGCTTGAAGCATTGCGCCTGATCCGCGCTGCCCGCTCGGGATGGCCTTCGATGGCGATCGCCCGCATGGACCGGTCGGCCAGCATCCATTCGATGCAGACGGATCCTGCTCCGGCACCGACATCCCAGAGGAGTTCCCCACTCCGGGGGGACAGCGCCGACAGCGTGAGTGCCCGGATTTCGCGCTTGGTGATCTGCCCGTCATGTTCGAACAGCGCATCGGGCAGTCCGAAGCCGCGCGGGATGATGCGCGCGCCGATATCGGACTTCACCTCGATGGCGACGACATTGAGGACGTTGATATCCTGCATTGCAAAGGTGGCGGCTGTCGAAGAGCGGTGTCTCTCTGCCTCGCCGCCCAGAGCCTCCAGAACCGTCATTGTCGATTGGCCGAAACCGCTTGCGTCGAGCAATCCGGCCAGTTCCGCCGGGCCTCGTTCATCCGAGGTCAGTGCGATGATGCGCCGTCCCACATGCAGGAGCGGTCGGATCAGGTCCAGCGGGCGGCCGTGCAGCGAAACGGTTTCTATCTCCTGCAACGGCCAGCCGAGGCGGGATGCGGCGAGGGAAAATGCCGATGGTGACGGGTAGGCGGTCATCTCATCTGCCGGGATGTGGCGCGACAAGGTCGCACCAACGCCGAAGAAGAAGGGATCGCCCGATGCGAGCACGCAGACAGGCCGGCCACGCAGCGCCAACACATCGCGCATGGCCGCATCGAAGGGCACGGGCCAGGCCCTTGCCTCGCCGTTGATGGCGGGTGCCGCCAGCTCCAGATGCCGCCTACCGCCAAAGACGACGGAGGCTGCAGCAATCGCTGCCATGGCATTTTCGCCAAGACCCTTTGTGCCGTCCTCACCGATACCGACGATGGACAGCCACCGGCTTTGGTTTAAAGCTCTCATTCCTGATTCAGGAGGCAATTTGACTTACTCCATCCTCATATTGGGCGGCACGGCGGAAGCCAAGGCGCTCGCGGCCCGCCTTTCCACCAGCCAGGATTGCCGCATCCTGCTGTCGCTTGCCGGCCGTACCAAAGCGCCGGCCGAACAGCCGGTGCCGGTGCGTATCGGCGGGTTCGGAGGGCCTGAGGGCCTGGCGAGTTTCATTCGGGAGCACGGCGTGGACCTGCTGATCGATGCGACGCATCCCTTTGCAGCGCAAATTTCCGCCAATGCGGCGCAAGCGGCGAAGGCGGCCGGTATCGACATCATGGCGCTGCGCCGTCCGGCCTGGTTGCGGCAGAAGGACGATCTCTGGCAGGAGGTGGCCGATATCGAGGCGGCTGTCGCAGCCCTCGATATCGCGCCGCGAAAGGTCTTTTTGACGCTCGGCAGGCAGGAGCTTCTGCCTTTCGAGGCGATGAAGCAGCATCACTATCTGGTTCGCAGCGTCGATCCGGTCGATCCGCCGCTCGATCTGCCGAACGTCACCTATATCACGGACCGAGGCCCGTTTTGCGAACCGGAGGAAATCCGGCTGCTCGAAACGCATGCCATCGATCTCATCGTCTCGAAGAATAGTGGTGGAACGGCGAGCGTCGCCAAGATTTCCGCCGCGCGTCGTCTCGCCATCGAGGTTGTGCTGATCGAGCGCCCGCGATTGCCGGACGTGGCTTCGGCGCAGAATGTCGAAGACCTTGCCGGCATGGTGCGTCACTGGGCGCTCTCCCGCATGAAACGCGGCGAATAGACGATCGGGCGCCTGTCGGCGCGTTCGATCAGGCGGGTTTCCGCCGTGCCGACGATGACGCAGGTCGCCATGTCGGCCATGTCTCCCTGTGCCTGCGACAACGGAACGATGCGGATCGCTTCATCCGGGCGTCCCGCAGCGCGGCCGAAAATGACCGGAACCGTTGCCGGAAGATGGGCACGCAGGATGTCGAAGGCCTCGCCCAGCTGATGCGGGCGCGCCTTGCTGATCGGATTGTAGAAGGCCATGACGAAGCCGGCGGACGCTGCCGCGACAAGCCGCTTCTCGATGATCGCCCAGGGTTTCAGGTTGTTGGACAGCGATATGGCACAGAAATCGTGGCCGAGCGGTGCGCCTGCCTTGGCGGCTACCGCCAGCATGGCGGTGACACCCGGCACGATCGACACGTCGAGTTCGCGCCATTCGGCCGGGCCTTCATCGATCGCCTCGCAGACGGCTGCCGCCATGGCAAAGACGCCGGGATCGCCGCCCGAGACGACGCAGACCCGGTTGCCCTTCGCCGCCAGTTCGAGCGCCGCCCTGGCGCGGTCCAGTTCCTCGCGGTTGTCCGAAGCATGGCGGCGCTGGTCGGCGCGCAGGTCCAGCCGGTCGATATAGGGAAAGTAACCGAAGAAATCGGTGGCGGCCCTGACGGCATCCAGCGCTTCCGGGGTGATCTGGTCCGGGCTGCCGGGGCCAAGGCCGACTACGGTCAGCGAGCCTGTCATTTCTCTATTCCTTGCGGTCGCGTTGCCCATCCGGGCACGAGGACGATGGAAAAATAGGGGGCAGGGCTTTCGTCGCGGGTCTCCAGCCGCTCTGCTGCGCCATTCGCCATCGTGCCGCGCTCGACGTAGAGCGCCTCTGAGAGCTTTCCGACGGCCGCAAGCGCGCGGCGGATTTTCGGCAGGTTGCGACCGACCTTCATGATGACGGCGCCATCGGTGATTGCGAGCCGCTCGGTGAGCTTTTCCTCCGACAGGGTGCCGGGCAGCACGCTGAGGATATCGTCACCCTGTACCAGCGGCAGACCGGTCATCGACCAGCAGCCGGACATTGCGGTCACGCCGGCGATCACGCCCGCCTGGTAGCGATCCTTCAGCCGCAGATGCAGATGCATGTAGGAGCCGTAGAACAGCGGATCGCCCTCGCTCAGCACCGCGACATTGCGGCCGGCGTCGAGGTGGACAGCGATTTCTTCCGCCGAGCGATCGAAGAAGTCGTTGATCGGGTTCTTGTAGTCGGGCTCGTCCTTGTGGGTCTCGATCGTCACCGGATAGACGAGCGGCAGTTCCACCGTGCCGGGCCGGATATGGGCCTCGACGATGGCACGGCCGTTGCCGGTCGAGCCCTTCTTGCAGAAGAAGGCGACGACATCGGCTTCGCTTACGGCGCGCACGGCCTTTAGCGTCAGGAGTTCGGGGTCGCCCGGCCCGGTGCCGACTCCGGTCAATCTGCCCTTGATGGTTGCGGCGCTCAAAGCCCGGCCCTCGCCAGCGCGTTGATGGCAGCGGCCGTCATTGCCGAACCACCCATGCGACCGCGCACCACGGCGTAGGGGATGTCATGGGTCGACGCCATCAGTGCTTCCTTGGATTCCATTGCGCCGACGAAGCCGACCGGCATGCCGATGATCGCCGCCGGGCGGGGAGCGCCGGCATCCAGCATTTCCAGCAGGCGGAAAAGGGCCGTCGGCGCATTGCCGATGGCAACGACCGCGCCTTCCATCTCGTCCCAGAGATCGAGTGCGGCGGCTGATCTTGTATTGCCGATCGTTTTTGCCAGTTCCACGGTGCGGCTGTCGCGCAGGGTGCAGATCACCTCGTTCTCCGCTGGCAGTCTGGCACGGGTCACGCCACGCGCCACCATCTCGGCGTCGCAATAGATCGGCTTTCCGGCCCTGAGCGCCCGACGCGCGGCTTTTACGAAATCATCCGAGAAGCGGAAATGCTCGGCTGCTTCCACCAGACCGCAGGCATGGATCATGCGCACGGCTATATCGGCCTGTTCCTCGGTAAAGGCTGACAGATCGGCTTCGGCACGAATGATGGCGAAGGACTTTTCGTAGATCGCATCGCCTTCGCGGATATAGTCGTAAGTGGTCATGGTCGTCCTGTGGCAACGGCTGCCAGACGCGCGGAACCGATCCGGGCAAGGCAGGCGGCGGAGTTTTCGCCCGGCCGTCGTTCTGATCTTACAAGATCGGAAAGGCGGCGAAGCGTGGCGTTGGTATCGGCAAAATCCGTGAAAGCAAAGGGTGCGTCGGCCGCTTTTCCCTCGGCAATCAGGGAAACACCGGCGGCGGTGCCGCACAGCGCGAGCGCCGAGGGGGCGGGATGGGCACATCCCTTGGCGCAGCCGGTCACATGCAGCTTGAAGGATCCATCCAAAAGATCCGTGCATTCGGCTGCGGCTCGCTCTGCAATCGCATGCGTGGCGATCGTGGCGGATGTGCAGGCAGGGCGGCCGGTGCAGCTTGCGACATGGCCGCGCGGATCATCCGCCCTCACGACGAAGCCGCGGTTTTCGGCAAAGCTTCGCAGCGCGTGGCATGCGGGTTCGGAGCCGAAGAAGAGAAGAGAATGATCCAGTGCAGGACCTGCCGATCTTATTCCAAGCCGGGTGGCTTCGTCGCAAAGGGCAATGAGGGCCGGCGCTTCCGTCTGACCGAAGGCCGGACCGATGCCGACGGCATGGAGACCAGCGCGCAGGATAAACAAGCCGAATGGGGACGTGGCTGCAATGCCCGTTGGCAGGCCCTGGTCCGTTGCGCGCAACGCCGACGGATCGGCATGTTCGAGAGGCGGCTCAGATGCTGCGAGCATGAGGGATGCGAGATCGCGTCCGCGAGCCTTGTTTCCCAGTGCCTTTAGCCTTTTCAACAGCTCCAGAACTGTGCCGACAACAAGTGTTTCACGTAAAACATTGAAAACGTGCCCTGAATCCTCTGTGCCGCCGAGAATGATGGTCCATTCGCCATTTGCTGTGGCAACAATCCGGATATCGGCGAGAAGTTTCGAATGCCGAAGCTGGCCATGGCCATCGACCACGATCGCCATTTTCGGCGCCAGTCCGGTGGTGTTGCCGGCAGCTTGCCTGATCGCTTCCGCAAGTGGTCGCGGATCGGCGATCTCACGGGCGTCGAGGCCTGCGAAAGGCGGTGTCTCAACGGCGAGGCCGTCGCGCAGTGGCAGGTTCAGTTTCCGTATCTCGGCATCGAGCCTGGGGGCGGACGCTTCGGTGAGGCCGCGCACCTGGAGATTGCCGCGGGCGGAAATGTCGAGCATGCCATTGCCGTGCACGACTGCCAGGCGGCAAATCCCCGCGAGATCTGCCGGTGAAATCGCCTGTGTCAGCGCTATGCGCGCCAGCAGCCCGTCGCCGGTCATCATCGGCGTCGAGAGAGCCGGGCATGCGCCCCGCCGCATGTCGGATCTCGGTGTATCCTGCGGGAGCACCGTCATGCGATCTCTCCCTTCAGCATTTCCAGTTCGGCATGCACCGCGTTGCGGCGCGGATGCCAGAGGCCGCGGTCTCGTGCGGAGCGGAACCGCTCGCCCATGTAGCGCGCGCCTTCCGGGTTCTGCGCGAGGAGGAAGTCGCGGACGGTCTCATCACCCAGATAGGCGTCGTAAGTGGCGTCGATCAGTGATTGGGGGATGGCATGGGTCGTTTCGGCAAAGCCGATCAGCCGGTCTACCGTTTCCACCAGTTCGGCTGCGCCGCGAGGGCCATGGCGCATCTGGCCTGCGATGAAGCGTGGATTGGTGGCCCGCGCCCGCACCACACGGGTCACGGCTTCGGAAATGGACCTGGCTTTCGGTCTTGCCGGATCGGTCGTGTCGAGCGCGATCATGTCCGCCTTGCCGCCCAGGGCTGCGACGGCGGCTGCAAAGCCGCCGATGAAGGCGACGTCGGCGGAACCATCGAGCAGGTCGCGGCCGGGATCGTCGCCGGTATGGACGAGCAGGTCGGCCGACCCTATCCGCCCGGCAAATTCGCCGGGCCGATGGCTGGCCTCGCCGTCGGCACCGCCAAAGGCGTGGCTGGTCGCATCGAGATAGATGCGGCCCAGTTCCTCGCGCTCGGCCCATGTGCCATCGGCAAGCTTTTCCTCGATGCCGGAGCCATAGGTGCCGGGGGCCGAACCGAAGATGCGTGGCGGGGCATGACCGAGTTTCAGCGCTTCCTCCGCCAGCGGATTGTCGCCGGGGGCTTCCTCGCGCGCGGCGATGGCCCGCATGGCGGTATCCAGCAGGGCGATCAGTGCCGGGAACATGTCACGGAACAGGCCGGAAATACGCAGCGTCACGTCCACGCGCGGGCGCCCGAGCTGTGCCGGGGGAAGGACCTCTATGCCGGTGATACGCCCGGTCGCCATGTCCTGCACCGGCTTTGCACCGATCAGCGCCAGAACCTGCGCCACCTCTTCGCCGCCGCTTCGCAGTGAAGCGCTGCCCCAGAGATCGAAGACGAGGTTCTTGGGCCAGTCGCCATGATCCTGAAGGTAGCGGCGAAGAATTTCGTCGGCGGCACGCTTGCCCAGCTCGAAGGCTGTCGGTGTCGGCAGCGTGCGCGGGTCGCTTGCGAAGAGGTTGCGGCCGGTCGGCATCACATCACGTCGGCCACGCGCCGGCGCGCCGGACGGGCCGGGGCGGATGTGCCTGCCATCCAGCGCATCGAGCAGTGCCTGCCTTTCCGTTTCAGCGCTTGCGATGCGCAGCGGATCGTCATCGCCTTCTGCGACTGTCCCGAACACGTGCTGGCCATCCTTGATGGCGAAGTCCTTGAGGTCGCAGAGGAAGGCATCGATGCGGGCGAGCGCCGTGTCCGGGTCGTCGTCACGGGAAACCCCGGCATCGGTCGCGATATTCGTGTCACGCGCCGCATCGACGATCAGCTTTGCCAGCCGGTCGCGGCGGCGGCGGTCCAGTCCATCTGCCTGGGCGTATTCGTCGACCAGAAGTTCCAGCTTTTTCTCATCGTCTGAAAGGCCTGCGCCGGTCAGAACCGGCGGCAGATGGCCGATCGTGACAGCCGCAATCCGGCGCTTGGCGACCGCTGCCTCGCCAGGGTTGGAGACGATGAACGGATAGATCACCGGCAGGCCGCCGGTGACCAGTTCCGGGAAGCAATCCCTCGACAGCGCGACTGTCTTTCCAGGCAGCCATTCCAGCGTGCCATGTGCGCCGACATGGATGACGGCATGCGTGCCCCGCGTGTTGCGCATCCATTGGCCGAAGGCGATCAGTGCATGGCGGGGCGGCAGGTCCGGACTGTGGTAATCGGCACGGCGGTCAGCATTGCGGCCACGATCCGGCGCCAGGGCGACCGTGACGTTGCCGAAGTCCGCGGCGCGGAACCGATAGGCTCCGGCTTCGAGATCGCCGTCGTTTTCCGCTGTGCCCCATGCCGCATCGGCACCGGGGGCTGCACTATAGTCGTCAAGCAGCAGGGCGCCCGTCTTGCGATCGAGGCTGTCGAGTAGCTCGCGCGGCGTTGCCGGAATATCGGACACCGAATAGCCGGCGATGGAAAGCCCGTGCAGCATGGACAGCACGCTTTGCGGTACGTCCAGTCCGACCGCATAGCCTGTGCGGCCCGGAGCACTCGGATAATCGGGCATCAGGACGACGATCTTTCGCTCGGCGCGCGGTGTCTGCTGCAACCGAACAAAGGCGGCGATGCGCTCGGCGACCCGCTCTACCCGATCCGCTTCCGGCCGGTTGGCGAGATTGGCGGAGTTTGCGCCATCCTTGAAGGAGATTGCGCCGGCGAGAATACGTCCGTCCAGTTCCGGCAGGACCACGTGCATGGCAAGATCTGCTGGGTTGAGGCCACGTCTTCCCTCCACCCAGCCCTCACGCCGTGTCGTGGCGACGACGATCTGGAAAACCGGAATGCCGCTGCGGTCGAACAGCGTCTCGCCATTGTCGTCGGCGCTGCTGGCAAAGGCCGTCGTCGTCAGGATTGCCGCGGGAGCAAGCTCTGCGATGGTCTGCTCGACGAAGGCGATCGCCTCGGCATCCTTGAGGCCTGAGACGAAGACTGGAATGGGCGCAAAACCGCGTGACGACAGCGCTGCAAAAAGTGCATCGACCGGCTCGGCATCATTGGCGAGCAGCATGGAGCGATAGAAGAGTATGGGCAGCCGGGGCGCCTGTGGCGGGAAGACGGATTTGAGGTCCGCAAGCGCGATGATACCGGCGCCGGGCATGTAAAATCCGGCTTTCGGCATAGGCGCTGCTGCGGGCAGAGGGCGCACTTCGCCTTTTGCCAATGCGCCAAGTTTGCTTGCCAGAAGCTGCATATTGGCCGGCCCGCCCTCACGGAAGCACGCCAGAAGATCGGCCAGCGTTTCTTCGGAAACCGTGGATGCGGCAGCCAGCCGGTCGTCGCGCATGCTGCATTCGCCCGGCAGCATGGCCAGCGAGATTTTCCGGCGCTTCGCCAGTCGTGACAGCTCTTCGACGCCATAGGACCAGCGATCGTAGCCGCCAAGGATGCGCAGCAGGATGACTTTCGCATGGGCAGCCGTCTTTTCCGCCCACAGATCGACGGACATCGGATGGCGCAGATCCGAAAGGTTGGTCAGGGCGATGGAACTTCCTCCATCGTCCCATCCTGCTGCAACCCCGTTCAAGTCACTTCCGGAGAAGGACAAAACCACCACGTCGGCCGGCAACTGGTTAAGGTCGACCGGCTCTATCAGGTCGTCGAGTGACGACGATGTTGTGGCGAGTATATGCATCCTTCCTGCCCCGGTCCGGTGGCCTTCAGGCCGCCAGCATCTTCTCGATTGCAGCGCGGTCCAAGCCCTTTTCACCGATGATGACCAGACGGCTCCGGCGCGTTTCGTCAACACCCCATGCGCGGTCGAAATAGTGGTTGACCCGCGATCCTACCGCCTGAACCTGTAGGCGCATCGGCTTGTTCGCGACATCAATGAAGCCCTTGATGCGCAGCACGTTTTCCGCCTCCGCCGTGGCGGAAATGCGGTCGGCCAAGGCTTCGGCATCCGAAACAGTGGGCAGATCGATGACGAAACTGTCGAAATCGTCATGATCGTGGTCGTGTTCCTCGTCGTGGTGGGTCTTGCGGTTGTCGATGTCGTCCTCGACGGCAAGGCCGAGACCGATCAGCACGCCCGGATCGACGGCGCCATTGGCAGCCGGGACTATCTTTACCGCACGCGGCAGATGCGCCTGAATGCGGCCCTTGGCGGCGGCGAGCGAGGCCTGGTCCAGAAGGTCGGTCTTGGTCAGCACGATCATGTCGGCGCAGGCAACCTGGTCCTCGAAGACCTCCTCCACCGGATCGTCGTGATCGATGGAAGCATCCGCCTGACGCTGGGCTTCCAATGCGTGGTGGTCATCGGCGACACGGCCCTCGGCCAGCGCCAAGCCGTCGACCACGGCGATGACGCCGTCAACGGTGACGCGCGCTTTCACGTCCGGCCACTGGAAGGCCTGAACCAGCGGCTTCGGCAGAGCAAGGCCCGAGGTTTCGATGAGGATGTGATCGACGCGCGGCTCGCGGGAGAGGATCTGGTCGATCGCCGGAACGAAATCGTCGGCAACCGTGCAGCAGATGCAGCCGTTGGCCAGCTCGATGATGTTGTCATCCGGGCAGCTTTCGATGCCGCAGCCCTTCAGCACTTCGCCGTCGATACCGACATCGCCGAATTCGTTGACGATGATCGCCAGCCGCTTTCCGTCGAGTTTTTCGATCAGGTTGCGGATCAGCGTCGTCTTGCCGGCGCCGAGAAAGCCGGTGATGACGGTGCAGGGAACCTTGTCGAACTTGGTGCCGGAATTGACGTTCATGAAGGCATGTCCTCGTGATGATGAAAGGGTGGAATGCGGGCCGTCATGCCCTTGCCGCGCAGGCAGGAGGGGCGGCCGCGAAGGGGAAGAAAGCCGCGCTCGTCCTCAGCCAGCATCATCGCGCCGGTGACGATGTCGTCGGCATTGTCGTTGGACAGGTGGCCGAAGACATAGGACCAGCCGGAGCGGTGGTTGAAGGCGGCACTCGGGCTCTTGTCGCAATTGGCGAGACAGGTGACGGGCTTGATGGCGAGCGGCTTGCCTTCGGCAGCAATGCGCAGCGCCTCGATCAGGCCAACACCTGGACGGGCCTGACTGTCGGTCGCCTCACGACAATTGGTGCAGACGAAGATCGTCACGTCTGCTTCACCGGCGGCCGTTTCGCCATCGTTCTTTCGCACGTCACTCGTCATCGGGCCGCATACCGCCGGTCTGTCTACAATCGGGGTGCGCAACAGGCGGACGAGCCATCCTGCAGTGGAAAGAAAGCTTCGCCCGGAGCACCCCGCCGGAAAAGCGCAATTTTTGAACGGCAGGTCTCCTGGCTCGCGGGTCGTCACCATCTGCCTGCCTTCCCGGATGTCTCCAGTGGCGTTTCTGGCAGGATGGCTCGCCGCACACAGTTGCGGGGGCAGCCGCGGCATTGGATGATTGCCATCCGCACCGCATTCTCTCTTAGCCCCGACCGTTGCCGGCAAGGGACCGTCATGCCGTTCAAGTAAGCTTTCCGGTGGTGAACTGTCAATGTCGCAAAGCCGATTGCCGAGACAACCGAATTGTTTATAGTGATCGTGTCTTTGGTGCTTCAACGAGCTACCCAAGGGAATGCGGTGCGACGAAGCTCGTCAATTCCGCGGCTGCCCCCGCAACTGTAGGCGGAAAGCTTTTGCCCAACACGGCCACCAGGCCGTTACGCCACTGGAGAGATCCGGGAAGGCGGGCAAGGGCGCCAGATCCGCAAGCCAGGAGACCTGCCAGGGACATTCGGCATTTTAAACAGCCCTCGGGTGGAGGGCAGAAAGACGAAATCCATGGTTAGCTCCGCCGCAGGCGCAGTCAGCGTCTCCGCATCCAAAATCCTTCCTCTCGGCATGTCGGCCGTTCTCGGTCTCTTCATCGTCGGCTTTGTCGGCTTCTCGCATCTGGAAGTCGTCCATAACGCGGCTCACGATACGCGCCATTCGCTGGCATTTCCCTGCCACTAAAGAGGAATTCCCATATGTCGCTGTTTCGTAACATCGTCCTTGCGGCGGTGATCGCCGGCCTGTTGTCCGGTCTCCTGATGACCGTGATGCAGAGCTTTTCCACGGTGCCGCTCATTCTTGCGGCCGAAACCTTTGAGACTGCCGGTGGGGAAGATGCCGGGCACTCCCATGACGTGGCCCCGGCCGCCGGTGCTGCCGCGCCTGCCGAAGCCGACCATCATCACGATGCGGAAGCCTGGGCGCCTGCAGATGGCCTGGAGCGCTTTATCTACACCGCTGCAGCCAATATTCTTTCTGCGGTTGGTTTCGCGCTCGTTGCCATTGCTGTCGCCGAGGCACTCGGCGGGTTTGGCGGATGGCGCGGCGGCCTGATGTTCGGCATTGCCGGCTTCCTTACCGTCAGCCTGGCACCCGGCCTTGGCCTGCCGCCGGAACTGCCGGGCATGCCGG
Organism: [Rhizobium] kunmingense; assembly: GCF_977018605.1. Lineage (NCBI taxonomy): Bacteria > Pseudomonadati > Pseudomonadota > Alphaproteobacteria > Hyphomicrobiales > Rhizobiaceae > Rhizobium > [Rhizobium] kunmingense. The sequence continues at coordinate 1,245,634 of NZ_CDRNXG010000001.1, forward strand.
CGGCGGAACTCGGGCCGCGCCAGGTCTGGTGGACGGCGACAGTGGTGTGCACCGCGATTGGTCTCGGCCTTCTCGCCTATAGCCGTTCGGCGCTTCTTGCGGCGCTGGCGATCGTGCTTCTTGTGGCCCCGCATCTCATCGGTGCACCGCTGCCGCCTACGCACGAGACGGCCGTGCCGATCGAGCTTCATGCCCGCTTCGTCAATGCCGTCTATGCAACCAACCTCGTCTTCTGGGCTGTTCTCGGCGCGCTGGCCGGCGTATTGCGGCAGAAACTTCGCAGCGGCGAGGCCGCATCCATCGGATCAAACCGGGAGCTTGCAGCATAGTGAAAGACGTCGATCAGACCGCCGAGGAGCGCCATCGCGCCAAGATGGCGAACCGCAAGGCGGTTCAGGATGCGGAAGTCGCCGAGAAGACCCTCGAAAAGGGTCTTCTCATCGTCCATACAGGCCCCGGCAAAGGCAAGTCGACCGCAGCCTTCGGGCTAGCGCTTCGCATGCTCGGCAACAATCGCCGCGTCGGGATCGTGCAGTTCATCAAAGGCGCATGGTCGACGGGCGAGCAGCCGGCGCTCGCCGTCTTCGGCGATCGCGTTGTCTGGCATACGATGGGCGAAGGCTTTACCTGGGAAACCCAGGACCTGAAGCGCGATATCGCGGCAGCCGAAAAGGCGTGGGAGAAGGCGCTCGAGCTGATGGCGGACGAGACGATCGGTCTCGTCATTCTCGACGAACTGAACATTGCCCTGCGCTACGACTATCTCGATCTCGAAAAGGTCGTCGCCGGCTTGTCTGCCCGCCGCCCGGACCTGCATGTCGTCGTCACCGGCCGCAACGCGAAGCCGGCGCTGATCGAGGCGGCCGATCTCGTCACCGAGATGTCGCTGGTCAAGCATCACTTCAAGGCGGGCGTCAAAGCCCAGGCCGGAATCGAGTTCTGACCGATGCCGGCAAAGTCGCTGATGTTCCAGGGAACAGGCTCCGATGTGGGCAAGTCCCTCATCGTTGCAGGTCTGGCGCGTGCCTTCAGTTTGCGTGGACTGAGCGTTCTGCCGTTCAAGCCGCAGAACATGTCGAACAATGCCGCGGTCACTGCGGATGGCGGCGAGATCGGCCGCGCGCAGGCGCTGCAGGCGCGCGGCGCCGGCGTGCCCCTCAGCGTCCACATGAACCCGGTTCTTCTGAAACCGCAAAGCGATATCGGTTCGCAGGTCGTCGTGCAGGGGCGGGTGGAAGGCAATGCCAAGGCGTCCGAATACCAGCATCTGAAACCGAAGCTTTTGCCGAGGGTGCTGCAAAGCTTCGAGATACTGCGGGAGAGAGCCGATCTCGTTCTCGTCGAAGGGGCCGGCAGTGCCTCGGAAATCAACCTGCGCAGCAACGATATCGCAAACATGGGCTTCGCCCGTGCCGCCGACGTGCCCGTGGTACTGATCGGCGATATCGATCGAGGCGGCGTTATCGCCAGTCTTGCCGGCACGAAGCTCGTCATAGACGCCGACGATGCAGCGATGATCCGTGGCTTTATCGTCAATCGGTTTCGCGGCGATCCGGCGCTGTTTGCCGAGGGCATGGACATGATCGGCAGATTTACCGGCTGGCAGTCCATCGGCCTTTTGCCGCATTTCGCCGATGCGGCACTGCTGCCGGCAGAGGACGCGCTTGGCCTCAACCAGAGCTTTGCCCGCAAGCCGGGCGCAAAAATCCGTATCGCTGTACCGATCCTGCCGCATATTTCCAATTTCGACGATCTCGATCCGCTGGAAGCCGAACCGGATGTCGAGCTTATCCGGGTGCGGCGCGGGGAGGTCATTCCCGGCGATTGCGATCTGGTGCTGCTGGTCGGATCGAAGGCGACGATTGCGGATCTTTGCGCCCTGCGCGAGGCCGGGTTCGATGTCGATATTGCTGCGCATCACCGTCGCGGCGGTCGCGTTCTGGGGCTTTGCGGCGGTTACCAGATGCTCGGCAGGCGGCTTTCAGATCCCGAGGGTACGGAGGGGCAGCCGGGCGCCGTCGAAGGACTTGGCCTGCTCGATGTAGAGACGGTGCTTGCCGGCACCAAGAGGCTCGAAGCCGTCTCGGGCACCAGTTTCGACGGCATATCCTTCGCTGGCTATGAAATGCATATCGGCCGGACTTCCGGCGTCGATTGCGCGCGGCCGTTTGCAACGATCGCTGGGCAGTCAGAGGGGGCCTGCTCGGCCGATGGGCGGGTTGTCGGCAGTTACGTCCATGGATTGTTTTCCGATGACGCGCAGCGGTCGGCGTGGATCACGCGACTGGGTGGGGGGGCGTCGGGTCTCGATTACGAGGCCAATGTCGATGCCATTCTTAATCGTCTTGCCGCGCATATGGAGCGGCATCTCGATCTGACCGGGCTGCTCAGACTTGCCAGATGAGAAGCGCCAGGGCGCCGAAAAGTCCGATCAGCAGCATATCGGCGATACGGGCGATCTTCAGCGCATCATAGATATCGTCATAGGTCAGTTCGGTGCGTCCGCCTTCGCCCATATAGCGGGCCTCGATCATCTCGCCCGCATAGCTGCGCGGGCCGGCGAGAGCGACGCCGAGAGCGCCGGCCATCGCAGCTTCCGGCCAGCCGGCATTGGGGGAGCGATGATGTCTTGCATCGTGGCGGATCGCCCTGATGGCATTGCCCGGCGATGCATCGCGGACGAAGAAGGCGGACGCGACGAAAAGCCCCGCGGTCAGCCGGGATGCAGGCAGGTTGATCACGTCGTCGAAACGCGCGGCCGCCCAGCCGAAGGCCTCGTGGCGCGGCGAGCGATGGCCGATCATGCTGTCGGCGGTATTGGCCGCCTTGTAGGCCGCGCCGGCCGGCAGGCCGCCGATGCCCATCCAGAAGGCCGGTGCAACGATGCCGTCGGAAAAGTTTTCGGAAAGGCTTTCGATCGCCGCGCGGCAGACGGCCGCTTCATCGAGCTGGTCGACATCGCGTCCGACGATCCTCGAAACGGCTGCGCGGCCGGCCGGCAGGCCGTGATGCTTGAGCGAGGACGCCACATCGCGCACATGCCGCTCCAGGCTCTTCTGGGCGGGAAGGCTGGCGGCGACAAGGATCAGCACGATCGGGCCGAGCGGAAGGGCAAGCAGGATATCCTGAAGGATGGCGCTGACAACGATGACCACCGCCAGAAGAACGAGCAAAGCCTTGATGCCCATGTTCTTGCGGGTGGCGAAATCGTCGGTTTCCCGGTTCCATCGGCGGTCGAGTTCCGATATCAGCCGGCCGATCCAGGTCACGGGATGGCCGATGCGCCTGAACAACCAGTTCGGATAGCCGGTGAAGCGCTCCACGATCAGCGCGAGAAATGCGAGAAGGAACATTGCGGTGGCTATCTCTGAAATGAGCGGCATTATTCAGCATGGCGGCAATCTTGCCAGGGCGCGTGCGCTGTTTCCCCAAGCGTCCGAGCCGTGGATCGATCTGTCGACCGGAATCAGTCCCTATTCCTATCCGCATTCGCCGATCCCCGGCAATGCCTTGTCGCGACTTCCCGAACCGGCATTGCTCGATGATCTGAAGAGAATTGCGGCGACGGCCTATTCCGCGCCGTCTTCAGCGCATATCGCCGCGGGACCCGGCACGCAGATGCTCCTGCCGGTTATTGCCGGACTTTTTGCCGGCCGTGTCGCAGGCAAGAGCGCGGCGGTGCTGTCGCCCGCCTATGCGGAGCATGCCCGCGCGGCAAAAATGGCGGGTTTCGACGTTACCGAGACCGACGACCTGAACCGCCTGGCGCGTGCCGATCTTGCCGTCGTGGTCAATCCGAACAATCCGACCGGTCGTATCGTATCGAAAGGCGATATGCTTGCTCTTGCAGCCTGCATGCGGACCAAGAGCGGGCTGCTCGTCGTGGACGAGGCCTTCATGGATGTATCGGAGGCGGAAAGCGTAGCCGGAGCTGTCGGCGAGGGCGGGCTTCTGGTGCTGCGTTCCTTCGGCAAGTTCTATGGCATGGCAGGCCTGAGGCTTGGCTTTGCCATCTCGCAGCCGGAGACCGTACGGCGGATCGAGGGCAGGCTGGGGCCGTGGGCAGTCTCCGGCCCGGCACTGCATGTTGCGAGCGAGGCACTGGCCGATATCGACTGGCAGGACGAGATGCGGGCACGCCTCGTGACACAGGCGGCGCGGCTCGATGGACTGCTTGCTGCCGCGGGTTTCGGCATTCTCGGCGGAACGTCTCTGTTCCGCACCATCCGGGATGAGCGCGCGCAGGCGTTGTTTCACCATCTCGGCAGCCGCGGCATCATCACCAGACGATTTGACGAGCGGCCGAATGATCTTCGCATCGGGCTTCCCGATGAAGGCGGATGGCAGAGGCTGGAAGCGGCCTTCCAAAGCCTTTAGCCGGCGAAGCGATCTCGCCAGCTTTGCTGCGCGCCTTCGACCGGCAAGGCAGTCGCCTCATAGACGCCACGTGCCACGGCGCGTGCGGTGACGAGCGTTGCGAGGTGGCAAAGTTCGGCAAAGGCCGTCATGTCGCCAAGGGGCTTTTTACCGGTCGCGGCGGAAAAGATCGTGTCGCCATCGCCCGGCAGATGGGCCGGCAGCACGGCGCGGGCGAGGCCGTCATGGGCCATGATCGACAGACGATGCGCCTGTGCTTTCGTCAGTGCCGCGTCGGTAACGACCACGCCGATCGTCGTTGCCGTCAGCTTTATACCTTTCATCCGAAGCGCGGAATGATCCTGGGTGAATTCTTTTGGCAGGCCGAGCCCGCCGAATTCGCCATCCCGCTCGAAAGGTGCTGCCCAGAAGTAAGGTTCATTGCCAATGGTTGCAGAGCCCATGGCATTGACGGCAAGCAGGGCTGCAATCCGGTGGCCGGTAGAAGTTGTGGCGCTGGCCGAACCGATACCGCCCTTGACCGTTGCGGTCGTCGCACCGGTGCCTGCGCCAACGGTACCGAGATCGAAGGCACCGTATCCGGCTGCGTTGAAGGCCTGATAGCCCATGTCCCGGTAAGGCGAGTGGAGGCCCCAGTCCTTGCTGCCGCCATTCAGCAGATCCATCAGGATCGCCTGCGGCACGATCGGGACTTTCGTCGTGCCGACCTCGAAGCCTCGGCCGATCTGGCGCAGACCTGCCTGCACGCCGCCAGCAGCATCAAGCCCGAAGGCCGAGCCGCCGGAAAGCACGAAGGCATCCACCGCCTGCACCGTCATCGATGGATCGAGAAGGGCCGTATCGCGCCCACCCGGCGCGCCGCCGAGAACAGAGCCGGAGGCAATCGCCGGCTCGTCGAAAACGATCGCCGTGACGCCGGAACCAAGCACGAGATCGGTGGCATGGCCGACGGCCACGCCTTCGATATCGGTGAGAAGGTTCAAAAGCGCCACGGGTTTTCCGTCACTCGATATCGAACTTGACGCCTTGCGCCAATGGCAGGGTGCGGCCGTAGTTCAGCGTGTTGGTGGCGCGGCGCATATAGGCCCTCCAGGCATCCGAACCCGATTCGCGGCCGCCGCCGGTTTCCTTCTCTCCGCCGAATGCGCCGCCGATTTCAGCGCCGGACGGGCCGATATTGACATTGGCTATGCCGCAATCGGAGCCCCGGGCGGAAACGAAGGTCTCGGCCTCGCGCATGTCGTTGGTGAAGATCGAGGACGATAGACCCTGCGGTACATCGTTATGCAGCGCCAGCGCTTCGTCGAATTCGGAGTATCGCATCACGTAGAGGATCGGCGCAAAGGTCTCTTCCTTAACCGGGCCGGTCTGCGTCGGCATCTCGATGATCGCCGGGCGGACGTAATAGGCGCCGGTGGCTTCACCATCGAGCACGCGTTCACCGCCGACAACCTTGCCGCCGGCAGCCTTTGCTGCCTCTAGCGCGGACTGCATCTTGTCGAAGGCGGCCTTGTCGATCAGCGGGCCGACAAGATTGCCGGCCGTCAGAGGCGAGCCGATGGTGACGGACTGATAGGCCTTGGCGAGGCGCGGAACCAGCGCGTCGTAGACGCTGTCATGGACGAAGAGGCGACGCAGTGTCGTGCAACGCTGGCCGGCCGTTCCCATGGCGGAGAAGGCGACGCCGCGCAGCGTCAGGTCGAGGTCTGCCGTCGGTGTAACGACTGCGGCATTGTTGCCACCCAGTTCCAGGATCGACCGGGCGAAGCGCTGGGCCAGCTTCGGGCCGACTTCGCGGCCCATGCGGGTGGAGCCGGTGGCGGAAACCAGCGGCACCTTTTCATGATCGACGAGAAGTTCGCCGATCTCACGGCCACCGATCAAAAGCGTCGACAGGTTCTTGGGCGCAGTGCCGCCATCGGCGATGTAGCGGGAAAGCGCCTTCTCGAAGATCGCCTGGGTGGCGAGTGCGGTGAGCGGTGTCTTCTCCGATGGCTTCCAGACGGTGGAGTTGCCGCAGACGATGGCAAGCGCCGCATTCCAGGACCAGACCGCGACGGGGAAGTTGAAGGCGGAAATGATGCCGATCGCGCCGAGCGGATGCCAGGTTTCCATCATCCGGTGTTCGGAGCGCTCGGTGGCGATGGTGAGGCCGTAGAGCTGGCGCGACAGGCCGACCGCGAAATCGCAGATGTCGATCATTTCCTGCACTTCGCCGAGGCCTTCGGACGTCACCTTGCCGACTTCGATGGAGACGAGACGGCCAAGCGCATCCTTGGCGGCGCGCAGTTCCTCGCCGAGCAGGCGGATCAGTTCGCCACGCTTCGGGGCGGGCACAAGGCGCCATTCGAGGAATGCCTGATGGGCCGCATCGATTGCGTTCTTGGCGTCGATGGCGCTGATTTCAGGCAGGTTGCCGATCTCTGTACCGGTAATCGGCGAGCGGACGGCAAGGGTGCCGCCCTTGTATTGGCTGGAGGCTACGCCGAGATCGGAAAAGATCTTGTCCACTTCGGCGGCTAGGTCGAGTTTGGCGAGCGTCATATCAGTCTCCGGTGTCTTGAATTCGGTGGTCAATCTACAAATCGGCGGGCTTTTCGCAACAGGCCGGCCGAGAAAGGTGTGGGCTCAGAAGCGTTCGCCGGTGAAATGGGTGATCTGGGCGCCGGCTTCGTAATAGGCCTCCCTGGCGGTACGGAAGCGCTGCTGCGTCACCTCGGTGAGCGGCAGCGGCAGGTCCTGTTCGGCGATCTCACCCAGTATGTGGAGGGCCAGAACCTTGCCGAAGGTCGTACCTGGCGAAATTCCGCGGCCGTTATAACCCGAGAAGCCGAGGACGTTTCTGCCGAACCTGTGGAAGCGCGGCAGGGCATTGTCGGTCATGCCGATCTTGCCATACCACTCGGATTCGAACTCGACGTCGCCCAGTTGCGGGAAAAGCCGTTTCAGTGAACGCCTCGCCCAGGCCTTGTGAACGGCAATTCCCGTACCGCGCAGGGCGCCAACGGAGCCGAAGACAAGCCGGCCGGCCTGATCCATGCGGAACGACGACAGCACTTCCTTCGTATCCCAGCAGCCTTCCGCATTGGGCAGGATCGAGCGGCGCAGATTGGCGGAAAGCGGCCTTGTCGCCAGATTGAAATAAGGCAGATGAACCTGCTCGCGGCGGACTTCAGTCCATGGGCCTGTCGAATAGGCGTCGGTTGCGACAATGATCCAGTCAGCCGACACCTCTCCCGATGCGGTCCTGACGATCTTGCGACGGTTCACCTCGTCAGTGGAGACAACGGCGCTGCCGGTGTGGAGCGTCGCGCCCGCCTTGATTGCCGCATGGGCCAAGCCGCGGGCGTAGGCAAGCGGTTGCAGGGTTCCGGCGCGCATGTCGAGCAGCGAGCCAGAATAGGCCTTCGTACCGATACGGCGTTCGGTTTCGGCTGCGTCGAGAATGGTCACCGGCGCACCACGCTTCTGCCATTGGCGCGCGCGCTCCTCCAGTTCCTTCATGCCGCCGTTGCCAACGGCGCAATGCAGCGTACCGTTCGTTTCCAGCTCGCAGGCGATGCCGTGCTTGTTGATCAGCTCGCGGACGAGATAGGGGCCATTGCCGAGCAGCTCAAGTGCGCGCTCGCCATATTGCTCGCCGAGTTCCTTCGGAAAATCATCCGGCATAACCCACATGCCGGCATTGATCAGCCCAACATTACGGCCGGCGCCGCCAAAACCGATCTCGGCCGCTTCCAGAAGCACGACATTGGAGCCTGCTTCGGCCAGGTGGAGCGCCGCGGACAGGCCGGTATAGCCACCGCCGACAATCACCACGTCAGCAGTCAGGCTTCCCCTCAACGGAGACGTCACGGGGGCAGGCGGTGCGGTTTTTTCCCACAGGCCGTGGGAGCGCTGATCGTCGAGCATCGAAGTTCCCGGTTTTTATGTTTCCCAGGACTTTACAGAGGAGGCATTGCGGTGAATATCGACATAATCTCAACAGGTCATTCGCAGGAGGAATGACATGCTTCCCCCGAGACGGTTCCTGCCGTCCTTTTCGCTTCTGTCCGCTTTCGAAGCTGCGGCCCGTACTGGCAGTGTTACCGCGGCTGCCAACGAACTCGGATTGACCCAGAGTGCGGTCAGCAGGCAGATCTCGGCACTCGAAAAGCAGCTGGGGGTGGAGTTGTTTTTGCGCGAACGGCAGACGATCAGGCTTACGCTTGCCGGAGATACCTATGTGCGCGAAGTGCGAGAGGCGTTGCGACGCATTTCCAACGCCTCGCTCAATCTGAAGGCCAATCCGGCCGGTGGCACGCTTAACCTCGCCATCTTGCCATTCTTCGGCACGCGCTGGCTGACGCCGCGCATTGGCCGGTTTCTCGATACTCATCCCGGCATGGTGATCAATCTGATTACCCGGCTTGAGCCGTTCGACTTCCGGTTCGATACGCTCGACGCGGCCATCCATTTCGGTGTTGCCCGATGGCCGGGGGCGGCACTCAGCTATCTGATGGATGAAGACGTCATTCCCGCCTGCAGCCCCGCCTTCAAGCAGCGGCAGTCGCTGATCGGCGCGCGCGATCTGCTCGGCGTACCGCTCCTGCACCTCAGCACCAGGCCGGATGCCTGGGAGCTTTGGCTTGCCCGCAACCAGGTGGCGTTCGATACTGTGCATGGCATGCTATGCGACCAGTTCGTGACCCTGGTCGAAGCGGCGCGCTCGGGCCTGGGAGCCGCGCTCCTGCCGCGTTTCCTGATCGCCAAGGAACTGGAGGAGGGAAGGCTGGTCAGCGCGATCGACTGCGCGCCTATGCCGACCGGTCAGTATTACCTCGCCTACATGCCGGACCGTGCCACCTATCCGCCGTTGGCTGCCTTTCGTGATTGGATCATGCAGGAGATCGAGGCCGATGCGCTTGCGCTGCCCGGCACCATCGGCCAATAGTCGATCCATGATCATCAGGACCGCGCGCGGTCGAAAGACGAGAAGAATCCATGAAGCCAATCTTCGTCCAGCTCCGCTGCAAGCCCGGCAAGACCTATGAAGTGGCCGATGCCATCTACAAGACCGAGCTCGTCTCCGAGCTTTACTCCACCAGCGGCGAATGGGACCTGCTGTTAAAAGTCTATGTCAGTGACGACGCCGAGATCGGTCGCTTCGTCAACGAGAAGATCGCCTCGATAGCGAATATCGAGCGCTCCTTGACGACTTTGACCTTCACTGCGTTCTGACTTGAAAACGATACCCTGGATAAGCGAAAGCCGCCTCTCTGGGCGGCTTTCGTGTTTGAAGCTTTTATCGGTGACTGCGATCAGGCGTGGGCTGCCGGCGCAGTGTTGCGAGCCGCGACCAGCTGGCTGATCGCCATCCGCACATCATCGGGTGTGTCGAAACGCTGCTCGTCCAGATCGATGACGTGGAATTTCACGGCGATGAATTTCAGCCGGTTCTCATCCGGAACGACAATGCCGACGGGCTCGCCGGCGAATTCTATGACTTGTTTCTGCATTACAGAACTCCCGCATTGGCTGCATCACGAGCAGCACAAAACGAATGATAAATTCAGGAACTTTGGGAACCGGAAGCGTTACATTCGACAGCACGGAAGGGAGCGGCATTCCGTACCAATCATATTGAGCGCATGCCGTTGGAAGGCAGCTGTGCATATGGTGTCGATCATGTCACGCTCCTTTTCCAGCGCTGCGTTTCTCGATCGGAATCAAATTCCAACTGTTGATCATTATAGCCGGCATCGGCATACTGATCAATGAAATCCTATTTAGGCAGAATATTTTTCTGCAAGATGACAGGATGAAGGCGATATTGTGAAAATACATTCGCAATTTCGGCGCCTTGTCCGATGCCCTTAAATTGGGTGGCTAACGGCCTCAAACAAGAGGCGGCCGTTTTTTAAATTCACGTGGGGTGATTTTCGAAACCATCTCGAAGCTTATCCATACAGAAAATCGCACTTTCCTGGCTCAGGCAAAGGGGCGCGATCAGGCGTATATGCCGCGCGCCTGGTGCGGCATGGCGAACGGCTTGGGCGAGGCCTGCCGAATAATCAGGGCTTTCATCTTTCAGTTGCAGTTCCCAAAGAAAACCGCCGCCGTCAAGCGACTTTATCGTCGGGAAATCGACCGAGAGCTGTTTTAAGCCAGCGGCAAATGTCTGGCCGATCGTTGCCGCGTGCGCTTGCGAATCCTGGTCGATTACGATCCGAAGGGCGGCCAAGGCCGTCGAGGCGTCGACCGGGCTGACCGGCAACGCATGGAGTTTGAGGATTTCGGCGCGGTCATCGTTGCAGAAGATGACCGCCATCGCGCTCGTGTCGCAGCTTCCGGCGAGGACGAAATCGGGTTCGGCATCCATTTGATCGGTTGCCCAGAGCGCGCTGCCGAGGCGACCATAGCCGGTGTGCCATTCGTCAAAGACGACGAGGTCGCCTTCCTTATGCGCGGCTGCGACGTCGTCCTCCGACATATCTAGACCGGGAAGCGGCTCTAAAATGCGTAGCCCGGTTTCGTTGTGGCTGCTTGTCGGTTCACTGTCTCCGGTCGGCAGCTCTGTCTCTTCGGCATTACGGTCTGCGACGGCGGCGCGAGACAGGGCGGTCAAAGCCGACTGGCGATCGGGAAACAGAACGGCACGGGGAGCGCGCCTTGGCGCTATATCCTCCAGCGCAGTGAGCAGTGCTGCAGCTTCCGCCTGCCCATCTCCTTTGGCCGCCATCAGCAGGTGCTGGCGATAGCTTGCAGCGGCGATGGCTGGGTGTCCGTGGCCGACCAGCGGGGCGGCGCCCGAAAGATCGATCTGCCGGCAGCCGGTTTCATCGAAGACGAATTCTCGCCAGCCGCGTGCCAACGCGCCGCCGGTCGCCGGCGGCGCGTCGCAGTCGGTGCGGAGAAGCGGAGATGGGGAAGGCGAAATGTGGCGCCAGATGGCCGCCTGGCTTGCAGCAGCGAAGAGCGGCGGCATGCGCTCATGGTCGCGCGACAGGCGTATCCGCAGGCCGCCGACCGAACCGTCCGCGCCACCGACCGAGCCGAGTTCGGCGCCGATCCGGACATCTGCGCCGACCGTAGTCTTCGAATTCATCCCTTCCAGTATGAGCGTCGCTTCGTCTCCGCGAAGCCGGAATTGTGGTTCCGTCTCGATCACGGTGCCGGAGAAGGGGGCGCAGACGGACGTGCCGGCCGGGAGACAGGCATCCACATGGAGGGCGAGGTTTCCCGCTTCGTTTCTGCCTGCGCCCGTGCGGCTTCGCGACAGGCGGTAGTCGCCATACCTTGTGCTGCCAATGCCCGTTTCCCATGCAACGCGGGCAAGAAGCTTCCAGTCGCAGTCTGCGTCCATCCAGTTACCATCGGAAAAAAGCGGGCTGCGCACGCCAAGATCGGCGGTTCGGATGCGTTCGGGGTCTATATCCGGCAAAAGCGGACCGAGCGTCAGCGGGACCGGCGCCAGATTGCAGGCATCGAGGATGGCCGCATGCATGTAAGCGCTGGTGACCGTCGAGGCTGCCGCAAGGATCTTACGGTTGAGGACTGCCGCATCCGCTGCGTCGCTATCCTGAGGTTCGATGGAGTGCCGGTTCTCGGCCGTTGCGGCGATCAAGGCCATGTCGGACATGACCATCGGCCAGAGCGCCTCTATCTCCTGCGGGTTCAGTGGGGCGACAGCGTGATAGGCCGCGATGGTCGAAAGTATGGATCGGGGCTCGCCGTCATTGCTCGCCAGAAGCTTTGCGCATGCCTTGGCGAGGGCTGCGACATGCCAGGTGCGCGACAGGCCTGCGATATTGTCGATGCCGGTCGGGCGCCAACCTTGCTCGCCGGTCTCGCCAACCAGGTCCTCCAAGGAAAGATCGGGCAATGTCAGCCCAAGCCGGAATGCCGGCGCCAGGGGGTGTATTCGGCGAAGCGCCGCAACCATGGTGCGGGCAATCATGTCGCGTGCCTGCTGATCCGTCACCTGTGAAAGCAGGGACACCATCTTCGGGCCGGACTTTGTCAGCTCATCTTCCTGCCCGCCATTCCAGATCTCCGTATCGAAATCTGCGAGGCTCAGCGAGAGGCTGGCGAGCAGCGTTCCAAGCGATGCCTTGGCGGACTCCGATAGCGTTTCGCCCAGTGGCGTCTTCTCGCCGTCGAGTACCGTCAGGAGGCGCAGGATGCGATCCTTGCCATCAGCCGATATCGCCACAATTTCCGGCCCGGCCTTCGTCGGGACCGGTTCGGGCACCGGTGGGCCATCCGGACTGCGGATGATGTGGCGCATCGCCTCATGTTCGGCTCGAAATGCCGCCTCGTTGGCCGGCTCCCTTACCTCCAGCAGATAGCGCAGATGGCCATTGTCGATGAGGAACCCGGCATCGTCGTCGCCTTCTACCGGGAATATCTGGCCGGAAAGCCCCCAGTGCTGGCGCAGCAGGCCTTCGACCGTCTCCAGCGAAAGTCCTGCCGCCGGATCTTCGGAGCGAACGGGTTCATCGGGGACGACAGGGGCATGCAGCACGTCTGGCGCGGCGTCCGACATTCTCGCTCTCCGGGAGGAACACGAGAATGAGGATAGCGCGCGGAAACGTCGTGTCCATAGGGGATTTCAGCGCTTTTTTAGCGCCGATCAGCCCATCCGCTCGGAGGCGTAGGAGCCGGGGCTCGGCGGAAAGACGACCGTACGGTTGCCGTTGATGAAGGTCCGGTGGTGAATGTGGGCGTGGATGGCGCGGGCCAGTACCTGGCTTTCCACATCGCGGCCAAGCGAGACGTAATCGTCGGGCGACTGGGCATGGGTGATTCGGGCGACATCCTGCTCGATGATCGGACCTTCATCGAGATCGGCGGTAACGTAATGCGCTGTCGCTCCGATCAGCTTCACGCCGCGCTGGTAGGCCTGCTTGTAAGGGTTGGCGCCCTTGAAGGACGGCAGGAAGGAATGATGGATATTGATGATCCTGCCCGACATTTTTGCGCAGAGCTGGTCGGAAAGAACCTGCATGTAGCGCGCCAGAACCACCAGTTCCGCGCCGCTGGCCTCGACGACTTCAAGCAGCTGCGCCTCGGCCTGCGGCTTGTTGTCCTTCGTCACCTTGATGTGGTGGAAGGGGATGTCATTGTTGACGACGAGCTTCTGGTAATCGAAATGATTGGAGACGACGCCGACGATATCGATCGGCAGCGCGCCGATCTTCCAGCGATAGAGAAGGTCGTTCAGGCAGTGGCCAAAGCGCGAGACCATCAGCAGAACCTTCATCCGCTCGGCACTGTCGAAGACTTCCCACTCCATGTCGAATTTTCCTGCCACCGGCGAGAAGCCGGCCATCAGGGCGTCACGATCGGTACCCTCTTCGGAAATGAAACTGACACGCATGAAGAACTTGCCGGTATCGAGGTCGTCGAACTGGGAACTGTCGATGATGTTGCAGCCCTTTTCGGCGAGGAAGCCGGATATGGCGGCGACGATGCCCCTGGTTGATTTGCAGGATACGGTCAGGACGTAGTTCTTCATCATCGGAATTTCCCCAGCGGCTGCATCTCAGGCGGCTCCCTCTTCTGTCGAAAGGCGAAGCCGATCTGTCTGTTCGTGTCTGAGCAATTCCGGATGCAAACCGTTTCCGCTTTTTGCCGGAAGTGCTCTGGCGGCGATGACCTATACGCGAAGGTGATGGGATTGGAACCTCATCTTGGTGCCAGCGATCAATTTTCTCTGACCGGTTTGCGCTTGCCATCACCCGTTGCTGCGTCACATTAGGGCGGGCGGCGCAAAATCCCGTTCCCGTAGCGTCTTTTGCGGGTGCATCACCGTCGCGTTCATCGGCTTTTGCAGTCTTCTTGCGGCATTAGCCATTTTCTAAGCCGGCCGTGCGACGTTGCCGAAACAGGATTGAGCGGAGGAACGGTGTGACCAAGCGCGAGACAGGGCTGAAGATCCAGGTTCGAAGGCTGCTCGGGGTTCTGTCCGGTCTCACCATTGCCAGTACGCCGGTACAGGCCGCCCAGTGCATGCGTGGCATCAATCTTGCCGGCGCGGAGTTCGGCACGGTCGGCCAGCCCTATGAACAGGGTTATATCTATCCGTCAGCACAGACGATTTCCTATTTCCGTGACCAGGGATTTACCGGCGTGCGTCTTCCGTTTCTCTGGGAGCGGCTGCAGCCCAAGCTCTATGCCAGGTTCGATGCAGCCGAGGTGCGGCGTTTGCGGTCCACGGTCAAGGCCATACGCTCGGCCGGCATGCAGGTGGTTCTCGATCCGCACAACTATGCCCGCTACCAGGGACAGCTGATCGGCTCCAATGCGGTGCCGCAGAGCGCGTTCGCCGATTTCTGGCGACGGCTCTCGGCCATGTTCGCCAATCAGGACGGGGTCATTTACGGCCTGATGAACGAGCCTTACGAGATCTCGGCGGAAGATTGGCTCTCGGCCGCTAACGGTGCGATCGCATCCATTCGCCAGACCGGCGCCGGAAATCTCGTGCTTGTGCCCGGAACATCTTGGACCGGCGCTCACAGCTGGACCGGCGGCGACTACGGGACGGCAAATGCGGCTGTCATGACCGGCGTTGCCGATCCGGCCGATAACTATGCCTTCGAGGTGCATCAGTATCTGGATGCCGATTTTTCGGGAAAGACCGAGGAATGCAGCCGGGCGGCAGATGCGATCAAGGCCGTCGGCGATATGGGCGAGTGGCTGGCTGCACAGGGGCGACGTGGCTTCCTCGGCGAATTCGCCGTCTCCACCATGCCTGCCTGCCAGCAGGCTTTGAAAGATATGGTCGCCGTGGTCGAAAGCCGGCCGGATGTCTGGCTCGGCTGGTCCTATTGGGCGGCGGGCGACTGGTGGAAGCCATCCGAGCCACTCAACATACAGCCGACGGAGGATGGCGATCGGCCGCAAATGCAGACACTGCAGGCGGTGTTCGCAGAGCGCAAGTCCTGCGGCGGCTGATCGTGCCCGGCGCAGTTCCGGACACAAAACCGCTGCGCGCTTTTGCTGGAATTGCTCTATCGCGGTGGGTACTGGTGCTCCGTGCCACGGAAATCGCTGACGGAATAGCAGTCGCCACCCTTACGAACGGCACTCTCGCCGATGACAGCCTTGCCGTATCCGCCGGGGATATCGAGCACATAAGTGGGTTGGCAGAGGCCGGAAATCGTGCCGCGTAGGGCCGAGACGATCTTCTGGCCCTCGGTGATATCGACGCGAAAATGGCTGGTGCCGGGGGCGAGATCGGGGTGATGAAGGTAATAGGGCTTTACCCTCGTCTCGACGAAGGCTTTCATCAGGTCGCCCAGCACTGCCGTATCGTCGTTGACGCCCTTCAGCAGCACTGTCTGGCTGACCATCGGAAATCCTGCATCGACCAGTCTTGCGCAGGCGGCGCGGGCCTGGTCCGTCAGCTCGCGCGGATGATTGGCATGCAGCGCGACATAGATGGTCTTTCCGGCCTCCTTGAGTGCCGCGACCAGCGCATCATCGATCTTGCCGGGTTCGACGACGGGAACGCGGGTGTGAAAACGGACGATTTTTACATGTTCGATCGCGGCCAGCCCACGCATGATCTCGACCAGCCTGCGCGGCGAAAGCACGAGCGGGTCGCCGCCGGTGAGGATCACTTCCCAGATCTCGGTGTGATCGCGAATATAGGCGAAGGCTGCGGCCAGTTCGTCCGCAGCCAGCGTGCCGTCGCCCTGCGGACCGACCATTTCGCGACGGAAGCAGAAACGGCAATAGACCGGGCAGATGTGTACCGCTTTCAACAGGACGCGGTCAGGGTAGCGATGGACGATACCCTTGACGGGGCTATGGGCCGCGTCGCCGATCGGGTCGGCAAGTTCTTCCGGTGTGGTCAAGAGCTCGGCGGCATCGGGCACGAACTGCCGCGCGATCGGATCGTCTGCATCGGCGCGGTCGATAAGCGAGACGACCGTGGGCGTCAGCGCGATCGCGTAACGACCGGCGACGGCGCGGATCGCGTCAAGCCGGTCCGCGGTCACGAGGTCGGCCGCGTGCAAGTCGTCAGGTGTCTTCAGGGGGCGGGCGGCGCTCACGAATGCACCTCCGCGACCGGCGCCCACATGACCTGCTCGATCCGGGTGGCACCCGTTGCTAGCATCGCAAGGCGGTCGAAGCCGAGGGCGGCGCCGCTGGCCTCCGGCATCATCGAGAGGGCGGCGAGGAAATCCTCGTCAATCGGATATGCCTCACCGTAGATCCGGGATTTTTCCGCCATCTCGTGTTCGAAGCGGCGGCGCTGTTCGCCGGCGTCGGTCAGTTCACCAAAGGCATTGGCGAGTTCGACGCCGCAGGCGTAAAGTTCGAAGCGTTCCGCAACGCGTGGGTCGCGGGCAGACGGACTTGCCAAGGCCGCCTCGCAGACGGGGTATTCGCAAAGGATCGTGGCGCGGTCCTGGCCGAGATGCGGTTCGATCTTTTCAACCAAAACCTTGCTGAACAGATCGGCCCAGGTGTCGTCCTCGGCGACACGCATGCCGGCGCTTCGGACGGCATCGGCCAGAAGGTCGCGGTCCGTATCGCCGGTAGGCGCGACGGAGGAGAGGAGATCGATACCGGCAAAGCGATCGAAGGCCTCGGCAAGCGTCAGTCTTTCGGGCTGCGCGAACGGGTCCGTCTCCATGCCGCGGAAGGAGAAGCGTTTCGTCCCGGTCGTTTCGGCCGCCAGTTTCAGCATGTCGGCGCAATCGGCCATCAGCTGCTCATAGCCTTCGCCGACTCTGTACCATTCCAGCATGGTGAATTCGGGATGATGCAGCGGTCCGCGCTCACGATTGCGATAGACGTGGGCGAAGGTGAAAATGCGCTCCTCGCCGGCCGCGAGCAATTTCTTGGCGGCGAATTCCGGCGATGTGTGGAGGTAGAGCGGAGCTGCCTGTCCATCGATCGTCAGCGCTTGCGTGGCAAAGGCGTGGAGGTGGGTCTCGTTGCCGGGCGAAACTTGCAGCGCCGCGGTATCGACCTCGATGAACTCGCGGGCGGCAAAATGAGCGCGCAAAGCCGCCTGGATACGGTTGCGACCGATGAGGAACGGGCGGCGGTCGGTATGGGCGGTTCTGGTCCACCAGGGGGAAGGGGATATGCCGGGTCGGTTCATGGCCGAGCTTTCTTCGCCTGTTCGGCCAATGCCGGGCTGGCTATTTTGCAGAATTTGCGTTAGTTGCGCCGGCAAGGAAACCCGAAAAGCATCTCTACGGCCATATTAGCCAGTCCTCTACGACGTGGCAGGCCGAGTTACAAGGAAGTCTTATGGTCAAGGTCATCGCCTCTTCCGTCCGCAAGGGCAACGTCATTGATGTGGACGGCAAGCTCTACGTCGTTCTCACCGCTGAAAACTTCCATCCGGGCAAGGGCACGCCGGTGACCCAGGTGAACATGCGCCGCATCGTCGATGGCGTGAAGGTTTCGGAGCGCTGGCGCACGACCGAGCAGGTCGAGCGAGCCTTCGTCGAGGACGTCAACCACCAGTTCCTCTACGAGGACGGCGAAGGCTTCCACTTCATGAATCCGGAAAGCTACGATCAGGTGGTGGTCGACGTCGACACGATGGGCGACCAGAAGGCTTACCTGCAGGAAGGCATGGTCTGCATCCTGTCCATGCACGAAGGCGTTGCGCTTGCGCTGCAGCTGCCGCGTCACGTAACGCTCGAAATCACCGAGACCGAGCCGGTCGTGAAGGGCCAGACGGCTTCTTCGTCCTACAAGCCTGCCATGCTGTCCAACGGCATCCGCACGTCGGTTCCGCCGCATATCGATGCCGGTACCCGTGTGGTCATCGCAACGGAAGACAATTCCTACGTCGAGCGCGCCAAGAACTGATTGGGTCAGGCCGGGACTTTGCTCCCGGCTCGATCTCCGAAATGAAAAAACCTCCGGGGCGAAAGCTCCGGAGGTTTTTGTTTGTCTGGATATCGTCAGGCAGGAAGGCCGGCGAACCGGCCATCCGTTGATCAGTCCTTGACGACCTTGGCTGAGGCAACTTCGGTTGCACCGGCCGAGCCGACTGCATAACCGGCGCCGATGGCGACGTTGAGCTGGACATAATCCTGCGCCATCTGCTGCACGGCCTGAGCGAGGTTCGCCTGCGCGGTCGAGACCTGGCGCTGGGCGTCAAGCACGTCGAGCAGCGAGGATGCGCCGTCGCGGTAGCTGGCGGTCGCAAGTTCGAGCGCTTCCTGGTAGGAGCGGACCGTGTTGCGCAGAGCGGAGACCGTACGGCCATCGCGGGCGACTGCTGCCAGTGCGTTTTCGACTTCCTCGACGCCGCTGAGTACAGTCTGCTTCCAGGCTAGGAAGGCTTCGCGGGCGGCAGATTCAGACGAGCTGACATTTGCTCTCAGCGCGCCGCCATCGAAGACCGGCAGGGACAGCGACGGGCCGAACGACCAGGACAGAACGCCGCTGTCGCTTCCGAGCGTGCGGCTAAAGGACGGCGTGATCGAGCCGCCCAGCGTGATGGCCGGGTAAAGCTGCGCTTCGGCAACACCGATGCGGGCGGAAGCGGCTGCCAGCTGACGCTCGGCGGCGCGGATATCCGGGCGGTTGCGGATCAGGTCGGCCGGAACGCCTCCCTTCGGGCTGAAGCGGGCAACCGGCTGGCGGGCGCCGCGCTGCAGTTCATTGATCAGCGAGGATGCCGGCTGGCCGAGCAGCGTCGCGATACGGTGCGAAGCGAGACGGAACTGGGTTTCGAGGCCCGGCAGTTCCGACAGCGTCGAGTTGACCAGACCTTCGGCCTGAACGACGTCGAGGCGCGATGCTGCACCGGCTTCGAGCTGCAGTCTCGTCAGGTTCAGCGTTTCGCGACGCGAATCCAGGTTCTGGCGGGTAAGCGCGATGCGCTCCTGGTAGTAGCGGGCATCGATATAGGCTGCCGTCACGTTGGACAGAAGCGTCATGCGCGCCACGTCGACGCTTGCGTAGCTGACGTCGAGATCGGCAAGCGCTGCTTCCTTGGCACGGCGGTAACGGCCGAAGATATCCAGGAACCACGAAACGGACGGACCGCCGGAAACGGAGGTCTGCTCGGAATAGGCGGTCGGGCTGGTGCTTTCGACGCCACCGATATGGCGGCTGCCGCTGCGATCGGCGCCTGCGGAAAGATCGAGTGCCGGGAATGCTCCGGCGCCGGCCGTGACAACCGAGGCCTGTGCCTGATTGATGCGCTCGAGCGCCTGGAGCACGTCGAGGTTCTGGGACAGGCCCTGCTCGACATAGCCGTTCAGGCGGCTGTCGGAGAAGGCGGTCCACCATGCGTTCTTTGCAACGTCACCATTGCTCGCCGTCGAACCTTCGGCGAACTTTGCCGGCAGAGAAATCTGCGGCGCGGCGTGATCCGGACCAAGCGTACAGCTCGAGAGAAGAAGCAAAACCAAAGGGGCGGCTGCGCGAGAGGATATCATCTTTGTCCCATAGCCCTAACTAACGGGCCCGCCTACGCGGGCATAATCTATCTAAGCCGACGATCATAATCAGACTCGGCGGCTGAACGCCATCAATCCATTAACGGATTCACACTGTCTTCTCCTGTTTTTCACGCTTTGATAACCGCCTAACGACAACAAAAAACGATGGAACGAAGAAAATTCCGAGCAGTGTTGCAGAAAGCATACCACCGAGCACTCCGATGCCGATTGCATTCTGTGCTGCGGAGCCCGCGCCGGTCGCAATCGCCAGCGGCACGACGCCGAGGATGAAGGCCAGCGAAGTCATGATGATCGGACGCAAACGCAATCTTGCCGCCTCCAGGGTCGCCTCGATCATGCCCATTCCACCCTCCTGCCGGTCCTTGGCGAACTCGACGATGAGGATGGCATTCTTGGCCGCCAGGCCGATCGTCGTCAGCAGTCCGACCTTGAAGTAGACGTCGTTCGACTGGCCGAGGAAGTAGGCCGCCGCAAGCGCACCGAGTACACCGATCGGCACCGCAAGAATGACCGAGAACGGGACGGACCAGCTTTCATAAAGAGCCGCAAGGCAAAGGAAGACGATCAGGACGGAGAGCGCGTAGAGCATCGGCGCCTGAGAGCCGGACAGTCGTTCCTGATAGGAAATGCCCTGCCACGCCACCGTGTAGCCGCCCGGAAGCGCGGTTACCAGCCGTTCCATCTCATCCATCGCTTCGCCGGTGCTTACGCCTGGCTGGGTCGCGCCATCGAGTGAGATCGCGCTGGTGCCATTGTAGCGTGCCAGCTGCGGCGTGCCTGTCACCCAGTCGAGCTTGGAGAAGGACGAGAAAGGTACCATTTCACCGTCGCCGTTTCGGGCATACCAGAATTTCAGATCGTCCGGCTGCATGCGATAGGGCGCATCGCCCTGCACATAGACGGGCTTCAGCTCATTGTTGAGGGTGAAGTCGTTGACATCGCGGCCGGCGAAAATGGTTGCCAGCATCGAGTTGACCGCCGCCAGGTCGACACCCATGGCCCCTAGCTTTTCCTGGTCGAGAAGGATTTTCAGCTGTGTTTCGGTGCGCTGGCCGCCTTCACGCAGGGAGCTGATGAACGGGTTTGTGGCACTCTCACGGATCAGCTGCTGCGAGACCTGCGTGAGGGCGTCGTTGCCGTTGTTGCCGCTGTCGACGATATACATCGAAAAACCGCTGGAATTGCCAAGCCCCTGGATTGCCGGGGGCAGAAGCGCGAAGACCTGGGCATCGCGCAGGCCGAAGAAATGCGCCTGAGCTCTTTGCATCACTTCTGCGGCCGATTGGCCTTCTCCTTCACGTTCGGCAAAGTCACGCAGCTTGGTGAAGACGATCGCGTTGTTCTGGCCGGAGCCGCCGAAGCTGAAGCCGAGGGCGCCGAAGACGGCCTCGACATTTTCCTTCTCCTCTTCGAGGAAATAGGCCTCCACTTTCTTCAGGGCATCTTCCGTGCGCCCGCTCGTGGCGCCGACCGGCGTCTGGATGATCGTCATCAGCACGCCCTGATCCTCCTGTGGCAGGAAGGAGTTCGGGATTCGCGTGAACAGAAGCCCGCAGCCGCCGACAATCACCGCGAACAGGATGAAGACGCGCAGCGGGCGCTTCAGCAGATAGCCGATGGAGCCGACATAGCCGTTCGTGGTCCGGTCGAAACCGCGGTTGAATTTTGCGCCGAGGCCGGTCTTCTTCTTGGCATGGTCGATCGGCTTCAGCATCGTGGCGCAGAGCGCCGGCGTCAGCACGATGGCGACAACCGCCGAAAGAAGCATGGCCGAGACGATGGTGACCGAGAACTGGCGATAGATGATGCCGGTCGAGCCGCCGAAGAAGGCCATCGGGATGAAGACGGCGGTCAGCACAAGCGCAATACCGATGATGGCGCCGGTGATCTCGTGCATCGACTTTTCCGTCGCCTCGACCGGCGACAGGCCTTCCTCGTCCATGATGCGTTCGACGTTTTCAACGACGACGATGGCGTCATCGACGAGAAGGCCGATGGCCAGCACCATGGCGAACATGGTCAGTGTATTGATCGAATATCCGGTCAGCGCCAGAATGCCGAACGTGCCCAGAAGCACGACAGGCACGGCAATCATCGGGATCAGCGTCGCGCGCAGGTTCTGCAGGAAGACGAGCAGAACGACGAAGACGAGCACGATAGCCTCTATCAGCGTGTGCACGACCTTTTCGATCGACAGCTCGACAAAGGGCGTCGTGTCGTAGGGATAGGTGATCTCGACGCCATCGGGAAGGATCTGCGCCACCCGATCGAGTTCCGCCTTGACCCTTGCCGCGGTATCCAGCGCGTTGGCGCCGGTGGCGAGGTTCACGGCAAAGCCGGCTGCGGGCTTGGTGTTGGAGCGCGAGCCGCCGCCATAGGATTCCTGGCCGATCTCGACACGTGCGACGTCGCTGAGGCGCACTGTCGCGCCGTCCTGTTCCACTTTCAGGATGATGCGTTCGAATTCGTCAACGGTGGTGAGCTGGCTCTGCGCCGTCATGGTGACGGTCAGCTGCTGGCCTTCCGTCACCGGTTGGGCGCCAAGCGAGCCTACGGACACCTGGGTGTTCTGCGCCTGAATGGCCGCGGTCACATCGGCTGCGGTCAGCTGGTATTTCTGCAGATCGAACGGATCGAGCCAGACGCGCATGGCATAGCCGGAACCGAAAACGTTGATGCTGCCGACACCCTCCAGCCGCTGCACCTGGTCCTCGATCGAGGTGGCGAAAATATCGCCCAGATCGACCGAGCTGCGCTTGCTGTCGGTGGAAACCAGCGCACCGACCATGAGAATGCTCGAGGTCGAGCGGGCGACGGAGATGCCTTGGCTCTGGACGACGTCGGGTAGCTGGGACTGGACGAGCTGCAGCTTGTTCTGCACCTGCACCTGGGCGATATCCGGCATGATGCTGTTGCCGAAGGTGAGCGTCACGCTGGAACTGCCGGTGGATGACGACGAGGTCATGTAGGTGAGATCATCGAGACCGGTCATGCCGTCTTCGATGATGCTCGTCACGGATTTCTCGACTGTCTCGGCGCTTGCGCCATTATAGGTGGCGTTGATGCGTACCGTGGTCGGGGCGATATCCGGATATTGGGAGATCGACAGCGTGGTGATGGCGAGTGCGCCACCAAGCATGATGACGATTGCGATGACCCAGGCGAAAACCGGCCGCCGAATGAAATAATGCGCCATTTTGAATGTCCTTGCCGCGTTCTTGGTCGCGTGTGGCGTTCAGGTTCGGGCCGCTTAAGGCTTTGGCTGTTCTGCGGGAGACTGGCCGGCGGGCGCCTGATCGACCTTGGGCTGCTCGACGACAAGACCCTGATCGTTGACGGTCGCCTCGACCGGCTGGACAGCCGCGCCATCGGCGATCCACTGGAAGCCATCGACGATAAGGCGGTCGCCATCGGCAATACCTTCGGTGACGAGCCAGTTGTTGCCCGAGGATTTGCTGCTGGTGAAGTTACGCGTCTCCACCTTTCCGTCCGAAGAGACGAATTTTGCCGAAAGCTCGCCGCGGGCGTTACGGGTGCCGGCTCGCTGCGGGATCAGATAGCCATTTTCGGTACCAACCGTGACGGTGGCGCGGACATACATGCCCGGCAGGATGATGCTTTCGGGGTTCTCGAAAATGGCGCGGATCTGGTAGGTTCCGGTGGTTTCGCTGACTGCGAGTTCCGCCATGTTCAACTTGCCGGTGCGGTCATATTTCGTGCCGTCTTCCAGCGTCAGGCTGATATCGGCGGTGCGTGGATCGCCATGAAGCCGTCCGGCAGCGATCGCCGAGCGCAGTTCGAGCAGATTGGTGCTGGAATCGATGAGGTCGATATAGATCGGATCGATGTTGCGCAGCGTCGTCAACGCGTCCGTCTGGTTGGCGGTGACGATATTGCCGATGCTGACATTCGAAATGGTGGTGATGCCATCGAACGGTGCGCGAATTTTAGTCAGGTCGAGATCGATGCGTGCGGCATTCAGCGCGGCCTTGGCCGATTCGACATCTGCCTGCGCCTGCAGCAACGTTACCTTGGCGTTTTCGTATTCGATCTGGGTTGCACCGCTGTTGACCAGCCGCTCATAGCGCGTCAGGTTCGCCTGGGCCGCGGGAATGCTGACCTCGGCTTTCTGCAACGAGGCTTCCGCCTGGGCGACCGTCGCCGCATAGGTGTCGTCCTCGATCTGGTAGAGAATATCGCCTGCCTTGACCTCGTTTCCTTCCCTGAAGGTAATCTCGCTCACTGCGCCGGTGACGCGCGGGCGGATGCCGGCAGTCTGGAATGCGACAGCGCGGCCGGGCAGGATATTGGTGATCGGCCGCTCGGCCTTCTGCATGACGACGACACTTACCGGCTGCGGTGGGCGCTCTGCCGCGGCACCCGCATTGCCGGCGCCACCCTCGCCCTGTTCACTGCAGGCCGCGAGCGCCAGAGAGGCTAAGAGAGGCAGGATCAGTCTGTGTCCGTTCATGGGGCCGTCCAAGCAAAAGGGAGTGAGTTGCTGCGATGCCGGGCGCATCTTCGCTCGGCTCGGCTTGTCAGATAGGGCGGCATTTCCA
>NZ_CDRNXG010000001.1:1275000-1652500 GCF_977018605.1 [Rhizobium] kunmingense
TCCGAATGGGGCAACCCACCTTAAATACCTAGAAAGTTTAAGCCGTGCTTCGGTACGGTTTAGGTTTCTAGGTATTGTTTATAAGGTATCTTACCTTCGAATACATAGGGGTAAGAAGCGAACTCAGGGAACTGAAACATCTAAGTACCTGAAGGAAAGGACATCAACCGAGACTCCGTAAGTAGTGGCGAGCGAACGCGGACCAGGCCAGTGGCAATGAGGAATAAAGCTGAACAGGTTGGAAAGCCTGGCTATAGTGGGTGATAGCCCCGTAAGCGTAGAACACTCATTGTCCTTGAGTAGGGCGGGACACGTGAAATCCTGTCTGAACATGGGGAGACCACTCTCCAAGCCTAAGTACTCGTGCATGACCGATAGCGAACAAGTACCGTGAGGGAAAGGTGAAAAGCACCCCGACAAGGGGAGTGAAATAGAACCTGAAACCGGATGCCTACAAGCAGTCGGAGGGCGCAAGCCTGACGGCGTACCTTTTGTATAATGGGTCAACGACTTAGTGTAACTAGCAAGCTTAAGCCGGTAGGTGTAGGCGCAGCGAAAGCGAGTCTGAACAGGGCGTTCAGTTAGTTGCATTAGACCCGAAACCGAGTGATCTAGCCATGAGCAGGTTGAAGGTTGGGTAACACCAACTGGAGGACCGAACCCGCATCTGTTGCAATAGATTGGGATGACTTGTGGCTAGGGGTGAAAGGCCAATCAAACTCGGAGATAGCTGGTTCTCCGCGAAATCTATTTAGGTAGAGCGTCGATCGAATACCCCAGGGGGTAGAGCACTGGATGGGCTATGGGGACTCACCGTCTTACTGATCCTAACCAAACTCCGAATACCTGGGAGTACTAATCGGCAGACACACGGCGGGTGCTAACGTCCGTCGTGAAGAGGGCAACAACCCTGACCTCCAGCTAAGGTCCCCAAGTCATGGCTAAGTGGGAAAGGATGTGAGGATCCCAAAACAACCAGGATGTTGGCTTAGAAGCAGCCATCATTTAAAGAAAGCGTAACAGCTCACTGGTCTAAATAAGGGTCTTTGCGCCGAAAATGTAACGGGGCTAAAGCCATGCACCGAAGCTGAGGATACATCGTAAGATGTGTGGTAGCGGAGCGTTCCGTAAGTCTGTGAAGGGGGACCCGTGAGGGCCCCTGGAGATATCGGAAGTGCGAATGTTGACATGAGTAACGACAAAGGGGGTGAGAGACCCCCTCGCCGAAAGACCAAGGGTTCCTGCTTAAAGTTAATCTGAGCAGGGTTAGCCGGCCCCTAAGCTGAGGCAGAAATGCGTAGGTGATGGGAACCACGTTAATATTCGTGGGCCTGGTGGTAGTGACGGATTGCGTAACTTGTAAGGTCTTATTGGATTGATCTTGCAGGGAAGCGGTTCCAGGAAATAGCTCCACCGTATAGACCGTACCCGAAACCGACACAGGTGGTCAGGTAGAGTATACCAAGGCGCTTGAGAGAACTATGCTGAAGGAACTCGGCAAATTGCACGCGTAACTTCGGAAGAAGCGTGACCCTCTTTTACGCAAGTGGAAGAGGGTGGCACAGACCAGGGGGTAGCGACTGTTTATCAAAAACACAGGGCTCTGCGAAGTCGAAAGACGACGTATAGGGTCTGACGCCTGCCCGGTGCTGGAAGGTTAAAAGGAGAGGTGCAAGCTTTGAATTGAAGCCCCAGTAAACGGCGGCCGTAACTATAACGGTCCTAAGGTAGCGAAATTCCTTGTCGGGTAAGTTCCGACCTGCACGAATGGCGTAACGACTTCCCCGCTGTCTCCAGCATAGACTCAGTGAAATTGAATTCCCCGTGAAGATGCGGGGTTCCTGCGGTTAGACGGAAAGACCCCGTGCACCTTTACTATAGCTTTACACTGGCATTCGTGTCGGCATGTGTAGGATAGGTGGTAGGCTTTGAAGCGGGGACGCCAGTCTTCGTGGAGCCATCCTTGAAATACCACCCTTATCGTCATGGATGTCTAACCGCGGTCCGTCATCCGGATCCGGGACAGTGTATGGTGGGTAGTTTGACTGGGGCGGTCGCCTCCGAAAGAGTAACGGAGGCGCGCGATGGTGGGCTCAGACCGGTCGGAAATCGGTCGTCGAGTGCAATGGCATAAGCCCGCCTGACTGCGAGACTGACAAGTCGAGCAGAGACGAAAGTCGGTCATAGTGATCCGGTGGTCCCGCGTGGAAGGGCCATCGCTCAACGGATAAAAGGTACGCCGGGGATAACAGGCTGATGACCCCCAAGAGTCCATATCGACGGGGTTGTTTGGCACCTCGATGTCGGCTCATCGCATCCTGGGGCTGGAGCAGGTCCCAAGGGTTTGGCTGTTCGCCAATTAAAGCGGTACGTGAGCTGGGTTCAGAACGTCGTGAGACAGTTCGGTCCCTATCTGCCGTGGGTGTAGGAATATTGACAGGATCTGTCCCTAGTACGAGAGGACCGGGATGGACATATCTCTGGTGGACCTGTTGTCGTGCCAACGGCATAGCAGGGTAGCTATATATGGAATGGATAACCGCTGAAGGCATCTAAGCGGGAAACCAACCTGAAAACGAGTATTCCCTATCAGGGCCGTGGTAGACGACCACGTTGATAGGAGGCGTGTGGACGTGCAGTAATGCATGAAGCTTAGCCTTACTAATAGCCCGATTGGCTTAATCGTTCCCATTGATCAATGCTCATCCGCCTGCAAACGCAGGCCGTGAGACAAAGACGTGTTCAAATCAATCACTCAAAGAGTGAACCAGCTTCTCTTCACATTGCCCTTAGATGACCTGGTGGTCATGGCGGGGCGGCCGCACCCGTTCCCATTCCGAACACGGCCGTGAAACGCCCCAGCGCCAATGGTACTCCGTCTTAAGACGCGGGAGAGTAGGTCGCTGCCAGGTCTTCTAAAGGCAATGCATGCGAAAGCATGATACAATCTTCTCGACACAGCTCGGCCCAAGCCGAAACACCAGTTGGGCCGCTCATGCGGCCCTTCGTCGTTCATCGCCGAAAAACGCAGAACAAGACGGAATAAGGATGGCTCACTGGTCTTGATCTGGTGCCCGCCTTACAGGAGACAAAACCCAAAGGGTTTTGCTCCGGCAGTCCGCCAACGCCTTCGCGTTGGCATCTCGCACAAACCAAAGGTTTGTGCTCGTCGCGGGGTGGAGCAGCCCGGTAGCTCGTCAGGCTCATAACCTGAAGGCCGCAGGTTCAAATCCTGCCCCCGCAACCAATAATCTCAGAATATCTCCCATTCCGGAAACTTTCTCACAAGCTCCTTGGCGTAAGCCTCGAGGAGCTTGTCTCTTTGTGCTCCGTGTCGATCTCGCCAGATGCAATGCTTGTTAGCAGGTCGTGCTGGGCCGCGGCCACAAACTGTTGTTGCATCACATCCATCGAAGCGATGATGTTGGCGATTTCTCCGTGGACCTGCAGAGATGCCGGGTAAGCGACAAGCTGAGGCCTTCTAGACCTGGTAATTCCATGGCATGAGAGCATCGATCTCGCCGCTGGGCCAGCCCTTTGCGAGACGTTCCAGGCTGAATCGACATTCACCGCATCCATATCATGGCAGCAGCGATCTGTATGAAGCTTAGAGTGTTGATTTCCACTGAGAACTGACCCGGCGTGGCCTGATATTTCCATTGAGAATTGACCCATGTTCCAACCTTCCCTCGCATGTTTTCAGCGGGGGCTATGGAGTGATCGACATGGCGTTATTGAGCGTGATCCGACGCTGGCATTTTCGAGACCATCTATCGATCCGGGAGATTTGCCGCAGGACCGGCCTATCCCGGAATACCATTCGCAAATACCTTCGCCTGGACGGCGTGGAGCCGAAGTTCAAGGTGCCGGAGCGGCCGAGCAAGCTTGATCCGTTTGCAGATCGGTTGTCGGCCTGGCTGAAGACCGAATCCAAGAAGAACCGCAAACAGAAGCGGACGATGAAGCAATTGCATGCCGATCTGATGAGCCTCGGCTATGAGGGTTCCTATAATCGGGTGGCGGCATTTGCTCGGGAATGGCGTGATGATCGGCAGCGGGAATTGCAGACGACGGGTCGCGGGACATATGTGCCCCTGGCGTTCGATCCCGGTGAAGCCTTCCAGTTCGACTGGTCGGAAGACTGGGCCATCATCGGCAACGAGCGCACCAAACTACAGGTGGCGCACACGAAGCTGAGTTACAGCCGCGCCTTCATCGTGCGGGCCTATCTGCTGCAAACCCACGAGATGCTCTTCGACGCCCACAACCATGCATTCCGCGTGTTCGGAGGCATCCCCGGTCGTGGCATCTACGACAACATGCGCACCGCGATCGACAAGGTCGGCCGTGGCAAAGAGCGTGACGTCAACGTCCGCTTCCAGGCGATGGCCAGCCACTACCTGTTCGAACCCGAGTTCTGCAATCCGGCTTCCGGCTGGGAGAAGGGACAGGTCGAGAAGAACGTTCAGGACGCGCGTCATCGTCTGTGGCAGCCAACGCCGCGCTTTCCATCGCTGGATGCTCTGAACGACTGGCTCGAGCAGCGCTGCAAGGAGATCTGGGCGCAGACCCCACACGGCCAGATGCGTGGCTCCATTGCCGACATCTGGGCGGAGGAAGCACGCGCGCTTATGCCCGTTATCCGGCCGTTTGATGGGTTTGTCGAACACACCAAGCGTGTCTCACCGACCTGCCTCGTCCATCTGGAGCGCAATCGCTACAGCGTCCCGGCGTCCTTCGCCAATCGACCGGTGAGCCTGCGGGTCTATCCGGATCGTGTCGTGGTTGCTGCGGAAGGACAGATCGTTTGCGAGCATCGTCGCGTCATCGATCGCTCCCATGACCGACCGGGACAGACCATTTACGACTGGCGGCACTATCTGGCGGTGGTGCAGCGTAAGCCCGGCGCTCTGCGCAATGGTGCACCATTCGTCGAGCTACCGGACGCATTCCGGACCTTGCAGCAATATCTCCTGAAGAAGCCGGGTGGCGACCGCGAGATGGTCGATATCCTGGCGCTCGTCCTTCAGCACGATGAACAGGCCGTCCTGTCGGCGGTCGATATGGCACTGAAGTCCGGGATTCCGACCAAGACGCATGTACTGAACCTGCTGCATCGCCTCGTCGACGGCAAATCCTTCACGCCGCCGACCATTGATGCGCCGCAAGCCTTGACGCTCATCAACGAGCCCAAGGCCAATGTCGAACGATACGATGCCCTGAGAAAGACGGAGGCCCGCCATGCGTCATAATCCAGCAAGCGGTGCTATCGTCATCATGCTGCGGCAACTGAAGATGCACGGCATGGCACAAGCCGTCGGCGAACTGACTGAGCAAGGATCGCCGGCGTTCGAGGCTGCCATTCCGATCTTGTCGCAGCTCCTCAAGGCGGAGACCGCGGAACGTGAAGTTCGTTCGACTGCCTATCAGCTCAAAACAGCTCGCTTTCCTGCCTATCGTGATTTGAACGGCTTCGACTTCGCCAGCAGCGAGATCAACGAGGCGCTCGTGCAACAGCTTCATCGCTGCGACTTCCTGGACGATGCAAACAACATCGTTCTGGTCGGTGGCCCTGGCACGGGCAAGACACACATTGCTACCGCGATAGGTGTTCAGGCCATCGAACATCACCACAAACGGGTCCGATTCTTCTCAACGGTCGAACTGGTCAACGCGCTGGAACAGGAGAAGGCGCAAGGACGGTCTGGGCAGATCGCCAATCGGCTCGTCCACTCCGATCTCGTCATCCTCGATGAGCTTGGATACCTGCCGTTCAGCGCGTCGGGCGGTGCGATGCTGTTCCACCTGCTCAGCAAACTCTACGAGCGAACCAGCGTCATCATCACCACAAACCTCAGCTTCAGTGAATGGGCCAGCGTGTTCGGCGACGCCAAAATGACCACAGCATTGCTCGATCGGCTTACCCATCATTGCCACATCCTTGAAACCGGAAACGACAGCTTCCGCTTCAAGAACAGCTCTGCGCACGACACCAAAACGACAAAGGAGAAAACGAGGAACTTGACCACGACCGCAGACCCGAAACATACCTAACAAGCGGGTCAATTCTCGGTGGAAACGCCGGGTCAGTTCTCAGTGGCAATCAACACTCCAGCATGTCATGAGCATGGGCTATCCGTCTCATCTCCTGGCGCGGGCGGTGACGCAGCAGTTGGCGAATGCCCAGGCTGCTATTGTGAAGGGCGATATCACGGGCCTCAAGGCGGCCCTCGACTTCCTTCACGATGAGGGCGTTATAGAGATGCTCGACCACTACATCGGGACGGCACGAGGAGTGCCGCATTCAATAGAGGCGGGGTTCGCTTACGTGGCCGTTGCGGGGGATTTTGTCCAACAGCTATCCGTGGGGGCGTCGGACCGAGGCATTCAGGAGATCGTGGACGGTCTAAACAGACAGCATCCGATGTCAGACTCACCTTGGGGCTTGGTTGCCTTGTGGCTGGTCCATGACGTCGATCAGGCACAAGAAAGCATCGATTGCCATATCAAGGAGAGCGGCGGCCCAGTCTCAGGATCGCGAGACGCCGTTTGGTGGCGAGCCAGAAAGGTCCAGAGCAAGCTCGAGGAAGCGCTCATCGATTCAAACAACCTTATTCTGTCACCGTGGCATGTCGACGACGATCTCGCATTTGAGAGGCTCGGGATCAGTTCATCAGAACGATTGATTGCCGCGAACCAATCCATACCAAGGGTCGCATGAAGATGAGGCCCGATGGTCGTGAGACGTCCAGAAATCTGGGCTGCACGCCGTGTGTTGGGACCTCCGTACGACCGTGTTCTAACACCTTGATTTCCTAACTTAAACGGACTTGGGAAATTTGGACCTACCAGTTTGCGGATGTTTTCTTTGCTTTGGGAAATTCGGCGATTACCTTCACATTTGCCAGCGACAGGGTGTGGCTTACCGAACAGTTCTCGCTGCAGGGCAGCTTGCGATGGGACTATTTCAACAGCGAGTTCAAGAGCGCGGATGCAGCAGGCGTAACCACGATCGAAGGGTCCGCTACGTCGCGTGAAGTCAGCCCGGCTATCAGTGCCATCTGGGAGCCGACGGACGACTACATGCTCTACGCATCCTTCTCGCGCACCTATCGCCCGATCGGCACGGATATCGCTGCCGCGGTCGGCGGTGTCGGCAGCGAGGTTCCGAGAGACGGCCTTGATAACAGCCCTGAAAAGGCCGATACGTTCGAAATCGGCGCGAAGGCCGATTTCCTCGACGGACGTCTCGGCATTACCGGCGCGGTTTTCCAGATCGACAAGGATAACTCCTACACGACCGACCCAGTGACGGGTGAGGTTTCGCCAGGCTTCTCCGACAGTGGGCAGGGACGCCGTATCCGTGGCGTCGAGGTCGGCGTCAGCGGCAAGGTGACCGACGACTGGTCGGTCAACGTAGCCTACGCCTATCTCGACGGCGAAGTCACCTATGCCGACGATGCCGCCCAGATCGGCAACGATGCTCCGGGAGTTGCAAGGAACAACCTCACTGTGTGGACGAGCTATGATCTTCCCGAGAATGCCCTGGCCCTTCCGGGACGGTTCACGCTCGGTGGCGGTATCCAGTACGCCTCGTCCTACTGGGCCGATGCCGGAAACACGGCCGAGGTGCCGGAAACATTCTCCCTCGACGCGGTGCTCGCTTACAAGAAGGACAATTTCCGCGTCTCGTTCAATGGCTACAATCTCACGGACCACCTGAACTACACATCGACGTTCAATGCGGTGCGCGCCGTACCGACGTCCGGCCGGACATTCATGCTGAATGTCGGTGCAACCTTCTAGGCCTATCCGCTTATCAGGCGGCAGGCTTCGGTTTGCTGCCTGCTTCCCACGTACATTACAGTCGCAAAGTTCCGCCGGTATTGCGCGGCGGCGAAAGAGATAGATCCCATGCTCATCGAAATCCCGAATGTCCTCAGCAAGGACGAGATCCTGCATTGCAGATCGGTTCTGGAGAGTTCCGCATGGGTCGACGGCAGGGTCACGGCAGGTCAACAGGCTGCCCAATCCAAGTTCAATCTGCAGATACCGGTCGACAGCAGGGAGGCTATGGAGCTCGGCAACCTCATCCTGACGGCGCTCGGCCGCAACCCGACCTTCAATTCCGCTGCACTGCCGCTGCGGGTGATGCCGCCAATGTTCAATCGCTACGACGTCGGGATGAGTTTCGGCGCGCATGTCGACAATGCCATCCGGTCGGTGCCGGGATCGAACGGCGTGCGCATGCGGGCAGATGTCTCGTCGACCTTGTTCCTGACGGAACCGGAAGACTATGACGGCGGCGAACTGATCGTGGAGGATACGTACGGTACGCATTCCGTGAAGCTGGCTGCCGGCTCAATGGTCGTCTATCCGTCATCCAGCCTTCACAGGGTCTCGCCGATCACGCGCGGGAGCCGATGGGCGTCGTTCTTCTGGACGCAATCGATGGTCAAGGACGGCGGATCAAGGACGATGCTTTACGATCTCGACGTGTCGATCATCGAAACCCGGCGCCTTTTGGGGGACGACAATCATGCCGTGCTTGGTCTCGTCAATCACTACCATAATCTGCTGCGTCGCTGGGCTGAGCTTTGATGCAGGCAATCCACGGAGATAAGACTGCCGATGCCGATACTGCGACGATGGTCGAGGTGCAGCTGGCGCTTGGTCAGATGTATCTGGATCGGCGCGAGCACGATCATGCGGCGGATACGTTTCGCGCTGCGGCGAGAAGCGGGGACCCGCGCGCGCTCAACATGATGGGCCGGTGCCTGGAGCGTGGCTGGGGAGTGCAGGCTGATCCCGCGCTGGCCGCCCGATACTATCAATCTGCTGCGGAACTCGGAGACGTGTGGGCGATGTTCAATCTTGCCGACGCCTATTGCCGGGGTTCCGGCGTCGGTCGCGACAATGCGGCAGCTTATACGCTCTACATGTCGGCGGCACGCAACGGTCACGTCAAGTCACTGAACATGCTCGGCCTGTTTCATGAGGATGGGCGTATCGGACCGGCAGACCTCGACAAGGCGATGGAATTCTATCGCGGCGGTGCGGAAGGCGGTGATTGCTGGGCCCAGTTCAACCTCGCACGGGTGATGCTGTCGCATGGCGATGTCGACGATGCGTTGCCCTGGATCGACCGTGCGCTCGATTGCGGCTTTTCGTCCTTTCACCGGAGCATGGCGCAGTTGCTGATGCCGCATCCTCTGCCGCAGGTGGCGGATTACGGGCGTCGCGCCCTGCAATTAGCTGAAGCCGCAGAACGGGTAGACGGGTGATACCTTCCGACACCGTTTCGCTGGAAGACTACGAGCGCCATTTCCCGGCGCGGGTGGATGCCGCTGTCTTCGCGTATATCAATGGCCATGCCGCCGATGGCGTGACGCAGCGCGCAAACAGAGAACAGTTTTCCCGTATCGAGCTGATGCCGCGCGCGCTTGCCGACATGAGCGGGGCAACGGCAAGCTCTGTCCTGTTCGGCGAAGAACTGCCGTATCCGATCATCGTCGCACCGACCGCCTATCACAGGCTTCTTCATCCCGACGGCGAGATTGCCACGGCAACCGCCGCATCCCTGACACGTACCTGGATGACCGTGAGCACCCAGGCCAGCGTGCCGTTGGAGGAGATCGCTGCCGTATCGTCCTCCCCACTTTGGTTCCAGCTCTATATGCAGCCTGTCCATCGCGACAGCCTGTCGCTCGTCGAGCGGGCCGAAGCGGCGGGCTATCGTGCTATCGTTGTCACCGTCGATGCACCGCTCGGTGGCATTCGCAATGTGGAGCAGCGTGCCGGCTTTCATCTTCCGGCGGACGTCACGGCGGCAAACCTCGTCGGCATGGCGCCGTCCCGACCGCTCGTGGCAAGGCGCGGAAGCCCGGTGTTCGACAGGCTTGCCGAACATGCGCCCCGCTGGACCGACATCGAGGATCTGTGCCGCCGAACCCGCCTTCCCGTTCTCCTGAAAGGCGTGCTGAACCCCGATGACTGCGATCGGGCGCTTGCTGCCGGCTGCTCCGGCATCATCGTCTCCAATCACGGCGGCAGGGTGCTTGATACCGTCCCGTCGACCATGTCGGCGCTCGAAAGCATCACGGCGAGGGTGGCGGGCAGGATGCCCGTTCTGGTCGATGGCGGTTTCCGGCGCGGCACGGATATCGTCAAGGCCATTGCGCTTGGAGCCCGTGCGGTGATGATCGGCCAACCGATACTTCATGCTCTGGCCGTCGGCGGCGTCCCAGGCGTCGCTCACGTGCTGACAATCTTGCAGACGGAACTCGAGACAGCCATGGCACTGCTTGGGCGCCCGAGCCTGGCGTCCATCGACCGGACGGTCCTCACCGGTCGCGACTATTCGTAGAACAGGCAGACCCGCTGGCCGTTCACCTCGACCACGCCGATATCCATGTCATAGATTTCCTTGAGTACGGCCGGCCTGATAATCTCGCTTGCCGCGCCCTGGTGTGTCAGCTTGCCATCGCGCATCGCAATGATACGGTCGGAATACCAGGAG
Organism: [Rhizobium] kunmingense; assembly: GCF_977018605.1. Classification (NCBI taxonomy): domain Bacteria; kingdom Pseudomonadati; phylum Pseudomonadota; class Alphaproteobacteria; order Hyphomicrobiales; family Rhizobiaceae; genus Rhizobium; species [Rhizobium] kunmingense. The sequence continues at coordinate 1,285,520 of NZ_CDRNXG010000001.1, forward strand.
GCGAAGTTGATGTCGTGGAGAACAATCACCACGGTCTTCTTCAGTTCGTCGGCGGCGCGCTGCATGATCTTCATCATGCTCGACGCGTGTTTCATGTCGAGATTGTTGAGCGGTTCATCGAGCAGCACATAGTCCGTGTCCTGACACAGAACCATGGCGACGAAGGCGCGCTGACGTTGGCCGCCGGAGAGTTCGTCGAGGAAACGTCCGGCCAGGGGCTCTAGATGCAGATAGTCGAGCGCGCGGTCGATATGGACCTTGTCCTCAATCGTCGGCCTGCCTTTCGAATAGGGATAGCGCCCGAAGCTCACCAGATCGCGCACGGTCAGCCGTGAGGAGATGTGGTTGTCCTGCCTGAGAATGGAAAGCCTGCGGGCCAGAGCGTCGCTCGGCGTCCTTGTGACATCCAGACCATCGACGGTCACCGTTCCCCTCTCCATCGACATCAGGCGGGACACGATCGACAGAAATGTCGATTTTCCGGCTCCGTTCGGGCCGATGATCGAGGTAATGCCGCCTGTCGGGATGGATACCGATACGCCATCGACGACGATTGTACCACCATAGGATTTGCTGACCTCTTCGGCGATGATCATCGCGTACCCCGCTTGAGAATGAGACCTATGAAGACGATGCCGCCGACGAATTCGATGATGATCGACAGCGCGGTATTGAAGGCGAAGACCCGTTCAAGCACGACCTGACCACCGACAAGGCAAATGACTGCCATGAGAATTGCCGAGGGCAATATGTAGACATGCTTTCCGCTTCCCGTCGCATAATGCGCGAGCGCGGCAACCAGAAGGCCGAAAAACATCACCGGACCGACAAGCGCGGTCGATACCGCCACGAGGACCGATACAACCATCAGGATCGTGGTCACCGTGCGTTTGTAGTTGACGCCGAGACTTATTGCGGCCGAGCGACCGAGAGACAGGACATCCAGGGTATGCATCAGCTTCAGGCCGACGACCGTGGTGGCGGCGACGAGGACTGCCGAAACCCCCAGCAACGTCGAATCGACGGAATTGAAGCTGGCGAACAGGCTGTCCTGGAGGACCGCAAACTCGTTGGGATCCAGTACGCGCTGCATGAATGTCGAGAAGCTGCGGAACAGCACGCCGAGGATGATGCCGACCAGCACGAGCAGATGAAGGCTGCGCTCGGCGCCGACGAAAAGCCAACGGTAGAGAACAGCGGAAAACGCGACGAGCAGCACGGTCTCGACCAGAAACTTCGCCTGCGGATTGAAGAGCAGGACGATGTCGGAACCGAGAAAGGAAATCAGCGCTGTCTGCATGAGCACGTAGAGCGCGTCAAAGCCCATCACCGAGGGTGTCAGGATGCGGTTGTTGGTCACCGTCTGGAACAGGACCGTCGAGACAGCGATCGCATAGGCGACGAGCAGAAGCGACAGCAGCTTCATGCCCCTGAACTGAATGATGAAGGCCCAGCTTCCGCGCGCGCCAAGCGTCATGAACGCCAGTATGGAAAGCGCGGCGAGTGTCGCCAGCAGGTAAAGCACGAGCCGTGCCCGTCTGTCGGCATCCCTAGACAGCATGGTGGCGTTTCCGCAAAAGCAAATACAGGAACAGCACGCTGCCGATGACGCCGATCACCGTGCCGATAGGCACTTCGTACGGCGCCCGGATCGTTCGTCCGATGATATCGCAAAGTAGGACGAAGATTGCCCCAAGCGTCGCGACCCATGGAACGGAGCGGCGCATGTTATCGCCGATCATCATGCTGACGACGTTTGGCACGATCAAGCCGAGGAACGGGATCATGCCGACGGTGACGACAACGACTGCGCTGACCAGGGAAACGACCAACAGGCCGAAAGCCATGACACGCCTGTAGTTCATGCCGAGATTGGTTGTGAAGTCGCGTCCCATCCCGGCCACGGTAAAGCGATCTGCTGCGAAATAGGCGGCTACCGCAAACACGAAGCCGAGCCAGAGGAGTTCATATCGTCCGCGCAACACGCCCGAAAAATCGCCGGTCATCCAGGCGAGCATGGTCTGGGTCAGGTCGAAGCGGTAGGCGAAGAAGGCTGTAACCGAGCCGATGACGCCGCCGAGCATGATACCGATCAGTGGCACGAGCAGAACGTCGCGCAAGGGTATCTGCCTGAGGATACGCAGGAAGAGTGCGGTCCCGGCAAGCGCGAAAACGGCGGCTACCAGCATCTTGCCGAAGATGGAGGTGTCCGGCGCGATCATGGTGACGGTTAGCAGGCCGAGGCCGGCGGATTCAGTCGTTCCGGCGGTGGATGGCTCGACGAAGCGGTTGCGCACGAGCATCTGCATGATCAGGCCGGCGATCGCCATGGAACTGCCGGCGAGCACAAGCGCCAGGGTGCGCGGGATACGACTTGCCAGCAGTACCAGCATGGCATGCGCATCTGCCGTCGACGAGGCCAAAGCCGCCACGCCAACATTGCTCACGCCGACGAAGAGGCTCGTGACGGCGAGTGCAACGGCGATGAGAAACGCAAGTGCCAGTATTTTCAACAGGATTGCTCACACGGTAATGAGCTTCCGTCGGAGTGCCGACCGAAGCCCATCTTCAGATCGAGGAGGGTCGGCTTACTTCTTAGCCGAAATGGCAGTGTAGACTTGGTCCATCAGGGTCGTGAGCGCCGTATAGCCGCTGCTGACGATATAGGCCGCCTGCGGATCAAGATAGACGACCTGGCCCTTTTTCCAGGCCGTCGTCTGGTGAACCAACTCGTTGTCGAGCACCTGGGCGGCGGCATTGCCACTGTCGCTCTGTCCAACCCCCGCATCGCGGTCGATCACGAACAGCCAGTCCGGGTTCTTTTCGAGCAAGTATTCGAAGGAAACCACGTCTCCGCCGTGGAAGCGATCGTCGATGTTTTCCTCAACCGTGGCGAAACCCACTTCCTTGTGCAGCCATCCGACACGGGAATTCGGACCATAGGCGCCCAGCTTGCCGGCATTGGTCACGAGGATGATGGCCTTGCCTGCGGAAGGGGCGGCGCTTTTCAAGGCGGCCAGCTTTTCGTCGACGGCTGCGACGAGTTCCTTCGCCTTGTCCTGCTTGTCGAAGATGTCGCCGAGCTTGCTGATGTTGGTCTTGACGCTTTCGGTGAAGTTCTTGCTGTCGACCGACATATCGATGGCCGGCGTGATGGCCGACACGTCCGGATATTTGGCGCGGGAGCGTCCGCCGACGATGACAAGGTCGGCTTCTGCCGCGTTGATCGCCTCATAATCGGGTTCGAAAAGAGAGCCCACCTTGAGATACCGACTGTCCGAATAGCGTGACAGGTATTGGGGAAGGTTGGTTCCCGGAACGCCCTGCACATCGACCCCGAGAGCCGCCAGCGTATCGAGGCTCGGCATGTCGAGGACCAGCACTTTCTGCGGCGGGGACGTCAGGACAGTCTCTCCCTGCGCATGCTGGATCCTTACCTCCTGCGCCAACGCCGTCGATACCGTCGCGATCGAAAGCGCGCCGGCGATAAGGAAGCTCGTGAATATGTGGCCTGCTTTTTTCAAGGTCATCTCCTCGTCATCGAACCGTGCATGCGCCTCGGCTTCCATTTTCTGAAAACTAAACTTAACTTGATCCTTGAAGTCTGCTTTAGTTCCGGTAAGCGAATTTTGTCAAACGATGTAGTTCAGACTAGTTCTAAAGTGATTGTGCGGAAACATTCCGCGAAAGCGTTAGCTCCTTTCGAGTTCCAGGACACATAATGCAGCAGCCCACACCGAGCGTACTCGAGCGACCAATTTCGGATGCCTTGACGCCAGCGATAGAACAGCGTCTTGCCAATGGAAAACTGATAATTGTTCTTGATGCGATCCTAAAGACAGGCAGCGTAACCTTAGCCGCGAAACGCCTGGGAATGCAGACATCTGCCGTTAGTCGAATACTGGGTCAGCTTCGCGAACAGCTAAACGACCCCATCGTCATTCGTTCCGGCCGTGGGCTGGTCCCCACACCGTTCGCCGAGAAAATGCAGGCGGTCGTCGCAGCGGTGGTTGAAGGCATTGAGGCCGTTTTCCAAGGCGGCGCCGCCGACAGTTTTCGTGAGCCGCCTTTCGATGAGAGCTGGAATGTACAGAATCTTCGAGTTCTGCCGGGTTTCGCCACGAGTCGCGCCAATCTGATCGATGGAGAACCATCCGCACGCGATTTTGATGCAAAACTATCGAAGATTGGTGAGGAAGCCCATCCACAGGACCGATTGGCAAAAGCGCTCGCGATCATATCGACGACTGCGGGCCATAGGCGCCCACTTAGCCAGAACGAGGCTAAAGAGGCGATCGCCATCATTCTCGAAGGCAATGCAGACCCGGTCCAGATCGGAGCATTCATGGCTATTCTGCAGTTGCGAAACATAACTGCCAGCGAGCTTGCCGGTTTCGTTTCCGCCGTCCGCGAACATGTAGATGACCGCTTCGGCGCGACCCATCTCAGAGCCGATCTCGACTGGCCATGCTACATTTCTCCGAACCAGCAAAATCCGCCCTGGTTTATGCTTGCGGCACTTCTGGTCGCAAAGGCGGGTCATAAGGTTGTTTTGCATGGCGCATCCGGTGCAGGCGATCGGTCCGGGCGTCATGAGTTTGTCGCGAGTGCGTTGGGTATTCCAGTCTGCCACTCGGCCGAGGACGTGAGTGGCGCGCTTACGGAAAAAAGCATCGCCTATGTCCCGCTTTCTGCGTTCGCGCCACAGGTCTATCATCTCATGGGCTTGCACAGGCTGACTGGACATCGCTCTCCGATACGGAATGCAATGCATCTGGTCAGCCCTGTCAGGGCTGAGGCAACGGTGCTTGGCGTGGCTCAGTCCGGCTACAAGGACATGCACAGGGAAACCGCAATTGCACTCGGTCTGAAAAACCTGGCGATACTTGGTAACACGCGAGATGTCGCACAATTTACGCCATTCAAGGCGACGGCCATCAGCAGATTGGTGAACGGTGAGGCCATCGACACAAGGGTCCCTCGTATCAGGGAGCCGGTCTCCTTGTCCCGGCCGCGCACCACGAAAATTGAGTATTGGTGTGGAGTGTGGAGAGGAGCCGTCGTTGAGGAGCGGATCGAGAAAATTGTCATATCAACCGCCGCCACCGCCCTTTTAACGCTGGCCCGGGAGCCATGCAGTTCGTACGACGCCGCGTATAGCGAAGCTGCCCGAATCTGGAAGTCTCGTCACACGACCTGAGGTCTTCATGCAGCAAAATGGTCGGCGGACGACATGGAGCCGAAGTTCGGCATTCCGCCGGTAACCCGAGCCGCGACCACAGCACGTCACTGCGCAAGGCGTGCGGAAAGCGATATAGCTGCCGAGCGAAGCGGAGCAATGACCGGGCGAGAAAAGCGGGGTTGCAGCTGCTGCGCCGCCTGACCGAGCGGGCCTCCACCTATAATGACCGCTTCTGCCCCGTCGAGATCGAAGCAGGCGCGCACGGCGGCCTCCAGCGCGTCCGTCAGCCGTATCGGGTCGCCGACGAGATCGACCGGGTCGCCTTTCGTGAGACGAGTCCCTGTGAATGCGGTCGAGAGGCCGAGCATCTCTGCCTTCGCGGCGAAGCTCGTAACCAAGCTCGGCGTCACCGTGGCGATACCGAAGCGGCGGTGCCCGCCTGCCGCCTCGCGCATGCTTGACTCGCAGAGACCCACGACAGGGATCTGGCAACGCGACGCGAGGTCTTCAAGCCCGGGGTCGCCGAAGGCGGCGACAATGATGCCCGAGGCGCCGGCGGCTTGGGCCGTCAGCCCCATTTCGACGACGCCGGGTGCCGATGCGGCGAGCGCTTGTTCGTTGACAATCATTGCAACACCGGTGGCGGCGGTCATACCATGCACATCAAAGGTTTGCAGATGGCCTTGGGCGATCTGCGTCATCATCGCAGTGGTCGCCTGCGATGTGTTGGGATTGATCAGGGCAATCCGACGCGGGCTCACGCCAATAGCGCGGCCGTTCGGATTGTCCGGCTGTTCCCCGACGTCAGGATGTGTTTCCGGGTCAGGCATAGCGAAGGCAGGCCACCTTGCCGGATGCGTCAGCGTTTACCAGCGCCGGGACCTTGCTGTGACATGTGTCGAGAACCTGCGGACAACGGGGTGCAAAGGCACAGCCGGGCGGCATGTTGGCAAGATCCGGCGGAGATCCGGGTATCGTGACCAGCCGGTCACGGCCGTGGGCAAGCTCGACGCGGGCGCCGAGAAGCCCCTTGGTATAGGGGTGTTTCGGGTTGCGGATAATATCGCCGACCAAGCCTTCCTCGACGATCCGGCCAGCATACATCACAGCAATGCGGTCGGCGACTTCGGCCGCCACACCGATATCATGGGTCACGAAGATTACAGAAAGCCCGTATTCCTCCTGCAGTTCACGGATGAGCAGCAGGATCTGGATCTGAACGGTGGCATCGAGCGCAGTGGTCGGTTCGTCGGCGAGGAGCACTTTCGGATTGCAGGCCAGCGCCATGGCGATCATCGCACGCTGCAGCATGCCCCCCGACATTTCGTGCGGATAATTCTGCAAACGCCGTTCGGGCGAGGGGATGCGGACTTTCTGAAAGAGCGCAAGCGCACGCGCGGAGGCTTGCCTACGCGACACCTTTTCGTGCCGCATGATGGTTTCCTCGATCTGCTGGCCGACGGTGTAGACTGGGTCCAGGGCAAGGCGCGGCTCCTGGAAGACCATGGAGACGACGGCGCCGCGCAGGGCGCCGAGTTCGCGGGTCGAGAGCCCCATGATGTCGCGGCCGGAGACCGTCATTTCACCGTCGATCGTGGTGCCCTTGGGATGCAGGCGTAGAAGCGAGCGCATCGTCACGCTTTTGCCCGAGCCGGATTCTCCCAACAGCGCGACAACCTCACCCGGATTGACGGAGAGGCTGACGCCGTTGACGGCTCTCACGGGCTTTCGACCGCGATTGAAGGTGACCGACAGATTGCGGATGTCGATCATGTTTTCGGCGTGCGGGTCTGCTTGCATATCAGGCCTCCGTCAATGCTGGCGAGCGGCTATGGCCCGCGCCCGGTATGGACATCAGGCAGGCCGCAGACTGCTGTGCGGAAATGCCCGTCAGTGGCGGCAGAAGATCGCTGCATATGTCTTCAGCGAAGCAACAGCGCGTGTGGAAACGACAGCCAGGGGGCGGGTCGATCGGGTTGGGCGGGTCGCCCGACAGTGGCGGCACTCTCGTGCGTTCCGACGGGTCCATTTTCGGCATTGAGGCGAGAAGCGCCGCCGAATAGGGGTGGCGGGTATCGTCGAAAATGGCGTCGCGCGTGCCAAGCTCGGCAACCTTGCCGAGATACATGACCATCACCCGGTCGCACATGAAGCGCACGACGTTGAGATCGTGGGAGATGAACAGGTAGGTGAGACCGAAATCACGCTTCAGGTCGAGAAGCAGATTGAGGACCTGGGCTTCGACGGATTTGTCGAGCGCCGATACCGCCTCGTCGAGAATGACGAGACGCGGTTCGAGGGCAAGCGCTCTTGCGATATTGACGCGCTGCCGCTGACCACCCGAGAGTTCATGCGGGTAACGACCGGCAAAACGCGATGGTTCAAGGCCGACCCGATGCAACAGGTCATGGGCGCGGGCGATCGCCTTTTGTGCCGGTACGCCATGTATGCGGGGTGCGAAGGCGATCGTCTCTTCCATGGTCAGACGCGGATTGAGCGAGGCATAGCTGTCCTGAAACACCATTTGCACCTGCCGGCGATAGTCGGAGAGGGACAGCTGGTCGCCGACTTTTTCTCCGTCGAACAGGATTTCCCCCTGATCGGGCATGATGAGCTGCATCAGCAGCCTTGCCGTCGTCGATTTGCCGCAACCGCTCTCGCCGACGACGCCCAGGGTTTCTCCCTTCAAGATGTCGAAATCCACACCATCGACGGCGCGGACCATTTTCTTCGGCTTCAGAAATCCGCTTCCCTTGACGGGGAAGTGCTTGAGCAGACCGCGCGCGGAAATCAGGGGCTGGGCCGGGCCGCCTCTTTGGCCGAGCGGCAGATCGTAAGCCGGTTCTTCAACGATGCTGATCATGATTTCACGTCCATGGCCGAGCGCAGCCCGTCTGAGAAAAGGTTGAAGCAGATCGATGTGATGAAGATCATCACGCCGGGCAGTGCTGCGACGAATGGGTTGTTGTAGATCGCGGTTCTCAGCGTATTGAGCATCAGGCCCCATTCGGCATCCGGCGGACGCACGCCGAGGCCAAGGAAGGACAGCCCGGACGCCAGGATCATCGATACGGAGATAAGGCTGGTGGCGAAGACGAAGATCGGGCCGAGAACATTGCCGAGAATGTGAATGCGGATGATCGTCAGTGCTGGTGCGCCCGAGGCGCGGGCGGCATCGACATAGTCGAGTTTTCTGACCTGTGTCGTGACGCTTTCGGCAACGCGGGCGATCTGCGGGATGAAGACTACGGTCAGCGATACGAGCGCGTTGGTGAGGCCCGAGCCGAGCGCGCCGGACAGCGCCACGGCGAGAAGCACGGAGGGAAAGGCATAGAAGACGTCTACGAGACGCATGATCAAAGTGTTCGTCAGGCCACCGGCGTATCCGGCGATGATGCCGATCGTCGTGCCGATAACGAAGGCGATCGGCACCGGAATGACGCCCATGATGAGCGAGAGCCGCGCGCCGTAGATGAGGCGGGACAGCATGTCGCGGCCGAGTTCATCGGTGCCGAGAATATAGCCCGGTGTCCCGATCGGCCGCAGCCGGCGGATGACGCTGCCTCTCGCCGGGTCGTAAGGCGCGATATAGGGAGCGAAGATCGCGATCAGCACCAGCAGCAGCAGGATGGCAAGCGCCGTCACCGCCACCGGATCACGACAGACCCGGCGCAGGACGCCGCTCCAGAAGCCCGGAGATTTCACGATATGCGGTGGCGTCACCGCGATTTCTGCTGTCATGACGGCCATCGTCAGCTCCTCTGGATGCGGGGATCGATGGCGCTCTGCAACACGTCGACCAGGAGATTGAGGAAGACGAAGAACATGGCCAGGACCAGGATCGTGCCCTGCAGGATCGGCAGGTCGCGGGTGAAGATTGCGCCATTGAGAAGAAAGCCGGTTCCGGGCCATGAGAAGACGGTTTCGATCAGGATCGAACCGCCCAGAAGATAGCCGAGCTGCAGGCCCATGACCGACAGGGCGGTGGGGGCGGCATTGCGCACCACATGCCGGAGAATCTGCTGCGACATCAGTCCCTTCGCCGCCAGCGCCTGGGTGAAATCCTGCGACAGGATATCCGCCACCAGCGAGCGGATGGTGCGGGCGATGATGCCCATCGGAATGACCGACATGGTGACGGCCGGAAGAATAAGGAAACGGATGTAATCCCAGCTGAAGCTGCGGCCCGCCGACCCTTCCGGTCCGCCGCCCATGGCAGGCAGCCAGCCCAGCGTTACCGAGAAAGCGATGACGAGAACCATGCCCAGCCAGTAGTGCGGCACGCTGACGCCGAGCATGGAGAGCGCCGAGGCGAGGCGATCGATCCAGCCGCCGCGGAAGACGCCGGCGAGAAAGCCGAGCGTGGCCCCGAAAACGAAGCCGATGGCTGCGGCAAACAGCGCCAGGATGATGGAGTTGACCGATGCGTCGAGTATCTCGTTCAGCACCGGCCTGCCGGTGGCGATGGAGGTGCCGAGGTCGCCCTGCAGGGCATTCCATACCCACAACACATACTGGACCGGCAGCGGTTGATCCAGGCCGTACAGGGCGCGCATCTGCGCCTGCATTTCGGCCGACGCGTCCGACGGCAGGATGGCCGCGAGCGGGTCTCCCGGCGCGATATGGATGAGCATGAAACAGACGATGCTGACGCCGATCGTCACCGGAATGACGTGGAGCAGCCTTTTGAAAGCATAGAGCAGCATGAGGTCCTCACCAAGGATCTTGATCGGGCGTCACGGGCTGTGGCGCGCGAGAAGCCCGCGCGCCACATGCTCGGGTCAAGGATCGACGGTGATGGGCGAGAAGTCCTGGAACCAGTTCTGGGCCTGGACGAAGCCTTTTACCTTGTCGGTCATCGCGCGCGGGTTGACGTCATGCGTCACCATCAGGAACAGGGCGTCGTTGACGTATTTCTCATGCACCTGCTGCATGACCTTGTCCTGCTCCGCCGTATCGAAGGTATTGCGAACCTTCTCGAACAGGGCATCCATTTCCTGGTCGCAGTAATAGCCCCAGTTGGTGCCTGTCGGTGGCGCCAGGCTGCATTGCGACTGGCGGATCATGGCGGTGAACGGGTCCTGGATGAAGTAGCTGTAGTTGACGGCGGTGCCTTCCCTGGCGGTCGCATCCTTGGCTCCCGCACGCCAGACGTTGATGACCGTGTTCCAGTCCATCACCTCGTATTCGACGTCGATGCCGATTTCCGACAGCGTCTGCTGGATATATTCGTTCATCTGAAGCGGCAGCATCTGACCCGAACCGGAGGAAGAGATGATCGCCTTGGTCTTGATGCGGTTATCCGGCCCAAAGCCGGCCTCCGCCATCAATTTGGTGGCTTCCTCGATATTGTATTCGAGCTTGAAGGTGGGGCTGCCGAACCACTGGTGGCCGGGCGGCATGTAACCCTGCGCCGGGATGGACAGGCCACCGAGCAATTCGTTCAGGCCTTCGCGATCGACGGCGAGGTTTGCGGCCTTGCGGACGCGGATATCGTTCCACGGCGAGCCTTCGACGCGGGAGAGGTGCCATGTCCAGTTATGAGGGTAGGCGTTGGTAACGATCGAGAAACCCGCTTCCTTGAGGGAGGTGACGGAATCCGGTGCCGGTGCCTCGATCCAGTCGACCTGGCCGGATCGCAAGGCCGCGACACGGGTGTTCGGCTCGGGAAGCGGTATCAGGACCAGCTTGTCGAGTTTCGGAACGCGGGCCTTGTCCCAGTAGTCCGCATTGGGGGTCAGTTCGGCGCGCTCGCGTGGGGTGAAACCGTTCTCCAGCTTCCATGGACCTGTGCCGGAGGGCTTCTGCGCCACTGCATCCCAGCTCCTGCCCTGGGTTTCCCAATTGGCCGGAGAGGACATGAGAATCCAGCTCAGCTGATAGGGAAGCGTCGCATCAGGCGTCTTGGTCGTGATCTCGACGGTTTGCGGGTCGACCACGCGATAGGATGCGACTGCCGGAATACGCGACCGGCCCTGCGCGGACTGGCGCTTGTCGAATTGCGGGGCGGTGTCGAGCATGATCTTGTCGAGGTTCCAGACAACCGCTGCCGCATCGAAGCTGCTGCCGTCATGGAACTTCACGCCTTCGCGCAGGGTAAAGGTCCATTTGGTCTTGTCGGCGTCATCGACGGCCCATGTGGTCGCGAGGCTGGGGATGAGGCCGGAGGGCTTGTCGGCGCTGGAAAGATCCCACTCGATCAGTGAGTTATAGACCGTATAGCCCATGAAGCGCTGGCCTTCGCCGCCCTGGTCTGTCTGCCCGGTCGTGAGCGGAATGTCGGAAGCTGTCATACCGATGCGCAGCGTGCCGGCTGCAAGTGCCGTATTGGCTGACAAAAAGGCCAGGGCTGCAGCGCCAATCGCCGAGGCAAGGCGATAGCGGCCCGACGATGGGAAGGCTTTTTCCATCAATGTTTTCGTCATGCTGTTCCCTCTTTTTTGAAATGCCGGACTTTTGCCCAGTCGGATAAAGAGCAAGCAGACTTCGTGCCATTTGCCTGTGGGGCGAATTTTCTATTTTATTACAGTTGTTTGGTTGTGTTTCGGCAGGACTTGTTCGATGCGGTGAGGCAAAACTGAGCAAAAATGCAGATCCCGGTTGCGGATATTTGTCGCATAAATCGCCCCGCGCGGGCATCGAGATGCTGTGTGAGCATTTTTACGTGGGGGCTCGGATTGTCCCGATACACATTTCGCATGCTCGCCCTAGTTACGCCTGCGGCGAGTTCACAACGGGAGAGAACTATGCAGATCAATAGAACAGGTTCTGCTCATTGGACGGGTGGGCTGAAGGACGGCAAGGGCAAGATTTCCACCCAGAGCGGAGCGCTCAGTGATTATCCCTATGGTTTTGCCAGCCGTTTCGAAGGCGTTCCGGGCACCAATCCGGAGGAATTGATCGGTGCGGCGCATGCCGGGTGCTTCACCATGGCTTTGTCGCTGATCCTTGGCGAAGCGGGCTTTACAGCCGAGGCGATGGAAACGAAGGCAAAGGTTACTCTCGAGCAGGTGCCAGACGGTTTTGCCATCTCGGGGATTTCGTTGGCGCTGAAGGGCAAGGTGCCTGGGCTCGATCTTGCCGGTTTCACCGAGCTTGCCAACAAGGCAAAGGCCGGATGCCCGGTATCGAAAGCGCTCTCTGCGGTGCCGATCACTCTTTCTGTCGAGTTCACTTAAAGCACCGCATGCAATCATCGGATCACCGGAAGGGATCGATCTGTCCGGATTTGCGCATTCCGGACAGTACACCGTTTGCCGATTTTGCTCGACCTGCTGCCCTATCGTGTTCGGCATGACTGCCTGAAGTGCGCCGTGATCCAGGCATAAGGCGGGCCAAGGTGGCGATCACCCTGCAGTTCCCAGCGGAACCATTCGTCGATAGAGAGTGGGTGTCGCTGGCGGATAGTCTGGTTACTGATTTTCGAGCTGCTGCTCGATCAGTTCTCGGGCCAGTTCATGTGTGCCATCTTCGTCCGAGCCGGCGACGTCGTCGATTTTTTCAATCGCCGATACATAGATCGCCTTTTCCTCGTCGGTCGATAGAATTCCCTTTTCAACCAGCGTGTCCACCAGCGAAGACAGGAGTGCGGCAGACGAGAGGGTCAAGGCTTCCGACATCAGTCTTGCGGATTCGTCGGTCATTCGGAGATCTCCCCAATCAAGCAAAAACGATGCGACGATTGAGTTCCGGAACGCCGCCATGAAGCACCGGAGGGCTGCTGGATGACTTACAGCCTATCCCCGTACGCACAAGAAATGCCAATTTTACAGCATTCGGCAAGTGCAATCGTCAGGACCGGTTACGCGGTAACCTTAATGTCAGGCAAGCAAGGTTCGCGGAAAAACGGAGTGGAAGGGAGATGGCGCCACTCGCGAACAGACTGGTTTCTGATAGCCTCAGAGGCCACTCGCCCGCAAGGATGCGCTCAATCCCGCTTCATCTCGACGCGAAAGCCGCGGTTCTTGTTGGAGATAGAGGCCTTTTCATTGGCGGCCGGCGGTTGTTTCATTGAAAGCCGTATTCCGGGCAGGAGATCCGTCAGTGCATCGACCGTGGTTATCTCACGCAGCTGATCTCTATCCTCGTTTAGGATCGCAACAGAGGTCATCGTCAGCGGTCGACCATGACGAATGTGGTCCGAGATGATATCCCGCATGGCAATCATGACGTTCTTTGCGGCATCTTCCAAATCTTGATACTCCGCGACTTGAGTTTCGCTGAGCGACGGGTCCGAATCCCTGAAATTCAGAAAAAATACAGACATCACGTTATTCTCCTCGGAGCATCCACCCTTGATTAATAACCGGGTTCAGCTCAGATCTAGCGACAAACGTGTGGTTTACCAATACCAAACTCACCTGACTAAATAGTTCTCCCTGTCAATTTTTCCAGATTAGAGTTGTTTTTCGTGAGTTTCACGATTTATATTCTGATTCAAATCGACGTTTACTTGGAAACGCCGCAGGCGAGGCGTTTCCGTTTCATCGTGTAATCATCCTTTCCTGTCTGCCGACCTCTCATAGATTTATGATGGCGGGCTTGCCCGGATAGGCCGGCGCAGTGCTCCGTCAGGCAGTCGCGTCATCGCGTATAACGAAATCCAGGTAGTCGATCTGAAGCCCCTTGCCGATTGTGGTAAAGGCAGTCGCGGCTGCCCCACCCGCACCATCGGCATCATAGAGAAGCTGCCCGGCATTGCTGTCATAGATGATGCGGTCCGAGGCATCGAGCGCCTGGCTTGCCCTGACGAAAGCGGCTTGCGAAAGCTGGCCGGCGGCGAGCGCGGAAAAGATTGCGCGGTCGAGAACGATCGTGTCGTCGACCACCTTGAAATCCTTGATCTGATCGATGTTGTTGCTGCCGAGTGCCGTGCTGAACACGAAGCTGTCGCGACCATTGCCGCCGGTCAGCACGTCCTTGCCGAGACCACCATCGAGAATGTCGTTGCCGTTGTTGCCGTTGATCGTATTGGCGGCAGAGTTGCCGATCAGCGTATTGGCCAGATTGTTGCCCTTCAGCGTTGCGGCCGAAGTGCCGGTTGCCTGGATGAACTCGATCTCGACACCGTCCGCTAGCGTGAAAGACGACGTGGTGAAGACGCGATCGTAGCCACCTCCCGCCGCTTCGAACACCCTGTCGCTGGAACTGTCGACATAATAGGTGTCGTTGCCGGCATAGCCATACATGCTGTCAGCGCCCTTGCCGCCGTCGATCGTATCGTTGCCGGCGGTGCCGTAGAGCGTGTTGGCGCTGTTGTTTCCTGTCACAATATTGCCGCCGGCTGCCGGATTGACCGAGATTGCAAAGGTTTGTGCGGCACTCGTCGCGCCATGGGCATCGGCGACCTGATACTGGAACGTGAAGTTGCCGCTTGCTCCGGCCGCCGGGCTGTAGCTGAATGCGCCGTTGGGCTGAAGCGTGAGACCGGCAAGGCTGCCGACCTGGAGATAGGTCAGCGCATCACCTTCGATATCGAGCCCGGTCGGGATCTGGCCGCTGATTACCGTATTTGCGGTCCCGGTTGCCGCGTTGCCACTGGTGGCGGCCACCGGCGCGTCGTTGACCGGGGCAAGGTTTATGGTGAAGGTCTGCGCCGCGCTCTGGCCGCCGAAACCATCCGACACACGATACTGGAAACTGAAATTGCCGCTCTGGTCGGCCGGCGGTGCAAAGCTGAACGTGCCGTTGGCATTGAAGGTCAGTCCGGCAAGGCTGCCGATCAGAGCATAGGTCAGCGGGTTGCCGTCCGGGTCATATCCTGCCGGCACCGCGCCGCTGAGAACGATATCCTCCTGACCGGCCGCGTTGTTGCCCGTCGATGAGGCAACCGGTGCATCATTGACGGGAGAGACAGTGATGGAGAAGGCCTGTGCGGCACTCGATGCGCCATGCGCGTCGGTCGCCACGTAGTTGAACTCGACTATGCCGTTGAAGTTGGCCGCAGGCACATAGCTGAACGTACCGTTCGGGTTGAGTGTCAGGCCGGCCACCGGTGCCGCGAGCGCATAGGTCAGCGCATCGCCGTCCGCATCGTAGGCGGCCGGAATGGTCCCGGTAATGACTGTGTCCTCCTGGCCGGTCGCCGTATTCCCGGTGACAGACGCTACGGGAGCGGCATTGGCCGGTGGCGGCGTGACGACGCCGTCAAAGGCGTAATCACTGGCATGGACCGGCTCTGCGCCGGCGGGTGTCTTGATCCGGAACGTTTCCGTATAGGCGCCATCCTGAACCTGCCAGCTGTCGCCTCCAAGGTTGACGAGGATGGCGTTCTGGCTGAAGCCGACGAACCGGATGCTGTCACCAAGCGATGCGCCATTGCCGGCGAAATCCTCGATGACGTCGCCGGCGAACTCGCCACGGCGCATCACAAACGTGTCGTTGCCTGCGTCGCCATAAAGCTGGTCGGCGCCGAGGCCGCCCTCGATCGTATCGTCACCATCCATGCCGTGCAGCCTGTTGGCGCCGTCATTGCCGATGATCGTGTTGGCGAGTTCATTGCCGGTGCCGTCGCGCTGGGCGGCTCCGGTCAGGACCAGGTTTTCCAGGTTGGCGCCGAGCGTATAGGTGAGCGAACTGCGTACCGTATCGAACCCCTCTCCGGCGAGTTCAACGACAACGTCGCCGGTATGGTCGACGATATAGGTGTCGTCACCCTGTCCTCCACGCATGATGTCTGCGCCGGCCATTCCATCGAGAAGATTGTTGCCGGCATTGCCGACGAGTTCGTTGGCGAGATTGTTGCCGGTCGCACTGAGATCCGCCGTGCCTTGCAGGATGAGCTTTTCGACCTCGACGGCGAGCGTATAACTGACGCTGCTGAAGACGGTATCGACACCGCCCAGTCCGCCGTGATCCCTTTCGACGATCACATCGCCGATATTGTCTACGTAGTAAGTATCGTTGCCATTGCCGCCCTGCATGATGTCGGCGCCCTGGCCACCGTCAAGCAGGTCGTCTCCCCCAAGACCCTCAAGCTCGTTATTGGCCGCGTTGCCGATGATGATGTTGGCAAGGTCGTTACCGGTGCCGCGGGCGGCAGTTCCGGTCAGTTGCAGGTTTTCGACATAGGCCGTCAGCGTGTAATTGAGACTGGCGATTACGGTGTCGGTACCGGCATTCACCTGTTCCGTCACCACGTCGCCCGTGTGGTTGACCAGATAAGTATCATTGCCGCCAAGCCCGGCGAAGCTGTCGCCGCTGGTCGTGCCGTAGAAGATATCGTTGCCTGAGGTGGCGCTGTAGGGCGGGATGAAATAATCGCCGGTCGCCATGCCGGTGACGGTGTTGTCATGTACGGACGTGCCTGATGGGTTGCCTGCCGTCGAGTTTGTCAGCTCCTCACGGATGCCGTAGCGGCTTGTGCCGTCGGAATGAATGTCGTTGCCATAAATCGTGGTGTTTTCCGAATAGTAGGTCCGCGGCGGATTGACGACGTCATCCAGGCGCAGGCGAATGTTGATCTCGTCGTAACCACCGGCTCTCTCCTGCGAGTTGTTGTAGATCTCGCTATCGTGGATCGTCGTGTTGGTCGCGCCTTCCACCCGGATGCCCTGACGCATGTTGTCATGCACGCTGACACCGTCCGCCTCGACGTTGTCGGACAGCTTGATGAGGATGCCCTCACGCGTGTTGCCATAGTATTCCCCGCCGACGATGCGGATATTCGTTACCCAAGGAATGGTGTTTTCGCCTTCGGGGAAAATATCGCTGCGCTGGACGACGAGGCCGGCGCCGCCCGTGGCGCCGCTGCCATTGTCATAGGCCGTGTTGTTCTCGAGCAGGATGTTGCTGCTGCTGTTCTGGATATTGAAGCCATGGCGATCGTTGTCGTAGGCAATGTTGTTGCGATAGACGCTGTCGACCACGTAGTCGGCGACGAAGCCATCCCGGCCGTTGCCGTGCGATACGCAGTCCTCGATCGTCAGATTGTAGGTGATCTCGTGCGGATTGATGCCATAGGCATTGCAGTTCATCACCTCCACGCCGCTGATCGTGATATTGTCATGGGTATCGCCATCCTCGTTCGCCTTCACGCCGGTGATGATACCGGCCTGATGTTCGATATTGTTGGCCCGGTTGCCGTCGATCGTGAGGTTGGATATCGTCACGTTATGGGCATCTTCGCTGACCGGCGTGCGAACGATGCCGTTGACGCGATGATCGAAATTGTCGGCCAGCTTGAGCACGGTCTCGCCCATGCCGTCGCCCGTCAACGTCACGTTGGATCGTACTTCGACGCAGCCGCGCGAGGGGTTTTCGGGGTCGCCGCTGACGATGAATGTACCGGCAGGAATGTAGACGGTGCCGCCGCCCGCCGCATAGGCCGCATCGATGGCGGCCTGAATGGCGGCACTGTCATCCGACAGGTCGTCCGGGGTTGCGCCATAGTCCAGTACATTGAAAACGGCCATTGTTTCCTCGATCGCGGTTCAGCCCGTTGAATGGTTGAGCGCAATCGTATGTCCGTCCCGATCTCGATAAAATAAATCCAGATCAATTAGAGTATTTATTATCAGTATTTTCTTATGTCCGAAGGAATACATGTCGTCGGTACGGCTTTATTTGCTTGCAGACCGTCGGTCGACATTGCCGTGCATGAGCTGAAACAATGCCAGGCGGTTGCTGCGCGAGGGAGTATCCTGACGGTAGCCGGTCCGTTGCTCGAAGGCAGAGCTGGCATCGAGGCCGGTTTCCAGGCGCGCCTGCAGACGCTCCAGGCCGGCAGTGCATCGGCCCGGTTTCACCTCGCGTCTTTCCGCCAGCACATCTTGGAGCGGGCGAAGCGCGATATAGGCAAAGAGATGGTAGTCGAGCGCCTTCGTCTGTCTTGCCAGTTCGAGCGGCAGGAAGCCGTCGGAATCGACCTGGCACAGGCCGACGTCGAGGCTGGCGGCTGCCCAGGAGAACATGCGTTCGTCGTCGAGAATGCGGCCGGTCCTCGCCACGGCCAGACCCGCCCAATAGCGATGGTTGTTGCGGCGCGAGGTCGGTCCGGCCTGTCTATCGTAATAGGCGATCGTCTGGGTGGCGATGTTCCGCAGCCAGTCGCGAACATGCTTTTCGCGGGCGATATCGATGTTCTGCCGCCCCAGTTCGTCGATTGCCGCGGTGATCTCGGCCATGAAGCGGTCGCGTGTCAGATTGGCGTCGCTGCTCGCCATGTCGGTGAGCGACCCCTTTGAAGCCCAGAACACGATATTGCGCGCGGCACAATTGCCGCCATCGGCTCCGTGCCGCGACATGCCTTTCGCCATCGCGCCGAGCCTTCGGATGGCTTCATTGATAGGATCGAGCGTCTGGCGGCGCAGGCTTGCGGCGTCCTCGTCGATCACGGATTTCGTCTTGAAGGCCTGATCGTATTTTGAACGCGTCTCAATTCTCGTCGGCGGTGGGGCTATGAGTTCGCACGGTTCGGAATCCGGGCTGACGGAGCCGGTCAATGCATCGCGATCGAGCGGTACCGCTGCGTGCTTGTCGGAAACAGGCACATTGGAAAAAGGCTGGTCCATCGCATACGTCGCCGATGCGATGAACAGACCAAGCAGGCATGTAGCAAGAGGCAGGCGGGTGCTGAACACAAAGCCCTCTTTCGAAGTTTCGTGTTCAGTAGATCACGCCGATCTAAATTCAGGCTTAACGCCTGTGTCTTGTGGCCGCGCCAGCCTTTATGCGGCGATCTCGCCGTCGGGGGACTGCCGTGTGTTCCCACACGACGCCGGTTGCTACCGCGTCGTGACTGCGACGATCTCCTGTGCTTCGCGTAGCGGCAGGCTGCCAAGCTGAGCCATCGCGATACCGGCCATGCGATTGCCGCCTCTGGCCGAAAGCACGAGATAGGCTCTGGCGAGAGTGCGTTCGCCGGATGCTTCGACATCGCTGAGCAGGGTCATCGCCAGCTTGTACTGGGCGTCGGCACTGCCATCCCTTGCGGCTTCCTGCAGGTAATTGAGCCCCTTCCTGCGAAGGTCGGGTGCCTGGGCCGAACGGTAGAGATAGTAATCCGCAAGGGCGAGCTTGGCGGACGCGCCGCCGGCTTTTGCCTTCTCCTCCAGTACGGCGATGGCAGGCCCCGCGTCTTCAGGATCTGCCGATGCGATCAGGCTTCCGATCGCCTGGTAGGCACCGTCTATGCCCTTGTCCGCGGCAAGGAGGTAGAGGCGCAAGGCTTCGGTCCGGTCCTCCGGTCTGCTGCCGGTCGCCAGCGATGCGGCAAGCATCATGGCCGCCGCGCCGTTGCCCTTGGCGGCGAGCGGCTTCAGCCAGGTTTGCATATCGGCTTCCAGCGTCGGGTCTAGCTGCGCGATCCGCGTGCCGATGCGGCTCGGGTCTACACCTCCATAAAGCGCGACCGCTTTTTGCAGCCACATCATTGCAGGTTCCGGCTCCTCCCGGCCGGGCTGCAGCAGCGCCTTGCTGATCTGCAGCATCGAGCGGACGCGCTGGTCGACCGGAACCTCCGCCAGCATTCGCGATGCACGCTGCGTATCGCGGCGCACGCCCCAGCCGAGTGCATAAGCGAGCGCTCCGCGTTTCGACGCGGTGACATTGCCGCGTGCGCTTCCGCGCGCATACCATGATGGGGCCTCCTTCGCACTGGCAGGGCCACCGATGCCGTTCTGCAGCATCATGCCATAGGCATTGGCTGCGGCGCTCGATCCGCGCATCGCTTCGGCGCGCAGTTGCAGCCTCATTTGGGACGAACCCTTGAATTCGCGTGGCCCCATCTGGACGATCGCCTTGGCAGCCTTTCGAACGGATTCGCGGTTGCCTTGCAGCGCGGACGGCGCCAGTTTGCGCAATCGCTGCGAAGCCGAGCCGCTTTCCGCCGAGAGTGCCGGGTTTGCCGCTACAAGAGTGGCGAGCATGAAGCCGAAGCTCAAGAGCGCGCTGGTGGATTTGATCCAGCCACCCTGCTGCCGGCATGCGGTGGCCACGACAGCGGCCGTCAGGTGATCAGCGGAGGAAACCATTTTGCTTAGCCTTCTGTTGCCATGTCTGTGCCAAGTCGCGGTCAGCCGCGACACCGAAGCCGAGATCGAGGGCGATGGCATATTGGAACATCGCCTCCGCATCGCCCTTTTCCGCCGCAAGCTTCGTCCAATGGGTGCTTTCCTCGGCGGATACCGTTCCCGTCACGCCAGCGGCAAACAGCCGTGCCAGCGTCTTCATCGCCTGAACGTCGCCTCGTTCGCCGGCCTTGCGGAGGAACGCCATGCCTTCCCCCTGACGTTCGGGACCAAGAGTGGCCAGCAGAAGCCCATAAGCCTGCATGGCCGAGGTATCGCCCTGATCGGCAATGAATTGCAGTGACTGCATCGCTGACAGCGATACCTGCTGACCGGGCTGTTCGGAGGCGTAGCGCACCAACTCCCGCAACGCGACCGATT
The DNA here is from genome assembly GCF_977018605.1 of [Rhizobium] kunmingense. NCBI lineage: Bacteria > Pseudomonadati > Pseudomonadota > Alphaproteobacteria > Hyphomicrobiales > Rhizobiaceae > Rhizobium > [Rhizobium] kunmingense. The sequence goes on from NZ_CDRNXG010000001.1 coordinate 1,306,091, forward strand.
CACCCGCCAGGGCCGCCTGCCGGTACCATTCGACCGCTGCCCCGTTCTTGTCCCCCAGTCTTCCGCCTGCATAGAGAGCGGCGAGCGCCAGTGCCGATTTTCCGTAGCCGGCCGCCGCGGCACGCTCGTAGAGAAGGGCTGCTTTCGCAGGGTCATCCAGGGCTCCAGGCCCGCGCTCGGCCGTGTTCTCGGCGAGATCATGCAAATCACGCGGGCGGCGGTTGGCCAGCTTCTCGGCACGGGTCATCGTTTTGGCGGCTGCGTCAACATTGCCCTGCAGGCGGTAGAGCCGGGCCTGTTGCGCGAGGGCCGGGACGTTGCATATCACCTGCTGTTCCAGAGCACCGAGAACCTTTCCGACAACGGATATGTCATCTGTCGGCAGTTCTTTCAGTGCGTCGACATTGCCACTTTCCGCTGCCTTGGTGAGCCACTCGGCGGATGCCGTTCCTACCGTCTGGGACGCTTGGGAGAGATGAGACAGCATATACATGGCGTCCGCATTGCCGCCGTTTGCAGCGGCCAGAAGACGTGCCTGAACAGAGGCGGGTTCGTCGGTTGCAGAGGTCCGGCCCGGCCATGTGGCGAGGGTGAAGTCCACATCCGGATTGCCGCTTTCAGCTAGGCTTTCGATCAGTTGGTCGCTGGGCGTGATGTCGTCGCCCAGTCTGCCGTCGCGGTAGGCGGTTGCCAGCGCAAGCCGCCCTTCGATGACCTGTGAGCCGGAAGCCGAGGCGCGTGCTGCCAGCGTCTTGACGTCTGATCCGGAGACCTTTTCACCGGCGGCAACCAGCGCGGCAAGCTCGACCATCGCCAACCGATCGCCAAGATCGGCGGATTTCGCAAGCAGTTCTGCGCCTGTCCGAAGGTCAGCCTTGTCGAGCGCGAGCCGAGCCAGGCGTCGAATGGCGCGGGCATTACCTTCATCGGCCAGCGTCTGCAAAGGCTGTTCCGCAGTATCCTCCGCCATGCAGGCGGCAATTTCGGCGAGCTCATAACGAGCCGTCAGAGCTCCTTTCGATGCCGCATTGCGAAGGTGCTGCATGCCTTCATCGAGCCCTTTGCGTGCGGCAATCATGTAGCGGCCATAAAGCGCCTCGCCCTCCGCCGACCCGCTTTCCAGTACCTGCCGATACAGCGAGGCCGCACGGGCTTCGTCGATGGCCGCACCCTGTCCGGTACGGTAGGCATGAGCCTGCATCTCGATCAGATAGAGAGATGGATCCGGCCGCTTCGTTGCCTCCTCGAAGACACGCTGCATGGCGGCGAAATCTGCCTTGCCGGTGTAGTCACCACGATAATAGCGGGCGGCGAGCAGATAGCCGTCCGCTTCGCCATTTCTGACGGCGGCCTGCATCAGCTTCAGCGCTGCCGGCGTGTCGTCGCCGGTGCTCAGGTGCAGCCGTGCGGCGTTGGCAAAGGCGCGCACCAGCCCTTGCGCTGCAGCCTTGTCCCAGAGCGTTTTGGCTGTAGCCAGATCCTTCGCGCCGACCTGCCCGTCTTCGTGGATGCGGGCAAGCCTTGCCAGCGCGCGCGCGTCTCCGCCATCCGCCGCAATCTTGAACCACGCTACCGCCAGCGCCGGACCTTGTTGCGGATCGGCATCGATGAGGTAATCACCGACATCGAGCGCAATGGAGCAACGCCCGGAGGCCAATGCCGTCTGGATGTTAATGGCGGCAACTGTGGCAAAATGAGCCGGCGCATCTGGGAAAGGCGGCGTAGCGTCCGGTCCGGCATAGATTGCGGCCAGTTGCAGCGCCGCTGCCGGGTCACCCAAGCCGGCGGCGATGCTCAGATAGCGTGCCGCGGCCGTGGTCGACTGGTCCGGCAGCCGTTCCTCGCGGATCAGCTTTCCCATAGACAGCGCAGCACCGGTATTCTGCGCCGCTGTCGCTTCACCAAGAAGCTTTTCCGCCCGTACGACATCGACCGGACCGGATCCCGGATCGAGAAGAAGCAGCGCGAGCCGGGCTTTCGCTTCGGGCGCCGATGTGGTTGTGCCGGCTGCCAGATGTTCCAGCATCCGACGTGCCAGAACGCGATCGCGAACGACTTCATTATCGCCGTCGCTGAGCCTGGAAATGTCGGCCAGCATGATGTCGGCAGGAACGAGATCGTCAGTGCCGTTCCACTTGCCCCAATCGGCGGAAAGCGCCTGAGGCGGGGCGGCCGGGATGCAGGTATTGGCGTAGTTCAGCTTTGGCGGCTCCCTGAACATCTCCAGTGGCTGCGATGGTGCGGCCCGGCCGGATCCGGCATTGAAAAGAGCCACCATTGCGAGCGCCGTTGCCGCCAGAAGGCGTTTTTGCCGGGTCTTCAAATTCCCCTGCGATATGCCTGACATGAGCGATCTCCCCTCAGGAAAAATGACCGTAATGCTTGCTGATTTGCTGCCGACGCCTGCGGCTGATACCACTTACTCATGGGAGACCGCCGAGATGTCGGCCGGCGTTCCCTTTGAAATCTGCGAGCGGATGGTGTCCACGGTTCTTGCGGCGAGCAGGTTGCCGGCGGCGGCTGATCTCTCGAACCACGCCAGCGATTGCTGTGTATCTGCGGTAACCCATTCCCCCTTGAGATAGGCAAGGCCTAGCTGGTAGCTGGCATTCGGATGGTTACGGCTGGCCGCGCGGGTCAGCCAGTAGATGACTTGATCGCCGACGATCTGCCCCGATTGCCCCAGCGCGAAAATACGTGACAGCTCATACATTGCCGCGGTATTGCCGGCCTCGGCCGCACGCTTCAGCCATCGCATTCCCTCATCCTGTGACTTGCTGACGCCGTAGCCATTGATCAGCAGGTGGCCGAGGGAGGTCATGGCTTCCTTGTCGCCGGCGTTGGCGGCGCGATAGAGGCGTGCAGCCGCGGCATCCGGCTCCAGCGTCGGCGCGAAGCCGCCGAGGTAGAAATCACCGAGTGCCCGATCAGCCGCAATCGAGCCGCGCGCCGCCTGGGCTTTCAGCAGGGTTTCCGCGCCAAGCGGGTCTCTGTCGCTGGCGGAAAAGGCCAGCCAATCGGCCGCGAGCATGGTGGCCTTGGGATTGCGATATTCACCCTCAGCGCGAATGCCCTCGATCAGCGCCGAAGCCTGCGCTGCGTCACGCTTGATGCCGAGCCCCATCAGGTAGGCTTTCGACATCAGAAGCCTGGCGTCGTGGTTTCGCGGGTTTTCCGCCAGAACCTGGTGCAGGAGATTGACCGCCTGAGCCTGCCTGTCGCGGTAGCTGACGGAGGAGAGATAGGTTGAGGCCAGGGTGATCCTTGCACTCGGCGCGCCACTTTCCGCCGCCTTTTCAAGACGGTACAGACCGCGCTCGGCTTCTGCATCGGATGAGGCGATCAGGATGAGTAGCCGGCTCAATGCCACGTCCGTTTCGACATCGATGGCGTTGTCCGACAACAGATCCAGCATCTGCCGTGCAGCTTGAATGTTCTTTTCCCTCCCGCTGCCGATCAGCATGGCGGCGAGTTCGACGGTGTCGATCGGTTGCCGGGCGGCGCGCCTGACCTGGGCAAGGGTGAGGCTGTCCAAATCGCCGGCCCGCAGGCGATAGCTGACAAGGGCAAGGCCGGCGCGTGTATCTCCGCCGTCGAGCCGCCTTAGATAGAAGCGCTCGCCCTCCTGCCTTACTTCGGTATCGTCATCGTTTGTCTGGAGTGCTGCGAGATCCCATGCGGCCTGTTCAACGGCCTGCGCTTTTGCCTGTTCGAGCCAACGCTTGGCGAAGGTCCTGTTCGGCGCCAGAACATCGCCCTGCTGGTAAAGGTGGCCGAGTCGCAGCATGGCCTGCCCGACTTTCGCATCAGCCGCCTCGGTCAGCAGCCGCAACGCCTCGGTCAGCGGCAGGACTGTTTCGGAAAGCCTGCCGTCGAGTGCGAGGTCGGCGGTCAGAAAACTCGAAAATGCCACGCTGCGAAGGGGGTGCTTCTTCAATCCTTCGATCAGCGACAGTGCAACATCCTCGGGCAGCGCTTCGCCATTGGCCTGCAGCCATGCATTAAAGGCAAGGCCTGCTGAAGGATTCTGCTGCAACGCATGCTCCTTCAAAAGTGCAAGCAGCGCCGGCCCGATCATGCTCGAATTCGATGTCTTCCAGTATTTGTCGGCAAGGCCTGCCAAGGCATCGGGATTGTCGGCGATCGGCGAAAGCGCCGCGGCGATCATCTGTGCCTTTTCCTCAGGTGCGGCGGTGGAGCGCATGGCGACAGCCAGATCCAGGTTGGTCAGCTCCATGGCGGCATCTTTAAAGCCGATCATGGCGGCGCGGCTGAGCCATGTCCGCGCCTCGTCAGCGGGGATTTCCATATCGGGATTGCTGGTCGAACTGCGCCCGAGAGCAAGAGCCGATTCGGCGCTGCCTGCTTCGGCTGCGCCGCGGTAGAGGCTGGCGGCTCGCGCGACATCGCGGGGGATGCGGGTTCCCTGCAAGAGCTGCTCCGCCAGTGTCTCGACCGCCGCCAGATGCCCCTGGTCGACGGCGAGTGTCAGCCACTGCATCGCCTGTTGCGGCGACTGACTGGTCAGCCGGCCTTCGTCATAGGCCTGATAGAGCGCATAGGATGCCGGCCCCCAGCCGGCCAGCGCTCTTTTTTCCAGTGCCGCGAACGAAGCGTCCTTCGCCGGACCGTCGCTGAGCGTGCCGCTTTCCACGAGATCGATCACCGCCGGAATACTGCCCATGACGGCAGCGGCTTCCAGCTTCTGCGTTACCTCCTCGCCCGGAAGCTTACGGTTCTGTGCGGCATCGAGGGCCAGGACATAGGCCGCATCGCCGTTTCCCTGCAGAATGAGGTTTGTCAGCATCGGCCGCAGACCAGCCATGCCCTCGGCTTCGTTTTCCCGCAGGAGAAGACGCGCGAGCGCTACCGATGTGCCGGCCGACCGGTCACCGAATTCCATTGCCCGACGATAGGCGGCAATCGCTCCATCGCGATCGGCTACGCGCAAGGGATTGTCTGCTCCGGCCATTACGCCGGCGCGCAGCAATTCGGCCAGCCGGCGCTGGTCCTGAACCGTACGGCTTTTTGCCAGCCGTGCGATCATCGCCTGTTCATCGGCATAGGAGCCGTTCGGCAGGGCAATCTGCGCCGTTGCCGGCAACGATAGGGCCGACAGGCCGATGAATGTTCCGGCGAGAATGCCGGTCGCGGCTTTCAGGAAATGGTTCATGGATGCCCCCAGAAACATGTTGCATTGCCACCAGCAAATTCGTCGATCAGCGGCCGTTCCCCGGCGATCTCCCGATCAAAAAGGCCTGACAGCCTTTGATAGGCGAGCCCGCTTTCGTGGCCGGAAAGCGCTTCTGCCCAGGCCATGTAGTGGCGGCCGTGACCACGTTTTTCGAGAAAGCCCAGATCCGGCTTGAGAACATTCTTTTCCGGACCAGGTATGTGGTTCTCGGAGGAATAGACGAGGACGACGGTCGGGGAGGAAAGGCCGTTCATCATCGCGCCGACCAGTGTCGACAGCGTGCGGCCGTCCTTGTTGGCGTGACTGTACAGATCGATACCCTTGCCGCGTCCTATCTCCGCCAGAACGACAAGGCTAGACAGTGTCTGCCGCTGGTACCAGAGCGCGCGCGCACCCCTTCGTGCCTCCAGCTCCAGCGTGCCGTCGAGGCGGGTTTCCGCCAGGATCGTGTCGTAGCGGGCGAGCCCATTGTGCCGTAGCGCCTCATCGCCGGTGATCGAGCCCCATAGGGCGAGAACGCTGTCGGCGAGGACGCGATGGTTGTTTCGGTCGACGTCGCCGTCGAAAATCTTGTCGATCTTCCGCACCAGCGGATCCATCCAGCCCTTGAGCCTTTCCGCCTGCTGCGGTTCCAGCGTTGGTTCGATGATGGAATAGGCGGTCGCAAGCGGCAGAAGCTGCCGCTTCAATGCATAATAGGCGTCGTTGACCTCTTCCGTTTTCTCGAATGCATCCGCTTCCGCCCAGCGCAGCATGAGATCGGTGAGGCGCTTCCCGGCGGCTGCGTCGCCGGCCAGCGTCCGGCCGGACAGGACCATGATCGCCCAGGAGAAATCCTCCGCCTGGTTGTCCGAGCCATATCCTTCGGTGGTCGAAAGGCCCGCGATCGGTTTCAGCCTTGCCCATTTATTGTCGATGGGGACCGCAAGGCATGACCGGCGGATCGATGCATAGGGTTGGGTCGAGAGCTCCGCCGACCGTGCCGATACGTCGAACAGACCGTTCCACCCGGCCGCTGACGATGGCCCTGCCCAGGCCAATACAAGTGCCGTGCAGGTGAGTGCGAAAAGCCGGCTAGCCATTGTTGCCCTCGCTTCCTGTCCCGGTACCGAGCGGCTGGGAGATGCCGGTGCAGGATGTTTCCGTCGGTTGCGGGAATTGCAGGCCAGCGAAATGGCAGGCATGCGTGTTGGGTAGCGGTTGAGCCTTCGGCTTGCAGGCCATGCCGATCAGTGTTGCGGCACTCTCGCCGAGCTGCAGGAGATAGGGCGACAGCGGCCGCAGCTCTCCGCCATAGATGTTGCTGCGCTGATCCCGAAACCGGTTCGCCTCCAGAATGGTCTGGGATGCCCCGTCGACATTGATGGCATTGCCGTTCCTGGCGAAGGCGTTGCCGCTGATGACGGTTGTCGAGATCGGCTGGTACGGGTCCAGTTCGAAGTTTCGCGTCTGTCCTTCCACGGTTGTGCGCAAATCCGCGACATAGACGTCGGCGCCGCTCGTCCTGTTATCGCTCAGATGATTGTCGTAGAGCCCGACATCGACGCTGTTGCGCACCTTGATGCCGGCACGCAGGTTGCGGCTGAATTCGTTGGCAGCGGCAATATTGCATCCGCTTTCATAGAAGGTCAGGCCGTCGCCATGGTTGGCGATTGCGGTATTGGCATAGACGATATTGCGCGAACTCGTGCGGTCGAGCATCAGGCCGGAGCCCTTGTTCCAGACGGACACGTTGCCGATGATGAAGCTGTCATCGACTTCGCGGGAGACGATGATGCCGTGTTTCTTCTGTGAATCGTAGGCCGTGTTCAGCGCAATGAGAAGGTTGCGGGAACGGTCGTGCGGATCGATGCCATAGACGACATTGTCGCGATATTCGTTGGCAATCAGCTTCACATCGCTCGTTTCGTAGCTGTAGTAGCCGTAGCGCAGGTTCTCGAAGCTGTTCTCGACGATATTGCCGCGTGGGCGGTTTTCGTCCGTGGCGTAGAGAGATTGTACGGCCGCACCACTCGATTGGGTGAGGCCGAAGGCCTTGCTGGAATCATAGCCGAGCATGGCGAAACGGCTGCCGGCCAGTTCCAGATCGCTGCCGCCCCAGCCGGTGATGAACGGGCGAAAGATCGACTTGTTGCCTTCGTTGCCGAGCGCCGGCGCATTGGCGTGCTCGTCATAACCGACGATCTCGGTATCCTGAACGACAAGCTTGCCGGCGACCGCGATGAACGCGCCCGACTGCGCGCCGAGCTGGTAGCTGGAGAATTCCGCACCGGTCATGAGCAGCGTCGCGCCCGGCAAAACGATGATCGGTACCCGGATCAGGATCTCGGCCCCCTTGTCGACCAGAAGCGCGTTCGAGGCAGCCTGGGGGATGTCGCGCAGCAAGGACCCGAGCGTGACCACACCTTTCTCGACCGCAATATAGCGCGGCCAAGTCATCTGCTGGGACAGCTGGACCTGGTGGATCGCCGCATTGCCGCCGCTGGTCAGCTTGAAGGCTTCGAGGCTGAACGGGCTGAAGCCGAGGATGGCGAGGTGCGCTACGCCACCGGCCGGTGCTGGTACGCGTGCGCGCATCGTGCTGGCCGTCAGGGCGAAGATTTCCGGAATTTGCAGGCTGCTTGCCGAGCGGGTGGAAGGCACCGGAGCTTGGACGACGTGCCGGCCGAAATTGAAATTGGCCTTCTGTGCTGCGGCGGTATCAAGGCTGGCGATTGCCGGGAGCGTATAGCTGGCGGCGCTGTCGAGCCAGCCTTGCGTATCGAGGAGCCGGGCGCGGTTCTCACTCATTTTCCTGAGGGCGGGGATGCGAACAGAATAGGGAAGATCGCGTACCGCCGTGACCAGCGCCTCGACATCGCCATCGCGGGCAAACTGCGCCGAGGAGAGCCTTCTCGATATGTCTGACCGCGCCCTGGGTGATAGCGCGGCAAGCCGTGCCCGTGCCGGCTCCAACTCACCCCTTTCGACGAGGATCTCTGCAAACCGGCGCTGCGCATCGTCCCGGACATCGCTGCCGGACATCATGCCGATCAGCTCATCGGCAGTTTGATGTTCGCCCAGCCGAAAATAGGCGACCGACAGATCGGCGAGGTCCTGATCGCCGTCACGGGTCGATGTCAGAATCGTGCCCGCCTCGCCGAGGCTTGCAAGGGCCGTCTCGCGTTGCTCTTCTCCCAGAGATATGCCGATCTCGGTCAGAATTCGGCCGCGCGCCGCGGCTGTTTCCACCCGTTCCATATGGCTTCTGGCACCATCGAGACTGCCTTCGCGGGCGTGCCGCTTGGCCAGTTCTTCGACGACGCGATCCCGGTCCGGTCCGGCCGGAATGTCCTGAAGGATGTTCTCGGCCTCCTCCAGCTTGCCGTTCTTGATCAGTGCACGGGCAAGGCCCGAGCGTGCATGGGAAAGGTCTTCCGGACGGGTCACTTCGCGCAGGAGCGCCTCGGCTTCGGCGATCTGGTCCGCATCCGCCAGTCTCTTGCTCAGCCTCGAAAAAGCGAATGAGCGCTCTTTCGGGTCGGTGATCGCCTCGGCAAGCGGTCGCGCCAGCTCGAAGGCGGAAAGACCGGCAAAGGCGCTGGCGAGATCTGCGGCCGAATCCGGATCCTCGACGGGAGAGACTTCCAGCGCCTTCAAAGTGTCGAGGGCCGCTTGGTGATATCCCTGTCTGTCGAGCGCCCGCGCAACGGCGATCTCGGCATCGATCCTCTGACCATTGGTCAGCATCAGTGCGATATATTCCCGCGCGCGGATGGGTTTGTCGCCGGCAAGCCGCAGGTCGACAAGCTTGCGCAGCGCCCTGTCCTGATCCGATGCGCGGGCCATGGACTTGAGAACCTGCAGGGCGAAGTGGCTGTCCTGTTTCTCGATCGCCTGGTCGAAAAGGCTGGAGAGGATCTGCTTGCGGTCATCCTTGTCCCGCTCCAGCGCGCGAGCCGCCTGCAAAGCGCGGAAGAGGTCGCCTGCCTTGATGGCTTCGCCGGCTATCTCGACCAATGCATCGGCTGATAATTTGCGCTCGCCGACGAAACGCGCCAGCGCTTCCATCCTGTAGATGTCCGAGCGAGCGCCGGAGGTGGTCATGGCGTCCGTCGCCGTCTCGATGATGTCGCCATGCTTGCCATCGAAGGGAAATATCGTGGCGACTGCGCGCATCGCGCCATCGCGTGTCTGCTTGCGGTCTATGCCGCGCGCATCCTCGATGGCTCTCAAGCCCAAGCGTTCGGCCTCTGCCATCTGGCCGACGCGGACATGCATGCGCGCAAGCTGAGACCAAGCGGCCGAGCGGTAGGCGGGGTCCTTGATACTTGCGATTTCCGCCTTGGCCTCGAGGTCTCGTTTCAGGCCGTCTTCGTCGGCGGCAATGCCGAGGCTGAGCGCCTGGACGAGGCTCAGCCTCAACATGTCCGACGTGACTGCCTCGATCCCCAAGGCGGCAACCGCCGCCCTTGCCGTGTCATTGTCGATGGTTGTACCTGCCAGCTTTTCGAGTACCGAAATCGCTTCTACTGCCTTTCGCAGGATGACGACCTTCCGGTCCTTTTGCGATGGCTCGTCCAGCTGCATGATTGCCTCGCGAACGGCGGTTTCCGCCAGTCGCGCTTCGTCATCCATCGATGCTCGCGCGGGCAAGGCCGTGACGAGGGTGGCCAGACCCAAAGCAACCGTCGCAACATAGGCCTGCCGGAGTTTTCCGAGGTTCATCATCAGCCGACCTTTTTCTGGTTTTCCTGATCGTCAGCCGGAAGGCGCCGGCTATCGAACGTGACGGTCAACAGCAGTTCGAGCGGATCGTCCGAACGATTGCTGACGGTTAGATCGGCGTCGGTTGGCAAACTGTGGGCCGAGCCTACGTCGGCGCTGATCGCCACCGTATTCGACAGCATCGAAGCATGCCCTGACAGCACCGTCAGCATTCGGTCGGAAGCCTTATCCTCAGCCGACAATTTCATATGCTCGTGCGGCCGTATGGTCAGATGCTCGATCCGGTAGCTGCCGTTGCTTTCCAGCATTCTTGAAAACCCTCCCTGTCGCTGCTGGACCACGTGCAGATCTGCGGCCGGATGCTGACCTTTCGCCAGATGCTGGGCGATGAACTTGACGTCCTGCGACTGCGCCCGCGAGGCGACAAGAAGCGCGTCTTCGGTGTCGACCACGACGATGTTGGACAACCCGACGACCGAGACCAGGCGCTGGCCGGCGCGGATATAGCTGCGGCGCACGTCCTTCAGCACCGCTTCGCCGAGGATGACGTTTTCATCGCCATTTCGATCGCCGACCTCCCAAAGTGCCTCGAACGAGCCGAGGTCGTTCCAGTCGGGTGAAACCGGCAGGACGCCGAGCTTGCGCGAATGCTCCATCACCGCATGATCGATGGAAATTTCCGGTGCCTCGCCATAGATCGGTGTCAGCCAAATCCGGTTGTCGCTGCGGGCTGCGGAGCTTGCCGCTTCCATGGCGATCTCCAGAACATCCGGCGCAAAGGCCGAGAGTTCCTCCAGGATCGAGGAGGCGCGGAACATGAAAATGCCGCTGTTCCAAGTGTGGCGTGAATCGGCAACAAGCTGGTGGGCGCGCTCGATATCGGGCTTTTCGATGAATGCCTCGACCCTGTGCATGCCGTACTCGCTGTTATCGGCGGCGCAGATATACCCGAAACCGGTTTCGGGTGCCGTCGGGCGAATGCCGAACAGCGCGATGCCGCCCTGGCTGACGAAAGGGATCGCAGCAAGATAGGCCTCCAGAAGCCGATCCGGCCGGCCGACACGGTGATCGCTCGGCACGACGAGCATGATCGCATCCGGATCTTCTTCGGCGACCAGAACGGCGGCGGCCGCAATCGCCGGTGCCGTCGAGCGAATGGCCGGCTCGATGACGATACGGGGAATAGCGCTCTCGTCCGTCATTGTGGCGACGGCCTGTTCCAGCTCCAGCTGCACTCGTGGTTCGTGGGCAGTGTTGACCAGAACCATGGCGCGACCGAAGGCGGGGTCGTCGAAGCGGCGCAGCGTATCCTGGAAGAGCGAGGTGTCGCCGACGAGCTTCTGGAATTGCTTGGGCTCCAGCCGGCGCGACAACGGCCAAAGCCTGGTGCCTGACCCGCCGCACATGATAATCGGTATGATCGTGCTCATGGTTTTGTCTCCGCGACGGTCGCCTGCTGAGGCGGGGTGGACGCAAAAGCTCTCGAGAAAAGCGAAAAGGCCCTGCCGGGAACGCTATCCTGGAAGAGATCGAAGCTGACCTCGACCGGCTGGCCGATCATATCGGCCGAGAGCGGCTTTTTCGGATCGATGACGACGGTCAACGGATCGCGCGGCAGGTCTGCCTGGCTGCCGCCCTTGCCGGGCAGCCAAAGGATGTCGGCATTGCCGATCCTGCTGCCATCGGCATAGGTGAGCGTTGCCGTCTCGACGCCATAGAGCCCCATCAGCTTGTCGGCCGGCACGGCGGCCGAGACGACGATCGGGGCATCACCGCGCATCAGGCGGATGATCGGTTCACCCATCTTGACGAAGTCACCGTTGGCGAAGCGCTGGTCGACCTGAATGCAGTCGCAGGGTGACTGGATGGTGATCGGGTTTCCGACCGGCGGATTGATCGTCATCAAGGGTTCACCGAGCGCCACCTCGCGCTGCTGGTTGAGGAAGCCGATGCGCCCGACCGCGGGTGAGGCGACATTGACCGTCTTGGCCGAAACGCTGGCGCCCTCGCTGCGCACTACATAGAACTGGTCGTAGACATTGGCCGAGAGGAAGGTAACGAGCGCGGCGCCGATGGCGAACACGCCGGCCGAGGCCGCGAGCCTTCTACCGACATGCGCGATCCGTCCGGCAGTCGTCAGCTTGGGAGCGGGCGGGATCTGCTTGAGGGCGCCGGGCTCGCTGCGGCGGGCGACATCCAGAATATCGCCGGCCCTAACGACTTCGCCGGAGAGGATGGCGTCCGTGACGTAGCGCAGCAGGCTTGCCTGGCCGTCTTCCAGATCGAGGAAGACGAAACTGGTGCGCTTCATCGGGCCGGAGGAATAAAGCACCTCCGACGGTACCGTCAGGCCGAATTCATAACCTTCGAACGGTATCGACAGTGCTGCCATGACGCTCTTGCCGACGGCAAAACCGCCGGCCTCGACGGCGAAGCCGTTCATCGACCAGTCATGAACCTGAAAGGTCTGTCCGTCGATCGTGGCGCGCATCGGCAGGCGATAGCGTGGATGTTGGCGCTGAAGCTCGGCTTCGTATGACATTGATCCCATGATGCAAGACTCCTGTCCGTGCGATTGATTTTCAGTGGCCGATGGCGTGGGTGACGCCGATCATCCAGGAACACAGGGTGACGAGTGCCAGGACGCTGACGGCCTGGTAGAATTTGGATTCGAACTGTCTGAAGGACGTCACAAGGTTGCGGTCGCGACGCGCCAGGGTGGTCTTCTGGCGGGTCCATTTCTGCCGATCGAGATGGAAGAACACGAAGATCTTCATCATCGAACCGTAGATCTGGTTGAAATAGAGCAGCAGCGGCGTGATCGCCGATATGCGCTTGCGGGCCGATAGCAGCGACAGGGTGAGTGCATATCGCGAGGCCAGTATCCAGACGATGTAGACCAGGATCGTGAAGGGCGAGATGAGCAGCGTTGCAAGGATTGCGCTCGTCAGGCCGATCAGGCAGGTCCACATGGACAGCCGCTGGTCGAGGATTGCCCACCACACGAACGGTCTGACATGGCGCGGCCCCAGGGCCAGCGCGCGGCCGTTGGTGCGCAGCATGTTGCCATACCAGCGGACCATCAGCATGGCGGCGGAGCCGAAGAAGCTGCTGGTCGGCGGATCCTCGATGGTCGTGACCATCACATCCGGCAGGTAGAGCATGTCGTAGCGGTTTTTCAGAAGCCAGAACCAGCTGGACTTGTCGTCGCCAGTCAGAAACCTGAAGCGGCCCAGGCGCGGATGATCGATGTAATCGAGTTCGACCTGCGAGACGAAGGACGGATCACAGATGATCGATGCGCGGAACATCGACATGCGCCCGGTGAGCGTCAGGACGCGTCGCGACAGACCCATGGACGACATCAGGATGTGCCGCTGGGCAAATCGCAATGCATACCATTGGACAAAGAGCCAGCTGCCGTTGACCTTGGCGATCTCGTCGGTGGTCAGCGCCCCGACCTTCGGATCATGGAAGAAGGGAGCGCATTTCTCCACGAGGTCCGGCGGAACGATGCTGTCGCCGTCGATGACCGCGACCATGGCGTCCGGCGCCGGCATCAACCGGGCGATCGCCCGGAAGCCGCAGGCCAGCGCATCGCGCTTTCCGGTGCCTTCTATCCGAAGAAGGATCAGATCGACCTTGTCGCTCTCTCTCACCATCGAGGCGAAGAGCTTCTTGATGATACGCTGGTCGGACACGTCGACGATCGAAGCGACGATCGTCGCCGGTCCGGGCGCCTGAAGTGCGGCGTTGAAGGCTGCGCGATAGACCTCGATCGTCGTTTCCGTCGGGATGCGGAAACTGGTCACCAGGAAATAGGAGGCAAAGCCGTCTCGCCGCCTGGAGACCGCCTGTCGCCGCAGGCGTGGGAAAACCCACGCCCGGTAGATGACGCTGCGCAGGAAATGGAGGATGCCCCAGCCGTAGCGCCAGGCTCCGACAATTCCGATCGCCAGCCCGGTCTTGCTGTCGATGATCGCATAGGCCTGGCTCGGCAACGATGTCGCCAAGGTTGCTATCGCCAGGACCATGAGAACATGCGCCGCCGGGCTCTGGGAGAATTCACCAGCAGATGCCATGGTAATTTCCCTGGCTGCGCAGAGCCTTGTCGACACGGACGAGATCGATGATCTGCGTGTTCGGCTTCACGTGATTGAGCGAGCCGTTCATCTCGGCGCGATTGCCTACGACAATGACGTCGCTGTCCTCGATGACGGTGTCGATGTCTTCGTTGAGCAGGTCCGCCAGATGCGGCAGCCGTGCCTTGACGAAACTCGCATTGGCACCGGTCAGGTGCGCCAGCCGGATATTCGGATCGAAGATCTTGATCTGGAAACCGCGACCGTAGAGGCGTTCGGCAAGTTCGACGAGCGGGCTTTCACGCAGATCGTCCGTATCCGGCTTGAAGCTCAAGCCGACGAAGCCGACCTTGCGGCTGCCGTGGTCGGTGACCATGCTGTAGGCGCGATTGATCTGCACCTCGTTGGCGGCCAGCGTCGCTTCCAGCAGCGGGGCAGGCGTGCCCTGGCGCCGGGACATCGAGATGAGGGCGCGAAGATCCTTGGGCAGGCAGGAGCCGCCAAAGGCAAAGCCCGGCGTCAGATAGGCCTTGGAGATATTCAGACGGTCATCGGCGCAGAGGATTTCCAGGGCCACATGGCTGTCGATGCCGGCCTTGCTGAGAATGTTGCCGATCTCGTTGGAGAAGGAGATCTTCAATGCGTGCCAGGCGTTGTTGGTGTACTTGATGCCTTCGGCCGTCTTGATGTCGACCACGTATTTCGGCCGATCGAGATGTGAATGTATTTCATTCAGGCGGTCGAGGGTGAACTTGTCGACGGTGCCGAAAATGCAAACGCCGGGGTCGTAGTAATCCTTGATCGCCGTGCTTTCGCGCAGGAATTCGGGAAGGTAGGCGATGCCGAAATCCTCCCCTGCCTTCATACCCGATGCCTTTTCCAGCGCCGGAACGACAATGCTCTCGGTCGTGCCGGGAAGGCAGGTGGAGCGAACCACGACGGAGTGGAAGGTGTTCTTCTGTTTCAGCGCCGCGCCGATCTCTTCGGCGACGCGCATCAGGTATTCGGTGTTGAGGCTGCCGTCCGGGCGCGAAGGCGTGCCGACGCAGATGAGAGACAGATCCGTCGCGGCGACGGCGGCCGCCGCATCGGATGTCGCGGTCAGCCGACCCGAGGCTACGCCGTCCTTGATAAAGTCTTCGAGACCGGGCTCGATAATGGGGGATTTCCCGGCCAGGAGCGGCTGGATCTTATTGGGGTCAGGGTCCACGGCAATGACCGTGTGGCCGTCCTTTGCAAGGCATGCGGCAGATACCGCGCCGACATAGCCGGCGCCGAAAATACTGATCTTCATGGTCAGGTCCTCATTGCACTGACGCAAATAGATCATCGGATCAGATTGATAACATTAACGTAAATTAACTAAATGAGAAAAAAGAATCAGTATTCCCGAAGTAAAAAAATAACCGGCGTAACGCCGGCTATGGATCATTCACTTTTTAAACGTTTATCTTTGCTTAGGCTGCTTCGATCATTTCGTCAGCCAGTCCCGAAAGCCACAATATGTCCCTTACCATGATACCTCCGCGGCATGTATCGACTACGCCTCTGCGGGCGAATTCGCTGATGACGCGATTGAAGTGGATATGGGTCACGCCGATCGCGTCGGCGAGAAGGGACTGGGTGACGGGAATCATGACCGGTCCGAGCTGGCCCTTGGGCGTCAGCCGGCGGACCATGTCCGTCAGCAGCGTGGCAACGCGAAGGCGGGTGTCGGCTCTTCCGAGGCTGGTGATATGGTTGCGCATGATCGCGTTCTGTTGTTCGGCCAAGGTCCATAGGGCCTGATTGAGGCCGACGATCGTGTTGGCCATGCTGATCAGGCTTTCGCATTCGAACCGGTCGATGCGCACCGGCGTCACGGCAGCCACGTTATGGTCTATCGTCGTCGGGTAGATGTGCGGGCTGCACAGGTCGCCCGGCATCAGGAACATGATCACCTGGCGACTGCCATCGGGCAGGATACGATAGCGCATTGCAATGCCCTGGCCGATTGCCGCAGCCTGGCGGCCGGTCGGTCCGATGGACAGGATCTCGGCGCCCTTGTCGGCGCCGCTGCTCTTGAAGGCGATGCCATCGAGCATCGGATTGATCAGTCCGGATGATGGCAAGAGATCTGCTAAACGCCGAATAAAAGGTGACGTATGAACCATAAGGCTCACTCCCTCAGGCTCGAAGCCCCGGTGGTTGCCGGGCAACAGGAGATTGATACGAAAATTGCAGTATAAATGGCACTCGCGACGCGGAAGCGTCACGTTAAGAACTGCGGCCTGAGGTAAGTCTCCCCGATGTGCGATATATTGCCTTGAAATTAACTTGAGTTAATCAAAGGTCTGTACAGCGCTTATGCAACTATAAGATACCAAATTCTGGAGGCAAGCAAGTGTGCTTGTATAGAAAAAATTAAATTTCATTTTTGCAAGAATTAATCTCTCGTTAACCTAGGTAAACGACGCAGATGATGTGCATGTCCTATAGCCTGTCCTACCTTTCTCATGGATGGGGCTACCACGCATGTATCTCGCACGCAAAGTCTCGCAGACATCAAGTCGATCACATGGACGAGAATTTCTCTCGTTGGAAGATGCCGCCGATCATGTCCTGAAATGCCTTTTCGAAGACATGTTCCCGCTATGGGCCACCGTCGGGCTGGACCGTGCGAAGGGCGGATTTTGTGAGGCGATTGCCGCCGACTGCTCGGTTCCTGCCGGAAACCGCCGCGTTCGGGTAACGGCTCGGCAGCTTTATGTATTCTCCGAGGCAGCCGGGCTCGGTCTCAATCCATCGGTCGCAAGTGCTTGTATTCTCCACGGATTTCGCTTTCTTAAAGAGCATAGCAGCGGAGATGGGCTGATCAGGCACAGTATTTCCGCCGATGGTGCGTGCCTTGACGAGGGGCATGACCTCTATGATCAGGCCTTCCTGCTGCTTGCATGGTCGAGCGCCTATCGGCATCTGCAGGACGATCAATTCCGCCAGCGGGCGCTACGCCTCCTGTCGTCGATCCGCCGGCGTTTCGCACATCCGGCCGGTGGTTTCGTCGATCGTACGGACCGGCCCTTCCCCCTGCGGGCGAATCCGCACATGCACCTCCTTGAAGCAGCGTTGGCATGGATGACGACCGATGACGACCCCGCCTGGCGTGGGTTGGCGGACGAGATCGTCACCCTGTTCAGGACGTATTTTTTCGATGCAAGACATGGGGTTGTACGCGAGTTCTTCAGCTCCGACTGGCGCGCCATCGAGACGAATGGCAGATGCCTTGTCGAACCCGGACACAACTATGAGTGGGCATGGCTGTTGATGCGCTGGGAGGCGCTCACGGGGAGCGATGCCGGCGGTTGCGCCGGTGCGATGATCAATTTTGCCGAGACCCACGGCTATGACGGCCGGCGCCGTGTCGCCGTCAACGAATGCTGGCATGACGGCGCGGTCCACGATGCGACGGCGAGGCTCTGGCCGCAAACCGAGCGGCTCAAGGCCTGGATCGCGATGGCCGAGGCCGGTACGGGCCTTGTGCGCCTGGAGGCGGAGGCGCGTGCGCTCGATGCGGCGCGCAGCCTGTTCTCCTATCTCGATCCCGAGGCACCCGGCCTGTGGCGTGACGTCATGCTCGAGGATGGCACGTTCACGCCGTGCGTCTCACCGGCGAGTTCGTTCTACCACATCATCTGCGCTGCAGGAGAACTGGTGCGCTACGCGGAAGGCCTCGGCGTCGATGATGTCAGCGTGGCCAATGTCCGGGCTGGATTGCCTCCCGCATTCATCGCCAGTAACGCCATGACGCGTGCGGCCATGGCCCCGAATGGCAGCACGCAGAGGGTGAACGGCAAAAATTCCGTGGAGCGGCCAGCATGATCGACGTCAGTTCCTTTGCCGATGCCGTTATGCCGGGCCTGCCTGCTCCGGCGAGCAGCCTCAAATTCGGCACCAGCGGCCTGCGCGGCCTCGTCGTCGATCTGGTCGGCCTGCCCAGCCGCAGTTACGCTCTGGCCTTCATTCGCCACATGCTGGAGACTTCGGATGGGGTCGATCAGGTGGTGATCGGCCATGACTTGCGATCAAGCAGTCCGCAGATCGCCCTGGATTGCGCTGCCGCTTGTGCTTTTGCAGGGATCGTTGCGGTGGATTGCGGCGCGCTGCCGACGCCCGCCCTGGCGCTGGAAGCTCAGCGTCGTGGTTGCCCGGCGATCATGGTGACGGGTAGCCACATCCCGGACGATCGCAACGGTCTCAAATTCTATCGCGCGGATGGCGAGATCACCAAGGAGGATGAGGCCGCTATCCTTGGCCAGCATGCCGCTCTTGTCGATCCGGACGGGCTTGCGGCGAGCATACCGGCATTCGTCGTCCCGGAAGGGGATCCGATCGCGCCCTATGTCGAGCGCTATGCGGATTTCTTCGGCGCGCAGGCCCTCAAGGGGCTGCGGATCGGCGTGTACCAGCACAGTTCGGTTGGTCGCGATGCCCTGATGCAGGTTCTGCAGGCGCTGGGCGCCGAGGTTTCCGGTTTTGGCCGCTCGGCGCACTTCATTCCTGTCGATACCGAGGCGCATAGTCCCGAGCAGCTGTCGATGATCGGGAAGGCCGCGCGCGAGGGTGGATTTTCGGCAATCGTTTCGACGGATGGCGATGCCGACCGTCCTCTTGTTGCCGATGAGGCGGGGCGTGTGCTGCGCGGTGACGTGCTGGGGCTGATGGTCGCCGCGCTGTTGCGGCCGGATGGTATCGTAACGCCCGTGACGTCGGGCTCGGTCATCGAGCGCTCCGCCATTGCAGGTGACGTGGTTCGGACGCGCGTCGGTTCCCCCTATGTCATCGATGGCATGAAAATGCTGGCAGATGCGGGAAAATCGGTGATCGGGTTCGAAGCGAATGGAGGCGTGCTTTTGGGATATGATGCCGTCCGGCATGGATGCCGGCTGGTTGCCCTGCCCACCCGTGACGCATTTCTGCCGATCATAGCATCGCTTGTTCTGGCTGCCGAAGCCGACAGGACGCTCGGACAGGTCGTTGCCGACCTTGATGTCGGCTTTGCCGTCGCCGACCGTTTGAAGGACGTGCCGAGCGCGTCATCCATGGATTTTCTCGAAAAACTTGCTGCAGATCCCGTATTTCAGGAATCTTTCTTTCTTGAGGCTGGAAGGGTTGTCACGTCGAGTCGGACCGATGGTCTGCGTATTGGGTTGGATAATGGAACCGTGATCCACTACCGCGCATCCGGCAACGCACCCGAACTGCGCTGTTATGTCGAGGCAATGAGTGCAACCGACGCGGAAAGCCTGCTGGCATGGGGGCTTCGCGCCGCCGGCGCGGCAGTGCAGCCGCAGTTGTGCAGACAGGGTTAGTCTCGATGGGGGCGGCAGTGATGCTGGCAACGAATGCAAAAAGAGAGTTCTGAGGAGATACCCCGACTGGATCGTGGAGAAATCGCGCTTGATGTCGATGTTTCAGGTAATGCAATGGCGTTAACCGTCAATCTTGTCAGGGCCTATGTGGCCAATCATACCGTGCCGGCGGCGCAGCTCGGCACGCTTCTGGAACAAACGCATCGCACTGTGCTCGGGCTCGCGACCTATCGCGCCGAGGCCGCCGGCGCCGGTGCGGTGGAGACCTCGATCCGCAAGGACTGCATCATGTGCCTCGAGGACGGAAAGCTGTTCCGGTCGCTGAAGCGGCATCTCGCCGTTCACCATGCGATGACGCCCACCGAATACCGGACCCGCTGGAACCTGCCGCCGGACTATCCGATGGTCGCGCCGGATTATGCTGAAAATCGCTCCAGGCTGGCGATCTCCATGGGGTTCGGCGGCAAGAGAAAACGTCGCCGCCGGCCCCTGCCGGATGCGCAGACGGAGCCCGCCTTCAATCCCCAGGCAGGCCGCAAAGAGGCAGATCGCGAAGAGGAGTAGGCATGTCGTTTCAAGGTCGGCCGGCGCAAACTGCCGTGCTTGAAGAGGGGCTTCATCAGTGCCGTATGGCGTTTGTTGCCGTGGCTCTCATCAGCGCCATCATCAACCTGCTGTTTCTCAGCGGGCCGCTGTTCATGCTGGAGGTCTATGACCGGGTTCTGCCCAGCCATAGCCTGCCGACGCTTGTCGTCCTGCTCGGCATTGTGGCGCTTCTCTATGCCTTCCAGGGAGGACTCGATGTCATCCGCAGCCGGATACTCAGCCGGACGGGGGCCGTGGTCAGCACATGCGCCGCCGAACCGACCTTCCAGATCGCCATGGCGAGTGCGCGTGAGCGACGGCCGGGCGAAAGGGCTGCCGACCCCGTCAACGATCTCGACCAGATCCGCAATTTTCTCGGCGGCCCATGTCTCGGAGCCTTGTTCGACCTGCCATGGATACCTCTCTATCTCGTCGTCTGCTTCTCTTTTCATCCGTGGATCGGCTTTTCCGCGCTTGCCGGTGCGCTGTTCCTGCTTCTGGCGACGATGGTGACGGATTTTCTGTCGCAACGACTGCTCGCGGGCTCGGCCAAGCATATCTCCGGTCGCGCCATCCTGTCCGAGGAGGGCATTCGTCAGGCGGAAGTGATCCGGGCTCTTGGCCTGCAGGGCAGGATGACCGGCCGCTGGGCGGAGCAGAACCGGCTTGTCGTTGCGAACCAGCTGAAGATCAGCGATGTGGGGAGCGCCTTCGGGGCGGTATCCAAGGCATTTCGCATGTTTCTTCAATCCGGCGTTCTGGCGCTTGGCGCTTATCTTGTCATCGAGGGCGAGGTCACTGCCGGGGTCATCGTCGCCAGCGGCATTCTGGTGTCACGCGCGCTTGCGCCGGTGGAACTGTCGATCGCCAACTGGCGCAATTTCGTCGCGGCGCGGCAAAGCTGGCGACGGCTGTCACGCGCCCTGCGTGGCGCCTCTCAACCCAGGCTTCTGTCGCTCCCGCCTCCGGCCGAGACGTTGAGTGTCGAGGGCCTCACGCTCATGACGAAAGAGCCGGCTCGGCTCATCCTTCGCGACGCGAGTTTTTCGCTGAGCGCGGGGGAGGCGATGGCGATTATCGGTCCGAGTGCTGCCGGTAAGTCGTCCCTGGCGCGTGCTCTTGTTGGCCTTTGGATGCCGGCACAGGGCTCGGTCAGGCTCGACGGTGCGCCGCTCGACTATAGGCACAGCGATGAGCTAGGCGCGCATGTCGGCTATCTGCCGCAGGAAGTCGAGCTGTTCTGCGGCACGGTCGCCGACAATATAAGCCGGTTCGAGCCGGGCGCCTCGAGCGAAAAGATCATTGCGGCGGCAAGAGATGCCGGTGTGCATGAGATGATCCTGCGGCTTCGAAACGGCTATAACACCGCCATCGGGGAAGGCGGCGATGTTCTGTCGGTCGGGCAGAGGCAGCGCATCGGGCTTGCCCGGGCACTTTATGGCAAGCCTTTTCTGGTCGTGCTCGACGAGCCGAATTCCAATCTCGATGCGGAGGGGGAGGAGGCGCTTACCCGCGCAATCGAAGGCGTCCGAAAGCGGCGTGGCGTTGCCGTCGTCATCGCCCATCGTGCCAGCGCGCTTGCGGCCTGTGACACGATCATGATGGTTTCGAGCGGCAGTGTGCAGATGCTTGGTCGCAAGGAGGATGTCATGCATCGGATGCGGCCGGTGGCGGTCCCGGTGGGCGGGCCACAGCGCGGGCCGCTGCCGTCGCAGATACAGCGGGTTCCCATGGCCGCTTCGGCTGGCGACGCGAACGTGACCGCCGTTCCGCTCCCAATGACGGCGGAGGTGACGTGATGAGCTCGGCCGATCTTTTTCGCGTCTCTTTACGCAGGAATATTTGGGTGTCGGGAGGCCTCGCTTTCCTGCTGGCCGTTTCTGTGGCTGCCGCGTCGCTAGTGGAGATTTCTGCCGCGGTGATTGCCGGCGGACGCGTCAGCGTCAGTTCCGAAGTGAAGAAGGTGCAACACTCCACCGGGGGGGTGGTGGGCGAAATCCTCGTGACGACCGGGCAGCTCGTCGATGCGGGGCAGGTCGTGGCGCGGCTCGACGCAACGGCGACGCGCGCGAATATGCAGATCGTCAGCAAATCGCTCGATGATCTTCTGGCGCGGCGGGCCCGTCTCATAACGGAGAGGGACGGCCTGACCGCGATTTCCTTCGATGAGTCGTTTCTTGAGCGCGGCAGGGACGCCATGGTCGATCGGCTGATGGTGGCGGAACAGGGGGTTCTGAACCTGCGGCGCGACGCGCGGGAAGGTGAAAAGGCGCAGCTACGCGAGCGGATCCGGCAGTTGCGCGAACAGATTTCGGGGCTCCAAACCCAGTCATTGGCGAAGGCGGATGAATTGGGTCTGGTGGAGAAGGATCTGGGAAGTGTCCGCAAGCTCTGGGACCAGAAGCTTGTTCAATATGCTCGTCTCAATACCGCCGAGCGCGAGGCGACCAAGCTCAAGGGCGAGGTCGGGTCTATCGTTGCCACGATTGCCGAGACAACCGGGCGGATCACCGAGACCGAATTGCAGATCCTCCAGGTAGAACAGAATTTTCGCAGCGATGTCGCCAAGGAAATGAGCGAGGTCGATGCGTCCATCGCCGAACTGACCGAGCGCAAGGTGGCGGCGCAGGATCAGCTTAGTCGCGTCGATATTCGCGCGCCCCAGGCCGGCATGATCCATGAACTCGCCATACATACGGTCGGCGGCGTCGTCGGGCCGCAGGAGACGTTGATGCTGATCGTGCCGCAATCCGATCCGCTCGTTGTCGATGCGCGCGTTTCCCCAAGCGATGTCGACCAGATCTTTCCGGGGCAAAGGACATTCCTGAAGTTCCCCGCCTTCAGCCAGAAGACGACACCGGAATCGGAAGGTGTGCTGGAGCGGATTTCGCCCGATCTTGTCACCGATGCGAAAACCGGCGTGCAGTATTACGAGGTGCGGATCAGGCTTGCCGGTGTCGCACGAGAATTCGCACTGGTTCCCGGTATGCCGGTCGAGGCCTTTCTGCAGACCGGCAGCCGCAGCATCCTGTCCTATCTCGTAAAGCCGATATCGGATTTTCTGTCGCGCGCCCTGCGGGCCGAGTAGAGGGGCAGATGCGTCACGCCGCCGGCCGGTTTGACAGTGGGCGCATGTCGAT
Organism: [Rhizobium] kunmingense; assembly: GCF_977018605.1. Taxonomy (NCBI): domain Bacteria; kingdom Pseudomonadati; phylum Pseudomonadota; class Alphaproteobacteria; order Hyphomicrobiales; family Rhizobiaceae; genus Rhizobium; species [Rhizobium] kunmingense. The sequence goes on from NZ_CDRNXG010000001.1 coordinate 1,329,147, forward strand.
CTTTCGGCGATGGAGTGCGGTGTTCCGTGCTTTGTCGAAGGTTGTTTGGCGTCGGGTGAGCAAGCGCGATGGGCCGCTGCGACTTTGGTTTTTAGTGGCTATTCGCCACTCGCCGGGTCGCGGACGAGCATAAGCGACGAGCGGTGGACAGCCACTCCGGAGAGTTGATCAGCTCCAGTAGGCGGCGGCTGTGAAATTTTGTTTGGCCACGCCGCGCTCGGTCAGTTGTGCCCGCGCCGCACGCGATTGGTCGGCATGGCCGGCAAACCAGACATAGGCGTTCTCGGGCAGGTCGATCGCTTCCAGCGCCTCGTTCAGATCGGTGACTACCGTCATCCGGTCATCATCCACCAGTTCACAAAGGTCGTCGCGGTGTGCCTTTACGAAGGCACGCACATCCGCCGGGGCATCCTGCAGCATGCGGATGATGGCAGGAATGGCAGTTTCATCGCCGAACAGGAAGAGATTGCCGTTTTGCGGGCAGGCGCCGCCGCCGGGGCCGATTATGCCGATCGTGCGACCGGTCGGGTCTTCTTCCACCCAGTCGGAGGTCGGGCTTCCGGCATGGCGATAGACGTCGAATTCCAGCCAGTTTTCGCCATAGGCAACGGTCGTGTAGCAGGGTCGGTGCAGGGCGTCGTCGCCCTCGGGCCAAACGGTGCGGCCCGAGGCTGCAATACGCGGCCAGCATGGCGGGCGACCCCGGCGAGGGATGAGAAGACGAAAGTGATAGCTTCCGGTGCCGAAGCGCTCGGCATCATGGCCTTCGAGACGTACTCGCGTAAAGCCCGGCGAGCGGCGGGTGACGGAGGCAACCTGCATCAACGACATTCCAGGTGCCAGCGCACCTTCGGCAACCTCGTCCCATTTGGGGCAGAGCAGGCATTCCTCGAAAAGCTCCGTCAGGCTGCCCTGCAAAGTCTGCAGCAGGCGCTGCTCCGGAGAGGAGATTTCTATCGAGACGCCGGTGGCATCTGGAATAAGCGTGGCCTTGGAATTCCACACATGGAAGCAGAAACCTGAGGCCTCTTGCGTCAGCGGCACGTCCCACTCGATTGCGCGCCTTTTCAACGCGTCGATCGCGGCGCCGTTATCGCGGACGATACGGCCTTTGGTCTGGTGGAGCATGATATTCGCCCGGAAGTCGTTCTCTTACCCGGACTAAAATCATTCATGACTTCTTAAGTCAAGAAATTGATGAGCGCGTTCACCCATGGCCGCAGCGATGTGCCTTGAAGCGACATACCAAAGCAGCGGCATGGCTGGCTCGGCCGCATCCTCAATCACGTTGGAACGATAGTTCGATTGTCGCCAGACGGCGCTTGCTAGGTTTCTTCCCGGATGCGGATGACGAAACCTGTGGCGGTACCTGAAAGCTGCGTCGTCTCCTGTCGCGATAGGATGGCGCAATCGAAGGCGTCGAGCGTTTCGTCCTGACCGTCGCTGGAGAGATGCATCCGCCCGTGCTGGCACAGGATAAGCGCCAGCGCGCCTTCGGCTTCGATTGCTTCGGCAGTGCCGCTGATCTTGGTGACCGTATGCGAGAGAAGGCCGCGGCGGGTCATGATGTTGAGATCGGTGATCGCGCCGTCCGGCAGACTAGCCGTCGTCGGCTCGTCGGCCGGGAATGCGTAAGGGGCCGATGCCTGAGTGAGCAGGGTCGGCGCGCGACCCTCGATCTGCAACTCCATGCCCTTGCCGTCGAGGATCGACAATGTGCGGTCGACATCCGGGAAATTGGAAAAGGCGCCGTCCTCCGAGACCGTCGCCATGCTGATGCGCCAGTCGAACGTATCGACGCTCGCACCTTCGGGAAAGACGGCGATCTCGACGGTTTCTCCGCGCCCGTTCTTCCAGGGCATGCGCCGGTGCTCCGCCGCCCGCAAAATTCTAACCATTGCGATATTTCCCGCTGAAGGAGGCGACCGCCCGCCGGGGCCGGTCGCCTGGCGATGATCAGTTGCCCAGGATCCCGGGCAGACGCAGGCCCTTGTCCTTGGCGCATTCGAGCGCGATGTCATAGCCGGCATCGGCATGCCGCATGACGCCGGTAGCCGGGTCATTCCAGAGCACGCGCTCCAGCCGGCGGTCGGCATCTTCCGAGCCGTCGGCGCAGATGACCATGCCGGAATGCTGGGAATAGCCCATTCCAACACCGCCGCCGTGATGCAGCGACACCCAGGTGGCACCCGAGGCCGTGTTGAGCAGTGCGTTGAGCAGCGGCCAGTCGGATACGGCGTCCGACCCATCCTTCATCGCCTCGGTCTCGCGGTTGGGCGAGGCGACCGAGCCACTGTCGAGATGGTCGCGGCCGATGACGATCGGAGCGGACAGCTCGCCATTGCGGACCATCTCGTTGAAGGCGAGGCCGAGCTTGTGGCGGTCGCCGAGGCCCACCCAGCAAATGCGCGCGGGTAGGCCCTGGAAGGCGATGCGCTCGCGGGCCATATCCAGCCAGTTGTGCAGATGCTTGTTGTCGGGCAGCAGTTCCTTCACCTTGGCATCGGTCTTGTAGATATCCTCCGGATCGCCGGACAGGGCCGCCCAACGGAAGGGGCCGATGCCGCGGCAGAACAGCGGGCGGATATAGGCCGGAACGAAGCCCGGAAAGGCGAAGGCGTTTTCCAGGCCCTCGTCCTTGGCGACCTGGCGGATATTGTTGCCGTAATCGAGTGTCGGAACGCCGGCATCCCAGAAGGCGACCATGGCTTCGACATGCGCCTTCATCGATGCTCGGGCGGCAATCTCGACGGATTTCGGATCACTCTCGCGCTTGGCCTTGGCCTCCTCGACGGTCCAGCCGATCGGCAGGTAGCCATTGCGCGGGTCGTGTGCCGAGGTCTGGTCGGTGACGATATCGGGGCGCGGGCCGCCGGCCTGCATGCGCTTGACCAGTTCCGGGAAGATTTCCGCCGCGTTGCCGAGCAAACCAACCGATTTGGCTTCGCCCTTGGCTGTCCATTCGGCAATCAGCGCAAGCGCTTCATCCAGCGTCTTTGCCTTGGCATCGACGTAGCGGGTGCGCAGGCGGAAATCGATGCGGGTCTCGTCGCATTCCACGGCCAGGCAGCAGGCGCCGGCCATGACGGCTGCCAGCGGTTGGGCGCCGCCCATGCCGCCGAGGCCGCCGGTCAGGATCCATTTGCCCTTGAGGTTGCCACCGTAATGCTGGCGCCCGGCCTCGACGAAGGTTTCATACGTGCCCTGCACAATCCCTTGGGTGCCGATATAGATCCACGAGCCGGCGGTCATCTGGCCGTACATGGCGAGACCCTTCTTATCCAGCTCGTTGAAATGGTCCCAGGTCGCCCAATGCGGCACGAGGTTGGAATTGGCGATCAGCACGCGCGGCGCATCCTTGTGGGTGCGGAACACGCCGACAGGCTTGCCGGACTGAACGAGCAGCGTCTCTTCTTCGGTGAGCGTTTTCAGGGTCGCCGCGATCGCATCGAAATCGTCCCAGGTGCGGGCGGCGCGGCCGATGCCGCCATAAACGACCAGTTCGTGGGGGTTTTCCGCCACGTCGGGATCGAGATTGTTCATCAGCATGCGCAGCGGCGCTTCGGTCATCCAGCTCTTGGCATTCAGCTCATTGCCCCGCGGGGAGCGGACGTCGCGAATATTGTGGCGCGGATTGGTCATGGCCTGTGTTCCCGTTGTTCTTTGCAATCAGATTTCCAGAACCGGCAGGATGCCGGGCGAAATGGCGGCGGCGAGCGCGCCGGTGGCGACGAGGTGGGCTGCTGCGGCGAGATCCGGCGCCATGTAGCGGTCGTCCTCGAGTGGGGGTACGGATGCACGCAGCACGGCGGCCGCCTTTTCCAGTTCGGGGCTGGTCTTCAGCGGACCTCGCAGCTCGACGCCCTGGACCGCGGCGAGCGCCTCGATGCCGAGAATGCCGAACAGGTTTTCCGTCATGACCAGCAGGCGGCGCGCGCCGTGGCAAGCCATGGAAACGTGATCTTCCTGATTGGCCGATGTCGGGGTCGAGTCCACCGAGGCAGGGTGCGACATCTGCTTGTTTTCGCTCATCAGCGCAGCAGAGGTGACTTCGGCGATCATCAGGCCGGAATTCAGACCGGGTCTCCTGGAAAGGAATGCGGGGAGGCCGTAGGAGAGTGCCGGATCGACCAGAAGTGCCACGCGGCGCTGGGCGATTGCACCGATCTCGCAGATGGCAAGCGCCGTCTGGTCGGCTGCGAAGGCGACCGGCTCGGCGTGGAAATTGCCACCCGAGACGACTTCGTCGTCTGACAGAACCAGCGGGTTGTCGGTCACCGCGTTGGCTTCGATTTCCAGCGTGCGCGCGACTTGACGGAGCAGGTCCAGGCAAGCGCCGTCGACCTGCGGCTGGCAGCGGATGCAATAGGGGTCCTGCACGCGCTCGTCGCCTTCGATGTGGCTGGCGCGGATTTCAGACCCTTCCAGCAGGGTACGAAGCGCCGAACCCGCGTCGATCTGGCCCTTGTGGCCGCGCAGCGTGTGGATGTCCGGGTGAAATGGCGCGGACGAGCCCATGGCGGCATCGGTTGACAATGCGCCGGTCACCAGAGCGGTCTGGGCGGCGCGGTGGGCGCGGAACAGGCCGGCAAGTGCAAGTGCGGTGGATGCCTGGGTGCCATTGATCAGCGCCAGACCTTCCTTTGCGGCCAATACGATGGGGGTCAGTCCGACCTTCCTCAAGGCGTCGCTCGATGTCATCCGTTCGCCGGCTAGGAATGCCTCTCCTTCGCCCATCATGGTGGCAGCCATATGGGCGAGCGGGGCGAGATCGCCCGATGCGCCGACAGAGCCCTTTTCCGGGATTGCAGGGATGACACCCTTTTCCAGCATGGCCTCGATCAGCCGGATCAGTTCCAGTCGAACGCCGGAGGCGCCGCGGCCGAGCGAGATCAGTTTGAGCGCCATGATCAGGCGCACGACGTTCTCCGGCAGGGGCGCGCCAAGGCCGCAGCAATGCGACAGGATGAGGTTGCGCTGCAATGTGGCAAGGTCGGCGCTGTCGATCTTGATCGAGGCGAGCTTTCCGAAGCCGGTATTGATGCCGTAGACCGGCGCATTGCCGGCAGCAATTTCGGCGATGCGACGGGTGCCTTTCTCGATGCCGGCATCAAAGGAGCGGTCGAGCACCGCCGCGCCATTATGCCAGTAGATCGCGGCCAGATCTCGAAGGGGAACGCTGCCGGGATGAAGGGTGATCGTCATGCGGTTACCTGCTGCCCTTTGAAGATGCGGGAATGAAGAGGATTGAAACCTATCCGGTAGACAAGTTCGGCGGGTCGTTGGATATTCCAGAGGGCGAAGTCTGCCGATTTGCCGACTTCCAGTGTGCCGGTTTCGCCAAGGAGACCGAGTGCGCGGGCCGCCTCGCGGGTGGCGCCGGCAATGCACTCGTCGACTGTGAGGCGGAAAAGCGTTGCAGACATGTTCATCGTCAGCAGCAGGGATGTGAGGGGCGATGTGCCGGGATTGCAGTCGGTGGCGATCGCCATCCGCACGCCGGCGTCGCGCATCGCCTGGATCGGCGGCTTCTGCGTTTCGTTGATGGCGTAGAAGGCTCCCGGCAGTATGACGGCGACCGTTCCGGCCTCGGCCATCGCCGCCGCCCCTTCCGCATCGAGATATTCCAGGTGGTCCGCCGACAGCGCACCGTAGGATGCCGCCATTTTCGCGCCGCCGAGATTGGACAATTGTTCGGCATGCAGCTTCACCGGAAGACCGAGTGCCGTCGCATGGTCGAAGACGCGGCGCATCTCGTCGGTCGAAAATGCAATGCCCTCGCAAAACCCGTCGACAGCGTCGATCAGGCCTTCCGCATATGCCTTGTCCATGCCGGGCAAGACGACATCGGTTATGTAATCGCCGTTGCGTCCCTTGTATTCCACCGGCGTCGCATGGGCGGCAAGATAGGATGTGACGATCCGTACCGGACGGAGCTTTTCCAATGCCCGGGCGGCGCGCAGCATGTTCAGTTCGCCGTCTATGTTCAGGCCGTAGCCGGACTTGATCTCGAGCGTCGAAATTCCCTCGGCCAGCAGCGTATCGAGCCTTGGCAGGGCGGCTTGCGCCAGCCCCTCGACGGAAAGCGCATTGGTGGACTTGACCGAGGAGACGATGCCACCGCCGGCACGGGCAACTTCTTCATAGGTCGCACCTTCCAGCCGCATCTCGAATTCCATCGCCCGGTCACCGCCGAAGACGATGTGCGTATGGCAATCGATCAGCCCCGGCGTGATGACCCGGCCCTCGCAGTCGATGATTTCAGCATTGCCCGAAAGCGCAAGCGGCATGTCCTGCCAGCGGCCGACAAAAGCGATGCGCCCGTCATGCACGGCCATCGCCGCATCCTCGATCAGGCCGAGGCCGGCCCGTTTTTCGTCAAGCGTCGCTATCCTGGCATTGCGCCAGATCCGCACTGAATCAGCCATCGCGCTCCCTCTTTTGCGTCTTGTTAATGGCTTCGTTGCTCGTTATGTATATACTTAATAAATGCCGAGGCAAGTCGTCTTCGGGGACAAAAAGGGGAATGCCGTGCATGTGATCTTTGCCGAATACGCCCTTGTGGCCAGTGAAATCATCGCGAATGTGCGCATTGGCATCGAGCATGGCCGGATTGTCTCCGTCGAGACCGGGGTGTCCGCCGAATCCGGTGACGAGTGCCACGCCTTTGTGCTGCCCGGCATGCCAAACCTGCACAGCCACGCTTTCCAGCGTGCCATGGCGGGCCTGGCGGAAATCCGTGGGCCGGGCTCGGACAGTTTCTGGAGCTGGCGGACGGTGATGTATCAGTTCGCGTTGTCTATGAACCCGGAGCAGATGGAGGCGATCGCCGCGCAGGCCTTCATGGAGATGGTCGAGCAAGGCTTTTCCCGTGTCGGCGAGTTTCATTACCTGCATCACGATCGCGATGGTTCGCTTTACGCCAATCCGGCGGAACATCTGGAGCGCATTGCCGGCGCTGCACAGTATACGGGGATCGGGCTTACCATGCTGCCGGTCTTCTACGCCCATTCCGGCTTTGGCGGTCTTGCCCCGGCGGAAGGTCAACGACGCTTCATCCATGATCTCGACCAGTTCGCTCGCCTGATGGAGCGCGGTTTGGAAATTACCGGCGAATTGCCGGGCTCAAGCATCGGCATTGCACCGCACAGCCTGCGGGCGGTGACGCCGGATGAGCTGTCGGCGCTGGTCGGAATGACGAGCGGACCGATCCACATCCATGTCGCCGAACAGGTGAAGGAGGTGGAGGACTGCCTGGCATGGAGCGGCGCGCGTCCGGTCGAATGGCTGCTCGATCATGCTCCGGTCGATGAACGCTGGTGCCTTATTCATGCGACGCATATGACGCCGGGCGAAATCGCGGGCATGGCGCGCGCCCGCGCCTTCGCGGGCCTCTGCCCGGTTACCGAAGCCAATCTGGGCGACGGTATTTTTCCGGCGACCGACTTTATCGCGCAGGGCGGCGGCTTCGGCGTCGGGACGGACTCGAATGTCTCGATTTCGTTGCGCGAAGAGTTGCAGATCCTCGAATATTCGCAGCGCCTGCAACAGCGCTCCCGCAACGTGATTGCGCATGCCGGCCAGTCGACCGGGTTGTCACTGTTCAACCACGCACTGGAAGGCGGTGCTGCGGCGCTGCAATCCCCTGCCGGAATCGCGGTCGGGCTATCGGCGGATCTGGTCTCGCTCGATCTGTCCGACATGCCGTGGAGTGCCAGGCACGTGCTGGACCAGTGGATCTTCGGCTCGGGTATCGGGGTGGATTGCGCCTGGGTGCGGGGACGCAAGCTGGTTTCCGCAGGGCGGCATGCGCGACGCACGGAAATCTCCGCACGTTACCGCAAGGTCGTTTCGGAGCTGATGGCGGGGATCTGAGGCTCAGCCGTTCTCGGCACTGACGGCTTGGCGGGCGGCGGCAGCCGCCGCCGCATCCGCGCCGGTGCGAAGCGAACCGCGGATGCGGCTCTTGCCCACCTCGATCACATGCCGCATGGCCGACATCGCCTTGGCCGGATCACGCGAGGCGATGGCATGGACGATACGCAGGTGGTTCGTGGCGACCTCGTCAATGGTTTCCGGCGAGGCGGCCGGCGAGGAAAGCTGGAACGAGATGGCGAGTGCCGCCTCGATCAACGCGCTCGCAGACCGCATGAACGGATTGCCGGACATGCGGGCGATGGCCAAGTGGAATTCCAGATCGACCTGAGCGACCGTTTCCGGCGTGTGGTTGAGATTGTCGAACCTTGCGGCGATGGCATAAAGCGCGACGATATCGTCGCTGGTGGCGCGGGCCGCCGCTGCCGCCGCTGCTGCCGGCTCAAGCGCCAGGCGGATTTCGGCCAGATGCTCGATGAAGTCGTAGTCCAGCCCCGCCTCGAAGCGCCAGCCGAGCACATCCGAATCAAAGAAGTTCCAGCTATCGCGCGGCAGAACACGGGTGCCGACCTTTGCCTTCGCCTCGATCAGGCGTTTGGCCGACAGCGTCTTCATCGCCTCGCGCAGGACGGTTCGTGACACGCGGAAACGGGCGGAAAGCTCGGCGTCACCGGGCAGAAGCGAACCTTCCGGGATCTTGCCGGCGACGATGCTGCGTCCGAGTTCGGATACCACATGGGCGTGGTTTCCTCCCCTCTTCCTGCCGCTGATCGTTGTTTCCAGAAGACCCAAAATCACACCTCTTTCAATTGTCGAACTGCCAGTCGGCGGTCTGAATACCAGATGATGGTGCGCTGCAACACGATGAAAACGAAGAGCAGGATGCCGATGACGATTTTCGTCCACCATGAGGAAAGCGTGCCGTCGAAGACGATATAGGTCTGGATCAACCCCTGCAGAAGAATGCCGACGAATGTGCCCGCGACGAGGCCGACGCCGCCGGTCAGCAATGTTCCTCCGATCACCACGGCGGCAATCGCGTCAAGTTCCACACCGACCGTCGCCAGCGAATAGCCGGAGGACGTGTAGAGCGTATAGACGATGCCGGCGAGGCCGGAGAGAAAGCCGGAAAGTGCATAGATGCGGATCGTCGTCGCTCCGACCGGAACCCCCATCAGCTCCGCCGACTGGATGTTGCCGCCGATCGCATAGACATTGGCGCCGAATTTCGTGCGAGATGCGAGGAATATGCCGGCGATGAAGACGGCGAGCATGATCATGGCCAGCAATGTCAGCCGCCCACCGCCGGGAAAGCGGATGTAGAAACCCATCATCGCATCGATGAACTCATGGGTGATCGGCACGGATTGGGTCGTAACGAGATAGGCGGCGCCGCGCGCCAGAAACATGCCGGCCAGCGTGACGACGAAAGGCGGGATCTGCAGGTAGCGGATCATTGCCCCCATCAGGCAGCCGAACAGGGTGGAAATGACGAGCGCGGCGATGAACGCGGTTACTGGGTGGACCTGGAACGTGCCGACCATGACGGCGACGAAGACGCTGGTAAAGGCGATCACCGAGCCGACCGAGAGGTCGATGCCGCCGGACAGGATGACGAATGTCATGCCGACTGCGGCGATACCGAGGAAGGCATTGTCGGTCAGCAGATTGCCGATGACGCGTGTCGACAGCATGTTCGGAAATTGCATGACGCAAAGCGCATAGGCGATGATGAATATGGCAAGCGTGGTGACGAAGGGAAGATTGCGGGAATGGATCATCTGGTCGCCTCCTTCGTGCCGTGATTGAGCTTTTCCGCACGGCGCGTGGCTTTCAGGAAGCCGAAAAGGGTCAACACCGCCGGCGATTGCAGTGTGAGCACCACGATGATGATGCCGGCCTTGATGATGAGGTTGAATTCCGGCGGGAAGCCGGAGACGAGAATGCCGGTGTTGATCGACTGGATGATCAGGGCGCCGATCAGCGATGCGGTGATCGAGAAGCGGCCGCCATTGAGCGACGTGCCGCCGACGACGACCGCCAGGATGGCGTCCAGTTCCAGCCACAGGCCGGCATTGTTGGCATCAGCTCCGCGGATATCGGCGGTGACGATCATGCCGGCAATTGCAGCGCACAGTCCGGAAATAGCATAGGCGGAGAATAGCAGGAAGCGGGCGCGCACGCCGGCAAGGCTTGCGGCACGACGATTGATGCCGGTCGCCTCGATCAGGAAGCCGAGCGCGGTGCGGCGCATCAGAAGACCGATCGCAAGCGCCGTGCCGACCCAGATAAAGATCGGGATCGGGATGCCGGCGAATGCACCGGAGCCGAGGGCTGCGAACGTGTCGTCATTGAAAGTGAGGATGACGCCCTCGGTGATCAATTGGGCAATGCCTCGGCCGGCCACCATGAGGATAAGGGTGGCGATGATCGGCTGAATGTCCAGCACGGCAACAAGCACGCCGTTCCAAAGGCCGCAGGCAATGCCGATGACAAGCGAGGCGGCAATCACCACCGGCAGCGGGTAGCCTTCGGTGATCAGCGTGGCGGCAACCGCACCGCAGATGGCGATCACAGCGCCGATCGACAGGTCGATGCCGCGGGTGGCGATCACCAGCGTCATGCCAACGGTCAGAAGCGCCACCGGCGCGGCGCGCACAAGAATGTCGATCAGACTGCCGTAAATGCGGCCATTCTGCACCGAGATCGTCAGGAAGCCCGGAGCGATCAGGCTGATCGTTCCGAGGATGATCGCCAAGGCGATCAGCTGCGGGGCAAGGCGGCGCAGGCGGCGAGTGATCATGTCCATCAGGCGGCCTCCGTCCTGCCGGTACCGGCAATCGCCTCGATGATCGCGTCCGTCGTCAGCTGCCCGCCCGAAAGTTCGGCCACATGCCGACGGTCGGAAAGCACGATGACTCGGTGGGCAACCGCCGTGAGTTCTTCCAATTCCGACGAGATGACGACAAGCGACATGCCTTGCAAACAGAGATTTTCAATCATTTTCAGGATTTCCGCATGGGCGCCGATATCGATGCCGCGCGTCGGTTCGTCGAGGATCAGCAACCGGGGCTCGGTTGCAAGCCAGCGGGCGAGGATTGCCTTCTGCTGATTTCCGCCGGAGAGAAACTTGATCGGCCGTTCGCGATCCGCCGGGCGGATATCGAGCGACCTGATAAAACGATCGGCGAGTTCGCGCTTGTGGGCCGACGAGACCGGCCGCATCCAGCCGCGCCGTGCTTGTAATGCGAGGGCGATATTGTCCGCCACCGAAAGATCGCCGACGATGCCGTCGGTCTTGCGCTCTTCCGGGCAGAACCCGAAACCATTGGCGATCGCCGCTTCGGGCGAGTTGAGGCCGACCTCAGTTCCATCGATCGTCGCCTTGCCGCTATCGGCGCGATCGATGCCGAAAAGCAGGAAGGCGGTCTCGCTGCGGCCGGAGCCAAGAAGACCGGCAATGCCGACGACCTCGCCGGGCCTGATATCGAGATCGAAAGGCGCAACGCTGCCCTTCTTTCCGTAATTCTCGAAGCGGATGGACGGCGGTCCGCGCTCGTCGATCGTCTCCGGCTCGGCCTGATGATCGCGGGTGATGTGCTGCAGCTCGCGGCCGAGCATCATCGAGATCAGCTCGAGACGCGGCAGGTCCGACAGCGCGCGGCTGCCGACAAGGCGCCCGTTGCGCAGAACGGTGACACGATCGGCGATCTCGTAAACCTGATCGAGAAAATGGGTGATGATGACGATGCCGAGGCCCTCCTCGCGCAGCTGCCGCAGCACGGAAAACAGGCCCTTCACCTCGTTCGCATCGAGGCTTGCGGTCGGCTCGTCGAGCACGAGTACCTTGCCGGACAGGTCGACGGCACGGGCAATCGCGATGATCTGGCGGATGGCGACCGAATAGGACGACAGAAGCGCATCGACATCTATGTCGAGGCCGTAGCGGGCAAGCAGTGTCCTGGAGCGCTCGCGCATGGCGCGGCGATCGATCATGCCGAAGCGGCGCGGCTGGCGGCCGAGAAACATGTTTTCCGCCACCGTCAGATTTTCCAGAAGATTGACCTCCTGGTAGACGGTGCCGATGCCGAGCGCCTGGGCGTCAGCCACGGTGTCGGGGTGGATCTCGCTGTCCTCAAGCGTGATCGTGCCGCGGTCGCGGCGATAGACGCCTGTCAGGATCTTGATCAGGGTCGATTTTCCGGCGCCGTTTTCGCCGAGGAGCGCATGGATTTCACCGGCCTGAAGGGTGAAGTCGACGTCGTCGAGCGCCGGGATGCCGAAGAACGATTTGCCGATGCCTCGGGCTTCGAGGAGAGCGTGTGGTGCTGACATGTCTGCGTCCCGCATGCTGAAGGGAGCCGAAGCGGCATGGCGCCGCTCCGGTCATGTTTCATGCCCGGCCCGATGTGCCGGACGGCGGGATATCAGTAGCCGAGGCCCTTCTTGGCTTCGTAGACCTTCATCGGATCGTCAGCCGCGGTGTAGAGCCTGGACTCTGTCTGGATCCACTTCGGCGGTTCCTTCTTGTCCTTGAGATAGGCGTCGAGCGCATCGAAGGCCGGGCCTGCCATGTTCGGCGTCAGCTCGACAGTGGCATTCGCCTCGCCCTTCGACATCGCCTGGAAGATATCCGGGACCGCGTCGATCGACACGACCTTGATATCGGTCCCCGGCTTCAGGCCGGCTTCCTTGATCGCCTGGATCGCGCCGACGGCCATGTCGTCATTGTGGGCGTAAACGGCACAGATATCCTTGCCGCCGCCTTCCGCCTTGATGAAGCTTTCCATGACTTCCTTGCCCTTGGTGCGGGTGAAGTCGCCGGTCTGCGAGCGGACGATCTTGATGTTGGTGGCGGATGCGATGCCTTCCTCGAAGCCCTTCTTGCGGTTGATCGCCGGCGAGGAGCCTGTGGTTCCCTGAAGCTCGACGACCTTGCAATCCTTGGAACCGATGTCCTTCGCCAGCCATTCGCCGGCAACCTTGCCTTCGAAGACCTGGTCGGAGGTGACGGCCGTCAGGTAGAGATCCTTCGGAGACTCGATTTCGCGGTCAAGCAGAATGACCGGAATGTTTTCCTCCTTGGCTTCCTTCAGCACGGCATCCCAGCCGGTGGCAACCACCGGTGCGATCAGGATCGCATCGACGCCCTGGGCGATGAAGCCGCGGATCGCCTTGATCTGGTTCTCCTGCTTCTGCTGGGCATCGGCGAACTTCAGCGTGATGCCACGCTTTTCGGCCTCCTGTTTCGTCACCGTCGTCTCAGCGGCACGCCATCCGGATTCAGATCCGATCTGCGAGAAGCCGACTGTCAGTGATTGTGCGGAAACGCCGGATGCGAACATGGCGAAAATAGCGGCAGCACTTGCCGCGACGAGAGCTTTTTTCATCTTAATCCTCCCACAGATGATGAAGCAAACTGGCAGGGCAAGGATTGGCATATAATAATACTTTTGCAACCCTCAATTTATGCGAGTGTTGAAAAATCCGTCAACTTGCCGAAAAATATAACGTAATACGATCCGTATCCTCATTTTTGGCCGAAAAATTCGTCAATGCTGATTTACGTTTACGGAAAAAGACATTCTTGACAGTCGAGGCAATTATCCAATAGTCGTATTTTTGAAGAACGTCAGCTTTGCGTTCCGACCGGAGGACGGCATGGCCTGTGGAGGCGCCATGTCACATCATAAAAAAATTGGATGACGAGATCTATGCTGAGAATTCTGCAGATTGCCGATGATGCGGGTGCGGTGAAGGTTGTGGCATGGGAGGGCGAGGGCGCCGGCCACAGCGTCAATGGTGTTTCATCCACCTATGATCTTGCGATGCAGGCGATTGCAGCCGGCCGCAGCCTTGCCGAGCAGATTGCCGCGCTCGGTCATGGCGCAGATGTGGATGTCGAGAAGGCGGCGCGCGAGGGCCGTATCGGTCTGCCGATTTCCCATCCCGATCCGGCGCATTTCGTCGTTGCCGGCACTGGCCTTACCCATCTCGGTTCCGCCGATGGTCGCGACAAGATGCACAAGGCGGCGCAGGCTGAAGACAAGCCGACCGATTCCATGCGCATGTTCCTGCTCGGCGTCGAAGGCGGCAAGCCTGCCGCCGGTCAGGTCGGCGCGCAGCCGGAATGGTTCTTCAAGGGTAACGGTTCGCAGCTCAAGGCGACCGGTGAAGAACTGGTGTCTCCCTCCTTCGCGCTCGATGGTGGCGAAGAGCCTGAACTGGCCGGCATCTACCTGATCGGTCCCGACGGCACGCCTTTCCGCGTCGGCTTCTGTCTCGCCAACGAGTTTTCCGACCATGTGACGGAGAAGGGCAATTATCTGTGGCTTGCCCATTCCAAGCTGCGCGAGGCCGCGCTCGGCCCCGAACTTCTCGTCGGCGATCTACCCGATCATGTCGAGGGCACCTCGCGCGTCCGCCGCGGCCATGAGGTGATCTTCGAAAAGCCTTTCCTGTCGGGCGAAGCCAACATGTCACATTCGATCGCCAATCTCGAATACCACAATTTCAAATATGATCTCTTCCGCGAACCCGGCGATCTGCATGTGCATTTCTTCGGCACGGCGACCCTATCCGTCTCGCACGGTATCAAGACGGAAGCCGGCGACGTGTTCGAGATCGATGCCGCGCCGTTCAAGCTGCCGCTGGTGAATACGCTCGCAATCGCTGTCGAGCGCCCCGTGACCATCAAGACGCTCTGAGGTGGTCATGCCGAATATTCGTCTCGCTATCGTCGGTTTGGGCAAGATCGCAAGGGATCAGCATCTCGGTGCGATCGAGGCCAATGACGGCATCGAACTGGTCGCCGTCGCCAGCCGTCACGCACGGCTCGATGGCGTCCACTGTTTTCACGACATCGCTGATCTGCTGGCCTCGGATGTCGAGATCGACGCCGTGTCGCTTTGCACGCCGCCGCAGGGGCGCTTCGAACAGGCCAAGGCAGCACTCGATGCGGGCAAGCATGTGATGCTGGAAAAGCCGCCGGGCGCTACGCTTTCCGAAGTGTTCGCACTGGAGCAGCTGGCAAAGACCAAAGGCCTGACACTGTTTTCCACCTGGCACTCGCGGGCCGCCGCCGCCGTCGAGCCGGCACGGGCGCTGCTTGCCAAGCGCAGGATCAGAAGTGTTGCCGTCGAGTGGAAGGAAGATGTCCGTCACTGGCATCCGGGCCAGGCCTGGATCTGGGAGCCGGGCGGTCTCGGCGTGTTCGATCCGGGCATCAACGCGCTTTCCATCGTTACGCGCATCATGCCGGAAAAGTTTCACCTGACACGCTCGGACCTGACGTTCCCGGCCAATCGCGCCGCACCGATCGCCGCCAGCCTGGCATTCGAGACCGCATCCGGCTTGTCGGTTGCTGCCGAATTCGACTGGCGCCAGACCGGGCCGCAGACATGGGACATTCGCGTCGAAACCGAAGAGGGTCCGATCGTCTTGACCCATGGTGGCAGCAGGCTCATCGTCGATGGCGAGGCGCAGATCGTCGAGGAAGATCGCGAGTATCGCAATCTTTACCGGGATTTCGTCTCGCTCGTGAACGAAGGCGCCAGCGACACCGATTTTTCGCCGTTGGTGCATGTGGCCGATGCCTTCCTGCTCGGCCGTCGCATCGAAACTGAAGCATTCGAGGACTGATATGGCAGACAAAGGCAAGACCCCGTCCACTGACGTTGCGACCAGCAGCCGACTTCGCTCGCGCGCCTGGTTCGACAACCCGGACAATATCGATATGACCGCGCTCTATCTGGAGCGTTACATGAACTTCGGTCTGAGCCAGGCCGAACTTCAGTCCGGTCGCCCGATCATCGGCATCGCGCAGACGGGGTCGGATCTTTCGCCCTGCAACCGCCATCACCTTGAGCTTGCGACGCGCCTGCGCGAGGGCATTCGCGAGGCGGGCGGCATCGCCATCGAATTCCCGGTCCACCCGATCCAGGAAACAGGAAAGCGTCCGACTGCCGGCCTCGATCGCAACCTCGCCTATCTCGGTCTCGTCGAAGTGCTCTACGGCTATCCGCTCGACGCCGTCGTCCTGACCATCGGCTGCGACAAGACCACGCCGGCCTGTCTTATGGCCGCGGCAACCGTCAACATTCCGTCGATCGCCCTGTCGGTCGGCCCGATGCTGAACGGCTGGTTCCGCGGCGAGCGCACCGGGTCGGGCACGATCGTCTGGAAGGCGCGCGAACTTCTCGCCAAGGGCGAGATCGATTATGCCGGCTTCGTCAAGCTGGTCGCCTCCTCGGCGCCGTCCACCGGTTACTGCAACACGATGGGCACGGCGACGACGATGAACTCGCTTGCCGAAGCGCTCGGCATGCAGCTTCCGGGCTCGGCGGCCATTCCGGCGCCCTATCGCGATCGTCAGGAAGTCGCTTATCTGACCGGCCTGCGCATCGTCGAAATGGTCAAGGAAGACCTCAAGCCGTCGGACATTCTGACGAAAGACGCGTTCATCAACGCGATCCGCGTCAACTCGGCCATCGGCGGCTCGACCAATGCGCCGATCCATCTGAACGCGCTTGCCCGCCATATCGGCGTCGAACTGACCGTCGACGACTGGCAGACCTATGGCGAAGAGGTTCCGCTTCTCGTCAACCTGCAGCCGGCCGGCGAGTATCTGGGCGAAGACTATTATCATGCCGGCGGTGTTCCGGCGGTCGTCAACCAGCTGATGCGCCAGGGCCTGATCAAGGAAGACGCGATCACCGTCAATGGCAAGACGATGGGTGACAATTGCCGCGGCGCGATCATCGAGGATGAAAACGTCATCAAGCCTTACGAGAAGCCGCTCAAGGAGCGCGCCGGCTTCCGCGTGCTGCGCGGCAACCTGTTCTCGTCGGCGATCATGAAGACCAGCGTCATCTCGCCGGAATTCCGCGAGCGCTACCTGTCCAACCCGAAGGACCCGATGGCCTTCGAGGGCAAGGCGGTCGTGTTCGACGGTCCGGAGGATTATCACCACCGCATCGACGATCCGTCGCTCGGCATCGACGAGCACACGGTCCTGTTCATGCGCGGCGCCGGGCCGATCGGCTATCCGGGGGCTGCCGAAGTCGTCAACATGCGTGCACCGGACTATCTCCTGAAACGCGGGATCAGCTCGCTCGCCTGTATCGGTGATGGTCGCCAGTCCGGCACGTCGGGCAGCCCGTCCATCCTCAATGCGTCTCCTGAAGCTGCTGCCGGGGGTGGTCTCGCATTGTTGAAGACCGGAGACCGGGTACGCATTGACCTTGGCCGCGGGGAAGCGAATATTCTGATTTCCGAGGAGGAGTTGAATAGCCGTCGCCGTGAGCTGGAGGCAAGTGGCGGCTATCAGTATCCCAAGCATCAGACGCCGTGGCAGGAAATCCAGCGCGGTATCGTCGGCCAGATGGAGACCGGTGCGGTTCTGGAACCGGCGGTCAAGTACCAGCGCATCGCACAGACCGAAGGTCTGCCGCGCGACAATCACTGATCCGGAAAGGGCGCAGGGTGCGCCCACCGGGTCGTGAGGGGAGGCGAGGAGCCTCCCCGGGATAACACGGCGCTCAATTGTGGGCGCCTTGAACGGAGGAGTACATTATGAATCTATTTAGAACCGCGACTATCGCTACAATCATGGCGGGCATGGCGTTCGCTGCTCCCGCCTTTTCGCAGGACAAGGGACTTGTCGGCGTCGCCATGCCGACCAAGTCTTCCGCCCGCTGGATCGCCGACGGCGACAACATGATCAAGGTTCTGCAGGAGCGCGGCTACCAGACCGATCTGCAGTATGCCGAAGACGACATTCCGAACCAGCTCTCGCAGATCGAGAACATGATCACCAAGGGTGCCAAGGTTCTCGTCGTCGCTTCGATCGACGGCACGACGCTGTCGGACGTGCTGCAGCAGGCTGCAGACCAGGACATCAAGGTCATCGCCTATGACCGCCTGATCCGCGATACGCCGAACGTCAGCTACTATGCGACTTTCGACAACTTCCAGGTCGGCGTGCTGCAGGCAACAACGCTGGTCAAGGCTCTGAAGGCCGATACCGAAGCGGGTCCGTTCAACATCGAACTCTTCGGCGGTTCGCCGGACGATAACAACGCCTACTTCTTCTATGACGGCGCCATGAGCGTTCTCCAGCCGCTGATCGACAAGGGCACGCTCGTCGTCGGCTCCGGCCAGACCGGCATGGACAAGGTCGCCACCCTTCGCTGGGACCCGGCAACCGCCCAGGCCCGCATGGACGCGATCCTCTCCTCGACCTATTCCGACAAGAAGCTGAACGCCGTTCTGTCGCCTTATGACGGCCTGTCGATCGGCATCATCTCGTCGGTCAAGGGCGTCGGCTACGGCTCGGGCGACATGCCGATGCCGTTCGTGTCGGGTCAGGATGCGGAAGTGCCCTCGGTCAAGTCGATCATTGCCGGTGAGCAGTATTCGACCATCTTCAAGGACACGCGCGACCTCGCCAAGGTCACTGTCGACATGGTCGATGCCGTCATGAGCGGCAAGGAGCCCGAGGTCAACGACACCAAGACCTACAATAACGGCGTCAAGGTCGTTCCGTCCTACCTCCTTAAGCCGGTTGCCATCGACAAGACCAACTGGAAGACGCTTGTCGACGCCGGTTATTACACCGAAGACCAGCTGAAGTAATCGTCCGGAAGGCCGCGCGGCAACCTGCCGCGCGGCCCATTTCTTTATTGGGAGTCGGTCATGATTGATCCCGTATTATCCGCTGCGCAAAAACCGCCCATTCTCGAAATGCGGGGTATTTCGAAGAGTTTCGGCGCCGTGAAGGCGCTTACCGATGTCAGCTTTACCGTCAACGAAGGCGAAATCCACGCGCTTGTCGGCGAGAACGGTGCCGGCAAGTCGACGCTGATGAAGGTCCTGTCGGGGGTTTACCCGCATGGTTCCTACGACGGCTCGATCCTCTACGACGGAGAGGAGCGGCATTTCCGCGATATCAACGATTCCGAAAAGCTCGGCATCATCATCATTCACCAGGAGCTGGCGCTCATTCCGCTGATGTCGATCGCGGAAAACATCTTTCTCGCCAATGCGCCTTCCAAGTTCGGCGTGATCGACCGCGACCAGCGCTATGTCCGCACCCGCGAGCTGCTT
This sequence comes from [Rhizobium] kunmingense, assembly GCF_977018605.1. Taxonomy (NCBI): domain Bacteria; kingdom Pseudomonadati; phylum Pseudomonadota; class Alphaproteobacteria; order Hyphomicrobiales; family Rhizobiaceae; genus Rhizobium; species [Rhizobium] kunmingense. Next base: position 1,348,128 of record NZ_CDRNXG010000001.1, read on the forward strand.
GCCAAGGTGGGGTTGACCGAGGCGCCGGAAACGCTGATCACCAATCTGGGTGTCGGCAAGCAGCAGCTGGTGGAAATCGCCAAGGCGCTGTCGAAGGACGTGCGCCTGCTGATCCTCGACGAGCCGACCGCGTCGCTCAACGAGACCGACAGTGCCGCACTTCTGGAGCTTCTGAAGGAATTCCGCCGCCGCGGAATTACCTCGATCATGATCAGCCACAAGCTGAACGAGATCACCGAAGTCGCCGACCGCATCACTGTCCTGCGAGATGGCCGCACCGTCGGCACGCTCGATTGCCACGAGGGTGCAGTCGACGAGGACGAGATCGTTCGCCGCATGGTCGACCGCGATCTGGAAAGCCGCTATCCGAAACGTACGCCGAAGATCGGCGACGTGATCTTCGAAGTCGACAACTGGTCGGTCTATCACCCGCAGCATTCCTCGCGTCAGGTCGTCAAGAATGTGTCGATGAAGGTGAGGGCGGGTGAGGTCGTCGGCATATCGGGCCTAATGGGCGCGGGGCGCACCGAATTCGCCATGAGTGTGTTCGGCAGGACCTATGGCCGCGACATTACCGGTACCGTGAAGGTTCATGGCAAGGAGGCCGATACCTCCGATGTCCACCGGGCGATCAAGGCGGGCCTTGCCTATGTCACAGAAGACCGCAAGCATCTCGGCCTCATTCTGGCGGAAGACATCCGCAAGAATGTCTCGCTCGCGCATCTCGGCGGCGTTTCGACGACCGGCGTGATCGATGACATCAAGGAAATGAAGGTTGCGCAGGAGTTCCGCACGCGCATGCGGATCCGCAGCCACAACGTCTTTCAGGAAACGGGAAAGCTTTCCGGCGGTAACCAGCAGAAGGTGGTTCTGTCGAAATGGCTGTTTACCGGCCCCGATATCCTGATCCTCGACGAGCCGACGCGCGGTATCGATGTCGGCGCGAAATACGAAATCTATTCCATCATCAACGAACTTGCGGATGCCGGCAAAGCCGTCGTCGTGATCTCGTCGGAAATGCCGGAACTGATCGGCACCTGCGACAGGATCATGGTGATGCATGAAGGTGAATTCGTCGGCGAAGTGGCCGGCGAAGAGGCAACGCAGGAAAATATCATGCGCGCCATCATGCGCCGCAAAGCGAGGGACTAATGAGCACCCCCCAGACAACAGCCGCAGCACCCCAGCGAGGAACAGGCTTCTGGAAGGAAAACCTGCGCGAATACGGCATGCTGATCTCGCTCGTCGTGATCGTCATATTCTTCCAGATCGCCACCGGCGGCATTCTGCTCCGCCCGCTCAACATCACCAACATCATCCTGCAGAACAGCTATATCGTCATCATGGCGCTTGGCATGCTGATGGTGATCGTGACGGGCCATATCGACCTGTCGGTCGGTTCCGTCGCGGGCTTCGTCGGTGCGGTGGCGGCCATGCTGATGGTCACCTATGGGTTAGATTTCGCCACCGCGAGCGTGCTTTGCCTCATCCTGGGTGGCCTGATCGGTGCGACACAGGGCTTCTGGGTCGCCTATTTCAAGATACCGTCCTTCATCGTCACGCTCGCCGGCATGCTGGTCTTCCGCGGGCTGATGATCGCGGTGCTAAGCGGTCGCTCTATCGGTCCCTTCGACCCGACCTTCCAGCGGCTGTCTTCCGGCTTCATCCCGGAGCTGATCTCGTCGGAGGGCGGTCTCTACCTGACGTCCTTCGTCATCGGCCTGGTCCTTGCCGGATTTCTCGTCTGGCAAAATTTCAAAAGCCGCTCGCGCCGCATCGCGCATGACGTGGAGAGCGAGCCCTTCGGCTTCTTCGTTGCCAAGAACGTCCTCGTCTTCGCGGCCATCGGCTTCGTCGCCTACCTGATCTCCTCGCATCGCGGCCTGCCGAACGTGCTGATCATCATGGCCGTCCTGATCGCCGCTTATGGTTTCTTCACAAACCGCACGATCATCGGCCGGCAGATCTACGCCGTCGGCGGCAACGCGCGCGCGGCCGAGCTTTCCGGCATCAAGACCAACCGGCTGGTGTTCTGGACCTTCGTCAACATGGGCGTGCTGGCGGCTCTCGCCGGTCTCGTCGTCGCGGCCCGCCTCAACAGCGCCACACCAAAGGCCGGCACCGGCTTCGAACTCGACGTCATCGCCGCCTGCTTCATCGGTGGTGCGTCGGCCTATGGCGGTGTCGGCAAGGTGACCGGCGCGGTCATCGGCGCCTTCCTGATGGGCGTGATGAACAACGGCATGTCGATCCTCGGCATCGGCATCGATTACCAGCAGGTGATCAAGGGCCTCGTGCTGCTCGGCGCCGTTTGCGTCGATGTCTACAACCACCGTCGTTGATCGAGGCTCAGCAGCGGATAAGGGGAGGGGCGCGCGGGCGCCCTTTCTCGTTTCACAGACGGTGTCTGCGCCCTTGCCAGGCGCGAGAAACGGCGAGAACTGCCATTGAAGATGCGTGATGAATGAAGCACGATTGCAGCTGCGGCTTCGACACACTTAAGCCGTGATCCGGTTGCTCTACGCTATTCACCTTAACGCTTGTCTTCGGGGCAAAGCATATCATGACGTCTGCAAGTCATTCAGGCCGTATCCGCGACTTCTTCCAGGCCCATCGGGGCGTCATCGTCTCCCTCGTCGTTCTGCTCGTTTTCGGCTTTACCGCCTTCGCGATCTACAGCCTGACGACAGAGGTGCGCTACGGCGAGGTCGTTGCAGCTCTTGCCGCCACCAGCTGGTGGTCGATCGCACTCGCCATCCTCTTCACTGCGCTCAGCTTTGCGGCGCTGACCGGATATGATCTCAACGCGCTCTCCTATATCGGCCGAAAGCTGCCGCCAGTGCCGGTGGCGATGACGGCGTTCAGCGCCTATGCGGTCGGTAATACGGCCGGCTTTGGTGCGCTGAGCGGTGGTGCCATCCGCTTCCGCGGCTACTCCCGGCTTGGGCTGTCACCGGAAGATATCGGCCGCGTGATTGCCTTCGTCACCTTTGCCTTCGGCTTCGGTCTGCTGGCCGTGTCGGCGATCGCCTGCCTGGTCACCGCGCCCAGGATCGGCGAGATCGTCGGGCTGGGCGAGGTCACTATCCGCATTATCGCGCTCATCGTCATTGCGGCGCTTGTTGCACTGGTCTTCATCGGTCGCGACGGGCGAAAGCTGAGCATCGGCAAGGTCGAGATCAGGCTTCCCGATACGCGGACATGCTCGCAGCAGTTCCTGATTACCGCGCTCGATATCTCGGCGTCTGCCTCGGTGCTCTACGTATTGTTGCCTCAGACCGAGATCGGCTGGCCGTCTTTCCTCGCCATTTATGCGGCGGCTGTCACGGCCGGCGTCATCAGCCATGTGCCGGCCGGCCTTGGCGTGTTCGAAACGGTTATCGTGGCGGCACTCGGCTCGTCGCTGAGCATCGACCAGATCCTCGGCAGCCTCGTCCTCTACCGGCTGATCTATCACGTCCTGCCGCTGATCGTCGCGACGCTTTTTGTCATCGGGCTTGAGGTGCAGGAACTGTCGCGACACCCGGTCGCGTCGACCTTGCGCAAGCTGGAATTCCGTCTGGCACCGTTGCTGATTGCCGCCTTCGCCCTGATTGCGGGCGCCATGCTGGTTCTGTCCAGCGTTACGCCGACACCCGACACCAATCTCGATCTGCTCGGCAACTTCATGCCGTTGCCACTGGTCGAAGGCGCGCATTTTCTCTCCAGCGTCATAGGCATCATGCTGTTCGTTTCCGCCCGCGGGCTTGCGCAGAGGCTGGACGGCGCCTGGTGGACTGCCGTCGTTTGTACGGCGCTCGGCTTGCTGTTTTCGCTGGTCAAGGCACTTGCCTTGTTCGAGGCGGTGTTTCTCGCCGTGCTTCTGGTCGGATTGCTGCTCAGTGGACGCCAGTTCAGCCGGCCTGCCTCGATGCTGCGCCAGGCGCTGACGCCGCCGTGGATCGTGGCCATGGTCATTCTGGTTGCGGCGGCGACGACCATTCTGTTCTTCGTCTATCGCGAGGTCGATTACAGCCGCGAACTCTGGTGGCAGTTCGAGCTGTCGGCGGAGGCCCCGCGCGGACTGCGCGCCATACTCGGCATCGCCATCGTGGCCGCCGTCGTATCGATCTTCAGCCTGCTGCGCCCCGCCGTACAGCGCTCGCGGCCGGCCACCGAGGATGACTTGGTGCAGGCAACCGAGATCGCCATGACGCAGAACTTCGCCGATGCCAATCTGGTGCGCATGGGCGACAAGCGGCTGATGTTTTCCGAGAGCGGCAGGGCCTTCATCATGTATGGCATCCAGGGCCGCTCGTGGATCGCTCTGTTCGATCCGGTCGGCCCGGCCGATGAGGTGGCCGAACTGGTCTGGCGGTTCGTCGAGGAAGCGCGCACCGGCGGCGGGCGGGCGGTCTTCTACCAGATCTCTCCGCCGCTTCTTGCCCAATGCACCGATGCCGGTATGCGGGCCTTCAGGCTTGGTGAACTTGCGGTCGTCGATCTTGCAGGCTTCGAGCTGAAGGGTAGCCGGCTTGCCGGGCTCAGGCAGGCGATCAACAAGGGTGTTCGCGACGGGTTGGAATTTTCAATGCTGCAGCCGGCCGATGTGGCGGCGCATCTTGATGCGTTGCGACATGTTTCCGATAGCTGGCTCGACGAGCACAATACGCGGGAAAAGACGTTTTCGCTTGGTGCGTTTCGCGATGACTACATTCTCGCTCAACCGGTTGCCGTGCTGCGCAAGGAAGGCCGGATCGTCGCTTTCGCGACGCTTGCCGTTACCGATACGAAACAGGAAGGCACGGTCGACCTGATGCGCTTTGCGCCGGACGCGCCGAAGGGATCGATGGATTTCCTTTTCGTGCGGATCATGGAATATCTGCGTGACGAAGGCTTTTCGCAGTTCAACCTCGGCATGGCACCACTGTCCGGCATGGCCCAGCGCGAGGCGGCACCGGCCTGGGATCGTATCGGCAGCGTGATCTTCGAACACGGCGAGCGCTTCTATAATTTCAAGGGCCTCAAGGCCTTCAAGTCAAAGTTCCACCCGCGGTGGGAGCCGCGCTATCTTGCGGTCTCGGGCATCGGTCCGGCGGTCGCCATGATGGACGCGACGCTTCTGATCGGCGGCGGATTGAGGGGAGTGGTCGGCAAATGAAACTGCATCTTGCCCTTGGATGGACACTGGTGCTGGCGGCGGCAGTCAATCCCTGCCTGGTGTCCGGCGCAAACGCGCAGCAGACCTCACCGCAGGAGCCGGCCTATCGTACCGGCATGATCGTATCGCCGCATATCTATCTTCCGCCCAACCTGCAACAGGGGCAGGATCTTTCGGCGATGATCTTTCTCGTCTCCGACAAGCAGGGCTGGAATGCTGCTGATGAAGCAGAAGCGAAGGCGTTGACGGAAGGCGGTGCGGCGGTCGTCGGCATCGACTATCCGTCCTATATCCAGTCGCTCGGCCAGGATGCCGGCGACTGCATCTACATGGTCTCCGATATCGAGGATCTGTCCCAGCAGGTGCAGCGCCGTATCGGCAACAGCGATTACCGTCACCCGATCCTTGCCGGTGCCGGCGATGGCGGTGCGCTGGCTTTGGCGATGATCGCGCAAAGCCCGAAGGCGACGATCGGCGGGGCGATCGCTGTTGATCCCATCGAAGGCGTGCCGCTCAAGAAACAGCTCTGCACACCGGCCGAAAAACGGGTGACGGATACCGGCATCGTCTATGGGCTGACCGATGGACCGTTGCCGGCGCCCGTCACCATCGCGTTCACGCCCGATGCAGACCAGCCGGGCAAGGTGCATGCTCTGTCGCTCAAGCAGGCCCATGCCGACATCACGGTCAAGGAGACTTCGGACGATGCCGCAGACTATCTGTCGACCTGGCTGCAGAACCAGCTTGTCGCGGCAAAGCCGGAGGGCGCGCTCGACCTGCCGCTGACGGTGCTTGCGGCCAATCCGCAGTCGGGGCCACAGTCGGGACCGTTTTCCGATACGATGGCGATCGTCTATTCCGGCGATGGCGGCTGGCGTGATCTCGACAGTGAACTCGGGCAGTATCTGCAGTCGCAGGGGGTGCCGACCGTCGGCGTCGACTCGCTGCGCTATTTCTGGGCCAAGCGGACGCCGCAGGAAACGGCCAAGGATCTGCAGAGCATCATCGATACCTATTCAGCCCAGTGGAATGTCTCGAATGTCGTGCTCGTCGGTTATTCCTTCGGCGCGGATATCCTGCCTGCCGCCTATAACCAGTTGCCGAAGGCGACGAAGCGGCGCGTCAAGCAGCTGTCGCTTCTGGCGCTGTCACGGCAGGTGGATTACGAGATCTCGGTCACCGGCTGGCTCGGCGTCGAAGGCGAAGGAGCCGGAGGCAAGACGCTCGACGATATCGCCAAAATCCGCAGCAGCCTCGTCCAGTGCATCTACGGCACACAGGAGGATGATGATCCGTGCCCGGACCTGAAGGCCTCGGGTGTGGAAACGGTGCCGATCGATGGCGGGCATCATTTCGACGAGGATTATCAGGCACTCGGCAAGCGGGTTCTGGACAGTCTGCAGAAACGCCTGACGCGCTGAGATTCATTCTTGGTGCCATGCCGCCCACGCTTTCGTGAACAGGCCACTTGAGTTTCCGTGAATGCGGGTTTAAATCTCGGCGACCAGGACCGGGCCCCTCTGACAGTTCACTCGTGAAGCTGTGATGTCGGACTGGATTGCCAACTTCGGTGCCTGGTGTCGTGATGGTGTTGGTCAGACGGTGATGCGTTCCGGTCCCTTGCCCGGAGCCTTGCGGCTGGCGGTCATCAGGACATGAGGCATCCCATCTTAAGATAGGGTGTCGTATGATGGATTTCCTGACGCCGGATGCGCTTAGCGCGCTCCTGCAAGTTATTATGATCGACCTGGTTCTGGCAGGCGATAATGCGATTGTCATCGGCCTTGCCGCTGCCGGTCTTCCCAAGGAACTGCGCGCAAAGGCCATTCTGGTCGGTATCATTGCAGCAACCGTTCTTCGTATCTTCTTCGCGGCCATTACCCAGCAGCTGCTGGCCATGGGCGGCACGGTTCTCGTCGCCGGCGGTATCCTGCTTCTCTATGTGTCGTGGAAGATGTGGCGTGAATTGCGCACACCGCACCAGCACGAGGAAGCTGCAGAAGAGGCGCTGGAATCTGCCGACATCAACAAGGATGGCACGGTTGCCGGCGGCGCGCCGAAAAAGACCTTCGCCCAGGCCGCCTGGCAGATCGTCGTCGCCGACGTCTCCATGTCGCTTGACAACGTGCTTGCCGTGGCCGGTGCCGCGGGCGACCACGAATGGGTCCTGATCGTCGGTCTCGGCCTCTCGATCGCGCTCATGGGTCTCGCTGCGACCTTCATCGCTCGCCTGCTCAACCGCCATCGCTGGATCGCCTATGTCGGTCTCGTCATCATCCTCTACGTGGCGCTGGAAATGATCTTCAACGGCACGACGGCCCTGTGGCCGAATGCCTTCGACGGCATTCCCTTCCTTGGCAGCGAAGGCGCAGCAGTCACGGCTCCGGCCGATGCGCCGGCAGCCAGCCCGGCCCCGGCAGCACCCGCTGCGCCGGCACCCGCCAACTAAGCGGTTTTCCGCACTTGAAAACATTGCGGCGCGATCTTCGGATCGCGCCGTTTTCATTTGAATCTTCCAAGATTGCGCGTAGCGCCGCCGGTCAGGCGCTCTTGAGCTGTTGCGCGCTGTGGCGCTCGTTCACCCATTCGGCGCTCGGGCGAATGCCGCCGAGCGGGAAGACATGGATCTGTTCGATCAGGCTCTGAGGGTTTTCAGCCTTGTAGGCTGCGATGTCGGCGAGGAACTCGTCCGGTACATAAGGTGTCAGCAGCTTGCTGAGGTCGAGTGCACGTTTCTGCAACACGCCGAGCGAGGGGCCGACGCCGCAGGAGATCGCGAATTTGATCAGCGTCTGAAGCTTGGTTGGGCCGGTCACGCCAAGATGGATCGGCAGTTTTACGCCGGCGGCGGCAATCCGTTCCGCCCAGAGGATCACCGGCTTGGCGTCGAAGGCGAACTGCGTGACGATCGCCATGTCCGCCTCGCTGCGTTCCGACCATGCCTGCTTGAACTTCAACGCCTCGTCGACCAGAAGCGTCGTGCCGTCCGGGTCGATATCCCTGTTACCTTCCGGGTGCCCGGCGACATGCAGGCGCTTGAAGCCGAAGCGGTCGAAGAGGCCGGTTTCGAGCAGATGCAGAGAGCTTGCGAGATCGCCTGCCGGCGATGCGACCCCGCCTGCCAGAAGCAGGGCCTGGCTGACGCCTGCCTCGTTGGCATAACGGCTCAGCCAATCCTCCAGCATCGCTTTGCCATGGATGCTGCGCGCCGGGATATGCGGCATGACGGCATAGCCTTCATCCGTCAGCCGACGCGCTGTCGCGACCATGTCCTCGATCGGGGTGCCGTCGATATGGGCGATATAGACGCGCGTGCCGATGGGGAGAAAGGCGCGAAAATCCTCGATCTTGGCCGCGGTGCGCGGCATGACCTCGATCGAATAGCCGCCGAGGAGCGGGCCGAAGCCCTGAGGCGCCGGCTTGTCGGTCGCACGCTTGCTTTTGAACACGTTCAGAATTGCCATATCGACTGCCTTCTACATCACAAGACTGTCTTTCCGCCACAGCTTCAAGAGGCGCGTATCGGCATTCTTGGCACAGCTTTTCGGAGAGCAGTTTTCTCGCTGCGCCACTTTTGGTTTGAATTGCTCCGTTTGCGACGGCGATCAGGATCGTTGACAAGCGTGAATTGACATTGGACAACAACCTATCCGATGGCTGCCACGGGGGGACTTGTTGATGTCTAGGCGCGCGTTCTTCGGCTTTTCAGCTTTGCTGGTTTCGTCTCTTGTTGTCGCAACACCGCTTCTGGCGCAGGAGCGAAGGATCGAAACGACGATCGATGGCGATTATCTCGGTTTTGATTTGAGGACCGTCAAGAACGTCGGTCAGGACCAGTGCGAGACGGCTTGCATAGGCGACAACCAGTGCCGCGCCTTCACCTACAACGTCAAGGCCAGATGGTGTTTCCTCAAGTCCGACCATGGCCCGCTGAACGCCTTTTCCGGTGCGGTTGCCGGCAAGATCGTCGAGGTGGCAGCGCAGCTGGATATCGGTGCACCGCCGCGTCTTTCGTTCCTGTCGGATGACATGCTGACCCAGGCGCGGGAGCAGAAGGATGGGCTGGCGCTGGGCGACAACCAGCAGGGATACGGCATCGAGACCCTCAAGACGATTGCCCAGAACGAGCTTCTCTCCGGGCGGGTGGATACAGCGATCTACAATTACAAAGGCGCGCTGTCGCTGACGCCGGATGACGGCGATCTATGGATCGCACTTGCCCGCGCCGCCGCCGTCGGTGTCAATAACAGCAGCGCTGACAGTGAAGGCACGCTTGCTGCCATCAACGGCTATCTTCTTTCTCGCAGCACAGAGGTCCGCGCCGATGCACTTGCTGTGCTCGGCGCGGCACTTGCCAAGCAGCAGAATTATCGCCCGGCACTCACAGCCTACAAGCAGAGCCTGGCGCTCGTCAGCGCCCGCACCGTGCAGGCGACCTATAACGACCTGCGTGAACGCCAGGGGTTTCGTGTCTCCGGCAACACGGTCGATGCCGACAGCGCCAATCCGCGCGCATGCGTGCAGTTTTCCGAACCACTGGTGAAGGCCGGTATCGACTACGCGCCCTTCGTGACGCTCGACGGTCAGGCGCCGAAGGCGATGGAAGCGAAGGACAACCAGATCTGCGTCGAAGGTCTGGTGCATGGCCAGCGCTACAAGCTGTCGCTGCGTCGTGGCCTGCCATCTTCGGTCGACGAGCCGCTGCCGGTTCAGGTCGATCTGGAGGTCTATGTGAAGGACCGCTCGCCGATGGTGCGGTTCACCGGCGACAGCTTCGTGCTGCCATCGACCGCGCGCCGCGGCATTCCGATCGTTTCGGTCAACACCGAACGGGCCAACCTGAAGCTTTACCGGATCGGTGACCGCAATATCGCGCCGCTTCTTACCAATTCCCAGTTCCTCACCCAGATGAGCGGCTATAGCGCCGACCGGATCGAGCAGGAGAACGGCGAAGTCGTCTGGCAGGGTACGATCGATCTCGGTCAGGAGCTCAACCGGGATGTGACCACAAGCTTCCCGGTCGACGAGGCGCTGCCGGAACGCAAGCCTGGCGTCTATGTACTGACGGCATCTGCCGCCAATGCCGTCAGTCAGGAATGGGACAACAAGGCGACGCAATGGTTCGTCGTGTCCGATATAGGGCTTACCACCTATGCCGGCACGGACGGGCTCAACGTGTTTGCGCGTTCGCTCGGTTCGGCAAAGCCCATCGCGGGTGTGGATCTGCAATTGCTGGCGAAGAACAACGAGATCCTCGGCACGGCGAAGACCGATGCTGATGGCCGGGCGACCTTTACCGCCGGTCTGATGCGCGGCACCGCCGCCATGGTGCCGGCCGTGCTGACGGCGCAAGGCGGGGCCGAAAGCGGCGGTGCGGACTATGTCTTTCTCGACATGACCCGCGCCGGTTTCGATCTTTCCGATCGCGGCGTCACAGGTCGCCCGGCACCGGGTGCTATCGACCTTCTTTCCTGGACCGAGCGCGGCATCTACCGCCCCGGCGAAGTGGTTCATGCCAGTGCGCTTGCCCGCAATGTCGATGCGACCGCCATCGAAAACCTGCCGCTCACCTTCGTTTTCCTGCGCCCTGACGGTGTAGAAGACCGGCGCATGGTGAGGACCGGCAATATCGGCGGCTATACGCTCGACCTCGTCCTGCAGGACACATCCATGCGCGGCACCTGGACGATGCAGGTGTTTACCGATCCCAAGGGTTCGTCGATCGGCGAGAAGACGTTTCTGGTCGATGATTTCGTGCCGGATCGCATCGAATTCGACATGGCCAGTGAAGCAAAGGAGATCGTCGTCGGCGATGCGGCTTCGGTGACCATCGACGGTCGTTATCTCTACGGTGCGCCTGCTGCCGGCCTCGGTCTTGAAGGCGAGATTGCGTTGAAGCCGACGCGGGAAAACGCAGCTTTCCCCGGCTACCAATTCGGCCTTGCCGACGAGGAGGAAACCGAAACCGTGCGCATTCCGCTTGATGCCCTGGGCGAGACGGATGAAGAGGGCAAGGCGGTCTTCGACGCGGATGTTGCCGAACTGCCGTCGACCACCAAGCTCATCAATGCGGATATCGTCGTACGCATGCAGGAGACGGGTGGACGGGCGATCGAACGCAACCTGTCGCTGCCGGTAAAATCCGATGGCTCGCGGATCGGCATAAAACCTGAATTCTCAGGCGACCTGCCCGAAGGTGCGGTGGGCAATTTCAACGTCATCCTCATCGACGATGCCGGTAGCAGGCAAGCGATAGCTGGTCTTGCATGGAAGCTCATCAAGGTCGATCAGGATTACCAGTGGTATCGCGACGGAAATTCCTGGCGTTACGAACCGATCACCCGCACACGACAGGTTTCGAACGGTACCGTCGACGTGACAGCGGACGGTGGGCGGATCGCCGTTCCGGTCGAATGGGGGCGCTACCGGCTGGAGGTCGAAACGGCGGATATCGGCGGCCCGGCCTCCAGCGTCGAGTTCGATGCCGGCTGGTTCGTCACTGCCACATCGACCGAAACGCCGGATGCACTGGAAATCGCGCTCGACAAGCCGAGTTATGTGGTTGGCGATACGGCAAGATTGAAGGTCGCCTCGCGCCATGCCGGCGAGCTGATGGTGATGGCGGGATCCGAGGAGCTTATTACCGTCCAGACCGCCAGCATTTCCGAGAATGGCGGTGAGGTGGAAATCCCCGTTACCGCCGATTGGGGAGCCGGCGCCTACGTCACTGCGACGCTATACCGTCCGGGCGAGGCGCGCGAAAGCCGCATGCCGATGCGGGCAATCGGCATAACCTGGCTGAAAGTCGATCCGGCAGCGCGGGACCTCTCGATCGCCATCGACGCCCCGGAAAAGACCGTGCCGCGCCAGCCGCTGGATATCTCGCTGCAGGTGGCGGGTGCGGGTGTGAATGAGGATGCCTACGTCACGGTTGCAGCCGTCGATGTCGGCATATTGAACCTCACCCGTTACGAGCCGCCCGCGCCCGACGACTGGTACTTCGGCCAGCGCCGCCTGGGGCTCGAAATTCGCGATATTTACGGCCGACTGATCGACGGTTCGCTCGGCGCGACCGGGCGGTTGCGGACCGGCGGTGACGGCGGCAGCATGGCGCTGCAGGCCAGTCCGCCGAAGGAAAAGCTCGTTGCCTTCTTCTCCGGTCCGGTGAAGCTGGACGCCGAGGGCCGAGCAAACGTCTCCTTCGATATTCCGCAGTTCAACGGCACGGCGCGGGTCATGGCCGTGGCCTGGTCGAAATCCGGTGTCGGGCACGGCGTCAAGGATGTCGTTATCCGCGATCCGATCGTCATCACTGCCAGCCTGCCGCGTTTTCTGGCACCCGGAGACGACAGCAATCTGCGGCTCGATATCGCCAACACCGATGGGCCTGCCGGTGTTTACGATCTTACCGTCGAAACCAGCGATGCGGTGGCCGTCGGCCAAAGCGCCATCAAGCCGGTGGAACTGGCGGCCGGGGCCAAGACAAGCGTGACGCTGCCGCTCGTCGGCATCGAACCGGGGGATGGGGCGGTATCGGTACGGCTTGCCAATGCGACCGGGCTGTCGGTCGATCAGGTGCTCAACATCCCGGTGCGCCCGGCGGCGATGCCGGTGACGGAGCGCCGGCTGGTGGAGCTTCGGCCGGGTGCAAGCGTCATCATCGACAGCGACCTGCTTGCCGACAGCGTGCTTCAGGGCGCTTCCGTCAGCGTCAATGTCAGCCGCTCCAACGCCTTCGACATTCCGGCGCTGCTGATGAGCCTCGACCGCTACCCTTACGGCTGCGCCGAGCAGACGACGAGCCGGGCGCTGCCAATGCTCTATCTCAGCGAAATGGCCGTGCAGAATGGGCTAGCCGACGATGCCGAGGTGAAGAAGCGCGTACAGGAGGCGATCTATCGCGTGCTCTCCTTCCAGGCGTCCGCCGGCAGTTTCGGCCTGTGGGGACCGGATGGCGCGGGCAGCGATCTCTGGCTGGATGCCTATGTGAGCGACTTCCTGTCGCGTGCACGCGAACAGGGGTATGACGTGCCGGAGAAGCCTCTGGTTCAGGCGCTGGAGAACCTGCAGAACACGCTTTCCTACACGACGAACGTGCGCGATCAGGGCAACCAGATCGCCTATGCGCTCTATGTGCTTGCGCGTAACCGCAAGGCTGCCATCAGTGATCTGCGCTATTATGCCGATACGATGCTTGGCGATTTTCCGACGCCGCTCGCCAGGGCGCATATCGCGGCGGCACTTTCGCTCTATGGCGACGGGCAGCGCTCGCAGGCGATTTTCGGCAATGCGTTGCAGATGACCGAGGCTGCACAGATCCATAAGGTGAGCCTCGCCCGATCCGACTATGGCTCGTCGCTGCGCGACGGCGCCGCCGTTCTGGCGCTTGCCGCCGAAAGCCGCCCGGTGCCGCCGATCGTTCCGGCGCTTGCCGATGTGGTCGCCAAGGAATGGGGACAGAAGAAATACACCAGCACGCAGGAACAGACCTGGATGCTGCTTGCCGCCCGTGCCTTGCAGAATGGCGACGAAGGCCTGCGTTTGAGCGTCAACGGTGCCGGCCATACCGGCGTGCTGATGTCGCAGATGGCGGGTGATGTTCTGCTCGATCATCCGCTGACGGTGCGCAACGACAGCAGCGATGCGCTGTCCGCAGCGATCACGACGGTGGCCGCACCGGCAACACCGCTGTCCGCCGGGGGCGACGGGTTCGAGATATCCCGGTCCTACTACACGATGGAGGGCGAGGAAGCGAATGTCAGCGCAGCGCGTCAGAACGAGCGCTATGTCGTCGTGCTGACCGTGACGGAGACCAATGACTGGCCGTCGCGCATCGTCGTGACCGATCTGCTGCCGGCCGGTTTCGAGATCGACAATCCAAGCATCGTCAACAGCGCCAACCTGTCCAATTTCGACTGGATCGACGAGGTGCAGGCCGCCCATACGGAGTTCCGCAATGACCGTTTCATGGCAGCCTTCGATCGTTCGCAAGGCGACAACCGGCAGATCACGCTGGCCTATGTAGTGCGCGCCGTCACGCCCGGCGTCTACGATCATCCGGCGGCACAGGTGGACGACATGTATCGCCCGCAATTTTCGGCACGGACGGCTTTGGGCAAGATGGAGGTTTTGGCGGCGGAGTGACGGGTATTGCTTGTCACCCTCTGCATCCGCGGTGGGCCTCACCATCACCCAGTAAACGGGGCGACGGGACGTGGTTTGCGCAGGGTTGGAGAGGGGGGCAGGTCGCGGCATCGGTCCTTCTCCCCGTTCATGGGGAGAAGATGGCGGCTGCCGGATGAGGGGCGGGCGCTGCAAGGATTTCGATGCATGATTGAAAAACGGACAACAGAAGAACCCGCATGAAGCGCAGGTGGACATTCTCGATCGGTCTCGGGACCTGCCTCGTCCTGGCGGGTGCGGCATGGCTCGGCCTCGAATGGGCCGATCGCGCCTATCCGCCGCCGCTTGAAAATGCCACCATCGTTTCGCGCGAAGTGCTGGATGCCGATGGCGAATTGCTGCGTGCTTTCGCTACCCCTGAGGGGCGCTGGCGGCTGAAAACCAATATCGAAGATGTGGATCCGCGCTTTATCGAGATGCTGATCGCCTATGAAGACCGCCGGTTCTACCAGCATGGCGGTATCGATCCCGTCGCGATCGGCCGTGCGGCGCTGCAGCTTGTCGTGAATGGTCGGGTCGTATCCGGCGCGTCGACATTGTCCATGCAGGTAGCGCGGCTGATCGAGCCGCGTGAGACGCGGTCGTTTTCGGCCAAGCTGCTGCAGCTCGCTCGTGCGCTGCAGCTCGAGCGGCGCCTCGGCAAGGACGACATTCTGCGGCTGTATCTCACCCACGCGCCTTATGGCGGTAATCTGGAAGGTGTTCGGGCCGCAAGCCTCGCATGGTTCGGCAAGGAGCCGAGGCGGCTGACGGTAGCGGAAGCTGCTCTTCTCGTCGCCCTGCCGCAGTCGCCGGAAAGCCGCCGCCCCGACCGCCGTCCCAAGGCTGCGCTTGCCGCACGCGAGCGCGTGCTTGCCCGCCCTGCCGTGGCGCAGGTGACCGGCGAAGGCGAGGCGGAACGCGCCGCTCACGACGCGATGCCGCAGGTGCGGCTGCAACTGCCGGTCCATGCCGCCCATCTGGCCGAGGCGGCGATCCGCAGAGAGCCTGGAAGGCAAGACTATCGCAGCACGCTGAAGCGCCCGATCCAGCAGAGGCTGGAAGAGGTCGCCCGCGAAGCCTCGGCCAAGCTCGCGCCAAAGGTTTCGGTGGCGATGGTGATGGCGGATGCCGTGACAGGCGAGATCGTCGGCGAGGTGGGATCCGCGGATTATTTCGATGCGGGACGCTCGGGCTTCATCGACATGACGCGCCGATTGCGCTCTCCCGGTTCGACGTTGAAGCCGTTTATCTATGGTCTTGCCTTCGAACAGGGGCTCGTCTCACAGGAGACGATGATCGAGGATCGCCCTGCGGACTTCTTCGGTTACCGGCCAAAGAACTTCGACATGAACTATCAGGGCGACGTGACGGTAAGACAGGCGCTGCAACTGTCGCTCAACGTGCCGGCGGTCAGGCTGCTCGATGCTGTCGGACCGTCGCGGCTGATGATCCGTTTCCGCCGCGCCGGTGTGCACCCGGTCCTGCCGCTAAGCGAAGCGCCGGGGCTGGCAATCGGGCTTGGCGGGGTCGGCATCACGCTCAAGGATCTGGTGCAGGCCTATGCGGCACTCGCCAATGGTGGCCAGCCGATCCGTATCGGCAACGGTATCGACGAACAGCCCGCCATGCTCGACAACGAGCCGATGCTCGAGCGGCAGGCGATCTGGAATGTCACGGACATCCTGTCCGATGTGCTTCCACCGACCGGCAGCCGAAGGCTCGGCATCGCCTACAAGACCGGTACCAGCTACGGTTATCGCGATGCCTGGTCGGTGGGCTATGACGGGCGCCATGTGCTCGGTGTCTGGGTCGGGCGGCCGGATAATGGCGCGGTGCCGGATATCGCCGGCTACCAGACGGCTGCGCCGATCCTGTTCGAGGCCTTTGCCCGTTCGGGCGTGCCCTTCACGCCGCATCCCTCCGCTCCGGCAGGTACCATGCGGCTGGCGCAATCCGATCTGCCGATTGGGCAGCGCCGGTTTGCGGTGACGGCGGGTGGGTTGATCCGCTCGTCCGCGCAGGACGCCGCGCCGCAGATCGTCTACCCGCCGGAAGGTGCGAAGGTCGATCTCGGAGCCCTGTCGGGAGATATTTCGCCGCTCGTGCTTAAACTCCACGGTGGGCGCCCGCCATTCCGATGGCTCGCCAACGGCAAGCCGCTCGTCGATCTTTCCCGTCGGCGCACCAATCAGTGGCTGCCTGAGGGGGCAGGGTTCTCGACACTGACTGTGATCGACGCGGCCGGTAGGGCTGCGACGGTGAGGGTGTTTGTCGAATAAAAAAGACCGGAAAGATTTCTCCTCCCGGTCTTAAAACTCAAATTCGTGTGGCGAGCCTTAAGCTGCCGAAGCGGCCTTTTTCGCCGCAACACGCGCCCGGATCGATTCTACATCTGCCTTAGGCGTCGCCTTGAACAGGGTCTGTGTATATTCGTGCTTCGGCGCCGAGAACACCTCGTCACGCGTGCCGTATTCCACCGCTTCGCCAAAATACATCACCATTACCTCGTCGGCGATGTAGCGCACGACGGACAGGTCGTGGCTGATGAAGACATAGGTCAGGTCGAATTCGTCCTGAAGGTCGGCGAGCAGGTTCAGAACCTGGGCCTGGACCGAGAGGTCGAGTGCCGAGACCGGCTCGTCGAGTACGAGCAGCTTCGGGTTCATCATCAGTGCGCGCGCGATCGCGATACGCTGACGCTGGCCGCCGGAGAACATGTGCGGGTAGCGGTTGTAGTGTTCCGGGCCGAGGCCGACCTTGATCAGCATTTCGGTGGCGCGGTTGCGGCGCTCGGCGGCCGACAGGTCGGTGTTGATCGCCAGCGGCTCACCCAGGACGTCGCCAATCTTCTGGCGGGGATTGAGCGAGCCATACGGGTTCTGAAAGATGATCTGAACCTTCTGGCGCATTTCAGGGGTCAGATGGCCCGGACGCGTATCCATCTTCTTGCCGTCGATGATCAGCTCACCCGAGGTCGGCTCGTCGATGAAGGTGATCATGCGCGCCAGCGTGGACTTGCCGCAGCCGCTCTCGCCGACGATTGCCAGCGTCTTGCCGCGCTCCAGCTTGAAGGAAACGCCCTTTACCGCATGAAGGGTCTTCTTCGGCTTCATGAATCCGGCCGGCAGTTCGTAATCGCGCTTGATGTCGCGCACTTCGAGCATGGTGTCGGTGGTCTTGATGTCGCTCATGCCGATGCTCCTGCAGAAGGTGCCGGTTCCGGGTTGCCGTCGAAGAAGGCGGACACCGTGGTCAGGCGGTCGCCGGTGGCGTTTTCAGGCAGGGCTGCCAGAAGCGCCTTCGTGTAGTTGCTCTTCGGGTTCTCGAAGAGGGACAGCACATCGGCCTCCTCCATCTTGCGGCCCTTGTACTGCACGACGACGCGGTCGGCAGTCTCGGCGACCACGCCCATGTCATGGGTGATCATGATCAGGCCCATGCCGGTGCGCGCCTGCAGGTCCATGATGAGATCAAGGATCTGCTTCTGGATCGTCACGTCGAGCGCGGTTGTCGGCTCGTCGGCGATCAGGAGTTTCGGATTGCAGGCGATGGCGATGGCGATCATCACGCGCTGGCACTGGCCGCCCGACATCTGGTGCGGGTAGGCGTTCATCCGCTCTTCCGGGTTCGGCAATCCGACCTGCTTGAACAGTTCGATGGCGCGGGCGCGGCGATCCTTTTTGTTGAGGCCGAGATGGATGCGCAGCACTTCCTCGATCTGGAAGCCCACCGTGAAGCACGGGTTGAGGCTGGCGATCGGCTCCTGGAAGATCATCGCGATATCCTTGCCGATCAGCTTGCGTCGTTCGGCCGGCGAGAACTTCTGGATATCCTTGCCTTCGAACAGCATGCGGTCGGCCGTGATCTTCGCCGTCCAGGGCAGAAGGCCCATGACGGCGAGCATGGATACGGACTTGCCCGAACCCGATTCGCCGACGATTGCGAGAACCTCGGCCTTGTCGACAGAGATCGAGACGCCGTCGACGGCCTTGAACCAGCCGGTTGCGGTTTCGAATTCGACGGTGAGATTGTCGATTTGCAGGAGCGACATGATCAGGACCTCTTCAGCTTCGGGTCAAGCGCATCGCGCAGGCCGTCACCCATCAGATTGATGGCGAGAACGGTGATGAGGATTGCAAGGCCGGGGAAGGTGACGACCCACCAGGCGCGCAGGATGAATTCGCGGGATTCCGCCAGCATCGTGCCCCATTCGGGCGCCGGCGGCTGTGCGCCCATGCCGAGGAAGCCAAGGGCGGCCGCATCGAGGATCGCGTTCGAGAACGACAAGGTCGCCTGGACGATCAGCGGTGCGGTGCAGTTCGGCAGAATGGTGCGGAACATCAGGCGCAGCGGGCTTGCGCCGGCAATGCGGGCGGCGGTCACGTAGTCGCGGGTCTTCTCGGCCATCACGGCGGCGCGTGTCAGGCGTACGAAATGCGGCTGCAGCGTCAGCGCGATGGCGATCATGCCGTTGGTGAGGCTTGGGCCGAGGATGGCGACCAGAACCAGCGCCAGAAGCAGCGACGGGAACGCCAGGATGATGTCCATCAGGCGCATGATCACGGTATCGACCCAGCCGCGGTAGTAACCGGCGATAAGGCCGACCAGGATGCCGCCGATGAGCGACAGCGAGGTGACGAAGACGCCGATGAAGAGCGAATACTGGGCGCCGTAGATGAGGCGCGAAAGGATGTCGCGGCCGACCGGATCGGTGCCGAGAATGTAGTTCCAGCTGCCGCCTTCGGTCCATGCCGGCGGCATCAGGACAGCATCACGATACTGTTCGAAGGGCGAATGCGGCGCCAGCACCGATGCGAAGACCGCAACGATGACAAGGGCGACGAAAACATAGAGGCCGATGACGGCGCCACGGTTTTCGGAGAAGTAGAACCAGAACTCCTTGAGCATCTGGCGGCGCATCTGGCCGGTGGTCACCGGTTCGGCGGACTTGTTGGCGATTGTATCTGCCATGGGATTTTTCTCCTTCTTGCCGGCCGATCAGTGACGGATACGCGGGTTGATCAGGCCGTAGAGCAGATCAACGATGAGGTTCACGGTCATGATGATCGCAGCGATCAGCAGAAGGCCGCCCTGGATGACCGGGTAGTCGCGGCGGAAGACGCTGTCGACCATCCATTTGCCGATGCCCGGCCAGGAAAAGATCGTCTCGGTCAGGATCGCGCCTGCCAGCATGACGCCGATCTGCAGGCCGATCGTGGTGATGACCGGGATCATGGCGTTTCGCAGCGCATGTACGCCGACGACGCGGAAAGGCGAAAGACCCTTGGCGCGTGCGGTACGGACATAGTCCTCGGAAAGAACTTCCAGCATGGCCGAGCGCGTCTGGCGGGCGATGACGGCGAGCGGGATGGTGGCCAGCACGATCGACGGCAGCGCCAAGTGGCTGACGGCCGATGCGAAGGCGCCCTTCTGGCCCGAAATCACGCTGTCGATCAGCATGAAGCCGGTGACCTGCGGGAAATAGAACATCAGCGAGATGCGGCCCGAAACCGGGAACCACTGGAGGGTGCCGGAGAACAGGATGATGAGAAGCAGGCCCCACCAGAAGATCGGCATCGAATAGCCGACGAGTGCGATGCCCATCAGGCCTTGGTCGAAGATCGAGCCGCGCTTCATGGCGGCGATGACGCCGGCTGGAATGCCGAGCACGATGGCGATGAACATGGCACAGAGCGACAGTTCGACCGTCGCCGGGAAAAGCGCGAAGAACTGGTCGATGATCGGCCTCTTGGAGACGATCGACGAACCGAAATCACCGGTCAGAACGCCGCCGAGGTAATCGAAATACTGGATGACCATCGGTCGATCCATGCCGAGCTGGGCGGAAATCTGCGCGTGCCTTTCCGGCGACATGACGCGCTCACCCGAAAGGAGCGCGACCGGATCACCCGGAAGAAGCCGGATGAAGGAGAAGGCGATGATCGAGACCCCGAGGAAGGTCGGGATCAGCACGGCGAGCCGCCGCAAGAGAAAGCCAAACATTCTGAAACCTTTAAGGGTTTGTTGCGGGCCGGTTTCAAGCTTTTTGTCAAGCCTAAGAAAGCGGCAATTGCGGCGCTAACGCCACATTTTTGGGCGTCTCTTAAGAAAATGCCGCGGGAAACGCAATGTATCCCGCGGCAAAAAGTTGTGGTGCTGCCGGATTACTCGGCGATATCGACCGCTTCGAAGGTGAAGTCGCCGAGCGGGCTCTGGGTAAAGCCGGTCACGCCCTTAGCCATCGGAACGATAGCCAGCGAGTGGTCGATGGTTGCCCAGGGAGCTTCCTTCTTGAAGACAAGCTGAGCCTGTTCGTAGAGCTTGGTGCGCTCTTCCTGGTCGGAAGTGACCTTGGCCTTCTTCACCAGCCCGTCGAACTCTTCGTTGCACCACTGTGCGCGGTTGTTGCCGCCGACTGCGTTGCAGCCGAGCAGGGTGTCGAGGAAGTTATCCGGGTCGCCGTTGTCACCGGTCCAGCCGAGGATGACGGCACCATCGCGGTCTTTTGCCTTCGAACGGTCGAGGTATTCGGCCCATTCGTAGGAAACGATCTCGACCTTGACGCCGATCTTGGCAAAGTCGTCCTGCATGATTTCAGCAGAGCGGCGTGCGTTCAGCATGTAGGGACGCGAAACCGGCATTGCCCAGATCTTCATCGACAGGTCGGTTACGCCTGCGTCGTTGAGCATCTTCTTGGCTGCGTCGAGGTTGTACTCGTCGTCCTGAGTTGCCTCGTTATAGGACCACATCGTCGGCGGGATCGGGTTCTTGGCGGGTGTCGCCATGCCCTGGAAGACGGCGTCGACGATCGCCTTCTTGTTGATCGCCATGTTGAGCGCCTTGCGCACTTCCGGCTTGTCGAACGGTGCCTGGGTCGTGTTGTAGGCGAGGTAGGCGACGTTGAGGCCTTCCTGCTCGAGAACCGTGAGGTTCGGATCGGCCTTCATCGATTCAACATCTGCGGCGTTCGGGAACGGCATCAGGTGGCATTCGCCGGCCTTCAGCTTCTGGTAACGAACGGCTGCATCGCTGGTGATGGCGAAGACAAGATCGTCGATCTTAGGTGCGGTGCCCCAGTAGTCGGCGTTCTTCTTGTAGCGGATGACCGCATCCTGCTGATAGGCGACGAACGAGAACGGGCCAGTGCCGACCGGCTGCTGGTTCAGCTGTTCCTTGGTGCCGGCGGCTTCCAGGCTGTCAGCGTATTCCTTCGAGACGATCGACGCGAACGGCATCGCCAGGTTGGCGAGGAACGGCGCTTCCGGCTTGTTGAGCGTGAACCTAACGGTCATGTCGTCGACCTTTTCGATCGACTTGATCAGCTCCGGGAAGCCCATGCCGGCTGCATATTCCCAGGCGGCGCCAGCAATGTACTGGTTCCACGGGTGGTCGGCCTTCAGCTGGCGCTCGATCGAGAAGAGAACGTCGTCGGCGTTGAGCGTACGGGTCGGGGTGAAGAAGTCGGTCGTCTGGAACTTGACGTTCTGACGCAGCTTGAATGTGTAGACGGTGCCGTCTTCAGAAACGGTGTAGCTTTCGGCCAGACCAGCTTCCGGCTCCGTCGTGCCCGGCTTGAATTCGAGCAGGCGGTTGTAGATCGGATGGGCCGATGCATCGAAGGTCGTGCCGGCAGTATACATGCCCGGATCGAAACCTTCCGGCGAACCTTCAGAGCAATATACGAAGGTCTTGGCGCTGGCTGCACCAGCAAAGAAAGTCGCGGACAGAAGTGCTGCCGCCGCAAGCGTGAGTGTGCGTTTCATGTAGTCTCCCTTACCTGCACCGGCATCCCCGGCGCGGTTGATTTTCCCGAACTCTGGTGCGTTTCGCCGCACCTTGTGGACAAGCTTTTTCTTCACCTCCTGACCGGCACGTAAACGTCACGCCGGTCGCGTATTTTCCCCTCTCGAACAGAATGGCCCCTTAAGCACGAGTGCCAAACAGGTCAAGGGAATGAATTTTCACTCGCCAATCCTGTTTTAGAACTTCATGCTGTACTGATGCTATTCTCTCCATATTTATTCCCGGCTTGCCCCTCGCGCTAGGCGTGTGTTGCTGCCGTGGCGCGCGAGAATAGCGATTATCGGTGCGTTGTCGAGACGGTAGGCCCTGCTCTTCGATCACAACTGTACCGATTTTGCTGATTTGGTACTCAACGCCTTAATTTCCCGCATTAAGCGTTGCGCCCATTGGTGAAAGGAGTAGGTATCGAGCGCTCCCCCAACAATTTTCAAAGGCTGGTATTTCATGACCGAAGGCAATTCCAATCATCCTCTCGTTTGGGATCTGGTGGACCGCAAGACCGAGGTTTTCAAGGAACTCGCCGACCGGGTCTGGGAAACGCCGGAGACATGTTACATGGAGACGGAGTCCGCTGCCTCGCACAGGGAAATGCTTGAGGCGCAAGGTTTTTCGATCACCGACAATGTTGCAGGCATCCCGACCGCACTGATTGGTGAGGCGGGGGAAGGTGGTCCGGTTATCGCATTCCTCGGCGAGTTCGACGCGCTGGCCGGCTTGAGCCAGAAGGCCGGTGCAACCGCACATGAGCCTCTTATCGCCGGTGCCAATGGTCATGGTTGCGGCCACAATCTGCTCGGGTCCGCCTCGATGCTCGCGGCAACAGCCGTAAAGGACTGGCTGGAAGAGACCGGCACGCCCGGCCGGGTGCGCTATTATGGCTGCCCGGCAGAGGAGGGCGGTGCCGCCAAGGCTTTCATGGTGCGCGACGGTGCCTTCTCCGATGTCGATATTGCGATCAGCTGGCATCCGAGCAATTTCGCCGGCGTACAACGCGAAACCTCGCTTGCCAATTGCCGCATCGATTTCACCTTCACCGGCCGAGCGGCCCATGCGGCGGCGGTGCCTGAACTGGGGCGCAGCGCGCTCGATGCTGTCGAGCTGATGAGCGTCGGTGTCAATTATATGCGCGAACACATGCCGTCCGATTGCCGCATTCACTACGCCATTCTGGATGCTGGCGGCATCTCGCCCAACGTCGTTCAGGCTTACTCCAAGGTTCGCTACGTCGTTCGTGCACCGGAGCTTGCCGGCCTGTTCTCGCTGATCGAGCGCGTGAAGAAGGTTGCCGAAGGTGCTGCGTTGATGACCGAAACGACGGTCGAAAGCACCGTTCTTGCCGGCGTCTCGAACCTCGTGGTCAATACGCCGCTGATGGACGCGATGCAGGATATCTGGGACAGCATGGGTGCGCCGGCCTTCGATGCCGAGGATTCTGCCTTTGCCGAAAAGATCCGCGCCACGCTGACACCGCAGGATATTGCCGCAAGCTGGGCGCAGGAGCGGCTGGAAGAACGGGATATTCCGCTCGCGGACTTCATTCTGCCCGCCCATAACGAGCTGCGCCAGATGGGCGGTTCCACCGATGTCGGCGATGTCAGCTGGGTCGTGCCGACGGTGCAGGCCTATGGTGCAACGCTGGCGATAGGCACGCAGCTGCATACATGGCAGGTCGTCGCCCAAGGCAAGAGCGCGCTTGCGCACAAGGGTATGGTGTCGGTCGCCAAGGCCATGGCGGCAACCGGTCTTGCCGCGCTGCAAAGCGAGCAGCTGCGTGAGGCGGCCTGGGTCGATCTCAAGCGCCGCCACAAGGGGCAGGCTTACAAGAGCCCTATTCCCGCATCGGCCGAGCCGCCGATCGCTGCGATGGCAACGCGCTGAAGGCCGAATATCCCTGGCGGCGCGCGTCAATTATATTGAACGACGGGCGTCGCTTCTGCCGCTTTTGGGCTGTGCAAACTCGGTGATTTCTCCTATGGAATCCCTATTCGCGTTTCTGCGAGAGGAGATTTGCAGTGACCATTCAGCCCAATTCCATCGAAGCCCGCGACAAGGCCTATCACCTGCATTCCTATACGAATGCCCGTGCGCTCGAGCGTGACGGGGCGCTGGTGATCGAGCGTGGCGAAGGCATCTATGTCTACGACAATGCCGGCAAGCAGTATATCGAGGGCATGGCGGGGCTGTGGAGTGTCGGTGTCGGCTTCGGCGAAAGCCGGCTCGTCGATGCGGCTGCAAAGCAGATGGCCAAGCTGCCCTACTATCACACCTTCACCGCCCGTACGACAGGCCCCTCCGTAGAGCTTGCCGAAAAGCTGATCGAGATGGCGCCGGTGCCGATGTCGAAGGCTTATTTCACCAATTCCGGCTCCGAGGCCAATGACACGGCGATGAAGATCGTCTGGTACCGGTCCAATGCCCTCGGAAAGCCGGACAAGAAGAAGATCATCTCGCGCACCAAGGGTTATCACGGCGTCACCGTTGCGGCCGCGAGCCTCACCGGCCTGCCCAACAACCACCGCTCCTTCGACCTGCCGCTGCCACGCGTTCTGCACACGACCTGCCCGCACTACCGGGTGTTCAAGGTCGAAGGCGAAACGGAAGCGCAGTTTGCCGAACGCTGCGCGAAGGATCTCGAGGACCTGATCCTGAAGGAGGGGCCGGATACGGTTGCCGCCTTTATCGGCGAGCCGCTGATGGGCGCGGGCGGCGTGATCGTGCCGCCGGCCGGTTACTGGGAGGCGATCCAGAAGGTTCTGAAGAAATACGACGTGCTGTTCATCGCCGACGAGGTGATCTGCGGTTTCGGCCGGACCGGAAACATGTTCGGTACCACGACCTTCGATCTCAAGCCCGACATGATCACGCTGTCGAAGCAGATCTCGTCCTCCTATCAGCCGATCTCGGCGCTCCTGATCAATGACAGCGTCTATCAGCCGCTGGCGGACGAATCGGCCAGGATCGGAACCTTCGGGCATGGCGTCACCGCCGCCGGACATCCGGTTGCTTCGGCCGTTGCGCTGGAAAACATCAAGATCATCGGGGAGCGGGACCTGGTCGGAAATGTCCGATCGCTCAGCCCGAAATTTCTGGCCCGGCTTGCGGCGATCGGCGATAATCCGCTGGTCATCGAAACGCGTGGTGTCGGCCTGATCGGCGCCTTCGAGCTTGCCCCGCGCGAGGGTTACGACGCCGGCCAGCTGGGGCCGAAACTCTTCCCGATCCTGATGGAAGAGGGCGTGATCAGCCGCGCCATCGGCGATTCCATGGCATTCTGCCCGCCGATGATCATCACCGACGCGCAGGTCGACGACATGTTCGACAAGGTCGAGCGCGGGCTGGAGAAATTCGCCATACAGCTGACGGCCTAAAGTGCTGATTTCGCCAATTGTCTAGCCTCATGGCGTCCCTATATTGGACGCCATGATAGCTCTCTTCGACGCCTATTGGCCGCACGTCCTGTTTACGATCTCGGTTGTGGCCGGTGCGTCCGCGGCCATTCATGCGACCATGACGAAGGAAGAGGTGCGCTCGGCGGTCGGCTGGGTCGGCGTCATCATCCTGTCGCCCATCGTCGGGGCAGCCCTCTACATGATCGCCGGTGTCAACCGTATCCGCCGCAATGTCATCGGCGACCGGCGCTGGCTGCTGCGCGGTGCCGACCGGATCGATTTCGCCGCCTATGATGCGACCGAGGCGCAGGTGATTTCCGACTACGGTTATCGCTTTCGGGCGATGAAGATCCTCGGCGACCGCGTCACCCGCCACCACCTGACCACCGGCAACGGGATCGAGGCCTTCGACAACGGCGATGCCGCTTATGGTGCGATGCTGAAGGCGATCGCGGAAGCCAGCCGATCCATCCTGCTGGAGACCTATATTTTCGACCGCGACCGCGTCGGCCGTCGCTTTGTCGAGGCGCTGAGCGAGGCGGTGAAACGCGGCGTCGAGGTGCGGGTGCTGATAGATGCCGTCGGTGCGCGTTATTCCGTGCCGAGCGTGCTCGGCATGCTGCGTGACGGCGGGGTGAAGGCAGATGTGTTCAACGGCAATGTCATCACCGGCCTGCGCCTGCCCTATGCGAACCTGCGCACCCACCGCAAGATCCTGGTGATCGACGGTTCGCTCGCCTTCACCGGCGGCATGAATATCCGTGAAGGGTTTGCTGCCGAGTTTTCCGCCGGCGATGCTTCCGCCGACACGCATTTCCGCGTCACCGGTCCCGTGGTTGCCGATCTCCTGGCAATTGCTGCCGCCGACTGGGAGTTTTCGGCGGGCGAAAAACTTGAGGGTGAGGCGTGGCAGATCTCCATGGCCGACGTTGAGGCCGGTACACCGATGATCATGCGCGCCGTCTCCGCGGGGCCCGACCGCAGCGTCGAGACGAACCAGAAAATGCTGATGGGCGCGTTTTCCATCGCCCGCTCCTCGATCCGAATCGTTTCTCCCTATTTCCTGCCCGACCGTGAACTGATCACGGCGCTGATCACCGCCGCGCGTCGCGGCGTCGCGGTCGATATCGTCGTACCGAGTGCCAACAATCTGAAGCTTGTCGATCTCGCCATGACGGCGCAGTTCGACCAGATGCTGAAGAACTATTGCCGTATCTGGCGGGCAACCGGGCCGTTCAATCATTCCAAGTTGATGGCGATCGATGGCTGCTGGTCCTATGTCGGCTCGTCCAATATCGATCCGCGTTCGTTGAGGCTGAATTTCGAGGTGGATCTCGAAGTGCTTGATCGTTCGTTTGCGCAGGCGCTGGAACGAAGGATCGATCATTCCATTTCCTCTGCTGAGGAAGTGACGCTGCACGGGCTTCGATCACGGCCTTTTGCGAAGCGGTTGCTTGAACGGGTTCTCTGGCTGGGATCACCTTATCTTTGAGAGACGCGTACCGATGTGAGTTGAGACATGCATGAGAAACGCACGACACTCCCCACCAGCATCCTTGCGTCCATTCGTGCACGCAAGAACCGGGGTGCCGGGCTCCATGCGCCGCACGACCGGGCATCCGGCCTGCTTGTCGCGTCCTACAACGTGCATAAATGCGTCGGCGTCGACGGTCGGTTCGATCCGGGACGTATCGCCCAAGTAATCCGCGAAATCGGCGCGGATATCATCGCGCTGCAGGAGGCCGATACGCGGTTCGGCGAGCGCCGCGGCCTGCTCGATCTCAACTGGATGGAGCGGGAAACGGGACTATGTCCTGTGCCGGTCTCCGGCGTTGCCCGAGCGCATGGCTGGCACGGAAATGTCGTCTTTTTCCGCGAAGGCGCGGTGCGCGACGTGCATCAGGTCAAGCTGCCGGGGCTTGAGCCACGCGGTGCGCTGATGACCGAACTTGATCTTGAAAACGGTCAGACGTTCCGCGTCATTGCCGCCCATCTCGGTCTGCTCAACCGCTCGCGCCAGCAGCAGGCGCGGATGATCCTCGACATGCTGCGTGCGCGCGAAGAGCATCCGACCGTGCTGATGGGCGATCTCAATGAGTGGCGGCTTGGCGACCGGTCGTCGCTCAACACGCTCGCGACCGTTTTCGGATTGCCATCGGCGGTGCCGAGCTTTCCCTCGCGGCTTCCGGTTCTGGCGCTCGACCGGATCATGGCGAACCGGCCGGGTCTGATCGATCAGGTGCATACCCACGACACGCCGCTCTCGCGTCTGGCGTCCGACCATCTGCCGATCAAGGCCGTGGTGAAGATCGGAGTGCGCGCCAGTGGATAGTCCGTTTGACGGGCGAATTGACAGGGTGACAATCTTCTTTTCGCCAGGTGCTTTACCGGGGCTGTGAGCATGAATAGCTTTGCGCCATTCACAGTCCGCATCGAGGAAACCATGACCGATATCGCCATGATCGAAGCCGCGCGCGCTCGTCTCGCGGGGCGCGCACGTTACACGCCGCTTCTCTCTTCCCCGTTTCTCGATGAGATTGCCGGGAGGCGCGTGTTGGTCAAACCGGAATGCCTGCAGCATACAGGGTCGTTCAAGTTCCGTGGTGCATGGTCCGCAATCTCGGCACTCGAACCGGATGTTCGTGCACGCGGCGTGATCGCCTTTTCCTCCGGCAACCATGCTCAGGGCGTTGCCCTTGCGGCGAAAATGCACGGCATCCCTTCCGTCATCATCATGCCTGCCGATGCGCCGGCGCTGAAGATTGCCAATACCCGGGCCTATGGCGCCGAAGTGGTGCTTTATGACCGAGTGAAGGAAAGTCGCGACGAGATCGGCGCGAAGCTGTCGACAGAACGCAATCTGACTTTGATCAAGCCGTTCGACGAGCCGCTGGTCATCGCGGGGCAGGGGACGGCCGGACTCGAGATCGCCGAGCAGGCGAGCGAGCTTGGTATCGATAAGGCGGATGTGCTTGTACCGGTCAGTGGCGGCGGCTTGCTGGCCGGCATTGCGCTGGCGCTGGAAGCCAAGGCGCCCGGCCTGATCGCACATCCTTGCGAACCTGAAAATTTCGACGATATGTCGCGTTCGCTCGTCTCCGGTCAAATCGAGCGCAATGCGGCTCTGTCGGGTTCGCTTTGCGATGCGATCCTCTCGCCGCAACCCGGCGATATCACCTTCCCGATCATCAAGCGTCTTTCAGGCGCCGGTATCGTTGTGACCGAAGCGGAAGCCCTGCGGGCAATGGCGCTTGCCTTCAGCCGGTTGAAGATCGTTGTCGAGCCGGGCGGGGCTGTGGCGCTTGCCGCCGCGCTTTTCCATGGCGAGAGCCTTGGCGAAACCGTCATCGCGATCTGCTCCGGCGGTAATGTCGATGGCGAGATTTTCCGCATGGCACTCGAGCGCAATCCCGATTGAGGCGGCAAGACGCGGGCGGGTATAATAAATCGTTAACGCTTGCGTCGGTGCCATAAACGAAAAGGATTTTCCACTCCGGTCGTTTCGCTTGGAACTTTATCTCTACCAAGTTGATAGGGATAAAGTAGCATCAGTCATCACCCGAAAATGGTGGCAACGAGAAAACCGGAGGAAGATCATGCGACATTCGAATGTTCAGACGCGATCGTTTTCCCATCGCCATCCGGCGCTTTCGAGCTGGCAATCCGCCGCTCATATGGCCATCGCAGTGGCCGCTTTCGCCTTCATCGGAGCGGTGACGCTCGGACTGCTCTAAGTCGGTTCATTCTCTGGGCGATCGGTCTGGATTTACCCCGATTTCCTTCGCCTCATGAAAAAATACCCGGAACGCGCCTGTCCATAGGGCAGCTATGTCATGCGATGTTAGCGGGCGAGGTTGTCACGTCGCCGGCAAATAGGCCTCAGCCAGCTCGACCCAGAGATTGACGCCGATCGGCAGGGCGTCGTCGTTGAAGTCGAATTTCGGGTGGTGAAGCGGCGGGTCGTTATCTGTCCTCGCTGTGCCGAGGAAGAAATAGCTTCCGGGGCGTTCCGCCAGCATATAGGCAAAATCCTCGGCGCCCATCATCGGCCGTTCGATTTCGGCGACGTTCGCTTCCCCGACAACTTTCCGTGCCAGGTCGCGGACGAAATCCGTTTCCGCCGTGTGATTGATCGTCGCCTCGTAGCCGCGCTCGTAATCGACCGTTACCGACATGCCATAGCTTGCCGCCTGACCTTCGGCGATACCGCGGATGCGGTCTTCCAGCATATCGCGTACCTTCAGGTCGAAGGAGCGAATGGTGATCGCCATCGTCGCCCGCTCGGGGATGACGTTGCTGGCGATGCCGGCGTTGAAGGCGCCGACGGTGACGACAGCCTGATCGAGCGGGTGAAGATTGCGCGAGACGACTGTCTGCAGCGCCATGATGATGCTGGCACCTGCAACAATCGGATCCTTGGCAGCATGTGGGTCGGCACCGTGGCCGCCATGGCCGTTCACGGTAATCCGCGCTTCGTCGACCGCCGCCATGATCGGGCCGTCCTTGACATAGACCTTGCCGAAAGGCAGGCCGGGATCGTTGTGCATGCCGAAGACTGCATCGCAGGGGAAGCGGTCGAACAGGCCTTCATCGATCATGATCTTGGCGCCGCCGAAATTTTCTTCCGCCGGCTGGAAGATCAGGTGGATCGTGCCGTCGAAATTCTTTCTCTCCGCGAGTGTTTTTGCAGCACCCAGCAGCATGGCGGTGTGGCCGTCATGGCCGCAGGCATGCATCACGCCGGTGTTCCTGCTGGCATAATCTGCGCCGGTTTCCTCGGTGATCGGCAGCGCATCGATATCGGCGCGGATGCCGATAGAGCGGTCGCTCGTGCCGTTGCGCAGCGTTGCGACGATGCCGGTCTTCGCCAGTCCGCGGGTGACTTCATAACCGTATTCGGCAAGCCTTTCCGCGACGTAATCCGAGGTTTTGAACTCCGAAAGGCCGATTTCCGGGTTCTCGTGCAGATGCCGGCGGATGGCGACGATGTCGGGCATGGCGTTGGGGCTCATGTCGTTTTCAAATCGCAGCGTCATCCTCATGCCTTTCGCTTGCTCGGCCTGGAAGAAGGTCGATGTAGAGCGGCGGTATAGCAGTCCATCAATCCGGCGCCAATAAAGTGTCAGCGCCACGCAAGATTTTCTCCTGATATCAAACGATTGAATCCGTTCAGCCTTTATTCAGGCTGACCGCTATAGAGGCTTAGGGTGTGTCAATCCGGGCAGCTTTTGGCGATAGTTGATGTGTTTCGTTTGCATTCTTGAAGCCGGCCTCTATCTCCTAGCGCGCGGATTGCGCCAAGACCGGATGCCATTTCCCCGATGGCAGAGCGGTTTTGCGGCGTAGGCCGAGAAATTGGCCGATCAACCCCGATTTTCCTAATCAGAAGCGTGTCCATGTCCCTTGATACTTCGAAGTCCGGTTCCTCTCGCGAAACAGACGTCAAGCAGGTCGATCATAACGACTCGATCCGCGGGACCTATCTGACGATAGACGACCTCAGGGAGTGCGGGCTTCAGCTCGGACGTGGAGCCGGCGGCGAGCTGCCCGGCCTGATGTCCTTCGAGTTTTTCCAGCAGCATTCGGATAACGAGAAGGAAATCCTGCGCGTCTATCGCGCGGCCGCTCTCGATGTCGATGCCGGCGCCTCGATCACGCCGGCGGCTGAATGGCTGCTCGACAACTATTACATCGTCGAGGAAGCGATCCAGGAAGTCCGCCGCGACTTTCCGAAGAAGTTCTTCAAGCAGCTGCCGACCCGCGTCGTTCAGGGACAGAAGATGCCGCGCGTTCTTGCGCTCGCATGGCTTTATGTCGCCCATACCCACAGCAGCGTGAACCGCGAATCGCTCGCCGCCATGGTCGAGGGCTTTCAGGAAAACGAGCCGCTCGAAATCGGTGAACTCTGGGCGCTGCCGTCCTTCATCCGCTTCGTACTGATCGAAAATCTCCGCCGCATCGCGACCCGTGTCGATCGTTCGCGCAACATGCGCAAGCGCGCCAATGACGTTGCCGACGAGATCATTCGCCTGAGCGACGAGACGGAGAGCGCCAAGGTTCTGGCCGGCGTCGAGGATCTGGCGCGCGACAACACGTTCGCGGCGCAGTTCCTCTACCGTTTGCGCAACGCATCGCAGTCCACCACCTTTGCCACCGCGTGGCTGGAAAAGCGTCTGGCCGAAGCCGGCACCGATGTAGAGACCGTCACCCAGTCGGAACAGAGCCGCCTCTCATCCGGCAACGTGACGATGGGCAATATCATCAAGAGCCTGCGTCTGATCATCGATACGGAGTGGAGCGTCTGGTTCGAGGACGTGTCGCAGATCGACAAGCTGTTCCGCGAGCATACCGATTACGAAGCGCTCGATTTCGGCTCGCGCAATGCCTATCGAAACCGTATCGAAAAGCTAGCACGACTTTCCAAGCGCAGCGAGGCGGAAGTCACCCAGGCTGCGATCAAGCTGTCGCAGGATGCTGCCGAAAAAGACCCCGATGTGCGCGAGACCAATGTCGGCGCCTTCATCGTCGGCCGCCATCGCCGTGAACTTGAAACCGCGGTGGGTTACAATCCGCCGATCCTGCAGCGGGCGGTGCGCGCCTATCGCAAGCTGAACTGGCTGGCGATCGCGGCGCCGGTCATCCTGCTCACGGTTCTGGCCCTGGCAATTACCGGCCATTTCCTCGTGCAGGCAGCGATCCCGCTTCTGGTCGTCTTCTTCCTGCTCGTCATGTTCGCGCTTCCCGCTTCGGAAGGTGCGACGGGCCTGTTCAACACGGTCGTCACC
Source organism: [Rhizobium] kunmingense (assembly GCF_977018605.1). Classification (NCBI taxonomy): domain Bacteria; kingdom Pseudomonadati; phylum Pseudomonadota; class Alphaproteobacteria; order Hyphomicrobiales; family Rhizobiaceae; genus Rhizobium; species [Rhizobium] kunmingense. The sequence continues at coordinate 1,380,410 of NZ_CDRNXG010000001.1, forward strand.
TATTTCGTCAAACCGGCGCGTCTCGTTGGTTACGAGTTCAAGGAAGGCATTCCGGAGGAAGCCAGGACCCTGGTTGTCGTCCCCTGCCTCATCACCGACCGCGATACGGTCGACGAGCTGGTTCGCAACCTCGAAGTCCACTATCTCGCCAACCCGCAGGGCGAGATCTATTTTTCGCTGCTTTCCGACTGGCGCGACAGCAAGCTCGAGCAGACCGAGGCCGATCTCGAGATCCTCGACTATGCCAAGCGCGAAATCGTGGCGCTCAATGCGCGCTACAAGGACGAGGTCGAGAGCGACCGTTTCTTCCTTCTCCACCGCCGCCGCCTGTTCAATCCGAACGAAGGCGTATGGATGGGCTGGGAGCGCAAGCGCGGCAAGCTGCACGAGCTGAACCTGCTTTTGCGCGGCGACCGAGACACCACCTACCTGCAGGGCGCCAACACGGTGCCGGCCGACGTCCAGTATGTCATGACGCTCGATGCCGATACGCGCCTCATCCGTGACGCGGCGACCAAGCTCGTCGGCAAGATGCACCACCCGATCAACCGTCCGGTCCTCGATCCGGAAACCAATCAGGTGATCAAGGGCTATGGCCTGATGCAGCCACGTGTCACGCCGTCGCTGACGACGGGCACGGAAGCCTCGGTCTTCCAGCGTGTCTTCTCGGTCGGCCGTGGCCTCGATCCTTACGTCTTCGCCGTTTCCGACGTCTATCAGGATCTGACGGCCGAAGGTTCGTTCACCGGCAAGGGCCTTTATCATGTCGATGCCTTCGAGGCGTCGCTGAAGGGCCGGATCGAAGAAAACGCGGTTCTCTCCCACGACCTTCTCGAAGGCTCGTTCGCGCGCTGCGCGCTCGTGACCGATGTCGAGCTGGTCGAGGATTTCCCGACCCGTTACGAAGTTGAAGTCTCGCGCCAGCATCGCTGGGCACGCGGCGACTGGCAGCTCATTCCCTACATCTTCGACGCCAAGCGGGGCGTCACCGCGCTCGGTCGCTGGAAGATGCTCGACAACCTGCGCCGGTCGCTCACCCCGATCGCCTGGTTCTTCGCCTCGGTGCTCGGCTGGTATTTCATGGACCCGCTCGGCGCGTTGATCTGGCAGATCCTGCTGATCTTCTCGCTGTTCGTCGCGCCGACGATTTCGCTTCTGACCAATCTTCTGCCTCGCTCCAGCGACAACGTCGCCAAGGCGCATTTCTACTCGGTCTGGTCGGACGTGCGGTCCACCAACGCGCAGGTCGCGCTTCGCATCGTCTTCATCGCCGATTCCGCTTGCATCATGACAGACGCGATCTCGCGATCGCTCTATCGCCTGTTTGTCAGCCGTAAACTGATGCTCGAATGGAAGACCGCCGCCTCTATCCAGTCGGGCGCGCAGGGCAGCCCGGCGGATTATTACCGCTCGATGTGGCATGCGCCGGCGATCGCCGTGCTCAGCATCCTTCTCGCCGCCATTCCTGGCGACAACGCTTTCCTCGTCGGTATTCCGTTCGCGGTACTGTGGATCTTCTCGCCGCTCGTCGCCTGGTATGTCAGCCAGTCGGCAGAGACCGAAGACAAGCTGTTCGTGCCGGAGAACGTGTCGACCGAGCTGCGCAAGATCGCGCGTCGCACCTGGCGCTATTTCGAAATGTTCGTCACGCCGGAACAGAACTACCTGCCGCCGGACAACTATCAGGAAAAGCCCAACCCTTCTGTCGCCAAGCGCACTTCGCCGACCAATATCGGCGTCTACCTTCTGTCGACAATATCGGCCCGTCATTTCGGCTGGATCAGCTTTGCCGAAACGATCGAGCGGCTGGAGCAGACGCTGGCGACTGTCGAGCGCGCCGACAAGTTCCGCGGCCATATGTACAACTGGTACCACACGGACAGCCTGAAGCCGCTTATGCCGCGCTATGTCTCGTCGGTCGATAGCGGCAATTTCGCTGGTCACCTGATTGCCATCTCGTCGGCCTGCCGCATCTGGGCGGAAGCGCCGTCCGCGCATCTGCAGGGCAATCTCGACGGTATCGGCGACGTCGCCGGCATTCTCGGCGAAACGCTGAAGTCTCTGCCGGATGACCGAAAGACGGTTCGCCCGCTGCGCCGCCGCCTGGAAGAGCGTATCATCGGCTTTGCCAATGCGCTGGCCGCAGTAAAGCGCGAGCACGAGTTCGCCTCGATCCGCATCATCAACCTCTCGGTTCTCGCCCGCGACATTCAGAAGCTCGCCGGCAATCTCGACCACGAGGTTCGCTCCAGCCAGAGCGAGGAAGTCACCAAATGGGCGGCGTCGCTGGTTGCCGTATGCGAAGCGCATATCGGTGACAGCACTTTCGACAACGCCAATGTCGAGGAACTGCGCGATCGTCTTGCCTCGCTGAGCGTTCGCGCCCGCAAGATCGCCTTTGCGATGGACTTCAAGTTCCTGTTCCGCAAGGACCGTCGTCTTCTGTCGATCGGCTACCGGGTGGAAAGCAACGAAGTCGACGAGGCCTGCTACGACCTTCTCGCCTCGGAAGCGCGTCTCACCAGCCTGTTCGGCATTGCCAAGGGCGATCTGCCGAACGAACACTGGTACAAGCTCGGTCGCCATGTCGTGCCGATCGGCGCGCGCGGTGCGCTCGTCTCCTGGTCGGGTTCGATGTTCGAATACCTGATGCCGCCGCTCGTCATGCAGGAGCGCCAGGGCGGTATCCTCAACCAGACCAACAATCTGATCGTCAAGGAACAGATGAACCACGGCCGCCGTCTGGGCACGCCATGGGGCATTTCTGAAGCTGCGTTCAACGCGCTCGACCATCAGATGCACTACCAGTACACCAACTTCGGCGTGCCGACGCTGGGCCTGAAGCGTGGTCTCGGCCAGAACGCCGTCATCGCGCCCTATGCGTCGATCCTGGCCAGCCAATACGATCCGATCGCAGCCGTCGAGAACCTTGCCGAATTGCGTGAACTCGGTGCGCTCGGCATCTACGGCTTCCACGATGCGGTCGACTTCACGCCGACCCGCGTGCCGGAAGGCAAGCGCTGCGCCGTCGTCTACAACTACTATGCCCACCACCATGGCATGTCGATCGCGGCCGTCGCCAACGTCGTCATGAATGGCTGGCTGCGTGAGCTTTTCCATGCCGATCCGGTGATCGAGGCGGCCGAACTGCTGCTGCAGGAAAAGGCGCCGCGCGACATCCCGGTGATGAGCGCCAAGCACGAGGAAAAGCCAGGCACCGGTGGCGGCGAGCTGCTGCGCCCGGAAATCCGCACCATCAACAACCCGGCCACCAAGGACCGTGAGCTGGTTCTCCTGTCCAACGGCCATTACTCGCTGATGATGACGGCGACCGGCTCCGGCTATTCCCGCTGGAACGGCCTGTCGGTGTCGCGCTGGAAGGCCGATCCGACCGAGGATCGCTGGGGCCAGTTCATCTTCCTGCGCGACACGACGACCAACGACTGGTGGTCGACCACGACCGAGCCGCGTCGTGCCGAGGGAGAGCAGTCGAAGACGGTGTTCGGCGACGACAAGGCCGAATTCCATAAAACAGTTGGTGAGCTGACCAGCACGGTCGAGGTTATCGTCGGCACGGAACACGATGCCGAAGGCCGCCGTGTGACCCTGCTCAACATGGGTACCGAGGACCGCTTCATCGAAGTGACCTCCTACATGGAACCGGTGATTGCCGGAGACGACGGCGATGCGGGCCACCCGGTCTTCTCGCGCATGTTCGTCAAGACCGAAATCGGCAAGCGTGGCGACGTGATCCGCGCCTGGCGCAACAAGCGCGAGCATAACGAACCGGATATGCTGGTTGCCCATCTGGCGGCCGACCATGCCGGTTCGGCACGCCCGACCGAATACGAAACCGACCGTCGCAAGTTCCTCGGCCGTGGCCGTACGCTGTCGGAGGCTGCGGCCTTCGATCCGGGTGCTTCGCTGTCGAACACCGACGGTTTCACGCTCGACCCGATCCTTTCGCTGCGCCGCACGGTTCGTGTCCCGGCCGGCAAGAAGGTCAGCGTCGTGTTCTGGACGATTGCCGCGCCGAAGCGCGAGGATCTCGACAAGGCGATCGAACATTATCGTCACGCCGAAAGCTTCCAGACCGAGCTGACGCAGGCCTGGACGCGCACCCAGATGCAGATGCGCCATCTCGGCGTTACCTCGCAGGATGCGGCTGCGTTCCAGCATCTGGCCCGCTATCTCGTCTATCCCGACATGCAGCTGCGCGCCGACCAGCAGACGCTGCAGGCCGGCATGCAGGCGCAGTCCGGCCTCTGGCCGTCGTCTGTCTCCGGCGACCTGCCGATCTTCACGCTCAGGATCAATGACGAGGCTGACCTGCCTGTCGCCAAGGAAGCGATCCTGGCACAGCAATATCTGCGTTCGCGCGGCGTTCTGACCGATCTCGTCATCTTCAACGAGCGGGCAGCTGACGGTGCTCAGGACATGCAGCAGTCGATCGAGCAGATGGCGACCCGCATGGGCCAGGAAGGCGGACGCCAGCACGTCTTCACGCTGCGAAGCGACCTTCTCGAAGGCTCGGGCGCGGACGGCCTGATCGCCGCTTCGCGCGTCGTTCTGCATGCCCGCAACGGCCAGTTCGGGGATCAGCTCAACCGTACCAGCTCGATCTTCGCGCCGGCAACGGAGCAGCAGATCGAGGCGGATCGCCGTCCGCTTCTCAATGGCGAGATCTTCGCCGCGCCGGAAGTCCTGTCGAAGGAGCCGACCGATCTCGAATTCTGGAACGGTATCGGTGGCTTCTCCGGTGAAGGCAACGAGTATGTAGTTCGCCTCAATGGCGGTCAGTCGACGCCGCAGCCGTGGATCAACGTCATCTCCAACGATACGTTCGGCTTCCACGTTTCGGCCGAAGGTGCCGGCTTCTCCTGGGCGGAAAACTCCCGCGACTACCAGCTCACGCCGTGGACCAACGACCTCGTCATCAACCGTCCAGGTGAAGGTTTCTACGTATCCGACACGGAAACGAACAAGGTCTACACGCCGTTTGCCGCGCTCTCGCGTCGTCGCGAAGTGCTGTTCGAAGCCCGCCACGGCCTCGGCTACTCGGTCTTCTCGTCTGAAGAGGACGGCTTGAAGCTGGAAGTGACGCAGACCGTCGACCGGACGCGTCATGCCAAGTTCTCGCATATGAAGCTGAAGAACTCCGGTTCCGAAACGAAGAAGCTGAAGCTTTACGGCTATGTCGAATGGCTGCTCGGCGCCAATCCGAACAGAACCGTGCCCTTCATTCTGCCTTCGCGTGACGAGGCGACCGGTACGCTGTTTGCGACGAATGCGTTCAGCATCAATTTCAGCCGCTTCGCCTTCCTCGGCATGAGCGAGATGCCGACCGGTTTCACAGCAAGCCGCCGCGAATTCGTCGGCCGTTTCGGCTCGGTGCAGATGCCGGCCGCGGTCGTGGCTGCATCCGCCCTCAGCGGTTCGCTCGATCTCGACGGCGATCCGTGTGCGGCGCTTGCCTATGACGTGGAGCTTGCTCCGGGTCAGGAGACAGAAGTCACCTTCTTCCTCGGCGATGCCGCGACGAAGGAAGAGGCTGTCGCGCTCTCCGCCGAGCTCAAGACCGTCAAGTTCGACGGTGCGCTGGCAGAGAACCGCGGCTTCTGGAACGAGTTCACCGGGCGTCTCAAAATCTCGACGCCGGACAAGTCGCTTAACAACATGGTCAACCACTGGCTGCCCTATCAGGCGCTCGGTTGCCGCATCATGGCCCGCACCGCCTTCTACCAGGCATCGGGTGCATTCGGCTTCCGTGACCAGTTGCAGGATACGCTGGCCTTCCTGGTGCACGAGCCGTCGCTTGCCCGCCGGCAGATCATCAACGCGGCCTCGCGCCAGTTCAAGGAAGGCGACGTGATGCACTGGTGGCTGCCGCATAACGGCTCCGGCGTGCGCACGACGATCTCCGACGACGTCGTCTGGCTGGCCTATGCCATCAACCAGTATGTGTCGGTGACAGGTGATCAGACCCTTCTTGAAGAAGAGCTGCCGTTCCTTTCCGGCCCAATCCTCGAAAAGACCAAGCACGACGCCTTCATCCAGCCCGAGGTGACGAACGAAATCGCCAACCTCTACGAACATGCGGCGCGGGCGCTCGATCTGGCGATCGACCGCACCGGCGACATGGGCCTGCCGCTGATGCTCGGCGGTGACTGGAACGACGGCATGAACCGTGTCGGCGTTGCCGGTCGCGGCATGAGCGTCTGGCTCGGCTGGTTCCTGGCCGCTGCATTGCGCGACTTCATTCCTTACGCCGAAGCGCGTAAGGACAAGAAGCGCATCGACCGCTGGAAGAAGCATATCGACACGCTGAAGGAAGCACTGGAAACCGACGGCTGGGACGGCAGCTACTACCGCCGCGGCTATTTCGACGATGGCACGCCGCTCGGCTCTGCCAAGAGCGACGAATGCCGCATCGACAGCCTCGGCCAGTCGTGGAGCGTGCTTTCCGGCGAAGGCCGGATGGACCGCCGCGACCAGGCGATGGATGCCGTGATGAAGCAGCTGGTCGACGAAGAGGCGGGTATCATCCGCCTGTTCACCCCGCCGTTCGAAAACACCCGTCAGGATCCCGGCTACATCAAGGCCTACCCGCCTGGTGTTCGTGAAAACGGTGGCCAGTATACGCATGCGGCCATCTGGGTCGTGCTGGCGCTGGCGCAGATGAAGCGCGGTGACGATGCCTGGAAGTGCTTCCAGATATTGAACCCGATCAACCATGCCCTGACTCGCGAGGCGGCCGACACCTACCGGGTCGAGCCCTATGTCGTGGCCGCCGACGTCTACGGTGCGGGCGACTATCAGAGCCGTGGTGGCTGGACCTGGTATACGGGTTCTGCCGGCTGGCTCTACCGCGCGGCGATCGAGGGCATTCTCGGCATCAAGCGCAACGGCGACCGACTGACCGTCGATCCGTCGCTGCCGACGGGCTGGGATGGGTTCGAGGCCGAGTTGACGATCGACGGCAAGGCCCATGCGATCAAGGTTGCCGGCGACGTTGTCACGGTTGACGGCAAGAAGGCCGACAAGGATGGCGGGTTCAAGCTGACGCAAAAGTAAGCGGCCGGCTCCATCACTGCGAGAAACAATCACCCCGAAAAACAGCACGGTTTTCGGGGTGATGCCTTTCAGACCATAGCTTCTCCCTTTCTCGTTGCGCAGCATGAGCCTCCGCGACGGGAAATCCCGTCACGGCCGGCCTTGGGAAAGAGGCGGGCAGTGCAATCGTCTTCGATGTCTTAGTCAGGGCTCTCTGCCCGCCTCGATCGATCGGCGTTACCGGTGCTGAAAGATGGGGTTGAAGCCTTCCTTTCCAGTTTCCGGTGAAGGGCCTTGCCCAGACGGCATCGGCTTCCGCTTTTCAACCGCCATCGGGCACCGGATGTTGGTCCGTGAGGCTCCGGTTCGCGACCCGGCTCCGTGTCCAATGACCAGAACAGGACAATCCAGCTCCGGACCACGTGAATGAAAATGCCAAAATATTCTTGATTCTGATTGATATCGGTGATGAATCTCCACTCAGGAAAATATCTTCATTCACGTGGTCTGAAGCGGTCTTATTCTCAACCCTTGGGCCAGGAATAGCCGATCGTCATCCTCTGAATGATGGCGAGGCTGCGCGGTGTCCCGTCGCTGAAACAGGCGATGCCCCCCAAAAAACCTGCATACTTCTTCGGTCCACAGAATGATGCCCGGCGCTCGTGGAGGCCGGGCATCATTCTGTGGTTGGCTTGACTTAGTGGATCAGGCCGGGCTCGGCGAAACCTCCGGCTTCTTACCTTCTTCCTTCTCGTCGTCGTCCAGCAGGCCGCTGGTCTTGAGCAGCGAGGCAAATCGGCCGCCGAGTTTAGACAGTTCGTCATAGCTGCCGACTTCGGCAATGCGACCGTTGTCGAGGAAGATAACCTGATTGGCGTCGCGCACCGTCGACAGGCGGTGCGCGATGATGAAGGTGGTGCGGTCCTGGCGCAGCCGGTCGATGGCCGCCTTCACCCGTGCCTCGGTTTCCACATCGAGCGCGCTGGTTGCTTCGTCGAGAACGAGGATCGGTGCGTTTTTCAGGATGGCGCGGGCAATGGCGATGCGTTGGCGCTCGCCGCCCGAGAGCTTGTTGCCGCGCTCGCCGACCGTCGTCTCGTAGCCGTTGAGGCGGCTTTCGATGAAATCCGTCGCGGCCGCTGCCTGTGCCGCCTTGATGATATCGTCTTCCGTCGCGCCTTCGCGGCCAAGGCTGATATTATCGCTGATCGAGCGGTTGAGCAGGCCGGCATCCTGGAACACGGCGGCGATCTGCTGGCGCAGCGACTTGCGCGTCACCGTCGAGATGTCGTTTCCGTCGATGAGGATCTTGCCCTTTTGCGGATCATAGACCCGCTGCAGAAGGTTGATCAGCGTCGTCTTGCCCGCACCGGTCGGGCCGACGATGGCAATCGTTTCACCAGCCCTTGCGGTAAAGCAAATGTCGTGGACGCCCTGTTTCGTGTTGGCAAAGCCGAATGACACGTCGCGGAATTCCACTTCACCCTTGATGTCGCGGAGTTCACTGGCATTGGCCGGCTCGGCGCGATCCTCGACCGAATCCTCCAGTACGAAGAAATCCTCGAGCTTGGCGCGCGCCTCGAAAATCTGAGTGGCGAACTGGCGCAGGAGGTCGAGGCGACCGATCAGCAGATTGGCAAAACCGATGAAGGCGACGACGTCGCCGACGCGGATTTCGCCGCGCTGCACGAGCATCGTACCGATCACGAGGATGACGCCCATCGAGACGGTGGAGGCCGTGCGGTTGAGGCCGCCGGCCAGCGCCCACCAGTCGAGCACCGGATATTGGGCCTTCAACAGGTCCTTGGTATAGGCCTTCAGCGCCTGGGTCTCTGCCTCGATGCGGTTGTAGCTATGCAGGACCGAGACGTTGCTGATCGAATCGCTGACATGGCTGAAAACCTGATGGTAGTGGCTTTCAACAGAAGCCTGACCTTCCTTGGTGCGCTTCATCACCGCAACGCCGATGATCCAGTAGAAGACGCTGAGGCAGAGAAGCACGATGCTGAGCCGCCAGTCCATGGAAATGGCGGTCGGGATCAGCAGCAACAGTGCAACGCCGGTCGCGAGATGGGTTCGCATGAATTCCAGCCAAAGGCCGAACAGGCTTTCGGCGGCGCGCAGCAGCGTGTGCAGCGCATTCGAAGTGCCGCGCTGATGGTGCCAGGACAGCGGCATCGAGATGATGCGGCCGAAGGCTTCGGTCAGCAGCGAGGCGCGGCGGCCGTGGGCCAGCCTGTCCGCCTCGCGAGACACGAGAACATAGGCAACCGTGTTGAAGACGCCGAAGCCGGCCCAAAGCATCAAGACGTTGGTGACCGCGCCGCCCGAAGAGATGGCATCGATGATCCAACCGAAGAGAATCGGTTCGGCAATGGTTATCACCGCCAAAACGATGTTGGCGACAACGACCGCCCCGACCCGCCACTTGTTCTTGGCAAGGTATTTCAGCGCCCGCGCGTAGACCTGGAATAGCGTCAACTCACAAAACCTCTTCAGTCATCGACTACCCTTATTTGGGTAAGTGAGCTTTATGGACAATACACGGCAATTCCAAGCCTTTATCAAAGGTCGAATTGTCTGCATTGTGCGCTTGGTGTAATTACGTCGATGATGCACGCATTCATGGTGTTTCTCGTGGCTTTTCTATAAAATATGGCAGGGTCTTTTCAGCCGGTGTCAATTTTGACCAAGCGGTATAAATATCTTCGGTAATTTGATTTCCAGTCACGTTGACGGTGGCCGTTTCGGCCCGGGGGCAGTGTTGAATATTACCTTGATCGTCCAGTTCCTGGTCCTGCTGGGCGAAGCAAAAACACCAGAGCAGGTTCAGGCCCAGTTTGAGAGTCTGGCCTCTGCTTACGGCTTCGAATTCTATAGTGTCCTGATACAACCCTTGCCGCAGCTGAAGCTTCCACGATCCGTGCTTGCCGCCCGCTGGCCCAAAGGATGGCCGGAACTTTACGTCAAACGAAAATATTCGTTGATAGATCCAACCGTGCGCTGGTTGCGCTCCGCGCAGCGACCGTTTCGTTGGCGGGAAGCGCTTCTGACCCTGAAGGCCGACCCGCACCGGCAAAGAATGAAGCGGCTGACGCAAGAAGCGGCGCGGCATGGGCTGCATGACGGGTATATCTTTCCGATTCACGGGCGAAACGGGCTCGTTGGCAGTCTCGGGCTTGCCGGTGTGCCGATCGACCTTTCGCCAGCTGAGCTCAGCCTGTTTGACGCTGCTGCCAAGGCTGCGTTCTGGAGGCTGCTTGAGCTTCGTCACAAGACCGGCGTCTTCGAGAATGAGGTGGTGGCCGAAGTGCAGCTCACCCGCCGTGAAATGGAGGTCATCTTGCAGCTCGCCAACGGGCTGACATCCAACGAGATCGCCAAGGAGCTCGACATTTCCAGCCATACGGTCGACTGGTACATCAATGGTCTGCACGAAAAGCTCGGCGCAAATAATCGCCAGCACCTCATTGCGCTTGCCTTTCGCATGGCGCTGATCGCCTGAAACCATCCCTACTGCGACGTCGTAACGCTTTTTAAGCAGATTGCACTTGCCTAACGCACGTGATGTTGATCTCTTTGCGGTGCAACATTCGAGGCACCTGGGGAGGTCTGTCTTGCCGATATCGAAAATTCTCGTTGCCAACCGTTCCGAAATTGCGATCCGCGTGTTTCGCGCTGCCAACGAGCTTGGCATCAAGACGGTGGCGATCTGGGCAGAAGAAGACAAGCTTTCGCTGCACAGGTTCAAAGCGGACGAGAGCTATCAGGTCGGGCGCGGCCCGCATCTCGCCAAGGATCTCGGGCCTATCGAGAGCTATCTGTCGATTTCGGAAGTTATCCGTGTCGCCAGGCTTTCCGGTGCCGATGCCATCCATCCCGGCTACGGGCTTCTTTCCGAAAGCCCGGAATTCGTTGACGCCTGCGACGAGGCCGGCATCATATTCATCGGTCCTCGGCCCGATACGATGCGACAGCTTGGCAACAAGGTCGCGGCGCGCAATCTGGCGATTTCAGTCGGCGTTCCCGTGGTGCCGGCCACCGATCCGTTGCCTGACGACATGGCCGAGGTCGCGAAGATGGCGGCCGAGATCGGCTATCCGGTCATGCTGAAAGCGTCCTGGGGCGGCGGCGGTCGCGGCATGCGCGCCATCCGCGCGGAATCGGACCTCGCCAAGGAAGTGGTCGAAGCCAAGCGTGAGGCGAAGGCCGCTTTCGGCAAGGACGAGGTCTATCTCGAAAAGCTCGTCGAGCGCGCTCGCCATGTGGAGAGCCAGGTGCTCGGCGATACGCATGGCAATGTCGTGCATCTGTTCGAACGCGATTGTTCGATCCAGCGGCGTAACCAGAAGGTTGTAGAACGCGCACCGGCGCCATACCTTTCGGAAGCACAGCGGGCCGAGCTTGCGGGCTATTCGCTGAAGATCGCCAAGGCGACGAATTATGTCGGCGCCGGTACGGTCGAGTATCTGATGGATGCCGATACAGGCAAATTCTACTTCATCGAGGTCAACCCGCGCATCCAGGTCGAGCATACGGTGACGGAAGTCGTTACCGGTATCGATATCGTCAAGGCGCAGATCCATATCCTGGAAGGTGCCGCCATCGGCACGCCGGAATCGGGTGTGCCGGCGCAAGGCGATATCCGTCTCAACGGTCATGCGCTGCAGTGCCGTATCACGACGGAAGACCCGGAACAGAATTTCATCCCGGACTACGGCCGTATCACCGCCTACCGCTCTGCCGCCGGCTTCGGCATCCGTCTCGACGGCGGCACCGCCTATACGGGCGCGATCATCACCCGCTACTACGATCCGCTGCTGGTCAAGGTAACGGCCTCGGGCTCCACGCCGCGGGAAGCGATCAGCCGTATGGACCGCGCATTGCGCGAATTCCGTATCCGCGGTGTCGCCACCAATCTGACCTTTCTCGAAGCGATCATCGGCCATCCGAAGTTCCTCAACAACTCCTATACGACGCGGTTCATCGACACGACGCCGGAGCTGTTCGAGCAGGTAAAGCGTGCCGACCGCGCAACAAAGCTCTTGACCTATCTCGCCGATGTGACCGTCAACGGCCATCCGGAAACGAAGGGGCGGCCGGTGCCGTCCGGCAAGGTGGCCAAGCCGGTCCTGCCGTTCATCGAGGGCAAGATTCCGGACGGCACCAAGCAGAAGCTGGACCAGCTGGGGCCGAAGAAGTTCGGTGAGTGGATGCGGGGCGAAAAGCGTGCCCTCATCACCGACACGACGATGCGCGACGGTCATCAGTCGCTGCTCGCCACACGCATGCGTACGCACGATATTGCCCGCATTGCCGGCGTCTATTCGCGGGCGCTGCCGGATCTCTTCTCGCTGGAATGCTGGGGTGGCGCGACTTTCGACGTGTCGATGCGTTTCCTGACCGAAGATCCGTGGGAGCGTCTGGCGCTGATCCGCGAGGCGGCGCCGAACATCCTGCTGCAGATGCTGCTGCGCGGGGCCAACGGCGTCGGCTACAAGAATTACCCCGACAATGTGGTGAAATACTTCGTCCGGCAGGCAGCCAAGGGCGGGATCGATGTGTTCCGCGTGTTCGACTGCCTCAACTGGGTCGACAACATGCGCGTTTCCATGGACGCGGTGAACGAGGAGAACCGGCTCTGCGAGGCGGCGATCTGCTATACGGGTGATCTCGGCAATTCGGCGCGGCCGAAATACGATCTCAAATATTATGTCGGGCTGGCGCAGGAGCTGGAAAAGGCCGGGGCGCATATCATCGCGGTCAAGGATATGGCGGGCCTCCTGAAGCCTGCAGCAGCACGCACGCTGTTCAAGGCGTTGCGCGAGGCGACCGATCTGCCGATCCATTTCCATACGCATGATACGTCGGGCATTTCCGCCGCGACCGTGCTTGCCGCGATAGATGCCGGCGTCGATGTCGTCGATGCGGCGATGGATGCGCTTTCGGGCAATACCTCGCAGCCCTGCCTCGGCTCGATCGTCGAGGCGTTGTCCGGGTCGGAGCGAGACAGTGGCCTCGATCCGGAATGGATCCGGAAGATTTCCTTCTACTGGGAAGCCGTGCGCAACCAGTACGCCGCCTTCGAAAGCGATCTCAAGGGGCCGGCATCGGAAGTCTATCTGCACGAAATGCCGGGCGGCCAGTTCACCAATCTCAAGGAACAGGCCCGTTCGCTCGGGCTCGATACGAAGTGGCACAAGGTCGCCCAGACCTATGCCGACGTGAACCGGATGTTCGGTGATATCGTCAAGGTAACGCCGTCCTCCAAGGTGGTCGGCGACATGGCGCTGATGATGGTCAGTCAGGATCTGACGGTTGCCGATGTCGAGAACCCGGACAAGGATATTGCGTTTCCCGAATCGGTCGTCTCAATGTTGAAGGGTGACCTCGGCCAGCCGCCGGGCGGATGGCCGGAAGCAATCCAGAAGAAGGCGCTGAAGGGCGAAAAACCCTATACCGATGTGCCGGGTTCGCTGCTGCCACCAGCCGATCTCGATGCCGAGCGCAAGGCGATCGAGGAGAAGTTGGAGCGCAAGGTCGACGATTTCGAGTTCGCCTCCTACCTGATGTATCCGAAGGTGTTCACCGATTTCGCCTTGGCTTCGGAAACGTATGGTCCTGTTTCCGTGTTGCCGACGCCTGCCTATTTCTACGGCCTGGCAGATGGCGAGGAGCTGTTTGCCGATATCGAACGGGGCAAGACGCTGGTCATCGTCAACCAGGCGACGAGCGCGCCGGATGCGCAGGGCATGGTGACGGCCTTCTTCGAGCTGAACGGCCAGCCGCGCCGCATCAAGGTGCCGGATCGCAACCGGGCTGCCTCAAGTGCCGTCCGGCAGAAGGCGGAAGCCGGTAATGCCGCGCAGCTCGGCGCGCCGATGCCGGGCGTCATCTCGACTGTGGCCGTTGCTGCCGGACAGAAGGTTCAGGCCGGCGACGTGCTGCTTTCCATCGAGGCGATGAAGATGGAGACGGCGCTGCATGCGGAAAAGGACGGTACGATTGCCGAAGTGCTGGTCAAGGCCGGCGACCAGATCGACGCCAAGGACCTGCTCATCGTCTATGGCGGGTAGCGCAGGCCGACATCCGGGAATGACTGGCCGTTCGAACCGGCGACATCGATTTTGAGGAAAAACGAAAAGGCGGTCCATGTGGCCGCTAGTTTCTTTTATGCTGGTTCTTGCGTGTTTGTGCCGAGTTGTGCTTATTGCTGCCTATGGATCATTTCGTCATTGAACGGCAGGCGCAGATTTTGGCGCAACTTCATGCCAAGGGGCGCGTTTCGGCGCAGGAACTGGCGCTGGTCTTCGACGTATCCGAAGACACGGTGCGGCGCGACCTGCGGGAAATGGCGTCGCGCGGCGAGTGCGAGCGTGTCTATGGCGGGGCGCTCCTGCCGACGGGCCAGACCGTGCCGCTCAGGACACGTATTGCCGACCAACCTGATCGCAAGGCGCTGTTGGGCGGCAAGGTTGCCGAGCTGATTTCAGAGGGTAGCGTTGTGTTCTTCGACGCGGGTTCCACAAATCTTGCCGTCGCGCGCGGTCTGCCAGCCGGCTTGCGGCTGACTGCCATTACCAACACACCGGTGATCGCAGCCGAACTTGCAGGAAAGCCGGGGATCGAGCTGGTGGTCATCGGCGGGCGGATCGACCCGGCGGTCGGGGCTGCGATCGACGCTACGGCAATTCGGCAACTGGAAACAATCCGGCCCGATCTCTGCATTCTCGGTGCCTGCGGGTTGACGCTGGATGACGGTCTGGCCGCCGATATCTTCGAGGATGCGGCATTCAAGCGGCTGGCGGCAAGGGCCGCGAGGCGTAGCCTTGCGGCTGTCGCCACCGACAAGCTTGGCCATCGCGCATCTTTTCACGTCCACGATCTTGTCGCACCGTTATCGCTGGTGCTGGAAGCCGACGCGGATCTGGCCCTGATCGAGCAGTTGGCCCGGCAGGGCGTCGACTTACACCAGTGCAGCGCCGTCAATGACATCAACGACAAGAAATCGAAACAAGGAAACACCCCATGAGCCATTCGGATGTCGAGAAGATGGGGCGCCCGACTGGCTCCTATCTGACGAGGGAGCGTGCAGGCGTGGCCCTGCTGTTTCTGATGAACGGCTTCATGATCGGATCCTGGGCGCCAAAAATCCCGGAATTCGCCTCGCGGCTGGAGCTCAGCGAAAGATCGCTCGGCCTGATGATCCTCGCCTTTGGCCTGGGCTCGATCATCATGATGCCGATTGCCGGTAGCCAGATCGCGCGTTTCGGCTCCAGTTCGGTTTCGAAAGTCGCTGCCGTTCTGCTTACCCCCATGCTGTTCCTGCTTTCGCTGACCGGTGATATCTGGACCGCGGTGGTGGCGATCTCGCTGTTCGGCGGACTTATCGGGGCTATGGACGTGGCCATGAATGCCAATGCGGTGGCGACGGAAAAGCATATGCGCCGCGCCATCATGTCGTCCTGCCATGCCTTCTGGAGCCTTGGCGGCCTTTTGGGCGCTTCGACCGGTGGTTTCCTGATCAGTCTGCTCGGCGTACTTGCCCACTCGATCATCGTCACGCTGGTGGCCGCCTTGATGATCGCCGCCTGCTGGAAGATCGTTCTTCATGATGCGCCGCATCCGGATGAGCAGAAGGATGAAAGCCACAGCCGCCTGCCGCGCTCACCGCTGCCCTGGCTGATCGGTGTCATCGCCCTGTTCTGCATGGTTCCCGAAGGCGCGATCCTCGACTGGGGTGCGCTCTACATGCGCAACGAGCTGGGGGCGTCGGTTGCGCTGTCCGGTTTCGCCTTTGCCGGTTTTTCCTTCACCATGGCGGTGATGCGCTTTGCCGGCGATCTCATCCGCGACAGGCTGGGGGCGGTGATGACGCTACGTATTTGCGGTGTCATTGCCATCTGCGGGCTGGCCATCATCGGACTGGCTCCGAATTCGGCAGTCGCCATCGCAGGCTTTGCGCTTGCCGGTATCGGAATTTCCAACATGGTGCCGATCGTCTTTTCGGCGGCCGGAAACCTGCCGGGCATGGCGGCCGGCGTCGGACTGTCGGTCGTGACCACCATGGGCTATTCCGGCATCCTGCTTGCGCCCTCGCTGATCGGCTTCGTCGCGGAACATACGGGCCTTGCCTCGATCTTCCTTGCGCTCTCCGGCTTCCTCGTCGTCGTGCTGGCCGTCTCGCGACTGGCGCGACATGCGGATGGCGCCCATCACTGAATGAAGCATGTCGCAAAAGTGCCTTAGCTGAGTGGTTGACAAGCGGCGATGCATACGCCACCTGAAATGCAACTCTGCCAAGGCACCGAGACGCGAACCATGACCTCACCCATCGATTTTGATCCGAAACCGCGCCGTCAGACCGTAGCGGTCGATGTGGGCGGCGTGATCGTCGGTGGTGGCGCGCCCGTCGTCGTGCAGTCGATGACCAATACCGACACGGCCGATATCGATTCGACCGTGGCGCAGGTGGCGGCGCTCTACAAGGCCGGTTCGGAAATCGTCCGCATCACGGTCGACCGCGACGAGAGCGCTGCAGCCGTGCCAAAAATCCGTGAGCGTCTTCTGCGCCTCGGCATGGATGTGCCGCTTGTCGGCGACTTTCACTATATCGGCCACAAGCTGCTGTCCGATCATCCTGCATGTGCCGAGGCGCTGGCCAAATACCGCATCAATCCGGGCAATGTCGGCTTCAAGGACAAGAAGGACAAGCAGTTCGGCGACATCATCGAAATGGCGATCCGCTACGACAAGCCCGTGCGTATCGGCGTCAACTGGGGTTCGCTCGACCAGGACCTGCTGACCACTCTGATGGACCGCAATGCGGAAGCCGGTTCGCCGCTTTCCGCCCGTCAGGTCATGCATGAGGCGATCGTGCAGTCGGCGTTGATTTCTGCCGAGCTTGCCGAATCGATCGGGCTGCCGCGAAACCGCATCATCTTGTCCGCCAAGGTCAGCCAGGTGCAGGACCTGATCGCCTGCTATTCGATGCTGGCCGAACGCTCCAACCACGCGCTGCATCTGGGCTTGACCGAAGCCGGCATGGGCTCGAAGGGCATTGTCGCGTCGTCGGCCGCCATGGGCTATGTGCTGCAGCACGGGATCGGTGACACGATCCGCGTGTCGCTGACGCCGGAGCCGAATGGCGACCGGACGAAGGAAGTGCAGGTGGCCCAGGAAATCCTGCAGGTCATGGGCTTCCGCCAGTTCATTCCGGTGGTTGCCGCATGTCCCGGCTGCGGTCGTACCACCTCGACGGTGTTCCAGGAACTGGCGCAGAATATTCAGGAAGACATCCGCAAGAACATGCCCATCTGGCGTGAGAAATATCCGGGTGTCGAAGCGCTTAACGTCGCGGTCATGGGCTGCATCGTCAACGGTCCGGGTGAAAGCAAGCATGCCGATATCGGCATCTCGCTGCCGGGTACGGGCGAAACACCGTCGGCCCCCGTCTTCATCGACGGCAAGAAGGCAATGACGCTGAAAGGCCCCAATATCGCG
Organism: [Rhizobium] kunmingense; assembly: GCF_977018605.1. Classification (NCBI taxonomy): domain Bacteria; kingdom Pseudomonadati; phylum Pseudomonadota; class Alphaproteobacteria; order Hyphomicrobiales; family Rhizobiaceae; genus Rhizobium; species [Rhizobium] kunmingense. The sequence continues at coordinate 1,397,966 of NZ_CDRNXG010000001.1, forward strand.
GGCGATTTCGAGAAGCTGGTTTCCGACTATATCGAAAACCGCTTCGGCCAGAATCGGACAGCAGCCGAGTAAATCTCCCCCATTTCCTTGTTTCGCCGCATTTCGTGGTAAGGAAGTCTCACCACCTAGGACGGGGAAACGATTCGAATGCTCAAGAAATTTGCCATCGTCGCGCTGGCCGCGACCTTCCTTTCCGCTTGCACCACGACCGATCCGTATACGGGTGAGCAGAAGATGTCGAACACTGCGGGTGGCGCCGCAATCGGTGCCGGTATCGGCGCACTCGGCGGTCTGGTCATCGGCGGCGGCAACAAAGGCCGTAACGCGCTGATCGGTGCCGCGATCGGCGGTCTCGCCGGCGGTGCGATCGGCAATTACATGGACCGTCAGGAGTCCGAACTGCGCCAGCAGCTGCAGGGCACCGGCGTTTCGGTCACCCGCCAGGGCGACCGCATCATCCTCAACATGCCGTCCAACATCACGTTCGCGACGGACCAGGATCAGGTCATTCCGCCGTTCTACGATACGCTGAATTCCGTCGCGATCGTTCTCAACAAGTTCGGCAAGACCTATATCGACGTCAACGGTCACACGGATTCTACCGGCAGCCTGCAGCATAACCAGGGTCTGTCGGAACGTCGCGCTGCCTCCGTTGCCAACTATCTCGGCGGTCGTGGCGTCGACCAGCGCCGCATGTCGACCATGGGTTTCGGCCCGTCTCAGCCGGTCGCTTCCAACGCAACGCCGGATGGCCGTGCGCTCAACCGCCGCGTGGAAGTGGCGATCGCGCCGATCGAGCAGCAGTAAAGTTCAAAGTTACGCTTAAGCGGCCCCGCATGCCTGACAGGCGTGCGGGGCTGTTTTCGTTCTGCCTGCTTGCTTCAGATCCGGCTGGTCAAAAGCTTGATGCCGGCAAGACCGTAGAACACGACCATGATGCCCTCGATCCAGCGGCGTGCCGAGCGATAGACCCTTAGGGCGTGGCGGGTGGAGAAGAGGAAGGCGTAGCCGGTGAAGATGATGAAGCTCGATGCGCTGAAGATCGAGACGATCAGGGCCACGGCGGAAGGCGGCGCGCCGGGCGGCAGGCCAAGTGAAATAACCGCAAGCCAGCCGAAGATCGCCTTCGGGTTGGTGATGTGGATGGCATAGCCGCGCAACCACAATTGTCCGGCACTGTGGCGTGGCTGGCCTTCGGCGAGCGTGATGTCTTCGTCCGGCCGCCGTGCCGACCTATAGGCTTTCCAGGCGAGATAGATGAGGTATAGGCCGCCGAGGATCTTGATGATCTCCAGCGCCAAGGCATAGCTGCGCAGCAGCGCTGCCAGGCCGAGAGCGGCGGCACAGGCCCATGTGAGCGAACCGCAGAAAACGCCGAGCGCAATGAACAGGCCAGAGCGGCGTCCCTGCGAGATAGCGGTTGTCATGATGGCGAAATTGGCAGGGCCGGGGCTGAGAATTGTAATCAGATAGGCCATATAGGCCGGCCAGATATAGGGCAGGTAAGTCGCGATATCCGGCATGATGCCCTCCCGTGGCAATCTGTGTGGCGATCCCTGCGGTGATCCTTGTCTGAATGATCCGGATCGCCAGTCGGCCGGATATGTCAGCTTTTGCGGTCGGCGATGAAACGCGCGGCCTGTTGCAATATGGCAGCGTTTCCACCGTAAGGCGAGAGCAGCGATACGGCTTCTTCGGTCAGCGTGTCCAGCTGCTTCTCGGCCCATTCGATGCCGTGAAGGCCGACCAGTGTTCCCTTGCCGCGACCTGCATCCTTGCCGGTCGCCTTGCCGAGCGTCGTGGCATCGGACGTGATGTCGAGAAGGTCGTCGGCAAGCTGGAAGGCGAGACCGATCTTCTCGCCGAACCGGCGCATGCGGGTGCGGTCGTCCGTCGGGCTTCCAGCGATGATCGGGCCGGCTTCGCAGGCAAAACGCAGCAATGCGCCCGTCTTCATCGCCTGCAGCGTACGGATGCCTGTCTCGTCCGGTGCATTCGTCTCGGCGGCGAGGTCGAGTGCCTGGCCGCCGGCCATGCCGCCGGCGCCGGCGGCGCGCGCGAGCGCCAGCGTCAGCTCGATCTTGCGCTCTGCCGGCAGATCCGTTTCCGGCGCGGCGATGATGTCGAAGGCGTAGGTCAGCAGGCTGTCGCCGGCGAGAATCGCGGTCGCCTCGTCGAAGGCCTTGTGCACGGTGGGTTGGCCGCGGCGAAGGTCGTCGTCATCCATGGCCGGCAGGTCGTCATGGATCAGCGAGTAGCAATGCAGGCATTCCAATGCCGCGCCGACACGCAGGGCGGCAGTGTTTCGCGCGCCGAAAAGGGCGGCACTCTCGGCCACCAGGAAGGGACGAAGACGTTTGCCGCCGTTCAGCGTGCCGTGGCGCATGGCCGCCATCAGGTTTTCCGGCCTAGCGATCTCGTCTTCTTGAGTGTCGGACGACAGAAGGTCGAGCAGCAGCGCCTGCGTCTCGGCGGCGCTTTCTTTCAGGCGGGTCTCGAAGGATGTCTGCTGGGTCGTGGTCATGTCGGTCCTCATGGGCCGCTGTGTTGCATGCCGCTTTCGCGCTGGCAACGGTATTCACCACCCCACAGGAAGTTTAGCGGCCAAGACTCGTCACGCGCGGTCATTCTGGCTATGGAATACGGGGTCACACGGTCACAGGCTCACTGGGAAACGCGTTTTGGACATCACGCCGGATCGACAGGCTGAGGAAGAGGAACACGCCATGCCACGACGGCAAAAGGCGGGGTCCCTTAAACGCATGATGCGGCGCATCCTGCTGGTTCTCGCCGTCGCTCTCATCCTTCCCTACCTGCTCATCCCCGTCTATGCGCTGCCTTTTACCCGGCCGGTCTCTACACTGATGCTGTCGGAACTGTTTCTGCTGCGCGGCTATGACAGGCAATGGGTGGATATCGACGAGATTTCGCCCAATCTGGTGCGGGCCGTCATGATGTCGGAGGATGGGCAGTTCTGCTCCCATGGCGGTATCGACTGGAAGCAGATGCAGGGCGTCGTCGAGAGCGCCTTGGAGGGGGAAGCCACTCGCGGAGCCAGCACCATTCCGATGCAAGCGTCGAAGAACCTGTTTCTCTGGAACGGCCGCTTCTTCGTGCGCAAGCTGCTGGAGCTTCCCCTGGCAGTCGTCTCCGATACGCTGTGGACGAAGCGGCGGATGATGGAGATCTATCTCAACGTCGCCGAATGGGGCCCAGGCATCTACGGTGCCGAAGCTGCTGCGCAATATCATTTCAACACGAGTGCGTCGAAGCTCAGTCCCGGCCAGGCGTCGCTGCTCGCCGTGGCCCTGCCCAATCCCCATACGCGTGTGGTCAGCAAGCCCGGCCGCGGCATGCGGCGGCTGGCGAACCTGATAGACCGGCGGGCGCGCAATTCCGGCGCCTACATCAAATGCATCTATGGCTAGGATCTAAAGCTTTCATTGGTCGCGTCTCGCCGATGGCTGTAGCCTGCGCAAAAATCTGGAGGCTCTGATGACCCAACTCACGCTTTATATCGGTAACAAGAACTACTCGTCCTGGTCTTTCCGCCCATGGATCGCGCTGACCGCGGCCGGTATTTCCTTCGACGAAGTGCTGATCCCCTTCGATGATGCCGGTGGCAATCCGAAGTTCAGGGATATCTCGCCGACCGGCCGTGTGCCGGCGCTGCATCACGGCGATTTCCGCGTGTGGGAATCGCTTGCGATCATCGAGTATACCGCGGAGCTTTTTCCCGAGGCCCCGATCTGGCCGAAGGCTGCCGAGGATCGTGCGATCGCGCGCGCGGTCTCCATGGAAATGCTGTCGGGCTTCCGGGGCGTGCGCAACGCCTGCCCGATGAACATCCGCCGGCCGGTGCGCAGGCTCGAACTTGCCGCCGACGTGAAGGCCGGTGTGGAGGCTGATGTGGCGCGGATCTGCGAGATCTGGACCGGGCTTGTCGCACGGTCCGGCGGGCCATACCTGTTCGGCGAATTTTCGGCCGCGGACGCGATGTTCGCACCTGTCGTCAATCGCTTCGAGGCCTATGATCTGGTCAGCGATCCGGCGGTTCTCGGCTACATGGCTGCGATGAAGGTACATCCGGCCTGGAAGGCATGGGAGGCGGCGGCGCTTGCCGAGACCTGGATCGTGCCTGCCGACGAGGCATGAGCGAGCTGATTTCGCGCCGCGATAGTCGTGGCCGAACTGAATCTGCGTGGTTGCGAAAAAATGCGGACGGGGACTGGTCAAAGCCTTATACGGCATGTATAAGCCAGCCCAATTTCCGAGATTGAGACGTGATGGGTTTGGCCTCACATAGGCCGGATATTACGTTTTGCACGAAGTGGAGTAACACAAATGGCAGTACCGAAGAGAAAAGTTAGCCCGTCGAAGCGCGGTATGCGCCGTTCCGCCGACGCGCTGAAGACCCCGACCTACGTCGAAGACAAGAACTCGGGCGAGCTTCGCCGTCCGCACCACATCGACCTGAAGACCGGCATGTACCGCGGTCGCCAGGTTCTGACGCCGAAGGAAAGCGCATAAGCGCTTTGTCTGCGTCAAGCACTTTAAAGCCCGGTTTTCACCGGGCTTTTTTGTTGCGTGATTTTTGGTTTGGCGTGGTGCCGATCAGGCACCGAGACTGTCGAGCCGGCTCTGCAGGTTGCGCAGCTGCTCCTTGAGTTCGTCGATGTCCCGCGCTTCCGCCTTCTTCGTCGGTGCGCTTGCGGGCGGCGCTGCAGAAAAGGGCGCGAATACCTGCATGGCCTGGCGGAACATTTCCGTGTTGCGGCGCACCTGCTCCTCCATCATCTGCATCGGCGCCTGCAGGTTCTTGCTCAGCGGCGTCTCGCCGAAGGCGCGGGCCATCTGTTCGCGCATCTGGACCTGCTGCTCCGTGAAGGCGTGCATCGACTGTTCGAGAAAGGTCGGCACGACCATCTGCATCTGGTCGCCGTAGAAGGAAATCAGCTGGCGTAGAAAGGATACCGGAAGCAGCGTGTTGCCGGTCTTGGATTCCTGCTCGAAGATGATCTGGGTTAGAACGGAGTGGGTAATGTCCTCGCCGGTCTTGGCGTCCTGGACAGAAAATTGCTCGCCCTTCTTCACCATCTTGGCGAGATCCTCGAGCGTCACGTATGTGCTGGTGCCGGTGTTATACAGCCTCCGGTTGGCGTATTTCTTGATGATTGTCTCGCCTTCGGCTTTTGCCATGGCTCTGCCTCCCTAAAGCATTGCTCTTACGTTTTCTGGGCGAATGCCCACCTCTTCCCGTCATGAGAGTACGCTTAAAAGGTGTTGCGAGACAATGTTTTTGTGCGCCGCGATGGGAAACGTATTGCGCAGCAAATGATGCTGCAGATGCGTTCATTTGACACCATGTCGAAGCTTTGACAGTGTCCGGCCAAACAATAACCGGAGGAGCCCCATGCCCACATCCGCTACCAATCCCGCGATCGTCATCGTCTCTGCCGGCCGCACTGCCGTTGGCTCTTTCAACGGTGCCTTTGCCGGTGTTGCAGCGCATGAACTCGGTGCGGTTGCAATCCGTGGCGCGCTTGAGCGTGCCGGCGTGGACGGAGCGGAAGTCGATGAGGTGATCCTCGGCCAGGTGCTGCCGGCCGGTGAGGGACAGAACCCGGCGCGGCAGGCGGCGATGAAGGCCGGTGTGCCGAAGGAGGCGACGGGCTGGGGCGTCAACCAGCTCTGCGGCTCGGGCCTGCGTGCGGTTGCGCTCGGCATGCAGCAGATCGCGCTCGGCGACGCGCAGATCATCGTCGCCGGCGGGCAGGAATCGATGTCGATGGCGCCGCATTGCGCCCACCTGCGCGGCGGCGTGAAGATGGGCGACTTCAAGATGATCGACACGATGATCAAGGATGGCCTGACCGACGCCTTCTATGGCTACCATATGGGCGTCACGGCCGAAAACATCGCCCGCCAGTGGCAGCTTTCGCGTGACGAGCAGGACCGCTATGCGGTCGCCTCGCAGAACAAGGCGGAAGCGGCGCAGGCCGCCGGCCGTTTCCGCGACGAAATCCTGCCTTTCGTCATCCAGACCCGCAAGGGCGATGTGACCGTCGATCAAGACGAGTATATCCGCGCGGGCGCAACGATCGAGGCGATGGCGAAACTGAGGCCCGCCTTCGACAAGGACGGCACGGTGACCGCCGCCAATGCGTCCGGCCTCAATGACGGTGCGGCGGCCGTCGTGCTGATGACCGAGGCAGAGGCTGCGCGCCGAGGGCTGGAGCCACTGGCGCGCATCGTCTCCTGGGCAACGGCCGGCGTCGATCCGCAGGTCATGGGTACGGGCCCTATACCGGCATCGCGCAAGGCATTGGCAAAGGCCGGCTGGACCGTCGGCGATCTCGATCTCGTCGAGGCCAACGAGGCGTTTGCGGCGCAATCCTGTGCCGTCGTGCGTGACCTTGAGCTTGATCCCTCGATCGTCAACGTCAATGGCGGGGCGATCGCCATCGGCCATCCGATCGGCGCATCCGGCGCCCGCATTCTCAACACACTTCTGTTCGAGATGAAACGGCGCGGATCGGGCAAGGGTCTGGCGACCTTGTGTATCGGTGGCGGTATGGGTGTTGCCATGTGCCTTGAACGCCCGTAAGGCGCGTCTGCATTTATTAGATATAGGAGAAGTGATGGGGCGGGTTGCACTCGTTTCTGGCGGCACGCGCGGTATCGGCGCTGCCATTGCTGTAGCTCTGAAGGCAGCTGGGTATCGGGTTGCGGTCAGCTATCACGGCGATGATGCCTGTGCCGCCGAATTTCATCAGGCGAGCGGTATTGCGGTCTTCAAGTGGGATGTGTCCGATTACGAGGCTTGTGTCGCAGGCGTTGCCGAGGTTACGAACGCGCTCGGGCCGATCGAGGTGCTGGTCAATAATGCCGGCATTACGCGCGACAACATGTTTCACAAGATGACGCTGCAACAGTGGAACGATGTGATCGCCACCAATCTGAACGGGCTGTTCAACATGACCCATCAGGTCTGGCCCGGCATGCGCGAGCGCAATTTCGGGCGGATCGTCAACATTTCGTCGATCAATGCGCAGAAGGGCCAGCTCGGCCAGGTCAATTACGCGGCCTCGAAGGCGGGTGATCTCGGCTTCACCAAGGCGCTGGCGCTGGAGGGCGCTGCCCGCAACATTACCGTCAACGCGATCTGCCCCGGTTATACGGCCACCGACATGGTTCGGGCGATCCCACAGAACGTTCTGGACGAGAAGATCCTGCCGCAGATCCCGGTCGGCCGGCTGGGTACTCCGGACGAGATTGCCCGCTGTGTTCTTTTTCTTGCTTCCGACGACGCCGGCTTCATCACCGGCTCGACGCTTTCCGCCAATGGCGGCCAGTTCGTCGGCTGACAATTTCTCGATTTGGCGCTTTGGATCAAGAAAAAGGCCGGTATCGGGTGTCCGATACCGGCCTTTTTCGTTGAGGCTTTGCCGTGCGTTAGCGGCAACGTGCTTCGTAAGTGCGGCCGTAGCGATCGCGATAGACGCAGTAGCCGTTACGCTTCTGGGATTCGCCGATGGCTGCACCGATGAGACCGCCGCCGACTGCGCCGATGGCAGCGCCGCCCCAGCTGTTGGTCACGGCACCGCCGATGATCGCGCCGGAGCCGGCGCCGATTGCGGTGCCTTTCTCCGTCGAGGTGCAGGATGCGAGCGTGCCGACAAGCGCGGCGATCAACATGATCTTCTTCATGGGTGGTTCCTTCCCTTGTGAGTTGATTGATCAGATCCGGCCCATCAGGAGCAGGATGATGATGATGAGAACGACGAGCCCGAGACCTCCCGATGGGCCATATCCCCAATTCCGGCTATGCCCCCAGCTCGGCAGGGCGCCGATCAAGAGGAGGATGAGCACGATCAACAAAATCGTTCCGAGCATGGGTCTATCTCCGTGTTCCTGAAGCCAGGATGAATTTGCGGTGAGAACGTCAGCGTGAAACTTTTGTTCCATCGGCACGAAGGCACCTGCCGTCACTGCTTGTTGCACCTGGTAACGGGGCGTTTTTTCCAGAGCGGAAATTTCGCAAGGCTGCCGTTGACTCCCGTTCGAGAACGAGTCCTTGGGGCTAATCCATTCGCGATCGCAGCCGATTGCCGCTTCGATCAAGATGCGGTGGATTTTCTATCTTTCAGGTCTAGATATTGTGAGAACGTAAAGTGAATCGCGAGAATCATCGATTCGTTTCAGATTCGTTCGCGTTTGTTCCAGGACTGGCCCTGGCGATGGATTTTCAGCGGGTCCGGCGGCTTTTCCGCTTGCGTTTGCGCGCTCGCGTCGCCATGTGTTGCGGGACTTCGGCGGCCAGATGCCGGCGAGGTTTACTAGACGCGGAACTTCGCTTTGAATTCTCAGCCCATGATTTTCAGCGGGCGTGGCGTGACTGCCGTGCTCGGGCCAACCAATACCGGTAAGACCCATTATGCGATCGAGCGCATGGTGGCGCACGGCTCCGGCGTGATCGGCTTGCCGCTTCGGCTGCTCGCACGCGAAGTCTATACTCGGCTGGTCGAAAAGGTCGGTCACCACAATGTCGCGCTGATCACCGGTGAGGAGAAGATCACGCCGCATATGGCCCGTTACTCCGTCTGCACCGTGGAAGCGATGCCGCGTGAGACGAAGGCCTCGTTCGTGGCGATCGACGAAGTGCAGCTCGCCGGCGATCTGGAGCGCGGCCATATCTTTACCGACCGCATCCTGAACCTCCGCGGCCGTGAGGAGACGTTGCTGCTCGGCGCCGGTACGATGCGGCCGATCCTGGAAAGCCTTTTGCCGGGTATTACCGTCATCGAGCGCCCAAGGCTTTCGCAGCTTTTTTACGCGGGACAGAAGAAGATCACCCGACTGCCGCGTCGCAGCGCCATCGTCGCCTTTTCGGCCGAGGAGGTCTATGCGATCGCGGAACTGATCCGCCGCCAGCGCGGCGGTGCGGCCGTGGTGCTCGGCGCACTCAGCCCGCGCACCCGCAATGCGCAGGTCGGGCTCTATCAGGAAGGTGATGTCGAATATCTGGTCGCCACCGATGCGATCGGCATGGGGCTCAATCTCGATGTCGATCACGTCGCGTTCGCGCAGGATCGCAAATTCGACGGGTTCCAGTTCCGCAATCTCAATCCGGCCGAAATGGCGCAGATTGCCGGCCGCGCCGGTCGACACCTGCGCGACGGTACATTCGGCGTCACGGGCCAGGTGGCGCCGTTCGACGAGGAGCTTGTCGAGCGGATCGAAGGTCACCGGTTCGATAACGTCAAAGTCCTTCAGTGGCGTTCCAAGAGCCTGAATTTTGCTTCGCTGCAGGATCTGCGTCGAAGCCTTGAGGTGGCGCCGACGGTTCATGGGCTGACCCGCGCGCTTCCCGCAACCGACAGCCAGGCGCTCGAATACCTCTCCCGCTACCCCGAGGTGCGCGATCTGGTGACGACGTCGGAGCGGGTCGAAAAGCTGTGGGACGCCTGTGCGCTGCCGGACTACAGAAGAATTGCGCCGGCGCAGCATGCGGACCTTATTTCGACGCTTTTCTTCGATCTTGTACGCCGCGGCACGGTGAACGAAGATTTCATGGCGGAACAGGTTCGCCGGGCCGACCGCACCGATGGCGAAATCGACACCCTGTCTGCGCGAATCTCGCAGATCCGCACCTGGACCTTTGTCTCCAACCGCCCCGGTTGGCTTGCCGATCCGACACACTGGCAAGAAAAGACACGGGAAATCGAGGATAGGTTGTCGGACGCGCTACATGAAAGGTTGACGAAACGCTTTGTTGATCGCAGGACATCTGTGCTCATGAGGCGCCTAAGAGAGAATGCGATGCTGGAAGCAGAAATCAGTGTGAATGGCGATGTGTTTGTCGAAGGACATCACGTCGGACAGTTGGCGGGGTTCCGCTTTACCCCGGTTGCCGGGACCGAAGGACCGGATGCCAAGGCTGTCCAGGCCGCATCACAAAAGGCACTTGCGCTGGAGTTCGAAGCGCGCGCCGCGCGTCTTTATGCGTCCGGCAATAACGACCTCGCCGTCGGCTCCGACGGTTTCGTCCGTTGGCTCGGCGATCCGGTTGCGCGCCTTACCGCAAGCGAACATGTCATGCGTCCGCGTGTCCTTCTGCTTTCGGACGAGCAGCTGACGGGAAATGCCCGCGAGCACGTCGTTGCCCGCATCGAGCGTTTCGTGAATCATCATATTGCAACGGTCTTGAAGCCGCTTGACGATCTGTCGCGTGCAGAGGATCTGCAGGGTCTGGCCAAGGGCCTGGCGTTTCAGCTCGTCGAAAATCTCGGCGTCATGTTCCGCCGTGACGTTGCCGACGACGTCAAGTCGCTCGATCAGGATGCTCGCGCCTCGATGCGTCGCTACGGTATCCGTTTCGGCGCCTATCACGTCTTCATGCCGGCGCTTCTGAAGCCGGCCCCGGCCGAGCTGATCACGCTCCTCTGGGCGCTCAAGAATGATGGCCTCGACAAGCCGGGCTATGGCGATCTCATCCCGGCGCTGGCTGCTGGCCGTACCTCGGTCGTCGCCGATCCGGCATTCGAACGGATGTTCTACAAGCTTGCCGGCTTCCGTTTCCTTGGTAAGCGCGCGGTCCGCGTCGACATTCTCGAACGTCTGGCCGACCTTATTCGTCCGCTGCTGCAGTGGAAGCCGGGTAGCCCGCGGCCGGAAGGCGCCTATGATGGCCGTCGGTTCATCACGACGACTGCGATGCTGTCGATCCTCGGTGCAACACCGGACGACATGGAAGAAATTCTCAAGGGTCTTGGTTACCGTGCCGACAGCGTGAGCGCAGAAGAGGCGCAGGCCTATCTGGGTACGCAGGACGGCACTGCTGCCGCTCCGGCTGCAGAGGTTGGTGCAGGTGAAGCGCCTGTCGAGACCGCTGCCGAAGAGGTGACGGAGGTTGCATCCGCCGATACGCCAACGGAAGCCGCCACCGAGATCGCGCCGACAGAAACGAGCGAAGTAGAAACGCCGGCGGCGGTTGAAGATGCTGTTCCTGCCGAAGCCGTTGCACCTGCCGAAGCGGAAGAGCCGAAGCCGGTTCTTCTGTGGCGTCCGGGCGGCGGTCGCGACAACAACCAGCGTGGCGGACGTCCGCAGGGTGATCGTCGTGGCAATCAGGGCGGCGATCGAGGCCAGCGCAATGCCGGCGGTGACGATGCAGCCCAAGGTCAGGCTCGCCGTGACGGTGGCCGCCGCGACAACCGCAATGGTGGCGATCGCGACCAGGAACGTCAGGGCCGCGGCAATAACGACCGGCGGGGCGACAAGCGTCCGCAGGGCGACCGCCCGCGTGGCGAGCGCAACGAGGGCGGCCCGCGCCCCGATCGCAACAACAAGGGTTCGCAGCCGGCGCGGTTTGAATCCAAGCCGCCGCGCAAGGAAAAGCCGCTGGATCCGGATTCGCCTTTCGCCAAGCTCGCTGCCCTCAAGGAGCAGATGAAGAAGTAAGCCGATGACGGAGAAGCCATCTGGAGATCTGCGACAGCGCATCGACAAATGGCTTTTCTTTACCCGCATGGCGAAGTCCCGCTCGCTAGCGCAGGGCCTGTTGAATTCAGGCCATGTGAAGGTGAACGGGGCTTCGATCCGTCAGCCGAGCTTCCAGGTGAAGGTTGGCGACAGGGTCGAGCTTTCGCTCGAACGCCGCACCGTCATTCTCGTGGTCAAATCCGCTGGCGAGAGACGCGGCCCCTATGAAGAAGCCAGACAGCTTTACGACGACCTCAGCCCGCCGGTGGAAAAGCGGGAGCGACTGACGCTGTTCGAGCAGGCGCAGCGCGAAAAGGGCAGCGGTCGCCCGACCAAGAAGGAACGTCGCGAAACCGACCGCCTCATGCCTGATGTGGGGACGAGCGACGACGATTGGCGAGGCAATTAGAAAAATGCGTCTCCTACGCTCGCTTTTTCGAAAAGCTTTATTCTTGCTAAGGCCGCGCAAAGGCTTTACGTCACGTTCGAAAATGCCGGATAGCCCGCCTCTGGTTCCAGCGGTTGCGTTGCTTGTGTCCGGCCTTCCGGCCCGACCCTCCCAATCGGTGCCTGATCAACGCGTTATGTGGAGTGCTTCATGACGTATGTCGTGACCGATAATTGTATTCGCTGCAAATATACCGACTGCGTCGAAGTCTGCCCGGTCGATTGCTTCTATGAGGGCGAGAATTTTCTCGTCATTCATCCCGACGAATGCATTGATTGCGGCGTCTGCGAGCCGGAATGTCCTGCCGAGGCGATCAAGCCCGACACCGAGCCGGGTCTCGACAAATGGCTGAAGCTGAATTCCGAGTTCGCCCAGATCTGGCCGAATATCACGGTCAAGAAGGACGCCATGGACGGCGCCAAGGATGTCGACGGCGAAGAGGGCAAGTACGAGAAGTATTTCTCGGCAGAACCCGGTTCGGGCGACTGATCGTCGAGACAAGAAGAGGGCGCCGGTCACGCTGTCGCAGGTGCCCCTCTACCGTTGCTTGTTTGATGGGCAGTTCGTAAGAATGTTGCCCAACGGACTCTCTGAAGCAAATTATTGATTTCCGCACTTTTTTGTGGTAGACATTAAGAACTGTTCCACAAGGCGGCACTCACGTGCCCAAAAAACATCACGAAAGCAGCAGCTCACTCTCAGCTCTCCGAGACATAACTTTGTTTGATGTTATCGGTCGCGGCTTTGCGATGGGGTCTGTTTTTTGTGTGCGTTTGGGCGGACCAGTATGGAGTGACCCGACGGTTTCCCCCGTCTCATCCGGGCCTGACAGACCCGGCTTTCCCCGACCCAGATGATGGGTGAGTAGAAGGGAGTTTTTGAAACGAATGACGACTCAGCAGCAGAAGAAGAATTCCCCGGCACGCCAGGGCTTCAAGACCGGCGAAGCGATCGTGTATCCGGCGCATGGCGTTGGTACGATTACCGCGATCGAAGAGCAAGAAGTTGCCGGCATGAAGCTCGAGCTTTTTGTTATCGACTTTGAAAAGGACAAGATGCGTCTGAAAGTTCCGGTCACCAAGGCCGTTACGATCGGTATGCGCAAGCTGTCCGAAACCGATTTCGTCGATCGCGCGCTCAAGGTCGTTCAGGGCAAGGCTCGCGTCAAGCGTACGATGTGGTCGCGTCGCGCCCAGGAATACGATGCCAAGATCAACTCCGGTGATCTGATCGCCATCGCGGAAGTGGTTCGCGATCTCTATCGCGCCGAGAACCAGCCTGAACAGTCGTATTCCGAACGTCAGCTTTATGAAGCTGCTCTTGATCGCATGGCGCGCGAAATCGCCGCCGTCAACAAGATGTCGGATACGGAAGCCGTTCGTCTGATCGAGGTCAACCTTGCAAAGGGTCCGAAGCGCGGCAAGTCCGTCGAAGAAGATGAAGCGCAAGAAGATGAAGCTGCCTGATTTCACTTGAAATCATCACGTTTAAAAACCCGGCCTCGAGCCGGGTTTTTTATTGGAACCTTTTCCAAGCTGCCGCGTTATCCCGCCGGAACGGCGAACTGATTGCTGCGTAAACGCTGCTCTTTGTTCCCGTCTGAACCGCTGGCGAGCGACCCTGTCGAAGGGCCGTCTTGCCATAGAACTGGGGGCGAAGGCAGCAATCCGAACATCGCTTAAGCGGCCGCCAGGCTGCGTGTTTGACCGGATCATTCGCTGTTTATCGTCGGATCAAAACCGTTGACGGAGAAGACGATGACAGCCATGTCCGCAGACCGAACCATGATCAAGATCGCGATGTCGGCCCCCTATCTTGCCCGCGAGGAGGAGAGAGATCTCGCCATCCGCTGGAAAGATCGACAGGATCAGAATGCCCGCAACCAGATAGCACTCGCCCACATGCGGCTCGTCATTGCCATGGCGTCCAAGTTCCGAGGCTTCGGACTGCCGATGAGCGACCTCGTACAGGAAGGTTATGTAGGGCTGCTGGAAGCCGCGGCAAGGTTCGAGCCAGCGCGCGACGTGCGTTTTTCGACCTATGCGAGTTGGTGGATCCGCGCCTCGATGCAGGACTACATCCTGCGCAACTGGTCGATCGTGCGCGGCGGCACGAGTTCTGCCCAGAAGGCGCTGTTCTTCAACCTGCGCCGCCTGCGAGCCAAGCTTGCCCGCGGTGACAGCAACCTGACGGCCCGTGCCATCCATGAAGAGATCGCGGTTGCGCTTGGCGTCAGCGTGAACGACGTGCAGACGATGGACGCGCGGCTCTCGGCCAATGATGCGTCCTTGCAGGCGCCGACGATTGCCGGCGACAATGACAGCGGCGAGCGCCTCGACATGCTGGAAAGCGCCGAGCCGCTGCCTGACGAGCAGGTTTCGGGAATGATTGACGGAGAGCGCAGGCTGAAATGGCTGCAGGGTGCGCTGACCAAGCTCAACGACCGCGAGAAGAAGATCATTCGCGCCCGCAGGCTGACGGATGACGGCGCCACGCTTGAAGCGCTCGGAACGGAACTTGGAATCTCCAAGGAGCGCGTTCGCCAGATCGAAAGCCGCGCGATTGAAAAGCTCAAGTCCGCGCTTGTTTCCGCCAATCCGCAGATGGCGGCCGCCGCCTGCTGACAGCCCGGAATTGCAGCGGGGCGAGATCTCGCCCTGCTATTCTGAAATGATCTTGACCCTCTGGCCGGGCGACACCGTCGCGCCGGCAGGCATCGCGTTTATCAGCTTGAAAAGATCGACCTTGCGGTCTGTCCCCATCATCCGGCCGGACAGTGATGCCAGCGTATCGCTGGGGCCGACCGTGACGACGCGGATACGCAGCGGTTTCAGGGCCGCAATCTCCTGCGGGGTCATGCGGCGGAAGGTGTTGCGAAGCGTGTCGGCGGTCGATTGCAGCAGGTTGCTGCCCTTCGGCACGGCGGTGAGGAAGCGGAAGATCTGCTCGTTGACGCGCACCACGGTAACGTCGAAATCCCAGCGTTCGGCCGAGGCGCGGGCTGTGGCGGCCGGAAGGCCGTTGACCGTCGTTTCGCGCACCGTTTCCGGCTGCAGGCCTGCTACCCAGCCACTCGTCAGGTAATTGGTCAGGCTGTTGTTGTCGCCGGCGGCAACCCCGTCGAAACGGATTGCCGCTTCGCCCGGACCAGTGGCAAGCACCGCTTCCACCTTGTTGTCGATCCTGAAATCCGTCGGCACATCGAAGCGGATGCCGAGATTGCCGTGCAGGAAAGTCTGGCCGCGAACGTAGCCCTCCTGCGGGCTGTCGCCGTAGAGAAGCCCGTCGATGCCGGCGAGGTAGTAATCGCGGCCGCGATCGCCGACGGTGCCCTCCTGGCCGAAGGCGCGGGCATGGCGCCGGGCGAGGTCGACGCGCTGAGACGAATTCGGGTGGCTCGACAGGAAGTCGAGGCTCTGGTCGTTATCCGGGTCGACGGCGGAGTAGCGGGCATAGGCCGCCATGGAGTCGAGGAAACGTGCTGCCGCATAGGGATCATAGCCGGCTTCACCGAGCATGCGCACGCCGATGACATCGGCCTGCAATTCCTGCTGGCGCGAGAAGGCAGCGAGGCGCAGCTTGCCGCGGGCGAGTGCCTGCTTGCCGGCGAGGTCGCTGGACAGCACTTCGGCAACGACACGGCTGGCGATGACTTCCGCCTCTTCCCGGCGCTGCCGTTCGATGCCGTGGTTGGCGGTGACGTGACCCATTTCATGCGACAGGACGGCTGCCACTTCCGATGCGTCATTGGCAAGCGCCAGAAGGCCACGGGTTACATAGAGATAACCGCCGGGAAGCGCGAAGGCGTTGATGGCCGGGGAATTCAGGATGGTGATGCGGAATGACTGGGTCGGGTTTTCCGAGACCGCCGTCAGAGCACCGGTAATGCGGGCGACAAGCCTTTCGGTTTTTGCATCGCGATACTCGCCGCCGTAGCTTGCGACGATGCGCGGATGCTCGCGCGCGCCCATGGCCGCACGCGGATCGTTCTTCTGTACCTGGTCGACGGTCTGCGGGTTTTCGGATGGCGATACGTTCGGCGTATAGGCCTGATCGAAAATGGACTGGCAGCCATAGAGCATCGATGTCGCGAGACACAGCACGGCCGTGTGGCGGAGTATACGCGCACGCCGCCAGAAACCTGGGCGCCTTGCGCTATCCGTCTTTACACCTACTGCCTGCACCATCATCTCCGGTTTTCCGCGATCGGCATAATGCCCGCGTCATCCTCGTCCCGCCCACCGTCGCTTACCGTCTTTCGCGACCGCTGCACAGATATTCCTAAACCAATATGTATCGTTATCTGTCGTTGAAAAGAAAATACGTCGTAAGGCCGATGACATTCGGCGGCGTCCAAATTGTGGCGACAGGCTTGGCGGGCGTTCGCTGGTATTCACGAGACGAGGGGTAGGGCGGTGGCCGGATGCCGCGGAGCCGGCATGGGACGCCTGCTCTTGGCGACCGGTACGGCCCGTTTGCATCCATTGACATCGTGTCATGGGTCGAATTATGTCAGTTGCATGACGGACGTGATCCCCATCAACGATTGTCAATATGTCGGCCGCGGCACGGTCAAGCTCGTCTTTACGCATCCGGCGTTTCCCGGAGCCGTCATCAAGATCGTCAATCCCGGCCGGGTCGATGGCGAGGGCCAGTTTATCGGTCAATCGTTTCTCAAGAGAAGAAAAGCGTCGGGCATCTACCGTTTCTTCCAGCGTGAGATCGGCCAGTATCTCAGTCTTTGTCGTGCGGCCTACCCGACGCCTGCCAAGCTTTTTCCCATGGCTACGCCAAAGGGGCTGGTGCAGACCTCGATCGGCCTCGGTCTCGTGTCGGAATTCATCGGCAGCGCTGACGGAAAGGTTGCTCCGACATTGACGGATCTCGTCCGTACGCGGCAGTTCACGGAAACTCATTGGCGAGCGCTCGATACCTTCTTTCAGGATTGTATCGACATGCATGTCGTGTTTGGCGAGATCAATTCAGGCGGGCTCCTGTTCACCACCAACCGGTCTTCTAGGGCAGAGTTCGTGATGGTCGACGGTATCGGCGAAAAGAACGCAATTCCTTTGAAAACCTGGAGTTTCGCTCTCAACAAGCGGCATGTCCTGAAGGTACGCGCGAAAATCCTTTCCGAATGCCGGCAGGCAATGAGTGTCTCCTCGCCGGTCATGCAGGACAGAATACGCGGCATCTCTATCTGAGGACCGCACGCCCCTTATCCACGAGGATGACGCTGTCTGCCAGGCGGGAGATCTCCGACTGATCGTGGCTGATCATGACGACCGTGTTGTTCGTTTCCCGATGAAGCTCAAGCAGCAGCGCGGCCATCTGCAGGCGCAGGTCGGTGTCGAGGGAGGCGAATGGTTCGTCGAGCAGGAGAACCGGCTTATTCCTGACGAGCGCGCGGGCGAAGGCGGCGCGTTGTCGCTCCCCGCCAGAAAGGGAGCCCGGCATGCGTTTGCCCAAGCCTGCAAGGCCGACGCGGGCGAGCGCCTGCTCGGCACGGTGGCGATCGCCGTCGGAAAGCTTCATGGCCGGGTTTATGCCGAGAGCCACGTTGGTGAAGAGATCGAGATGGGCGAAAAGATTGTGATCCTGAAAGACGACCGAGACCGGTCGCTCAGACGGGTGGCTTTTCGTGTGGTCCAGGCCGGCAATCGAGATCGTGCCGGATTGCGGCTGCTCGAAGCCGGCGATCAGGTTGAGAAGCGTCGATTTGCCCGCCCCTGATGGTCCGGAAATGGCGGTGACCGCAGCGGCTTCGATGGCGCAGTCGAAGCTGAAATCGGTGCTGCCCAAGGTCAGTTTCACCCCGGCGAGCACGATGCCTTCATGCATTTTGATCCCCCTTTCGGCCGGCGGTGCCGAGGATCGTCAAGCCGAGGCAGACGATCCCGAGGATCAGCGCGAGGCCATCCGCGTCATTGGTTCTGTAGCTGGAGAGCGTGCTGTAGACCAGCCAGGGCAGGGTGACGAGTTCGCCGGAGCCGAACAGTGCCACAGCACCGAGATCGCCGAGCGACAGCGCCATGGCAAAGGACAGTGCGGTGAGGATCGGCCGCTTCAGGATGGGACGGTCGATCAGCCGCCACCTTGCCACGCCCACGATGCCGAGTGCCGCCGCCAGGCGAGCCGTCTGGCGATGATGGTCGTCCAGTGCGGGTTCCAGGACGCGTATGGCGAAGGGCAGGGCCATGAGCGCGTTGACTGTCGCAATCAGATAGGGCGCGACGGTTCCCGTATTGCTGCCGGTAATGCCGAGTTGGCGCAGGGCCAGAAACCAGCCGGTTCCCAGAATGACCGGCGGCACGACGAGGACGAGCGACGACGTGCCGGCAAGCGAGGTGGACAGCAGCCTTGCCGCAGGCGACGGAGAGGGCGTGTCTCGGACTGTCCTGCGGGCGGCGATGATGGCCAGCGATGCGGCCACGGCGAGTGTGCCGGCGGCGAGCGCGATGGCAAGGCTCGTCGTCGCCGCGTGCAGGAACATCGGGCTGCTTACCAGCCGGACGAGATCGGCGCGAAGGCCCGAGTTGAAGACGGACAGCAGCGGGGAGGCGACGAAGACCACGGCCGCGGCAATGACGAGGCTATCCCACAGCCGGCTTGACGCTGCGTGACCGTCGAGCCGCCGGATACGGCGGCCGGCGGTTGTGACCGTATTGGTGGCTGCAGGCAAAAGGGCTATGGTGCCGATGACGGTGGCCGTCACTGCGATCTGAAGCGCTGCAAGCGCAATGGCGCGGGGCGGGTCGAAATCGAAACGTAGCGCCTGGTAGATCGCCACTTCCAGTGTCGTGGCCGCAGGCCCGCCGCCCAGCACGAGCACGAGGGTGAAGCTGGTGGCACACAGCATGAAGATCAGGCCCGCCGCGCCGGGTACGACGCGCGCCAGCGACGGCCACTCGATGAAGCGGAAGATCGACAACGGCCTCATGCCGAGGCTTGCGGATAAAAGCCAGTATTCCGCCGGCAGTCTTTCGAGAACGGCAAGCAGCAGCCGAACGGCGAGCGGTATGTTGAAGAACGTGTGGGCAAGCAGAATGCCGGAAAGTCCGTAGACGCTGACGGGCTGTTCCAGCCCCGCCGAGGTCAGCCAGCCGTTGAGAAGGCCCTGCCTACCCCAGACGCCCAGCAGGCCGAGCGCGCCGACCAGTGCCGGCAGGCCCATAGGCAGTGCCATCAGCCGGATGATCCAGATACGGCCGGGAAAATACGGCCGGCGGGCCAGCGCCAGTGCGACGGGAATGGCGGCCAGGACGGAGAGCAGCGTCGAGAGCGTCGCCTGCCAGAGAGTGAAACGCAGTATGCGCCAGGTATAGGCCGAGAAAAGCTGGGACGAGGATCGATCGCCGTCCCAGGCAAGCAGGGTTGCAACCGCCGTCCCGACGAACAGTGCCACGGCGACAAGTACTGTAAGGCCTGCTCCCACACTCCTTCGTCTCTGGGCTTTCGTCAGCACATGCAAAGGCTTCTGTCCCTGCTCAGTTCATCGCGGACGGTTCAGTTGCGGCTCATGGCGGCAAGCCATTCGTCGATCCACGCCTGGCGGTTTTTCGCCACGTCGTCAGCGCCGATAAGCCATGTTCTGGTCGGCTGGACGAGCTTGCCGAACGCTTCCGGCAGAGGACGGGAGGGAGCTGCCGCGGGCATCATCCAGTTGCTGGTGGGAAGGATGTCCTGTGCCGTTGGCGAAATGAGAAAGGCGAGAAACTGCTTCGCCAGATCCCTGTCCTTTGCCTGTCTCAGCATGCCGGCCACTTCTATCTGGATATAATGGCCATCGGAGAAGGCTGCGGCCTGATAGCGCTCGCTGTTCTCCTCGACCATGTGATAGGCGGGCGAGGTGGTGTAGGAGAGCACCATCGGGACTTCGCCCTTGGTGAACAGGCCGTAGGCTTCCGACCAGCCGGGTGTGACGGTGAGCACCCGCTGCTTCAGTTTTGCCCATGCCTCCGGCGCCTTGTCGCCATAGGCCGCCTTGACCCAGAGCAGCAGGCCGAGGCCCGGCGTCGAGGTGCGCGGGTCCTGTATGGCGATCTTCTGCGACGGATCGCCCTCGACCAACTCTTTCAGGCTTTTCGGCGGGGCCTTGATCGTCTCCGTATCGTAGACGACGGCGAAATGGCCGTAGTCGTAAGGGACGAATGTGTCGTCGGCGTAGTTTCCCGGCACCTTGAGGTCGCTCGTATCGATGCCGGCCGGCTGGAAAAGGCCGGTCGCCTTGGCCTCCGAGATCAGGCTGGTGTCGAGGCCGAGCGCGATGTCTGCCTCGGAGCCTTCACCCTCGAGCTTGAGGCGTGTCAGAAGTGCGACGCCATCGGCCACGCCGACGAAATTGACGGTGCAGGCGCAGGTCTCCTCAAAGGCTGCCTTGATCTTCGGGCCTGGTCCCCAGTCGGAAGTGAAGCTCTCATAGGTGTAGACGGTCAGCGTCCTGTCTTCGGCAATCGCGGCCGGAGCCGATGCGAACGCGGCGATCGCCGCCAGAACCATGCAAGAAATCCCGCGCATCAGCGCCTCCTCATAACTTTGAAATGGGGAATAGGCGCTGGTGATAGAGCCGTCTAATCCCTCCGCCGGTGTTAGCCGGATCAGGTTCCGCGGGTTGGCGTCAAGCCTCTCAGCCCTGCAAAGCAAGGCACCCCGTTAGAGCGTGCAAAGATGTAGCGGTCTCACCCGAAACTGGCAAGAGGGTGCGATGTCGGCATGAGAGGCCCTGAGCGGGCGACCGGGCAGTCGGGGGAATTAGCCGCCGGACATGTCCATGTACATGATCTCCCACACATGGCCGTCGAGATCCTGGAAGCTGCAGCCGTACATGGGCCCCATTTCCATATTCGGCTTCCACTCCGCGCCGCCGGCTGCGAGCGCCTTGCGCTTGAAATCATCGACTTCGTCCCGGCTTGAAGCGGACAGGCAGTTCAGCACTTCCTTCGTCGTCTTCGCGTCCGAGATCGTGCCGTTGATGAAGCCCTTGAACTTTTCATGGGTCAGAAGCATCACGTAGATCTGCTCGCTGACGATCATGCAGCTTGCGGTGTCGTCGGAAAAGTCGGGGTTCTTCCTGAAGCTAAGCGCCGTGTAGAAGGCGGTCGAAGCGGCCAGGTCGGCCACCGGCAAGTTCACGAAAATCATGCGCATACAATATTCCTCCTCGTCCGGCTTGTTCGACGCCCGCATGGCGTCGTCTCCTTCCAACGAGGCAAGATGATGCGCCGATCCGACAAGTCCATGCCGGACCCTCCGATTTTATCGGCTATTGCCCTGGAATACTTTCAGCTCGCGCGGCACGACGGCCATACCGCCCAGCCTGTTGGCGAGGGCGTATTCGACGGTTTTCTCGATGACCTCGGGCATGACGGGCTTGGTGAGCACGCCGAGCGCACCATCGACGCCATCCTCGACCTGTTCAGGATTGGCCGTCATGAAGACGACCGTCAGGCCGTATTCTGCCGCCAGCTCTCGTCCGAGATCCGGGCCGGTGCGGCCATCGGAGAGATTGACGTCGACAAAGGCGATATCGGCATAGGGCGCAAGCTCGATTGCGTGCTTACGGCCTCCGGCAAAACCGGCCACCTTCAAGCCCATCTGTTCTATGGTGTCGGCGAGATCGAGGGCGATGAGAAACTCGTCCTCGATGATTAGAACCCGTTGGTCCATTGCCTCGCTGGCCTGCCGACGACGCGATACATTTGTCAGCATTTGCGCACCTCCACAGCTCATTACGGTTCGTTTCACTGACTGTCGTCAGCAGTATCTAATGCTGACGGTCTGATGAGCGAACGCGGCGAACAGAGGATTGTTCCGGCGCGAGACAGTGTTTTTCAGAAGTAACTAATTGTTAATACTAATAATCCGTTACTTTTTTGCTATCCCTCTATTTCTTCACGCAGCATTTCCAGTTCCAGCCATTCCTCTTCCATGGCGGTTACTTTTTGACGCAGATTTTCCATTTCGCCGGCGAGCTTGTTGAAGGTCGCGGGGTCCTTGGTGAAGAGGTTCGGGTCGGCCATCTTCTTTTCGCGCAGGGCGATCTCGCCTTCTGCCTTTTCCATTTCCTTCGGCAGGTTTTCGAGCGCGAATTTCTGCTTGAAGGAAAGCTTGCCCCTGGTCTTCGGCGCATCCGGGACGGATGTTTCCGGCTTTGGTTTTTCCGCAGCCTTTTCGGCCCTGCGCCGCTCTTCCTGGGCGCCCTTGCGCTGCGCGAGCATGTCCGTGTAGCCGCCGGCATACTCGATCCAGCGACCGTCCGGTGCATCAGGGTTGGCCGGCGCGATCGTCGAGGTGACGGTGCGGTCGAGGAAATCGCGATCGTGGCTGACGAGGATGACTGTGCCGGCATAGCCGGCGACGATTTCCTGCAAAAGGTCCAGTGTCTCGATATCGAGGTCGTTTGTCGGCTCGTCGAGGATCAGGAGGTTCGACGGCTTGGCCATGATACGCGCGAGCATCAGGCGGGCGCGTTCGCCACCTGACAGATTTTTGATCGGTGTACGGATCTGCTCCGGCTGGAACAGGAAATCCTTCATGTAGCCGGCGACATGGCGCTGCTCGCCGTTGACGAGAAGCGTCTCGCCGCGGCCATCGGTCAGATAATGGGACAGCGTATCGGAAGGATCGAGATCCTCGCGTTTCTGGTCGAGCGTGGCGATCTCCAGATTGGTGCCGAGTTTGATCCAGCCCGCATCCGGTTGCAGCTGGCCGGTCAGCATCTTGAGCAGCGTCGTCTTTCCGGCGCCGTTCGGGCCGACGAGGCCGATGCGGTCGCCGCGATGGACGCGGATGGAGAAGGGCGCAACGATCGGCTTGTCGTAGGTCTTGGTGATGTTTTCCGCTTCGATGACGAGCTTGCCGCTTTCCTTGCCTTCGGTCGCCGTCGCCTGGATGCTGCCCTGCGGCCCCTTGTGGCCACGATAGTCGGCGCGCATCGCCTGCAGCTCGCCGACGCGGCGCATATTGCGCTTGCGGCGCGCGGTGACGCCGTAGCGCATCCAGTGTTCTTCGCGCTCGATTGCCTTGCCGAGCTTGTGCTGTTCCAGCTCTTCGGCTTCGAGAACCTCGTCGCGCCATGCTTCGAAATGGGCAAAGCCACGATCGAGGCGGCGCGAGGTGCCGCGGTCGAGCCAGACAGTGGCAGTCGATACCTTTTCGAGAAAACGACGGTCGTGGGAGATCAGCACGAGCGCGCTCCTGGTGCGACGCAGGTCGTCTTCCAGCCATTCGATGGTCGGCAGGTCGAGATGGTTGGTCGGCTCGTCGAGCATCAGGATATCGGGTTCCGGTGCCATGACGCGAGCAAGCGCCGCGCGGCGGGATTCGCCGCCCGAAAGACGGTTCGGGTCCTCTTCGCCGGTCAGCCCGAGATGCTGAAGCAGATAGGTGACGCGATAGGGATCATCGCCCGGTCCGAGCCCCGCTTCGGCATAGGCCTGCACGGTGGAGTAGCCGGAGAAATCCGGCGCCTGTTCAAGGTAGCGGATCGTTGCGTTCGGATGGCGGAAAACCTCGCCCGACTGCGCTTCGACGAAGCCAGCGGCAATCTTCATCAGTGTCGACTTGCCCGAGCCGTTGCGGCCGACCAGGCAGATGCGGTCGCCCGGTTCCACCTGCAGGCCGGCACCGTTCAGAAGCGGCGTGCCGCCGAAGGTCAGGACGATGTCATCGAGTTTCAAAATGGGCGGTGCCAAGGGTCATGCTCCGGAAAAATCGTTGGGGCGGGCAAGGATCATCGCCATCCCGTCTCTTAGATGGAATTCGACAGGTCCTTCCGCAATGTTGGAAACGGTGCGGGACGAGCCGAAGGGCAGCGCGAAATCCTTGACCGGATAGCGTGCGCCGAAAATATCGAGGCCGGCAAGCGCAGTGAAGCCGAGGACGGAAAACAGCGCGCCCCTGGGCAGGTCGACCGTGGTGTCGCCTTCAAGAAGCGGAATGCCTTCTTCATCGCCGGACATCAGCAGCACATGGAAGCCGCGTCTGGCGAGGCCCATCGCATGCAGCAGATGCTGGAGAGCGTGATCTGTCCGTTCGCCGCCAAGCGCGCCGATCAGGATCAGACGCCTTGCGCCGCGTTCGATTGCCTCGGTCGTGGCTATCTCGCCGTCCGTCTCGTTCTTCGCCGGCGGATAGGTCCTTCGCTCGACGTCTGGAAAGCGCGCGATCAGCTGCGCGTCGGAGGAATCGAAATCGCCGACCCAGAGTTCCGGTGTCAGGCCCAGCTCGACCGCATGGCGCATGCCGCTGTCGGCCGCAATCACACGACTTCCCGCGATCGCGTTCCTGACGCGATCGGTGACGGTGAGAGTGCCGCCAAGCAGGATGGTGAAGGTCGAAGTGGCCATGGGCATTGCCCATAGCGCAAAGGTGAGGGGCAGGGGAAGCAGCACGCCCGCTTATTTGCAGCATGCGATGGTGGCGCGGGGTGAAATTTGCCGCCATTGACGGCGGGCGTGGCAAGGATTATTTGAATAACCGAAATTCGTGGTGATTTGGCCGGCCGGCTTGCAGCCACGTTAAAAAAGTCGCTAAAGGGCCGCGAGAAGATTATCCAAATTTTCCCACGGGCCGGTCGCGATTTTTCGTTGCCGGTTTTTCTGTTTGTGGGTTCGATTATGCCGATCAAGATTCCCGATACACTGCCTGCCTTCTCGACGCTGGTTCAGGAAGGTGTGCGCGTGATGACCGAGACCGCAGCCGTGCGGCAGGATATCCGTCCGCTGCAGATCGGTCTTCTCAACCTCATGCCGAACAAGATCAAGACCGAGATCCAGATGGCGCGCCTTGTCGGCGCCTCGCCGCTGCAGGTGGAGTTTTCGCTCGTCAGGCTCGGAACCCACAAGGCGAAGAATACGTCCGAGGAACATCTGCTATCCTTCTACCAGACCTTCGACGAGGTGAGGGAACGCAAGTTCGACGGCTTCATCATTACCGGTGCGCCGGTGGAAACCATGCCCTATGAGGACGTGACATACTGGGACGAGATGCGCCAGATCTTCGACTGGACGTCGACCAACGTGCATTCGACGATGAATGTCTGCTGGGGTGCGATGGCGGCGATCTATCACTTCCATGGCGTGCCGAAACATGCGCTGGACGAGAAGGCATTCGGTGTCTATCGCCACCGCAATCTCGTGCCTTCTTCGGTCTATCTCAACGGTTTTTCCGACGATTTCCAGGTGCCGGTGTCGCGCTGGACTGAGGTACGTCGCGAGGACGTTGCGAAAAAGGACGATCTGGAGATCCTGATGGAGTCCGACGAGATGGGGCTCTGCCTCGTGCATGAGAAGGCGGGCAACCGGCTCTACATGTTCAACCATGTCGAATATGACTCGACCTCGCTCGCGGACGAATATTTTCGCGATGTGAATGCCGGCATCCCGATCAAGATGCCGCATGACTATTTCCCGCATAATGACGACACGCTGACGCCGCAGAACCGCTGGCGCAGCCATGCGCACCTTCTGTTCGGCAACTGGATCAACGAGCTTTACCAGACGACGCCTTATGACGTGGAGAAGATCGGCGCGGCGTAGGCCGGGACCTCGCCGATTTTCGTTGCGGCGCATGTCGGAATCGCGCAGTTTGCCGCCCGGTGACGGGTGGAGGAAGCATCATGGCGGCGCAGGCGTTCGAGGTTTTCGGCAAAACGGAAACGGGCGAGCCCGTGCAGCGGGTGCGCATTTCCGGCGGCGGGCTGACGGCGCAGGTGCTGACCTGGGGTGCCGTCATCCAGGATCTCCGGCTTGAAGGCCACACGCCGCCGCTGGTGCTCGGTTTCGAGCATTTCGACGATTATCTCGCTCACTCTCCCTATTTCGGCGCGACGCCCGGCCGCTGCGCAAACCGTATCGGCAAGGGCAGGTTCTCGATCGACGGCCGGGACTATCAGCTGGAACTCAACGAGCGCGGCGTGACGCATCTGCATGGCGGCTCCGACGGGGTCGGGCGGCGCAACTGGAGCATCGTCGAGCATGCGGGTGACAGGGTGGTGCTGAGCATCGTCGATCCGGACGGGCGCGCCGGCTATCCGGGCAATTGCACGATCACCGCCACCTATCAGCTGAAGCCCGAAGGCGTGCTTTCCGTTACCTACGAGACGGTGAGCGACCAGCCGACGCCGGCCAATGTCTGCCAGCATTCCTATTTCAACCTCGATGGCCGGGAAGACGTTTTCGGGCATGACATCATGATTGCCGCAGACCGGATGACGGCGGTCGACGAGCGGCTGATCCCGACCGGCGAACTGACCTCGCTTGCCGATTCGCCCTTCGATCTGCGCCAGATGGGGCCGATTCAGAGGCCGCTGGAAGACGGTTCACAGGTGCCGTTCGACCACAATTACGTGCTCTCCGGCATGCCGGTCGCCAAGCGCTCCGTGGCGCTGGCGCGCAGCCTCTATTCGGGTGTGACGATGGAAGTGCGCACCACGGAGCCTGGCGTGCAGTTCTATGCGGGCGTGATGCTCAACGTTGCAGCACCGGGCTTCGATGGGCGCCGCTATGGGCCCTATGCCGGATTCTGTCTGGAAACGCAGATCTGGCCGGATGCCGTCAATCACGAAAACTTCCCCAACGCTATCCTGCGTCCCGGTGAGGTGCTGCGGCAGGAAACGGATTATGTGTTTTCGAAAGGGTGATCGCTGCGGCGATTCCGAGAAGGGCATTCGTAGGCGTGTAGGATATGTCCGCATTCATGGCCGGTTGGCCAATCTCCGCGGTTGTTGGCGGAGTGATGGCGGCTCGGCCGGCCGGTAACGCATCACCTGCGGCAAGCAGGCATGGGCCTCACGCAGGAAGCGTCGGTACGTTTAATTCGCGCTGTATGCGTTTCTGCAGTGCGTCCGCTACGGCATGCAGAAATTCCTTGCGGCGTTGGTCCAATGTCATTTCCGCATCGAGGTTGAGCGGTCCGCGAATTTTTTCCATAAATCCCGAGTGATCGTATCGATCCGAAGCGACGTTCACTTCGACCTCATCCATGAAATGCGCAAGAAGCGGCTCGAGAGCGAGGTTCGTATCCTTCTGATACTGGATCGCCATTTGCTGAGCGAGCTTTCGCATCTGTACGTATGGGCCGAACATGGCGCTCATCTTCATCTCCTCTGTAGCCTGACTGAGAGTTAAATAAGTAGCGTCGGCCGGAATGCGATAGGCACGATCGCGAGAATGCTTGCATGCCTGCGCGATATTTTGATGACTGCGAGCGTTTGAATGACGGTATGGCGACGAACAGACGCCCCGTCTCTCCGAGGAGAAATGGTTGCCTTTTCGAGCGCGTTGTCAGGGAGGGTGAGCCGGCCTGTGCGCGAATGCACCAAAGCTATGCCATGGAAAGGCAGGAACAAATCCATCACCATGGATGGATCGTCAAGCTGCATATATATGGGTTTTTTGTCCTGTGCCCGACCTGAGAGATAGGTGACAAATCGTACCGGAGACATGGGTTACACTTTTCGACTTTATCGGGAGGTGTCGATGCCGTGGAGAGAGACTTCGGTCATGGATGAGCGTCTTCGATTTGTCGCCCGCTTGCTGGAAGGCGACAGCATGAGCGATGTGTGCCGTTCGTTCGGCATTTCGCGCAAGACTGGCTACAAGATCTTCAATCGCTACAAGGATGAAGGGCTCGAGGCGCTTACGGATCGGTCTCGACGGCCAGTGCGCTATGCCAATCAGTTGCCTGAGCCGGTGGAGGCGATGATCGTGCGGTTCAAGAAGGAAAAGCCGCACTGGGGCGCACGCAAGATTCGCGAGCTGCTTGTGCGGCGGCTGGCTGGCGACGTGCGTATTCCGGCCAAAAGTACGGTGCATGCCGTGCTGGACCGCTACGGCCTTGTAAGCCAGGCCCGCAAGAGGAACCCTGCGAACAAGGCCGTCGGCACGCCGCTTTCGGCAGTACCTGGTCCCAACGATCTCTGGTGCGCCGACTTCAAGGGGGAGTTCAAGCTGGGCAACGGCCAATACTGTTACCCACTGACGATCACCGACCAGCTCTCGCGCTATCTTCTGTGTTGCGAGGCCTTCGAATCGACGCGCGAACAGGGTGTCTTCGAGGCCTTCCGGCGGGTTTTTGCCGAGCGGGGCCTGCCGGCCGCGATCCGCTCCGACAACGGCCTGCCTTTCGCCAGTCCCAACGGGCTCTACAATCTGTCAAAGCTATCGGTCTGGTGGCTCAGGCTCGGCATCGCTATCGAGCGCATCCGTCCCGGTCACCCGCAGGAGAACGGCCGTCACGAGCGCATGCATCTAACGCTCAAGAAGGAAGCGACGAGGCCGCCGGGCCGCAATATCTTGCAGCAGCAGATGCGTTTCGACGCTTTCGTCAGTGAATTCAATGAAGAACGGCCGCATGAGGCGCTGTCCATGAAGGTCCCGGCCGAGCTCTACACCACATCGCCAAGACCTTATCAGGGCCTACCGGACATCGACTACCCCTTCCACGATCGCGACGCCATCGTCACTAACTGCGGGCGGCTTTGCATCCATCGCAAGAAGATCAATATCTCGACGGTGCTGGCAGGACAGAGGCTCGGGCTCAAGGAAGTCGACGATGGTATTTGGCTCGTCAGCTTCTTGAGCTATGATCTCGGATACATCGACTTGGAACAGAGGACATTGCAAACAATCGACAACCCGTTCGGCACGAGGTTGTTACCTATGTCTTAGGAACAGATTGTTACCTATGTGTCCGGGTTGGACACTGAGGGACTGGAGCGGGCGAAGGGATTCGAACCCTCGACCCCAACCTTGGCAAGGTTGTGCTCTACCACTGAGCTACACCCGCTCATCAATCCGTCGGTCCGTGTGGTAGTTCGAACCGTCTGGCCGGTGGCTCGTTGCCGCCGACGAGGCGCTATATGGCCCAGACGATTTTCAAATGCAACAGGGAAATGACGATCCGGCCAAAGATTTTTTTGTTTCTCTCTAAATCCCTTATTTTGCAGGGCTTTTCGTTTTTAGTGATTATGTGGGCAATGGCTTGGAGCGGTAAGGCAATGTCTCTATAGTCGGCATTTCCCGCCAATCATGATCCCGGATATGACCGAAAATATGCCGAAAACAGCCGCCGATCTGTTCGCTTTTCTCGACAGCCTCGATATTTCCCACACGACGAAGAGCCATGAGCCGGTTTTCACCGTCGCCGAATCGCACAGCCTGCGGGATGCAATGCCCGGAGGGCATACGAAGAACCTGTTCGTGAAGGACAAGAAGGATCGCTATTTCGTCCTGACGGTCGAGGAGCATGCGGTCGTCGATCTGAAGACGGTGCACAAGGTCATCGGCGCATCGAGCCGTGTATCGTTCGGCAAGCCGGAGGCGATGCTGGACTATCTCGGTGTCGTGCCGGGCTCGGTCACCGTCTTCGGTGCCTTCTGCGATACCGGCAACAATGTCACATTCGTGCTGGACGAAGACCTGATGAAGGAGGATATCATCAACGCTCATCCGCTTTCCAACGACGCGACGACCGCGATCGGCAGGGAAGATCTCATCCGCTTTCTCGAAGCGACGGGTCATGCGCCGCTTGTCTTGAAAGTAACGGACTGACATACGATGTTCTGCGCAGATAAACACAAGGTTTCCCGGGAGAAGATCCATGAGCGGCAACGATAATCCCTATGCCGGGTCCTATGGCGGCGGTTATGGCGGCCAGATGAGCGGTTCGGCCGGTTTCGGCGCGCAGCCGGCGGCGCCTGCCGCGGCCCCGAGCGCTGCCGCTTCCGCCGGCGCGAGCCATGTCAGCGACACGACCACCGCAGGCTTTGCCAAGGACGTGCTGGAAGCCTCGCGGGCGCAGCCAGTGCTGGTCGATTTCTGGGCGCCCTGGTGCGGCCCGTGCAAGCAGCTGACCCCCGTGCTCGAAAAGGTCGTCAACGAGGCGCAGGGCCGTGTGAAACTGGTCAAGATGAATATCGACGACCATCCCTCGGTTGCCGGCCAGCTCGGTATCCAGTCTATTCCTGCCGTGATCGCCTTCGTTGATGGCCGGCCCGTCGACGGGTTCATGGGAGCCGTGCCGGAAAGCCAGGTGATCGAGTTCATCGACAAGGTTGCCGGTCCGGCCGGTGCGGATCAGGCGGCTGAAATCGAGGCTATTCTTGGCGAAGCGGACGTGCTTCTTGCCGATGGCACTATCGAGGGTGCTGCGCAGCTCTACAGCGCCGTGCTGCAGGCCGATCCTGAAAATGCAAAGGCTGCCGCCGGCATGATGCAGTGCCTGCTCGCCATGGGCGAAGTGGAGCGCGTCGGCCAGATGCTCGCTTCGCTGCCGGAGGAGATGACGGCAGATCCGGCAATCCAGGCGGTGGCGAAGAAGATCGACCAGATCGAGGAAGCGCGCAAGCTCGGCGATCCGGTGGCGCTGGAGCGTGATCTTGCAGCCAACCCGGACGATCACGCAGCCCGCGTGAAGCTTGCCAAGATCCTCAATGTGCAGGGCGAGCGCGAACAGGCTGCCGAGCATCTGCTGACGATCATGCGCAAGGACCGTGCCTTCGACGACGACGGTGCGCGGCGCGAGCTTTTGCAGTTCTTCGATGTCTGGGGACCGAAGGACCCGGCAACGATTGCGGCGCGTCGCCGGCTGTCGTCCATCCTCTTTTCCTAAACAGCGCGTTATACGATGCCGCCGGTCTTGCGATCGGCGGCGGATGCCCCAGATATTCGGGTAGCTAGAACGCCATCAGAAGCAATCTGCGGGAGGTGTCGAGCCGATGCATGTGGGAAACGCGCGGTACTTGAAACGTGAAGATTTACCGGAAATCCTGCCGGTATTTCCGCTTGCCGGGGCGTTGCTGCTGCCGGGCGGCCAGCTTCCGCTGAACATATTCGAACCGCGCTATCTTTCCATGTTCGATGCAGCGCTTGCCGGCGACCGGCTGATAGGCGTCGTGCAGCCCTCGCTTGTCGCACCGTCTGATGCTGTCGATCCCCTGCGCCCGGCGCTTGCGTCGGTCGGATGCCTCGGGCGCATCACTTCCTTTGCCGAGACCGGCGACGGTCGCTACATCACCTCGCTCAGCGGCGTCTGCCGCTTCCGCGTGCTGGGTGAGGTTTCAAGCGATCGTCCGTATCGCTCCGTGCGCCATGCGCCGTTCATGACCGATCTGTCTGAAGAGGACGGTGAGGCATCGGTCGACCGGCGTGAACTGTTGCGGGTATTCCGCGCCTATCTCGATGCCAACAAGCTCGAGGTCGACTGGGAAAGTGTCGAGCGGGCGGGAAACCGGACGCTGGTCAATTCGCTCTCGATGATGTCGCCCTTCGGGCCGGCGGAAAAGCAGGCGCTGCTCGAGGCGCCGGACCTGAAGACACGGGCCGAAACGCTGATCGCGATCACGGAAATTCTGATCGCCCGCGGGCTTTCCGATACCGATACGATTTTGCAGTGAGGCCGGTCTTGGACGAAAAACTCAGCAGCGTCGATCCGAAGCTTCTCGATCTTCTCGTCTGCCCGTTGACAAAGGGCACGCTGACGCTCGATCGCGCCCGCAACGAGCTGGTGTCGGAGGGCGCGCGGCTCGCCTATCCGATCCGCGACGGCATTCCGATCATGCTCGTATCAGAGGCACGTAAGATCGAGGATTAGGCCCTGCGCCGACGGCGCGGCGCCGCCTATTTCCGGCTGCGCCGCGAGCAGCGGTAAGCATGTGGTCAGTAACGGTAGTCGGTGAAAACCGGCTCAACCGAGCCGCCCCAGCGACCTTCATAAAGCGCCAGCAATTCATCTGCGACTGTCGTCTTCTTCGCCAGCACGTTTTCGAGCGGCGAAAGGAAGATGCTTTCGTCCTGCCCTTCGCCGTTCTGTTTGCCACGCGATTTCAGGCCTCTTGCGGAAATCGCGACCGCCTCTCTGGCGATGTCGAGAACCGAGTGTCCCTTGATAGACGCCTTCAGTCCGTTCGCCGGTACGCTGTCGCGCATGGCGATAACGTCATCGAAGGTCCAGTCGGCCGTCAGTGTTTCGGCATCGGCAAGTGCTGTGTCGTCATAGAGAAGGCCGACCCAGAAAGCGGGCAGGGCGGAGATGTGGGAGATCGGACCGCAATCGGCGCCACGCATCTCAAGGAAGCGCTTCAGCCGCACGTCGGGGAAGAGCGTCGACAGATGGTTGGTCCAGTCGCCCATGGTCGGCTGCCAGTCGGAGATCTCGTCCTTCAGGGCGCCGTCCATGAATTGGCGGAACGTGATATGGGTGCAGTCGTGGTACTTGCCGCCGCGGACGATGAAATACATCGGTACGTCGAGTGCCCATTCGACATAATCGGCGAAGCCGAAATCCGTGTTGAAGACGAAGGGCAGGGTGCCGGAGCGCTGGTTGTCGGTATCGCGCCAGATCTCGCCGCGCCAGGAGACGAGGCCGTTAGGCTTGCCTTCAGTAAATGGTGAGGCGGCGAACAGCGCGGTCGCGACCGACTGCAGCTTCATCGACACGCGCATCTTGGCGACCATGTCGGCTTCCGAGGAGAAGTCGAGGTTTACCTGGATCGTCGAGGTGCGGTACATCATGTCGAGGCCACGGCTGCCGACCTTCGGCATATAGCGGGACATGATCCCGTAACGCGACTTCGGCATGCGCGGCGTGTCTGCCAGCGACCATTTGGGGCTGCCGCCCAGGCCGAGGAAGCCGATACCCATCGGCGCGGCAATTTCCTTCACCAGCGCCAGATGCTCATTGGTCTCGCGACACGTCTCGTGGATCGTCTCCAGCGGCGCGCCGGAAAGCTCAAACTGGCCACCCGGTTCGAGCGAGATCGCACCCATCCCGTGCTGTTCACCCAGCCCGATAATGTTGTCGCCATCCATAATCGGCTCCCAGCCGAGCTTGTCCTGCATGGCCTTGAGGATGGCGGAAATGCTGGCGTCGCCGAAATAGGGGACCGGCGTGTTGTCTTTGGCGAAGAACACGAATTTCTCGTGCTCTGTGCCGATGCGGAATTTGTCCTTCGGGCGCGGGCCCTCTGCAAGATAGGCGGTAAGCTCGGACACCGAGGAAAGCGGTGTCTGGTCTGTCGTATCGCGCGCCATGAAAATACCTTGGTCGGAATGCCTGATTGGTAAGCCAGACTGATAATCGTCCGGCTGCTTGAACCGAAATCATCTGCGGTGCAAGCGAATTTGTTTCAAGATCGGTTCAGAAAAACACGGCCAACTGTTGCCGTTTGGCCGCTGTAGCGGACGACCTATTCCGATCCACTACCTCCAGTCGCCCACCGCCGCCTGAATGACGGCGAGCGCTGCAACTGCCGCGGTGTCGGCTCGCAGAATCCGCGGCCCAAGCGGTATGGCCGTGACGTAAGGCAGCGCGCGGAGGCGTGCCCGCTCCTCGTCAGAAAACCCGCCTTCGGGGCCGACCAGCAATGCCAGCTTCGTTTCCGTCACCTTTGCGAGGATAGGCAGTGGATTCTGCCCTTCGTCGCCCTCGTCGCAGAAGATGATCCGCCTATCCTCGGGCCAGCGTTCCAGAATATCGGCAAGCCTGCGCGGTTCTGCCACTTCGGGTATCGACAGTATTCCGCACTGCTCGGCCGCCTCGATGACATTGGCCTTGAGCTTGTCGAGATTGGTGATCTTGCCCTGGACATGCTGGGTCATCACCGGCTGCAGCGTGCCTGCACCCATCTCGACCGCCTTCTGCACCAGGTAATCCAGGCGCCCGACCTTCAGTGGCGCGAAGAGATAATGCAGGTCGGTGGCTTCCGGTTGAGTCCGCGTCTGCTCGACCGGAAGCAGCACTATCTTCTTGCGGCTCGGAAACGTGATTTCGACCAGCCATTCGCCATCGCGGCCGTTGAAGGCCAGCAGTTTCGCCCCGGCCTCCAGCCGCAGCACGTTGGCGAGGTAATTGAACTGCTCGGCCGAGGCCTCATGTCGGGCGTCGGCACCGAGCGGGGCATCTATAAACAGCCTTTGCAGGCGAAAATTGGCACGCACCTGGACAAATCCTTACAAGAACAGCGCGAACATAACCGTCGCGATCAGCGCTGCAAGACCCGCTGCGGCCGGAAGCGTCACCATCCACGCCGCAAGAATGCTGAGCATATGCGATCGGCGCACCAGATAGCGGCGTTTCAGTTCATCGACATTGCGCTCGAAGGGCTCGTTCTCATCCTGCTCGCGGCCGGCGCGTACCCGCATATATTCGAAACGGCGCTTCGAATGCTGCGTGTACCATTCGCGAAACAGCCCGACGCCGAAGACCGCGCCGACGGCGATATGGGTGGATGAAACCGGCAACCCCACCCAGGAAGCGACAAGCACCGTCAGTGCTGTCGACAGAGACACGCAATAGGCGCGCATCGGGTTGAGCTTGGTGATTTCCGCACCGACAAGTCGCACAAGCTTCGGCCCGTAAAGGAGAAGCCCGAGCGAAATGCCGAGCCCGCCGATGACGAGTTCCCAAAGCGGTACATGCACGGAGCCGGTGACGCCGTTCTGTGCCGCCGAGACGATTGCCGCAAGCGGTCCGATTGCGTTCGACACGTCGTTGGCGCCGTGCGCGAATGACATCAAAGCCGCCGAAAGGATGAGCGGAATGCGAAACAGCTTGCGCAGCGACTGGTTGCGGTTCTCAAGGCCCTGCGCTTGGCGAGCGATGACGGGGATCAGCGCCCGCCAAGAGACAAGTCCGGTTGCAAGCGCAATACCCGTGGCGATGAGTGGTGAGCCAGGGAGAAACTGATCGAAACCGATCAGGGCGACATAGCCGGCAAATGTGCCGACCATTGTTCCGATCAGCACGGGCACCCAGGTTTTTGCCGCGGAGATCTTGTCCTGCCGGTAGATGATCGTTTCCTTGACGATCAGCAGGAAGCCGGCGGCGATCAGGCCGCCGAGCAGGGGGGAGATCACCCAGCTTGCGGTAATACCGGCAATCATGCCCCAGTTGATCGCACCAAAGCCCGCAGCCGCGATGCTCGCGCCCATCACGCCACCGACGATCGAATGGGTGGTCGAGATCGGCGCGCCGGCCCAGGTGGCCAGGTTGACCAGCATGGCGGCGGCAAGCATCGCCGCCATCATCGCCCAGATCAGCATGCTCGGATCGGCGATGCCGCCCTCCGACATCAGGCCGCTGGCGATGGTATGGACGACGCCGCCACCGGCCAGCACAGCACCGGCAACCTCGAATACGGCGGCCAGTGCCAGTCCGAAGCCCATCGTCATGGCGCGGGCACCGACGGCTGCACCGATATTGTTGGTCACGTCATTGGCGCCGATATTCATCGCCATGTAGCCGGCCAGCGCGGCTGCCGCGATGATGATCATCGCACCCGGTGTGCCCGTTACATAGGATGAGGCGAAGATTGCCGTCAGAATGATGAACAGAAGCGCCGTGCCGGGGGCCGCAAGCCCGCGCGCAGTCTGCCTTGCGGCATCCTCGACCGAGGAGATTTTCTCGAGATCCTTGTCGAGCGTGGGTTTGCTGAGGCGCTGAGGTCGTTGGGCCATGTTTCGTATGTCGGTAATAGGGTGGCGTCTGATCTGCTCCGGCTGGTCTGCCGGATGTTCTAGCGCCTGCCTTTGAAGAGATTATGATGCGAGAGGCGAGCCGTGTTCAGCCGGCAATCGGCAATGCCATGCCGTTGACCGCTACATCCTTGGCCGGCTTGTTCGCTTCAGCGGCGAACTGCAGGAACAGGATTTTCAGCTCCGGTTCGTTGACCCGGTCGGCGGCTTCCTCGCAGGAGACCCACTCGATATTGCGGGCGCCCTTTTCCTTGAAGTTCTTGACGCAGTCCTCGACCTTCAGGAGATGCACCTGTACGCGGACGAAAACCTTCAGTCCGTTATCGAGGCCCTTGTTGTAGTGATAAAAGCCGAAGGCGCGCTTGCCCGCCTTGCCCTTGACGCCGACTTCCTCGAAGGCTTCCTGCTCGGCCACCTGATGGGCCTTCTTGCCGTCCATCGGCCATCCCTTGGGAATGACCCAACGGCCGGTGTCCCGACTGGTTGCCACCAGAACCTCAATGCCGCCGCCCTTCTTGGCGCGGTAGCAGATCGCAGCATATTGCTGGCGCGGCGGACGCTGCACCATAAGGCGAAAATTGCTGGCGATGCGGTTCACTAGGCCCAATTTCGAAAACACCTCCAAGAGATTTTCATTTTACTAATATAATGCTTGCGCCAGGATTAACGAGTGCCGGTGATCGAATTGGATCGTGAATCACCTGTTAAAAGCCCTTGTCCGGCTAAGTATAACTGGCCAACCGGATAGCGCGTCAACAGCTTATTGCACAGCTGTTCAAATTTCCCCCGGATGTGGCGAAAATGCGTATCCCACATGGCTTTCGCGCTCTTTTTCTCTTCCGGACATTGCAGGCCCAGCCATTGTTGCTAGGTTTGCTGATGGGGATGCGAGGAGGAGTGCATGCCGGAGGCCATTCAGTTCCTGCCGCTCAGGCGCGAGGTCATCGCACGCCGTGCGGCCATCATCGGCGACCTGTGCGGGCTTTTGCCCGCGGATTGCGTCATCCATGAGGCGCGAGAACTGGTGCCGTTCGAAACGGATGCCTTCATCTCCTATCGACGCGTGCCGCTCGCCGTCGTCTTGCCGCGCACGACCCTGCAGGTGGCGGCGGTGATGAAATACTGCCATGCGAATGGCGTCCCGGTGGTCCCGCGTGGAGCCGGCACATCGCTTTCAGGAGGGGCGATCCCGCAGGAGGATGCGGTCGTGCTCGGCCTGTCGCGCATGGCGCGCATTCTCGAGGTGGATTACGCCAACCGCACGGCCACCGTTCAGGCCGGCGTGACCAATCTGAGCATATCCGAAGCGGTCGGCATCGATGGGTTTTTCTATGCACCGGACCCCAGTTCGCAGCTCGCCTGCACGATCGGCGGCAATATCGGCATGAATTCCGGCGGCGCCCACTGCCTTAAATACGGGGTGACGACCAATAATCTTCTCGGCGTGAAGCTGGTGCTGGTCGATGGCCAGGTGATCGAACTCGGCGGCAAGCATCTGGACAGCGCGGGCTATGATCTGCTCGGCCTCGTCTGCGGCTCGGAAGGGCAGCTGGGCATCGTCACGGAGGCGACGGTGCGGTTGATCGCCAGGCCTGAAGGCGCGCGTCCGGTCCTGTTCGGCTTTGCGACGTCCGAAGCGGCCGGTGCCTGCGTTGCCGATATCATCGCCTCGGGCATCATTCCGGTCGCTATCGAATTCATGGACAAGCCGGCGATCGAGATCTGTGAGGCCTTTGCCAAGGCAGGTTATCCGCTCGATGTCGGCGCACTCCTGATCGTCGAGGTCGAGGGCTCGGAGGCCGAGATGGACGCTACGCTGGAAGATATTGTGGGCATTGCTCGTCGTCATGAGGTGATGACGGTGCGCGAATGCCAGTCGGCAACCGAGGCGGCGCTGATCTGGAAAGGCCGGAAATCGGCTTTCGGCGCGACCGGCCGGATTGCCGACTACATCTGCATGGACGGTACGGTACCGCTCGGAAAGCTCTCCTATGTGTTGAAGAAGACTTCCGAAATCACTGACAGTTTCGGCCTGCGGGTGGCGAATGTCTTTCATGCGGGCGATGGCAACATGCATCCGCTGATCCTGTTCGACGCCAACGATCCGGAAGAGGCGATGAAGGCGGAGGAGGCGGGCAACGAGATTTTGAAGCTCTGCGTCGATGCCGGCGGCTGTCTTACCGGCGAGCATGGGGTGGGCATCGAGAAACGTGACCTGATGCGGCATCAGTATACGTCGGCCGAGCTTGCCCAGCAGATGGCGGTGCGTGCTGCGTTCGACGAGCGGTGGATACTGAACCCGTCCAAGGTGTTTCCACTGGAGGGACGAGGATGAGGCTTAAGCGGCCGCTCGCGCCATGCCGGGTTACATACTTCTTCCGGCGCCGGTATCCGGGAGCCGCGCCCGCATGTTGATCCCCAATACCGAAGCCGATGCCGCCTATATCATCCGCAATGCCGCTTCCGACGCAAAGCCGCTGTCGATCTGCGGCGGCAATACCCGTGGTCTTATGAACATATCCAGGCCGGCGGAGCCGATCAGCGCCCGTGGTCTCGTAGGCATCGTCGATTATGATCCGGCGGAAATGGTGATGACGGTCAGATCCGGTACGCCGGTGATGGAGGTGGAGGCGGTTCTCGCTGCAAACCGGCAGATGATGTCCTTCGAGCCTATGGACCATCGCGGCCTTCTCGGCAGCCATGGGGCTGCATCGCGCGAACCGACGATCGGCGGCGTCTTTTCTGCGAACATATCCGGTCCTCGCCGCTTCGTCTCGGGCGCTGCCCGTGACAGCCTGCTCGGACTGCGTTTCGTCAATGGCCGGGGCGAGATCCTGCGTGCCGGCGGGCGGGTGATGAAAAATGTCACCGGGCTTGATCTGGTCAAGCTTCTCGCCGGCTCCCATGGCACGCTCGGCTTTATCACCGAGGTCACATTCCGTGTGCTCCCGGTGCCGCCGATGGTGGCGACGATCGTCATATCCGGCTTGGACGACGAGACGGCGGCAAAGGCGATGGCCGCGGCCATGGCGCTGCCTGTGGAAGTCTCCGGTGCGGCACATCTGCCCGCATCGATCGGTGCCCTGCTGGTCGACGGTGCACTTGCCGCTGGAGGAGGGGCTACCGTCCTGCGGCTTGAAGGGCTTGCACCTTCGGTCGAGGTTCGGGCGGGAAAGCTGGCCGCCGTCATGGAGGCCTTCGGTCCGGTATCGACGTTCGACATGGAGGATAGTCTCGCGCTCTGGCGCCAGATCCGTGATGTGCGTCCCTATGCGGATGCCACAGAAAGGCCGGTCTGGCGGGTCTCTGTCGCGCCATCGGCAGGTTTCCGGCTTGTTTCAGTGCTCAGGTCAGAGGCAGACATCGACGCCTTCTACGACTGGCAGGGCGGGCTCGTCTGGATACGCATGGAGGCTGAAGCTGAGGCCGATCTCGTCCGTCGCACCATCCGTTCGCTCGGCGGCGGCCATGCGACGCTTGTCAGGGCATCGAACGCCGTGCGGGCCGGGACGCCGGTTTTCGAACCGCTGCCGGATGCGGTGGCGGCGCTTTCGGCAAGGGTGCGGGCGAAGTTAGACCCGGCCGGAATTTTCAGCGCTGCCGCGGTGGAGGGGACAACCTGATGCAGACCTCGTTCACGCCTGAACAGCTTGCCGATCCGCACGTCGCCCATTCGGAGAAGATCCTGCGGCGCTGCGTGCATTGCGGCTTCTGCACCGCCACCTGTCCCACCTATGTGACCCTCGGCAACGAACTCGACAGCCCGCGCGGTCGCATCTACCTGATCAAGGACATGCTGGAAAACGGCCGGGCGGCGGATGAGGAAGTGGTCACCCATATCGACCGCTGTCTTTCCTGCCTCTCCTGCGTTTCCACCTGTCCCTCCGGCGTCGATTACATGCATCTCATCGATCACGCCCGTATCCATATCGAAAATACCTATCGTCGCCCGCTTGCCGATCGGCTGATCCGCGGCATGCTGGCTGCTGTCTTGCCCTATCCGTCACGTTTGCGCGCGGCGTTGATGCTGGCGAGGTTCGGTAGGCCTTTTGCGCCGCTGTTGAAACGGGTGAGGGCGCTTGCGCCGCTCGGCGCCATGCTGGACCTTGCGCCGAAGACGGTCGCGTCTGCATCTGCCATGCCGGCCGGCAGGCAGCCGGTGCGCGGTATCCGCCGCGGCCGGGTCGCCATTCTTTCAGGCTGCGCCCAGCCGGTTCTCGATCCAGGCATCAACCAGGCGACGATGCGCCTGCTCGCCCGGCTCGGCGTCGAGGTCGTGGTGCCCTCCGGCGAAGGCTGTTGTGGTGCGCTTGTGCATCACATGGGTCGCGAGGACGAGGCGCTCGATTTTGCCCGCCGCAATGTCGACGCCTGGATCCGCGAGATCGACACCGGCGGCCTGGATGCAATCATCATCACCGCATCCGGTTGCGGCACGACGATCAAGGACTACGGCCACATGCTGCGGCTTGATCCGGACTATGCGGAAAAGGCTGCGAGAATCTCGGCTCTGGCAAAGGACATAACCGAATATCTGGTGCTGCTGGATCTGCCGAAACAGGAACCGAAACGGCTCAACGTCGCCTATCACTCGGCGTGTTCGATGCAGCACGGCCAGAAGATCACGGCGGCTCCCAAGCTGCTCTTGAAAAATGCCGGTTTCACCGTGCGCGATCCGGCCGAAGGCCACCTCTGTTGCGGCTCGGCCGGCACTTACAATATTCTTCAGTCCGAGATTTCGGCGCAGCTGAAGGCGCGTAAAGTCAGGAATATCGAGGCGACGAAGCCGGATGTCGTCGCCACCGGCAATATAGGTTGCATGACGCAGATCGGGTCGGCCACGACGATCCCGATCGTCCATACGGTGGAATTGCTGGACTGGGCCTATGGCGGGGAGCGTCCGCGGGCACTGGGTGGCCGATAGGCTACCCGCCCGTCTCGTTTCCTCAGATCGGCTGGCCTGCCAGCAGTTTCGGATTGCCCTCGTTCGTGGTGCCGGCGGCTTCGCTGATGAAGAAGTCCTTCAGTTTCGGCATCCGCTCGACAAGTCCCAGGCCGAAATCGCGGGCGATGCGGATCGGGGTGATGTCGTTGGAAAACAGCCGGTTCAGCACGTCGGTGGTGACGCCCATGCGGAAGGTGTCGAAGCGACGCCAGGACTGGTAGCGTTCGAGCACGTTGAGCGAGCCGATATCGAGACCGAGACGATCCGCCTCGACAACGGTCTGCGCAAGGGCTGCGACATCCTTGAAGCCGAGATTGAGGCCCTGTCCGGAAATCGGGTGGATGCCATGCGCCGCGTCGCCGGCAAGCGCAAAGCGCGGCGCCACGAAGGCGCGCGACAGGGTGAGGCCGAGCGGGAATGCCTTGCGGCCGCCGACCACCGTCAGTTCGCCAAGCTTATGACCGAAGCGACGCTGCAGTTCGTCCTCGAAGACAAGGTCGTCGGAGGCGACCAGGCGGTCGGCATCCTCGGTGCGTTCGGTCCAGACGAGCGAGGAACGGTTGCCCGGTAGCGGCAGAATGGCGAAGGGACCGGCCGGCAGGAAATGTTCCTCGGCGACGCCATTATGGGGGCGTTCATGCTCGACGGTAGTGACGATGCCGGACTGGCCGTATTTCCAGGAAACGGTGCGGATGCCGGCCATGTCGCGCAGTTTCGAGCGCACGCCGTCGCAGGCCACGAGAAGGCGGGTCTCGACGGTCGAGCCGTCGGAGAGGGTGACGACCGTCGCGCTGGTGCCGGTCGTAAAGGCGGTAGCGGAGAGGCCGTGGCGGATGGTGATGCCGAGCTTTTCGGCGGCGTTGCGCAGCGCGCGCACCATCGCGACATTCGGTACCATATGGGCGAAAGGCTTGCCTGTCTCGATTGCGCCGTCGAAGGTAAGAAAGACCGGGCGCACCGGATCGGCGGTGCGGCTGTCGGTGACGATCATGCTGTTGATCGGCTGGGCGTGCGGCAGGATCTCGTCCCAGGTGCCGAGCACTGCCAGCATGTCGCTGGCGGCGGCGATGATGGCCGAGGCGCGTTCGTCCTTTTCCCAGACGCCGGCAGGTGCCGCCTCGACGACCTCGACGTTGAGATGCGGCGCCGCCTGCTTCACGGCAACTGCCGCCGCAAGGCCGACATAGCCTCCGCCTACCACCATCATGTCCAGCATTTGCCTGGCTCCCGTCAGTCTTGTGATTGCCGATAGGGCGGATATAGATCATCCAACCGCCGCTTCCTATTGCCGGAGTTCGATAAAATGTCACGCCCGACCGAAACCGCCGCACCCGGTTCCGCTGCTACACCAATGCAGCATCTGCTCGAAGTGCTCGATCTGGAGCGGTTGGAGCACGATCTCTATCGCGGCCTCAGTCCCGATATCGGCTGGCAGCGCGTCTTCGGCGGACAGGTTATCGCCCAGGCGCTGGTGGCGGCGCAGCGCACTGTCGATGCCGGGCGTTTCGTCCATTCGCTGCACGCCTATTTCATGCGGCCGGGCGATCCCTCCGTGCCGATCATCTACCAGGTGGAGCGCCTGCGCGATGGCGGCAGTTTTGCCACGCGACGGATACTGGCTATCCAGCATGGCAAGGAAATCTTCTCGATGATGACGTCCTTCCAGGTGGATGAGGGTGGCTTCGACCACCAGGTGGCATTGCCAGACGTGCCACAGCCGGAAGAGCTGATGGACGAGGAGGAATTTCGCGCCCGCTTCCTGCAGAAGGCGCCGGAAGCCATTCGCCGCTACTGGGAGCGTCCACGGCCGATCGAGCTTCGGCCGACCTCGCTCAAGCATTATCTGACAGCGGAAAAGCTCGAGCCGCGGCAGGATGTGTGGGTCAGGTCCGTCGGTGCGGTGCCGCCGGACCGGAACATGCAGGCGGCGGTACTTGCCTATCTATCGGACATGACGCTGCTTGATGCCTCGCTTTATCCGCACGGACGGTCACTGTTCGACCCGGCGATCCAGGCGGCCAGCCTCGATCATGCCATGTGGTTTCATCGCCCGGCCACATTCGACGACTGGCTTCTCTACAGTCAGGATAGTCCGAGTGCGTCTGGAGCACGCGGAATGACGCGCGGCAGTATCTATACCCGCTCCGGAACGCTCGTGGCGTCCGTTGCGCAAGAGGGATTGATTCGTAAAAGGGCAAATGACTAGATATTGTGCAGAAAATGAAAAATGCACAGGATTTCGGCTGTTTTGTGACGTGGAAATGCCTCATTTATGACGGTCCATTAAAAGTCGTATATTTTGCAAGTAATTATGCGTAAATCCAAACTGGCACGCGCCTTGAATGTAGAGCGTCAGTCGCCGTCTCGCGTGCCGGTGATGAGGAGAGTCGGCCTTTGGCCGAAGAACAAAGGATGGGAAGCCAGATGAAAATCGTGATGGCCATTATCAAGCCGTTCAAGTTGGATGAGGTGCGTGAAGCCCTTACGGCTGTCGGCATCCAGGGCCTGACCGTTACCGAAGTCAAAGGTTACGGACGCCAGAAGGGACACACCGAAATCTACCGCGGTACCGAATATGCCGTCAGCTTCCTGCCGAAGCTGAAGATCGAGATCGCCGTTCCGGCCGATCTCGTGGACAAAGCCGTCGAGGCAATCGCCTCGTCCGCGAAGACCGGCCAGATTGGGGATGGCAAGATCTTCGTTTATTCGATCGAGCAGGCCGTGCGCATCCGTACCGGCGAAACCAACACCGAAGCGCTGTAAGCCGGCCTACAGGGGAGTTTTCAAACCATGCAATTCACCAAGACCTCTACTCTCGGACGCGTGGGCGCCGCTGCGGCTGCCTTCTTCGCGCCCGTCGTCGCCTTCGCGCAGGAAGCTGCCGCACCCGCGGCTGAAGCGGCTGCTGCCGCTCCGGTTCCGGACAAGGGCGATACTGCCTTCATGTTCATCTGCACGCTTCTCGTGCTGTTCATGCTGATGCCGGGCATTGCGCTGTTCTACGGCGGTCTCGTCCGCGCCAAGAACATGCTGTCGGTTCTGATGCAGTGCACCGTTGCCGGTGCCGCAATCATGCTCATCTGGGTCACCTACGGCTATTCCTTCGCCTTCGGTGGCAGCACGTCTCCCTACTGGGGCGGCACGGCCAAGATGTTCCTTTCGGGCGTCACGATGGACTCGACCGCTGCGACCTTCTCCGATGCCGTCATTCCGGAATTCATCTTCGTGATGTTCCAGATGACGTTTGCAGCCCTCACGCCTGCCCTGATCGTCGGCGCCTTCGCCGAGCGCATCAAGTTCTCGGCGTCGATCCTGTTCTGCATCCTGTGGGTCACCTTCGTCTACTTCCCGATCGCCCACATGGTCTGGGACGCAAACGGCCTGATCTTCGGCTGGGGCGCGCTTGACTTCGCCGGCGGTACCGTCGTTCACATCAATGCCGGTCTTGCAGGCCTCATCGGTGCGATCATGGTCGGCAAGCGTACCGGCTACGGCAAGGACATGATGGCTCCGCATTCGATGACGCTGACGCTCGTCGGCGCCGCCATGCTGTGGGTCGGCTGGTTCGGCTTCAACGCCGGTTCCAACCTCGAAGCTTCCGGCGGCGCGATGCTCGCAACCGTCAACACCTTCGTTGCGACCGCCGCTGCCATCGTTTCGTGGTGCATCGTCGAAACCTTCACCCGCGGCAAGGCTTCGCTGCTCGGTGCGGTTTCGGGCATGATCGCCGGTCTCGTTGCCATCACGCCTGCCGCCGGCATTGCCGGCCCGATGGGCGCGATCGTCATGGGCCTGATCGTTTCGCCGCTTTGCTACTTCTTCGTTGCCGTCATCAAGAACAAGTTCGGCTATGACGACACGGCAGACGTGTTCGGCGTTCACGGTATCGGCGGTCTCTTCGGTGCACTCGCTACCGGCATCTTCGCCTCCGCGTCGCTCGGTGGTATCGGTTATGCCGAAGGCGTCACCATGGGTGGTCAGTTCATGACCCAGCTCTACGGCGTCGTCGTCACCATCCTGTGGTGCGGTATCGGCTCGTTCATCATCTACAAGATCGTCGACCTCATCGTCGGTCTGCGCGTTCCGGTCGAAGCCGAGCGCGAAGGTCTTGACCTCGCTTCGCACGGCGAAGCCGCTTACCACAACTAAGAGGGATTGCCGGTTTCGGCCGGCTTCTCCAGACGATGATGATGGCCCGGAGCTTTTCCGGGCCATTTTCATTTGTAGAACCTGCCGCGCCCGGCTTTGGTTAAAGCTGCGTTAACCATCCGCGAGTTAGCATTTGCTGGAATTGCGTGACGGCTCGGCCCGTCATCGCAGGTTTTGCGATCCACCAGATGACGGGCAGACACTATGAGCAGAAGCAGTTCGGGGGCATTGGCAGATCGGTCCACCCGCGCTGCGCTGAGCTTCTTCGTGGTCAGGCAGCTGATGGCGCTGACAGGCTTTGCCATCTTCATCGGGCTTACGCTTGCGGTTGCGGCACTTTCCACCTGGAATGTTGCCGATCCCAGCTTCTCCTACGCCACCGACAACCCGCCCGCCAACATGCTCGGCTTTGCCGGTGCGGCTTTCGCCGACCTGATGATGCAGTTTCTCGGGCTCGCAAGCATTCTTGCTCTACTGCCTATTCTCGCCTTTGCAC
This sequence comes from [Rhizobium] kunmingense, assembly GCF_977018605.1. Lineage (NCBI taxonomy): Bacteria > Pseudomonadati > Pseudomonadota > Alphaproteobacteria > Hyphomicrobiales > Rhizobiaceae > Rhizobium > [Rhizobium] kunmingense. Next base: position 1,442,962 of record NZ_CDRNXG010000001.1, read on the forward strand.
TGGCCTTGATTTCAGGCCGACGCTTCGACCGCATTCCGGCACGGCTGGCTGCCTGGGGCGGCGGTACGCTGCTGGCTTCCGCCACGCTCGGCTGCTTTCCTGCGCCGCAAACCTGGCCGATCCCGAATGGTATCGGCGGCGTCATCGGCGACATGATCCTGCGCTTCCCGGCGCTCTTCGTCGGCACCTACCCGACCGGCATGATTGCCATGGTGTTGGGTTGCCTGTTCACCATCCCGTGCGTCTATCTCATGCTGTTTGCATCGGGTATCGTCGGCGATGCGATCGAATTCGAGCAGGAGGAAGACGACGACAAGCCGGTGGCGGCGGTCGTTTCGCGTCCGCGCTACGAGCCTGATGAGGACGAGGATGACAATGGCAGCCTGCTCGAGCGCTTCCTTCCGCTCGGGCTTGCCGCGCATTACTGGTACATCACCCAGGCGCGCCTGCGCCGCATGGTGGGCCTCAAGCCACGCCAGCGCCGCGCCTATGACGAGCCTTACGATTTCAATGACGACGAGTTCGGTACGCTGAACGAGCCGGTGCGCGCAAAGGCCGGCCGTGGTGACATGCCTCGGATGGAACCTTCGCTGGATGGTGCAGGCGAGCGTGTGGCCGCGCCGCGCCGCATCGTCTCCGCGCCGCCGATATCGGCGCATGACCATGACGGCGATGCGCCCTTCGACATGGATGACATGCCGCGCCGCCCGGCCGGAATTCTGGCAGACGACGATGAGGACGACGATGCGCCTTTCGTGGCTTCGCGTGCTCCGCAGAGTGGCAGCGGCCGTTCGGCGCGCGTTCAGCCTGCCGCCGCCGCGCCGAAGCCGAGTGCGCGCGTGCAGCGCGATGCCCAGGGGTCGTTCATTCGCCCGGACGGGTTCCAGCTTCCCTCCGTACATCTTCTGGCCGAGCCGCGTGCAGTTGCCCGCGATGCCTCGCTTTCCGCCGATGCGCTCGAGCAGAATGCCCGCATGCTTGAAGGCGTACTGGAGGATTTCGGCGTCAAGGGCGAGATTATCCATGTGCGTCCTGGCCCGGTCGTCACGCTTTACGAACTGGAGCCTGCTCCGGGCATCAAGTCATCGCGCGTCATCGGCCTTGCCGACGATATTGCCCGCTCGATGAGCTCGATCGCCGCGCGTGTCGCCGTCGTTCCTGGCCGCAATGCGATCGGCATCGAATTGCCGAACCGTACCCGCGAAACCGTCTATCTGCGCGAGATGATCGGTTCGAAGGACTTCGAGACCAGCAAGGCGAAGCTTGCCATGGCGCTCGGCAAGACGATCGGCGGCGAGCCGGTCGTGGCCGACCTTTCCAAGATGCCGCATCTTCTCGTCGCCGGTACTACCGGTTCTGGTAAGTCGGTTGCGATCAACACGATGATCCTGTCGCTTCTCTATCGCTACACGCCGGAGAAGTGCCGCCTGATCATGATCGATCCGAAAATGCTCGAACTTTCCGTCTACGACGGCATCCCGCATCTGCTTTCGCCGGTCGTTACCGACCCGAAGAAGGCCGTCGTTGCGCTCAAATGGACCGTCCGCGAGATGGAAGAGCGCTACAAGAAGATGTCGAAGATCGGCGTTCGTAATATCGACGGCTTCAATTCCCGCGTCGAGCAGGCGAAGGAAAAGGGCGAGATCCTGACCCGCACCGTGCAGACCGGCTTCGATCGCCAGACGGGCGAGGCGATGTACGAGACGGAAGAGTTCGATCTCGAGCCGATGCCCTATATCGTCGTCATCATCGACGAAATGGCCGACCTTATGATGGTCGCCGGCAAGGATATCGAAGGCGCCGTGCAGCGGCTGGCGCAGATGGCACGTGCCGCCGGCATCCACGTCATCATGGCGACGCAGCGCCCATCGGTCGACGTCATCACCGGCACGATCAAGGCGAACTTCCCGACGCGTATTTCCTTCCAGGTCACGTCGAAGATCGACAGCCGGACCATTCTGGGCGAACAGGGTGCCGAACAGCTGCTCGGCCAGGGCGACATGCTGTACATGGCGGGCGGCGGGCGCATCCAGCGCGTCCACGGGCCGTTCGTTGCGGATAACGAGGTCGAGGACATCGTCGCCTACTTGAAAACGCAGGGTTCTCCCCAATATCTCGAAGCGATCACCGCCGACGACGAAGATGAAGACGGCGGTGGCGGCGGCCCGGCGGGCACGTCCAATCTGTCGGATTCGGACGATCCCTACGATCAGGCCGTGGCGATCGTGTTGCGGGATGGCAAGGCCTCGACCTCCTACATCCAGCGGCGTCTCGGTATCGGCTACAACCGCGCCGCATCGCTGATCGAGCGGATGGAGAAGGAAGGGTTGATCGGTCCGGCAAACCATGCCGGCAAGCGCGAGATCCTCGTGCCGACCGAAAGCGACATTATCGACCGGTAACCGGTAAGTCTTGCGTGATCAGGCAGGCGGAGGGATTGCCAAGCCGTTTGCCAGTCATCAAGACGCCGTGTTTGACGCCCAGAGCATGTGGATGGAGACAAGAATGAGCAAAGACAAGACATCCCCTTCCATCCGGATCGACCGCAGGCAGTTTTCCATCGGTCTGCTGGGCCTCGCCGCCGGTGCCGCACTGCCGGCTGTCGCGCAGGCGCAGGGAGCGGGCGGTGCTGCGGCGCAGAAGATTGCCGACCATTTTTCCTCGGTGAAGACGATGATGGGCGAGTTCGTCCAGTTCGGCCCGCGCGGCGAACAGACAGGCGGCAAGTTCTATATCGAGCGCCCCGGCAAGCTGCGTTTCAATTTCGAGGACCCGTCGCCGATCCGCGTCATTGCCGACGGCAAGAATGTCGTTATCGGCAACATGAAGCTGAAGACCTGGGACCTGTACCCTCTGTCCAAGACGCCGTTGACGCTGCTTCTGGCCAATCGGATCGATCTCTCCAACGACGCGGTTCGCGGCGTCAAGGAAGAGAGCGACCTGACGACGATCGTGCTCGGCAACAAGACGATCTTCGGTGATTCGACCATTACCATGATGTTCGACAGCAAGACCTATGACCTGCGTCAGTGGACGATCACCGACAATCAGGGCAAGGACACGTCTGTGATGATCTACAACGTCCAGAACGGCGTGAATTTCGACGAGCGTGTGTTTACGATCGATTACGCCGAGGTTCGCGGGCGGGGCTGAGTGTCGGCTTGATGCAACGGATTTCAGAGGGATGCGGAAACGCGGCCCTTTTTGCTTCTCAGGGCGTGGCAAACCTTCTAAACCTCGCCCAGCTTCAAGGATCGGTTCAAGGCGCATCATGACATTCTCCATCACCACCTGGAATATCAACTCCGTGCGTCTACGCATGCCGATCGTGCAGCAGTTCATCGTGCGTAACCAGCCTGACATCCTGTGCCTGCAGGAAATCAAGTGTCAGGAGCCCGAATTCCCTTACCAGCCGCTGAAGGATCTCGGTTACGAGCACATCATCGTGCATGGGCAGAAAGGCTATCACGGCGTCGCCATCGCCTCGAAGATCCCGCTTCTCGAAGATCACCGCCAGAATTACTGCGGCATGGGCGATGCCCGGCATATTTCGGCGATCTTCGAACGTGGTGCGCGGCGCATCCGGCTGCATAATTTCTACGTGCCTGCGGGCGGCGACGAACCGGACCGCGAGATCAATCCGAAATTCGGCCACAAGCTGGATTTCGTCGAGGAGATGAAGGTGCTGAAGGCGGATATGCCGGGCGTTGCGTCGATCCTCGTCGGCGACCTCAATATCGCGCCGCTGGAGCATGATGTCTGGTCGCACAAGCAACTGCTGAAGATCGTCAGCCACACTCCGATCGAGACCGATGGGCTGAAGGACGTGATCGCCAAGGGCGGCTGGCTGGACCTGATGCGCCAGCACACGCCGGAGCCGGAGAAGATCTATACGTGGTGGAGCTACCGGGCCAAGGACTGGGAGGCCGCCAACAAGGGCCGCCGCCTAGACCACATGTGGTCGTCACCGGAGCTTGGTCCGTTCCTCGACCGGATCGAAGTGCTCAAGGAAGCCCGCGGCTGGAACCAGCCGTCTGACCATGTGCCGGTGACGGCGGTGTTCAAGTTCTGATTGATGTGCGCAGACAGGCGGTTGCCTTCATCCGCCTGCCGCCCTCTTCTCGTCGCAGGCGGGAAGAGGACGCAATTCGCAAGGTTTTCGTTTTTCGCCAATGTCGCGTGTGGCACGTTTCATCGCCTCGCTTGCGAGTGGTCAAGGTCGGTGTGGAGATCCGTGGCTCCGCGCGGTATGGGGTAGGTTGAGGGGCAAATCGCGGGGGGATGTCGTGGCTTGCGGCTGTGCGAATTGTGTCGCCGGACAACCCTAACGGAACCGGTGTTCCATCGCCGCAGCCGCTTTCGCCAATCCGGCGATATTCTCGCGGATGCGCTCCTGGATCAGCTGGCCGACCTTCGGATATTCTTCCAGAAGCCTTTGAAACAGCTGGCGGTTGATGCGCATCACTTCGGCGTCGGATGCGGCGACTGCGGTGAACTTGCGCTCCACCCGGGTAATCAGCGCCAGTTCAGACAACAGCGTCCCCGGTCCGACCGTCTTGTGGTGGCGGATATCGCCGAAACGGTCGAGGGCATAGAGGCCGATTTCTCCCCTGGCGACGATATAGGCCGCTTCTGCGGGCGAACCCTCGCGAAACAGCTCCTGCGTTTCGGCAAGCGAACGCCGTTCGGCCCCGAAGGCGATCAGTCGCAACTGATCAGCTTCGAGTTCGCGAAACAGCGGAACGCGCGCGAGAAGCGCTATGTCGTCATTCAGTGCCATGGCGGCTTTACGGTACGATCTTGTAGCCGCCATTCTCGGTGACGAGAATTTCGGCATTGGACGGATCGCGCTCGATCTTCTGGCGCAGGCGGTAGACGTGGGTTTCCAGCGTGTGCGTGGTAACGCCGGAATTGTAGCCCCAGACCTCTTCGAGCAGGATGTCGCGGGTCACTACCTTCTGGCCGGCGCGGTAGAGATAGCGGATGATCGCCGCTTCCTTTTCCGTCAGGCGGATCTTCTTGCCGTCATCGGTGGTCAGCAGCTTCTGGCTCGGCTTGAAGATATAGGGGCCGACCGTAAACGTCGCGTCCTCGCTCTGCTCGAACTGGCGCAGCTGGGCGCGGATGCGGGCGAGCAGGACGGCGAAGCGGAACGGCTTGACGATGTAGTCATTGGCGCCAGCCTCGAGGCCGAGGATCGTGTCCGAGTCGGTGTCGTGGCCGGTCAGCATGATGATCGGCGCCTTGAAGCCGTTCTTGCGCAGAAGCTTGACCGCCTCGCGCCCATCCATGTCCGGCAGGCCGACATCCATGATCAGCAGATCGACCTGGCTGTTCTTCGCCGTGTTCATGGCCTTGGCGGCATTATCTTCCTGCAACAGCGAAAACTCGTCATATAACGACAATTGCTCGACCAGCGTCTCGCGCAGATCATTGTCGTCATCGACCAGGAGTATCGTTCTTGCCATACGGTTCGTGCCTTTCGTGTAGCCCGTCATCCCTCCGCTGCCGTCGATGGAGCGGATTTCAAAGGTCATGTAGGGCTCTTTGATGTAATTCCCAACATGCTATGAATTCAAACAAAATCATATTCAAAGCAAAAGCTCGTGAGAAAATGCCGCTTTTCCGTGTGCATAAGTCTAAGAAACAATCGGTTTTGACCGTCAGGACCGCGCCGGGCGACCGGCGTCGGGCGATCCTATCGTTCGATGGTGTCACTATCCGGGCGGCAATCGGTCGCTCCGGTGTCACCGCCTTCAAGCAGGAGGGTGACGGCGGCACGCCGATTGCCGCGATGAAGCTGATTTCCGGATTTTGCCGTGGCGAACGGATCAGGCTGCCGCAGACGCCTTTGTCGATCAAGCGCATCGGCCGCGACATGCTTTGGTGCGACGAACCCAGGCATGCCGCCTACAACAGGCTCGTGCGCGCGCCGTTCAAGCAGAGCCACGAGGAGATGATGCGGGCAGACGGGCTCTATGACGTATGCCTGGTGCTCGACTGGAATATCACGTCGCGCAAGCGCTATGGCGGATCGGCGATCTTCTTTCATCTGATCCGGCCCGGATATCAGCCGACGGCCGGATGCGTGGCGGTGCATCCGCGAGACATGAAACGCCTGCTGCCGCATCTTCGAAAAGGCACCGTCGTGAAGGTGATCGGATAAATTTCCGGTTGAGGGAATAAGTCACGCGAGGGGCCGTTCTTCTCCTGTCACTCGAACCAGAACAGGAGAAGACAATGAACCGTTTTGCCCTAGCCGGCCTCGCAGGCCTTCTGGCTGCGACGGGGTTCGGATTTTCATCCGCTCAGGCTTCCGACCGTTTTGTCGGCACCGGCTACGTTATCCTCGTCGACGATGATGACGATGATGATGATCGCCGTCGCTTCAGCCACCGGTACTACGGCGATGATGACGATGACCGGCCGCGATATCGCCAACACTACCGTTTCGGCGATGATGATGACGACGATGACGACTGAGGTCTTGGCCCGGCATTAAAGTCGGGCACCGTTTTGCACAGCCATCTTATCATCCGCGATTTCCGGGGCTCGGCTCAAACCCAGCCCCGGATTTTGTTGTTGGAGGGACCGCTCTACTTCCAGCCGCGGATATCGACGAAATGCCCTGCAACCGCGGCGGCTGCCGCCATGGCAGGGGAGACGAGGTGTGTACGGCTCTTGTAGCCCTGCCGGCCCTCGAAATTCCGGTTCGAGGTCGAAGCGCAGCGTTCGTAAGGGTTCAGGCGGTCGTCGTTCATCGCGAGGCACATGGAGCAGCCCGGTTCGCGCCATTCGAAGCCGGCGTCTTTGAAGATGACGTCGAGACCTTCGGCTTCCGCCATTTCCTTGACGATGCCGGAACCCGGCACGATCATGGCGTTGACGGTGGAGGCGACCTTCTTGCCCTCTACCATCTTGGCCGCGGCGCGAAGATCCTCGATACGGCCGTTGGTGCAGGAGCCGATGAAGACGCGGTCGATCGCGATGTCCGTCATCTTCGTGCCCGGCTTCAGGCCCATGTAATCCAGCGCGCGCCATTTTGAGGTGCGCTTGTTCTCGTCCTGGATCTCGTCGGGGTTCGGCACGATGCCTTCGATCGTCGTCACGTCTTCCGGGGAAGAGCCCCAGGTGACGATCGGCGGCAGGTTGGCGGCATCTAGCACCACGACCTTGTCGTAATGGGCGCCTTCATCCGAATGCAGCGTCTTCCAGTAGTCGACAGCCATATCCCAGGCGGTGCCCTTCGGTGCGCGCGGCTTGTCCTTGATGTAGTCGAAGGTCGTCTCGTCCGGCGCGATCAGACCGGCGCGGGCGCCGCCCTCGATGGTCATGTTGCACACGGTCATGCGGCCTTCCATCGACAGCGAGCGGATTGCCTCGCCGGCGAATTCGATGACGTGTCCGGTGCCGCCGGCGGTGCCGATCTCGCCGATGATAGCAAGGATGACATCCTTGGCGCCGACGCCTTCCGGCAACTTGCCGTCAACGCGCACCAGCATGTTCTTCGCCTTCTTCTGCACCAGCGTCTGGGTGGCGAGCACGTGCTCCACCTCGGACGTGCCGATGCCGTGCGCCAGCGAACCGAACGCGCCGTGGGTCGACGTGTGGCTGTCGCCGCAGACGATCGTCATGCCGGGGAGGGTGAAGCCCTGCTCGGGGCCGACAATGTGAACGATGCCCTGGCGAACGTCCTTTTCGGAGTAATATTCGACGCCGAAATCAAGCGCGTTCTGTGCCAGTGCCTCGACCTGGATGCGGCTCTCCTCGTTCTTGATGCCGAGATGACGGTCGGACGAGGTGGGAACGTTGTGGTCGACGACCGCCAACGTCCTTTCAGGCGCGCGGACCTTGCGGCCGGCCATACGCAGGCCTTCGAATGCCTGCGGGCTCGTCACTTCATGAACAAGGTGACGATCGATGTAGAGAAGACAGGTGCCGTTATCATCCTGGGAGACGATGTGTTCGTCCCAGATTTTATCGTACAGGGTGCGGGGTGCGCTCATGGCTGCCATCCGTTGAAGAACAGTTTTTAAGAGATAGGTCGGGATATCGGCAAGTGCGTGTTGCCGCGGCACGGGCCGTCTGGCGGCCGTCAGCTAAGTCGGCTGTTGAGCGCGCCGGATACGCGCGCGAAAAAGCGTGCCGGCAGACGCTTGTGGTCCTGCAGCACGAAGAACTTGTTCGCAAGGCATCCGAATTTCGATCCCATGCGGCTCTATTAGCAGTTTTTTGAATGGGCGGCAATTGCCTGCAAAGATGGCTCATGTCAAAAGCGGCGCACCAAGAATGCTCTATTTTTGCATCGCTATTTCCTATGGCAAGGCTGACGATGCGACGAGGAGGTGCCATGGCGTTGCCAGCCCAGCTTCCAGTGAACGAAGCTGAACGTATGTTGTCCGTTCGGTCGCTGATCGTACCCGACGGTTATTCCACGCCCGAGCTGACATCGCTTGTGCAGCTGGCCAAGGACGTGTTCGGCAGCCCGGTCGCCGCCGTCAATATCGTCGACGAGGACTGGCAACGTGTGACCTGCCAAGTTGGCACCATCCAGATCAACGCCTGCTCGCGCGATGTTTCGATCTGTTCGCGTGTCGTTTTCGCCAACGAAGTCGTCGTCATCCCCGATCTGACCCGTCATCCCGATCTGCGCGATATGGCCTATGTGACCGGCGAGCCGCATTTTCGCAGCTATGCCGGTGCTCCCGTTTCGATCGATCCCGAGCTGCCTGTCGGTTCGTTCTGCCTGATCGATACGAGGCCGCGTGATTTTACGGATGGCGAGATCCGCAATCTGAAACAGTTCGCCGATGTCGCGAGCGGCCTTCTGCGGTTGCAGAAGGCGAAGTTCGTGATGGAGTTCGCCGAGGAGAAGCTCAGGCTCGCGGCAATGACAGATCCGTTGACCGGTTTCTACAATCGGTCGGCGCTGGTGTCGTTGATCGACGTGATGCTGACCAATGCTATCTCGTCCCAGCAGGGGTTCGGAGTGCTCTATCTCGACATGGATGGTTTCAAGGCGATCAACGATCGCTACGGCCACCATACGGGCGATGACGTTTTGACCATCGCCGCCAAGCGGATCAGCGAATGCGTCCGGGCGCAGGATGTCGTGGTGCGCATGGGAGGCGACGAGTTTGCCATTTTCGTGCCGGATCCGCCCGATGTCGGCGCCTTGTCGGGCCTGTGCGAGCGGCTGCTCGCAGAATTCCGCCGCAGCTTCATGGTCGGTGACAAGATCCTCAACGCGAAACTGAGTATCGGGGTGGCGCTTGCCCCGGATGCCGGTTCCGATCGTCTGAGCCTGCTCAGGGCGGTAGACGAGGCGCTTTACGAGGCCAAGGGCGCAGGGCGAGACCGGTTCTTCGTGGCGCAGCGCTGACGAAAAGGCGGTCGCCGGTTTCCGGGCCGGACGCATAATGCGCCCTGCGTCCTCTTGTCGCATGCTGCAGCGCACCTAGTTTCCTCCTGACGGTTCAGCCGCGGCTGCCATTCCGGGAGGAATTTTTGTGGTTTCTGAAAACAATCTCATATCGAAGATCACCTGGCGGCTGATGCCGTTTCTCGGCATCCTTTACCTGATCGCCTATATCGACCGGCAGAATGTCAGTTACGCCAAGCTGCAGATGGTCGATGCGCTCGGGATGAGCGAGTATGCCTACGGGCTTGGCGCGTCGCTGTTCTTCGTCGGCTATTTCATCTTCGAAGTGCCCGCCAACCTGTTCCTCACCCGTTTCGGGGCAAGGGTATGGTTCGCCCGCATTCTCGTATCCTGGGGGCTTGTGACGATCGCTCTGGCCTTCACCCAGAACATGACGATGTTCTATATCCTGCGCTTTCTGCTCGGTGTCTGCGAGGCCGGCTTCTTCCCCGGCGTTCTCTATCTGCTGACACTGTGGTTCCCGAAGGATTATCGCGGCCGGATGGTCGGCCTGTTCATGATCTTCAGCGCCCTTGCCAACGCGGTCGGCGCACCACTCGGGGGCATGCTGCTCGATCTCGACGGCTTTCTAGGTCTTGCCGGCTGGGAGTGGGTGTTCCTCGCCACCGGTGTTCCGGCCGTTGTCGCCGGTGTCGTGACCTTCTTCTATCTCGACGATACGCCGGAGAAGGCAAAATTTCTCAGTGACGACGAGAAGCGCTGGCTGAAGGAGCGGCTGGCGCGCGAAAATGCCGGAATGGACGAGGATGCGGATCATGGCTTCAAGGCGCTGATCAATCCGCGGGTTCTCCTGATGGCGCTCTGCTATGTCGGCTTCCCTCTTGCCGCCTATGGTCTCAGCTACTGGCTGCCGACCATCGTCAAGGGATTTGGCGTGTCGAATACGGTGAATGGCTTCATCAACATCATTCCATGGCTGATCGTTGCCGTCGCGCTCTGGGTCGTTCCGGCGGCTGCCGACAAGACGGAGAACAAGACGCCCTATATCGTTGGCCCGGCCTTCGTGGGTGCGGCAGCGCTGGCGCTGTCAGTGCTCGTCGGATCGCCTTATCTGCAGTTCGCCTTCCTGTGCATCGCGGCCGCGGGCATCTTTGCCGGCCAACCGGTGTTCTGGAGCCTGCCCGGACGTTTCCTCAAGGGCGCGGGTGCGGCAGCGGGTATCGCCGCGATCAATTCCGTCGGCAATCTCGGCGGTTTCGTCGCCCAGAACGTCGTGCCGTGGATCAATGATGCGACCGGCAGCAACATCGCGCCGATGTTCTTCCTCGCTGCGTGCCTTGCCGCTGCGGGTGTGCTGGTCATCCTCGTCGGGCAGATGCTGGGTCGGTCTTCAGGCGATGCTGCGCCGCCGACAGCGGGTGCCGGGCGCCCTCATTGAGGCGATCGGATCAACCCCCGAAACAAAAAAGGCGGGCCGAAGCCCGCCTTTTCTCATGCTATAGTGGCAAATCTTATTCTGCAGACGCTTCCGCAGCCTTTGCAGCTTCTTCAGCGGCCTTGGCTTCAGCGGCTTCCTGTGCTGCCTTTTCGGCGGCCAGTGCCTGGGCTGCTGCAACCTTTTCAGCTTCGATGCGTGCCTTTTCCTCGGCAACTGCGGCGCGCTCGGCGTCGTTCAGCTTGCGGGCGCGGGTGCCGGTGTTCTCGACGATACGAGCCGACTTGCCGCGACGATCGCGCAGGTAGTACAGCTTGGCGCGACGGACCTTACCGCGGCGAACGATTTCGACGCCTTCGACGAGCGGCGAGTAGATCGGGAATACGCGCTCGACGCCTTCGCCGTAGGAGATCTTGCGTACGGTGAAGCTCTCGTTGATGCCGCCGCCCGAACGGGCAATGCAGACGCCTTCGTAAGCCTGTACACGGGTACGGGTGCCTTCTGTCACGCGGACGTTGACGCGGACGGTGTCGCCGGCTTCAAACGCGGGAAGCTTGCGCTTGGCTTCGATCTTGGCTGCCTGTTCGGCTTCCAGCTGCTGGATGATGTTCATCGGTCAAACCTTTTCAGTTCTTCTGAAACAGCCAGAGCGCCAACGTCCTTGGTCACCTCATCCGAGGGCCTTGCGACGTGCCTTGCGGCAGGCGGTTACGCCATTCTTTGTTGCTGGTCGACGGGAATTTTCCCATTTCCGGGGCGGCGAATACACTAAAGGAGCGCGCTTGTCACCCCGGAGATTGCGCTTTTATGCTGCGCCAGCCCCAGAAACGCTGGATTTTTCAGCTGTCGGGCGACAGCAGGTCCGGCCGGCGCTTGCGCGTCAACCGGAGCGCCTGTTCCAGCCGCCATTTCTCGATTGCCGCATGGTTGCCCGAGGTCAGCACGGGCGGGATTTCCCGTCCCTCGAAAACCTGAGGGCGAGTGTAGTGCGGATGTTCCAGCAGGCCGTGTTCGAAGCTCTCATTGGTGCCGGAATGGGAATTGCCCATGACGCCTGGCAGAAGACGAATGATACTGTCGAGAACGGTAAGCGCGGCAGGCTCGCCGCCGGATAGGATGTAGTCGCCGATCGAGACTTCCTCCAGCTGCCGGCCATCGATAACGCGCTGGTCGACGCCTTCGAAGCGGCCGCAGACGATGACCACGCCTTCGCCATCGGCAAGTTCACGCACGCGCTTCTGGGAGAGCGGCTTTCCGCGCGGGCTCATCAGCAGGCGAGGGCGTGTATCGGCCGCAACGGAATCGATCGCCTTTGCCAGGATATCGGGCTTCAACACCATGCCGGCGCCGCCGCCGGCGGGGGTGTCGTCGACCGTGCGGTGCCGGTCCTCGGCAAAGTCACGGATCTGTACGGTATCCAGCGACCAGTCGCTGCGTTCCATCGCCTTGCCGGAGAGCGAGAAGCCGAGATGGCCGGGAAACATTTCCGGATAAAGCGTCAGGATGGTGGCGCGAAAGGTCATTTATTCGCTCTTCGGTGCCTTGGGAGGCTTGGGGCCCTTGGCGCCTCTGGCCGGCGCGGACGGATCCTTGTCGTTCGGGTCTTCGATCAGGCCCGCCGCGTCGGGATCGATGAGGATCCTGCCGGCATCGAGGTCGATTTCCAGCACGGCCGCTTCGGAGAACGGGATAAGCGCAGGGCGACGGCCGGGGCCTTTCAGCTCCAGAAGGTCGCCGGCACCGAAATCGAAGACGGCGCTGACCGTGCCATAGCTCTTGCCGGTGGCATCAACGGCTTCGAGGCCCTCGAGATCGGCATAGTAGAACTCGTCATCATCCAGCTCGTCATCCGGCAGGTTGTCGCGCTCCATGAACAGTTCCAGCCCGTTCAGAGCCTCGGCGGCATTGCGGTCGTTGATGCCGCGAAAGCGGACGATGACGACGGTCTTTGCCTCGCGGATTTCCAGGATCTCGAAGACCCGGCCGTCCGCGGCGTAAAGGTTGCCGTATTCGCCGAGCGCTTCCGGGTCTGCGGTGAAGGATTTGACCCGCACCTCGCCCCGAAGGCCTTGGGCGGCGCCGATGGTTGCCATCAGGATAGGGTTTTCAAGCTTCTTCATGCGGGCGGCGTTCCGTTGGTCTCGCGCTCATTTAAGCGCAAGGGACATAAATGCAAACAGCAAAACGGGCGGCGCGTGACCGCACCGCCCGTTCGATGGGCCGAAACCCATGCAAGCCTTATTCTGCGGAAGCGGCGGCTTCGGCTGCAGCTGCCTTGGCGTCTTCGATCTTCTGAGCCTTTTCAGCAGCGCGCTCGGTAGCCTTCTTGCCCGGCTTTGCCTTTTCCGGGTTGTTCTTGGCGTCGCGGGTTGCGATGCCTGCTTCGGCGAGGAAGCGCAGAACGCGGTCGGTCGGCTGTGCGCCGTTCTCAACCCAATGCTTGATGCGGTCTTCGTTCAGGGTAACGCGGTTTGCGTCTTCCTTGCCGAGCATCGGGTTCCACGAGCCGAGCTTCTCGATGAAGCGGCCGTCACGCGGCGAACGGGCGTCGGCAACGACGACGTGGTAGTAAGGACGCTTCTTGGAACCGCCGCGAGCGAGACGAATTTTCAGGGACATGGGTATTACTCCTTAGGTTGGTGCGAGCCGCACTCCGGCGGGCCGTGTCTTTTGGTCTGTTATGCTGTTTCCTTGCCGCCATGTTCGGCGGCGATGGCTTCATGATGCCGGATGACTTCCTTGATGACGAAGTTCAGGAACTTCTCGGCGAAATCCGGATCCAGATTGGCATCCTTCGCCAGCTGGCGAAGGCGTTCGATCTGGTATTCCTCGCGCGCCGGGTCCGCCGGCGGCAATTCGTACTGGGCTTTCAGGACGCCCACTTCCTTGGTGCAGCGAAAACGCTCGGCGAGCATGTGCACCAGCGCCGCATCGATATTGTCGATCGATTGACGGTAGCCGAGGAGCCTTGCCTTGATGTTCTGATCAACCATGGTTGTCCTCTCCTTACTTCTTCTTGCCCGGCAGGCCGGGGAAACCGCCGAGGCCGGGGAGCTTCGCGCCACCAAGACCCGGAAGGCCGCCCATGCCGCCTCCGAGTCCGCCACCGAGGCCCGGCATGCCGCCAGGCTTGAGACCGGCGGCCTCCGCCTGTTTCTGCAGGGCTTCGAGCTGCTTGGGATCGAGCTTGGACAGATCGGGCATGCCGCTCATTCCACCGCCGAGGCCGCCCATGCCCATCTTGGAGGCAAGGCCACCCATCATCTGCTTCATCATGCCGCCCTTGCCCTTGCCGCCCATCATTTTCATCATGTCGGCCATCTGGCGGTGCATTTTCAGAAGCTTGTTGATTTCCGCAGCATCCGTGCCGGAGCCGGCCGCGATGCGCTTCTTGCGGGAATGCTTGAGAATGTCCGGGTTGGCGCGCTCTGCCTTGGTCATCGAGGAGATGATGGCGAGCTGGCGGTCGAACATCTTGTCGCTCATGCCGGATGCGGCGAGCTTGTCCTTCATGCCGGCCATGCCCGGCATCATGCCCATGATGCCGCCCATACCGCCGAGCGATTTCATCTGCTTCAGCTGTTCGGACAGGTCGTTCAGGTCGAATTTGCCCTTGGCCATCTTGGCGGCCATCGCCGCGGCCTTTTCGGCGTCGATGTTTTCCGCAGCCTTTTCGACCAGCGAAACGATGTCGCCCATGCCGAGAATACGGTCGGCGATACGGCGGGGATGGAATTCCTCCATCTCCGTCATCTTCTCACCAACGCCGATCAGCTTGATAGGCTTGCCGGTGACTGCGCGCATCGAAAGGGCTGCGCCGCCACGGCCGTCGCCGTCCATGCGGGTCAGCACGAGGCCGGTAATGCCGACGCGCTCGTCGAAATTGCGAGCGAGATTGACGGCGTCCTGACCTGTCAGGCTGTCGGCAACGAGCAGGATTTCATGCGGCGTCGATTTCCGCTTGATCTCCGCCATTTCCTGCATCAGCGGTTCGTCGATATGCGTGCGGCCGGCGGTGTCGAGGATGACGACGTCATGGCCGCCGAGCTTGGCTGCCTGGACGGCGCGGGCGGCGATATCGGTCGGCGACTGGCCGGCGATGACCGGCAGCGTGTCGACGCCGGTCTGGACGCCGAGCTGGCGCAACTGTTCCTGGGCGGCGGGGCGACGCGTATCGAGCGACGCCATCAATACCTTCTTGCGATCGCGGTCGGTCAGGCGCTTGGCGATCTTGCCGGTCGTGGTCGTCTTGCCCGAGCCCTGCAGACCGACCATCATGATGACGACTGGTGCTGCCGCATTCAGGTCGATGCCGACGCCTTCGGAGCCGAGCATCTCGACCAGCTCGTCGTGGACGATCTTGACGACCATCTGACCGGGCTTGATGGATTTCAGCACTTCTGCGCCGACGGCTTTTTCGCGCACCTTGTCGGTGAAGGCGCGGACCACTTCAAGCGCGACGTCGGCTTCCAGAAGCGCACGGCGAACCTCGCGCAGAGCGGCGGAAACATCCGCTTCGCTCAATGCGCCACGGCCGGTCAGTCCATTCAGAATGGAGCCAAGACGGTCCTGCAGGTTCTCAAACATCGCCACTTCCTTCTCGCGTTTCCGAATCCGTATCCGGAAACGTCGGGTCTTATGCCGGCAAAAACAAGGTGCCCGAATGCAGGCAAAGCCAAAAAGCACCCGAGGGCGCAACGCGCTGTCGGATGTTGACCTCCGGGATCGATTTATACCTCTAAGGGTCCCGGTCGGTGGCTCCAAGTCTTGTAACTTGTCAGCAGATCAGCGGGCTTAAACAGGAAATGGGGTGGAGAGTCAAGGTAGGGCGGGTATCCGTAACATTTGCGTGGTAATTGTCTGTCCGCTTGAAGCCCGCCATGCGGCTTCTTATACAAGACTCATGAAGCGACGCACATTCTTCAAATGGACCGGCCTTGCTGCCATCGCGGCGATTGCCGGTGGCGCAACGGCAAGGGCGGCCATGGCCGGCAACAAGTATTATTCCGGCCCTGTCTCCGACCATTTCGATGGTGCGGCGTTTTTCAATCCGGGCGGCGAGGAGCCGCGGGGCGGACTGGACCTCCTGCGCTGGAAATTCGGCAACGGCAATATTCCCTGGCCTGAAACTTTTGTCAGTCCGTTTCCGCAGGCAATGCCGGAAACGCGCATCCGCGGCGAGCGGATTGTCGTCACCATGATCGGTCATGCGTCCATGCTGATTCAGGTCGCGGGCCTCAATATCCTGACCGACCCCGTCTGGTCGGAGCGAACCAGCCCCTTTTCCTTTGCCGGCCCGAAGCGGATCAATCCGCCCGGCGTTCGCATCGGAGATCTGCCGCCGATCGACATCGTTCTGGTCACCCATAATCATTATGATCATCTCGATCTCGAGACGCTTTGGGTGCTGCAGGGGCGCGACAAGCCGCATTTCATCACCCCGCTCGGCAACGATACGATCATCCGTGCCAAGGTGCCGGATGCAAGGATCACGGTGATGGATTGGGGCGGCAGCGAGGCGGTCGGTCCGGGCGTGACCTTCCATTGCGAACCCTGTCATCACTGGTCGGCACGGGGATTGGGCGACCGGCGCATGGCCCTCTGGGCCGCTTTCGTCTTCGAGACGCCGGCCGGCAAGATCTACCATATCGGCGACACGGGCTTTCACGAGGGCAAGAACTATCGCGCCGCGGGTGAAAAGCACGGACCGTTCCGGCTCGCCAACCTGCCCTTCGGCGCCTACGAGCCGCGCTGGTTCATGAAATCGCAGCACCAGAACCCTGAAGAGGCTGTGGAAGGCATGCAGCTTTGCGGCGCCTCGTTTGTTGCCGGGCACCATTGGGGTACGGTCAAGCTGACGGATGAGGGTATCGAGCAGCCGGTCGAGGCGCTGCATGCGGCGCTCGATGCGCGCGGTCTTTCTCGTGCGCGCTTTCGTCCCATGCGGCCCGGAGAAGTTTTCGAGGTGCCGGGCTCAACTCCTGCTTGACGTGGCGCCGTCCGATTTGCTTCATGGGAAAAACATGAGTGTGTGGGGAAACAAATGCAGATCGAAATGGAACGTCCGACCGAGGCGACCCGAATTCAGCGCCTGAAAGCGTTGACGACCGGTACGCATGACACGCTCGACAAGCGCATCATGCGGGCGGAGCCCTTTGCCAGCCGCGAGCGTTACGCGCTGTTTCTCGATGTGCAGCATCATTTTCACGCCGATGTCGCGCCGCTCTTTGTCGATGCGGAACTCAATCGCCGTCTGCCGGGACTGGCGGAACGCAATCGCTACGATGCACTGAGGCAGGATATCGTCGATCTCGGTGGTGTCGCCGAGGACCTGATCTCCACCGCCGGTGCACTGACGCCGGCTGCGGCCCTCGGCTGGGTCTATGTTGCCGAAGGGTCCAACCTGGGGGCGGCCTTCCTGCGCAAGGAAGCGGCTAAGATCGGTCTTTCCGACGATTTTGGTGCGCGCCATCTTGCCGGTCACCCGGATGGGCGCGGTCTGCACTGGCGCAACTTCGTATCCGCCTATAACGACCTACCGCTGACCGAGGCTGAAGAACTGGAGGCTGCGGAAGGCGCCAAGGCTGCATTCCGCCGCGTTCACTCGCTGGTCGACCAGTTTTTCGGTTAAGGCAATTCCGGCGTGATCAGCGGCGCGTTGCCACCCAGATCACATGCTTTGCGCCACGCTTGCCGTTCGCGCGGGTGTTGACCATTTCGGCATCATAGCCGTTGTCCTTCAGGCGCTTGGTAAAGCCGTAGTCCGGCCCTGATGACCAGACGGAAAGAATGCCGCCGGGGCGCAGCGCCGCATGGGCAGCGCGCAGGCCACGGCTGTTGTAGAGCGCGCCGTTGGTTTCCTGCGTCAGTCCGTCCGGGCCGTTGTCGACATCCAGAAGGATGGCGTCGAACTGAGCCTTGGACTGGCGGATGAGGTCGCCGACATCGCCGTCGTAGATCTTCGTCCGCGGGTCGTCGAGGCAGCCGTTGAAGACTTCGGCCATCGGGCCGCGTGCCCACCGTACGACTGCGGGAACGAGTTCGGCGACGGTTACGGTTGCGTCTGGCGGCGTGACGGCAAGCGCTGCACGCAGGGTGAAGCCCATGCCAAGGCCTCCGATGAGGATGGACGGCTTCGACCGGTCCTTGATCTTCTCCCATGAGAGCGTCGCCAACGCTGCCTCGGAGCCGCTCAGGCGGCTGTTCATCAACTCATTCGAGCCGAGCATGATGGAGAATTCCTGGCCGCGCTGCTTGAGCCGCAGCTCAATGCTTTCGCCGGGTATTCTCGCGCTATCCAGTTGAACCCAAGGGAGCATGATCAAAGCCTCTTTTGCTGCTCCCCTACCACGCGACGGCTGGATGCGCCAATCATTCATCCACCAGGCCGCCACTGGTAATTTACAGCACTTTCGGCCATATACGGCTCGATGGACGGGCATTGTCGGTTTGAAGAGCCCGAGAACGGATCAGCATCATGGCAGGACAGGTCGATTTCGCGCGCATGAACGGGCTTGGCAACAAGATCCTCGTCGTCGACATGCGTGGCCGCACCGACAAGGTGACGCCCGAGGCTGCGATCGCGCTCGCAGCCGACCCGGCCACCGAGTTCGACCAGATCATGGCGATCCATGATCCCAAGGCTGAAGGCACCGATGCCTGGATCGACATTCTCAACTGCGATGGCACCAAGGCACAGGCTTGCGGCAACGGCACGCGCTGCGTGGTGCAGGCGCTCAGCTCGGAAACCGGCCGCAAGACGTTTATCTTCCAGACCGTTGCCGGCATCCTGAACGCGCAGGAACATGAGGACGGCACGATTTCGGTGGATATGGGAAAGCCGGTCTTCCAATGGGATAAGATTCCGCTGTCGGAAGAGTTCTTCGATACCGGTCGCATCGAGTTGCAGATCGGGCCGATCGACGCCCCCATCGTGCATTCGCCGTCGGCCATGTCGATGGGCAATCCGCATGCGATCTTCTGGGTCGACAAGGACCCTATGGAATTCGATCTGCAACGCTTCGGGCCGCTTCTGGAAAGTCATCCGATGTTTCCGGAAAAGGCCAATATCACGCTGGCGCAGGTCACATCGGAGAGCAGTCTTCGCACCCGCACCTGGGAACGTGGCGCGGGACTGACGCTCGCCTGCGGTTCGGCTGCCTGTGCTGCGGGCGTGTCTGCTGCGCGCACCGGGCGGACCGGTCGAACGGTGACGATCGACGTCGCCTCAGCGCCGAGCCGCCAGCCGCTTTCCATCGAGTGGCGTGCCGACGATCACGTCGTCATGACGGGGCCTGCCGAATGGGAGTGGTCGGGCAAGGTCGATCCGGTGACCGGACTGTTCGAGCGCGAGGCAGAACCCGAGGTGAAGGCAAATTGAGCGGCGTCGACGTCATAACCTTCGGCTGTCGGCTCAATACCTATGAATCGGAAGTGATGCGGGCCGAGGCTGAAAAGGCGGGGCTCAACAACGCCGTTCTGGTCAATACCTGCGCGGTCACCGGTGAGGCGGTGCGTCAGGCACGCCAAGCCATCCGTCGGGCGCGGCGGGAAAACCCGCATGCGCGGATCATCGTCACAGGCTGCGCGGCACAGACGGAAAAGCAGACTTTTGCCGACATGCCGGAAGTCGATGCCGTACTCGGCAACGAGGAGAAGCTGAAAAGCACATCCTATCTCGGCCTGCCGGATTTCGGCGTCGCAGCCGAAGAGAAGTTGCGCGTCAACGACATCATGAGCGTCAAGGCCACCGCGCCGCAGATGGTCAGGCATATCGACGGGCATGTGCGGGCCTTCATCCAGGTGCAGAACGGCTGCGACCATCGCTGCACCTTCTGCATCATTCCCTATGGCCGCGGCAATTCCCGCTCGGTGCCGATGGGGGCGGTGGTGGAACAGGCGCGTAGGCTTGTGGAAGGCGGTTACCGCGAAATCGTGTTGACGGGCGTCGATGCGACGAGCTACGGCGCCGACCTTCCCGGCAACCCGACGCTCGGCTATCTCGCCAAGACGCTTTTGAAACAGGTGCCGGAGATCCTGCGGCTGCGGCTGTCGTCGATCGACAGTATCGAGGCCGACACGCATCTGTGGGATCTGATCGCTGACGAACCGCGCTTCATGCCGCACCTGCATCTTTCCCTGCAGCATGGCGACGACATGATCCTGAAGCGGATGAAAAGGCGGCATTCGCGTGCCGAGGCCTTGGCTTTCGTCGATCAGGCGCGGCGTTTGCGTCCCGACATCGCCTTCGGGGCGGATATGATCGCCGGTTTTCCGACCGAAACGGAGGCGATGTTCGAAGGGGCGGCGACGCTTGCCGAAGAAGCGGGCATCTCCTTCCTGCATGTTTTTCCCTACAGCCCGCGTCCCGGAACGCCGGCGGCGCGCATGCCGCAGGTCGACCGCGCCCTGGTGAAAGAGCGTGCCGCGCGGCTTCGTGCCCGCGGCGAGGCGCTGCATCAGGCCCATCTCGACCGCATGGTCGGGACCGAGCAGGTGATCGTCGTTGAAAACAACGGTATGGCGCATACGGAAAACTTTTCGCTGGTTGCAGCGCCGGGGCTGGTTCCCCGTGACATTCAGCGCGTTATGATAACAGGACATGGTGTCAAACATCTCGACATGCGGGTTCTGGCTGCCCACGAGCAGGCGGCCTGAGCGAAACGGATTTTAGGTAATGGTAAGTTTCATCAAACGCGTCTTCACCTTCGGCGACAAGCCGGCCGAACAGCCGGTGGACAGGCCTGTCGAGAGGCTCGTTGAAGACAAGGCGGCGGCCGCGGATGTCGTTGCTGTGCAGGACTTGCCGGTCACGCCGGTCGATCCGGTTTCGCCAGCCGAGATCGAGACCGCCGGTGGGCCTTCGGGCGATAGCGCGAAGGATGATGAAACAGCCGCCGTGCTGCCGGGTGTCGAGGAGACTTCGGATCTCGGTGTCGTGCCGTTGTCGCTGTTGGAAGCTGAGGCGGAGGCCGCTGATGTCGCTTCCGAGGCAGAAGGGGATATCGCGCCAAGTGAAGGCGATGTCGCTGAGCCTGTCATGCCGCTTGCTCCCGTCCTTCCCAAGGGCTTTTCCACGTCCAGGGCCGAGCCTGAAGTCGTGACCGTCGTGCCGCCTTTGAAGCTGACGTGGTTCCAGCGTCTGCGGGCCGGTCTTGCCCGCACGTCCTCGCAACTGACCGGCCAGATCTCGGCACTCTTCACCAAGCGCAAGCTCGATGACGAGACGCTGGAAGATCTCGAGGACCTATTGATCCAGGCCGATCTTGGTGTCGAGACGGCGATGCGGATCACCGGTACCCTGTCTTCCGAACGCTACGGCAAGGACGTGACCGGCGAAGACGTATCGCGCATCATGTCGGCCGAGATCACCAAGGTTCTTACGCCGGTGGCCAAGCCGCTTGCGCTCGATCTCAATCACAAGCCGCATGTCATCCTTGTCGTCGGCGTCAATGGCACGGGCAAGACGACGACGATCGGCAAGCTTGCGGCCAAACTCTCCGGTTCCGGCCTCAAGGTCATGCTTGCCGCCGGCGACACGTTTCGCGCCGCGGCGATCGAGCAGCTGAAGATCTGGGCCGACCGCACCAATTCTGAATTCATCGGCACCAAGCTCGGCGCCGATGCGGCAGGGCTTGCCTATGATGCCTATGTGCAGGCCAAGGAACGGAAATCCGACGTCCTGATCATCGATACTGCGGGTCGCCTGCAAAACAAGGCGGAGCTTATGGCCGAGCTGGAAAAGATCGTGCGCGTGCTCGGCAAGCTCGATCCCGATGCGCCGCATACAGTGCTGCAGACGCTCGATGCCACGACCGGCCAGAACGCCATGAATCAGGTCGAGATTTTCCGCAATGTGGCGGGTGTCAGCGGCCTGATCATGACCAAGCTGGACGGCACGGCGCGCGGCGGTATCCTTGTCGCTATCGCCGCCAAGCACCGGCTACCGGTCTATTTCATCGGTGTCGGTGAAGGGGTAGACGATCTGGAGCCATTCGAGGCGAAGGATTTTGCCGAGGCGATTGCCGGTCTTTCGCCCGCGCCGCATTGATGACACAGAAAAACGGTTTGGCTCCAATCCATCAGAGAGTTTAAGTTGGGTCCCATGCAGACGATCGAAAGCGATGTTACGCCGACCAAGGAAGAGAAACAGAACCCGGGCCTGAAACTGGCGCTGGAACTGGGGCCGCTTCTCGTCTTCTTCTTCGGCAACCTGCGCGGCGAATGGCTGGTCGAGAAATTCCCGGCCTTGTCCGCCATCGGTGGCCCCTTGCTGGTCGCAACTGCACTGTTCATGGTGGCGACCATCATATCGCTTGTCATCTCCAAGATCGTCTTCAAGCATCTGCCGGTCATGCCCTTCGTATCGGGCGTCGTGGTCATGGTGTTCGGCGGCCTGTCGATCTGGCTGCAGGACGACACGTTCATCAAGATGAAGCCGACCATCGTCAATTCGCTGTTCGGCGTGGTGCTGCTAGGCGGCCTCATGTTCGGCAAGTCGTTGCTCGGTTATGTCTTCAACGCCGCCTTCCAGCTCGATGACGAGGGCTGGCGCAAGCTGACGCTGCGCTGGGGCATCTTTTTCCTCTTCCTCGCCGTCATCAACGAGGTCGTCTGGCGCAATTTCTCCGCCGACTTCTGGGTCAATTTCAAGGTCTGGGGCACGATGCCGATTACCATCGCCTTCACCCTTGCCCAGATGCCGCTGATCATGCGCCACACGCTGCCAGAGGCAAAGGCCGAGGCTGATACGTGACGGCGGCAACGCCTTCCGGCGGAGTCTCCGCGACGCGCTGGCTTGTCGTCGCACTCGCTCTTTTCATCGCACAGATCGCCATTCTCTACGGGATGGGCCGTCTTCCGATCTGTGAATGCGGCTATGTGAAACTGTTCGAGCCGGGCGTGAATTCGCCCGGAAACTCGCAGCATTTGGCTGACTGGTACACGCCCTCGCATATCATCCACGGCTTCCTGTTCTACGGGCTCGCCTTCCTGCTTTTCCGTCGCGCGCCGCTGGCGGCACGGTTGTCTCTCGCGGTACTGATCGAGGCTGCGTGGGAGATTGCGGAAAACTCGCCTTTTATCATCGATCGCTATCGCACCGCGACGATGGCGCTCGGTTACTCGGGTGACAGCATCCTCAATTCGGCGATGGATACGGTGTTCATGGCACTCGGCTTCCTGTTTGCCGCGCGCATGCCGGTTTGGGTGACGGTGGTGGTCGCGATCGTCTTCGAACTGTTCACCGGCTGGCTGATCCGCGATAATCTCACGCTCAACGTCATCATGCTGATCTGGCCGGTGGAGGCGATCCGGGCCTGGCAGGGCGCTATCGGATGAACCGGTGCAAAGGCGCCTTTTTACCTCACTGCGTCGTTGAATTGTTAAGATTCTCGGCCTAGGTCTCTGTTCATTGCCGACAGGACGCATGATCGCATTCTGCGTAGGGTCAGATGGAACAGACCGATAATTTTGCCTTTCTTCTGCCGTTCATCTTCTTCGTGTTCGGCTCGATTTTCCTGATAGTGGATCGCTGGTCGCCAGGCTCTGCCAGTTACTGGGGACGTGGCTATGTGCTGTCGTCACTCGGGTTTGCCTTTCCGATCATCGCCAATGCGTTGCCCCTGCCGATCCAGGCAGCGGCATCGAACGCGTTCTTTTTCTTCGCCTTCTTCTTCTACGGGCATGCTCTGCTTGTGCGCTTCCGCCGTCCGCTGATGATCTGGCCGCGCGCCGGCTTTGCTTTCATCGCCTTTGCGATGGTCTCATGGTTCATCTTCGGCAACGAGGATCTGCGCTCGCAGCTGGCCTTGGGCGACACGTCACTGGCGATACTGCTGGCGATCTCCGTGCTTTCGGTATGGAGAGAGGCGAGGTCGCTCATCGACCGGGCTCTGGTGGCGATGGCCTCGCTCGTGGTGATCGAGACCTTGGTGCGCGTCATGGTCCTGCTTGTCTCGACGTCTTCCGGTGATTTTCGGGCGCTCGAACTGTTCCTGTCTTCCGATTACGCATTCCTGATGCAGGTCTTTGCCAGCATCGTCGGTTTCGTGATGGCGCTTGCCGTACTCGGCGCGGTGGTTGCAGATGTGCTGAACACCCACCGTCGGGCGGCCGAGCATGATCCGCTGACCGATCTGCTCAACCGGCGTGGCTTCGAACAGGCGCTGCCGGAGCCGAAGCGGGGGGATTTTCCGGCCGGTGCGATCGTTGTCGGCGATATCGATCATTTCAAGCAGGTCAACGACCGGTTCGGCCATGCGGCCGGCGATCACGTGATCATCGGCTTTGCCGATGCGCTGCGGCTGCATTTCGGCAGGTCGGTGGCGATCGCGCGCTTCGGCGGCGAGGAATTCGTGGCCTTCATTGCCGGCATGAGTCGCAACGAGGCGGCGCAGGCGGCCGAACAGGTGCGCGCGGCCTTTGCGGCAATGAACTGGTCGCGGCACGGCATCGACAGCGCGATCACCGCAAGTTTCGGTGTTTCGACCACGGCGCCCGGCGATCATTCCGTCCATGATGCGATTGCACGGGCCGATGCCTGCCTCTATGTGGCAAAGAATTCCGGACGCAACCGCGTGGTGACGGAAGGCCAGCGGTCGCCCGACGGGCCGCCGTCATTGAGGGTGGTCTCGTAAGGGCGTCAGCTGCCGAGTTCTGCGGCGGCCTTTTCGATCGCCGGCAGAAGGTCCTGGCTCAAGCTGCGTTCATCGAAGGGGCCGACCTTCTTGTAGAGGATCGTGCCGTCTGGGCCGACCAGATAGCTTTCCGGAATGCCGTAGACACCCCAGTCGATCGCCGCCTTGCCGTTCGGATCGACGCCGATCGCCGTGAAGGGGTTGCCGAGTTCACCGAGAAACCGCAACGCGTTGTCGTTGCGGTCCTTGTAGTTGATGCCGACGATGTTGAGCCGGCTATCCTTGGCCAGTTCGGACAGGATCGGATGTTCCTGACGACAGGGCACACACCATGAGGCGAAGACGTTGACCAGTGTCAGCTTGCCCTTGATGGCGTCTGTGGTGAGCGCTGCAGTGTTGGAGCCTTCGAGCGGCGGCAGCGCCAGCGATGGCGCAGTCTTGCCGATCAGCGCCGACGGAATGGCCGAAACGTCCAGCCCGTTGACGTCCTGATCATAGAGCATCTTGCCCGCGACGGCGGCGAAGCCTGCGAATACGACAAGCGGAATGAGCGCCAGCGCAAAGCGCGAGCGGTTGCGCTGCGGCTTGAGGTCGGTGTCCTGCGTGTCCGTGCTCATCATGCAGCTCCGTCTTTCGCGGCCGGGCGGGCGGAGCGGCGGCGAATACCGGAGGCTTCCAGTTCGGCCAGTTCCCTTTGGCGCGCACGGCCATCGAACCAGACCCAGGCAACCAGACAGAGACTGACGATGGCTGCAACCGCATAGGACGCGCTGATGTAGAATGTATGGGTCATGTCACTGCTCCTTGCCGGCCATGCGGGCGGCCATGCGCCGCTGGGCGGCAACGCGGCGGCGCCAGATCTCGTTGCGCATGGCGGCGATATGCAGGGTGAAGAACAGAAGCGAAAATGCAATCGCCATGATCAGAAGCGGCCAGAGGAATTCCTTGTCGATCGTCGGGCCATCCATGCGGATGACGCTTGCCGGCTGGTGCAGCGTATTCCACCAGTCGACGGAGAACTTGATGATCGGGATGTTGACGAAGCCGACAAGGATGAGCACGGCCGAAACGCGGGCCGCCTTGCCCGGATCATCCATGGCGCGGTTCAATGCAATCAGGCCGAGATACATGAGGAAGAGAACGAAGACGGAGGTCAGGCGGGCATCCCATACCCACCAGGTTCCCCACATCGGCTTGCCCCAGAGCGAGCCGGTGGCGAGGGCCACCAGCGTGAAGGCAGCACCGATCGGCGCGGCGGCCTTGTGCGATACATCGGCCAGCGGATGACGCCAGACCAGCGTGCCGATCGCCGACAGTGCCATCACCGAATAACACATCATCGACAGCCAGGCGGCCGGCACATGCACATACATGATGCGCACCGTCATGCCCTGCTGGTAGTCGCCTTCGCTGGAAAAGGTCAGGTAAAGCCCTACGGCGAAAAGCGCGGCGGTTATGCCCGCCATCCACGGCAGGATACGCGCCGCCAAGGCCAGAAACCGCGTCGGGTTGGCCAGATCGGAGAATTTGGTAATCGCGAGGCTTTCGGGCATGGGACTTTCTAACCGGGGCGTGCGTAATCGAGAATGATTCTAATCAATCCGCAGCGTTTCGCAAAGCGAGTGCTGCACCGATCGGACCGATCACGGCAAAAAACATCGTGATTGCCACCAATATCAGAAAAGGCGGCATGAAGGGGGCTGGATCTTCGACGGCCGCGTAGGAGGCGCTGACGCCGAAAATCAGCACCGGCACGGCAAGCGGCAGCACGAGGATGGAGACGAGAAGGCCGCCGCGCGGAAGGGCAACCGCGACGGCCGCACCGACGGCGCCGATGAAGGTGAGCGCCGGCGTGCCGACCAGAAGCGTCAGCATGGTTGCGCCGATCGCCACCTCGCTCATGTTCATGAACAGGCCGAGAAGCGGCGAAGCGATGACCAGCGGCAGGCCGTTGCCGAGCCAGTGTGCTAGGCATTTGACCAGTACGGTCAGCGCCAGCGGATGTTCCTGCATCAGGATCAGGTCGAGCGAACCGTCCTCGCGGTCGGTCTGGAACATGCGGTCGAGGCCGAGCAGCGCCGAAAGCAGCGCGCCGATCCAGACGATGGCCGGGCCTATGCGCGACAGAAGGTTGAGATCCGGCCCGACGCCAAAGGGAATGACCGCGACGACCGTCATGAAGAACAGCACGCCGATCAGCGCGCCACCACCGGCGCGCACCGAGAGTTTGAGGTCGCGGAGGAGGAGGGCGGTCATCGAACGGGCCTTCGGTCACGGTTGGCGTCGAGGCGGCCCGTCACCCTCACCCTCTCCTTGCAGGCTGGGCGAGGGGATGCGCCAAGCTCTACCTTCACGCGGGGCGGAAATGGCGCGGCATACTTGCTTCTCCCGGAGGAACGGGGAGAGGGTGCCGGCAGGCGGATGAGGCGCGCGTCCATGTGGCAGGCGGAGGATGTTTTCACCAAACATCCTCCATCACGCCTTCGAACCCGGTCATCCGCAATTCCTGTGCATTTTCCAGCCCGAGCGGCTGATGCGTGGCGGCCAACACGATGCCACCGGTGGCCAGATGCGTCTTGATGAGGCCGGTAAAGACGCTTTCCGCATTCACATCCAATGCTGCCGTAGGTTCGTCCAGTATCCAGACCGGGCGCCATGCGACAAGCAGCTTGGCGAAGGCCATGCGGCGCTGCTGGCCGGCGGAGAGATAGCCGAAGGGCAGGTGGGTGATGCCGCCGAGGCCGACTTCCTCGGCTGCCTCGCCGACGCTCAGGCCCCGGTGCGTGGTGTCATTCGCATGTCGATTGCTGTCGGTTGCGAAATCGCCCAGAAAATCCTTCCAGAAGGAGAGGTTTTCGGCGACGGATAATTCGGCCTTCATGGCGTTGCGGTGGCCGAGATAATGGCAGGCTTCGGCGGCGCTCATTCCGTCCTCGGCATTTTCCGAAGTCCAGGTCACACGGCCTTTCTCGGGGCGTAGCAGGCCTGCGACCGTGCGCAGCAGGGTCGATTTTCCCGAGCCGTTACGGCCGGTCAGGATCAGGCAGTCACCGGCGCCAAGGGCAAAGGAAATATCCTGGAAAAGCAGGTCCTCACCACGGCGTGCGCTCAAATTTTCGGCTTTCAGCCGCATTTCAAAGGGCCTCTATCGCGTTTTTCGCCAGCAAAAATCTTTCGCGGCCTGCTTCAAACTCTCTGGAAGGTTCTTAGAAACTATCTATATACATAGCAACCACGCCAGCGGCCGGCGTGATTTCCACTCAGCGCCGGACCTGAAGACCTTGAAAAGATCTTCTCGTGCGGACAGCGGAAATGGTCGCACCCGCATCCTATAGTGCATTTCGATGCATAGGCGTCCGCACGCGCGTGTTGGCTCTTGATATCAGCGGGGTTGTTTTCCGTGACCAGATCTATCGATAGCTTTCAATGTCGCTCCGTCCTTACCGTAGGCGGTAAGGACTATGTCTATTACAGCCTGCCGAAAGCCGAAGCGAACGGCTTGCCAGGTGTTTCCAGACTGCCCTTCTCGATGAAGGTGCTGCTCGAGAACCTTCTTCGCTTCGAGGACGGCCAGTCCGTCACCAGGGAACAGATCCTGTCCGTTGCCGAATGGCTGAACAACAAGGGTTTGACCGAAGCGGAAATCGCCTATCGTCCGGCCCGCGTCCTGATGCAGGACTTTACCGGCGTTCCGGCGGTCGTCGACCTCGCCGCCATGCGTGACGGCATCAAGTCGCTCGGCGGCGATCCGGAAAAGATCAATCCGCTCGTGCCCGTCGACCTCGTGATCGACCACTCGGTCATCGTCGACGAATTCGGCACGCCGACCGCCTTTGCCCGCAATGTCGAGCTTGAATACCAACGCAACGGCGAGCGTTACCGCTTCCTCAAGTGGGGCCAGCAGGCCTTCAAGAATTTTCGCGTCGTGCCGCCCGGCACCGGCATCTGCCATCAGGTGAATTTCGAATATCTCGGCCAGACCGTCTGGACCAACGAGGAAGACGGAGAAATCACCGCATATCCGGATACCTGCGTCGGCACCGACAGCCACACGACGATGATCAACGGCCTCGGCGTGCTCGGTTGGGGAGTAGGCGGTATCGAAGCGGAAGCCTCGATGCTCGGCCAGCCGGTCTCGATGCTTCTGCCGGAAGTGATCGGCTTCAAGCTGACAGGCAAGCTGAAAGAGGGCGTCACCGCGACCGACCTCGTGCTCACCGTCGTGCAGATGCTGCGCAAGAAGGGTGTTGTTTCGAAATTCGTCGAATTTTTCGGCCCGGGCATGGACAACATGCCGGTCGCCGACCGTGCGACGATCGGTAACATGGGCCCGGAATACGGCGCGACCTGCGGCTTCTTCCCGGTCGACTCTGAAACCGTCAACTATCTCAACATGTCCGGCCGCACCAAGGAGCGCATAGCGCTCGTTGAAGCCTATTCGAAGGCGCAAGGCATGTGGCGTGACACGGACGGTTCCGAGCTTGTCTTCACCGATACGCTGGAACTGGATCTCGGCGACGTCGTGCCCTCCATGGCCGGTCCGAAGCGTCCCGAGGGTCGTATCCCGCTCGAAAGCATCGCGTCCGGTTTCGCCGGCTCGATGGACGCCGACTACAAGAAGCCGGGCCAGCTCGATAACCGCTACGCCGTCGAAGGCACTGATTTCGATCTTGGCCATGGCGATGTGGCGATTGCCGCCATCACGTCCTGCACCAACACGTCGAACCCGTCCGTGTTGATCGCGGCTGGCCTTCTGGCCCGCAACGCAGTGGCAAAGGGCTTGAAGTCCGCGCCGTGGGTGAAGACGTCGCTGGCACCTGGCTCCCAGGTCGTTGGCGAGTATCTCGCCAAGTCGGGCCTTCAGGATTCACTCGACGCGCTCGGCTTCAACCTCGTCGGTTTCGGCTGCACGACCTGTATCGGCAATTCCGGTCCGCTGCCGGCGCCGATTTCGAAGACCATCAACGACAAGGGTCTGATCGTTTCGGGCGTGCTGTCCGGCAACCGCAACTTCGAAGGCCGCATCTCGCCGGACGTTCAGGCCAACTATCTGGCATCCCCGCCGCTGGTCGTGGCTTATGCGCTGGCCGGCACGGTGCAGAAGGACCTGACGACGGAGCCGCTCGGTATCGGCAGAGATGGCCAGCCGGTCTTCCTCAAGGATGTCTGGCCGACGTCTTCGGAAGTGCAGGAGTTCATCCAGAAATACGTCACCCGCGAATTGTTCGAGAGCAAGTATGCGGATGTGTTCAAGGGCGACGAGAACTGGCAGGCAGTGCAGATCCCGGATGGCGACACCTATGCATGGGACGACACGTCGACCTATGTGCAGAACCCGCCCTACTTCGTCGGAATGGGAAAGACCGGTTCGGGCCTGAAGAACATCAAGGGTGCTCGCGTTCTCGGTCTGTTTGGCGACAAGATCACCACCGACCACATTTCGCCGGCCGGTTCGATCAAGGCGTCTTCGCCTGCAGGTGCCTATCTCACCGAAAACGGCGTTGCGGTTGCCGACTTCAACCAGTACGGCACGCGTCGCGGCAATCACGAAGTGATGATGCGCGGCACGTTCGCCAATATCCGCATCCGCAACCACATGCTCGGGCCGAACGGCAAGGAGGGTGGATACACGATCCACTATCCGTCGAAGGAAGAGATGTCGATCTACGACGCTGCGATGAAATACAAGGAAGAGGGCGTTCCGCTCGTCATCTTCGCCGGCGTCGAATACGGCAACGGTTCGTCGCGTGACTGGGCGGCCAAGGGTACCAACCTTCTCGGCGTCAAGGCGGTGATCGCGCAGTCCTTCGAGCGTATCCATCGCTCGAACCTTGTCGGCATGGGCGTCGTTCCCTTCGTCTTGGAAGAGGGCACGACCTGGGCTTCGCTCGACCTCAAGGGCGATGAACTTGTCGAGATCGACGGGCTCGAAGGCGATATCAAGCCGCGTGAGTGGAAGGTGGCCAAGATCACCTATGGTGACGGCACGGTGAAGGAGATCAACATCCTCTGCCGTATCGATACGCTCGACGAGGTCGTCTACATGAACAATGGCGGCATCCTGCAGACGGTTCTGCGCGATCTCGCGGCCTAATTCGAACCTGCCACTCGCCGGTCTGCCGGCGAGTGGTCACATATCTGGGAGCCCCTCATCCGGCTACCGCCACCTTCTGCCCGCAACGACGGGGAAAAGGGATATGCCGTACCGGCGCCGTTTTCCCTCGCCCCCGCTTGCGAGGAGAGGGGCGCCGAGCGAAGCGGAGGCGGGGTGAGGGGCTCTTGCTCCGACGCTGCCAGGCGTCTTTCAATATCGCAGGCTCTCTCTTGTCCCTCATCATCTTCATCGGAATGGCCGTCACCGTTTTCCTGACGTCGCTTCTTTCCGGCATTTTCGGCATGGCCGGCGGGTTGATCCTGCTTTGGGTGCTGCTTTTCCTCTATCCTGTCGGCACGGCCATTGCGATCCAGGGCGTCATCCAGATGGTGTCCAACGGATCCCGCGCCTGGTTCTCGCGCGCCTATATCGACTGGAGCATCCTTGCCATCCTGTGCTCCGGCGTGGCGCTGTCGGCGGTCATCCTGTTCCTGACCAGTTATACGCCGAGCCTGATCGTGGTGCTGATCGGCGTCGGGCTTATGCCCATCCTCGTCTGGTTGCCGGTCAACAAGCTTAAACTCGATGCCTCGCGGCCTTCGCATGCGTTTCTCGCCGGGCTTCTGTCCGGCGGAATGACGATCAGCGTCGGCGTGGCCGGACCGACGGTCGATATCTTCTTCATCCGCACCCAGATGGACCGGCGCAAGGTGATCGCCACCAAGGCCTCCATCCAGACGCTCTCGCATCTCGTCAAGATCGCCTTCTACTGGGATGCCGCCTCACAGCTTCCGACAGTGGATGCGATTGCGGTGCTGATCGCGGCGCCGATCGCCATTCTTGGGGCGCGAGCCGGAAACGGAATTCTGCAGAAGATGACGGATGCCAATTTCCGGGCCTGGACCCGTTGGGTTGTGACCGGCGTCGGGGCCGTCTACCTGGCTCAGGGGCTGCTGAAACTGGTTTGAATCGACTGCTGCAAGCAGCTTAAAATCCGGTTTTCGCTTCGATCGGATATCACATTCGACGTTCTCACCCCTTCGTGACTTTCTCTTGAAATTGTGGATGGTTACTTTCCGCGCTGCCGCACATATGTTCTTGATCGCCGTGGGTCGCCGTTGATATCGATCGCCCCGACAGAAGAGGTCCGCCACTTATGCTTTTTCGTTCTCGCGCCGTTGTCGTCCTCGCGACCCTGCTGTGGAGCAGTGCCGTCCTGGCCGGAGAGGTACGGGCTCCCAAGGGCGTCGTGGAACTGTTCACCTCTCAGGGCTGCGCCTCCTGTCCGCCTGCCGATAATGCGCTCGGGCAACTTGTCAGCCAAGGCGACCTGGTGGTCCTCTCCTACCATGTGGATTACTGGAACTATCTGGGCTGGACCGATACGCTGAGCTCGAAGGAAAATACCGAGCGCCAGTACGGCTATGCCAAGACGATGGGCCGTAGCGGCGTCTACACGCCGCAGGCGATCATCAACGGGCGCGAACACGTCAAGGGCACGGATCTGACCCTGATAAAGGGCAAGGTCGATGCATTGCAGCGCAGTGGTGAGGGGCTGACGGTTCCCGTAACGGCGACGATGCGCGGCACCGATATCGAAATCGAGATCGGCGAAGGCAAGGGCCAGGCTGACGTCGTGGTCGCCTATTTCACCAAATACCAGAAGGTGGACGTCACCAAGGGCGAAAACAGCGGCAAGAACATGGACTATTGGCACGCCGTCTATGATGTTCAGTCGGTCGGCACATGGAATGGCGACAAGACGACGCTCACGCTGCCCGGCAAGGTTCTTGGCAAGGGCAAGAAGGATGGCTGCGCCATCCTGATCCAGACCTCCGGTCCGAGCGGCGAACCTGGCAAAATTCTGGGTGCTACTGTGCTGATGGCAAAGCCGAATAAGAACTGACGGCCCAAAAAGCCAATCACCCACATGATCACTGCTGAGTGAAGCGGGCGCGCCGTCATGCATCGGCGGATGGCCCGGCCCGGAAACATTGGGGGGCTGGGGGTAAGGGTCAATGCACCGAACCGGGCCAATGGCGCTAAAGACGCGCCAACCGATGTCGCTAACATGGCTGCGGATTTGGGCGCTGTTTTGTCCGAATTTGGGCAGAGCTGAAAAATTCGAGGCACCAGGTTTGCTCCAAACCGCATGCTCTCGCGGTTTTGGTGTGGACTTGCTTTTTATCGCAGGTACGGCACACTGTCATACCAACGACATGTAACCATGGAGCTTTGATGGCTGATCAATCTGATTTGCCAGCGGGCGCAAGGCCGCAGCAGGATGCCGCCGCCGTCGTCAGTCTCAGCGAATACCGCCAAAGTCGCGATCCCCTTCCGGTCACTTTTCACCGGCGGGAATTGGATGCGATCCTCTGGATATACGGCCGAATGGTCGGCGAGGGGGAGTGGAAGGACTACGCGATCGATCATCTGAAAGACCGCGCGGTTTTCTCCGTCTTCAAGCGCTCCGGCGAAATGCCGCTCTTTCGTATCGAGAAGAACCCGAAGCTTTCCGCCAAGCAGGGGGCCTATTCGGTCATCAACATCAACGGCTTGATTCTCAAACGTGGTCATGAGTTGCAGCAGGTGCTGAAAGTGTTCGACAAGGCGCTGAAGCTGGTCGATTGACCCGCCAAGGCTCTCGCGGCCGGGTGATCAGCCCGTGAACAACGTCCCCGGATATGCAGCAAGGTCCGGTTCTGTGTCCTTTCCGTCGCCCAACGCAATCTGCATCAGCGCCGTATCCAGCCATTTGCCGTGCTTGAAGCCGGTGCCCTTGAGTGTGCCGGTCATTTCGAAGCCGAGGCTTTTGTGGACGGCGACCGAGGCGGGGCTGGCACCGCCGATGACAGCGACCATCTGGCGGAAGCCGAGCGCCTCGCAGCGCGAGAGCAGCTCTTTCAGCAATGCCCGGCCGACGCCCTGCCCGCGCGCTTCCGGCGCAAGATAGATCGAATCTTCGACCAGCCAGCGGTAGGCGGGGCGGGTGCGGAAAGGGGAGGCATAGGCATAGCCGAGAAGCGTGCCGTCAGCCGCCTCGGCGGCTATATAGGGATAGCCCTTTTCGATGATGCCGGCGCGGCGGTGCGCCATCTCGGCGAGATCGGGTGGGGTGATTTCGTAGCTGGCGGTGCCGTTCAGCACGCTCTCACGATAGATCTCGGTGATGGCAGGGAGGTCGGCATCGGTGGCGTCGCGGATGGAAAATGTCATTGTCCGGCAGGAGTTGCTTGAAGAGATGTTTCTCAAGCTAGGCCACGATAAAAAGCCGGGCAACAAAAAAGGCGGCTCGAAAGCCGCCTTTTCCGTCTCGGTCGACCGACCTGCTTATTCGTCACGGTTGCCCATGAACTGAAGCAAGAAGGTGAAGAGGTTGATGAAGTCGAGGTAGAGCGTCAGCGCACCCATGATGGCCATGCGGCCGGTCGTGGTCGCATCGTGGCCTTCCCAGTACATTTCCTTGATCTTCTGCGTATCGTAGGCGGTGAGGCCTGCGAAGATCAGCACGCCGATGGCGGAGATGGCGAAGCCCATTGCAGACGACTGCAGGAAGATGTTGACGATCGACGCGATGATCAGGCCGAACAGACCCATGATCAGGAACGAACCGAGGCCGGACAGGCTCTTCTTCGTCGTGTAGCCATAGAGCGACAGCGCGCCGAACGAGGCGGCCGTGACGAAGAATGTCTGGACGATGCTTTCACCGGTGAAGACCATGAAGATCGACGACAGCGACAGGCCCATCAGCGCGGCATAGACCCAGAAGGTCATCTGCGCAGCCGGAACGCTCATCGACTGGATGCGGAAGCTCAGGAAGAACACCAGCGCCAGCGGAGCCAGCATGATAACCCACTTGAGCGGGCCGCCATACAGCGCCTGCGCGACAGCCGGGTTGGAGACTGCAAACGCATAGGTTCCGTAAGCTGCCACACCAGTGATGACCAGTCCGAGCGCCATCAGGTTGTAAACCCGCAGCATGTAGGCGCGCAGGCCCTCGTCGATCATTTCCCCGGACTGCGCACGCGACTGCGCCATTCGGTTCTGGTAGTTGTTGAAATCAGCCATTGTTTCCTCTTTAAGCTCCGAAATTACTCACGGTGTCGGGTCGGACTAATCTGATCCGGGCGCCGCTGCGGAGCTCCAGCAAGCCTACGCAAGAATATGATGCGAGATCGCCTTACATACAAGGGGTTCAGTCCATGAAAACGGCACCCGTTGACGCAGCTTAGCAACCTGAGGGTCGTTCTGACGCGAAGTTGATGGCATTCGCGCCAGCGAATGCCATCAATGGTTGTCTAAAGCTCGCGCAGCACGGGTGCCGCCTTCTGCCCAAGAATGCGCCAGGTCCCCAGAAGCCCGATGCCGACCGTCAATACGAGCGACAGGACGATGGTGATCAGCGCGACATCGGGCAGGAAGGTCGATTCCATGCGCATGATGCGGGCAACGACGAACCATGCCGCGATGCCGCCGGCCAGAAGCGCGAAGATGGCCGTTGCGGCGCCGAGGATCATGTACTCGTAGCTGAACGCGCGCATCAGCATTGAGCGTGTGCCGCCGAGCGTCTTGAGCACCACGGCATCGTGGGTGCGGGCGCGGTTTCCGGCCGCAAGCGCCCCGGCAAGCACGAGGACGGAGGCGATGAGCGCGACCGCGGCTGCGGCGCGGATGGCGGTTGCCAGCTGGCCGACCAGTTCACCGACGAGATCGATCGCATCCTTCACCCGGACGCTGGTGACCGTCGGATAGGCGTCGGTGACGACCTTGAGGATTTCCGCTTCCTTGGCGGCGGAGGCGGACGGATCGGTGAGCGTAGCAAGCCAGGCATGCGGCGCGCCGCGGAACGTGTTGGGTGAAAAGACCATGACGAAATTGATCGACAGGCTTTCCCACTCGACATTGCGGAAGCTCGAGATCCTGGCGGTGATGTTGCGCCCGAGCACGTTGACGGTGACGCTGTCCCCGAGTTTCAGACCCAGTTCGCCGGCCTCCTCGGCCGAGAAGGAGACGAGCGGTTCGCCTTCGTAATCGGCCGGCCACCATTCGCCTTGCGTCAGGGTCGAGCTTTCGGGAAGGTTTTGGGCATAGGTGATGCCACGGTCGCCGCGCAGCACCCAGCGGCCTTCCGGCGGCACATCCATCTGCGCGACGTCCTGGCCGTTGAAGGCGAGGATGCGGCCGCGCAGCATCGGCACCTCGAATGTCTTGCCTTCGGGGGACTGCTCCTTGAGCAACTGCCGGAAACCGTCGACCTCCGCGCTCTGCACGTCGACGAAGAAGAAGTTGGGAGCTTCGGACGTCATGCGGCCTGTCAGCTGGTTGCGCAGGTTGCCGTCGATCAGCGCCAGCGTCACGAGAAGCGCAAGGCCAAGGCCGAGTGATAGAACGACGGATGAGGTCAGTGCGCCGGGGCGGTGGATGTTGCCGATGGCGAGGCGCAAGGCGGGTGAGTTGACCCGCGGGCTTCTGCGGGCGATGGCCGTGATGCCGCCGGCGACGACGCGTAGGAGCAGGAACGCAAACGCAACCGAACCCAAGAAAATTGCCGCGACGAAACGCTGTTCCGCCCAGAAGATGGCAAGGCCCGAAAGGGCTGCGAGTGCCGCACCGGCGGCCAACAGATAAGGCCAGGAGGGCAGGCGCTTCGCCTCGAAGCCCTGCTCGCGGAACAGCGCCGTTGCCGGCACTTCGCGCGCATGGCCGAGCGGCAGGATGGCGAAGGCGAAGGTGACGAGAATGCCGAAGGCCGCGGCGATGAGGAGCGCCGAGGGGTAGAGTGCGCCGCCTTCCGGCACGGGCAGCACACCCTCGAGGTAATGGAAGGCGATGAAGGGCGAGATGGCGCCGATCGCAAGACCGGCAAGAATACCGATCGCGGCCAGAAGCATGATCTGGATCAGATAGATCATGGTGACGACACTTGCCGGCGCGCCGAGGCATTTGAATGTGGCGATGGTGGTGCGCTTGGCATCGAGGAAGGCACGCACGGCATTGGCGATGCCGACGCCGCCGACAATGAGGGCGGTCAGGCCGACCAGCGTCAGGAATTGCGAGAAGCGGTCGACGTTTTCGGCAAGCGACGGGGCTGCGCGGTCGCTGGTGCGTACAGACCAGCCGGCATCGGGAAATTCGCTGTTGGCGCGGGTGACGGTGGCAGCGCCGGTGGCCGGGTTTTCGAGGCGGATCTTGTAGGAATGCTCGACGAGGCTGCCGATGGTGATGAGGCCTGAGGCGGCAAGCGCATCGCGGCTGATCATCAGGCGCGGGGCAAAGCCGAAGCCGTCGGAGATCGCATCGGGTTCGGCGGTGATCGTGCCGCGCAGGGTAAGGCGCGCATTGCCGAGGAGGATCTCGTCGCCGGGTTTCAGGCCCAGCCTATCGAGAAGCAGCGGCGCGGCGATTGCGCCGAAGGTTTCGCCCTGCTGGCCGAGAAGATCGGCCAGCGGCTGCTGCGGTTCGGTCTGCATCTCGCCGTAAAGCGGGTAGGCGCCATCGACGCCCTTGACCTCGACCAGTGCCTGGCCGGAGCCATCCGGCTTGCGTGCCATGGAGCGCAGTCCGGTGGAGAGGCTGACGTCGCCGAGACCATCGAGGAAGGCGCGTTCGCTTTCGCTCGCTTCACGGTTGTTGAGTTCGAAGCGCATGTCGCCGGCGAGCAGCGACTGACCCTGGTTGGCGATCGCGCCGGTGATTGCCGTCGAGACGGAGTTGACGGTGGCGATCGCGCCGGTGCCGAGCGCGATACAGGCGAGGAAGATGTAGAAGCCGGAAAGCCCGCCTCTCATTTCCCGAAGTGCGAGGCGAAAGGCGATGGAGAGGTGGGCGGCGGCCGTGTTCATGCGGAAACCGCCTGATCGAGCGTGCGGGTGGCGCTGTCCTCGACGATTTCGCCGGAGCGGACGCGCACCTGACGTGTGCAGCGGGCAGCCAGGCTGTTGTCGTGGGTGACGAGCAGCAGCGTCATGCC
The DNA here is from genome assembly GCF_977018605.1 of [Rhizobium] kunmingense. Lineage (NCBI taxonomy): Bacteria > Pseudomonadati > Pseudomonadota > Alphaproteobacteria > Hyphomicrobiales > Rhizobiaceae > Rhizobium > [Rhizobium] kunmingense. Next base: position 1,480,480 of record NZ_CDRNXG010000001.1, read on the forward strand.
GCGCTCTGTCTGCTTGGAAAACAGAAGATCTGCGATCTGCCTGCCCGTTTCTGTGTCGAGATTGCCGGTCGGCTCGTCGGCGATCAGAAGGGCAGGCGAGGGGGCGAGCGCGCGGGCAATCGCCACGCGCTGCTGCTCTCCGCCGGACAGTTGGCCTGGATAATGGTTGAGACGCTCGCCGAGGCCGACCGCCGTCAACTCGCGCGTGGCGATCTCGAAGGCATCTTTCTTACCGGCGAGTTCCAGCGGCACGGCGACGTTTTCGAGCGCTGTCATATTGGCGATCAGGTGGAAGGACTGGAAGACGATGCCGATGTTGCGGCCGCGAAATTCCGCCAGCTTGTCCTCGGAATAGGTGTGCAGCGGCGCGCCGTTGATGACGATCTCGCCACTGTCGAGCCGTTCGAGACCCGCAAGAACCATGAGCAATGTCGACTTGCCGGAACCGGAGGGGCCGACGATGCCGACGGCCTCACCGGCCGCAATCGTCAGGTCTATGCCTTTCAGCACATGTACGGAGGCTGCAGCGTTTCCGAGGGTGAGATCGGCATTTTTGAGCGCGATGACGGTTTCAGTCAAAACGAATGATCCTATATCCATGGTCTGCGGGGCAATGCTGCAGCGCGGTTGTCGTCACGAAATCTAGGAGACTAAGGGTGAGTTTTAAAGCAAGCCTCCTTCACTTCATCGTCATGGTCGGACTTATGGCCGGCTTTGCTCCTGCCCGAGCGCAGGATGCAGGGCAGCAAGGGGCGATCACTCTCGTAGGTTTCGGCGACAGCCTGATGGCCGGCTACCAGCTTGCACAGTCCGAATCCTACACGGCCCAACTCGAGGCGGCGCTCAAGGCCAAGGGGCGGAATGTCACGATCACCAATGCCGGAGTTTCCGGCGACACGACCTCCGGCGGGCTCTCGCGCATCGACTGGTCTGTGCCGGATGGAACGCAGGGCGTGATCCTCGAACTGGGGGCCAACGATGCCCTGCGCGGCATTTCGCCCGAGCAGTCGGAAACGAACCTCGATGCCATTCTGGCGCGGTTGAAGGCGCGCAATATTCCGGTGCTTCTCGTCGGAATTCTCGCGCCGCCCAACATGGGCGGAGATTACGCTGAAAAGTTCAATCCGATCTTCAGCAGGCTGTCGGAGAAATATGGCGTGCCGCTCTATCCGTTCTTTCTCGACGGAGTGGTGACGGTGAGCGGTCTGCAGCTCGAGGACGGCATGCACCCCAACGCCAAGGGGGTCGCCGTGATGGTGGAGAAATCACTTCCCGTGGTCGAAGCATTTCTGGGGGAGATCGGCGCGCCTTAGGAAATAACCGCTTGCGCGGAACGTAATTGCATGTTCCGCTGTTGATATCCGCAGAGATTCGAGGAGGTTCGCTTATGCCGAGACTTTTCACCGCCCTCGAAGTTCCGCGCAATGTTGCCATGTCTCTTTCCCTCTTGCGAGGCGGGATACCTGGAGCGCGGTGGATCGATGTCGAAAACTATCACATTACTTTGCGCTTCATCGGTGACGTGGATAATCGCACGGCCGACGAGATCGTCGACCGGCTGGACCGGATCGACCGGCCCGATTTTCAGATGCAGCTGACCGGTATCGGCTCCTTCGGCTCGAAGAAGCCGCATTCGGTCTGGGCCGGCGTTTCGGTCTCGCCCGAGCTTCTGGCGCTGCAAGGCGAGATCGAGCGGATCTGCCAGCAAAGGATCGGCCTGCCGCCTGACCCGCGCAAGTTCATGCCGCATGTGACGCTGGCAAGGCTGAAGAACTGCCGGCTCGACGATGTGGTTCATTATCTTGCAGGTCGCGGCAATTTCTATACTGCGCCGTTCAACGTCTCGCGATTCGTGCTGATGTCATCGAAAGAATCTTTCGGTGGGGGGCCATATCTGACGGAAGAGATCTTCTCGCTGCGTGATACGAACTATGGTTACGACCATGCAGATGTCGAAACGGCCAAGCCCTATTTCTGAGTCTGCCTATCATGGCTTATGAGGTTCTCGACGAAACGGCGATTGCCGGGGCGATGGCAGAGCTCGACGGCTGGGTTCTTGCCGCCGATGGTCTGTCGATTTCCCGAAGCTTCCGGTTTCACAGCTTTTCGCAGGCTTTCGGTTTCATGACCGAATGCGCCCTTGCCGCCGAGAAACTCGATCATCATCCCGACTGGAAGAATAGCTACACGCGTGTCGATGTGAAGCTGACGACGCATGTGAAGAGACGTCTCACGGACCGGGACTTCAAACTGGCGGCGGCTATGGACAGGGCCGCGGCAAGCCGTCTTTGAACTGCCGTCATTTATCCCCATATGAAAGGCATGAACTCGACGGAGCGGCCCAAGGGAATGACCATGGACGACGTGAAGATAGGCGAAATCCTGCTGCCGGGCGACGAGACGACCCAGAATCGGCGGGAAAAGCAGGTGCGTGCCAAGTTCTGGCCGACGCTGAAGCGTGCGGTCCGTCATGTGCCGCTCAGCCGCGACGCCGTGGCTGCCTATTATTGCGCGGTCGATCCGAAGACCCCCACACGGGTACGCGGCACGTTGCTGGCCGCGCTCGCCTATTTTGTTCTGCCGATCGATGTCATTCCGGACATGTTCGTGATGGTCGGGTTTACCGACGACGTGGCGGTTCTGGCGGCGGCTCTGCGGATGATACAGGGCCATATCGCCGATCGTCACTATGACGCCGCGGATATGGCGCTTGCCGATCAGGCTGACCTTAGGCCTGACGACCAGGTTTGAGGCATGCCTTGCGGCATCTTTCGGAGCGGCCTGGTTCAGAGTGCTGCCGGATCTTCCAGCGTGCGCCGCAGCCTCTGGAAGGCAAGGCGGATGCGTGACTTTACCGTACCGAGCGGAATCCCCGTCGCTTGGGCAATTTCCACATGGGTCTGACCGAGAAAGAAGGCGGCCTTGACCAGTTCCATCTGTTCGTTGGGGATCTGGTCGAGTGCACGGCGGACGCGGGCATCGCGTTCCTCGCCATCGAGCAGTGATTCCGTTGCGTGGACATCCATCATCAGCCAGGCGGCGTCGCCGAGCGCATTCTTTCCCTTGGCGCGCCGCTGGGCGTCGAGGCGACGGTTTCTGGCGATACGGAACAGCCAGGTCGACAGGGAGGATTTTTCCGGGTCGTAGAGTTCGGCCCGGTGCCAGAGGACGGTCATGACCTCCTGCACCAGTTCCTCCGCTTCGTCGGCGGGCATTTTCTGGCCGGTCAGCCAGGATTTCAGTCGCGGGCCAAAATGATAGAAGAGCACGCCAAAGGCTGCCTGATCACGCTGCTCGGCCACCAATCTGACCAAACGCGTAAAGTAGTCTCTGTCGTCACCCTGCATCCAAACAACGCAATTTTTCAAAACCTAGATTCGCGTCTATGCGGCCATACTAATGTCATTGGCGGAGTTTGGAAGAGGACAAACTCTCGCCCCAATCCTTGTGTCAGTGACGACTGGTCCCACCGCGTTCCACTCATGACGCAATGGCTGCTCCCGTCAGACGACATGGATGCCGTAAATGCGTGTGAAAGCGTTGCAGGCTGACCGCGCGTTGACGGATTGGTAACCAGAATTAAGTCAAAATGAACCAGATCATGGCCCGCTTCGCGCAATTTGACCGTTGAAGCGTCACGTATAACAAACCCGGCAGGAAACCATGTCCGCACGTAAAGTCGCACTCGCACTGGCGCTCACACTGGTAAGCGCAAGCGTCGCCTCGGCTCAGACGCCGACCCGTATTCAGCAGTTCAACGCATGGGGTGCCTACTCCTACAAGGCCGGCAACAGCACCGTCTGCTACGTGCTCTCCGTGCCGACCACCAAGGAGCCGGCGACCGTCGACCATGGCGACATCTTCTTCATCGTGTCGCAGCGCCCGGGCCAGAACATTTCCTACGAGCCGCAGGCCATGGTCGGTTATCCGCTACAGGCCAATTCCAAGGTCACCGTGACGATCGACGGCAAGAATTTCACCATGTTCACCAAGGACAGGGCCGCCTGGGTCGAGAACGCCGCCGAGGAGCCGGCGCTCGTTGCTGCGATGAGGGGTGGAAGCACGATGAACGTCAGCGCCACTTCCGGCCGCGGAACCAAGACGACTTACGCCTATTCGCTTTCCGGCATTTCGGCGGCCTTGAAACAGATCGAAGGCTGCAAGTAAGCGCTTCCGCCTTCAAGGCTTCAGGTCAAAGGCCGGCTCGTCCGGCCTTTTCGCATTTCTGCCCTGCTTGCGAACGATAGTGACGTCACGCCCAATTGATGCTAAAGGCCGCGGCAACACTGGTTCCGCGCCTGGCTGATCGCCTGATGGCGAAGATGGGGCCTTAAGAATTCACGTAAAGTCATGCCAAAGCGATGCACATCAAAACCGTGCAGGCTGCGGCATCTTATGGACAGGATGAAAGACATGTCGGTTTCCGCGGCTCTCGAACCCGCCATCAAGGCGCCGCTCGTTGCCAATCCCGATCTTTTCAGCACCAAGCCGTCGCTGATCGGGCTTTCGCGCGAAGACATGGCCGAGGCGCTGAAGGCCAAGGGCGTGACGGACAAGCAGGTGCGCATGCGCGTCAACCAGCTCTGGCACTGGCTCTATATCCGCGGCGTTTCCGATTTCGATGCGATGACCAATGTCGCCAAGGACATGCGCGAGATGCTGAAGCAGCATTTCACCATCGCCCGTCCGGAAATCGTCGAGGAGCAGATCTCCAACGACGGCACCCGCAAATGGCTGCTGCGCTTTCCGCCGCGCGGCGCCGGTCGTCCGGTCGAGGTCGAGACCGTCTATATTCCGGAAGAAGGCCGCGGCACGCTGTGCATTTCCAGCCAGGTCGGCTGCACGCTGACCTGTTCCTTCTGTCACACCGGCACCCAGCGCCTGGTGCGCAACCTGACGGCCGAGGAAATCCTCGCCCAGCTTCTTCTGGCGCGTGATCGTCTGGGCGATTTCCCCGGTGCCGACACACCGCCCGGCGCCTTCGTGCCGACCGGCGAGCGCAAGGTCACGAATATCGTGATGATGGGCATGGGCGAGCCGCTCTACAACTTCGACAGCGTCAAGAAGGCACTTCTGATCGCGACCGATGGCGACGGCCTTTCGCTGTCGAAGCGTCGCGTGACGCTCTCGACCTCGGGTGTCGTGCCGGAAATCTATCGTACCGGCGAAGAAATCGGCGTGATGCTGGCGATTTCGCTGCATGCGGTGCGCGACGAGCTGCGCGACATGCTGGTGCCGATCAACAAGAAATATCCGCTGAAGGAGCTGCTCGACGCCTGCCGCGCCTATCCGAGCCTGTCGAATGCCCGCCGCATCACCTTCGAATACGTGATGCTGAAGGATGTCAACGACAGCCTGGAGGATGCCAAGCTTCTGGTGCAGCTGCTGAAGGGCATTCCGGCGAAGATCAACCTGATCCCGTTCAACCCGTGGCCGGGCACCAACTACCAGTGTTCGGACTGGGCGACGATCGAGAAGTTTGCCGACTTCATCAATCAGGCCGGTTACGCTTCGCCGATCCGCACGCCGCGCGGACGCGACATTCTCGCCGCCTGCGGCCAGCTGAAATCGGAATCGGAACGCATGCGCAAGACCGAGCGCATGGCCTTCGAGGCGATGATGATCGCCGGCCATGGCGAAGACGACGATTGAGAACACGCCCCCTTCGGCAATGACAATGCTACGTTGATGGAGGCCCACAGGATGGGATCGGCACGATGATGTTTGCCGATGGTGCCGTGGCGCCATCGGTGGGTGTTCACCGCGTCATTTCGCCTGGGTCAGGAATATCTTGGCCGCGAAAACGGAGAAGACGCCGGCAAACGTGTAGTCGATGCCGCGCAGGATCTTCGGGTTGGCCTGAAGCCAGCTCGACAGGCGATCGGCGGCAAGCACGACGCCGATGTTGATCGGCATGCCTATGGCGATGAAATAGAGACCGAAGAAAATCAGCTTGCCGGTTACATGCGGATCGCCGGCCGATACGAATTGCGGCAGGAAGGTCATGAAGAAGATGATGACCTTGGGGTTGAGAATATTGACCCAGAAGCCGACCGAGATGCTGGCCAGCGCGCTCGCTTCCGACCGATCGACTGCCTCCACCGAGATTTTCGAGCCGAAGCGAATGGCCTGGATCGCAAGCCAGAGCAGGTAGGCGGCGCCGCCGGTCTTGAGGACGAAGAAGGCGGTGGGTGACGCGGTGATCAGCGCCGAAATGCCGAATGCGACCAGAAGCGTGTGGCAGAGCACGCCCAGATTGGTGCCGAGGATGACGTAGAGTGCCGACGTGCGGCCCTGGCCCAGCGCCCGGCTGATAGACAGCGTCATGTCAGGCCCCGGCGTGATCGACAGGAGCAGGCCGGCAGCGGTGAAGGCAATGAGCGTCGCAAGGCTGGGCAGGAATTCCATCGTCGTTCTCGAAAGCCGGATGATCGTCTGGGTTGCTTATCCGGCTTTCGAGGCGCTGCCAAATCAATCCATCAGTTGCCGTTGATGAATTTTCTTGATGAATCGGCGAAATCCGGGTGCCAGCGCGACAAAGGCGGGCGGTTTTCGATGATGTCGCCGATCGCCCAGGCCATGCGCCGCTCGTCGGTGGCGCGGTCCACATCGTTATCCGGGCAGAGAATGTAGAAGTCGCCGCGCTCCAGGCTCTCCAGCATGAAGGTGGCCGTCTGTTCCGAGGTCCATGCGCCATCGGGCTTTTCGGTGTGGCCCCTGGTGAGACCGGTAAAGACGAAACCGGGGATCAGAAGATGGGCTGATACGTTGCAGCCTTCGGTATTGCGCAGCTCATGCTGCAGCGCTTCGGTGAAGGTTTTCACACCCGATTTGGAGACGTTGTAGGCCGGATCACCCGGAGGCGTGGTGATGCCCTGCTTGGAGCCGGTGTTGATGATGAGGGCCGGTTCGCCATGGGCGATCATTGCCGGGCCAAAAATGCGGGTGCCGTTGACAACGCCCATCAGGTTGACCGCCAGCATGCTCTCCCAGTTAGCCTGCGGACCAAAGATGCTGCTGCCCGGCTGGATGCCGGCATTGTTCATCAGCACGTGGACACGGCCGAAGCGCTGCACGACAGCCCGTTCGAGCGCGGCCAGTTCATCGGGTTTGGAGACGTCGGTGCCGATCGAGACGACATCGTGTTCGCCGCCTTCCGCAAGGCTGGATACCTCGCGCGTGGCGTCCGCCAGCCGATCCCCTTCGAGATCGACGAGGACCACCGACATGCCAATGCGTGCGAATTCCCTTGCGGTGGCGAGGCCGATGCCGGAGGCCGCGCCGGTAATGACGGCCACGTTGCCCTTCTTCAGGGCGGGGTGGGTAACAGCCATGGATCATCTCCTTCGACAATGCTGCGGTTCAAAGTGTCGGCGGGATATGATGCGCCTGTCCGCATCCGTCAACATGGCAGATCTGGAACCGGAGTGGCCCAATGGGTGGGGTGATTTCGATAGAGGAGGGTGAGGCTTCGGGCGAGCCGCGAGCGTTCGACTTCGAAGAATTTCCTGCTCATATGCATCGCAAGCATGCCAGATAGCGGGAAGGTAAGCATGAACCCGCGACGCCATCTCTGATCCCCAATCACCGGGTTTCCCTTGCGCGGGCACAGAAACTCGCTAAAAACTTCGGCGATCCAATTCGGCCCTCACCAAGCCGCCAATCACCACAGACGGACAATTTCGACATGGCTCTCCCGAAAGACGTAAAAAAGGTCGTTCTCGCCTATTCCGGCGGTCTCGACACCTCGATCATCCTGAAATGGCTTCAGACCGAACTCAATGCTGAAGTCGTCACCTTCACCGCCGATCTCGGTCAGGGCGAAGAGCTCGAGCCGGCGCGCAAGAAGGCCGAAATGCTCGGCATCAAGGAGATCTATGTCGAGGACGTCCGCGAGGAGTTCGTCCGCGATTTCGTCTTCCCGATGTTCCGCGCCAATGCCGTCTATGAAGGCGTCTACCTGCTCGGCACGTCGATCGCCCGTCCGCTGATCTCCAAGCACCTGATCGATATCGCCAGGAAGACCGGCGCGGACGCGATTGCCCACGGCGCCACCGGCAAGGGCAATGACCAGGTTCGCTTCGAACTGTCTGCCTACGCACTGAACCCGGATATCAAGGTCATCGCCCCGTGGCGCGACTGGTCGTTCAAGAGCCGCACGGATCTTCTGAATTTCGCCGAACAGAACCAGATCCCGGTTGCCAAGGACAAGAAGGGCGAAGCGCCGTTCTCCGTCGATGCCAACCTGCTGCACTCGTCTTCCGAGGGCAAGGTTCTGGAAGATCCGGCGGTCGAGGCACCGGAATACGTGCATATGCGCACCATTTCGCCGGAAGCCGCTCCCGACCAGGCCACGACGATCAAGGTCGGCTTCCGCAAGGGTGACGCCGTCTCGATCAACGGTGTCGAGATGTCGCCGGCCACCCTGCTGGCCCAGCTCAACAATTACGGTCGCGACAACGGCATCGGCCGTCTCGACCTCGTCGAGAACCGCTTCGTCGGCATGAAGTCGCGCGGCGTCTACGAGACCCCCGGCGGCACGATCCTGCTTGCGGCTCACCGCGCGATCGAGAGCATCACGCTCGACCGTGGTGCGGCTCACCTCAAGGATGAGCTGATGCCGAAATATGCCGAGCTGATCTATTACGGCTTCTGGTTCTCGCCGGAGCGCGAAATGCTGCAGGCTCTGATCGACAAGAGCCAGGAGCATGTTGAGGGCGAAGTGACGCTGAAGCTCTACAAGGGCAATGTCATGGTGACGGGCCGCGAGAGCGACAAGTCTCTCTATTCCGACCAGCTCGTCACCTTCGAGGATGACCAGGGCGCTTACGACCAGAAGGATGCGGCCGGCTTCATCAAGCTCAACGCGCTGCGCCTGCGCACGCTTGCCAAGCGCAACCAGATGAAGTGATCGGGACGCCGATTTGCCTGATCGAACCCCGCTGTCATCGCAGCGGGGTTTTTTATTGCCGCCTGTTTGCCCTGCGATAGGCGAGGTAGCTTGCGAGTGCGATCAGCTCCATCGTCGGTATGATTATGCCGAGCGAGGTCAACGGCGACGTGAAGGCGGTCGCCGCTAGGCCCCCGGCAAAGCCGCCGCCCATCTGGATGAAGCCCATCAGGGCCGAAGCCGAGCCCGCAGCCTTCGGAAACGGCGCAAGCCCGCTTGTTACGATATAGGGCGTGAAAAATGCCAGGCCGAAAGTGCAGATGCTGACCGGTACCATGATCGACAGGAAGCCCGGTTCGAGCAGCTGTACCGACAGGAGGATCAGCAGGCCGCCTGTCGTCGTGAATGCCAGGCCGACCGTTGCCGCCGTATGTCCCGAGACACGCCGAGAGAACAGGCGCAGTGCAATCGATCCGCCTATGTAGGCGCCGCTCTGGGCAATCATGCTGAGGCCGAACTGCGTCGGCGTCATGCCGGCTGCATCGATCAGCACGAAGGACAGCATCGTGCCCTGTGCGTAAAGCGCGCCGACCGCGCCACCGAGGATCAGCGAAGGCAGCAGGAAGCGCCGGTCGACGATCAGGCCGGCATAGGTGCGGACGAGCGTTTTCGGTGAGAGGCGGGAGCGATCCGGGACGGTCGTTTCCTTCAAGAGGAAGATGCAGCCGATGAGGAGGCCGCCGCCGAACAGGATCATCAAAAGGAAAATCGATCGCCAGCCGAAAGCCGACAGCGACAGTCCGCCAAGCGTCGGGCCAAGTGCCGGGCCGATCGCAAGGATGATGCCGATCATGTTCATGATGCGGGAAGCGTCCGCGCCGGTGAACTGGTCGCGCACCATGGCGCGGGCAACGGTGATGCCGACCGAGGCACCGATACCCTGAATGAGGCGGGCGGCCAATATCCACTCGACATGGGTGGCGAGCGCTGCCATCAGCGAGCCCAGCACATAGATCGTCAGGAACGCGATCGTCGCCGTGCGGCGGCCGAAGGCATCGGATACCGGTCCGGCGAGGAGCTGGGCGATTGCAAAGCCACCGAAGTAAAGTGACAGGCTGAGCTTGATCGCGCTGTCGGTCGTGCCGAAAGCCTCAACCAGTTCCGGCATCGCAGGCGTGTAGATCGCCATCGAGATCGGGCCGATTGCGGTCAGAAGGCCGCCGAGCATGCTGGTGCGCTGCTCGCTCATCGGCGTCGTGGTCGAACCGGTCTCAGAGACTTTCATCAGGGGCCGAAGCTTCGATGGTGCAGGTTTCCTGCAGATTTCGGTTCAGGACGGTGAGAGATGTCTCAAGGTTTCTTCTCACCTCTGCGTCCAGGCCGCTGGTGGCCTGTTCGAGAATGCCATGCAGCTCACCCCGGATTTTCTCGATCATGTCTGCCGAGGTTGCCGTCAATGCGATGCGCTTGGCGCGCCGGTCGGCCGTGCATTTCTGCCGCTCGATCAGACCAAGCGCCTGCAGCTTGTCGAGATAGGTACAGAGCGTCATCGGCTCAACACCCATGCGTGAAGCGATATCCAGCTGGCGGCTGCCTTCGTGGTCGGCGATATTGAGGAGCGCCCGCGCCTCGCCCGGCGTCAGGCCCAGACCGGCATGGTTGATGCGATTTTCGAACGCAGTCCTGAGATTGCGCGCGGTATCGACGATCAGCAGACCGAGAAGGTCTCCCTGTGGGATGTCTTGCGGGATTTGGGCGGTCAGGCTCATCAGTCTGCCTTACTATCTTTCCGCCGGCGCGCAAAAGGAAAAGAGGCGAGGTGACGCAGCCGTCATCGCGCAACTCCGAGGCAGGCAAATCTGTTTGCGGGCTTGATGCTTACAATCGCCATCCTAATCTGTAGACCAGATGAATGTGCTGATTTGCAGAAGGGATTTTTCGATGGCCGCCAATACCGTCAACCGCGCTCTCGTCGATTGGGATGGCCATCAGGGCCTGCCGCGTTTCGAACTGATCAGTGACGAAGATTTTTCTACAGCCTTCGATGCGGCACTCGCCAGCCACGAAACGGAAATCGACACGATCGCCGGCAATGCCGAAGCGCCGAGCTTCGACAACACCGTGGTGGCGCTGGAAATCGCCGGTGACGAACTTTCGCGCGTTTCGGCGATCTTCTGGGGCAAGGCCGGTGCGCATACCAATGAAACGATCCAGGCGCTTGAGCGCAAGATCGCGCCAAAAATGTCGCGCCACTATTCGAAGATCGGCACCAATCCGGCGTTGTTTGCCCGCCTCGATGCACTCTGGGAAAAGCGCGCCGAGCTCGGTCTTTCGGTGGAGCAGGAGCGAGTGCTAGAACGGCACTGGAAAGGCTTCGTCAAGGCCGGAGCCAAGCTGGAGAAGGGGGAGCAGGAGCGGCTTGCCTCGATCAACGAGACGCTTGCCGGCCTCGGCGCGCAGTTCGGCCAGAATGTGCTCGGCGACGAGAAGGACTGGTCGCTGATCATCGGCGACGAAGCCGATCTCGAAGGCCTGCCCGCCTTCCTGCGCGATGCGATGGCTGCCGCCGCCCGGGACCGGGGCGAGGCGGACGGCTATGCCGTGACGCTGTCGCGCTCGATCATCGAGCCTTTTCTGACCTTTTCCGCGCGCCGCGATTTGCGCGAACGGGCGTTCAAGGCGTGGGTTGCGCGCGGCGAAAACGGTGGTGAACGCGACAATATCGCGATCGTGCGCGAAACGCTTGCCCTGCGCGGCGAAAAGGCAGGCCTGCTCGGCTATGCGGACTTTGCGGCGCTTAAGCTCGACAACACGATGGCAAAAAGCGCCGACACGGTGAACGATCTTCTCCTGAAGGTTTGGGAGAAGGCGCGCACGAAAGCTCTGGAGGAAGAGGCGAGCCTCGGTAAGCTGATTGCCGAAGAGGGCAAGAACCATCCGGTCATGCCGTGGGACTGGCGGTATTATGCAGAAAAGCTGCGCGAGCGGATGTTCTCGTTTTCGGAATCCGAACTTAAACCCTATCTGCAGATCGAGAAGATCATCGAGGCCTGCTTCGATGTCGCCGGCCGACTGTTCGGCATCAAGGCGGTCGAGGTGAAGGGTGTGGCCGCCTACCACCCGGACGTGCGCGTGTTCGAAATCCACGATGGGGAAGGGGTGCTGAAAGCGCTGTTCCTCGGTGATTATTTCGCCCGTTCCTCGAAGCGTTCCGGCGCATGGATGAGTTCATTCCAGTCGCAGCACAAGCTGCCCCTGAAGAACGGGGCCGTGGGCGAGCTGCCGATCATCTACAATGTCTGCAATTTCGCCAAGCCTGCAGAAGGCAAGCCGGCGCTTCTGTCGCTCGACGACGCGCGCACGCTGTTCCACGAGTTCGGCCACGCACTGCATGGCATGCTGTCGGACGTCACCTATCCGTCGGTTTCCGGCACGGGCGTGTCGCGCGATTTCGTCGAATTGCCGTCGCAGCTTTACGAACACTGGCTGACCGTGCCGGAAATTCTGGAAAAATACGCCGTCCATTACGAAACCGGCAAGCCGATGCCGAAGGAATTGCTGGAGAAGGTTCTGGCGGCGCGCACCTTCAATGCCGGTTTTGCGACAGTCGAGTTCACGTCTTCGGCTTTGGTCGACATGGCGTTCCACACGCGTAGGCCGTCGGATGATCCGATGGCGGTGCAGGCCGAAGTGCTGGCGGAGCTGGAGATGCCGGCCTCGATCGTCATGCGCCATGCAACACCGCATTTCCAGCATGTGTTTTCCGGCGACGGTTATTCGGCCGGCTATTATTCCTACATGTGGTCGGAAGTGCTGGATGCGGATGCGTTTTCCGCCTTCGAGGAGACCGGTAATGCGTTCGACCCGGTCACCGCACGCAAGTTGAAGAACAACATCTATTCGGTCGGTGGAGCGATCGACCCGGAAGAGGCCTACAAGGCTTTCCGCGGCAAGCTGCCCGATCCGACGGCGATGCTGAAGAAGAAGGGGCTAGCCATGGTCGGCGAACTTTCGGGCAGCGACGCCTGATTTCGGGCGCCTGAATTGTCATCGATTCGTCGTATGAAATCGCTAGGCAGGAGGCGAAAATCTTCGCCCCCTTTCGCGAACGTGAAAAACAGGGTATGAGCGCGCCAACGAAATTAGGCGCCTCCCTCCCTTTTGCGCGTCACAACTTCAGAGAACCCCAATATGGCACTTCGCAACATCGCGATCATCGCGCACGTTGACCATGGCAAAACGACGCTCGTCGACGAACTCCTGAAGCAGTCGGGCTCGTTCCGCGAGAACCAGCGCGTTGCAGAACGCGTTATGGACTCGAACGATCTCGAAAAGGAACGCGGCATCACCATTCTCGCCAAGGCGACCTCGGTGGAATGGAAGGGCGTTCGCGTCAACATCGTCGACACCCCCGGCCACGCCGACTTCGGTGGCGAAGTCGAACGTATTCTGTCGATGGTGGACGGCGCGATCGTTCTCGTCGACTCGTCCGAAGGCCCGATGCCGCAGACCAAGTTCGTCGTCGGCAAGGCTCTTAAAGTTGGTTTGAAGCCGATCGTCGCGATCAACAAGATCGACCGTCCGGACGGCCGCCACGAAGAAGTCATCAACGAAGTCTTCGACCTCTTCGCAAACCTCGACGCCACCGACGAGCAGCTCGACTTCCCGATCCTCTACGGTTCGGGTCGCGATGGCTGGATGAACGTCAACCCGGAAGGCCCGAAGGACGAAGGTCTTGCTCCGCTGCTCGACCTCGTGCTCAAGCACGTTCCGGAGCCGACGGTCGAAGAAGGCCCGTTCCGCATGATCGGTACGCTTCTCGAAGCCAACCCGTTCCTCGGCCGCATCATCACCGGTCGCGTCGCCTCCGGCTCGATCAAGCCGAACCAGGCCGTCAAGGTTCTGGCCCAGGACGGCAAGACGGTCGAAACCGGCCGTATCTCCAAGATCCTCGCATTCCGCGGCATCGAGCGTACCGCTATCGATGAAGCGATCGCTGGCGACATCGTTGCCATCGCCGGTCTCTCCAAGGGCACCGTTGCCGACACGTTCTGCGATCCTTCGGTCAACGAAGCGATGACGGCACAGCCGATCGACCCGCCGACCGTCACCATGTCCTTCATCGTCAACGATAGCCCGCTTGCCGGCACCGAAGGCGACAAGGTTACCAGCCGCGTCATCCGCGACCGTCTGTTCAAGGAAGCCGAAGGCAACGTCGCGCTGAAGATCGAAGAAGCCGAAGGCAAGGATTCGTTCTACGTGTCCGGCCGTGGCGAACTTCAGCTCGCCGTTCTGATCGAAACCATGCGCCGCGAAGGCTTTGAGCTTGCCGTGTCGCGTCCGCGCGTCGTCATGCACAAGGACGAGAACGGCGTCACGATGGAGCCGATCGAGGAAGTCGTCATCGACGTCGATGAAGAGCATTCCGGCGTCGTCGTGCAGAAGATGTCCGAGCGCAAGGCCGAGATGACCGAGCTGCGTCCTTCGGGCGGCAGCCGCGTTCGCCTCAAGTTCCTGGCTCCGACCCGTGGCCTGATCGGCTACCAGTCGGAACTGCTGACCGACACGCGCGGTACGGCGATCATGAACCGCCTGTTCAACGATTATCAGCCTTACAAGGGCGAAATCGCTGGCCGCACCAACGGTGTTCTCCTGTCCAACCAGGCCGGTGAAGCCGTCGCCTACGCGATGTTCAACCTGGAAGACCGCGGCCCGATGATCATCGAGCCGGGCGAAAAGGTTTATGCCGGCATGATCATCGGCATCCACACCCGCGACAACGACCTCGAGGTCAACGTTCTCAAGGGCAAGCAGCTTACGAACATCCGTTCGGCCGGCAAGGATGAAGCCGTCCGTCTGACCCCGCCGATCCGCATGACGCTCGACCGCGCTCTGTCCTGGATCCAGGACGACGAGCTGATGGAAGTGACGCCGAAGTCGATCCGCCTGCGCAAGATCTACCTCGACGCCAACGACCGCAAGCGTCACGAAAAGTCCAAGGCAGCCATCTGATCTGGCCCTGCGACACGTCTTCAAAACCCCGGCAGCGATGCCGGGGTTTTTTCTTGTGTTATGCCAAATCAGGCGACTTGTGGCAGAGGTTAAAAAAGCGTTAACTCGGTCCGTACTGTCCCCATGAGAACTCTGTGGGCAAGCCGTCTGGTTAATGATTGACCGATGGCGCAGCCACAGGATCAGGACCTAGAATCGCGTTATGAAGACGTTGTCGATCGATGTTCGGCGGGCCGACCCGCAGGATTCCCGCGCTATCTCGATGGCGCATCGGGAAAGCTGGTCGCAGGCCTATGCAGGGCTCATTCCGCACAAGCCGCTCCTCCAGATGCTGGAGCGTCGCGGCGAGCGTTGGTGGCGCAAGGCGGCAGACGGCCCGGCAACCCTTCTCGTACTCGAGGTGGAAGGCCAGATCGCCGGCTACGCCACGATCGGCCTCAACCGCGCCCGTTCGCTGCCCTATGACGGTGAAATCTACGAGATCTATCTGCGGCCCGAATATCAGGGGATTGGCCTCGGTCGCCGGCTGTTCGGCGAAAGCCGACGCCTGCTGAAATCACTCGGCTGCGAAGGCATGGTCGTCTGGTGCCTGGAGGATAGCGAACATGCCATCCGCTTCTTCCGCCGCCATGGCGGCGTCGATGCGGTCGAGGGCATGGAGGATTTCGGCGGCACCCAGTTGCGCAAGCTCGGCTTTGTCTGGCCGGCCGCCTGACGCCCTTCCCACGCTATTTTTCGGGTGCCGCAGCCGCTTTCCATCAATTCAATGGCTTATTGCCTTGATGGCGGATTTTCGCTATCGACGTTCCGACTGAAATTGAACCTGACTGAGGATCAAAATGCGTATCGATGCAATTTCCATCGGCAAGAACCCGCCGGAAGACGTCAACGTCATCGTTGAAGTTCCGGTTGGCGGCCAGCCCATCAAGTACGAGATGGACAAGGAAGCCGGCGCTCTGGTCGTCGACCGTTTCCTCTATACGCCGATGACCTATCCGGGCAATTACGGCTTCATTCCGCATACGCTGTCGGAAGACGGTGACCCGTGCGACGTTCTGATCTGCAACACCCGTCCGCTGGTGCCGGGCTGCGTCATCAACGTGCGTCCGATCGGCGTGATGATCATGGAAGATGACGGCGGCAAGGATGAGAAGATCCTGGCGGTACCGGTTCCGAAGCTGACCCAGCGCTACGACAAGATCAAGAACTATACCGATCTGCCGGAAATCACCCTGAAGCAGATCGAGCATTTCTTCGAGCACTACAAGGATCTGGAGCCCGGCAAGTGGGTGAAGATCGGTGGCTGGCAGGATGTCGACGTCGCCAAGAAGCTGATCGTCGAGGCGATTGAGCGTTACAAGGCTCAGGGCTAAGTCTCACCCGATCAGGGTTTCGAGTTTTCTCGACATGTCCTCCGGATCGCCATCGATCCGGAGGATTTTTTTGCGCGCAGTTTCGCCGGAAACAAAGCTCACGGCGCTTTTGGGAATGCGGAGTTTTTTGGAAAGAAGGGCGATCAGGGCCTTGTTGGCCTTGCCGTTTTCCGGAACGGCGGCGACGCGCGCCTTGAGGTGGGCGTGGCCCTCGGCATCGGTCTCGATGCCGTCGATCGCATCCCGTCCGCCATTCGGGGTAAGGCGGACGGTTAGTCTGATATGGTCGGGATGGGCGCTGTAGGCGCTCAAGCGAACATCGGCCAGAGCGTCGTCCACATGAACGAGCGCAGGAAGAAGATGATCAGCAGCACGATGATCGGCGAGATGTCGATGCCGCCGAGATTGGGCAGGACGCGGCGCAGCGGGCGCAGGACCGGTTCGGTGACGTTGTAGAGAAACTGGCCGATCGCCGCGACGAAGCGGTTGCTGGAGTTGATGACGTTGAAGGCATAGAGCCAGGAGAAGATTGCGCTGGCAATCAGGATCCAGGTGTAGAGGTTCAAGGCCAGGTCGATGGTCTGAAACAGGGCGAGCATTCACGTCTCCGTTTGGGCTGCCGGCCCCGTGCCGTGCGGTTGGCGGGGATGCGGCGTATAATTCGATGTTGACAGACATGTAGACATTGGAGAACTAACGGGCAAGTGCCGCCCCCGTCGCAGTCCTGGCATGTTTAACGGGGAGGGTGTTCATCCGCGCTGGGCCGTTGAAAGTTTCCTGCCATGTCCATTCCATCCTCGGACGATCGCTTCGCGGCCTTTCGGCACGCCTCCTACACCAAGTTTTTCATGTCGCGCTTCTTCGCTGCGTTTGCGATCCAGATCATCAGTGTCTCGGTCGGCTGGCAGATGTATGACGAAACGCGCAATCCGCTTTATCTCGGCCTGATCGGGTTGGTGCAGTTCCTGCCGTCGCTGCTGCTCATTCTGGTCACGGGGACGGTGGCCGACCGCTACAATCGCCGGGTGATCATGGCTGTGTGCATGGTGGTGGGGGCCGGTTGCTCGGCGGCGCTTCTGGGTTTGACGCTTGCCGGTGCATTCACACCATGGCTGGTCTTTGCCATCCTTGTCGTCTTCGGTATCGAGCGCGCCTTCATGGGGCCGGCGGTGCAGTCACTCGGCCCGAACCTGGTGCCGGAAAAGGACCTGGCCAATGCCATCGCATGGAACTCGTCCTCGTGGCAGACGGCATCGATCCTCGGTCCGGTCTTCGGTGGCCTGCTGTATGGCCTGAACGCCACTGCCGCCTATGTCGTCGCCTTCGTGCTTCTGGCACTGGCGGCGATCCTCGTATTCATGATCCCGAAGCCGGCGCAGCGGACATCGGCGACGAAGGTCGATGCGGCGCATCTGCTGGCCGGGTTCCGCTTCATCTTCAGCGAGAAAGTGGTACTGGGGGCGATCTCGCTCGATCTGTTCGCCGTGCTTCTCGGCGGCGCCGTGGCGTTGATGCCTATCTTTGCTCGCGATGTGCTGGAGCTTGGGCCATGGGGACTTGGCCTTCTGCGCGCCGGACCGGGGATCGGGGCGATCATCGTTGCCGTCTGGCTCGCCTTCCATCCGATCCGCCATCATGCAGGCCTCGCCATGTTCATCGGCGTCGGCTTCTTCGGCCTCGGCACGCTGGTCTTCGGGCTCTCCTCGACGCCATGGCTTTCGATCGCCGCACTGATGCTGATGGGCGCGGCCGACATGATATCCGTCTACATCCGCGAGACACTGATCGCGCTGTGGACGCCCGACGAGGTGCGCGGCCGGGTCAATGCCGTCAACATGGTGTTCGTCGGTGCATCGAACGAGCTTGGCGAGTTCCGTGCCGGCACGATGGCGCATTTCATCGGCGCAGTGCCGGCCGTGGTCATCGGCGGTGTCGGCACGCTCGCCGTCACCGTCATCTGGGCGCTCGGCTTTTCCAAGCTAAGACGCATAGATACGCTGGAAGCGCCGGAGCGCTGAAAAAGCTACACCCGTCAGGCCGATTGCAGGCGGGACCGTAGCTCATCCTGGTCATTGTCCTGGCCGGTTTTCCCGTCGGCGTTGCGCAGGAAAACCATGTCGAGGAATTCCGAAAGCCAGGCTTTGAGCGGTGCGTCGAACAGCATGCGGCCTTCCAGATGCTCCGCACCCTGCTGTGCATTCGCCATGGTGAAGCGGTCGGCGCCGTGGACGACCCAGCGCTGCATCATGGCGCGGGTCAGTTCCGCATGAAACTGTACACCCCAGGCGTTTTCGCCATAGCGGATTGCCTGGTTGGGATAGGCGTCGCCTTCGGCCAGAAGCTTCACGCCACGGGGAACGTCGAAGCCTTCGCGGTGGAAGTGATAGACCATCTTCGGCCATTTCATCAGCAGCCGTCCCTGCTCGGTCGGGCGCAGCGGGTACCAGCCGATTTCGGTGATCTCGCCCTTTTCGGCGCCGACCTTGCCGCCGAGATGGCGAACCATCATCTGAGCGCCGAGGCAGATACCCAGATAGGGCTTGTTTTCCCTAAGCGGCACGCCGATCCAGTCGATCTCCTGCTTAACGAAGGGGTCGGGATCGTTGGCGCTCATCGGGCCGCCGAAGATGACAGCGCCTGAATGGCCGGCCATCTTCTGCGGCAGGTCCTCGCCCAGAACCGGACGACGGATATCCAGCGGAAACCCCTTTTCCAGCAGCATCTGCCCGACGCGGCCGGGGGAAGACAGCTCCTGATGGAGGATGACGAGTACCGGCAGAAGGTCAGTCTTGCCGTGTGGGAGTACGAGCATTCTCTAGTCCTTTAACTCCTCTCCTCCCGCAAGGCGCGCAGCGGCCTCCTGACGCTGCAGCACCCGATCCCGCGAAGAGACACCGAGCAGATCAGCGATCCTCCAAATCACATGATCCTCGATCTCGCTTCTCTGGCCATCGGCATAGACGATGTCCCAAAGAATGCCGAGCAGTTCGACGCGGTCGTCTTCGTTTGTCAGATGACGTCTTAGATCGGAAGTGAAGCGGTAATAGTCAACCGCCTCGCTGCCGGCTTCGTGGCCGGCCTCGATCAAGGCCTTCAAGCGGTCTTCGCTCAGGTCGTAGCGCTCGCGGATGAGATCACGAAACGTCCGCTGTTCCTTTTCGGAGACATTCCCGTCCGCCTCCATGACCTGAAAACAGAGGGCGACGAAGGCAACGCGCGGATCGTCAGGCGCAAATTCGCCGTCGTGATTCGATGCGGTGAGTGTGTGGAGGAAGGCCTGAATACGGTCCAACATTGATTAAGGCCTTGCCCCTTTTGTTTTAGAACAGCCTGAGCCGCGTCCGGGACGGGTCGGCGTTCTGATCCTTTACGCCCGGATCATCCGGTGGACGCCCGAAAAAGGGAACCGCTTCCGCTTCACTTTCCTGCGTTTTGGCAGGAATGGGCGCGGTTTTCTCCGGTGCTGTTGTCTTTGCTGCAACAACAGGTTCTTCCGCCGGTTTCGGCTTGATGACTTCGACGGGCTTTTCAGCCACGACTTCCGTCGTCACCTTGGGGGCGAACGGCTCTGCGGGCCTTGTCGTTTCCGGCTTGGGCGGCTCTGCGCCCGTCACGGGCGGCAAGGCTGCAATCGCTTCGTCCGCTGCAGTGCCACCCTCGACAACCGGGCCATCCAGCTGGCTGAACGGCACCTTCCATTCGAAGGCGTCGAGCCTGCCGGTGACCGGAGAGACCGGCAGCCATTTTTCCGAGACGAAACCGTCGGCGACCCAGGCGGGATCACGCGGAGCGCGCAGCGCCTGCTGCATCCAGTGACGGATACGGCCCTGGTCACCGGTTTCCGCCTCCTCGATGTCGGCGAGCAGAAGATAGACCCGTTCGCTCGGTTCCATCCGCGCGGCCGCTTCCGCCTTGGCACGGGCCCTGGCGAAGTCCTGCGCATCGAGCGCGGCATGGGCGACGATCAGCAGGGACTCGACGTTGTTGGGGCGCATCGCCTCCAGCTTGCTGGCGCGCTTCAGGCGATCGAGCGTGCTGTCGCCGCTTCGGGCGCGGACATAGATGCCGGCTATTTCCGGGTGCGGCGAAAGCTTCCAGACGCTCTCGAGCACCGAGGCTGCCTTGCGGACATTTTCCTGCCGCAGCAGTGCCTTGGCGTCGATGATGGCGGCGGGGACGAGGTCCTTTGCCAGTCTGAGCGCATCGGTCGCGTCCTCGCGCGCACCACTCGGGTCGCTTTCGAGTCGTTCGGTCGCGCGGGCAGTCAGCAGCACGGCCTTGAGGCGATCGGCCTCAGACTTGCTGACGATGTTGGCCGCACGCTGTTGGGCAACCGTTTCCAGTGCATCGCCCCAGCGGCCGGCCTTGCTCTGCGCCTCAAGCGTCGCCTGCGAGGCCCAGGGTAGATAGGGCGCGTGTTCGGCCGCCTTTTCTGCATATTGGCGAGCGGCTTCGCTGGCGCCGAGGCGGCGGGCTTCCATGTAGAGACCGCGCAGTCCGAGCTCGCGGGTCTCGGGATCGTTGACCATACTTTCGAACTTGGCGCGAGCATCGTCATGCCTGCCTTCGATCAGTGCGGCCTGCGCATCGAGCAGCAGGATCAGCGGTTCCTGGTCGGCGCGCAGCAGGCTGCGGCTGCGCACGCTCATCTTGCGGGCGAGAAGCGCATTGCCGGCGCCGGCCGCGATGAGGCCGGTCGACAGCGCCTGATAGCCGCGGTCACGCTTCCGAGCGCGAAAATAACGGCGCACCGAATAGGGCGAGGTCCAGATGACGTTGACGATCCACCAGAGCAGCATCACCACGCCGATCAGCGCCACGATCAGGGTGGCGGCCACCATGAGGCTCGTTTCGATCAGCTGATCCTGCCAGGTGATGGACAGAATGCCCGGACGGTCCGCAAGCCAGGCAAAGCCCCAGCCGAGGCCAAGGACGACGAGAAGGAATATGAAAAGTCTGACCATTCCGATTATCCGTCCTCAGCCTTTTGTGCCGGTGATGGCGCGGGTGAGCGTGCCGCTGATGAGGTTTTCCACCTCGATACGGGCATCGAGTTCCTGCTTGAATTCCTGCGAGGCCGCCTTTGCCGGTTCGGGCAGGGCCGCCCATTCGCCTGCGGCGCCTGTTAAGTCGCCGGAGCGCAGCTTGTTCTCGAAGCGGGCGATATAGGCATCCGGCGTTTCACCCTCGACATCGCCGACCTTGCGGACCTTGACGACCGACATGGCCGAGGCAAGGAGGCGTTCACTGATGCTCAAGTTCGGGTCGGGCTGGGTGACGGCGTCGATCATGGCATTCGCCACGTCCGATGCCTGACGCTGCAACTCGACGCGCGACATGACGCCCCTGGTGGCAAGCGGCTGGAGCTGGACGATCGACGGATCGTCCGCGGCAATCGTCTTGTAGGTCTCAAGCTCGGCCTCGAAGGCGCCGCCGCGATCGATGGCGCTTTTCAGTGCTGCGGCTGCGACAGCGCGGGCGGCCATCTGTTCCGGGCCGCGATCGGCGATCTGGGCTTCGGCCTGTTCCAGACGGCCGGAATTGGATTCCGTTGCCGAACGTATGCCGGAGAGTTCGCCTTCAAGCGCCGCAAGGCGCTGCGTCAGGGCTTCGTCCGGGGCGGAGGAATTTGTGGTGCTGCTTTCCAGCGCGGCTATGCGGCTTGCGAGATCACCGGACTGATCCGCCGGGCGACTGGCAAGAGCTGCAATCTCCTGGCGCAGCGAGGCGAGTTCCGCCGTCACGTCGGCATCGGTCGATGCCGAGGATGAGCCTCCCGGCAGAAAGCCGGCATATTGCATGCTGCCGGCCAGAAGCAGGGCGACGAGGCCGCCGAAAATGCCGGATGCAACCAGAGTGGATGTTGCCGGAGTGCCGCGCTGTCCAGAGGCTGG
This sequence comes from [Rhizobium] kunmingense, assembly GCF_977018605.1. Taxonomy (NCBI): domain Bacteria; kingdom Pseudomonadati; phylum Pseudomonadota; class Alphaproteobacteria; order Hyphomicrobiales; family Rhizobiaceae; genus Rhizobium; species [Rhizobium] kunmingense. The sequence goes on from NZ_CDRNXG010000001.1 coordinate 1,502,649, forward strand.
CCTCGGCGCAGGGTTGGGTTCGAACGGTGGTGGTGGAGGCGGCGCTGCCTTTTCCTCGTATGCCGGCTTTTCGTCGAGGATCGGTTTCTCCTCAATCGCGCCTGCTGATGCCTCGACTTGTGGTCCGGCGGGCTCCGGGTCGTCAAAGCGCGGCGTATCCTGAGCCGATTTCACAGTCTCGGCCTTGGTCTCCGTCTCGGCCGCAAAGGCTGCCGTTTCTGCCGCAGCAGAAACGTCGGTAGCGGGCGCTTCGGCGGTGTCCGAGGCAAGCGCTTCCTTTTCAGCCGGCGTCATTGCCTCATCGGTGTCATTGGCGCGAACCGGTTCTGCTACGGCTGCGGTTTCTTCCGCCGCCAGGTCGATCGTGACCGGTTCCTTGTTTGCCTTGGACCGGCGCGGTGGTTTTTCGGATACCATCTCGACCTCTTTATCTGCCTGTATTCACTAAAACCTAGTCGGTGCCCCCGGTTAAGGAAAGGGGCGGAGCCGGATTTTGGAACAGGTCGCGGTTAAAGAAGCGCCAACAGCGCGTCTTCATCCGGGCTTTTGGCGATCACGACATTGTTGCGCAGGTGGTGGGGCACGGCCGAGGCGGTGCGTTCACTGATGCAGAGGATGCGGGTATCGGCCAGGGCGCTACCGACGGGAGCGGCAAAAGCGAAGAAGCGCAGGGCGGTTTCCTGCGAATAGAGCAATACGGCATCGACGGAAGCTGCGGTGATCGGGGCTGCTATTTCGGCGGCTGAGTAATCAACGGGATGCATCGCGTAGATTACCTGCGTGCGGATCGCGATGCCGCGCTCCATCAGCCGTTCCTCGAAGGCCGGTGAGCGGGGTCTGCCGGCGAGGTAGAGGATCGGGTGGTTGCGGTCATCCGCCGCATCGGCGATCAGGTCGGCGAGGTTCCGGCCGGTGCCTTTTCCTGTCTCGACGGAGCGAAAGCCCAATGCCGTTGCAGCCTCGGCCGTGGCGGGGCCGACGGCGTAGATAGGCGTATCGGCGTCGAGGCAGGGCCGGACCTCCGGTGCCGCCAGCACGCGCACGGCTTCGGCGCTGGTGATGGCGAGGGCCGAATGCGGTTGGCGCAAGGCTTCGACTGCGGCCTGCGGATCATGCACGGCTTCACCGAGCGGCAGGGCCACGGGTGTGTGTCCCATGGCTTTCAGCCGCTCTATGGTTCGAGCGGCCGATATGTGCGGGCGGGTGACGAGGACCCGCAAGGTTCAACTCCAACTGTCGAAGAAATCGGTGCCAGCGGCGGCACGCACGGCTTCACCGGCACGCAGGCCGAGCGCTTCGGCATCCGCGCGGTTGCCCTCGATTTCGATGGCGTGCTCATGCGTCCCGTCCGGCGTCAGGATCAGGCCCGAAAACTTCAGGTGATCGCCATCGCACAGCGCGTAGCCGCCGATCGGAGTGCGGCAGGAGCCATCGAGAGCGGCCAGGAAGGCGCGCTCGCAGCTTACCGCATCATAGGTGGGACAGTCGTTGACCGGTTCGAGAAGCCTGGCGATGCGCTCGTCGCCGATGCGGCTTTCGATGCAGATGGCACCCTGTGCCGGGGCGGGCGGAAAATCTGCCGGGTCGAGCAGTTCGGTCACGACATTTTCCATCGCCAGCCGCTTCAGCCCGGCATAGGCCAGCAGCGTCGCATCGACATGACCTTCATCAAGCTTGCGCAAACGCGTTCCGACCGAGCCGCGGAAGATCACGACGTTGATGTCGGGGCGCAAGCGACGGATCAGCGCCTGGCGGCGCAGTGACGCGGAGCCGACGGTGGCAGCGTCGGGAAGCGCCATCAGTGTCGGTGCCGTGCGGCCGATGACGGCATCGCGAAAATCCTCGCGCGGCAGATAGGCGGCGATATGCAGGCCCTGCGGCAATTTCGTCGGCATGTCCTTGGAAGAATGCACGGCGATATCGAGTTCGCCCGATTGCAGCTGGTCTTCCAGCTCCTGGGTGAACAGGCCCTTGCCGCCGATTTCCGAGAGCGCCCGGTCGGTGATGCGGTCGCCGGTCGTCGACAGGACGACGATCTCGAACATATCCTCCGGCAGATTGTGGGCGGCCATCAGCCGAGCGCGGGTTTCCGCCGCTTGCGCCAATGCCAACGGGCTTCCCCGCGTGCCGATCCGGAAAGGTTTTGTTTGCATCCGCTTCATTCCGTTGTTACCGGAAGCTCTCGTAAACCGGATCATCCGGTATCGCAATCAACGAGAGCTTCATGGCCCCATTTCTGCGCATCCTCGGCATCGAAACAAGCTGCGACGAAACCGCCGCAGCCGTTGTTGCGCGCCACGAGGACGGTCGCGGCGAGGTGCTCTCCGATGTCGTTTTGTCGCAGCTCGATGAGCATAGCGCCTATGGCGGCGTGGTGCCTGAAATCGCCGCGCGGGCCCATGTGGAAGCGCTGGACGAACTGGTCGAGGAAGCGCTCAGGCGCGCCGATGTCACCCTCGATGATGTCGATGCGATTGCCGCGACTTCCGGCCCCGGCCTGATCGGCGGGCTGCTGGTCGGCCTGATGACGGCAAAGGCGATCGCCCGCGTTTCCGGCAAGCCGCTTCTTGCGATCAACCATCTGGAAGGCCATGCGCTGACGGCGCGGATGACCGACGGCCTGTCCTTCCCCTATCTGATGCTGCTCGTTTCGGGTGGCCATACGCAGCTCATTCTCGTACGCGGCGTCGATGATTACGAGCGTTGGGGCACGACGATCGACGACGCTCTGGGTGAAGCCTTCGACAAGACGGCGAAGCTGCTCGGACTGCCCTATCCCGGCGGTCCCGCGGTCGAGAAGGCGGCGCAAACCGGCGATCCGGACCGGTTCTCGCTGCCTCGGCCACTGGTCGGGGAAGCACGGCTGGACTTTTCCTTTTCCGGCCTCAAGACGGCCGTGCGGCAGGCGGCGACCGAAATCGCGCCGCTGACGGAGCAGGATATCGCCGATATCTGCGCCTCCTTCCAGAAGGCGGTGTCGCGCACATTGCGGGATCGCATAGGCCGCGGGTTGGTCCGTTTCAGCCAGGAGTTCGCCGGGCTCGACATCGAGCCTGCGCTGGTCGTTGCCGGTGGCGTTGCCGCCAATCAGGAGCTTCGTCGCACGCTGCAGGCGCTCTGCCTGGAGCATGGTTTCCGGTTCATCGCGCCGCCGCTTCGGCTCTGCACCGATAACGCGGCGATGATCGCCTGGGCGGGGCTTGAGCGACTTGCTCAGGATTTTCCGGCCGATGCGCTGAATGTCGCGCCGCGCTCTCGCTGGCCGCTTGACAAGGATGCGAAGACTTTGCTCGGTTCGGGCAAGAGAGGAGCCAAGGCATGAGCCGCGAGAAAATCGCAGTTATCGGTTCCGGCGCCTTCGGGACGGCACTTGCCTGCGTCTTCGCGCTTGAAGGCCGGCATCCGGTGACGCTGGTCGGTCGTCGTCCTGACCTGATGGCCGACCTTCGCGACGACCGCATGCATGATGCCGCGTTGCCCGGCGTGCCGTTGCCGGACAATCTGGAATTCTCCGCCGAGCCGGATGCGGTGGCGGAGGCGAGCACCGTTCTCTTCGTCATGCCGTCGCGGGCGCAGCTCGATGCGGCAAATCACTATGGGCCGTATCTGAAACAGGATGCTGCCGTCGTCATCTGCGCCAAGGGGCTGGATGCTTCCGAGCGATTGCTGACGCAAGTCGTGTCGTCGAAATTGCCGGAAACCGGCATCGCCGTTCTGTCCGGTCCGGGATTTGCCGCCGATATCGCACGCGGCCTGCCGACGGCCATGTCACTCGGGTCTTCCGATCTGGCGCTCGCCGAACGGCTGGCACATGTTCTTTCCGGCCGCAGTTTTCGCCTCTATGCCTCGCCGGATGTCGTCGGTGTGCAGCTTGGTGGGGCGCTGAAGAATGTGCTCGCCATCGCCTGCGGCATTGTCGAGGGAGCGGGTCTCGGCGAGTCCGCCCGTGCGGCGCTGATTTCCCGAGGGCTGGCGGAAATGTCGCGGCTTGTCGAGGCTATGGGGGGCAATGCGGATACCGTGCGCGGTCTGTCGGGCCTTGGCGATCTCGTCTTGACCGGCACCAGCCATCAATCGCGCAACCTGCGTTTCGGCATCTCGCTCGGCAAGGGCGAGCCGGCGCAGACGGCCGGCGGGCCGCTGGTCGAGGGTGCATTTGCCGCCTCCGTCGCCGCTCGTCTCGGCCGCAAGCATGCCGTCGATCTGCCGATTACGGAGGCTGTCGCCGCCATCATCGATGGCCGGCTCGATGTCCGGACGGCGATGGAGCAGTTGATGACCCGGCCGATCAAGGCCGAATAGTAGATTTTTCAAACGCAATTTTGGACGCGAAGCCGCTGATACTTTCGCTGGAATTGCTTCAAGAGGAGAGACCCGATGCTGTTTGCCTTTCTCTGCACCGACAAGCCCGGACACCTGCAGCTGCGCATGGATACGCGTCCGACGCATCTGGAGCACCTGAACAAGCTGAATGCCGAGGGCACGCTGAAATTCGCCGGTCCCTTCCTCGATGACGAAGGCAAGCCGAACGGCAGTCTCGTGGTCGTCGAGGCCGCCGATATCGCCACTGCCCGCACATTGGCCGAAGCCGATCCCTATTACCTTGCCGGTCTGTTCGAAAAGGTCGAGGTGAAGGCCTGGAACTGGGTGTTCAACAACCCCGCTGCCGATGCCAAGTAATCGATGGCATACTGGCTTTACAAATCCGAGCCGAATGTCTGGTCCTGGGAACAGCAGAAGGCCAAGGGCGCTGCAGGCGAGGAATGGACCGGCGTGCGCAACTATCTGGCGCGCAACAACATGCGTGCCATGAAGATCGGCGACAAGGGGTTCTTCTACCACTCCAACGAGGGGCTGGAGATCGTCGGTATCGTCGAGGTCTGCGCGCTGTCTCACCCGGATAGTTCGGCCAAGGGCGATCCGAAGTGGGATTGCGTCGACATCCGCGCCGTCATGGACATGCCGAAGCCGATCACGCTGAAAGACGTGAAGGCCAATCCGAAATTCGAGAAGATGGCGCTCGTCACCTCGATGCGGCTTTCGGTGCAGCCGGTGACGGACGAGGAGTATTTCGAAATCTGCCGTCTCGGCGGGATCGACAATCCGCCGACATCACCCGCCTGAGCCGTGTGACGTGAAGACCGAGCCGAAGGCTTTCATTCTCGACAATACCGACCTCATGCGGCCGCCGCATGTGCCGGAGATCCTGCTGTATCTGGCAACGGAGGCGCATGATCTGTGGCTGAAGACCGAGGAGGATCTGGAGGCTATCGGACTGCCGCCGCCATTCTGGGCGTTCGCCTGGGCGGGGGGCCAAGGTCTCGCGCGGTATGTTCTCGACAATCCTCGGGCGGTCGCCGGCAAAAGGGTGCTGGATTTCGCCAGTGGTTCCGGGCTCGTGGCAATTGCGGCGAAGCTTGCCGGCGCGGCGCACGTGCTGGCGGCCGATATCGATCCCTGGACTGAAAGCGCGGTGGCGCTCAATGCGAACGAGAATGGCGTCGAGGTCGGTTTTACAGCCGAAAACCAGATCGGCCGTGCAGTGGATGCGGACGTCATCCTTGCCGGCGACGTCTTCTACGATCGCGATTTTGCAGTGGTGCTGGTTCCATGGTTCGCCCGGCTTGCGGGTGAGGGCAAGATCGTTCTGGTCGGCGATCCGGGGCGGAGTTATCTGCCGAAGGACAGGCTGGAACAGCTGGCCGTCTATCAGGTTCCGGTGACGCGGGCGCTGGAGGACAGCGAGGTGAAGAAAACGACGGTGTGGCGGTTCACGGCCTAGGCGGATCCAAGGTTCGCGAACGGCTTACTTGCCGCGGATGACGCAGACGCCGACTTCATAGCTGCAGCCATTGACGGGCCTGAAGCTGTTGTCCACCACGTCCTGGCCAACATCGATGATCTTGGCCTTCGGTGCGATATAGGGCTGCTCCATGCGATCTGCGGCCCGATCGACGAAAATCACCCGGTAGCCGCCGGAATAAACATAGGTCGAACCCGAAAAATAGTCTCCCGGCCCGACGATCGAGCCGCGTTGGCGATTGGCGGAAACGATGCGGCTTGCGCCGCCCAGCGTCCGATCGGACAGCCGTTTCAGGTTTGCATGCGCATGATGGTTATCGCCGCCATAATGATGGCCTGCGTCGCGCGCCGATGCCATGGGGGCGAAGGCTGTCACAAATGCTGCGGCGATGGCGACAGGTCTGATGCGATTCGCGATCATGGCGAACTCCGGAAATCATGGTTAACCAAAGATTAACATGATCGGACGCTTGTCGCCTAGACGGCAACCAAATGTTTGGAATTGATGGTTAACGTGGCGCGACGAAATGTCCGAGGGGTTGCCCCTTGCAAATCACAATCGATTAAATTCGGCCTCACTTGGAATTGTTCTTGTGGTCCATGCAATCGAAGATTAAACCGGGCCGATGATGCAATGCACATTTTCTCGGCATAGTGCATTGCCGGGCGCCCGCCCGTTTCAGACGACGCCGCGAGGTAATGATGGCGAATGTAACGAATAACCGGCCCTTGTCGCCGCATCTGCAAATCTACAAGCCAATTCCCACAATGGTCATGTCGATCGTCCACCGCATCACCGGTGCGGCTTTGGCTGTCGGTACGATCCTGCTTGCCTGGTGGCTGGTGGCCGCCGCTTCGGGCGAAGAGTATTTCAACTGGATCAGCTGGCTGTTCGGCACCTGGATCGGTCTACTTGTTCTGTTCGGTTATACCTGGGCGCTGGTCCACCACATGCTCGGCGGCATGCGCCACTTCATGTGGGACATGGGCCACGGTTTCGACAAGCATTTCACCACCAAGATGGCGATCGCCCTGCCGATCGTTTCGATCTGTCTGACCGTGGTGATCTGGATCGTCGGTCTGGCGATCTGAGGGGGTAGAATCATGGATATGCGTACGCCTTTGGGCAAGGTTCGTGGGCTCGGCTCCGCCAAGGAAGGCACCGAGCACTTCTGGGTGCAGCGGATGTCGGCCGTGGCGATGGTGCCGCTTGCCATCTTTTTCATCATTTTCCTAATCCGTTATGCCGGTGCTCCCTATGAGGAAGTCATCGGCGCGCTGTCGAACCCGATCGTCGCCGTGCTGTTCGGCATGATGGTGATTGCGGGTCTCGTGCACATGCGCATCGGCATCCAGGAAATCATCGTCGACTACGTGCATCACGAGGGCCTGAAGTTCCTCGTCCTGATGCTCAACACATTCTTTGCAATGCTGATCGGTGGGCTCTGTCTTTTCGCCGTTCTGAAAATTGCGTTCGCAGGATAATCCGTCATGGCATCCGTAACACCTATCGCTCCCAACGGAGCAAATCAGAACGGCCATTCTCAGGCTCCCAAGGCATATAATTACGTCGACCACTCCTATGACGTGATCGTCGTGGGTGCCGGCGGCGCGGGCTTGCGCGCCACGCTCGGCATGGCCGAACAGGGTTTCAAGACCGCCTGCATCACCAAGGTTTTTCCGACGCGTTCGCACACGGTCGCGGCACAGGGCGGCATCGCCGCCTCGCTGCAGAACATGACGCCGGATAGCTGGCAGTGGCACCTCTATGACACCGTCAAGGGTTCCGACTGGCTCGGCGACGTCGATGCCATGCAGTACATGGTCATGGAAGCGCCGAAGGCCGTCTACGAACTCGAGCATTACGGCGTGCCGTTCTCGCGTAACGAGGAAGGCAAGATCTACCAGCGGCCGTTCGGCGGCCACATGCAGAATTTTGGCGCCGGCCCGCCGGTGCAGCGCACCTGTGCTGCGGCCGACCGTACCGGCCACGCCATCCTGCACACGCTTTATGGCCAGTCGCTGCGCAACAATGCGGAATTCTTCATCGAGTATTTCGCGCTCGACCTGATCATGTCCGATGACGGTCGTTGCACCGGCGTCGTCGCGTGGAACCTCGACGACGGCACGATCCATCGCTTCACCGCCAAGATGGTTGTATTGGCGACCGGCGGTTACGGTCGCGCCTATTTCTCGGCAACGTCCGCTCATACCTGCACCGGCGACGGCGGCGGCATGGTGGCACGTGCCGGCATGCCTCTGCAGGACATGGAATTCGTCCAGTTCCACCCGACCGGCATTTATGGTTCGGGCTGTCTGATCACCGAAGGCGCACGCGGCGAAGGCGGTTACCTCGTGAATTCCGAGGGCGAACGCTTCATGGAACGCTATGCCCCTTCGGCGAAGGATCTTGCCTCGCGTGACGTCGTCTCGCGCTGCATGACGATGGAAATCCGTGAAGGCCGCGGCGTCGGCAAGAACAAGGATCACATCTTCCTGCATCTGGATCATCTCGATCCGGCCGTGCTGCACGAACGTCTTCCGGGCATTTCGGAATCGGCGAAGATCTTTGCAGGCGTCGATGTCACTCGCGAGCCGATCCCGGTCCTGCCGACGGTTCACTACAACATGGGCGGCATTCCGACCAATTACTGGGGCGAAGTGCTGAACGCGGATGCCAACAATCCGGAGCGCATCCTGCCCGGCCTGATGGCTGTCGGTGAAGCGGGCTGCGCTTCGGTTCACGGTGCAAACCGCCTCGGCTCCAACTCGCTGATCGACCTCGTGGTCTTCGGCCGCGCCGCCGCAATCCGCGCCGGCCAGGTGATCGACCGCGAAAGCCCGATCCCGCCGCTCAACATTGCCGCCTGCGACAAGATCATGGATCGGTTCGACAGCCTGCGTCATGCCAAGGGGCAAACGTCGACCGCCGTGCTGCGTGACAAGATGCAGCGCACGATGCAGGACGATGCCGCCGTGTTCCGTACACAGGAATCGCTGGAATCGGGCTGCAAGCGCATGTCCGCCATCTGGAGTGAACTGCCTGACGTCAAGGTTACCGATCGCTCGCTGATCTGGAACTCCGATCTCGTCGAGACGCTGGAACTGCATAACCTGATGGCGAACGCGATCACGACCGTCTATGGCGCGGAAGCCCGCAAGGAAAGCCGTGGTTCGCATGCGCGCGAGGACTTCACCGAGGGTGCATTCGCCGGTCGCGACGACGTGAACTGGCGCAAGCATACGCTCGCCTGGGTCTCGGAAGCCGGCGACGTGAAGCTCGACTACCGCCCGGTCCATACGGACCTGATCGCCGAGGGTATCGATCCTTACAAGATCGAGCCCAAAGCTCGCGTCTATTGATCGGAAGAGGATTGGACAATGGTTGAACTCGCTCTTCCCAAAAACTCGCAGATGTCCGAAGGCAAGGTCTGGCCGAAGCCGGAAGGCGCCAAGAACCTGCGCGAATACCGCATCTATCGCTGGAGCCCGGATGACGGCAAGAACCCGAGCATCGACACGTTCTATGTCGATCTCGACGATTGCGGCCCGATGGTGCTCGACGGCTTGCTCTATATCAAGAACAAGATCGACCCGACGCTGACGCTGCGCCGTTCCTGTCGCGAAGGCATTTGCGGTTCCTGCGCGATGAATATCGACGGCACGAACACGCTGGCCTGCACCAAGGGCATGGACGACATTTCCGGCACGGTGAAGGTCTATCCGCTGCCGCATATGCCGGTGGTGAAGGACCTCGTTCCGGACCTCAACAACTTCTACGCCCAGCACCGCTCGATCGAGCCATGGCTGAAGACGGTGTCTCCGACGCCGGCGAAGGAATGGAAGCAGAGCCATGAGGACCGCCTCAAGCTCGACGGTCTTTACGAGTGCATCCTGTGCGCCTGCTGCTCGACCTCCTGTCCGAGCTACTGGTGGAACGGCGACCGCTACCTCGGTCCGGCCGTTCTGCTGCAAGCCTATCGCTGGCTGATCGATAGCCGCGATGAAGCCAAGGGTGAGCGTCTCGACAATCTCGAAGATCCCTTCCGGCTTTATCGCTGCCATACGATCATGAACTGCGCCCAGGCCTGCCCGAAGGGGCTGAACCCGGCCAAGGCGATTGCCGAAATCAAGAAGATGATGGTCGAGCGCCGCGTCTGACGAGCTTTCTGCGAGGCCGCAGCCTGATGGTTGCGGCCTCGTGACGTATAAGAATGATGCCTGAGCACGCCATTTTGAACACTGCACCGGCCGTGATTGTGCCGGATTGGCTGGATACCCTTGATTAACCAAGGGCGTTTACGATATTCCCCGCCAAACTGTCGTGCCGCGATACGTGGCGCAATGTGACCAAATCCGGACAGGAGTTTTTGATGCAGTTCAAATATGTGGCAACAGGTCTCGTTCTGACCCTGGCGCTGGCTGGTTGCCAGCGGACATCCTACAGCCCGTATAGCGACCTGCCTTCGCAGCCTGCTCCGCTTCAGGCCCAGCCCGTTCAGGGCGTGCAGGGCGGCCAGCTTCCGCCTCCGGGCGGCGCAACGCAGTATCCGGCAGCGCCGCAGGGTGGCCAGAACATGGCGATGACCGATCCGAACGCTTCTGCGCCAACGACTGCGCTCGACGTGACCAAGGAGCAGATGGTCGGCAACTGGCGCGTTTCCAACGGCGGCGCATCCTGCGACATGTTCCTGACGCTCACCAATCTCGGCAGCGGTTCGCGCGGCGGCACGCGCGGTTGCGCCGGCGAGCTGACGACAATGGGTTCCTGGGAAGTCTCCGGCAAGATGGTTCAGTTCAAGAACCGTTCGGGCGACGTCATCGGCCGCGTCTACAAGAGCGCCGACAACCGGTTCGACGGAACGCTCAATTCCGGCCAGCCGCTCGGCCTTAGCCGCTAATCCCTCACCCTTCATGAAGGGGGCTCCCTCGTGGAACCCATTCCCGAATATACGTCGAGTGTCGGCGAGGAGCTGAAAGCCCTTGCCGCATCCGGCGTTCTGACGCCCGATGCCGCGCAGATGGCGGTTGCCGTGAAGCTCGATCACGTGCTTGCAGCGCTCAAGGAAGCGAAGCCTGCGAAGAAGACCAGCGCGCTCGGCTGGCTATTCGCCAAGGGGGCCGGAAAGCCTCGAAAGATCCGCGGCCTTTATGTCTATGGCAGTGTCGGACGCGGCAAGACGATGCTGATGGACATGTTCTTCAAGAAGGCGCCCACGCTGAAGAAGCGTCGGGCGCATTTTCATGAGTTCATGGCGGACGTGCATAACCGCATCCACGACCATCGACAGAAGCTGAAACGCGGCGAGACGAAGCAGACCGACCCGGTGCCGCCGGTGGCGGCTGCCCTGTTCGCCGAGGCGGAGCTGCTTTGCTTCGATGAATTCACCGTCACCGACATCACCGATGCGATGATCCTGGCGCGGCTGTTTACCGAGTTGTTCGATCTCGGCTGCGTGCTGATCGCCACGTCGAATGTCGAGCCGGGCAATCTCTACAAGGACGGGCTCAATCGCGGTCTGTTCCTGCCGTTCATTGGTCTGCTGACAGAGCATGTCGATGTGGTGACGCTGGATTCTCCGACCGACTACCGGATGGAGAAGAATGCCAATCTGCCGGTCTACATCACGCCGCTCGACGGTCGTGCCGATGCGGCGATCGAGGCGGCGTGGCATCAGGTGACGGATGGCGACAAGGCGGAGCCGATCGCGCTGCCGATGAAGGGCCGCAGCATTCATGTGCCGCAGGCGGCTGGCCGGTCGGCTCGGTTCGCGTTTGCCGATCTTTGCGAAAAACCGCTCGGCGCTTCCGATTATCTGGCGATCGCCGCGCGTTTCGATGTCGTCTTCGTCGAACACGTGCCGCAGCTCAATCCCGAGAAGCGCAACGAAACCAAACGCTTCATCAATCTGGTCGATGCGCTCTATGACCAGTCGGTGCGGCTTTTCATCTCTGCTGCCAGTTCGCCGGACGAGCTTCTGGTGGAGCGACGTGGAACCGAAGGCTTCGAATTCGACCGTACGGTGTCGCGTCTTTTCGAGATGCGGAGCGCGGAATATCTTGCGCTGCACAATGAGAAGCGGCAGCAAGTCTGACATATTTATGACGCAAACGCTTACGTTTACGTAAGTTAATATTTATCTAAACGATTGAAATTATTGGTGCCGAAATAATCGGTTGCCATTTTTACGCGATCGGTCTATCGATGCTGCCGCAAGGAGAGCCTGCGCCAACTTGCCGCAGGTCTGGATTCGAGAGGAAGCATTCCGATGTCGCGTAAGAAGATCGCACTTATTGGTTCTGGCATGATCGGTGGCACGCTGGCGCATCTCGCCAGCCTGAAGGAACTGGGCGACGTCGTCCTCTTCGACATCGCCGACGGCATTCCGCAGGGCAAGGGCCTGGATATCGCCCAGTCCGGCCCGGTCGAAGGTTTCAATGCCAAGCTCACCGGTGCCAGCGACTACGCTGCGATCGAAGGCGCAGATGTCTGCATCGTCACTGCCGGTGTCGCCCGCAAGCCGGGCATGAGCCGCGACGACCTGATCGGTATCAACCTCAAGGTGATGGAACAGGTTGGCGCCGGCATCAAGAAATATGCCCCGAACGCCTTCGTCATCTGCATCACCAACCCGCTCGACGCGATGGTCTGGGCGCTGCAGAAGTTCTCCGGCCTGCCGAAGAACAAGGTCGTCGGCATGGCCGGCGTACTCGATAGCGCCCGTTTCCGCCTCTTCCTTGCCGAAGAATTCAATGTTTCCGTCCAGGATGTCACCGCCTTCGTTCTCGGCGGCCATGGCGACACGATGGTGCCGCTTGCCCGCTACTCGACGGTTGCCGGCGTTCCGCTCACCGACCTCGTCAAGATGGGCTGGACCACCCAGGAGAAGCTCGACCAGATCATCCAGCGCACCCGTGACGGCGGCGCAGAGATCGTAGGCCTGCTGAAGACCGGTTCGGCCTATTACGCTCCGGCCGCTTCGGCGATCGAAATGGCCGAATCCTACCTCAAGGACAAGAAGCGCGTCCTGCCGGTCGCCGCTCACCTTTCCGGCCAGTACGGCGTCAAGGACATGTATGTCGGCGTTCCGGTCGTTCTCGGCGCCGGCGGTGTCGAGCGCATCGTCGAAGTCGAATTCAACAAGGACGAAGAAGCCGCCTTCCAGAAGTCGGTCGGCGCTGTCGCCGGTCTCTGCGAAGCCTGCGTCGCCCTCGTTCCTTCGCTGAAGTAATCCGCGTCCGAAATTTTTGCGCTGGCTTTTAGCCAGCGCTCGCGTCATTCAAATAGGGATCAAGCCCCATGAATATCCATGAATATCAGGCCAAAGCTCTTCTGAAGGGCTATGGTGCGCCGGTCGCCGAAGGCGTCGCCATCCTCAAGGTGGAAGAAGCCGAAGCTGCCGCAAAGCAGCTGCCGGGCCCGCTCTACGTGGTCAAGAGCCAGATCCATGCCGGCGGTCGCGGCAAGGGCAAGTTCAAGGAACTCGGCCCCGACGCCAAGGGCGGCGTTCGCCTGGCCAAGTCGATCGAGGAAGTCGTGGCGCACGCCAAGGACATGCTCGGCAACACGCTGGTAACCGCGCAGACCGGCGATGCCGGCAAGCAGGTCAACCGCCTCTACATCGAAGACGGCGCCGATATCGACCGCGAACTCTACTGCTCGCTGCTGGTCGATCGTTCGGTCGGTCAGGTTGCCTTCGTCGTTTCGACCGAAGGCGGCATGGACATCGAAGCCGTTGCCCACGACACGCCTGAGAAGATCCACACGATCGCCATCGACCCGGAAACCGGTGTCACGGCTGACGACGTTGCCAAGATCTCCAAGGCTCTCGAACTGTCTGGCGCGGCTGCCGAAGATGCCAAGGCCCTGTTCCCGGCGCTCTACAAGGCGTTCGGTGAAAAGGACATGGCTCTCCTCGAAGTCAACCCGCTGATCGTCATGAAGGACGGTCATCTGCGCGTTCTCGACGCCAAGATGTCCTTCGACGGCAATGCCCTGTTCCGCCACGACGACGTCAAGGCGCTGCGCGACGAAACCGAAGAAGACTCCAAGGAAATCGAAGCTTCCAAGTGGGACCTCGCCTATGTTGCCCTCGACGGCAATATCGGCTGCATGGTCAATGGTGCCGGTCTCGCCATGGCGACGATGGACATCATCAAGCTTTACGGCAAAGAGCCGGCGAACTTCTGCGACGTCGGCGGTGGCGCCGGCAAGGAGAAAGTCGCGGCTGCCTTCAAGATCATCACCGCTGACCCGAAGGTCGAGGGCATCCTCGTCAACATCTTCGGCGGTATCATGCGCTGCGATGTCATCGCCGAAGGCGTTGTCGCTGCCGTGCAGGAAGTCGGCCTGAAGGTTCCGCTCGTCGTGCGCCTCGAAGGCACCAATGTCGAGCTCGGCAAGAAGATCCTCAACGAGTCCGGTCTGGCGATCACCGCCGCCGACGATCTCGATGACGCGGCGAAGAAGATCGTCGCGGCGATCAAAGCCTAATCTGAGGAACCTGATACATGTCTATTCTCGTCAATAAAGACACCAAGATCCTCGTTCAGGGCCTGACCGGCAAGACCGGCACGTTCCACACCGAACAGGCACTCGGCTATTACGGCACCAAGATGGTCGGCGGTATCCATCCGAAGAAGGGTGGCGAAACCTGGTCGTCGGGCGTCGATGGCACGGCACTGCCGATCTTCGCTTCGGTTGCCGAAGCCAAGGAACGCACCGGTGCCGACGCGACCGTGATCTACGTTCCGCCGGCAGGCGCTGCCGACGCGATCATCGAAGCGATCGAAGCCGAAGTTCCATTCATCACCTGCATCACCGAGGGTATCCCGGTCATGGACATGGTGCGCGTCAAGGCCAAGCTCGACAAGTCGAAGTCGCGCCTGCTCGGCCCAAACTGCCCGGGCGTGCTTACGCCGGAAGAATGCAAGATCGGCATCATGCCGGGCTCGATCTTCCGCAAGGGTTCGGTCGGTATCGTGTCGCGCTCCGGCACGCTGACCTACGAAGCCGTGTTCCAGACGTCGAACGAAGGCCTCGGCCAGACGACGGCTGTCGGTATCGGCGGCGACCCGGTCAAGGGCACCGAATTCATCGACATGCTGGAAATGTTCCTCGCGGACGACGCCACCCAGTCGATCATCATGATCGGCGAAATCGGTGGTTCGGCTGAAGAAGATGCAGCCCAGTTCCTGATCGACGAAGCCAAGAAGGGCCGCAAGAAGCCGATGGCAGGCTTCATCGCCGGTCGTACGGCTCCGAAGGGCCGCACCATGGGCCACGCCGGCGCTGTCGTTTCCGGCGGCAAGGGCGACGCGGAATCCAAGATCGCGGCCATGGAAGCAGCAGGCATCAAGGTTTCGCCTTCGCCGGCACGCCTCGGCAAGACGCTGGTTGAAGTCCTCAAGGGCTGAACCACATGAATAGCTGTCGCCGCCGGCAAGACTGGCGGCGACAGATGTAATGCCTTTCTTCCCGTACCTTTCCCTGCACGCGGGGCGAGGAAGCTCGCATCAGGCGACATGGCGGGGCCAGGCAGCGGTACGACATGCCTCCTTCGATCCGCTTGCGGAAAGAAGGCGCCGCTCGGCGGACGAGGGGCATGAAGCAGATAGCCAAGAGAATGCGGAACCGTGGAGGTCATCGGTTCCGACCACTGAGGAGGCGGGCGCGGCGCCCGCGATTAAGCCATGTCCCGGCAAGAAGCCAACGAGCAGTTTCTCATCACGTCGTTCCTGGACGGTGCGAACGCCGTCTATATCGAACAACTTTACGCCAAGTACGAAGCCGATCCGAATTCGGTTTCCGAAGAATGGCAGGCCTTTTTCAAAGCACTGGCCGACAGCCCCGAAGACGTGAAGAAGGCGGCGCAGGGCGCTTCCTGGAAGCGTTCGAACTGGCCGATCGCCGCTGGCGGCGATCTCGTTTCCGCTCTCGACGGCAACTGGCCGGTCGTGGAAAAGGCGATCGAGACCAAGGTCAAGGCGAAGGCCGAAGCGGCTGCTGCGGCAACCGGTGCGAGCGTCAATCAGGCCGACGTTCATCAGGCGAGCCGCGACAGCGTGCGCGCCATCATGATGATCCGCGCCTACCGCATGCGCGGCCACCTGCATGCCAAGCTCGATCCGCTGGGCATCGCAAGCCCGGTAGACGATTACAATGAGCTGTCCCCGAAGTCCTACGGCTTCGAAGAGAGCGACTACGACCGCAAGATCTTCATCGACAACGTTCTGGGCCTCGAATACGCGACCGTTCGCGAAATGATCGAGATCCTCGAGCGCACCTATTGCTCGACCATCGGCGTCGAGTTCATGCACATGTCGAGCCCTGAGGAAAAGGCCTGGATCCAGGAACGGATCGAAGGTCCCGACAAGGCGATCGCATTTACCCCGGAAGGCAAGAAGGCCATCCTCTCGAAGCTGATCGAAGGCGAAGGCTACGAACAGTTCCTCGACGTCAAGTTCAAGGGCACCAAGCGTTTCGGTCTCGATGGCGGCGAAGCGCTGATCCCGGCGCTCGAACAGATCATCAAGCGCGGCGGCCAGCTGGGTCTCGAAGAAGTCATCGTCGGCATGGCTCACCGCGGCCGCCTGAACGTCCTGACCAACGTCATGGGCAAGCCGCACCGCGCCGTGTTCCACGAGTTCAAGGGTGGCTCGTTCAAGCCCGACGAAGTCGAAGGTTCGGGCGATGTGAAGTACCATCTCGGTGCCTCTTCCGACCGTGAATTCGATGGCAACAAGGTTCACCTGTCGCTGACGGCCAACCCCTCGCACCTTGAGATCGTCAACCCGGTCGTCATGGGCAAGGCGCGCGCCAAGCAGGATCTTCTGACCAAGGTCTGGGAGAAGGACAACATCATCCCGCTCTCCGAGCGCTCCAAGGTTCTGCCGCTGCTTCTCCACGGCGATGCGGCGTTTGCCGGCCAGGGCGTGGTTGCCGAAATTCTCGGCCTGTCGGGCCTGCGCGGTCACCGCGTTGCCGGCACGATGCACGTCATCATCAACAACCAGATCGGCTTCACCACCAATCCCGGTTTCTCGCGCTCGTCTCCGTATCCGTCGGACGTCGCGAAAATGATCGAGGCGCCGATCTTCCACGTCAATGGCGACGATCCGGAAGCGGTTACCTATGCCGCCAAGATCGCCACCGAATACCGGATGAAGTTCCACAAGCCGGTCGTGCTCGACATGTTCTGCTATCGCCGCTTCGGCCATAACGAGGGCGATGAGCCGTCGTTCACGCAGCCGAAGATGTACAAGGTCATCCGCGCCCACAAGGCCGTGGCCGAGCTCTATGCCGACCGTCTGATCGGCGAGGGCGTTCTGACCGAAGCCGAATTCGACAAGATGAAGGCCGACTGGCGCGCGCATCTGGATGCAGAGTTCGAAGCCGGCCAGGCCTATAAGCCGAACAAGGCCGACTGGCTGGACGGCCAGTGGTCGGGCTTGCGCTCCGCCGACAATGCGGACGAGCAGCGCCGCGGCAAGACCTCGATGCCGACGAAGGAGCTGCGCGAGATCGGTCGCAAGCTGTCGACCATCCCGGAAGGCTTCAACGCCCACCGCACGATCAAGCGCTTCATGGAAAACCGGGCGCAGATGATCGAGACCGGCGAAGGCCTCGACTGGGCGATGGCGGAAGCGCTTGCCTTCGGTTCACTCGCCGTCGAAGGCACCAAGATCCGCCTGTCGGGTCAGGATTGCGAACGCGGCACGTTCAGCCAGCGTCATTCGGTTCTCTACGATCAGGAAACCGAGGAACGCTACATCCCGCTCGCCAACCTGCAGGCTGGCCAGGGCAAGTATGAAGTGATCAACTCCATGCTGTCGGAAGAAGCCGTTCTCGGCTTCGAATATGGGTACTCGCTTGCCCGTCCGAATGCGCTGACGCTCTGGGAAGCCCAGTTCGGCGATTTTGCCAACGGTGCGCAGGTCGTGTTCGACCAGTTCATCTCGTCGGGCGAACGCAAGTGGCTGCGCATGTCCGGTCTCGTCTGCCTTCTGCCTCACGGCTACGAAGGTCAGGGTCCGGAACATTCGTCGGCACGTCTGGAACGCTTCCTGCAGCTTTGCGCCGAAGACAACATGCAGGTTGCCAACGTCACGACGCCGGCCAACTACTTCCACATCCTGCGCCGTCAGGTGAAGCGCGACTTCCGCAAGCCGCTGATCCTGATGACGCCGAAGTCGCTGCTGCGCCACAAGCGCGCCACGTCGACGCTTGCGGAACTGGGTGGCGAAAGCTCGTTCCATCGCCTGCTTTGGGACGATGCGGAAGTCATCAAGGACGGCCCGATCAAGCTGCAGAAGGACGCCAAGATCCGTCGCGTCGTGATGTGCTCCGGCAAGGTCTATTATGACCTGCTCGAAGAACGCGAGAAGCGCGGTATCGACGACATCTATCTGCTGCGTATCGAACAGCTCTACCCGTTCCCGGCCAAGGCTCTGATCAACGAGCTGTCGCGCTTCAAGAACGCCGAAATGGTCTGGTGCCAGGAAGAGCCGAAGAACATGGGCGGATGGGCGTTCATCGACCCGTATCTGGAATGGGTTCTGGCGCATATCGATGCCAAGTATCAGCGCGTCCGCTACACGGGCCGCCCGGCAGCAGCATCGCCTGCGACCGGCCTGATGTCCAAGCATCTGGCACAGCTGGAAGCCTTCCTCGAAGACGCTCTCGGCGGCTGATCTTTCAGCCGTCCCCCATAATTGTTCGAAACGAAATATCGAGAAACACGGAAACAGATCATGGCCACCGAAATCCGCGTCCCTACACTCGGCGAGTCCGTCAGCGAGGCAACAGTCGGCACCTGGTTCAAGAAGGTCGGCGATACGGTCAAGGCTGACGAGCCGTTGGTCGAGCTGGAAACCGACAAGGTTACCGTTGAAGTCCCGGCTCCGGCCTCGGGCGTCCTGACCGAAATCGTCGCACAGAACGGCGAGACCGTCGGTCTCGACGCGCTGCTCGGCCAGATCGCAGCTGGTGCTGCCGGTGCTGCGACCTCGGCCCCGGCTGCCAAGCCCGCCGAAGCCGCTCCGGCGCCTGCTGCCGCTGCTGCTCCGGCACCTGCCGCTCCTGCCGGTGGTTCTTCCATGCCGGCGGCTCCGGCTGCCGCCAAGGTTGCTGCCGACAATAACATCTCGACCGCCGATATCGACGGTTCGGGCAAGCGCGGCCAGGTTCTGAAGGGTGACGTTCTGGCTGCCATCGCCAAGGGCCCGTCCGCAGCCGCGGCACCTGCCGCTCCGGCAGCCCCGCGTCCGGTTTCGTCGGCCGACGATGCGCCTCGCGAGGAGCGCGTCAAGATGACCCGTCTGCGCCAGACGATCGCCAAGCGTCTCAAGGATGCGCAGAACACCGCAGCCATGCTGACCACCTATAACGAGGTGGACATGTCGGCCGTGATGGACCTGCGCAACCGCTACAAGGACGTGTTCGAGAAGAAGCATGGCGTCAAGCTCGGCTTCATGGGCTTCTTCACCAAGGCTGTCACCCACGCGCTGAAGGAACTGCCGGCCGTCAACGCCGAAATCGACGGCACCGACATCATCTACAAGAACTACTGCCACGTCGGCATGGCCGTCGGCACCGACAAGGGCCTTGTCGTTCCGGTCATCCGTGACGCCGACCAGCGCTCGATCGCCGGCGTCGAGAAGGAACTCGGCCGTCTCGCCAAGGCAGCCCGTGACGGTTCGCTCGGCATGGCCGACATGCAGGGTGGCACGTTCACCATCACCAATGGCGGCGTCTACGGTTCGCTGATGTCCTCGCCGATCCTGAATGCGCCGCAGTCGGGTATCCTCGGCATGCACAAGATCCAGGAGCGTCCGGTCGTCGTCGGCGGCCAGATCGTCATTCGTCCGATGATGTATCTCGCGCTCTCCTACGATCACCGCATCGTCGACGGCAAGGAAGCGGTCACCTTCCTGGTCCGCGTCAAGGAAAGCCTGGAAGATCCGGAACGTCTGGTTCTGGACCTCTAAGCCCTGCATATCGAAGCGACGCAAACCCCAGGGACCTGCGTCGCTTCAGTTTCTTTTTTGCCGCATGTCGCCATCGCAAAACCGCTTCACATTTTTGCGCGACATGCTCCGGATTAAGGGAGAGCAACATGGAACCCGCTTCGGCAAATGCGACCCATCTCGTGGTGGTGCTTGCCTTAAGTGTCGTCCTGCTGCTCTTTCATATTCTGCTGCAGGGTTTTCTCGCCACGCGAGAGCTGGGTTCCAAATGGAATGCGGGTCCGCGCGATGAAGATCTGGCACCCAGGAATGCGGCGGCGGGCCGTGCGGCGCGCGCCTCCAAAAATTACCAGGAAACCTATCCGGCCTTTATCGGCCTGCTTCTCGGCCTTGCCTTCATCGGCGATCCGAGCGGGCTTGGCATCGGTGGCGCCTGGGTCTGGCTGATCGCACGGATCGCCTATCTTCCCATCTATCTCGCCGGTATCGCCTATGTCCGTTCGCTCGTCTGGCTGCTCAGCCTTGCGGGTCTGCTGATCATGATGGTTGCGCTGCTGTTCTAAGGGATCCATTCAATGCATGCCTATCTGATCGAACTTGTCTCGCTGATGGCGATCTTCTCCTTTGCGATCGTTTCGCCCGGAGCGGACCTCGCCATGGTGATGCGTCAGGCGATCGTGCATGGCAGGCGTCAGGCGATCGTCACCAGCTTCGGCATCGGCGCTGCGCTGATGTTCCATGTCAGCTACACGATCCTCGGGCTCGGATTGATCATCTCCCAGTCGGTCTACCTGTTCAACATCATCAAGTGGCTTGGCGTTGCCTATCTGCTCTATATCGGCGTCAAGGCGCTGAAGGCGGGCAGGACCGAGATCACCGTTTCGGCGCAGCCCAAGGGCGATGGTGACAAGCGCCGCCAATCGGCGTTGAAGGCATTCACGCTTGGCTTTGCCGCCAATGCGCTGAACCCGAAGCCGGTGTTCTTCTTCCTGTCGATCTTCTCTACCGTCGTCAGCGTGCATACGCCGATAGCGATCAAATTCGGCTACGGGCTGGTCATGGCAAGCTGCCTGATCATCTGGTTCGTGGGCGTCAGCGCATTCATGACGACGCCGCGCATGCGGGCGGCGTTCTCGCGCGCCAGCAAGTGGATCGACCGGACGAGCGGCGTGGTGTTCATTGCGCTCGGGCTGAAACTTGCGACTGAAAAAGCGGCCTGAGGGCCATTCTCGAAATGTCGGCGGGGATGATCCTGCCAAAACCAGGAATTAGGAACTAGAACATGGCTTATGATGTCGTCGTTATCGGTAGCGGCCCCGGTGGTTATGTCTGCGCAATCAAGGCAGCGCAGCTCGGACTGAAGGTCGCTGTCGTCGAAAAGCGCGCCACCTATGGCGGCACCTGCCTCAATGTCGGCTGCATTCCGTCCAAGGCGCTGCTGCATGCATCGGAAATGTTCCACCACGCCGCTCACGGCATGGACACGCTCGGCATCGAAGTGTCTGCGCCGAAGCTGAATCTCGACAAGATGATGGCCCACAAGGATGCGACCATCAAGTCGAACACCGATGGCGTCGCCTTCCTGTTCAAGAAGAACAAGATCGACGGCTTTATCGGCACCGGCAAGATCGTCGCCGCCGGCAAGGTGTCCGTCACAGCCGAAGACGGCAAGGTGCAGGAGCTTGAGACGAAGAACATCGTTATCGCCACCGGTTCCGATGTCGCCGGCATTCCGGGCGTCAATGTCGAGATCGACGAGAAGGTCATCGTTTCGTCGACCGGCGCTCTGGTTCTCGACAAGGTGCCGCAGAACCTGATCGTCGTCGGCGGCGGTGTCATCGGCCTCGAACTCGGCTCCGTCTGGATGCGTCTCGGTGCCAAGGTCACCGTGATCGAATATCTCGACAAGCTGCTCGGCGCCATGGATGCCGACGTGTCGAAGCAGTTCCATCGGATGATCGCCAAGCAGGGCATGGATATCCGCACCGAAGCGAAGGTCACGGCCGTCGAAAAGACGGCAACCGGCGCCAAGGTCACCTATGAGCCGGTCAAGGGTGGCGATGCCGTGTCGGTCGAAGCCGACGTGGTGCTGATCTCCACCGGCCGCAAGCCCTATACCGAGGGCCTCGGGCTGGAAGCTGCGGGCGTTGCGCTCGACGATCGCGGTCGTGTCGAGATCGACCACGGCTTCAAGACCAATGTCGCCGGCATCTATGCGATCGGCGACGTCGTGAAGGGTCCGATGCTGGCGCACAAGGCGGAAGACGAGGGTGTGGCGCTTGCCGAAATCCTCTCCGGCCAGCATGGCCATGTGAATTACGATGTCATTCCGGGCGTCGTCTACACCCAGCCGGAAGTCGCCTCGGTCGGCAAGACGGAAGAAGAACTCAAGGCCGCAGGCATCGCCTACAAGGTCGGCAAGTTCCCGTTCACTGCAAACGGCCGCGCCCGTGCGATGCAGGTGACCGACGGCTTCGTGAAGATCCTGGCCGACAAGGAAACCGATCGCGTTCTCGGCGGCCATATCGTCGGCTTCGGCGCCGGCGAGATGATCCACGAGATCACCGTGCTGATGGAATTCTCCGGTTCGTCGGAAGATCTCGGCCGCACCTGCCACGCGCATCCGACCATGTCGGAAGCGGTCAAGGAAGCGGCTCTTTCGACCTTTGCCAAGCCGATCCACATGTGATCCGGTTGGGCAGGATATGAAAAAGGGGCGGTCCTTGCGACCGCCCCTTTCGCGTTTCCGGTGTTTTTTGGATGCGGGCTCAGTTGACCGCCGTGACCGTGAACCCCTGGCTGCGGAACAGTTCGACCAGGCCGTCCTTGCCCGGCAGGTGCAGCGCACCGACGGCCACGAAAACGTTGCCGTTGGCGAGGATCGGCACTGCGCGCTCTGCCATCGTGTGGTTACGCTTGGTGACGATCAGTTCCTCGAACTCGGCGTAGCCGGCATCGTCGCTTCCATCGGGCGCGACATGCTTGAGAAGCGGCATGGTGAGGCCGATCTCGCCCGTCAGGTAGAGTTCGGTCATCGTTTCGAAGACATCGTTCATCCGGTCGCCGAGCCTGATCGTCTCGATCAGCGATTTCAGGTGCATGTCGATCGGAATGGATGCCATGGCGGCAAGCTGCTCGGCCAGCGTTTCCAGCCCCTTGACGTCCTTGCCGCCGGCAACCGCGTCGAGCGCCAGCTGCTTGTCCAGAAAGGCGGCGTTCTGCGCCTTGCGGGCCAGCTCGCAGGCCGGCAGCGAGACGAGCGACATCAGCATCCAGGGCTGCATGCGCGAGACCGCCGAGAGCGGCACGCCGCGCTTCTTCAGGCCTTCTTCCAGGATGGCCAGATCGTCGGGCTTCAGAAGCTTCTCGATCGAATTGCCATCGGTGAGCATGGTCAGTTCCGGCCGCGTCAGCATGCCGGCCATCGCCTTCTTGTCGTCCAGCACTTCGTCGGATTCGATGACCAGTGTTTTGGCGCTTTCGAACGCCGTATCGGCGCCCGCCGGCATCTTGAGCACGCGCGGGTCGGTGACGTGCATGGTTCCCATAAGCCATGAGGGGGGCAGACCGGGCTTTTCCAGTTTCCAGAAAATGCCCTTGCCATTCGGCACTTTAGCACCTTCCGCCAGAACCGTTTCATAGGCGCTGGGGTTCTCCGCCTTCATCTCATCGAGAAGATTGGCGCCATGGCAGGCGATGTCCTGCGCATTGGCGGTCGTCAGCATGCCGATGACGAGAAGGAGGGATGCCAGGGCGACCACGTGAATGGAGGCTATCAGCCACAGGACGAAGCCCTGCAAACGATCGAGAAGGCGGCTTTCGAGGAGCGTTGGGTTCATCTCACCAATCCGAAATTTTCGATGCGGAGGTTAGCAGCCCGGCTTGCACAGCTGCTTAACGGGGGTGGTTAGCAAATGGTTGCCCTTGTCGATCTAAGCCCGCGGATGGGCGCGATCGTAAACATCGAGAAGCCGTGCAGTATCGACGCCGGTATAGACCTGGGTGGTCGACAGGCTGGCATGGCCGAGCAGTTCCTGGATGGTGCGCAGGTCGCCGCCGCCGGCCAGAAGATGGGTGGCGAAGGAGTGACGCAGCGCATGCGGCGTGGCGGTGTCCGGCAGGCCGAAGGCGCTGCGCATCCTCTGCATCTGCCGCTGGATGATCGCCGGCTGCAATGGCCCGCCGCGCGCGCCGCGAAACAGCGGCTTGTCACCCGTCAGGTGAAACGGGCAGATGTCCCGGTAGCGGGTTACGGCTTCCGATACGACCGGAAGGAGCGGCACGATGCGGGTCTTGCCGCCCTTGCCCCTGATGCGCAGCGTCGTCGTGCCGGGTTCGATTTCGCCCGGCAGCAGGCCGAGCGCTTCGGAAATACGCAGGCCGCAGCCATAGAGAAGCGCCATCACGGCGGCGTCGCGCGCGGCGATCCAGGGCTCCTCGTGCAGCTGGGTCTCGGCCGTGGTGAGGCTGGTTGCCTGACGGTCGGTCAGCGGCTTGGGCAGTGATTTCGGCTGTTTCGGCGCCCGCACTGCGCTGGCGGCCGCTGCATTGATCAGGCCCTGGCGCTCCAGGTAGGACAGCAGCGAACGCAATCCGGCGAGATGCCGGCCGAGCGAGCGGGCGCCGGAGCCATCACGGCGGCGCTGGGCCAGAAATGCACGCAGATCCGCGGGGCGCAGCGTGTGGATGTCGGCGATTTTCGGCGGCCCAGCGAGGTGGCCGGTGAGAAAGGTGAGGAACTGGCGGGTGTCGCGCTCATAGGCGTCGAGCGTGTTTTTCGACAGTCGTCGCTCGCCCTTGAGGCTTTCCAGCCATTCGTGGCGCTTGGCTGCAAGCTCGGGTGAGGCGATGATCAGCAGTTCGTTCAAAGGCTTTAACCGTTGATTTTGGTGGAAAGCCGCACCAGATTGCTATCGGCAGCGTTGTGGAGATCCTAAACCGCGATGGTTGCCAAAGTTTTATCATACAGGGCTGCGACAAGAGCTGCCTTGCCCAAGGAGTACGTATGGCCCGCCGTGATAGTTCGACGACGCTCAGTCAATTCGCGGAGACCATGACCCTGAACTCCCGCGGCCGCCCCGGCCATATCGTCGATACGCTGATTGCCGAGCGGGGACAGCGCATCGTCGGAAGCCCGCTGTGGCCGGTCATGCGGCCGTTTCTCTATACACTTTTGCGCTATGGACGGGCCATCGAATTTGCCGATGACATCGCGCCGAAAAGTGGCTTCCAGTGCTTCGAATACATGAGCGATCTGTTGAGGCTCGAAATCGGGGCGAAGAATGTCGAGCGCATACCGGAAAAGGGCGGTTTCATCCTGGTCTCCAACCATCCGACCGGCATTGCCGACGGTGTCGCCGTGTTCGATCTTCTGAAGGCGACGCGGCCGGACCTGATGGTGTTTGCCAATCGCGATGCCGTGCGCGTCAATCCGCGTTTTGCCGAGATGATCATTCCGGTCGAATGGCGTGACGAGCACAAGAGCAAGCTGAAGACGCGCGAGACGCTGTTGCTTACCAACAAGGCGGTCGAGGAGGGCAAGGTGATGGTGCTGTTCCCCTCCGGCCGCATCGCCTACTGGGAAAACGGCAAGCTCAACGAGCGGCCGTGGAAGACATCGGCCGTCAGTCTGGCGCGCAAATACAATCTGCCGATCCTGCCGATCCACATCACGGCCCGCAATTCCGGTCTGTTCTACTGGCTGGCCAAGTGGTCGACGGAACTGCGCGACATGACGGTATTTTACGAGCTGCTCAACAAGAAGGGCAATCGCTTCGACTTCACCGTCGGCAACATGATCCTGCCGGAGCAGCTGGAAGGCGATCCGGCCGAAGTGACGAAGGCCCTGGAGCATCACACCGTCTTTAACCTGGCGGCGGATGGCGACGCTGAATTCTCCGGCCTGACCAAACCGGCGGTGGTTTCTGCAGCCTGACCGCTTGTCCTTATTGCTTGCGCATGGAGGTCCGGCATGCTTCTGCGTTCCATGTCAGCCCAGAATTATCGATCGCTCAAGGCGATCGGCATGGACCTTGCCGACGTCAATGTCTTCATCGGCGAAAACGGGGTCGGCAAATCCAATCTCTACCGGGCGCTGCAGCTGATCCAGGCCGCAGTCAGGGGCACGCTGGCATCGGAAATCGCGGCGGAAGGCGGCATGGCTTCGGCGCTATGGTCGGGCCATCGGCGCAACGAGAAGAATTTCCGCATCAGGCTGAATGTCGAGGTGCTGGACGAAGAGCGCGCCATTACCTTCCGCTACCGCGTCGAAGCGGGCCTGAGGCCACCCAAGGCCGCCGCGGGTTTTGCCTTCGAGCCGCAGATCAAGGAGGAGGAGCTGACGATCGAAACCGGCCGGCGACCGGTGACGATGATGAAGCGGGCAGGACCCGGCATCATGGTGCGCGGGCCCGAGGGGCGGATGGTGGAATATCCCGAGCGCGCCATGACGTCGGAGACGGCCATCGCGCTTCTGGGTGATGCCGGACACTATCCGGAAATCGGCGCTTTCCGGCGGATGGTGGAAAGCTGGCGCTTCTTCCACGGGTTCCGCACCGATCGGGACTCTCCGATGCGTCAACCATGTCTTGCGGTTACTTCGCCGCTGCTGAACGAGGACGGAGCGAATATCGCTGCGGTCTTCGCGACACTTGCACATATCCGCGGCGACGTGATCGAACTCAACAGGGCGATTGCGACGGCCTTCGAAGGGGCAAGGCTTAATGTTCCCGAACCCGGAGAATATGCCGAATTCGGTCTGGTCTTCCCGCATCTGCCGCTCAGGGTGTTCAAGCCGCAGGAATTGTCCGACGGGCAGATACGCTTCCTCGGGCTGGCCGCGGCGCTGATGTCATACCGTCAGCCGCCATTGATCGCGCTCAACGAGCCGGAAGCCAGCCTGCATCCTGATATGCTGGAACCGCTGGCCGACATGATCGCGGAAGCGGCGCAGTCGAGCCAGATCTGGATCGTCACCCATTCCGAACAGCTGGCGGCAGCGATACGGGATCGTTGTGGCGCAAGGCCGAAACGCGTCATCCGCAGGGACGGCGCGACATGGCTGGAAGGCATGCGGGCGACCGGGGTGATGGACGAGGATGACGAGGACGAGGACGAGGGTGCGTGAGCCATAAAACAGTTCACTTTTGTTCTCTTCCGATGCATGGTCGCGCCGCATGGCCAAAAATTCTTCTGACATGATGGATTCGCTGTTCGGCGACGCGCTTGCGCCGTCGCGGGCGCCGGTGCGCGTCGTGCCGGTTCTGGTGCCGTTGCCGGTGCCGGGGGCCTACAGCTATGCCGTGCCGGATGGCATGCATGTGGAGCCGGGTTCGGTCGTGCAGGTGCCGGTCGGGCCGCGCCAGCTGATCGGTGTCGTCTGGGATGGCGATAACGACGAGCGGCTCGATCCGAAGAAACTGCGGCCGATCACGCTTGCCTTCGACTGCCCGCCGCTTTCCAAGGACATGCGCGATTTCGTCGACTGGGTGTCGGCCTATACGCTATCGCCGCCCGGTCTTGTCGCGCGCATGGCGATCCGCGCCCCGGCGGCGCTCGATCCGGAGCCGATGGTTGAGGGACTGCGCTATCTCGGTGGCGCGCCGGATCGGCTGACGCCGGCCAGAACGCGTGTTCTCGACATGGCGAAAGAGCAGGACGTGCCGTGGACGCGCAGCGGGCTTGCGCATGCCGCCGGCGTATCGCTCAGCGTCATCGACGGTCTGATCAAGCAGGGCATGTTCGACACGATATTTCTTCCGCCGCCGCCGGTGGTGGCAAGGCCCGACCCGGATTACATCGCGCCGCGTATAGAAGGGCCGCAGAAACACGCGGCCGAGGAAGTCGTCGCTTCGATGCGCGAGGGAGGCTTTGCCGCCTCGCTGATCGACGGGGTTACCGGTTCGGGCAAGACCGAGGTCTATTTCGAGGCGGTCGCCGAGGCGCTGCGGAGGGATAAGCAGGTGATGATCCTGCTGCCCGAGATCGCGCTGACGCCGGCCTTCCTGGAGCGTTTCGAGCAGCGCTTCGGGGCAAAGCCTGCCGAATGGCATTCCGATCTTTCGCCGCGCATGCGCGAGAAGGTGTGGCGCGGGGTGGTGACCGGCGAGGTTCGCGTTGTGGCCGGCGCCCGCTCGGCGCTGTTCCTGCCTTTCGAGGAACTCGGCCTCATCATCGTCGATGAAGAGCATGACCCTGCCTACAAGCAGGAGGACCGCGTCTTTTACAATGCCCGCGACATGGCGGTGGTGCGGGCGCGGATCGGTGATTTTCCGATCGTTCTCGTATCGGCCACGCCCTCGGTCGAAAGCCAGGTCAATGGCCTGTCCGGTCGCTACAATCTGGTGCAATTGCCGACCCGTTTCGGCGATGCGGCACTGCCCGACCTGCATCTCGTCGACATGCGCCGGCATCCGCCCGAACGCGGCGGCTTCCTGTCCCCGGTTCTGGTGAGGGCGATCGCGCGGACGATTGAGAAGAAGCAGCAGGCGCTGCTCTTTCTCAATCGTCGCGGCTATGCGCCTTTGACGCTCTGCCGTGTCTGCGGCCATCGTTTCCAGTGCCCGCAATGTTCCAGCTGGCTCGTCGAGCACCGGTTCAAGAGCCAGATCCAGTGCCATCAATGCGGCTATCACCAGCACACGCCGGAAGCCTGCCCGGAATGCGGCACGTTCGACCATCTGGTCGCCTGCGGGCCGGGCGTGGAGCGGATTGCCGAAGAGGTGGAAAAGCATTTCCCCGA
This sequence comes from [Rhizobium] kunmingense, assembly GCF_977018605.1. Taxonomy (NCBI): domain Bacteria; kingdom Pseudomonadati; phylum Pseudomonadota; class Alphaproteobacteria; order Hyphomicrobiales; family Rhizobiaceae; genus Rhizobium; species [Rhizobium] kunmingense. The sequence goes on from NZ_CDRNXG010000001.1 coordinate 1,531,159, forward strand.
CGCCCGCACCATTGTCATGTCGTCGGACATCCTCGGCGGCGTCAAGCGCATGCGGCTGGAGCTGGAGGCGATCGCCAAGGGCGATGTCGATATCGTCATCGGCACGCAGCTCGTCGCCAAGGGGCACAACTTCCCGCTGATGACGCTGGTCGGCATCGTCGATGCGGATCTCGGCCTGTCGAACGGCGATCCACGCGCCGCCGAGCGAACCTTCCAGCTGCTCAGCCAGGTGACGGGCCGCGCCGGGCGAACCGGCTTGAAGAGCCATGGCCTGATCCAGACTTTTCAGCCGATGCATCCGGTCATGCAGGCGATCGTGTCCGGCGATTCCACTGCGTTCTATGAGCGCGAGATCAACGAGCGTGAAAAGGCGCTGCTGCCGCCTTTCGGCCGGCTTGCCTCGCTGATCGTCTCGGCGGATACGCGGGCGGATGCGGAAAATCACGCGCGCGGGCTGCGCGCTGCCGCGCCGCATGTCTCCGGCATCGCCATCCTCGGCCCGGCGGAGGCTCCGATCGCACTGGTGCGTGGCCGTCACCGTTTCCGGCTCCTCGTGCACGGAAGGCGCAATTCCGACATGCAGGCCTTCCTGCGGGCGATGATCGGCAGCGGACCGAAGCCGCGCGGCACGATCCAGGTTCAGCTCGATGTCGATCCGCAGAGCTTTCTCTAGCGCCGCCACGCATTCTCCGACGCCGCCTTTGCGACTTGTTTACCCTGTTGGCTAGAATCGTGGGCGATTCGAAGGGAAACAGCGCCATGGAATTCTACTTTCCGACTGAACTGAACGAGCAGGTGGCTTTCGTCGCCTGCGCCATCACTGCCGTCATCGGCCTTGTCATCCTGCTTTTCCCCGGCGCTTGCCTGCGGCTTTCGGCATTTCAGATCGGCGAGGTCCTGCCGGAGGGGTATGGCTCGATCCGCGCTGCCGGCGGTCGCTATCTCGGCCTCGGCGTGCTGCCGATCCTGCTTGCCCAGGACTGGTTCTACATGGCGACCGGCGTGGTTCTGGCGCTCGGCGCCGCGGGGCGTTTTATCTCCTTCCTCGCCGATCGGGGGCTGACGGCCCGAAATGGCCTGTTTTTCCTACTGGAGGTTGTTTTGGCCGCGGGCCCGCTCGCTTACGTTCTCGGGTACATCTGAGCGCGCAAATCGACGCGGGCGGCGAGCGATACCCGGCAAATGAAGGCGCGGGGCGTAAAAATCTGCGCATCCCCTTGAATGCCGGGCTTTTTCGGTGCCGAGTCGTGTTGCGAGTCCCTACATCCTATGCTAGACGGACCCCGAACGTCGGAATGGGTGGGGTGGAGGCCTTATCGGTTTCGGTCGAAAATCAATATTTTTCAAGACTTTGTCCGATCTCACGGGTTCGGGTGATGCGCTTGGATGGCAATTCAGGGAAACTGTGCCTGTGGCTGACACGTCCCCGCTTATTTCCGGTGTTGCGGAGCGCTATGCTTCGTCGCTCTTCGAATTGGCTTTGGAAACCGGTTCTATCGACGCTGTTGGTGCCGATCTTGCTCGTTTCGAGGCGCTCCTGGCGGAAAGCGAAGACCTGCGGCGCCTCGTGGCAAGCCCGGTCTTTACTGCCGAAGATCAGCAGAAGGCCGTTGTTGCCGTTGCTGAAAAGGCCGGTATCTCCGGTGTCGTCGTTAATTTTCTGAAGGTGGTTTCTGGCAATCGGCGCCTGTTTGCGCTGCCGGGCATGATCCGCGCCTATCGCGAAATCGCTGCGGAACACCGCGGTGAAGTTACCGCCGAAGTTACTTCGGCCCATGCGTTGACCGCAACGCAGGAAAAAGAACTCAAGTCGGCGCTGAAGGGCGTGACCGGCAAGGACGTGACCATTGCCGTCACGGTCGATCCGTCGATCCTCGGTGGTCTGATCGTCAAGGTCGGGTCCCGCCAGATCGATACGTCCCTTCGCACCAAACTTTCCACCCTTAAGCTTGCATTGAAAGAGGTCGGCTGATGGATATCCGTGCAGCGGAAATTTCCGCAATTCTCAAGGACCAGATCAAGAACTTCGGCCAGGAAGCTGAAGTCTCGGAAGTCGGCCAGGTTCTCTCCGTCGGCGACGGTATCGCCCGTGTCTACGGCCTCGACAATGTCCAGGCCGGCGAAATGGTCGAGTTCCCCGGCGGCGTTCGCGGCATGGCGCTCAACCTTGAAGCCGACAATGTCGGCGTCGTGATCTTCGGTTCCGACCGTGGCATCAAGGAAGGCGACACCGTCAAGCGTACCGGCGCCATCGTTGACGTTCCGGTTGGTCCGGAACTGCTCGGCCGCGTCGTCGACGCGCTCGGCAACCCGATCGACGGCAAGGGCCCGATCAACTCGACCCGCCGTTCGCGCGTCGACGTCAAGGCTCCGGGCATCATTCCGCGCAAGTCGGTTCATGAGCCGATGTCGACCGGCATCAAGGCCATCGACGCACTCATCCCGGTTGGCCGCGGCCAGCGCGAGCTCGTCATCGGCGACCGCCAGACCGGCAAGACCGCCATCATTCTCGATGCGTTCCTGAACCAGAAGCCGATCCACGACAACGGCCCGGAAAACGACAAGCTGTTCTGCGTCTACGTCGCAATCGGCCAGAAGCGTTCGACCGTTGCCCAGTTCGTCAAGGTTCTGGAAGAGCGCGGCGCACTGCCGTACTCGATCGTTATCGCCGCTACCGCTTCGGATCCGGCTCCTATGCAGTATCTCGCACCTTTTGCGGGCGCTGCCATGGGCGAATACTTCCGTGACAATGGCCAGCACGCGCTGATCGCATATGACGACCTTTCCAAGCAGGCTGTCGCCTATCGTCAGATGTCGCTGCTTCTGCGCCGCCCGCCGGGCCGCGAAGCCTATCCGGGCGACGTTTTCTATCTCCACTCGCGTCTTCTTGAGCGCGCTGCAAAGCTCTCCGACGAGCGCGGCGCCGGTTCGCTGACGGCTCTGCCGGTCATCGAAACCCAGGGTAACGACGTTTCTGCGTTCATCCCGACCAACGTGATCTCGATCACCGACGGCCAGATCTTCCTCGAAACCGACCTGTTCTACCAGGGCATCCGTCCGGCCGTTAACGTCGGTCTGTCGGTTTCCCGCGTCGGCTCGGCCGCTCAGGTCAAGGCGATGAAGCAGGTTGCCGGTTCGATCAAGGGCGAGCTTGCCCAGTATCGCGAAATGGCCGCCTTCGCGCAGTTCGGCTCCGACCTCGATGCCTCGACGCAGCGCCTGCTCAACCGCGGTGCACGCCTGACGGAACTCCTGAAGCAGCCGCAGTTCTCGCCGCTGAAGACGGAAGAGCAGGTTGCGGTAATCTTCGCTGGCGTCAACGGCTACCTCGACAAGATCGCGGTTGCCGAAGTCGGCAAGTTCGAACAGGGTCTGCTCTCCTACCTCCGTTCGGAAGGCAAGGCAGTGCTGGACACGATCCGCACCGAAAAGCAGATCTCGGACGACACCAAGGCAAAGCTGAAGTCGGCTATCGACGCCTTCGCAAAGTCTTTCGCCTAAGAAGTACGGATCAAGCTCAAGGACCGATAACGGATGCCTTCACTTAAGGATCTGAAAAACCGGATCGCCTCCGTCAAGGCGACGCAGAAAATCACCAAGGCGATGAAAATGGTCGCCGCGGCGAAGCTGCGTCGCGCGCAGGAAGCTGCCGAAGCTGCCCGTCCCTACGCCGAGCGTATGGACAAGGTGCTGGCTGGCCTTTCGGCCGCCAATGCCGGCAACGCCGACGCGCCGCTGCTGCTTTCGGGCACGGGCAAGGACAAGGTTCACCTTCTGGTCGTTGCGACCGGAGAGCGTGGCCTTGCGGGGGGCTTCAACTCCTCGATCATCCGCCTGGCACGCGATCACGCCCTGAAGCTCCTTTCCGAAGGAAAGACCGTCAAGATCCTGACGGTCGGCCGCAAGGGCAATGACGTTCTGCGTCGTTCGTTCAAGGACAACATCGTCCATTACATCACCTTCCGCGAAGTGAAGCAGCTTGGTTTCGTCCAGGCTGACGAAGTTGCTGGCAAGGTGCTGGACATGTTCAACGCCGGTGAGTTCGACGTTGCCACGCTGTTCTTCGCGCGCTTCCAGTCGGTGATCGCGCAGATCGCGACCGCGCAGCAGATCATCCCGGCGAAGTTCGACGTTGCCCCGGGTGGCGAGCCGGCCCAGACGGGCGGCGCGCTTTACGAATACGAGCCGAGCGAAGAAGAAATTCTCGAAGACCTGCTGCCGAAGAATGTCGCAGTGCAGATCTTCAAGGCTCTGCTGGAAAACAACGCTTCCTTCTACGGTGCGCAGATGTCCGCTATGGACAACGCGACGCGCAACGCCGGTGACATGATCAACAAGCTGACGCTGTCCTACAACCGTCAGCGCCAGGCACAGATCACCAAGGAACTGATCGAAATTATTTCGGGCGCGGAAGCGCTCTGATCGACAAGAAGAGGGTAAAAAACATGGCTACCGCAACGGGCAAGTCCCTCGGCAAAGTGACCCAGGTTATCGGCGCAGTCGTCGACGTCGCTTTCGATGGCGCACTGCCGCCCATTTTGAACGCACTGGAAACCGAGAACAACGGCAACCGCCTGGTTCTCGAAGTCGCCCAGCATCTCGGTGAAAACCGGGTTCGCACCATTGCCATGGACTCGACCGAAGGTCTGGTTCGCGGCCAGAAGGTCAGCGATACCGGCGCTCCGATCTCGGTTCCGGTTGGCGAGCAGACGCTCGGCCGCATCATGAACGTCATCGGCGAGCCGATCGACGAAGCCGGTGCGCTCGACACGTCGAACCTGCGCTCCATCCACCAGGACGCTCCTCCTTATGTCGAGCAGTCCACCGAAGGCCAGATCCTGGTCACCGGCATCAAGGTCGTCGATCTTCTGGCTCCGTATTCCAAGGGTGGTAAGGTCGGTCTGTTCGGCGGCGCCGGCGTTGGCAAGACGGTTCTCATCATGGAACTGATCAACAACGTCGCAAAGGCGCACGGCGGCTACTCGGTATTCGCCGGCGTTGGCGAACGTACCCGCGAAGGCAACGACCTCTATCACGAAATGATCGAGTCGGGCGTCAACAAGCACGGCGGCGGCGAAGGCTCCAAGGCTGCCCTCGTCTACGGCCAGATGAACGAACCGCCGGGTGCACGCGCCCGTATCGCTCTGACGGGTCTGACCATCGCTGAAGACTTCCGCGACAAGGGCCAGGACGTTCTGTTCTTCGTCGACAACATCTTCCGCTTCACCCAGGCTGGCTCGGAAGTGTCGGCTCTGCTCGGCCGTATTCCTTCGGCCGTTGGTTACCAGCCGACGCTGGCGACCGACATGGGCGCCATGCAGGAACGCATCACCACCACGACCAAGGGTTCGATCACCTCGGTTCAGGCCATCTACGTTCCCGCCGACGACTTGACCGACCCGGCTCCGGCCGCTTCGTTCGCCCACCTGGACGCAACGACGGTTCTGTCGCGTTCGATCGCCGAAAAGGGCATCTACCCGGCCGTCGACCCGCTCGACTCCACCTCGCGCATGCTCGACCCGATGATCATCGGCGAAGAGCATTACGAAGTTGCCCGTAAGGTTCAGACGACGCTGCAGCGCTATAAGGCCCTGCAGGACATCATCGCCATCCTCGGCATGGACGAACTGTCCGAAGAGGACAAGATGACCGTTGCCCGCGCCCGCAAGATCGAGCGCTTCCTGTCGCAGCCGTTCTTCGTTGCAGAAGTCTTCACCGGTGCGCCGGGCAAGCTGGTTGCTCTCGAAGACACGATCAAGGGCTTCAAGGGCCTGGTCAACGGCGAGTACGACCACCTGCCGGAAGCAGCCTTCTACATGGTCGGTTCGATCGAAGAAGCGATCGAAAAGGCCAAGAAGCTGGCAGAAGCCGCTTAATCACAAGCAAAGTATGGCGCGTCGTTCAAATCGGCGCGCCTCTCATCTCGTAAGATCTCGAATTTTCACGCAAGTCCGCATGCCGAGCCAACAAGGCGCCTTGCCGGAATTGCCATAGGAAGTGGACCATCATGGCCGACGCTTTCAACTTTGAACTGGTTTCGCCCGAACGCCTTCTCGTCTCCGAAAAGGTCACCGAAGTGGTGATCCCTGCGACGCTTGGCGAAATGACGGTGCTTGCCAAACACGCGCCGACCATGACGACGATCAAGCCGGGCGTGGTTTCCGTGAAGCTCGCTTCCGGCCAGGTCACCAAGTATGTCGTCTTCGGCGGTTTCGTCGATATCCTGCCGGAAAGCTGCACGCTTCTCGCCGAAGCCGCCGTTCCGGTCGCCGAACTGACCCGCGACACGCTGCAGAAGCGTATCGACGCGACGCAGGCCGATATCGGCAAGGCAAACAACGACGAACACAAGACCAAGCTCGAACAGTTCCTCAACGAACTGACCCAGCTGAACGGCATCGTCGTCGCCGCGTAATTTGCAAGACCCAGCAGTATTGATGAAGGCGGCCTTTGGGCCGCCTTTTGCGTTTCCGAGTTGCCCCGTCGTAAAACGCGGCCTAAAGCGAATCGCGATCTTTCAGATTCGCTCTACACGCTTTAGCTTTTTTTGCGCGTGTCTTAGCTCGAAACCGGCAGCCACTTTCGAGCGACACGCTCTAGTGTCTCACCCTCAGGCCGCCGAAATCAGATGCTGGTGCAACCGTATTGCGCCCGGTGTCAGTGAGCGATAGCGCGGCATGCCGAGGTAGTAGCCGTAGCCCGTCTCCAACCTTTTGTCACCGAGCTCAACCAAGGCGCCAGAGGCCAGTTCGTCGGCGATCAGTCCCCGGCTGCCGAGCGTCACCCCTTCTCCCCGCAAGGCGGCGTCGATCGCCAGCGAATAGGTGGAGAAGGATAGGCGGGGAGCGATGCGCGCCTTTGGCGGTTGCGGAAGACGGGCGAACCACTGGCGCAAGGAAATCCAGTGCGCATTGAACCGTTCGTAGTCGATCAGGTCCAGGCCCGCGATCACCTCGGGTGAGAGGACCGCGGCGGCCAGCTCATGACGGTCGAGATAGCCGGGTGACGCGACCGGCACCAGATCCTCCTTCATCAGCAGACTGAGGTTCCAGCGGGGATGTTCGCCTGTTGTGTAAAGGATGACGAGATCGTTGGCCTCCGAGGCAAGCTCCGATGGAGCATCGGTCGTCAGCAGGCGAACGGAGACAGACGGGCGTTCGTTGTCGAAATCCTTCAGGCGCTTGGCGAGCCACAGGTGCGAGACGGAGCCGCTCGCCGCAATCGAGATCGTTTCGCGACCGCCGCCGCGAAAAGGCTCGAGGCTTTCCTCCAGATAGTCGAGCGTGGCGCGCACGCGCTGGGCAAGCCGCTCGCCGTCCGGCGTCAGCGTCAGGTTGCGGCCGCGTCTTGTGAAGAGTTTTGCGCCGAGCTGGTCTTCCAGTCCCTGAATGCGGCGGCTGACGGCGGCCTGGGTGATGTGCAGTTCGCGGCCGGCACGGGAAAAATTCATGAAGCGGCAGGCGGCGTCGAAGACACGGAATGCTTCCAGCGGTATGCGGTCCAGCATCGGGCTCTCCATGATCTGATGTTATCAACTATGCCGATATTTCGATGGATTTGAAGCGCTGAGATTGTGATGCAGACTGTGCGCATCGACCTCTCATCCGGTGGTGCTGTCTTGAAATTCGCGACCTCCTCCATTCCGCAAATCGAGTTCGGCCCCGGTTTATCGAACAGTCTCGCCAATGCGGTCCGCAGCTTCGATGAGATTTCCGATGTGCTGATCGTCATGGATGCCTTCCTCGCCCGATCCGGCATGGGGGCGCAGATCACCGAGGCGCTTGGGCAGAGGGGTATCGGGGCCGTCGTCTATGCCGATTTTTCCGGCGAGCCGAAACTTGCGCATTTGCGGGCGGCGAGCCGCATGGCGGTCGACGCCGACATGGTGATCGGCGTCGGCGGCGGTTCGGCGCTCGATATCGCCAAGGTGGCGGCGTGCTGTGCCGCCTCCGGCGAGGATCCGATGTTTTACGCGCTGGCGGCCAATCCGCTGCCAGATCGGCCGCTGCGAAAGATCATGGTTCCGACCACGGCCGGTACGGGGTCCGAGACATCCGCCACCAACATATTCACCGGGCCGGAAGGTAAGAAGCTCTGGATCTGGGGACCGGAGACAAAGGCGGATCTGGTGATCCTCGATCCCGAGCTGACGATCACGCTTCCGCCGCAGCTGACCGCCTGGTGCGGCATGGATGCCTTCATTCACGCCTTCGAGGCCGCGACCAACCGCAATGCCCATGCCGGGGCAAAACTCTACGCGCACGAGGCAATGCGGCTGGTCGCAGGCGCGCTTGAGGCGGCAGTCCGATCACCCGACAATATAGAGGCGCGGGGCAATGTCCTGCTCGGCTCCTGCTATGCCGGTATCGCCATCGACAATTGCGGCACGTCTGTCGCCCACAATATCAGCCATGCGCTCGCAGGACTTGCGCCGGTTCATCACGGCCTTGCCACCGCGCTCGGCTTCGAGGCGACGCTCGAATGGCTGGTGGAGGCGGATACGGCCGATCTCAACGAGGCGGCGCGCGCCGTCGGGCTTGGCGCTGCGTCGGCGCTGCCGGGTTACGTCAGCGGGCTGATGGATCGCTGCGACGTCCGGCGTGCCTTGCCTCCGGCGTTTGCGGCTTTTGGTGCGCAGGATCTTGCCGCTGAGATGCGCGCGCCGGAAAACCAGCCGATGCGCCGCTCCTGCATACGCGAGATTTCCGATGCCGATATCGAGTGCTTCGCCGGAACGATCATGGCTTTGCCGAAGACGCTTTGAAGAGGGGTGTGCGATGACCAGGACCTATAGCCGCGACTATTGGGAGGCGGCACTTACTGCTATTGCACCCGAGGGCCGTCACTTCATCGATGGCGGGTACCGCGATGCCGTTTCCGGCCAGACCTTCGGGCGCGACCGGCCGATGGACGGACAGCCGGGGCCGCAGCTTGCTCGGGGTGGGCAGGCCGATATCGACCTGGCCGTCGCATCTGCGCGATCGGCATTCGAAAGCGGCATCTGGCGAAGACGGGAACCGCTCGAGAAGAAGAAGATCATGCTCAAATGGGCGGAGCTGATCCGCGTCCATGCCGAGGAACTCGCGCTTCTCGAAACGCTCGATGTCGGCAAGCCGGTTCTCGCTTCGCTGAATGTCGATGTCAGGCTCTGCGCCGATGGCATCCAGTTCTACGGCGAGATGATCGACAAGATGTATGACGAGGTCGCGCCGACCGGGCCGAATGCGCGCGCACTGGTGCGCAAGGTGCCGCTCGGCGTCATCGGCGCGATCACGCCGTGGAATTATCCGCTGATCATCGATGCGTGGAAGCTCGGCCCGGCCATTGCCGCCGGAAACTCCGTGGTGCTGAAGCCGGCAGAGCAATCATCGCTCTCGGCGATCCGGCTTGCGGCGCTGGCCATCGAGGCGGGACTTCCGGCTGGCGTGTTCAATGTCGTTACCGGCTACGGCGAGGAGGCGGGAAAGCCGCTGGCGCTGCACATGGATGTCGACATGATCGCCTTCACCGGCTCCACCGAGGTCGGCAAGCTGATCATGGGATATGCGGCACAATCGAACGTCAAGCGCGTGGCGCTGGAACTCGGCGGCAAGTCGCCGCTCGTCGTGTTCGCCGATGCCGATCTCGATGCGGCTGCATCTGCCGTTGCCTGGGGCTGTTTCTACAATTCGGGCGAAACCTGCCACGCCTCTACGCGGCTTCTCGTGCAGCGCTCGGTTCAGGATGCTCTGATCGAAAGGATCGAGGCGGTAACCCGACGCGATATCGTGCTGGCGCATCCGTTCGAGCCTGAGGCGCAGATCGGCGCGTTGATCGAGGAGGCGCATATGACGAAAGTGCTCGGCATGATCGCCGACGGGGAGAGCGAGGGCGCCAGACGCGTGTTCGGTGCCGAGCAGGTTCTGTCCGAGACGGGCGGCTACTATGTCTCGCCGGGTGTGTTCGTCGACATGACCAACGACATGAGCCTGGCGCGCCAGGAAATCTTCGGTCCGGTGCTGGCCGCAATTCCCTTCGATACGGAGGAGGAAGCCCTGCGCATGGCCAATGACACGATCTACGGGCTGGCGGGGGCGGTCTTTACCCGAGACATGGACCGCGCGCACCGCTTTTCCGAAGCCCTTCATGCGGGCACGGTGTGGATCAACACCTATGACATGGCGAATTTTTCCACCCCGTTCGGCGGCTTCAAGCAATCCGGTTTCGGCCGCGACCGGTCCGTCCATGCGGTGGACAAGTATTGCGACTACAAGACCATCTGGCAGCAGTTCGGGTGAATGTCATGAGCAAGATCACATCCATCGAGATCACTTACCATCGTCTTCCTCTGGATCCGCCGTTCAAGGCGAGCTGGGACGGCCGGCCGCGACAGCATTTCGATGCGACGATCGTGCGGGTCAGGGATGACGAGGGGCGGGAGGGGATCGGGTCCGGCGATCTGATGAAGGGTTTCGAAGGTCACGAGGACCTGTTCATCGGCCACGATCCGCGCCATCTGGAACGGCATTACGAAGTGCTCTCGCATATCAACTTTCACTATGGCCGCTGCTGGCCGATGGACCTGGCGCTCTGGGATCTTTCCGGCAAGATAACCGGCGAGCCGGTCTGGCGGATGCTCGGCGGGCGCTCGGACAGGGTGCGTCTCTATGCATCGTCCGGTGTCCTGCGGGATGCTCCGGCCATGGCCGATCAGGCGGAACGCTACATCGACGAGGGGTTTGCGGCGATGAAGGTGCGCTTTTCCTCCTCGGCCGGCGGTCGATCCGGCTGGCGTGATGACGTCAAGGCGCTGGAGGCGATCCGGGCTCGGGTCGGAGACCGCCTGGCACTGATGGTCGACTGTAACCAGGGCTGGCGCATGCCTTGGGACACGACGCTCGCCTGGACCTTCAAGGATGCGCTTGCCGTGGCGAAGGAACTGGAACGTCTCGATATCTTCTGGATGGAGGAACCGCTGCATCGCTCCGACCGCAAGGGCATGAAGGCGCTGAAGGACGCAACGTCGGTCAGGATCGCCGGCGGCGAGATGACACGCGAACTTTACGAGTTCCGCGACATCATCGAGGAGCGCGCCTTCGACGTCATCCAGCCGGATGTGGCGCTGGTCGGCGGCATTACCGGATGCCGCCGCCTTGTATATCAGGCGCGGGAGGCGGGTGTCACGTTCACGCCGCATAGCTGGACGAACGGGATCGGCGTGCTCGCCAACGCCCATCTGACCGCCGGCGTCGGTGACGCTCCCTTTCTCGAATACCCTTACGACAATCCCGAATGGAGCGAGGCGCGTCGGGATTATCCGATGGCATCGCCGCTTGCGCATAGCAATGGCTGGCTGGAACTGGGCGAGACGCCCGGCCTCGGCGTGGCGCTGGACGAAGCGCGACTGAAGGCCACACGGATCGGCTGATTTCACCGGATTTCGTCATGGCGGGCTACGCACGACCTGCTATCCTCCCAGCTTTCACGGAGCGATTTGCCATGAAGATCGGGATTGTCGGTGCGGGCATGGTGGGCAGTTCGGCGGGCTTTGCGTTGGCGATAGCCGGCTATGCCACTGAAATCGTGTTCGTCGATCGCAACGAGGCTTTGGCCGTCGCCCAGGCGGAGGATATTTCCCACGCCGTGCCGTTCATGTCCGCAACGCGGGTCAGGGCCGGCGGATATGCCGATCTGGAAGGCGCCGGCATCGTCGTCCTGTCGGCCGGCGTCAGTCAGAAGCAGGGCGAGACGCGCATCGAGCTTCTGGAGCGCAATGCTGTCGTCATCCGCGAGATCGTCGGGAAGATCCTGGCCGTCGTGCCGGATCCGATCCTGCTTGTCGCGGCCAATCCGGTCGACATCATCACCCATATCGCCACGAATATCTCCGGTTTGTCGAAGGAGCGGGTGATCGGCTCCGGCACGATCCTCGATACGGCGCGGTTTCGCAGCCTGCTTGCCCGCCACATGCGGATCGCGCCGCAGTCCATCCCCGCCTTCGTCATCGGTGAACATGGCGATAGTGAAGTTCTCGCATGGTCGGGGGCGATGGCCGGGTCGGCGGACCTCATCTCGTTCGCCAGCCAGCTCGGCCGGCCGATTACGCAAGAGGTGCGCAAGGCGATCAATCATGACGTGCGCAATGCCGCCTACAAGATCATCGAGGGCAAGGGGGCGACCTATTATGGCATTGGTGCCGGTATTGCCCGCATCGTCAGGGCGATCGCACGCGACGAAGGCTCGGTCCTGTCTGTCTCCATCCTGACCGACCACGTCGCCGGCATCGACAATGTCACGCTGTCTCTGCCGCGGGTCGTTGGCGCCCGTGGTGTCACCGCGGATCTGCTGCCGGATCTCGATGATGAAGAGAGCGCCGCGCTTGCCCGCAGTGTCGGCATACTCAAGGACCTTTCCAGCTCCCTTGGCCTCTGATTTTCCGGTCCTTGATTTTCGGCTGCATTCGGCCGGATTTGCCACTTAAGGATTTGTGCGACAACTCGTCGCGGGTTATAGGATGCCGCCCGCCGGACACTCGGTCGGCGGCATTCCTTTCCGTGATCCCCGCAGGCTTCCGCATGATCGACAAGCTCGAATTCTTCATCGTTCTGGCACGCGCCGGGCATTTCGGTCGAGCAGCCGAGGAATGCGGGGTCGCGCAGCCTTCGCTTTCCGCCGCCATCCGGCATCTGGAAGAACAGCTCGGTGTGCAGCTCGTCGTGCGCGGTTCGCGCTATCAGGGGTTGACGCCCGAGGGGCAGCGGGTGCTGGAATGGGCCAAGCGCATCGTCGGTGATACCCGCACGATGCGGGAAGAGATGCGGGCGGCCCGTAAGGGCCTGACAGGGCATGTGAAGCTTGCCGTCATCCCCACCGCGCTCGCCATGGTGCCGCTGTTGACGGCGCCGTTCCAGGAAGCGCATCCCGACGTGACTTTTTCCATCGTGTCGCGCACATCGCTGCAGATCCTGGCGCAGCTCGACAGTTTCGAGATCGATGCCGGCATCACCTATCTCAACAACGAGCCGCTCGGCCGGGTTACCAGCGTACCGCTCTATGAGGAGGATTACACGCTCGTCACCGTCGAAGGCTCGCCCCATGCCGACCGAGAGACGATCCGCTGGTCGGAGCTGGCGGATATCCGTCTCGGCCTGCTGACGCCGGACATGCAGAACCGCCGCATCATCAACCAGCAGCTGGCCAATGCGGGGGTCACCATCATCCCGGCGGTGGAATCCAGCTCGATCGTGGCACTGCTCTCCTATGTGGTCACCGGCAAGCTGTGCAGCATCATGCCTCGCAGCCTTTCCAAATCCTTCGGCTTTGCCCCGAGCGTCCGCATGATCCCGATCGTCGAGCCGGAAGTGCGGCATACGGTCGGTCTCGTCGCCTACCATCGCGAGCCGTTCACGCCGCTCGTCTCGGCCCTGCTGCACGAGGCCAGAAGCCTGGGGATGGATACGGCCCGGGGGTAGTCTGGATAGTCGCGGTCGGCGCCTATCCTGGCGATTTCGGCCCGATCATTTGAGCACTGGGCAATCGTCGTCCGGGCCACTACATGAGTTGTTGAATACACCTTCGATCAGGCAAGGAGAGCCGATGTCCGGCTTCAAGACGACGGCAGTCGCCGAGGAAATCATCCGCCGCAACGGCGTCGTGAGAACTGCCACGCGCATGGTGCCGGAAGAGGTGGCTATCGCCTTTTCCTATGGCGGCTCCAGCCATGCGGTGATGATGGGCACGCCGGCCGATCTGGAGGATTTCGCCGTCGGCTTCAGCCTGACCGAGGGCATCATCTCCTCCATGGCCGAGATCGAGGACATTTCGGTTCTGGAGGGGGATCAGGGCCTCGACGTGCAGGTGCGCCTTGCCGAGGACAAGGAAGATGCGCTTCGCGCCCGCCGGCGGCATATGGCCGGCCCGGTCGGGTGCGGGTTGTGCGGCATCGAGTCCATCGAGCAGGCAATGCGCGTCGTGCCCGACGTTTCCCATGTCGGCATGCGTCTTTCTCCCGAGGACATCACCGGCGCGATCGCTGCGCTCAACGATGCCCAGCCGCTGCACGCGCAGACCCGTGCCGTTCACGGTGCCGGCTTCTTCATTCCCGGTGAGGGGCTGATTGCCGTGCGCGAGGATGTCGGGCGTCACAACGCGCTCGACAAGCTCTCGGGTGCGGTGATCCGCAAGGGGCGGGCGGGACGTGAGGGTATAGTTGCGGTCACCAGCCGCATCTCCGTCGAGATGGTCCAGAAGACGGCCATCCTCGGCGCCTCGACGCTGGTTGCGATCTCGGCGCCCACCGCGCTGGCGATCCGCACGGCGGAAGAGGCCGGCATGACGCTGGTGGCGTTGACGCGGGGCGATGATTTCGAGATCTTCACCCGGCCGGAGCGGATCGAGATCGGTCCCGACGCCGACGTCGCCTGAGGGTGCCGGAAAAATATTAATCGGAGGAGCCTCCGATTATATTGCCAAGCGCGCGGCGCTGGGCTAATGATGTGTCGTGCCTTTCGGGTTGCGGCGGCTCATGCCGTGGCCGGGTACCCATTTATCCATCTCATCACACATCATTTCTCCCTGGATGGAGCATCTCATGCGATACAATCAATTGGGCAATACCGGCCTGTTCGTCTCCGAACTGTGCCTCGGCACGATGACATTCGGTGAGGCGGGCGGGACCTCGTTATGGGGCAAGATCGCTGGCGTCGATCAGGATGCGGCCGATGCCATTCTCGACAGGTCCATCAAGGCCGGGGTCAATTTCATCGATACGGCCGATGTCTATTCCTCGGGCAATTCGGAGCGCATTCTCGGCCAGGCGATCCGCAATGTCGGCGTGGCGCGTAAGGATCTGGTGATCGCGACGAAATTTCTCGGGCAAACGGGTGACGGGCCAAACGATCGCGGTGCCTCGCGCGGGCATATCATGGATTCGGTCGAGCAGAGCCTCGAGCGGATGCAGCTCGACTATATCGACCTCTACCAGATCCACGGGACCGATACGGTCACGCCGATCGAGGAGACGCTTCGGGCGCTCGACGACCTCGTGTCACGCGGGCTCGTTCGCTATATCGGTCTTTCCAACTGGGCGGCATGGCGGATCGCCAAGGCGCTCGGCATATCGGAGCGTCGCGGCTTTGCCCGGTTCGAGACGGTGCAGGCCTATTACTCCATCGCCGGCCGTGACCTGGAGCGTGAGATCGTGCCGGTCATGCAGGAGGAAAAGCTCGGGCTGATGGTGTGGTCGCCGCTTGCCGGCGGTTTGCTGTCGGGCAAGTATGGCCCCGGCGCGCCGGGCAATGGCGAGGGGCGCCGGCAGGAGTTCGACTTTCCGCCGGTCGATACCTATCGCGCCTGGGCCTGCGTTGCCGCCATGCGCGAGATTGCCGCCAAGCATGAGGCCAGCGTCGCCTCGGTGGCGCTTGCCTATATCCTTCAAAAGCCCTTCGTCATGAGCGTCATCATCGGTGCCAGGCGGATCGAGCAGCTGGAGGATAATCTCAAGGCTGTCGGCCTGCATCTCGATGCAGACGACATGGCGCGGCTGGATGAGGTGAGCGCGCTTTCGCCGGAATATCCGGGCTGGATGCTCGAGCGTCAGGGGGCCGGTCGCCGGCCTGCGCCGTTCGAGCCGTCCTGATCGATATTGCCGGGCGGCGGAGATGATCCGCCGCCCGGCCCCTTCTTTCAGAAGTCTTCCCAGCCGACCGCCTGTTTGAGATTGGCATGGGCTGCCCGCAGCGGTGCGGTGTTGACCGCAACCTGTTGAGGTGCCGGGCGATAGGTCGGTGTCCTGCCGGTGCCGTTGCCGATGTCGAACTGGGCGAGAAGGCCGCGCAGGCTTTCCGCCTCGTTGGCGAGCGAGTGGCTGGCCGCCGTCGTCTCTTCCACCATCGCGGCATTCTGCTGGGTCGCCTGGTCCATATGGTTCACCGCCTGGCTGATTTCGCGCAGGCTCGCCGCCTGTTCGCGCGAGGCCTCGACGATCGCCGATATGTTGTCGTGGATACTGCCGACCTGGGTGAGGATATCGCGCAGTGACGAGCCGGTGCGGCCGACAAGCTCGACGCCGCCGGTCACCTGCTGGCTCGACGTGTTGATCAGAGTCTTGATCTCCTTGGCAGCCTTGGCCGAGCGCTGGGCCAGTTCGCGGACTTCCTGAGCGACGACCGCAAAGCCCTTGCCGGCTTCACCGGCACGGGCTGCCTCGACGCCTGCATTCAGCGCCAGAAGGTTGGTCTGGAAGGCGATGTCATCGATGACGCCGATGATATTGGTGATCTCGTTCGACGATCTGGAAATGCCGTCCATGGCGGAAATCGCCTGTTCGACGACGAGGCCCGACTGTTCGGCATTCTGCCGTGTCGTGGTAACGAGCCGTCCCGCTTCCTCCGCCCGGTGGCTGCTGTCGCCGACGGTGCGGGTGATCTGTTCGAGTGCCGCTGCCGCCTCCTCCAGCGAGGCCGCCTGCTGCTCGGTGCGCTTGGCAAGCTCCTGCGAAGCGTCGCGGATCTCGCTCGATGCCGAGGCAATGCCGGACGCGTTCTGGGCGACGACCTTCATCGCCTCCTTGAGCTTGTCGGCCACCGCGTTGAAATCCTGTCGGGTGCCTTCCATGCTCGGCACGAAGCGGGTGTCGATCTGCTGGTCGAGCTTGCCGTCGGACAAGTCGCGCAGGCCCTTGCCGAGCAGCGCGATGGCACTCATGCGCGGGGTCACGTCGGTGGCGAATTTCACCACTTTGGTGACCTTGCCGTTCATGTCGGTGATCGGGTTATAGGCGGCCTGGATCCAGATTTCCTTGCCGCCCTTGCCGAAGCGGACGAATTCGTCGGCGATGAATTCACCGGCGGCAAGCCGTTTCCAGAAGTCGGCATATTCCACTGTGGCCGCATAGGCCGGATCGCAGAACATCCGATGGTGCCTCCCCTTGATCTCCGAGGGGTCGTAGCCGAGGCCGGCGCAGAAATTGTCGTTGGCCTGAAGGATGGTGCCATCGGGCAGAAACTCGATCACGGCCTGCGAGCGGCTGATGGCCGAAAGTTTCGCCGCATCTTCCGTTGCCTTGATCTTGGCGGCGGTGATGTCGGTGGCCAGCTTCACCACCTTGTAAGGCTTGCCGCCGCGCGACACCGGGTTGTAGGAAGCCTGTATCCAGATCTCCTTACCCGACTTGGTGATGCGCTTGTATTCCTGCGCATCGAACTTTCCGGCGGCGAGATTGGCCCAGAAGGCCTTGTACTCGGCCGATGCGGTATAGTCCGCTTCGCAGAACATGCGGTGATGCTTGCCCTTGATCTCGGCAAGTGAATAACCGAGCGCTTCGCAGAAATTCTCATTGGCGTTGAGAATCACGCCCGTTAGATCGAATTCTATGACTGCCTGTGATTTCGATATGGCGGCCAGCATATCCGTTGCACTTGCCGCCTTGCCCAGTCCCAGCATGGAATGTCCCTCAGACGTAACCGGTGGGGTTACTGCCATTTTTCAGGAAGTCATGTACGCACTCGCTAAAGTGCTCAACTTCCATTTATATTAGGACATTAAAAAATTAATGCGATCTTTATTCAAAGTGCAATTATTCGTCGATAAAGAAAAAGGGCCACTCGCGCGGCCCTTCATCGTTCAAATCGGCTTTCGGCGTGTTATGCCGCGAGATCTTCCAGGTCTGCGCCCTTGAACATCTTGGAGAGATTGAGGAAGCAGATCATGCCTGCCTCGTTGGCGATGATGCCTTCGGAGAAGGACTTGTCGAAGGAGGCGGATACTTCCGGAACCGGCTGAACCTGGCTCGACGGAATCGTCAGGATGTCCGACACGCGGTCGACCAGCATGCCGATGACCATGTTGTGGACTTCGGCAACGACGATGGCGCTGCGCTCGTTGGCGACCGTGCTCTTCATGCCCAGCTTGTAGGCCAGATCGATGATCGGAATGACCGAGCCGCGCAGGTTCATGACGCCGATGACGTCCTTCGGTGCGTGCGGAAGCGGCGTCGAGGGCGCCCATCCGCGGATTTCGCGGATCGTCGTCGTCTTGACGCAGAATTCCTGATCGTGAAGGCGGAACGCGATGATTTCCAGCACTTCGCCGCTATAGATTGTCGAGTTGATCGGTGTCGCCATCACAGCCTTTGCCCCAAGTTCCGTTGCCCGCGCGACAGCTGCAGAAATACATCTCGTCACGTCGCGTTCCGGTGCCGCCGCATGGCCAGAATCAGATCGCGCATGGTCATGATAGGCAAGGATTATTGCTCAAACCTAAATGCGTTCCGCGTTTGCCGACGGAAAATACTGCGGCAGGCAATCATTCAGGCGGAAGTCGGCGGATCAATACTCGCGTTCGTAGAAGATGCCGGCCTTGCCGCCTTCCGTGCCGGCGCCGGCCTTCAGCTTCACGCCGCGACCGACATCGAGATTGATCGTCGCTTCGGCGCCGCCCTCACCGCCCTGTTCGACCTGCAGGTAGGTGCGGTTGTTGATGTAGCGGCCGACGGAAACGGTCGTCTGGCCGGTGGCATCGGTGCTGACATCGAGATCGTCGACGCCGAGATTGCTGCGCAGCGTCTGCAGCAGCGAGGTGGAACCGCCGCCGGCAAGCTGGCTGACCGCGTCGGCAAGCTGGGCGATCTGCAACGGCGAAAGGCGCGACATGGACTGGCCGAAGATGAGCTGGGCCAGAACTTCGTCCTGCGGCAGGGACGGCGAGGAGGTAAATCCGATCGTCGGGTCATCCGCCATGCCGGTGACGCCGACGGTGATCGTCGTCGTGCCCGAGGTCGTATCGGCCGACATGTTGAGAACCGGGATCAGGCCGCCGCCGAAGGTGATGTCGCCATTGGTGAAGTCGAGACGCTTGGTGAGGATAATGATGCGGCCGCGGCGCATTTCGAAGCCGCCGGAAACCTGAGGCGCAACGGCAGTTCCGGCAACTGCAAGTTCGCCGCCAAGCTCGGCATCGATGCCGCGACCGCGAACGAAAATGCCGTTCGGGGCGCGGACGCGCAGGTTGAGCTGGATCGGGTTGGAGCTGCCGGATGCCTGTTTAGGGCGGATCTCTTCCATTTGGCGCAGCACGTCTGCCGGCGCATTGCGGTGACGGATGTCGATCGAGCGCAGCGAGGTGGGCAGTTTGGCCGGAACGGTGATGGATGCCTTGGTCAGCACGATCTCGCCGCCGAGCATGGGGCCGGACATTACCGGACCCTGTAGCGTCAACGTGCCGTCGGCGGTGACGGCAAACAGGCTGCCGTCGGCATAGCTTGCCTGATCCAGCCTGACGGTGATGTCGGCCGGGAAGCCGGAGCCGGGTTCGATGCCGACCGTGCCGTCGATCGAAACGCGCCCGCCGCCCGAAAGCGTGCCGGAGATGTTGGAGAGCCGCGCGGTGCGCCCGTCGAGTGCAATATTGGCCGTCAGCGCCGAGATGGCGAGGTTGCGGCGCACATCGATGAGGCGCGAGCCGGATGTCGTCAGCGTGCCGGTGATGGCAGGAGAAGTGGCCGGGCCGCTGACCGCGATATCGACATTGCCGGTGCCTTCCATCACGAAGCCCTGGGCCGCCAGCTGGCCGGCGAGGATCGAGAAGGGGACGTTGCCGGAGAATTTCAGATCGAGTGGGCGATCACCGTTGATCACGGCCGAGCCGCCGCCGGAAAGGGCAATGCCGCCGCCGCCGGATAGTCTGGTGTCGACGGTGACGCGGTTGTCCTGGAAGCTGCCGGTCGCCGTGATGTCGACGGCCGCGACGCCTGCGCCGGTCGTCTGGCTGATGGCGGCGCCATCCCAGCGCAGGTCGTAACGGACCGCGGGTGCCTGCGGCGTGCCGGTGGCCGTCACCGTGCCGGAGATAATGCCCTGGGCGCCGAGGTTGGGTACGAAAGCGTTGGCGATCGCTGCCGGAACTGACCGGGCGCGGGCATTGACGTTAAGTGCCGGGCCGCCGTTGTCGTTCAGCAGAACACGGCCATCCGCGGTGATCTCAAGGCCGCCGCCGCCGGAAACGCGGGTTTCCTCCAGTGTAACCGCGCCATCTGCGAAGGTGCCGGTCGCATTGATGCGAAACGGACTGATGCCAGCATCGCGCATCTGGCGAAGCTGGGCATCACTCCATTCCAAATCGTAGCGAATTGCCGGTGCCGCACTCGTGCCCGTGGCGTTGATCGTACCGGAAATATTGCCGGCGGCGTGGATCGCCGGCAGGAAGGTGTTGAGAAGGCTCGCCGGGAGCGCTTTGATGGTTGCCGCGAGGTCGAGCGTCGAGCCTGCCGTGCCGTTGACCGAGACGCTGCCGGAGCCGGTGGCGAGCGTCAGGTTGGACAGACGCGCGCCGCCGTTCTCGATGACGATACGGGTCGGATCGACCAGACGGACCGGGATGTTGCGTGGGGTTGCCTCGAATGTGTCGAGGCCGATGGCAAGCCCTTGCGCGGTATCGATCGTGGCCCGCGTCGTCAGCGGCGCATTGTCATAACGGGCGTCGAGCGCGATCGATGTGGTGGTGCCGTTGTGGTTCAGCGCGACATTCAGCCCTTCGAGGAAGATGGCATTGGTGCCGAGCCGCGCGGCGCGGATCGTGCCTTCGGCTGCAATCGTCCTGATATCGGGAATGGTCAGGTCGATATTCGGTTCGACGAGGCCGGCATTGCCCTGGCGGATGGCCGAGCCGCTTGCCTTGATGACCGCGCCGGTCGTTTCGCCCTGACGGTTGAATACGACGGAGCCGCGCAGATCTCCCTGCGCCTGTTGTGCGGCGAGTGCTGCGAGGAGTGCGACGTCCGGGAAGTCGAATTCGATCTGGCCGGAGGGGGTGAAGTCGGGCGAGAAGGACAACGCCCCGTTCAGCCGGTTCGGGCCGATCTCGGCATTGATCGCCGGGGCGCGCGTCTCGCCATTCGACGAGGCGAGGTCGGCATTGATGCGGATCGGCTTGCTGTCGAGCGACCCGTTGACCGCAACGCGACCTTGCGGCGCCTGCGGGTTGGCGATGCCGTCGAGAACGAAGCTCAGGTCTTCCAGCCTGCGGCCGACGAGGCGCGCCTCGGCTGAATTGACGACAGCCCTGATGGTGGCGCCGGTCAGGGGGCCCTTGGCGGAGATGTCGAAGCCGGCCGCCCCCTCGGCGTCTTTCAGCCAACGCTTGATATCGGGCAGGCGGCCGGCGATGCGGCCGGAGACGTTGCCGTTTTCGACCACGGCATTGCCATGCGCTTCGACGGCGTTCGACTTCACCACCAGGTTCTCAAGGCTCATGCGGCCGCCCTGCACGACGTCGACATAGCCTTCGGCGGCAATCGCGCCCTCGAAGCGGGAGGCGACTGCGGGGGGCAGGATGCTCGGATTGGCGGAGAGGCGGAAATTGCCCTGGATTGCCTGTTTCGATGTGTCGTACGCGCCACTGACGGTGCCGTTGAAGCCTGCGCTTTCGAAGGTTGCGGCATCGAGACCGATTGCCGGCGGCGCCAGTCGAAGAGGCGCGTCGAGGGTTATCGGTCCGCGGAGCGTGCGGGCGAGGTCGGCATTGACGAAATTGAGTTCGTTCACCGTCAGGCGGCTGCGGATGCTGCCGGTCCGGTCGAGGAGATTGAGATCCTCGCTTTCGGCCTGCAGCCTGACCTGACGGAACCGGCCTTGCGGCAGTTCGGCAAAGGGCAGGGCGGCCGTTGCGTTGAAGCGTGCGGCGGCGGCGGCACCGGTGAGGGTGAAGTTCAGCGTCTCGATGGAGAAGCGGCTCGGCTGGCCGTTGATAGGCCACGCGATGTCCACCGGGCCGTTGGTGCCGGCAAGGCTCGCTGTCAGGCTGTTGTCGCCCTGCGGGTCCCATGCGCCCTTGGCGGCAAGGCGCACCGCGCCGGAGGTGAGCTGGCCGCGCTGGAAATCGACGCGGCCGGAAGGGGAATAATTTGCGGCGATGTCGATATCGGTCGTGCCGTCGAAAAGCGCGCGCAGTGCCGGCGGCATGAGGGTTGCCAGCTGGCCGCCGCCCTTGACCTCGATACGATGGCTGCCGTTGTCGGACAGGACATGCCGCCCGTCGACGGAAATCACCGGGCTGTCGGCCACTTCACCGGTCAGCCGTCCCGCCCAGTTGGACAAGGGACCTTCGCCATCGAGCGCCAGTTCCACCGACGGCGCGCCGGGCAGGCGCAACAGGTTGGCGAGAAGGCCACCTTCCGGTTCTGAGACCGACGCCTTCAGGGTCAGGCGGTTTTCCGAGGGGGCATAGACGATATCGGCGAGCGCCCGTGCATCCGGCTCATCCTTGCGGGTCGCCTGCAGATCGAGCGCGATATTCGGCCCCGTCGCATCGATCGAGCCTTTCAGCGCCAGCGCGAAATCGCGGCCGGAAAGGCCCTGCGCAAGATTGATGTCCGGCAGGTCGAGCTGCGCCACGCGCACGCCGATCGGCAAGGGAGAGCCGGTGTTCGATGTGCCGGTCGATGCCGCCTGCACTTCTGCAGGCTCCGGCGCGCGATACACGTCGATTGCGCCGGCGGTGATGCGGTCGGCGCGGAACTCGCCGGTGATCAGCGCCATCGGTGACCAGTCGATCTCGATGCCGTTGACCTGGGCGTAAGGGCCCTTGCTGTCGGACAGTGTCAGCGCGCCGACGCGCAGGTCGCCGGTCAACAGGCCTTCCGGCCTGGAGAAGGAAATGCCGCGATCCGGCGTCGATACGAGTGAGGAAATACGGGTCGCCGCCATGTTGCCGCCGGCCGATGTGAAGGCGACAAAAAGGACAACGCCAAGCGCCATGACGAAAAGGACGCCGACTGCCGCGATGGCAGCCTTCAATGTCCATTTCAAAAGGCGGACGAGGAAAGTCATTTTGGATTGCGGTCCTTCAGAAAGCCTGGCCTATGCCAGCATAAATAGCGAACGAATTGCTGTCGTCATAGGGCCTCAACGGTACCGCGAAATCGAGACGAATCGGTCCGAAAGGTGTTGCATATCTTAGTCCGATGCCTGCGCCAGCACGAATATCAGAGAAATCGGGCACGATTTCGGTTGTGACTGTTCCGACATCGATAAATGGCACGATGCCGATGCTTTCCGTCACCTTGAAGCGGGTCTCGAACGAGGCCAGGGCGTATGATCTTCCACCGAGCGCGTCGTCATTATCGTTATAGGGCGAGATTTCGCGATAGCCATAACCGCGCACCGAGCCGCCGCCGCCCTGATAGAAGCGGCGGGTGACGGGAATGTCCTGCAGGTCACCCGTGCCGACGACGCTGCCTGCTGCAACGCGTGCGGCGAGCACGATCCGGTCTTCCGCGCCAAGACCGTAATAACCGGCAAGCGAACCTTCGAACGAGGAGAAGACATTGCTGTTCAGCGCCTCGTAGCTCGGCTTGACGGCAGCCGTCGCGTAATAGCCTTCGGTCGGGTCGAGCTTGTTGTCACGCTTGTCGCGCTCGTAGGTGAGCGGCAGGCTGACGGTCAGGTAATCGTTGTTGCCGAAGGCGTCGTTGGCATGGATATAGGCGATCTCGCCGCCGGCCGAGACCTTGTCGGTCTCGTTGAGTTCGTAGGTAAAGCCGGCCGAAAACGTAAAGGACTGGGCTTCGTAGATATCGTCCGGGTTTTCGCTCTTGGCTTCCAGCTTGGAGATGAACGTTGCTTCCGGCACGAAGGCGCCGGGCTTGGTGAAGGTGATGCCGGCGGAGTAATCGAAGGTGGTCACGTCGGTGGTGGCGCCGATGCCTGAGACGGCGCCCTCCAGGCGCAGCGATTCCGCTTCACCGAACAGGTTGCGGTGGCCCCAATAGCCCTGAACGCCTGCGCCGTCGGTCGAGGCGTATTCCAGGCCAAAGCCGAAATAGCGATGCTTGCCTTCGGAAACCTCGATCATCAGCGGCAGAGAGCCATCGGGCGCAAGTTCGTCGGGCTCCTGGATTGTGATGCTTGAGAAGACGCCCAGTTCGCGCAGACGCTCGGATGCCTTTTTCAGCTGCGTCGGCGAATATTGCTGGCGGCGGTCGAGGCGCGAATAGCGCTCGATGAAGGCCGCATCGACCGTACGGGCGCCTTTTACGGTCACCGTGCCAAAAGGCGCGACGGGGCCGCCGACGGCGCCAAGCACGACGTCGACCGTCTGGTTTGCGTGGTTGGCAGTGACCTGCCGCTGCAGCGGATGCGCGAGCGGGCGGCCTTCCTCCTTTAGGTCCAGAACGATCTTCTCGCCGGCTCTGAGGATCGCCAGCGATCCGGCCTTGCCGCCTGGCTCAAGATCGTAGTCGGCAGGATTGCGTCCGGCCGCATCGCCTTCGAAGCGGATCGCGCCAAGCTTGAATTCCGGGCCTGGCCTGACATTGATCGCGACCGGCACAGGGGCCGAATGATCGAAGGTCGGGTTGGGCGGAAGCCGGTCAATCGGGGTGCCGGCGATCGAAATGTCGACGATGCCGCCATAGCGGGCTTCTTCATACAGGATCGCCACCAGGCGGTCGCGGTCTTCGCGAGCCTTGACGACGATTCCGAGGTCGCCGGAGACCGGCTCATCCTTGTCGCTGACGAGCGCCGAGGTGGATTCCAGCCGATCGGCGAGGTTGCCGTCGGCTTCGCCGGTTTCGATCGTCGCATCATAGCGAACGGGATCGATAACCTCGACGGTTTCCTCGTCGCTGCCGAAAATAGTGATGCCGAAGAGTTTGAATGCGTGTGCTTCAGTCGCGGTCAAAGGGGAAAGGACGAGAGTCGTCGTGAGCAGGCATGCCAGGCTGTGCCGGCTGCTCCAGTTGCCCATCCTCCCCGCTTTTGTCTTTTCCATACGCAGACTTAAGTATCGCAGCTTTCCGTCCTACCCGTCATAGGCTCCGCCATTCTCTCTACCCGCAAAATGGCGGCAGGGGTACCCTTGATCTCGACTGTATGATGATTTGTTGAAATAAAAGGCCCCGAAGCTGGCTTCGGGGCCACATATTTGAAAACGTGAGCTTATATCAATTAGCCGCGCGGGCAATTGTCGATATAGCGGCGGCCGTAGCGGTCGCGGTAGTAGCACTGGCCCGGCTGTTCGTTCACACGGCCGATAAGCGCGCCCGCTACACCGCCGACGGCAGCGCCAACCGCTGCGCCGCGAACATTGCCGGTGGCGATGCCGCCGATCACGGCGCCCGATGCCGCGCCGATGCCGGCACCCCGTTCGGTGGCGGAGCAGCTGGCAAGAGCTGCGCCAACCATCATGATCATTATTGCCTTCTTCATGGTTTTCTCCCGTTGAAAACGCATCCTGCTGCGCCACCACGACGAATCTTCGATGCTTCCAGCAGGAAAATAGGCTGCGGGTCCGGTGTGTCCAGATCGCCAGCGGTGTTTTATTGTCGAGGCCGCAACCCTTGCGCTACGGCTGATGCCAGCCAGATGGTGGTGGCGACAGGGATGCGAAAGCGAACGGGTGGTTTTCGCCCGTGCTTGACGTGAATCAATTTTCACATCTTGGCGAGCGGGCATATTTGGTTTGGAACGATTCAAAAATGGGCCTATTGCCGCAGGCAGTGTCGAGTCGCGTGTTTTAGGCTTGACGAATGGAGCGGCCGGACCCAATACCGGGTCAGGTTTTGGAGTTTGAAATGGATTTCGAGGCATTTTTCAAAGGCGAGCTGGACTGTCTTCATCAGGAGGGCCGCTACCGGGTGTTCGCCGATCTCGAACGGCATCGCGGCAGTTTTCCGCGCGCTACCCATCACGCTGCCGATGGTACCAGGGACGTGACCGTCTGGTGTTCCAACGATTATCTCGGCATGGGCCAGCACCCCGCTGTGCTTGCCGCGATGCATCAGGCCATCGATCACTGTGGCGCGGGTGCGGGAGGCACCCGGAATATTTCTGGCACCACCCACTACCACGTTCTGCTTGAGCGCGAGCTCGCAGACCTGCATGGCAAGGAGCAGGCGCTGGTCTTCACCTCCGGCTATGTCTCCAACTGGGCGACACTCGGCACGCTCGGCCAGAAAATCCCCGGCCTGGTGATCTTTTCCGATGCGCTGAACCATGCCTCGATGATCGAAGGCATCCGCTACGCCAAGTGCGACCGCGTCATCTGGAAGCACAATGATCTGGAAGACCTGGAAGCCAAGCTCGCCGCCGCGGATCCGGCTGCGCCGAAGCTGATCGCCTTCGAGAGCGTCTACTCGATGGACGGCGATATCGCGCCGATCAGGGAAATCTGCGATCTCGCCGACAAATATGGCGCGATGACCTATCTCGACGAAGTTCACGCGGTCGGCATGTACGGTCCGCGCGGCGGCGGCATTGCCGAGCGCGAGGGGCTGATGGACCGCCTGACGATCATTGAGGGCACGCTCGGCAAGGCGTTTGGCGTGATGGGCGGCTATATTGCGGCGTCAGCGGCGCTCTGCGATTTCATCCGCTCGTTCGCCTCGGGCTTCATCTTCACCACGGCCATTCCGCCGGCGATTGCCGCCGGTGCCGTTGCCTCGATCCAGCATCTGAAGACGAGCCAGCTGGAACGCGCCCGTCATCAGGAGCGCGTGCGCACGCTGCGCGGCATGCTCGACAAGCACGGCATTCCGCATATCCCCAACCCCAGCCATATCGTGCCGGTGATGGTCGGCGATGCGTCGAAGTGCAAGTGGATCTCGGATATCCTGCTCGACAGCTGCAATGTCTATGTGCAGCCGATCAACTATCCGACCGTGCCGCGCAAGACCGAGCGTCTGCGCATCACCCCGACGCCGCTGCACAGTGACGCCGATCTCGAACACCTCGTCTCGTCGCTGCATCAGATGTGGGCGCAATGCGCGCTGGCGCGGCATGTAGCCTGAGGCGGGGGCAGGAAGTCCCCTCGGGGAGAAATCCCCTCACCAACAAAATCTAGCACTTAGCTTTCGCTA
Organism: [Rhizobium] kunmingense; assembly: GCF_977018605.1. Classification (NCBI taxonomy): domain Bacteria; kingdom Pseudomonadati; phylum Pseudomonadota; class Alphaproteobacteria; order Hyphomicrobiales; family Rhizobiaceae; genus Rhizobium; species [Rhizobium] kunmingense. The sequence goes on from NZ_CDRNXG010000001.1 coordinate 1,557,989, forward strand.
AGATGCTGATTTTGTATCCTCTCCCACAAGGGGAGAGGTAGGGCGCCGAGGTTGCCGCAGCGTATCTCTCCCCTTGTGGGAGAGAAAGCGATTTCAACATCTTAGCCGAAGGCTAAGTGTTAGAAATCGCAAGTGAGGGGATCAACCGCCTCACGCCGCCATTCCCACACGCACAATCGCATCCGCTGCCCGTCGGCGGGCTTCCGCATCGGCGGCAAACACGTCCTCCATCGTGGCGGCGGCGCCAAAGCCGACCATCTCGTCCATCACCTGTTCGGCGATGTCGGCCATCTGCAGAAAGCCGATGCGGGCGTCGCAAAAAGCGTGGAAGGAGACTTCCTCGGCAGCGTTCATCACTGCGCCCTGCACGCCGCCGCGATCCATCGCCGTGCGGGCAAGCCGCAGGGCCGGGAAGCGGACTTCGTCCGGCGCTTCGAAATCAAGCCTTGCGAGCCTGGCGAAATCGAGCCGTTCGACCTCCAGTTTCGGGCGGTCCGGATAGGTCAGCGCATAGCCGATCGCGGTGCGCATGTCTGGGCAGCCGAGCTGGGCGATAACCGAACCGTCGCTATAGCCGACCATCGAGTGGATGATCGATTGCGGGTGGACGATGACCTCGATCTGGTCCGGCCGGACGCCGAACAGATGCTTCGCCTCGATCATTTCCAGCGCCTTGTTGAACATCGAGGCGCTGCCGATGGAAATCTTCAGGCCCATCGACCAGTTGGGATGGTTGCGGGCGATCTCGGCGGTGACGCCTGCCATCTCGTCTCGCGACCATGTGCGGAAGGGGCCGCCCGAGGCGGTGATGACGATGCGCTCGACCGCATGGCGCTGGTCGTCCTCAAGCGACTGGAAGATGGCGCTGTGTTCGCTGTCGACCGGAATGAGCCTGCCGCCGCCTTCCGCAACCGCCCTGACGAACAGGTCGCCTGCCGAGACGAGGCATTCCTTGTTGGCGAGCGCGATATCGGCGCCGCGCTCTGCGGCGGCCAGCGTCGGGGCAAGGCCGGCGGTGCCGACGATTGCTGCCATTACCCAGCCGACATCGCGCCGGCCAGCGTCGATCACGGCCTCGCGCCCGGCGGCCACCTCGATGCCGGTGCCGGCCAGCGCGTCCTTCAATTCTGCGTAACGGTTTGCGTCCGCCGTCACTGCCAAACGTGCACCACAGGCTTTGGCCTGCTCGGCAAGCAGGGCGATGTTGCTGTGGCCGGTAATGGCGACGACATCGAAGGCATCGCGGCCGCCAAGCTGGCTGACGACATCGAGCGTGTTGACGCCGATGGAGCCGGTGGAGCCCAGAATGCTGATGCGACGTCTCTCGTTTTCTGCCATGCGATATCCAATCAAGTTCCGGCAGGTGGTCTACAAGTGAATGCCGCCTCTCACAAGAGCGGGACATATGCCGGCATATGTGATCGCGGGCCGCTTGATCGGCCGGCGAATGAGAGCGAAATGAGCGCATGGACAAGACGAGCACGATCGAAACGACATGCGTGATTGCCGGAGCCGGCCCGGCTGGCCTGATGCTGGGCTATCTTCTGGCGCGGGCCGGCGTGGATGTTACGGTTGTCGAGAAACACGCGGATTTCCTGCGTGATTTTCGCGGCGATACGATCCATCCCTCGACATTGCAGGTGATGGACGAACTTGGACTGATCGACGATTTTCTCGCCCTGCCGCATACGCGGGCCGGGAAGCTCTCCGCCGAAATGGGCGGGCGGACGGTCACGATCGCCGATTTTTCAAGGCTGCCGGTAAAGAACCGCTTCATCGCCTTCATGCCGCAATGGGATTTCCTCAACTTCCTCAGCGAGCGGGCGCAGGCCTTTGCGAATTTTCGCCTCATCATGCAGGCGGCGGTAAAGGATGTCATCGAAGTGGACGGCAGGGTGGCGGGAATCGTCGCCGCCGGTGCCGATGGGGATGTCGTCATCAATGCGGATCTTGTGGTTGGCGCCGATGGACGCAACTCGGTCGTGCGTGACAAGGCGGGACTGGTGGTCGAGACATTCGGCGTACCGAGCGAGGTCGTCTGGATGAAGCTTTCCAAGCAGGCGGGCGATCCGAACGAGGTCATGGGCCATGCCGGGCCGCGCCAGGGTTTCGTGCTGATCGACCGCGGCGACTACTGGCAATGCGGCTATGTCATCCGCCGCACGACATTTGCCGATATTCGCGCGAAGGGGATCGAGGCATTCCGGCGGATGGTCGCCGATGTCTCGCCATTGCCGGCGGATCGGGTTGAGGAGTTGCTCTCCTTCGACGACACCAGCCTCCTGACGGTGCGTATCGACCGGTTGAAGCAATGGTGGCGGCCGGGGCTGATCTGCATCGGCGATGCGGCCCATGCCATGTCGCCGATCGGCGGCGTCGGCGTCAATCTCGCCATTCAGGATGCGGTGGCGACCGCCAACATTCTGGCGTCTCCATTGCGCGAAAGGCGTCTTGCCGATGCCGATCTGGTTGCCGTCGAAAGGCGCCGCAGTTTCCCGACCCGTGCAACGCAGAAACTGCAGCTGATGATGCGCAGCAGTCGACGTTCCGACGAGACGGACGAGACGAAGCGCAAGGGACCGCCCGCCTTCATTCGCGGTATCGCCCGCTGGCCGCTGCTTGCCCATCTTTCCGGCCGGCTGATCGGGCTCGGCTTTCGCATGGAGCATGTGAAACTGCCCTTCGGTCGGCGCTGATCGTCGGGGCGGTTTCCGCTCCCGTCATGATGGGGCGGGGGGTGTCCTTGGTGCAGCTGGCGGTGATGCTGTTGCCGATGACGGAATTGACCCGCCTCAATGTATCGCAGGTGATTTCGAGCGACGGTGATCGAACATTTTTGTTCAATCACCGCGCCCGGTTCGGGCAAGCAGGCTCCATGGGCTACAGGATCGGCATTCTCCACGTTCGCGACGCGATGCGCGCCTATGCCGTGATCGAGCGGGTCATGCCGGGGCTCGATCTGGAGCAATGGACAGCGCTTACAGCGACGGCCGCTCTCTGCAGGCTCTGGTTCGTGGCGAAGGACATGCGCGGCTATATTCGCGGCATCTGCCATATGGCCGTCCGGCAGGGCGACGCCCGGCGGCAGATGGAGGTGCCGCTGATTGCCTCGGTCAGCCTGCGCGACAGCGAGGAGGTTCTGGGTCTTCTCTTTTCCGCCGTCAGGGATGTGGCCATCAGGGAGCGATGTCAAACCATCCATATCTGGACCGCCGTGCCGCCTGACTGGCCGGCGCTCGTAGATTATCTCGACCATGGGCCGTGGGAGCACGGCCTGGTTTACGGTGCCGACGGCACGATGCTATCCGGTCAGCCGATCTTGCCGGTGAAGATGTAGCCGACGCCGCGCACGGCCTTGATGAAGTGCGGATGCTTGGCGTCCGCCTCTATCTTGCGCCGCAGGCGAACGATCTGGGCATCGATCGTACGGTCGAATGCTTCCAGCTGGCGGCCACGGGTCAGGTCCATCAGCATGTCGCGGGTCAGGACCCGGCCAGCATGGGTGAGAAAGGCAGCCAGCATGTCGAACTCGCCGGTCGTCAGCTCGATCTGGCGCTCATCGGCGGAGGCAAGCTCGCGGCGGGACAGGTTGAGCGTCCAGCCCTCGAAGCGGATGATCTGGTCCTCTTCCTGCTGCACGGCCTTGGGTGCGGCCGGCTGGCGGCGTCTGAGGATTGATTTCAGCCGGGCGTGGACCTCACGCAGGTGAAACGGCTTGGCGATATAATCGTCGGCGCCGATCTCGATGCCGATGATGCGGTCGACGACGTCGTCGCGGCCGGTCAGCATCATGATCGGCACATCCGACGTGCTGCGGATATCGCGCGCGAGATCGAGCCCGTCGCGACCGCCGGGAAGCGACAGGTCGAGCAGGATCGCATCGAAGCCATTCGATCTCATGGCGACGTTCATCTCGACGCCGTCGCCCGCCGTGGTAACCTTGTACCCCTCGCCCTCGAAATAACGGGTAAGCATCTGGCGGATGCGGGGGTCGTCGTCGACGACGAGTATGTGCGTCTCTATGCGCGCCACCGGGGCTGTTTCAATCGACATTCATTAAGCCAGGCTGTTACAATCTGTCACCAAATCGAACCGTCTTTAACAGTTGTAGCATTCGCGCGTTACGTGAGCAGGGTCAACTGCCCCCATCAAACGACGGGGCCAAGAGCATGTTTCTCACCAGCTATAATCGCGAACGCGCTGCACTCAATGTCATTGCCAATATCGAGCCGGAGACGCTGAACGGCCTGTTCACGCGTCAGCCCGCCGAGTTCGTCCAGTCCGGTCAGTCGCTGTTTTTCGAAGGTGACGAGGCAAAGCACGTGTTCGAAGTGGTGGAAGGCGCGATGCGCATCTTCCGGATCATCTCGGACGGTCGCCGGGTGATTACCGGTTTCGTCTATGACGGTGACCTGCTGGGTGTTTCGCTGAAGGGCAATTATCTCTACAGCGCTGAGGCGATCGTGCCGACCAGGGTGCGCCGGCTGACCCGCCGGGCCTTCGATGCGGCTGTCGAACAGTCGGACGAGCTTCGTCCGCAGATGTTCGAGCGCGTCTGCGACGAAATGGCGGCGGCGCAGGACCAGATGGTGCTTCTGTCGTGCAAGAGCGCCGAGGAGCGCTTCTGCACCTTCCTGATGAAGCATGCGCGCCGGGCGGAAGCAAAGAGTGGCTCGCAATCGCTGGTCCATGTGCCGATGACCCGCCAGGACATGGCCGATTACCTCGGCCTGACGATCGAAACCGTCTCGCGCACCATCACCAAGCTTGCCGCGAAGGGCGTCGTGGAAAGTGTCGGTCGCCATTCGATCAAGATTTTCAAGCCGATGCTGCTTGCGCAATTGGCCGGAGACGAGGATGAATGCAGCTGGGGAGAAAGCCTTTCGCGCCATTAAGGCGCGGGGTGTAGCAGGAAGCAGCCAGGACAGTTGATGCAGAATATTATCGCCACGGATCTCACCGCTCAGGACCAGCTCGATGCCGCCATCCGCCTCCTGAACGATGCCAATATCATCGTCCATGGCGCTGACGGCATCATCATCCGCTGGAGCGCGGGCTGCGAGGCGCTTTACGGCTGGTCGCGCGAGGACGCCATCGGCCAATCGGTCCACGGACTGCTCGAGACGCGCTTTCCCGTCCCCCTGGAGGAGATCCGCCGGCATGTCGCGCTTCACCATTCCTGGGAGGGAGAGGTGGAGCATCGCCGTCGCGACGGCCAGCCGGTTTTCGTGGCGACACGCTGGGTTCCGGTCTCTCTTTCCGATGAAGGTGCGCCGGCCATCATCCAGACCAACAATGACGTGACCGAGATGAAACGGGTACAGAACGATCTGGCGGAACGGGAGGCACATCTCCGCTCGATCCTCGATACGGTGCCGGAATCGATGATCGTCATCGACGACACGGGCGTGATCAACTCGTTCAGCGCCGCGGCGGAGCGCCTGTTCGGCTACCGTTCGGCGGAGGTATGCGGCAAGAATATCAAGGTTCTGATGCCGGACCCGGACCGCGCGGCGCATGACGGCTACATTTCCAACTACCTCTCCACCGGCGAACGCCGCATCATCGGCTATGGCCGCGTCGTCACCGGGCTTCGCAAGGATGGCTCTACCTTTCCGATGGAACTTGCCGTCGGCGAGGCGCGCACCAATGGCAAGCGCATCTTCACCGGCTTCATCCGCGACCTGACGAGCCGCCACAAGATCGAGGAGGAGCTGCGCCAGAGCCAGAAGATGGAGGCGATCGGCCAGCTGACCGGCGGTCTGGCGCATGATTTCAACAATCTGCTGACCGTCATCAGCGGCAATCTGGAGATGATGGAATACAAGCTGAGCGACCCGAACCTTCGGGTTCTTCTGCAGGAGGCGCAGTCGGCAGCGGAAGACGGTGCCAAGCTGACAGGCCAGTTGCTGGCCTTCGGCCGCCGCCAGCCGCTCAACCCGAAACTGGTGGATGTCGGCCAGCTGGTCTCCAGCTTTTCCGGCCTGTTGAAACGCACCGTCGGCGAAGCGGTCGAATTCCGCACCGTGCTCAGCGGTGCGCCGAACGAGGCTTTGGTCGATGCCTCGCAGCTGCAGAACGCGCTTTTGAACCTCGCCATCAATTCGCGCGATGCGATGCCGCGCGGCGGCAAGCTGACGATCGAGATTTCCCGCGTCAAGCTCGATGTCGACTACGCCCGCATGTATGCGAATATGAGAACCGGAGATTTCGTGCTGATCTCGGTGACGGATACCGGAGCCGGAATGTCGCCGGATGTGAAGGAAAAGGCGTTCGAGCCCTTCTTCACCACGAAGGGGATCAGTGCCGGAACGGGGCTCGGCCTCTCCATGGTCTATGGCTTCGTCAAACAGTCCGGCGGCAATATCCAGCTTTACAGCGAACCGGGGCAGGGCACGTCCGTGCGCATGTTCCTGCCGGTTGCACGGCGTGCGGCGGAAGATGTCGCGGCCACGGCCCCCGCCGATCCGCTGCCGGCACCCTTGCCGGGCGGCAGCGAAAAGATCCTCGTCGTCGAGGACGATGCGCGTGTCCGGCGTGTCGCCGTTTCCCGACTGACGAGCTTCGGCTATCAGGTGGTGGAGGCCGAAAACGGCACCGAAGCGCTCGCCCAGCTCGATCGGCATGACGATATCGCGCTGCTCTTCACCGATGTCGTCATGCCCGGCGGCATCACCGGCGACGAACTCGCCGACGTGGTGCGCCAGGAGCGCCCGCATATCCGCGTCCTGTTCACCTCGGGCTACGCCGAACCAGCCATCGCCGGCCGCGAACTGGCGCTCTCCGGCAGCTGGCTGAAGAAGCCTTATACGGCGAGGGAACTGGCTGTGAGGCTGAGGGAATTGCTGGATTGAGACAAGGCAAAATGATGCTGACAGATTTTAACAGTGCAGTGGTTGGGCCCGCCAACGGCTATCTTATAAGATTGCTACGCATCGGACGGTCCGTCATCAAGATAGTGTTTGCCGGTAGCAGTTTCCATGACTACAGCCAACTGTACCGCAAGCATCTGCTCAATGAGCGTTTCCATTTCTCCGAGATCAATTTTGTCCTCGGCTGCCGCCGTGTCGGCCGCCTCAAGCGCGCTGAAATATGGTTTTCGGTTGTCTACGATTTGGTCCGGTATCGTGTTTCTGCCCGGTAGAAGCATGCCGATTTTTACTGAAAGCACCAAGTACGAGACCATACGCGACGTTCGTCCATTGCCGTCGCTGAAGGGGTGTATCCAGTTCAAGCGCCACATTATGTAAGACGAGAGGTGGACCGCAGTTTTGGATGCCCAGTTGTCATTGACATAGTCACATAGATCTTCAATCAATTCCGGCACGAGGAATGCATCGACCGGAACGTGCTCGCTCCCTTGAATGGATACGCTGGCAGGCCGGAAATTTCCGGCATATGGGCTAATTCCGTCAAGTGCAGCACGATGTAGATTAAGGATCGTAGAAGGTCGAAGCTTCCAGGCTCCGCCTTTCTCTATAGCGTCCATAATCATCCGGCATGCAAGATCGAACTGAATAAGGCCATTTTTGGCCTCCGCTTCGGCACGGGCTATATCGTCATTGATCAGGTAGGCTTCACCAGCAACGCTATGGCGGCGATCTTCCTCTGTCATCTGGCTCAACGAGCCTTTTTGCCTAAATCGCCGGTAAACGGCATTTCGTCGGCGATCTTGTCGACCATTTCACGCGTAATTTTGCTGTTTTCGAAATGAGTGTTTCCATACGCGAAGCTGCGGCGCTGAACTTCGATGTCACTCTTCGTCTGCGGTGCTGTTCGCGCAATCTCGATGAGTTTCTTGAGTGGTTCATTCATGCCGGTAGTCCTTTCACTGTCGGCCCCATAAAACCAGCTTTGCGATTCCTGGCAATCGCAATTCTTCTATCCCTGCATTGCGTCAAGCTGGTGGGGTTTGTTTGCCACATATAGGAGACCATTGCATGGCGACAACCTTGGCCAACTTCGTCGACGCAGAGCACGTTGAAGTTGGACAAGGTAATGCCATTTGATAATGATAATATGGTGATCCCAGATGGATTCGAACCATCGGCCTCAGGATTAGGAATCCTGCGCTCTATCCGACTGAGCTATGGGACCACTTGCGCCCATCCATACAAAAGCCGTTTGGATTAGCCAAGCCCTTTTCCGGCGATCAGTCCGACAGACGTTTTTCCGCGAGCTTTACCCAGTAGGAAATGCCGAATGCGATCGATTCGTCGTCGAAATCGTATTTCGGGTTATGCAGCGGGGCGGTGTCGCCGTTGCCGATGAAGATGAAGGCGCCGGGGCGTTCCTTCAGCATGAAGGCAAAGTCCTCACCGGCCATGGTCGGCTCGACATTGGCATCGACATTCGCCGGGCCGACGATCTCGGTTGCCGCCTCGACTGCGTGGTCGGTCTCCAGGTCGTGGTTGAAGGTGACGGGGCACTGGCGATAGTAATCGATCCTCGCCTCCGCACCGTGGGCGGCGACCAGTCCGTCGACGATCTGGCGGATACGATTCTCGGCAAGGTCGCGGGTGTCTTCGGACAGCGTGCGCACCGTGCCCATGATCGTTGCCGTGTCGGGGATGATGTTGTGGGTCGTGCCGGCATCGAAGCGGGTAACGGAGATGACCACGGACTGGACCGGATCGGCATTGCGGGCGGCGATCGCCTGCAGGTTGCCGACGAGCTGCGAGCCGATGAAAATCGGGTCGATCGTCTTGTGCGGCTGGGCCGCATGGCCGCCGCGGCCGGTGATGGTAATGGTGAAGCGGTCCGGGGCTGCCATGATGCCGCCCTTGCGGATGGCGAATTTTCCGCGTGCGATCCCCGGCATATTGTGCATGCCGTAGACTTCCTGGATGCCGAAGCGATCCATCAGGCCGTCCTCGACCATGGCCAGCGCGCCGGCGCCGCCTTCTTCGGCCGGCTGGAAGATGACGGTGACCGAGCCGTTGAAGTTGCGGGTTTCAGCCAGATATTTTGCGGCACCCAGAAGCATCGACGTGTGGCCGTCGTGACCGCAGGCATGCATGGCGCCGGGCGTCTGCGAGGCATAGTCCTTGCCCGTCACTTCCGTCAGCGGCAGAGCATCCATGTCGGCGCGCATGCCGATCGTGCGGCCGCTCTTGCCATTTCCTTGGCCGTGGATCACCCCGACGACGCCGGTGCGGCCGATGCCGGTCACCACTTCGTCGACGCCGAATTCGCGCAGCTTCCCGGCAACGAAGGCTGCGGTGTTGTGAACGTCATAGAGAATTTCGGGGTTCTGGTGGAGAAATCGTCGCCAGCCGGTCACTTCGCCCTGAAGCTCGGCTGCGCGGTTCAAAATGGGCATACTATTTCCTATCGACAGTCTTCACGTGCTTATGACACTCCACCCGTCAGGCATAGTGCCTGTCCCGATTGACGTAATCAATCTTCTTTGCCATTGCTTCGACATATAGGCCATCTAATGGCCCAACTCGTTAACATCCGGACGAGGATCCATCTTGCCACATTCGACCTTCCGCCACCGCACCTCAAGTCGGGTCGCCTGCCTCGTGGCGGCATTCGGCATCCTCGCTTCGGCAACTTCGGCATCCGCCAATCCGCGCATGCTGATCGATGCCAATACCGGCCGCGTGATCGCCCATCAGGATGCGTTCCGCAAATGGTATCCGGCTTCGCTCACCAAGCTGATGACGGCTTACGTCACTTTCCGGGCGATCAGCAGCGGCCGCCTGTCGCTCGACAGCACCGTGACGATGAGCAAGAAGGCGACGGACGAGCCGGCGAGCAAGATGTATTTCCGCCCCGGCGCGCAGCTGACGCTCGACAGCGCGATGAAGATCCTGCTGGTAAAATCTGCCAATGACGTCGCCGTTGCCGTGGCCGAAACCGTCGGCGGTACGAGCGATCAGTTCGTGGCGATGATGAATGCGGAAGCGCAGCGTCTCGGCATGTCGTCGACGCATTTCATCAACCCGCATGGCCTGCCCGGCAAGGGGCAGTATACGACGGCACGCGATCTTGGCATTCTGGCGCTGCATATCCGCGCCGAATATCCGCAATATGCCGGCTATTTCACCATCGAGGGCATTGATACCGGCAAGCAGAAATATCCGAACTTCAACACGCTGATCGGCCGTTTCGATGGCGCCGACGGCATGAAGACGGGCTTTATCTGCGCCTCCGGCTTCAATCAGGTGTCGTCCGCCACCCGCAATGGCCGCACGGTGATTTCCGTCGTGCTCGGCGCCGACAGCCTTGCCGGACGTGCGGACGATTCCGCCAACCTTTTGCAGCAGGGCCTCACCACGGCTGCCGGCCAGGGCGCGCCGCTTTCGTCGCTTCAGCCCTATGGCGATACCGCCGTCGTCAACGATATCAGCCTGGACATCTGCAATCCGAAGGCGGCGAAGGTGCGCAGCGAAGGTCGCGACGATGCCGGCCGCACCGTGCTGCATTCGCCCTATATCCATGAGATGACCCGCCCGCCGGAATATTCGTTTGCCGGCCTCATTCCGGGCAGCGAGCCGCAGCCGACGACGATCGGCAACCGCACCTATGCGAATATCCCGGTTCCGGTGCCGCGCCCCACCTTTTAACGGGGCAGCTTTCTGATTGGATAAGACATGGCCTTTGGTCAAAACCGCATCCCGGTCTCCATCATCACCGGGTTTCTCGGTGCCGGCAAATCGACGCTGCTGAACCGCATGCTGCGCGATCCCGAAGCGCGCGATATCGCGGTGATCATCAACGAGTTCGGCGAGGTCGGCATCGACAATCTGCTCGTCGAAACCTCCGGTGACTCGCTGGTCGAGCTGTCGAACGGCTGCCTCTGCTGCACCGTGCGCGGCGAGCTGGTCGATACGCTGGCGAACATGATCGACGCGATCCAGACCGGCCGCAACAGGCCGATCACCCGCGTGGTGATCGAAACGACCGGCCTTGCCGATCCCGCACCCGTCATGCAGTCGGTGATGGGCAATCCCGTCATCGCGCAGAATTTCGAGCTTGAGGGCGTCATCACCGTCGTCGATGCGGTCAACGGGCTTGCAACGCTCGACGCGCATCAGGAAGCGGTGAAGCAGGTCGCGGTCGCCGACCGGCTGATCGTCTCCAAGCAGACGCTCGCGACGGTGCAAGAGGTTGCGGCACTGCGCAGCCGGCTCGCCGCGCTCAACCCGCGCGCGCCGCTTATCGATGGCGATGACGAGGCGGCGGGCGGTCTGTCGATCCTCCTGAACGGACTTTATGATCCGGCCACCAAGATCGCCGATGTCGACCGCTGGCTGCGGGCGGAAGTGGCGGCAGATGCTCATCACGGCCACGACCACCACGATCATGACCACGGACATGGCGACCATAACCATGATCATCATCATGGCCACGGGCACCATCATCACCACCATGATGTGACGCGCCATGGGCATGACATCCGCTCGTTCTCTATCGTCCACGACCGGCCGATCGATCCGATGGCGATCGACATGTTCATCGACCTCCTGCGCTCCGCCCATGGCGAGAAGCTTCTGCGGATGAAGGCGATCGTGAAACTCTCCGACAATGTCGAGCGGCCGCTCGTGCTGCATGGCGTGCAGGCGATCTTCCACCCGCCGCAGCGTCTGGCCGGATGGCCGGCCGGGTCGGACCGCAAAACCCGGATGGTGCTGATCACCAAGGGGTTGCCGGAAGAGTTCGTCGCGGATCTTTTCTCCGCCTTTGTGGGCGAGCCGCGCCTCGACCGGCCGGATCGTGCGGCGCTGGAGGATAATCCGCTCGCGGTGCCGGGTTTCAGCCGATAACGGCATCGCCTTTGCGAATGACGAAGCGGTGGCCGTCCGTCGTCCGCTCGTTTGCCAGAAGTTCGTGGCCTTCCTGACGGCAGAAATGCGGAATGTCGATGCCGGCGAGAGGATCGCTGGTTTCGATCGTCAGGATTTGTCCGGGGATGAGGCTCATGAGGCGCTTGCGCGTCTTCAACACCGGCAATGGGCATTTGAGGCCCCGCAGGTCATAGATCATTGCAGTGACGTCAACGGTCACTGCTTGTCCTTGTCCCAGAATTTCCAGAACGGCTTCTTGGCGTCGCTCACCGGTGCCGCTGGTGCGGTGTAGGCAAGCGGGTTCTGCTCGGGAACCGGCACGGCGGCGGTGCGGCCCTCGGCGGTCTCGACGACCGGGGTGGCCGCGGTTGCGACAGGCGTCGAGCCTGTGGTGGCCGGCAGACGGTCGCCGCGCATGCGCTCGGCGGCGGTTGCCGGACGCGGGGAAGACGAAACGGACGCGAGCTGGGTCGTTGCCGGCTTCGGCTGGCCGGCGCCTGAGCGCTTGTCCATCATCGCCTGGAATTCGGACTGGCTCATCAGCTTGCCGGCGGCAAGCGAGGTTCCGGTCGGAGCATAGGCCAGATCGCGGCCCTTGCGCTTTTCGGCGACGACAGCCTTGCGCTCGGCCTCGGACGGCTCGTACCAGACCTTGTTGCCGAGCTTGTCGACAGCCTTTTCGAAGGCAAGGTCATAGGTCTTGTTATGCGTGGCAAGCGCCGAGGCGAGTGCCGGCGGCGTCGACATGTCCGGGCAGGCGGCAGCGGCGCTCACCGGGCCTGCGGCCTGCTGGTTGAAGACATATTTCCTGCCACAGACGGCCACTTCCGGCGGACGCTTGGTCACTTCGAAATTGTCGTAGCCGACCTTGATCATCTTCCAGAAGTCACTGTGCTCGCTGTCGCGATGGCGCGCCATGTTTTCCGCCGTCATGCGGAAGGGATAGGCCTGCAGCTGCACCGCGGTCTGGCCGCCCTTGAAGGCGTCGCGGGCAAAGGCGTAGATCTCCAGGATCTGCTCGTCGGTCATCGAGTAGCAGCCGGACGACGAGCAGGCACCGTGGATCATCAGGTTGGAACCGGTGCGGGCGTTGGCCGCATCGTAACGGTTCGGGAAGCCGGTGTTGATCGCCAGATAGTATTTCGAATTGGGGTTCAGATGCGCCGGCGTCAGGCTGTAGAAGCCTTCGGGTGCCTGGCGGTCGCCTTCCTTCACCTTCGGGCCGAGCTTACCCGACCAGGCGCAGATGTCGTAGCTGCGGATCATGTCGAAGCGGCTGTCCGCCTTCGCCTTCCAGATCTCGAGCTTGCCTTCTTCCTTGTAGATGCGGATCATGATCGGCGACGTGCGCGGCATGTTCTTTGCCTGCATGTCCGCGACGACCTTGGCCGAAAGCGGCTGCTCGACCTTGTTCTTGACCTTGGATATGTCGACCCCGGTGGCGGAATCGAGGGTGTCGTTGCAGCCTGTGAGGACTGTTGCAACCAGAAGCGCGAGGGCGATGTGTTTCAGACGCATCGTAACGGACCACATATCGAGTTCGGCATCAAACCAAGGGTATGGGTGTGCTATAATCAAGCGGTAAGCTTTACATTTTCTTAACCGCTCGAATTCGCCTGTCCAGCAAAACCCGCCGCCCGCGCATTTATGCCCAAAATGGCCGAAGTTGGCAATGTCTTTACCAACCTGGCGGGCTGTTACAGATTGCGGCCGATTTCGAGGAATTTCTGCCGGCGCGCAGCGCGGACTTCGTCGCCCGACAGCTTGCCGAGATCCTTGAGTGCCGACGAGATCACCTTGCCGGCAGCATTCATGACCGTCACCGGCTCGCGGTGAGCGCCGCCGTTCGGTTCCGGAATGATCTCGTCGATGATGCCGAGGCCCTTCAGGTCCTGCGCGGTGATCTTCATGTTGGTCGCGGCTTCGCGGGCGCGCGTCGAATCGCGCCACAGGATCGAGGCTGCGCCTTCCGGCGAAATGACCGAGTAGATCGAATGTTCGAGCATGTAGACGCGGTTGCCGGTGGCGATCGCGATCGCACCGCCCGAGCCGCCTTCGCCGATGACGATCGAAACCATCGGAACCTTGACGCCAAGGCACATTTCCGTCGAGCGTGCGATGGCTTCCGCCTGGCCGCGCTCCTCGGCGCCAACGCCCGGATAGGCGCCTGCGGTATCGATGAGGCTGACGATCGGCAGGCCGAAACGGTCGGCCATTTCCATGACGCGGATCGCCTTGCGATAGCCTTCGGGGCGCGGGCTGCCGAAATTGTGCTTCAGGCGGGTCTTGGTGTCGCTGCCCTTTTCCTGGCCGATCAGCGCCACAGGCATGCCGTTGAAGCGGGCAAGGCCTGCCTGGATCGCCGCATCCTCGCCAAAGTTGCGGTCGCCGGCGAGCGGCGTGAACTCGGTAAAGAGGTGGGCGGCATAGTCGACGAAATGCGGGCGCTGCGGGTGGCGGGCTACCTGCGTCTTTTCCCAGGCGCCGAGCTTGGAATAGATTTCGCGGGTGGCTTCCTTGACGCGCACTTCAAGGCGCGAAATTTCATCCGAGGTATCGATGCTTTCGTCTTCGGCAGCGAGCTTTTTCAGCTCGTGAATCTTTCCCTCGAGGTCCGAGATAGGCTTTTCGAAATCGAGATAAGTCTGCATCAGGTCCGGTTTCCCGTTGTTTTTGCGTCAGGAACTCTGGGTTCCTATTTTCATTTGGGGCTTCTAATCCCGGTTTTTAGCCTCTTTTGCAAGAGGGTGATGCATTTCCACCAGCTGTCGAAGCCGTTCTTCCAACACATGTGTGTATATCTGCGTGGTCGAAATGTCGGAATGGCCGAGCAGTTCCTGCACCACGCGAAGGTCGGCGCCGTGGGCCAGAAGGTGGCTGGCAAAGGCGTGGCGCATCACGTGCGGCGAGATTGCGGAGGTTTTGAGGCCGGCGCGGGCCGCCAGTCCCTTGAGGTCGCGGGCAAAGACCTGGCGCGGCAGATAACCGGCGCTGCCATAGGAGGGAAACAGCCATGTGCTTTCATCGTCTTCCGTGCGTGCGGCTTCCATTGCCGCGCCATAGGCCTGCAGGGCGGCGATCGCCGAGCGAGAGAGCGGAACGACCCGTTCCTTGTTGCCCTTGCCCCTGATCATCAGGAAGCGACCTTCCTGTTCCAGCACCTTGACCGGCAGAGACACCAGTTCGCTCACCCGCATGCCGGTGGCGTAAAGCAGTTCCAGCAATGCCAGCATGCGCAGCCGCGACAGGCGACCATCACCGGGATCCGCGGCCTCCAGTGTCGCCCGCTCCAGCAGGCGGGTAACATCTTCCTCGCTCATGTTCTTCGGCAGGGTACGGGCCTTTTTCGGCGCGTCGAGAACCGAACTCGGATCGTCGACGCGCAGCCCTTCCGCATAGAGGAACTTGTAGAACTGTCGCATGGCGGAAAGCCGCCTTGCCTGCGAGGAGGCGGCAAAGCCGCGACGGCCGAGTTCCGAAAGATAGGCGGAAAGATCCTTGCTTTCGGCGCCGAGCGGCGTCGCCTTGGTCGAGATCAGGAAGTCGTGAAGGTCGTCGAGATCGCGCCTGTAGGACAGAAGCGTGTTTTCCGCCGCCCCGCGTTCGGCGCTCAGCATTTCCAGAAAGGCTTCGATATGGGCGCCGGACAGATCCCTCATGGCAAGGCCTTCGCTATTCCTGTGCCGGCGGGTTGAGCTTTTCGGAGGGCACGCGGACGGTGATCTCGCGCTCCTTCGGCTCGACCAGCACCACGAGTGCGACCATGCCACCATAGATGATGCCGACGATCATCGCGATTATGAAGAGAAAGCGGAAGAGTGTCGGCATGCGAGAGGCTCCGTATCGATCCGGCGCACTATAGCGGTAATGGTTTACAGATCGAAAAGATAGGTTTCATAGCCGTGATGTCTGGGGCCGCGTGGCTTGACGCTGGATGAACATTTGTTGATACCGGTTGCAAGAACGGACGACATCATGAGTGAAGCAGTAACAGTCGAGCGAGAGACATTAAGGGACCAGGCGCAGAAGGCTCTCGCCGGACGCAACCTGATCTTTGTCGGGCTGATGGGGGCAGGCAAATCGGTCATCGGCAAGCTGGTAGCCCAGACGCTCGGCGTGCCGTTTGTCGATACCGACGCGGAAATCGAATCCGTATCGCGCATGTCGATCTCCGAGCTTTTCGCCCAGTATGGCGAGACGGAATTCCGGGCGCTGGAGACGCGCGTTGTCGAACGTCTGCTTAAGCAGGGGCCGCGCGTCGTCTCCACCGGCGGCGGCGCCTTCATCAACGAGGCGACGCGGGCGCAAATCAAGCAGGGTGGCGTTTCCGTCTGGCTGAAGGCCGATCTCGATGTGCTGTGGGACCGGGTCAACCGCCGCGACCACCGGCCGTTGCTCAAGACGGAAAACCCCAGGCAGACGCTGGAAAACCTGATGAACCAGCGCTACCCGATCTATGCCGAGGCGGATATCACGGTGATCTCGGGCAATGTCCGCAAGGACGTTATGATGCATGAAGTGCTGCAGGCCGTCGCCCGGCTTGCCGAACAAGGTGACGCGTAATGACTGTGCAATCCCGCTCTCCCGAACGTCTGGTCCATGTGCCGCTCGGCGAGCGTGCCTATGACATCCTGATCGGACCGGGTCTTCTGTCGCGTGCCGGCGGCGAGATCACTGCGCGGCTCAAGGGCCGCAAGGCGGCGATCGTCACCGACGAGCATGTCGCGCCGCTTTATCTCGAAGCTTTGATGGATGGGTTGCAGACCGACGGTATCGAGGCCGTCTCGCTGACGCTTCCCGCCGGCGAGAAGACCAAGAGCCTCGAGCATCTCTCGACCGTCTGCGACATGGTGCTTTCGGCGCGTATCGAGCGCAACGACGCCGTGATCGCGCTCGGCGGCGGCGTGATCGGCGATCTGGCCGGCTTTGCCGCCGGCATCGTGCGTCGCGGCGTCCGCTTCGTGCAGATCCCGACCTCACTCCTGTCACAGGTGGACAGTTCCGTCGGCGGCAAGACGGGCATCAATACCCGCCACGGCAAGAACCTGCTCGGCGTCTTCCATCAGCCTGATCTTGTGCTGGCCGACACATCCATCCTCGACACGCTGTCGCCGCGCGAATTCCGTGCCGGCTATGCGGAAGTCGCCAAGTACGGACTGATCGACAATCCGGCCTTTTTCGAATGGCTGGAGAAGAATTGGAAACAGGTCTTCGAAGGAGGGCCGGAGCGGATCGAGGCGATTGCCGTCAGCTGCCAGTCGAAGGCCGATGTGGTCGTCGAGGACGAGCGCGAGACGGGGCGCCGGGCGTTGCTCAATCTCGGCCACACGTTCGGCCATGCGCTGGAAGCCGCCACCGCCTATGACAGCAAGCGACTGGTGCATGGCGAAGGCGTTTCGATCGGCATGGTGCTGGCGCACGAATTTTCCGCCCGCCTCAACCTGGCAAGCCCGGATGATGCAAGGCGTGTCGAGGCGCATCTCAAAGCCGTCGGCCTGCCGACGAAGATAAGCGAAATTCCGGGCGAACTGCCGGGTGCCGAGGTGCTTCTCGATGCGATCATGCAGGACAAGAAGGTGAAGGGCGGCAAGCTGACCTTCATCCTCACCCGTGGCATCGGCCAGACCTTCGTCGCCGACGATGTTCCATCCTCGGAAGTATCAAGCTTTCTCCGGGGGAAGCTGGCAAAATGACGACGCCCGGCGACGGTCTTCTCTCGCGCTTCGTCAATGCGGTCATTCGCGGGATGATGCGCGCGACGGGGGTGTCGCTCAACGGCCGAACGTTGGAACGCTGCGATCACGACACGCTGCATGCGGCGCTCGACATTCTTCATCGTGACGGCGACTACGGCGCCAAGGATCGCGACCGGCTGAGTGATCTGTTCGAGTTGACCGAACTCGAAGTCTCCGACGTCATGTGCCACCGCATGGCGATGGTGGCGGTCAATGCCGACGAGCCGGCGGACGTCATCGTCCGCACGGTACTCGAAAGCCCCTATACGCGCATGCCCGTCTGGCGCCACTCGACCGAAAACATCATCGGTGTCCTGCATGCCAAGGATCTTCTCCGGGCGCTGCTGGAGCCGGGTGTCGCGCCGGCAGATGTCGATATCGCCAAGATCATGCAGAAGCCGTGGTTCGTGCCCGACAGCACCAGCCTCAGGGACCAGCTCGCCGCATTTCTCAAACGCAAGCTGCATTTCGCCCTCGTCGTCGACGAGTATGGCGAGATGCAGGGCCTCGTGACGCTCGAAGACATCATGGAAGAGATCGTCGGCGATATTGCCGACGAGCACGACGTCGAACTGTCGGGTGTGCGGCAGGAGGCGAACGGGTCCATCGTGGTCGAGGGCTCGGTGCCGATCCGCGACCTCAACCGTGCTCTCGGCTGGGACCTGCCGGATGGCGAAGCAACGACGATCGCAGGACTGGTGATCAACGAGAGCAAGCTCATCCCGGAAGAACGCCAGGCCTTCACCTTCTACGGCAAGCGCTTCATCGTGATGAAGCGTGAGAAAAACCGGATCACCCGCCTGAGGATCAGGCCGGCTGAGGAGACGGTGCTGCCGGCCGAGTGATGCCGGCCTCACGTCTCTGGCAAAGGGCTGGCTGGCAATGGCCAGAATGCGCGCTGCCGCCTTAGATCTATCTTCAGCTTTTCCCTTTACCTCGGAGCCATATTGTCTATCGAGGTATTTTTATGGGTATCATCACGTTGGAACAGGTGGAGGTCCAGATTGCGCATCGTTTCCCGTTTCTGCGTTTTACCCCTGAAATCGAGGCGCCGTTTCGGCAAAGCAATATAGAAGAGCGCATTCGCCTGATCGTCATCTGGGGTGTGATCGGCCTTTCGATCTACAATCTTGTCTATTTTGCCGATAGCGCGATGATCCCGGACGTGTTGCCGCAAGTGGCCGCGTCACGATTTTTTGTATTCACGCCCTTGGTCATCGCCAGCATCTTCGCTGTGCGCCGATGGCCAGGGCCGCGGCTATACGACGGCTTGTGCGTCACCATCGCAGTGCTCGGCGTATATTTGCCGATGGCTGCTGCGGTGCCCAGCAACAGCTCATATCTGCTGGCCTACCAGAACTACAATTCTGCGACCTTTCTCTTCTTCGTCATCGCCCTTCGGCCGGGATTTCGAGCGCTTGTCGTCGGGCTGGCACTAATGTGCCTCGCGCATTTTTGGGCTGCCTACCAGACTGGTGCCTTCGATGCGGTCACCTATGGCGGCATTGTCAGCTTTTACCTGACCCTTTCGGTGTTCCTGGCGGCCAGCGCGTATTTTCTGGAGCGCACCGACCGGCGCAATTTTCTCAACCAGCTGCGTGGCAGCCTTCTCTACCAGCGGCTTGAAGCCAATGCCGAGCGTGACGAGTTGACGGGCCTCTTGAACCGTCGGTCTCTGTCGCGTGTCGGTCAGGAAATCTGGGGCGACGGTGCGGGTCACGCGATCGTATCCGCCATCCTGCTCGATATCGACCATTTCAAGCGCTTCAATGATCTTCATGGCCATTTGAATGGCGATGCCTGTATCTGCGCCGTTTCGCTCCGCATCTGCGAGACGGTCGGCGAAGACTGTTTCGTGTTCCGTTTCGGTGGCGAGGAGATCCTGGTTCTCCTGCCTGGCAAGGAACCACCGAAGGCGCTGAACGTGGCGGAACAGATACGCAAGGCAATCGAGGAGCTGGAGATCGCCCATGATCGGGCAGAGTTCGGCAGCGTGACTGCAAGTCTCGGCGTCGCATCGGCATCACCGGCACAGCTGACGCTCGAAAAACTCCTGCATCAGGCGGATGCGGCTCTGTACGAGGCCAAGCGTGGTGGCCGAAACATGGTTGCCGTTGCCGAGGGGACGCAGATCGCCGCCTAGAACCTTGCCTGACTAAATCGAAGCGCTCTGCCGAGACAAGCTTCCGGCGCGGGGCTTGGCATCTGAGGTGGCCGTCCCCATTTGTGGCCGTCTTACCAGCGCGTGGGTTCGCCCGGTGCCGATGCTTCAACTGCCAGCGCATGCAGGCCGGCATCAAGCTCCGCCTTCAGGAGTGCGTTCACGGCGCGGTGGCGGTCGATGCGGCTCAGGCCTGCAAATTTTCGTGAAACGATACGGACCCGCATGTGGGTCTCGCCTTCGCCGGTGATATCCGGGTGGTGGCCGGCGTGGTGATGGCTCTCGTTGATCACCTCGAGCCGTTCGGGCGCAAGGTTCTCACGCAGCGTGGCTTCGATGCGGGTCTGGATGGACATTTTTCGGCTCCGGTGTTCGGCGCAAGAGGGGAACCCAAAAACCAGTAACAAACCGCTTTGTCAATTCTTGTTCGGCCCTGCCGACGGCCCCATAATGAGTGCCTCATGAAACTCGATTCAAAATATTTCGACCGTATCCGGACGCGCCGGAAAAGGCAGCAAGATGCCCCGCCGCAGGCCCCGACCTGCCAATGGGACGGTTGCGACAAGCCGGGCGTGCACAAGGCGCCTGTCGGCCGCAATGCCGAAAACCAGTTCTTCCTGTTCTGCTTCGAGCATGTGAAGGACTATAATAAAGGCTATAATTATTTCTCCGGCCTGTCGGACGGCGAGATCGCGCGCTACCAGAAGGAAGCGATTACCGGTCACCGTCCCACCTGGACGGTCGGCGTCAACAAGTCCGCCAAGGATGCACCTCTGCATTCGACGGCGCGCTCGGGTTCGGCCGGTTCGGCCTATGCCCAGCAGCGCTACAAGGACCCGTTCGGCTTCGTCTCCGAAGGGCGGGCGGCAAGCGGCGGGCGTTTCCAGACCCAGGGACGCAAGCTGAAGACGCTGGAGGCAAAGGCGTTCGATACGATGGGGCTTGCCGGAAATGCGAGTTCCACCGACATCAAGAGCCGCTACAAGGAACTGGTCAAGAAGCACCATCCGGATGCCAATGGCGGCGACCGCGGATCGGAAGAGCGTTTTCGTGCCGTGGTGCAAGCATATCAGTTGTTGAAGCAGGCGGGTTTCTGCTAAGCCGTAGAAACCTATGGCAGCGAGGATGACGGCCGGGCGGCTGCCCGTGCCCTGGAGTGATGATGAGCAAGATTGATTTGGACATTACCAACCTTCCCGATACGACCGTTTCCGTCCGGGAAGTCTTCGGCATCGATACCGATCTCAGGGTCCCTGCCTACAGCAACAGCGACCCTTACGTGCCGGATCTCGATCCGGACTATCTCTTCGACCGCGACACGACGCTCGCCATTCTTGCAGGCTTTGCCCATAACCGACGCGTCATGGTTTCCGGCTTCCACGGCACCGGCAAGTCCACCCATATCGAACAGGTCGCGGCCCGCCTCAACTGGCCCTGCGTGCGCGTCAACCTCGACAGCCATGTCAGCCGTATCGACCTCGTCGGCAAGGACGCGATCGTTCTGAAAGACGGCAAGCAGGTCACCGAATTCAAGGACGGCATCCTGCCTTGGGCCTACCAGCACAATGTCGCGCTCGTGCTCGACGAATACGATGCCGGCCGCCCGGACGTGATGTTCGTCATCCAGCGCGTTCTGGAGAGCTCCGGCCGCCTGACGCTGCTCGACCAGAGCCGTGTCATCCGTCCCCACCCCGCATTCCGCATCTTCGCCACCGCCAACACCGTGGGCTTGGGCGATACGACCGGCCTCTATCACGGCACGCAGCAGATCAACCAGGCGCAGATGGACCGCTGGTCGATCGTCACGACGCTGAACTATCTGCCGCACCAGAAGGAAGTCGATATCGTCGCCGCCAAGGTCAAGTCGTTCGGCAAGACGGCAGAAGGTCGCGAAACCGTATCGAAAATGGTGCGCGTTGCCGACCTTACCCGTTCGGCCTTCGTCAACGGCGACCTGTCGACCGTCATGAGTCCGCGTACCGTCATCACCTGGGCTGAAAATGCCGAGATCTTCGGTGACGTCGCGTTTGCCTTCCGCATTACCTTCCTCAACAAGTGCGACGAGCTGGAGCGGACCCTGGTGGCCGAGCAGTATCAGCGTGCCTTCGGCGTCGAGCTGAAGGAAAGTGCTGCAAACATCGTACTCGGAGCATAAAGCAGGAAGCGAAGCCAATGGCAGGTCGCGGAGACAATTCCCAGGGTAAGCCCGCCGGTCCGGTCGATACCGAACCGATGCGGCGGGCAATCACCGGCTGCGTACGCTCGATCGCCGGCAATGGCGAGGTGGAGGTCTCCTTCGCCAACGAGCGTCCCGGTCTTGCCGGCGACCGCATCCGCCTGCCGGAAATCTCCAAGCGGCCGACGGCGCATGAGCTGGCGGTGACGCGTGGTCTCGGCGATTCCATGGCGCTACGTCTCGCCTGCCATGACACGAATGTCCACGCGACGCTTTCGCCGCAAGGGTCGGACGCCCGCGCCATCTTCGATGCGGTCGAGCAGGCGCGTGTCGAATCGATCGGTTCGCTGCGCATGGCTGGCGTCGCCGCCAACCTCGCCTCGGTGCAGGAAGAGAAATACGCCAAGGCGAATTTCTCCGGCGTCGAGCGCCAGGAAGACGCGCCGATCGGCGAAGCCATGGCCATGCTGGTGCGCGAAAAGCTGACCGGCCAGAAGCCGCCGGCAAGCGCCGGCAAGGTGCTCGACCTGTGGCGGCCCTTCATCGAACAGAACGCCTCCGGCGATCTCGACAACCTCAGGGGCGTCATCGAGGACCAGCAGGCCTTCGCCAAGGTCGTCCGTCACATGCTGTCTTCCATGCAGATGGCAGAGGATCTTGAGGGCGACGAAAACGAGCCGGAAGAGATCGAGAACCAGTCGGAAGAAGATCAGCCGCAGAGCGGCGAGACCGAGAACGAGGAAGTCGAGGAAGAGGCCGGTTCCGACGCCGCCCCCGCCGAGCAGAGCGAAGCGGCCGACGAGGAGATGGACGAAGGCGAGATGGACGGCGCCGAAATGTCGGACGACGAAATGTCCGACGAGGCCGACGACCATTCCGAAACGCCCGGCGAGACACGCCGCCCCAACAGCCCGTTCGACGATTTCAACGAGAAGGTGGATTACCACATATTCACGCAGGAATTCGACGAGGAGATCACCGCGGAAGAGCTGTGCGACGAGGCCGAACTCGACCGCTTGCGCGCCTTCCTCGACAAGCAGCTTGCCCATCTGCAGGGTGCAGTCGGTCGCCTGGCGAACCGCCTGCAGCGCCGCCTGATGGCGCAGCAGAACCGCTCGTGGGATTTCGACCTGGAGGAGGGCTATCTCGACCCGGCCCGTCTCGTGCGCCTGATCATCGATCCGATGCAGCCGCTCTCCTTCAAGCGCGAGCGGGATACGCAGTTCCGCGATACGGTCGTCACGCTCGTCATCGACAATTCCGGCTCCATGCGCGGCCGGCCGATCACGGTTGCCGCCTCCTGCGCCGACATCCTGGCGCGTACGCTGGAGCGCTGCGGCGTCAAGGTCGAGATTTTGGGCTTCACGACGAAGGCGTGGAAGGGTGGTCAGAGCCGTGAACAGTGGCTCGCCAGCGGCAAGCCTGCCGCCCCCGGTCGCCTCAATGACCTGCGCCACATCATCTACAAGTCGGCGGATGCCCCGTGGCGTCGTTCGCGCCGCAATCTCGGCCTGATGATGCGCGAGGGACTGCTCAAGGAAAACATCGACGGCGAGGCGCTGATGTGGGCGCATAACCGCCTGATCGCCCGCCCCGAACAACGCAAGATCCTGATGATGATCTCGGATGGCGCGCCGGTGGACGACTCGACCCTGTCGGTCAATCCGGGCAATTATCTTGAGCGGCACCTGCGCGCCGTCATCGAACAGGTCGAGACGAAGTCGCCGGTCGAGCTTCTGGCGATCGGTATCGGTCATGACGTGACGCGCTACTATCGCAACGCCGTGACGATCGTCGATGCCGACGAGCTGGCCGGTGCGATGACCGAGCAGCTGGCCGAACTGTTTGCCGACAAGGCGGCCGGAGGAGCTGCCTCCCGTGGTGCTGGACGCGGCCGTATGCGCCGCGCCGGCTGAGCCTCTCCTTGCGTCTGGTCCGCCTTCTCCTCGCCGGTGTCGTGATCTTCACGTTTCCGGCGCTGGCGGATGCCGTGCCCGTCACGGCCAAGCCGATATCACAATTCAGGACGGGGTCCGACGAGCGGCGTTTCGGACCGCTCGAATTTCTGGGCGGTATCGAGTTCACCTCCGATGACGGGCGTGTCCAGTCGCTCTCGAGCATCCGTTTCCGCCCGGACGGGATGCATTTCGTCTCCGTTCTCGATACCGGAGACTGGCTGACGGGGCGTATCGAACGGGATGGCGCCGGCAGGTTGTCCGGTCTCTCTAACGTTTCTGTCGCTTCCATCCTGATGCAGAACGGCGCGGCCGGGTCGAAAGTGGCTGCCGATGCGGAAGGCCTCGCGCTGCGCGGCAACGAGGCCTATGTCAGCTTCGAGCAGAACCACCGCGTCGATGTTTATCCCGATCCCGGTTTCCAGATATCCGGCCCCTTGCGCAGCATCGATTTCGGCATTCCGCGCCGGGAGCTACGGCGCAATGCCGGGCTGGAGACGATCGTTGCCTCACCTTCATCCAGTCCCTTGCAGGGCGGGCTTGTCGTGGTCGCAGAGAGCAGTCGTGACGACAGGGGCAATCTGCTGGCCGCGATCGTCGACGGGCCGCTCAAGGGCGCCTTCACGGTCGTGCGGCACGATCCCTATGACGCCACCGACGGCGCATTCCTGCCGGATGGCGATCTGCTTATCCTGGAGCGACGTTTCAGTGTCTTCGGTGGCATGGGCATGCGGATCCGGCGCATCAAGGGCGCGGATATAAGCCCCGGTGCCGTCGTCGATGGCGAGGTGCTGATCGATGTCGGCATGAGCCACGAGATCGACAACATGGAAGGGATCGATGTGATCGCCGGGCCGGACGGGCAGCCGCATGTTATCCTCGTCTCGGACGACAACGGCCTTTTTCTCCAGCGCAACCTGATGCTTGAATTCAGGCTCGGCCAATAAAAAAAGGGAGCCGAAGCTCCCTTTGATCTGTCAGGCCGTCTTGGGTTCTGCCTGCGGCATAGGCTTCAGTACGTTCATCAGTGCGCCGTAAGGCAGAAGAAGAACGACGCCGACGACGATCTTGACCACGAGGTCGCCGAGTGCCCAGGAGATCCAGCGGGGGGCTTCTGTGGCGAATACACCGAGGATCGGGGCAGGGGCGACGGCGAAGTCGATATTCGGGCCGATGAAGGCGAAGAGCGGGGCGAAGGCCAGCGAGAAGAACAGGACCGTGTCGATGACCGTGCCGACCATCGAGGCGGCAAGCGGTGCCTTCCACCAGGTCTGGCGGCGCAGCTCGTTGAACACAGAAATGTCGAGCAACTGGCCGATCAGGAAGGCCGTGCCGGAGGCGATGGCGATGCGCGGGTCGGACAGCCAGAAGGACAGCGCCACGCCGACAACGAAGCCGACAAACACGATACGGCGTGCAATCGCCGGGCCGAACTGACGGTTGGCAAGGTCGGTGACGAGGAAGGCGACCGGATAGGTGAATGCACCCCAGGTTAGAATATCGCCAAGGGCGATGCCCCAAAGCGTGCCCGTCAGGTGAAACTGGACGAGGATGTTGGAGGCGACGACGATCGCGGCCATGGCGAGCGCGTAGAGAGAGGTATAGCGTGCGACTTGCATTTTTTTATCCTGGGGTATGCCACCAGTTGCGGATAGGCCAAGAGAAAAGGCTTGCCCGGAATTAACCGGTCAAGCCTTCTCCAAAGCCGGTGAAGTAGTTGGAAGCGCTATTAAGCGGCTTCTGCAGTCTTCTTGGCGATCTGGCGACGCAGAAGACGGGCGCGCATCGACAGTTCTGTCTCGTCGGACTTGAGGAGGAAGGCATCAAGGCCACCGCGGTGTTCAACCGAACGGAGAGCGTGCGCGGAAACGCGCAGACGGAAACGCTGGCCGAGAGCGTCGGAAATCAGCGTGACCTGGCACAGGTTCGGCAGGAACCGACGACGGGTCTTGTTGTTGGCATGGCTGACGTTATTGCCGGTCATTACGCCCTTGCCGGTCAGTTCGCATACACGAGACATGGCATTCACCTTTGTTTTCTTCTGCAGTCGGAGGCTCATCCGGACAATGCCCGTCACGCCGATCCAACTGGTCCTGATTGGAAAGTTGCGGTTCTATAGTCAGTGAGCTTGCGCCCGTCAAGCCAAAACCTTGCCTTCCGGCACGCTTTGCAGCTTGAGTGGTTGTCCGCTCCGCTATTTTCTCGCCACGATGCACGTCTTATATGACTATTCCAGAAGCCTCAAACCATTGTGGGCACGCCATGTTTCGTATCAGCCGATTGCTTGCCGGAGCGCTGTTGCTTCATTTTGCCGGATTCGCGCCAGCTCACGCGGAGCCGGTCAAAAACGTCACCGAGTACGATATCAGCCTGGGGATACTGCCGGTCGGCAGCGCGCGCTTTTCCAGCACGTTCAACGGCGACGACTACAAGATAACCGGCCTGTTCACCTCCGGCGGCATCGCCAAGATCCTCAAACGGGTTTCGGCGGAGACGAATGTGGTGGGACGGGTGCAGCGGGATCGGCTGCAGGCGGATAGCTACAATCTCGTCTACAAGCTCGGCGACCGTACGCGTGTCTATGACGTCGCCTTCCGCGGCGGGAATGTCTCCAGCTCCACGATCAAGCCGCCGCCGCGGCGCAATTCGGAAAACTGGGTTCCGGTCAGCCCGCGGGATCTGACCTCCGTGCTCGATCCGTTGAGCGGGCTGATCTTTCCCGAGGGGGCGAAAGTCTGCTCGGGCAGGGTGCCTGTCTATGACGGGGAATCGCGCATGGATCTCGTCCTGAGCGAGGCCGGCACCAAGCCATTCGAGGCGAGAGGTTTCAAGGGTGACGCGATCGTCTGCAATGTTCGGTATGTGCCGAAATCCGGCTTCCGTCGCGGTCGCAGCGATATCGAATATCTGAAGAAGACGCCGATGGAAGTCTGGTTTGCCAAGGCCGACCGCGGCACTGTATATGCCCCCGTCTATGCGCGCATCCCGACGCGGATGGGGCCGCTTCACATCACAGCCGTGCGTTTCGGCGAGTGAGGCTTTGCCCCGGCGGGACGGAGCGCCAATAAAAGCGCCGGGGAAAAGGGGACTTGGGTTGAAATTACGGGGTACTTTGATCGGCTTTGCGGCGATCCTCATGTGGTCGCTTCTTGCCTTGATGACGGCTGCATCCGGCAGCGTTCCGCCATTCCAGATGAATGCGATGACATTCGCGATCGGCAGCCTGCCGGGGCTGGTTCTCCTGGCGTTCAGGCCAGAGCGCATCGCGCTTTTGAAGCAGCCGGCCAAAGTATGGATCGTCGGCATTGCCGGCCTGTTCGGCTATCACTTCCTCTATTTTACGGCACTTCGCAATGCGCCGGCCGTCGAGGCGGGGCTGATCGCCTATCTGTGGCCGCTTCTGATCGTCGTCGGCTCGGCGCTTCTGCCAGGCGAGCGGTTGCGCTGGTATCACGTCGCGGGTGCGCTGGCCGGGCTTTGCGGCACGGTGGCGATCGTATCGCGCAACGGTGTGTCCTTCGACCAATCCTATCTCATGGGCTATGGTGCAGCGCTTCTGTGCGCCTTCACCTGGGCGGCCTATTCGCTTGTGACGCGCAGTTTCGATCGGGTGTCGACAGATGTGGTGACAGGCTTCTGCCTTGCCACCTCGCTCCTGTCGCTCGTCTGCCACCTGGCGCTCGAAACCACCGTCTGGCCCGCCGACAGCGGTGAATGGCTCGCCGTCGCGGGGCTCGGCCTGCTGCCGGTCGGCGCGGCCTTCTATGCCTGGGATTTCGGGGTCAAGAATGGCGATATCCAGGTGATCGGCGCCGCCAGCTACGCGGCGCCGCTTCTGTCCACCGTCATGCTGTTGATCACCGGCTTTGCCGAACCGAGCTGGCGGATTTTGATCGCCTGCATGCTGATAACCGGCGGCGCGCTTTTGGCGGCGAAGGAGATGATCCGGCCGAGCAAGGCCGCCGAGACATCTTTGGGGTGACAACTTTAGCGCGATAATCGGTTGCGGTTCGAGAGTGCCTGCTGTTAGCCTGCATCAGGGTTTCAGCGGGCCTTTCAATCATGCCGATCGTTCACAACGAGCGCACCAAATACATCGCCAACGCCTTCGACCGGGCCTCGACGTCCTGTCTCACGGTCGGTGTTTTCGCACCGATCGCGGCAGCGCTTTACACGTCTGCCGGGGCGGGCATCAGTGCGCTACAATTTATCGGTGCGGTCGTTGCTTGGCTTTTCTGCGCCTCGATATTACATTGGTTGGGAAGGGTGCTGCTAAGGAGACTGCAATGACCAGTCTGCAGATATTTGCCTTTTATGTACTGCCGCTCTGCATCGCGGCCGGTGGCTCGCTGTATGCCTACTTCGTCATTCGCGCCATAGACCGCAAATACGGCAAGCCGCCGCGCGACTGAGCCGTTGTCAGCCCGGCTGCCAGCCGGGTTCCGCCATCTCGAAGCTTGAAAACGTGAAGCCCGGTGCCACCGTGCAGCCCACGAGCGTGAAGGCGCCGAGCGGCTCTGCCGCTTGCCAGACATCGGGCGGGACAACGGCCTGAGGGCGTTCGCCACTCGCCAGATCGATGCCCAGCCGGATTTCCTCGACCGAAACTCCGTCCGAAATCTTCAACAGCAACGGATCGCCCGCGTAAAAGTGCCAGACTTCGGCGGCATCGCGCACCCGGTGCCAGTGGGAGCGTTCCCCGGCTTGCAGCAGGTAGTAGATTGCCGTCGAGGCGCCTCGATCCTGTCCCTGATCCAGTCCGGCGCCATCGCGAAACGTTTCGACATACCATCCTCCTTCCGGGTGGCGCTGCATGCCGAGCGTTTCGATGATCTCTTCCGCGGTCTGTTTCGTCATGTCGCATCTCCGCATGCTCAGAAATTGTCCTTGCGCTTGCGGATCTCGGCAAAGACCTCTTCGTTGGTCCTGCCTTCCATGATCAGGTTGCGGCGGATCGCCGGGTCGTTGGCGCGCAGGAAAGGGTTGGTCTCCTTTTCCAGACCCATCATCGTCGGAATGGTGAACTTTCCGTCGGCCCGCATCGCCTCGATCTCTCCCGCCCGGCGCTGCAGCGCGACGTTATCGGGATCGATCGTCAGCGCGAACCTGGCGTTGGAGAGTGTGTATTCATGGCCGAAATAGATCGCCGTCTCATCCGGCAGCACGGCAAGCTTCTGCAGCGAGTGCCACATGTCCGACGCCGGTCTCTCGAACAGGCGGCCGCAGCCGAGAGCGAAGAGCGTGTCGGCGGCAAACAGGATCTTGTCTTCGGGAAAATGGAAGCAGATATGGCCGGCCGTGTGGCCGGGGGTCTCGATAACGCGCACCGGATGTTTGCCGAACAGGAATTCGTCGCCATCGGCGACGCTCCGGTCCAGACCTGGAATGGCGACCGCCTCGTTGACCGGGCCGATGATTTCCAGCCCGAACCGCTCTTTCAGCGCAAGGTTCGCCTCCACATGGTCGGTGTGGTGGTGGGTGGTGAAGATGTGGGTGATTTTCCAGCCGCGCCGTGCCGCCGCCTCGATGATCGGCTTTTCCTCCGGGGCATCGATCGATGCGGTCAATCCGCTTTCAAGGTCGTGGACCAGAACCCCGTAATTGTCGCTGCGGCAGGAAAAAACTTCAATTTCAAGCGGCTTCATCCGAAAACACCTATTGCTCAATGTCTGTTTCGAAACAATGTAGAGGCAGGTTCTTCTTCGTCCAACCACCGAACACGAGCATTTGCGCATTGTCAGTCGATATCGTCGATCTCCGTGAATTCTACCATTCGCCGCTCGGGCACCTTGCCGAGAGGTCGATCGGCATGGCGCTGTCCTCGCTCTGGGCGCGGCTGCCGGAGGAGCGGCTCGTCGGTCTCGGCTATGCCGTGCCCTATCTCGATCGCTTCCGTACCGACACCGAACGCACCTTCGCCTTCATGCCGGCAGGGCAGGGGGCGGTGAACTGGCCGGTCGGCGAATTGTCGTCGACGGCGCTGGTGTTCGACGAGGAACTGCCGTTGCCGGACAGTTCCATCGACCGCGTGCTGATGGTCCATTCTCTGGAGTTCGCCGAGAACCCGCGCGAAAGCCTCAAGGAGATCTGGCGGGTGCTGGCGCCCGGTGGTCGGCTCGTCATCGTCGTGCCGAACCGGCGCGGGGTCTGGGCGCGCATGGAACATACGCCCTTCGGCTCGGGGCGCCCCTATTCGCGCAGCCAGCTGATCACGCTTCTGCGCGAGGCGAATTTCACCCCCGGCGCATCCGCCGAGGCGCTGTTCTTTCCGCCGTCGAAAGTGCGCGCCATCCTGCGACTGCGGCATGTTTTCGAGCGCATGGGCCGGCGCTTCTGGCCGGTCTTTTCCGGCGTCCTCGTCATCGAGGCGCAGAAGCGGCTCTATCAGGGTCTGCCGGTCGCCGCACGCGCCTCGCGACGCGTCTTCGTGCCGGTGCTCGCGCCGCAGGGGGTGAGAACCATGCGTGACGTCGATCAGGGCTGAAGGTCGAAAAGACCGAGCGGTGCGCCGTCCATCGCAAAGGGGACGGATTCGTGGGTGTGGACGATCATCCATCGGCCGTCCTCGCGGGCGAATGCCATGGTCAGGCGAAGCCAGAAGCCGCTCTTTTCGCCGCCTGTCTTCGTGCCGCCAAGCCAGGCAAGCATCGCGCACCAGCCGGTATCGCCGCCGAGCCGCAGGTCCGTGTCGCGGATGTTGAACTCCAGCGGACCTTCCCAGCCGTCCAGCCATTCCTGCAGCCCTGCCCGGTCGTTACCGCTCTCCTGCAGCGGCGGAGCGAGGGTGAACTGGCGAATGGTCGCAGACTGGCAGCGGATCATGCCATCGGCATCCTTTTGCCGCAGCGCCTCAATCCATGTGTCGATGAGCGCCTTGATGTCGTCGTGATCTCCGGTCGGCATGTCATTCTCCATTCACTTTACGTCCACTGAAAGACATATACGTGGCGTTCGTTCCGCCGCGCACTCTCGACAAGCATCGCTTTCAGCTTTAATCCCTCTCAATCCTTGCCTTAGCATGCATTTTTCCGAAAAGGTCGATCCGATGAGCATCGTTGTGAGTGAGCCCGTTCCGCGTCCAGGTATTCTGGATATCGCCGCCTATGTGCCCGGCAAGGAACATGCTCCCGGCGTTGCGCGGGTGTTCAAGCTTTCCTCCAACGAAACGCCGCTCGGCGCCAGCCCAAAGGCCATCGAGGCCTTCCGCCAGTCCGCCGGCCATCTCGAACTCTATCCCGACGGTCAGGCGCATGCGCTGCGCGAGGCGATCGCCTCCGTCCACGGGCTGAATGCCGCCAACATCATGTGCGGCAACGGGTCGGATGAGCTTCTCGGCCTCATCTGCCACGTCTATCTCGGCGCCGGTGACGAGGCGATCATCACCCAGCACGGGTTCCTCGTCTACAAGATCCAGATCATGGGCGCGGGTGCTGCGGCGATCGAAGTGCCGGAGAAGGATTACACGGTCGATGTCGACGCGATTCTCGCGGCCGTCACCGACAAGACCAAACTTGTCTTCATCGCCAATCCGGGTAATCCGACCGGCACTTACGTCCCGGTCACCGATATCCGCCGCCTGCATGCCGGCCTGCCGAAGAACGTCATCCTCGTTCTCGACGCAGCTTACGCGGAATATGTCCGCAAGAGCGATTACGAGGCAGGTGTCGAACTCGTCTCGCAGAACAAGAACGTCGTGATGTGCCGCACCTTCTCCAAGGCCTATGGTCTTGCGGCGCTTCGCATCGGCTGGATGTACGGCCCGGCCGGCATTCTGGATGCGCTCAACCGCGTGCGCGGCCCGTTCAACATGAACGCGCCCGCAATCGCTGCCGGCTCCGCCGCCATGCGTGATCAGGAATTCATCGCTGAGGCGGTCGAGCACAACACGCTGTGGCTCGACAAGCTCAATCATGCCTTCGAGGCGATCGGCCTCAAGGTCACGCCTTCGGTCACCAACTTCGTGCTGATCCACTTCCCTGATATCGACGGCAAGCGGGCGCCGGATGCCGATGAATTCCTCACCAGCCGCGGTTATATCCTGCGCATGGTCAAGGGTTACGGTCTGCCGAATGCGCTGCGCATGACGGTCGGTTCGGAAGAGGCAAACCGCGGCGTCATCGAAACGCTCGGCGAGTTCATGGGACGGAAATGATGAAGGACGGTCATTTCGAGCGGATCGCGCTGATCGGTATCGGCCTGATCGGATCGTCGATTGCCCGCGATATCAAAGCGCTCGGCCTTGCCGAGCACGTCGTCGTCTCGACGCGCAGCGAGGATACGCTGAAGCGGGCGGAAGAGCTGGAGCTGGGCACCGAATACACGGTCTCGGCCGCCGATGCGGTGAAGGACGCCGATCTCGTCATCGTTTCGGTGCCGGTCGGTGCATCGGAAGCGGTCGCGAGGCAGATTGCCGGCTCTCTGAAGCCCGGCGCCATCGTCACCGATGTCGGTTCGACCAAGGCTTCCGTCATCGCCCAGATGGCGCCGCATATGCCAGAC
This sequence comes from [Rhizobium] kunmingense, assembly GCF_977018605.1. Taxonomy (NCBI): domain Bacteria; kingdom Pseudomonadati; phylum Pseudomonadota; class Alphaproteobacteria; order Hyphomicrobiales; family Rhizobiaceae; genus Rhizobium; species [Rhizobium] kunmingense. The sequence goes on from NZ_CDRNXG010000001.1 coordinate 1,590,310, forward strand.
ACCGTGCATTTCATCCCCGGTCACCCGCTGGCGGGTACGGAAAAATCGGGTCCCGACGCCGGCTTTGCCGGCCTGTTTCGTGACCGCTGGTGCATCTTCACGCCGTTGCCGGATACGGATCAGGCGGCGCTCGAGCGCCTCAAGGCGTTCTGGATTGCACTCGGCTCGCGGGTGGACGACATGGACCCCGAACACCACGACAAGGTGCTCGCCATCGTCTCGCATCTGCCGCATATCATCGCCTACAATATCGTCGGCACGGCCGATGATCTGGAGACGGTGACGGAATCGGAAGTGATCAAGTATTCCGCTTCCGGTTTCCGCGATTTCACCCGTCTTGCGGCGTCGGACCCCACCATGTGGCGCGACATCTGCCTGCATAACAAGGATGCGATCCTGGAGATGCTGGCGCGGTTTTCCGAAGATCTCGCCTATCTGCAACGGGCGATCCGCTGGGGCGAGGGCGACAAGCTGTTCGAACTGTTTTCCCGCACCCGCACCATCCGCCGGTCGATCGTTCAGGCCGGTCAGGACGTGGACGCACCGGATTTCGGCCGCCACGCGCTGGATACGAAGAAGTAATCTCGGTCAGTCGCGTTGACCCGAGGCCGAAGCTGCCTCGGGTTCACCAATCAGAGCGCTTCAATTTAATCAGGTAAGGCTCTAGATCGGCGGGATTTCCCCGATCGGGATCAAACCACCGGCAAACACCCTGCCGCGGCGGATCGTCAGATCGATGGAGGCATCGCTGCCGCCGCCGAGCGCCTGCAGCATGTTGGCGGCGGTGCCGATTGCCGAGCGGAAGTCCGGCAGCGCCGTGCCGAGGCTTTCCTCCCAGGCATCGATATCCTCCACCCGCAGTTTCAGCCGACCGGAAAGGCGGCCGTCATCGTCGAAGGAAAACGGGCCGGACAGCGTCAGCACCTGGCCGTTGCCCAGGTCGGCACGGAATTCCCGCAATTCGCCTTCCGAGCCTTGAAGCGCGATGTCGCTGCGGTCGCTGCCGTCCAGCATGCCGGCACGTCCCGCAAGCATCACGTCGATGCTGGCATTGGTGGCGGGCAGAAGCTGCGCCAGACCCTGCGCGGTGGTCGAAGCCTGCTGCAGCTGGATCGCGGCCTCCAGATCGGCGCCGTTCTGGCGCAGCTGGATTTCGGAATGGTCGGCGCTGATGTCGAATGTCTGGCCGCTGACGGAAGAGACGATCGTCGTCTTCGGTTGCTCGAGCACGAGCGAGGCACGCTCGACGCCCTTCAGCTTGGTGACGAGACTCGACTGCAGGCTTTCCCAGGTGGTGGAGGCCGAGAGGCCGTGGCTGGTGCGCAGTTCGGACGGCGCATCGAGTTCCCAGACGATGTGGCGAGGATTGTATATCTGTGCCGCGGAGCGCAGCGAGCCGAAGGCGGCCGATATGCCGTTCCTCGTATCATCCAGTTCCACCTTGGAGCAGAACAGGCCGATGCGGAAGGGAAAGCCGCGGTATTCGGCATTCTCGCAGGCGGCGGCGATGCCGGCATCCTTCTGGCTGCCGAGCAGGATAAGCGTTCTTTCGCGCAGCAACGATGCGGCATAGAACCAGCCGGCAGTATAGAGAGCGATCGCCACGACGACGGCGCTGGCGAGCCACCATAATTTTCTGCTGATGCCGGTTCGGCTTGACGCTGGCATGTAGTTCTCCCATTGGTGCCGCTCCAGACGAAGGTAACGGCATGGCGTGCGATATGGACGAATTTTGGGTCTTTGGCTATGGATCGCTGATGTGGAACCCCGGTTTCCCCTATGTGGAGCGGCAGACGGCCCGCGTCCACGGGTTCCGGCGCTCGCTCTGCATCTGGTCCACCGCCCATCGCGGCACGCAGGAAGCACCCGGCCTGGTCATGGGCCTCGACCACGGCGGCTCCTGCCGCGGCGTCGCCTTCAAGGTGTCGGATGCCGAGCGCGACGATGCGCTCGATTACCTGCGCAAGCGCGAACTGATCACCAATGTCTACAAGGAACGGATCGTACCGCTGTCGCTGGCGGATGGCCGGCGGGTGAGGGCCGTGACCTATGTGGTCGATCGCGCCCATGTGCAATATGCCGGCAGTCTCGGCGTCGAAGAGGCCGCCCGCATCGTGGCGCGCTCGCACGGCCAGTCTGGGCCGAATGATGCCTATGTACTCAATACGGTCGAGCATCTGCGGCAGATGGGGATACGGGATGTGTGGCTCGAGGCGGTCGGCGCGGCGCTGGCTGCGGCTAGACAGAATTAGGCTCCCCTGCTTTTGTGTCCGATAAATTCTCTAAGAATAGAATCGATGGGATACAAAGATGGTGGATGAGGTGGCGCCAGCAGAGTCAGATGAAGAGATGGGTCGTCGTCTATTCTTTGAAGAGATTCAAAGGATGAATGAGCGTGGACAAGCCACGTCGGCACTCGTTGCTGCCGCTGCACTCGACGACTTCTTGGATAAGGCTATCAGATCGCTGATGCCTAATTTAGACAAGGAGCTTCGGGCTAAGCTTTTTGATGGCTATGGGCCGCTATCAACATTTAGCGGGAAGATCGACATGGCTTACGCCTTGGGGCTTATCGATCGGTCGGTTCACAAAGACATCCACATAGTTCGGGCAATCAGAAATGAATTCGCACATCCGAACGGCGCGAAAATTGTTACCTTTTCTGACCCGGTCTTCGACCGCCTCTTTTCGAAATGGCCAGATTACCGGAAGAATATAGATAAGGGTATGTTTTTACAGGTTAAATTCCGGGGGATTTTGGAGGCTATGAAAGAGGCTATCTTTCGAGGCGCACACGCCTTTCCCCGTGACGCTAACTAGGATGCGATATGCCTTGAGTTAAGTCCTTTGCTCGCAGTTCCGCCAGCCTCTTTGCCGCCGTGGGCGGCAGTGGCAGATGCGGGTTGGCTTCCACCGTCTCGATCAGCAGCTGGTCGCTGGCCGTTTCCAGCGTCTCGATCAGGTGGGCATAGAAGGCGTCGGGCTCCATGCCGGGCTGGATTGCCGGCAGGATCTTCACCTTGAAATGGCCGGGATGCTTGATCAGCTTGCGGCGGCCCCAGAACAGGCCCCAATGGGCGACGACCGGCACGACCGGCACCTGCATGTCGCGGTAGATGCGGGCGATGCCGTACCGGTATTCGGGCGTGTCGCCCGGCGCACGCCGGGTACCTTCCGGGTAAATGATCAGCTGCCGGCCGGCATCCATCTCTTGCCTGGCACGCCTCATTACCTCGACCATCACCTTGCCGCGGGCGCCGCGATTGACCGGGATCATCCGCTGCTTGGCCACATACCAGCCGAAAAGCGGGATCCACATCAACTCGCGCTTCAGGATATAGACCGGGTCGCGCTGGTAGGGCAGCAGCGCGAACGTATCCCAGGCCGACTGGTGTTTCGGCGCGAAGATGCAGCCGCCTTCCGGAATGTTTTCCAGTCCCTCGATCTCGAAGCGCGCGCCGACGATCTTGTCCATCAGCCAGTTGTTGGTCCTCGCCCATTCCTTGGGGATCGCCATGGAGGCCTTGCGCGGCATGAGGAAGTAGATCGGCGACAGCACGATCATCCGGACGAAGAGGTTGAGATAGAAGGCGGTGTTGAACAGCACCGAACGCACAAGCAGCATGAGCAAATTCCTTGAAGACAGGCGTTGCCTACACGAGATTGCCCGCCGACAAAAGAGCCAAGCCTGTTGCCGTCAGGGGCGTGGCGGAGGGGCCGCGTCCGGTGTGTCTTCCTCGGTGCGCAGGCCGCTCCAGCGTGCCATGCCGATCCAGTCACGGAAGGAGGCGAGCACCACCTTGCCGTATTCCGACAGCATGGTGCGCAGCGTATCCGGCTCCATGAACCAGGCGCGGCGGGCAAGATCGGCGTTGATCACCGGGTAGGCGATGAAGTCCGTCAGCGGGTCGGCCTGGCGCAGCTCATGCAGGCTGCGGATCATGTGGTAGTTGTTGGTGACGACGAGAACCGACTTGTAACCGTGACCCCTGATCCAGCGGGCGATCTCGTTGGCATTGCCGATCGTGTCGATCGCGTCGTAGCCGATGTCGACGCAACACTTGAACAGATCGGCCGACCCTTGCGTCACCTTGCGGATCTGGGTCGGTGTGGTCGAGGGATGGGCGCCGGAGATCAGAAGTCGCTTGCCGGCGCCGTCGCGCAGAAGGCCGACCGCCTGCTCGATGCGCAGGTAACCGCCGGTCAGAACGACGATCGCATCCGCCTTCACCCCATCGGGCGCGCGCAGCGAAGTGACCGAATCGGCAAACCACAAAAAACCGCCGCCCAGGATCGCAATGCCGATGAAGGCGAGCATGATCAGGCGGCGCAACAGGCGGCGCAGCAGGCTATGGCGCGAAAGCAGGCCGATCCCCTTGCGGCCCGGTGGCCGGTCATCAGGCGTCCAGCGATTGATCTTGCCGAATGTCATGAGCCGTCATTAGTCTCAGATTGAAGCCGTGCCTAGAGTTTTTCCCCATAGCGGGAATCTGACTGTTTGTCATGACGATGGCATGCCATCGGTGCGGGAGGGATCGGAGCGGACGATGTCGATCTCGTCGATCGTCCGCATGACCGTGAAACGCGCCGTCAGCGTTGTCAAAAGCGCGATCACCAGCATGGTGGCGAAAATGCCGAGATAGCCGCTCCAGCCGATGGTGAACGAGCCGAACAGGGCCATGGCCTGCTCGCTTTCCGGCGTGGCGCGCGAGTTCGATTGCCAGATGTTGGCGGTGGCGAACAAGAGCGCCGCCAGCGCTCCGCCGATCGCCGAACCCTTGAGGCTGATCTTGAGAAAGTGCTTCTGGAATTCGTGGGCGACGAAGCCGCGCTCGGCGCCGACGAAATGCAGCACCTCAACGATATGCCTGTTGCCCGAAAGCGCGCCGCGGGTGGCGAAGATGACGGTCAGGATCATCGCCGTGAAGACGAGGATGAGGATGCCCATGCCGATCCACACCGTCGTGCGCGCCATCGAGACGAGCCGGTCGACCCAGGTGCGGTGGTCGTCGAGGAAGGCCTGCGGCACTTCCGTCTTCAACAGTTCGCGCATGCCGGCGAAATCCGGCGGATTGCTCTCGTCGATGGTGACGATGACGAGACGCGGCACGGGCAGGTCGTCGAGCTGCAGGTCGGAGCCGAGCCAGGGTTCCAGTAGGCGTGCCGTCGCGTCATCGTCCATGATCGTGCCGGTGCGGGTGCCGACGAAGGTCAGTGCCAGATCGCGCGCCTTCGTCAATGCGGCGTTCATGTCCAGCCCGTCATCCGGCTTGATCTGGATGGTGATCTCGCGGGAAATCTGGCTCTGCCAGCCGGCGGCCGTCGTGCGCACCATGCTGACCGCACCAAGCGTCAGACAGGCGAGGAAGGCCATGATCGCAATGACCACCATCAGCGCATTGCCCTGAATGTTCGACGGCGGCAGGATCGGCGCGGTCGGGCGCACGCGCATTTCCACGCGCCGCGAGTGACCATCCTTCCGGCCGTCGTCGCGGGCGTCCTTGCCGCCCGGCCGCTGCCGTTCCTCTTGTCTTGCCGCTGGTTTCCTCAAACGGAATACCTCATTCATAGATGTCCAGCCGGCCTTCACTCAGGATCATGCGTCTGGCGTCGATCTGGTCCATCAGGGCCAGGTCGTGCGTGGCGATGACGACGGCGGTGCCGAGCCGGTTCAGCTCCATGAACAGGCTGAGCAGGCGCCGCGCCATGGGTGGGTCGACATTGCCAGTCGGTTCGTCGGCAAGCAATATCTCCGGCCTGTCCATCAGTGCGCGGGCAATCGCCGCGCGCTGCTTCTCGCCGCCCGAAAGTACAGCCGGCAGCACGTTTATCCGCTCTCCAAGCCCGACCCATTTGAGAAGGTCGATCACGTCATTGCGATAGGACGCCTCGTCCTTGCCGCGCACGCGCAGCGGCAGGGCGACATTCTCGTAGGTCGTCAGGTGGTCGAGAAGACGGAAATCCTGAAAGACGATGCCGACGCGCCGGCGCAGCATCGGAAACTCGCCACGCGGGATCTGCGACAGATCGCGGTCAAACATGCGGATGATGCCGCGGGTCGGGTTGAGCGACATGAACAGCAGGCGCAGAAGCGTCGTCTTGCCGGCGCCGGACGGGCCGGTCAGAAACTGGAAGGACCGTTTCGGGATGTCGAAGGTCATGTCCCGGAGGATTTCCGGTCCCATGCCATAGCGCAAACCGACATTTTCGAAATGGATCACCGGAAATCTTGTCCTGGCTCTTGGTCTTGGCGAACGGTGTCTAGGCGAACAGTCATTTCTTAACGTTGCGGGTAAAGAAAGGGTAAATCAGGCGGCAAAAAGGCCTTCATGCAGGCCTGATTTGGAAAGTGTTAACCATTCCAATTTACGTTTTGCCGCAGTTTGTTTCAATGCCTGACCATCCGATACCCACGGTGGCGATCGGGAAGGCCATGCGGAAAGGGCACCATGAGCACCTTCCACGACCGTCGGCAAGCCCGCGCCAGCGCCGCAATCGATATTCTCCCGCCGGAAGAGGCGAGGGGCAAGGTCATCCATTTCCGCAAGCCGGTCGAGGTGTTCGACGCCCATTTCGAGACGCTGCAGCGTGACGGCGTCCGTCGCCGTCGTGCGGAGGCCACCGACGCTCGCGCCGCCTCCCCCAATTCTTCGAGCGCCCGCATGGCCGCAAACGATTCCCGCAGGCAGGCGAAAACCCTCGGCGCTTCGTTGAAGGCGAGCGCCATGTCGGTTGTCGATGCGGGCGAGCGCAAGCTCATGAAACTGTCGCCCGATGCCTTCGTCGCCATGCTGGCGGCGGTCATCGTTGCCGTCTTCACCGCCTGCGGCGGCTTCTCGCTCATCCCCGATGCCGGTGCGACCGACACCGGCCCGGCGATCGACATCACCCATGTGACCATGACCCCGCAGGATGCCAACGGCATGCGCGTGCTGCTGATCAACGGCATCGTCGAAAACCGCACGGACGATCACCACGCCATGCCGGCCATCCGCGCCGAGCTGATATCGGGCGAGCAGGTGGTGGCAAGCACGCTGATCACCACCGAGGCGACACGCATCGGTGGCCGACAGGCTTACGGTTTCTACGCCCGCGTGCCGCATCCCGGTGGAAAACTGCCCGATCTCAAGCTGTCGCTGGCCGAACGGGGCGCGTAACGCTTCCGTTGGCGGCCCCTGTCATGCTATCGCGGCTGCTTGAAACCCAGGCAGGAGAGAACCATGCCCATCGTGCGCGGCAAGCAGATCGAACCGCTATTCACCGCTGAACAGATTGCCGTGCGCAACCGCGAGATCGCAGCACAGATCGCAGCAGGCCCGACCAAGGACCTGCTCGTCATCGCGGTACTGAAAGGTTCCTTCATCTTCGCCGCCGACCTTCTGCGCGCGTTGCACGAGACCGGCCTTGCGCCCGAGGTCGAGTTCATCACGCTCTCGAGCTACGGCACCGGCACGGTCTCGCAGGGCGTACGGATCGTCAAGGACATCGACAGCGACGTGCATGGCCGCGACGTACTGTTGATCGACGACATTCTGGAATCCGGCCGGACGCTGAAGTTCGCCAAGGAACTGCTCTACGAGCGCGGCGCCAACCACGTGTCGCTCGCGGTGCTGCTCGACAAGAGCGTCAAGCGCAAGGAAGACCTGGAGGCCGATTATGTCGGTTTCGAATGCCCCGACTATTTCGTCGTGGGTTACGGCATGGATGTCGCCTATGCCTTCCGCGAACTGCCTTTCGTCGGTGTGGTGCAGGGCGACGCCTGATTTGTAACACCATGGCGGTGCGGGAAATCGCACCGCCATGGTGGCAAGCCGTTAACCATGGCAAGCCGCAGCCTCGCTGCCGTTTACTCCTCGCAAAGAAAAGTCTGGTCATTTGCTCCCGGAATGAAACATGCGTGGGAGCGATGATCGCTATGGCCAAGATCCTGATTACCGAAGACGAAGAATCGCTGCGCCGCTTCGTGGCGCGCGCGCTTCGTCTGGATGGTCATGAGACCCACGAAGCCGGCGACGGTGCCGAAGGGCTCGAGAAGCTCGACGAGGGCGCCTACGACCTTTTGCTTTCCGATATCCGCATGCCGGTGATGGATGGCATCGAACTCGCCCACCAGGCGGCTGCCCGCTTCCCGGCGATGAAGATCCTGCTGATGACCGGCTATGCCGAACAGCGCGAACGCGCCGACGACCTGGCTACCAAGATCGTCGATGTGGTGCCGAAGCCGTTTGCACTGCCGGATATCCGCAAGGCAGTCGCCATGGCGCTCGCCGGGGTGACCTCTCAGGCCGCTTGATTGGCAAGTTGACTTGGTGGGGAAAATTCCCCTCACCAACAAAATCTAAGACTTAGCTTCTCTAAGATCTTGATTTTGTATCCTCTCCCACAAGGGGAGAGGTAAAGCGTCGAGGGTGCCGTACCCGCCAGTATCTCTCCCCTTTGTGGGAGAGAAAGCGATTTCAGCATCTTAGCTTTAGCTGAGTGCTAGAAATCGCAAGTGAGGGGATTTTTCCGCAGCGGATCGTCTCTCATCCCCCCCCAAAAAAACTCACCTGATTTCCAACAACCGTTCCAGATACTGCCGCTCCGCATCTCCCGACAGCGCGCCGCCGAGTTTTTCGCGAATGGCATCGAGGATTTCGCGGGCGCGCTGCACGTCGATCTCGTCCGGCACTCTCACCTGATCGCCGAAATCCGGGCCTGACGTCGCGCGCGGGCGGCCAAGCGGGTCGCGGCCGTTCTGGCCGCCCTGGTTGGCCATGCCTTCGCCCTCGCCATTCTCCTGGCCCTGCTGGCCCTGACCCTGCTGCATGGCCTGCATCATCTGCTGCATCATGTTCTGGGCGCCCTGGCGCAGAGCGTTCAAGGCATTGCCCTGACCCTGCACGGCCTGCTCGCCTTCACCCTGACCGAGCGCTTCACCGGCATTGCCCATTTCACGCTCTGCCTGGCCAAAGCCCTCGCCGGGCTGCATGCCCATGCCCTTCAGCGCTTCCTGCAACTGCTGCAGCTGCTGGCCAAGGCCACGCTGCTGGGCCTGAAGATTGCGCAGCGCCTCGCGCAGCTGTTCGGCCGTCATCTGGTCGGTATTCTGCTGGCCACCCTGCTGCCCCTGACCCTGCTGGCCCTGGCCTTGCTGACCCTGTTGGCCCCGCTGCCCCTGACCCTGTTGACCTTGCTGGCCTTGCTGCGATTGCGACTGCTGCTGTTGGCCCTGCTGTCCTTGCTGGCCCTGTTGAGACTGCTGCTCGCCCTCGCCACCCTGTTCGGGGTCGCCGCGCTGCATGCGGTCGCGCAGTGCCTGATCAAGCTGGAATGTCTGGTCCATCAGCCGCTGCTGCTGCTGCATGATCTCACCCAGCTTGTCGATCTGCTGGCGCATCTGGCTGTTCTGCTGCTGTTGCTGCCCCTGCTGACCGCGCTGCGGGCGCCCTGCCTGCAGGTTGTTCATCATCCGCTGCATTTCAGACAGCATCTGCTGGGCGGCGTCGCGGTTGCCGGAACGAGCCAGGTTTTCGATCTGGTCCATCATGTTCTGCAGGTCGCGCTGGCGGATGGTATTCTGCGCCTGCATGTTCTGCTGGCCCTGCGGCGCGTTCTGCATGCGCTGGGCAAGTTCGCTCATGAATTCCTGCATCGCCTCGCGCATTTCCTGCATCAGGCGGGCAATCTCCTGATCGCTGGCACCGTTCTCCAATGCCTCGGAAAGATTGCGCTGCGCATCGCGCAGGCGGCGCTCGGCTGCGGAAAGATCGCCGTCCTCGATGCCGAGGGCGATTTCCCATAGATAGTCGGCGGTTTCCCGCAGTTGCTCCTCACCGCGCGCAAGCTGCATGCGCCCACGGGCGGATTCGATCAGCAGAAAATGGCCGAGATTGGGGATCGTCTCATCGGGGCGGATGGTCAGCGCCTCGTTGAGCGCGATTGCCCTCGGCATCTGCCGCGTATCGAGCGAGAACACCTGGCGCTGCTCGACGATGGCGGCCGCCAGCGGTTCGGAGAAGCCCCGGCCGGGCATGATCATTTCATGCGCCGGGCTGCGGCCGGTCTGGCCGGCGCCGTCGGTCGCGACAAGCGTCACGCGGACGCGTTTGCCGGCAAGCGGATGCTCGATCAGGCTGCGGCTCGTCAGGCCCTTGATCTCCTGGCCGCGCGTCTGGCGCGGCAGGTCGAGGCGGTATTCCGGCGGCGGATAGAGCGGCGTTGCACCAGGCTCCTGCGGCTCGACCGGTTCGATCAGCGCATGGGCCTCGCGAATGCCGTAGTCATCCTTGGCGCGAAAGCCGACTTCGAGCGCGCCATTGACAGAACGTTTCGGCTGGCCGTCGAAGGCGATTTCCGGCGCACGGTCGGGAATGATATTGAACGTCCAGTTCTGGCCGTTGACGGCAAGCGCACCGCTTTCCCCGACCGCCATGGCATAGGTACGCGGGGCCATCGGCTGGTTGGTGGCCGGTGTGGCCGGCGGCGGGGCGGGACTCGTCGCCTGCCGCTCGCCTTCGGGCTTGTCCACAGCTGCGGCCTGCTGCGCTTCGGCAGCCTTGCGGGCAGCCTCCTTCGCCTCTTCTGTCTCGAGCGTCACGGCTTCGCCGCTTGCCTCCGGGGTAAAGACGACGGCTTCTCCGCCTTCGCCACCGGTTACGCGCACGGTCAGAGCCGAATTCTGCGGCAGCGAAATCGGCCCCGTACCACCCTCGGCCTGTTGCGCCTGCGCCTGCGGGCCGGTCAGGAAGATCGGCGCGCGGCCGGTATAGGAGGGTGGCGTCAGCCAGGCATCGATCCTGAGATCAGGATTGACGCTTGCCGCTTCCGGTGCGGGCTGGAAGGCGTCGCCGATGGTGCCGCCGCCGTTGGAAAAGGAATAGCTGAAGGCAATCGCGAAGATCAGCGCCGGCACGGCGCGCAGGGCAAACCGGTCATGGCCGGCGATGTCGGGCCTCGGCATGCCCGCATCGAGGGCGGCAATGCGCTCCGCCATGCGGATCTGGTGTTCTTTCCACAGCGCGCGGGAGAAGGGGGTCTCGAAGGCGGGCTCGTCCTCCTGCACGCCGACAGGCTGGTGGGGCAGGTTGTTGCGCTGTTCCAGCAGCCGATCCGCCTCACTGGGCGAGGGCCAGCGGACCCGGGCCATCGGGATGAGTGCCGCGATGAGACCAAGCGTGAAGACTGCGATCAGGATCATCCGCAGCCAGTCGGGAGACAGGCGGAAAATGCCGAACCATGAGGCGGAAAGGAAAAGCGCCAAAACCGCGAGCGGCGGAATGGCCAGCGGCAGGATGCGTTCGAAGAACAGGACGATGCGCGCAAGCGAGCGTTTCAGCGCCACGCGGCGGGCGAGCGTCAGCCGTGTTTCGAAAGCACCTTTGCGGGTCAAGCTCATGCGGTCCGTCTCCAGTCGTGGCGGCGCGAACAGTAACCCAAGATAACAGTCTTTGTGGCGAAGACGAGGGCAGGCTGATGCCGGCCCCCATATTTCGGGCCTATTCCCGCAATCGTGAAGATCGCGTCAGAGGCGCAAACCGTGCTCAGTCGAGCCAGGCGGGCACGGAATCCAGGCCGATCAGCTCGTCATAGGTGCCGCGCGGGCGGATGACGTGGAAGTCCGACCCGTTGACCAGAACTTCGGGCACGAGCAGGCGGGAATTGTAGGTTCCGGCCTGAACGGCGCCATAGGCGCCGGCGGAAGAGACGGCGATCAGGTCGCCCGGCTTCGGTTCCGCCATCTCGCGGTCGAGCGCCAGATAGTCGCCGGTCTCGCAGACCGGGCCGACGATGTCGCCCTTGATGCGGGGCGTATCCGCCGCCGGCATGACGACCGGGCGGATCGCGTGATAGGCCTCATAGAGCGTTGGGCGGATCAGGTCGTTCATCGCGCCGTCGACGATGATGAACGTCTTTTCGCCCGCGTCCTTCACGAAAATGACCTCGGTCACCAGAATGCCGGCATTGCCGACGATCAGGCGGCCCGGCTCGGTGACGATCTTGCAATCGAGCGAGCGCAGCTGCTGCTTGACGATATGCGCATAGGCATCCGGCAAGGGCGGCGGATTGTTGTCGTCCTTGTAGGGAATGCCCAGGCCGCCGCCGATATCGACATGGTCGATCGCATGCCCATCGCCGCGCAGCGTGTCGACCAGCTCGCGCAGCAGGCGGAAGGCATCCTCGAAGGGCTGCAGCTCGGTGATCTGGCTGCCGATATGCATGTCGATGCCGGTGACATCGATACCGGGCAGGGTGGCGGCGTGGGCATAGACGGCGCGGGCGCGCTCGTAGGAAATACCGAACTTGTTTTCCTTCTTGCCCGTCGAAATCTTGGCGTGCGTACGGGCGTCGACGTCCGGGTTGATGCGGAAGGAGACGTGCGCCTTCTTGCCCGCCTTCACCGCGCGCAGGTTCAGCACTTCCAGTTCCGGCTCGGATTCGACGTTGAAACAGTAGATGCCGGACTCAAGCGCCAGGTCCATCTCGGCGACCGTCTTGCCGACGCCGGAAAACATGATGCGGCTTGCCGGAATGCCGGCGGCGATCGCACGGCGCAGCTCGCCACCCGAAACGACATCGACACCGGCGCCGAGGCGGCCAAGGGTCTTCAGCACAGCCTGATTGGAATTTGCCTTCATCGCATAGCAGACCATCGTGTCCACGTCGGAAAAGGCTTGCGAAAACACCTTGTAGTGGCGCTCCAGCGTTGCCGTCGAATAGACGTAGAAGGGCGTGCCGACCGCCTTGGCGATTTCGGGAATGGCGACGTTTTCGGCGTGAAGCACGCCGTCAATGTAATGGAAATGGTTCACGGCAGGTCTCGGGGCTTACAGAAGCGGATCAAGCAGGAAAGGGCGGTCGGCGACCGGTTCCTTTTTCTGTGCGTCGGATTTGCGGATGTTCTGCTGCTCCACCGGCGTGCTCGGACGATCGAGTTCGCCCTTGCGGCCGCAACCGACAATCACGATGCCGGACAGGCCGAGCACCAGGGCGATGCGGGCGGTATTGATCAGCGTCTTCGACATTTCATTCTTTCTCCGGCACGGACAGGCGGAACTTTCATAGCGAAGTTCCCGCCACTTGTGCAGATCATTTCCTCAAATCAATTGGCGATCGTCGGCATGCCGTTCAATTGCGGCCGCGCCAATAGGCGATCTGCTTCCTGACTTCCGAGGGTGCCGTGCCGCCAAAGCTCTGGCGGCTGGCCACCGACGCATCGACGGTCAGTACGTCGAAGACGTCCTGCGTGATCGCGGGATTGATCGCCTTCAATTCGTCGAGCGAAAGCTCGGCCAGTTCGCAGCCCTTCTTCTCGGCCAGCGCCACGGCATGGCCGGTCGCATGGTGGGCGTCGCGGAAAGGCAGGCCCGCCTCGCGCACCAGCCAGTCGGCAAGATCGGTCGCGGTCGAGTAACCGGAGCCTGCGGCGGCGCGCATGCGGTCGGTGCGGATCGTCATGTCGCGCATCATGCCGGTCATGGCGGCAATCGCCAGTTCCAGGTTCTCGGCGCAATCGAAGACCTGTTCCTTGTCTTCCTGCATGTCCTTGGAATAGGCGAGCGGCAGGCCCTTCATGATGGTCAGAAGCGCCACCAGCGAGCCGTTGATGCGGCCTGTCTTGGCGCGCACCAGTTCGGCCGCATCCGGGTTCTTTTTCTGCGGCATGATCGACGAGCCGGTGGAGAACGCATCCGACAGGCGCACGAAGCCGAATTGCGGTGTCGACCAGATTACAATCTCTTCGGCGAGGCGCGACAGGTGCATGGCGCATATCGCCGCGACCGAGAGGAATTCCAGCGCGAAATCGCGGTCGGAGACGGTGTCGATCGAGTTGCGGGTCGGTTCGCGGAAGCCGAGCGCCTTGGCCGTCATGTGGCGGTCGATCGGGAAGCCGGTGCCGGCAAGCGCTGCGGCGCCGATCGGGCTTTCGTCCAGGTGGTCGATCGCGTGGCGTACGCGGGCGCGGTCACGGCCGAACATCTCGACATAGGCCATGCAGTGATGGCCGAAGGTGACCGGCTGAGCGGTCTGAAGGTGGGTGAAGCCGGGCATCACCGTTTCGGCATGCTCTTCGGCGCGATCGAGAAACGCCGCGATCAGGCCGGTCAGCATCTTCTCGGTCTTCTCCAGCTCTTCCTTCACCCAGAGGCGGAAGTCGAGCGCCACCTGGTCGTTGCGCGAACGGGCGGTGTGCAGGCGACCGGCGGCCGGGCCGATCAGCGTTGCAAGGCGGGCCTCGATATTCATGTGAATGTCTTCGAGCTGGCGGGAGAACTGGAACTCGCCGCTTTCGATCTCTGACATGATCGTGTTCAGGCCTGTGACGATCTGGTCTTTATCTTCGCTCGAAATGATGCCTTTTTCGGCCAGCATGGTCGCATGGGCGATCGAGCCGCGAATATCCTGGGCGTAGAGCTTCTTGTCGAAACCGATCGAGGCATTTATCTCCTCCATGATCGCATCCGGCCCGGAAGCGAAGCGCCCGCCCCACATCTGGTTGGAAGATGTCGCGTCCTTCGTGTCGGCCATGAGATATCAGTCCTGGAGTTAAGTGATGACGTCCAAAAGACCGCTTGGTCTTCCTTCCGCCCGATTGATCCTGATCGCCGCCGTCGCAGGTGTTCTGGCCGGCGCCGTGGCGGTATACGTGACGAACATGGGGTCTGGCAATGGCGAGACGGCCCCCGAAATGGCTTCCGCCGGCCAGTGCGACGGCGCGGTCGAACTGGCGAAGTCCGTTTCCGAATTTTCCAGGGGCGAGGTGGCGGCGATGGCTGCTACCCAGCCGCCACGCCCGCTGCCGCTCGCCTTCAAGGGGCCGGAAGGACAGGATCTCAAGACAGCCGATTTCGCCGGCAAGACGGTGCTGCTCAATCTGTGGGCCACATGGTGCGTGCCCTGCCGCGAGGAAATGCCGGCGCTGAACGGATTGCAATCGGCCATGGGCGGCACTGACTTCGAGGTCGTCGCGGTCAATATCGATACCGGCGGCGACCAGAAGCCGAAGACCTTCCTTACCGACTACAAGATCGACAAGCTGGCCTTCTACCGCGACAGCTCGATGGGCGTGTTCAACGCGCTGAAGAAGGAAGGCCTCGCCTTCGGCCTGCCGGCCACGCTGATCCTCGACAAACAAGGCTGCCTGATCGGCTCGATGAACGGTCCGGCGCATTGGGACAGCGACGATGCCAAGGCGCTGATCACGGCGGCCAAGGGGGCGTGACCCCTAATTATGTATGGATGACGCCTCGCATCGGTAATGATATTATTCCGCATGATGCTGGAGCAATATCATGACGCTGCAAATCCGTGATGAACGTGCCCGGGAACTCGCCGAAAAGCTCGCTCGCAAACGCAATGTCACCATGACTGCAGCCGTCATTCAGGCGCTGGAAGGCGAGTTGCGTCGTGAAAACGCTGCTGTGCCGCTTTCGACGCGTGCAGCGGACATTGCGCGGGACTTGAAGGCAAAGGCCGGCCCGAATGGACATGCGCTCAGCAAGCAGGACGTCGATGACATGTGGGGGCAGCGCTGATGTTCGTCGACACATCGGTGATCGTTGCGATTCTTGCCGACGAAGCCGATGCTGCCGATTACGCTCAACGTATAGAACAGGCGCCGAATTGCGTGACCTCCGGCCTCGTCATGCTTGAAGCGTCGATGCGCCTTGCGACGATGCTCGACGCTGATCCCGTCTTCGTCGAAGAGCGTGTCCGCCTGCTGCTCGACGAGGCCGAAATTTCCGTTATGCCGATCGATGGGGCGATTGCCACCATCGCCGTCGAAGCCTTCGCCTTATATGGCAAGGGGCGCGGTCATCCGGCGCAGCTCAATCTGGCTGATTGCATGTCCTACGCCTGCGCCAAGTCGGCTGGCGTACCTCTGCTGTTCAAGGGCAATGATTTCTCGCAGACCGATATAGCGGCTGGCTGAGCGCTTACCGCGTCGGAACCGGCACCTCACCGCGATAATCATAGAAGCCTCGGCCGGACTTGCGGCCGAGCCAGCCGGCCTCGACATATTTCACCAGAAGCGGGCAGGGGCGGTATTTGCTGTCCGCCAGGCCGTCATACAGGACCTGCATGATCGACAGGCAGGTGTCGAGGCCGATGAAGTCGGCGAGCTGCAGCGGGCCCATCGGGTGGTTCGCGCCGAGCTTCATCGCCGTGTCGATCGCCTCGACCGAGCCGACGCCTTCATACAGCGTGTAGATCGCCTCGTTGATCATCGGCAGCAGGATGCGGTTGACGATGAAAGCCGGAAAATCTTCCGACACAGTGACCGTCTTGTCGAGGGTGGCGACATATTCCTTGGCGGCGCGGAAGGTCGGCTCGGCGGTGGCTATGCCGCGCACCAGTTCGACCAGCTTCATCACCGGTACCGGGTTCATGAAGTGGATCCCCATGAAGCGCTCGGGGCGGTCTGTCGCCGAAGCTAGGCGGGTGATCGACAGCGAGGACGTGTTGGTGGCGAGCAGCGCTTCAGGTTTGAGAACTGGACAGACCTGCGCATAGATCTTGCGCTTGACGCTCTCGTCCTCGGTTGCCGCCTCGATGACAAGGTCCATCGGGGCGAGATCGTTGAGATCGGCGGAGCCGGAAATCTTGGCCAAGGCCGCCGTGCGGTCCTCGTCGGAGAGTTTGCCGGCGGTCACCTGGCGCGCCAGCGTGCCGTTGATCGTCGCAAGAGCGGCCTGCACCCGGTCGGGTGCCACGTCGTAGATCTGCACCGTGTAGCCGGCGAGGGATGAAACATGAGCGATGCCGCAGCCCATCTGACCCGCGCCGATGATGCCGATATTTTTCATCTCCATGCCGCTCACTCCACTCCCTGAAAGGCACGTCCTTCGAAAACGTGCTTATTATTTGAAAATGCCGGCCCGCTTGGCAGCGGCCCGGCACAATTTTTATTCATCTGGCCATCGTTTTGCCAGCTTTTTTCGCAGCTGCGAAATCAACGCCCGTTACAGCGCCTTTTCGAGCTTCGGCAGGATGTCGAAGAGATCGCCGACGAGGCCGTAATCGGCCACCTGGAAGATCGGTGCTTCCTCGTCCTTGTTGATCGCGACGATGACCTTCGAATCCTTCATGCCGGCCAGATGCTGGATCGCACCGGAAATGCCCACCGCGATGTAGAGGTCGGGGGCAACGACCTTACCGGTCTGGCCGACCTGCCAGTCGTTGGGGGCATAACCGGCATCGACGGCTGCGCGTGATGCGCCGACGGCGGCGCCCAGCTTGTCGGCGACCGGAAGGATGACCTCCTGGAATTTCTCGGACGAGCCGAGTGCACGGCCGCCGGAAATGATCACCTTGGCCGAGGTCAGTTCCGGACGCTCGGAAGATGCCAGCGCGTCGGAAACGAAGCTCGACACGCCCGGATTGCCGGCCGCGGCAGCGGCTTCGACCGGGGCCGAGCCACCTTCGCCGGCTGCGGCAAAGGATGCCGTACGCACGGTGATCACCTTCTTGGCGTCGGTCGACTGCACGGTCTGGATGGCGTTGCCGGCATAGATCGGGCGCTTGAACGTGTCGGCCGAAACGACTTCCACGATTTCAGACACCTGGGCGACGTCGAGCAGGGCTGCGACGCGCGGAAGCACGTTCTTGGCCGAGGTCGTCGCCGGGCCGATGATGACGTCGTAGGACGCGCTGAGCGAAACGATCAGGTCGGCCAGCGGTTCGGCGAGATTGTTGGCGAGGCTCGCATCGTCTGCGACCAGAACCTTGGCGACGCCGGAAAGCTTTGCGGCAGCATCGGCAGCAGCCTTGGCGCCTGCGCCGGCGACCAGAACGTGCACGTCGCCACCGATCTTCGAGGCGGCCGTCAGGGCTTTGGCGGTCTGGTCAGAGAGGCCGGAATTGTCGTTTTCTGCGAGAAGAAGAATGGTCATGATTGTTGTCTCCTGTCCTGCCTGCTCAGATCACGCCGGCGGTCTTGAGGCTCGATACCAGCTCCTCAACCGAACCGACCTTGATGCCCGCCTTGCGGCCACCCGGCTCCTCGGTCTTCAGAACCTTGAGGCGCGGCGCGGTGTCGACGCCGAAATCGGCCGGCGTCTTCTTGTCGAGGGGCTTCTTCTTCGCCTTCATGATGTTCGGCAGCGAGGCGTAGCGTGGCTCGTTCAGACGCAGGTCCGTGGTCACGACGGCCGGAAGCTTGACCTCGATCGTCTGCAGGCCGCCGTCGACTTCGCGGGTGACGGTCGCCTTGTCGCCGGCAAGCTCGATCTTTGAGGCGAAGGTCGCCTGCGCGGAGCCGAGAAGCGCCGCCAGCATCTGGCCGGTCTGGTTGCTGTCGTCATCGATCGCCTGCTTGCCGACGATGATCAGGCCCGGCTGTTCGGCATCGACGACGCCCTTCAGGATCTTGGCGACGGCGAGCGGCTCGACCATATCGTCGGTCTCGACGAGGATGGCGCGGTCGGCGCCCATGGCAAGCGCCGTGCGCAGCGTTTCCTCGGCCTTTGCCGGGCCGATCGAGACGACCACCACTTCTTCCGCCTTGCCTGCTTCCTTCAGCCGCAGAGCCTCTTCGACGGAGATTTCGTCGAACGGGTTCATCGACATCTTCACATTGGCAAGCTCGACGCCCGTGCCATCCGGCTTGACGCGGATCTTCACGTTGTAATCGACAACTCGCTTAACAGGCACCAGGATCTTCATGGGGTCCTTCCTTGACGTTTATCGACGGAAAATTGCGACATTTGCCGTCTTCTCAATGGTCAGTGTGCGACATGGATACGCATTTTTCACCCGATTACAACGGCGATTGCGCCTTGCTGCTTGCGCATTTCTCATATCCCTATTCGGGCCTTGAGCGGACCTGCGGAACACTGGTCCGGTGAAAGACGGCGCGCGGGGTGACGATCTGCCGGTCGAACAGCGGAACACCCGGCCGGCGCATGACGAGAACCAGAAGAGCGCCGGTGACGATGCCGCCGACATGGGCTGCCCAGGAGACCGCGCCGTCGAGGTCCAACGCCAGCATGGCAAATTGCTGGGCAATCCACAGCGCCAGTGGAATGAAGGCCGGAAGCGGTAGCGGAATGCGGAACAGCACCAGCGCCCAGACCCGCACTTTCGGGTGCAGCAGCAAATAGGCGGCAACGATGCCGGAGACGGCGCCGGACGCGCCGATCAGCGGTCCTTCCGATGTCTGCCCGACCAGCCCATGAAGCGCCGCGCCGGCGGCCGCGCAGAGCAGGTAGAAGACGAGAAAGCGGAAGTGCCCGAGCGCATCCTCGACATTGTCGCCGAAGACCCAGAGGAACAGCATGTTCGGGGCCAGATGCCAGAAATCGATATGCAGGAAGGCGTAGGTCAGGAAGGTCAGGTCTTCCGGCACGATCACCAGCGACGGATCGAGCACCGCATGGTCGAAGATCAGCGCCGGAATGAAGCCGAGCCCGAACGAGGCCCGCTCTGCCTCTTCCACCGGGGCCAGCGTGGTGAACAGCCATGCCGCAACATTCAGCGCGATCAGGCCGATCGTGACATACTGGACGCGAATGAATTTCAGTTCGTTCGTGTCATGCAGCGGGACGAACATGCGCCGGTCTCTCCCTTTGTCTCGCGTCTCACCGGTGCTTGCCCGGCACCCACAGAATATCCGCCTGCCCGCGATCATTGGCAAAGCGTGCGGCGACGAAGAGAAAGTCGGAAAGCCGGTTGATGTATTTCAGCGACGCCGCGCCGAGCGTCTCCTGCCGCGACAGTTCCACCATCAGCCGTTCCGCCCGTCGGGCAATGGTGCGCGCCATGTGCAGATGCGCGGCCGCCGGTGTGCCGCCGGGCAGGACGAAGGATTTGAGCGGATCAAGCTCGCCGTTCAGCGCATCGATCTCCCGTTCCAGCCGGTCCGCCTGCGCCTCGATGATGCGCAGCGGTTCGTAATCCAGCGTCTCGCCGGTGTCGGGCGTGGCCAGATCCGAACCGAGATCGAAGAGATCGTTCTGGATGCGCATCAGCATGACATCAAGTTCGTCGACGCCTGCCGTGTGCAGTCGGGCAAGTCCGACCGCCGAATTCGTCTCGTCGACCGTGCCATAGGCCTCGACCCTCAAGTCGAATTTTTCGCGACGCGGGCCCGACACGAGGCCGGTCGTGCCGTTGTCGCCGGTGCGGGTGTAGATCCTGTTGAGTTTTACCATTTTTCCTCAGCTGGGGCGTCCGCCGCCGGTAATCCACAATGTCAGCATGATCAGCGCGATCGCCACGGCCTGAAGCACGAGGCGCAGCTGCATCAGCTTGTTGGACCGGTTGGCGTCCTTGCCCTTCATCATGGTGAACAGGCCACGGATGAGGACGAGCACGACGAGGCCCATCACGATCACCGTGAGAATGGTGGTGAATGTGGACATCAGGCTCCTCCCATGGCGTCCCGGTCGATATTGCGCATTGCTAATCGATCCTGCGCATCAAACTGTAGAAGAGCGAAGCCGGAAGCAACCTCTTCAGCAATGCACCCTGCTTCGCCGGTCTGGTTACCAGATAATGCGGGTTTGGACGAGGCGCGTTCAAGGCGTGATCGAGCACCTGATAGACAGCATCCGGCCCGAGCTTGTGACGGTTGACCGGCCCGCTGCCGTCGAGCCGCGCCAGCTGGCGCCGGTAATCTTCCGCATGGGCTGAGGTTTCGAGGTCGATATTCTCGCTGATCTTGATGAGCGCATTGGCGGTGAAGCGGCTCTCGATCGGGCCGGGCTCGATCAGGCTCACCTTTACCCCTGAGCCTTCCAGCTCCATCCGCAGGGTCAGCGTCAGGCCTTCGAGCGCATATTTCGAGGCGGTATAGGCACCGCGGTAGCGATAGGGGATGATGCCGAGGATCGACGAGCAGTTGACGATGCGACCGTGACCCTGCCGACGCATCACCGGAATGATCTGCCGCGTCAGCTCGTGCCAGCCGAACAGATTGGCCTCGAACTGCTGGCGCAGCACGTCGGTCGACAGATCCTCCACCGCGCCGGGCTGACCGTAGGCGCCGTTGTTGAACAGCGCATCGATCCGCCCGCCGGTGCGCGCCATTACCGTCTTCACCAGCGCGTCGATCGTCTTCTGCTTCGTGTAATCGAGGATCAGCGCTTCGATGCCATCGGCCTCCAACGCGGTGAGGCCCTCCGGCCGACGCACTGTGGCAAATACCCGCCATCCGTCTTTCCTCAATGCCCTTGCGCAAAAGGCGCCGATGCCCGAGGAACAGCCGGTGACGATGATCGTTCTTGTCTCAGTCATTCGAAACAGTTCCCGGCCCAACCTTTTCAACTGGTGCCGTTCCTCCCATATTCCAGCGCAAGTCACAACGGAGTCTCCCTTGAGCCAAGAAATCCGCCGGCCGCGATGGCACCGATTGGCCTTCAAGGTGTTGTGGGATGCCTATTGGCATTTCTCGGAGGATGACGGCTGGGCGATGGCAAGCCATGTGGCGCTGTCCGGCCTTCTGGCACTGTTCCCGTTCCTGATCTTCGGCACCGCCCTTGCCGGCTTTCTCGGCGCCGGCGGATTTGCCGAGACCGCCATCCACCTGATGTTCGATGCCTGGCCGGCCGACATCGCCAATCCGATCGCATCGGAAATCCAGCGGGTGATCGACATGCCGCGCGGCGGGCTGCTGACGATCTCGGTGCTTGCTGCCGCCTATTTCGCCTCCAACGGGGTCGAGGCGCTCAGGATCTCGCTCAACCGCGCCTACCGGGTCACCGAAACGCGACCGTGGTATGTGACGCGGCTTGCCAGTCTCGGCTACGTCATCGTCGCGGTGGTCATCTTCGCCGTCATCAGCATCGTGCTTCTCGCCGTGCCGGTTGCGCAGCGCTTTGCCGAAACCCGCTTTCCCTGGCTGATGAGCGATCTCAATGCGCTCGCCAACTGGGGTCTGATCGGCACCGGTCTCATCCTGATGATCGGGCTTCTCTTTTCGCACAAATGGCTGCCGGCCGGCGACCGGCGGATCATCGACGTTCTGCCGGGCGTGGTGCTGACGGTTGCCATCTGGACGCTGTTCGGCTTCGGCTTTGCCGCCTATCTGTCGACATTCGCCAATTATGCCGCGACCTATGCGGGGCTGGCCTCGATCATGATCGTGCTGGTCTTTCTCTATATGGTCGGCGTCATCTTCATGCTCGGCGCCGAGCTCAATGCCGCGATCCTCAAGTACCGGGTCTATTCGGTCGTCAAGCAGGTGAAGCGCGAGCGCCGGTCGCGCCGGGCCGAACTCTCGGATCAGCCCGTGCACTCAGAGGCCGACGAGGCGGCGAATGTCGTCACGCCCGAGACCCTCGTCGCGAAGAGCCGCAATTCCGGTTGAGCCTTCGCTCTTCGACAGCTTTCGCCCATCCGCGCCGGTGATCAGCCGGTGATGGCGATAGGCCGGTTGCGGCAGGCCGAGCAGGTGCTGCAAAAGCCTGTGCACCGACGTCGCAGCATAAAGATCCTCTCCCCGCACGACATGGGTGACGCCCTGCAGCGCATCGTCGACGACGACGGAGAGATGATAGCTCGACGGCGCATCCGAGCGCGACAGGATGACATCGCCCCATGCGGCCGGATCTGCCGCAATCGACCGCTCGCCGCTGTCGCCTGCCGTCTCCCGCCAGGAGAGCGGCTTTCCGGCAAGCGTCATCGCCTTTGCCATGTCGAGCCGCCAGGCATGCCGGGTTCCCGCCGCCATCAGCCGCTGCCGCTCGGCCTCGCTCCGCCTTCGGTCGTCGTCGGGATAAAGCGGCGAGCCGTCCGGGTCGCGCCGCCATGCAGCACCGGTCGCCTCGAATTCCGCAACCCTTGCCTTCACCTCTCCACGGGTCAGGAAGGCCGGATAGAGCAGCCCCATCGCGTCCAGCCGATCGAGCGCCTGCCGGTAGAAATCGAAATGCTCCGATTGCCGGCGCACCGGCTCCTCCCATGCGATCCCCAGCCAGTCCAGGTCGCGATAGATCGCCGTCTCGAATTCGGCGGTGCAACGCGTCAGGTCGATGTCCTCGATGCGCAGCAGAAGACGCCCGTCCATCTGCCGCGCCAAATCCCGGTTGAGCAGGGCCGAAAGCGCATGACCGAGATGCAGAAGCCCGTTCGGGCTTGGCGCGAAGCGAAAGACGGGTCTATCTGGCGGGGGTGAGGACATGCCGTCTTCTGCCATCTTTCCGGCCTGCGGGCCAATGAGGAATCGCGACTTTGACGATCATCCGTGACGAAACCGATATCGCCGAGGGGCTTGCCCGGCTTCTCGCCATCGATCCGCGCCTCGCATCCATCGCCAGGGCAGCAGGGCCGGTGCCGCTGCGGCTCTCGTCTCCCGGCTTCTCGGGCCTCGCATCGATCATCGTCTCGCAGATGGTGTCACGCGCCAGCGCCGATGCGATCTGGCGGCGCATCGAGGCGGCGGGGCCGGTCACGGCACAGCATTATGCCGCACTCGATCCCGCGCTCGTCGCCACATTCGGCCTGTCGCGCGCCAAGGCAAAGACGCTGTCCTCGCTCGCCGCCTCCGTCATCGACGGCGCGATCGATCTCGATGCGATCTGCGCCATGGACGGCGAGGCGGCGTTCCGCCTTCTGGTGGCGCTTCCCGGCATCGGGCCGTGGACGGCCGAGGTCTATCTGATGTTCTGCGCCGGTCATCCCGATATATTTCCCTGTGGTGACGTGGCGCTGCAGGCGGCCGTCGCCCACGCGCTCCAACTCAAGGCGCGTCCGGACGCCAGGGAATTGAAGATGATCGCACAGGCATGGGCGCCGCACCGCTCGATCGCAGCCCGGCTTTTCTGGGCGCATTACGCGGCGATCAACCGCCGGGAGGCGGCTCCGATCGTCTAGATTCGGCTCAACTACGCCGTTGCATTTATTGGGCTTCACAATCCTGTAACAACGGTCCTAATATACAGGGAGATAGATGCCGAATCGGGTAGGAGCGTCATTTGACGATTGCAGTCTCCCCGCAGGCCTTGCCGGCGCTCGTCCTGAACGCTGACTACCGGCCGCTGAGTTACTATCCCTTGTCGTTGTGGTCCTGGCAGGACGCGATCAAGGCGGTCTTCCTTGACCGCGTGAACATCATCGCCGAATACGACCATTCGGTCTGTTCACCCAGTTTCTCGATGAAGCTGCCAAGCGTCGTCAGCCTGAAAACCTATGTCCAGCCGACCCGCAACCCCGCCTTTACCCGCTTCAACGTGTTCCTGCGCGACAAGTTCGAATGCCAGTATTGCGGCGCCGACGACGAGCTGACCTTCGACCATGTCATCCCGCGCGCCCATGGCGGCGAGACGACCTGGGAAAATGTCGTGGCCGCCTGCTCCCCATGCAATCTGAGAAAGGGCAGCAAGCTGCCCAAGCAGGCCGGCATGCATCCGCACCAGAAGCCATACGCGCCGACGGTGGTCGACCTGCACAACAATGGCCGGCTGTTCCCGCCGAACTATCTGCACGAAAGCTGGATGGACTATCTCTACTGGGATACCGAACTGCAGCCGTGAGTGCCAAGGCCTGTCTCTCGAAACTGCTCGCCGGTTTCGAGCATAAGACAAGCCCTAATCAAGGCGCCAGGGCAGAGGCTAAAGCGTGCGGCGCCAATCCGACCAATCTGAAAGATCGCGGCACGCTTTCCGTCGTCCGCAGAGGATAGCCCGAAAGGGGATCTCCCGAAGGCCGCGTCAAGCGGCCTTTTTCGCGCCGACGAAGGCGACGGCGGCCAGTGCCAGGCTGGCAAGCACGTTCCAGCCGGCAAAGGAAAGGCCGAGAACGCGCAGCGAGGCCTCGGTGCAGGAGGGGCCGTGCACGGCGTTGAGGTCGGCCAGCAGATTGCCGGCATTGGTCGGGGCCGCCGATGCGCCGCTGCAGGCGGAAGGGCCGGGCCAGAAACCCCATTCGACGCCCGAATGAAACACGCCCATGCCGGCGCCGACCAGCATCATGATGCCGATCAGGATCATCAGCGAGCGGGTGACGGAAGCCGGCAGGCCGAAGGCCGACGAGCCGATCGCCAGAATGCCGACGGGAATGCCGTAATAGTAGGGGTCACGCTGCAGAAGGCAGAGTGCGCAGGGAATGTAGCCGCCGATATGCTCGAAGCCAAGCGCCCCGCCAACGGTGGCGGCCATGCCGAAGGTGACGAGCGCGGCATAGCCGAGCCCCTTGCGGGTCTGAGTGGTGGAACCTGCCAGCGCCATGCGCTTCTCCTTGGATTTCGGCATAGATTGCGGCGCCAGATCTAGAGCAGAAGGCCCCACGCTGTAAACAGATGCCGGCCGGACACGAAGTCCCATGTGGCACAATGTCGTGAATGGCAGGATCCTCCGATGGATGGCCGTGATTGTCAGCTCGAGTTGGGTTTGGTACGGGAGGCGACGTTTTTAAAATTCTCAGATGGCAGGTGTTTTTTGGACTATCCATTCAAAACTGGGCGGCCCGAAATCAGGCGCGGGTTGCGGCAAAAGCTGCGTACCGCCTATGAAACCTGGCGTATTACCCGGCGTGAACGCCGCAACCGTGTAAGCGTGCCGTTGAAGCCGTACGGATCCATCGCGCCGCTGTCTCGTGACGATTTGCCTCTCGTGTTCGTTACGCACAACGACATGATGATGTTGCCATATTTCTTCCGTCATTATCGCGCGCTCGGTATCACACGTTTTATCTGTGTTGATGATGCGTCTACGGATGGGGCGAGAGAGTACCTTTCCAAACAGCCGGATGTAGATCTTTGGACCTCTTCTATCCGCTACGGAGAGGCGCGACGCGGGAGGCATTGGCGAGAGGCTCTATTCGCGCATTATGGATACGACCGCTGGTATTTGAATGTCGATTCAGACGAGTTTCTCATTTACGATGACTATCGAACGAGCTCTCTGCCTGATCTTGTCGCCCGTCTCGAAGAGGCCGGTATCAAGCGCATTGCTGCGCCGATGATCGATATGTATCCCGGGATCGGGAGCCGCGAACCTGACCAAGAGAAGGGGGTGCCGTGGGATTTCTCGAACTGTTTTGACGTCACCGGATACGAAGCCAAGCTGGATAAGCGTGCGATCAGTCTGAAGGGCGGTCCGCGAAGGCGCTGTTTTGGTGAAAACAATGAGCTGATGAAATATCCCCTTTTGTATTGGGATCGATCCTGCTTCTTCGGCGCCAGCGCACATCAGCCTTTGCCTTATGAGCGAAATTTCGTTTCAACATTCGGCGTGTTGTTGCACATAAAATTTTTCGTCAATTACCGCTCTAAGATCACGGAGGCGGCGACTGAGAAGCAGCATTACAACGGTGCCGAGCACTATCAGGCAATGATGGCGGAGCTTAATCGTTCAGGCCAACTAAGGCTCGACAGTGAGCAGTCGGTCCAATTTTGCGACGCTCCGCAAATGGTGAGTTTGGGCCTCATGACCAAGATCAGCTCAGAGTGACAAAAATGCGCTTAATCATACCGCTTTTCGATGCATTTCTTATCTGGAAGAAGATCGCGCATTCTATACGTCGAACGCTAGTTGGAAAGCGAAGGCTACACGTCCAAAACTATAACTGGGCAGTTGATGCCCTTCCTAAACGCCTCCCTAAAACTATTTGGATGTACTGGGATAAGTCATTGGATAAGGCGCCGCTAGCCGTACAGGCTGCGGTGGCAAGTTGGATTCGGCATAACCAAGGCTGGGAAGTGCGAATTCTTTCGGACGAAACCGTGGAGCAATTCGTGAAGCTTCCGACAGCGGGGGGAGTACGGAAGATCCAGTGGAAGGCCGATATGATTCGCGTCAACTTGTTGCGCGACCATGGTGGCGTTTGGGTTGATGCCACCAGCTTCTGTCAGATGCCTTTAGACAACTGGTTGCCATCACTTATGCAAAGTGGCTTTTTTGCCTTTCCTGACACATACCCTGGCCGTCTCATGCAAAACTGGTTTCTGGCAGCACAGCCGGGCAATTATTTGATGGCATGTTGGGCCGATCACATGGAACGCTATTATGTAAAGAGAGGAAAGCTACTTCATTATTTTTGGGTGATGCACATGTTCGAATATGTCGTGCGAACAGATCGAGAGGCGGCCCGCATCTGGGATTTTACTCCAAAAATCTCTGTAAAGGGGCCGATCTTGTTAAAAAGATTGATGACGCAAATGGATTTGGCAGAGCCTATACCTCAAACAACCGACCTATCCGCAATCCCTGTACTGAAGATCAGTTCTGAGAGTGATTCTAGAAGCCTGGAGTGGCAAGACGCGGTAGCTGCAAACCGAGACATCGATCTTGCAGTGATGGCTCGTGAAATCATGGTGGGCGGGGGTCTATGCGAGGCTACGTCATCTGTTGATCGAGCGTGAAAATGGCGCCTTTTCGCCGTCTCAGGACACTTCTTGGTTTACGCAAGAGCGAACCTAATGATCGCTGGCCTTGGCGAGGAATTTCAATCGGTAGACATACTTACGGTGTGAAGCCTGAAACATTATTCGGATATGATGACAAACACTTCAGCCTGACAGTCGGATCTTTCTGCTCGATTGCCAATGAAGTCTTATTCCTTGGTAAGGCTGAGCATCCCCTACACACCGTATCAACCTTTCCCTTAGCTACTTTCGGCCGTGGCATGGAGCGGCTTGAATCGCGGGGACCAATTGTAATCGGCCATGATGTATGGATTGGCCGTCGAGCGATGATCATGTCAGGGGTGACTATAGGCAATGGTGCAGTAGTCGGAGCAGGAGCAGTCGTCACGCGTGACGTGCCTCCTTATGCTATCGTAGGGGGTGTGCCTGCGAAGCTTATACGTTTTCGCTTTGATTCGAATACAGTTGATCTGCTTCAGCAAACGATGTGGTGGGATTGGTCGGACGAGGAAATCACGGCGCGTTTGCATCTTCTTGAGTTGCCTGCAGAAGAATTCATCCTCAAGCTGGCTTCTTTAAGAAGCTAAATGGTGCCCCGTGCCGGAATCGAACCAGCACTCCTCTCGGAACCTGATTTTGAGTCAGGCGCGTCTACCAATTCCGCCAACGGGGCACGGTAGTCTTGGCTGCGCCTGTATCACGGGGGCCTCCCATCAGGCAAGATACAAGTGAATCAAAACGCTAAGCCCGATCCATTCAGTATGTATATTCGAAAATCATCATGTATTAACTGCATATTAGAAATCACTGAAACACTTCTCCCGATCTGGTGTTAAATGGGTCAACTCTGAATGGCAGAGTGCTTTGGGAGAAGAGTATCATGATGAAATCGTTAACCTTTGCGGTAATGTCCAGTTGCATCATTGTGGCTGGCTCTGTCGCTCCGAGCTTTGCTCAGGGACTTTCGGGTGGTGGTAATCGCGGCGGCGGCCTCAGCATCGGCCGCACCAGCAGCGGCGGCCTCGGTGTCGGCGTCGGCGGCCTCGGCGTCAGCGTTGGCCGTGATGCCCGCGGCGGCCTGGGTGTCGGCGCATCGCTCGGCGGCGCAAGCGGCGTGAATGCCAGCGCCGGCCTCGGCGGCAGCAGCGCGGCACGCGCCAATGCCTCGGTCGGCGGCGCAAGCGGCGTCAACGCACGCGCCAATGTCGGCACCTCCTCGCGCGGTCTCGATGCCGGCGTCACGGCCTCGGTCGGCGGCAGCCGCGGCGTCAATGCCGGCCTCGGCGCCAATACCTCGAACGGCGTCAATGCCCGTACAACGGCGACCGTCGGCGGTTCCGGCGGTCTGCGCACCGGCGTCGGCGTCGGCCTTGGCGGCACCCGTGGTCTCGGCGTGGATGTCGATATCAGTCTCGGCGATCCGGGTACGACGCCCGGCCCGAACCCAGGTCCCAATCCGGGGCCGAACCCGGGTCCCAATCCCGGCCCCAATCCGCGTCCGGGCCCCAATCCCGGTCCTAACCGCGGCCTGACCGGTGCCCAGATGAATGCCTATAACAGCATGTCGCCGGCCGAAAAGCGCAAGGTCCTCGTCATGTGCCGGCAGATCGGCGGCGGCGGTTACGATCCGTCGCTGGTGGCGCTGTGCAAGATGCTGCGGATGAGCGCATCCCGCTAACGGCATCCTCCCCGAAGACAGAAGGCTCGCAGCGATGCGGGCCTTTTGTTCGTTTGCAGTGTTTCCGGCGCAGGCGAGGGGAGGTGGCGAGATGCGCAGGCGTCAGACGTCGCGGCCGGCAAAGCGCATGATCTTGTCGCGCAGCATGCGCGCCATGTTGCGGGTGTTGCGATAGAGGTGCAGCTGCGTCGCCACCTGCCGCACGTCCCTGTCGCCGTTCTGCCTCAGGCCGATGACGAGGCTGCCCATTTCCTCGCGTTCCTCCCACAGCCGGCTCATGATCGGATGGTCGGGCACGGCGCAGCTGTCGGTCAGCAGGATATTGGCGTCGTCGAGATGCCAGTCGGTCAGCTTCATGATCAGAAGCTTGCCGGGAGAATATTGTCCAAAGCTCTCGTCATAGGCGGTCTTCCAGGTGAAGGCCTCGCCGGCCATCAGGAAGACGACGATCGAGGCGATGGCGCGGCCGTCGAGGTCGATCGTATGGATGCGCACCGCGTCGATTTCTGCCAGATTGGTGATCGCCTCGCGGGCAAAGGCCGAGCGGTACCGGTCGCTGATCAGCGCCGAGCGTTTGCGGCCCTTCCAGCCCTTGGCCTCAAGGGCGAGGAATTCCTCCATCCTGAGGCCGATCTCCTCGGGCTGACGGGCGACATTGTAGGTCAGGGTGCCCAGCTTCTCGAGCTTGCGCCACTGGCGGCGCATCTCGCGCAGATGATGGGAGGAAACGGCGTTCTTCAGGTAGGTCTCGCCATCATTCAAGCTCTGCAGCATAGGGCGGCGGAACGTATCGGTGATGGCGACCGGCAGGTCACGGCCCATGGCGACGGCTCTTGCCAGCTGGGCAAAGCGGCCGGTGACGCGCACGTCCGGCATGACCAGAACCGAGGGAAGCTTGGTCTGCGGCGCGGCCAGAACCTCGAACAGGTTGTCGAGCGTCTCGGCCGCATCCTCGGCGTCGACAAGCGGCGTGCCGAGCGGGCCGAACGGGTTGGCCCAGGTGCGGATGATCGGCGCGCCGACGGAAAAGCCGGGCTTCTCGACGGTAAACGGCATCAGCAGTCGAAGCCGGCTGCGCGCCTCGTTGTCGTCGCGGATCAGCGCGAAGCGCACCTGCTTGTCCTCTACCCGCGTCATCGCCGGGGCCAGCAGGCGGGCGGAAAAGAAGATGTTCGGTTCCATCGCCCGGTTGGAGAGGAAATCCAGCTCTTCCTGCAGCTCGTAGCCAAGCATTGCCGGATAGAGCGACAGCTCGCGTCCGGTTCTCCCGACAGCCAGGCGAATGTCGGCCTCAGGCCGGTCCTGCCGCCTTTCCTCTTCGGATGCGGCGTCCCTCAGCCCGGATCTGTCCCGGTCGTTGCCGATGGGCGGGTCTTGCATCGTCAACTCCTTTCCGAGGTGGGGGGCATCGTATCGAGGGGTTGTGGGGAGCCTGACTTGGGGCGGGCGAAAACAAATAATGTGATAGCGAGCGTACGGCGAACGGCAAGATGCAGAAGCAGGGATTCAACCATTATGGCGCCCGCCGCAGCCACGGCTGCGCCGGTCAGGCCGAAATTCGGTATTAACACCATATAAAGGATGATCGCCGTTAGCAATGTGATGGCATAGACCCCGACGCAAAGTTTTTGCCGGCCGGCCATGCTCAGCAGAACCTCGGCCGGGCCGATCGATGCCTTGGTCAGGATGCCGGCAAACAGGATCGCCATCAGCGGCCAGCCGTCGGTAAAGGCCGGGCCGAAAAGCGACAGAAGCAGCTCGCCCGCCGCAAGCGCACAAAGGCCGACGCCGAGCGACGGCCAGAAGGTCCAGCGGGTCGCCTGGCCGGCAAATTTCGCCAGAGCCTGCATGTCGCCCTGCGCCATGATTTCGGCAAAGCGCGGTGCAGCGGCCGCCTTGATCGAGAAATAGACGAACTGCACCAGAACGATCGTCTTCGATGCGGCGAAGTAGATGCCCACCTGATCAGGCGGCAGGTAGAGGCCGACGACGACGACATCGGCATTGGTCAGAAGAAAGCTGATCCCGTCGACGAGAAAGAGCGGCAGCGAATACATCAGCCACGCACCGAGATGATAGCGACGCGGCGTGCTGCCATTGCTGCCCCACAGGCGCACCGTCAGCTGGGTCAGGTGGGCAAGCGTCGTCAGCGTCGTGGCCGCAAGGGCGGCAAACAGAGCGGTCCTCGCATCGCGCGGTTCGTCCATCAGAACGGCCATCGCCATGAAGGCCAGGATCAGCAGCGGGCGGATGATATAGGTCGGGGCAAGCGCCGAAACCGTCCAGCCACGGGTCCGCGCCATGCCGTCCAGAATGTCGCCGAGCGCCATCATCGGGATGATGAACAGCGCAATCGCCACCGGCACGATGTAATAGGGCGCCAGCGTTTCTCCGAAGAGCAGCAGGAAGGCAAATCCCAGGCCGCCGACCGCGATCGCTGCCAGAAGTGCGATAAGGCAGGAGGCGAGGTTCAGGCCGCGGATCGCGCCCTGTTCGCCCGCCGCCGCATGCTGGTGGTAGAAGCGGATGATCGTCGTGTGGAAGCCCAGGCAGGAGAGATTGCCGGTCAGGACGACGATCACCCAGACGAAGGCATAGAGCCCGTATTCGAACTCGCCCATGATGCGGGCCAGCACGATCTGCGAGAGAAAGGCGATCGCGGCGCTGGCAATGCGGATGGCGAAGGCCGTCAGCGCCTGACGCTGCGCCCGCGCCGTTTCATCGCGGGCGGTGAGGGCCGCCAAAAGCTTCGTGACAAGCGGGAGAAGCCGGGCGCGCAGTCCCGGCGGAAGCAACCCTGCCACTCTTTCCAAGGCCGCCATCAGGGGCACGCGAACCCCTTTCAGGCTTCTGAAAACACCACGGAAACCCTGCCACATCACGGTTAAGAAACGGTTGGTGCGCGGCTTCGCCTACCGGCTGCGGACCTGCCTTGCCGGCAAACGAAAACGCCGCCCTTGCGAGGCGGCGTGATCTTCATGTCATCAGTCTGTCGAGCCGGCCTTTAAGCCTGTTCGAAAGCGCCGTGGCAATGCTTGTACTTCTTGCCCGAACCGCAGGGGCAGTTCTCGTTGCGGCCGACCTTGCCCCAGGTGGACGGGTCTTCCGGACGGCGGTCCTGCGGCGCTGCGATGAAGTCCTGGCCGCTCTGGCCGGTCATCTGGTCCTCGCCCGTCAGCGGGTCGAGGTGATGTTCCTCAAAGGTTGCCGGCGGTTCCGGTGCCTGCGGGTTCTGCACCAGTTCGACGCGCATGATCTGGGCGGTGACGGCTTCGCGCAGGTTGGCGAGCAGCGCCTGGAACAGTTCGAAGGCTTCCGCCTTGTATTCCTGCAGCGGGTCGCGCTGGGCGTAGCCACGGAAACCGACGACCGAGCGCAGGTGGTCAAGGTTGACGATATGCTCGCGCCACAGGTGATCGAGCGTCTGCAGCACGACCGAGCGCTCGACGTAGTTCATCACCTCGTCGCCGAAGCGGGCGCGGCGATCGGCAGCGGCCTCGTCGGCCGCCTTGGTGATGCGCTCGTGGATGTCGTCTTCGCCGATGCCCTCTTCCGCCACCCATTCGTCGGTCGGCAGGTCGAGGTTCAGAAGGCGCTGGACGTCCTCGCGCAGGCCCTTGCCGTTCCACTGTTCGGCATAGGCGCGTTCAGGGATATGCTTGGCGACGATGACCTCGATCACTTCGTTGCGCATGTCCTCGATGGTCTCGGAAACGTCTTGCGAATCCATCATGTCGATACGCTGTTCGAAGATCACCTTGCGCTGGTCGTTGGTGACGTCGTCGTATTTCAGGAGGTTTTTACGAATGTCGAAGTTGCGCGCCTCGACCTTCTTCTGGGCGCGCTCCAGCGCCTTGTTGATCCACGGATGGACAATCGCTTCGCCTTCCTTGAGGCCCAGCTTCTGCAGCATGCCGTCCATGCGGTCGGAGCCGAAGATGCGCATCAAATCATCTTGAAGCGACAGGTAGAATTTCGAGCGGCCTGGGTCGCCCTGACGACCGGAACGGCCGCGCAGCTGGTTGTCGATACGGCGGCTTTCGTGGCGCTCGGTGGCGATGACGTAGAGGCCGCCGGCTTCCAGCGCCTTGACCTTCAGCTGCTTGACCTCGGCGCGGATCGCCGCTTCCTTGGCATTGCGTTCGGCCTCGTCCTCGATGCCCTCAAGCTCGCGTTCCAGACGCATGTCGATATTGCCGCCTAGCTGAATGTCGGTGCCGCGGCCGGCCATGTTGGTGGCGATCGTGACGGCGCCCGGCACGCCGGCCTGGGAAACGATATAGGCTTCCTGCTCGTGATAGCGGGCGTTCAGCACGTGGAACTTCTCGAAGCCCGACTGGCGCAGCATGGTCGCCAGAAGTTCGGACTTCTCGATCGAGGTGGTGCCGACGAGAACCGGCTGGTTGCGTTCGCTGGCCGCCTTGATCTCGACGATGATCGCCTTGAACTTCTCCTCGAAGGTCCGGTAGACCTCGTCGTCCTCGTCGATACGGGCGATCGGCAGGTTGGTCGGAACCTCGACCACTTCGAGCTTGTAGATGTTGCCGAATTCTTCCGCTTCGGTCGAGGCCGTGCCGGTCATGCCGGCCAGCTTGTCGTACATGCGGAAATAGTTCTGGAAGGTGATCGAGGAGAGCGTCTGGTTCTCCGGCTGGATCGTCACCTTTTCCTTGGCTTCCAGCGCCTGATGCTGGCCTTCCGAGAAGCGGCGGCCCGGCATCATGCGGCCGGTGAATTCATCGATGATGACGATCTCGTCGTTGCGGACGATGTAGTCCTTGTCGCGGGTGAACAGCTTGTGGGCCTTCAGCGCGTTGTTGATGTGGTGGACGATCGCGACATTCTCGACGTCGTAGAGCGATTCACCCTTCAGCAGGCCGGCCTGGCGCAGCAGGTTTTCCAGCTTCTCGGTGCCGTCTTCGGAGAAATTGGCCGAACGCTGCTTCTCGTCGATCTCGTAATCTTCCGGCGACAGAAGCGGGATGAAGGTGTCGATCGTCGTGTAGAGGTCGGACCGGTCGTCCAGCGGGCCGGAGATGATCAGCGGCGTGCGCGCTTCGTCAACTAGGATCGAGTCCACTTCGTCGACGATCGCAAAGTTGTGACCGCGCTGAACCATCTGGCCGCGCTCGTATTTCATGTTGTCGCGAAGATAGTCGAAGCCGAGTTCGTTGTTCGTCGCGTAGGTGATGTCGCAGGCGTAAGCCGCGCGGCGCTCTTCGTCGGAAAGGCCATGCATGATGACGCCGGTCGACAGGCCGAGGAATTCGTAAAGACGGCTCATGATGCCGGCATCGCGGCTGGCAAGGTAGTCGTTGACGGTAACGACGTGGACGCCCTTGCCCGAAAGCGCATTGAGGTAGACCGGCAGGGTGCCGACAAGCGTCTTGCCTTCACCGGTCTTCATCTCGGCAATCGCGCCGTCGTTGAGGATCATGCCGCCGGTCAGCTGCACGTCGAAGGGACGCATGCCGAGAACCCGGCGCGAGGCTTCACGCGCCACCGCAAAAGCGGGGATCATGATGTCGTCGAGCGTCTTTCCGTCGGCCAGCATCTGCCGGAATTCGACGGTCTTGTTCGCGAGCTGCGCGTCGGTCAGCGCCTTGGTCGCTTCCTCGATGGCGTTGATCTTTTCGAGTTTCGGCTTGTAGCCACGAACGCGGCGCTCGTTGGCCGAGCCGAACAGTTTGCGGGCGATGCCGCCGAAGCTGACCATGCAAATGGTCCTTTCTGATCTCAGTCCCATGGGGAGCAAGCCCGGATGACGGTCGTTTCCGGTGCCGGCAAATTGACCCGCTACGCCCGGAAACTCTTCTGGACGCCAAGTTGCGTGACAGATAAGAGGGGGTCCGAATTATGTCAACGGTTGCGGTCGATACAGAATGGCCACATTCCGGTGTTTTTGAAGGATTTCACGCCTGGTCTCACCCGAGATCGGCCTCCATTCGAAAGGTAACTTGATGTTGCGTCACAAACTTCTCGTAACGGCAGCCATTGCCGCTGCGATTTCGTTCCAGGCTCCTGCTTTTGCCCAGGAGGACGCCGTCGTCGCTAAGGTCGGCAGTCTGGAGATCCGCCAGTCGGAACTCGATCTGGCCGTGCAGAACCTCGATCCGCAGCTGCAGCAGCTGCCCGACGAGCAGAAACGGGTGGCAGCCCTGTCCGGCGCCATCGACGTCAAGCTTCTCGCCAGCGGCGCGATCGCCGAAGGCATCGAGAATACCGACGACTACAAGAAGCGCATGGCCTATATCGGCGATCGCGAACTGCATAACTCGTACTTCCGCAAGCATGTCATCGAGGCGACGACCGACGAAGAGGTCAAGGCGCGCTATGACAAGGAAATCTCCGGCCTGCCGAAGCAGGAAGAGGTGAAGGCCGCCCACATTCTGGTCAAGACCGAGGATGAGGCCAAGGCCATCATCGCCGATCTCGACAAGGGTGGCGATTTTGCCGCCATCGCCAAGGAAAAGAGCCAGGATTCCAACAAGGATCAGGGCGGCGACCTCGGCTGGTTCGGTCCGGGCCGCATGGTGCCGGAATTCGAACAGGCCGCCTTCGGCCTCGAAAAGGGCGCCTATACGAAGACCCCGGTCCAGTCGCAGTTCGGCTTCCACGTCATCAAGCTGGAAGACAAGCGCGACGCCCCGCCGCCGGCACTCGAACAGGTCCAGGACCAGGTTCGTCAGCTCGTCATGCGCGACAAGTATGTTGCCCTGATCGAGAAGGCCAAGGCCGACCAGGCGGTGGAAATCACCGATGAAGCGCTGAAGAAGGGCTATGAAGAAGTGAGCAAGATGCAGGAAGCCGGCGACGCCGCTGCTCCGGCAGTCGCGCCCGCCGCCCCGGCCCAGCAGTAAGCCTTGATGAATTGTGGGTGCGGGGAGATTCCCCTCACTTGCGATTTCTAGCACTTAGCTGAAGCTAAGATGCTGAAATCGCTTTCTCTCCCACAGGGGGAGAGATAACCGTGCCGCGCTCTCGGCGCTTTACCTCTCCCCCTGTGGGAGAGGTTACAAAATCAGCAGCTTAGCTTCAGCTAAGTGCTAGATTTTGTTGGTGAGGGGATCGCGCCACGTCGTGCCGCCAATCAATGTCCTACGCCAATTTCAGCCAGGTCCCGCCATGTCCGCTACCATCTCCCCGCTTGCTCCCAAATCCTATCCCGAGATGCCGGCCGTTCGCGGTGTGCGCATGGCGACTGCCGCTGCCGGCATCAAGTACAAGGGCCGCACCGACGTGCTGATGATGGTGTTCGATCAGCCGGCGGCCGTTGCCGGTGTCTTCACCAAATCCAAGTGCCCCTCCGCTCCGGTCGATTTCTGCCGTTCCAACCTGCCGCATGGCACGGCCCGCGCCGTCGTCGTCAATTCGGGTAATGCGAACGCCTTTACCGGCGTGAAGGGCAAGGCCGCGACCGCGCTGACGGCCAAGTCGGCCGCCGAGGCTGTCGGCTGCGGCGAAAACGAGATCTTTCTCGCCTCCACCGGCGTGATCGGCGAGCCGCTCGACGCCACCAAGTTCGCCGGCGTTCTCGGCGACATGAACAAGACCGCCACCGGCGACTTCTGGCAGGAAGCGGCCAAGGCGATCATGACCACCGACACCTATCCGAAGGTCGCCACCCGCACTGCCGAGATCGGCGGCGTGACGGTCACCATCAACGGTATCGCCAAGGGTGCGGGCATGATCGCACCGGACATGGCGACGATGCTGTCCTTCGTCGTCACCGACGCCGACATTTCGTCGACAGCACTCCAGGCGATGCTGTCTGCCGGCGTCGAGCCGAGCTTCAATTCGATGACCGTCGACAGCGATACCTCGACTTCCGACACGCTGATGCTGTTTGCCACCGGTGCCGCTGCCGCCGATGGCCAGGCAAAGATCTCCGACGCCCAAGACCCGGCGCTCGCCGCCTTTCGCGATGCGCTGAACGCGCTGCTCAAGGATCTCGCCATCCAGGTTGCCCGTGATGGCGAAGGCGCGACCAAGATGCTCGAAATCACCGTCACCGGTGCCGAAAGTGACGCTGCCGCCAAGACGATTGCGCTGTCGATCGCCAACTCGCCGCTGGTCAAGACCGCTGCCGCCGGCGAGGACGCCAACTGGGGCCGTATCGTCATGGCCGTCGGCAAGGCCGGCGAAGCCGCCGACCGCGACAAGCTGGCGATCTGGTTCGGCGATGTCCGCGTCGCCGTCAATGGCGAGCGCGATGCCGGCTATTCCGAAGAGGCGGCAACCGCCGTCATGAAGGGCCAGGATATTCCGGTTCTCGTCGAACTCGGTCTCGGCTCGGGCAAGGCAACGGTCTGGACCTGCGATCTGACCAAGGAATATGTCGCCATCAACGGCGATTACCGGAGCTGATGCGGGTGATGGCTGATGCGCCGGTAAATGCCGATCTGCCGCTGGTGCGCAGGCTGGAAGCCGTCGGCTTCCGCGCCTGGCCGGCGGCCTCCGTCGTCTATGACGGCAGCTGGCAGGTGCGGCTGACCGGCGGGCATCCGTCGAAGCGGCTGAACTGCATCGTGCCGCTCGATCCGTCCGACCACCGCGATCTCGACACGCGGCTCGCCAAGGCGGTCAAACGCTTCGGCGATTACGGGCGTGAACTCGTCATCCGCGAAACACCGCTGGCGCCGCCGCAGATGATCGCTCATCTGGGAGCGAACGGCTGGGAGGCATTCGAGACCGTCGACGTTCTGACCGGCGATCTTTCGGCTCTGCAGCTTCCCGATACGCTCGACTATCTGCCGAGCCACGATATCGGCCGGTTCGCCGATGCCTGCCTCGAAGTGGCGGGCGACGATCCGGCTCTCAAGCCCGCTCTTGCCGAAATCCTTACCGCCATCAAGCCGCCGTCCGGTTTCTTCATGAAGCAGGAGCCGGGCAATGGTGCAGTCGCCACCCTGCTCTGCGTACAGGACAACGATCTGGCCGGTATTCTGTCCTTGGGCGTGGCGCAAGCCTATCGCCGCCAGAAGCTCGGCACTGAAATGCTGACTTCGGCGCTGCGCTGGGCGCGGATCAGCGGGGCAAAGACCGCCTGGCTGCAGGTTGAGGCGAACAATGAGGGTGCGCAGACGCTCTACCGAAACCTCGGTTTCAGACGGGCCTATTCCTATCGTTACTGGCGGAGTGAAAAGCGCGCATGAGCGAGGGTCGCAAACTGTTGCTGGTCGTCGCCTGCGCGTTGATCGATGCCGATGGCCGCATTCTCCTGGCGCAGCGGCCGGAGGGGAAATCGCTTGCCGGTCTCTGGGAGTTTCCCGGCGGCAAGATGGAGCCCGGCGAGACGCCGGAGGAGACGCTGGTGCGTGAGCTGCAGGAAGAGCTCGGTATCACCACCAAGCCGGCCTGTCTGGCACCGCTGACCTTCGCGAGCCACACCTACGAGACATTCCATCTGCTGATGCCGCTCTATGTCTGCCGCCGCTTCGAAGGCATGCCGGTGGGGCGTGAAGGCCAGGCGATCAAATGGGTGCGGCCGAACGCGCTGCGCGACTACCCGATGCCGCCGGCCGATGAGCCGCTTATCCCTATCCTGCAGGATCTTCTGTAAAATTAGAGTGGTCGGATTTATCTCGCGTTAACAATTCATTCAACGGATTGTGGCACCGTCAGGGCTCGGCACGTAATGCTTTGACGGGGCGTAAGAGGAATGGACGATCAGTTCTGGAAAACTGTGCGCGATCGCCAGCGGGCGACGTACAGGTCCGGCAAGACCGGCGCGCTCAACATGGCGCTGCTTTTCGGAACGGCCGTGATTGCTCTCTCGCTGATCGTGACGCCGATGCTGGCGGAGCGTTCGGACCAGAAGCGGCTTGCGCATGTGCAGGAAGATTTCGACATGCTGACGACGGGCTCGATTTCCACGCCTTCCTCGTCGGAGCGCGGTGCCAAGCATTACACGATCCGCAGAAGCGTCCTGCAGGAAGAACCGGGTTCGGTTTGCATCGTTCAGGGCTACGGCGTGGACGGGGATTGCTGATTTTGACGCAAAGCGATGGACCTGATCGTCAGGCCACGTGACGCAAGGGACGATCGATGCGCCTGCTTTTCAAGCTGTTGAAGGACTGCCGTGGCGCAACCGCCGTCGAATACGGCCTGTTGGTCGCCATCATCGGCATCACGCTCTCCATTGCGCTGAGCAATTATTACGGGCTGATGAACAACATGTTCGTCGGCATTTCCAACACTTTCACCAGCCGGACGCAGTAAGGCGCCCGCCGCTTCTAATTCTCGCTCACCTTCAGAGCATCCGCCAGCCGCACCTTGGCCGAGCCGGGCTTCAGCGGCTGCTGCTGGCTTTCGTGATGCGCCCAGCCCGAGGCATAGATGATCGTAAAGGTCGCCCGGATGCGGCCGTCGGGATCGGAATAGCGCTCGGCATAGATTTCCGCAGCACGCATGAAGAATTTGCGCGTCAGCGGTTTGCGGCTACGTCCGGACAGCGGGTTGGCCATGCCCATGGCGCGGATATCCTGCATCAGCGGAAACAGGCTGTCATAGCGCACCGTATAGGTCTCGGCATCGATGACCGGGAGGGTGAAGCCTGCGCGCTGCAACAGTCCGCCGACATCGCGAACATCGGCGAACGGGATGACGCGGGGGCTGGCGCCGCCGGTCAGCTCCGCTTCGGCGGCCAGCAGCACATCGCGCAGTTCGGCAAGCGTGCCGGCACCGGGGATCGCCGCCAGAAACAGACCGTCGGGCTTGAGGCTGCGGCGGATGCGGACGAAGGCGCCCGGCATGTCGTTGACGACGTGGAGCGCAAGCGGCGAGAGGACGAGGTTGGCCGAGGCCGCTTCCAGCGGCACATCGTCGAGTGCTGCGACCGTCACCGCGTCTTCGCCATCGGCAAAGACCAGGCTCGTTTCGATGCGCGACAGGCTGTCGATCTTGCCGGACGCGAGAGCCTGTCTGGCTGCCGCGCCGGTTGCGCCATGCAGTTCGACGGCTGACGGGAAATGCCGCTCGACGACGGCAAGGCGATCGGCCATTTCCTCGGCTGCGATGTTCAGAAGAAAATCGGCATTGCTGCTGCGGTTGGTGAAGGCGCGTTCGCGTCTCTTGGCAACAAGGCCTTCGTCGAAGAGAATTTCCATCATCACCACTCGATTGTGCTTCGCGAGAGCGGTTCCAGCAAAAGTGCGCAGCGGCTTTGCGTTCGGAACTGCGTCAAATCAAAGAGATAGAGCAACTTTGCGTTTCGAGGAAAAGCAGAATTGCTCTAAGGCGCATTTCGTCGCCTAATGTCAAGTCATGACCGACCGTCCTGTCGCCCTCCGTCTCGCTTCCGCGCTCGCCCTGTCGGCCGGCGAATGGGGACGGCGCGTCGTTGATCTGGTCTATCCGCCAGTCTGCCTCGGCTGTGGTATCATCACCGGACGTCATGGCGCGGTCTGCGCCTCCTGCTGGCGGGAGATACGGTTTATCGAACGCCCCTATTGCGACGTCCTCGGGCTGCCTTTTTCCTATGATCCGGGACCGGGCATGCTGTCGGCCGGCGCGATCGCCAACCCTCCCGTCTTCGATCGGCTGCGGTCGGTGGCGATCTTCGATGGGGCGGCGCGGGCCATGGTCCACGGGCTGAAATATAGGGATCGGGCCGACCTTGCGCCAACCATGGCGGGCTGGATGCTGAGGGCCGGGCGCGAGTGCCTCGACGGGTGCGATGCGATCGTGCCGGTGCCGCTGCACCGGACGCGCTTCGCGCTGCGCCGTTTCAACCAATCGGCCGAGCTTGCCCGGCATCTCGCCAGACAGAGCGGCATCGCCTATCTGCCGGCGGCGCTCATTCGTCGCAAGCGAACGCGGCGGCAGGTAGGCCTGTCGGCGAGGGCACGCGAGGACAATGTGCGGGCGGCGTTTGCTGTGGATGCCGGGCGCGAGGCCGAGGTGTTCGGCAAGCGGATCGTGCTTGTCGACGACGTCTATACGACGGGAGCGACGGTTTCGGCCGCGACGCGGGCGCTGAAGAGGGCCGGTGCCGCCGAGGTCCGCGTTTTGACCTTTGCAATGGCGCTTGCCGAAACTATATGAAAGACAACAAGCCTGAAGCGCGAAAGCCTTGTCGCGCCGGGAAAACATGACGAGATCATAATGGCAGATGTAACGATCTATACCCGCGAATATTGCGGTTATTGCGCCCGGGCGAAGGCGCTGCTCCAGTCGAAGGGCGTCGAGTTCGTCGAGCATGATGCGACCTATTCCACCGAACTGCGCGAGGAAATGATCGCCAAGTCGAATGGCGGGCGCACCTTTCCGCAGATCTTCATCAACGGCCAGCATGTCGGCGGTTGCGACGATCTTCATGCGCTCGACCGCGACGGCCGGCTCGACCCGCTTCTGGCGGCTTGAGGTTAAGCTGATGGTCATCAAGGTCGCCGCAATCCAGATGCGCTCCGGGGTCGACCCGGTCAAGAACGCCGCCGATATGGCGCGGCTGGTGCGTGACGCGGCGGGGCAGGGTGCCTCCTATGTGCAGACACCGGAAATGACCGGCATGCTGCAGCGCGACCGACAGGCGGCGCGCGCCGTGTTGCGTGGCGAGGTCGACGACATCATCGTTTCTACGGCGAAGGCGCTTGCGGCCGAGCTGGGTATCACACTGCATATCGGCTCGACGGCGATCGCCCGCGACGATGGCAAGATCGCCAACCGCTCCTTCCTGTTTGCGCCCGATGGTGGCCTGATCACGACCTATGACAAGATCCACATGTTCGATGTCGATCTCGACAATGGCGAGAGCTGGCGGGAAAGCTCTGCCTATGAGGCGGGTGGCGTGTCGAAGGTCGCCGATCTTGGCTTCGGCAGGATCGGCATGGCGATCTGCTACGATGTCCGTTTTCCGCAGCTGTTCCGTGCCCAGGCGATGGCCGGGGCCGACATCCTGACCGTGCCGGCATCCTTCACCCGCCAGACCGGCGAGGCGCATTGGGAAATCCTGTTGCGCGGCCGGGCCATCGAGAACGGCGCTTTTCTGATCGCCGCTGCGCAGGCCGGCGTGCATGAGGACGGGCGCGAGACCTATGGCAATTCGATGATCATCGATCCGTGGGGCAGGATCCTTGCCCGCGGTGCCGATGCGGGCGAGGAGGTGCTGGTCGCCGAACTCGATCTCGATGCCGTGAAGGCTGCGCGCCAGAAGGTGCCGAACCTGAAGAATGCGCGGGAGTTCTCGTTGGAGCATGTTGCTGCTCCCGGAGTTGCGCCGTGATCAAATATTCTCTCTGTTGCGGCAATGCGCATACGTTCGAAGGCTGGTTTTCCGAGAGCGCCGATTTCGACCGGCAGGTCGCCAGCGGTTTTCTCACCTGTCCCGTGTGCAATTCGCCGGCTATCTCCAAATCGCTGATGGCGCCGTCGGTTTCGACCGCGCGCAAAAAGGAAGCCAAGCAGCAGATGGCGATGGATCTCGTTCGCCAGGAGGCGATGGCGAAGCTGAAGGAAGTGGTCGCCGGCATTCGCGCCAATGCCGAGGATGTCGGTGAAAAGTTTCCCGAGGAGGCGCGCAAGATGCATTATGGTGAAGCCGATGCACGCGGCATCGTCGGACAGGCGAGCCTCGACGAGGTGCGCGATCTTCTCGACGAGGGGATCGATGTGGCGCCGCTGCCCAACCTGCCCGAGGACACGAACTGAGATGGGTGGTACGGGGCGGTGAAGCTGGCGATCTACAATTTCGGCCTGTTCGTCGCGCCCTATGAAAGCCCTGAAGTGGAAGGGTTCCGGCTGCGCGAGCCGGTGAATTTTGAGGCCGCGGAGACGGCGGTCGGCTTTGTCGGTCGCTCCGGTTATGCCGGTGAAGACGGGCCGGAGAGCTGGGGCGCCCAGGTGTTTCCCCGGTTCATCGAGGACAGCGGGTTTGCGACGGCGCCATCCTCGCTGTCGCTCTGGCACGATCTTGAGACGCTGATGGCGTTCACCTATAGCGGCGTGCATGCCGATGCGTTGAAGCATGCCAAGAACTGGCAGGTGGAAAAACGCTGGCCGGCGCTGGTTCTGTGGTGGACGGATCACCGCCCCGACTGGAGCGAGGCCGTTGCGCGGTTCGAGCATCTGCACGAACAAGGGCCGGGGCCTTCCGCGTTCCATTTCAAAGAACCCTACGGACCTTACGGCGAACGGATCGTCATCGACCGGGCCAAAGTGCGCGAACTGGCCGCGCGGAATGCGGAAAGGCACGCAGGGCTGTTGGCCCAAGTGCTTTCGATGGGAAAATAGCGTGGATTTGGGGCGGGGTGATGGCCGCTATTTCTTCTCGAGGATGCGCAGGTAGTTCCGGGTGCCGTGGATGATGCGGAGGATGTCGACCTTGCCGTCTTCCGCACGATAGAAGATGAGATGCGGCCGGAACACACGGCGGCGGATATTTGCCAGTTCGCTACCTTCGATCACGGCAAACGCATGGGGCATATGGCCGATTTCCAGACATGCAGTCCGCAGTTCTTCGACATAGGGGCGGGCTCTCTCGGGATTGTGCTCGGCAAGATAGCGGGCAATGTCTGCGAGGTCATTGCGCGCTTGCCGAGAGAATCTGACCTTCATCGGGCCGGGCGGCGCTGCCAGCCGAGTTCATCGTAGACGCTGTCGAATGCGTCTTCCAGGCTCATGACGTGCCCTGCGGCCACGTCATCGATGCCTTTCTGGATCTCGGCATCGAATTCACGTCTGGCGAGTTCACGCTCGCGTCGTTCGCGGATCAGGTCCTCCACATAGTCGCTCGGCGACGCGAAGGGGCCGCGCTCGACTTCGGCGCGGACGAAGTCCTCGATTTCCGGCTCCAGGGTGACTGTGATCTTCAGGCCTTCCGACATGGGTGCTTCCTCGTTCGGTAGCGCAGATTATCACAGTCGCGCGGTCGGCGAAATCAGCCCTCCCGCTTGGCCAGCAGCATGTAGTTGACGTCCATGTCGGACGACAGGTTCCAGCTGTCGGCGAGCGGGTTGAAGAAGACGCCGGTGCGGTGGATGACCTCAAGGCCTTTTCGGCCGATCGGGCGCTCGATCTCTTCCGGGCGGACCAGCTTTTCATACTGGTGGGTGCCGCGCGGCAGCCAGCGCAGGACATTTTCGGCGGCGAAGATGGCCAGCGCGCGGGCCTTGAAGGTGCGGTTGATGGTGGCGACGAACATCAGACCGCCGGGCCTGACCATCGAAGCGCAGGTTTCCAGGAACAGGTCGACATCGGCGACGTGCTCGACGACTTCCATGTTGAGCACGACGTCGAAGGTCTCGCCGGCGGCGGCAAGGTCTTCCGCCGTGACGGCGCGGTAATCGACGCTCACGCCGGTTTCTGCGGCATGGGTCGAGGCGATGCCGATGTTCTTTTCCGAGGGATCGGCGCCGATGACAGTGGCGCCCATGCGGGCGACGGGTTCGGACAGGAGCCCGCCGCCGCAGCCGATATCGAGGATACGCAGGCCTTCGAGCGGGCGGGCCGCCTTCGGGTCGCGGCCGAAATTCTGGCAGATGCGGTCACGCAGATAGGTCAGCCGCACGGGATTGAACTTGTGCAGCGGGCGGAACTTTCCCGTCGGGCTCCACCATTCGGCAGCCATTTTCGAGAACATTTCGACCTGGTCCTTGTCGACCGTCGTCGGCGCCGCCTGCGTCATCGTCGTCATCCTTCCTGCTTTGTCCCTGAAGTCGGCTGTCGGGCCGGAGAAGTCAAGTGCGCATAGGGGGCGCGGGGCGTGCAGCTCGCGCGGCTCTGCCGGCTCAGGTTTTGTCTCGTGAACTTG
The DNA here is from genome assembly GCF_977018605.1 of [Rhizobium] kunmingense. NCBI lineage: Bacteria > Pseudomonadati > Pseudomonadota > Alphaproteobacteria > Hyphomicrobiales > Rhizobiaceae > Rhizobium > [Rhizobium] kunmingense. The sequence continues at coordinate 1,635,019 of NZ_CDRNXG010000001.1, forward strand.
AGGAGCAGCCAGAAGGCCGGTTGATCGGGGTCCAGATTCATCTGTTCTGCAAGCCTCTCGCAGATACGGCGCATGCCCGCGTAAAAATCCGGCGCTATCTCTGCCGTGCACATGGGCAGGTCGGCGCAAGCCCTGCCGCTGAGGCCGATCGCCTGTTGTGCTTCTACCGCGCCCTTCTGATGCTCGGATGGTAGCATCGGGCCGGCGCAAAACTGTCGGCGGCGGCACTGCCGAAACCTGCAATTGCGGTTGCGAAGATGGCAGATGGTGGCCGTCATGCGCCAGGCCATTTCGTGGTTCACGGCGCGGCGTGCCTCGTATTCGCTATAGTCCGTTCGGGTCATGGCGTGCTCCTTGTTTTCCGATGGTTGGGGTCTTCCGCTGGTTGGGGAATGGAGGGCGGACTCCGCCCTTGGCGATCCTGGAATTTTCGAAATTCGGCCGGGACACGTCGGGTGTCTCGAATTTAGTTTAGTAGGTGACACACGACGTGCCCCGTTCGGTGTGTTTTTCCACGCAACTCCGGTCCGTCTACAGCGACTGGGCTTATTGACTTCGCCAGCCGGTTTGTGTGCGATACACGCACGCCCTCACCGGAGGGGGCGGACCATTTTCTGCGCAGCCCCGCATGTCCCGCTTGCATCAGGGCGGCCCATGCGATCACCGGTGCCGCCTCGCCGGCAATGCTGACCGGTGTAGCCGAAGCGGAACGGGGCGATTATAGGCACAGGTTGAAAGCACGGGGATGAAACTGCTCGCAAGTCATTGATATCGTTGAATCAGCGTGCAGATTTTCGGAGGCGGGGTGGTTTTTGGAGGCCGAAAATGCTCCGATTTGGGCTTTGAGTGAGGGGATCGGCCCGCAGGGAGGTCTTATGTCGCTGCCCAGGAGATGAACATCGGGTGGTCACGTCATTCAGCAGCCATTCAGGGGAAGACTGGAACAATCTGCCTCAGCCGACATTTTATGGCGATAATAAACCGGAACGGACGCAAGCCGTTCCGATGTGTCTCAGGAGGACACCCCTTGAACAAGTTCTTGATGAGTGCCGCCGCCCTCTGCACGCTGATTGTCGCGCCTTCAATCGCCGAGGCGGCGGTGCGGGGCTATGCCACAGCCAATGTCAACATGCGGTCGGGCCCGAGCACGGGCTATCCGGCCGTGACAGTGATCCCTGTCGGTGCGCCGATCACGATCCAGGGCTGCATGAGTGCGGTCAACTGGTGCGACGTGGTGTTTTCCGGTGGTCGCGGCTGGGTCTACGGCAATTATGTCCAGACCGAATATCGTTCCAACCGCGTCTATGTGGAGCCGGAACGCTATAGCGGCCTGGGTATTCCGCTGGTGACCTTCGACGTCGACCGCTACTGGGGCAGCTACTACCGCGATCGCAATTTCTACCGCGAGCGTGACCGCTGGCGCGATTACGACTGGCGTGCCAACCGCATGCCGCCGCAGCGCTGGGACAATGACCGCGACCGGGCGCGCGACCGCTGGGCGAGAGAACAGGAGCGGGATCGCGACCGCTACGAGCGCGACCGTGAGCGTGCGCGGGACAACTGGCAGCGCGATCGTGACCGCGAACGCGAGCGCGTGAGCGGCGGACGCCCGGACTGGGAACGTGATCGCGACAGGGTCAGAGACCGCGACAGGCCGCGCTGGGACGATAACGATCGTCGTCCGCCGCCGCGTGTCGAACGCGACGATCGCCGTGACCGCGAACGTGACAGGGATCGCGACCGGGCGCGTGAACGGGAGCGCGAGCGCAGCCGCGACGATCAGCGCAGGCCGTCCGACGGCTGGCAGCCGCGACGCGAGGGCGACAATTGCGGCGGTCCGAGACGCTGCAACGATTGATGGACAAAGCGATTTAAGGACAGGGAGAGGGCGGCCGGCGGTCGCCCTTTCTGCTTTTCAGCTGGCTTTGCTTTGGTCATCCCGGCGGCGCGGTTGGGCCATTCCGACAGCGGCGTACCGTTTGAGCCTATTCCAGCCATTGCGCCGTGTCCCCCTTTTCGCTAAGAGACGCCAACTTGGATTTCGGGCCAATCCGGCTCGATGTTTCGTGGTGGAAAATAGGCGCCCCGGTTGCCGTGGGCGGGTTGGTGGTTTTCGTCGTATGGCTCGCATCGTCATGAAGTTCGGCGGCACGTCCGTCGCCAATCTCGAACGCATTCACAATGTCGCACGCCATGTGAAACGTGAAGTCGACGCCGGCCATGAAGTCGCCGTCGTCGTATCCGCCATGTCCGGCAAGACCAATGAGCTGGTCTCATGGGTGCAGGACATGCCGAAGGTCGCGGGCGCAAGCTCCCCGTTTTACGATGCGCGTGAATATGATGCCGTCGTCGCATCCGGCGAGCAGGTGACATCCGGCATTCTGGCGATCGCGCTGCAGTCGATGGGTGTCAATGCCCGTTCCTGGCAGGGCTGGCAGATCCCGATCCGCACCGACAATGCCCATGGCGCGGCGCGCATTCTCGAGATCGACGGTTCCGACATCATCAAGCGGATGGGCGAGGGCCAGGTGGCCGTCGTTGCCGGCTTCCAGGGCATCGGCCCGGACAACCGGATCGCGACGCTCGGCCGCGGCGGTTCCGACACGTCCGCCGTGGCGATCGCCGCTGCGGTGAAGGCCGACCGCTGCGACATCTATACCGACGTGGACGGCGTCTATACGACCGATCCGCGCATCGTGCCGGCGGCGCGCCGGATGAAGAAGGTCTCGTTCGAGGAAATGCTCGAAATGGCTTCGCTCGGATCGAAGGTGCTGCAGGTGCGCTCGGTCGAGCTTGCGATGGTCCACAAGGTCCGCACCTTCGTGCGCTCCTCATTTGAAGATCCCGATGCGCCGGGCATGGGAGACTTCTTGAACCCGCCCGGTACTTTGATTTGCGACGAGGAAGAGATCGTGGAACAGGAAGTCGTCACCGGCATCGCTTATGCCAAGGATGAAGCGCAGATTTCGCTGCGTCGTGTCGCCGACCGTCCGGGCGTCTCGGCCGCCATCTTCGGCCCGCTGGCCGAAGCGCATATCAATGTCGACATGATCGTCCAGAACATTTCGGAAGACGGTTCGAAGACCGACATGACCTTTACCGTTCCTTCCGGTGACGTCGCCAAGGCGATCAGCGTGCTGGAAGCGAACAAGGCGACGATCGGTTTCGACGTGGTGCAGAGCGAATCGGGTCTTTCCAAGGTGTCCGTCATCGGCATCGGCATGCGCAGCCATGCAGGCGTTGCCGCCACCGCGTTCAAGGCGCTGGCCGACAAGACGATCAACATCAAGGCAATCACCACCTCGGAAATCAAGATTTCGATCCTGATCGACGGTGCTTACTCGGAACTTGCAGTTCGCACTTTGCATTCGGCCTACGGTCTGGATAAAAGCTAAGTGAAGATTCCGGCATGATGCTCCGCCCGGCGCGTCGCCGGGCAGGCTATAATTGGGCTGTTAGGGGAGCAATATGCCGATGAGAGACCTGTCGGCAGGTCCGCGCGTTCTGTTGAAGCGTCTGCGCGAACTGATGGCCGAGCCGCTGGATCCGCAGGAACGCCTGGACAGGATCGTGCGTCAGATCGCCAGCAACATGGTGGCGGAGGTCTGCTCCGTCTATGTGCTGCGCTCCGACGGCGTGCTCGAACTCTATGCGACCGAGGGCCTCAACAAGGAGGCCGTGCATACCTCGCAGCTGAAGATGGGGCAGGGCCTCGTCGGCACGATCGCGGCATCGGCCCAGCCGCTCAACCTTTCCGATGCGCAGGCGCATCCGGCCTTCCGCTACCTGCCGGAGACCGGCGAAGAAATCTACCACTCCTTCCTCGGCGTGCCGATCCTGCGGGCCGGGCGCACGCTTGGCGTTCTCGTCGTACAGAACAAGGCGAGCCGCAACTACCGCGAGGACGAGGTCGAGGCGCTCGAGACCACGGCGATGGTGATCGCCGAGATGATCGCCACCGGCGAGCTGAAGAAGATCACGGCACCTGGGCTGGAACTCGACCTGACGCGTGCCGTGACGATCGAGGCGAACGGCTATAACGAAGGCATCGGGCTTGGCCATGTGGTGCTGCACGAGCCGCGCATCGTCGTCACCAATCTTTTGAACGAGGATGCCGACAAGGAAATCGGGCGGCTGGCGGAGGCGCTGGGTTCTCTGCGCATCTCCATCGACGACATGCTGCAGCGCCGCGACGTGGCGCAGGAGGGCGAGCATCGCGAGGTGCTGGAGACCTACCGGATGTTTGCCCACGACCAGGGCTGGGTGCGCCGCATGGAAGAGGCCATCCACAACGGCCTGACGGCGGAAGCGGCGGTCGAGAAGGTGCAGAGCGACACCAAGGCGCGGATGATGCGCCTGACCGACCCCTATCTGCGGGAGCGGATGCATGATTTCGACGACCTGGCGAACCGGCTCTTACGCCAGCTGACCGGCTATTCCGGGCGCGGCTCGGACGAGGATTTCCCGTCCGACGCGATCATTCTGGCGCGCGCCATGGGGGCGGCCGAGCTGCTCGATTATCCGCGCAAGAGCCTGCGCGGCCTGGTGCTCGAAGATGGCGCGGTGACCAGCCATGTGGTGATCGTGGCGCGTGCCATGGGCATTCCGGTCGTCGGTCAGGCGACGGGGCTGGTGGCGCTTTCGGAAAACGGCGACCCGATCATCATCGATGGGGACGACGGGCAGGTGCATGTGCGGCCGATGCCGGATCTGCTCAATGCCTATGAGGAAAAGGTGCGCCTGCGCGCCCGCCGGCAGGAGCAGTTCCGGGCGCTGACCAGCGTCGAGCCGCTGACCAAGGATGGCCGGCACATCAGCCTCAACATGAATGCCGGCCTGCTGGTGGACCTACCGCAGCTTGCCGAATCCGGCGCGCAGGGGATCGGCCTGTTCCGCACCGAGTTGCAGTTCATGATCGCCTCGACCATGCCCAAACTCGAGGAGCAGGAGGCATTCTACCGCAACGTCATCAGGCAGGCCGGCGGGCGTCCGGTGACGTTCCGCACGCTCGATATCGGCGGCGACAAGGTGGTCTCCTATTTCCGCGCCCAGGAAGAGGAAAACCCGGCGCTGGGCTGGCGGGCAATCCGCCTGTCTCTCGACCGTCCGGGGCTTTTGCGAACGCAGTTGCGCGCCTTGCTGCGGGCGTCTGCCGGGTCGGAACTGAAGATGATGCTGCCGATGGTGACGGAAGTGTCGGAAGTCCGGGCGGTGCGCGACCTGTTGCAGCGGGAAGTGCAGTATCTTTCCAAGTTCGGCCATTCGCTGCCGCGCAAGCTACAGTTCGGCGCGATGCTGGAAGTGCCGTCGCTGATGTGGCAGCTCGACGAGCTGATGTCGGAAGTGGATTTCGTCTCGGTCGGATCGAACGATCTCTTCCAGTTTTCCATGGCGGTCGATCGCGGCAATGCGCGGGTCTCCGAACGCTTCGACAACCTGGGCAAGCCGTTTTTGCGCATCCTGCGCGATATCGCGCGAGCCGGCGAACGCAATCGCACGCCGGTGACGCTGTGCGGCGAGATGGCCGGCAAGCCGCTCTCCGCCATGGCGCTGATCGGCGTCGGCTTCCGCTCCGTCTCAATGGCGGCAACCTCGATCGGGCCGGTCAAGGCGATGCTGCTCGGGCTGGATGCCGGGCAGCTGGCCGACGAGCTTAACGCCGCACTCGACGACACGCATTCGCAGGAGCCGATCCGCGAACTGCTGATGCGGTTTGCCGAGACGAACAATATTCCGGTTTAGAGATATGGAGGGGGCTGATCCCCTCACCAACAAAATCCAGCACTTAGCTAACGCTAAGATGCTGATTGCCTTCGCGCGGCGTCGCGCTCAGGCCTTTGTTCGCTGAAATCGACTTTATCGATTTCTGGCCTTCAGCCACCGCTCCAAAGCCTCTCCCACAAGGGGAGAGGTAGGGCACCGAGGGCGCGGCGACGGTATCTCTCTCCCTTGCGGGAGAGAAAGCAATTTCGAAATCTTAGCGAAGCCAAGTCTCGGATTTTCTTGGTGAGGGGAATAGCCCCGGTAAACAAGGCTTTCCCTTCGCCCGTCAATGCTCTAGCAAGCAGAACAAAACGATGGAGTGACTGGGTGGCGAAGCTTCCTGTTGAAAAAATGCGCGAGCTGGAGCGCCGGTTCGGCGAGATCGAGGCGCGCATGTCGGAAGGGCCGGCCGCCGACGTCTATGTGAAGCTGGCGTCGGAATATTCCGAGCTGCAGCCGGTGGTGGCCAAGATCCGTGAATACGAGAGGACGCTTGCCGAAATCACCGACCTGAAGGCGATGCTGGCCGACAAGGGTACCGATCGCGAGATGCGGGAGCTTGCCGAGATGGAGCTGCCGGATGCCGAGGAGCGGATCGAGGGGCTGGAAAAGGACATGCAGATCCTGCTCCTGCCGAAGGACGCGGCCGACGAGAAGAGCGCGATCCTGGAAATCCGCGCCGGCACCGGCGGCAACGAGGCCGCGCTTTTTGCCGGCGACCTGTTTCGCATGTATGACCGCTATGCCAGCGGCCAGGGCTGGAAGGTGGAGGTGATTTCAGCCAGTGAGGGCGAGGCCGGCGGCTACAAGGAAATCATCGCCAACGTGACCGGCCGGGGCGTGTTTTCCAAGCTGAAATTCGAAAGCGGCGTGCACCGGGTGCAGCGCGTGCCCGATACCGAGACGCAGGGGCGTATCCACACCTCGGCGGCCACTGTCGCAGTGATGCCGGAGGCCGAGGAGATCGATATCGAGATCAGGCCGGAAGACATCCGCATCGACACGATGCGCGCTTCGGGCGCCGGCGGCCAGCACGTCAACACCACCGACAGTGCGGTGCGCATCACCCACCTGCCGACCGGCATCATCGTCGTCAGCGCTGAGAAATCGCAGCACCAGAACCGCGCCAAGGCGATGCAGGTTCTGCGCACGCGGCTCTACGACATGGAGCGGCAGAAGGCCGACAGCGAGCGTTCCGCCGACCGCAAGAGCCAGGTCGGCTCGGGCGACCGGTCGGAGCGCATCCGCACCTACAATTTTCCCCAGGGCCGCGTCACCGACCACCGCATCAACCTGACGCTCTACAAGCTCGACCGGATGATCGTCGGCGAGATCGACGAGATGGTCGATGCGCTGATCGCCGACTACCAGGCCGGCCAGCTGGCGCAGCTCGGCGACGTGCAGGGCTGAGCGGGCGATGATGACGCTGGGACAGGCGGTCGCCGATCTGAGAACCCGGTTTTCCACGGCCGGGCTTGCCGATGCGGCCATCGAGGCGCGGCTTTTGATCGGCGGATTGCTCGGTCTGTCGAATACGCAGGTTTTCGTCGGCGGCGATCGGGTTCTGACCGGTGATGAGGTGGCGCTGATCGAGGCTGCGGCCGTGCGGCGGCTGAAGCGGGAGCCGGTGCACCGGATACTGGGAAAGCGGGAGTTCCACGGACTGGAACTATCGCTTTCGCGCGAAACGCTGGAGCCGCGTCCCGATACGGAAGTGCTGGTCGACAGCATGATCGCATTTGCCGGCAGATTGGGCGCCGGGGATCTGCGGATCATCGACCTTGGAACAGGTACGGGGGCGATCATTCTCGCGCTGCTCAACGCCTTGCCGCAGGCGCGCGGCGTGGCGGTCGATATCTCGGCGGATGCGCTGGCAACGGCCAAGCGAAATGCGGAGCAACTGGGGCTGGCCGACCGGTTCGAGGCGGTCAAAAGTCACTGGTTTGACAAAATTGACGGGTGTTTCGACATAATCGTGTCAAATCCACCCTATATAAACAGCGATGTCATTCCCGCACTGGAGCCCGAGGTCCGTGATTTCGATCCTCCGGCAGCCTTGGACGGCGGGCCCGACGGATTATCCGCATACAGGGAGATTGCGCGCCATGCGGGCGCCCATCTGGCCGATGGCGGATATGTCGGTTTGGAAATCGGTTTCGATCAGCGACAGACAGTGACCGACCTTTTCGAAGAGGCCGGTTTCGAGCTTGTCGAGGCGAAGCGCGATTACGGCGACAATGATCGCGTATTGGTGTTCGCAAAAGCCGGCGTTTGATGTTGCAAAGCAAAAGAAAACGCTTGGAATTCCAAAGGAAGCGGGATAGCGTGAGCTTACGCATCGGGGCAGCTGGGAATGAACAGCGATTCGTTCGGGTTACGGGTCAACACTTGGACTGTGCTTTTTTCGAAGAGCCGACAAGGTTGAGCGATTCCGGTGCGTGAATCAGGTAATTTGACTTTGAAAGCGGCAGACCGCGTTAGTGGATCTGCGCGCAGCACGCGAAGTCTTGTTCCGGCTTTGACCGGCGAGCCGCGTAGCCCCTTATCAGCGAAGACAAGAGAGTTGGTGAACGATAGATGAGGCCAGGACAGCAGCAGAACAAGCGCGGTCGAGGACGTGGTAACAGCAATAACGGCGGCGGCGGTGGTGGTGGTAACAACAACTTCCAGCGCAAGGGCGGAAACCCGCTCAGCCGGTCCTACGACAGCTCCGGCCCGGACGTGAAAATTCGCGGTACTGCCCAGCACATCGCCGAAAAGTATTCGACGCTTGCGCGCGATGCGCAGAGCTCCGGCGACCGCGTCATGGCCGAGAACTACCTGCAGCACGCCGAGCATTACAACCGCATCATTGCCGCCGCACAGGCGCAAATGCAGGATCGCTTCCAGAACCAGGAGCGTGGCGACTTCCAGGACCGCGACGGCAACGCGATGGACCAGGACGATATCGACGGCGGTGACGGCGACGATCTGGGCTATGCACCGCAGCCGGTGCTGGAAGATCAGCAGCCGCAGCAACAGCCGCGCCGCGAACAGGCCGCCAGCCAGGAACAGCAGGCGCCGCGTGAAAACCGTCGCGACCGCAACGAACGTCGCGAGCGCCGTCCGGACCGGGCCGATCGTCCCGATCGCCAGGAGCGTCCTGACCGTGCCGAGCGTTCTGCCGACAAGGCACCGCAGGCGACCGAGGCTGCCGAGATTGCCGCTCCCGTCATCGAAGACGGTTCGGGGCCGCAGCCGGTGATCGAAGGTACGCCGATGGAAGTGGCCGTCGAGGAAGAAGCGCAGGGCGAAGCCGCTCCGCGCCGCCGCCGCGCCGCCGCAACCCGTCCCCGCCGCCAGCCGCGCAAGACCGCCGAAGGTGCAGAGGGCGAAGAAGCCGCCGCACCGGCACTTGTCGAGGTCGCAGGCGAGTAATTTTCGCAAGGCTCCGATTTGAATATGGAAAAACTCCGGTCTCTGGCCGGAGTTTTTTTGTGGTTTGGGGAAGGGGCGACAGGTCTGGTTTCCCAGAGCTTTTTCTTGATGGTTACGCCTGGACTTCCCAATAGGGCGGATCGCCGAAAGTTCTGCGCAGGTGATCGACAACCGCGCGCAGCTTGGCAGAGGAGTTGCGGCCTTCGGGATGCGCCATGTAGATGAATTCCTCCGCCGGCTGATGGTCGATGCTGATCTCCCGAAGCAGACCTTCACGCAGCGAGTGGCCGACGATGAAAGAAGGCAGAAGTGCAATGCCCAGTCCAGCTACGGCTGCATCGCGCATCATGTCGCCGTTGTTCATGCCGATGGCCTGGCGTGCGCGCACCACGACCGCGCCATTCGGTGTATCAAAGCGCCAGTCATCGACCCCACGATTGGTATAGAAGATTGCCCGGTGGGTATCGAGGTCAGCCAGCACCGACGGTACGCCATAGCGATGCAGATAGTCCGGCGAGGCGACCAGTATTCGGCGACTGCTGCACAGTTTCCAGACGATCAGGCGAGAATCGTCGATGGGACCGTGCCGGATGATGGCGTCATAACCTTCCGAGGACACGTCAACGCGACGATCGTCGAGATCGAGAATAAGCTCGATCTGCGGATTGGCTGCGAGAAAGGGGTAGAGCGCCGGCCCGAGATGCATGCGTCCGAGTGTGACGGGCACGGACAGGCGCAACGGTCCGGACAGTGTGCCGCGGCGCTCGGCCATTTCGGAAGCGCCTATCCTGAGCTCGTCGATGATGCGTCGCGAGCGCTCCAGGAATGCGGCGCCGTCTTCGGTGAGTGTGAGCTTGCGCGTCGTGCGGTGAAGCAGCGTGCCGCCGAGCGATCGCTCCAGTTCGACCAACCTTTCGCTTACGACGGATTTGGCGAGGCGCAGTCTGCGCGCGGCCTCGCTGACGGAACCCGCCTCCGCCACCGCGACGAAGGCCGCGATACCTTCTATCCTGATCACGTTCGGTCTTTCCGAATTCGAGTTCCGTTATTCGGAGGCTAATCCGAACGAACGGGAAATGCCATCTTCCCTTCAATTCCAGGCGACAGCCGTCGCCTCAACGAGATGAAGGAGAAGTGGAATGTCCCGATTGAACGGAAAAGTCGCCATCGTAACGGGCGCGAGTGCTGGCATCGGACGCGCAACGGCGACGCTTTTTGCAGCCGAAGGCGCGAAAGTCGTGGTTGGTGCGCGGCGTCAGGCCGAGCTGGACAGGCTGGTGGCGGAGATCAAGGATGCCGGAGGCGATGCCGTTGCCCTTTCGGGCGACGTTCGATCCGAAGACTACCACAGAGCGCTGGTTGCCACGGCAGTGGAGCACTATGGAAAGCTCGACATCGCTTTCAACAATGCCGGTATCATCGGTGAGGCTGGTCCGAGCACCGGCGTATCCGAGGCGGGCTTCACGGAGGCGCTGACCATCAATCTGACCGCCTCGTTTCTGGCGGCAAAGCATCAGATTGCCCGGATGGAAAAAGACGGCGGCGGGTCCGTGATCTTTACCTCGACATTCGTCGGCTACAGTTTCGCCTTTCCCGGCATTGCCGCCTATGCCGCGAGCAAGTCGGGCATTATCGGGCTGACGCAGGCGCTGGCGGCGGAGTTCGGACCAAAGGCCGTTCGCGTGAACGCGGTCCTGCCGGGGGCGGTGGATACCGACATGTATCGCGACGTGAACAACACGCCGGAAAAACAGGACGCCATTGCCGGCATGCATGCGCTGAAGCGCGTCGCCTCGCCGGAGGAGCTGGCGCTCTCTGCGCTTTACCTCGCCTCCGACGATTCCAGTTTCGTCACCGGAACTGCCATGCTTGTCGATGGCGGGGTGTCGATCACCCGCAGTTGAACCTTCCGGCCGGGTGTCGACGATGCGATCGGGGACAGGGGAGCCTGCGCCGCCATCCTCCGGGCCGGGCGGCGATCGGGCGGGGCGGGGCGGGATGTCGGATGCTCGCCATGTGGGGGCGGCTTTTTCCACCGATATCAAACGATTGAAATGCCGCGCTTCGATGTCGCCGCTTTTTCAAACGATTATAACAGCTTACCGCATTGCGAAAATTCGTTGTGCTTCCGCAAAAATACGCACTAGATAGGGACAGGCGGGGTCTGTGGCCGCCTTTCTTGATGTGTTGTTGCAGGGAGTGATCGATGACGACGTTCGAAGCCTATCTCGAAAGCCATAAGGGCTCTTCGCTGAGCGACGATCTGGTCGTGCTGTTGCGTGAGGTGGCGCAGGCGACGCGGGTGATTTCCGACCGGTTGCGGACCTCCTCGCTCGACGGGCTGACCGGCGCTGCCGGCAGCGTCAATGTGCAGGGCGAGGCGCAGAAGCCGCTCGATATCCTCTCCAACGAGATCATGCTGGAGGCCTGTCGCAAGGTGCCCTCGGTTTCGTTTGCGGTATCGGAAGAACTGGATAGCGAAGTCGCGATCCATGCGGACGGCAAATATGCGGTCATCTTCGATCCGCTCGACGGGTCTTCCAATCTCGACGTCAATGTCACGGTCGGCACGATCTTCTCGGTGATCGAGGCGAAGACGCCGGGCGAGATCCTGAAGAGTGGACGCAGCCAGCTGATCGCCGGCTATGCCGCCTACGGGCCGCAGACGACGCTGGTGCTGACGATCGGAAACGGCGTGCAGATGTTCACGCTGGATGCCGACGGCGCCTATGTGATGACGAATGCGGATGCGACGATCGTGGCGGACGCGCAGGAGTTCGCCATCAATTTCGCCCGCCGGTCCTCCTGGGACGATGCGGTGGCAAGCTACATCGAGGCTGCGATCGACAACGGCCACAACATGCGCTGGGTCGGCTCGATGGTGGCCGATACGCATCGCATCTTCAATCGCGGCGGCGTGTTTCTCTATCCGGCGGACCGCAACAAGCCTTCGGCCGGCGGGCGTCTTCGCCTGCTTTACGAGGCAAACCCGATCGGGCTTCTGGTCGAGGCCGCAGGCGGGGCGGCGATCATCGGCGATATCGACATTCTCGACGTCCAGCCGACCGGTCTGCACCAGCGCGTGCCGGTGATCTATGGGTCGAAGAACGAGATCACCAAGATCAGCGCCGGCTATGCCGCGCGGCTGAAGGATGCGGCTGCGGAGTGAGTTTTCGCCATCGATCTTCGACATCAGGCCGCCATCCGGGCGGCCTTTTTCGTCTGCTGATCGGGTCGTCAAGGGTGTATTCGATCGATGTCGATTTCGGCGCGCAGACGTCTTTAAACCGCTCAGATCGCTTACCATATCATGATCGACGCCGGGGATCGCGATCCGTGGCGCGGGCCTGCCTTTCCAAGGGGGCTCCATCTCAATCGTCGTTTCGTGCCGATGCGGGCGAGACGATTCCAGGAGGTAACGGTTATGAACATCGAAAAATACTCGGAGCGGGTGCGCGGTTTCCTGCAGTCCGCCCAGACTAAGGCCTTGTCCGACGGTCACCAGCAGTTCGCCCCCGAACATGTGCTGAAAGTGCTGCTCGACGACGATCAGGGCATGGCGTCGGCGCTGATCGAGCGTGCCGGCGGCAATGCCAAGGAAGCCAAGATCGCCAATGATGCGGCGCTTGCCAAGCTGCCCAAAGTCGCCGGCGGGGACGGCCAGATCTATCTTTCGCAGCCGCTGGCAAGGGTGTTTTCCACTGCCGAGGACGCGGCCAAGAAGGCTGGCGACACATTCGTCACCGTCGAACGGCTGCTGCTTGCGCTTCTGATCGAAAGCTCGGCTTCGACATCCGCCAGCCTGAAGAAGGCGGGGGTGACGGCGCAAGCGCTGAACCAGGTGATCAACGATCTGCGCAAGGGCCGCACGGCCGACAGCGCCAATGCCGAACAGGGGTTTGACGCGCTCAAAAAATATGCCCGCGACCTGACGGCGGATGCGCGCGAAGGCAAGCTCGACCCGGTGATCGGCCGCGACGACGAAATTCGCCGCACCATCCAGGTCCTGTCGCGCCGTACCAAGAACAATCCCGTGCTGATCGGTGAACCGGGCGTCGGCAAGACGGCGATCGCCGAGGGCCTGGCGCTGCGCATCGTCAACGGCGACGTGCCGGAAAGCCTGAAAGACAAGCAGTTGATGGCGCTCGACATGGGCGCGCTGATTGCCGGTGCGAAATATCGCGGCGAGTTCGAGGAGCGGCTGAAGGCCGTGCTCAACGAGGTGCAGTCGGAAAACGGCAACATCATCCTGTTCATCGACGAGATGCACACGCTGGTAGGTGCCGGCAAGGCTGATGGCGCCATGGACGCGTCGAACCTCCTGAAGCCCGCGCTTGCGCGTGGCGAGCTGCATTGCGTCGGCGCGACCACGCTCGACGAATACCGCAAGCATGTGGAAAAAGACCCGGCGCTCGCCCGCCGTTTCCAGCCGGTCGTGGTGGATGAGCCGACGGTCGAGGACACGATCTCGATCCTGCGCGGCCTGAAGGAAAAGTATGAGCAGCACCACAAGGTGCGCATCTCGGACTCGGCGCTGGTTGCGGCCGCGACCTTGTCGAACCGCTACATCACTGACCGGTTCTTGCCGGACAAGGCGATCGACCTGATGGATGAGGCGGCTTCGCGGCTGCGCATGCAGGTGGATTCCAAGCCGGAAGAACTGGACGAGCTCGACCGGCGCATCATGCAGTTGAAGATCGAGCGCGAAGCGCTGAAAAAGGAAACCGACAGTGCTTCCGCAGATCGTCTGGTGCGTCTGGAAAGCGAAGTGACGTCGCTGGAAGAGCAGGCGGATGCGCTGACCGCCCGCTGGCAGGCGGAAAAGCAGAAGTTAGGTCTTGCCGCCGACTTGAAGAAGGAACTCGACGACGCCCGCAACGAACTGGCGATCGCCCAGCGCAAGGGCGAGTTCCAGCGCGCCGGCGAGCTGACCTATGGCGTCATCCCGGATCTGGAAAAGCGTCTGGTCGAGGCCGAAGCGCAGGATACTTCCGCCAATGCCATGGTGCAGGAAGTGGTCGATCCGGATGCGATCGCGCATGTGGTGTCCCGCTGGACGGGCATTCCGGTCGACAAGATGCTGGAAGGCCAGCGCGAGAAGCTGCTTCGCATGGAAGACGAACTGGCTCTGTCGGTCGTCGGACAGGGCGATGCGGTTCAGGCCGTGTCACGCGCGGTTCGCCGTTCGCGGGCGGGTCTGCAGGACCCGAACCGGCCGATCGGCTCGTTCATCTTCCTCGGCCCGACAGGTGTGGGCAAGACGGAGCTTACCAAGTCGCTGGCGCGTTTCCTGTTCGACGACGAGAGCGCGATGGTGCGGCTCGACATGTCGGAATACATGGAAAAGCACTCCGTCTCGCGGCTGATCGGCGCGCCTCCGGGCTATGTCGGTTATGACGAAGGTGGCGCGCTGACCGAGGCGGTGCGGCGCAAGCCCTACCAGGTCGTGCTGTTCGACGAGATCGAGAAGGCGCATCCGGACGTGTTCAACGTTCTCCTGCAGGTGCTCGACGACGGGCGGCTGACGGACGGGCAGGGGCGTACGGTCGACTTCAAGAACACGATCATCATTATGACCTCGAACCTCGGTTCGCAGTTCCTGGTGCAGATGAATGACGGCGACGACAGTGACAGCGTGCGCGAGCTGGTGATGGAACAGGTGCGCGGCCATTTCCGGCCGGAGTTCCTGAACCGCGTCGACGAGATCATCCTCTTCCACCGCCTGAAGCGCGATGACATGGGGGCGATCGTCGATATCCAGCTGCAGCGGCTGCTGCAGCTTCTGGCCGATCGCAAGATCGAACTGGAGATGGACGAGGATGCCCGCGTGTGGCTGGCGAACAAGGGGTATGACCCGGTCTACGGCGCAAGGCCGTTGAAGCGGGTGATCCAGAAATTCGTTCAGGACCCGCTGGCGGAAGACATTCTGGGTGGAAAGATCCCGGATGGTTCGACCGTCAAGGTGACGTCGGGTTCCGACCGGCTGCTGTTCCGGGTGAAGGGCAGCATGAGCGAGGCGGCGTAAAGCGGTTTGGCTTGAAGTGAACGAGAGAAGGCCGCGCCGGGTGACTGGCGCGGCCTTTTTTATATCGGGCGCTCTGATCAGCCGAGTTTGTCTCAAGCGGGATAGCTTGAATTGCATAACCAGCTGTTATCCTATGGGGCAGGGCGCGTCGGTACTCGCATTGTGTGCGGTTAAGTCGGCCATGTTAAAGATACACTGGCCTTAAAAGGGGGCATTATGGGTAAGGCGAACAATTCGGGTAAAGCTGCACTTGGCCATGAAGGTGCGGCACTGGGCCGGATACATGCGAATTCCAACAACAGAAAGGCTTTAGGCTATTGGCTCGGTTTTCTTAACGGGGTGCTGGCGAGCGCGAACGTGGAGAGCACCGAGTTCGAACCGCTTAAGGTCGAAAGCGAAAAATTTCTTGCTCTTCTGCGCGACCCGGATGCTCATGAGCTCATTGAGGACATTCGGATGTGGAAGGACGAGCCAGGCGAGATCTATGAAATTATCGAGAATATAATCGCCATTCGTTCCCGTGACTTTGTAATCGAGGACGATAAGGATGAGATCAATGAATTGTACGGCTTTTGTGCTGGCATAGCGTGTGACAACAGCATCACCCCCGGCGAGGTCGAAAAGCTGCTTGACAGACTTGGGGGCTATTCAAGGATCCAAAGCGACAAGCGTGTTGTAAATCTTCGCAACGCCGCGCTCCGGTCGATTGCGGATGGCAGAATTACGCCGGAAGAATCCGACGACATTTGCACCTGGATCACACATCTGGTTGGCGACAGCGCGACCGACACCGGAATCGCGACCTTTGGTAATGTCGGTGTTATTGAGGGAGCTCTTCGAGACCACAATAGTATCGTCTTTGACGGGCAGATGTTTGTATTGACCGGGAAATTTACCCTTGGTCCTCGGAAGGCCATCTTCGGAATGATTTCCGATCGTGGTGGCGAATTCAAAAACAACGTCTGCAGAAACACGAATTATCTCTGCGTAGCGGCTGAAGCATCAAGGGATTGGCGACATAGTCACGAAGGAACAAAAATCATTCGGGCTATGGAATTAAGGGATGAAGGCAAAGGACCTCAACTTGTTCACGAAGGTTTATTGGCCCAAGCACTTTCCAGATAAGTCGATCCGTTTGAAAGTGTGAATACAAATCCATAGCTGAAATTGGATTGCAACTACAGATCAAGCCTCGACCATCATCCTTGTCAAAATGCAGATGATGGCGGCCTTGAATATCAGCGGCTGGCGACTTCGTCCGACGGCTGTTGGGTGTTGAGCAGGGTGTCGATGCGCTTGCGTTCTTCCTCGAAGCGGGCAAGGGCCTGGCCTTCGAGCGAGGAGCCACCCGGCAGGCGGACCTTCATCGGGTCGACCTTGGTGCCGTTGACGATCAGTTCGTAATGCAGGTGGGCGCCGGTCGACTGGCCGGTCGAGCCGACATAGCCGATGACCTGGCCCTGGGTCACTTTCGCACCGGCACGCACACCGCGGGCGATGGCGCTCTGGTGGTTGTAGGACGAGACATAGCCGTTGCCGTGGCGGATCAGTGTCTGGTTGCCGTAACCGCCGCTGTCCCAGCCGGCCTTCTCGACGATGCCGTTGCCGGCGGCGATGATCGGGGTGCCGCGCGGGGCGGCCCAGTCGGTGCCGGTATGCATCAGCGAGCGGCCGAGGATCGGGTGGGCGCGCATGCCGAAGCTCGAGGTCATGCGGGCATTGGGAACCGGATTGCGCAAGAGAAACTGGCGGATGCTGCGGCCGTTCTCGTCGAAATAGTCGATCGAGCCGTCGTCGCTGTTCTGGAACCGGTAGAAACGCGTGTCGTTGTCGCCGAAACGGGCATCGACATAGAGAAGTTCCGAACCGGCGCCGGCCTTGCCTTCCTTGTCCATGACGGAGAAGAAGGCCTCGATCGTATCGGTGGAGCGCAGCTGCCCCTGAAGGTCGACATTGCTGGCGAGCAATTTGACCAGAAGCGCCGTCATCTCGGTGTTCATGCCGTAGGAGAGGGCGGCGCGATAGATGCCGTCATAGACGCTCGGCAGGTCGCGGCCGGTCATGATCTGCGGCGGCTGGTCGCTGAAGGCGGAGGACAGAGCCGCCAGCATCGGCGGCTCCATGCCGTCGACGAAGCGGCCGCGATCGTCGAGCGCGATGGTCGCCTCATGGGCGCCCTTGCGATAGAGGCTGGCGCGCACGACCATGACCATCTGGCCCTGCTGGATGACGCCGATGCGGATGACATCGCCGGGGGCGACATTGGCATTGCCGATA
>NZ_CDRNXG010000001.1:1657500-3768815 GCF_977018605.1 [Rhizobium] kunmingense
AGTGTAACTAGCAAGCTTAAGCCGGTAGGTGTAGGCGCAGCGAAAGCGAGTCTGAACAGGGCGTTCAGTTAGTTGCATTAGACCCGAAACCGAGTGATCTAGCCATGAGCAGGTTGAAGGTTGGGTAACACCAACTGGAGGACCGAACCCGCATCTGTTGCAATAGATTGGGATGACTTGTGGCTAGGGGTGAAAGGCCAATCAAACTCGGAGATAGCTGGTTCTCCGCGAAATCTATTTAGGTAGAGCGTCGATCGAATACCCCAGGGGGTAGAGCACTGGATGGGCTATGGGGACTCACCGTCTTACTGATCCTAACCAAACTCCGAATACCTGGGAGTACTAATCGGCAGACACACGGCGGGTGCTAACGTCCGTCGTGAAGAGGGCAACAACCCTGACCTCCAGCTAAGGTCCCCAAGTCATGGCTAAGTGGGAAAGGATGTGAGGATCCCAAAACAACCAGGATGTTGGCTTAGAAGCAGCCATCATTTAAAGAAAGCGTAACAGCTCACTGGTCTAAATAAGGGTCTTTGCGCCGAAAATGTAACGGGGCTAAAGCCATGCACCGAAGCTGAGGATACATCGTAAGATGTGTGGTAGCGGAGCGTTCCGTAAGTCTGTGAAGGGGGACCCGTGAGGGCCCCTGGAGATATCGGAAGTGCGAATGTTGACATGAGTAACGACAAAGGGGGTGAGAGACCCCCTCGCCGAAAGACCAAGGGTTCCTGCTTAAAGTTAATCTGAGCAGGGTTAGCCGGCCCCTAAGCTGAGGCAGAAATGCGTAGGTGATGGGAACCACGTTAATATTCGTGGGCCTGGTGGTAGTGACGGATTGCGTAACTTGTAAGGTCTTATTGGATTGATCTTGCAGGGAAGCGGTTCCAGGAAATAGCTCCACCGTATAGACCGTACCCGAAACCGACACAGGTGGTCAGGTAGAGTATACCAAGGCGCTTGAGAGAACTATGCTGAAGGAACTCGGCAAATTGCACGCGTAACTTCGGAAGAAGCGTGACCCTCTTTTACGCAAGTGGAAGAGGGTGGCACAGACCAGGGGGTAGCGACTGTTTATCAAAAACACAGGGCTCTGCGAAGTCGAAAGACGACGTATAGGGTCTGACGCCTGCCCGGTGCTGGAAGGTTAAAAGGAGAGGTGCAAGCTTTGAATTGAAGCCCCAGTAAACGGCGGCCGTAACTATAACGGTCCTAAGGTAGCGAAATTCCTTGTCGGGTAAGTTCCGACCTGCACGAATGGCGTAACGACTTCCCCGCTGTCTCCAGCATAGACTCAGTGAAATTGAATTCCCCGTGAAGATGCGGGGTTCCTGCGGTTAGACGGAAAGACCCCGTGCACCTTTACTATAGCTTTACACTGGCATTCGTGTCGGCATGTGTAGGATAGGTGGTAGGCTTTGAAGCGGGGACGCCAGTCTTCGTGGAGCCATCCTTGAAATACCACCCTTATCGTCATGGATGTCTAACCGCGGTCCGTCATCCGGATCCGGGACAGTGTATGGTGGGTAGTTTGACTGGGGCGGTCGCCTCCGAAAGAGTAACGGAGGCGCGCGATGGTGGGCTCAGACCGGTCGGAAATCGGTCGTCGAGTGCAATGGCATAAGCCCGCCTGACTGCGAGACTGACAAGTCGAGCAGAGACGAAAGTCGGTCATAGTGATCCGGTGGTCCCGCGTGGAAGGGCCATCGCTCAACGGATAAAAGGTACGCCGGGGATAACAGGCTGATGACCCCCAAGAGTCCATATCGACGGGGTTGTTTGGCACCTCGATGTCGGCTCATCGCATCCTGGGGCTGGAGCAGGTCCCAAGGGTTTGGCTGTTCGCCAATTAAAGCGGTACGTGAGCTGGGTTCAGAACGTCGTGAGACAGTTCGGTCCCTATCTGCCGTGGGTGTAGGAATATTGACAGGATCTGTCCCTAGTACGAGAGGACCGGGATGGACATATCTCTGGTGGACCTGTTGTCGTGCCAACGGCATAGCAGGGTAGCTATATATGGAATGGATAACCGCTGAAGGCATCTAAGCGGGAAACCAACCTGAAAACGAGTATTCCCTATCAGGGCCGTGGTAGACGACCACGTTGATAGGAGGCGTGTGGACGTGCAGTAATGCATGAAGCTTAGCCTTACTAATAGCCCGATTGGCTTAATCGTTCCCATTGATCAATGCTCATCCGCCTGCAAACGCAGGCCGTGAGACAAAGACGTGTTCAAATCAATCACTCAAAGAGTGAACCAGCTTCTCTTCACATTGCCCTTAGATGACCTGGTGGTCATGGCGGGGCGGCCGCACCCGTTCCCATTCCGAACACGGCCGTGAAACGCCCCAGCGCCAATGGTACTCCGTCTTAAGACGCGGGAGAGTAGGTCGCTGCCAGGTCTTCTAAAGGCAATGCATGCGAAAGCATGATACAATCTTCTCGACACAGCTCGGCCCAAGCCGAAACACCAGTTGGGCCGCTCATGCGGCCCTTCGTCGTTCAACGCCGAAAAACGCAGAACAAAAGAATGCAAGGGATAACACTCAGGTCTTGGCCGGTGCGTCCCTTACAGGAGACAAATTGCAAAGCAATTTGCTCCGGCACAAAGCGTCACAGCTGCGCTGTGACGCTACCGCGCAAGCAAAAGGCTTGCGCTCAACGCGGGGTGGAGCAGCCCGGTAGCTCGTCAGGCTCATAACCTGAAGGCCGCAGGTTCAAATCCTGCCCCCGCAACCAATAATCTCAGAAATCAACGAAGAAATGCTTCCCTGATCCAGATCGAGGCCGGATAGAGCCGTTTTGGAATCGGATCTGCCTGGAACCTGCCCGGTCGTTTCCCATCGGCCATCGCCGATGGGCGGTCATGATCGCTTTCAATTCGATTCCGATCTCGACCCGCCGTCGAGGCGGCAGGCGGCCAGTGGGGCAAAAATAATCTATCTTTATTGTAGCTTTTGGGCGTGCATTCGGCGACTGGGGCAGTCGCTCCGTCTATCGTCACCCTGCTTCGAAATGTCAGCGGGGTCGATCATGCTCCAGACACTTATAATTCCGGGTTTGAACGGATCTCCGGATGACCATTGGCAGCGGATATGGGCGCGGGACTATCCGGGTGCGCGGGTCGTCGAGCAGCGCAACTGGACCTGTCCGGTGCTGGAGGAATGGCAGGCGAAGCTCGATGAGGCGCTGTCGGAAACCGATGGCGCCTTTCTTGTTGCGCACAGTCTCGGCTGCCTTCTCGCGGCAAGCTATGCCGGTCGCGCAGAGGCCGGTCTGATCCGCGGCGCGCTTCTCGTTGCGCCATGTTCGCTGGAGACCACCATCGACCTGCACCCGTGCATGATCGATTTCGGTCCGAAGCCGCTGGACGGGGAGCCGCTGGACAGACTGCCGTTTCCAAGTCTTGTCGTCGGTAGCCTGAACGATCCCTATATGAGCGTTCAGCAACTCGAGCGGCATGTGAAGGCGTGGGGCAGTGAGCTGGTGACAATCGGCTTTGCCGGCCACATCAATATCGCGAGCGGCTTCGGTCACTGGCCTGAGGGGCACGGGTTCTTCGAACGGCTGGTCAGGCGCAGCGCGGGGATCAAGCAGTGGCAGCACGGCTCGGCATCCGGACAGGCTGCGGCATGTACCGCAGCATCGTGACCCGGTTTGCTCTCATGCCGGATTGAAGCATTCCCATACGTCCTGTATCGAATTCTTTCACTGGGAATTTGATCGCGGTCGATCTTTGGCCGATCTGGACATCCGATGCTGACCAAAAAGGGAAAATACGGTTTGAAGGCGCTGGTACATCTGGCGCAGCTCGAACCCGGCAAGACCGCTTTCGTGAGCGAGATTGCTGAGAAGAACAATATTTCCAAGAAGTTCCTCGACGCGATCCTGCTCGAACTGCGCAAGGGCGGCATTCTGCGATCCAAGAAGGGGCCCGGCGGCGGCTATGCCCTTTCCAAGCCGGCGGCGGAGATATCGATCGGTCAGGCCGTGCGTATCCTCGACGGCCCGCTGGCGCCGATTCGCTGTGCCAGCAAGACGGCCTTCGAAGCCTGTGACGATTGCGACGATCCGGAAGACTGTCAGGTCAGGCATTCCATGACCGAGGTCAGGGATGCCATTTCCGCCGTGCTCGACACGATGACGCTCGAACAGATGGTCGCCAAGCGCGGTCCGCTTTCGGTCGAAAAGTTGGCGCAGTAATCAGAACTGCCCGTTGGGCCTGGGCAGTCTGCCATTCAGGTGATAGTCGCCGATCGCGTGGTGCTTCCAGCGCACCGGATCGTGAACCGTATGGGTGCGGGCATTGCGCCAGTGACGATCGAGGTTGAAGCTTTCGTCGGTGGCCGATGTGCCGGCCAGCTCGAAAAGGGCATTCGTCGCCTCCAGTGCCGCCTCCGTCGTCAGGATCTTCGCCGTCGCGACCGCAAGCGATGCTTCGCTTGCGGCCTGCGAGGATGGCGAGACCTGCGCCATGTCGATCTTGCGTCCGGCCCGCTCGATAGTGGCCGAGGCAGCCTCGATCTTCACGGCAATCGACCCGGCCTTGGCGATCGCCAGCGGATCGTCGCTGGCGACTTCGATGGCGAGATTGCTGTTGCCGCGGGACTTCGTCTTGATGAAATCGATCATGTCGGCGAAGGCGGCGCGCGCGATACCGAGATCGACAGCTGCGTGCAGCAACTGGCCGAGCGAACCGAGCGGCGTCGGCTGTTCGAACGCCTTGTCATGGTCGATGACGGCATCGGCTGCGACATAGACATTCGAAAACGTCACCGTGCCGCTTGCCGTCGTCCGCTGGCCGAAGCCGGCCCAGTCGTCGGTGACGGTCAGGCCCTCGCTGTCACGGGGAATGATCGCCATGACGATCCGCTCTCGTGCGTCGAGCGCAAAGACAGCCACCCAGCCTGCGAACAGGGCGCCGGTCGAATAGTATTTCTGACCGGAGATGCGAAAGCCCGGCCCATCCGGCGTCAGGCGCGTGCTGATCACGCCCGCGGCATTGCCGTTACGCTCCGCCAGCGCATTGGCGAAGTGATCGCCGGCCAGCGCTCGGGTGAAGAAATAGCGTTTCTGCTCTTCCGTGCCGGCCAGCCGCAGCACTTCGAGAATGTAGAAATGGTTCTGCGGGATCTGGCCGATGGAGCTGTCGGCCTCCGAAAGTATCGCCAGGACTTCCGCCAGAAACGGGTTGGATATGTCGGCGCCACCATAATCCGCGGGTACCGTTACGCCGAGAAGCCCGGATTGGGCGACCAGCGCCATCTCGTCATGCGGCAGCAGTCGCTGTCGGTCGCGAAGGCCGGAGCCTGGACGCAGGTCGGCCGCCAACGCCTTGGCAAGCTCGATCGCTTCATCCTCGGTTCTGATATAAGGCGCGACCGCCCTGAGCTTGCCTGCCAGCTGTATGAGCTTGCTCATCGTAATCTCCTGCGCCAATGCGGATATTGAGCCACGTGAACGATCGTTGGAGAAGGAAGAAACCTTCAAATAGGGCGGCTGCCGGAGCGATATTTTGCTCTTCATGCCGATTGGAAAGATACCGGCGGACTTGCGTCCTTACGCGGGCGAGACCTCTGCCTGCTCTTTCAACAGCGGCAGGAGCTGGCTTCCCTGCCGCTTTATCTCCTGTAGATAGGGCGTGTCGGAAAGCACGAAATGCGTGATGCCGAGCTCCCGATACTTCCTCAGTGACCGGGCCACGTCCTCGGCCGAACCGACGAGCCAGGTCGTGGCGGCCCCGCCGCCGCCGAATTTGCCGGGTGCGGTGTAGAGATTGTCGTCGATCACGTCGCCCTTGGCGGCAAGATCCAGCAGCCGCTGCTGGCCGACTGCGACGCCGTGGCGGTGATCCTGCCAGCTGCCTGCCGATCCTTCTGCCATCCTTGCGACCTTGGCCTCGGCATCCGCCCATGCCTGTTCCGTCGTGTCGCGCACGAGTGTCGTGATCCGCAGCCCGAATTCCAGCGGCGGCAGATCGCGATCGAGCGCGGTGCTGAGGGAGCGCAGTCTTTCAATGCGTTGCCTGACGCCCTCAAGCGGCTCTCCCCAGAACAGTTGTACGTCGGCTTCGGTCGCGGAGACCCGTTCGGCCGCTTCCGAAGCGCCGCCGAAATAGAGTTTGGGATGCAGACGGTCGCCGTCGGCTGCAAGACGCGGCGCGACGGTGGAGCCCGTCACATGGAAATGCTCGCCTGAAAAGGTGACATTTTCCTCCGTCCAGAGCCTGCGGACCAGCCGCATGAACTCCTTCGTGCGGGCATAACGCTGTCGCTGGTCTCCCTCCTCGTCGCCATAGGCGGCAAGCTCGTCCGGTCCGGAGACGACGTTGACCCGCACGCGCCCGCCGCTCAGATGATCGAGCGTTGCGGCAGCGGCCGCGAAATTCGCCGGCCGCCAGTAGCCGGGGCGGACCGCAATCAGCGGCTCGAAAGTCGTCGTCCGCGCGACCAGCGCCGTGGCCAGCGTGAACGTATCCGGCCGACCCCAGCCCGTGCCGAGCAAGGCACCCTTCCAGCCATGTTCTTCCATGGCCTTCGCCTGGCCGGTCAGCGTATCGAGGCTGTTATGCGCCGGATCGGCCGCATCGCCGCGATGGCCGGCCTTCACGTCGTTGGGAATGTACCAGAGAAATTCGGATCGACTGCTCATGACCTGTCCGTGACCTGATTGCGAAGCCTGCCCTCGTCGAGCAGTATTCTCACCGTCTTCGCCGCGTTGCGGCGCATCTCGATTGCTGCGTGATCCGAATAGAAGGCGTTGTGCGGGGTGATCACCAGACGCCCGGCGAGCCATTCCTCGCGATTGCGCCATGCCGTCAGAAGCGGATGGTCGCCGGGTGGCTCCTTGACCAGCGTGTCGAGGGCCGCCGCCGCCAGATGTCCGCTTCGCAAGGCGGCCTCCAGCGCATCGAGATCCTCGATCAATTCGCCGCGGGCCGTATTGACGACGATGGTGCCGGGTTTCAGCCGCGCGAGGCCTTCAGCATCAAGAATGCCGCGTGTCTGGGCGTTTGCCGGGCAGTGAAGGGTGACGATATCCGACTGGGCGAAAAGGTCCTCAAGTCGCTCGGCGCGCTCGTAACCGATCGCCTTTTCGTGGCCCGGCGGCTGGCCGGGATCGTAGCCGAGGATACGATAGCCGAACGGTTTCAGTCGGTTTACCACCGCCGTGCCGATCCTGCCGACGCCGACGACGCCAACCGTTGCCCGGTTAGAACGCGAAAGCGGCTTCAGGCTGTGGACCTGCCAGCCGGACGTGTAGCCACGGGCACGCGCATCATGCTCGAAGATCCGCCGATGCAGGGAAAGGATCATTGCCAGCGCGTGGTCGGCAACTTCCTCCGTGCCGTAATCAGGATTGTTGGCGAAAGGAATTCCGGAGGCTTCCAGCGCGGCGAGATCGATCTTCTCGTAGCCGACGCCGTAGCGCACCACCCCCTTGCAGCGGGCAAGGTGCGCTATGCTTCCGGCCCCAAGCCGTGCCCCCCAGACCATCAGGGCATCCAGCCGCGCCAGGCGATCCGGCTCGAAGGATGTTTCGTCCGTGCTGGCGAAAAAGTCGATCTCGACATCGTCGCCCAGCACTTCCGCTTCCAGATCGGGCGCGCCGATCATGTGGTCGGTTATGCCGACGACGTATCTCTTGCCTGCTGCCATTGCTTGTTCCTTGCGGCACTCAAGCGTGTCGCGATCTTTCAGATTCGCTCCGCACGCTTCGGCTTCCTGTTTTTTGCGGACGTCTTCTGCTCGAAACCGGTGACCACGTTCGAGAGGCATGCGTCAGCGCGCCATTCCCCACTTCGCCACCGTCCGCTTCTCCAGTTCGCGGAACAGGACGTTCTCGACCAGAAGACCGAAGAGGATGACCATGATCAGGCCTGCAAAGACCCTGTCGGTATAAAGTTCGTTGCGGTTCTGGAAAATGTACCAGCCCAGCCCGCCGCGGCCGGAGGACGCGCCGAATACCAGTTCGGCTGCAATCAGCGTACGCCAAGCGAACGCCCAGCCGATCCTCAAGCCCGCGATGATCGACGGGAGTGCTGCGGGTACAAGGATCAGAAGCACGTAGCGCAGGCCGCGCAGGCCATAATTGCGTCCCGCCATGCGCAGTGTCTCCGGCACGCCGGTAAAGCCGGTATACATGTTGAGCGCCAGCGGCCAGAGGACCGAGTGGACCAACACGAAGACGAGGCTTCCCTGGCCGAGCCCGAACCAGAGCAGGGCGAGCGGCAGAAGCGCGATCGGCGGTAGCGGATTGAGCATGGAGGTGAGCGTCGACAAAAGGTCTCGCCCCAGCTGTGTCGATACGGCGAGCGATGTCAGCACGAATGCGAGGATGACACCGGCGACATAGCCCTTGAGGAGGACATCGAGCGAATTGATCGCCCTTTGCGGAATGACACCCGTCGAAATATCCTCCACCAGCGCCTTGAGCGCTGCTGAAAACGGCGGCAGTAGAAGTTCGTTTCCCTGCAGGCGGGCAACGACTTCCCAAAGCAGCGCGAGACAGATGAGGATCAGGCTTTTTCTTATCCATGCCTGCTGCCACAGTCTTCGATGGACGGGCAGGGCCTCCTGGCTTCTCGTCTCCGCAAGCGGCTCCAGCGGGCGCTCATATTCGGGGCGAACCGGCGGGATGCGTCGCGTCCTCGTGTCGAGGTCGTGGTTCAGGACGTCACTCATGGCCGCCTCCATTCGTGCGTTGCGGGTCTTCGAAAAGAAGCCGATGGATGCGGTTGGCTGCCGCCTGAAACTGTGGGCTTCCGCCGCTCGAAAGATCCCATTCATGGCTGTTGATTTCCGCGCGCATCCGTCCGGGATGCGGCGACAGGAGCGCGATGCGATTTCCGACCACCAGCGCTTCCTCGATGGAATGTGTGACGAAGAGGAGGGTGAAGCGGACATCCTCCCAGAGCGCCAGAAGCTCCTCCTGCATCTTGCGCCGCGTAAGCGCGTCGAGTGCCGCGAAAGGCTCGTCCATCAGGAGAACGCGCGGCTCCATGGCCAGCGCACGGGCAATGGCGACACGCTGCTTCATGCCGCCGGAAAGCGTGTTCGGATAGGCATCGGCAAAGCGTGAAAGGCCGACTTTTTCGATATAGTGCTCCGCCCGTTCCACCGCTTCCCGGCGACCGAGTTTTCCCGAGGCCTTGAGCGGGAAGGCGACATTGTCGCGGACGGTCTTCCACGGCGGCAGCTGATCGAATTCCTGGAACACGACGACCCGGTCGGGGCCTGGTCCATGCACCGGGCGTCCTTCGAGAAGAATGCGGCCCTCATGCGGTGCGATGAAGCCGCCAACCGCCTTCAGAAGCGTGGACTTGCCGCAACCCGACGCTCCCAGAAGAATGAAGCGGTCGGCTTCCCAAACGTCGAAGCTGACATTCTGCGTGGCGCGTACGACCCGGTCGGGCGCCTCGTATTGCAGCGTCACGCCTTCCACCTTGAGGAGCGGCTGGACGGCTGGAGCAGCGTTCTGCCGGTCGGGTGCGGTCATGACATCCATTCTCGATTCCATCTTGTCTGGTGGGTGAAGCCGGACACGCGCTTAGCGCACCGGCTTCCCTTGCAGAACAGCCAGAGCGGCCGTTCAGCCGCCGTTTTCGACGTGAGCCTCAGGGAAGAAGTAGTCCTTCCAGCTTGCCGCCTCGGTCTTCAGAACGCCGAGCTTGTAGAGTTCGCTCGCGTAGACGAAGGTATTCTGCGGCACGATGGTGAAGTCGTTCTCGGGGTCGTTGATGATCTCGAGCACGAGTTCGGGCGAAAGCTTCGAGCCCTGCTGGCGAATGAAGGTTTCGGCAGCCTTCTCCTTGTTGGCGTTGATCCATTTTGCCGCTTCGCCCAGCGCGGCATAAAAGGCCGCGTAAGTCTTCGGGCTTTCGTCATGGAAGGCCGTGCTGGTGTAGAGCACGTTGAAGGTGGCCGGTCCGCCCAGAATGTCATAGGAGCTGATGACCTTGTGGACCGCCTTGTTGCCCTGCAGTGCCTGATAATAGAAGGGCGCGGAGGAAAAATGCGAGTTCACCTCCGTCGCGCCCGAAATCAGCGCGGCCGTTGCATCGGGATGCGGGAGGCTGATGGAAATCTGGTCGAGCTTCTGGAAATTCTCCTGTCCGAACAGTTTCGCGGCCTCAATCTGCAACGTGCGCGACTGGAAGCCGACGCCTGCCGCAGGTACGGCGATCCGATCCTTCTCGCTGAAATCGTTCAGCGTCTTGACGTCCGGATTGGTGGTGATCAGATAGTTCGGCAGCGAGCCGAGCGCCGCCACCAGCTTCACGTCGCCCTTGGTGCGATCCCACATCGTCAATGCCGGCGGAACGCCTGCAGATACGATGTCGAGATTGTTGGCAAGCAGCGCCTCGTTCATCGCAGTGGCGCCCGAAATGCTCGCCCAGTCGACCTGGATGTCGACGCCGGCCTGCTTGCCATGCTTTTCGATCAGCTTCTGGTCGCGAACGACATCGAGAATGAGGTAGGATATGCCGAACTGCTGGGCGATCCGGATCTTGCCTTCCGCGGCTGCCTGGCCTGCAGCGAGCGTGGCGATGATCCCGATGAGGGAACCCGTTGCAAGACGGCGGGCGGATTTGAGCTTGAGAGCCGGAAGATGAAGTCGTGTCATGAATATTCTCACCAAAACAATTAAGCTGAAACAAGGAGAAGCGGGCGCTTCTCCGCGAGGCATTCCGCAGACCTGCATCTTCACCAGCGACATGTTTCGCCAGTTGCCAAAAGGCTAAGTATCTCGACCAAATCGATCAACATGGTCGTGTTCTATTCTGGCGGGAGAAATGAGAGCAGAATCCCTCGGTGTCGCCAAAACGTCGAATAATCTACTGACGCTCTGACGACAGGTTGGGATTGCGCCGAGGGCAGCCGAAGCTGGCTCACCTGACGCGCTGGCCGGATGCGGGGATGCGGTGGTCTTATTCCGCGGCTATCGCAGCGGAGATCGAGCGGGCGCTGATCAGCAGCGACGCTTCATTCAGCGCCTGGCTCACCCGTCCCTGAATGGCGGGAGACGGCGCGCCTTCGATAAAGTCGCGGCCCGAGGCATAGATGGCGGTCGGTGTCACGAAGGCCTCGAAGAAGGCGAAGAGAGGGCGGAGCTGATGCTCGACCACCAGGGAATGCCGGTCACCGCCGCCGGTCGCCGTCAGCACGAGCGGCTTGCCGCGCAGGTCCGCCGGGTCGAGCAGATCGAAGACATGCTTGAAAAGACCGGTATAGCTTCCCTTGTAGGTGGGGGAGCCAATGACGAGAGCCTCGGCCTCGATGATCGTCCGCACCACCTTGCGCGCGGCGGGATCGAGATCGGCCACCGACCGCGCGGCCGCAAGCGATGCGCCGAGATCCTCGATATCGAAAACGGCATGGCCGAGGCCCGACTGTTTTGCCAGGGATTCCGTTACCGTTTCGACAAAACGCCGCGTGCTGGAGGGGCGAGACAGATTGCCCGAGAAGCCGACGATCAGATTGTTGCTCATTTCAGTTCCTTTTTCTGAAGCTTTGCGGCCCGCGGGATGGGACGCCGTATCCGTCACGCGCCCGGTCAGGCCGTCTTGAGAATAGGCAGGTCGTCCCGATAGGCAGGTTGTTGCGGCTGAGCGCGGTTCCAGCGTTCGAAGGCGGCACGTCCGAGGATGGCGACGGAGGTGTCTTCCTGCGGCGCATGAACGAGCACCGACTGGATATCGCGGAAATGCCGTTCGAGCCCGAGATCGGCGTTGAGGCCGGGATTGCCGATGCCGCGCACGGCGATCTGTACCGCCTCACGGATCTGCCGCCCGGCGAGGAGTTTGGCCCTGATCAAGGCTTCCGCATCGCCCAGCTTGGTTTCCAGCGCGCCGAAAATGATCTGTCGGGCACCGCCGACAAGCAGATCGATTTCACCCGACAGCGTGATGAAACGCTCCGTCCTGGCAATCGAATGGCCGAGATTGGCGGGGAGCCGCTCATGGGCGAAGCGGGTGAAGACGTCCTGCGCGGCCTCGGCGGCTCCCAGATAGATCGAGGTAAGGGCCAGGGTTATCGCCGCATGGGCGCGGTTGTCCTGCTGGGCGACCGACGGATCGACCAGTTCCAGCACGTTCTCCGCCGGGATCTCCACATCGGCATATTCGACGTCATGGGAACCCGATGCCCGCATGCCGAGACTTTTCCAGTTCTCGATGATCTTGATACCGGGCAAGCCGTTGGGAACGACGAAGGTGCCGACGCGACTTGGTGCCTCATCGGTATGAGCCCAGACGAGAAAGTGCGTGAGGCCATGCGCGCCGGTTACGAACCGCTTTCGGCCGGTGATCGACCAGCCGGTCGCGGTGCGACGCGCGCGGGTGGCGGGCAGGCCGCCACGGGCGGGCGAGCCGAGTTCGGGCTCGACACGGGCAGCGTTGAGCAGCAACGGTTTCTGCTTCGCTTCATCGAGCAGGCGCCGGTAGAGGCCATCCGGCCAATGGTTTTTTGTCGCCTGACCGAGATGGTTGAAGATCGTCATCGCGCTGATCAGGGCAACGGACGGGTCTCCCCGGCCGAGTGCTGCCAGAATATGCGCCGCATCGGCGAGTGTCCCGCCTTTGCCTCCGTAGCGCGTTGCGACCGTGCTTTCGAGCAGCCCGCTCTCGTGAACCGCACGGATCCCTTCCCAGGGAAACGCGCCGGTCTGATCGGCCTCCGGTGCGGCTTCGGCAACCACGCGAACGGTCGCCTCGAGAATGGCTGGATCATAGGACATGCGGCTCAACGCTTTCTGACTGTCGACGAGAAGGTACGGTACGAAAGATGGAGGGATCCGGCATGTGCCGGATCATCCGTGTCATGCTGCGGTCTTGCGCCTGGCCTCTTCACGTTCGCGAATGCCTTCCCGAACCAGCGGCAGAACGTAGCGGCCATAGTCGACCGCATCGTTGTAATTGTCGTAACCGCGGATGGAGATCAGGTCGGCACCGAGATCGATGTAATCGAGAATGGAGTCGGCAATGGTGCGCGGAGACCCCACCAGCGCTGTCGTTGCGCCGCTGGCATTGGTGGCGGTCACGGTCGGATACCAGAGCGCTCGGTCGTGCACGTCGCCGCGCTTGGCGATATCGAGCAGCCGTTGCGAGCCGACATTGGCCGGCGATGCCGCATTGATGGGCGCGCGGGACAGGCCCTTCTGGCGGTTCGCATTGAGCTGGTCGAGAACCTTGTGCGCCTTTTGCCAGGCAAGCTCATCCGTTTCGGCGACGATCGGACGGAACGTCACCCAGATGCGCGGACGATCCGTGCGGCCGGCCTTTTCTGCCTCGGCATAGATGCGCTCGATCTGCTGCCTGGTTTCCGCCAGCGGCTCTCCCCAGAGGCCGAAGATGTCGCAGAGCGAGCCGCCGATCCGGTAGGCCGCATCGGAAGACCCGCCGAGCGAGATCGGGATAAGACCGTTCGTCGGGCGCACAGCGCTGCGGAACTGCTTGAACTGGTAATATTTGCCGTCGAAGTCGAAGGCTTCCTTCGAGGTCCAGGCGAGGCGCAGGATGCGGATATACTCTTCCTGGCGCTCGTAGCGCTCCTCCTTGTTGAGGAAATCGCCTTCGCGTGCCTGCTCCTCGTCGCTGCCGCCGGCGATGAAGTGGACAACGACCCGGCCGCCGCTCAGCTGGTCGAGCGTCGCGAGCGACTTGGCAGCGACCGTCGGATAGACCGTGTTCGGCCTCAGCGCCACGATGATCTTGATATTTTTGGTATGCGCCAGAATCGTCGCGCCGAGCGTGAAAGGATCGAAGGACGAGGAAGAATAGGGAATGAGGGTGTAATTGAAGCCGTAGTCATCGAGAGAGCGGGCGTAGCGCTCCAGAAAACGAGGATCGACAGGGGCGTCCGGAATGGGAGCCAGATCATTCGAGGCGTTGGGAAAGCTTACGCTGATAAATTCCGCGGTCATGGGAGCTCCTTGAAATTGCCGATCAATGCTTGGGAGGTTATTCGGGGGACATTCGATGAGGAAGACAGACCGTTCTTTTTCTATCGATTATGTAGAAAATATTCTCTGCCAGGATACGGGACGTAGATGCTCCGACCGCTATCGCGGCCTGTGCCCGCTCGATACGGTCAGCGCTGCGAGGCGGACTGCCATCCGAAGGCTGGTGCAACGGTCTGCGCGAGATCTGCGAGGAGACGCAGGTTTTCGGCAAGCCCGAATGCAGGCGGCAGGAACAGTACGATCTCGTCTGCGGCGGCCAGGCCCGGATCGTTGAAGACAGCCTCGATCACCTGATCGGGCGTGCCCTGAAAGACCGGCGAAATCTGTGCGCCGGCCGGGGTGCCGGGTGGTTCGAGCGCGCCCTTGGGACGGGAGGCCGCGATGCCTTTGGTGCGGCGCTCCAGATCATAAGCGGCATATTTTTCGCGCAGGTCGGGTGTTGTGCCGACAAGGATGGACGCGGCGACCGCAACCGGTGGCGGCTCCGTTGCCCAGATCCGCCGCCAGTTCGTCCGGTAGGTTTCGATGATGCGGGCCTGATACTGCCCGAACGTCTCGCCATCCGCCTGATCATGCTGAACGGTGCCGGAGATAAGCCCGATCCCGAGTTCGGCGGCCTGTAGCGCCGAACCCGTGCTGGCCGACCCCTGACGGATGCGGGAGCGAAGGGTGGGACTGTGCGGCGTGACACGCAGATCAGCACCCAGCGGTGCGCCCTGACCCTGCTCTGTGACGGTATGCAGGACCTCACCCGACAATGCGGAGAGAAACCGGGTCTGGCGGCGCTTTGCTTCGGTCCGCGCATCGCTGTCGACAGTGCCGAACACCGCATCGAATGCTCCGTTGGCGCCCGTCGAGATGGCAAGTTCGAGCCGGCCTCCGATCAGCAGATCCGTCGTCGCAGCCGCTTCGGCAAGCAGGATAGGATCCTGATAGCGCATGGGGATTACGGCGGAGCCGAGTGTGATGCGGCTGGTATGCTGACCGGCAGCGGCAAAGAACGGCAGCGGCGAGGAAAGATAGTGGTCGAAATGCCGTTGATAGGCCCAGCCGGATTGGTAGCCGAGCTGTTCTGCCTGCCTGAAGAGTTCGATACCCTCGCGCAGGCCTTGTGCCGGTCCTGCATCGTCGTTGAACGAGACCCTTGTGTTGAAGCCGAGGCGCTGTTTGGGACGAAACGCTGCGGACGGAGGGTCGAGCGGAAGAGCGATGGTCATGCGAACCGCTCCTCTCGCAGGATAGGCCGGGATTTCTGCGGCCGTGCCGGTGTGGAGGCTGAGATGCCCGAGGGGATGGATTGCAGCAGGGTGGCGGTGTAGGGGTGCTGCGGATTGCTGAATATGTCGGTGACCGCGCCATGTTCGACGATACTGCCGCGCTGCATGACCGACACCGTGTGTGCAAGCTGGCGAACGAGCGCCAGATCATGCGAGACGAAGATGTAGGTGAGCCCGAGCTTCGCCTGCAGCGACAGGAGGACCTCGACGATATCGGCCTGAACGCTGACATCGAGGGCGGATGTCGGTTCGTCGAGAACAATCACGTCCGGCTTCAGCACCAGCGAACGGGCGATCGCCACGCGTTGCCGCTGGCCGCCCGACAGCGCCGCCGGCCTGCGGGCGAGAAGGTGTTCCCCAAGCCCGACATTGGCAAGTGCTTCACGCACCTGCTGGGCTCTCTCCTTCGGACTGCCGATCTTGAACCGGTCGAGAGGTTCGCGCACCAGATTTTCGACGGTCCAGGTCGGGTCCAGAGAGGTGAACGGGTTCTGGTAGACCAGTTGCAGATGACGCCAGGCTGAGCGAAGCGATTGAGGCGAGCGACCGGACAACCGTTCTCCGGCTACCGAGATTTCGCCATGATCCGGTTCCTCCAGCCCAAGCAGAAGACGGATCGTCGTCGTCTTGCCCGAGCCGGATTCGCCGACCAGCGCATGCGTGGTGCCGGGCGGAACGGAGAAGGACACGTCGTCGACTGCGGTCAGAACCTTGCCATCGACCGCAAACGTCTTGGTGACCGCTTTGACGTCGATCTTCGGCGCCTCACCCGCATTGCGCAGCCGCAGAGCCGGATCTCGCAGCCTCGCATAGCGATCCGGGTTCAGCGCCGGGACATCGGCATGCAGCTTTCTGGCATAGGCCGAATTGGGCGACGAGAATACTGCGGCCGTTCTGCCGGATTCCTGAATGACCCCGTTCTTCAGAACGACGAGGCTATCGGTCCGTTCTGCCGCGATGGCAAGATCGTGGGTAATCAGCAGAAGGCTGATATCGAGATCGCTCTGCAGACGCGAAAGCAGATCGAGAATTCGCTTCTGGATCGTCACGTCGAGCGCCGATGTGGGTTCGTCGGCGACGAGCAGGGCCGGGCGCGGCAGCACGGCGAGGCCGATCAGGACACGCTGCAGCATGCCGCCGGACAATTGGTGCGGATAGGAATCGTAGACCCGCTGCGGATTGTCGAGCCCGACCTGCGCAAAGGTTTCAAGAACGAGCGCCTTGCGGATGGCTGCGTTCGGTTCCTCGGTCAAGGCGGCCGCTTCCATAGCCTGTGCGCCGATCGTACGCACGGGATTGAGCGCATTGCCCGGATCCTGCGGCACGAAGCCGATGGCCCGTCCCCGCAAGGGGCGGAAGCGGCGTTCCGGCAGCGCCAGCAGATCCTGCCCTTCGAACGTCAGTTGGCCAGCGGCTCTGGCGCCACCGGGAAGAAGCCGAAGCACGGCGCGGGCGATGGTCGATTTTCCGGAGCCGGATTCACCGATCAGCGCGAGGCTCTTTCCCCGCGCCAGATCGAACCCGACGCCGCGAACGACCTCCTGCCGGCCATAGGAAACCGACAGGCCGTCGACCTGCAGGAGCGGTGCAGCAACAGGCTGCGGCGCAGGCGGCACCGTGATGGCGTGAATGAGCGTGTTGGTCAGTCTGTTTTGCGAAGCCATCGGCTGATCCTGTTGACGGAGAGGACGGTGAGGATGGTGATGAAGGCCGGCGCGTAAACGAGCCAAGGCCATTTGAGGTAATCCTTGCCGATCGAGATCAGCAGGCCCCAGTCGGAGGCCGGTGGCGGATCGCCGTAGCCGAGGAAGGCGAGGCTGGCGATCACCAGGATAGACTCGCCGAACTGCAGGACCGCCAGCGGCAGGACCGAGCGGGAGGCATTCGGGAGGATGTGCCGCCAGAGGATGAAGGCGCGCGAGCCGCCCGAGAGGAATGCAGCCTCGACGAACGTGGCCTGCCGGGTCTTGATGACTTCAGCACGGGCGACACGGGCGAAGATCGCCACCGCCGACACGCCGGTCGCAATCGCCGCATTGATCGTCTCGAAGCCGATGGCGGTGACGACGATCACGGCCAGCAGGAATTTCGGGATGGACAGCAGTACATCGACCAGCCGGGCGAGAATGATGTCGACCCAGCCGCCGAGGAAACCGGCCAGAAGGCCGATCAGTCCGCCGGCAACGACGCCGATCACGACCGCCACCAGCGCGCTGGAGACGGAGGATGCGGTGCCGTAGACCACGCGGGCATAGACATCGCGCCCCAGATGATCGGTGCCGAACCAATGGCTCCAGCTTGGTCCAAGGAGCTTGTCCGCCGGTACACCGACGACAGGGCTGTACTGGGTGAACAGTCCCGGCGCCAGCGACCAGGCGATGACGATGGCGATCACCAGAAGCGAAGCTGCGACGCTCGGCGGCAGGCGAAGGGCCGACAGCCAGCTTCCCGGCCTTCGATTGGTGGAGATTGCGGAATTCGAAGCAAAACTCATGATGCCACCGCCTTGCTCGCGTCGATCCGCGTGTCGTCAGCTGTCGTCGGGTTGCGTTTCCTGCCGCCAAGGATTTTCACGCGCGGGTCAAGCAGCGGATAGAGAAGGTCGGCGACAAGGTTGGCGATGACGAAGACGACCGCTCCGAGCGAAACGATCGCCTGCAGCACCGGAAGGTCCTGCGTGCTGACCGAGCGCTGTACCAGGCTGCCGATGCCGGTTCGGCCGAACACGGTCTCGGTGATCAGCGAGCCGCCGAGAAGCTCGCCGATGGTCAATGCGATGACCGTGACGACGGGCAGTGATGCGGGTTTCAGCAGATGCGTGGCGAACAGTCTCGTGCGGCCGATGCCGCGGCTGCGGGCGACGGTTGCATATTCCTGCTCGGCTTCCCGGTCGAGATTGGCGATCAGAACCTCGGCGATCTGGGCCGATACGGGAATGCCGAGTGCGATCGCCGCAAACAGCGTCGCCCAGAAACTGTCCGGGTTGATGACGCGGAAGAGACCTATCTGGAAGCCGAACACGTGGATCAGCACCAGGCCGATGACGAAGTTCGGCACGGAGAGAAAGAGGGAGGGAAAGCCACGCAGCAATCCCTGGCCATAGCGCTTGGGCACGAACTGGGTGCCGTAGGCGACCGCCATCGCCAGAACGATGGCGACGGCAAGGCCGGTGGAAGCGAGGATCAGTGTGGAAGGGAGGACTTCCGCGATCAGCGTCGAGACGGGCCTGCCGGAACGCATCGATACGCCGAGATCGCCGGTCAGAAAGCCGGAAAGCGAGTTCCAGAGCTGCACGACGATCGGCTGGTCCAGCCCTTGCGCCGCAATGATCTCCGCTATCTCCTCTTCGCTGAACCCGTTCTGGGGATTGCGCAGAACGCTGGTGATCGGGTCGCCGGGCAGGATGCTGACGACGACGAAGGTGAAGACATAGGCCAGCAGGATCACGACGACCGCTTGCCCGAGCCGCTTTGCGGCATAGGTCAGGTAGGTATTGCTCACGCCGATACCCCTCTCACATTGATCGGTTCAAACAGGGGTCAGTCGGCGATGAAGGCCGTGTAATAGCTGGCATAGGCGACGCCGTTATAGACCTCGCCCTTCAGCGTCGGCGACTGGACATAGATGCGTTGGACAATCTGCGTGCGCGGCACGAAATAGCCCTGTTCGAGGACGTGTTTCTGGAGGTCGTCGAGAAGCGGGCTGCGTTCATCGAGGGTGCCGGCGCTGGCGATCCTGTCGCGCAGGTCATTGATCCGAGCATCACGCTCATCAAGCGCAAACCAGTTCTCGCCATTGTTGGCATTGGTGAGAATACCGGCAACAGTGCCGGCGTCGATGAAGCTGCGCGTCACCTCGTAGGTGGGCACGGCTGCGCCGCCGAACTTGACCTTCTCGCCATAGGTGACGACGTCGAAGGCGCGAATATCGACCTTCCAGCCGATTTTTCCGA
This sequence comes from [Rhizobium] kunmingense, assembly GCF_977018605.1. Taxonomy (NCBI): domain Bacteria; kingdom Pseudomonadati; phylum Pseudomonadota; class Alphaproteobacteria; order Hyphomicrobiales; family Rhizobiaceae; genus Rhizobium; species [Rhizobium] kunmingense. The sequence goes on from NZ_CDRNXG010000001.1 coordinate 1,676,689, forward strand.
GTTGCTGGGCAATCAGTTCATCCACCGATTTGGATGTCGCCAGATACGGATTGGAATGAAGCGTCAGCGTCAGCGGTTTTCCGTCCTTGGCGCGGATGCCGTTCGCAGCCTTCACCCAGCCGGCTTCGTCCAGCAGCTTTTCGGCCTTCGCCGGATCATAGGCCAGAAGGGTGCTCTGGTCGGTTGCGCCGGGGACATTGCTCTGGATGAAGGAGGTCGCGAGGTGCCAGTCCGGCGTATACACCGTATCGATGATCTCCTGCCGGTCGATGCCGGCCTGCAGCGCCTGACGAACCTTCACGTCGTCATAGGGCGGAAGCTTGGTGTTGACGGCCCAGCCATTGACGAAACCGAGATAACGCGGCGTCGCGATGCTGAAGCCTTCATCCTTGAGCGACTTCAGCTCCTGGGGGGAGGCGTTGTAGGCGACATCGGCCTGCCCTGACTGGACGGAGGCAACGCGCAGGGAGGGTTCGGAGACGAGCTTGTAGGTGATCGTATCGAGGAAGGCCGGTCCGGTATGGCCGACGGCCGCAGGCCCCCAGTTATAGTCCTTGCGCTTGACCAGCGTGACGTGATCGCCTTCCTTCCAGCTTTCGACCACGTAAGGCCCGCTGCCGGCGGTCTTGCTCAGATCTGCCTGATCGGAGGCCGGTTGGGCGATGCTCTTCGGCGAAATGAGGATCGAGCCGTGATAGCCGAGCGTGGGCAAGAAGCCGAGCGTCGGCTTCTTGAAGAAGACCTTGACGGTGGAGGCATCGACCGCCTCTGCGCGGTCATAGGTCTTGGGGAAGAGGCCGATCGGGTTGATCCCTTCGGCCTTGCGGCCGGCATACCAGATATCAAGATTGGCGACGACGGCAGCCGCATCGAGCGGGGAGCCGTCGGAGAAGGTCACGCCACTCTTCAGGTGAAGCGTGAATTCCGTGGCCTTGTCGTTCTGTTCCCAGCGCTCGGCCAGCCAGGGCGTCACCTTGCCGTCCGCATCGACATAGAGAAGCTTGTCCGTGACATGGCCCCAGATGTGGCCCTGGAAACTGGAGATCGCGCTGTTGTTGGGGATCCAGGTGTCACCGAGGGAGTCGATCAGGAAGGTGATGTCGCCGCCCTCGCGCGGGCTGTCGGCCGCCAGAACCGGATTTAAGCCGATCGTTGCGACGAGAGCGACGGCCGCCGCAACCGATGTGGTGATGAGAAGGCGCCGCCGGGAAAGGGAAAACAGGGAGGAACGTTCGGTCATTGGGATCTCCTGGAGAATTGGGGTATTGTTCTCGTGTTGCTCCAGCACGGTCCGGCATCGCGCAGCGACCCGATCTGCAAGCATTGCCAACCGGGCGCACGGAGCCGTATCCGCCCGGCACCATGCCGAGCAGCTGAAACAACTGATTGATATTTCGAAACTTCCTGGATCAGGCCGTCCGGCCGATCAGAGGCTGCGGGCCTCTACCGCGGTCGCGCAGCTACACATTGGCTGCACCGATCGAGGAGCGCGTTTAACGAAGCACATCCTGATGCTGATGCCGGTCATGGAGCAAGCCTCTCGTTCTTGATAACTATCACGAGGGACAGCCTAAGCAGGGGAGGGCCTCAGAGAAAGACTGGTTATTCTTTTTCTACCGAGTTTGTGGATTATTTTGCTGCGCCCTTTGCCGGGCTTTAGCATTCGCGTTTCCAAGGTGCTGCCTGTGCGGCTCGCGCCTATTGCGCGAAGGTCATCCGATCCAGGATACGAACCGGCGGAAGCTCGCCGGAAAATCGTTCAGCCTCCACCGTCGTGATCTGTCCGGTGCAGCCCTGGGCCAGTTTCGAGGTGCCGATGTCACGGGTGAGAATGTTCGGATTGCCATGGATGCACATGGCATTCTCCGCCGAGACCTCGTCCGGTTCGAACCATGCGCCCGTTGCAAGCTGCATCACGCCCTGGCGCACATCCGCGCTCAGCACGGCCGCGGCAAGGCAACTGCCGCGCTCGTTGAACAGCCGCACGATATCGCCATCCGCTATTCCTCGCGCCTGCGCGTCGGTGGGGTTGATACGGACAGGTTCACGACCGTTTATTTTCGTCGAGCGGCTGAAGGCACCGTAATCGAGCTGACTGTGCAGCCGCTGGTGCGGCTGGTTGCAGACGAGGTGCAGAGGATAATCGTACCCGGCCTGGGTTCGCGAGGGGTACCACCGCGGATGCCCCGCACAGTCGTCATAGCCGAAGCTCTCGATCGTCCGCGAAAAGATCTCGATCCTGCCGGATGGCGTTGGCAGGGGGGAGGCCGACGGATCTTCCCGGAAAGCACGCGCCGGACCGCCTTCGTCGGGCTTCAGCGGCAGCCGCAGCTCTCCCCGCTGCCAGAACGCCTCGAAATCGGGAGCATCGTGGCCACCGGCGTCGAGCGCTGCCCGCGTGGTCTCGAACAGGAAAGCCAGCCATTCGGCGCTCGTCCGGTTCTCGGTGAAGCTCTCCGCCTTTCCAAGACGATGCGCGATTTCGGAAAAGATATCATAGTCGTCGCGTGCCTCGCCGACCGGTTCGATCAGCTTCTTCATCGCGATCATCAGGTCGTCGCGGTCGGCTGCGCCGATGTCGTCGCGCTCCAGCGTGGTCGTCGCCGGCAACACGATGTCGGCATGCCGGGCGGTCGAGGTCCAGGCGGTCTCGTGGACGATGATCGTGTCCGGGCGGCGGAAGGCGGCGCGCAGCCTGTTCAGATCCTGATGGTGATGAAACGGGTTGCCGCCGGCCCAGTAGACGAGGCGGATATCCGGATAATGCAGCGACTGGCCGTTATAATGAAACGCGGCTCCGGGGTTGAGCAGCATGTCGGCGATGCGGGCGACCGGAATGAAATCCCCGACGGCATTTTTGAACTGGTTGAGGGTCGGCAGCGGCGCGGCCAGCTGGCTTTTGCCGATATTGCCGAGCGCGCCAAGCGAATAGGAATAACCGCCGCCATCCAGCCCCATCTGTCCAAGCATCGAGGCCAGAACGATGCCCATCCAGACCGGCTGCTCGCCGTAATCGGCGCGCTGCAGGGAATGACTGACGGTGATCAGCGTGCGCGAACGGGCCATCAGGCGGGCCATCTCGCGGATGGTCCCGGCTTCGATCGAGCATATTTTCGCCGCCCAATCCGCGTCTTTCGCCTCGCCATCGCTACGCCCGAGAAGGTAATCCTCGAAACGGTCGTAGCCGACCGTGTAGCGATCGAGAAAGCCGCGATCGTGCAGTCCCTCCGTCACCAGCACATGGGCAAGACCGAGCATCAGCGCCACATCGGTGCCCGGCGTGATCGGCAACCATTCGACGTTCAATCCGTGCGGAAAATCGTCCTTCAGCGGGCTGACGGAGATGAAGCGAGCGCCGCGTGCTGCCGCGCCTGCCAGTTTCTGCCGCACGACGTGCTTGCTGATGCCGCCGCCATGAACATCGGCATTCTTGATCGCCATGCCGCCAAAGGCCATGACCAGTTCCGTGCTGCGCTCGATCGCATCCCAGGTCACGCTCTTGCGGTCGAATGTGTCGTAAGGGCCGAGCACATGCGGGATGATGACGGATGCGGCGCCGGAACTATACGTGTTGACGGATCGCACATAGCCGCCCAGCACGTTGAGGAAGCGGTGGATCTGGCTCTGTGCGTGATGGAAGCGACCGGCGCTCGACCAGCCGTAGGAGCCGCCGAAGACGGCCTTTGCACCGTATTCGCCATATACCCGGCCGAGTTCCTGCGCCACGAGATCGAGCGCTTGCGGCCAGCTTACTTCCACATAGTCGTCCATGCCGCGCATCGCGGCATTGCCCGGCTTGCCTTCAAGCCAGCCGCGGCGTACCGCCGGTCGCCTGACGCGTACGGGGCTGTCGGCAACCGCCGGAATGTTGCCGAGCAGCGGTGACGGATCGGGATCGCCCGGATGTGGAAGGATCTCCAGCCTGCCGCCTTCATACCGCCCCGAAAAGGCGCCCCAGTGCGAACTGTGAGGTTTGAAAGCATTCATGGCAGTATCCCTGGTGATCGGCATGACGACGATAGTGGCCGGTTCGACCTAACCCGGCAAGACCTTGCCGGGGTTCATGATCCCGGCCGGATCGATCGCATTCTTGATCACGGCCATGAGGTCCACCGCATCACCATGCTCCGCCCGCAGATATTTGATCTTGCCGGTGCCGACACCATGCTCGCCTGTCGATGTGCCGCCGACCGAAATGGCATGTTCCACCATTTTGGAATTGATCGCGGCGACCTCATTGAGTTCCGTCTGGTTGGCCGGATCGACGGCGAAGACGACGTGGTAATTGCCGTCGCCGACATGGCCGAGGATGGCGGCCGGTACGGTGCAATCTTTGAGCAATTCGCGCGTCTTCAGGATGCAGCCGCTCAGTTGCGAGACGGGTACGCAGACGTCCGACGACCAGCCCTTGGCATTCTCGCGCTGGGACACGACGGCGTAGAAGGCGTTATGACGTGCTTTCCAGAGCCGGTTCCGGTCTTCGGGAGCATTGGCCCATTCGAAATCCCGGCCGCCGTTTTCTTCGACGATGGCCTCGACCATCTGCACCTGTTCCTCAACGCCGGCCGGCGAACCGTGGAATTCGAAGGCAAGCGTATCCTCGATCTTCAGCGACAGGTTGGAATAGGCGTTGACGGCCTTTATAAGACCCCGGTCCATCAGCTCCATCCTTGCGACCGGAATGCCGAGCTGCACGACCTGAATGGCGGCAGCAACCGCCTGCTCGACGCTTTCGAACGAGCAGACTGCGGCCGAGATGGTTTCCGGAATGCCGTAAAGTCGCAGCGTCACCTCGGTGATGATGCCGAGCGTGCCTTCCGAGCCGACGAAAAGCCGCGTCAGGTCATACCCTGCCGACGATTTGCGCGCCCGACCGCCGGTGCGGATGATGTTCCCGTTCGGCAGGACGACCGTCAGCCCCAGCACGTTTTCGCGCATGGTGCCGTAACGCACGGCATTGGTGCCGGATGCGCGGGTCGAGGCCATGCCGCCGATCGAGGCGTTGGCGCCGGGATCGATCGGGAAGAAGAGGCCGAGATCGCGCAGATGCACGTTCAGCTGTTCACGGGTCACACCCGCCTCGACCGTGCAGTCGAGATCTTCGGCGCTGATGCGGCGAATATTCGACATGCGGGACAGATCGATGGAAATCCCGCCACGCACCGCCGTCAGATGACCTTCGAGCGAGGTGCCGGCACCGAAGGCGATGACGGGCACGGATGCGGCAGCACACAGGCGGACGATTTCGGAGACTTCCTCCGTCGTTTCGGCAAAGATAACCGCATCCGGGATCGCCGGCGTATGGTGAGATTCTCCGCGTCCATGCTGTTCGCGCAGGGCCTGCGACACGGACAGGCGATCGGCGAAGCGATTGCTCAGCGTCTCGGCAAGCGAAGCGGGCAGGGTGCTCATTTTGCTTCTCCTCGTGATGCCGGACCGGTATCGACGGGCGTGTCGCCCGGCTGACCCCATTCCGTCCACGCGCCGTCATAGATGGCGACATCGTCCTTGCCGACGAGATGCAGGCCGAAGGCCAGCGCGCCGGCAGTCACGCCCGAACCGCAGCTGGCAATGACCGGCGCCGACAGATCCAGCCCGGCGTTCTCGAAGGCATCGCGGATGGCCTGGGTGTCGCGAATTTCGCCGGTTTCGGGATCGGTCAGCGCATTGAAAGGCAGGTTGAAGCTGCCGGGGATGTGACCCGAGCGAAGGCCCGGCCGTGCCTCCTTCTCTTCCGCCGTGAAGCGGGCGGCGGAACGGGCGTCGATGACCTGCTCGGCACCACTCGTCAGATTGGCGAGCACGTCGGCTTTCGAGCGGACGGCGGCAGCATCGAACGTCGCGTGAAAGTTCCCCTTGGTGACGAGGGCAACCGCATCCGTGACCGGGCGACCTTCCGCCAGCCATTTGCGCAGGCCACCGTCGAGAACCGCGACCTTGTCGTGACCGAAGGTCCGCAGCGTCCACCAGACCCGACCGGCCGACATCAGGCCGGGTGTGTCATAGACCACGACCACGCTGCTGTTCGACAGGCCGAGATCCGCCGCATGGGCCTCGAATGCTTCGGCGGACGGCAGCATATGGGGCAGGGCGGTGGTGTGATCGGCGATCGCGTCGATATCGAAGAACCGGGCATTGCGGATATGGCGCGCCTTGAAGTCGTCGGCCGCAATCGGCGTTACACCCGGCAGCTTGAAGGATCCGTCGAGGATGACGAGATCGGGATGATCGAGATGGGCAGCGAGCCAATCCGTGGAGACGAGCGGGCCCGGCAGGGAAAGTGACATGAAAAACTCCGGAAATATATCTGGAGAGACGGCATGCCTGAGAGATGCCGCTCCCCGCCATGATGTCAGGCGACCAGTTTCTCGCCCTTGAGGTGGCGCTCGAGGAACGGCAGGCTGTCCTGCCCCCAATAGAGTTCACCCTCGTAGAGGAAGGTCGGCAGTCCGAAGACACCGGCGGCCTTGGCGGTCTCGTAGCTGGCCTGACGGATGGCCTGGACCGCATCGCTCTGGCCCTTTTCATCGAGGGCCGCGCCATCGAAACCGGCCGCATCCGCGATGGCCCGGCGAATATCGGCATTTCCGATATCTTCGCCGCGACCCCAGAAGGCTTCCTGCAGCGCCAGTGCCAGCTTCAGCCAGTCCTGGCCCGCGTCACTGGCGGCAACGATCATGAAACCGGCCGGGCCAGGGTCGGACAGGGCGGCGCGGTTGTCGAAACTGAGTACGTTGCCACGCAGTGCCGCCCACCGCTTCAGGTCCGTCGTCCAATAGGCGCGGCGTGCTTCCGGCCTGTTGCGCGCGTAGATGCCGCCATTGTCCTCGATCAGAGGAATGACATGCGGGCGGATCGTCGCGCCGTACTCGGCTGCCAGCGCGGCAAAGGGTTTAAGGCCGATATAGGCCCAGGGTGAGCCGACGCTGAAGAAGTAGTCGATGGTCTTTGTCATGGTATGGATGCTTTCAGGAAGACTGATTTGCGGGTGCCGTGGCATCGAAGACGGCCAGAGCACAATCCCGTGCGACGAGTACGGCCGTCGGGTCGCGATTGACGGCGACGGTCGCGAGCGCGCCCTCGTACAGAAGCGACAGATGTGCGGCGGCCTGATCCGGCTGAACACCGGTCCTCGCGATGATGGCGGTGAATATGTCCTTCACCATCGTCTTGTGGGTTCTCGCGACGGTAACGACGCGTTCGGAATCGCCATGTTCGGCAACGGCAAGCGCGAAGGCACAGCCGCGAAATTCCGGGCTGTCGGCCTTTTCATGCAGACGCTCGAAGATCAGTTTTATCTGGTCCCGCGGCGCCATCACCGCGTCCTGCACCTCACGCAAGGCCCGGATGACCCGGTCGTGACGTGCCTGCAGATAGGCGGCGACGAGATGGTCCTTGGAGGGGAAATGCCGATAGAGAGTTGCCTTGGCAACATTGGCCTCCTCAATGATGCGATCTATCCCCACCGCCCTTATGCCTTCGCGATAAAAGAGCGCTCCGGCGGCGTTGAGGATCTGGTCTGATATGGCTTCTCTCATGGTTTCGCTTTGACTTGATCGTTTCGAAATCCGAGACCGGCGATGCAGATCACGTTACGGCAGCAAGACCGGTCTGTCTTGTTGGCTTTGTGTTGTCGACGAGCGAGAGGACCGCGTCAAGCGAAAGTGGGACGGAGAAGCTGCCTTTTTGCGCCAGCGCCCCCGCCAGTTGCTGGACGGCTTCGTTATAGGGCGTCGCGACGCCGTGAATGCGACCGAGCAGAACGATCTCGCCGTTGAGAAAATCCACCTCGCTCGAGGCGCCGCGCGTAAAGCTCTGCCAGGTCGATTGTTGGCCCGGCTGGATGCCGCTGTTCTGCGCCGTCCGCCAGTTCGAGATATCGATGGTTCGCTCGGAAGGGGTGGCAAGCTTGTAGCCCGCGGCCTGCAATGCACGCCGCGCCTCATCCACCAGGGCGCCGCCGACCTCGTCCTTGAGATTGGCTGTGCCGTCGAACAGTTCGAGAGCATTGCGGACATTGTGAAGAAGCTTGGCCGATTTCCAGCGGCGGATCTCGGCACTGGCCTCGGCGAGATATCCCGAACGATTGAGATCCGCGGCGATGCGGTCGCTCGTTTCATCCCGCCCTGACGGGAACCGGCCGACCGTGACGATGCCTGCCTGAGGATCGCCGCCAACGACGACCTTGCCGGTTTCAGTAAAGCGCGCGGGCGTGAGGATGCTGGCACCGTAGACATGCGAGAATGTCCGTAGTGCCGCCGCCTCGGTGGCAAGCCCGTTCTGGAAGGTGACAACGGGCAGGCTCGCCGCCACGGTCAAGGCGGGACCGGAGACGTCTCGCCATGACCAGAAGGCCAGGGCCGCGACCGCATCCTGCGCCTTTACCGTCAGAAGCAGGATGTCATCACGCGTCAGTTCCGGTGGCTCGGACAGGTCGAAGGCGTTGAGGTTGATCTGCCGCACGCCCGATGGCCGCTGATAGCTCAGCCCATGCTGCCTTATATGGCCGATCTGCGCGCCGCGGCCGACGAGAGCGTATTCGACGCCGGCAAGCTCGAACTGGGCCGCAAGGCTCGCGCCGACTGCGCCGGCGCCGATGATAACATAGCGTGTCATCTGTTTTTCCCTATCTTCCGGCTCACACGCCGAGGTTCTGTCTGAGCGTCTCGTGCTGATAGTCGTGATGGAATATGCCGCGGCGCTGCAGTTCGGGGATCAGGTGATCCGTGACGGCGGAAAGCCCGAGTTCGTATTTGAGGGTGAAGGCGAGGAAGTTGAAGCCATCCGTCGCGCCGCGCTCGTAGCGATCCTGCAATTGATCGGCGATGTTCTCGACCGAGCCGATCGGGAACCAGTGACCGGCGCCGCTGGAGTGATAGATGATGAGATCGCGTACGGTGCGCACCTTGCCGCTTGCGATGAGGTCTCGGAACACGCCGAAACGCGAGCGGCGGCCCTGGATATCGGCCGTCTGCGGCAGGTCGTTGACCGGAATTTCGTCATCGAGCTCAAGCTCGGCGAGATCGATGCCGCCGAACTGGCCGGCGAGCGATTTGCGTCCTTCCTCGAAATCGATGTCGTCAATGACCTTCTGCCAGAAGCGCTTGGCCTCCTCGTCGGTGGAGCCGATGACCGGGGCGACGCCGGGAAGGATCTTGATCGAATCCGGCGAGCGGCCATAGGCAGAGGCGCGCGCCTTGAAATCGCGATAAAGATCGATCGACGGCTCGGTTTCCGTCAGACCCGTGGTGAAGATCACGTCCGCCACCCGTGCGCCGAGCTGCCTGCCCTCGGTGGATGTTCCCGCCTGGGCGAGGATCGGCCGGTCCTGCGGGCTGCGGGAGACGTTGAGCGGACCCTGGACGGAAAAATGCCGGCTGTTCCAGTCGATACGGTGAACCTTGCCGGCATCGACGATCTGGCGACCGCGGTCGTCATAGCTGACCGCATCCGGCTCCCAGCTTTCCCAGAGCGCCTGCACCACGCCGGCAAACTCTTCGGCGACGGCATAGCGGTCGTCGTGGGCAGGAAGAGGCTTGCCGAAATTCCTCTCCCCCGCCGAAGACGTGACGAGATTCCAGCCGGCGCGCCCTCTGGAAATATGATCGAGCGAAAGCACCTGCCGCGCGAGATTGTAGGGTTCGGTGAACGACGTCGAGATCGAGCCGATCAGGCCGATGCGCGCGGTTTTCGCGGCCAGTGCACTCAACAGCGTAACCGGCTCCAGCCCCGGTTTCGGCGCGGTTTCGCTGGTAACCAGAGCGTCGGCCAGGAAGATCGTGTGGATCTTTCCGCGTTCGGCCTGCTGCGCCTGTTCGATATAGGCGTCGATGTCGAGCAGATTGTCGGTCGGGCCATCGCGCCCCTTTTTCTTGGCCTGTCCGGTTCCGCCCAGCAATAGTCCAAGCACCAGTCCCTGGCCGCGTTCGCTCCGGCGGCCCGCCCACTTGTTCGTCATCTCGGTTTCCTTAAAAGAGTGTCAGGCTGTCGCGTATTCGCGCTGTTCGGCCGGGCGATGTGCCCGAGAAGGTTCCAATGCCGCGGGGTGCAGCCCGAGCTTTGCATGACCATGCTCGGACAGCGGATGGACCTGAACGAAGCCCTTGTGGGTCGACAGTTCCACATCCACGCCGTAGACCCGCTTGATCAGTTCCGGCGAGTAGACGTCGGCCGGTCGTCCCTCGGCGATGACGATGCCATCCTGGAGAAACACCACGCGGTCGGTGAAGCGGGCGGCCTGATTAAGATCGTGGATGGCGATGACCGCAGCCACATTGTTTTTCCGCGTCACATCGCGCGCCACTTCCAGCGTCTGCCACTGATAGCGGATGTCGAGTGCACTGGTCGGTTCGTCGAGGAGCAGGATTTTCGGGTCCTGGGCCAGCGCCCGCGCGATCAGGACGCGCTGGCCCTGTCCGCCGGAAAGCTCGGTGACCGCCCGGTCCCCCAGTTCGTCGAGGCCCATCCTCAGCATGGCGGCATCGACATGCGCCCAGTCTTCGTCACGCGGGCGGGTTCCGAAATAGGGTGTGCGCCCGAGCAGGACCGCTTCGCGTATATCGAGCCCGAAGGAAAGCCCGATCGATTGCGGCACATAGGCGACGATTTTTGCCAGATCCTTGCGGGCAAGCCCTGTCAGGTCGGTATCGCCATTCCAGGTGATCGTACCCTTCGTCTGACTGTTGATCCCGGCAATGGTCTTTATCAGCGTCGACTTGCCGGAGCCGTTGGAGCCGAGAAGGCCGACGAGTTCGCCTTTTTCGACGGTCAGGTTGGCGCCTTTGACGACCTGTCGCTTGCCATAGCCGACTTCGAGTGAGGAAATCTGGAGGGTCATTCGATTGCCTTTTGTCGAGTGAGGATGAGGTAGAGGAAAATCGGCGCTCCCACCAAGGCATCGATGATGCCGACGGGGATGACGCCCGGATTGATAACCAGCCTGCCGACGGCATCGGCGATGACGAGGAGCAGGGCGCCGATGATGGCCGAGAATGCGATGAGGAAGCGATGGTTCGCGCCGACCACCAGCCTTGCGATATGCGGCGCTACCAGTCCGACGAAACCGATGATGCCGGTAAAGGCGATCGTCACGGCGGTGAGTGTCGCGGCGATGGCGATCGTCTGAAGCCGAACCTGCGAGACGGCGACACCGAGGCTCTTGGCGGAATCGTCGCCAGCGAAGGCGATGGCGTTCAAGGCGCTGCTGCGGAAGCGGATATAGGGGAAGGCGAGGGCGAGCAGCACGAACAGGGCGAGCACCTGGTACCAGGCCGAGTTGTTGACCGAGCCCCATGTCCAGCGGACGATGGCGGCGAGCACTTCATCCTCGGCGAAATACTGGATGCAGGCGGTCAGCGCTCCGAAAAGCTGAGACAGTGCGATGCCGACGAGAATGAGCGTCGTCGGGTGCAGCTGTCTGGCCGATGCAAGCGAAAGCACGAGCGCGGTATTGAGAAACGAGAAGAGAAGTGCGCCGATGACCAGTGAAATCGCCGCGCTGCCGGCCGTTGCGCCGAAGAGGACGATGGCGAGCGAGGCACCGAAGGCTGCGGCCGGCGCGATGCCGAGCGTATAGGGGCTGACCAGCGGGTTGCGCAGCAGTCCCTGGAACAGCACGCCCGCGACGGCCAGCGCCGCCCCGCCGAGAATTGCCAGAAGAACGCGCGGGAGGCGCAGCTCCCAGATGACATTGTGCTTGAGCAATGTCGCGCGGTCGGTCGGGGTGGTGCCGACGATCTTGGACCAGAACGTCTCCAGCACATCGAGAAGCGTGGCGCCCGATGTACCGATCCGGATACCGATCAGTGCGGTGATCACCACGGCAGCGAGGCCGAGCATTATTGCCAGCTTCTGGCTGGTATAGCGGTCCGCCGATCCTCGTGAACCGGGCGGGGCGATGGGGTGCAGGGTGGCCGAATGCACTGAACTCATGTTTTTTCTCGCAAGGCTTGGGATTTCGTGTCGACGCGGGCGGTCTAGCCGCCGAGCTTGTAGGCGTAGTCGGCGACCGGTCTTGCCTCGACGCCCTGTGCCTGAAGCCATCTGGCGAAATAGGCATCGACCTCGATGTCGGCGAAACGATCGGGGTGCAGCCACTTGGCCACCGCCAGCGCGCCAATCTGCTTGCCCAGTGCGGAGAAGAAGAAATTGTTGATGACGAAGACGTTCTTGTTCTCTACCGCCTTGATCGAATTCCAGCCCGGGCGATCGACGACCCGCTGTGCCTGTTCGGCGAGCAGTTCCTGATCCCAGGGGGCATAACCGGAGGCCTTTCCGTCCACGCCGTTGTGGATGATCACATCGGGGTTGCGATTGATGATCTCGACCGGATCGACCGTGTAGGTGTGGACCGATGCGCTGCCGGTATTGGCGATGGCGATGTCGCCGAAAATGTTCCTGCCGCCGCCGAGCACGATCGTGTCGTGCCAGCCGGAGCCGGGAAGGGAGGTGACAAAATCGGCATTGTTTTCGAAGAATACGTTCTTGGGCTCGACGCCTTTCAGTCGCTCGGCAAGCAGCTTGTCGATGTCGTCGTAAAGAGCCGCGAGATCGGCAGCGCCTTTCTCTTCGCCGAAAATCTTGCCGATGTTCGGCAACTGCGCCCTCAGGACCTTCGGGTCCCAGGTGCTGACGACAACGACCTCGATGCCGAACGGTTTCAGCTTCTCGACCGCATCCTGCCACGGCGCGTTGCGGCGGGTGAAAAAGACTTCCGCACCGGATGCGGCGATCGTTTCCCAGTTGGGGCTGTTGAAATTGCCGGCATCCGGAAGGTCGGCGAATTTGGCGAAATAGTCTTTGTTCGCCGTATTCTTGTTGGGATTGGACGTTTGATCGATGGAGACGATCGTATCCGCGGCACCGATCGCCCGTACGATTTCGGTCTGATACCAGAGGTCGGTATAGACAGCTTTTATCGGCGCCTTAAGGGTGACCTCGCGCCCAAGCTCATCCGTAATCGTTATCGCCTTCTGTTCGGCAGCTTCAGCGCTTGCGGCAGACGGAAGGCCTGCGCCGGCGAGTAAAACGCCACCTGCCACGGATGCTACGAGCGTAAGTGCGTGACGGCGGTTGATGTGATGCTTGGATGAGAAAATTGAGCTGGTCATTCGGGTCCCCTGGCGACGCTATGCGTGGGCAATCGGATCGACGTCCAACTGCATGAGGAAAGCCTAATCAGCATAATCAGATGCAGAAAGACTGGTCTTTCTAATTCTACTGAAATTGTAGAAAATATGTTTCGCCAAGAGCCTGTAAGTGGCCGTGATGGAATAAGGCAGGACGGCAGGGCGGCGATGAGGATTTGAGTGGGTGGCTCGCTATCATACAACGCCAGACGAAACTGGCGACGTGATGCCGGTATTGTCGACGGCCGGTGATGGAATTACCTGCCAGGCATCAGCGTCCAGACGGGGTTCAGAAAAGTCATTTTAAACAGAGGCTTATATGTGATCTGATGCTCCGCCGGCTCATATTCCAGCGGAGCGGGGACGTTACAGGTTCCCGTGTCATCGGGCCCCGCGGCCGGAAAAGCCAACCGACAATATAAAAAACCAGAAGTCTGTCGCCGCGCTCAGCGGTTACTCAGGCAACGTCTGACGCTGTCCTGCCAGCCAGCGATCGCAGTCTTGCGCTCCCCGTCAGCCATCTCCGGTTCAAATCGCGTGTCGCGTTTCCAGCGCGCGGCGAAGCCCTTTGCATCCGGCCAGACGCCGGCTCTGGAGCCGGCGAGCCATGCGGCGCCGAGTGCCGTCGTCTCCAGCAGTTCGGGGCGGTCGACGGGGGCGGCGAGGATGTCGGAGAGGCGTTGCATCGTCCAGTTGGAGGCGACCATGCCGCCATCGACGCGCAGCACGGTGGTGGCGCCATGGCCGGTCCAGTCCTTCTTCATCGCTTCGAGCAGATCATGGGTCTGGAAGGCGACGCTTTCGAGTGCTGCGCGGGCAAATTCCGCCGGGCCGCTGCTGCGGGTCAAACCGAAGATCGCACCGCGCGCCTCCGCATCCCAGTAAGGGGCGCCAAGCCCGGTGAAGGCGGGAACCATGTAGAGGCGCTGGTTGGGGTCGGCCTTTCGGGCAAGCGCGCCGACTTCGGATGCAACCTTGATGAAGCCGAGCTCGTCGCGCAGCCACTGGACGGCGGCGCCGGCGATGAAGATCGAGCCTTCGAGCGCGTAGGTCGTGACGCCGTCGAGGCGGTAGGCGATGGTGGTCAAGAGGCGGTTGGACGAGGTGACGCGGTCCGTACCGGTGTTCAACAGCGCGAAACAGCCGGTGCCGTAGGTGGATTTGAGCATGCCGGGTTCGAAGCAGGCATTGCCGATGACGGCGGCCTGCTGATCGCCGGCGACACCGAGGATCGGGATTTCTGCGCCAAAGAGCGAGGCGTCGGTGATGCCGAAATCGGCGGCGCAATCCTTGACCTGCGGCAGCATGGCTTTGGGGATGTCGAGAATGTTCAAAAGCTCGTCGTCCCAGGCGTTCTCGCCGATATTGTAGACCAATGTGCGCGAGGCGTTGGTAGCGTCGGTGACGTGTTCCATACCGCCGGTGAGCTTGTAGATCAGCCAGCTGTCGATCGTGCCGAAGCAGACTTCGCCCTGTTCGGCGCGGGCGCGAAGGCCCCCGACATGGTCGAGCAGCCACGCGAGCTTAGTGCCGGAAAAATAGGGGTCGAGGAGGAGGCCGGTCTTTGTCGTGAAGGTGGCTTCCAGGCCTTTTGCCTTCAGCTCCTCGCAGAGGCTCGACGTGCGGCGGTCCTGCCAGACGATCGCCGGGTGCAGTGGTTTGCCGGTCTTGCGATCCCAGACGACGACGGTTTCGCGCTGGTTGGTGATGCCGATGGCGGCGATATCGCTCGCGGTGACGCCCGCCTTGTCTATTGCCGTGCGGACCGTGGCGAGAACACTCTGCCAGATCTCATCCGGATCGTGTTCCACCCAGCCGGAAGCGGGGAAGAACTGGGTGAATTCCTGCTGGCCCAAGCCCCTGATCGCCATGTCGGCATCGAAGACGATTGCCCGGCTCGATGTCGTTCCCTGGTCGATGGCGAGGATCAAACCACCCATATGTCTTTTTCTCCCTGATGCAGTCCGATCGCGATTTTCCGCGTTTTCAGTATCGCGGTGTGACGCTATCTGTTTGTTTTGGCGCAATGAAGAGCGAAGAGGCGAATTTTTGCCCGTGGTCACTGCGAGACAGGACCGGGGCGTGACGGCACGCCCCGGCGTTTCTCATACAGGAACAGCAGTGCTTATTTCTGCCAGCTCTTCACCAGTTCGTCGTAGTTGACGGTGATCGGCTTTTCCTTCTCGTTCTCGATCTTCAGCTGCGGAGCAAGGTTGCCCTTGGAGACGGCATCCTTGTTCCAGTATTCGAGATCGTGTTCCTCGGCGAGCTTCGGTCCCATGTCGCCCTGAACGCCGGCGCGTTCGAGGCGCTGAAGCACCTTTTCCTGCTCGGCGCACAGCGAATCCATCGCTTCCTGCGCGGTCTTTGCGCCCGACGACGCGTCACCGATCGCCTGCCACCAGAGCTGCGCCAGCTTCGGATAGTCAGGGATGTTGGTGCCCGTCGGCGACCACTGGACGCGGGCCGGCGAACGGTAGAACTCGATCAGGCCGCCGAGGTTCGGGGCACGGTCGGTGAAGCTCTTGTGGTTGATCGAACTATCGCGGATGAGCGTCAGGCCGACATGGCTCTTCTTCACATCCACGGTCTTCGACACGACGAACTGCGCATAGAGCCATGCGGCCTTGGCGCGGTCGTCGGGCGTGGACTTCAGCAGCGTCCAGGAGCCGACGTCCTGATAACCGAGCTTCATGCCTTCCTTCCAGTAGACGCCGTGAGGCGACGGGGCGAAGCGCCATTTCGGCGTGCCGTCGTCGTTGACCACCGGCAGACCCTTCTTGACGAAGTCTGCCGTGAACGCCGTGTAGGTGAACATCTGCTGGGCGACCTCACCCTGGCCCGGAACCGGGCCGGATTCCGAGAAGGTCATGCCGTTGGCGGCGGCCGGCGCATAGGCCTTCATCCAGTCCAGATATTTCTGGATGGAGTAAACGGCGGCCGGGCCGTTCGTGTCACCGCCACGGGCGACGCAGGAGCCGACGGGCTGTGACTTTTCGTTGACCTTGATGCCCCATTCATCGACCGGAAGGCCGTTCGGCAGGCCCTTGTCGCCGTTGCCGGCCATGGAGAGCCAGGCATCGGTAAAGCGCCAGCCAAGCGACGGATCCTTCTTGCCATAGTCCATATGGCCATAGACCTTCTTGCCGTTCACTTCGCGGCCGGTAAAGAACTCGGCAATGTCTTCATAAGCAGACCAGTTCACCGGAACGCCGAGGTCGTAGCCGTACTTGGCCTTGAAGTCGGCCTTGTTCTTCTCGTCGTTGAACCAGTCGTAGCGGAACCAGTAGAGGTTGGCGAACTGCTGGTCGGGCAGCTGGTAGAGATCGCCATCCGGTGCGGTGGTGAATTTCAGGCCGATGAAATCCTCCAGGTCGAGGCCGGGATTGGTGACATCCTTGCCTTCGTTGGCCATCCACTTGGTCAGCGAGCGGGCCTGCTGGTAGCGCCAATGGGTGCCGATCAGGTCACTATCGTTGACGTAGGCGTCATAGACGTTCTCGCCCGACTGCATCTGCGTCTGCAGCTTTTCGACCACGTCGCCTTCGCCGATCAGGTCGTGCGTCAGCTTGATGCCGGTGATTTCGCTGAAGGCTTTTGCGAGAACCTTGGATTCATATTCATGCGTGGTGATGGTTTCCGAAACCACCTTGATATCCATGCCGGCAAAGGGTTTCGCCGCATCGATGAACCATTGCATTTCGGCTTCCTGCTCGGCGCGGGTGAGCGACGACTGGTCGCCGATTTCCGCATCGAGGAATTTCTTGGCTGCGTCCATGTCGGCCAGAGCCGAACCCGTCATTGCAAGCAGCATGACTGCCGTCGTCGTCATAAGATGCCGTCGCATATCTAGTCCTCCCGGTTGATGCGATTGCTATGCATTCGAAGTCTGTATTGGCGGCCGGACCTCCTCCCGCCGCCACATCGTCTTGGCCTCAGACGAAGCGGAATACGCCGATCGCGTAGACCACCGACAAGGCCAGAGCCCACCACAGGCTGGGGCCTCCAAGACCCAGCCATGCGAGATGAATGAAGGCGGCGCCGAGCAGCGAAACGAACAGGCGGTCGCCCCGTGTCGTCTCGAACCGCAGGATGCCGACCCGCGGGCCGCCGCCCGGCGAAAAGTATTCCCACGCACCCATCGCGGCGATGAGCGTGAAGATCACGATGAAGAAGATCGCTGTGGGCGGTGTCCAGGCCATCCATGAGAAGCTCATGTCTCTCTCCTTCTCAAACGCGGCCCAGGGCAAAGCCCTTGGCGATGTAGTTGCGGACGAAATAGATGACGAGAGCGCCCGGAATGATGGTCAGCACACCGGCCGCCGCCAGCACGCCCCAGTCCATGCCCGACGCCGAAACCGTGCGGGTCATCGTGGCTGCGATCGGCTTGGCGTCGGTCGTCGTCAAGGTGCGGGCGATCAGCAGTTCGACCCACGAGAACATGAAGCAGAAGAAGGCGGCGACGCCGATGCCCGACGCGATCAGCGGCATGAAGATCTTCACGAAGAAGCGGGGGAAGGAATAGCCGTCGATATAGGCGGTCTCGTCGATTTCCTTCGGCACTCCCGACATGAAGCCTTCGAGGATCCAGACCGCCAGCGGCACGTTGAACAGGCAGTGCGCGATGGCCACCGCGATATGGGTGTCGATCAGGCCGAAGGCGGAATAGAGCTGGAAGAAGGGCAGGGCGAAGACGGCAGGCGGCGCCATGCGGTTGGTCAAAAGCCAGAAGAACAGGTGCTTGTCGCCGAGGAACCGGTAGCGCGAGAAGGCATAGGCCGCCGGCAGCGCCACCAGAACCGAGATCACCGTGTTCATCACCACATAGAGGATCGAGTTGATATAGCCGTTATACCAGGCCGGATCGGTGAAGATGACGGTGTAGTTTCTGAGCGTCGGGTTGGTCGGCCAGAGGGTCAGCTGGCCCAAGATCTCGCTGTTGGTCTTGAAGCTCATGTTGACGAGCCAGTAGATCGGCAGGAGCAGGAAGATGATGTAGATCACCGGGATGAGGAAGCCGAAACGGGCGCCTGAGCTGTTGTTGGTCATGACGTTTTCCCCCTCACTTCTGTTCTGCATCGCTCTGCGTCATGACGGTGTAGAACACCCATGACAGCAGAAGGATGATCAGGAAGTAGATGATCGACATGGCCGCCGCCGGCCCCAGATCGAACTGGCCGATCGCCATCTTGACGAGATCGATCGACAGGAATGTCGTCGAATTGCCCGGCCCGCCGCCGGTGACGACGAAGGGTTCGGTATAGATCATGAAACTGTCCATGAACCGCAGGAGCACGGCGATCAGCAGGACGCGCTTCATCTTCGGCAGCTGGATGTAGCGGAAGACCGACCAGCGCGAGGCGCCGTCGATGCGGGCCGCCTGATAATAGGCATCGGGGATCGAGACGAGACCGGCATAGCAGAGGAGCACGACGAGGCTCGTCCAGTGCCAGACATCCATGACGATGACGGTCGCCCAGGCGTGGGTCGGGTTCTGGGTGTAGTTGTAGGAGATGCCGAGCGAGTTCAGCACATAGCCCAAGAGCCCGATATCGACGCGGCCGAAGACCTGCCAGATCGTGCCGACGACGTTCCACGGAATGAGCAGGGGCAGCGCCATCAGCACGAGGCAGACCGGCACGCCCGGTCCATGCTTGGGCATGTTGAGCGCGATCAGGATGCCGAGCGGCACTTCGATGGCAAGGATGACGGCGGAGAAGATCAGGTTGCGCCACAGCGCATCCCAGAAACGTGGCGAGGTGAGGATCTCCGTGAACCAGTCGGTGCCGGCCCAGAAGAACTGGTTGTTACCGAATGTGTCCTGAACCGAATAGTTGACCACCGTCATCAGCGGGATCACGGCGGAAAAGGCGACCAGTACGAGAACCGGCAGGACCAGAAACCAGGCTTTGTTGTTCAAGGTTTTGTCCATGGCTAAGCTCCCTGACGTCCGGTTTGACTGGCGACGCGCCAGCTATCGGCAAAGATGCCGATCGCCTGTTTTTCGAACGAGACTTTCGGATCGGCCGGGATCTCGTCATCCTCGGCGAGCACGATGGAAATCGGCTGGCCGCAGAAGGAGGCGCGGACGATCTTCTGGCGGCCTATGTCTTCCACCTTGCTGATGGTGATCGGCATGCCGTCGCGGCTCAGTCTGACGAATTCCGGGCGGATGCCGAGTTCGATACGGCCGCCGCCTTCAAGCGCCGGCGCCGTGGCGAGCGCGATCTGCTGGTCGCCGACCCGCGCCGTGGCCCCATCGATTGCGGCGGGCATGATGTTCATGCCCGGCGAGCCGATGAAATAGCCGACGAAGGTGTGGCTCGGGCGTTCGAACAGCTCGGCCGGCGTGCCGATCTGGACGATCTGGCCGTCATGCATGACGACGACCTTGTCGGCGAAGGTCAGCGCTTCCGTCTGGTCGTGAGTGACATAGACCATGGTGACGCGGGATTGCCGGTGCAAACGCTTCAGCTGCGAGCGCAGCACCCATTTCATATGCGGGTCGATGACCGTCAGCGGTTCGTCGAACAGGATGGCGTTGACGCTTGGGCGCACCAGCCCGCGGCCGAGCGAGATCTTCTGCTTCTGGTCGGCCGTCAGCCGCTGCGCCCGGCGCTTGGCCATGCCGGCGAGATCGGTCATTTCGAGGATCTCGTTGACGCGCTTTTCGACCTCGGCTTCCGGAACCTTCCGGTTGCGCAGGGGGAAGGCGAGATTGTCGAAGACGGTCATCGTGTCGTAGACGACAGGGAACTGGAAGACCTGGGCGATGTTGCGCTCCTCGGTCGAAAGCTGTGTCACGTCCTTGCCATCGAAGAGGATACGCCCGTCCGAAGGCGTGAGCAGGCCGGAGATGATGTTGAGCAGGGTGGTCTTGCCGCAGCCGGAGGGGCCGAGCAGCGCATAGGCGCCGCCATCCTCCCATTCGTGATGCACTTCCTTCAGGGCGTAATCGCCGGCGGCCTTTGCCTTGTCGCTATAGGCGTGGCGGATATGTTCGAGCGTGATGCGTGCCATGTCCCCGTCCTCCTCACGCCGCCAGCGGCGCGGCGACAAGCGCCTTGCCGGTGGATGGGTCGAATGCCATCAGGTGGCGGCTGTCGAGATGCACCTCGATCTGCCGGTCCTGCTCGATATCGTGAATGCCGTGGGCGAGCATCACCCAGCGGCGGCCGGCGAAATCGAGATGGATGAAACTTTCCGAGCCTGCGATTTCCGAGACCAGCGTGCGGGCCTTGAGCGGCGTGGTGTGACCGTTGGCAGGGTGTAGAAACAGGTGATGCGGCTGGAAAGCCAATGTTACCGGTCCATCCGGCATGGCAGCCAGATGCGCCGGCACGGGAATGACCGGTTCGCCGTCGATGAGGAAGGCATTGCCGGCGCGCGTGAGCGGGATCGTGTTGAGCGGCGGATCGGCGAAGATTTCGGCGGTAACGAGATCGGCAGGCTGACGATAGACGTCCACTGTCCTGCCGAACTGCGTCACGGCTCCCTCGTGCAGGGTTGCGGTATTGCCGCCGAGCAGCAGGGCCTCGGACGGTTCGGTCGTCGCGTAGACGAAGATCGCGCCCGACGCGGCAAAGAGTTTCGGCAGTTCCTCGCGCAATTCCTCGCGCAGCTTGTAGTCGAGGTTGGCCAGCGGCTCGTCGAGCAGGACGAGATTGGCGTTCTTGACGATGGCGCGCGCCAAGGCCGTGCGCTGCTGCTGCCCGCCCGACAGATTGAGCGGCGTGCGGTCGAGATAGGGCGAAAGCTTCAGGAGGTCGGCGGCTTTCCTGACCTCGCGGTCGATCGTGGCCTGATCCTTGCCGGCGATGCGCATCGGCGAGGCGATGTTCTCATAGACGGTCAACGCCGGGTAATTGATGAACTGCTGGTAGACCATGGCGACATTGCGCTTCTGCACCGGCACATTGGTCACGTCTTCGCCGTCGAAATGCACAGTGCCTTCGGTCGGCTTGTCGAGGCCGGCCATCAGCCGCATCAGCGACGTCTTGCCGGCGAGCGTCGGCCCGAGCAGGACGTTGAGCGTGCCCCGCCTTAATGTCAGGTCGGTCGGGCGAATATGGTACTCGCCCGCCACCGTCTTCGACACGTTGCGCAATTCCAGCATCTATACCTCGGGCCTCCCAACCCTTTGGTACCAAGCGGTTCTGTTCCAGGCCTCAGGCGGCCCGGCGAACTCCCGCCATGTACTCCTCCAGTCCTGAGGCCTCCCCGGCCGTCAGGAACAATCCCTGTTTGGTGCGGCGCCACAGCACATCCTCTGCCGTGACCGCCCATTCCTTCTCGATAAGCCAGCGGACTTCCGCTTCGTAAAGCGTGCCGCCGAAATGCCGGCCAAGACCCTCCACGGTCCCGGCCTCTCCCAGTATCGTCCTCGCATCGGTGCCATAGCACTTGATCAGCCGTGATGCGTGGCGCTGGCTGATGAACGGGCAGGCCGTCAGCAGCTTGCGTTCTTCCTCGACCGTACCCGTTGCCGGGAAATCACCGCCGGGAAGGTGGCTTTTGCCGGTCCAGGGCGCACCCTTATTGCCGATAGCCTCGCCGATCTTTTCCAGCGCATGTTCGGACAGGCGGCGATAGGTCGTCAGCTTGCCGCCGAAGACGTTGAGCAGCGGCGCGCCATCGGCTTCGTCCAGCTTCAGCACGTAATCGCGGGTCGCTTCCTGCGCTTTCGATGCACCATCGTCATAAAGCGGGCGGACGGCCGAATAGGTCCAGACGATGTCGTCCGACGTCACCGGTTCGGCGAAATACTCGCTTGCCGCCTTGCAAAGATAATCGATTTCCTCCGCGCTGATCTTAACGTCCTTCGGGTCGCCCGGATAGTCACGATCGGTGGTGCCGATCAGGGTAAAATCGGTTTCATAAGGGATGGCGAAGAAGATGCGGTTATCCGGGTTCTGGAAGAAATAGGCGCGGGCATCGTCGAACTTCTTGCGCACGATGATGTGGCTGCCCTGGACGAGGCGGACATTGTGGACGTTGTTGCGGCCGATCGCGCCGGCGAGAACCTGATCGACCCATGGGCCGCCGGCATTGACCAGCATTTTCGCACGATGGGTGATGGTGGCGCCGGACATTTCGTTGCGGGTCTCGATCAGCCATGCGCCGTTTTCGCGGCGGGCGGAGGTGACGCGTGCGCGGCTCATGATGGTCGCGCCCTTGGCTGCGGCATCGCGGGCGTTGAGGACGACCATGCGGGCGTCATCGACCCAGCCGTCGGAATATTCGAAGGCCTTGCCGAAGACGGGTTTGAGCGGCTTGCCGGCGGGGTCGGTCCTGAGATCCAACGTTTTCGTGGCAGGCAGGAGCTTGCGGCCGCCGAGATTGTCATAGAGGAACAGGCCAAGCCGGATCAGCCAGGCGGGGCGCACGCCACCCTTCTGGTAGGGCAGGACGAAGCGCAGCGGCCAGATGACATGCGGGGCCATCGCCCAGAGCACTTCACGCTCCATCAGCGCCTCGCGCACGAGGCGAAATTCGTAGTGCTCCAGATAGCGCAGGCCGCCATGGATGAGCTTGGTGGCGCCCGACGAGGTGCCGGAGGCGAAATCGTTCATCTCCGCAAGCGCGACCGAATAGCCCCGGCCCGCAGCATCGCGCGCGATGCCGCATCCGTTGATGCCGCCGCCAATCACGAAGAGATCGAAAACCGTATCGCTCGACATTGCCCCACTCACTTGCCCCGTCCGATATCCCCGGAGCTTTCGCATTGCACAATTTTACGCAGTTGCGAAACCGATATAAGTGTAATGTGAAAGAAAAACGAATGTCAAATGAAGATTGATGGAAAGCAAATTCAAGCTTGGATCAGCCGGTCTCGATCAGCCGCACTTCGCGTTCGGCGCAAATTCTTCTGATCTCTTCCGACGGACAGCGGTCGGTGATGAAGGTGTGGACCTGGCTGACATGCCCCATGCGCACGGGTGCGGTGCGCTCGAATTTCGACGCGTCGGAGACAAGGATGACATGGCGGGCATTGGCGATGATGGCCTGCGCCACCTTCACCTCGCGAAAATCGAAGTCGAGAAGCGCGCCGTCGGCATCGATTGCGGAAACGCCGATCACGGCATAATCGACCTTGAACTGACGGATGAAATCGACCGCCGCCTCGCCGACGATGCCGCCATCAGAGCCACGCACGACACCGCCGGCGATGACGACCTCGATCGATGGAAATATGCGTAACCTGTTGGCCACGTTGATGTTGTTTGTGATCACCATCAGCTCTCGGTGATCAGTCAGGGCCTCGCCGACCGCTTCCGTCGTGGTGCCGATATTGATGAAGAGCGAGGAATTGTCCGGGATAATTTCGGCCGCCGCGCGACCGATCGCCTGCTTTTCCGCCGCCGCCATGGAGCGGCGGGCCTCGTATTTGACATTCTCGTTGCCGCTCGGAAAGACCGCGCCGCCATGGATGCGGTTCAGCGCCTTGGCGTCGCAGAGGTCGTTCAGGTCCTTGCGGATGGTTTGCGGGGTGACCTGGAAATGGCTGGCGAGATCTTCCACCAGCACCCGTCCTTGCGTCTTGGCGAGCGCCAGGATCTCTTCCTGTCGACTGGTCAGGTGCATTGAACTCCCCGATTTTCGTTTTTTTGCTATTCTAGGCGAAAACGAAAATGCGGCAAGGGGCATTGAAGGCAGAGCGAAACGCCAATCGCAGCAGGCGGTGGACAAGTCAAATTTTGATGGGTATGACGAAAACGACTAGATCGATATTCAGGTCGCGCACTGTACCCGATGCCTGCTGCGCGCTCAGAAACGGCGAAGACCCATGTCCAGCAACAGGCAACTGCCTTCCACCACGGCGCTTCGGGTGCTGCTTGCGATTGCCGAGCGCGGCTCGACCAGTGCCGCTGCCGACAGCACAAATCTGACGCAGAGCGCGGTCAGCAAGCAGTTGCGGACGCTGGAGGAGCTGATCGGCAGCCCGGCCTTCGTGCGCACGCCGCGCGGGATGATCCCGACCGAGGTTGGAACCATCTATATCGAGCAGGCGCGGATCGCCCTCAAGGCGATGGAGGATGCGGCGCTTCGGGTGGCACGGCTGAAGCCCGGGCCGCGGGTGCTGCGGCTGCAGGTGCCGCCGATATTCGGCGATCGCTGGCTTTTGCCGCGCTTTGCCGAATTCACCGAGGCGCATCCCGATATCGAGGTTCAGTTTACAACCTTTGTGTCGCCCACCCAATCGGAAGTGCCGGACGGGATGTTTCGGTTCATCACCGAGCCGAAGCCTGACGAAGTGACGAATTACCTGTTCGGCCGCGATGTGCTTTTGGTCAGCGCGCCGTCCTACTGGCAGAAGCTCGGCATGCCGGAGACGATCGAGGATGTGGCGGCGGGCGTGATGCTGGAGCACCCGCAGACGGAATTTCACTGGCAGCACTTTGCCGCTGCCGGCGGCCGCGCCGATCTTTCGGTGCGCCATATCACCCGGTTCGGCTATTATACGATGGTGATCCGTGCCGCCCTTGCGGGGCAGGGGATGGCTCTCATTCCTCGCGGGCTGATGCTGGAGGATCTGGCGGCGGGGCGTCTCGTCAATCCGAACGGGCTCGGTTATCGCAGCGACTACGGGTACTGGTTCGCCCGGCCGGAAAGCTCGGCCGTCAGCCAGTCGATGCGCACTTTCGAGGCCTGGCTTCTGTCGATCGCGGCGGAAATGCGGGATTAGGCCGAGGCATCGCGGGAGGCGAGCGCGGCAATCACAGTGCGGATGTCGGCGAGAAGCGGATTGCGGTTCTGCGGGCTCCAGACGGCGTGAAGCTCAGCGATGCATTGCTCGGCAAGATCGAGCGTGCGGAAGACGACATCGTCGAAACAGGCATTGCGGGTGGCGCCCGGCACAATGGCAAGGCCGATACCGGCGCTGACCAGCGACAGGATGGCCTGCGAGTGGGTCATGTTCTGGACGATGCGCGGCGTGATGCGGCTCTCGGCCATCAGTGCCGTCAGCTTCTCATGCAGGTAACGGGCCTGGGGCGAAAACATGATGAAAGGTTCGCCGTTCAGCGTGTCGAGTGCCGGCCGGCGCCTTGACGCCAGCGGGTGCGAGCGCGGGATGGCGAGCATCATCGGCTCGCGGGCAACGCCGAGGCTCTCGAGATGATGCGGGCCGGTGAGGGGGCGTGACAGGCCAAGGTCGATATCGCCGGCATTGATAGCTTGCAGCTGTTCGGCGGTTTCCATCTGTACCAGTTCCAGCTCGATCTGCGGCGCCTGTGCCCTTGCTGCACCAATGAAGGCGGGCAGGAAGCCGTAGGTCGCGGCACCGACGAAGGCGATGCGGATCGAGCCGGCGCTGCCGCGGGCGGCCCTGCGGGTGGCCGTAACGGCGGCATCGCTTTGCGCCAGGAGTTTTTGCGCCTCGGCGAGGAAGGCGAGGCCTGCAGGGGTGAGCGTGACGCGCCGGCTGCTGCGTTCGAAAAGCGTGACGTCGAGTGTCTGTTCGAGCAGCCTGATCTGGCGGCTGAGCGGCGGCTGCGTCATGTTCAGGCGTCGCGCGGCGCGGCTGAAATTCAGCTCGGAAGCGACCGCGACGAATGATCTCACCTGTCCCAGATCCAGCATTTAGTCAATTCCAGTATCGATCTGCGTCAATAAACGATTTGGACTTAAATGGATCAGGCGCGTATTGGTCAAGCCGAGAGGGCCCTTTCTTGAGGGCGGAGAAGATGGAGGGTGGTGCCTATGGATACGCAGACCAAGACGAATGTTATGCAGAACGAGGCCGTGCAAACGGTGGTCGAGGCCGACAGCATTGCATGGATCAAGCTTTCGTCGATCTTCCTGCCTTTGAAGACGCCGATCAGCGATGCCAAGGTGCTGACCGGGCGGCAGAAGCCGTTGACGGAAGTGGCTTTCCTGTTTGCCGAGATCGAGACGAAGAACGGTCATAGCGGTATCGGCTTCAGCTATTCCAAGCGCGCCGGCGGCCCGGGGCAGTACGAGCATGCCAGGGAAATCGCGCATGTGCTGATCGGCGAGGACCCGAACGATATCGGCAAATTGTGGAACAAGCTGTGCTGGGCGGGTGCTTCGGTCGGGCGTAGCGGGCTTGCGGTGCAGGCGATCGCCGCCTTCGACGTGGCGCTGTGGGACCTGAAGGCGAAGCGGGCCGGTCTGCCACTGGCAAAGCTGCTCGGCGCGCATCGCGACAGCGTGCAGTGCTACAACACGTCCGGGGGCTTCCTGTCATCGCCTATCGAGGAAGTGCTCGACAATGTCGAAGCATCGATCGCGGCCGGCATCGGCGGTATCAAGATCAAGGTCGGGCAGCCGGACATGGCGGTCGACTTGAAACGCGTCGCGGCCGTTCATGAAAAGATCGGCGGCCGGGCGGCGATGATGGTCGACGCCAACCAGCAATGGGACCGCCCGAGCGCCATGCGTTTCGGCCGGATGATGGAACCCTATCATCTAACCTGGATCGAAGAGCCGCTCGATGCCTATGACGTCGAGGGCCATGCGGCGCTCGCCGCCCAACTCGACACGCCGATCGCGACGGGCGAGATGCTGGCGAGCGTATTGGAGCATATCGCGCTGATCCAGAACAACTCGGTCGACTTCATCCAGCCGGATGCGCCGCGGGTCGGTGGCATCACGCAGTTCCTGAAGATCTGCGCGCTGGCGGAGGCGAAGAAGCTGCAGCTTGCGCCGCATTTCGCCATGGAAATCCACCTGCATCTGGCGGCGGCCTATGAGCTGGAGCCATGGGTGGAGCATTTCGACTGGCTGGACCCGCTGTTCAACGAACGGCTCGAGATCAAGGGCGGCCGAATGCTGGTGCCGAACCGGCCGGGACTCGGGTTCACGCTGTCCGAGCAGGCCGGGCACTGGGTAAGGGGCACGGCGGAGTTCGGCAAGCGGCCCTGACATTCGGGCGTGAGCCGGTTCTGTTCGGCTCAACGTGACTTGGCTCGCCTCAGGCGGTGCCGCGGGCGACGATGTGGAATTCGATGTCGATCATCGCTTCCACATTTCCGTCGCCCTCGATCTTCCTGAGGATCGAGCGGGCGGCCTTGGTGCCGATGTCACGGCGGTCGATGCGCACCGTCGTCAGCGGCGGATGGGTGTGCGGGGCGAAATCGAAATCGCCGAAGCCGATGATGGCGAGGTCCTCCGGCATCTTGCTGCCGCGTGCGTGGGCCTCGGCCAGCGCGCCATGGGCGACGACATCCGACGAGCAGAAGACGCCGAGCGAGCCGCCTCCCTTGTCGAGAAGCTGCGCCATCGCCAGCCTTCCGTCCTTGAAGGTGGAGGGCGAATTCATTTCCAGGTCCGGCAGTTCCACCTCGGCAATCCCCTTCAACCGGTCGACGAAACCGTCGCGGCGCTGGACGGCGCGCGGGTCGTTGGCGCCGACCTGGGCGTAACGGTCGTAACCGCGGATGAGAAGATGCGAGGCCACGAGCGCGCCGACCGCCGCATGGGAAAAGCCGACGGCGGTATCGAGCGGCGAGGGGGTGGAATCCCAGATCTCGACGATCGGCAGGCCGGCGCCGGTCAGCATGGCGCGGGTTTCCTTCATATGGGTGATGCCGGTGAGGATGATGCCGTCCGGTCGGCGGGCGAGGATGGCGCGGGTCAGCTCCAGCTCGCGGCCGGCATCATAGCCCGAAAGGCCGAGCAGCAGCTGGTAACCGGCGGAAACCAGTTCGGCATTGAGGCCCTCGATGGTTTCGGCAAAGATCGTGCTGGCGACCGAGGGGACGATGGCGGCGATCAGCCGTGTGCGACGTGAAGCCAGGCCGCCGGCGAGCAGGTTCGGCACATAGCCGGTGCGGGCAATGACCTTTTCGATCGCCTCCAGCGTGCGAGGCTTGACCAGCGCCGGGGTGTTGATGGCGCGCGAGACGGTGACCGGCGAGACGCCTGCGAGCTTGGCGATATCGGCCAGCGTCACCGGGCCGCCAGTCATGATATGCTTGCTCTTGTCGTAATCGGCCATGATCACCATTCCTGTCGAAATGAGTTACGCTTTCATTTTGTGTATTATCAAG
This sequence comes from [Rhizobium] kunmingense, assembly GCF_977018605.1. Taxonomy (NCBI): domain Bacteria; kingdom Pseudomonadati; phylum Pseudomonadota; class Alphaproteobacteria; order Hyphomicrobiales; family Rhizobiaceae; genus Rhizobium; species [Rhizobium] kunmingense. Next base: position 1,704,830 of record NZ_CDRNXG010000001.1, read on the forward strand.
TGCCGAACTGCTAAATTTAGCACTGTACATATTAATCTATTGAATTTTATGAATTAAAATTTTGCCCGCCGCAGTTGCAGGCGAGAATTTTGAAGTTACAATGAAAGCGCTTTCATTTCTTCGTCGGAGGGTCGATGAGGTGGAGGATCTGGACCGGCAGGAGGCCGGACAAGTGGAGGAAGTATTATGAAGCTCAAGCGTTTCATGACGTTTGCGGCCGTTACGGCTGCGATCTGCGCGACCGGCATGCAGGCTGCCCATGCGCAGGATTATCCGAACAAGACAGTGACGGTTGTGGTGCCGTTCGCCGCCGGCGGAAATACAGACACGTTCGGCCGTCTGGTGGCGGAAGAGCTGGACAAGCGGCTCGGCCAGCGGTTCATCGTCGAGAACAAGCCCGGTGCCGGCGGTAATATCGGTCTCGGCGATCTCGCTCGCTCGAAGCCGGACGGCTATACGATCGGCATGGGCACGGTCAGCTCGAACGCCATCAACCAGACGCTCTACAAGACCCTGCCCTACGACAAGGAAAAGGGTTTCGCGCCGATCTCGCTGATCGCCAGCCTGCCGAACGTGCTGGTCGTCAACCCGGACAAGATCAAGGCCAACAATGTCGAGGAACTGATCGCCTTCCTGAAGACCGAGCCGGGCAAGCATACCTATGCGTCCTCGGGCGTCGGCACTTCGATCCATCTGGCGGGCGAGCTTCTGGCGACCAAGGCCGGCATCAAGATCACCCATGTACCCTACAAGGGCAGCAGCCAGGCGATCCTCGATGTCGTGGCCGGTCACGTGGACATGATGTTCGACAACATTCCGACCGCCGCCCAGCAGGTAAAGGCCGGCAAGGTGAAGGCGCTTGCGGTGACGAGCTTGGAGACGGCAGCACTCCTGCCGGACGTACCGACGATGGCGGCAACCATTCCGGGTTTCGAGGCAACCTCGTGGCACGGTCTCTTCGCCCCTCCCGGCACGCCGCCGGAAATCGTCGAGAAGCTTTCCAAGGAAGTGCAGGCGATCATTGCCGAGCCGGCAATGCAGGAAAAGCTGAAGGCGATGGGCGTGACGCCGGTCGGCAATACATCGGCCGAATTCCAGGCGTTCATCGACAAGGAAACAGCCAAGTGGGCCGACGTCATCAAGGCCGCCAACGTGCCGCTGCAGTAAGGCACCCTGCCGGCCGGGCGCGAGCTTCGGCCGGCATATCTTTCCCAAGCGAGTGACATGCCATGCTGAAAATTAGAAACGGCCGCGACTTCGTCGGCGGCGTGACGATGATCTGTGTCGGCCTCATGTTCATCTGGTTCGGCCGCGAACTCCAGGTCGGCAATTCCTTCCAGATGGGGCCGGGCTATTTCCCGACCATGCTGAGCCTGCTTCTTATGGCGATCGGTGCACTGATCATCGTCCAGTCGCTGATCGTGGAGGGTGAGGCGGGCGAGCCTGAGGCCTGGAACTGGAAGGCGTATTTCCTTGTGATCCTCGGACCGGTCGGCTTCGGTCTGCTGCTTTCCGGGCTTGGGCTGGCACCCACGATGCTGCTGCTGATCGTCGGCGTGGCAACCGCCAGCCGCTATGCCAACTGGCGGCATTCGATCCTGCTCGGGCTGTTTCTCTCGATCTGTTCGGTCGTTCTTTTCACCAAGCTTCTGGCACTTCCGGTGCAGGCCTTCGGGCCGTGGATCCCCTTTATCGGCGAGCTTTTCTAGCGGGTCATATCTCGCGCTCCTCTGCTCGACCGACGAAAACGGATTGGATTTTCTATGGATCTCTTCTCGAACCTCTGGCTCGGTGCCTCGACCGCCTTCATGCCGATGAACCTGTTTTACGGCTTCGTCGGCTGTCTGCTCGGCACCGCGATCGGTGTTCTGCCGGGGCTTGGGCCGACGGCGACGATCGCCATGCTTTTGCCGATCACCTTCGGCCTTCCGCCGGAATCGGCGCTGATCATGCTGGCCGGCATCTTTTACGGCGCGCAATACGGCGGCTCGACCACGGCGGTTCTCATCAATCTTCCGGGCGAAAGCTCTTCGGTCGTCACCGCGATCGACGGGTATCAGATGGCGCGCAACGGCCGGGCCGGGGCGGCACTTGCGACGGCGGCGCTCGGCTCGTTCTTTGCCGGCACGGTGGCGACGATCCTGCTGGCCGTTGCCGCCCCGCCGCTTGCCGCCGTGGCGCTCAATTTCGGGCCGGCGGAGTATTTTTCGCTGATGGTGCTAGGTCTCGTGGCTTCGGTGGCGCTGGCCAGCGGCTCGCTACTGAAGGCTTTCGCGATGATTGTCTTCGGGCTGATCCTCGGCACGGTGGGTACCGATGTGGAGAGCGGCACGCCGCGTTATGTCTTCGATATTCCGGAGCTCTATGACGGGCTGAATTTCGTTGCCGTCAGCATGGGCATTTTCGGGATCTGCGAAATCCTGCGCAATCTGGAAGGCGAGCATCAGCGTTCGGTCGGCGTCAAGCGCGTCACCGGGCTGATGCTGACGCGAGAGGATTTCAAGCGGATCATCGCCCCGGTGCTGCGCGGTACGGCGCTCGGCTCCTTCCTCGGTGTATTGCCGGGTGGCGGGGCGATGCTGGCCTCGTTTGCTGCCTATGCTGTCGAGAAGCGCGTTTCACCCAACCGCGCCGAATTCGGCAAAGGCGCGATCGAGGGCGTGGCAGCGCCGGAAAGCGCCAACAATGCCGGCGCACAGACCTCGTTCATTCCGATGCTGACGCTCGGCATTCCCGGCAATCCTGTCATGGCGCTGATGGTGGGGGCGATGATCATCCAGGGCATCACGCCCGGACCGAATGTGATTTCCGACGAACCGGCCCTGTTCTGGGGCATGATCGTGTCGATGTGGTCGGGCAACCTGATGCTCGTCATCCTCAACCTGCCGCTGATCGGGCTCTGGGTGCGGATGCTGACGGTGCCCTATCATCTGCTCTTCCCGGCGATCATCGGCTTCTGCTGCATCGGCGCCTACAGCATCAACAACAGCGTTTTCGACGTGTTCGTCATGGCCGGCTTCAGCGTCATCGGCTTTGCGCTTTCCAAGATGCGCTTCGAGCCGGCGCCGCTTCTGCTGGGCTTCATTCTCGGGCCGATGCTGGAGGAGAACCTTCGTCGGGCGATGCTGATCAGTCAGGGCGATCCGTCGATCTTCGTGCGCAGCCCGCTCAGCCTTTCGCTGCTGATCTTCGCGGTCGTGGTTCTGGCGCTCGTGCTGTCGCCGAGCATCAGCCGCAAGCGCGAAGAAGCGTTTACGGAATGAGGAGGCGATGATGCAGGATCTGAAAACAGCGCTGACGGGCATATCCGGCATTCTGGTGACGCCCTACGACCAGAACGGCGATATCCTGCCGCAAAGGCAGAAACCGGTCGTCGAGCGGGCGATCGCCGCCGGCGTCCATGTCATGGTCGCCAACGGGAATACCGGCGAGTTCTACGCGCTGACGCTCGACGAGGCGGAGGCCATGGTGGAGGCCTCGACCGAGCATGTGGGCGACCGGGTGCCGCTGGTGGCCGGCGTCGGGCGGGGTGTCCGCGATGCCTGCCGGCTGGCGTCGGTCTCGCGCCGGGCTGGCGCCTCGGCATTGATGATCCACCAGCCGCCGGATCCGTTTTCCTCACCGCGCGGGCTTGTCGATTACGTGCGGGCGGTGGCCGATGCGGCCGACGGACTGCCGGTCGTGCTCTATCTGCGCAACGATGCGATCGGCGTGAAGGCGATTGCCGATCTCTGCGCGATCCCTTCCGTCATCGGCGTCAAATGGGCGACGCCCAATCCTTTGAAACTGTCGGAAGCGATGTCCGCCTGCGATGCTGGGATCGTCTGGGTGGGCGGGCTTGCGGAGGTCTGGGCGCCGGCATTCTATGCGGTCGGTGCGCAAGGGTTTACCTCCGGGCTGATCAATGTCTGGCCGCAGCGATCCGTCGAGATCCACGCGGCGCTTGAGGCGGGCGACTATGCGGGCGCCAACCGGTTGATCGAGGGGATGAAGGCTTTCGAGGCGGTGCGGGCGGAGGAGATGAACGGTACGAACGTGACCGGGGTGAAGGCGGCGTTGGCGCTGATCGGCCACGATTGCGGCCCGACGCGGCCACCGTCGGCCTGGCCGCTGACGGCACCTCAGCAGGCGGCACTTTCGACTTTCATTGCAGACAACGGGATCAGCTTCTGAGGAGCCGATCGGCTGCGCCCTGCGGCGCGAGGAGTTAAGGAATGACGACGAAGAAAAAGACTTACGAGGAGCTGCGCTCGGCGCGCTGGATGATGCCGGACGACCAGCGGTCGTTCGGGCATCGGTCGCGCACCATGCAGATGGGCTATGCGCCGGAAGACTGGGAGGGCCGACCGATCATCGCGATCATCAACACATGGTCGGATGCCCAGCCCTGTCACATGCACTTTCGCGAGCGGGCGGAATGGGTTAAGCGCGGCATCCTGCAGGCGGGCGGCTTTCCGATGGAACTGCCGGCGCTGTCGCTGTCGGAAAACTTCGTCAAGCCGACGACCATGCTCTATCGCAACATGCTGGCGATGGAGACGGAGGAACTCTTGCGCTCGCACCCGATCGACGGCGCGGTGCTGATGGGCGGCTGCGACAAGACCACGCCGGGGCTGGTGATGGGTGCGGTATCGATGGGACTTCCCTTCATCTACCTGCCGGCCGGGCCGATGCTGCGTGGCAATTATGCCGGCAAGGCGCTCGGGTCGGGCACAGACGGGTTCAAATACTGGGACGAGCGGCGGGCCGGGACGATTTCCAAGGAGGAATGGCAGGGGATCGAGGGCGGTATCGCCCGCAGCTATGGCCACTGCATGACCATGGGCACGGCCTCGACCATGACGGCGATTGCCGAGGCGATGGGGCTGACGCTGCCGAATGCCTCGTCCATTCCGGCCGCCGACGCCAACCACCAGCGCATGTCGGCATCCTGTGGGCGGCGGATCGTCGAGATGGTCTGGGAAGACCTGACGCCGGACAAGGTGATCACGCCGGCTGCCGTCAACAATGCGGTGACGGTGGCCATGGCGACGGGCTGTTCGACCAATGCGATCATCCACCTGATCGCCATGGCGCGCCGCGCCGGCGTGCCGCTTGAGCTCGACGATCTCGACCGGATCGGCCGCACGACGCCGGTGATCGCCAATATTCGTCCCTCCGGCACGACATACCTGATGGAGGATTTCTTCTATGCGGGCGGGCTGCGCGCGCTGATGAAGCAGCTCGGCGACAAGCTGGATCAGAGCGCCATCACCGTGACCGGCAGGCCGCTGACGGACGGGCTGGCGGAGGTGAAGATCTACAACGAGGATGTCATCCGGCCGCTTTCCAACCCCGTCTATCACGAGGGGTCGCTGGCGGTGCTGAAGGGCAATCTCTGCCCGGATGGGGCGGTGATCAAGCCGGCAGCCTGCGATCCGAAGTTTCACAGGCATAAGGGGCCGGCGCTGGTGGCGGACAGCTATGCCGAAATGAAGACGATCATCGACGACCCGGACTATCCGCTGACGCCGGAGACGGTGCTTGTGTTGCGCAATGCCGGGCCGCAGGGCGGGCCGGGCATGCCGGAATGGGGGATGATCCCGATGCCGAAGGCGCTCTTGAAGCTGGGCCTGCGCGACATGGTGCGGATTTCCGATGCGCGCATGTCCGGCACCAGCTTCGGTGCCTGCGTGCTGCATGCCTCACCGGAAGCCTTTGTCGGCGGGCCGCTGGCGCTGTTGAAGACCGGCGACATGGTGGAGCTGGATATTCCGGCGCGCAGCCTCAACATGCTGGTTCCCGAAGAGGAGATTGCGGCGCGCAAGGCGGCATGGGTGGCGCCCGCGCCGCGCTATGAGCGCGGCTACGGCTTCATGTTCTCAAAGCATATCGAGCAGGCCGACAAGGGCTGTGATTTCGATTTCCTGAAGACCGAGTTCGGCGCCAAGGTGGCCGAGCCGGCGATCAACTGATTATGCATCTAGGAGGAACCATGAACCCCGCTACCCGTGACAAATTGATGGGCGTTTCCGTCGCGACGCTCTGCTCGGCGCTCTACAAGCGCGGCCTCAGGAACCAGACGATCCAGGACGTGCGGCCGGTTCGGCCGAAGGGCCGCAACATGGTAGGCCCGGCATTCACGCTGCGTTACATGCCGGCGCGCGAGGATCGCAATCCGATGACGGTGTTCCGCGATCCCAAACACCCGCAACGCCATGCGATCGAGACGTGCCCGGAAGGGGCGGTTCTCGTCATGGACAGCCGCAAGGATGCGCGCGCGGCATCTGCCGGCGACATCCTGATCACCCGGCTGATGGTGCGCGGCGGGGCCGGCGTGGTGACCGATGGCGGGTTTCGCGATGCGATGACGATCGGCGAGCTGGATATTCCCGCCTATCACCATCGGCCTTCCAGCCCGACCAACCTGACCCTGCACGAGGCGATCGATATCAACGTGCCGATCGGCTGCGGCGACGTGGCGGTGTTTCCGGGCGACATCATGGTGGGCGACGACGACAGCGTCATCGTCATCCCGGCGGAGATTGCCGACGAGATCGCCGATGAGGCGGTCGAGATGACGGCCTACGAGGACTTTGCCGTCGAGCGCGTGAAGGCGGGGCATACGATCATCGGGCTTTATCCGGCCACCGACGAGAACAATCTGACGCTGTTTGCCGAATGGCGTGCGGTGAACGGGCGGTAAGGGGGGCTTGCCTCGTCATCCTCAGGCTTGTCCCGAGGATCCGTAACGACCTGATCCGGTTGACTTGGTCAGATCTTCGGAGCAGCCCGAGGATGATGTCGGGTTTCGGGCCGTAGCAGCAAATATCACCCGCCGCGCTTCCGGCGGGTGTTTTCGTTTCCGGTGGGCGGCCTGCGCAGATCACGAGCGGTCGGGCAACTCGCTCCATTGTTCCAGCGCGTTTCCGAGCAGCGAGACGTCCTCGCTCGCCATCATGTCGGAGGCGGCCAGCAAATGATCGGAGAACATGCCGGGGCCAAGGTCGGTGCGGCGGTCGCTGACATGATCGAGGATCGCGCCGGTATGCAGGTCGATGCGGATCGTGTCGGAGATGACGCCATCCGACGAGGTGCCGTGGATGCGCAGGTCGATGAACTGCAGGCCGGCCGGCGGGCGACCGACGACGAGGCCCTGGCGGGTGGGTTTCAGCCAGTCCGGCAGCGGGCGGCCATCAGCGAGCGTGACGCCGAATGCGGCATTTTCCACGTCACCTTCCGACGACGGCATGATGTAGAGATAGTCCTTGTAGACCATCGTATCGATCTGGAACCAGGTGCTTTCGGCCCCTTCGCGTTCCAGATGGATGTTGGAGCCGCCCTTGAAGAAGCCGGCCGTCAGTTCGTCGATGATCCGGCCGCTTTCGACCCAGTCGCCGATCTGGCCGGCGGCATAGGTGACCGGCGCTTCGTCCGGCAGCGAGCCCATGCTGTTGAGCGAGCGGATCGAGTTGACGGCCGCGATGATCGGGCCCTGAACGCTGAGGTTCGTGGTGCCGTTCAGATCGTCCATCAGTGAGGAGATCGGCAGGGGCGATCCGACTGAGCTGCTATCGGAGACGGATGGAGGCTGCCAGGGATCGGTCGGAGCGTTGACGACCGGGGCCGGCGGATCGATTTCGAGCGGCGGGCGCGGCGGTTCCGGCGGCTGGGTGCCGCCTGCCGGTTCGACGGTGATGCTGACGGTGTAGGTGACCGTGTTGGCACCATCGCTGACGGTGAAGGTGAAGCTGTCGGCACCGCTGTAACCGGCGGCCGGGGTGTAGGTATAGGTGCCGTCCGGGTTGATCGCCACGGTGCCGTGGCGCGGGCCGGTGCCCAGACCATAGGTCAGCGGCTGGCCTTCGGGATCGATTGCCGGCGGCAGGGTGCCGCTGACCGAATTGCCTTCTCTCACGGAGACGGACGTATCGGAGGAGACCGGTGGATCGTTGACCGGATCGACGGTGATGGTGACTGTGTAGGTGGAGGTCGAGCGGCCGTCCGAGACCGTATAGGTGAAGGTGTCGGTGCCGTTGTAGTTGAGCGCCGGGATGTATGTGTAGGTGCCGTCCGGGTTGACGGTGACGGAGCCGTGCACCGGCGCTGCACCGAGGCCATAGGTCAGCGTGTCGCCATCCGCATCGGTTGCCACCGGCAGGCGGCCATTGAGGGCCGTGTCCTCGAAGGCGATGACATTGGCATCCGCACCCACCGGCGGCTGGTTGGCGGCGCCGACCGAGACGGTGACCGTGTAGGCCGAGATGCCGCCCTGGCCATCCGAGACCGTGTAGGTGAACGTGTCGGTGCCGGAGAAGCCGGCGGCCGGGATGTAGGTATAGGTGCCGTCCGGGTTGATCGTCACCGTGCCGTTGCCCGCCTGCGTTCCGAGGCCATAGGTGACCGGGCTGCCTTCCGGGTCGGTTGCCGGCGGCAGGGTGCCGCTGGCGCTTTCGCCCGCCGTCACCGAGATCGCCGTATCGGAGCCGATCGGCGCATCGTTGACCGGGGTGACGGAGACGGTGACCGTGTAGGTATTCACCGCGGTGCCGTCGCTCACCGTATAAGTGAATGTGTCGGTGCCGTTGAAATTGCGGTTCGGCGTGTAGGTATAGGTGCCGTCGGCATTGATGGTGACGGTGCCGCGGGTGGGGGCAGCCCCCAGCGCATAGGCGACCGGGCTTCCTTCGGGGTCTACGGCGACCGGCAGGCGATCGCTGATCGCCGTGTCTTCCGGCGTCGTGACCGTGACGTTTTCGCCGATCGGCGCATCGTTGACCGGCGTGACGGTGATCGTGATCGTGTAGGTGAGCGTCGTCGTGCCGTCCGAGACCGTGTAGTCGAAGCTGTCGGTGCCGGAGAAGTTTGCGGCCGGCACATAGCGATAGGTGCCGTTGGCATTGATGACGACGGTGCCGTTCTCAGCCTGGGCGCCCAGACCATAGGTCAGCGTGTCGTTGTCTGCATCGGTTGCGACAGGAAGCGTGCCGTTGAACGGCGTGTCCTCGATCACGGTTGCCGTGCCGTCGGCGCCGACCGGCGGATCTTCCACCGGATCGATGGTGATTGTGACCGTGTAGGTGACGGTCTCTTCGCCATCCGTCACTGTGTAGCTGAACGTGTCGGTGCCGTTGAAATTCGGGTTCGGCACGTAGCGGTAGCTGCCATCGGCATTGACCGTGGCGGTGCCGTGCTCTGCCTGGTCTTCGAGCGCGTAGATCAGCGCATCGCCGTCCGGGTCTGTCGCCTGCGGCAGCTGGCCGGTGGCGGTCTGGTCCTCGTCGATGGTGATGTCGAGGTCATCGCCGACCGGCGCGTCGTTGCTGTTGGCGACGATGATGGTGACTGTGTAGGTGCGGGTCGCGGTGCCATCGGTGACGGTGTAGGTGAAGGCGTCGCGGCCCGAGAAATTCGGGTTCGGGACGTATTCGTAGCTGCCGTCCGGGTTGAGCGTCAGCGTGCCGTTCGTCGTCGGGTTCTGGACTGCGAAGGTCAGGGTGTCGTTGTCGGCATCGGTGACTTCGAGCTGGCCTTCCAGCGTCTGGTCTTCGACGGCCGGCACCTCTTCGTCGCTGCCGACAGGGGCATCGTTGACTGCATTTATGGTGACGCTGACGGTATATTCGCTCGTCTCGCCGCGCTCGTCGGTGACGATGAAGGAGAAGCTGTCGGTGCCGTTGGCGTTTTCATTCGGCGTATAAGTATAGGTGCCGCCCTGGTTGATCACCACCGTGCCGCGTTGCGGCTGTGTGGTGCCGAGAGAATAGGTGACCTCCTCGCCTTCGGGGTCGGTTGCCGGCGGCAGGGTGCCGGTGGCTGCGACATCCTCTGTGACCGAGATGCTGGTGTTGGAACTGACCGGCGGATCGTTGATGTCGTTGACGTTGATCGTGACAGTGAAGATCGACGAGACGGCGCCATCGCTGACGACATAGGTGAAGCTATCGGTGCCGAAGAAGTTCGGGTTCGGCGTGTAGGTGTAAGTGCGGTCCTGGTTGAAGACGAGGGTGCCGTTGACCGGTTCGCGGCCGAGCGCATAGGTCAGCGGCAGGCCTTCCGGGTCGGTCGCCTCGGGCACGATGCCGTTGAGCACCGTGTCTTCATCGATCGTCTCGGTGGTGTTCTCGCTTTCCGGCGCTTCGTTCGGCGGGCCGATGGTGACGGTGACCGTATAGGTGTTGATCGGCGTACCGGAGCCGTCCCTGACCGTGTAGGTGAACGTGTCGGTGCCGGTTTCGTCGGGGTTGGGCGTGTAGGTGTAGGTGCCGTCGGCGTTGATCGCGACCGTTCCCTTGGTCGCCTGGGTGTCGAGGGCATAAGTGACGGCGTCGCCTTCCGGGTCGACCGCCTGCGGCAGGGTGCCATCGGTTTCGACGCCGTTTTCGACATAGAGCGTGCCATCCGCGCCGACCGGCGCATCGTTGACCGGCGTGACCGTGACGGTGATCGTGTAGGTGCTCGTGGCGGTGCCATCCGACACCGTGTAGGTGAAGCTGTCCGTGCCGTTGTAGTTGAGGGCCGGTGTGTAGGTGTAGGTGCCATCCTGCGGGTTGATGCTCACCGTACCGTGCTGGGCCTGGCTGCCGAGGCCGTAGGTCAGCGGGTCTCCATCGGGATCGGTTGCAGTCGGCAACTGACCATTGAGGATCGTGTCTTCCGGCGTGCTTGCCGCGTCGTCTTCGCCGACGGGCGCGTCGTTGACCGGGTTGACGGTGATGGTGACCGTATAGACTTGCGTGAACTCGCCATCGGTAACGGAGTAATCGAAGCTGTCGGTGCCGTCGTAATCCGGGTCCGGCGTATAGGTATAGGTGCCGTCGGCATTGACGATGACTGTGCCGTTGGCCGGGCCGCTCTCGAGTGCGTAGACGAGGTCATCGCTGTCGACATCGGTTGCGACCGGAAGGCGGCCGTCGAGCGCCGTGTCCTCGTTGGTCTCGACCTCGTCGTCACGGCCGACAGGGGCGTCGTTGACCGGATTGACGGTGACGCTGATCGTGTAGGTGCGCACCACCGTGCCATCCGAGACGGCATAGCTAAACGCGTCGGTTCCGTTGAAATTCTCGTTGGGCGTATAGGTATAGGTGCCGTCCGGGTTGATGGTGACGACGCCGTTTTCGGCCTGGCCGGCAAGGCTGTAGCGCAGCGGATCGCTATCCGGGTCGGAGGCGAGCGGCAGGGTGCCGGGATAGGGCGTATCCTCGGTGACGGTGATTGCGCCATCCGCGCCGGTCGGCGGGTCGTTCACCGCGTTGACGGTGATGTTGACCGTGTAGGTGACGGTCGCGGTACCATCGAAGACGGTGTAGGTGAAGCTGTCGGTGCCATTGAAATTGGCATTCGGCTGATAGGTGTAGCTGCCGTCCGGGCTGACGGTGGCAGTGCCGGATTCGGCCTGTTCGCCGAGGGCATAGACGAGGTCGTCATTGTCGGCATCGGTGGCTTCCGGCAGCTGGCCGGAGGCGGTCTGGTCCTCGTCGATCGTGACGTCGAGATCCTCGCCGACCGGCGGATCGTTGACCGCGCCGACGCTGACGGTGATTGTGTAAGTGCGCTGGATCGCGCCATCCGAAACCGTGTAGCGGAACGTATCCGTGCCGTTGAAATCGGGGTTCGGCGTGTAGGTATAGGTGCCGTCGAGGTTGATGGTGACGGTGCCGTTGGCCGCCTGGCTGGCGAGCGTATAGGCAAGCGGGTCGCCGTCCGGGTCGGTCGCGACCGGCAGGGTGCCGTTGAGCGGCGTGTCCTCGGTCGTGCTGGCCGTGCCATCCGCACCGACCGGGGCATCATTGATGGCATTGACGGTGATTGCGATCGTATAGGTGCGCGATGCCGTGCCGTCCGAGACCGTGTAGGTGAAGCTATCCGGGCCGTTGTAATTGGCGGCGGGGATATAGGTATAGGTGCCGTTCGGGTTGACCGTCAGCGTGCCATGGGCCGGATCGGTCGCCTTGGCATAGGTGAGCGGGTCGCCATCGACATCTGTGGCAACCGGCAGGGTGCCGTTGAGTGTCATGTCCTCGTTGACCGAAGCGGTGCCATTGCTGCCGGTCGGGGCGTCGTTGACGGCGCCGACGGTGACCGTGACGGTGTAGGTGGCGGTCGCAGAACCGTCGCTGACCGTATAGGTGAACGTGTCGGTGCCGTTGTAATTGACGGCCGGCGTGTAGGTGTAGACGCCTTCGGGCGTGATGCTGACCGTGCCGTGGGCTGGCAGCGTCGTGCCGAGGCTGTAGGTGACGGGCTGGCCTTCCGGGTCGGTTGCGCGTGGAAGGGTGCCGGTGGCCGGCACATCCTCGGTCACGGCGATGCTGGTGTTGGAGCCGATCGGTGCATCGTTGACCGGTGTGACGGTGATCGTCACCGTATAGGCGGTGGACGAGGCGACGCTATCGCTGACCGTGTAGGTGAAGGTGTCGGTACCGAAGAAATTCGGGTTCGGCACGTAGCGATAGGTGCCGTCGGCATTGACGGTGACTGAGCCGTTAGTGGCATTGCGGCCGATCGCGTAGCTGAGCGGATCGTTTTCGGCGTCGGTTGCGGGCGGCAGAATGCCGTCGAAAGGCGTGTCCTCGGTGGCTGTGACCGCATCATTGGCGCCGACCGGCGCATCGTTGACCGCTGCGACGCCGATCGTCACCGTATAGACCTGCGACGTGCCGGAGCCATCGGTCACCGTATAGGTGAATGAGTCCGGGCCGTTATAGTTGGCGGCTGGTCGGTAGATGTAGCTGCCATCGGCATTGAAGGTAAGCGTGCCGTTGGCCGGGCCGGTGCCGCGAACATAGGTGATCGGGTTGCCTTCGACATCGGTTGCCGGCGGAAGCTGGCCGTTGAACGGCGTGTCCTCGGTGACCGAGATCGAGGTATCGGAGGCGGTCGGGGCGTCATTGACCGGATTGACGGTGATGGTGACCGTGTAGGTGCTGGTCGCCGCGCCATCGCTCACCGTATAGGTGAATGTATCCGTGCCGAAGAAATTGGTGGCCGGAACATAGGAATAGGTGCCGTTGGCATTGACGGTGACGGTGCCGTTCAACGCACCGCGGCCGAGGCCGTAGTTGACCTGCTGGCCTTCCGGGTCTGTCGCCTGGGGCAGCATGCCGTTGACGATCGGCGTATCCTCGTTGGTCGTCACCGCCGCATCGGCGGCAACCGGCGGATCGTTCTGCGGGCCGACCGTGATTGCCACCGTATAGGTGTTGGCGCCGCCATTGCCGTCGCTCACCGTATAGGTGAACGTGTCGGGACCGCTGTAATCGAGGTTCGGCGTATAGGTGTAGGAGCCGTCGTCGTTGAAATCGATCGTGCCGTTCTCTGGGCCGGTTTCGAGCGCATAGGTGACGTCGTCGCCTTCCACATCGGTCGCGGGCGGCAGCTGGCCTTCATAGGGCTCGTCCTCGGTCACCGAAATCGCGGTGTCGGAGGCGACCGGCGCATCGTTGACCGGATCGATCAGGATGGTGACGGTGTAGGTGTTGGAGGCCGAGCCGTCGCTGACCGTATAGGTGAAGCTATCGGTGCCGTTGTAGTTGGCGGCTGGTCGATAGGTATAGGTGCCGTCGGCGTTGACGGTGAGCGTGCCGTGCTGCGGCTGGGTGGCGGCGCTGTAGGTGACCGGGTTGTTTTCGGCATCGCTGGCCGGCGGCAGCGTGCCGTTGACGATCGGCGTGTCTTCGTCGGTCTCGACCGTCACGTCCGCCGCGACCGGTGCGTCGTTGACCGGGTTTACGGTGATCGCGACGGTATAGGTGACGGACGCGGCGTTGCCGTCGGTGACGCGGAAGGTGAATGAGTCCGGGCCGTTGTAGTTGCCGTTCGGCACATAGCGATAGCTGCCGTCCTCGTTGACGACGATCGTGCCGTTCGTCGTGCCGGTGACGAGTTCGTAGGTGACGTCGTCACCTTCCGCATCGCTCGCGGCCGGAAGCTGGCCGTCAAAGGGTATGTCCTCGTTGAGCGAGATCGCCGCATTGGAGCTGATCGGCGCGTCGTTGACGGCCGTGACGTTGATCGCGATCGTGTAGGTGCTCGTCGCCGTGCCGTCCGAGACGGTGTAGGTGAAGCTATCCGTGCCGTTATAGTTGGCGGCCGGTGTGTAGGTGTAGCTGCCGTTCGGATTGACGGTCAGTGTGCCGTGCTGCGGCTGGCTGCCGATACCGTAGGTGAGCGGGGTTCCTTCCGGGTCGGTCGCGGCGGGCAACTGGCCGGGATAGGCGACGTCTTCCGTGACCGTGATTGCGCCATCAGAACCGATAGGGGCGTCGTTGACCGGCGAAACGTCGATGGTGACGGTCGCCGTCGTCGTGCCGCCCTGGCCATCGGATATGGTGACGGTGAACGTGTCGGTGCCGTTGAAATTGGTGCCGGGGGTGTAGACGTAAGCGCCCGAGGCGTCGATCGTGACGCGGCCATTGGCTGGCTGGGTGGTGACCGCATAGGCGAGCGGATCGCCATCGACGTCGGCGGCGGCGATCGTGCCGGCGACAGGGGTGTCTTCCGCCGTGGAGACGCGCTGGTCGGTGGCGACCGGGGCGTCGTTGACCGGGGCGATGAGGATCGCCGCCGTGCTTGTGGCGGTCAGCTGGCCGCCGGAGCCGGTATTGCCGCGGTCGTTGGTGGTCATCGTCAGGGTGACGGCGGCGCTGCTGTCGGCGATCGGGCGATAGATCGGCGCCGTCGGGCCGGCGAGCCAGGCGTTGATATTGTCGACGGTGCCGGAGAGCGTGATCGAGCCGGTACCGCTGCCCGAAACCGTGACATTGCCGCCGGAAAAGGCGATCAGCGAGCCGGCATTGACGCCGAGCGTGACGGTGATCGGTGCCGCACCTGCATCGACATCGGTGATCGAGATGCCGGTCAGCGGCAGGTCGGTGTCTTCCGTGCCGTTGTAGCTGCCCGGCAAGGTATTGACCGGCGCGTCGTTGATGGCGCGCACGGTGCCGGAGACGATCGCGTCGCGGCTGATCGCACCATCGGAAACCGTGTAGCTGAAGGACGGGTTGCCGTTGTAGTTCGCAGCCGCCGTGAAGGTGAGCGTGCCGTCGGCGTTGAGCGAGACGGTGCCGCCGGTGACGGTGACCGGATTTCCGGTCGAGATCGCTTGGCCGTTGATGGCGGTGACGGTGAGCGCGTCATTGTCCGGGTCGCTGTCGTTGGCGAGGACGTCGATCGTGGCGCTGCCGTCCTCGTCGATCGCGAATGTATCGTCGGCCGGGACCGGGGCATCGTTGACCGCACCGATAGTGATGGTGACGACGGCCGTATCGAAGCCGCCGTTTCCATCTGCCACCCGGTAGGTAAAGCTGTCGGTGCCGTTGAAGAAGGCGTCGGGCACGTAGGTGAAGGTGCCGTCGGCATTCAGCGTCAGCGTGCCGTTGTCCGGGCCGTTGACCAGCGAGACGGTGAGCGGGTCTTCATCCGTATCGGCGCCGTTACCGTTGTTTGCCAGAACATTGCCGGTGAGCGTATCGCCCTCGTCGATCGAGAACGTGTCGTTCTGCGCGTCGGGAACCGGGTTGGTGACGGTCCAGGTGAAGTCGCGCTCAACGGTGCCGCCATTGCCGTCGATGGCCGTCATGGTGACTGTGAAGGCACGGGTGCCGGTCGGGCCTGAGGCGGAGGCCAAGATCGTGCCGGTGATGCGGCCGGTCGCGGCATCGTAGGTGAGGCCGGTCGGCAGGCCGGTGATCGTGTAGGTCAGCGTGTCGCCATCGACATCGGCGAAGCCTGCGGCAAGGTCTATGTCGATCGCGGTGCCATCGATATCGGCGCGGGGCGGAAGTGTCGGTGCGGTCGGGGCATCGTTGACGCCGGTGACGGTAACCGTCAGCGTGGCCGTATCGGTGCCGCCATTGCCGTCGGAGATCGTGTAGGTGATCGTGGAGACACGGCTTTCACCGGCCTGCAGGTCCTGGAAGGCCGAGCCGGGATTGAAGGTGTAGGAACCGTCGGCGAGGATGGCGAAGGTGCCGCCGCCGGAGCCGGCAAGCGTTGCGCCGACGCCGGTCTGGCTGCCGCCCACGGCAACGACGGTCAGCGTGTCGCCATCCGCGTCGCTGTCGCTGCCGATGATGACATTGCCTTCGACCGGCGTGTTTTCGTCGGTCGTGGCGGTATCGTCTTCCGCGACGGGCAAGTCATTGATGGAGGTAACCTGGCCGGAAACCGTGGCGGTCGAGGTCGTGGTGCCGTCCGAGACGGTGTAGGTGAAGGTGAGCGGGCCGTTGAAATTCGGGGCCGCCGCGAAGGTCAGCGTGCCGTTGGCATTGAGGGAGATCGTGCCGCCGGTGACGGAGACGGTGCCGTTCACTGCAATCGCCTGGCCGTTGATCTGCGTAATCGTCAGCGGGTCGTTGTCGGCATCGCTGTCGTTGGCAAGCACGTCGATGGTGGTGCTGCCGTCCTCATCGACGGTAAAGCTGTCATTGCCGAGCGCGGGCGCATCGTTGACCGCGTCGACATCGACCGCGATCGTGTAGGTAACCGTCGCGGTGCCGTCCGAGACCGTATAGGTGAAGCTGTCGGAGCCTGCGTAATTCGGGTTCGGCGTGTAGGTGAAGGTGCCGTTCGGATTGACCACCACGCGGCCGTTCGTCGGCTGGCTGCCGGCCGCATAGGTGAGCGGCTGGCCTTCGGCATCGGTGGCGACGGGAAGAGTGCCGCTATAGGGCGTGTCCTCGGTGACCTCGATTGCGCCGTTCGCACCGATCGGGGCGTCGTTTGCACCGGTGACTGTGACCGTGAAGGTGGCTGTCGACGTGCCGCCCTGACCGTCCGAGATCGTGTAGGTGACCGACGTGACACGGGTCTGACCGGCGGCGAGGTTGTCGAAATCGGTGCCGGGATCGAAGTTGTAATTGCCTTCCTCATCTATGGTGAACGCGCCGCCCGCCGTGCCTGTCACAGCTGCGCCGACGCCGGCCGCATTGCCGTTGACGGCCGAGACGATGATCGTGTCGCCATCCGGGTCGGTGTCCTCGCCGGAGCCGTTGTCATCGAAGACGGACCCGTTTGCCTCGGCGTTCTCTCCCGTGGTGATCGCGTCGTTTTGGGCAACGGGGGCAGGATTGGAGACGGTGATGGTGAAGGTGCGGGTTATTTCGCCAACGCCATCGTCGACGGTGACGGTGATCGTGTAGACGCCGTTCGTGCCGCCCTGGCTGGCATCGCTTTGCAGCGTTCCGGTGATGGTGCCGTCTTCACCCATTTCGAGGCCGTCCGGCAGTCCGTCGGCGCTGTAGGTGAGGTCGTCGCCATCGGCATCGGTGAAGTATTGCGATATGTCGAGGGTGACGTCGGCGGCGTCGTCGAAGGCCTGGTCGGGGATTTCGCCTTCCGGGAGGTCCTCGACATTGGTAACCACGACATCGACGGTGAAGGTGACGGTCGTGCGGCCGTCGTTGACGGTGTAGGTGAACGTGTCGGTGCCGGCGAAATTGGCGGCCGGGATGAACGTGTAGCTGCCATCGGCGCCGATGGTGATCGTGCCGTTGGCCGGCTGGCTGGCGATCGCATAGGTCAGCGTGTCGCCATCGGCATCGGTGACCGGAAGGGTGCCGGTCGCCTGATCGTCTTCGTCGACGTCGATCGTGAAGTCGCCGCCCACGGGGGCGTCGTTCTGGCCGGTGACAGTGATGGTCAGCGTCGCGGTGGATGTGCCGCCGTTGCCGTCGGAGATCGTGTAGGTGACGCTTGTCGCGCGGGTTTCACCGACCTGCAGATCATCGAATTCCTCGCCCGGATCGAAATCGTAAGTGCCGTTCGCGCGGATGATGAAGGTGCCGCCATCGGAGCCGGCGACCGCCGTTCCGACGCCCGTGCCGCTGCCGCCGACGGCGGAAACGACGAGCGTGTTATTTTCGGCATCCGTATCGTTGCCGAGAACGCTTTGGCCGTTGGTGATGGCGGTGTTTTCGCCCGTCGTCGCCGTATCGTCAACGGCGACCGGCGGGTCGTTGACCGCGCCGACGCTGACGGAGGCGATGGCTTCAGCCGTCTCGTTGCCATCGTCGGTGACGGAGATGGTCAGCGTGCGGTTGCCGGCGGTCAGGTTGTCGCTGCGGTTTTCATACTGGATGGCGCGCAGCAGCGCACTGGTTGCCGCATCCGGCATCGGCACGGCGCTACCGGCGGAATTCTCGAAATGCAGGCTGTCTTCGCCGTCATACTCGAAGAAGAAG
Organism: [Rhizobium] kunmingense; assembly: GCF_977018605.1. Classification (NCBI taxonomy): domain Bacteria; kingdom Pseudomonadati; phylum Pseudomonadota; class Alphaproteobacteria; order Hyphomicrobiales; family Rhizobiaceae; genus Rhizobium; species [Rhizobium] kunmingense. The sequence continues at coordinate 1,722,991 of NZ_CDRNXG010000001.1, forward strand.
GTGGTGTTGCCGAAGGTGATCGTGCCGCTCGACGCCGTGCCGTAGATGATGTCGACCGCACCGTTCAGGTGGATGACTTCGCTGCCGTCATCGGCAAAGCCGCCAAGCGCGATATCGAGCGAGACGATGCCGCCCTCGACATCGGCGACGATCGCATCGGGCGAGACGATCAGGACAGGTGCATTGCCCTCGGTGAACGAGGCGGAGCTGTCATTGCCTCCTGCATTTCCGTTCAGGTCTATCGTCGGCGGATCGTTTTCGGCCGCGACGTTGATCGTCACTGTGGCATCGGCGAAGCCGCCGTTTCCATCGGCGATACGGTAGGTGAAGGTGACCGTGCCGTTGAAGTTTTCCGCCGGTGTGAAGGTGAGGTTGCCGTCCGCGTCGGCGAGCGTGATGGTCCCGCCTGCGACCTCGATTGGGACACCGATGGTGATATTCTGGCCGTCGATCTGGGTGATCGTCAGCGGGTCTTCATCCGGGTCGATATCGACGCCTGCATTGCCGCTTTCGGTGTTTGCACCCGTGATCGGGTTGAAGGTGACAGGCGTGTCTTCCGTCGTTGCGACCGTGTCGTTGGCGGCTTGCGGCGCCGGGTTGGTGACGGTGAGGTCGAAACTGGTTTCGGCGGTTTCGCCGCCGGCGTCACGGGCGGTGACGGTGATCGTGTAGGGGCTGTCGAGCGACGCGTTGGCGGCAAGCGTGCCGGTGATCAGGCCGGTCGCGGGATCGAAGGTGAGGCCGGACGGCAGGCCGTCGACCTCGATATCCAGCATGTCGCCATCGATATCGCTGAAATAGGGGCGCACATCGAGGCTGAAATCGGAACCGTCGACCTGGGTGCGATCCGGGATCGGGCTTGCTACCGGTGCATCGTTGACCGGATTGACGGTGACGGTGACGGTTGCCGTGTCCGTGCCGCCATTGCGGTCGCTGATCGTGTAGGTGAAGGATTCCGTGCCGTTGAAATTGAGGTTCGGGGTGAAGCGCAGCAATTCGCCGCCGTCTGCGCCGCGGATCAGCTCAACCGTGCCGTTCGGCGTCGTGACCGCCGGGCCACCGACGGCAAGGGCCACGCCTTCGACCAGGATGACGGTATCCGTATCGCCATCCGGGTCCCGGTCGTTGAAGAGGATGTCGATATCGACCGGCGTGTCCTCGTTGGTGGAAACGGCGTCGTTCTCGGCGTTCGGGGCGACGTTGAGGATCGTGTAGGTGAACTGTTCCGAGACGCTGAGGCCATCCGGATCGGTGGCGGTGACGGTGACGACATAGTCGCGGATGCCGGTGAGGCCCGAGGCGTCGGCGTCTATATCGCCGGAAATCACGCCGGTTACAGGATCGATCTCAAGACCCGGCGGCAGGCCGTCCGCGGTATAGGTCAGCGGTTCGCCTTCGGGGTCGGCGAAATTGCCCGAGAGGTCGAGGCTGATCGTGTCGCCGTCATTGCGCTCCATGCTGGGGATCGGCGAGGAGATCGGCGGATCGTTTTCCGCGTCGACCGAGACGGTGATGATGCCGGTGCTGAAACCGCCCTGACCATCGCTGATGCGGTAGACGATCGTGTCGGTGCCGTTGTAGTCGGGATTGGGCGTGTAGGTGAGCACGTTGCCGTTGACGGTAACCGTGCCATTGCCGGCGACGGGTTGGAAGCCCGGGCGGTTGTCGATGGTGAGCGTGTCGCCGTCCGGGTCGGTATCGGCGCCGGTCAGGCCGCTGGTCGTGCCGAGGCCCGTGATCGGATTGAAGCTGACGGGCGTATCTTCCGCTGTCTCGACCGTGTCGTTGACGGCGATCGGCGCCGGATTGGTGACGGTGAAGGTAAATGTCTGCGAGACCGTGCCCTGGTGGCCGTCATTGGCGGTGACTGTCACCGTGTAGACGCCACCATTGCCGCCCTGGCTGGCATTGTTGGCGATCGTGCCGGTGACGCTGCCGTCTGCAGGGTTATATACCAGCCCGTTCGGCAGGCCGGTGATCGTGTAGGTCAGCGTGTCGTTGGCATCGCCGTCCTGGAAGAAGGTGCCCAGATGCAGCGGGTTGCTGGTGAGCGACTGACCGTCGGCGCGGGTATAGTTCGGGATCGTGTCGGCGGTCGGGTCCTCGTTGACGCCGGTGACGGTGACGATGACGGTGGCCGTGTCGAAGCCGCCCTGGCCGTCACTGATACGATAGGTGACGGAGGTGGTGCGTGCCGGATCGCCTTCCGACATGTCGTCGAAATCGCCGCCGGGATCGAATGTGTAGGTGCCGTCGTCATTGATGACGAAGGTGCCGCCGTTGGAGCCTGCTACCGGCTGGCCGACATTGCCGGCCACGCCTTCGACCGCCACGACGGTCAGGCCGTCCTCGTCGGCGTCATTGTCCAGCACATTGCCGCCATCGGTCTCTTCGGCATCGGCATCGACGAAGAGGCTGTCGTCGAGCGCCTTGGGCGGCAGGTTGACGATGGTCCAGGTTATGGTGCGCTGGGTGCTGCCGCCATTGCCGTCGGTGGCGGTCACAGTCACCGTGTAGACGAAGAAGCCGTCCTGGTTTTGCGGATTGCCGCCGGTCGATGCATCGGGTTCAATCGTGCCGGTGATGCGGCCGTCCGACGAAATCTCAAGGCCAGGCGGCAGGTTGTCGGCCGTGAATGTCAGCGTGTCGCCATCGATATCGTCGAAATAGTCGGCGACGCCGAAATTGATGTCCGGCTGGTTGTCGCTGTCGATGAGATCGGGGAACGGATCGGAGGTCGGATCGTCGTTGACCGAGGTGACGGTGACGCGGACGGTGGCGGTGGAGACGCCGCCATTGCCGTCGGAGATGGTGTAGACGATCGTGTCGACGCCGTTGAAATTGGCGGTCGGTACATAGGTGAGCGTGCCGTTCGCGTTGCGCGTGACGGTGCCGTTGCCGGCGCTGGCGGCCGTGATCACCAGGGGGTCGCCGTCAGGATCGGTGTCTGCGCCAGCCGGTCCGCTGGTCGTGCCTGCCCCGGTGACCGGGTTGAACGTGACCGAGCCGTCCTCGGCAACCGTCACCGTGTCGTTGTTGGCGGTCGGGCCGGGATTTGTGACGGTCAGATCGAATGACTGGGTTGCTGTCTCGCCGGAGCCGTCGGTGGCGGTGATGATGACCGTGTAGAGGCCGTTGTTGCCACCCTGGCTCGCCTGGTTGTTGATGTTGCCGTAGATCAGGCCGGTGGCGGTGTCGAACTGCAGGCCGGCCGGCAGGCCGCTGATGGAGTAGGTCAGCGTGTCGCCATCCGGGTCTGCGAAGAAGTCGGCGACATCGTAGGTGAAGGACTGGCCGTCGGCGCGGACGCGATCCGGGATCGGCTGGGTCGGCGTTGGTGCATCGTTGTCGGGGGTGACGGTGACGGTGACCGTTGCTGTGGCAAAGCCGCCATTGCCATCGGAAATCGAGTAGGTGAAGCTTTCCTGGCCGTTGTAATCGGCATCCGGCGTGAAGCGGAGCACCGGATCGCCGTCTGCATTTTCGACCAGACGGACAGAGCCGTGGGTCGTCTCGACCGCCGCGCCATTGAGCGTCAGGACCTGGTTGTTGACGCGGATGACTTCGGCGGCATCGCCATCGGGATCGCTGTCATTGGCGAGGATGTCGATATCGACGGGCGTATCCTCAAGCGTCGTCACCGCGTCGTCCAGGGCCACCGGCGGGATGTTGAGGACGGTGTAATCGAACTCGACGGTCGTCGTGCCGCCGCTCGGATCGGTGGCGATGACGCGGACGGTATAGACCGTCGTTCCGGTCGGGCCGGAGGCGTCTGGCGTAATCCGGCCGCTGATCAGCGAGCCGTCTTCGGCGAGCGTCAGGCCGGGCGGCAGCGGGAAGTCGGGATCGATCGCATAGGTCAGCGCGCCGCCTTCGGGATCGGAGAAGAAGGCGGAGAGATCGAGGCTGTCGGTATCGCCGTCGTTGCGGGTGCGGTCGGCGATCGGGCTGCCGACCGGGTCGTCGTTGACCGGGGTGATGGTGACGGTGACGGTTGCGGTCGCCGTGCCGCCATTGCCGTCGGAGATCGTGTAGCTGATCGTGTCGGTGCCGTTATAATCGGCATCCGGCTGGTAGTAGAGCTGGCCATTGGCGAGGATGGTCACGGTACCATGCGCGGCAGTGGCAGAGACGACGGACAGTGGATCGCCGTCCGGGTCGCTGTCATTGGTCAGAACGGTGATGGTGACGGCCGTGTCTTCCGCGGTCGTTGCCGTATCGTTGACGGCGATCGGAGCCGGGTTTGAGACGGTGAGCGCAAAGGTCTGCTGCGTCGTGCCGCCATTGCCATCCGAAACGGTGACCGTCACCGTGTAGACGCCGTTGTTGCCGCCCTGACTGGCATTCGGGGCGAGCGTGCCGGTGATCACGCCGGCAGCGCTGATCGACAAGCCTGCGGGCAGGCCGGTCTGCGAGTAGGTCAGCGTGTCGCCATCGGCATCGGAGAAGGCGCCGGAGACATCGAAATTGACGTTTGAGCCATCATTGGCGGCGCGGTCCGGCAGGGGCGTGCCGACCGGCGTATCGTTGACCGCGCTGACGGCAACGGTGACGGTATATTCGTTGCGGCCGCCATTCGGATCGGTGACGACGAAGCTGAAACTGTCGGTGCCGTTGTAATTCGCGTTCGGCGTGTAGGTATAAGTGCCGTTGGCGTTGATCGTCACCGAACCGTGGGCGGGCGTCGTCGTGCCGGCGGCAAAGGTGATCGGGTCGTTGTCGACATCGGTGGCGGTCAGCGTGCCGGTAAGGGGGGTGTCCTCGCTGGTCGACACGCTGATGTTGGAGGAGACCGGCGCATCGTTGACCGGGGTGACCGTGCCGTTGACCGTGGCATTGGCCGAGGCGGTGCCATCCGAGACGGTGTAGGTGAAGGAGACGTTGCCGTTGAAATTGGCGTTCGGGGTGAAGCTGAGGCGGCCATCGGCATCGAGGCGGACGGAGCCGCCGGTGATGGCGACGGACTGGCCGGTCGCAATCGCCGTGCCGTTGATGGCGGTGACGGTCAGCGCGTCGCCGTCGGCATCCGTATCGTTGGCGCGGACATCGAAGGTTACGCCCGTGTCTTCCGGCGTGGTGAAAGTATCGTTGGTGGCGACCGGCACGTCGTTGACGGGGGTGACGGTGCCGCTGACCGTGGCTGTCGCCGTGCCGCCGTTGCCGTCGGAAATCGTGTAGGTGAAGCTCGGGCTGCCGTTGTAGTTGGCGGCCGGATTGAAGGTGAGTGTGCCATTGGCGTTGAGCGTCACCGTGCCGCCGGTGACGGAAACGGTGGCGCCTGTAACGATTGCCGTGCCGTTGATCTGGGTGACGGTCAGCGTGTCGCCATCGACATCGGTGTCGTTGCCACGGACATTGACGTTAACGGCGGTGTCTTCCGGCGTGGTGAATGTGTCGTTGGTGGCGACCGGAGCGTCGTTGACCGGGGTGACGGTGCCGCTGACCGTGGCAGTCGCTGTGCCGCCATTGCCGTCGGAAATCGTGTAGGTGAAGCTCGGGCTGCCGTTGTAGTTGGCTCCCGGATTGAAGGTGAGCGTGCCGTTGGCGTTGAGCGTCACCGTGCCGCCGGTCACCGAGACGGTGCCGCCGACCGCGATCGCCGTCGTGTTGATGCGGGTAATCGTCAGCGCATCGCCGTCCGGGTCGCTGTCATTGCCGAGCACGTTGATGGTTGCGGCCGTGTCTTCGGCGGTGGTGAACGTGTCGGCGGTGGCGACCGGTGGGTCCTGAACCGGGGTGACGGTGCCGCTGACCGTGGCAGTTGCTGTGCCGCCCTGACCGTCGGAGATCGTGTAGGTGAAGCTCGGCGTGCCGTTGTAATTGGCGGCAGGCGTGAAGGTGAGCGTGCCATTGGCGTTCAGACGCACCGATCCGCCGGTAACCGCCACCGATCCGCCGGAGGTGATGGCGAGGCCGTTGATCTGCGTCACCGTCAGCGGATCGTTGTCGGCATCGCTGTCATTCGTTCGCACGTCGAAAGTGATTGCCGTATCTTCCGGCGTCGTGAACGTGTCGTTGGTTGCGACCGGCGCGTCCTGGACCGGATTGACGGTGCCGTTGACGGTGGCGGTCGTCGCGCCGCCCTGGCCGTCGGAAACGGTGTAGGTGAAGCTCGGGGTGCCGTTGTAATTGGCATTCGGCGTAAAGGTCAGCGTGCCGTTGGCATTGAGCGAGACCACGCCGCCGGTGACGGTGATCGGGTTGCCGACAGAGATTGCCGTGCCGTTGATGGCGGTGACGGAGAGCGTGCCGCCGTCGATATCGCTGTCGTTGGTGCGCACGTCGAAAGTGACGGGCGTATCCTCATTGGTGGTGAACGTGTCGTTGACGGCATTCGGCGCATCGTTCTGGCCGGTGACGGTAACGGTCACCGTGGCGGTCGCGGTGCCGCCCTGGCCATCGGAAATCGTGTAGGTGACCGATGTGGTGCGGGTCTGGCCGGCAGCCAGATTGTCGAAGCTGGTGCCGGGATTGAAGGCATAGGTGCCATCGGCATTGATGGTGAAGGTGCCGCCGTTCGAGCCGGAAACCGCAGCCCCTACGCCTGCACCGCTGCCACCGACCGCCGAGACGGCAATCGGGTCGCCATCCGGGTCGCTGTCGATGCCGGAGCCGTTATTGGCGAAGACCGAGCCGTTGATGGCGGCGTTTTCGGTCGTCGCCAGGGCATCGTTGTTGGCGATCGGGGCCGGGTTGGCGATCGCCCAGGTGAAGCTGCGGCTTGCCTGTGCCCCGGCCGCATCTGTGGCGGTGACGGTGACGGAATAGGGCCCGTTGACGCTGGCGCTGCGGTTGATCGTGCCGGTGATGACACCGGATGCGCTGATCGACAGACCGGGGGGAAGGCCGGTTGCGGTATAGGTCAGGGTATCGCCGGCATCCGGATCGCTGAAATTGCCCGAGACATTGAGCGACACCGTCTGTGCGTCGTTCGAACTCTGGTTGGCGATCGGGGTGGAGATCGGCGCGTCGTTGATGCCGGTAACGGTGACCGTGAAGGTGGCGGTTGCCGTGCCGCCATTGCCGTCGGAGATCTGATAGGTGACGGAGGAGGTGCGCGTCTGGCCGGCGGCGAGGTCGGCAAAGGCTGCGCCGGGGTTGAAGACGGCAGCACCATTGGCGCCGATCGTGAAGGTGCCGCCATTGGAGCCGGCAATGGCTACGCCGACATTGCCGCTCGCGCCGTTGACCTGCGAGACGGTCAGCGTGTCGCCATCGACATCGCTATCATTGGTGATGACATTCGCCGAAACATTGCTGTTTGCGGCGGTCTGGGCGCTGTCGTTTGCGGCGACCGGCGCATCGTTGACCGCATTGACGGTGACCGTGACCGTGTATTCGACGCTCGTCGTGCCGTCGCTGACGCGGTAGCGGAACGTGTCGGTACCGTTGAAATTGGCGGCGGGCGCGTAGGTATAGGTGCCGTTGGCATTGATGGTGACGACGCCATGCGCGGGGCCGAGCGAGCCGGCCGAATAGGTCAGCGTGTCGCCATCGACATCGGTGGCGACCGGCAGCGTGCCGGAAAACAGCGTGTCCTCGTTGGTGCTGATCGCGGCGTTGGAGCCGACCGGAGCATCGTTGACCGGGGCGATGTTGATCGTCGAGGTGTCGGTGTCGGACAGCGCGCCGCCGGTGCCGGTATTGCCGCCGTCGTTGGTGACCATGGTCAGTGTGACCGGGCCGTTGGCATTGGCGACCGGCGTGTAGGTCGGTCGCGACGAGCCGGCGAGGAAGGCGTTGATATTGGCGACGGTGCCGGTCAGCGTGATCGAGCTGCCCGAACCGGTAACGGTGACGCCGCCGGCGGTCGTGGCTGACAGGGTGCCGGAGCCGACCGACAGCGTGACCGTGACATTGTTCGAGCCGGCATCGATATCGGTAATCGAAATGCCGGTCAGCGCTAGGCCCACGTCCTCGTTGGTAGCGAAACTACCGGGAAGCGTGTTGACCGGGGCGTCGTTGACGGCGGTGACGTTGAAGGTGATCGTGTTCGGTGTCGGGTCGGTATTGGCGCCGCCATTGGCGGTGCCGCCGTTATCGCGCACCTGGAAGGTGAAGGAGGCGAGCGCCGTGCCGTTGGCATTGGCGTTGGGGGTGAAGACGAGGCTGCCGATATTGGCGGCGTTGATCACCTGGTTTGCCGTGACCGTGACACCGCCCAGCGTCAGCGTGCCATTGGTCGGCAGCGTGTTGATGATGACGGCCGACAGCGTGTTGGCGGGACTGTCGTTCGGATCGGTGAAGCCGAAATCGGCGGCAGTGAAGGTGTAGCTGCCGTCTTCCGTCAGCGTGACGGTCCGGTCGGTGCCGGCGGGGGCGTCGTTGACTGCCGTGATGGTGATGGTCGAGGTGTCGATATCGGTCAGCGCCGGGCCGCCGGTATTGCCGTTGTCGTTGGTCGTCATGGTCAGTGTGACGTCGGCGACGGAATTGGCGGCGGGCGTGAAGGTGGGGCGCGAGGCGCCTGCGAGATAGGTGTTTATGGCGGAGATCGTGCCGGAGAGGACGATCTGGTTGTTGCCTGAGCCGGTGACCGTGACGCCGGCCGCGTTTGCCGCGGTCAGGATACCACTGTCGACGGCAAGCGTGACGGAGACGGTGCCGCCGGCGGCATCCGCATCGGAAATCGACAGACCTGTGAGGCCGAGGCCGGTGTCTTCCAGTGTCGTATAGTTGGCCGGGATGGTGTTGATCGGCGGTGTGTTGATCGAGGCGACCGCAACCGTGACGGTTGCCGTTTCGGTGACGCCGCCGGAGCTTACCGTGTAGGTGAAGGTGGTGACGCCGTTGTAATCGAGCGTCGGGGTGAAGACGAGCTGGCCGCCGGAGGTGAGCTGTACCGTGCCGTTCGCCACCGTCACCGTGCCGCCGACGGCGATCGCCGTGCCGTTGATGGCGGTGATCGCCCGGCCGGGATTGTTGAACGTGTCGTTGGCGAGGACCGGGATGGTGACCGCGACATCCTCGTCAGTGGAGACGCTGTCGCTAGCGATATCGGCGACGGGCGTGATCGTCACGCCGATCGTGTCGACATCGGAAAGCGCGCCGTCCGAAGTGGTGAGCGAGATCTGGGCGGAGCCGTTGAAATCGCGGGTCGGGACGTAGGTTGCGCCGGCAAGCGCCGCGTTGATCGCCGCCGTCGTGCCGGAGAAGGTCATCGTCGCATCCGACGTGCCGTCGCCCGCGGTGAAGGTGAGGCCGGATATGCCCGACAGCGAGAAGGCGCCGTTGGTGACGGTGAGTGTCACCGTCAGCGTGCCGTTGTCGATGTCGGCGACCGAGATCGCGTTGCCACCGGCCGAAGAGAACGTGATCGTGCCGTCTTCGGCGACCGTCTGCGCGCCCGGCACCGTGTTGACCGGGGCATCGTTGACGGGCGTGACGGTGACGGCGACGGTCGCGGTCTCGGTGACGCCGCCGGAGGTGACGGTATAGGTGAAGCTGGTCGAACCGTTGTAGTTGGCTGCCGGGGTGAAGGTGATCGTGCCGTCGGAATTCAGGCGCGCGGTGCCGTTGGCGACCGTGACCGTGCCGTTGACGGCGATCGCCGTGCCGTTGATCGCGGTGATCTGGTGGGCGCCGTTTTCGAATGTGTCATTGGCATTGACGTTGATGATGACGGCGGTGTCCTCCGGCGTCGTCACCGTGTCGTTGGCGATATCGGCGACCGGCGTCACGGTGATGGCGATGCCGTCGGTATCGGTGAGTGTGCCGTCATTGGTGACGACGGTCAGCTGGGCGGAGCCGTTATAGTCGGCGGTCGGCGTGTAGGATAGGCCGGCAAGCGCCGCGTTGATCTGCGCTGCCGTGCCGGCGATGGTAACTGTGCCGGTTCCGTTGTTGCTGATCGTCGCGCCGCCACCTGCGGTGACCGAGAGCGCGCCGTTGGTGACGCTGACGGTGGTGGTGAGGTTGCCGCCGTCGACATCGGCGACGCTGACGCCGCCGATCGCGAGCGGTGCATCTTCCGCCGTCGTCTGCGCGCCCGGCACGGTGTTGACCGGGGCATCGTTGACGGGCGTGACGGTGACGCTGACGGTCGCCGTCTCCGTGACGCCGCCGGAGGTAACGGTATAGGTGAAGCTCGTCGCGCCGTTGTAATCGGCGGTCGGGGTGAAGGTCAGCGTGCCGTTGGCGTTGAGGCGCACGGTGCCGTTTGCCACCGTGACCACGCCATTGGCGACGATCGAGCTGCCGTTGATGGCGGTGATCTGGTGGGCGGCGTTTTCAAAATTGTCGTTGGCGTTGACATCGATCGTCGCGGCCGTGTCCTCGCTGGTGGTTGCCGTATCGTTGGCGATATCGGCGACGGCCGTGACGGTGATGGTGCGGCTGTCGGTATCGGTGAGCGAGCCGTCGCTGCTCGTCATGGTCAGCGTCACGGCACCGTTGAAATCGGCGACCGGTGTGTAGACCGGCTGGGTGGCGCCGGCTGCCAGATAGGCGTTGATGTTGGAGAGCGTGCCGGTGAGCGTGATCGTGCCGGTGCCGGACCCCGAGACGGTGACGCCGCCGGCGCCGGTTGCCGAAATCGTTCCGGCATTGACGCCGATCGAGACCGTCATGCTGACGGTGCCGGCATCGGGGTCTGCGACCGAAAGGCCGCTGATGGCAAGCGGGGTGTCTTCGGTTGTCGTATAGCTTGCCGGCAGTGTGTTGACCGGCGCGTCGTTGACCGGGATGACCGAGACGGTGGCGACGGCGGTGTTGGAGGCGGCCGTGCCGTCGCTGACGGAAATGCTGATCGTGCGGGCCGTCGAGCCCGGATCGTCGGAGGTGGAAGAGTAGCGGATCTGCTGCAGCGCTGCCTGATAATCCGCCCTTGTCGCCGTGCCGGAGAGTGTCAGCGTGTAGGTGCCGGCGTTGTACGCGAAGGACATGCCGGAGGGCAGGGTGCCAGCGACCGACAGCGTATCGCCCGCCACCGGGTTGGTGATCACGATCGTTGCCGAAGTCATCGTGGTGTTGTCGACGTCGGTGATCAGCACGTCGGTATCGACGATCGCAACGCCTGCGCCGTTTTCCGTATAGGTCGTGGTGAAGCCGGTTCCGGCGCCGGAGGCATCGAGGTCGAGGATCGGGGCGTCGTTGACCGGGGTGACGGTGATCGTCGACGTGTCGACATCGGTCAGCGTGCCGCCGGAGCCGGTATTGCCGCCGTCGCTGGTTGTCATGGTCAGCGTCACCGCGCCGTTGAAATCGGCTGCCGGCGAGAAGGTGGGGCGCGAGGCCGAGGCGAGGAAGGCGTTGATGTTGGTGAGCGTGCCGGAAAGCGTGATCGTGCCGGTGCCCGAACCGGAGACGGTGACACTGCCGGCGGCACTGGCGGTGAGGATGCCGGAATTGACGCCGAGGGTGACGGTCATCGTGCCGGTCGCGGCATCGACGTCGGTAATCTGGATGCCGGTCAGGCCGACAGCCGTGTCCTCGGCGGTGGAATAGGTGGGCGGCAGGGTGTTGACCGGCGCGTCGTTGACGGCGGCGATTGTGATCGGTCGGGTGTCGACATCGGCGAGCGCGGTGCCGCCGGTATTGCCGCCGTCATTGGTGGTCATGGTCAGCGTGACGCTGCCGCTTGCATTGGCGACGGGAGCGTAGACGGGCGCTGTGGCAGAGGCGAGATAGGCGTTGATGTTGGCCAGCGTGCCGGTGAGCGTGATCGTGCCGCCCGAGCCGGAAATCGTCACGCCGCCGCCGGATGTGGCGGTCAGCGTGCCCGATGTGACCGAGAGTTGCACGGTCATCGTGCCGGTGCCGGCATCGACATCGGCGATGGAAAGGCCGGTCAGCGCGACGCTGGTATCCTCGTTGGTCGCCCAGCCGGAAGCCGGCAGGGTGTTGACGGGAGCATCGTTGACGGGCGTGACGTTGACCGTGACGTTTTCCGTCTCGGTGACGCCGCCGGAGGTGACGGTGTAGGTGAAAGTGGTCTGGCCGTTGAAATTGGCGGGCGGCGTATAGGTGAGCGTGCCGTCGGCATTGAACGTGACGCTGCCCTGGCCGGCGGGCGGCTGGGTGACGGAGGTCAGCGTACGGCCTGAATTCTCGAAATTGTCGGGCGACGCGCCGTTTGTGCCGGTGATCACATTGAAGGAGATCGGCGTGTCTTCGTTGGTTGTCACCGTATCGGGCGCCGTATCGGAGACCGCGGTGACGGTGATCGCCACCGTATCGGTATCGGAGAGCGAACCGTCCGAGGTGACCATGGTCAGCGTGTCGGTGCCGTTATAATCGGCATTGCCCTGATAGCGCAGCGAGGCGAGAACGGTGTTCACCTGCGCCTGAGTGCCGGAAATGGTGACCGTGCTGGTGCCGGCCCCTGTGACCGTGCCGGCGCTGGCCGAGGGCGAGAGGATGCCGTTGGCGACGGTCAGCGTGACCGTGACATTGGTGTTGTCGACATCGGTAACGGACAGGCCGGTAATGGCGGTGAGAACATCTTCCTGCACCGTCTGCGCGCCGGGCACGGTGTTGACCGGGGCATCGTTGACGGCGATCACGTTGACGGTGGCGACGGCGGTGTTGGAGTTGACCGTCCCGTCATTGGTGACGACATTGATCGTGCGGGCGATGGTGGACGGGTTTTCCGACGTCGACGAATAGCGGATTGCCTGAAGCGCGGTCTGGTAGTCGGCGCGCGTGGCGGAACCGGTCAATGTCAGCACGAAGGTGGTCGAGTTGTAGCTGGCGGTGATGCCGGCTGGCATGCCGGCCCATGACAGCACGTCGCCGGCCTGGCCGTTGGCGATCGATACGGTCAGCGACGTCATGTTGGCATTGTCGACGTCGGTGATCAGGCTCGATGCGCCGGTGATGGCGACGCCCGCGGCATTTTCCGTATAGCTGGTCGCATAGCCGGTGCCGGCGCTGCCGGTGTCGAGATCGAGCACCGGTGCGTCGTTGACCGGAGTGATGGTGATCGAGCGGGTATCGACATCGGTCTGGGTACCGCCGGTGCCGGTATTACCGCCGTCGCTGGTCGTCATGGTCAGCGTGACCGCGCCGTTGGCATCGGCGACGGGGACGTAGATCGGAGCGGATGCGGAGGCGAGATAGGCGTTGATATTGGCAAGCGTGCCCGTCAGCGTCAGGCTTGCGGTGCCGGAGCCGCCCACCGTGACGCTGCCGCCCGAAGTGGCGGTGAGCGTGCCGGACGCGACGCCGAGGGTGACGGTCATGGTGCCGTTGGCGGCGTCGAGATCGGCGATGGAAAGGCCGGTCAGCGCGACATTGGTGTCTTCGTTGGTGGTCCAGCCCGCGGCCGGAAGCGTGTTGACCGGCGCATCGTTGACGGCGGTAACAGCGACGGCGGTGACGGCCGTATTGGAGGCAAGTGCGCCGTCACTGACCGTGACGCTGATCGTGCGGCCCGCGGCCGTGCCGCCGATTGTCGGGTTGTCCGACGTCGACGAATAGAGGATCTGGGCGAGCGCCGTCTGGTAGGCGGCGCGGGTTGCCGAGCCGGTCAGCGTCAGCGTGTAGGTGGCGGCGTTGTAACTGGCGCTGATGCCGGCGGGCAGGGCGCCGTTGGCGGCCAGCACATCGCCCGCCTGGCCGTTGGTGATGACGATCGTGGCCGATGCCATATTGGCATTGTCGACATCGCCGACGGTGTTGCTGCCGGCGGCGATCGCGACACCGGTGCCGTTTTCTGTATAGCCGACCGAGTAGCCGGTGCCGGCGGAGGCGCCGTCGAGATCGATGACAGGCGCATCGTTGACCGGGGTGATTGTGATGTTGCGGGTGTCGACATCCGTCTGCGGGCCGGGGGTGCCGGTGCCGCCGCCGTCGCTGGTGGTCATGGTCAGCACGACGGTGCCGTTTGCATCCGCGACGGGGACATAGACGGGTGCCGCCGCCGAGGCGAGGTAGGCGTTGATGTTGGCGAGCGTGCCGGAAAGCGTAATCGTGCTGCCTGAGCCGGTGACCGTGACGCCGCCGCCCGATGTGGCGGTGATCGTGCCGGAGGCGACCGAAAGCTGGACGCTCATGACGCCGGTTCCGACATCGACGTCTGCGATCGACAGGCCGGAAAGCGCGACGCTGGTATCCTCGTTGGTGGTCCAGCCTGCTGCGGGCAAGGTGTTGACCGGAGCGTCGTTGACGGCGACGACGTTGATCGTCGAGGTGGCGACGGCGGAGGAGAGGCCGCCATCGTTGACGGTGACGTTGATGACGCGCGGCGTCGTGCTCGGGTTTTCGCTGGTGCTGGAGAAGGTGATGGCGCGGATTGCAGCCGCATAATTGGCGTTGGTGGCGGTGCCCGTCAGCGTCACGGTGATCTGGCCGGCGACGGATGTGTCGATCGAGCCGCTGATGCCGCCCGGCAGCGTGCCGATGCTTAAAAGGTCGCCCGCCTGGGCGTTGGTCAGCACGATCGTCGCCGAGCGCATGCTGGTGCTGTCGAGATCGCGCACGTCGGCAAGGCTTCCGGCCGTTGTCGAGGCGATCGAGACGCCCGTGCCGTTTTCCGTATAGGTCGTCGTGTAGTTGAGGCCCGGCGAGGCATCGACATTGGTGAATGCGCTGACATTGTCTATGAAAATGTCGTCGCTGCCGCCGAGCAGGCCGCCGGTGGCGGCGAAGGAGAACACGAGGTTGCCGTTGGCCGCGACCGTGTTCGGCAGGTTAAGGGTGATGCCGGTGCGCGTCCAGTTGCCGGAGGCCGAGCTCGCAATCGTCGAGGGGGAACCGGTTGCGCCGTTCAGATAGGTGACGGTGGCGGTGTTCGGCGTACCGCCGACGACGCCGGTGGAGATGCGGGCATAGACGACGCCGCCGATCGAGACTTCCAGCGTGGACGGCACCGTCGTGTCGAGGCCGCCATTGTTCCAGCCGAGTTCGAAGGTCAGCTGGGCCGCGCCCGAGGGGGCCGAGCCATTGTTCCAGCTGGTAAAACCGGTCTGGGTCAATGTGCCGGTGGAATTGTCGTTCTGCCAGAGATAGCCGCCGCTATTGACGGATCCCTGGGACCCGGCACCGGTCCAGCCAGTGCCGCCCGGATTGGCACCGTTGTTGACCATCTGCGACGGTGTGGTGCCGGAATTCAGGTCGACGACGGGGGCTGCGGCATTGTAGCCGAAGTCTTCGGCGAGGTTGACCGCGCCGATCGTCGTCAGCGTCGCGGTTTGGACGGTGGCGGTCGTCGGGATGGCCGTGCCGAGAACGCCGTTTGTATCGGTGACGCGCACGACATACTGGCCGGGCAGGACGCCGGTGAACAGATAGGTGCCATCGGCGCCGGTCGTGTCAGTGGCAAGTACGCGTTCGCCGGTATCGGCGACGCCGTTACCGTTGACGTCATCGATCAGCTGGACGGTAACATTGGCGATGCCGACATCGCCGTTCTGCGGGTCGAATGTCGGTGTCGTGGTGGGCGTGTTGTCGTCATAGATCTGGTCGCCGATCTGGCCGGTCGGCGGCACCCAGCGGGCGGCATCGGCGATGCCGGTCAGCGCCGTCGTGCCGTTGGTGGTGATGGTGATCGCCGAGCCGACGGCCGCACCCGTATTGACGTTGATCTGCTGCAGCGCGTTGCCGACGAGATAGGTGTTGCCGTTGATGTCGCCGCCGCCCTGAACGAGCGTCGTGCCGCTCGGGTTGGTGAAGGAGCTGACGATCGCGCCGGTCGTCAGGTTG
The DNA here is from genome assembly GCF_977018605.1 of [Rhizobium] kunmingense. NCBI lineage: Bacteria > Pseudomonadati > Pseudomonadota > Alphaproteobacteria > Hyphomicrobiales > Rhizobiaceae > Rhizobium > [Rhizobium] kunmingense. The sequence continues at coordinate 1,738,633 of NZ_CDRNXG010000001.1, forward strand.
TAGCGGGTGATTGTGGCGGCTGCACCATTGATGCTGAGCAGCTGATTGTTGACCGTATCGATGGCGAAATCGCCCCAGTCATTGGTGCCGGTAATGGCGGCGCCGAAGGTGGAGGCGGTGGCGACGGTGCGGCCGTTGCCGGAAAAGGTTATGCGCCATATCTGATCGTCGCTGCCGCTGGCATTTTCGACGCCGAGAAAGAGCGAGCCGTTGTAGAAGGCGGCCGCGCCGCCGCCGACGCCTGTCGTGCCGACGGTTATGCTGGCATTGGCCGCATTGTTGGTCAGGTCGCTGTCGATCAGGATGTGGGTGTTGTTGACGAAATCGTAGGCGAACAGCGCGCGGTTGGCGGCCACGGCGTTGCTGTCGGTGTAGTAGACGAGGCCGTTTGCCTGATCGACGGCCAGCGAATTCAGCGTGGCGCTGAGGCTGACGCCGCCGATCGTCGCCGGCGCCGTGGTGATCGCCGTCGCCTTGCCGGTGACGACATCGACGGAATAGAGCGTGCGGCCGGAAACGACGAGCAGCGCGCCGTTGCCGACATTGGCCTGGACGTTCAAAAGCTCGGCATATTCACGCTGTGCATCGAGCGTCGGAAGGACCGCGGCAGTGACCTCGCCGGAGCGGTATTCGAGGTCCCAGTCGCCGCCGAGCGCTTCGCTGCCGGTGGCGTCGGTCGAGGCGGCGATATCGGCGCCGGTCATGTAGCCCATCATGCGGGCGGCATCGCCGCCAAGCTCACCACGGGCAAAATCGCAGCCGTAGATGAGGATGTCGGCGTCGTCCGTCAGGTGGTTGCGCAGGCTCTGCAACTCGTCGGCATATTCGCCGGCCATGCTCTCGATCGTCAGCTCCGCCGAGCCGAGATAGAGCCGGCCCTCATCGCCGTGCGAGATGATGTGGATCTGCTCCACGTTGTTCATGTGGGAGAGCGCTTCGGCGATCTGCTCGACGCCATCGCGGCCGTCTTCGAGGACGATGACCTCGAAATTTCCGTCGATCCCTTCCAGCAGCGACTGGTAATCCGGCACCGAGCTGTCGACGATGACGACCTGGGTCGGCTGCACGTCCACAGGTTGTGATTCGGCTTGCGGGGGCCGATCGGGGACGGCAGCAAGCGCTGCGGCCAGTGCTTCGCTTTCGGCGCTGCCGTCGTCGCCATTGTGGTGGGTGTTCGCGGCCTCTCCGTCATTGGCCGGGTTGTCGTCCTGGGTCTGGTCGACGGTGGCAGCGCCTGCCGCATCGAAGGCAATTCGCTGCTCGAGTTCCATCAGCATCGAGCTGAGCCGATCCTGCGTCCCCTTCTTCGGCCTGGCGTCTTTTTTGCTCGCCGAGGATGCTTTCTTGGGACGAGTAAAGTGCTCGTTCATGCATGTGTCTCCCGCTTCCAGACCCCCGATTGACCGTGCGGATGGATGCCCGGCGTTGAGGAAAGGCGCTCGGGCAACGGTCATCGAATTAACGAGTTCCCAACGTAAGGTTGGGCTTGTTTACAAATTACTAATAACAGAACCTAAGTTTTAGCAATTTAGAATATTTATGTAAACCCGTGCAGAATCGGGACATTAGGAAAATGGATTGCATGGCTGTGCATCTGCCGCGAGTACGAAAAATTTACCTACACGTTCGCATTTCCTAATGCATTAGGCTGTTATTAATCATATTCGTAAATCTTAAATCAGCCCTAGGTTTCCAAATGCCACTCTGTCCCATGTGAGGTTGAGGGGTCGGAAACGCGCGTTCCCTGGTATCGCTTATCGCGGGGGTTTCGTAGTGTTGATTTACGAGGTGACGCAGTGAAGTTTCCGCTTATGTGGACTGTGCCCGCCGTCCTGATAGTGACAGGGTGCACCGTACGAACAGAGCCGTTTACGCCAGAGGCGAATGCGACCTTTGGGAACGAAAAACTCATCCGCGCGACCGCCAACCAGGAGCCCATCACCGGTTCGGTCGATCTATACCAGGCCATGGCAAGAGCGCTTAAATACAACCTTGACACGAAAGTCGAGATTATGCAAGCCGCCTTGAAAACCCGCGAGGCCGATCTTGTTACCTACAGTGCGCTGCCCAAAGTGGTGGCGGGTGCGGGCTATGCCGGACGCGACGAGGCGGATTCCTCTACGCCCTCGACCCGTGACGAAAACATCCAGACCGCCGACCTCACCTTTTCGTGGAACATCCTCGATTTCGGCCTTTCCTACGTGCGCGCCAAGCAGGCGGCCGACCAGGCGCTGATCCAGGAGGAGATGAAGCGGCGGATCGTCAACAAGGTGATCGAGGACGTGCGCACCGCCTATTGGCGCGCCGTCAGCTATCAGCGGCTGGTCGGCCGCATGCGAGCGCTTGAGAAACGCGTGGCGCGGGCGCTGCGCGATACGCGCGGCCTGTCGTCGGGCGGCGAAAGCTCGCCGCTTGTCGCGCTTACCTACGAGCGTGAGCTGATCGAGGTGAAGCGCGAGGTCGAGACGCTGGAAGGCGAACTGAAGGTGGCGAAAAGCCAGCTGGCGGCGCTGATGAACGTGACGCCCGGCACGCATTTCACGCTTGCCGTGCCGAAGCGATCCGCGACCAAGCTCGGCGTGCCGGACAGCATGCCGGAAATGTTCCGCATCGCGGTGGAGAACCGGCCGGAAATGCGTGAGGTCGCCTACCGCAGCCGCATCAACGAGAAAGAGGTCAATGCCGCCCTTCTCGATATCCTGCCGGGCTTCAACGTCTATGCCGGAACCAACTACGATTCCAACGAGTTCATCGCGACGAACGACTGGCTTTCCTGGGGCGCCAAGGTGAGCTTCAACGCGATGCAGGTGGCTGCACTGCCGGCGGTCAACCGCAAGATCGAAGCGGAAAAGGATGTGCTCGATGCCCGCGCGCTTTCGGTGGCGATGGCAATCATGACGCAGGTTCATATCAGCCGGGTGCGCTATGCCCATCTCAACAAGTCCTATGGCACGGCGGCCGCCCTTTCGAATGTCTCGCACCGGATCCTGAAGCAGGTGCGTGACGAGACGAGCGCCCAGCGGACCAGCGAGCAGATCCTCATCCGCGAGGAGATGAATGCGCTTCTGGCCGATGCCAAGCTCGATATGGCCTATGCGGACCTGCAGAACGCCTATGCCAATATCTATGCCTCGCTCGGTGTCGATCCGTTCCCGACGGGGCTTTCGACGACCTCAAACGTCGAGCAGATCGCCGGACAGCTGCGGACGATGTGGACCGATGATGGCGGTCCGGCAAGGGTCGAGGTTATGGCCGCCAAGTGATGGCGGACGAACCGACCGCGTGAAGGAGTACGACGTGCAGACTTGGAAGGTTACGGGTCTTGTTCTTGCACTGGTGGCAGCAGCGCCGGGCGGTCATCGCCCGGCGCTTGCGCAAAATCCGGGTGAGGGTCTGCGTGGCATCGTGAAAGCCGTCAACGAGGCGATGATCGGCACGGATCTCATCGCGCCGATCGCCTCCCTGCCGTTTCGAGAGGGGCAGGAATTTGTCAAAGGTGACATTCTGGCCGCCTTTGATTGCCGCGATCTGGAAGCGCAGGTGAAATCCGCCGAGGCGGTCCTGAGGGCCGAGACGATCACGCATGAAAACAATGCCCGACTGGCGCGTTCCAAGGCCGTCGGCGCATTCGAGGTGGATCTGTCGAAGGCGAAGACCGATCAGGCGGCGGCCGAAGTGGAGGCGTTTCGCAGCAAGATGTCGCGCTGTGTCATCCGGGCACCCTATGACGGGCGGATCGCCTTCATGCGGGCACATGAACATGAAATACCGGAACCGAACCAGCCGCTGATGCAGATCGTCAGCAAGGGCGATCTGGAGATCGAGACGCTTCTGCCGTCCAACTGGCTCAGATGGCTGAAACCCGGAACGCCCTTTGCCATCACGATCGACGAGACCGGCGAGAAGAGGCAGGCGGAAGTATCGCGGATCGCGGCGATCGTCGATCCGGTCAGCCAGACGGTGAAGGTGACCGGGCGTTTTTCCGGCCATACGGCAGGCATTCTGCCGGGCATGAGCGGCCCGACCCAATTCAGCCCCGCACCGGGGGAATAGCGGATGGAACGGAACATCAAGGCGACGCTTCGGCCCCAGGATCAACCCCAGTCTCCGCCCCAAGCACAGGCCGCCAGTCACCCGACGTCCGGAGGCGGTGCGGCCAATTCGGCGCAGGCGGCGTCCAAGGGCTATGAGCTGCTGTTGCGGGTGGAAGCCGAGGCGCGGCAGGTGGAGACGCTCGGTGAGCTGGCCTTTCTGATCGCCAACGAGACGGCGCGCATCGCCAAGGCGCGGCAGGTGTTTGCCATGGCCGGCCGGGCGGAAAATCTGGTGGTCAAGGCGGTCACATCGGTCGGCGCCGTCGACCGCAATTCGCCGCGCATCCGCTGGATCGAGGCTGTGGTGCGTCGGCTGAGGGACGAGAAGGGGCTGGCCGCACCCTGCGATTTCGCCCTACCGGCGTTTTGCCCGCCCGGTGACGAAGAGCACAAGAGTTATCCCAGCCGGTTCATGGCCTGGCTGCCGTTCAAGCTGCGTGACGGAACGGTGTTCGGCGGCATGCTGATTGCCCGCGAAACGCCGTGGAGCGAGCCGGACCTTCTGATCGCGCGGCGCCTGGCGGCGACCTATGCGCATGCCTGGGCGGCCCTTTCCGGTGAGCGACGGCTGCGGCGGCGCATCAAGATCAAGCCGCTGCTGGCCGCGGCAGCCGTGGCGACGGTGGCGCTCGGTTTCTATCCCGTGCCGCTCACCGTTCTGGCGCCGGTGGAGGTGTCGCCGATCTCGCCGCGCATCATTGCCGCCCCGATGGACGGAGTGATCGACAGCATCATCGTCAACCCCGACCAGGCGGTCAACGAAGGCGATCCGCTGATCAAGATGTCGGATGTGATGCTGCGCAACGAGCTGGCGGTGGCCGAGCAGGATGTGCGGGTTGCCGAGGCCAAGCTGATGCAGGTGACGCAAGGGGCGGTGTCGGACCCGAAACTGCGCGCCGACCTGGCGATTACCCGCAGCGAGCTGACGGTTGCCGCCGCCAAGCGGGATTATGCCCGCGACATGCTGGAACGGTCGGACGTACGTGCGCCGGCGGGCGGCATCGCCATCTATACCGACCGGCGCGACTGGGTGGGACGGCCGGTGACGACCGGCGAGCGGATCATGGAAATCGCCGATCCGGAGCGCATGCAGCTTCGGATCGATGTGCCGGTGGCGGATGCGATTGCCGTGTCGAAGGGGGCGAAGGTGCGCGCCTTTCTCGATTCCGATCCGCTCAACCCGGCCAGCGCCACCGTCGTTGCCGCATCCTTCGAGGCGCGGATGATCGAGGGGGATGTGCTGGCCTACCGGGTCTATGCGGCGCTTGAAGGCGAGCAGCCGGGCATGCGGCTCGGCATTCGCGGCACGGCGCAGATCAGCGGCGAGAAGGTGGCGCTCGCCTATTACCTGTTCCGCAAGCCGATCTCGGTCATCCGCCAGCGGTTCGGCCTATGACCGCCGGGCAACCCCCTATCGGGCATGTGCATGGCCCTATCGCGCAGACGGGACAGCCGAGGGTGCTGCAGCCGCAGGCCGCGCCGAAGCCTGAGGATGCGCCACTGCCGGTGCTGAGGCAGGACCTGCAGATCATGCGGGTGGGAGCAAGCTATTCCGGTGCGCCGACATGGGTCGTGTTCGATCCGGTCCGCAACCGGTTCTTCCGCATCACCTACGAGATGTTTCAGCTGTTAAGCTTCTGGAATGTCAGCCGCACGGTCGGTATGCTTCTCAAGACGGTCAATGCGAAGTTTTCCGAGCGGATGACGGTGGAGGATATCGGCACTGTCGTGCGGATGCTGGAGCATAACCTGCTGCTTGCCGAGCCGACGCGGGGCGGGTGGCGGGCGCTGCACCAGAAATCGCTGCCGCGCCATTCCTGGTACATGCGGCTCATTCACAACTACCTGTTCTTCAAGGTGCCGCTGGTGCGGCCGGAACCCTTCATCCGCGCCACCTGGCCCTATGTCGCCTTCCTGTTCAGCAAAATCTTCTGGTCAGTCTCGGCAGCGGCGGGGCTGATCGGACTTTACCTCGTCTCACGCCAGTGGGATGCGTTCATCGGCACGTTTCCCTTCGTCTTTTCGCTCGAAGGGGCGGCGATCTCGATCCTTTCGGTGATCTTCATCAAGTGCCTGCACGAGCTGGGGCATGCCTATTTGGCGCACCGGTTCGGCTGCCGCATTCCGACGATGGGCGTGGCCTTCATGGTGATGGTGCCGCTGCTCTACACGGATGTCAGCGACGCGTGGAAGCTGAAGTCGCGCCGGCAGCGGCTCAGAATCGATAGCGCGGGCATGCTGGTGGAGCTGATGGTGGCTTCCTATGCGCTGCTCGCCTGGGCCTTCGTGCCCGACGGGCCGCTGAGAAGCGCGATCTTCGTGCTGACGGCGACCGGTGTGGTGTTGAGCCTCGTCGTCAACCTCAACCCGTTCATGCGCTTCGACGGCTATTACATCCTGTCCGACCTTCTGGGGGTGGAGAACCTTCAGCCGCGCGCCTTCCGGCACATGCGCTGGCGGTTGCGGGAATTTCTGTTCAAGCCGGGCTATGCAGCGCCGGAAGCCTTTCCGCCGCGGCTCGACGCGATCCTGACCGTCTATGCGGTGGCAACGGCGATCTACAGGGTGATCCTCTATCTGGGGATCGCGGTGCTCGTCTATCATTTCACGATCAAGATCATCGGCATCCTGCTTTTCGTCGTCGAGATCGGTTTCTTCCTCATCCGCCCGGTTTACATGGAAGTGAAGGAGTGGTGGTCCATGCGCAGCGATATCGTCAGAACCCGCCGGACCTATGTGACGGCCGCCTTCGTCTTCGGGCTGATCGTGCTGGCGTTCCTGCCGATCTCGACCAGCGTCACGGCACCGGCTGTCATCTATCCGGAGCAGTTCGTACGGCTCTATCCGCAGGAGCCGGGGCGGGTGGAACGGCTCGATATCGCACAGGGCCAGAGCGTCAAAAAGGGCGACGTGCTTTTTGTCATCGATGCGCCGCAAATCCGCGAGGAGATCCGCATTGCCGAGGTGGAGATCGAGTTGGCGCGCTCGCGGCTTGCCCGCGTCGGCGCCAATGCAAACGATCTCGCCCAGCGCAGCATCATCGAAGGCGAACTAGGCAGTTCGGTGGCGCGCCGGACGGGGCTTGAGGAGCGGCGGGCGACGCTAGTGGTGCGCGCGCCTTTCGACGGGACCGTGACCGAGATCAACCCCGAAATCCAGACCGGCCAATGGGTCGGCCGCAACGAGCAGATCGCGTTTCTATCGGCCGGCCTGGGGGCGGTGGCGCGGGGATATGTGGCGGGTAATGACAGCACCCGGCTTGCCGTCGATGCGTCCGGCTGGTTCGTGCCCGACGACCTGTCGCAGCCGCGGCTGCCGGTGACGCTGGCGGCGATCGCCGAAGCCGGAGCGCGCGAGATCGACATGCCGCAGCTTTCCTCGCAGCATCACGGCGCGATTGCCGTGCATCTGGCAAACGAGGGCCAGCGGCAGAGGCTGGTGCCGGTTTCGGCCCAGTATGCGGTCGTGGCGCGGATCGATGACGGGGCGTTCCAGCCGGGGCGCTCGGTTCAAGGCGTCATGCAGCTGACGGGCAAGGGTGTCAGCTTCGCCGAACGGGCCTGGCGGCGGGTGCTCATGGTGCTCTTCCGTGAGGCGGGCTTCTGAGACTTGCGGAGGGACGAAAGATCTCGTCGGCCCCGGTGAAGCCCGACCGCTCGATATGGCGGCGGTAGGCGATGAAGCCGGAGAGATAGTGCTCGACATCGTCGATCCGCACCCGGAAGGCGTGGTGGCGGATGAAGAAGGCGCCGAGAATGCGGTTCGGACGCTGCATGAACATCGCCAGTTCGGGCCAGAAATGGCCGTTCAGCAGATAATGGGCGCGTTTTTCCAGCGCATATTCGAAACGGGTTCGGTCGATGCGGGCGAGAAGATGCCGGTTGCGCGTGTCGTCCTCCAGCCGTGACAGCGTATCGCGCGTCGCCATCATCAGTTCGAGCAGGGTCGGGAAGGTTGTGACGCGGTTTTCGACGAAATCGAGATGGCCCGCGACGTTATCGAGGGCGAAGCGGAAATATTCCTCGCGCGGGCGATGTCTCACCAGTTCCGCGGCGCAGTAGGCAAGCCAGTGGTCGTGGTGACGGTGATGGCCGTTGCGGAGGAAATGGCCGAAGGCGCGCTCGACCGCATCGAGCCAGCGGTCGTCGAGGGTGATGCCGTAAAGGCGCATCAGGGCAAAGGCTGCCTCGCCGTCGTAATAGATTGTGCGGAAGGTTTCGCGGGTCTCCAGGCTCGGAAAGGTCAGGACGTGGCGGAAGGCGCCGGTGCGGTGGTCCTGCATGAAGCAGAGACCGATGGCCAGCCGTTCCATCAGCTCGTCATGGACATCCTCGCCGAAGACGGTGGCGAATTTTGCGAGCGCCAGAATGGCCAGCGCATTGCCGCCGAGCTTGATGTCGCCATTGGCCTCGAGCAGGAAGGCGGCGATCTCGCCGCTCGGCAAAAGCGCGTGGGTGACGAGATCGCGGGTGAGGCAGGAGAGCGCCTGGTCGATCGCCTCGCGCAATGTGGCGCTGCCGGTCACCTCATAGGCCTCGATCATCGCGTAGAGCGTGCTGGCATGGCGCAGCGTGTTGTAGGTGCCGATCTGCCGGTCGAAACAGGGGTGATAGCCATAGGTGAAGCGCCCATCGGCCCCGACCTGGCGGGCGAGGAATTCCGAACCGTCGGTGATCAGGCGCGTAACGAGATCGACATCGAGCCGCTCGACGACACGGCGGCCGGCATCGAGGCCGGACGGGTGGAGCGGGTGGATCGCCTTGCCGTCGCAAAAGACGCCGGAGCCGGCGAAGAGATGGATGCGGTTGCCGGGGGCGAAGTCCGGCGCAGGATCTGCGGACGGGGGGCCGGGGAAGCGGTGCTTCAGGTAGAGGCGAAAATTCTTCTCGTTCAGTTCGGCTGCCGGGTTCTCGTTGCCGCCATAGAGCATGGCATTGGCGTTGAGTTCCTGTTCGAGGAAGGCGCGGTCGAAATTCCGGTCGAGGGCAAGGCCGAGGCGGAAATAATTGCGCTTGGTGTTGGCGAGGACATCCCTGAGTTCCGCCCGGGTCGAGGCTTGGATGGCGGAGGGCCAGTCGACCCTGAGCCAGCGATGGCGGCCCGATTGCAGGCGGCGCATCTGCCGCACCGCTTCCATACCCCGCTGCCATGCCGTGTCGAAACTCTCGCCCTTGGCGATCGTTACCGCGGCACGCTCCTCGCCGTCGCTTGAGGAAAAGAACAGGACGAAGCCTGGGTAGGGGGCGGGAAGCGGCCGGCAGGCGGCCTGCACATGCCGGCGCAAATCATCGAACAGCTTTGCCTCTGCCTTTTCCGTCGTCATCGCTAACGCTCCCGCATGGCCTCGCGGGCCTTGTTGAAGGGTTTCAGGAGGTAATCCAGAACGGTCTTTTCGCCGGTATGGATATCGACCGTGGCGACCATGCCGGGCGAAATCGGAAACTGCGTGCCGGCAGCGTTTTCCAGCGCGTCCTTTTCCGTCTTCACATAGACGCGGTAGTAATAGATCTCGGGATCGACCTCGTCCTGGATCGTGTCGGGCGAGATGGTGACGACCTTGCCGGGCAGGCCGCCATAGACGGCGTAGTCATAAGCCGTGATCTTCACCGTCGCCCGCTGGTCCGGATGGATGAAGGCGATGTCGCGTGGCAGGATGCGGGCTTCGATCATCAACTGGTCGCCGAGCGGGATGATATCCATCAGCTTGCCATTGGGCGGCACGACGCCGCCGATGGTGGAGACCTCGATATTCTTGACGATGCCACGCACCGGCGAGCGCAGCGTCAGGCGGGAAAGACTGTCGGAACGGCCCTTGATGATCGAGGTCAGCGACGAGACCTCGGCATTCGCCTTGGCCAGCTGCTCGCGGGCGTCGACCACGTATTTGGTGCTGGTCTCGACCTTCTTCAGCTCCAGCTCGGCGCGCTCGCGCTTGAGCCGGATGATCTCGACGCTGCTGGCGGCGCCCATCTTCGACAGCCCCTCGTTGACCTCCAGCTCCTGACGGGTCAGCGCCAAGGACTCGTCGATCCATTGCAGGGTTTCGGTGAGGTTCTGCTGGCGGGCATCGTAGAGGCGGGTTTCGGCGGCGATGAGATCGGGGAAGTCGTTCAGTTCGTCGGGAAAGGAGAGCGGCGTGCGGTTGACCTCGGCCGTCAGTCGCGCCGAACTGGCGAGCGCTGCACGCCAGGTGGCGGTAGATTCGCCGACGTCGGATTCAGTGATTGTCGGGTCGAGCTGGGCGATCAGCTGGCCGCGTTCGACCACCTGGTTTTCCTGCACCATCAGCTTGGAGACGATGCCGCCTTCGAGCGACTGGATGACCTGCTCCTTGCTGATCGGCACGACCTTGCCGTCGCCGGTGGAGACTTCGTCGAGGACGGCGAAATAGGCCCAGATAAGACCGACGACGAGGAGGGCCGCCATGACGACGATGACGGTCTTGGCCTTCGACAGGCGGACCTCGTCCTCGCCGCCATAGTGCCAGCTTTCATCGACCAGACGGGGAAAGGACATGGCCATGGTCAGCCTCCACTCTTGACGCTGCGCAGCCGCTGCTGCTGGGTCTGATCCGTCTTTCCGGCTTCGGGTCGGGCACCGCCGCGCAGAACCTGCAACGCCTCCTCCTTGGGCGCATCGAGGACGACGCGGCCGCCGTCGAGGACGGCAACGCGTTGCACGAGATCGAGCACCCGCATGCGGTGGGTGGCGATGATCACCGTCCGGTTCTTCGCCCATTCGGCAAAGCGGGCAATGAACAGGCGCTCGGTCGCCTCGTCCATCGAGGCGGTCGGCTCGTCGAGAAGCACGACGGAAGGACTGCGGATCAGCAGGCGCGAGAGGAGCAGCGCCTGCTGCTGGCCGCCGGACAGGCCGCGGCCGCCTTCGTCGATCAGGTGGTCGATGCCCTTCGGCAGCGTGCGGATGAAGTCCTCGCAGCCGGTCATCTGCAGCGCTTCGAGCATGGCCTGCTGCGAGGCGTTCTGGGCGCCCATCAGCACGTTTTCGCGGATCGTGCCGTGAAACAGCCGCGAGTTCTGGGTGATGAGGCCGACTTCGCGGCGCAGGTCCGACGGGTCGATATGGTCGATCGCAAGACCGTCTATCAACACCTCGCCGGAGGATACCTGCATCTGGCCGGACAGCGCCTGCAGCAGGGTCGATTTTCCGGCGCCGTTCTTGCCGAGCAGAGCGATCGTGTCGCCGGCCCCGACCCGAAAATCGGAGAGCGACAGGGCGGGGCGGCCTGCCGGTTCGCCATAATAATAGATCGCCTTGCGGAAGCGGTATTCGCCCTGCAGCGAGCCGACCGAGATACGGGCTTCCGCCGGTGGGTGGTCGACCGGCATCTGCATGATCGAGTTAAGGCTCTGCAGGCCGATCTTGGCGTGCTGCAGGCGGCTCAGAACCTGGGTCAGCTGCGCCATCGGCGCCATCATGCGTGAGCCTAATATGGAGCAGGCGACGAGCGCGCCGGTGGTCATGTCGCCGGCCATGACGAGCGGCGCGCCGCAGAAGACGATGACGGCGAAGACGCTGGTCTGGATGCCGTGGCCCCAGCTCGTCAGCGTGCTGGTGATGTCGCGCAGCTTGACCTGCGCATCGGCGCTTGCCGCGTTGAACGTGTTCCATTTCTGCTGGAAGACGCTTTCGGCCTGCAGCGCCTTGATATCCTCGATGCCCTGGATCGATTCTACCAGCATGGCATTGCGCAGCGAAGACTCGCGCATGGCGAGGCTGGCATTGCGCTTGAGCTTGCCCTGGGCGAGCAGGCCGGGGGTGACGAGCAGGACGAGGGCGACGGCCGGAATGACGGCGAGCCAGCCGCCGATGATGGCGAAGAGCAGGAGGAAGAGGATGAAGAAGGGCAGGTCGGCGATCGCCGAGACGGTGGTCGAGGTCAGCATTTCGCGAACCTGTTCCAGCTCGCGCAGCTGGGCGATGAAGGTGCCGGTCGCCTTGGGCCGCTGCTGGTTCTTCACCCGCAGCGCATGGCCGAAGACGACGTCGGAAATGCGGATATCGGCGCGCTTGCCGACGACATCGATGATCGCGGTCCTGACCTTGCGCATGATGTAATCGAAGACGACGGCGATGGCGACGCCGATGAAGAGTACGACCAGCGTGCTCATCGAGTTGGCCGGCACGACGCGGTCATAGACCTGCATGGAAAAGATCACGCCGGCGATGGAGAGCGCATTGGCGACGAAGGAGGCAAGCAGAACATAGGTGTAGGGGCGAAGATCGCTGAGCGCCAGCTTGCGGAACCAGCCGTGCGTGTCCTCGGCGATATAGGCATCGATGCGCTCGTCCGGCCGGGTGCGGGCGTCGCGGGCGATCAGAAGGTGGGTGACGTGGCCTTCGAGTTCGGCACGCGGGATCCATGTCCAGTGGCCGTTGTCGCCGGCAAAGACGATCTTTACCTCGTCGCCATTGATATCGGTGACGAGGCCGATATCGCCATAGTTCAGCTCGATCAGCATCGGCAGGCGGCGGGCGGTGATGCCCTTGGCGAGCGGTTCCACCGGCTTGGCTTCGAGGCCGAAGCGGCGGGCCAGTTTTGCTATGCGGTGAAGCGGCGGGGCCGCTTCCTGCAGGATCGAGATGTAGTTGGCGGCAAACTTGGAATGGGCGAGGCCATAGTTCTGGGCGGCAAGTCCCATGACCTCGATCCAGTCATGGGACTGATTGCTGGGCTCATTGCTCTCGGGAGCGCCGGCATCGGGATTTTGCGGGGGAAGGGGCGCTGCCCCCATCCCCTCTTCTCTGCTTCGTTCGGATGGTGCCCCCGTGGCATCCATGCGCGTCCTCCTTGCTTATACGACCGGCAGTCTCGAGTTCTGCAGGTCGTCCTCCTGATTGAGCGGCTCGAACGGGTCGAGCGGCGGTGTCTCGGCGAGATCGAGCGTGACGCCCGTCTCATTGCCGATATCGACGCCGGTGCCGCCCGGCAGATCGACCTCGACGCTGAGGCCCGCTTCCTCGCTCGCCTCGACATCGACCGATGTGCCGCCGAGCAGCTCGTCGAGCCCGCTCAGATCGACTTCCGCACCATCGCCGACGATCAACCCGAGACCGCCGTCCTCGGTGAGCGAGACGTCGATGAGGTCGGCGAGGAGATCGGGGTCGTCCAGCGCTTGGCCGAGGTCGTCGAGGAGGGCGTCAGTGGCGACGATCTCGGGTGCTTCGGCATCCGGCGTTCCGACGTCTGCGGTTTCATCCGGTATTTCTTCGGCGGTGGCGGTGCGGGCAGCGGGATCGGTGCCGTCGTCGTCCGTCTGGCCGGTGCCGCTGCCATCATCGGCGAGTGCGAAGGCGGAGACATCGTCCGGTTCGGCCATCGCCGCCATGGTCACGGCCGAAGGATCCTGCGCCTCCACCTCGATGACCAGATCCGACGACAGTTCGTTGCCTGTGACCGGATCGACGACGACGATGGTGAACGTGTCGGAGCCGCCGGCGGTGGCGGAAAGATCCGGCGTATAGACGTAGGAGCCATCGGCATTGATGACGAGCGTGCCGTATTCACCGTCGATCGTGACCGTGCCGTTGGTCAGAAGATAGGTCGTGCCGTCGAACTCGATTTCCGTGACCTGCAGGTCGTCGGTCTCGCCGGTGGCGGCCTCGTCGATGAAGTTACCATCCGCTTCTTCGCCGACCGAAACGTTGACCGTCTCGAACTGGTCGGTGGCGGTTACCGAGATCGACCTTACCGCGCCGATGCCGAGATTGAGGCCGGGATTGGGAAACAAGGTCGCGCGATACTGGCCGGCATCGAGATCGGTAACCGTGATCGTGCCGGTGCGGGCACCCAGCAGATCCAGTTCCAGAATGCCGTCCTCGACACTGTTGCCGCTGCTATCGTCGCGTACCCAGGCGGTGCCGTTGAAGCGCTCGATGATCACCGAGTAGCTGCTGAGAAGGCCGACATTGAGCAACCCGCCGATCTGCAGGGCGAAGGTTACCGAGTTGGTGTTCTCCGCCAGCGTGAAGCCGACGACCGGGTTAGTGTTGCTGCCCAGATTGACATTGGCGAGATTGCCGACCGTGACGATCGCAAGCGCGCTAACCGAGCGCGATGCGGTGGACGGCGTCGGCTCGTTGGTGCGGGTGGTCGTGACGTTCAATGTTGCGAGATCTGCGACATCGGTGAGAGCGAAATCGACGCCGGGTGCCACGGTTGTAGCCGGGGCGGAGACATTGCCGGCGCCATCCGTGAGGGTCACGCTCAGCGTATCGCCATCTACCTGCGCCGGGGCAAGCCCGACGCTGAAGGTGCCGTTGGCGGCAACGGTGCCGGTGCCGACGATGTTGTCGTCGGAATCGCGGATGGTGACGGTCGTGCCCGGTTCACCTTCGCCGGTCAGTTCGGTGCCGGACGGGTTGACCGCAAGGTCGGTTGGCGGCGCGGGGTCTATGAAATCGGGGGTGAGCGTCGTTGCCGATGGCGAGACGTTTTCTGCCTCGTCCGTCTGGGTGACGGTCAACAGGCGGCCATCGTCCTGCGTCGGCGAAAGTGGAACCGTGAAAGTGCCGTCGTCGTCGACCACGATCGAGCCGACCTCGACGCCTGACGCGTTGACGACCCGGATGGTAGCGCCGGCCTCGCCGGTGCCGGACAGGCTCGTGCCGTCTTCGTTGACAGCGAGATTGGCGGGGGCGGCCGGTGCGATCAGGTCGGGCGCATCTACGGTTTCAGGCACCGACGGGTTGCCGGCAGCATCGGTGAGGACGACGTTCAAGGTTCCGCCATCGGTCTGCGAGGGCGAGAGGCCGATTTCGAACGTGCCGTCTGGGGCAACGGTGCCGGTGCCGATGATATCGCCGGCCTCGTTCCTGACCGTGACCGTTGCGCCGGGTTCACCGCCGCCGCCGATCAGCGTGCCGGTTTCATCGACCACCAGCTCGGTCGGCGGCTCGGGGCCGGTTTCGTCAGGCGCTGCGACGGTCGCGGATGGCGACGGGTTGCCGGCGATATCGGTCTGGATGACCGTCAGCGTGCCGCCGTCCAGCTGGGCGGGCAAGAGGCTGATGTCGAACGTGCCATCCGGGTTCACCGGGCCGGAGCCGATGATCTGGCCGGCTCCGTTCCTGACCGTGATCGTCGCTTCGGGCTCGCCGAGGCCGGAGAGAGTGAGGCCGTCGTCGCTGACCTCGAGTGCGGTCGGGGCGGCGGGGGCGACGTCGTCCGGTGTCAGAACGCTTTCCGGGGGCGAGGCATTGCCGGCCGCATCGGTGAGGACGACATTCAGGCTCCCACCGTCGTTCTGGGCGGGTGATAGCGTGACGGTGAAGTTGCCCTCATCATCGACGGTACCGTTGCCGACGATGACACCGGCGGCATTGGTGACGCGCACGGAGGCACCCGGTTCGCCGGTGCCGGTAAGTTCGGTGCCTGTGTCATCGACTTCGAGATCGGCCGGCGCGTCCGGGCCGATGAGGTCGGGCGAGGTCGTCAGACCGGGACCGGAGTCGTTTCCGAATGCGTCGGTGAGGATGACTTCGAGCGTGCTGCCATCGGTTTGCGGCGTGTCGAGGACGATCGTGAAGTTGCCGTTGGTATCGACGACGGCACCGTCGCCGATCTGGTTTCCTTCGGCGTCGTTGACCGTGACGGTGGCGCCCGGTTCGCCGCGTCCCGTGACGGTGGTGCCATCCGGGCTGACATTGAGGTTGGTCGGCGTCTCGGGACCGGTGAGATCGGGCGACAGGACGTTGCCGGCCTGCGATGTTCCTCCGAGATTTGCCTGCACGACGCTCAGATTGCCGCCGTCGTCCTGCACGGGGCTGAGGGTGATGCTGAAGTTGCCGAATTCATCGACCGTATCTTCGCCGACGACGGTGCCGGCGGCGTTTGTGACGGTAACGGTCGCGCCTGCTACGCCCGTGCCGGTCAGTGTTGCGCCGTCATTGATGACTGCGAGATTGTCCGGGGCCGCCGGCGCGTCGGGATCGGCTGCGAGCACGGTTGCCGGCGGCGACGGGTTGCCGGCCGGATCCGTCTGGATGACGGTCAGGATGCCGCCATCCAGCTGCGCCGGGTCGAGTGGGATCGTGAATGTGCCGCCTGCGCCGACCGTGCCGGTGCCGATCTCGTTGCCATCCGCATCGGTTACGACGACCGTCGCGTTCGGTTCGCCGATGCCCGTCAGTGTTTCGCCATCGGTTTCGACGAAAAGATTGGTCGGTGCTGTCGGCGGCTGGATGTCGGTGAGCGTCAGCGTATCGGTGCCGGAAACGTTGCCGGCGCCATCCGTCTGGGTGGCGACAAGCTGGCCGGCGTCCGTCTGAGGCGGGTCGAGGAGGATGGTGAAATTGCCGTCCTCGCCCACCTCGCCGGTGCCGACGATGATGCCGCCGGCATTTCTGACCGTCACGGTCGCGCCCGCTTCACCCGTGCCGGTGACGCTGGTGCGGGCGGTGTCGGTGGAGATGAGATCCGGTGGCTCCGGCGCGACGAGGTCCGGGGTAATGACGGACACCGTCGGCGATGGATTGCCGGCCGGGTCCTGCTGCAGAACCGTCAGGCTGGTGCCATCGGTGACCGGATCGTCGAGATCGAAGGTGAAGACGCCGTTGGCGCCGACCTGGCCTCGGCCGATCTCTACGCCATCGGCATCCCTGACGATGACGGTTGCATTCGGTTCGCCGCGGCCGGTAATCGTTACGCCATCCGGGCTAACGCTGACATTGGTGGGGGCTGCCGGCGGTACAAGGTCGGCGGCCGGGACCGTGGCCGGTGCCGAAGGATTGCCGGCCGTGTCTGTGAGGACGACCTGCAAGTTGCCGGCATCGGTCTGCGGCGTGGTGAGGTTGAAGCTGAAATTGCCGTCTTCGTTGACGGTTCCCGTGCCGACGATCGTGCCGGCGGCATTTCTGACCGTCACGGCCGCGTCAGGTTCGCCCGTACCGGAAATGGTGACGCCGTTCGCGGTGACCGCCAGATCCTCCGCCGGTGCGGGCGGCGTCAGGTCGGGCGCTGCGACGGTTGCCGGTTCTGAACCGTTTCCTTCTCCGTCCTCGAGCGTCACGCTCAGCGCGCCGCCATCGATCTGCGCGGGGTTGAGGCCGATGGTGAAGGTGCCTTCGGCATTGACCAGGCCGGTGCCGATCTGATCGCCGGCGGCATTGGTAACGGTCACCGTCGTGCCGGGTTCGCCGGAACCGGTCAGCACCGTGCCGCTGCCGTTAACGACAAGACTGGTGGCAGGCAGCGGATCGGTGACGTCCGGGGCGGTGACTATGATCGGTGCGGACGGGTTGCCGGCCTCGTCGGTCAGGACGATCTCCAGCTCGCCGCCATTCGCCTGGGCGGGGTTCAGCGGAATGCTGATCTGGCCGTTCGGATCTACCGTGCCGCTGCCGATCGTGTCGCCATCGGCGTTCCTGACGATGATTGTGGCATTCGGCTCGCCGGTGCCGGTCAGTGTCGTGCCGTCAGGCGTGACGGTCACCGTCGGTGCGTCGGGACCGACGAGGTCGGGAGAGGCGACGGTCGCCGGTAGCGATTCCAGGCCGGCCGCGTCGGTCAGGACGACGGTCAGATCGCTGCCGTCCGTCTGCGGCGGGGCGATGCCGATGGAGAAGGTGCCGTTGGCGGCGACGATGCCGGTGCCGATCGGGTCGCCATCCGCGTTCGTCACGGTGACGGTCGCGCCCGGTTCGCCGCGGCCGGTCAGCACGGTGCCGGCGGCGTTGACCACAAGCTCGCTCGCCGGTTCGGGGACGGTGATGTCCGGCGCCGTGGCCGTTGCCGGCGGCGAGTTGTTGCCGGCCGTGTCGCGCTGGGTGACCTGCAACAGCCCGCCTTCATCCTGCGGGGGAGTGAGGTCGAAGGCGAAGCTGCCGTCCTCGTCGACGATGCCGGTGCCGACGATGACGCCGGCCGCGTTCCTGACGGTCACGGTGGCGCCGGCTTCGCCCTGGCCGGAAATGCCGCCGCCATCGGGATCGACGGCAACGCCCGTCGGCGCCGTCGGGGCAGTGAGGTCGGGCGAGGGGACCGTGACGCCCGGTGACGGGCTGGTGCCATCGGACAGCGTGACGGTCAGGTCACCGCCATCCGTCTGGGCGGGGGCAAGGGGAACACTGAACGTGCCGTTGGCGGCGACGGTTGCCGTGCCGACCGGATCGCCGGCCTCGTTGGTGACGGTCACCGTCGTGCCCGGTTCGCCGCGGCCGGTCACCACCGTGCCGGTTTCGTTGACGCTGACATTGGTCGGAGCTTCCGGCGGGATCAGGTCCGGCGCGGTGGCAAAGCCCGGCTGGGACGTGCCGCCGTCGTCGGCCTGGACGGCCTGCAGCTCGCCGCCATCGATCTGCGGCGGATCGAGATCGATCGAGAAGCTGCCGTCGTCTTCAACGGTGCCCGAGCCGATCGTCTCGCCGGCGGCGTTCCTGACGGTGATGGTCGCGCCCGCCTGGCCCTGGCCGGTCAGCACGGTGCCGTCCTCATTCACGTCGAGTGCAGTCGGCGCCGGCGGTGCTTCCGGGTTGGGGGCAAGCACGGTGCCGGGCGTGGAGGCGTTGCCGGCCGCATCGGAGAGAACGACGTCCAGTTCGCCACCATCCGTCTGCGCTGGATCGAGTTCGACGCTGAATTGTCCATTCGGATTGACGGTGTCGGTGCCGATCACGTCGCCCGCGGCATTGGTGACGGTGACAGTCGTGCCCGGCTCGCCACGGCCCGAAAGGACCGCGCCTGTCTCGTCGACAATCAGGTTGGTCGGCGGGGCGGGAGCGGTCGTGTCCTCGACCGTCACGGTTGCGGGATCGGAGACATTGCCGGCGGCATCCGCCTGTACGACCTGCAACTGGCCGCCGTTTTCCTGTGCGGGGCTGAGATTGACGGTGAACTCGCCATTCCCGCCGACCAACGCCGTGCCCAGCGTCACGCCGTTGACATCGCGGACGGTGACGGTTGCACCGGGTTCGCCCGTGCCGGTGAGGACGGTGCCGTCATCATTGACGGAAATTCCGGTCGGCGCATCGGGGGCGAGGAGGTCTGGGGAGGGAACGGAGACGGGATCGGACTCATTTCCGGCGGCGTCTTCGGCGACCACGTCGAGATCGCGGCCATCGGTCTGCGCCGGATCGAGTTCGATGGAGAAGGAGCCGTCCGGGCCGACCTCGGCGGAGCCGACAAGGACGCCGTCGGCATCGCGGACGGTGACGGTCGAGCCGGGCTCGCCCCGGCCGGTGAGTACGGTGCCGTCATCGCTGACGCCGAGATTGGTGGGGGCATCCGGACCGATGAGATCGGGGGCGGGTGTGGTGGCGGGCGGAGAGGTGTTGCCGGCCTCGTCGGCGAGGATGACGGTCAATGAGCCGCCATCGGTCTGGGCGGGGTTGAGGTTGACGGTGAAGGTGCCGTTGGGGCGTACGGTGGCGGTGCCGAGCGGATCGCCATCCGCGTTGGTGACGGTCACCGTCGTGCCCGGTTCGCCGCGGCCGGTCAGAACCGTGCCCGCATCATTGACGTCGAGATTGGTCGCGGCTTCTGGGTCGGTCAGGTCGGGCGAGGCTATGATGCCCGGCTGCGACGTGCCCGTCGGGCCGGTCTGGGTGACGCGCAGGTCGTTGCCGTCGATCTGGGAGGGGGCGAGGTTGACGGTGAACGAGCCATCGGAGGCAACGGTGGCGGTGCCGACCAGCGTTCCGTTCGCATTGGTGACGCGCACCTGCGCGCCGGCAAGCCCCTGGCCGGTCAGTACCGTGCCGAAATCGTTGACGTCGAGCCCGGTCGGGGCCGCCGGTGCGTCAGGATCGGGGGCAAGCACGGTGCCGGGAGGAGACGGGTTGCCTGCCGCATCGGAAAGCACGACCTCCAGCTCGCCGCCATCCAGTTGAGGTGGAGCGAGGGAGATTTCGAACGTGCCGTCGTCATTCACGATGCCGCTGCCGACCTCATTGCCGGCTTCGTCGGTGACGGTGACCTCCGCTCCCGGCTCGCCACGGCCGGAGAGCAGCGTGCCGGCGGCATTGACGCCGAGATCGGTGGGTTGCGCGGGGGCCTGCGTGTCGCCGACTTCGAGTGTTGCTGCCTCCGAGGCGTTGCCGGCGGCATCCTCCAGCACGACGTCCAGTTCGCCGCCATTGGCCTGGTCCGGGTCGAGTTCGATGGAGAACGTGCCGTCAGGGGCGACCGTGCCGGTGCCGACGACGACGCCATCCGCATCGGTGACCGTGACAACCGCACCCGGCTCGCCGCGGCCGGTAAGGACTGCGCCGCCATCGGCAATGGCAAGGTCGGTCGGCGCGTCGGGGGCGATCAGGTCCGGTGCGGTGGCCGTGCCCGGATCGGAAACATTGCCGGCTTCATCCTCCAGGGTCACATCGAGGTCGCCGCCGTCGATCTGGGCCGGGTCGAGTTCGATGGAGAAGGAGCCGTTGGCGGCGACGATGCCAGTGCCGACGATGACGCCGGCAGCATTGGTGACCGTGACCTCCGCCCCCGGCTCGCCGCGCCCTGTGAGAATGGTGCCGGCGTCGTTGACGGAAAGGTTGGTCGGTGGCGAGGGGGCGTCCGTATCGGAATCGGAAGTTCCGAGTTTGCATCCGCGTCGGCATCGGCATCCGCATCTGCGTCGGCATCAGCGTCCGAATCCGCATCGGAATCGCTGTCGTCGGAGCCACCACCGCCGCCCGACGAACCGCCGATGCCGACTGCCGCGGCACCGAGGCCGAGCGCTGCGGCAAGGCCGAGAATGGACCCGCCGCCGGCACCCGCACCGGCTGCACCGGCCCCTGCCAGCTGGTCGATCGGGCCGGCATCGACGAATTCGAAATTGGCGAGGCCATCGGTGTATTCGCCCTGCCAGGCATTGCCGGCGGAATCTTCGAGAATGAGGTCGCTGCGTTCGCCGCCTTCAGCCGAATAAAAATTCTCGATGCGGATATCGGCGCCATTGCGGACGTCGATGATCAGGTCATTGCCGTTGCGGGTGGTCGAGGCGACCTCATTGGGGGAGAGGGAAAGCCTGACCGTGCTCGGGTCGGACAAGACGATATCATTGCCGGAAACAGTCGTTTCAACACCGGTTACTTTGTCCAAGACGACAGAGACCATCATACTCTCCCCTGTATGCCGGGCGTCATGCCCGTTTCATCGAATGCGGCTTTGCGCCCTTCGCGGCGCGCAGCCTCCTCTTGCTATCGATGCGTGGCCAAGACAGGCCAAGGTCGCGCGCCGACAGCACATGTGAGTGAAGGTGCAGTACTTCACGCAATGGTCAATTAGTGGTGGCTTATGTTTGGGGAGTGAGGTTTAACGAAGGGTAAACAAGGGGAAGTTGTGAACAGGGGCGCGCCTCAATCCGGGGCGGGCCTGTGGATAAAATGCTCCGTTCCAGCGCTAGTTGGCGATGGATCCGCGGAAACTTGCCTGTTCGAGGGTGGCTTTAGGGGCCTTTGCCCTGGCCACTCTTGGTGCATTCGAGCGAGGCTCAGACCTTGCCGGTACCGGCGGTGCCGAGAGGCTGAACGTATCGCGCAGACGGCCTGCGGAATAGGCGCATTCGACGTTCAGCCGATAGAGATCGAAGCGGGTGTTGATCTCGTCGAAACGAGCCGCATGCAGCTCCTGGTCGGCATTCAAGACGTCGAGAAGCGTGCGCGTGCCGAGGTCGAGGAACTGTTTCTGGTAAAGATCGCGTGTCTCGCGCATCATCGACTGGCGGGAGCCGAGCGAGTTCAGCAGCGTGTTGAGGCTGTTGACCTGAGCGGCGGACTGGAGCCAGGTCTTCTGGGCGTCGAAACGGCCGGTGGCGATGGCGGCGTCGGAGGCCTGGGCGGCGTAGCGGGCGGCATTCTGGCGGGCGCGGAACGACCCGCCATTATAGAGATCGCTTTTGACGGTGAGGCCGATCATGTAGTCGCTATTGCCGTCGCCCCAGGTTTTCATGCGGTTGGACGCTTCGAGCGCAACGGTCGGCAGCATGTCGGCACGGGCTAGGCCGACGCGGGCATCGGCCTCGCGCTTGCGCGACTTTGCCGCCAGAACGGCAGGCACGGTTTCCCAATCCGGTTGCTGGCCCATGCAGGCCTTGCCAAGGCCCGCAGGGAAAGTGGAGCGCAGCCTTACACCGCCCGTTTCGCCCAGGAGCGCGCTGAGCGTGCCTTCCCAGCGCTGCTTCTCGGCGTTGATTTCCAGGGCCGTTGATTGCGCAGCCTGGATGCGGGCGTCGGCCTGCAGTTTGTCGGACCTCGTGCTCGCGCCACGGTCGGAGCGGGCGTCGACAAGCTTGCCGATTGCCGAGACGTCGTTGACCTGATCGCGGGCGACGGCGGCCAGTCTCGTGTTGCGCAGGAACTCCACCGAGGCAAGCGCCGTCTCGCGGATCGTGTCGTCGACGGCGGCGAGAAACTCCGCACGGCGTACATCATGGATGGCGCTTTCGGTCTCGACACGACCGGATACCTTGCCGAAATCATAGATCATCTGCGACGCGGACAGGTTGAAGCGTGGCGCCCATGCGCCGCTGTCGCCGTTCTGGGCGGCAAGATCGAGGCCGCCGCCGACCGAGGGCATGTAGCCGGATCGGGCGTCTGCGACGAGTTCGTTCTGCTGGCGGATGCGGCCCGCCGCTTCCTGGATGGCGGGATGCCAGGAGACCACGCGGCGCACCGCGCTTTCGACATCGGTGACCGGTTCGCGCTGGCTGGATGCTGCGGCGACGCTCGCTTCGGTCTTCGCCGCCGCATCTACGGCGGGCGAAGGCGGCTTGTGGCCGGATGCGGATTTCGGGGTCGTCTGGCTACACGACGCCTGCATGATCGCGGCGAGCGCCACGAGCCCGACAATGATGGCGCGACCTGAATGCATTCATGCTCCATAGACCGTGATAGAAAGCTGTGATCGGCCTACGCAACACTTTTGGCTGAGAAATGCTCTCAAGCACCTAGAAGTTGCTGATATATAAGTGATTCGTGAGATGCTGCAAACGTATTGCGGAAGTTTGGCCGACGAGGAGCGTCAAAGTGACGGCGTGGGCGTTTTGCACGATTGCTTGATGGGCGTAGTCCCCCACGAATACGGGGGTGCCTCGGACGGTGGATAAGGCTAGTAATCAGCTCTTCGTGATGCCTTGTTCCACGGGCGGTTCGTTAACCTTGCGTCCGTATAATCGGCGGCTGGATTACGGATAATTTACGCAAAATGATCGACTAATTTTAACGGAATATCTTGAGCCTATCGTAACCATCAGGCCTATTTCCGTTTGCTGACGAAATCGACGGCATGCTTCATGGCCGGTGATGCATGAAGCTTCAGAATTTGGATACCCATTCCGATCGCCATGGCCTTGAAAGCGGACGATTTAAACGTGTCGACGATGGCCACCTGGCCAACCAACATGCTCGGCGGACTGCCGATCGTGCGGACGACCATGGAAGAGACCGCCGACGGATTCATCCGTCAGGCGCTGTCGGCGCGCGGCATGAATACGCGGCCGTTCTATTCCACATCGGCGAATGGACAGGTGCTTGCGATGTGCATGCGCAAGAAGGATTTCAAAGCGCAAATGCTGCTGGCCGACCAGATCCATGCGGACGGCATGCCGATGGTTCACTATTCGCGGCTGATTTCCCCCGCGCCCGTGCCTGAACGCGTGGCGACGACGGATCTCGTCCATGCGGTTGCCGAACGGGCGCAGGATGTGGGCGCGACATTCTATTTTCTCGGCGCCAGCGAAGAGGTGAACGAGAAGGCGGTGGCGGCGATGCAGGCGCGTTATCCGCGATTGCGTTTCGTCGGTCGCCGCAACGGCTATTTTTCGCCCGAGCAGGAACAGGACGTAGTCGCCGATATCCGCGAGACGCGGCCCGACATACTTTGGGTCGGGCTTGGTTTCCCCCGCGAGCAGGAATTCATCAGCCGCAATCTGGACGGATTGCGCGGCGTCGGCGTGGTGAAGACGTCGGGCGGACTGTTCGATTTCCTCTCGGGCAAGAACCCGCGCGCACCGCTGTGGATGCAGGAACACGGCCTCGAATGGGCCTTTCGCATGGCCAACGAGCCGCGTCGCCTGACGCTGCGCTACCTGCTCACCAATCCCGTCGCGGCTTACGCGCTTCTGCGCTACTCCCGCCGATAATTCCTGGTTTCAGGCCTCGCGCCAGCGCGCGCGGTAGGCGTTCATCATCGACATGAAGCCGAGGGCGCAGACGAGTGCGCAACCGAGCGCAAAGCCGCCGATCATGCCGCCGGCGGTGAGATAGAGCGTGCGCGGTGGGTAGCTGCGGCCCCTGGGAAGGGCGGGCGGCGAGATGATGCGGACATTGGTGGTGTTGATCTGCTGGCGTTCGGCAATCTCGCGCGTACGAGCCATGAAGGCCTGATAGACCGTGGCGCGCGATTCCGCCTCGCGCTCCAGCTGGCGCAGCTGTACCAGCGCGTCATTGTCGCCGAAGACGACGGATTTCATCGCATTCGCCTGGTTCTGCTGCGCCATCAGCGCGGCTTCGGCCTGGCCGAGTTCGGAGCGGGCGGCATTGAGAATGCGCGCCTGTTCGGCGGCTATCTGGTTCTGGATCGCTTCGATCTGCGGACGCATGGCGGTGATCCGCGGATGCCTCGTGCCGAAGACGGTCGACTGGGCATCCAACTCGCGCTGGGTTGCGGCATACTGGGTGCGCAGCGCGGTCATCGTCTGGGATTCGATCGAGGCGCTGTCGAGGCGGCTTTCGGGGCTGCCGGTCGAAAGCTCCTGGAAGCGGCTGCGGGCGCGGATCACCCGCGCCTGGGCGTCGACGAGCTGCGTATTCGTCTGGTTCGAGACGATGCTGCTGACAAGCTCACCCGAGCTGGACAGGATATTGTGTTCGCGCCGGAAGCGCTGGGCGGCTTCGTCCGCGGTGGCGACTTCCTGTTTCAGCGAGTCGAGGCGGGCCGTCAGTTCGGCGGCGACACGGCCGGCACCTTCGGCCTGTGTCTTGACCAGTTCTTCCTGGAAATTGGTGATGATCGAACTGGCGATATCGAGCGCCTTGGGGGCCGAAACGCTCCAGACATCGAGATTGACGACGAAGGAGTTTTCCTCGCGCCTTGCGGTCACGTGCTGCTCAAGGCTGCGAAGCGCCTCAAGCCGGGGCGACTGGGCGTCGCCGGTGTCGTCGCCGAATTCCGGGTCCTGTTCCAGCCGCAGGCTGTCGATGACGTTGTTGAGGACATTGGCCGAGGTCAGGACCCTCAGCTTGCTCTCGACGTCGTAGATCTGCATGTCGAGCTGGTTGCTCTGGGCGAAAAGGTCGTCGGCGACGACCCGCAGGTCGGTCGGGTCGATGATGATCTGCGAGCCGACCGTGTATCGCTGTTCGGCAAGCCGCGCGAAGGCGATGCCGGCTATGGCGCCGAGCACGGCAAAAACGAGGATGATCCAGCGTCCGCGCCAGAGCCACTCGACGAAGGCATCGAGACTGATCTCATGCCACGGAACGGACTGGAGGATGGAGCGTGGCTGTGCCGACGTCTGCGTTCGCGGCGGTACAGGGGCCTGCGCCGGGGCGCCGGTCTCTGGCTGCGTCTCGGTTCGTGTCCGGGGATGCGGTGCCGATTGCGCCGGTGTCGATGGCGTCGCGGCATCGTCCCCGGAGCCGAGATAGGCAAGCAGCGAAGGCGGCCTTGCATCCGAAGCACGGTTCTGCGATGCCTCGGGCGTGTGGCTCGAAGCGTCCGTATCGCGATCGGTCTTGCGTGGGTCCATCGTGGAATACATAGGGCGTTACTCGAGCTCCCTCCAATGCCGATAAAACGCTATCCGCGCTAACAACTGGTAAACCATTTGCCGACCGGTAACCCTATCGTTCGACAATCGCACGGATTACGGCGTTCAAAACGCAATGAGTTAAGAGTTACCGGCTTTGTTGGGCGGGACATCTCGAACTGGATAGGCTGCTTGTTGTGACACGTTATCTTGTGTTTGGCTCAGAGGCTTCGACGCTGTGCGGGGTCGAGGCGTTTGCCAGAAACCTCAGATACCATCTCGGCGACAATGCGACGGAGAGCGTGCTCGATCTCGGCTTGCCGCATGTCATGGACGCGCTTGCCGGTCATGACGCGATCATCCTGAACTTTCCGATCGTGGCGTGGAAGAAACGGCTGGTCGAGCCGTCGCTCGTCGCGCTGATGGCGAAGCTGCGCCGACGCAGGGTTATCGTCATCCTGCACGAATGGGCAAGCCTCGACTGGAAGCGCCGGGTGGTGCTGTGGCCGGTGCTGATGCTGGCCGATGCCATCCTGTTTTCCGCGCCGGAGATCGAGAAGGAATGGCGCGAAAGCCGCTTTCCTCGACGGGCCAGCACGCCGACCGCGATCATTCCGATCCCGCCGAACGTGTTGCCGGGCGGTGCCGATCTCGATACGCCGGCGGTTGAGACGGTGCAGTCGCTGCGCCGGGACGGGCGTACGATCATCGGCCAGTTCGGCTCGATCTATCCGAAAAAGAACTGCGCGGAGCTTTTATCCATCGCGCGGCGATTGAACGATCAGGGGCTGGATGTCGCGGTCGCCTTCGTCGGCTCCTTCGTCAAGGGCATGGACACTGTCGAGGATGACTTTCGCCGGCAGGTGGAAGCGCTCGGGCTTGGCGACCGTGTGGTGGTGACGGGGTATCTGGCGACCGACGAGGAAGTGTTCGCCGCCTGCCGGCAGGTGGACATCTTCTGCTACCGGTTTGCCGAGGGGCTGACTTCGCGGCGCGGCAGCGTGCTGGCCGCGGCGCTTGCAGGGCGTATCGTCGTCACCAACGCCCCGGCGGACCCTGCCTCGCTTGACCATCACGACCTGTTCAAGACGCTGATCGCCAATGGCCGGATCGTGCTTGCGCCGCATGATGCGGATGCCGCCGCCATGGCTGCGGCGATCGAAGGTGTTATTCAGGGGGCGATCGGCAAGGTCCCGCTGCCGCTCAACGTCAATACCGAGATCGGTCTGCTGTGGCAGTCGATCATGACGCGGCTCGACGCCGTGCAGCGCTGAGCCTTATGCAGGCAGCGCCACTCGGCGGATGAGCGCCGGGTCGGTCGCCGTATGGGACTGGATGGCGATCGCGTACTGGTCGCGGTCCATGCCGTCGATCAGCGCCCGGATGCCGGCCTCGTCTAGCGCCGGTCCGCTCCAATAGGTGGCGCAGTAGCTTTTCGTCACCCGTTCATGGCTCTCGGCCAGTTCGCGGCTGCTGGCAATGCCGGCACCGTAGAGGATGTATTCGGAGAAATTGCGCGCCCGGCAGAGCGACTTCCACCACTCACGGCCGGTGACGCTCTCCACCCGCTGCAGGATGGCGCTGAGGGCTTGACGATCCCAGACCACCATCTGGCCGATATAGTCGTCGCCCGGCAGGTCGGGTTCCTCGACCCCGATGAGGCTATAGGCGCTCTTTCGCCAGGCAACGTGGTTGGGCAGGTTTTCGTCGATCGCACCGGGATCGACATAGAGGGGCGAGCGTTCGCCGCCGATCACCTTTGCGGCATCGAATGGGCGCACGAAGCAGTTGTCGCTATCGATGCAGAGCGTGCGCTCGCAGGATTGCAGCACCGCCATCGACAGCTTGCGCAGCTGTTGCACATGCCAGCCATAGACGGGCAGGCCCGCGCCGAGTGCCCAGTAATATTGCCGGCCCTTCCATTTCATGAAGCCCGGAAAAGGATGGAAGGTGCCCGGTAGAAGCACGGAATCGGGCAGAACCAGCCGCCTGTCATTGCCGAGCGGGGAAAAGAGATCGAGATCGGCATCGGCGACGAGCAGGTAATGCCGGTCGTAGCCGGTGACATAGGCATCGATGGAATCGCATAGGAGCCGGCAGGATTCGTAGTCGCGGTGATAGGTCGGCGTGATCAGGCTGACGGTGGCGGGCATTCTCAAATCCTGGCTTCGGCTGTTGTGATTTGCAGACTGCCTATGTCCGACCTAAGGCTCCGTTAATCCCGTTTGACCATAGTGCTGTCCGACGTTGATGATGGTGATAGGCAGGGGCGCATGAGGCGTTTCCGATCGCCGCTATGGAGATGTCGATTGCAGCTTGGGTCCAGGCACGAATTCCGGGATTTTCTACGGCATCTCGGTTCCTATATCGGGTCGAGCGGGGCACTGCTTGCGTCGAGCGTCGCCATGCTGCTGACTTTCGCGCTGCTGGCACGCCATCTCGGGCATGAACAATTCGCGCTGAACGCGACGATCACCGCGCTGACCAATCTCGGCATCCAGATCTGCGGCCTCGGCTCGCAGGAATCGCTGGTGCGGCGCGTGGCGCAGGATGCGAGCTTCTATCCCGACATGCTCGGTCACGTGCATATCCTCAACCTTGTCTCCGGCGTGGCGCTGGTTCTGGCCGGTGTGGTTCTCATTCCGATCCTGTTTCCGGTGTCAGACGATCTGGTGACGACGTTGTTTGCCACGGTGCTGATCCTTCTCACCAATATCGTGCTTCTGAAGGTCATCTGGCTGGCGACGAACAGCTATATCGCCCATTCACGCTTTTCGGTGGCGAACCGGATCGAGTTCCTGTTTGCCATCCTGCGCATGGCGGCGGCGGCGTTGAGCTGCCTCGTCTTCAACATCACCACGGTCGCCGAATGGGCCGTGTGGAACTTCGCCGCTCATGCGATCGTCGCCGTCATCGCGCTTGTCGCCATCCGCCGGCTGGGTCGGCCGACCTTCAGGATCGTGCGCGAGGAGGTGCCGATCGGCATCATGTTCGCCAGCCAGTTCTTCTTCAAGGCCGGCCGCAGCAATGCCGACATCCTTGTCCTGAGCGCGGTTGCCGGGTCGGAAATCGTCGGCAGCTATTCGATCGCAAGGCGGTTGACGGAGGCCTCCTACATGTCCGTCGAGGCGCTGAACCGGATCGTCTATCCGAGTTATGCGGCGGCAGCGGCACTCGGCGGTATCGCCACCGTATTCGAGCGTGCCCGCAAGATGCTGGTGCTGACGACCGGGATCGGCATTGCGGCTGCCATCTTCGTCTTCGTCATCACGCCATGGCTGCCGCTTCTGTTCGGCGATGAATATGTGTCGCTGTCGTGGATGACGCGGACGCTCTGCTGGGCGGTGATCCCGATGGCGGTGAGCGCCACCGCCTTCGAGGCGCTCGGGGCTTCCAGCCTGCAAAATATCCGCGCCCGGATCGTCAACGGGGCGAATATCATCGGTGCTGCGCTGGTGGCGATCGCCGCCTATTCGCTGAGCGTCGGCGGGGTGATTACCACGACCTATGTGCTGGAACTGGTGATTGCGTTTCTCGCCTGGCGTGCGCTTGGCAAGGCGGGGCTTGCGGCGCAGCGGGTAGCCGGCGGTAAAGTCGGTGCAGACACCCTGCGCAAGCCGGCCGATACACCGGCCTGATCCGGCTCAGTTTTCCGAAATACGCTGTTCTGCCGGCCTATCGGGCCGGCGGTCGCTCGTTGCAATCCTGCTTGCCTCATAGGGTGCGGGCAGAAAGCCGAGGCTTGCCGTGACGCGGCCGACCGACATGAGGATCGGATGCGTCGCGGGAAGGAGCCTTTTCGTTTTCGCCAGAATTCCGGCGGCGCGGAACAGGCTGAGGCCGAGCGAGACGGCGTTCTTCGCCTGCAGCTTGATCAGGCCGGAGAGGGATGGCGAGCGTTTCCGGTCGATCACGTAGTTGATGCTGCCGGTACGGATCGAGCGGCGCATCAGCCATCGAGCGCCGACACGTTCGGCGGCGACCGTTTCGTGGATGACGGCTTCCTCGCACCACCAGAATGTGCAGCCGGCAGCGCGGCAGCGGGCGAAAAACTCCATGTCGCCGCCGCCAAGAAAGTTGAAGGCCGCATCGAACAGGCCGGTGTCGAGGCGGGAAAATACCTCGCGCCGGATCAGGCAATTGCCCGTGCCGTGGATGACGGGAACCTGACGCGTCGGGCCTTCGATGAAGCCGTAGAGCGGATGCTCGCTGACCTCTGGCCCGACCGGCACGTCGAAGCGGCGGATGACCGGGCCGCCGACGATGTCGGCGCCGGTCGTGCGTGCGGTCGAGATCATGCCCGCCAGCCAGTCGGCTGTGGCGAGTTCGTCATCGTCGATCATCAGCAGGTACTGCGCCGACGGAAAACGCTCGAGCGCCTCGGAGAAGGCGCGATTGATGGCGTGGACATTGCCCTGGCGCTGCTCGATGACGACGGCGGAGGGAATGCCGGTTTCCGAGAGTATCTTGCCGGCCGCATCGGCACCGACCGGCTTTGCCGCATCGTTTTCCACGACGACGATGGCAAAGCGGGTGTCGCCCGTCTGCGCGACAAGCGAGCCCAGGGTCTGCGACACGCCGTCGGGCCGACGGAATGTCGGGATGCAGATGACGGCTTCCACGTCCGTCGCCGGGACATTCACGTCGTTGCTCAAGCCTTGCTCCCTGTGCAGTCCCGCTCTTTGCGGTCTTAACCGACGTCGAGCCGATCACGTTCATCGCAGGCGGAACGTCATATGCGTCGCCATTCCGATACGTTATGGCGGGGCGCAACACAAACCCGCTTTCGGCTTTGCGTTAACGCGGGGTGTTGGACAGCTGATGCCAGCCGGTCATGCCGGCTTGTTAAGGCTGGCCCTTGCCTGCAGGCGCAGGCCGAAGATCGAGATCAGCATTGTGAACCACAGCGGCCCGGAATTGACGAAGACGATGTTCTCGAGGCCGGCCAGCAGGATCGAGAAGATCCAGATGCGCAGGAAAAGCCGGGTCAGCGCCTTGTCGTTGTTGGTGGCAAAGGCCGCGCCCGCATCGCGATAGGGCAGGATGAGCAGCCAGAGGCACATCAGGACGAGCGCCGGAAAACCGCCGTTCATCAGCGTTTCAAGGAAGGAATTATGCGAGTGGGCGGCAAGGAAGGCCCAGGATTCCGTCGTCAGATTGCGCAGATAGGCGCTGCCCCAGAAGGACTGGAAGCCGTAGCCGGTCAGCGGATAATCGAGGATGCGCCCGACGGTGAAGGACCAGATGGCGCTTCGGCCGGTAAACGTCACGTCGATGCCGATGTCCTTCAAGAGCGCCTGTAGCGCCGGGAAGCTGGAAAGGCCGATGAGGACGATATTGAGAGCGAAGACCGGCGCGAGCGTGACGAGGAAACGCAGCGGCCGGGCGCGTTCGAACAGCCAGGCAAGCACCAGCACGGTCGGCAGCATGGCGGTCGATGTCTTGCCGCCGGTGAAAAGCAGGAAGATTACCGACAGAAGCACCGTGACGCTGCCGGTGCGGGAGTAGGCGGTGCCGCGCAGGTATAGGCCGAGCATGGCGAGATAGACCATGGCGGCGGCTGCCGTGTTCTTGTGGCCGAATATGCCGCGCCAGTCGCCGGCAAGACCTGCCTCCACCTCAGTGGCCATGTGAACGCCCATCTGCGGCACGGCGATGACGGCGAGATAGGACATGAACAGCACGAGCGTGGCGCTGACCGCGATGCCCCTTGCAAAGTCCTGGCTGTTGCGTGGCAGAAGCAGCACCGTCTGGGCGCAGCCAACGACGATCAGGGCATAGATGATGCGGCGGAAGGCGGTAACGGGTTCCGGGGCGAAGACCGAGACGAAGCAAAACCAGAAGAGAATGAGGACGAGCAGGCCGTGCGGGCCGAAGACGAGGCTGCGGCCGGCGCTGTTCCAGATCCTTGCTATCGCCATGGTGAACAGGATCACGACGACGATCTGGTTCAAGAGGTTGTTGGTCGTGGCGGTGGTGATTGCGGCGGTCGCAGCGGAAGGGGCGGCGCCTGCGCCGCTGCCGAAATGGATGACCGTCTCCAGCCCGATCCAGTAATAGGCAAACAGCAGCAGGAAGATGAAGTAGCCCATGCCCCAGCCCGTACGGCTGGCTTCACCCGCGCGATCGACTGCGGGGTAATAGGCGTCTGGGCGTCCTGTCCTTTCCAAGGGCGGCAATCCGGCTTCTCGTTGGCGATGGCGCGATGCTAGACGAAAGGCGCCGATGATCGGTTAACCGATCGGCAGAAAAGCGCCACTCCGCGGTAACATTATCATGGCATATGAAAATTGCTCTGGCTTTCACGATGAGGCGGCGGCAAGTTTGTGCGGGAGCGACGGCCAAGACAGGACGGGATGACACGGATGCGCAGACGCGATTTCGTCAAAGGTGTTGCCGCGGCGGGGACTGCGGCCGCGTTGCCGTTCGATATGGCGGTTTCGGCCGCGCCCGCTCCCGCAGTAGCCATCCCCTACGGCTCGGCCGTACGGGGCGATGCGCTGGTCGACGACTATGCCTATCGCATGGCGCTTGCCGAATATTGCCAGCTCGTGGTGCCCGAGGGGGCGCTGAAATGGTGGGATCTGCGCCCGACCGCCGATCAGTTCAATTTCTACGAAGCCGACAAGCTTCTGGAATTCGCCGATGCGAACGGCATGAAGATGCGTGGCCATACACTCGTCTGGTATGCCGGCATGCCGGACTGGACGGGGTCGCTGAAGACGGCATCGGCTGCCGAGCGGGAGTTCGACCACCATATCGCAACCGTCGTCGGGCGCTATCGCGGCAAGATCCCGAGCTGGGATGTGGTCAACGAGGCGATTTCCGAAAACCCGACGCAGTCGGATTACCTGCGGCCGAACCTGTGGCTGGAAACGCTCGGAAAATCCTATCTGGAAAAGGCCTTTCGGCGCGCTGCCGAAAGCGACGATCAGGTGCAGCTGGTTATCAATGAATACGACATCGAATGTGTCGGCGACTATTTCAAGAAACGCCGCGATGCTCTGCTGCGCGTCATCAGGGACCTGCGCGACCGCGATGCGCCAGTCCATGCGGTCGGTTTCCAGGGGCATATCAAGGGCGGATTCGAGATCGACAAGGAGGGCGTTTCCGCCTTCGTCGAGGAACTCAAGGCGATGGATGTCGAGGTGCTGGTGACGGAGCTCGACGTGATCGACAACGAGCTGCCGGGTGACGTGACGGCGCGCGATGCGGCGATTGCGGGGCGGGCGACCGATCTTCTCGAGGCGATCTTCGATGTGGAGCGGCCGACGGCGCTGCTCAGCTGGGGCATTTCGGACCGCTATACATGGGTGCCGATGTATTACACGCGCGAGGATGGCAGCCCGAACCGGCCGTTGCCGCTCGACCGCGATTACCGGCGCAAGCCGCTGATGGATGTCATCCAGACGTTCGCGCAGCGTGAGGCATAGGCAGGCTGAGCAGAGGTCGCGGTGTGAACAGGGCTTGTCCGATTCGATTTCTGCACCCATCGCCGTCGCATATGGGTTGTTCCGCGGCAGGCTGTAGTAAAATCGGACCATGGGTCACGATTCTTTAGAAGTTCCAGCCCTTTAGTCCGATCTGCGGTAGTAATGTAACGCTCCGTTAGGCGTAAATCCCAAGGTTTCCGAAACCCTAACGGCAATTATTCGGGGCATTTGGTTACGTTGGTCATGCCAGTCCTACGATTTTAACATGTCCTTCGCCGTTGGACACTAGGTTTCGGCTGGCCGAGGCGTGCGTTCAGGCGGGGGCTGTGCTTCTTTTGCGCACGTCCGCTTTCGATCGGGCGCCTTTGCGTCCGGACCAATCGCTATGGGGATAGCGCCGACAATGAATGTAAGAGCACAGAAAAAGGTCGCTGATCTGCCCTTGGCCGTCGATCTGGACGGCACGCTGATTTCGACCGATCTGCTCTGGGAAAGCGTTTTCCAGCTGCTGCGGACCAATCCCCTCTATCTCTTTCTGCTGCCTGTCTGGCTGATGTCGGGCAAGGCGCGGCTGAAGACGGAAATCGCCAGCCGCGTCACACTCGATGCCAGCCATCTTCCCTACCGGGAAGAGTTCGTCGCCTATCTGCGCGAGGAACATGCCGCCGGCCGAGAGCTGATCCTGATCACGGCTGCTGCCGAACCGTTCGCCAAGGCTGTGGCAGCGCATCTTGGCCTGTTCAGTGCCGTCTATCATACCGACGCCTCGGTCAATCTCGCGTCGCACCGCAAGGTCGATCTCCTGGAACGTCTCTATGGCGCAAAGGGCTTCGACTACGCTGGCAACGACCGGGCCGATATCGCCGTGTTCAAGGCCGCCCGTGCCGCCATCGTCGTGGCGCCGGATGCGGCGGCCAGACGCTTCCAGAAGGCGCATGCCTCGGTGGGGTTTGAGGCAAAGCCGCGTACGGCCAAGACCTATATCAAGATGCTGCGGGTGCATCAGTGGCTGAAGAACGTGCTCGTTCTTGCCCCGCCGGTGCTGGCGCATACGATCCTCGACATGAATGTCATCGTGTCCGCGGTGCTTGCCGCCGTCGCCTTCTCCCTCTCGGCCTCGGCGATCTACATCCTCAACGACATTCTCGACCTGCCGCTCGACCGCCAGCATCCGACCAAGCGCAACCGGCCTTTCGCCAACGGTACGCTCTCTATCCCGTTCGGGCTTGCTGCCTCGACAGTGCTTCTGGCCGCGACCGCCGTCATCTGCCTGTTCCTGCCGTTGCAGTTCGCCGCCGTCATCCTGCTCTATCTGTTCATCACCACGGCCTATTCGCTGTCGTTGAAGCGGATGCTCCTGATCGACGTGATCTGCCTTGCCGGCCTCTACAGCCTGCGCATTCTCGGCGGCACGGCGGCGGTCGACGAGTCCTTGTCCTTCTGGCTCACCGGCTTCGGCATGTTCTTCTTCCTGTCGCTGGCGCTGGTCAAACGCTATGTCGAGTTGCAGTTCACCAAGGTGGATGTCGGCGACCGGCTGGCGGGGCGCGGCTATCGGCCGGAAGATATCCAGATCGTCGGCCAGAGCGGCGTCGCCTCGGCCTTTGCCGCGGCACTGGTTCTGGCGCTCTATATCCAGTCGGAGGAAATCCGCGGCCTGTTCCGCGATCCGTGGATGATCTGGCCTCTGGTGCCGATGGTTCTCTATATCAACGTGCGCATCTGGATTCTGGCGCATCGCAAGGAGATGGATGACGATCCGGTCGTGTTCATCGCCACCGACTGGCGCAGCCAGATGTTCATCGCGGCCGGTGTCGTGCTGTTTGCCGCGGCGAGCATGTTCTGATGGCCCACTCCTTCGACAGTTTCGGTCGCGTCAATCGCCGTGATCGGGCGGCCATTGCCGTCGATCAGGCGATCGCCGCATTGCGCGACGGCGCAGCGAAACGGTCGGGCCTGCTCGCCTTCGGCAACGGCAAGTCCTATGGCGACAGTTGCCATAACGATTTTGGCGCGCTCGTGCCGATGCGCGAACGCAAGACGGTGCTTGGCTTCGATGCGCAGACCGGAGTGATCGAGGCCGAGGCGGGGATCTCGCTTGAAGAGATCATTGCCTACGTGGCGCCGCATAGGCTGTTTCTGCCGGTCACGCCGGGGACACGCTTCGTGACGCTGGGCGGCGCGATTGCCAATGACGTGCACGGCAAAAACCACCATCTGCGCGGCACGTTCGGCTGCCATGTGGAAAGCCTTGATCTTCTGCGCTCGGATGGCGTCACCTATCGCTGCAGCACTGACGAAAATACCGATCTCTTCGCCTCAACGATCGGCGGCATGGGATTGACCGGGCTGATCGTCAGCGCGCGGTTGCGGCTGATGAAGGTCGGCTCGCTCGATGTGGTCGAGACGGTCACGCCATTTGCCGGCCTCGACGGCTATTTCGATCTGGCGCAAGAGGCGGATGCGAAGAACGAATATGCGGTCGCATGGGTGGACCAGCTGTCGTCGTCCGGCCGCGGCGTGCTGATCACCGGCAATCATGCCGACAACGACAATTTCGATGTGCAGCAGAAGCCGGCACGGCTCGGCGTGCCGTTCGAACTGCCGGTCTCGGCACTTAACCGGTTGAGCCTGACGCTGTTCAATACCGCCTATTTCCATGCCAACAGCCGGAAGACCGCGCCGCATCTGTCCGGCTACGGAAAATTCTTTTATCCGCTCGATGGTGTGGGCGACTGGAACCGGCTTTACGGGCCGGCAGGGCTTTATCAGCACCAAAGCGTCATTCCGTTCGAAGCCGGGCGCAAGGTCATTCCGGCCATGCTGGCGGCCAGCCGCAAGGCGGGCCTTTCGTCTTTCCTGACGGTGCTGAAACGGTTCGGCGCGGTCGCGTCGCCCGGCATTCTGTCGTTTCCGCGGCCCGGCTATACACTGACCATGGATTTTCCCAATCGCGGTGGCAAAACGCTTGCCCTGCTCGACACACTCGACCGGATGACGATCGAGGCGGGCGGCCGGGTGAACCCGTACAAGGACCAGCGGATGAGCGCCGATGTGTTCAAGTCCGGCTTTCCGGAGTGGGCTCGGCTCGAAACATTCAGGGACGAAAGCTTCTGTTCGGATTTCTGGCGCCGGACGGCGCTTGCCGAACCGTCAATTCCAGGAGGAGCATCATGAAATACATCCCCTTCATCCTTTTCACGGTGCTGACCAATGCGGCTGCGCAACTGCTCTTGAAGCAGGGCATGCTGTCGCTCGGGCCGATCAGCTTTTCCGCCGATACGATCATCCAGCGGGTGTTCCAGATCGTCTTCAATCCGTGGGTCTTCTTCGGGCTTTTCACCTTCGCCATTTCGATGGCATCGCACCTCTATGTGCTGAGCAAGGTGGATCTGTCGTTTGCCTATCCGTTCCTCAGCCTCGCCTATGTGGCCGTGGCGGTTCTGGCCTGGCTTCTGTTCAAGGAAGAGCTCGGGGCGATGAAGATCGCCGGCATCGCCTTCATCTGCGTCGGCACGGTGCTGATCGCGCAGAGCGGGCATAAGGAAACACCCGATCAGACGGCATCGCTCGAACGCCACAATTCCTGATCCATCGATATTTGAACGACAAGAACGACGAGGTTTGAGATCATGAGACATATCATCATTGGCGGAGACGGTTTCGTTGGCCGGCACCTGGCGCCACGTCTTCAGGCCGCCGGTCATGAGGTCGTCGTTGCCGACATCGTCAAGAGCGACCTTGGGCATTACCGCGACATCCCGTTCCAGCATGCCGACGTGACCGATCCGGCCTCGCTCGAAAAGCTCGGGATCAAGGCCGACGACATGGTCTACAACCTGTCGGCCAAGATGCTGTCGCCACTGCAGGTGCGCGCCAAGCGTCACGACTTCTTTTTCCCGGTCAACTATTACGGTACCGAGAACATCATCAAGGCGATGGACAAGGCGGGCGCCAAGTCACTCGTCCATTTCACCACCGACATGGTCTATGGTCACACCTATGTCTGGCCGCAGACGGAAGAACATCCGGTCGCGCCGCTTGGCGAATACGGTCTGTCGAAGCTGAAGACAGAGGAACTGGCCGCCGAATGGCGCGCCCGCGGCATGAACATCTCGCTGTTCCGCCCGCGCCTGATCATCGGCCCCGGCCGTCTCGGCATCCTGTCCAAACTGTTCAAGCTGATCGACAACAACCTGCCGGTGCCGATGATCGGGTCGGGCAAGAACCCGTACCAGTTCATCTCGGTCTTCGACTGCGCTTCTGCCGCGCATGCGGCATATACTGCAGGCGTTCCGAACGAAGTCTACAATCTCGGTTCGCTCAATCCGCCGCCGGTGAGGAAATTGCTCGGTGACCTCGTCAAGCATGCAGGCTCGAAGTCGATCCTGTTGCCGACGCCGGGCTGGGCGGTGAAGCGGACGCTCGATTTCTTCGACATGATCAACATGCCGATCATGGACCCGGAACAGTATCTGATCGCCGACGAAATGTGCGTTCTCGACGTGTCGAAGGGCGAGCGGGAACTCGGATGGGTTCCGCAATATCGCGACGAGGACATGCTGATCGCCGCCTATTCCGAATACCGCAAGGGCCTTGCCGGCGGTTCGGAAGACAAAACCACACAGCCCAAGGCTGCCTGAAGGGGGACATGATGGCTTCTGTAGTCAATTTCAACGATCGCCACGACGATGCAATGGTCGGTCACAATGCGGCACCGATCGAAAAACCGGCGCTGCTTTCCGTCGAGGACGCGAAGGCGCTCGACGTGGCGCGGATGACGGACCTGTTCACCCGCCACCTCAACCCCGGCCAGCTTCACTTCATGAAGCTTCTCGGCTTCCACAAGGTGAAGATCGAGCGGGCCGAGGGGATGTATTACTACGACCAGAACGGCCGCCAGATCCTCGATTTCTTCGGCGGTTTCGGTTCGCTGGCGCTCGGCCACAACCATCCGCGCATACTCGACATGCGTCGCAAGTTCCAGGAAGAGAACCGGCAGGAAATCGCTATCGCCTTCATGTCGCAATATGCGAGTGCGCTGGCCCATAACCTTGCCGCCTGCTCGCCGGGCGATCTCGACATGGTGTTCCTCGGCTCGTCCGGTTCCGAAGTGATGGAAGCAGCGATCAAGGTGGCGGAACGTGCTGCCGGGCCGAAGCGGCCGAAGATCGTCTATGCGGAAAATTCCTTCCACGGAAAGACCAAGGGCGTTCTCTCGGTTACCGACGGTTCGCTCTATCGCGGCGAATTCAAGCTCGTCGACAATACCGTGCGCGTGCCGTTCGGCGATATCGATGCGATCGAGACCGCCTTCCGCACCGACCCGGAAATCGGCGTCATCGTGCTCGAAACCGTGCAGGGCGGTGGCGGCATCATTCAGGCCGACACCGCCTTCTGGCAGCGCCTGCGCCAGCTTTGCGACCAGTATGGTGTGCTGTGGATCGCCGAC
This sequence comes from [Rhizobium] kunmingense, assembly GCF_977018605.1. Lineage (NCBI taxonomy): Bacteria > Pseudomonadati > Pseudomonadota > Alphaproteobacteria > Hyphomicrobiales > Rhizobiaceae > Rhizobium > [Rhizobium] kunmingense. The sequence continues at coordinate 1,777,313 of NZ_CDRNXG010000001.1, forward strand.
GAGGTGCAGTGCGGTTTCGGCCGTACCGGCAAGTTCTATTCGTTCGAGCATCATGGCGTGGTCCCGGATGTGACGGCGCTCGCCAAATCGCTCGGCGGCGGCAAGTCGGCGGTCGGCGCGATGATCGCCAAGCGCGACGTCTACATGAAGGCCTATGGCACGCCGAAGACGGCGATGATCCACGCGATGGCGACCTTCGGCGGCATCGGCGAGGCCTGCGCTACAGCGATCGAGGCGATGAACGTGCTCTATGACGAGCACCTGATCGACAACTCGGCGGCGATGGGCGACTACCTGCTCGCACGCCTGAAGGAGTTGCAGGTGCGTTATCCTTCACTGCTGAAGGAAGTGCGCGGCCAGGGCCTTATGGTCGGGATCGAGTTCCACGACCTGTCGCAGACCATGCCGCTGGTGCTGCGCCCGGTCGTCGCGATGCTGGACGACAAGCTGAAGGGCTCGCTGCCGGGCTTTATCGGCAGCCACCTGCTGCGCGACCACGGCGTGCTGGTGGCCTTTACCGAATACAACCGCAACGTCATCCGCCTGGAGCCGCCGCTGATCTGCGAACGCAGCCATGTGGACGCCTTCATCGCGGCGCTGGACGAGGTGATGTCGCGCGGCATCGTGCGGATCGTCAAGGATTTCGTCGCGGCGCAGGTGAAGTAGGCACCACACCCGTCGTTTAAAATGGAAAAGGCCGGGAGCGATCCCGGCCTTTTCCATGTCCGTCTTTTACTGCTGCGTCGGGAGAATGTCGGGGCGCAGGAGAAGGTCCCAGCAGGGATGTACCGCGACGACCTTGCGGTCCTTCAGCGCCGGTTCGTAATGGGCGTAAAGCACGCGGCGGCCGGTGGTCAGCGGGCATTTCGGGCGCAGCACGGCGGCGGTTTGTCGGATAGACTGGATCGCCGGCTCGTCGAGCGGCGGCACGGTCCGGTACGGGTCGGCGCCGATCTGGATATGTTTCGTGGCGTCGCGGTTCAGGAGCCAGGGGAAGGGGTTGGTGAAATCGAGGTTCATCAGGCTGTCGAGGTGAATGTTGTTCCTCGCCTCGAATTCCTTCAGCGAAACGACAAGGCTGTTGGCGGAGATGACCCAGTAGAGCTGGAAATCCAGTTCCGAATAATACTGCCAGCTCGGCAGCTGGCCGTGGGCGGAAAGGTCTGCATATGTCTCGCCGAATTTCTCGTAATGGGGTTCGAGATAGAAGGCGCGGTCGAGGATTTCCTGCCGCTGCATGATCTGCTGCATGTTGCGCATTTCGGGCAGGTTCAGTTCTCGATAGGTGGGCGAGACGGCGGCGGCGCGCAGGGTCTTGTGCACGACCTTGGTGAAGGTCGGGATGACGCAGAAGGCGGCGAGTACGACGAAGGCCGTCTTCGGCACTTGGTCGATCAGCCTGACGCGTTCGAAGATCATGATCAGGACCGGCCAGATGAAGATGAATTCCTGGCTGCCGGTGTTCTGTGTCTCGTAGATTGCGCCGCCGGCGATGACGATGGAAAACCAGAAGGTGTTGTTGTCGAAGAAGCGGACCGCCCGGTCGGCGCGGGTCCAGTCGATCCAGACGAGCACGAGCGTCATGATGCCGGCCGGCAGCAGCACGTCGAGCTTCAATGAGGTAGCGGCGAGGAAGCGCCAGAGGAAGCCGCTCTCGTTCATCGTGGCAAGCTGGACGATGCTGCCGAGATAGGCCGAGGTGAAGCCGCAGATCAGTTCGGCAATAGCGAGCGGGATGGCGAAGAGGACGGCGGCCAGAACGGCATGGCGGAACGAGATGCGGCCCGAAAGAAGCGCCAGAACGGCGAAAAGGCCACCGGCCAGGAAGGCGGTGATCTTTGTGAGAAACAGCGCCAGCATGATGGCCGCGACCAGAACCGCCAGCCGCCGGCCATCCTTGAGGAACAGGAGGGCGGTTGTCAGGAGATAGAGGAACAACACCCCGTGGCGGTTGTAGATGCCGAAACCATCGAGGCTCGGGAAGGGGTGATAGGCTGCGACATTGGCGGGGAAGAGGGAGAAGACGATAAACGGCACGAGAAGCGCGAAGGCACGGGCACGGCTCTCGGCTGAGACCTTCGTCAGGACCATGGCAAGCAGCGGAATGCTGACCGGCATGATGCACCACTGCGCCAGAAGCAGCGGCTGGGCGTTGTCGAACAGTTTCAGCCCGGCAGCGAACAGATAGTAGGGGAGCGGGCCGACGGGGGCTAGGAAATCGACATTCGGGATCTGGCCCATGAAGATGCGCTGGGCGGCGTCGAGGTAGAGATAGGTGTCCCAGTACATCGGCCCGACCGGTATCGGCGTGGGCAGGATGAGAAGAATAACGAGTGGAACAAACAGGGCAAAAGCCCAGACGACGGGAGACAGGATCAGCTGTCTGACTTTTGATGTCTTGGTCACTTGCTGCCCCGGATCGTTCGATGTCCCCGAAACGACCATTGTCCCTGCGCTTTAGACTATATGTCCGGGCAGGCATCGTCGCAGCTTTACTTAGGCCGAAAACCTTGAGGAAATCCTTATCGGCAAAGGTCAATCTTTTGCCTGTCCTGCTGGCTCTCCGGCGAATTTGAGGGGCTGTTGCCGGCGAAACATCAAGAAAGGCCGCCCGCCTGGTGGCGGACGGCCGTTTCATGGTTGGAGCGTTCAGGCGGTTCTGGTTCCACCCATCCGCTTTGTCTTCTGCGCCACACCAGGCCACAGGCTGATCGAGCACAGGAGCGAGGCGAAGAGCAGCAGCAGCGACAGGTAGAAGGTCGGCAGGAAGCCTCCCAGAGCAAACGAGACGATCGAGCCGACGACGCTGCCGATGCCGAAGCCGAGATAGATCAGGCCATAGTTGCGGGCGAGATTGGCCAGGCCGAAGAAATCGCTGACGAGGCCGGGATAGACGGTGATGGTGCCACCGAACGAGAAGGCGACGCAGGCGACGGCGACGAAGAACGAGTATTCGTTCAGCGGCACGAAGAGCAGCATGGCCATGCCCGCCAGGGCGCTGGTGAGGGCGATGCTGACGATGTAGATGCGGGCGATCTTGTCCGACAGGACGCCGAGGACCAGCCGGCCGAGAAGGTTGGCGGCGGCAATGATGGCGACCGTATCGGCAGCAACCGAACCCGACAGGCCGACATAACGCTCGCCGACATCCTTGGCGACGCCGATCAGGTAGAGGCCGCTCATGCAGACGGTGAGGAACATCAGGGCGAGCAGCCAGTATCTGGGCTGACGGACTGCTTCGGCGAGGGTGTAGTCCCGTGCGCTGCCGCTGACGGCCTGGCCGCTTGCCTGCGGCGCTTCGCTGATCAGCAGCGCTCCGCCGACGACCAGTGCAACCGCGGCAATCGCCCAGATGCCGAAGGCGCTTTCCATTCCGAAGCGGTTGATCAGCTCGAGGTTCAGATATTTGAAGCCGAGGCTGCCGAGGCCGTAGGCGCCGATTGCGAAGGCCGAAGCGAGGCCCTTGCGCTGAGGGAACCATTTTACGCAGTTCGACAGCGTCAGCAGGTAACCGGTGCCGTCGGCCGCGCCGACCAGAATGCCGCCATAGATATAGAGCAGCGCGAGGTTGCCGGCGGTCGAGGTGAGGTAGAGGCCGAGACCGAGGGCGAGGCCGGCTGTGATCGCCACGCTGCGCAGGCCGAACCTATCCTGCAGGCGGCCCGAGAGCGACGAGCCGACGGCGAGCGCCAGGCTCAGCAAGCCGAAGGTCAATGCGACCTGGGTGATCGGTTCCGACAGCTTTGTCGAAAGGCCTTCGTTGAACAGGCTCCAGGTGTAGACCGAGCCAAGGCCGAACTGGCACAGAATGGTGCCGACAAGGGTGCTATAACGTTTTGAAATGGAAAGAGCGGTCATCCGCGTTTCCTCCTTTATGAGTACAGAGGAAACCTAGTCCCCTCTTTATTCTGTCCGTTCGAAAAAAGCGTGAACTGACCGATCCCTGGAATGAGCTGCAGTCAGAGCTGCATGAGCTGCTTGAACTCTTTCAGGTGCGAGCGGCTGACGGGGATTTCGACCTCGTCGAAATTGTGCAGCTTGATCACGTAGGTGCCGTTGAACCAGGGTGAGATCTCGCGGATCTTGGCAGTGTTGATGCACCACGACCGGTGGCAGCGGAAGAAGGTGTCGGCCGGCAACTTCTCGGCAAAATCGCCGATGCTGGTGGGGATGACGAAGTGGCCCTTGGCGGTGTGCACATAAGTGAGCTTCTCATCGGCGCGGGCGTAATAGATGAGGTCGGCCGGCAGGACGAGGATGCTGTCCTTGCGGGGAATATTGACGGTGCGCTTGGCGGCCGGCGACGGCGGCGGTGCCAGTGCCGGCGCCGGTGCTTGCAGACCTGTCGGCGGCTGCTGGCATTCCAGTTTCTTCAGCGTGTTGGCGACGCGCTGCTCGTTGAAGGGTTTCAAAATGTAGTCGAAGACTTCCAGCTCGAAAGCTTCGGCCGCATGTTCCTTATAGGCGGTGACAATGACGACCTTCGGCGGGTTGGTCTGCTTGTGCAGGCTGCGCGCCAGCGTCATGCCGTCGATCGAGGGGATGTTGATGTCGAGGAAGACGACGTCGAGATCGTTTTCCTGCAGATAGCGCAGGGCGGCGAGGCCATCCTCCTGCGTGCCGACGACCTCGATCGCGCTATGGCGCTCGATCAGCCATTTCAGTTCGTCGCGCGCCAGATATTCGTCTTCGACGATCAGGGCCTTCATGCGGTTTCCCCATTTTCAAGCGGCAGGTCGAAACTGACCGAGGTACCGCGTTCCAGCCTGCGGATATCGAGCCCGTGGCCGTGCAGCAGCTTTAGCCGCTCGTTGACATTCATCAGGCCAATCCGATCGCGCACGGCCTCGCCATTGGCGACCGCCTTGATGACCTCGGGATCGATGCCGCCGCCGGTGTCGCTTATGGTGACGCTGACCCGGTCGGCAAGGCGTTTGACCGCGATATGGACTTCGCCCGGACGCGGCTGCGACTGGATGCCGTGCAGGATGGCGTTTTCGACGAGCGGCTGCAGCGACAGGCTCGGTATATCGACATTGACGTCATCGACATCGAAGGTGACCGTCAGCTTGGGGCCGAAACGGGCTTCCTCGATCGCCACGTAGTCGCGCACCTGGCGCAGTTCGTCCTGGATGTCGATCATGCCGTCGGAGAGGGAGAGGTTCTGGCGCAGGTAATCAGCCAGTTTGGCAATCACCTGCCGCGCCTCGTCGGGGCGCAGGCGGATCAGGGAGGAGATGGCGTTCAGGGCATTGAAAAGGAAATGCGGGTTGATCTTGCTCTGCAGCGCGCGGAATTCGGCCCTTGCCGCCATTTCGCGCAGCGCCTTCACCCGCGACAGTTCCATCTGGGTGGAAATCAGCTGCGACAGGCCGACGCCGAGTTCACGCAGCGAATCGGTGATCATGTCCGGTTGCGAGAAGAAGATCTTGAGCGTGCCTGTGACGAGGCCGTTTTCGCGCAGGGGAATGATGGCGACCGACCGAAAATCCGCTGCCGGATAGCGGTGCAGGTTGTTGTCGACGGTGATCCGGTCGTAGCGGATCGCGTCGGCGGTCAGCTCGCTCAGGTGCTTGTGCTTCTCTTCGTCGTAATATTCGTGGCCGACGCCGACATAGGCGAGCACGGTGTCGCGGTCGGTGATCGCGACCGCGTCGGCCTCCAGACATTCGTGAATGACCTCGCAGACCTTGGCGAGCGTATCGTCCTGCACGTTCTGGAAGAAGGGCAGGGTGCGGTTGGCGATGATGAGGGCCAGCCTTGCCTCATGCGCGGCGGTCAGGTCCTTCTCGTCCTCGATATCCTGGATACGCTTTATGATCATGCCGGTACACATTGAGCCGATGATCATCGGCCAGGCGATTTCCGAGACGATGGCTGCGCCGACGCCGGCAGGAGCGAAAGCCAGGATAAGGACCATGGTCAGCGCCTCGCAGGCCATGCCGGCAAGGCTGCCGGTCAGCCACAGCCATTTGCGACGGGCACGATAATGGATGGCGGTCGAGAGAAGGCCGGCGCATATGCTGCTGATCAGGCAGGCGATGGCGGAGGGGCCATTCATGTCGATGAGGAAGCGGTGCAGGCCGGAGATGATGCCGGCGGGAATGCCGACCCAGGGGCCGAAGAGGATGCCGCCCGACATGATGGCGATGGTGCGGACATTGACCAGCGCGCCCTCGACCGGAATGCCCATATAGGTGCCGCCGACGGCAAAGCCGGAAAACAGGGCTGACAGGAAGGCAAGTTCAAGGCCGCTGAGCCTGCCCTTCCAGAGGACGTTCTTGAACAGTCTGGTACGTCCGAGAAAGAACAGCACCATCAGCATCAGGGCTGCACGTTCGAAGAGGGCGAGGAGGATCATGAGGCGTTCCTGGAGAGTTTACGCCCTTCCTCTAGACGTGAAACGGCTCTGTGTTTTTGCGCTAACGCAATTTCGGATGCGAAAGCAGTACAAGCTTTCGCATCCGTAAGGCGCTTGAGGGCGCGAGGTCATGTGCTGATTGCGCCGAATTTCAGTGGTGGCTCGGTTTGCCGGGGCGGCGGTAGATGAACCAGTAGACGCCGCCGACGATCAGCGCGCCGCCCACCCAGTTGCCGGCGGTGACGACCGCAAGGTTGGAGAGGACGCCATCGAGCGGGATCGCCTCGGGTTGATGGCCGAGTTCCGTCCAGAAGCTTTCCGGCGCCGCATGGCGGATCAGAAGCCCCAGGCTGAAATAGTACATGTTGGCGATGCAGTGCTCGAAACCGGCCGCGACGAAGGCCGTCACCGGAAAGATGATGGCGAGGATACGGTCGGAGACGGTGCGACCTGCGAGCGCCAGCCAGACGGCGAGGCAGACGAGGATGTTGCAGAGAATGCCGAGCGCAAACGCGTCGATCATCGGCAGGGCGGCTTTCGCTTCGGCATAATGCAGCGCGGCGATGCCGATCGCATTATGGCCGAACGTGTACTGGCCGGAGAGGAAGACCAGCGTCGCGAGCGCCACGGCGCCGACGAGATTGCCGAGCCAGACGAGCACCCAGACGCGGATCATCTTTCTGGTCGTGATGCGGCGGCTGGCCCAGGCCATGACCATCAGCATGTCGCCGGTAAAGAGCTGAGCACCGCCGATCAGCACGAGGATCAGGCCGAGCGAGAAGCTCAGGCCGGCGAGAAGGCGGGTCAGGCCGTAGGGCAGCATGCCTTCGGCACCCGCCCCGACGGTGGTTGCAAACATCGCGCCGAGGCCAATGAAGGCGCCGGCGAAGATGGCGAGGCCAAAGAGGGTGAGCGTGTCGTAGCTCGCCTTCTTCACGCCCATTTCCTCGGCCGCGACGGCGATGGCGTCGGGCATCAGCGAGCCGCCGATGTCCACCCGAAGGGGTGGATCGGTCCTGTCCCGGCTGTCCGGGTCATGCTGGGCGATATTCATGCGCTTGCGGCGTCTTTCTGCGCCTTGGCGGGGAGATCCGATGCCGTCTGCTGGTCGGCCTGGATAGCGGTCAGGGCTATGGTGAAGACGATGTCATCGACCAGCGCACCGCGCGACAGGTCGTTGACCGGCTTGCGCAGGCCCTGCAGCATCGGGCCGACCGAGACGACATCGGCGGAGCGCTGGACGGCCTTGTAGGTCGTGTTGCCGGTGTTCAGGTCCGGGAAGACGAAGACGTTGGCGCGGCCGGCAACTTTACTGTCGGGCGCCTTGGACCGTCCGACGCTTTCGACGCTTGCGGCGTCATACTGCATCGGGCCGTCGATCATCAGATCGGGCTTGCGCTGTCTGGCGAGTTCGGTGGCCTCGCGCACCTTCTCGACGTCGCCGCCGGTGCCGGACGTGCCGGTCGAGTAGGAGATCATCGCGACGCGCGGCTCGATGCCGAAGGCCTTGGCCGTCTCGGACGACTGGAGCGCGATCTCGGCCAGCTGTTCTGCAGTCGGGTTCGGGTTGATGGCGCAATCGCCATAGACGAGAACCTGATCCGGCATGAGCATGAAGAAGACCGAGGAGACGATGCTCTGGCCCGGCTCCGTCTTGATCAGCTGCAGGGCGGGACGAACGGTGCTGGCGGTGGTGTGGACGGCGCCGGAGACGAGGCCGTCGACTTCGCCGACGGCGAGCATCATCGTGCCGAGCACGACCGTATCTTCCAGCTGGGCGATCGCCTGAGGCGGGGTCATGCCCTTGGACTTGCGCAGCTCGACCATGGCATCGACATAGTCGGCGCGGATGGCCTGCGGATCGAGGATCTCGAGATCCTCGGGCAGTTCGATCTGCTGCGCCTTGGCAAGCATCTGGATCGCTTCCGGGCGGCCCAGCAGGACGCAGCGGGCAATGCCCTTCTGGTGGCAAATGACGGCAGCCTGCAGCGTGCGCGGCTCTTCACCCTCGGGAAGCACGATGCGCTTGTTTGCACGTCGTGCACCTTCGATCAGGTGGTTACGGAAGCGCGGCGGCGACAGTCGCAGCTCGCTCGATGCGCCGATGCGTTCGCGCAGCGCGCCGGTATCGATGTGTTCGGCGACGAAATCGATGACCTTTTCCATGTGTCCGCTGTCATCGGCGCTGACATGGTAGCTCAGATGCGACAGGCGCGAGGCCGTGGCATACGTATCGTCGGGGCTCGACAGGATCGGCAGCACGCCGGCGCTGACCGAGGTCATCAGCTCGGCAACCGGCGGGGCGAGCGGTTCGCCGCAGGTGAGCAGCAGGCCGGCGAGCGGAACGCCGCGGCTATGGGCGAGGGCTGCCGCAATCGCGATGTCGCTGCGGTCGCCCGGCATGACGACCAGGGTTTCCGGGCGGAAACGGTCGATCATCTTTTCCACCGAGCGGGCGGCGACGACGATTTCGCGCACTCGCACCGCATCGAGATCCTTGCCCTGCACGACGCCGAGGCCGAGCGTCGAGACGATGTCGGACAGGCGTGGAGCGTTGAGCCGTGGCGCGTAGGGAATGGCGCCGACGATGGTGGAGGACTTCATGCCATAGGTGGCGAAGGCGTCCTTCAGCTTCTGCCGGTCGGTATCGGCGCCGACCTTGTTGATCATCAGGCCGAAGAATGAGGCATTGCCGTTCTGCAGGTACTGACGGTGGATCAGAGCCGCGGTCTCGGCGATGAATTTCGGATCGTGCTCGGCGCCGGTCAGGACCGGAATGACGTCGGCATCGAGGCTGCGGGCGATCTCGACATTGAGGCGCAGGGCGATCTGGGCTGTTGCGAGCGGGATCAGGCCCTCGACGACGACGACGTCATGATCGGCGCGCAGGGCCTCGGTCATGGTGGCGACATCTTCCAGAAGCGCGCTGAGGTCACCCTTGCGCAGCTGTTCCTCGGCCTTTTCGAAGGGCATCGGATCGGGAGACCGGGTCATGCACAGGGTGCGGGCGAAATGGCTCGACGTGTCGATGCCCTGCTGGCCCAAGCGCGGGCCTTCCGAGCGGGGCTGGGCGATCGGCTTGACGAAGGCGACCTTCATGCCGTCGCGTTGCAGCGCGCGGACGAGGCCGAGCGCGATAGAGGTCAGGCCGACATCCTGTGCGGCCGGTGCAAGAAAGAGAATACGTGCGCCCATTTAGAATAGTCCTTCCGGAATGTTCGCGTCTTTTCAAAAATGATGAAGCAATATCCTGACGCTTTCGCGTCAGGCAGTCGGTCGTGCCGTTCTCAGGCCGTCGCCGGGGCGATGGCGGCCAGCGTGTCGTTGGCGATCATCCATTCCTCGTTGGTGGCGATGACGGCCGCCGTCGGGCCGTTGCCGGCCAGACTGATGGTGCCGGACTTGCCGCCGAACATCTGGGCGTTGGCATCCTCGTCGAGTGTCAGGCCGAGCACCGGCAGGCGCGCGATCGTCGCCTTGCGGATGGACGCAGAGTTCTCGCCGATGCCGCCGGTGAAGATGACGGCATCGAGGCGATCAAGCGAGGTGGCAAGGCCGCCGATATAGCGGGCGAGGCGGTGAACGAAGACGTCGAGGGCCAGTTTTGCGCCCTCATGACCCTCGGCGGCAGCGCTCTCCAGCGTGCGGCAATCGTTGGAGAGGCCGGAAATCCCGAGCAGGCCGCTCTTGCGGTTCAGCAGCGTATCGAGCTCGTCGATGCTGAGGCCGTCCTCGCGGGCGATGTGGAAAAGGGCTGCGGGATCGATATCGCCCGAGCGGGTGCCCATGACGAGGCCTTCAAGCGGGGTGAAGCCCATCGAGGTGTCGACGCTGTGACCATTGAGCACGGCCGTTGCCGATGCGCCATTGCCGAGATGGGCGATGACGAGGCCGTGGTCCTTCGGATCGAGGCCGAGAAGCTCGACCGCTTCCGAGGCCACATAGCGGTGGCTGGTGCCATGGAAGCCGTAACGGCGGATGCTGAGGTTGCGGTAATATTCGCGCGGAATGGCGTAGGTATAGGCCGCCGGCGGCATGGTGGCGTGGAAGGCGGTGTCGAAGACGGCGACATGCGGCACGTTCGGCAGCGACGCCATGGCGGTGCGGATGCCGAGTGCGTTGGCCGGGTTATGCAATGGCGCAATGCGGGCGAGCGCGTCGATATCGCGAAGCGCGCCGTCATCGACGAGGGTGGATTCGAAGAAGCGCTCGCCGCCATGCACGACACGGTGACCGACCGCGACGACCGAACTCAGCCAGCCTTTCTGATCGAGAACGCCGAGGAGCGCCTTCAGTGCCGCATCATGGCTTCCGCCGTTGAGCGATGCTTCGGTCTTCTCGCCCTTTTCCTTGACGACGAGGCGGCTTTCCGGCTGGCCGAGATTTTCCGCCAGCGCGGAGAGAAGCGGATCACGGCCGGAACCGGCGAAAACACCGAATTTTACCGACGACGAGCCGCAGTTGACGACCAGGACGAGAGAACGAATATCGATCATGCAATGGTTCCTTATGACATTAAGGTAATAGCAAATATGCAGGTGCGGCGCGCTTTTAAAAGACCTTGAGGCCGCGCTCGGCAAAAATGGCCCGTGCGGCATCGGTCGCTTCGGGTGTCGGTGTGGGGGCGCCGGCCAGCGGATAGTTCATGCCGAGCTGCTCCCATTTGTGGGTGCCCATCTGGTGAAAGGGCAGGACTTCCACCCGCTCGACGATCGGGCCGAGGTCGGCGACGAAATCGGCGAGCTTGGCTATATCGTCATGGCCATCCGTCCAGCCTGGTACAAGCACGTATCTCAGCCACATCGGCTTGTTCAGCCGTTTGAGGCGATGGGCGAAATCGAGCGTCGGCTGAAGCGGCTGGGCGGTCAGACGCAGATAGGCGTCCGGGTCGATATGCTTGATGTCGAGCAGGACGAGGTCGACGGCGTCGAACCATTCGTCATCGACGGTGCCATGCAGATAGCCCTGCGTGTCGAGTGCCGTGTGCAGGCCCAGTTCGCTCTTGATCTGGCGGAACAGTTCACCGACGAAAGGCGCCTGCATCAGCGGCTCGCCGCCCGAAATGGTGACGCCGCCGGCCATGCGCAGGAAGCCGCCATAAGAGCGGATCTCCGCCATCGCATCCTCGATGGTGATGCGGCGGCCGTTATGCAGTTTCCAGGTGTCGGGGTTGTGGCAATAGACGCAGCGGAACAGGCAGCCTGCCATGAAGAAGACGAAGCGCATGCCGGGGCCGTCGACGGCCGCGCCGCTTTCGACCGAGTGAAGGAAGCCGTGGTCGGCAGGAAGATGGCAGCCGCCAGGCGCCTTCGTTTTCTGGACACGATTGATCATGCGATGAACATCCATTGGGGTGATCTCGTTATTCTTGATTGGAGGTTCTGGGTGGTGTCCGGCCTTTGATGTCCGGGTGTACCCGGGCGCGCGCCGAAGCGCGCGCCCGGAGAGAGGTTACATCTTCGCGTGGAAGGTCCGCGAGATGACGTCGAGCTGCTGCTCACGGGTCAACTTGACGAAGTTGACCGCGTAACCCGAGACACGCACCGTCAGCTGCGGATAGAGTTCCGGGTGATCCATGGCATCGACCAGCGTATCGCGGTTGAAGACGTTGACGTTGACATGGAAGCCGCCGGCGGCCGCGTAGGCGTCGAGGCAATTGGCCAGGTTCCTGGCCCGGTCCTCCGAGGTGCGGCCCAGCGCATCCGGCGTTGCGGATGCCGTCCACGAGATGCCGTCGAGGGCGGCATCATAGGGGATCTTGGCAACCGATGCGCCGGCGGCGACGAAGCCCTTGGTGTCGCGACCGTTCATCGGGTTGGCGCCCGGTGCGAAGGGTTCGCCGGCGCGGCGGCCGTCCGGCGTGTTGCCGGTCTTCTTGCCGTAGACCACGTTGGAGGTGATGGTCAGCACCGACTGGGTCGGCATCGAGTTGCGGTAGAAGTGCGGCTGGGCGGCGATCTTCTTCATGAAGGTTTCCGTCAGCCATACCGCGATCGTGTCGACACTGTCGTCATTGTTGCCGTAGGCCGGGTAGCTGCCTTCGATCCGGTAATCGACGGCAAGGCCCGCCTCGTTGCGGATGACATGCACCTTGGCGTGCTTGATGGCCGACAGGCTATCGGCTGCGACAGACAGGCCGGCAATGCCGCAGGCCATGGTGCGCAGGATGTCCCGGTCATGCAGCGCCATCTCGATACGCTCGTAGGCGTATTTGTCGTGCATGTAATGGACGGTGTTGAGTGCCTTGACATAGGTCGCGGCCAGCCAGTCCATCATCTTGTCGAACTTGGCCATGACCTCGTCATAGTCGAGAACGTCGCCCTTGATAGGTTCGAAGCCCTTGGCAACCGTTACGCCGCTCTTTTCATCGACGCCGCCGTTGATCGCATAGAGCAGTGCCTTTGCGAGGTTGGAACGGGCGCCGAAGAACTGCATCTGCTTGCCGATCCGCATGGCCGAGACGCAGCATGCAATGCCGTAGTCGTCGCCCCACTTCACCCGCATCAGATCGTCGTTCTCGTACTGGATGGCGCTGGTATCGGCAGATACCTTGGCGCAGAAGGTCTTGAAGCCGTCCGGCAGCTGTGTACTCCACAGCACGGTCAGGTTCGGTTCGGGAGCCGGGCCGAGGTTGTAGAGCGTGTGCAGGAAGCGGAAGCTCGACTTGGTCACGAGAGGACGGCCGTCCTCGCCGATGCCGCCGATCGATTCCGTCACCCAGGTCGGGTCGCCCGAGAACAGCTGGTCATACTCTGGCGTACGCAGGAAGCGGACGATGCGCAGCTTGATGACCATGTCGTCGATCAGTTCCTGCGCCTGTTCCTCGGTGAGGAGGCCTGCGTCAAGATCACGCTGGATATAGATATCGAGGAAGGTCGAGACACGGCCGAGCGACATGGCCGCACCGTTCTGTTCCTTCACCGCAGCCAGATAGGCGAAATAGGTCCACTGGACGGCCTCGCGGGCGTTGGTGGCCGGACGCGAGACGTCGTAGCCATACTTGGCGGCCATTTCCTTCAGTTCGTCGAGCGCACGATACTGTTCCGAGAGCTCCTCGCGCAGGCGGATGACGTCGTCGGTGAAGACTTCGTTTTCGAGCGCGCGATAATCCTTCAGGCGGAAGGCGCGCAGTGCATCGGTGCCGTAGAGGGCAACGCGGCGATAGTCGCCGATGATGCGGCCGCGACCATAGGCATCCGGCAGGCCGGTGATGACGCCCGACTTGCGTGCCGCCAGGATTTCCGGGCTGTAGACATCGAAAATGCCCTGGTTATGGCTCTTGCGATACTTCGTCCAGACTTCCTTGACCGACGGATCGAGTTCGAAGCCGAAGGCTTCCAGGCCGTTTTCGACCATGCGCAGGCCGCCGTTCGGCATGATGGCGCGCTTCAGCGGCGCATCGGTCTGCAGGCCGACGATCAGCTCGATATCCTTGGCGATATAGCCGGCGTCATGCGCCGTGATCGTCGAGGCGCGGTCGGCGGAGACGTCGAGGACACCCTTCTTGCGCTCTTCTGCCAGCAGGCCGCCGAGCGTCTCCCAGACCTTCAAGGTCCGCGCGGTGGGACCTGCCAGGAAGGCGTCGCCCGACACGTAGGGGGTATAGTTGTTCTGAATGAAGTCGCGCACATCGACTGCGCCGCGCCATGTCTCGCCTTTGAAACCGTCCCACGGGTCGGCGGCGACGATGTTCTGGGAAAGGATGCCCATTGTCTTCTTCCTTATGCTTTGCCTTGCGGCATTGGTGAAGATCCCTCCCGACCACGATGCCCTGCAGCAGAACTGCAGAACCTCGTGGCTCCCATCCGCAATCTAGCAACTCGGAGCGGAGGCAATATTGATCCCGATCAACGTCGCTTCCGAGAGCCGCGCATATGGTCCGGCTCAGCGCTGTACGAGGAAACAGCCAGGGCCCCCGATCGAACAGTGCGGTGCCTAGGGGGACGGAGGACACTATCTTATGACAACGGAACTACGCGTGGCATCGATCGGCGAATGCATGGTCGAACTGAAGCGCAAGCCCGACGGGACAATCGTTCAGGCCTATGGCGGCGACACGTTCAACACCGCTGCCTATATGGCGCGGCTGGGCGCCGGCCTGGGACAATTCGTCTCCTATATCAGCGCCATCGGCGACGACCCGTTCAGCGACGATATGTCCGACTTCTGGCGCGCGCAGGGCGTTGATGACAGCCTCGTGCTGCGGCGAAAAGGTCGCAGGCCCGGCCTCTATTTCATCAAGACGGACCCGACCGGCGAGCGCCGCTTCTTCTACTGGCGCGGCGAGGCTGCCGTGCGGGAAACCTTCGAAGGCGAGGGGTCGGATGGGCTTTTAGCCGCACTCGGCGATTTCACCAGCATCTATGTTTCGGGCATCAGCCTGGCGGTGCTGAAGCCTGCAAGCCGCGAGCGGCTTCTGGCACGGCTGGAAGAACTGGCCGGCACCGGCATCAAGATCGACTTCGACTGCAACTATCGCCCGCTTCTGTGGGAAGATCCGCAGACGACGAAAACGGTCTACGATCGCATCACCGCCTTCACCCATCGGCTGCTTTTGACTGTCGAGGAGCTGGAAGCTTTCGGCATTCAGCCGACGATGGACGCCGGTGTCGCCCACTTCTCCAAATTCGCCGGTCCGGAGGTCGTCATCAAGGATGGCGCCGGTCCATGCACCCTCATCCATGACGGCAAGGTGGATGTCGTCCCCGCGCTGAAGCTCGACCACGTCGTCGACACGACGGCTGCCGGCGACAGTTTCTCGGCCGCCTATATTCTCGGGCGCAGCCTCGGGATCGCGCCTGCAGAGGCCGCCCTTCGCGCTCATATCGTCGCAGGTGCTGTCGTCCAGCACCACGGCGCCATCATCCCGCAGGACGCCACTCCCGACGTCTTCGCCTCGGAGGTCGCTAGCCGCCGCAGCTTCATCAACGCTGCCGAATAGCGAGATTTTTTCAAACGGAGGAATACTGAAATGAATATCAAGAAGGCAATCGACCGTGTCCCAGGAGGCCTGATGCTGGTGCCGCTGATCCTCGGCGCGCTGTGCAAGACGTTCTTCCCGACAGCCGGCGCCTATTTCGGCTCGTTCACCAACGGCCTGATCTCGGGCACGGTGCCGATCCTGGCCGTGTGGTTCTTCTGCATGGGTACCTCGATCGACCTGCGCGCAACCGGCACGGTGCTGCGCAAGTCGGGTAACCTTGTCGTCGTCAAGACGCTGGTTGCCTGGGGTGCCACCTATGTGGCGGCCCAGTTCCTGCCGATCGAGGGCGTCCAGTCGGGCCTGTTCGTCGGTTTCTCGGCGCTCGCCATCTGCGCCGCGATGGACATGACCAATGGCGGTCTCTACGCCGCGATCATGCAGCAATACGGCACCAAGGAAGAATCGGGTGCCTTCGTGCTCATGTCGATCGAATCGGGGCCGCTTGTCTCGATGCTGATCCTCGGTGCAGCCGGTGTCGCGACGTTCGAACCGCATCTCTTCGTCGGTGCCGTCCTGCCCTTCCTGATCGGCTTCATCCTCGGCAACCTGGACAAGGACCTGCGCGCCTTCTTCAAGGGTGGCGTACAGACGCTGATCCCGTTCTTCGGCTTTGCGCTCGGTAACGGCATCGATCTCAACGTCATCCTGACCACCGGTCTGGGCGGCATCATCCTCGGTGTTCTCGTCATCATCATCACCGGCATTCCGCTGATGCTGGCCGACAAGCTCATCGGCGGCGGTAACGGTACTGCCGGTCTCGCGGCTTCGTCGGCCGCCGGTGCCGCCGTCGCCAACCCGATGATCATCGCCGAAATGGCGCCGCAGTTTAAGCCTGCCGCTGCCGCCGCCACATCGCTGGTTGCCGCTGCGTGCCTGACCACCGCGATCCTCGTGCCGATCCTGACCGGCATGTACGCCAAGTACATGAAGAGCCGGAACCCGGAAGAAGCCCAGCCGGCCGTCCCGACCGATGCGCTGAAGCCTGCCGAGTAATGCGCGCCGGGGTCGGCGGCCTGCCGCCGGCCCCGGACAGACTAAAAAAAGGAACAATGCCATGTATGCAAGCACTCTCGCGACACTCGACCGTGACGCCGCCACCCTGCCGGACAGTATCCGCAAGGGCCTGAAATTCCTCGCCGAGACCGATATCGCAGCCTTGCCGGCCGGTCGCGTCGAGATCGACGGCGACGCGATGTTCGCCCTGATCCAGGACTACGACACCGAGCCGAAGGCGGCCAAGCGGCCGGAATCGCATGCCCGCTATATCGACATCCAGTATGTCTTTGCCGGCCGCGAACTGCTCGGCTACGCGCCGATCGTCGCAGACCACGCGATCACGGAAGACCTGTTCGAGACGAAGGACGTCCGGTTTTACTCGGATGTGGCGGACGAGACCGATCTGCTTCTCGGCCCCGGCGGCTATGCCGTCTTCTACCCGACCGACATCCATCGCCCCGGCTGCGCCGCGGGGCAACCCGCCAAGGTCCGCAAGGTGGTCATCAAGATCCTTGCCTGACGCACACGACATTTCATCACGACTACCAATTTTAGAAAGGGAGTAACATCATGGACATCCGCTATTCGGCCAGCCAGAAGGACTTCAAGCGCTACACCACGGAAGAGACCCGCGCCGAGTTCCTCATCGAGAAAATCTTCGAGGACGACCAGATCGTCGCCACCTACAGCCATGTCGACCGCATGGTCGTGTTCGGCTGCAAGCCGGTCAACGAGGCGGTTCCGCTCGACAAGGGCATCGACTGCATGAAGAATTTCGGCACCACCTACGTGCTGGAGCGCCGCGAGATCGGCATCTTCAACCTTGGCGGCGACGGCTCGATCGAGGTCGATGGCGAGGTCTACGAGACGGCGTTCAAGGATTGCCTCTATGTGACCAAGGGCCACAAGTCGGTCGTCTTCAAGAGCAAGGACAAGGCCAATCCGGCGAAGTTCTACATGATCTCGGCGCCGGCGCACAAAGTCTGCAAGACGACCTTCCTGTCGATCTCGGACGCCAAGAAGAAGCCGGTCGGCGATACGGCGACCGCCAACAAGCGCGTCATCAACCAGTTCATCCACCCAGACGTTCTGGAAACATGCCAGCTTTCGATGGGGCTGACGGAGCTCGATCCGGGCAATGTGTGGAACACGATGCCGGCGCATACCCATGAGCGCCGCTCGGAAATCTACTACTACTTCAACATCGCGCCCGATCAGGCCGTCTTCCACATGATGGGTGAGGGGCAGGAAACCCGCCACATTCTCGTCGCCAACGAGCAGGCGGTGATTTCGCCCTCGTGGTCGGTTCATGCCGGTTGCGGCACCGCCAACTACACATTCATCTGGGCCATGTGCGGCGAGAACCTGACCTTCGACGACATGGACCATATCGCCATCAACGACCTGCGCTGAGCGGCACCTGCCGGGGCGGCATCCGGTCGCCCCGGATTTTCAGTAATTCGAGGATTTAAGACATTGACCTATCCAGACAGCTTTTCTCTCAAGGGCAAGGTGGCACTCGTCACCGGTGCCTCCTACGGTATCGGTTTTGCACTCGCCAGCGCGCTTGCCGAAGCCGGCGCCACGATCGCCTTCAACGACGTCAATGCAGATTTTCTGGCCAAGGGCCTGGAGGCCTACAAGGCCGCCGGCATCGACGCCAAAGGTTATATCTGCGACGTGACCGACGAGCCGGGCGTGCAGACGCTGGTTGCCGATATCGAGCGGGATCTCGGGCCGGTCGACATTCTCGTCAACAATGCCGGCATCATTCGTCGCACGCCGATGCACGAGATGGATGTGAAGGATTTTCGCCAGGTCATCGATATCGACCTGACCGCCCCCTTCATCGTCGCCAAGGCGGTCATTCCCGGCATGATCAAAAAAGGCGGCGGCAAGATCATCAACATCTGCTCGATGATGAGCGAGCTTGGCCGCGAGACCGTATCCGCCTATGCAGCCGCCAAGGGCGGGTTGAAGATGCTGACCCGCAATATCGCGTCGGAATACGGTTCGCTCAACATCCAGTGCAATGGTCTCGGACCTGGCTATATCAAAACGCCGCAGACCGCGCCGCTGCGCGAACCCGGCCACCCGTTCAATTCGTTCATCCTCGCCAAGACGCCGGCAAATCGCTGGGGCACGACGGCCGATCTCAAGGGCCCGGCCGTCTTCCTGGCGTCGCCCGCCTCCGATTTCGTCAACGGCCATGTGCTTTATGTCGATGGCGGCATCCTCGCCTATATCGGCAAGCAGCCCTGATTTTTTCCGGTTGGGCGCGCTAAAGGCCGTCCGCGGGTCCCGCGGGCGGCTTCATCCGTTTCGTCAGCGTGGCTTCTTCGCCCGTGTCATCAGCACGTTGCGGATCGAGAAGCTGGAGTGGATGCGCAGCACGCCTGGCAGGGCGGAGAGGATTTCCTTGTGGATGCGCTCGAAATCGCCGGCATTTTCCACTTCCACACGCAGCAGATAATCGTGGCCCCCGGTCATCAGGAAACATTCGCGGATTTCGGGGTATTTGCGCACTGCCGCCTCGAAGCGGTTGAGATAATCCTCTGTTTGCCGCTCCAGCGTGATGTTGATGATCACGGCAATGCCGCTCTGGCCCTCGCCGTGATCGACGAGCGCCGTATAGCCGCGAATGACGCCGGTTTCCTCCAGCAGTTTGATGCGTCGCAGGCATGCGGATGGCGACAGGCCGACCTCGGCGGCCAATGCCGCATTGCTCGTGCGGGCGTTCAACCGGAGGAGGCGCAGGATGTTACGGTCTATCGCGTCGAGAGAGGCCATGCAGAATATTCCAAAGTTTCGTGGAATATTTCATTATTACCTACTCAGCGCAATATTACATCATCCATCGGCAGGAAATTCCACGATCGTTTCACTATGCTCTCTTGAAAATAAAGAGGGGTGCCGATGAACGAGCGTGTCAGTGGTTTTGCTGTCCGGGACACTGTGCCTGCGGCATCCGGTTATCTGAAGATCGATCTTGCAGCGCTGGCCCGCAACTACCGGGCGCTGAGCGCAAGGCTTGCGCCGGCCAAGGCCTCTGCCGTGGTCAAGGCCAACGCCTATGGGCTTGGCGCGAGGCCGGTGGCGGAAGCGCTTTATGCGGCCGGTTGCCGGGATTTTTTCGTCGCCCATTTCGATGAGGCCGAGGCGCTGCGCCCGGTGCTTGCCGGCGATGCCAACCTCTATGTATTGAACGGGTTGCAGCCGGGTAACGAACAGTCTTGTGCCGCTGCCGGCATCGTGCCGGTGATCAATTCGCTCGAGCAATTGCGGCGCTGGTCGGATACGGCGAAGGTTCTTGGTGCACGCCTGCCCGCCGCCCTGCAGTTCGATACCGGCATGTCGCGGCTCGGGCTTTCCCCGGTCGAGCAGGATGATTTGGCGACTGCGCTCGCCGATACCGCGGTCGATATCCGTTTCATCATGAGCCATCTCGCGTCCGCCGATGAGGCCGACAGCGTGCAGAACGGCGAGCAGCTGGCCGAGATGGAACGGATCGCGGCCGAATTCCCGCACTATCCGGTCTGCTTTGCCAATTCCGGCGGCGTGTTTCTCGGCGCGAGCTACCATCGCATGATGGCGCGGCCGGGTGTGGCCGTCTATGGCGGCAATCCGGTGCCGGGACGACCGAACCCGATGGAGCCGGTCGTGTCGCTCAATGTCGCCGTTGTTCAGACGCGGACAGTGCCGATCGGCACCAAGGTCGGCTACGGCGCCACCTATCTTGCCTCGCGCGAGACCCGGCTTGCGACGATCGCCGCCGGTTATGCGGACGGCCTGCCGCGCAGCCTCAGTGATCGCGGATCGGTCTATTATGGCGACGTGCGCCTGCCGATCGTCGGTCGCGTGTCGATGGACAGTATCACCATAGATATCAGTGCGTTGCCGGAAGGCACGCTTGCACTCGGCAGTCTGGTGGAGGTGATCGGGCCGCATCAGACGCTGGATGATCTTGCGCAGGCGGCCGGAACGATCTCCTATGAGATCCTGACCAGTCTCGGCCAACGCTATCGTCGCGAATATCTTTGAAATCCTGAATAGATAAAAACCGGGGACATTCATGAAAGTCATCGTTCTGGGAGCCGGCGTCATCGGTGTGACGACCGCCTATCAACTGGCCAAGGCCGGCCACGAGGTCACGGTGTTGGACCGTCAGACCGGGCCGGCGCTGGAGACGAGTTTCGCCAATGCCGGCGAAGTCTCCTTCGGCTATTGCTCGCCATGGGCGGCACCCGGCATTCCGATGAAGGCGATGAAGTGGATCTTCATGGAGCATGCACCGCTGATCCTGCGGCCGAAACTCGACGCGGCCATGCTGTCGTGGATGGCGAAGATGCTGATGAACTGCACGTCGGAGCGCTATGCGATCAACAAGAGCCGCATGCTGCGGCTTGCCGACTACGCCCGCATCTCGTTGGCCGAAATGCGGGCAGAGACGGGAATTGCCTATGACGAGCGGATGCAGGGCACGCTGCAGCTGTTCCGCACCGAGGACCAGCTCGATGCATCCGCCAAGGACGTCAAGGCGCTGGCGGCCGATGGCATCCCGTATGAAGTGCTCGATCCGGCAGGCTGCATCCGCGTCGAGCCGGCGCTCGCGCATGTGCGCGAAAAGATCGTCGGTGGCCTGCTGACGCCGAAGGACGAGACGGGCGACTGCTTCAAGTTCACCAATGCGCTGGCGCTCAAGGCCAAGGACATGGGCGTCACCTTCTCCTACGGCACGACCATCAAGTCGCTTGACGTCGAGGGCGGTGAGGTGCGTGGCGTCGTGACCGATCGCGAGACAATGAGGGCCGATGCCGTCGTCGTGGCGCTCGGCAGCTACTCGCCGCTTCTCGTCGCGCCGCACGGCATCAGGCTGCCGGTCTATCCGGTCAAGGGCTATTCGCTGACGATCCCGATCACTGATGCATCGCGCGCGCCGGAATCGACGATCATGGACGAGACCTACAAGATCGCCATCACGCGGCTGGGCGATCGTATCCGTGTCGGCGGCATGGCGGAAATTTCCGGTTATACGAACGATCTCGGCGCCAAGCGCCGCGCGACGCTGGAGCATTCCGTCACCGACCTGTTCCCCGGCGGCGATGTCGCCAAGGCCGACTTCTGGTCCGGCCTTCGCCCGATGACGCCGGATGGTACGCCGGTGATCGGCGCGACGAAGGTGAAGGGCCTGTTCCTCAACACCGGCCACGGCACGCTTGGTTGGACGATGAGCAGCGGCTCGGCCAAGGTGATCAGCGATGTCGTCAGCGGCAAGAAGCCGGAGATCGATGCGACCGACCTTGCGGTGTCGCGCTACGCCTGATTGCGGCGGGTAACCGCTGCGGGTCATGCTGTGGCGGTTATCACTATGACTTTCCTATATCTTCTATTTTGCGCTCCAATCGAAAGCCTATGGGGCGGCTGCTACCTAATCGATCAGGCATCGGGTCCGGTGCCGGCCCTGGCGGTTTGTCCTCCGGGGCCTTGATCGACAAGGAGTGACCTTCATGTATGGTCGTCTAGGTGGCATGTACTTTCTGCATCTGACCGAAGCCAACGCGCAACGCCGCCGTCTGGCTCAGGCTGAACCTCAGTCCTTCCAAGCGAAACAGCAGCCGGCGAGCATCGGCTTCGGCATGGTCGCGCGCCTTGCCGGCGTCATCGGCATCGGTGTCTGCGCCATCATCGCGCTGGCAATGATGGTCGGTTGAGGAGGCGCGCAACATGGGCAAGCTTGCAATGACCGATCGGGAGCCTCCCGCAGGTGGTATCCGCTTTACCGTCGGCCGCGATCCCAGTGGCCGCTGGATCGTCCAGGATGCGCTCGGCAAGGTGGGCGGACTGTTCACCGACCGCGCATCGGCGGTGCATTTCGCCATGTTCGAAAGTGATCACATGCCCGGTGCCGTCTGGTGCCTGCCGGAGCATGTGACGCTGAACGCCAATGCGGCCTTCGACGGCCGGCGGATCGATGCGCGCACCCGCGTCGCCGGGAGGGCGTGAGACGATGGCCGCCCACCCGATCCGGTCCCTGCGGCGGCATGTCTATCCGCGCGGTGCGGCATACGGCTTCAGCCACCGGCAGGCTTCGGATGCTCTTCTTGGAACAGGTGTCGTGATGCTGATCGTCATCGGTCTTGCCTATGCGATCAGCCGCGCGATGTTCTAGACGCCCGCGAGACGTGGATTATTGAATTGTATTGCTAATTGTCGTGGCCATCTTCAGGTGGCCACGACAGGCTCCATCGGAAGATAACGTAAAAGCATGCCCGACGATCGTCGCGAAACCGATAACCGCCCGTCACCCGACGCACTGCTGAAACAGGCGGAGCGCGAGGAGCGCGGGCGGCTGAAGATTTTTCTCGGGGCGGCTCCGGGTGTCGGCAAGACCTATGAAATGCTGATGTCCGGGCGGGCGCGGCAGGCGGATGGCGTCGATGTGGTGATCGGCGTGGTCGAGACGCATGGCCGCAAGGAAACCGAGGCGCTGGTTGACGGTTTCGAGATCATTCCACGCCGGCAGATCGATTATCGCGGCCAGATGCTCGACGAGATGGATCTCGATGCGATCATCGCAAGGCGTCCGGCGCTGGTGCTCGTCGACGAGCTTGCCCACACGAATGCGTCGGGCAGTCGCCATCCGAAGCGCTACATGGATGTGCAGGAGCTTCTGGCGCAAGGTATCGACGTTTATTCGACGCTCAACATCCAGCATGTCGAAAGTCTCAACGACGTCGTGGCGCAGATCACCCGCATCCGCGTGCGCGAGACGGTGCCGGACCTGATCATCGACCGCGCCGACGATGTCGAGATCATCGACATCACGCCCGACGACCTGATCAAGCGTCTGCATGACGGCAAGGTCTACATGCCGAAGACGGCGCGCCGCGCAATCGAGAACTATTTTTCGCCCGGCAACCTGACGGCGCTGCGCGAACTTGCGCTGCGCCGTACCGCCCAGCGGGTCGACGAGCAGTTGCTCAACCACATGCAGGCGAATGCGATTTCCGGCCCATGGGCTGCCGGCGAGCGGTTGCTCGTCTGCCTCGATCACGGCACCAATGGCGCAAGCCTGATCCGCTATGCCCGCCGGCAGGCCGACCGGCTGAGGGCGCCATGGGCGGTGCTGCATCTGGAGACGCCGCAGGAGACGGGGCTTTCGGAGGTTGAGAAGGACCGGCTGGCAGCCAACATGCGGCTTGCCCAGCAGCTCGGCGCCGAGACGGTGACGTTGCCGGCGCTCTCCCGCTCGCGAGAGATCATCACCTATGCCAATGCCAACAATTTCACCCATATCGTCGTCGGTCGGCCGGAAAAGCCGAGCTGGCGGCGCTTCTGGCAGGGGTCGGTCACCCATGACCTGATCCGCCATGCCGGCCATATCAGCGTCCATGTGATTTCGGGGGATGCCAAGGACGGTGCACCGGAACGCGGCGTGAAGGGCGCCAAGGCGCCCAGACCGTTCCGCGCCAAGCATTATCTGCAGGCGACCGGCTTCGTGGCACTGGCGATCGCAGCGGGTATTGCGCTCGACCAGACGCTTGACGTGCGCAATCTGGCGCTGGTTTTCCTGATGGCGGTTCTGGCGTCGGCCGTGCGCGGCGGGCTGGGGCCGGGGCTGTTTGCCTCGCTGATCGGGGCGGTGTCGTTCAACTTCTTCTTCCTCGAACCGCGCTACAATTTTACCATCCGCGACCCGGAAAGCGTCATCGCGCTGCTCTTCTATCTCGGCGTCGCCGTCACGGCCTCCAACCTGACGGCGGCGGTGCAGCGGCAGGCGGTGGCGGCGCGGGCGCGGGCGCGCACGACGGAAGATCTCTATCTCTTCTCCAAGAAGCTCGCGGGCACCGGCACGCTGGACGATGTGCTGTGGGCCACCGCCTTCCAGATCGCCTCGATGCTGAAGGTCAGGGTGGTGATCCTGTTGCCGGAAAACGGTACGATCGCTGTGAAGGCCGGCTATCCGCCGGACGACACGCTGGTCGATGCCGATATCGCGGCGGCGAAATGGGCCTGGGAGCACAATCGCCCCGCCGGCCGCGCCGCCGATACGCTGCCGGGGGCCAAGCGGCTCTACCTGCCGCTGCGCACCGGTCGCGAGGCGGTCGGCGTGATCGGTCTCGACAATGACAGGCAGGGGCCGCTTCTGACCCCGGAGCAGCAGCGGCTGTTCGATGCGCTGGCCGATCAGGCCTCACTGGCGATCGAACGCATCCAGCTGGTCTCGGATGTCGACAAGGCGAAGCTTGCGGCCGAAACCGATCGGCTGCGGACCGCACTTCTGACCTCGATCAGCCATGACCTGAAGACGCCGCTCGCGGCGATCATGGGGTCGGCCGACATGCTGAAGGATCTGGGGCCGCAACTGCCGGAAGAGGCACGGGTCGAGCTTTTGTCCACCGTGATCGACGAGTCCGAACGGCTCAATCGCTTCATCGTCAACCTGCTCGACATGACCCGCCTCGGGTCCGGTGCCATGCAGCCGAACTATGCGTTTCATTTTGCCGGAGACATGGTCGGCACGGCGCTCAGCCGCGCGGCGAAGATCACGGCGGGACATCGACTGAAGGTCGATATTCCCGCAGACCTGCCGATGCTGAAGGTCGATCCTGTGCTGTTCGAGCAGGTCCTGTTCAACCTGATCGACAATGCTGCAAAATACGCGCCTGAGGGAACGGGGATCGATGTTCGCGGATGGCAGGACGGCAATTTCGTGCTGCTTGCGGTGATGGACGAGGGGCCGGGCGTACCGATCGAGGATCTGGAGCGGATCTTCGACAGCTTCTACCGGGTGCGCAAGGGGGATCATGTGAGGGCAGGGACGGGGCTCGGGCTTGCCATCTGCCGCGGATTCATCGAAGCCATGGGCGGCACGATCCGGGCGGACAACCGATCTGACAGCCGGTTGGGCCGGACCGGCGCTATCTTCACCATCCGCATGCCGGTGCCGACCGAGATACCCATTCTGGGAGACGAGCAATGACCAATTCCGCCGTGCGCATCCTGATCGTCGATGACGAACCGCCGATCCGCAAGCTTTTGCGGGTCGGGCTTTCGGCGCAGGACTATGCCGTCAGCGAAGCGATGAATGCCAAGGTGGCGATGGAGATGGCCGCGTCGGAAAAACCCGACCTGATCATTCTCGATCTCGGCCTGCCGGATATGTCGGGCCACGATCTGCTTGCCAGATGGCGCGGCGAGGGCATGACCCTGCCGATCGTCATCCTGTCGAGCCGCACCGACGAGGCCGGCATCGTCAAGGCGCTGGAACTCGGTGCCGACGATTATGTGACGAAACCCTTCGGCATGAACGAACTTGGCGCGCGCATCCGCGTGGCGCTGCGGCACCGGTTGCAGAGCCAGGGCGAGAAGCCGATCTTCCAGACCGGCGAGCTTTCCGTCGATCTGGTCAAGCGTATCGTCAAGGTGGGAGACCGGGAGGTGAAGCTGTCGCCGAAGGAATACGACATCCTGCGCATTCTCGTTCAGCATGCCGGCAAGGTTCTGACGCACCGCTTCCTGCTCGAACATGTGTGGGACGGACTGACGGATGTGCAGTATCTGCGCGTCTATGTGCGCCAACTGCGGCAGAAAATAGAGGCCGTGCCTGACCAGCCGCGCTATATCCTGACGGAAACCGGCGTCGGCTATCGGCTGGCCGAAGGTATCTGACATTTCGAAACCGCGATATTTCAATCACCTATGGAGTGGATCATGAAGTTGAGTGAGCATCTTTCGCCTGAAAACGTCGTGCTTGGTGTCGCGGCGTCATCCAAGCGGGACCTCATCCTCAAGCTTTCCGACCTCGCAGCGAAGAAGACCGGTGCGGATATCGCCGCCATATCGGCCGCGCTCTCCAGCCGCGAGGATCTTGGCTCGACCGGTATCGGCCAGGGGGTGGCCATTCCGCATGCGATCGTCGAAGGGGTTTCGGGGTGTCTGTGCATGCTCGTGCGGCTGGCAAAACCGATGGATTTCGAGGCGGTGGACGATGTGCCGGTCGATCTCGTCGTGCTGCTCCTATCATCTCCCGACGATCAGCGGCAGAACCTCAACCTGTTGTCCTGCTTTGCCCGCCGCCTGCGTGACGACGATGTGGCGGATGCGGTGCGTGCGGCGAAAACGCCGGAAGAGGCCTATCTGGTGCTCAAGCCCGACTGACGGGATCAGAGCCAGCCGGCCTTCTTGAACCGGTACCAGAGGATGGTGCAGAGAACGAGGATGATGCCGATCACGGCATAGTAGCCGTATTCGAACTTCAGCTCCGGCATGTTCTCGAAATTCATGCCGTAGATGCCGGCGACCGCCGTCGGCACGGCGAGGATCGCCGCCCAGGAGGCGAGCTGGCGGGTGATGACGCCCTGGCGCTGCTGTTCGAGAAGGTTGGACGCCTCGAAGACCGAGGTGATGACTTCGCGCAGGCCCCCGACCATGCTTTCCACCCGCCTTATATGGTCCAGCACGTCGCGAAAGTAGGGTTTGGCGTGCTTGTCGAGGCAGGGAAGGTCGAGATTGACCAGCTTGCCGACCAGTTCCGACATCGGCCCCAGGATGCGGCCGAACAGGATCAGCTGGCGGCGCAGGCGGAAAAGTCGCCTGATCTGGTCGCGCTCGAGGAAGTTGGCGAGCATCCGCTGCTCCATTTCCAGAACCCGGTCCTCGATCGTCTGCACGGTCGGCAGGTAGCCGTCGACGATGAAATCGAGAATGCCGTGCAGCACGTAGTCCGGCCCCTGCGATAAAAGGCGCGGCGAGGCTTCGAGCTGGGCGCGTACACCGATATGGTTGCGCAACGAGCCGTGACGCACGGTGATGATATGCTGGCGGCCGACGAAGATGGCGGTTTCGCCGTAACAGATCTTGTCGCCCTCCAGATGCGCGGTCTTGGCGACGACGAACAGCTGTTCGCCATAGACCTCGACCTTGGGGATCTGGTGGGCATGCAGCGCATCCTCGACCGCCAGTTCATGCAGGCCGTAGGTCTTGGAGAGCGTTTTCAGCTCGTCCTCGGTCGGCTCGTGCAGACCGATCCAGACGAATTCGTCACCGGTCAGTTTCGGGCATTGCTCGTCGATCGGCAGCGAGCGTCCACGCTTGCCGTTGGTATAGACATAGGACGCGACGACGGTCATGCGGCGGCCCTCCTGCGGTCAGATCGCGACCTGCTCGCCCAGTTCGACCACGCGGTTCGGCGGCAGCTTGAAATAGGCCGACGGATCGATGCCGAAATCGGCAAGCGCAATATAGAGCTTTTCCTGCCAGCGCGGCAGGCCGCTATTGGGTGTTTCGATCAGGTTGCGGCGGCCGAGATAGAAGGAGGTCTGCATGATCTCGAACTTGAAGCCCTTCTTCTTGCAGACCGTCAGCGCCTTGGCGACATTGGGTTCATCCATGTAGCCAAAGGTGATGTCGAGGCGGACGAAACGCTTCGACAGCCTCGTCATCTCGACACGGTCTTCCGACGGGACATAGGGCTTGTCCTGGGTCCAGATGGTCAGGATGACGTTCTGCTCGTGCAGGACGTGGTTGTGCTTGAGATTGTGCAGAAGCACGGACGGCGTCCTGT
Source organism: [Rhizobium] kunmingense (assembly GCF_977018605.1). Classification (NCBI taxonomy): domain Bacteria; kingdom Pseudomonadati; phylum Pseudomonadota; class Alphaproteobacteria; order Hyphomicrobiales; family Rhizobiaceae; genus Rhizobium; species [Rhizobium] kunmingense. The sequence goes on from NZ_CDRNXG010000001.1 coordinate 1,805,219, forward strand.
CCGGCACGCTGGTGAGGAACACGGCGGTGCCCGGTACGGTCGCCGGCGCGCTGGCCGACTCGCGTTCGATCGAGCTTTCGATCGACGTGATGAAGGTTTCGAGCGGGATGTCATTTCGGGCCGTCTTTTCCTTCAGGTGCTTGGAACCCTTGGTCCACGTCCACATGGTCAGCATGATGACCAGCGCCAGCATGACCGGCACCCAGCCGCCGTCATGTACCTTCAGGAGGTTGGCGGCGAGGAAGACCACTTCTATGGCAAAAAGCGGTGCGAGAAGGATCGCGGCAGTGACCGCCTTGTAGCCCCACACCGCGCGCAGGAACTGGAACGCCATCAGCGAGGTGACGACCATCGCGCCGGTGACCGAGATGCCATAGGCGGTGGCGAGCGATTCCGAATCCCCGAAGGTGAAGATCAGCACGATGACGCCGATGAACAGGATCATGTTGACCGCCGGAACGTAGATCTGCCCGGTGTTGGTCTCCGAGGTGAACTTGATGGCGAGGCGCGGCAGGAAGCCGAGATGGACCGCCTGGCGGGCGAGCGAAAATGCGCCGGTGATGACCGCCTGGCTGGCGATGATCGTCGCCATCGTCGCAAGGATCACCATCGGCAGAAGCGCCCATTCCGGGTAGAGAAGATAGAACGGGTTGGAAATCTTCGACGGGTCGGCGAGCACGAGCGCGCCCTGACCGAGATAGTTCAGCGCCAGTGCCGGGAAAACGAGGATGAACCAGGCCCAGCTGATCGGCTTGCGGCCGAAATGGCCGAGGTCGGCGTAAAGCGCTTCCGCGCCGGTGACCGTCAGGAAGACTGCGCCGAGCACGATCAGGCCCGCCCATCCCGCATGGGTGATGAACCACAGCGCATTGACCGGATTGAGCGCCTGCAGGATCGTCAGGTCGTCGCCGATATGGATCAGTCCGCCCCAGGCCATGGCGATGAACCAGACGACGGTGATCGGGCCAAAAAATTTCGCCACCGCCTCGGTGCCCTTCGACTGCACCAGGAACAGACAGACCATAATGGCTGCCGAGAGCGGCAGGATGTAGTCGGAAAAGGCGGGCGTTACGAGTTTCATGCCTTCAAGCGCCGACATGACGGACAGCGCCGGCGTGATCATCGCATCGCCGATGAACAGGGCTGAGCCGATCAGACCGGCGAAGAACAGCACCGGCGTGTAGCTGCCGGTCTTCTTCATCAGAAGCGCCAGAAGCGACAGCGTGCCGCCTTCGCCGTCATTGTCGGCGCGTAGCAGAAAGAGCACATATTTGAATGTGACGATGATCGTCAGCGTCCAGACCATCAGCGAAATCAGGCCGATGACATGCTCGTCCCGAATGCCTGTTGCGGCGAACGGGCGCAGCGATTCACGGAAGGCATAGAGCGGGCTCGTGCCGATATCGCCATAGACGACCCCGACAGATCCAATCAGCAATCCGAGGAACTTCCGGGTCTCCGAAGTGGTGTCGGAAGCGGCGGCATGCGAAGCAGTCATAGGGTCTCCAGGCGCAAGGCCAAGGTATATCTGTGTCGCGGAATATGGTGCAGCGCCGCGAGCAAGGCAATCGGATCATTATAAGACTTTGATGTCATAGTCTCGCGCCCTGCATCGAAATCCTATGCGTTCAGCGCAATGTTGGTTTCCATAGAAATCGGAGCTAACCAGCATGACACCCTTTCATCCTGCAAGGCGTCAAATCTTCACACCGCTTCTAACCCCTTTCCGAAACGGGAAAATCGACCTTGGCGAATTCGATGCGGCGATCGATCGGCAGATCATTGCGGGCGTCGATGGCATCATCGTCTGCGACGTCATCGGCGAGGGGCCGACACTTGCGGACGCAGAACGGGAAATCCTGTTGAAGAGGGCGGTCGCCCGCGGAAAAACGCATCTGACGATCATCGCTTCTGTCGGCAGCAACTGCACGGAAAAGACGATCGCGCGTTGCCGTCAGGCGGATGAAACCGGTGCCGATGCGCTGATGGTGACGCTTCCCTACTATTCAAAACCGAGCTTGAAGGGTGTCATCGAGCATTTCCGCCAGATCTGCGCGGCCGTCAGCATTCCTGTCATCGTGGAAGACGATCCGGGGCGCAGTGGCAAGGATTATGGCCTGACGCTGCTTAACCTGCTTTCGCAGTTCGACATCATCGTCGGCATATGCCACGGCATCGGGCGCCTCGGGTATTTTTCTGCACTTCCGGCCGAGCTCAGGGACCGCTTCCAGCATCTGTCGCGTGATGACGGCATGGTCCCGGCCTTTCTCGACGTCGGCGGTAGCGGGATCGTCTCGCCGCTTGCCAACATCATTCCGTCGCCGATGCAGACACTGATGACGATGAATGAGAGGTCCTTCGGCCCCGGTTCCCTCGCGCATTCCGTTGCCGAGGCGATGCTTGCACTTGAGGGAGATGACGTTGCGGCTCTGAAAGAGGCGCAGTCATTCGTTCACCAGTCGCCGGCCGAGGTTCGCCTGCCGCTGGTCGAGCCCGAGCCGGAGACGATCATCCGCCTGCGCCATGCCTTCGCACCGTTTGCCCGTTGCGAGCCCTCCACCATGCCGACTGCGGCGTGAGCGCCAGTAGCCTGACCGTCAGTAAATATCGCGTGGTCGCTTCGCTGCCTGATTGCCAAACGTCGCTTTTTTAGCGAAACTCGAACAGCATTCGCTTTGGGAGGAGCCGGTGCAGCAGCAATCGCATCATGCAGACGAGGTCTATGCCTCGGCACAATCCGTGGCGGCGGGTTCGCCGGTCGTGGCGTCGTGGCGGCGCTGCATGGTCATGCATCATCTGGCGCCTGAGGAGGAGCGTGCGCCCGAACGGCTGACCGATGGCGAGTTCAGGCATGCGCGGGAAGCCTCCGACCGATTGATTGCCGAAGCGCGTGACGAACTCGACCGGCTGTTTTCCACGGTCGGGCGATCCGGCTGCTGCCTGCTTCTGACCGATCGAAACGGCGTCGCGCTCGAGCGGCGGGGTGCTGCCGGTGACGACAAGGCGTTTCACGATCTGGGCCTGTGGACCTCCACCGTCTGGACCGAGGCGAGCATTGGCACCAACGGAATCGGCACGGCCCTTGCCGACGAGAGGGCTGTCTCGATCTTCCGCGACCAGCATTTCTTTTCCACCAATATAGGCCTGAGCTGCACCACGGCGCCGATCCGCGATCATCGCGGCGAGGTGGCGGCGGCGCTCGACATTTCCACCTGTCGCGATGACGTCAACGAAACGGTCCTTTCCATTCTCGCCCAGACGGTGCGCGACGCGGCGCTGAGGATCGAACTCAACCTGTTTCGCTCCGCCTTTCCCGGCGCCCGGTTCCTGATCGTGCCGCAGGCGGCTCACGCGGCGGCCGCGCTCCTGGCGGTCGATCGTAATGACATTGTCATCGGCGCCACGCGGGCGGCGCGGCTGGCGCTTTCGCTCGACGATGACCGCATCGAAAGCGGCATTCCGGCGGCCGACGCCCTGAACGAAACACCGTCCGACGATCGCCAGGATCTGATCGGGGCCGAGCGGGCGGCGCTCATGCGGGCGCTGTCGCGCACCAACGGCAATGTTTCGCAGGCGGCCATCTCGCTCGGCATGAGCCGGGCGACGCTTCACCGCAAGATGAACCGTTTCGGCCTGCATTGAGCCAAAGCCGCCTCGCTGCACCGCCGCATCGTTTACCGTCGGCGACTGTCGCAGGGTTGCGACAGTGTGCGCCGCCATATGGTCGCGGCCTGCTTTCCGTCAGGAACGGCCAGAAGCACATTCTTCCGCAGACCGGTGCGCAAACCGGGACGCACGCACATCAAGGGAGGATGACATGCTGCATCAGAAGATCGTCGAATCGCCGTTCAAGCTGAAATACGGCAACTATATCGGCGGCGAGTGGCGCGAGCCGATTTCCGGCAAGTATTTCGACAACATCACGCCGGTGACCGGCGGCAAGATCTGCGAAATCCCGCGCTCGGACGAGAAGGACATCAACGCCGCGCTCGACGCCGCCCATGCGGCGAAGGACAAATGGGGTCGTACGGCACCGGCCGAACGCTCCAACATCCTGATGAAGATCGCGCAAAGGATGGAAGACAAGCTGGAAGTGCTGGCCCAGGCCGAGACCTGGGACAACGGCAAGCCTATCCGCGAGACGATGGCGGCCGATATTCCGCTGGCGATCGACCATTTCCGCTATTTCGCCTCCTGCATCCGCGCCCAGGAAGGCTCGATCGGCCAGATCGACAACGATACCGTTGCCTACCACTTCCATGAACCACTCGGCGTCGTCGGCCAGATCATTCCATGGAATTTTCCGATCCTGATGGCTGCCTGGAAGCTGGCGCCTGCGCTTGCCGCCGGCAACTGCGTCGTCATAAAGCCGGCCGAGCAGACACCGGCATCGCTGCTGGTCTGGGCGGAAATCATCGGCGATCTGCTTCCTCCGGGCGTCCTGAACATCGTCAACGGGTTCGGCCTGGAAGCCGGCAAGCCGCTGGCCTCATCAAACCGGATCGCCAAGATCGCCTTCACCGGCGAGACGACGACGGGCCGGCTGATCATGCAATATGCCAGCCAGAACCTCATTCCGGTGACGCTGGAACTCGGCGGCAAGTCGCCGAACATCTTCTTCGCCGATGTCGGCAACGAGGATGACGACTTCTTCGACAAGGCGCTCGAAGGCTTTGCGATGTTCGCGCTCAACCAGGGCGAGGTCTGCACATGCCCGAGCCGCGCGCTGGTGCATGAATCGCTTTACGATCGGTTCATGGAACGGGCGGTGAAGCGCGTCGAGGCGATCGTGCAGGGCAACCCGCTGGATTCTGCGACGATGATCGGTGCGCAGGCCTCCAACGAGCAGATGGAGAAGATCCTCTCCTATCTCGACATCGGCAAACAGGAAGGGGCCGAAGTGCTGACCGGCGGATCGCGCAACGATCTCGGCGGAGAACTGGCTAACGGCTATTACATCAAGCCGACGATCTTCAAGGGCCACAACAAGATGCGTGTGTTCCAGGAGGAGATTTTCGGGCCGGTGGTTTCGGTCACCACGTTCAAGGACGAGGACGAGGCGCTCGCCATCGCCAACGACACGCTCTACGGTCTCGGTGCCGGCGTGTGGACCCGCGACGGCAATCGCGCCTATCGTTTCGGTCGGGAAATCCAGGCCGGCCGCGTATGGACCAATTGCTACCATGCCTATCCGGCGCATGCGGCCTTCGGCGGCTACAAGCAGTCGGGCATCGGGCGCGAGACCCACAAGATGATGCTCGATCACTACCAGCAGACGAAGAACATGCTGGTCAGCTACAGCCCGAAGAAGCTCGGCTTCTTCTGAGGATCCGCCTGAATTCGCCCTGCCGGGCTGCAAATGGTGTCTTCTGCGCTTCCGGTGTTCTTTGGACCTCGCGTCCATTCCGCTCCGGTTCTGGAAGTCACCATTTTCGCCGCGGCAGGACGAATTGCGGGTTCGATCATCGGCGGCGACGATCCGTGTCTGCTCCTCACCCTCTCCTCGCAAGCAGGGAGGGGACATGCTCCGCTCGACGTCAACGATCAATGGTGAGCTTGCAAACGGTTCCTTCGCCCCGCCCGCGGGGAGAAGGTGCCGGCAAGGTGGATAAGGGGCCCCCCCGAAGGCCCGCTCATCCCGAAAGGAACATCATGGACACCACCGTCAACGGCGAACCGCGCGTCACCGCCACCGACAAGGCGCTCGATCTGATCGCCGAGATCCGGCAGGACTATCCCGAAATTCTCTTCCACCAGTCCGGCGGCTGCTGCGACGGGTCTTCGCCCATGTGCTATCCGGCCGATGACTTCATCATCGGCGATCACGACGTCAAGCTCGGCGAAATCGGCGGCGTTCCCGTCTATATCAGCGGCAGTCAGTTCGAGGTCTGGAAGCATACGCAGCTGATCATCGATGTCGTGCCGGGACGCGGCGGCATGTTCTCGCTCGACAACGGGCGGGAGAAGCGTTTCCTCACCCGCTCCCGGGTTTTCGGCGGCGGCGAGGCCTGTGCAATTCCGCAACTCCAACGATAGGGGCGATCGATAGTTGCTATCTATCAAGTCATTGAAACAATCGGCTTGATCGGCTTTGACGATCGTCAATAAGCATGTGCCATGACCGTATCATTTATTGGCAAGAAATCATCGGCCGCTGGCGGCTGGGGCGCGTTGAAAAGCTGCGGCAAGCGGCTGCTTGAAAGTGGTGCGCCGATTTCCGGCGCCCGCACCATGTTGAAGGCAAACCAGCCGAACGGCTTCGATTGTCCCGGCTGCGCATGGGGCGATCCCGCGCACGGTTCCTCTTTCGAATTCTGCGAGAACGGCGTCAAGGCCGTCGCCTGGGAAGCGACCGAGAAGCGCGTCACTGCCGATTTCTTCGCCAGCCATACTGTGTCAGACCTGCGCAAGCAGAGTGATTACGAACTGGAGCGCAATGGTCGTCTGACCCAGCCGATGCGCTATGACGCTGCCTCCGACCGCTACCTGCCGGTTGCCTGGGAGGACGCATTCGCCGAGATCGGCTCCATCCTGAAGGGTCTCGACAGCCCTGATCGCGCGGAGTTCTACACGTCCGGTCGCGCCAGCAACGAAGCGGCCTATCTCTATCAGCTGTTCGTGCGCGTCTACGGCACCAACAATTTCCCCGACTGTTCGAACATGTGCCACGAGGCGAGCGGCGTGGCATTGCGCCAGTCGATCGGCGTCGGCAAGGGCACCGTGCTTCTGGAAGATTTCGAGAAGGCGGATGCGGTCTTCGTCATCGGCCAGAACCCCGGCACCAATCACCCGCGCATGCTGGGCGACCTGCGTCGCGCAGCGATCCGCGGCGCCGAAATCGTCGTCTTCAACCCGATCCGCGAAAAAGGTCTCGAGCGCTTCTCCGACCCGCAGGACAAGGTCGAGATGATGCATGCCGGTTCGACGGCGATCGCCAGCCAGTATTACCAGCCGCGCCTCGGCGGCGACATGGCTGCCGTGCGTGGCATGTCCAAGGTCGTGCTTGCGGCGGAAGACGCAGCGGTTGCGGCCGGCAAGCCTTCGGTTCTGGACCATGCGTTCCTGGCAGAGCATTCGGTAGGCTTTGCAGAGTATCGCGCCGCAGTCGATGCGACGACCTGGGACGAGATCGAGGACCAGTCCGGTCTTTCGCGTGCCGAGATCGAGCGCGCGGCAGCGGTCTACATGCGCGCCGACAAGGTGATCTGCACCTGGGCGATGGGCGTCACCCAGCACATCCATTCGGTCGCGACGATCCGCGAAATCTCCAACTTCATGTTCCTGCGCGGCAATATCGGCAAGGAAGGTGCAGGTCTCTGCCCCGTCCGCGGCCACTCCAACGTGCAGGGCGACCGCACGGTCGGCATCAACGAAAAGCCGCCGGCCGCATTCCTCGATTCGCTCGAAAAACATTTCGGCTTCAACGTGCCGCGTGCCAACGGCCATAACGTGCTTGCTGCCATCGGCGCGATGCTCGACGGTTCGGCGCAGGTCTTCATCGGTCTCGGCGGCAATTTCGCCCGCGCCACGCCGGACAGCCCGCTGGTCGAGAAGGCGCTGCGCCAGATGAAGCTGACGGTGCATGTCGCCACCAAGCCCAACCATTCGCACCTAATGCCGGGCGACGTGTCCTTCATCCTGCCCTGCCTCGGCCGTACCGAGATGGACCTCAACTCCAAGGGCGTGTCGCAGCTCGTCACCGTCGAGGATTCGATGAGCATGGTGCATGGCTCTGCCGGCATCAACCGCCCGGCCTCGCCGCATCTTCTGTCGGAAGTGGCGATCATCGCCGGCATTGCGGAAGCCACCGTCGGCAACGGCGTCGTCGGCTGGGCAGCGCTGGCGGACGATTACGACCTGATCCGCGATCATATCGAGGCGACCATTCCGGGCTTCAGCGAGTTCAACACGCGTGTTCGCAAGCCGCGCGGCTTCCATCTGCGCAACACGGCTGCACATCGCGAATGGATCACGCCGGCGGGCAAGGCGTCCTTCTCGTCCGTGCCGCTGCCGGAAGCGACGGTGCACCAGCAGGCGCGCAGCGGCAACGGCCGTTATGCGCTGCAGACTTTCCGCTCGCATGACCAGTACAACACCACGGTCTACGGTCTCGACGACCGCTATCGCGGCGTCTACGGCGAGCGCCAGGTGATCTTCATTCACCCGGAAGACCTCAAGGCGATCGGTGCAGAGGCCGGCGACCGCGTCGACGTACTCGGCGATTTCGATGACGGCATTTCCCGTATCGCCGAGGATTTCCGCTTCGTGCCCTACGACATCCCGCGCGGCAGCATCGCCGGCTACTATCCCGAACTGAACGTGCTCGTTCCGCTCGGCAGCGCCGGTGCGGAAAGCGATACGCCGACCTCGAAATCGGTGATGGTCTCCTTCCGCAAGCGCGAGGCCGCGTGAGCGACGAGACGGACGAGAGCGAACGCTTTCTTGCGCTGGTCGCGGAACTCCAGGTCAAGGATCCGCGGCTGAGCTCGCTTCAGGCGGCACTCATCGTTGCCGCCAGGGAGGGCGTCGCACTCGATACCCGCACATTCGCCCGGATTTTCGGCGTCGCGCATGCGCTCGTCCTGCGCGAACTGACCGATCTCGTGGAGCTTGGCAGCCCGCTGCAGATTACCAGACGCGACGAGCGGACGTTGAGGACTTTCTACGTTCTGGAGTAAGCCCGCCGGATGTCGCTGCGGCCGTCAAGGTCGATTGTCTGCAATCCTGACGCGCTGTCGTGGGCTTTACCTCTCTGAAACGGCGAGGAAATTAGCATTGTCGAACTGAAAAGCGGCCGGATCGGCGCATTCGGTTCATTTCCGCTTGCCATTGTGTCACACGCGGCACTATACCGCATCCGCTGACCGTAAGGTTTGCCGCTGTCATGCGTCGGGGAGGGCGCGGATGGTGTCCGAAGTCCTCGATAGAGGCGCTCCCGACCCGCCGACGAATGATCGGCCCGCCGCCTGCGCTTCTTCGACAGCAGTACGGTAAACGCTTTTGACGATCTTTCCTGCTTCTGATGGCTCCGCCCTGGGCTTTGACTGTCGACACTGTCGAATCCACAATTGGAGCTAGAGATACCTATGGAAACCTCTCGTGGCACCCTGTCCGCGATCGCCAAGATCTGGCTGTTCGTGCTCGGTGCTGTACTCATTATTGCAGGCCTATTTTTCGCCGTCGGCGGAGGCAAGCTCGTCACGCTCGGTGGCAGCTGGTACTTCCTTCTTTCGGGCATCGCCATTGTCGTTGCAGGCCTGCTCGTCATCCTGCGCAAGCCGTCCGGCGCTCTGCTTTTCGGTCTCGTCACCATCCTGACCGTGCTGTGGGCCGTCTGGGATGCCGGTCTTGATTTCTGGCCGCTCGTCTCGCGTCTGCTCGCCTTCGGCGTCGGTGCCGCCGTCATCGCGCTCAGCTTCCCGCTGCTGCGCAAGGCTGCCGGCCGCACGCCCGCCTATGTGCCCTCCTTCATCGTCGCAGCCGTGCTGCTGGTTGCTTCGGCCGGCGGCTTTGCCGGCATGTTCGTGCCGCATCCGACCGTTGCCTTTTCCGGCACGCCGGCACCGCTTACGCCGGTCGATCCGGCTGTCGAGCAGAAGAACTGGGAAGCCTACGGCAATACGCCGGGCGGCTCGCGCTTCGCCGCGCTCGACCAGATCACCCGCGACAACGTCAAGGACCTGACCGTCGCCTGGACCTACAACACCGGTGACACGCCGATCAGCCCCGGCGGCAACGGCGCGGAAGATCAGCTGACCCCGCTGCAGGTCGGCGACCGCGTGTTCGTCTGCACGCCGCATAACAACGTCATCGCCATCGATGCCGATACGGGTGCGGAAATCTGGAAGAACGAGATCAACGCCAAGTCGTCCGTCTGGATGCGTTGCCGCGGTCTCGCCTATTTCGATGCCACGCAGCCGCTCGCTCAGCCGACGACTGACGGTTCGACGCCGGTTACCGCGGTGACGGTTGCCGAAGGCGCACTTTGCCAGCGTCGTATCCTGATGAACACGATCGAGGCACAGCTGATCGCGCTTGATGCCGATACCGGCGCATTCTGCCCGGATTTCGGCACCAATGGTCGTGTCGACCTCAAGGTCGGTCTCGGCGATGCGCCGGATCCGAGCTACGTGCTGACGTCTGCCCCGACGCTTGCCGGCACCACCGTCGTTATCGGCGGCCGTATCGCCGACAACGTCCAGGTCGACATGCCGGGCGGCGTGATGCGCGGCTTCGACGTCGTCACCGGCCAGCTGCGCTGGGCGTTCGATCCGGGCAACCCGGCGATCACCGGCCTGCCGCCGGAAGGCCAGACCTATACGCGTTCGACGCCGAACGTCTGGGCAGCGATGTCCTATGATCCGGCTTCCAACACCGTGTTCATGCCGGTCGGCAGCCCGTCGGTCGACCTTTACGGTGCGACCCGCAGCGATCTCGACCACAAGTACGGCGCCTCGATGCTGGCGCTCGACGCCACCACCGGCCGTGAAAAGTGGGTCTACCAGACCGTTCACAACGATCTGCAGGACTTCGACGTGCCGATGCAGCCGTCCTTCGTCGATTTCCCGCAGGCGGGTGGCACGACGGTTCCGGCTCTCGTATTCGGCACCAAGGCCGGCCAGATCTTCGTTCTTAACCGCGCCACCGGCCAGCCGCTGACGCAGGTGGACGAGGTTCCGGTCAAGCCGGCCAACATCCAGGGCGAGCGTTATTCCCCGACCCAGCCGATGTCGGTGGGCATGCCGCAGATCGGCGCTCAGACGCTGACCGAAAGCGACATGTGGGGTGCTACGCCGTTCGACCAGCTTCTGTGCCGCATCGCCTTCAAGGGCATGCGTTATGACGGCGTGTTCACCATGCCGGGCACCGATCTGGCGCTCAACTTCCCGGGTTCTCTGGGTGGTCTGAACTGGGGCGGCATTTCCACCGATCCGACGACCAACACCATCTTCCTCAACGACATGCGTCTTGGTCTTTGGGTTCAGATGGCGGAAGCCGCGCCGACCAATGCCGTTTCCAACGGTGGCGAAGCGGTCAATACCGGCATGGGCGTCGTTCCGATGAAGGGCACGCCTTACGCAGTCAACAAGAACCGCTTCCTGTCGGCGCTCGGCATTCCGTGCCAGGAGCCGCCATTCGGTTCGCTGACGGCGATCGACATGACGACGCAGCAGGTCAAGTGGCAGGTGCCGCTCGGCACGGTGCAGGATACCGGCCCGTTCGGCATCAAGATGGGCCTGCCCATCCCGATCGGCATGCCGACCATCGGCGGTTCGCTTGCGACCCAGGGTGGCCTCGTGTTCTTCGCCGCCACTCAGGACTACTATCTGCGCGCCTTCGATTCGGCGACGGGCGAGGAAGTCTGGAAGGCCCGCATGCCGGTCGGCACGCAGGGAACTCCGATGACCTACAAGTCACCGAAGACCGGTAAGCAGTATGTCGTCATCTCGGCCGGCGGCGCCCGCCAGTCGCCTGATCGCGGCGACTACGTGATCGCCTACGCGCTGCCGAACTGATCGGCTCGCATCCGATGTGAAATCGAGGCCGCGGCACTGATGGTGCCGCGGCCTTTTCACGTTCTGGGCCGATGCAACGCTGTGCTCCGAAATCTTTTGGGCTTTACAGCGAACCAATCCCGACTAACTTGGTAGTGTAAATGGCGCTATCCGTGGTGATCAGTTTGCCGATTAGAACAGGAGTTGGCCCTTGATCTATGACGTCGCCGTTGTCGGTTCCGGTTTTTCGGCCATTGCGCTCACCATCAATCTGCTGCGCCGGCTGGGGCCGGAGCGGTCGATCGCCATCATCGGCGACGATCCGGGTTTTGGTCGCGGTACGGCCTATCGCAGCGAATTCCACCTGCATCGCCTAAACGTGCCGGCGGCCCGGATGAGCGTCTATCCCGACGAACCCGACGATTTCGTCGACTGGCTGAAGGCGAAGGGGCGCAAGCTTTCCGGCGACTACTTCGCCTCCCGCGGGGACTACGGCCTCTATCTGCGCGATCGGCTGGCGTCCCTCATGCGCCGTCGTGACGACCGGGTGGCGGTCGATTTCATCAAAGCCAAGGCGACCGCCTGTATGATGCCGGGTTTCGAGGATGTCGAGTTTCATCTCGACAACGACACGGTACTGCGCGCCAGAAACGTTGCGCTGTGTCTTGGCGTCGGTAATGCGGACATGCCGATTGCCGCGGACCTGGTGCCGGAGGCGATGCAGCATCGGATCGTGCAGAACCCCTGGCGGCTCGGCTGGCTTTCGTCGATCCGCCCCGATGAAGATGTCTGCATTCTCGGTTCCGGCCTGACGATGATCGATCAGGTCCTGTCATTGCGCTCCCATGGCCATCGCGGCAGGATCCATGTGATTTCGCGCCGGGGGCTGGTTCCTCACCCGCACAGCACGATCAAGCCGGAGCCGGTGACGCCACGCCTGCCGCAGAACAGCCGGCAGGTCAGCGATATCCTTGCCGGCCTTCGGGCGCAGGTGCGCGAAGGTGCGGACTGGCGCGGGCTGATGGACGGGTTGCGGCATCGCACGCAGCATCTGTGGCAGGAACTTGACGATGCCCAGCGCTCGCGCTTCATGCGCCATGCGCTTGCCTGGTGGAACATTCACCGCCACCGGCTGGCGCCGCCCGTCTGGTCGCGCCTCAAGCCCTTGCTCGATGACGGCACGGTGCGCGTACATGCCGGCTTCATCCGCGAGATCGACGAAACGGATGGGCGGATCGGCATCCATTTCCGCAAACGCGGCACAGCCGACGAGACACGAATTCTGGTCGACTGGATCGTCAATTGCACGGGCATGGAACGCGCCGGCATCGCCCATTCGCCGCTTCTGCAGCAGATGCGCGAGACATCGGTGATCGGCATGGACAAGCTCGGCCTCGGCGTCAGCGTCGATGCCCGGTCGCGCATCTGTTGTCCGGAGGGAAATGTGCGGGCAGGGCTTTATGCGGTGGGGGCGCTGACGGCAGGGCAGTTCTGGGAGATCACCGCCGTACCGGATATCCGCAACCAGGCAAAACAGGTGGCGGAAGAGATTGCCGGCGGGCTGGCCGGCGGCGTCGAGATGGCGCGTCGGCAGAGCGCCTGAGCGGCCGGACAGGCCTCGTATCCCTCATTCCTGCGCCCTTGGGCTTCGCCCTCGGTATGTCACAGGAATGAGGGATACGAATTGCCTTACGTCCGCGGCTTCAGGTTCTCCGGATCGTAGAGCGGCTTGTAGCCGACGGCCGCCACTTCCACCGGGAAATCCTCGTTGAAATAGTTGACCGTCAGCTTGCGGCCGACTTGGGCATAGTCGTGAGGCAGGTAGGCGAGCGCGATGTTCTTGCCGATCGTCGGGCCATAGGCGACCGAGGTCGTGTAGGAAATGCGGCCGAGTTCATCCACCAGCGTTGTGCCTGTCTCCGGGTCGATGACCGGCATGGAGCCGACCGGGTAACGCTTGACGCCACGCGCATCGGTGTTGTCGGTCATGATCAGCGTGCAGAGCATGGCCGGCTGGTGTTCGCGCGCCTTGTATTCCAGATGCTTCGCCTTGCCACGGAAATCGGCTTCCTTGACCTTGGGGCGCGCCAGATCGGCCTCGATCAGATTGTACTGGGTCAGAAGGTCGCCGTTCTGCAAACGCAGCGACTTCTCCATGCGGCGGGAGTTTGCATAGGTCTCGACGCCGAAGGCCATCACGCCGGTGCCACGCAGCGCATCCCAGACGGCAAGGCCGTCCTCGTATTTCATATGCAGTTCCCAGCCCTGCTCACCGACATAGGAAATGCGGAAGGCGGTGACCGGCTTGCCGGCGATCTCGATCGGCTTGATCGCGGCGAAGGCGAAATTCTCGATGTCCAGGCCAGCCGGGTCGGCAACGACCTTTTTCAGCGTATCGCGGGCATTCGGTCCCCAGATGCCGATGGTGACGAATTTTTCCGAAACGTCGGTGATGGTGACGTCGAGACCGCGATCCTCGGCGACGCGCTTCATGTAGTGGAAGTCGCGCGGGCCGGCGTCTGCACCGTTCACCAGGCGGCAGCGGTCATTCAAACGGAAGACGGTGAAGTCGGCGCGCACCATGCCCTCGTCGTCGAGGAAGTGGGTGTAAATGCCCTTGCCGATATTGGCGTCACCGCCGATTTTCGCTGCGCACAGCCATTCCAATAGCTCGACATGGTCAGGGCCTTCGATATCGACCATGTGGAAGTGCGAAAGATTGACGATGCCGCAATCCTCGCTCATCGCCAGATGTTCGGCATTGGAGACGCGCCAGAAATGGCGGTTGTCCCATTCGTTCTCGCGTACCGGAACTTGGGTTGCGTATTTTTCCAGGAGATGCTCGTTGGCGGCATAGCCATGCGCCCGTTCCCAGCCGCCGAGTTCCATGAAGTAACCGCCGAGTTCCTTCTCGCGCTCGTGGAAGGGAGAGCGCTTGGCGCCGCGACCGGTCGCATAGGGTTCGCGCGGGTGGACGGCGGGGAAGTAGATCTTCTGTGCGGCCTCATAGGTGCGGCCCTCGATAAACTCTTCCGTCAGCTGGTGGGGGTAGAAACGGGCATAGTCGATCGAGTTGTGGTCGATTTCGGTTCGGCCATCGGTCATCCAGTCGGCGATCAGCTTGCCATAGGCCGGGCCGTCCTTGACCCAGATGGCGACACAGTACCAAAGCCCTCGGACCTTCTGGCTCTCGCCGCAGGAGGGGCCGCCGGCGGCGGAGACCTGCAGCAGGCCATTGAACGAATGGCCCTCGTTATAGCCGAGTTCGCCGAGGATCGGGGTCAGCTCCATCGCACGCTCGAGCGGCGTCAGGATCTGTTCCATGTCGAGGTCGCGCTGCGATGGTGACAGGCGGGCCTCATGTTTTTCCAAGATGTCGCGCGGGTGGCAGAGGCGCGGGTTGTCGGTCTCGTAATAGCCCCACTCGATCTGGCCGCCTTCGGTGGTGTTCGGGTCGCCGGTGTCGCGCATATAGGCGGAATTGCCCTGGTCGCGCAGCAGCGGATAGCCGATCTCCTTGCCGGTGCCGGCGAACTCGTTATAGGGCCCGAAAAAGGTCAGCGGGTGATCGACCGGCATCACCGGCAGGTCCTCGCCCACCATCTCGGCGATGAGGCGGCCCCAGATGCCGGCGCAGACGATGACGTGATCGGCCATGATCGTGCCGCGATGAGTAACGACACCCTTGATGCGGCCACCCTCGACGATCAGCGAGGTCGCCGGCGTATTGCCGTAGATCTTCAGCTTGCCGGCCTTTTCTGCGGCGTCGACCAGCTTGCCCGCCACGGTCTGGCTGCGGGGAATGACGAGGCCGGCATCGGGATCGAACATGCCGCCCTGCACCTGATCCTCCTCGATCAGCGGGAAGAGCTTCTTGATCTCGGCCGGGGAAACGTAATGGGCGCGGGTGCCGAAGGCCTTCGCAGACGTCAGCTTGCGCTTGATCTCCTCCATCCAGCTGTCGTCGCCGGTGCGGGCGACTTCCAGGCCGCCGATGCGGGCGTAGTGGCCCATCTTCTCGTAGAAGTCGATCGAATACTGGGTGGTCCAGACCGACAGGTAATCGTGGCTGGTCGTGTAGCAGAAATCCGAGGCATGGGCGGTCGAGCCGATATCGGTCGGGATGCCGGACTTGTCGATGCCGACGATATCATCCCAGCCACGCTCCACCAGATGATGGGCGATGGAGGCACCGACGATGCCGCCCAGACCGATGATGACCACTTTTGCCTTCGATGGAAATTCTGCCATTGCCGTCTCCTGAACTATGGGCGGGAGATTAGCGACAGTTCCTGTCGCAGCCCAGTCGATATACGACACGCAACGCCAATCATCCGTCATGACGGCGGCAAGCGACGGCGCGCATTTATGCGCAAATAGGCACTCGGACGGCAGGCTTGTTACCTGACTGTCATGGAGGGGCACTAAGGAGGCCGCAACGCAGATGCCGATCAGGGCATCATCGAAAAAGAAGAGTTGCATGCCATGAAAGTCATCCAGATCACCGATACGCATTTCAGCCCGGAAAAGAGCCATTTCAACGGCAATTGGGCGCCGCTCCTGACCTGGATCGAAGATCAGAAGGCCGATCTCATCATCCATACCGGCGATCTGACCATTGACGGCGCCGACAAGGCCGAAGACATCACCTTCTGCATGGACCTGATGCGTCAGGTCTCCACCCCGATGCTGATCATTCCCGGCAACCACGATGTCGGCCATCTGCCGGGTTCGCACCAGCCGGTCAATGCCGAGCGCCTGACGCGCTGGCGGGATCTGACCGGTGGCGACCGGTTCATCGAGGATGCGAACGGCTGGCGCTTCGTTGGGCTCAATGCGCTTCTTCTCGGTCACGAGGACGAGGAAGAAGAGGCGCAGTTCGAATGGTTGCGGACCGCATTCGATGAGCGCAACGGGCGCCGGCTGGCGCTGTTCTCGCACAAGCCGCTGTTCGTCGATGAACCGCATGAGGGCGATACCGGCTACTGGGGTTTCCGGCCGAAGCAGCGCAAGCGCCTCTATGACCTGATGGCCGCGCATGACGTGCCGCTTTTCGCCAGCGGTCACCTGCACTGGGCGTGGAAAGGCAAGTTCGAAAACACCTCGATCGTCTGGGGGCCGTCGGCGGCCTTCATCATCGATACGCTGGAGCGCGAAATGCCGGGCGAGCGCCTGATCGGCGCCGTCGTGCACGAGTTCGGGGACGAGGTGACGAGCGAGATCGTCGCGGTGCCGGGCATGACGGCCCATTACATCGACGACGTGATCGAGGAAGTCTATCCGGAATCGGCACCCAAGGCACGGGTTGCCGCCCAGTAACCATCCTCAAATGGCCCCGTCGGGGCCATTTTTCCATCCGTCAGTGTCCTTCGTCGGGAATGTTCAGCAGGTGGCCGCAGGCCTTGCAGTGGACGGCATCGGTATCGTGCCTTTGGAGGCCGCATTCGGGGCAGGCGAAGCGCACCTTGGGCGGCCGGATGATCGCCTGCGCCAGCCGGACGAAAAGCGAAATGCCGATGATCATCGTCACGACCGAGGTCAGCTTGCCGAGCGTGCCGGGAAGGGTGATGTCGCCGAAGCCTGTCGTGGTGATCGTCGCCACCGTGAAATAGAGCGCATCGACAAAGCCTTCGCCGCCGGGGCGGTCGTAGAAGAAGCTCGTGTAGACGAAGCCCGTCACCATGAACAGGAAGACGATGAAATTGAGGCAGGCGCGGGTGACATCTTCGAGATGCAGGCAGCCGAAGCGTCGCATGATCTCTTTCAGAAGCGGGCTCCTGCCGATCGCCCACAGGCGCATGACGCGCAAAAAGGCGAAGTTGAACAACGTCTGTGGAAACAGAAGCGTTGCCAGGATGACAAGATCGATCCAGGTCAGCGGCATCCTGAGGAATTTGCCGAGCGACGGGGCGGCCAGCGATCGTGCCGCCAGTTCCGCCGCCACCCAGACCGCGATCATGTAGTCGATGATCAGATAGCTCGGCCCGTCGCGCAGATACGGCCCGAGAAGGAAGAAGGCGAGGATGCAGAGATCGACGAAGGCAAGCAGCGCCTGCCATCCAAGCGCCCAGTTGTCGCGGCCTCTGGCAATGCGGCGGACCGTGTCGCGCAGGGCCGCGAGGTCGAAAGGTGAGGTCTTGGAAGTGTCTTGAGAATCCATGAGCGGTAGATATTGGACCTGCGGCATAGGTCAAGCATCGCCAGATTGCGGCGTGGCGCCAATATTGAACTTGAAATGGGCGTCGCTTCTCGTGCTTAATCGCGTGTGCGGCAGGCTGTGGGTGGCGGCGGGCCGCGCGGGAGGGACAAGGCTAACCTTTTCAACGGTTGATCCTGCATGACATTTTCGACGACGATCGAGCAGACCGTATTCCGCTTTACCGACCTGAAGGACCTGCTCGCCAAGGCGACGCCGGAGCGCTCCGGCGATCAGCTGGCGGGGATTGCGGCGGAAGGTCCGGTGGAGCGGCTGGCGGCGCAGATGGCGCTGGCCGACCTGCCGCTCAAGGCGTTTCTGGCCGAGGAAGTGATCCCGTCCGACGATGACGAGGTCTCCCGATTGATTGCCGCTCGGCATGATCCGGCCGCCTTCTCCGCCATCTCGTCGCTGACGGTGGGCGAGTTTCGCGAGTGGCTGTTGAAGCCCGAGACCACCCATGACCGGCTGGAGGAGATCACCTGGGGGCTGACGCCGGAGATGGTGGCGGCGGTGTCGAAGATCATGCGGCTGCAGGACATGATCGCCGTCTCGGCCAAGCGCCAGGTCGTCACCCGCTTCCGCAACACGATCGGGCTGGCCGGTAGGCTTTCCACCCGGAACCAGCCAAACCACCCGACTGACGACAGCCGCGGCATCATCGCCTCGGCCATCGACGGCCTGCTGATGGGGTCCGGCGATGCCGTGATCGGCGTCAACCCGGCGACCGATGCGACCGACGACTATATCCGCATCGTCTCGCTGCTCGACGAACTGCGCGAAAAGCTCGGCATCCCGACCCAGACCTGCTGTCTCGGTCATGTGACGACGGCGATCCAGGCGATTGCGAAGGGTGCTCCGGTCGATCTCGTCTTCCAGTCGGTGGCCGGATCGGAAAAGGCCAATCGCGGCTTCGGCGTCGATCTGGCGCTGTTGAAGGAAGCGCATGAGGCGGGGCGGTCGCTGAACCGCGGCATGCCGGGGTCAAACGTCATGTATTTCGAGACGGGCCAGGGGGCGGCGCTTTCCGCCGACGCGCATTTCGGCGTCGACCAGCAGACGATGGAGGCGCGCGCCTATGCCGTCGCCCGCGAGTTCGATCCGCTGCTCGTCAACACCGTCGTCGGATTCATCGGACCGGAATACCTGTTCAACGGCAAACAGATCATTCGCGCCGGTATCGAGGACCATTTCTGCGGCAAGCTCTTGGGCCTGCCGATGGGCGTCGACGTCTGCTACACCAACCATGCCGATGCCGACCAGGAGGACATGGATACGCTGCTGACACTGCTCTGCGCGGCCAATGTCAACTTCGTCATCACCGTTCCCGGCGCCGACGATATCATGCTGAACTACCAGTCGCTCTCGCATCACGACGCCGTCTGGTGCCGCGAGACGCTGAAGAGGCCGCCGGCGCCGGAGTTCGAGGCGTGGCTCAGGGATATCGGGCTGACCGATCGCGATGGCGCACTTGTCGGCGAGCCGGCGGCACTGTCGAGCTATATGCGCAACAGCAACCTGATCGGGGCGTGACATGGCCAAGGTGATCGAACCCAGCGACCCAATGCAGACCAAGCCGCAGGAGACCGAGAACGGGCAAACGCTCGATCTGCGCCTCCTGACCGATGCGCGTGTTTCGCTCGGTCGCCATGGCAGCGGCCTGCCGACCAGGGCGCAGCTTTCCTTCCTGCTCGATCATGCCCGCGCCCGCGAGGCGGTGTGGACCAGCGTCGATCATGCTGCGCTGGACGCGCGGCTGGTCGCGGCGGGGCTTTCGGTCGTGCATGTGGCCAGCATGGCGGAGGATCGCGGCATCTATGTACGCCGGCCGGATCTCGGGCGGCTGTTGTCGCCGGCCTCGGCCGAAGCGCTTTCGAGCGTTCGCGAGGGCGCCAATCATGACGTGGCGATCGTGGTTGCCGACGGGCTGTCGTCGAGTGCCGTCGATCTCAATGCCGTGCCGCTGATCGAGGCTTTGGTGCCGAAGCTTTCGGGCCTTGGCCTCACCGTCGCACCGGTCGTTCTGGCGCGGCAGGCGCGGGTCGCGCTGGGGGATCCGGTGGGTGAGGCGCTGGGGGCAAGGTTGACGGTGGTTCTGGTCGGCGAGCGTCCGGGCCTGTCGGCGGCCGACAGTCTCGGAGCCTATATCACCTTCGGCCCGAAGCCGGGAAATCCGGATTCCGGACGCAATTGCGTTTCCAATATTCGCGACGGTGGCCTGCCGGTCGGTGAGGCTGCGGCCGTCATCGCGGCGCTCGCCGCAGACATGACAAGGACCGGCGTCAGCGGCGTCGCCTTGAAGGCGGCGCTTGCCAAGCTGCCGCCATCGCCTGTCTGAGGGGATGGACGGCGGTGTGCCGATACGGTTCCCGCAAACCTTGCCACTCCGGCCTATCGGGAGGCCGGCGATGAGGTTTAACGGGCCTGTGTCACGGCTGCGGGAATACCAGGTTCACAGCGTTGAATTCGGCGCTCGGTGCCATCCATGATTGCAATATTTTCCTTGCGAAAGCCTCCTCTCAGGCAGAGAATGTGCTTGGTGTCGACGGCTTAAACCCTGCCGGCCGAACACCGCAAACGGTGAAGACGACGGGCTTTTCGAAGCGGCGGCAGGAAACGGCTCCTATGTTTCCGTTGCTGCTGGAACAGATGCATGGCGATTTCATTGTTGCATATGCGGGGCGGGACATGCCGGCCTGAATAAAAGGGCTTTAATGCAAGAGCCTGGATGGGTGGAGCCTGCCTGGACCTGCGGGCAGCATTCATCGACTGCCGGGCAGTTGGGGAGATCAGCATGACGAAGAAACGTCAGGATGCCGACGACACTCTGCGCGACGGTCTCGAAAGCCTGCCCGAGCCGGTGGACCTATATGTTGCCGGCTTGGCCACCCCGACGGTCGTGCCAGTCGCGCCCGAGGCCGGGCATATCGAGAGTGACGACGATGTCGACGAGGCGCTGCGCGAGACATTTCCCGCCAGCGACCCGCCCGGTTCCTTCCGAACCGCCTGAACGCATCGCCGTCCCAATCCATTCTCAAGGAAGGATCAAGATCATGGAACAATCTGTCAAATCGCGGCGCTCGGCCGCACTCAAGACGCCGAGCGGCCTTGGTGCCGAGGCGGTCAAGGACATTTCCGGCGGCGCCAATGCGCTGCTCGCCGATGTCTTCGCGCTCTATCTCAAGACCAAGAATTTCCACTGGCACATGTCCGGCTCGCATTTTCGCGATTACCATCTGCTACTCGACGATCACGGCGACGAACTGCTTGCCATGACGGATCCGCTCGCCGAGCGTGTGCGCAAGATCGGCGGCAACACGCTGCGCTCGATCGGCGATATTTCCCGTAAGCAGCGGATCGAGGACAATGATGCGGATTTCGTCCATCCGCATGAAATGCTGGCGGAACTGCGTGACGATACCGGCGCTTTGATCGCCAGCATGCGCGCGCTCCACGATGTCTGCGACGAACACAATGACGTCGGCACCGCCAGCCTGCTCGAAAACTGGATCGATGAGAGCGAAAAGCGGGCGTGGTTCCTGTTCGAGACGCTGCGCGACACCAACAATTGAGGTTTTTGGGCGCGGCATCCGTCGGTGGATGCCGCGCCTTCATCCGGTCCATCGACACGCGCCTGTTGGCGCTATGGGGGAGTTGCCGATGCCCGATCTTCCGCTTGATCCCACCGATCCGTGGATCCGTCCGGCGCAAACCTTTCCATCCCTGACCGACGAGATGATCGAGCGCATCCGCCCCTATGGCGCGGAGGAAACGATAGTCGAGGACACCTACGTGTTTCGTCGGGGTGAACACTCGATCGATTTTCTGCTGGTGCTTCAAGGCGAGTTGCAGATGTTTGCGGACGACCCGCTGACCGGCCGCCATTTTCTCTACAGCTACGGCAAAGGCCAGTTCAGCGGTGAGCAGAACATGTTCAACCACCGCAGCATTCTTCTGTCCGGCCTGTGCCTTTCGGGTTCGCGGGTGATCCGCATCTGCCACGAACGGTTCCGGGCGCTGATCACCGGCGAACCGGATATCGGCGAGACGATCATCCGCTCCTATATCCTGCGGCGTGCGGGCTTCGTTCGCCATGCGACCGGCGGCGGCATCCTGATCGGCGCGCGGGAAAGCGGGGCGCTGCTGGCGGTACAGCGGTTTCTCGTGCGCAATCTCTATCCGGTCACGATCATGGACGTGCACGAGGAGCAGGCGCCGGATGTGATGCGGCGGTTCGCCCTGAACCCGTCGGACCTGCCGGCGCTGATCACGCCCGACCACGGGGTTCTAAAACGCCCGAGCAACGAGTTCCTGGCCGACGAACTCGGCCTGTTCGAGCCGCCGGAAGACGAGGTGCTTTACGACGTCGTCGTGCTCGGGGCGGGGCCTGCCGGGCTTGCCTCGGCAGTCTATGCCGCCTCGGAAGGGTTGAAAACGCTCGTCGTCGAAACGATGGCGCCCGGTGGGCAGGCGGGAACCTCGTCGAAGATCGAGAACTATCTCGGCTTCCCGACCGGAATTTCCGGCCTGGCGCTGGCCGGCAGGGCGCATATTCAGGCGCAGAAATTCGGCGCGCGGCTGTGCGTGTCGCGCAGCGCGGCATCGCTCGATTGCACCGGCCAGCCCTATGTGATCGGCCTGAGCGACGATCGGACGGTGAGGACGAGGACGGTGGTGATTGCCACCGGCGCCCGTTACCGCAAGCTCGATGTTGCGCATTATGCGAAATTCGAGGGGCGCGGCATCCAGTATGCGGCGACCGCGATGGAAGGGCAGATCTGCTCCGGCCAGCAGGTCGTCATCGTCGGCGGCGGCAATTCGGCCGGCCAGGCGGCGGTGTTCCTGTCCCGCACGGCCGGTCACGTGCATATGCTGGTGCGCAGCCGGATCTCGGACACGATGTCCGACTATCTGGTGCAGCGGATCAAGAGTTCGCCGCATATCACGCTTTGCGAAGGCTGCGAGGTCAAGGAACTGGGGGGCGATGAAGCGCTGGAAGAGGTCGGCTGGGCCGATCGCGTCACGGGCGAGGAATTCCGCTGCAAGGCTTCCAACCTGTTCGTGATGATCGGCGCGGAGCCGAATACGGACTGGCTGGACGGTTGCCTGGAACTCGACCGCAGCGGCTTCATCTGCACCGGCCTTTCCTCGGACGACATGACACGGCATCCCTACGCGGCCAGCAAGCCGGGCGTGTTCGCCGTCGGCGACGTGCGTGCCGGCTCGGTAAAACGGGTGGCCTCGGCCGTCGGGGAGGGGTCGGTGGTGATCGCCGCGATCCATCAGTATCTGGCGGCAACCGCCTGATCTTGCCGCGCCGGTTTCAGATATAGCGCGGGATCGGCCCGACTTGCGGTGTCTGGTCCGGCAGGTCGACGAATTCGTCGTCGATATAGCACCAGCCCCAGCCTTCCGGCGGATCGTAGCCTTCGATGATCGGGTGGCGCGTCTGGCGGAAATGCGCCGTCGCGTGTTTGCCTTCGGACTCGTCGCAGCAGCCGACATGGCCGCATTCGCGGCAGAGCCGCAGATGCACCCACGTCATGTCCTGTTGCAGGCATTCCTCGCATCCGCGCGTCTTCGGATCGACCTTCCTGATGAAGCTGTGATGGGTACACATGGGCAATCACGTCCTCTGTTGGCGCCGATACAACCCCGCGAACGGCGGTCCCATCGGCGTGTCGCGGGGCAGATTTGCGCGTCATGTGCCGATTTGAAGCAGGTAGCGATGCGAATGTATCACAGCCGCTAATCATCGCAGAGGATTGCGCCAAAATGGGGAACCAGTCCCTGGGGATTGCGTTAGAGGTGCGGACGGGCTGGCAGGGGTATCCCCGGTGCCGGCAAACTGGGTGACGGCAGCGAAAATGCGCCGCATCCGACAGGACGGGCTATGACGGACGAACTATCGGTACACTTGCTGCTGGTCGAGGACGACCACCTTCTGCGCCTCGACGCGGAAGATCTTCTGACGGAAAACGGATTTGCGGTTACCTCGGTCTCGACTGCCGAGCAGGCTTTCGCCGCACTCGACAAGGACGAGGCACGGTTTGACGGGGTGATCACCGATATCAGGCTCGGCAAGGGTGCCAATGGCTGGAGGGTCGGTCAGTATGCGCGCGAGCGCCTGCCGGCGGTGCCGGTCGTCTATGTCACCGCCGACAGCGCCGCCGAATGGACCTCGCATGGGGTGCCGAACAGCGTCCTCATCCAGAAACCATTCGTTCCGGCGCAACTGATCGCCGCCATTACCGGCCTGCTCAACCAGGCCAGCATGACAAGCGCCTGACAAGCAATCTGCCGCTCACGCTGGCGTTTCACCCCGCTTGCCGACGATCTCGGCAAGCACGCACAGCAGTTCGAACATCACGGTGATGCCGAGGAAAGCCGTTGCGCCGCTCGGGTCGAAGGGCGGCGACACTTCCACCATGTCGGCACCAACGATGTTGATGCCGCGCAGGGCGCGCACCACCTGCAGCGCCTGAAAGCTGTTCGGCCCGCCGATTTCCGGCGTACCGGTGCCGGGCGCGAAGGCGGGGTCGATGAAATCGATATCGTAGCTGACATAGGTCTCGGCCGATCCGGCGATTTCCCGTGCTTCCACCATGACATCATCGACGCCGCGGGCGTGGAATTCCTCGATCGGAATGACGCGGATGCCGACCGCATCGGCAAAGTCACGGTCCTCGAAATCATAGGCCGGGCCACGGATACCGATCATGCAGACGCGTTTCGGATCGAGCAGGCCTTCCTCAACGGCACGGCGGAAGGGCGTTCCGTGGGTGTATTTGAAGCCGCCGAAATAGGAATGGAAGAGGTCGGTATGGCTGTCGAAATGGATCATGCCGAGCGGCCGGTCTCGGGCCAGCGAGCGCAGGATCGGCAGCGACGACAGGTGGTCGCCGCCGGCCGTCAGCGGCAGGATGCCGGCTTGTCGCACCTTGTCGTAGAAGGCGGTGATGCGGCGCATCGAATCCTCGACATCGGCCGGGTTCGGCCCGACATCGCCCAGATCCGCGCAGTTTGCCAGATCGTAGGGCCTGATGCGGGTCGCGGCATTCTCGTGTCTGACCATGCTGGAGAGATCGCGCAACTGGCGCGGTGCATGGCGCGGGCCGGGGCGGTTGGTGGTGCCGCCATCCCACGGCACCCCGATCAGGCCGATATCGACCTGGCTCAGCCGCGCGTCATCGAGCGGAATATGCGGCAGGCGCATGAAGGTTGCGATACCGGCAAAGCGCGGCAGGTCGACGCCCGAGATGGGGCGGAAGTCGGAATTGGTCATGGAAGTTCCCCGGCGGCACTGCCGCTCATCGTGTTCGGATCGATGCGGGCCGCGCTGAACTGTCGGCCCGCATGTCGGCGATGATCAGCCGAACACCTTGGTCAGCGCCTTGTCGATGGCACCGGTGATCTGGTCGATTTCGGCGGCGTTGATGATCAGCGGCGGGCTGAAGCACAACGTGTTGTTGAGGCCGGGAACCGAGCGGTTGGTGGCGCCGATGATGACGCCCTGCGCCAGGCAATCGGCGGTGACGGCCTGAACCATCTTTTCCGGCGCCGGTTCCTTGGTCGCGCGGTCCATGACCAGTTCCGCGCCGCAGAACAGGCCAAGGCCGCGCACATCGCCGATCACCTGATGGCGGCTCTGCAATTCGCGCAGATTGTTCATCAGCCGCTCGCCCATTTTCAGCGTGTTTTCGAGCAGGCCCTCGTCCTCGATGATCCGCATGTTTTCCAAAGCCGCAGCCGGGCCGGAGGTGCAGCCGCCGAAGGTGGAGATGTCGCGGAAATAGGACATCGGATCGCTCGGGTCGTCCTTGAACATCTCGAAGACCTTTTCGGTCGTCACGGTGCAGGAGATCGCCGCATAACCGGAGGCGACGCCCTTGGCCATGGTGACGAAATCCGGCTCGATGCCGTAATGCTGGTAGCCGAACCACTTGCCGGTGCGGCCCATGCCGCAGACGACTTCGTCGATATGCAGCAGCACGTCGTATTTGCGGCAGATTTCCTGCACGCGTTCCCAATAGCCCTTGGGCGGCACGATGACGCCGCCGCCGGCGGTGACCGGCTCGAGGCACAGGAGGCCGACGGTTTCCGGCCCCTCGCGCAGGATCACGTCCTCGATCGCGTTGGCGGCGCGCAGGCCGTAATCTTCGACGTCACCCCACTGGCTGCGATATTCGAGGCAATGCGGCACCTCGACGAAACCTTCCGGCATCGGGCCGTATTGTTCGCGGCGCTCCTTCTGGCCGGCGGCGGCGAGCGTGCCGAGCGTCGTGCCGTGATAGTCGCGGTCGCGGTAGAGGATCTTGTATTTGCCGCCATTGTGTTTGCGGTGCGCGATCTGGCGCACCATCTTGAACACCTTCTCGTTCGCCTCCGAGCCGGAGTTCGAATAATAGACGCGGGTCATGCCCGGCATCTTCTCGATCAGCTTTTCGGCATAGAGTGCGGCAGGCACGTTACCGGCGGCGCCGGCAAAATAGTTGAGTTTTACCAGCTGGTCGCGCACCGCATCGGCAATCGACGTGCGGCCATAGCCGACATTGACGGTCCAGACCGCGCCCGCGACGGCATCCAGATATTCCTTGCCGGTCGCATCCCACACACGCGTGCCCTTGCCCTCGACATAGATCTTCGGGTCGACGCTCTCATACTGTTTGTGTTGCGAGAGATGGTGCCAGACATGGGCGCGGTCGGCTTCGATGACGGCCTGGATGTCGTTGGGGCGGGACGCGACGTTCATGATGTTCCTCTTTCTTGTCTTTCCGCGCCGCAGACATTCTTTCCTCAAAACACCGGCGACGCGCCTTGCGGCTCATGAAAGAGCCCTTCGCCCATGATGTCAAAGGATTTGCGCGGCCTTCGCGCTGAAATCGATGCCGACATGGGCGCGGATCGCGAGACCAGCGAGGCACACCGAAATTTTATTGCCGCGACGTACTGCGCAAGCGCCAAACGGCTTCCGATTTCACTGTAATTCCCCTAGGAATACAGGATCTTGGGAGTTTTTGGGAGGAAACATGAAGATCACCAAGCTTGAGACGGTGCGCGTCACTGAGCGGAGCAATCTGCTCTGGGTGCTGGTTCACACCGATGAAGGGATCACCGGGCTCGGAGAGACGTTTTTCGGCGCCGAGACAGTGGAAAGCTATATCCACGAATATGTCGCGCCGCGCGTCATCGGCCGGGATCCGCTGGCGATAGACCTGCTTGCCCAGGACCTCGTCGGCTATGTCGGCTTTCGTTCGTCGGGTGCCGAGGTTCGCGGCAATTCCGCCTTCGACATCGCGCTCTGGGACATCTTTGGAAAAGCGACCGGCCAGCCGATCGCGCAATTGCTCGGCGGTTTTTCACGGAAAGAAATTCGCACCTACAATACCTGCGCCGGTACCGAATATATCAAGAAGGCGACCGGGCAGACGACGGCCAATTACGGGCTTTCGACCGGCAAGGACTATGACGACCTGAACGGCTTCCTGCACCGGGCCGACGAACTGGCGGAATCCCTGCTTGCCGACGGCATCACGGCGATGAAGATCTGGCCGTTCGATCAGGCGGCGGAAAAGACCAGGGGGCAGTATATCTCGTCTGCCGATATGAAGGCGGCGCTCGAACCCTTCGAGAAGATCCGCAAGGCGGTCGGCGACAAGATCGACATCATGGTCGAGTTCCACTCCATGTGGCAGCTTCTGCCGGCCATGCAGATCGCCAAGGCTCTGACGCCCTACAACACCTTCTGGCACGAAGACCCGATCAAGATGGACAGCCTGTCCAGCCTGAAGCGCTACGCCGAAGTTTCGCCCGCGCCGATCTCGGCATCGGAAACGCTCGCCAGCCGCTGGGGTTTTCGCGACTATCTGGAGACCGGCGTTGCCGGCATCGTCATGCTCGATATCTCCTGGTGTGGCGGGTTGTCGGAAGCGCGCAAGATCGCCTCGATGGCGGAAGCCTGGCACCTGCCGGTCGCGCCGCATGACTGCACCGGTCCGGTCGTGCTCTGCGCCTCGACACATCTGTCGCTCAATGCGCCGAATGCGCTGGTGCAGGAAAGCGTACGTGCCTTCTACAATACCTGGTATCGCGATCTGGTGACGGCCTTGCCGACCGTGACAAACGGCATGATCACCGTGCCGCCCGGTCCGGGTCTCGGCATGGAGCTGAACCCGGATCTCGACAAGGCGTTCACCGTCATCCGGCGCTATTCAGACGCTTCGAGCCTATAGGACCCACGATGCAGGCCGCTTCTTCTTCTACTCTCCGCGGCGTCGCCATCGCCGGGCCGGCGCTCATGCTTCTCGGCATGCTGATGTTCGCGCTCAACGACACGATGGGAAAATGGCTGGTCGCCAGCTACGGGCTCGGGCAGGTCGTGCTCCTGCGCAGCGTTGCAGCCCTGATCATCCTCGTACCTATGGTGTGGATGGCCGGGCTGCCGGCGCTGACCAAGGCGGAACGGCCGTGGATGCAGCTGGCGCGTGTCGTCTGTTCGACAGGCGAGGTTTTCTGCTTCTACTACGCGGTCATGTATCTGCCGCTCGCCGACGTGATGACCTACTGGCTGGCGGCGCCGATCTATGTGGCGGCGCTTTCTCCGCTTCTGCTGGGCGATCATGTCGGCTGGCGGCGCTGGACGGCGATCGCCATCGGCTTCGTCGGCGTCATCATCACGCTCGAGCCGTCGGCCGCCATGTTCACCGCCCCGGCGATGATCTCGATCATCGGCAGTGCGGCCTTCGCCTTCATGATGCTGTCCGGCCGGTTCCTGCGCGGAACGCCGGATACGACGCTGGTCTTCTTCCAGACCTGCGGCGCGGCGCTTGCGGGTCTCGTCTTCGTCCCCTTCGACTGGGCGCCGATCCGGTCCGGCTTCGACCTCGGTCTCCTCGGCCTGCTCGGCATCGTCGCCATGGCGGCACATATGCTGGTCAACCGGGCGCTGAAGATCTCGGATGCGGCGACCGTCGCGCCGCTGCAGTACACGCTGCTTCTGTGGGCGGTGGTGTTCGGCTGGATGTTCTTCGGCGACGTACCGAGGGCGAGCATGCTGGTGGGGGCGGCCCTGATCGTCGCATCGGGTCTGTTCATCTTCGTGCGCGAGCAGATGCTGAAGAAGCGGGACAAGGTGCTGCCGGCGATCCCTGAATAACGGAAAAAGCCCACGCCGGCGGGGCGTGGGCTTCTCTGCGGGGCAGTGATCGAAACGCTGTTTCGTATCAGTTACCGCGGATGGTCTTCAGTTCGGCGAGGATGCCATCGACGACGTCTGCGCCGATCTGCTCCTTGTGCTTTTCATAGACGACCATGGACTTTTCGCGGATACGAGCCTGTTCTTCCGGCGAAAGCGTGTTCACTTCCAGGCCTGCTTCCTTGATCTTGGCAAGCGACTGCTTGTTCAGGTCGGCGATGACCTGACGCTCGACATCGCGGCCGACGACAGCGCATTCACGCAGTGCCGTCTGCTCTTCCGGCGTATAGGTGTTGAAGATCGCCTTGGAGAAGAGGAAGAGGAACGGCGTGTAGGCGTGGTTCGTCTCGGTGATGTATTTCTGCACTTCGAAGAACTTCGACGTGTCGATCGTCACATAGGGGTTTTCCTGGGCGTCGATCGCATGGGTTTCCAGCGCCGAGTAGATTTCACCGAAGGCCATCGGCGTGGCGTTGGCGCCGAGGTTCTGGAACGTGTCGAGGAAGATGTTGTTCTGCATGACGCGAACCTTCATCCCCGAGAAATCCTCCCACTTGGTCACCGGGCGCTGCGAGTTCGACAGGTTGCGGAACCCGTTTTCCCAGTAGGCGAGGTTGACGAGGCCGGCGGCATCCAGCTTCTCGTTCATCGAGTTGCCGAAGTCGCCGTCGAGAACCTTGTAGGCCTCATCGGCATTCTGGAACAGGAACGGCAGGTCGAAGACGCCGAGCGCCGGGATGATGCCGACGAGCGGCGAGGACGAGGTGACGACGGCTTCCTGGACGCCGGAACGCAGCGCCTGGGTTGCCTGAAGGTCGCCGCCGAGCGCGCCGCCCCAGAAAGCGGTGAGCTTCAGCTGGCCGCCGGACTTCTCGTCCAGGCATGTCTGCATCGCCTTGATGCCGTTGCCGACCGGGTGGTCGGCATTGATGCCGTTCGACACGCGGATGTTGCGGCTGTTGAATTCGGCAAAGGCCGGAGCCGATCCCGAAATTGCCATGGCAAGCGCAGTGGTAGCAAAAAGAAGTTTCTTCATAGTCAGTCCTCCCAATGGACGTTGATTTGAACAGGTTGAGGCTTGGTCGGTCAATGCAACCATCGTGCAGGTACCATCACGAGATCGGGAAACAGTACGAGCAGGAAGAGCACGATCGTCTGTGCCAGAAGGAACGGCCAGACACCGGCCGTCACCTTGCCAAGCGGTATCCTCCCGACACCGCTGACAACGTTGAGAACAACACCGACCGGCGGCGTGATGAGGCCGATCGAGTTGTTGATGATGAACATGACGCCGAAATAGACCGGATCGATACCCGCCTGCTTGATGATCGGCATCAGGACAGGCGTCAGGATCAGGATGGTCGGCGTCAGGTCGAGTGCCGTGCCGACGACGAGCACGAGGATCATGATGACGAACATCAGGAGCGTCGGGCGGTCGATCAGCGGCTCGATATAGCTGGCGATTTCGGCCGGGATATTGGCGGCGGTGATCAGCCAGGCGGAGACGAGTGCTGCGCAGACGAGGAACATGATGACCGAAGTGGTCTTGGCTGCCTGCAGGATGACGCGCGGCAGATCGCGCGGCTTGAGCTCCCGGTAGATGACCATGCCGACGAACATCGCATAGGCGGCCGCGATCACGGCTGCCTCGGTCGGCGTGACGACGCCGGCCTTGATACCGCCCAGGATGATCACCGGCATGCCGAGCGCCCATGCGGCGCGGCCGGTCGCCTGCAGACGCACCTTGTAGGTGGTCTTCGGCAGTGCCTGGACATTGTCCTTGCGCACCACGATCAGCCAGGCGATCACCAGCGACAGAGCCATCAGGATGCCGGGGAAAATGCCGGCCATGAACAGCTGGGTGATCGAGACGTTGGCGGCGACGCCGAAGACGATGAAGGCCATCGACGGCGGGATAACCGGGGCGATGATGCCGCCGGCGGCGATCAGGCCGCCCGAGCGCGGGATGTTGTAGCCGGCCTTGGCCATCATCGGGATGAGGATCGCGGCGAGTGCGGCGGTATCGGCAGCGGCCGAACCCGATATCGAGGCCATGATCAGCGCCGCGACGATCGCCACGATGCCGAGGCCGCCGCGGATATGACCGACGCAGGCGATGGCGAACTCGATGATACGCTTCGACAGGCCACCCGAGTTCATCAGCTCGCCGGCAAGGATGAAGAAGGGTATCGCGAGCAGCGTGAACGTGTCAGCACCGGCGATCATGTTCTGGGCGATGATCTGGGAGTTGAACATGTCCATGTACCACATGAGCATGACGCCGCAGAACATCAGCGAGAAGGCGACGGGAACGCCGATCGCCATGGCTCCAAGCAGGGAGCCGACAAAGACGAATAGTGTCATATCAGGTGCGCTCCGCCATCTGCTCAATCGTCAGGTTTTCGCCGGTGAAGGCCGCAATTTCGTCTTCCGTGACCCGGCCGGTCAGCAGGCGGAAAAGGCGTTCAAGCGAAATCAGCACGCAGCCCGCGCCGGTGAAGAAGCCGATGCCATAGACCCAGGCCATGGACAGGCCAGTGACGGGCGCGACCATGCTGGAATTGATCGGCAGCTGCACCCACGTTCCCCAGAAGAAGATGGCGGAACAGGCGATGATCACCAAATTGCTCAGGATCATGCAGACGATGCGGCCCTTGCGGCCGAGCATCGCGACAAGCGATTCGACACCCAGATGAGCGTGTTCGCGGAACGCCACGACCGCACCGATGAAGGTGAGCCAGACGAAGAAATACCGCGACATCTCGTCGGAAATGTTGATGCCCTGGTTGAAGCCGTAGCGGAGTACGACATTGCCGAACACCATCAGCGCCATGCCCGCGAGCAGCAGGATAAGCAGGATCTCGAGGAACCTGTAAAATAGATCGATAACCTTTGTCATGTGCTCCTCCCTGATGCCTCCTACATCACTCCGCGCCCGACGAGATTTTTCATCAGCGCGGTTATCCCGAATGTCCATTCGGGGCAGGTATCACTGTATTCCACCCGATTGATCAGCCTGCCGAGCTTCGGACTGGAGATCTCGACAATGTCGCCGATCTCGTGGGTAAAGCCGAGGCCCGCGCCACGCCTGTCCTTGACCGGCGCGAACATCGTGCCGAGGAAGAGAAGCGCGCCATCGGGATATTGATGGTTGCGGTTCAACAGTTGCGCCGCGAGGTTTTCCGGCGAGCGGCTGATCGCCTTCATATGGCTGACCCCGGTCATCTCGAACCCGTCCTCGCCCTTCACCGACAGGCTGACTTCGGCCGATTTCACGTCCTCTATCGTGAAAGAGCCGTCGAACAGGCGGATGAAGGGGCCGATCGAGCAGGACGCGTTGTTGTCCTTCGCCTTGCTCAGGAGCAGTGCCGAGCGCCCCTCGAAATCGCGCAGGTTGACGTCGTTGCCGAGTGTCGCGCCGATGATTTCGCCCTTTGAGGTGATGGCAAGCACGACCTCCGGTTCCGGGTTGTTCCAGTCGGATTTCGGATGAATGCCGACATCCGCGCCGCAGCCGACGGACGACATGGGCTGGGCCTTGGTGAAGATTTCGGCATCCGGACCGATGCCGACTTCGAGATATTGCGACCACAGGCCCATGTCCTGCAACAGCGCCTTCACTTCGGCTGCCTTCTCCGAACCGGCAACAAGGCCCTTCAGGTTGTCGCCGAGAACCGGCGCCAGACGGCCGCGGATTTCCTGGGCGCGCAACGGGTCGCCCTTGGCCTGTTCTTCGATCACCCGCTCCAGCATGCTGTCGGCGAAGGTGACGCCGGCGGCCTTGATCGCCTGCAGGTCTGCCGGCGCGAGAAGCGTTCCGGTCTTGCCGGTCAGAAAATCGTCGAGACTGCCCAGATCGGCAAAGGACGATGTGTCCGCCAGATTCTGGGCGAGATAACCAATTTCCAGAAGGGCGGA
This sequence comes from [Rhizobium] kunmingense, assembly GCF_977018605.1. NCBI lineage: Bacteria > Pseudomonadati > Pseudomonadota > Alphaproteobacteria > Hyphomicrobiales > Rhizobiaceae > Rhizobium > [Rhizobium] kunmingense. The sequence goes on from NZ_CDRNXG010000001.1 coordinate 1,838,022, forward strand.
TAAAGTCGGCGCCAGCGACGAAAGATCGAGGATACGGCCGTTCGACAGCAGCACCGGGCACGGGCCCTCGACTGCGTTCGACCAGACGCGACCGACCAGAAGCGCGCTTCGCGCATCCGCGGGCAAGATGATGTCCGACGACAGGGCATGCTGATATGCCAAGAAAATCCTCCCTTATCTCCTCAAGAGGGCCTCCACCCCCTTCAACGTTGTCAGATGTCCGACAACATTACCTCTCTTTTAGTATGACTTTTGTCATCTGTCCAGCAGCGCCGCGTATTGTCAAACGGGAAAAGACGCGGTCGGAGCGGAGCAGTTCAACTCATTTCCAGCTCTAGACTGAGGCGCCGTGCAGCGCCATTGAGATGCCGTTTCATTGCCGTCTTGGCAGTCAGCGGCTCGCGGGTTGCGATGGCATCGCGGATGGCGACATGTTCGGCGATCGTCACCTCGACAATTTCTTCCAGGATCGCCGCCGCGCGGGCCGCGTTGATGGCCACATGGGTGCGCTCGGTGATGAAGCCGACGAATTGCTGGAAGTATTCGTTATGGGTGGCGGCGGCAACGGCGCGGTGGAAGGCGAGATCGGCGACGACGCCTTCTTCCCCCCATTTCTCCGCGCCGGTCATGCGGGTCAGCACCGCGTCGAGCCTTGCGAGGTCATCCGCCGTATGATGCAGGGCGGCCAGTCCGGCCGCCTCCGTCTCCAGCGCGAAGCGCACCTGGAAGAGATCGCGGAAGGCTTCGCGATCGCTGAGCGGGCCGGCGTCGATGCGGATCGACTGGCGTTGCTGGATTTCGGTGGCAAAGGCGCCGACGCCCTGGCGGGTTTCCACCAGGCCCTCGTTGCGCAGATGCGCGATCGCCTCGCGCACCACCGAACGGCTGACGCCAAAGGTCTGGGAGAGAATGTGCTCGGTCGGCAGTTTCTGGCCGGGCTGAATGCGGCCCTCTGCGATTTCACGGCCGATCTCGGCGGCAATGCGCGTCGGCAAATGCTCGCTTCTCTTGATTTCCTTGAAATCGGCCATGCGCACTCCGTCCCCTCGTTCTGGTTAGCGCATATCCGCCCTAAGGTCGATCTGGCAATGGGGGTTGAGCAGAAGTGCCGGGTCGATCGCCTTCTTGATGGCGGTGAGCAGGCCGCGCTTGGTGTCGGACAGCCGTTCTTCGAAGTCCTCGCGCTTCAGGCGGCCGATACCATGTTCGGCGCTGATGCTGCCATTGTACTTGTCGACCACGACGTTGACGACCTTCTTGGCCTTGTAGATCCTGTCGTTGCGCTCCTCCGGCGTCGCACCGTCCGGCGGCAGGACGTTGAGATGAACATTGCCGTCGCCGACATGGCCGTAGGAGACGCTGATGCAATCCGGCAGCGCTTCCGCGACCGCCGCTTCCGCATCGATGACGAAGGCTGCGAGCTGCGAGAGCGATACCGAGATGTCGGTACGCATGTGGCTGCCGCGTTTCGCCTGTCCCTCGTTCATGCCCTCGCGGATGAGCCAGAGATTGCGGGCCTGGTTTTGAGAGCTTGCAATCGTGCCATCGACGACCAGCTCGTCGCCCATCACGCCCTCAAGGAAACGGTGCATCAGGTCGTCGATGTCGACGAGGCCGGAGCCGGAGATTTCCATCAGCACATAGGCGGGATAATCGCCGGACAGCGGGATCGGCAGGTCAGGCATTGCCTCCCGCGCCAGCGTGAAGGCGAGCGGCGGCATGAATTCGAAGGCCGACATCAGGTCGCAACAATCGCGGCGCGCACGGCGGTAGAGGGTGATCGCATCGTCGAGCGAGTTCAATGCCAGAAGCGCGGTCGCGACATTGTCCGGGTAGGGCGTCAGCTTGACGGAAACGGCGGTGATGATGCCGAGCGTACCTTCCGCACCGATGAACAGCTGCTTCAGGTCCACCCCGCGATTGTCCTTGCGCAGCGTCGAAAGCCCATCGAAGACCTGGCCGTCCGGCAGCACCACTTCGAGGCCGAGCACCAGCTCGCGGGTCATGCCGTAGCGCAGCACGTTGATGCCGCCGGCATTGGTGGAGACGTTGCCGCCGATGCGGCAGCTACCCTGTGCGCCGAGTGCCAGCGGGAAGAACATGCCCTTGTCGGCAATCTTCTCCTTCAGTTCCGCGAGGATGCAGCCTGCTTCGACGACGGCGGAAAAGTCGTCGCTGTCGATCTTGCGGATGGCGTTCATCCGCTCCAGTGTCAGCACCACCTGGCGTTCCGGCTCATCCGGTATGCCACCCAGAACGAGGCCGGTATTGCCACCCTGCGGCACGATCTTCAGGCCGAGATCGGTACAGGCCCTGACCGCGGCTTGCACGTCGGCGGTCGAGCGCGGGCGGATGACTGCGATTGCACCGCTCGTGACATCGCCATGCCAGTCGCGGCAATATTGCAGCATGTCCTGCGAATTGGTGAGAACAAGGTCCTCGCCCAGCGCAGCGCAAAGGGCAAGGCGCTGCTCGGCGATCGAGCCCGTCAGGTCGGTCATGTGTTCCTCTCCTCCCTCAAGATGGCCCGGATACCTCCCCCAGCCGTCTCAAGGACACATTCAGTCTTGTCTTCCATGTCTGCCGCCAGCTTTTTTCGCCGATGACAAACTCTCCTATTTTCAACTTGACCATACAGGGTTATCAGACAACCTTACAAGGAGATTTTCGTGGGCGCATCCACGAATGTATGGGAGGAAAACATGCATATTCTTGTTATCGGTGCTGCCGGCATGGTCGGCCGCAAGCTCACCCAGCGTGTCGTTTCGGACGGCGTTCTGGACGGTAAACCGGTCGAGGCGCTGACGCTGGTCGATGTGATCGAGCCGGAGGCCCCCGTAGGCTTTGCCGGCAAGGTGGTGACCAGGGCCGTCGACTTCAGCCTGCCGGGCGAGGCGGAAAAGCTGGTTGCCGGACGACCCGACGTGATCTTCCATCTGGCCGCTATCGTCTCGGGCGAGGCCGAGCTCGATTTCGACAAGGGCTACCGGATCAATCTCGACGGCACGCGCTTCCTGTTCGATGCCATCCGGCTTGAGAACCAGAAGGACGGCTATTTCCCCAAGGTGATCTTTACCTCGTCGATTGCCGTCGTCGGCGCGCCGCTGCCCTATCCTATCCCCGACGAGTATCACCTGACGCCATTGACCAGCTACGGCACCCAGAAGGCGATGAGCGAGCTGCTGCTGGCCGATTACAGCCGTCGTGGATTCTTCGACGGGATCGGCATCCGTCTGCCCACCGTCTGCATCCGCCCCGGCAAGCCGAACAAGGCCGCGTCCGGCTTCTTCTCCGGCATCCTGCGCGAGCCGCTCTCCGGCCAGGAGGCGATCCTGCCGGTCTCCGAGGATGTGCGCCACTGGCATACGTCGCCGCGTTCTGCCGTCGGCTTTCTCATTCATGCGGCCGGTATCGACCTGACGAGGCTCGGCTGGCGTCGCAGCCTGTCGATGCCGGGCGTCAGCGCCACGGTGGGCGAGCAGATCGAGGCGCTTCGCCGCGCTGCCGGCGAGGATGCGGTCAAGCTGATCCGCCGCCAGCCGGACGAAATGATCATGAAGATGGTTGCTGGCTGGGCGCCGGGTTTCGAAGCCAAACGCGCCACCGAACTGGGCTTCATCTCGGAGAAAAATTTCGACGAGATCATCCAGGTGCATATCGAGGATGAGCTGGGAGGCAAGCCATGACCGCGAATAAGCGTATCGCCTTTCTCGGGCTCGGCCTGATGGGATTTCCCATGGCCCGCCGCCTAGTGCGGGCCGGCTATCCGCTGACGGTGTGGAACCGTGATGCGGCCAAGGCAATGCCGCTTGGAGCCGAAGGTGCGGTCGTTGCCGCATCCGCGGCCGAGGCCGTGCGGGATGCCGATGTGGTCTTCACCATGATGACCGATGGTCATGTCGTCGGCGCGGTGCTGTTCGAAGGCGGCGTTGCCGAAGCGATGAAGAAAGGCGCCGTGCTGGTCGACACCAGCTCTATTGCGCCGTCGCTTGCTCGCGAACACGCGGGCAAGCTGTCGGAACTCGGCATCCGCCATCTCGATGCTCCGGTGTCCGGCGGTGTCGTCGGCGCCGATGCCGGGACGCTGGCGATCATGGCCGGCGGCGATGCCGATGTGGTTTCCGCCCTGCAAGACGTGTTTGCCGTTCTCGGTCGCGTCACCCATGTGGGGCCGAGCGGGGCAGGGCAGATCTGCAAGCTCGCCAACCAGCAGATCGTCGCGGTAACGATCGGTGCTGTGGCCGAGGCGATGATCCTGGTTCAAGCCGGGGGTGCATCGCGCGAGGCTTTCCGCAACGCGATCCGCGGCGGGTTTGCCGAAAGTCGAATTCTGGAGCTGCATGGCGCACGGATGGTGGAGCGCAATTTCACCCCCGGCGGATCGTCCAGCAACCAGTTGAAGGATCTCAATACCGTCATGAACGTGGCCAAGGAGCTGTCGCTGCAACTGCCGCTGACGGCGTCGGTCAGGGGCGAATTCGCCGATTTCGTCTTCGAGGGCGGCGGGGAGAAGGATCACAGCGGCCTTCTTCTGCACCTCGAAAACCTCAATCCGAAAGCTTGAGATCGAGGTATGAAGGTCCATTTCAGCAGTCCATGATCGGGAGGATGCATGAGCCAGAAACTGTTCAATCTTGAGGGCAAAACCGCCCTCGTCACCGGGTCGTCTCGCGGCCTTGGCCGGGCGATCGCCAAGGGGCTGGGCGAGGCGGGTGCCGCCCTCGTCATCAACGGCGTCGATGCCAAAAGATGCGAGGAAACCGCGGCTGAGCTGCGTGGGGAAGGCTTTGACGCCAGAGCGCTTGCCTTCGACGTGACCGACGAGGCTTCTGTCGTCGCCGCCATCGAAGCGCTCGATGCGGATGGCGTGGCGATCGACATTCTCGTCAACAATGCCGGCATCCAGCTGCGCAAGCCGCTGGTGGAGCTGACCAGTGCCGAGTGGCACAAGGTCGTCGACACAAATCTGACGAGCGCCTTTCTCGTCGCGCGCGAGGTCGCCAAGCGGATGCTGCCGCGCAAGCGCGGCAAGATCATCAATATAGGTTCGCTGATGAGCGGGCTCGCCCGCCCGACGGTCGCGCCCTATACCGCGGCCAAGGGTGGCATAAAGCTCCTTACCCAGGCGATGACGGCGGAATGGGCGCCGCATGGCATCCAGGCCAATGCGATCGGTCCCGGCTACATGCTGACCGACATGAACCAGGCCCTGATCGACAACAAGGAGTTCAACGACTGGGTGATCGGCCGTACGCCGTCACGCCGCTGGGGTGACGCCAAGGATCTGGTCGGAGCGGCGGTCTTCCTGTCGTCCTCGGCGTCGGATTATGTCTCGGGGCAGATCATCTATGTCGATGGCGGCATGACGGCGGTCATCTGACCGAGCGTTAAACCATCGAAAACACCCGTAAAACGGCGATTTTGGCAAGGCGCGCGAGGCCATCGGTTTCGCGCGCCTTGCATTTTGATGTTGCCGGAGCCGCAATCTGAAAGCCTCGCGCAAGCCTGGACCGGCAGGTTTGCAGGTACCGCGACGTGGCCGCTTTCGATTAAGATTCGTTACCGCATCTTACCGAGTTCAAGGGTCGCGTTAACCATTTGTTAACCATGTCGGCGGTACACCCTGGCAACGATTTATTAACGTAGATGACCAAAGTGCTAACAGACGCTCGATCCATTCGCATCAAGGGCCGTTCGTTCCTCGCGGTCGTCCTGTCACCCGATATGCCGCTCGATCAATGGCTTGTCCGCCTCGATGATCTGGCGTCGCGTTCGGCCGGTTTCTTTCTTGATCGTCCCGTCGTGCTCGACGTGTCGGAGCTTTCGATCAAGAAGCCTGAACTGAAACAGCTGATCGACGATCTTGCCGCGCGCAAGGTCCGTATCATGGGGATCGAGGGCGCTCGTCCCTCGCAGCTCAGCCCGGACATGCCGCCGGCGATGAAGGGCGGCAAGCCTGCCGCCGACGTCGAAGTTTCCGCGCGGGAGCCGGAAGGCGAAACGCCGGATGCGACGGAAGCCGATGCCGATGCCGCTACGCCGGTGAAGGCGGAAGCACCGCAGGTGCGTGCCGTGACCCAGTCGCTGACCATCGACAAGCCGGTGCGTTCCGGCCAGTCGATCATCTTCCCGGAAGGCGATGTCACCATCGTCGGTTCGGTTGCCTCGGGTGCCGAAGTCATTGCCGGCGGTTCGATCCACATCTACGGCGCGCTGCGCGGCCGGGCGATGGCGGGTTCGATCGGCAACAGCAATGCCCGCATTTTCTGCCGCCGTCTCGAAGCCGAGCTGATCGCCATCGATGGCATCTACAAGATGGCGGAAGACATGGACCAAAGCCTTCGCGGCCGCGCCGTGCAACTGTCGCTCGAGAGCGACACGATCATGGCAGACATACTTTTCTGAACCGCCCACGGTCAGATAACCAGGAGATCAAGATGGGGAAAGTCATCGTAGTCACGTCCGGCAAGGGCGGTGTTGGCAAGACGACATCGACTGCCGCGCTCGGTGCAGCGCTTGCACAGCGCAACGAGAAGGTCGTCGTCGTCGATTTCGACGTCGGGCTTCGCAATCTGGACCTGATCATGGGTGCGGAACGCCGCGTCGTCTATGACATCGTCAACGTCATCAATGGCGATGCCAAGCTGCCGCAGGCGCTGATCCGCGACAAGCGTCTCGAAACGCTGTTCCTGCTGCCGGCGTCGCAGACGCGCGACAAGGATGCGCTGACGGAAGAGGGCGTCGAGCGCGTCATCGGCGAATTGAAGAAGTATTTCGACTGGGTGATCTGCGATAGCCCTGCCGGCATCGAAAAGGGTGCGACGCTTGCGATGCGCCATGCCGATGTCGCCGTCGTCGTCACCAACCCGGAAGTCTCGTCGGTGCGCGATTCGGATCGCATCATCGGCATGCTGGATTCCAAGACGCTCAAGGCCGAAAACGGCGAGCGGATGGAAAAGCATCTTCTGCTCACCCGCTACGATTCCGCCCGTGCGGAACGCGGCGACATGCTGAAGGTCGACGACGTGCTGGAAATCCTCTCCATCCCGCTTCTCGGCATCATCCCGGAAAGCATGGATGTGCTGAAGGCATCCAACGTCGGTGCGCCGGTGACGCTTGCCGACACGCGCAGCATGCCGGCCCAGGCCTATTTCGAAGCAGCGCGCCGTCTCGCCGGCGAAATCGTGCCGGTCACCGTGCCGGGCGAAAAGCGCGGCATCTTCGGCAAGCTTTTCGGAAGGAAGGCAGCATGAGCATTCTGCGTCTTTTCACCCGCTCGCGCTCGGCGCCTGCCGCGCGTGAACGTCTGCAGGTCCTGCTTGCCCACGAGCGCGCCTCGGCAGGCTCGGACCTTACCACCATCCTGCGCGAGGAAATCCTCGCCGTCATCGCAAGGCACGTTCAGCTCGATGCCGACCGCGTGACGGTGAAGATCGATCGCGACGAGAATGTCTCGATCCTCGAGATCGACGTCGAGATCCCGCTGGATGCAGCACGGGCCGCCTGAGGCCCGATACGCAGACCTCAATTCTGTTCGATGCGAACGGTCCGGATTGCTGTCCGGGCCGTTTTTCATTTGAGGATTTTATCGGGCCGTGCGGCGGGTGGGCAGACGCCAGAGAGCGGTTCTCTTGCCCTTGAGCAGGAGGTGGACCGGCCGCTCGAAACATTCGTAGCCTGCAATGCCGACGATCGTTCCAAGCACAGTCGCCGCAAGCATGAGAACCACTGCCGGCAGGGACAGAAGCGTGCCGAATTGCACGACGACCGACACTGCGAATGTGTGCCAGAGGTATATGGAGTAGGAACTGTCGCCGAGATAGGCAAGACTAGGCATGGTGGGCAGTCGGCCGGATGCCTCGACGGACAGGGCGCCCAAAACCAGCATAACAGCCAGCGGCCCGCAGGAGCGTGCGTCGAAATCGAGGCTCATAAGCTGGATGGTGGCAAAGCCCGCCAAGGAGAGTGCAATCAGGATAATCCCGAGCGGCATAGGCGGCAGATGGCCATTCTTCCATAGTTTCGCCAAGGCCGCGCCTGCGACGAATTCGAGAATGAGCGGTGCGGTATAGAAACCGAGGATCTTGTTTTGCGACTGCAGCAGAAGACCCAACAGGACAAGCGAACCAAATATGCCCGTCAGCGCCAGCAGGCGCCTTGACGGTCGCAAGGACAGAACAGCGGCAAAGACGACATAAAAGAAGATTTCGTAATTCAGCGTCCAGCCTTGCACTAGAACAGGCCAGAGGTTGCCGCCGTTGGGCGAGGCGACCGGCAGGAAGAGAAAAGACCCGGCAATATGGGCCGGATCCAGCTGCAGGTTGGGAAACAGTCCTGCCAAAGCGCCAAGGATCATCACCAACGTCGCGGCCCAGTAGGCAGGCGCGATGCGCAGCAGACGGTTTCGCAGGAAGCCTGCGGGCGTGTCGTGCCGGCCGTCACTGATCGCCATCATGATGAAGCCGCTGACGACGAAAAATACATCGACGCCTGCCGCACCGATGGTGAAATGTAGGCCTGTACGCTCGCCTGCGTGGAAGAGGACGACTGCCAAGGCGGCGAAGGCCCTGAGATACTGGATCAAGTAAAGCGTCTGCATCGGTATACTACCTCAACGGGCCATCGTGCCGGCCCGTTCTGGAGCAAGCTGGCTGTAGGCAACGCGTGCCGGTTGACGGCCATGTCCAAGCGCGAGCTTTCCGGCGGCGAAGTAAAACAGGAACGAGCCCACATGATAGGGGTTCATGATGTCGATTTCGACGAAGGAGCGCACGAGGAGCAGGCTGGCGATGCCGAAGAGGAGCAGCGATTCCGGTGTTCTGGCAATTGTCAGCAGGCGCTTGAGGTGGCCGATGAAGATCGTCATCAGGATGAAGCACAGGAGTGCGAGGCCGATCACGCCGGTCTCCACCATCGTCTCGATATAGGTGTTGTGGAAGTGGAAGCCGGTGCGGCCGGTGATGTAGAAATAATCCCAAAGTCTCTCGGCCTCGGCATAACCCTGCACCCACCAGCCCTGATACCCGATGCCGAGGATCGGATATTCGCCTGCGGCCAGGATGCCCTGTTGCCAGAGATAGGTCCGTCCGGTCAGCGTCGAATCCTTGCCGAAGACGCCAAGGATCGCGTCCATCGCACCGACCTGCATGGCGGCGACGACCGCGCCGATGCCGATGATCAGGGCCGCGCCGAAGAACATGCGGCGGTGTTTCGGCGAGAAGATCATGAAGCCCTGAAGGCCGACGCAGCCGGCGACGATGCCGAGCGTGGTGATCACCGAGGTCGCCGATTGCGAGGCAAACAGCGAATAGGCGGAGATCAGGCCCGCGCCACCTGCAACGAGGAACCAGATGCCGCGTTCGCGGAAGATCATCACCGCAGCATAGCAGAAGAAGACGCCCAGAGAGGCATAGAAGCCGAGCTGGTTCTTCGAGGAAAAGGCGCCGACGAAGCTGAAGGTGCCGTCCATCGCATCCGGCAGATAGGTGCCGAACAGCAGCGAATAGATGAGGACGACGGTGACGGCGAGCATCGAGCCGCGCGTCAGGGTCGTGGCGCTGATGGTGCGCATGGCGATCAGCGCGCAGATCACGTGGGTCAAATACTGGATCGCCGTCCTCAGCGAGGTTCCGAAGGCCGGAGACCAGAAGGCGGAGACGAAGCAGAACACCGCGAAGGAGAAGATCCAGAGATATTTCAGGTAGTTGCCGAGGGCGCGCTTGTAATCGACCGCCACCAGCAGGAACCAGACGCCGTAATAGGCGAGAATGGAAATCTGCCCGAACCGACCGGAATAGGCGAAGACGAAGTAGGAGAGCGTTATGGCCACTAGGCCATAGAGCTCGTTCCTCGCCGGGTCGATCAGGGCGGATTTCGCAATTCTCATTCAGTCGTCTTCCTTTTGGCAGGCCGCCATGGCGGCTGCCTGCCTGATCGTTACTGCATCAACAGCTCGGACGAGACCTTTATCACGTCGCCGGGACGCAGGACCGCGTTCTCGTCGACGGTTACTTCCTTCGGGCCTTCGCCGGTATCGCGGACGATCACGTATTTGATCGTCGCATCCTCGTTTTCCGGATCAAGCTTCAAGGCTTCGGCGGACTGGGCAAGCGCCTCCTGCATCAGCTGGCGGCTCGTTGTCAGTTCGAGGCCGAGCTTTTCCAGCGAGGCTTCAGTGTCCTGCAGTTCCTGGGCGCGCTGGGCGTCCCAGTCGTTGCGCAGGTTGATCTCGTCCTGGTTGGCCTTGTTGATGTCCTGCTTGGCGCGCAGCGAGGCGGTGCTGGTATCCAGCATGTTGGATTCCAGATCGGCGGCGCGTTCTTCCGCCGAGATGCGGCGGCTTGCCGTGGCAAGCCCCTGTTCGGTCAGCTTGGCCATCCGGTCGCGATCGTCGTTGACTAGTTTGAGCTGGCGTTCCTGCGTCACGGCCTTCTGGGACAAGGACTGGACTTCGGTGTCGAGCAGGTCCTTCAGGTCTGTCAGCGCCTGAAGCTGCAACTCGTAGCGCTGGCGGCGGGATTTCATCAGTGCCGCCTCGCTGGCGATCAGCTGCTGGGCATTCGGCAGGTCCTTCAGCTCGTCGGGGACCGGTAGTTCGGAGGCGCCGGAGATTTCAGCGATCAGACGTGCCCGGCGTGCGATCAGGCGTCCGCGTTCGGACGTGCTGACATCGGCATCGCCGCGTGCACGGATGAAGTCTCGGGCGAAGCGCTGGCCGGCATCGGCGCGGCGCAGGCCGCCGGCTAGGCTGACGGCCTTCAATACGGTGAGATTGGGCGAATAGGGGAACTCGCCCGGATTTTCGATGTCGCCGGCCAGGAAGACCGGGCGGAACTGCGCAACCTCGACGGAGGCTGACGGCAGGTTGCGCAAGGCGAACTGGCTCTGCAGGCGCTCGCCGATCGCGGCTGCGACATCGGCGGTCGTCTGGCCGGCGGCATCGAGATCGCCGATAAAAGGCAGGGAGACCGAGCCGGAGGGCCCGACCGTGTAATCGCCGCTCACCGCATCCCAGTCGCGGATACTGCCATCTGCCGGCTGCCATTCGGCGACGCGGATACGCAGCTTGTCCATCACGCCGAGGCGATAGGCATTTTCCTGGTTGCGCGGTTTTGCCGGCGGTTTGACGGCGACCGGTGGTTTGGCGGTGGTCTCGGTCGAGGTCGTCGGGCTTGCAGGTTGCGCAGGCGCGCTGCTCGCCGGCTTGGAGCCAGTCTGGGAGCCGCTCTGGGCGTAAGCCGGCGCTACCGCCGAAAAGGCAATACCCGCCGCCATTGCCAGCGTCGGGAAGCCGTGGGGAAGGATCAGTCTGATAGGCATCAGATCTCCTGAATTTTCATGCTTGGATTGGCCGCGCATCGGACGAACGTAGATGACGCGCGGCGTCGCCTTTTCAATAGCTGCCGCGTGCGAAGCAGACGGCGGGGATGGTGCGCATGATGATCGACATGTCCTGAACCAGCGACCAGTTCTGGACATAATGGGTGTCGAAGGCGATGCGGGTCTCGTAGGAGACATCGTTGCGGCCGCTGATCTGCCACAGGCCGGTCAGGCCGGGGCGGGTCTGCAGGTAGTAGACGGCAGAGCTGTCATAGACTTTCAGCTCGTCGTCTACGACCGGGCGAGGGCCGACGACGCTCATTTCACCGCGGATGATGTTGAGGAGCTGCGGCAGCTCATCAAGGCTCAGCTTGCGCAGGACGCGGCCAACGGCCGTGACACGCGGATCGTCCCGCAGCTTGCGGGTCTTGCGCCACTCATCCGCTGCCTCGGGATTTTCCCGAAGGTATTTGCGCAGCAGTTCGTCGCCATTGACCGCCATGGTGCGGAACTTCAGGCATTTGAACGTGCGGCCGCCATGGCCGATGCGGGCATGGCCATAGAAGGCCGGGCCTTTGTCGGTCATCTTCACCAGCGCCATGATCATCAGGAAGATGGGGCTGAAGACGATGAGCGCGAGGCCGGCGGACGTGATATCGAAGGCTCGTTTCGCCAATCCGCCGATCGGGAGGGTTCCGGCGGAGTGGTCTAGGTCTGCAAACGGCGTATTTGCCGAACGTGTCGCTGACTTCATAGAGAGAACTCCATTTAGGTTTTGCGATAGTCGGTGCCTGGGAGGCGACTTTTCTGAGTACCTATGGGATAATAAGTCTGTGTCTGGAATTTGATGCCAGTGAATTTTTTCTGCGCATGGGCGTCTCGCGGCCTGTCGCCGCCTCCGGGCATGCCCGGCGCCACTCTTGGTGGTGGCAATCCTAAATATAACGGTTTACGCGAATACTACTTATATTCGGTAAATTTGAATCGATCTCTAATATCGATCCTAATAAAAACTTGAGGCGCCTGTAATACCTGTCGTTGCGGGCGAACGATACATGTGTTGGTTCTTATCAGCGAGGCCGAAAGTAGCTTTGCGTTAGGACCAAAGGCCTAAGCCTGTTGCGCTGCAATACAATGCTGCAGTGCGGAAAGCGCATGATAGCGCTCAGTGACCTTTGTAACAATTAGTGATCAGATAACGAGGCCGTGAGGTCGCCGTGTGTGAACAAATGTTCCGGCGTGTGGCAATTCAGGCCAAAATGTGGCGATAGTGTGTTGTAATGGTGTGGTAACGGGGTGTTGAATCGTTTGAACGGTGTTTTCACCGGCGTTGGCGAATCTTACCAAAGTTTCACTAGGGCCGCGTGCGGGCGCGCGCGAAAATATTGAATGCCGTCTCTCGCGGTCGTATTATGCGGCAGCGGGAGAGCGATTGTCGAAGTTATGCGTAAGCAAGAAAATAGCCTCCGGGAGGTCTGAAATGTACGCACCGCGCGTATTCGTGAGCATGATAGGCGTCCTCGTCGTATTCGGCATTGCTGCCTACGCAATGAGTGGTTCTTTCCTTGCTGCCCTTGGCTGGACAGTTCTGTGCGCGGTTATACTTCAGGTCGGCTATTTCCTCGGTATCGTTTACATGGTGAAGCGCGAGCAGGAGGAGCGGGCGGAAAAGGCCCGGTCAGAGGGTGCCGGTTTGCGTCAGCGCAAGGATGAAGCTCCGCGCGACGAAATCCGGGCGGACGCTGCGGCCAGCCTCAGCGCCAACGACCGCTGATCGTTTCGGCGCGTTTGCACCGCAAAATCTTGCTCTTTCACATCGCCGCCATTTTCCTAGGTTCCATTGTCGAAGAGACGATTATGGAGACGGCGGACGATGGATAGGCTCATGGCGCAAGCTGGTACTGAAACGATCTGCGTAATCATCGCGGCCAAGAATGCCGCTGATACGATCGGGCTTGCGGTCACGTCGGCGCTCGGCGAGGAGGCGGTATCCGAGGTCGTGGTCGTCGATGACGGCTCCTCCGATGATACGGCCGGTGCCGCGCGTGCTGCCGACGACGGCACGTCGCGGCTGAGGATCATCAGCTTCGACGTCAATCAGGGGCCGTCTGCGGCCCGCAATGCGGCGATCGCTCAGTCCAGCGCGCCGCTGATCGCCATTCTCGATGCCGACGACTTCTTCTTTCCCGGCCGCTTTGCGCCGATGCTTGAGGAAGAGGGCTGGGATTTCATCGCCGACAATATCGCCTTCGTCGCCGATCCGGCAGCGCTGGCCGTGCCTGCGCGCTTCCAGTCCCGCTCACGGGAGATTTCGCTCGTGCAGTTCGTCGAGGGCAATATCTCGCGGCGGGGCAAGCCGCGCGGCGAGATCGGCTTTCTCAAGCCGGTCATGCGGCGCGAGTTCCTTGCCCGTCACCGGCTGCGTTATGACGAACAGCTGCGGCTCGGCGAGGATTACGATTTCTACGTCCGGGCGCTGGCGTCCGGCGCGCGCTACAAGGTGATCGAGCATTGCGGCTACGGCGCGGTGGTCCGCGGGGATTCGCTCAGCAGCCGACATCGCACCGAAGACCTCCGCCGGCTTTTCGAGGCAGACAATGCCGTTCTCGGTGAAATGTCGCTGCCGCCAGAGGCGCGCGAGGTCATAACCCGCCACCGCGATCATATACAGGCCCGCTACGAGCTGCGCGCCTTCCTCGATGTGAAGCGCGAGGCCGGCAAGGGCGGGGCGATACGGCACATGCTGTCGCGTCCGGCGGCGATCCCGGCCGTCGTGTCGGGTATCTTCTACGACAAATACGATGCGCTGAGCCGCAACAAGGCGACGTCGGCGGCTTCCCTGCCGACGTCACCCCGTTATCTTCTCTCGGGCGTGCCCGTCGCTCAGAAATAGTCGCGGCGAATACCGTCCAGAACCTCGCGGAAGGCGGCCTTCTTGGCCTCTTGCCGGTCGTCGGGGCTGAGCCTCGGCTGGGTGCGGCTTGCCTGCCACAGTGCCAGAATGGACGGAGTGGCCAGCGCCTGCTTGGCCATGCCGCGCAGGCCCGTCTGAGGCGGGGCTGAGCGGGTGAGCACCGTTCCCTCGGCGTGATCCGCAACCGGCGCGGCGGCAGGCTGAGAGCCTGCGTCGAAGCGGATCCCCCAGAAGCGCGAACCCTTCTTCACCGCCTCGGCGCGGGTCGAGACCGGCACGTAGCGCGGCTCGTAGGTCGTGCCGACCGACTGCGCCCAGTCGTTCCACTTGAAATTGTTGATCGAGCGCGAGGTGCTGACGGCAATCCACGGCACGCGGAAGGCATCGGCGAGGATCGCGCCATGCATGGATTCGGCGACGATCACCTCCGACTGGGCGATGTGGCGGATGACCTCCTTCGCCTCGCCGCGCGGGTCGAGATAGGTGAGGCCCGCCGGTTCGCAGACGGAGGCCCACATGCCGAATTCGGCCGATTCCCAATGCGGTATGAAGGTCTTCTTGTGGATCTTCGGAAGGTTCTGGAATTCCGGCATGTCGGCGATCAGTGCCGCCGGGTCGATGATGCCTTTTTCCGGTGGCAGGCCGAGCTTGGCCGCCGTCAGCGGGCCGCGCACGCAGCGCACGTCCCAATCGCTGGTGCTGGTATCGGGTGCCTCGCCATAGCCATAGCCTGAGCCGATGACGAGCTTTTTCTGGTCTGCCGGAAGCAGGACGGGGTTGAGCACCGTGCCGACGCCGACGAGCAGGACGTCGGGATGGACGTCCCGAAGGCCCGGCAGAAGGTAATCCCAGAGCCAGAGGTTCAGGTCGTCACCGAAGTTTCCGTGGTGGGATGCCCAGTAATAGGGTTTCATGCGTGGCCTCCATGGCTCGCGTTCGAAATCAGAATGATCATGCCTCTTCGGCCGATCGCGGTGTCAGCGTGCGGGTCGATTGAACTTGCCTGCACCCAGGCGGAAAGCCGCGCCGATGATGGCCGGGTCGCGCACCGCCCACTTCGCCAGGAGGCCAAGCTCCGGCGCTTCGCGGCGCTTCACCCGTCCCGCCTGGCTCCAAAGCGCCTGCTGGCGCGCGGTGTTCTTGTAGCCTTCGATCGAGGCGACGTCCGTGGGGCGTGCCTTGAAACGGGTTTCCAGCGTGTCGAGCGCCACCCAGGTGTTGAACTGCTGCTTGAGGAATTCCGGCGAGCGGTTGTCGATAGAGTGGAAGATGTTGATGCCCATGCCGCGGGCAGCCCCCGCATCGTCGCACAGCACGGTGCGCTTTGCCTTGAGCATGCTGTCGCAGAAGAACAGCACGTCTTCGGCGGCCAGCCTCAGCGCCGGGTCGAAGCGGACCGTTTCGAAGATCGGTCGGCCGATGACCATGCAGGAGAGATGCAGAAAGCTCCAGTTCTTCAGCATGACGCTGGCGATGTCGGGGATCTCGATGACAAGAGGCGCTTCGGAAAGCCGCGTGCCGCCTTCCTGTCGTTCCAGTTCGGCCATGCCGAAATGGTAGTAGAATTCCTCGCTCGCCTGCATCGAGGCGAAATAGCAGTCGGCGCCGAAGCGGCTCATGCTGTCGTAGGCATTCTGCAGGTGGTTGGGCAGCCAGACATCGTCCGAATCGAGAAGGGCGGCAAAGCGGGTATCGGCGGGGATATGATCGAGGCCGGTATTGCGCGCGCCGCCCGGACCACCGTTCGGCTGCAGCACGACCTTTATGCGCGAGCGCCAGTTGTCATCGATGTCCTTCAGCTCCATGTCCGCAGGATAGGGTGACTCGTCATCGACGACGATGATATCGAAATCCTGAAACGTCTGGTCGAATATCGATTTCAAGGCTCGGCGCAGAATGCCGTCCTCTTTTTGATAAAATGGAATAATTATCGTGAACGTCGCCATGTTTTCGCCCCTGCTCCTTAAAAGAATTGCAAGCCACTGACGTTTGCCGTGCCTTCTGTTCGACGGCTCAGCCGCCTCTAGTCATAACCTCCAGCATTAGGAATTCAGACATGGCCCCAACCCAAGGTGTCAAGACAGTCACGACCAATGTCGGCTGGAGCGTGCTATCAAAGACCGCTACATTCGGGCTGAAATTTGTCACGGTTCCGATTCTGGCAAGGCTTCTAACACCAGAAGATTTCGGTTCGGTGGCAGTGGCGCTTACTGTCGTGCAGTTTCTGGCGATGATCGGCGGGGCCGGATTGACGTCCGCACTGGTGGTCGATCGCGACGGCGACATGGATACCGTTCACACGGTTTTCTGGACGAATCTGGCCATGGCCTGCCTTATGGGCGGGCTGCTTTTCTTCGGCGCCGATACGCTCGCGGGCTGGATGGGCGCGCCGGAAAGCGCCTGGCTGCTGCGCCTCATGGCCGTGCTCATTCCGTTGCAGCTTGCCGGCGATGTCGCCTATTCGCTGCTCGCCCGGCAGATGAATTTCAGCAAGGATGCGGTGCTGAGCACCGTGTCGGAATCGGCCGCGGCGCTGATTGCGGTGGCCATGGCGTTTCTCGGCTATGGCATCTGGGCGCTGGTCTTCCAGCTGTTCGCCGCCGCCATCATCCGCCTTGTCGGGCTCTACGCGGTGACCCGCTACATGCCGCATCTGGTGCTGAAACCCGCCAAGATCAGGCCGCTGCTTTCCTTCACCTGGGGGATGATGGGGTCGGAAATCGCCAATTTCGTCACCTTCCAGTCGCCGATGATCGTGATTGCCCGCATGCTGGGGCTTGCCGATGCCGGCGCTTACTCCGCCGCCAACCGGTTTGCCAGCATTCCGAACCAGGTCGTCCTGTCGGCCGTCATGGGCGTGCTGTTTCCGGCCTTCAGCCTGATGGGCGACGATCGCAAGCGGCGCTCGGACGCGCTGATGTTTTCCACCCAGGTGACGACCGTGCTGCTTGCACCGGCAATGTTCGGCCTGTGGGCGGTGGCGGAACCGGCGATGCTGGTGCTGTTCGGGCCGCAATGGGCCTATGCCTGGCCGGTGCTCGGCCTTCTGGCGCTGTCGAAGGCGATCGTGACGCCGTGCAGCACGTTCATTCCCTACCTCAAGGGCACGGGCCACGCGCAGGTGCTGTTCTGGTCGGCGGTGCTCAGAGCGATCGCCACGACGGCGGCGATCGCGCTCGGCGCCTATTACGGCGATCTGGTCACCGCCATGTGGGGGCTTTGCGCCGTCAACGCGGTGACGCTGATCGGTTATTCCTGGGCGGTGTTCCGCGTCGACGAGATCCCCTTCGTGCGCGGCATGATGACCAGCAGCCGCTCGATGATCTCGGCGCTCGTCATGGCGCTTTCCGTGCGTGCCTTCCTCGATGCCTTCGAGGCACATCTGACAAACCCCTATATCGAGGTGGTGGTCGGCGGCATCGTCGGCGGTGTCGTTTATGGCGTGCTGTTGCTGCTCACCGAGCGGGCGCTGATCGGCAAGATCCTCGGCATGGTGAAGCGCCGCAGATCGGCCGCCGCCTGAGCAATATGGCCGCGGCAAACCGCTACCACAGGTTTGCCGCCTTTTTGCCGCAATCTGCCATGTTTCCCGTCGGCAGCTCACGGCCGGAACACGAAAACGAGAAAAATGATGATTGATTTTCGTATTCGTCGGTGTGCTGCGACGCGGCATTCCGATGCCGTTTCGCGAATGAAAACTCAGGGATAGCCGGGTTTCCAGCGCTTCCCGCCTACGCCGCGGCAGTGCGAAAACGCGACACCTGCTAGATTTCGCACCTGCCCAAATTGCTGCGCTGCCACATTTTGCTCCAAACTCTTCGTGATGCTGTTGGTCAACGCGGGCTCAAGTCTGCTCTGATTGAATTGGCGGTGACGGGAGGCACTGCTCAAAAGGGGTGACTCGTTTGACTGTCGACCAAAACATTTCTTCTCGTATCAATTTGATGCGTATCTTCCTGATCTGCGGCATCGTTTTCGTTCACGTCCCGCATGATCCCGAAACTTCCGCTTTTCTCGGTTCAAATTCCGGGTTCGACTGGCTGCGCGTGTTTCTCGTCGACAGCCTGTTCCGGATCGGCGTGCCGTGCCTGAGCATGATTTCCGGTTATCTGCTGATGCGCAAAGGCGCTGATGCATTCGACTACGGTCGCGTCGTGCGCTCCAAGTCGATGACCGTGCTTCTGCCGTTTCTTCTTTGGAACCTCGGCCTTTTCGTGTTCGTGCTCGCCATCCAGCGGGCCGGCGTCGCGGTTGGTTATTTCCCGGACCTGTGGTCGATGTCGGCGCGTGAAGTGCTGACCCAGGCGTTTGCGACCGAAGGCCTGCCGGTCAACGTGCCGCTCTACTTTCTGCGCGATCTGTTCGTCTGCATCCTGCTGTCGCCGATCCTGCTGTTCCTGCTGCAGCGCGCGGCCCTGCCGACGCTTGCGATCCTCTTTGTGCTTGCGGTCATTCCCGAACTGACGCTCGGCATCGTCGTCAAGCGCTCGATCCTGTTCAGCTTTGCGCTCGGCATGCTGATCGCGCTGCGTCAGGTGGATCTCAAGGCGCTTGACCGGTTCGCCGTTCCGGGCACGATCGCGACGTTGGTCGCCGCCGTCGGCCTGTCGGTTGCGCTTTACGCAACGGGGCCGGAATTTACCTGGTCGGTCGACCTGATGCGCAATGCGCTGTCGATCGTCGGGGCATTCGGCTTCTGGATGATCTCGGCGATCGCCATCAATTTCCGCTTCGGCCAGCGCCTGGCCGCCACCGGCAGCCTCAGCTTCTGGGTGTTCTGCGCCCATTATCCGGTGCTGGTGCTGATGTGGATGGTGTGGAACCGCGTCGGTACGGTCGACGCCTATCCGGTCTTCTACATCGGCGCGGTACTGCTGACGCTGGTCCTCATGGTCGTCAGCAATGCGCTGGCGCTGCGGTTCATGCCGCCCGTCTACCAGATCCTGACCGGCAGCCGCGGCCGGAAGGCAAAACTCGCCAAGGCTACGTCCAGCCGCCCCGTCGGATCGTCGCATCCGATGGAACCGAAACTGTCACAGCAGCGCAGGTGAGATCATGATTTCTTTCAGGTACACGATCACCGCCGTCATCGGATCGATTGCACTGTCGGCCTTGTCGGCGGTCACTCCGGCTTCGGCGCAGGGGTCGATGAACAGCAAATCGTTCGTCGAGAATTTCGACAGTTTCGACCGATCCTTCTGGTATGTCTCGGACGGCTGGAACAACGGTGCGCATCAGAACTGCACCTGGTCGCGTCGGCAGATCAATACCGAAGGCGGAACGCTCAGCCTCAGCTATTCCGAGGGCCAGTCGAAGGACCGCAAATATCTGTGCGGCGAGGTGCAGACCCGTGCGCGCTATCTGCACGGCACCTATGAGGTGCGGATGAAGGCGGCGACCGGCTCCGGCCTCAACTCGGCCTTCTTCACCTATATCGGCCCGACCGACAAGCAGCCCTGGGACGAGATCGACTTCGAGGTGCTGGGCAAGAACAGCAACCAGGTGCAGGTCAACCAGTATATCGGCGGCAAGGGCGGCAACGAGAAGCTGATCCCCGTCGCCGGCGGTGCCGACCAGGGGTTCAACGACTACGCCTTCGTCTGGGAGGAAGACCGGCTGCGTTACTTCCTCAACGGCAAGCTGGTGCATGAGGTGACGGACAAGTCGAAGATCCCGACCCATGCGCAAAAAATCTTCCTCAGCCTCTGGGGCACGGATACGTTGCGCGACTGGATGGGCCGCTTTTCCTACAACGGCCAGACTTCGATGGTCATCGATCGCGTTTCCTTCACCGCTCCGGGCGATGCCTGCCAGTTCCCGGAATCGGTTGCCTGCAATCTCGACTGAGGCGGTCCCACCCTCGGTCGCTCTTCCATTCGCTTAGATCCTCATGACTTTCACCCACCGGAGAAGGCCCGTTTGACGATACAGGTTCTCTATCTTGCCCACGATCTGGCCGATGCCGCCATCAGGCGGCGCGTGCTGACCCTCAAGGCCGGGGGGGCGGATGTGACCGTTGCGGGATTTTCGCGCGGCAGGAATTTGCTCGAGGGCGAGCCGGGGGTATCGACCATCGTTCTCGGTACCACGGCGGACGGACAGTTCGGCCAGCGGATCAAGGCGATCCTCAAGGCCAGCGCCGGGCTGAAGACGAAGCTTTCCGGCATCGCGCGGCCCGACGTGATCATTGCCCGCAATCTCGAAACGCTGGCGCTGGCAGGCCAGGCGGCGCGGCTCTTCGATCGTCGCCTGCCGGTCGTCTACGAATGCCTCGATATTCACCGGCTGCTGCTCGATGATGGTTTGAAGGGGAAGCTGGTGCGCGGCTTCCAGCGCCATTTCGGCCGCCGGGCGCAATTGCTGATCACCAGTTCGCCGGCTTTCGTCGAGAACTTCTTCAAGCCGCGTTCCGGTCTCGACCTGCCGATCCTGCTTTTGGAAAACAAGGTCCTGTCGCTCGACGCCGGGAACGAAGCTCTTGTTCCGACTGTCCGCCCGCCGCAGCCGGGAAAACCCTGGCGGATCGGCTGGTTCGGCGCGATCCGTTGCGCCAAGTCGCTGTCGATCCTCGTCGATTTTGCCCGTCGCATGGAGGGCCGGGTGGAAATCGTGCTGCGCGGGCGACCTGCCCATAGCGAGTTTGCCGATTTCGACCGCATCGTCGTTGAAGCGCCGCATGTGGAATTCCACGGGGCTTATAAGAACCCGGAGGATCTGGCGGCGATCTATAACGACGTGCAGTTCAGCTGGGCGATCGACTTTTTCGAGGAAGGCCAGAATTCCGAATGGCTGCTGCCGAACCGGCTGTATGAAGGCGGGCTCTACGGCGCGGTGCCGATTGCCTTGTCTTCGACCGAGACCGGCCGCTTCCTCGCCCGCCGCGATATCGGCCTGACCATAGATAAGGCGACGCCGGACGCATTGGTGTCACTGTTCAATGCGATGACGGTGGAGGCCTATGCGCAGGCGTTTGACCGCGTTGCGGCCATCGAGCGTGGCCAATGGGTGACCGGACCGGCGGATTGCCGGGCGCTGGTCGCCAGACTTGCATCCCTGAAACCCGATCTACGATCGCCTGCCGAAATGCAGGCTGCGTCAACCGTGCAGTCGTGAGGTGGAACATGGTAGAGAGTGAAATGCCCGGCTCCGATAGTCTTAGTCCGCAAGCCGCGCCAAAGGTCCTGCTCGTCATTCCCTGCCTCAACGAGGCAAGGACGATCGAGCCGCTGTTGCGCAAGCTCGAGATCCAGCGCGGTTCAACCGAGATGCTGATCGTCGTCGCCGATGGCGGCAGCAAGGACGGCACGGTCGAGATCGTCCAGAGGCTCGTCGGCAAGATTGCCGATCTCGTGCTGCTCGACAATCCGAAGCGGATCCAGAGTGCGGCGATCAATCTTGCGGTCGAGCGGTTCGGCGACGGCCGCGATTACCTGATCCGTATCGATGCGCATGGCGATTACCCGGACAATTACTGCCAGGCGCTGATCGACGAGGCGGTGCTGAAGCAGGCGGATTCGGTTGTCGTCGGCATGGAAACTGTCGGTTTCGGCAATTTCCAGCAGGCGACCGCAATCGCGCAGAATTCCAAACTCGGCAATGGCGGTTCCAAGCACCGTGCCGGCGGCGGCGGCGAATGGGTGGACCACGGTCATCACGCGCTGATGCGCATCGCCGCCTATCGCCAGGTCGGCGGCTACGACGAGACGTTCAGCCACAACGAGGATGCGGAACTGGATTTCCGCCTGCGCCGGGCCGGTTTCCGTATCTGGATGACGGGCAAGACGTTCATGACCTATTACCCGCGTTCCAGCGCGTCGGCGCTGTTTCGCCAGTATCTCGGCTATGGCCGGGGCAGGGCGAAGAACCTCATCAAGCACCGCGCCATTCCGAAAATCCGGCAGGCGATCCCGCTTGCGGTGGCACCCGTCGTGATCATCGGCCTCTTCGCGCTGCTGCACTGGTGGGCGATCGTGCCGTTAGCGATCTGGGCGCTCGCCTGCCTTGCCTATAGCGCACTGATGGCCGCGCGCCAGCGCAACGGGCTTGCCTTCTATGCCTCCGTTCCGGCGATGATCATGCATTTCGCCTGGTCGGCCGGGTTCTGGATGGAACTGCTCGGCATCAAGCCGAAAAGGACTGCGTGATGACCGAGCTTGCCCCGACCCGCATCGATATCGGCATCTGCACCTTCCGCCGCCCGGCGCTGAAGGAGACGCTGCAATCGCTTTTCGCGCTCGACGTGCCGGCGGGCACCTCGGTGCGCCTGATCGTGGCGGACAATGATGCCGTTCCGAGCGCTTCCGATCTGGTCGACAGCCTGCGCGGACAATCGCCCTTCGACATTCTCTATGTCCATTGCCCGAAGTCGAACATCTCGATCGCCCGCAATGCCTGCCTTTCTTCTGCCAATGCGGATTTCCTCGCCTTTATCGACGACGACGAAACGGCGACGCCCGGTTGGCTGGCCGCGCTTTACGCCAAGGCGCACGAGACGGGTGCCGAGACGGTACTCGGCCCGGTGCGGGCGCTTTACGGCGATGACAGCGCCGGCTGGATGCGCGACGGCGATTTCCACTCGACCATGCCGGTCTGGGTGAATGGCCGCATCATTACCGGCTATACCTGCAATACGCTGCTGGACATGCGTTCGCCGCTGGTCGCCTCGCGGCGTTTCGCGCTTTCGCTCGGCCAGAGCGGCGGCGAGGATACGCATTTCTTCTCGCAACTGACGGAGGCCGGCGGGCGGATCGAATTTGCTAAGGATGCGCTGGTGACCGAGCCGGTGCCGGCAAGCCGCGCCAGCTTTGCCTGGCTTGCCAAGCGCCGCTTCCGCTCCGGCCAGACCCATGGCCGCATCATTGCGGCGAAAAACGCGGGAACGAAACGGGTGCCGAAGGCGTTGGTGGCTGTCGCAAAGGCCGCCTATTGTGGTGCGGTCGCGGCCGTCTTTTCGCCTATGCCGGTGAAGCGGAACCGATATGCGCTGCGTGGCGCGCTGCATGTCGGTGCGGTAATGGGCATGCTTGGCGTCAAGGAAATCCGCCAATACGGCACAGCGGAGGCCGCATGACCATCGTTCCACCCACCATCAGCCCTCCCGACGTGAGTTTCATCATCGCCGCCTACAACGCGGAAGACACGTTGGCGCGTGCGATTGACAGCGCGCTTGCGCAGGTCGGCGTCACGGTCGAGGTGATCATCGTCGACGATTGCTCGACGGATGGCACCCGCGAAATCGCCAAGAGCTATATGGATCCGCGCGTGCGCCTGATCTGCCAGCCGGAAAACGGCGGACCGGGCAGGGCGCGCAATACCGGCATCGATGCCGCGGTCGGGCTATGGGTGGCGACGCTCGATTCCGACGATGCGCTCTACCCGGACCGTCTTCTGTCGATGATCAATCGGGCCAAGGCGTTCGACGCGCAGATGGTGGTCGACAATGTCGACGTCGTGCCGATGGCCGGCGGTGCGCCGGAAACGATGTTCGAGCGGGAATTCCTGGAAAAGCAGGGCGAGATCACGCTGGCGGAATTCATAAACTCCAACGTCATCTTCAAGTCGACCTTCAATTTCGGCTACATGAAGCCGATCTTCGACCGGGCCTTTCTCGTCGACCATGACTTGGCATTCGACGAGACGCTGAAGATCGGCGAGGACTACATTCTGTTCGCCGCGATGCTGGCAAGCGGCGCGCGCTGCGCTGTCGATCCGGTTCCCGGCTACGTCTATTATCTGCGCGAGGGTTCCATCTCGCGGGTGCTGAAGCAGCATCACGTCGATGCCATGCTGGAGGCAGACCGTCAGTTCATCGCTCGTTTTCCGCTGGAGCCGAAGGCTGCCGAGGCGCAGAGGCGCCGTACCCGCAGTCTGATCGAGGCCCGCTCGTTTCTAACACTCGTCGACGACGTCAAACGCAAGTCGGTCGGCGGGTTCCTCAAAACTGCGATTCAGGCACCGGGAGCGCTCAAGCACTTCCGGATGCCCATCGTCGTTCGCATGCGCCGGCTGGCAAAAGCCGCCGGCGTCAACTGAAATCCGATCGGATAAGGGCGAGACGCCCCCTAGAAAGGACTAAGGAATGGACTTGAAGAGACCCGTGCGCAAAGCGGTCATCCCCGTTGCAGGCAACGGAACGCGGTTCCTGCCGGCAACCAAGGCGATGCCGAAGGAGATGCTGACGATCGTCGATCGTCCCGTCGTGCAATATGCCGTCGACGAGGCCATGCAGGCCGGCATCGAGAACATCATTTTCGTGACCAGCCGCAACAAGACGGCGATCGAAGACTATTTCGACAGCAATCCCGAACTGATCGCCAGCCTGACCCGCTCCGGCAAGACGGTGCAGGTGACGCAGCTTGAAAAGATGCTGCCGCTCGCCGGTACCGTGAGCTACACCCGCCAGCAGGTGCCGCTTGGCCTCGGCCATGCCGTCTGGTGCGCCCGCGAACTGGTGGGCGACGAACCCTTCGCGCTGCTTTTGCCCGACATGGTCTCCTATGGCGCGCGCGGCTGCATGGCCGGCCTGATGGATCTTTATGAGGAAGTCGGCGGCAATGTCTTCGCGGTCGAGCAGTGCTCGCCGGAGGAAACCTCCAGCTACGGCGTCGTCAGCATGGGCAACGACGTCAAGCACGGTTTCCAGGTCACCGGCATGGTGGAAAAACCGAAGCCGGAAGACGCGCCGTCAAACTATTATCTCAATGGCCGCTATATTCTGCAGCCGCAGATTTTCGAGCTTCTCGAAAGCCAGGAACGTGGTGCCGGCAACGAGATCCAGCTCACCGACAGCATGCAGAAGCTTTTGAAGCAGCAGCCGTTCCACGCGCAGCCCTATCAGGGCCGCACCTTCGATTGCGGCAGCAAGCGTGGCTTCATCGAGGCCAACGTCGCCTTCGCCATGCTGCGCTCCGACATGGCCGGCGATCTGGCCGTGACGATCAAGGACCTGCTCGCCTCGCACGAGACAAAGGTCCGCGCGGCGTAAGCTTCCGATGATAATGGGAAAGGCGGGACAACCGCCTTTCCTGCACTACTTCCCCAAGAGTGGATGACGATATGGACCAGGCAAATTTCCGACCGATGGCTATGTTTCAGAACGAGCAGAGAGATCAGGACACGTTCATCGATCTCGACAAGCTGTGGTCTGCGGCCATGCGCCGGATGGGTATTATCGTCAT
The DNA here is from genome assembly GCF_977018605.1 of [Rhizobium] kunmingense. Taxonomy (NCBI): domain Bacteria; kingdom Pseudomonadati; phylum Pseudomonadota; class Alphaproteobacteria; order Hyphomicrobiales; family Rhizobiaceae; genus Rhizobium; species [Rhizobium] kunmingense. The sequence continues at coordinate 1,863,432 of NZ_CDRNXG010000001.1, forward strand.
CTGCGTCGCGGTCATGGTCGCGCTCGCCGGGCTTTATCTGCTGACGGCAAATCCGCGCTACACGGCGATGACCCATATCCTGCTCGATGACGACCTGTCGCGCTATGCGGAAGACAGTGCTCAGAGCAGCAACCAGTCCGCCCAGCTTCTCGACAACAGCATGTCGAGCACGGTCGAAATCCTCAAATCCAAGGAGCTTGCGCTCAGCGTCGTCGACCAGGCGAAGCTTGCGGAGAACGACCTGATCGTCAATCCGCCGCAGTCGCCCGTCGACCTCGTCAAGGGCATGGTCCGAAGCGTCCTGTCGCTCGTCAGTTCCGGCTCGCCGCCGGCAACCGAGGCACAGGTCCGCGAAGGGCTGAGGCAAAAGGCGGCGGCGATCCTGCAGCAGTCGATCACCGTCGAGCGCGTCGGCCGCAGTTCGGTCATCGCGCTGTCGGCCCGCTCGTTCGAGCCGCGGCTGTCGGCGCAGATCGCCAATACCTATGCGCAGGCCTATCTGACCGAGCAGCTCGACGCCAATTTCAATGCGACGGAGAAAGCGAGCCTGTGGCTGCAGGAACGTCTGAACGACCTCAACACCCGCGCCCAGCAGGCGTCTCTGGCGGTCGAACAGTACAAGCGCGAAAAGGGCCTCATCTCGCCGCGCGGCGAACTTCTTTCCGCTCAGCAGCTCTCCGATCTCAACAGCCAGCTGATCGTCGCCCAGGCTGATGCCGCCACTGCCGCGGCCCGCTACAACCAGTACAGGGCGATCGTCGAGCAGGGTCCGGAATCGGCGGTCGAGAACGCCGTCGTTTCCAACCGCGATACGGACAACACGGTGATGCAGGATCTGCGCCGTCGCTATATCAGCATCAACGATCGCGAACAGGGCATCGTCCAGCAGTTCGGTGCGGACCACCCGCAGGCGGTTGCATTGCAGGGCGAGAAGCAGGACGTCATCAACCAGATGTTCCGCGAGCTGCAGCAGTTGACCGGCAGCTTCCGCAACGAGCTCGACGTGGCGCAGTCGCGCGAGCAGTCGCTGCGCGACAACATCCAGAAGGTTGCCGGCAACAATGCCGATGCGAATGTCAACATGGTGCAGCTGCAGGAGCTGGAGCAGCGGGCGCAGGCGCTTCGCACACTCTATGAATCCTACCTGCACCGCTTCGAGCAGGCGTCGCAGCTTCAGTCTCTGCCGATCGCCAAGGCTCGCGTGATTTCCGATGCCGGCCTGCCGAATTCGCCGTCCAGTCCGCGCAAGACGCTGACCATGGCGCTGTCCGTCGTGCTCGGCCTGATCATCGGCGGCGGTGTCGCGGCCGTGCTCGAATTGCGCGAGCGGTTCTTCCGTACCGGTGAGGACGTGCAGAACAAGCTCGGCATGCGCTTCCTCGGCTACCTGCCGAAGATCGCCGGCGGGATGCGTGAGGATGCACCGAAACCGGATGGCGCGCAGGAGCCGCAGTCGAAGGCCGAAGACGCCAACCTGCCGCCGGGAGATCCGATCTCCTTCCGCCGCATGATGCGGGTCGCGGTCGAAGCGCCGCGCTCGCAATTCGCCGAAACGCTGCGCAACACCAAGCTGGCCTGCGATATCGTCCTGCAGGGGAAGAAATGCGCCGTCATCGGCGTCGTTTCCTGCCTGCCGGGTGAGGGCAAGTCGACGGTTGCGGCCAACTTCGCCGGTCTGATCGCCTCCAGCGGTGCGCGCACTCTGGTCATCGACGCCGACCTGCGTAATCCCGGCCTTTCCAAGATGCTGGCGACCGAGCCGGAAGCGGGTCTTGTCGACGTCATCCTGCACAAGAAGTCGTGGACCAGTGTCGCGCGTGTCGACCGCCGTTCGCGCCTCACCATCCTGCCGATGACGACGCGCGGCCGTCAGGTCACGCATACGAGCGAACTCTTGGCCTCCACCGGCATGAGCCAGTTCCTCGAAAGCATCAAGGAGACGTTCGACGTTATCGTCGTCGATCTGGCGCCGCTTATCCCGGTTATCGATGCCAAGGCGTTCGAACCTTACGCCGACGCCTTCGTCTTCGTGACGCAGTGGGGCGAAACGCCGGCCAAGGCGGTGCAGAGCGTGCTTCACTCCGAGCCGCAGATCGCCGCCAAGACTGTCGGCGTCATTCTCAACAAGACCGATCTTGCCGAGCTGCACAAGTATGCCGATCCGGGTGCGCCGGAACGTCTGCGCAGCAACTACCTGTCCTATTATCGGGACTATAAGGAAGTCTCGACGGATTAAGTCTCAGGCGGCCCGGTTTCCGGGCCGTTTTCGTATCCGGGCGATGCGTTGTCGTAGAGCGTGATCGTCGACGCGGAACCGGCTTGGCTTTCGTCGAAATTGTTTCAGCGCCTTGTGCGAAGCCCGTCCATCAGGAGGCCGATCAGGCGCTCGGCGCTTTCACGCCATTGCGGCGTGTCGGGGATGGAATAGATGCTGGCCATGGCGTGCATCAGATCGGTATGGCCGATATCCTCGCGCACCAGCCCCTGTTCCTGGGCTTCGGCCAAAAGCCGTTCGAAGGCCTCGCGGATGCGGCCGAACCCCTCGGCGAAGGTGGAGGCGTCGGAGCTGGTGATGGTCTTCAGGCTCTCGGCCATGCCGCGCTTGGTGGCGATGTAGGCGACGAAGCGGTGCATCCATTTTTCCAGCGCGACATCGGCCTTTTCCGTGCGTGAAAGCGCGTCGGCGGCGTCGGCCATGATCTGCAACTCGCGCCGGTAGACGACCTCGACCAGGTGCTCGCGGGTCGGAAAATGCCGATAGAGCGTGCCAATGCCGACGCCGGCCTTGCGCGCTATATCCTCCAGGGAGGTCTCGACACCCTTTTCGGCAAAGGCTTGTGCCGCCACCTCGATCAGCCTGTCGCGGTTGCGCTGCGCGTCCGCTCTCAGTTTCGGCGCGGTCTGCTCTTCGCTTTTCGACACAGCCGGGGTCAATTCATGCTCCAACGCATTCTGGGGAAATGGCTCATCCGGTTCTAGATGACGAGCGGGTGGGTGTCATGCCGAAATGCGCCGGTTCCGGATTTTGGAGTTTGGAGCAATTGACTGACTGAGAGCTTCAATCCTGCGAATACCGCTCCTCATTCCACGGATCGCCGCGCATGTGATATCCGTTCTCCTCCCAGAAACCGGCGAAGTCGTCGCTGAGGAAGTCGATCCGCTTCAGCCACTTGGCGCTCTTCCAGAAATACAGATGCGGCACGACAAGGCGTACCGGGCCACCGTGTTCCGCCGTCAGCGGCGCACCTTCCCAGTGGGTGACGACAATCGCGTCGGCGGCGGAGAAATCCGAAAGCAGCAGGTTCGTGGTGTAGTCGTCGTAACTCGTCAGCATCACCGAATAGGCCTCCTCCTTCGGACAGACGAGATCGAGGAGATCGCGGGTCGAGACGCCCTTCCAGTTGTTGTCGTAGCGCGACCATGTCGTGACGCAATGGATGTCGGAGAGCATGTCCGATTGCCGAAGAGCCCGGAAGGCCGCCCAGTCGAGCGTCAGCGGATTGTCGACGAGGCCGCGGATCTCGAGCGTCCACTGCGCCGTCGAAACGGCCGGCTGCTGGCCGAGATCGAGAACCGGCCAGTTCTTCACCAGATGCTGGCCGGGCGGCAGGCGATCGGTTTCGGGGTGCGCGTGCCGACCGGTGAGGAATTTTCCCTCGTCGGCCCACTTGCGCTTGGTTACGGTGAGTTTGCTTGCCTCTCCCGTTATAGGACCTGATGGGGGCTCTGGCGGGGTGTCGTCGGCCATCTGCGGTTCTCCCTTTCGGTCGAGCAATGCGGTTCCGCTTGCGTCATCGGATAATCTGATGAAGAAGAGGGCAAATCAATTCCCTGTCTTTCATAATCCTCCCGGAATATCATGGCCGCCTCCAATCCCCGTTTCAATCCGCTCGTCGACAACCTCTCCTTGCCGCCGGTTCCCTCCGTTGCTGCATGGGGCCGCGCTTATGACGGATCGCGAGGGCCGCTGATCGACCTGTCTCAGGCGGTGCCCGGCTATCCGGCGCATCCCGACATGCTGAAGCTGCTCGGCGAAACCGGCTCGTCGACCGCCTATACCGGCTACGGACCGATCGAAGGCGAGACGGTGCTGCGCGAGGCTTACGGCGCGCATATCGCAGAGGTCTACGCGGCAAGACTTTCCGCCGCCAACACGCATGTCACGTCCGGCTGCAACCAGGCCTTCGTCTGCGCGGCGATGACGGTCGCCGGTCCCGGCAGCACGATCCTGATGACCGAGCCGTTCTATTTCAATCACGAGACGACGCTCTCGATGATGGGTATCAGGACCGCTTTCGTGTCCTGCACGGCGGAAGCAGGTTTCCTCCCGGATGTCGCCGCCATCAAGGCGGCGATCACCGCTGACGTCAAGGCGCTGGCTCTCGTTTCGCCCAACAACCCGACCGGAGCGATCTATCCGCCGGCACTGCTCGAAGCAATCTTCCTGCTTTGCCAGAAGAAGGGCATCTGGTTGATCCTCGACGAGACCTATCGCGATTTCCTGCCCGAAGCCGGACAGCGGCCGCATGGTCTTTTCAATCTCGACGGCTGGGAAGAGACGCTGATCAGCCTCTACAGCTTCTCCAAGTCCTTCTGCATTCCCGGCCATCGTCTCGGTGCTATCGCGGCCGGCGAAGCGGTGATCGGCCAGGTCGCCAAGATCATGGACAATCTGCAGATCTGCGCGCCACGCGCCGCGCAGGGTGCCGTCGCCGCAGCACTACCGCTGCTTGCCGCATGGCGCGAGGAAAACCGTCAGGAGATCGGCCGCCGCGCCGAGGCGCTCAAGGCTGTCATGCAGCAGCTGCCGGCGTGGAAACTCGACGCGATCGGCGCCTATTTTGCCTTCGTGCGTCATCCGTTTGACGGCGTGGGTTCTGCTGACGTGGCCGAGAAGCTGGCAAAGTCCGCCGGTATCACCTGCATTCCGGGCGTCTATTTCGGTGAAGGACAGCAGAACTACCTGCGCTTTGCCTTCGCCAATGCCGATGTCGAGACGATCGCGCTGCTGACGGAACGGCTCAAGGCGTTCTCTATTTAGGAACCAAGCTGTCGGCCAATGGTTCTCTCCCGTGTTGGCAAAGGGAGAGAGGCCATGACGCAGGAAACATCGAAGGAAGCAACGCGGTTTGGCAGCAGTCAGCCGAGTGTCGCCAGCAGCTGCGGCACCGGCGAGACGCAGTTGAAGAAACAGCCAAGTCCGGCCAGTATCGAGATCAACAAGGCCCGCAAGGCCAAGGGCGTCGATACCGTCGCCCCATCGGACGATCGTGTTGCCGATGCGGGCGACGCGGGCTGATCCCAAGATTTGTCGTGTGTGCCATCCTGCTTGCGCTGGGCGCGGTCGGCGAGTGCCGGTCGGCATCGTCCTTCCTATTTCCAGACAGGAGGAGGTAAGCAAATGGCCAAGGCTTACTGGGTCGCCACATATCGCTCCATCACCAATCCCGATGCGCTCGCGGCTTACGCAAGACTGAGCGGCCCGGCCATCGTTGCCGCGGGTGGCCGCATCCTGGCGCGGGGTATGCCGTCGCTCGTCTATGAGGCGGGGCTTGAGCAGCGTACCGTCCTGATCGAGTTCGACAGCGTCGAGCAGGCGAGGGCCGCGCATGACAGTCCCGCCTATCAGGCGGCGATGGCGTTGCTCGCCGGCGGTGTCGAGCGGGATATCCGCATCGTCGAAGGGCTATGAGCCTTCGCCGCAGAGATTACGGCGAAGGCGGACTTTATTGGCATAAAAAATTCCGCTGTCAGCGAATATGCGGCGACGCCGCCGGCTGCGATGCAATGCGGCCGGCCAGATCGACGATGCGTTGCATCGCGGTTTCGAGAACGTCTTCCGGTACGGTCAGCGAAATGCGCAGAAAGCCTGCGGCCTGATCGCCGAAGGATGTGCCGGGCATGACAGCGACCTTCTCTTGGCGCAGGAGTTCCCAGGCGAATTCCTCGCCGCCGAGGCCTGTCGCGGTCACGTCGAGCAGGATGAACATGCCGCCTTCCGGCGGCATCGGCTTGACCAGATTGCTGCCGCCGAGAAGCTTTTCGACGATCGCCACGCGCTTTGCATAGTTTTCACGCATCACGTCGGCGGTGGGGAAATGCTGTGACAGGGCCATCGCCGTCATGTCGGCAATGAAAGGCTGGACGCCGAAGAGCATGATTTCGGAAACCGGCAGCAGCCTTTCGCAGAATTCCTCAGGACCCGCCGCCCAGCCGGAGCGGAAGCCGGGAGCGGCATGAGATTTCGAGATCGACGAGACGGCGATCGTCCGCTCGGCCAGGTCCGGCATGTCGAAGGGCGAGGCGAATTCGGTGCCGTCGAAGATCAGCTGTTCGTAGACTTCGTCGGAAATGATCCACAGGTCGTGCTTGTGGCAGACTTCGCCGATCGCGGCGATCTCGGCCTTGGTCAGCACAGCTCCGGTCGGATTGTGCGGCGTGTTGAGAAGCAGCACGCGGGCTTCCGGGGTGATGGCGCGTTCCAGATCCTCCGCCTTCAGGTGGAAGCGGTTTTCCGGGCGCAGCGGCACAGGGATCATATGCGCGCCGGTGGAGGCGATAACGCCTTCATAGGTGGCATAAAGCGGATCGCCGACCAGCACGCCGTCGCCCGCGCCCACAAGGCCGGTCATGACACAGTAGAGCGCGCTCTGGGTGCCGGGGAAGCAGAGAAAATTGCGCTCGGTCACGCCCGCGCGGCGCTTTGAATATTTGTCCACCAGCGCCTTCAGCACCGCCGGCTCGCCGCGACCGTTGGAGTAGCGGGTACGGCCGGAATGCATGGCGCGGGCCGCCTCGTCGAGCAGCGCCTTGTCGGGCGCAACATCCGGCTCGCCGATCGTCAGTTCGATGATCTCCTCGCCCTCGGCCTTCATCCGGCGGGCTGTCAGATGCAGCGCCCAGCGGCCGGAGCCTAGATGGGCAAGACGGTCGGTGATCGAGGCATAGCGCATGCGTATTTCCTTCATGGGTCGGAAGCCAGTTCGCCCGGCTTCAATCGCAAAAGTGCTTCTACCGAAGCAAGGGCCGTATCGGCCAGCTCGTTCTCGGCAAAAAGATCGGCGGTCAGCGTGCCTTCCAGCCACAGTCCGTCGGTCAGCGCGTTGAGCGAGATCGCCAGGCTGCGGCATTGCCTCTCGGACAGCGGTGTGCCGCGTTCCTCGAAGAAGGCTGTCAGTAGCGTCTCCAAGGCTTCAAGAAAGGTGAGATAGCTTTCCCGGTGGATGGCGGAAAAGGTCGGGTCGGTCTGGATGTGGCTGATGAAGGCGGCCCAGAGCGACAGCGTGCGGCTGTCGGTGACCGGAGGCGTAACGTTGGCGACAATGAAGCGCCCCAGCCTTTCCTTCGGCGTCAGGCCTGCCGCGGCCGCATCGACGGCGGCTCTCGTCATGCCGGTCATGACCGCCCTGTAGGCGGCCTCCAGCATCTGGTCCTTGCCGGTGAAATAATGGCGGATAAGTCCCGCGGTCACGCCCGCGCGGGTGGCAATCTGGCGCACGGTCGCGCCCTGGATACCGCTTTCGGCAATACAATCGAGCGTGGCGAGGATCAGGTCCTCGCGGCGCTCGGCCTCGCTGGCGCGGGTATAGGTGCGGCGGCCAACAGCCATGTCGATCGTCCTGCTCGCTGTCTGCCGACGCGGTGGCGCCGTTTCATAAGCAGCTTATTATACGATCGGATAATTGGCGGGCAAGTGCTTCGACCACCAATCGGAAATCAGCCGGCTACCGGGGCAGGGGGCGTGGAGGTCGTCGTCTCGAACGAACCCGTATAGGTGTCGTCGACCGTTTCCATCGCCACGAAGGCGGCGGCCAGAATGCCGGCGGTGACGGCGATCAGCTTCCAAAGGCACGGCTTGAATTCAGCGGCCGGCATGCGTTCGGACATATCGCGGCGAACCGCGGCCTTGCTACTCGTTACTGTCATCTGGATCTCGTTTGTGCCTCAACCCGTAACCTGCGCGTTTTCCGGCGGCATGTAGACGGGCGGTTTGTTTGTCTCGTCCGGATTTGGCAGAGGCGCTTCGTCGGGCAGCCTGTCTGGTTCCGGTTCTTCGATCGGTGGCTCCGGGTTCCATCCCGGCGGCGGCATTGGCGGCGTCTCGGTCGGTTCTCTTGGATCAACGATCGTCATCGGCGCCTCCATTAATGCATTAGCAACCTTTGGCGCAAGTGGGCATATCCGTTATTCCACGATGGTCTGATATGCCGCCATTGCATCCCTCGGTGGTGTGACAAGAGGTTCCATTCACCTCGGCCACAGGGAACTTCGTGATGCCAATGGGGGTTCCCATCTGGCAATCACGCCTGTGTGATATAACTTCAGGCAAAGGAGGATGTGCCGGATGACCCATGCAAGAGACCATCTGATCGCCTGGCTGAAAAGCGCCCATGCGATGGAAGAGCAGGCAATCACCATGCTGGGCGCAGAGGCGAAAAGGCTGGAAAACTACCCCGACCTGAAGGCGCGCATGCTTGAACACCTCGAGGAAACGCAGCGGCAGGCGGAGGATTTGCAGCTGCTGCTCAATCGCATGTCCGGCGCGCCGTCGACGCTGAAAGACATCGCCGGCCGCATCGCCGCGACCGTCCAGGGCATTCCCGGCATGCTGCTGAGCGACGAGGTGGTGAAGTTCACAGCGTCCGCATATGCGTTCGAACATCTGGAAATCGCCACCTACCGGATGCTGATCACGGTGGCGGACGAACTGGGCGAGACCGAAGCCCAGGCGGTGTTCGAGCGTATTCTGGCGGAAGAAATGGCGATGGCGGCATGGCTCGAGGACAACCTCGATCCTATCACCCGCGTCTTCCTGATGCGCGACGAGCGGGATCTGCAGGCAAAACGCTGATACGTGGGCCTCAACCGAAGGAGTTATGGCCGTCGAAGTGACGGTGAAGGCTCTTTTCGTCCTTCAGGCCACGCTGGTAGAGGTGGATCATCTCCACGGCCACGTGGCTTGCCGCCGTGCTGCCGTCCTTCAGCCCGTGTTCCAGGCAGACGTCATCGAACACACGTTTCAGAAACGCCAGTTCGGTTGGATCTATTGCTGTTGGGATCGATGCAGTTTGCATGCCTTGCCTCCATCATGGGGGCGAAAGAGCGTTCGTTCTTTCATCGCCGGCGCCCTACACATTGCCGAGGATAGGGCGAGCCTACTCCCTTCCACGGTGGTTGCAAGCAGCAGAATATTAAACGACGGTAATGTTCCAGTGATGCGTCGTGAATACGGGTTCTCTCAACGTGCGGTGCCTGCGGCACCTGCCGTGTAGGCGGCATCCAGCGGCTGTTCGGCCTCGCTGCCGACTTCCGCATCCGGCTCGCCCAGGACACGGCTTTCGATCCAGGAGCGCGGGTTGCGGCGCGGGGTGAAATAGCCGATCGGCAGGGCGGCCGCCTGCAGGATGCGGGTCAGAACGACATAGAGGCCGGTCTTCAGGCCGCCGGTGAAGAGTGATGTCACCACGGCGGCAATCGCAAGGCTCGCAACGATGATGCCCGCTGCGGCCAATACGCTTTCAGCCGCCGCCAGAACGGCGAACGCGGCAAGGATGAAGACCCAGGCAAGGGCCAGATATTTCAATTCCGGAAGGTCGCCGATCAGGCGTCTGAAATAGGGCTTTCCGGTCGCGGCGCGCAACAGCTCGCCGATGCCGAAGGGTTCGCGCGTCTTCACCTGCTCGATCAGCAGGTCGCGGGAGCGGGCGTCGCGGCCGTTGTTGCGGGCAAACGGGCGGTCCAGCCGATGCAGCTTCCAGCCGTTGGTGCGCAGCCGTATACCGAGGTTCATCTCTTCATAGCCATGCAGGTTGCGGTCGGCCATGTAGTCGATCGCCTCGATGGCGCGGCGTCGGTAAAGCCCGCCGCCAGCCAGCTTTTCGACGGCGCCGATGCGGCTATCCGGGCCGTTGCGACGGGCGGTTGCGCCCTTTCCGTTGGGCAGGACATCCTCGATATGGCCGGTCACGCCGCCACTGCGGCTGTGGCGCGAAAGGAAGGCGAGCGCTTCGGGCAGGAAGCCGGCATCGAGCTCCATGTCGCCTTCGATGACGCAGACGAACTCGTTGCGGGCATATTGATAACCCAGCTGCGAACCGGCACCGCTTCTGAAGCGGGCGGGGCGGCTGATCTGGACGATCCGGACGGGGTAGGACGAGGCGATCCCGATCGTCCTGTCGCGCGAACCGAGATCGGTGACGATGACTTCGCCGTCCCTGTCGGGGAGGGCTGCAAGCGCGCATTCGATCGTGCGGGCAATACGCTTTTCGTCGTTAAGGGTCTTGATGATGATCGATACGGTCATGGTCTAAAACTCCCTGACTTGGTCGCGATTACCGCCTTTGAGGCATTGGGCGTGGCCCGTTGAAGGCAGCCATAGCGGCCGCCGGGTTCCGATCCTTATAAAGAAGATACTAAAATTTTAGCAAAACCGCGACCTTGAAAAAGCACTTCCATCAAAGGCCCTTTGCAGCAAAGCGTTCGATCCAGATTTCGGTTGAAAGAATGCCGACAAAGGCGGCGTTGTCGCGGAAGCCCGAGACCTCCTGCCTGCGGCATTTTTCGAGGAGTTTTTTCACCGCCGTCGGGTTGAAAAGGCCGCTCGATGCAAGTGTGTCGCTCGACAACCGTTCGCCGACATAGGCCTGTTCCTGGGTTGCCGGGCCGGTAAACGAGCGGCTGTCGGGCGCGCGGTAGGGCTGTTTCTGCCGTTGCGTTACGCTGTCCGGAACGAGGCCGTTTGCCGCCTGTTTGAGGATATGCTTTTCCGACAGGCCCTTGAGCTTGGCGTCCGGCGCAAGGCCGGCGGCAAATTCCACCAGCCGGTGATCGAGGAAGGGGAAGCGTCCCTCTATTCCATGCGCCATCGCCATCCGGTCGCCCTGGCTGGAAAGGATATAGCCGGGCAGCAGCAGCCGGGTTTCGAGATATTGCGCCTGATGAAGCGGGTGCCAGCGGGCAAAGCGTGCCGGCAGGCGGCTCGCCAGTTCTTCCCCCGCGTCATAGCTGCCAAGCGTTTCGCGTAGCCTGTCGGAATAGAAAATCTTCGTCGCCGCCGTGTTGCGGATGCGGGGGCGGTGGGAAAACAGCGGGTCGGTGGGATCTACAGCTCCACCGCCGAAGAAGGCGGCGAGATACTCCGCCGACTGCTGTTTCAGCGCCGGAAGATAGGGGTAGAGCTTGCGGAACAGGTGCGGCCTGATTTTCGAACCCGGCTGGCGGGCACAGAAGCGGCGCACCCGCGCCTCGCGAAAGATGTCGTAGCCGGCAAAGATTTCGTCGGCCCCTTCGCCGGTCAGCACCACCTTCATGCCGCTCTCGCGGACAAGACCGGCGAGCGTGTAGAGTGGCGCAGGAGCAGTCCGCAGGATCGGCCGCTCGGCGTGGTGTATGACGTTAGGGAAGATGGTGGCAATATCCTGCGCTGACGAGCGGATTGAGCGATGGTGGCTGCCAAGCGCGGCCGCGACCTGGTTCTGAAAGCCGCTCTCGTCATGTTCGGCGCTGTCGAAGGTGACCGAGAACGTATTCAGCCCGCCCGGCGCCATCGGTGCTGCAAGCGCTGCGATCAGCGAGGAATCCAGTCCGCCGGAGAGATAGGAGCCGACCGGCACGTCGGCGCGCATGCGCAGCCTTACCGCATCGGTGAGCAGCGCGAGCAATTCCTCGGATCGATCGGTCTCGTCGCGGCGGGCATCCCCTGGATCCGGGTAGTCCAGCGACCAGTAGGATGCGAGCCTGTTCCGCCCTGCCTGACGTACCAGAATCTGGCCGGGTTCCAGCTCGAAAATATCGCGAAAACCTGTGCGCGGAGGGATCGGCGCCCACAGGGTGAAAATCTGGTCGAGCGCCACGGGATCGATCGCCGCCTCGATACCCGGCACGGTCAGAAGCGCCTTCACTTCGGAGGCGAAATAGAGCGTGCCCTTGTGCTCGGTATAGAAGAGAGGCCGCACGCCCATCCGGTCGCGGGCGAGAACGAGCCGTTGCTCGACGGCATCCCAGATGGCAAAGGCGAAATCGCCGTTCAGTTTTTCAAGGCAGGCCTCGCCGTCGAAGGCGAAGAGCTGGAGCAGCACTTCGGTATCCGAGCCGGTGCGAAAGGTCGCCCCGCGCGCCTTCAGTGCGTCACGCAGTTCGACATAGTTGAAGATCTCGCCGTTGAAGACGAGCGCATATCGGCCGTCCTCGCTCAGCATCGGCTGCTGGCCGTCCGACAGGCCGACGATCGACAGGCGCACATGCGCAAGGCCTACTTGCGCCGCGTGCCATGTGCCGCTGCCGTCCGGCCCGCGGTGGACGATGGCATCGGCCATGGAGGACAGGAGAGTGGGCGCCCGGTCCGGTCCCAGTCCATCGCCAACATAGCCCGCAAAACCGCACATAGCCTTCGCCTCAAAACCGGATCGTAGGATTACGGGTTTAAGGCCAAAACCTTGCCGTTCCCCTTATGCCGGCTTCATCGACAGGACGACGGTCGGCCAGAGTTCGGAGACTGTCGGGTGGATGGGCACCGCCCAGCGCAGGTCGTCATAGGTCGCGCCCTTGTTCATCAGGTCGAGCACGCCATGGATCGCCTCGTCGCCGCCGGTGCCGAGCAGGGCCGCACCGAGTATCTTCCGCGTTTTCGCTTCGGCAACAATCTTCATGACGCCCTGCGTCTCGCCCTTTTCTACCGCCCGGCCGACGTTCGTCATTGGCCGTGTGCCGACGAGTATTTCGTGACCGGCCTTTTTCGCCTCCTCCTCGCCCATGCCGACACGGCCGAGTGGAGGATCGATGAACAGCGCATAACCGAGCAGGCGATCAGAGAGTTTTCGGTCTTCATTGTCGAAGAGATTGGCGGCGACGATTTCGAAGTCGTTATAGGCGGTATGGGTGAATGCGCCCCGGCCGTTGCAATCGCCCAGCGCCCAGATGCCCGGAATATTGGTGGCAAGTCTGTCGTCGACTTTTATGAAGCCGCGCGGGTCCAGTTCGACGCCCGCCTTGTCCAGTCCAAGGTCGTCGGTATTCGGACGTCTGCCGACGGCCAGAAGCACGTCGGAGCCGATCACTTCCGGCTCGCCCTCGTCGCAATTCACGCCGACCGCAATGCCATCGGCATGGTGGGAAAAACGGATACATTCCGCCCCGGTGCGGATATGGATGCCTTCCGCCTCCAGAATGTCGCGCACTGCAGCGGAAATATCCTCGTCCTCGCGACCGACGATCCGCGGTCCTTTTTCCACCACCGTCACCTGAGCGCCGAAACGGCGATAGATCTGCGCATATTCCAGCCCGATATAGCTGCCGCCGATGATGACGAGATGTTTCGGGACCCGGTCGAGAACGACGATATCGGCATTGGTCATGTACGGCACGTCGCTGATCCCGGCGAAATCCGGGATGGTTGCGCGCGCGCCGACATTGAGGAAAATCTGCGGTGCGGTGAGAAGCTCGTCGCCGACCCGGATCGTATCTGCACGTTCGAACCGGGCATGGCCGCGGATCAGCGTCACATGCGGCATGGCTTCCAGCCAGCTCTCGTTGCCGTGGCGGCTGTCGAGCGTCACCTTTTCGGCGCGGCGCATCACGGCCGGCATGTCGACCGTCACGGCACCGCCGATACCGATGCCATAGTCGCCGGCGCGGCGGGCCAGATGGGCGGCATAGGCGCTGGCGACCAGCGTCTTGGTCGGCTTGCAGCCGGTATTCACACAGGTGCCGCCGACATGCTTGCGCTCGATGATCGCCACCGTCTTGCCGGCATCGTTGAAACGTCCGGCGAGCGACGGCCCGGCCTGACCGGCGCCGATGATGATCGCGTCGAATTTCTTCATGCAACGCACCTCATTGTGGACGTCAGACGGCGGGGGCTCCGGGCAGAAGCGTGATCAGCAGCAGGCCGCCGATGACGGCGACGACATCCTCGATCAGCGCCGCCGGCAGGTCCTTGCCGAATTTCTCCGCCAGCTTGCCGCGCGCCCAGGCGCCGCCATAGGTGCCGATCACGGCACCCAGCACGCCCGAGACGAGGCCGGCGATCCAGTAGTCCCAGGGCGTGCCGATGGCCGCACCCGCCAGGGCACCGGCGACGATGCGGGCGGCAAACTGCTGCGGCACCTTGCGGCTCGGCGTTGTCGGCAGCTTGTCGGTGACCAGCTCCAGAAAGGCGAAGATCGTCAAAATGAGCACCGCCCAGCCGGAGCCGAGGAATGCCAGCCATGTGCCGGAGAGATCGAGCCATCCGAGCGAAGCTGCCCAGGTGACGACGGCTGGGGCGGTCATGGCGCGCAGGCCGGAAACGGCGCCGATGAAAAGCGCAAGCAAGGACACCATCTGAAAACCCCTTTTCCGCCGTCAGGCGGATTTCCCTTAATGATTGTATCTCGATGTGAAATTTCGCGCCGAGTCAATTGTCATGAATATTGTCGCCGCTTCGACTTTTTCCAGCCTTGCGGCCGTCTTGCACTCATGACGCGAAAAGCCGGTGGAAAATTCCTGCGCGCTCCGTAGAATAGCTCAGTTCTGATCAGGGAGGAGGAGCCCTTAGGACGTGAAGCATCGCATCGCGGCAGTGTTCGTGCTCTGTGTGGCCATCGGTCTTGGCGTAACCGTCAAGGTTCACGATCTGGTGGCGCGCAGTTATATGGAGGAGGCGGAGTTGCAGGCGGCGACGACGCTTCGGCTTGCCGTGTCGGCGCTCGACGGCCATCTGAAGCGCTACGAGGCCCTGCCGGCACTGACCGCCGATGACGAGATCATCGAGGTATTGATCCACGATCCCGGCAATCCCGTCCTGCGGCTGGCCGCCAACCAGTATCTGAGCGGCGTCAACGCGCTTTTGAAATCCTCCGACATCTATATCATGACGCTCGACGGCACGACGATCGCCGCCAGCAATTACGATTCCCCCGTCAGCTTTGTCGGCGAGAATTTCAGCTACCGTCCGTATTTCCAGGAAGCGGCGCGGGGCGAGCATTCACGTTTCTTCGCCGTCGGCACCACTTCGGCCAAGCGCGGCTACTATTTCAGCGCGCCGATCCGGCTCGACGGAAAGATCCTCGGTGTGATCGTCTTCAAGGTCGATCTCGATACGATCGAGGCCTCCTGGGTCGGCGGCGATGACCGCATTTTCGTCTCCGATCCCGAAGGCATCATCTTCATGACCGGCAGCAACGAGTGGCGTTTCGCCGCCATCCTGCCTTTGACGTCTGAACGGATGGCCCGCACGGAAACCTCACGGCGCTATGCCGATGTGCGGCCGCACGAATTACCGCTCACCTATGGCGCCTTTGCCGGGCACGAGACGATGCTGATCCGCAGTGGCGGGACGGAGCGTGAGTATCTGTTCGTCTCGCAGTCGATGCCCGGCGCCGGCTGGACGGTCAATGTGCTGATGGATACGGCGTCGGTGCGCTGGCAGGCGCAGATCATGATGGCCGCCGTCTTCCTTGCGCTCTGCCTTGCCGGTTTCGGCCTTGCCATCGTGTTACAGCGGCGCGCCCGGCTTGCCGAGCGCATGCTGTTGCAGGCCGAGGCGCAGAACGAGCTGGAGCGGCGCGTCGAGGAACGCACCGCCGATCTTGCCCGCGTCAACAGCCGCATCGAGGACGAGATCGCCGAGCGCCGGCTCACCGAACAGCGGTTGCGCCAGACGCAGGCCGATCTGGTGCAGGCGGGAAAACTCGCCGGTCTCGGCCAGATGTCGGCCGCACTTTCCCACGAACTCAACCAGCCGCTGGCAGCAGCGAAAACCTATGCGGAGACGACCGGACTGCTGATCGCGCGCGGCCGGGTGGACGAGGCGAGCGACAACGTCAAGCGCATCTCGGCGCTGATCGACCGCATGGCCTCGATCAGCCGGCACCTGCGCAATTTCGCCCGCAAGCCGAACGAAAAGCTCGGTGCCGTCCATGTCGAGGATGTCATCCGCGATACGGTGGAGATCGTCTCCACACGGCTGAAGGCGGCGGATGCGAGCCTGTCGATCACCGTTGCACCGTCGCTGCCGCCGGTCGTGGCCGGGGCGGTGCGCCTGCAGCAGGTGCTGGTCAACATCGTCTCCAATGCCGCCGATGCGGTCGAGGGGCTGGAAGACCGGCGCATCGACGTCACGGCGCAGGCGGTCGGGGAAAAGGTTTCGATCCGCGTGCGCGACCACGGGCCGGGTGTGCCGGCTTCGATCCGCGAGCGCATCTTCGATCCGTTCTTCACCACCAAGGGTGTCGGCAAAGGCCTGGGGCTCGGCCTGTCTATCTCCTATAATATCGTCAAGGATTTCGGCGGCAGCCTTTCGGTGACCGATCACCCGCAAGGCGGTGCGGTGTTCGCCATCGAACTCGATATTGCCGACGCCAACGTGCTGGAGGCCGCCGAATGACGCTTCCGCAACGGGTGCTGCTGGTCGATGACGAGGAGGAACTGCGCCGCTCCACCGCCCAGGCGCTGGAACTGTTCGACCTCACCGTCGACACGTTTCCGAACGCGGAAAACGTGCTGGAGCTTTCCGGCTTCGGCTTCGACGGGGTGATCGTCAGCGATATCCGCATGCCGGGGCTGGACGGGATGACGCTGCTGCACCGGATTCGCGAGCTTGACGCGGAAATTCCGGTCATTCTCGTCACCGGCCATGGCGATGTGCAGCTGGCGGTGAAGGCGATGCGCGAGGGAGCCTATGACTTTCTCGAAAAGCCCTTCACGCCGCAGCATCTGGCCGGCGTCATTCGCCGGGCGCTGGAGCGGCGTTCGCTGATCCTCGAAAACCGCAGGCTGCGGGCCGTTGCTGGAAAACGCGACGATGTCGAGGCGCGCATGCCCGGCCGCACGCAGGTGATGGTCGATCTGCGCTACCGTATCCGGGCGATCGGCGCGACGGATGCCGATACGCTCGTCATCGGCGATACCGGGGTGGGCAAGGAAGTGGTGGCCCGGGCGCTGCACGACATCAGCCCGCGCGCCAACCGGCCGCTGATCGCCATCAATTGCGCCGCCCTTCCCGAAACGCTGATCGAAAGCGAGCTGTTCGGCCATGAGGCCGGCGCATTCCCCGGAGCGCTTCGGCCACGCTACGGAAAATTCGAGCATGCGCGTGGCGGCACGATCCTGCTCGACGAGATCAGCTCGATGCCATTCGACCTGCAGGCCAAATTCCTGCGGGTGCTGCAGGAGCGGGTGATCACGCGTCTCGGTTCCAACGAGACGGTGCCGCTCGATGTGCGCTTCATCGCCACCAGCAAGGTGGATCTCGAGGCGGAAGTGGCGGCCGGCCGGTTCCGCGCTGATCTGCTCTACCGGCTGAATGTCGCGACGTTGCATGTACCATCGCTTGCGCAGCGACGGGCGGACATCCCGCTACTCTTCCTCCAGCTGGTGCGGGAAGCTGCGGCCCGCTATGGCCGCGAGGACATGGATGTCGCCCCGGATATCGTCTCGCTGATCGCCCAGCGCGACTGGCCGGGCAATGTGCGCGAGCTGCGCAACGCCGCCGACCGGCTGGTGCTCGGCCTCGATCCCGGCACGGGGGAGGGCGGTGCACCCAAGGAGGCGGGCGGACGGCTTGCCGAAAAGGTCGCCGCCTTCGAGCGCAACCTGATTGCCGGCGAAATTGCCGCCCATGGCGGCGCGCTGAGGCCGGTCTATGAGGCGCTCGGCATTTCCCGCAAGACACTATACGAGAAGATGCAGAAGTACGGGCTGGACAAGAAGATGCTCGGTATCGAGACTTTTCCGCAGGACGAGCGGCGCGGGTAAGCGTGTCCTGCCGGGTCTTTGCCGCTTGCAGGCTTTGCCTTCGTGTGCTCTGACCGCGGCTATCGCGGAGAGGTTTGGATAGGGATCGGTTTGCCGGAATGGCAGCGATCCTTTGACTTTTTGCAGCTTACCCTATAGGGACGGCCCAACGCTCGGCTGCGATCGTTGCAGCCAAGGCGCCATCAGGCGCAGTACATTCCGAAAGACAGATTTGATGACCGATATCAACGGCGCCGTTCCGGCGATCGCGAAGGCTTTGCAGAAGCGTGGTTATGAGACGCTGACACCCGTGCAGCAGGCCATGCTCGACCCGGCGCTTGCCACATCCGACGCGCTGGTTTCCGCCCAGACAGGCTCCGGCAAGACGGTTGCCTTCGGCATCGCCATGGCCCCGACGCTGCTCGGCAATGCCGACAGTTTCGGCCGCGCCGGCGCGCCTCTGGCGCTCGTCATTGCGCCGACCCGCGAACTGGCCATGCAGGTGAAGCGCGAGCTGGACTGGCTCTATGCCGAAGCCGGTGCCGTGATCACCTCCTGCGTCGGCGGTATGGACATCCGCAACGAACGCCGTTCGCTCGAGCGCGGTGCGCATATCGTCGTCGGCACGCCGGGCCGTATCTGCGACCACATCCGTCGCAATGCGCTCGACATGTCGGAGATCCGCGCAGCCGTGCTCGACGAGGCCGACGAGATGCTCGATCTCGGCTTCCGCGAAGATCTCGAGTTCATCCTGGAAGCTGCGCCGGAAGAACGCCGCACGCTGATGTTCTCGGCAACCGTGCCGGCCGCCATCGCCAAGCTGGCGAAAAGCTATCAGCGTGACGCGGTGCGTATCGCCACCGCCGCCGAACAGAAGCAGCATGTCGATATCGACTATCGCGCCCTGCTGGTGACGCCGTCCGACCGCGAGAACGCCATCGTCAACGTGCTGCGCTACTATGAAGCGCCGAACGCGATCGTCTTCTGCTCGACGCGTGCTGCCGTCAACCATCTGCATGCGCGGCTTTCCAACCGCAATTTTTCGGTCGTGGCGCTGTCCGGCGAACTCACCCAGAACGAGCGCACCCATGCGCTGCAGGCGATGCGCGACGGTCGCGCCCGCGTCTGCATCGCGACCGACGTCGCTGCCCGCGGCATCGACCTTCCGGGCCTGGAACTCGTCATTCATGCCGATCTGCCGACCAATTCCGAAACGCTGCTGCACCGTTCGGGCCGTACCGGCCGCGCCGGTCGCAAGGGCGTCAGCGCGCTGATCGTGCCGGTGACGCAGCGCCGCAAGGCCGAGCGCCTTCTGTTCGGCGCCAAGATCGAGCCGACCTGGGCGAACCCGCCGTCTGCCGACGACGTGACGTCGCGCGACGAGGAGCGGCTGTTTGCCGACCCGATCTTCACAGAAGTGACGACGGATGAGGACGAGCAGGCGCTGATCGCCAAGCTGATCGAGCGCTTCGATGCGCAGAAGCTGGCATCCGCTTTCGTCTCGCTCTATCGCGGCAAGAATTCCGCGCCGGAAGATGTCAGCGTCGTGTCGCTCGAAGCCCGCAAGCCGCGTGACGGCGCCCAAGGCGATCCGGCCTCGCGGCCGCTCACCCCGCGTGGCGATTTCGGCCCGGCCGTGTGGTTCTCGCTGTCGGTCGGCCGCAAGCAGCGCGCCGAACCGCGCTGGCTGATCCCGACGATCTGCAAGAGCGGCGACCTGAGCAAGAACGAAATCGGCGCGATCAAGATGCAGGCCGACGAGACCTTCGTCGAAATTGCCGAAGCGCATGCCGACAAGTTCATGGCGAAGCTCGGCAAGGACCGGCTGATGGACCGTGGCATCCGTGTGACCCGTCTCGACGGCGCGCCGGACTTTTCGAAGTTTTCACGCGGCACGGATGACGAGGGCTTTACCAACCGCGAAGGTCCGCGCATGGACAAGCCGTGGAAGGACAAGCCTTTCAAGGATGGACCGAAGAAGGACGGCTTCCGCAAGGACAAGCCGTTTGCCAAGGATGGCCCGCGCGCCGACAAGGCTTTCGGTGACAAGAAGCCCTATGGCGACAAGCCTTACGGCGATGCCCCGCGCAAGGACTGGAAGCCGAAGGGCGAGAAGGCCAGCGGCAAGTCCGACGACGCGCGCCGCATGGATGATGACGTCTGGGGCGAAAAGCCGAAGGGCGACTTCGCCAAGAAGCCGGGTGACAAGCCGTTCGGTGATAAGCCGCTCAAGAAAAAGGCCTTCGGCGACAAGCCGTTCACCAAGAGCGACGGCGACAAGCCCTTCAAGAAGAAGCCTGCCGGCAAGGGCGGATTTGACAAGAAGAAGTAAGGTTCAGGTGGGGCGTGCTTGGCCGTATGCGTCGGCGATCGCCCCTCACCCTCACCCTCTCCCTCTCCCCGCAGGCGGGGAGAGGGGGCGTGCCCTGCTCGGCCTCTGCGAGTGGCGGAGAGGTCACGGCTTGGTCCCTTCGCCCCGCTTGCGGGGAGAAGGTGCCGGCAGGCGGATGAGGGGCTTTGGGGAATGACGGCAGGCGACAAACAAAAACGGCCGGGGCTTTCACCCCGGCCGTTTTGCGTTCGAGCGATTGCCCGACCGATCAGTTCATCTGCGAAACGAAACGGGTTTCCAGATAGGCTTCCACCGCTTCCGAGCCGCCTTCCGTGCCGTAGCCCGAATCCTTGATGCCGCCGAAGGGGACTTCGGGGAGGGCAAGGCCGTTGTGGTTGATGGTCAGCATGCCGGCTTCCACCGAGCGGCCGAGCGCATGCGCGGTCTTGACCGAGCCGGTGAAGGCGTAGGAGGCGAGGCCGAAGGGGAGGCGGTTGGCTTCCTCGATCGCGTCCTCGAACTTCGAGAAGCGATTGACGATCGCGATCGGGCCAAACGGCTCGTCGTTCATCATCTTGGCCGAGGTCGGAACTTCGGCAAGCACGGTAGGCTCGAAGAAGTTGCCCTTGTTGCCGATACGCTTGCCGCCGGTTTTCAGCTTCGCGCCGGCCGAAACCGCGTCGTGGATCATGTCTTCCATGACCGGGATGCGGCGCTCGTTGGCGAGCGGCCCCATGCCGACGCCGTCCTCCAGGCCGTTGCCGACCTTGATGGCTTCCGCCGCCTTGACGAAACCTTCCATGAACCTGTCGGCGATGCCGTCCTGCACGAGGAAGCGGGTCGGCGCGACACAGACCTGGCCGGCATTGCGGAACTTCGACATGGCGGTCACTTCGATCGCCTTTTCGAGATCGGCGTCGTCGAAGATCATCACCGGAGCGTGGCCGCCGAGTTCCATCGTGGCGCGCTTCATGTGCTTGCCGGCGAGTGCCGCGAGATGCTTGCCGACCGGGGTGGAGCCGGTGAACGAGATCTTGCGGATGACCGGATGGGCGATGAGGTATTCGGAAATCTCGGCCGGAATGCCGTAGACGAGGCCGATGACGCCGGCCGGAATGCCGGCGTCGGCGAAGGCGCGGATCAGCTCTGCCGGCGAGGCAGGCGTTTCTTCCGGAGCCTTGACGATGATCGAGCAGCCGGTGGAAACGGCGGCAGAAAGCTTGCGGACGATCTGGTTGATCGGGAAGTTCCACGGGGTGAAGGCGGCAACCGGGCCGACCGGGAACTTGATCGCCATTTGCTGAACGCCGCCGAAGCGGGCCGGGATGATCTGGCCGTAGGTGCGGCGGGCTTCTTCGGCGAACCAGTCGATGGTGTCTGCCGCGCCCATGATTTCCATCTTCGACTGGGCAAGCGGCTTGCCCTGCTCGCGGGTCATCATGTAGGCGATTTCGTCGGCACGCGAACGGAGAATATCGGCTGCCTTGCGCATCAGCTTGGAGCGCTCGAAGGCCGGGGTATCACGCCAGACCTTGAAGCCCTTTTCGGTCGCTTCGAGGGCGAGATCGAGGTCCGCCTTGCGGGCATGGGCGATCTTGCCGATGACTTCCTCGGTCGCCGGGTCGGACACGGGCAGCGTTTCGCCACCGACGGCATCGCGCCATTCACCGTTGATGAACAGCTTTACGTCTGGATAGGTCTGCATGGGGATCCACTTTCGTTTTGAAACGTCAGGTCGCGCGGCAGAAGACCGCGGGCAGAACGGCGGAATGTTCCGGTAGCTGAGTTAAGACAAAGACAGGCGACAATCAACGTCGGCGCCTTTAAAAAAAGTCATACTAATCCGATAAATACTTATAGCGCAGAGACCGAAGCGCGCGGCAATCACAGGTAGGGCGGCGTCACCGCGCTGACGACCTCGCAGCGCTCGGTGCCGACGTTGCGGTAGCGGTGCGGCAGGCGGCTGTTGAAGAGGTACGCATCGCCGCGCTTGAGGATGCGGGTCTGGCTGCCGACGGTGACTTCCAGTTCGCCGGCGACGACCACGCCGCCTTCCTCCGCCTCGTGGGCGAGCATCGTCTCGCCGGTATCGGCACCCGGCTCGTAGAACTCGTGAAAGATCTGGACGCTGTGGGAGCTTGCGTCACCCACCTGCAGCAGCGTCAGCGCGCCTTTCGACAACGGCGTCAATTCATCGGCGCGGTAGAAAATCTGGTCGACGGGCGGCAGCGTCAGCGCGAAGAAATCGGTCAGCGGATAGTTGAGCGCCTCGAGGATCTTCTTCAGCGAGGCGACAGAGGGGCTGACCTTGTTCTTCTCGATCAGCGAGACGAGCGAATGCGTGACCCCCGCCTTGACCGCCAGCGCCCGCTGCGACAGGCCGTGGCTCTGGCGCACGAGACGAAGCCGGTCACCGACATCGAATTCTTCTTCCGCGGTATCCGCAGTCGTGGCTGGTGCGTCCATTTGCGAAGGCGTCTTCCTGTGCATGATCGTTGCCGGGGCAAGATGCATCGCACTGATACACCCAAGCCAGGATTTTGGCCAATGACGAAAGCATGAGCGGTTAACGGGCAGGCCGAGGCGGCTGTTTTGCGCCCCGAAATTCATGTCTGATCGTCAGATTAAAAGGCTGGTGAGCGGCATTTTTCGTTTTTCGAGAAATAATCAGCGATCAAACTATCTTTTGTAAGGAATTGTTTATGCTCGTAAAGCGATATCCGATTTCAGATGTTCTGTGCGATTTGCAGCTGGTTTGGCGCCTTCGGGTTGCAGTTCTCCGGTGCGTGGCTGCGCGCGGAATCCACGCCCAATGACTGGGTTGCGACGTGCTCTGCCAAATCTGAAACCGATGACCTTCGGCACGGGAAGGGACGCGGATCATCTCTTTTGGATCAAAAATGACCATCCTGGAAAAGACCGGAATTCGAACGAAGATCCTCGCGATCATTCTTTTGCTCTGTGCAGCCGGCCTCGGTGCCGTTGCCTATCTTTCATCGCAGTTCAAGGCATCCGATCAGGTCTATTTCGACTTCATCAGCCAGGATAACCGCGCGACGCTGGAAGTGGCGCGCGCCAACCGCAACCTGGTGGGGCTGACGCTGACGGCCTACCAGACGACCTTCTATGATCCGCAGCATCCGATGTACGAGTTTGCGGCCAAGGATTACGGTTCCACCAAGGAATACGTACTGACACAGCTCGGCCGGGCGCGCGATCTCCTGCCGCAGCATGCGCAGGAGCTGGATGGGCTGATCACCAGAATGCGCGCCGTCATCGCACAGACCGACCAGGCGATCGCTTTCGCGGCGCGCTCCGAGGATGCGCAGGCGCGGCAGTCGCTCGAAAGAGCCGATGCACTGGTCAATCCGCTGAGCGACGATATCCTGTCCTTCCTGCTTGCTCGGATGAGCGATGTCGAAAGCCGCAGCCAGGCCCTGACCGCAGACAACAGCTGGCTGATCAACAAGACGTTGATCGCCGTGGTCGCGGTGTTCCTGGCGGTGATTGGTATTGCCCTGTTCGTTACCTCGCGCGGCATCACCACGCCGATCGTGCGCCTGCGTGAACGCATGCTGTCGCTGGCTTCCGGTGATACGGCATCCGAAATCGACGGCATGAACCGCAAGGATGAAGTCGGCGAGATGGCGCAGGCCGTGCAGGTGTTCCGCCAGAACGCCATCGAGCGTGCGCAGCTTGCCCGCGAGACCGAAGCCAATCGTTCGACGAGCGAGAAGGAGCGGATTGCGCGCGAGAAGCAGAAGGCCGAAGAAGCGGCGGAAGTTCAGTTTGCCGTCGACAGCATCGCCACAGGTCTTTCGAAGCTTTCCGAGGGGGATGTCGGCTATCGCATCTCCGAGCCCTTCGCGGCGACGCTCGACAGCGTTCGCGGCGACTTCAACACTTCAGCGGAGAAGCTGCAGGGGGCGCTGGTTCAGGTGGCGCAGAATGCCCGCGGCATCGATGCCGGTGCCAACGAGATCAAGTCGGCAGCCGACGATCTGGCCAAGCGTACCGAGCAGCAGGCAGCTGCCGTGGAAGAGACCGCCGCAGCGCTCGAAGAGATCACCACGACGGTGAAGGATTCCACCCGTCGCGCGCAGGAGGCCGGCGAGCTTGTGAGCCGCGCCAAAACCGGTGCGGAAAAATCCGGCGAGGTGGTGCGCAAGGCCGTGACCGCCATGGAGCAGATCTCCAAGTCGTCGGGCGAGATTTCCAACATCATAGGCGTGATCGACGAGATCGCTTTCCAGACCAATCTTCTGGCGCTCAATGCCGGCGTTGAAGCGGCGCGTGCCGGCGAGGCAGGCAAGGGTTTCGCCGTTGTCGCACAGGAAGTTCGCGAGCTGGCACAGCGCTCCGCAACCGCCGCCAAGGAGATCAAGACGCTGATCGACACCTCGAACCAGCAGGTTCGTGACGGGGTGCAGCTGGTCGGCGACACAGGCAAGGCGCTCGACGTGATCGTCGCCGAAGTGCAGGAGATCAACCGCCATGTGAACGCCATCGTCGAGTCTGCGCATGAGCAGTCCTCTGGGCTTCAGCAGATCAACACGGCCGTCAACACGATGGACCAGGATACGCAGAAGAACGCTGCGATGGTTGAAGAACAGACCGCTGCAAGCCATAGCCTGGCCACGGAAGTGGCGTCGCTGAATCAGCTGCTTGCCCAGTTCAGGCTGGGTGGTGCGGCCCATGTTGCGGCGGCTCGCCCGAACGAAAGGCCGGTGGCATCGCCGGCGCGCGCTCTCGGTCGCAAGATCACGGCAGCCTTCTCCGGCAATGCCGCGCTCGACATGCGCAAGGACGAGTGGCAGGAGTTCTAAGCCTCTGCACCACTGACATGCGGCGGCGATGGCGCCGCCCATAGACGCTTTTCGGCACCCGCAGCAGACCGCTGCGGGTGCCGATGCTTTTGGTCGTGGCCTATTGTCGGCGCATTCCCGTGGGATGAGTGGCGCTTATCCCTATTCGAGGAGACTGCCTTTGGCTGACAGCTGCCCCGTCCTTTCGCCGGAACAGAGGCGATATCTCGATATCCAGTCGCGGGCCGAGGACGAGATGCTGGCTACCGTTTTCCGGGCAATCGACGCGGCTGCCGCGCGTTCCGCCGAGGAGATCAGGGATGCCGGCATTGCCGAGCGGCCGCCGGCAGCGGAGTATTTTGCCGCAGTCGTGCACCAGAAGCTTTTCCTCAAACTCTGCGGTGCAGATCTCGACACGATGAAGGGCGGCAATCCGGAAATCGCGTTCCGGCTTCTCGATAATGGCCGTAATATTTCCGAACATTACTGGGGTGTGTTGCCGCAAACTCACGATGACGACGCGGACGAAAGATAAAAAGCACCCGGCGCGCTTTCGCGGCCGGGCCAGGCGGGAAAATTGACGGGAGTGTTGATGGCGGCAGTTGGTTGCCGCCATTCTTCCGTGTGTCAGAAGAATGCCTGAATGCCGGTCTGGGCGCGGCCGAGGATCAGCGCATGGACATCATGCGTGCCCTCGTAGGTGTTGACCGTCTCCAGGTTCTGCGAATGGCGCATGACGTGGTACTCGACCTGAATGCCGTTGCCGCCATGCATGTCGCGCGCCTGCCTTGCGATATCCAGCGCCTTGCCGCAGTTGTTGCGCTTGACGATGGAGATCATTTCCGGCGCCATTTTGTGGGCGTCCATCAACTGACCGACGCGGAGCGAACCCTGCAGGCCAAGCGTGATCTCGGTCATCATGTCGGCGAGCTTTTTCTGGTAGAGCTGCATGCCGGCGAGCGGCTTGCCGAACTGTTTTCTGTCCAGCCCGTACTGGCGGGCGCGGAACCAGCAGTCTTCGGCAGCGCCCATGACGCCCCATGAAATACCGTAGCGGGCGCGGTTGAGACAGCCGAAGGGACCCTTGAGGCCGGAGACATTCGGCAGCAGTGCGTCCTCGCCGACCTCGACCGAATCCATGACGATCTCGCCGGTGATGGAGGCGCGCAGCGACAGTTTTCCGCCGATCTTGGGGGCTGACAGGCCCTTCATGCCCTTCTCCAGCACGAAGCCGCGGATCTCGTTGTTATGCGCTTCCGATTTTGCCCAGACG
This sequence comes from [Rhizobium] kunmingense, assembly GCF_977018605.1. Lineage (NCBI taxonomy): Bacteria > Pseudomonadati > Pseudomonadota > Alphaproteobacteria > Hyphomicrobiales > Rhizobiaceae > Rhizobium > [Rhizobium] kunmingense. Next base: position 1,889,554 of record NZ_CDRNXG010000001.1, read on the forward strand.
ACGAAGACATCGGCGATCGGGGCGTTGGAGATCCACATCTTGGAGCCGCGCAGGCGATAGCCGCCCGTAATCTTTTCCGCACGGGTCTTCATGCCGCCCGGATCGGAGCCGGCATCCGGCTCGGTCAGGCCGAAACAGCCGATCAGCTCGCCGGAGACGAGGCCGGGGAGATATTTCTTCTTCTGCTCGTCGGAGCCGTAGGCGAAGATGGGGTAGATGACGAGCGAGGACTGGACGCTCATCATCGAGCGATAGCCGGAATCGATGCGCTCGATCTCGCGGGCGACGAGGCCGTAGGCGACGTAGGAGGCGTTGGCCGCACCGTATTCTTCCGGCAGCGTAACGCCGAGCAGACCGGTCTGGCCCATCAGCTTGAAGAGTTCGACATCGGTCTTTTCTTCCAGATACGCTTCCTCGACGCGCGGCAGAAGTTCGGCCTTGGCGAAGCTTGCGGCGGCATCGCGGATCATCCGTTCGTCTTCGCTCAATTGCTCATCGAGCAGGAAGGGGTCGTTCCAGGTAAAGGCCAAGGGATCCTCCAGAAGAGCCAAGGGTGTCCACACCCGTTTCTGACAATTGATAAAGGCGTACCCCCGCGATCGGGCGTAAACAAGGCTCGTTTACTCAAGCTGCCATGACGGATAGTAATAGCGCATGAGCAACCTTTCGCGCAAACTCCTGCCGTCCACCTCTGCACTCGCCGCCTTCGATTCGGTCGCGCGGCTCGGCAGTTTCTCGCTTGCGGCGGAAGAGCTTTCCCTGACGCAAGGGGCTATAAGCCGACAGGTTTCAGGGCTTGAGGAGCAGCTTGGCGTAGCGCTTTTCGAGCGCACAAGCCGGGGTGTGGTGCTGACGTCGCCGGGGGCGGAATTTGCCAGAGCGATTGCAGGGGCGCTGGCGCAGATCCGTTCGGCGGCACTGCATGTCATGACCAAACGGCATAGCGATCAGCTTAACCTCGCGATCCTGCCGACATTCGGGACGCGCTGGCTGATGCCGCGCATTCCCGGTTTCGTGGCGCGGCATCCCGAAATCACGCTGAACTTCGCCACCCGGATCGGCGTCTTCGATTTCGACGAGGGCGGGATCGACATGGCGATCCATGTCGGTCCCAAGGGGGCGTATGGGCCGGAATGGCCGGGCGCCGACTGCACGTTCCTGATGGACGAGATGGTGGCGCCCGTGTGTTCGCCGGAATTTCTGGCCAGCCATCCGGTATCGCGGCCGGAAGATCTGCTGAAACTGCCGCTCCTGCACATGGCATCGCGTCCGGGCGGGTGGAAGCACTGGTTCGACAGCCTGCGGATCGGCAGCGCGCCGGCCGACGGGATGCGCTTCGAACAGTTCGGCAGCGTGACGCAGGCTTCCATCGCCGGGCTGGGTGTCGGGCTTATGCCGTTGTTTCTGATCGACAAGGAGCTTGCGAGCGGCCAGCTCGTCGAGGCATTTCCCCATTCGGTTGTGAGCCCGAGCGCCTATTACGCGGTCGCTCCAACAGCGAAGGGCAGCTTTCCGCCCGTGGTGGCGTTCAGAACGTGGCTTTTGGAGGAGGTTGCGCGATACGGCCAGGAGGTCGTCGCCTGGTAGGTGCGACATTTTGTATTTCTCTATATGAATACGGAATAAGGGACTCGACACACCAAGAGGTTGCGGTTATGGGGGTGATTAAACGATTAATCACCTGAAGCCACCTAAGACCGAGACGACCCACGGATGACGAGTAGCCGCCAGAATGCGACGATGACGGAAATTGCTGCCGCGCTTGGCGTGTCTGCGGCAACCGTCTCCAATGCGCTGACCGGCAAGGGGCGGGTGTCGGCCGAGCTTTCGGCGAGGATCCGCGTTGCCGCGGAAGAGCGCGGTTATGTGCCGAGCCAGGCGGCAAGGGCGCTCAGGACCGGGCGCAGCGGTGTTCTGGGGCTTGTGCTGCCGGATATTTCCAATCCTCTTTTTCCGCAGATCGCCCAGGCTGTCGAGCGCGCCGCAGCCGATGCAGGCTATGGCGTGCTGATCGCCGACAGTCGGGGCGATACCGAGCGGCAGGCCGAAGCCATCGGCCGGCTTGTCGAGCGTGGAGTGGACGGGCTGATCGTGGTGCCGCGGCGCGGCTCGACGATCAGCGAGATGGGACTGCCGGTGGCGCTCATCGACAGTCCATCGACGCCCAATAACACGGTTTCTTCCGATCATCGTGCGGGCGCCGTCGAGCTTGGGCAGTATTTGCTGTCGCTCGGGCACCGCAAGGTGGTGCTTGTCGGGCAGAGCGCATCATCCAACGTGCAGAAGGACCGGATCGCCGGGCTTGTCGAGGGGCTGGGGCCGGATGTGGTGTGCGAGACTGTCTGGCTGGACAGGCTCGAGGACATCCATGGCGCAGAGTTCAGGCTGGATCTCGAGCCTCGAATAGCGGCCGGCGTTACCGCCTGTGCCGCGACCTCCGATCTTCTTGCCTTACGGCTGCTTACCAAGCTGCAGCGCAGTGGTATCGCCGTGCCGCAACAGGTCAGCGTCAGCGGTTTCGACGATCTTGTCTGGGCGTCGGTGGTCACGCCCCAGCTGACGACGCTGCGGCCAAACCTTGCGCTGATCGCCGAAAAGGCAGTGCGGGCGCTTGAGGATGCGATCCGGGCAAACGGTGAGCGGAGCGTGACGCCTGCCGATGGCGGCGCGGGCGTGCCGATGCAGCTTGTCATCAGGCAGTCGACGGCGCCGGCTTACGTGGCAGATGCGAAAATATCGGAGCCTCGTCGTGACGCGAGTGATCCGTGAAATGCAATCATACGTATATGGTGCAGTTTTGAACAATTCTCCGATGTCAGTTGTGGGGCGTACGTAAAATGGGTGTCTGGATCGATACCGATATGGGCTTTGATGATCTGGCGGCGATCATGGTCGCGGCGCATCAGGGCATGGGCGTGGATGGTATTTCGCTGGTCTTCGGCAATGCCCGGCTGGAGCAGGTTCGCCGCAATGCCGCCGGTGCGGCAGGCGCTTTCGTCTGGCCGTTCCCGATCCATGTCGGGCGGGCCATGCCGGTTCTCGGCAAGCTTGAAACCGCAGCTGCGGTCCTGAGCGAAGCGGGCATGCCGACGGTCGGCAAGGCGCTGCCGGAGGGCAGCGACACGTTTGCCGAAGACGGGTTTGCAGCACTGTGTGGCTGGCTGGAGCGCGCCGACGGCGAGTGCCGCATTCTGGCGCTCGGGCCGCTGACCAATATCGCGGCGATCGCGCTGGCGCGGCCGGATCTGGCGGCCAAGATTACCGATCTGACCTGGATGGGCGGCGGCCTGACGGTCGGCAATCACACGGCGTCCGCCGAGTTCAACGCGTTCGCCGACCCGGAAGCCGCGGCGATCGTTCTGGCAGAGGGCATTCCGTTGCGGATGGTCGATCTCGATCTTTGTCGCAAGGTGCTCTGCGCGCCGGAGGATGTCGATCCGGTGCGCTCTGCCGGCGGGCGCAATGCCGAACTGCTGGCCGATCTTCTGGCCGGTTTCGTCGAGATCGCGACGAGCCGCGGCCGGCTGGCGATGGCGCTTTACGATGCGGTGGCGGCGGTCGCGTTTGCCCATCCCGAGCTGGTGCGCTGGCAGGAAGCCCGCATCGACATGGAGCTTGCCACGGGTCTGACGCGCGGTCGCACCGTCGTTGAAACCCGGCCGGGCCGCAGTGCGCCGTTCAACGCCAGCTTCGCCGCCGAGATCGATATCGACAGGGCCAAGGCCATCATTCTCGAGGCGCTGACGGCGGAGGCAAGCTGGTGAAGGATCTTCTCACCCCGATCGGCGATTTCAACGACGTGATCTTGCGCGACCGCGCGGTGGCGGCGGCGCGCGGCGACGCGCCCTTCGACATCCTGATTTCCGGCGGCACGCTGGTGGATGTGGTGACTGGTGAATTGCGCCACGCCGATATCGGCATCATCGGGCCGATGATCGCCAGCGTGCATCAGCGCGGTGCGCGATCAGATGCGGCGACCGTGATCGATGCGACCGGGACCTATCTGTCGCCCGGCCTGATCGACACGCATATGCATGTCGAAAGCTCCATGGTGACGCCGGCGACCTATGCGGAAACCGTGGTGCCGCGCGGCGTGACCACTGTCGTGTGGGACCCGCATGAATTCGGCAATGTCTGCGGGGTCGATGGCGTGGCATGGTCGGTCGAGGCGGTGAAATCGCTGCCGCTCCGGGCCGTCGTCATGGCGCCGTCCTGCGTGCCGTCTGCTCCTGGCTATGAAGTGTCGGGCGCCGATTTCGATGCCGACGTGATCGACGAGATGCTGCTCTGGCCGAAGATTGCCGGCCTTGCCGAAGTGATGGACATGCGCGGCGTGATCGACCGTGCACAGCGCATGCGCGGTATCGTGCAGGCGGCACTTGCCTCGGAAAAACTGATTTCGGGCCACGCGCGCGGGCTTGCCGGCGGCGATCTTTCGGCCTTCATGGCGGCCGGCATCACCTCCGACCACGAGCTGACCTCGGCCGACGACCTGATGGCGAAGCTGCGCGCCGGCCTGACGATCGAGATGCGCGGCTCGCACGATCATCTGCTGCCGGAATTCGTTTCGGCGCTGAATACGCTCGGCCATCTGCCGCAGACGCTGACGATCTGTACCGATGACGTGTTTCCCGATGATCTCGTCGATGGCGGCGGGCTGGACGACGTGGTGCGCCGGCTGGTGCGCTACGGCATGAAGCCGGAATGGGCGCTGCAGGCGGCGACGCTGAATGGTGCGGCCAGGATCGGCCGCGCCGATCTGGGGCTGATCGCCGCCGGCCGGCGGGCAGATATCGTGCTTTTCAACGATCTTCAGGATTTCCGCACGAAGGCAGTCATCGCCAGCGGCCAGATCGTGTCGCGTGATGGCGTCATGGCCATGGACGTGGTGCGCATCAATCCCAATCCGCTGCGCCGTTCGGTCAAGCTTCAGGCTTTGCGAGAAGAGGATTTCAAGCTGCCTTCAAAGGCTTCCCAGGTCAGGATCGCGACGATCGATCGTCCGCGTTTCACGGCCTGGGGCCAGGTGGATGCGGCTGTCGAAAACGGGTTCGTGGTACCCCCGGAGGGAACGACGCTGATTGCCGTCACCCACCGCCACGGCCGGGCCGACAGCCGCACTCGCCTGGGGTATCTCACCGGCTGGGGTGCGTGGCGGGGGGCATTTGCGTCCACCGTCGCTCATGACAGCCATAACCTCACCGTGTTCGGTGCCGATCCCGCCGACATGGCCGTGGCCGCCAACGCGGTGATCGCTGCCGGTGGCGGCATGGCGGTCGCCAAGGATGGCAAGGTGGTGGCGCTTCTGCCGCTGCCGCTGGCCGGCCTGGTGTCGGAAGAGCCGGTGAAGGTCGTGGCCGAAAAGTTCCGGGCGATCCGCAAGGCGATGGACGACATCGTCGACTGGCAGCCGCCTTATCTCGTGTTCAAGGCCTGTTTCGGCGCGACGCTGGCCTGCAATGCCGGGCCGCACCAGACCGACAGGGGCATTGCGGATGTGACGACCGGCACGCTATTGGAGAGCCCGATACTGGACATTCTTCAATAGACGACAAGCAGGGAGACGGGATGCAGCCGCATGATTTCTGGCAGGAGATGCACGCTCCCGGTTCCTTCGACGAAGCCGGACCGCATTCCGGATTTTATCCGGCGCGGCTCGACAGTGGCGAACAGCTTCGCCTGCCGATCCGGCCGCTTGCCGACGGGCAGCATGCGCTCGCCTCGCTGATCATCAACCAGGCCGGTTTCGACGTGCAGGATGCGCTGGCGGCGGATCTGGCGCCGAAGATCGCAGCGCTTCGCCCGGAGGTGATCGTCGGCCTGCCGACGCTGGGGCTGACGCTTGCCGCCGCCGTTGCGCGGATGCTCGGCTTTGCCCGCTACGTGCCCCTGGGTACGTCGAAAAAGTTCTGGTACGACGAGGCGCTTTCGGTGCCGCTTTCATCGATCACCACACCGGATCAACAAAAGCGGCTCTATGTCGACCCGCGGATGATGCCGCTGATTGCGGGCAAACGCGTGGCCCTGATCGACGATGTGATTTCATCCGGCACCTCGATCGTTTCCGGGCTTAAGCTGATGACCTCGCTCGGGATCGAGCCGGTGGCGATCGGGGCGGCGATGCTGCAGTCGGATCGCTGGGAGGCAAAGCTCGACGCGCTGGGACCTGACTGGAAGGGCCGGGTGGTTTCGTGTTTCAGGACGCCGATGCTCGAAAAGGTCGGTGAGGGGATGTGGGGCGGTTGAGGCTCGGTTGGGGTTAAGGCGCTGCCACTTGCGCCCGTCTCCCCGTGAGCGGGAAAAAGGAGGCAGATGCACTCACTTAACCCCTTGCGCATCGTCATCGGCCGGCTAGGATCACCTCATCCCACCCGAAGCATGCGTCATTTTTTCAGGAAGATTTTTGATGGAACTGGTGTTCGACGGCCATAACGACGTTTTGTTGCGGCTCTGGCGGAACATGAAGGCGGGGGGCGATCCCGTTGTCGAATTTGCCAAGGGAACACCGGAAGGGCATATCGATGCGCCGCGGGCGCGGCAAGGCGGGCTCGCCGGTGGGCTTTGCGCCATCTACATCCCGTCGGGCGATCTGGTGCTGAGCGACCCGGATGCCAACGGCCATTACGCGACGCCGCTGGCCGCCCCGCTCGCCTACCAGCCGTCGCTCGAAATCGCGCTCGAAAAGGCGGCGATCGCTGTAAGGCTCGATCGTGAGGGGGCCTGGAAACTCTGCCGCTCGACCGCCGATATCCGCTCTGCGATGGATGCCAATGTGTTTGCCGCGGTCCTGCATATGGAGGGCTGCGAGGCGATCGACGGTGATCTCGACAATCTCGACGTGTTCCATGCCGCCGGCCTGCGCTCGCTCGGGCCGGTATGGAGCCGCCACAACATTTTCGGCCATGGCGTGCCGTTTGCCTTTCCGATGACCACCGATACCGGGCCGGGACTGACCGGTCTCGGCTTCGATCTCGTTCGCGCATGCAACCGGCTCGGCATTCTGATCGACCTGTCGCACATGACGGAGAAAGGCTTCTGGGATGTGGCGAAGACCTCCGACCAGCCGCTGATCGCCAGCCATTCCAATGCCCATGCGCTGACGCCCGTCGCCCGTAACCTGACCGACCGGCAGATGGATGCGATCCGCGACAGCGGCGGGCTCGTCGGCCTCAACTATGCCGTGACGATGCTGCGCGACGACGGGCTGGACAATGCCGCAACGCCGCTTTCCGACATGATCCGCCATGTCGACTACATGGTGGAGCGCATGGGGATCGATCACGTGGCGATCGGATCGGACTTCGACGGCTGCACCGTGCCCGGTGAGATCCGGGATGCTTCAGGCAATCAAAATCTGGTTGCAGCCCTAAAATCAGGGGGATACGCTGGCGACGATCTGGTCAAGCTTGCCCGTGGGAACTGGTTGAGGGTTCTGGGGCAGGCCTGGCACGAATAAGGTTCCGCAACAGGCTTGCGCCGGGAACCGAAGACGCTGAACAAGCGTCGATGACGTCGACGAATATGAGCACATGAGAACAGGGGAACCGATCATGCTCCATTCACTTAGCACTTCCGTCCGCATGCTTTCCACCACGGCAGCCCTGTCGCTGCTGGTAGCCGCCACGCCTTTCGGCGTTCCGGGCGCGGCTTTTGCCGCGACGCCGGCCGATACGCTGGTGGAAGGCTTTGCCATCGACGACATCATCACCATCGATCCGGGCGAGGCCTTCGAGCTTTCGACCGCCGAGGTAACCGCCAACAGCTACAGCAAGCTCGTCATGCTCGATCCGGCCGATACGTCCAAGGTCGTCGGCGACCTGGCGGAAAGCTGGACGGTGTCGGATGACGGCATGACCTATACGTTCAAGCTGAAACCCGACCTGAAATTCGCCTCCGGCAATCCGCTGACGGCGGAAGACGTGGCGTTTTCCTTCGAACGCGCCGTCAAGCTCGACAAGTCGCCGGCTTTCCTGCTGACGCAGTTCGGCCTGACTGGCGATAACGTGACGGAAAAGGCGAAGGCTTCCGCGCCCGATACGTTCACGTTCACCGTCGACAAGGCCTATGCGCCGAGCTTCGTCCTCAACGTGCTGACCGCGACCGTCGCCTCGGTGGTCGAGAAGGCAACGGTGATGCAGCATGCCAAGGCGATGACGCCGTCGGCCGAATACAAATACGACACCGATTTCGGCAATGAGTGGATGAAGACCGGCTATGCCGGTTCCGGCCCCTACAAGGTGCTGGCATGGCGCGCCAACGAGGCCGTCCTCATGGAGGCGAACCCGCATTATTACGGTGAGGCACCGAAGCTGAAGCGGGTCATCTATCGCCACATGAAGGAAAGCGCCGGCCAGCGGCTGGCGCTGGAAAACGGCGATATCGACGTGGCGCGCAATCTCGAGCCCGGCGATGTCGAAGCGGTTTCCAAGAAGGAAGGCCTGTCGACGACGTCTGCGCCGAAGGGCACGATCTATTATTTCAGCCTCAACCAGAAAAACGAGAACCTTGCCAAGCCGGAAGTGGCCGAAGCGTTCAAATATCTGGTCGATTATGACGCGATCGGCGAGACGCTGATCAAGGGGATCGGCGAGATCCACCAGACCTTCCTGCCCAAGGGCCAGCTCGGCGCGATCGATGACAAGCCCTACAAGCTTGATGTCGCCAAGGCGAAGGAACTGCTGGCCAAGGCAGGGCTTGCCGACGGCTTTACCGTGACGATGGACGTGCGCAACACGCAGCCGGTGACCGGCATTGCCGAAAGCGTGCAGCAGACGCTGGCGCAGGCCGGCATCAAGCTGGAAATCATTCCCGGCGACGGCAAGCAGACGCTGACCAAGTACCGCGCCCGCACCCACGACATCTATATCGGCCAGTGGGGTTCGGACTATTTCGACCCGAACTCGAACACCGAGACGTTTACCGTCAACGCGGACAATTCCGACGAGGGCACGAACAAGACGCTGGCATGGCGCAATGCCTGGGACGTGCCGAAGGCGCTTTCCGACGCCGGCAAGGGCGCATTGCTGGAGAAGGATGCGGCCAAGCGTGCCGCCGTCTATGAGGACCTGCAGAAGCAGGTTCTGGCCCAGAGCCCGTTCGTGATCGTCTTCCAGCAGACGGAAGTGGCGGGCTATTCGTCCAAGCTTAAGGACTACAAGCTGGGGCCGAGCTTCGACACGAACTTCGTGGGTACGGTATCGAAGGAATAGGGCTGCAGGTTTAGAAAAGCCCCCTCCCAACCGACCTGGCTCGAGCCACGGGTCTCTCCCCGTCCTTACGGACCTCCACAAGGGGAGGGGCTTTACCTGGTCGCACCGCCGCCGAGGCTCAATTGAGCCAGGCGGGTGCCGCGGGTCCTCTCCCCCCTTGTGGGGGAGATGGCCGGCAGGCTAGAGGAGGGACTTTCTCAAGCGATAGCTCCGGACATTCTCCCCGTTTCACAGGGAGAAGGGGCAGGTGGCGATGTATCGCCCCAATCGGCCACCCAAGGGAGATCTCCTTGACACTTACCGACATGACGGCCGTGACGCGGCGCAGGCGCAAGCGGGCTTCCTCCTTCGGGATGGCGGTGGTCCGGTTCGTGGTGACGGTCGTCACCACGTTTCTTGGCCTGCTCGCCGTCACCTTCTTCATCGGCCGCGTGGTGCCGATCGATCCGGCGCTGGCGATTGTCGGCGACCGGGCGCCGGCGCATGTGGTCGAGCGGGTGCGCGAGGAACTGGGCTTGAACCTGCCGCTCTACCAGCAGTTCTGGATCTATATCAAACAGGCGCTTTCGGGTGATTTCGGCACGTCCGTGCTGACCACCAATCCGGTGATGGCCGATATCGCCCGCGTGTTTCCGGCAACGATCGAGCTGGCGACGATCGGGACGATCATCGGGGCCCTGATCGGCGTGCCGCTCGGGGTGCTGGCTGCCGTCAAGCGCGGGTCGATCGCAGACCAGATCGTGCGGGTGATCGGGCTGATCGGCTATTCGGTGCCGATCTTCTGGCTCGGTCTACTGGCGCTCGTCCTCTTCTATGCCAAGCTCGGCTGGGTCGCCTATCCGGGGCGGATCGATATCGTCTACGAATATACGTTCACGCCGGCGACGGGCTTCTTCCTGTTCGATGCGATCTGGCAGCGGCAGTGGGATGTGGCGTTGGATCTGTTCCGCCACATCATTCTGCCCGGTGGGCTGCTCGGCTATTTCTCGCTTGCCTATATCAGCCGCATGACGCGGAGCTTCATGCTGAACGAGCTGCAGCAGGAATATGTGGTCGCGGCGCGGGCGAAGGGATTGTCGGAGGCGCGGATCATCTGGTTTCATGCGCTGAGAAACGCCGCAGTGCCGCTGGTGACAGTGATCGCGCTTTCCTATGCTGGGCTGCTCGAAGGTTCGGTGCTGACGGAGACGATCTTCTCCTGGCCTGGGCTCGGGCTCTACATCACCAACTCACTGCAGAATGCCGACATGAACGCCGTGCTGGGCGGAACGATCGTCATCGGCGCGGTGTTCATCGCCATCAACATATTGTCCGATCTTCTCTACCGGACGCTCGATCCGAGGACGAGAAGCCGATGAGTGTTCTTCAGGCACATGAAAAGCCCTATAGCCGCGAATGGCTGTTATCCGAACAGCCGACCTCGCGGCATCAGGCGCGGCTGGGTCGCGCCTATGTGATCTGGCGGCGGTTTTCCGCCAACCGGCTGGCGCTTGCCGGTCTCGGCATCATTCTTCTTTTGATCCTCGTTGCGATCTTTGCCGATCTGCTGGCACCGCATAATCCGGTGCAGGGGGATCTGAGGAATGCGCGGCTTCTGCCGCCGGGCACCGCCGGCTATCTGCTGGGTACCGACGACCAGGGGCGCGACATTCTCTCGCGGCTGATCCACGGGTCACGGCTGACGCTTTTTGTCGTCGTGCTGGTGGCGATCATCGCCGCGCCCGTTGGCCTCATCATCGGCACTGTGTCCGGTTATGCCGGGGGCTGGGTGGATGCGGTGCTGATGCGGATCACCGATATCTTCCTCGCATTCCCGAAGCTGGTTCTGGCGCTGGCGCTGGTGGCGGCTCTCGGGCCGGGGATCGAGAACGCGGTTCTCGCCATCGCCGTCACCTCATGGCCGCCTTACGCGCGTATCGCCCGCGCCGAGACGATGACGTTCCGCAATTCCGAATTCATCTCGGCGGTGAAGCTGATGGGGGCGTCACCCTTCCGCATCGTCTTCCGGCATGTGATGCCGCTGTGCCTGTCGTCGCTGATCGTGCGGGTGACGCTCGACATGGCGGGGATCATCCTGACGGCGGCCGGTCTCGGCTTCCTGGGCCTCGGCGCGCAACCGCCGTTGCCGGAATGGGGGGCCATGATCGCGTCGGGCCGTCGCTTCATCCTCGACCAGTGGTGGGTGGCCGCGATGCCGGGTGCGGCGATCCTGATCGTCAGCCTAGGCTTCAACCTGCTTGGCGACGGATTGCGCGACGCGCTCGATCCGAAGGAGGCAGGCCAATGAGTGCGGTTTCCGGAAGCGATAAACTTCTGACGGTCGAAGACCTGCGCGTCACTTTTCCGACCCGCACCGGTGAGATCGAGGCGGTGCGCGGCGTGTCGTTTACACTCGGACGGGAGCGGCTCGGTATCGTCGGTGAAAGCGGTTCCGGCAAGTCGCAAACGGGTCGGGCGATCATGGGGCTGACGCCGAAACATGCGAAGATCACGGCGAAGACGTTGAATTTTTCCGGTCGGGATTTGCTCGACATATCCGACAAGGAGCGGCGCCAGATCCGGGGCAAGCGGATCGGCATGGTGTTGCAGGACCCGAAATATTCGCTGAACCCGGTGATGACGATCGGGCGGCAGATCATCGAGACGCTCAGGACGCATGAGAAGGTCTCGACCGCCGAGGCGAAGGTGCGCACGCTCGCGATGCTCGAGGCGGTGCAGATCCGCGATCCGGAGCGGGTGTTTTCACTCTATCCACACGAGGTTTCCGGCGGCATGGGGCAGCGGGTGATGATCGCGATGATGCTGATCTGCGGGCCGGAACTGCTGATCGCCGACGAGCCGACCTCGGCGCTCGACGTGACGGTGCAGCTTGAAGTGCTCGGCATTCTCGACAAGCTGGTGAGTGATCGCGGCATGGGGCTGATCTTCGTCAGCCACGACCTGCGGCTCGTCTCTTCCTTCTGCGACCGCGTGCTGGTCATGTATGCGGGGCGCGTGGTGGAGGAACTGCCGTCGGCCGACCTTTCCAAGGCGCAGCATCCCTATACGCAAGGGCTGCTCAACTGCCTGCCGGTGATCGGCTCCGACCGGCATCCGCTGCCGGTGCTCGACCGAAAGACGGAGTGGGCTCTATGACGGCAAGTGTTCTATCGGTCAGGGACATGGTCGTCACGTTCGACGATTTCGTTGCGCTGGACCATGTTTCGGTGGATGTGGCGCAAGGCGAGAGTTTCGGCATTGTCGGCGAAAGCGGGTCGGGAAAATCCACGCTGCTGCGGGCGGTGGCGGGGCTGAACGGGTTCAGCGCCGGGACGTTGACGATCAACGGACAGTCCTATTCGGGCCGCAGCCGGTCGAAGGATTTCTATCGCACCGTGCAGATGGTGTTTCAGGATCCTTACGGTTCGCTGCATCCGCGCCAGACGGTGGACCGGCTGTTGCTGGAGCCGCTCGCCATCCATGGTTTCGACAATGTCGATCAACGCATCATGCGGGCGCTGGACGAAGTGGGGCTGGGATCCGGTTTCCGCTTCCGCTATTCGCACCAGCTTTCCGGCGGGCAGCGGCAGCGCGTGGCGATTGCGCGGGCGCTGATCCTGGAGCCGAAGGTTCTGCTGCTCGACGAGCCGACGTCTGCGCTGGATGCCTCGATCCAGGCGGAAATCCTCAACCTTCTGGAACAGGCGCGCAAGGATCGCGGGCTGACCTTCGTGATGGTGAGCCATGATCTGGGCGTCATCAGCCATATGTGCGAGCGGCTGGCGGTGATGAAGGGCGGTAAAGTGGTGGAGACGGTCAAGGCCGCCGCGCTGGAGAGCCAGGATTTTTCCGCCGACTATACGCGGCAGCTGCTGGTGGCGAGCGAAGGATTTCGCCGGGGGTAGGCTATCCATCAGTAAATCCGCAAGTGCTGCAAAGGTGGCCGGGGGCATTGTGTGCGGGTGCGAAATGTCCTTAGATTGATACCAAAGAAGCTGCAGTCAGCGAAAACGGGGAGCGTTAGGAATGCAGAACATGATCTCCTGGGGAAGCCTCGGAGGGGCGATTTCACGCCGCGCCGTCATGGCCCGGACCTTGGCTCTTGCACTTACCGCCGGCGTGACGTTTGTTGCACCCGTTGCCGTCCCCTTGGCCCATGCGGCGCCGAAGACGTCCGTGTCGGTCGGCATGGCGGTCGAACCGGGCGGGCTGGACCCGACGATCGGCGCGCAGGTGATGATCGGGCAGGTGACCTGGCAGAACATTTTCGAAGGCCTGACGACGATCGACAGGGACGGCAAGGTACAGCCGCAACTGGCGGAAAGCTGGACGATTTCGGACGACGGCAAGACCTATACGTTCAAGCTGCGCGAGGGCGTCAAGTTCCACAATGGCGTCGCCTTCGACAGTTCGGTCGCCAAGTTCACGCTGGACCGTGCGCGGGGTGCAGACAGCGTCAATCCGCAGAAACGCTATTTCACCTCGATCGACACGATCGAGACGCCCGATGCGGCGACGCTGGTTCTGAAACTCAAGCAGCCGACCGGAAGCCTGCTGTACTGGTTCGGCTGGCCGGCAGCGGTGATGGTGGAGCCTTCGACGGCGGAAGCCAACAGATCCAATCCGGTCGGAACCGGGCCGTTCATCTTTGACAGCTGGGCCAAGGGCACCAAGGTCGACCTGAAGAAGAATGCCGACTACTGGAACAAGGGTGTTGCCGTGAGGCTGGAGACGGCGTCTTTCCGCTTCATCAACGATCCGCAGGCGCAGGCGGCAGCCCTGACAGCAGGGGATGTCGATGCGTTTCCGGAATTCGGTGCGCCGGAACTCGTCTCTTCCTTCGAGGGCAACGAGCGGCTGGCAACGGTGATCGGCAATACCGAACTCAAGGTCGTCGCCGGCATGAACAATGCCCGCAAGCCGTTTTCCGACAAGCGCGTGCGGCAGGCGCTGATGATGGCGGTCGACCGGGCGATGGTGGTGGAAGGCGCGTGGTCCGGCTACGGCACGCCGATCGGCAGCCATTACACGCCGAACGACCGCGGCTACAAGGACCTGACCGGAGTCTATGCCTACGACATCGAAAAGGCCAAGGCGCTTCTGGCCGAGGCCGGGTATGCCGACGGTTTTTCCTTCACCATGAAGGCGCCGCAGATGGTCTATGCGCAGCGTTCATCGCAGATCCTGCAGGCGCTGTTTGCAGAAATCGGTGTGACGATGAATATCGAGACCACCGAGTTTCCGGCGAAATGGGTGGCGGACGTGTTGAAGGCCGCCGATTACGACATGACCATCGTTGCCCATGCGGAGCCGATGGACATCGATATCTACGCCCGCGATCCCTACTACTTCAATTACAAGAACCCGGCGTTCAATGCCGTCCTCGACAAGGTCGAGGCGACCGCGGATGTCGGCGAACAGGATGCGCTTTATGGCGAGGCGCAGACGATTCTGGCCGAAGACGTGCCGTCGCTGTTCCTGTTCGTCATGCCGAAGCTCGGCATATGGGACAAGAAGGTGAAAGGCCTGTGGGAGAACGAGCCGATCCCGTCGAATGTGCTGGCCGAGGTTCATTGGGAAGAGTGAGGGTTTTGGTAGTGCAGGCCGGTGCGGCATACCGATCTCCCCCCTTGAGGGGGAGATGCCCGGCAGGGCAGAGCGGGGTGGCTCCCCATTCTCTTCGCAAACCGAATGTGCTGAACCACTCCCCTCTGTCGGCTCTGCCGACATCTGCCCCGCAAGGGGCGAGATTGGAGATCCGCATCCCATGATCTCCATCCTCATCCGCCGTATCGCAAGCCTTATCGTCACGCTGCTCGTCGTGTCGCTCCTTATCTTCTCGGTCATGAACCTTCTGCCCGGCGATCCGGCGGCGATCATGCTGGGGACGTCGGCGACGCCGGAGACGCTGGCGGCGCTGCGTGCGCAGATGGGGCTCGATCAGCCGATGATGCTGCGTTATCTCGCCTGGCTTTCCGGCATGTTCCAAGGCGATCTGGGGCAGTCCTATACGTATAGCGTGCCGGTGGCGGGGCTGATCGCCGAGCGGCTGGCGGTGACGCTGCCGCTGGCGCTGATGGCCGTCGTCATGTCCATCGCGATTGCCGTGCCGTTCGGGGTGATGGCGGCGCAGCGGCATAACGGCTTGGTCGATCATCTCGTCGGAGCCTTTTCCTATGTGTCGATCGCGGTGCCGGCCTTCTGGGTGGGGTTGCTGCTGATCATCGCATTCGCAACCGGTCTCGGCTGGATGCCGGCGGGCGGCTTTCCCGGCTGGGATGCGGGGCTGATGGCGGGGCTGACGGCGCTTCTCATGCCGGCGGTGGCGCTCGCTCTGCCGCAGGCCGGCGTGCTGACGCGGGTGGCGCGCAGTGCGGTTCTCGAATTGATGAACGAGGATTTCGTCCGCACGGCACGGGCCAAGGGCCTGGGCGAGCGCGCCGCCGTGTGGCGGCATGCGCTGCCGAATGCGGCTATCCCGGTCGTCACCATGATCGGATTGCAGTTCACCTTCCTGATCGCCGGCGCGGTGCTGGTGGAAAACGTCTTCAACCTGCCGGGGCTGGGGCGACTTGCCTACCAGGCGCTGGCGCAGCGCGACATCATCGTCATGCAGGATGTCGTGCTGTTCTTCTCCGCCCTCGTCATCATCATGAATTTCCTCGTCGATCTCGCCTATCTGGCGATCGATCCGCGGTTGAGGACGGCGTGATGGGGGCATTCGTCCGAAATCGGCCGGTGCTCGTCATCGGCGCCATGATCACGCTTTCGCTGGTCGCCGTGGCGCTCCTCTCACTGGTCTGGACGCCGTCGCTTCCGTCCCGGATGAATATCGTGCAGCGGCTGAAGCCGCCGTTCGGGCCGGGGGGCATGCTTGGCACGGACCCGTTCGGCCGCGACGTCGCCTCGATGCTGATGGTCGGCGCGTGGAATTCGTTGTCGACCTCGTTCCTGGCCGTGGCAATCGGCGCCGCGATCGGCTCGGCGGTCGGGGTCGTCGTCGCCATGCAAAGAGGATGGCTGGAACTCGTCGTCATGCGCGGCTGCGACATCATCTTTGCCGTGCCGCCGATCCTGTCGGCGATGATGCTCGGGGCGTTTCTCGGCTCGGGGCGGTTTACCGCGGTGATCGCCATCGCCGTGTTCATGGTGCCGGTTTTCGCGCGGCTGACGCTTGCAGGGGCGAAACAGATCTGGGCGCGCGACTATGTGATGGCAGCCATCGGCATCGGCCGGTCGAAGGCGAAGATCACCCTCGTGCATATCCTGCCGAATATTTCCAGCCAGATCATCGTGCAGGTGACGATCCAACTGGGGCTGGCGATCCTCACCGAAGCGGGGCTTTCCTTTCTCGGGCTCGGCATGCCGCCGCCAGCGCCGACATGGGGACGGATGCTCGCCGACAGCCAGACATTCTTCGGCCAGGCGCCGTGGCTGGCGATCCTGCCGGGCATGGCGATCGCGCTTGCGGTTCTGGGCCTCAACATGCTCGGCGATGGCTTGCGCGACCTGCTTGATCCGCGTTTCCGCCAGCGCTGAGCCTTTCTCGCATTTTCCTGTCCGGGATTGGAACAATCTCCGACACAACCCGTTGTCGGGATGCAGCCATTGGCATGCAGGTTTTGTGTTGCCGTGAACGGCGGGTAGGGGAGTCATCGATTGAACGACGTTGCAGACAAGCCGAAGATTACGAGAACCCGTAAAAAGGCTGTCCAGCCGGCTTCGGCCGTGCCCGCAGAGGCTTCTTCCACGGCGCCTGTTAAAAAGGTGCGGGCGAAGCGTTCATCAGCCACGTCCCTGAACGCTGACGTCGCCAAGGCAAGCGTCAGGGAAACAGTCAAGGCTGCACCCAAGCGTGGACCACGCAAAACCAAAGCATCGACTGCCGCAAAATCGAACATGA
This sequence comes from [Rhizobium] kunmingense, assembly GCF_977018605.1. Taxonomy (NCBI): domain Bacteria; kingdom Pseudomonadati; phylum Pseudomonadota; class Alphaproteobacteria; order Hyphomicrobiales; family Rhizobiaceae; genus Rhizobium; species [Rhizobium] kunmingense. Next base: position 1,906,645 of record NZ_CDRNXG010000001.1, read on the forward strand.
TCAAACAGGAGACCGTCATGCCAGCATCGACCTCGACGACCACCGAATTTCCGCGCACCGGTTCCGCCGCGTCGACCAAGGATATCGAACTGCAGCTGGAACAGCTGCGCGAGGATATCTCGGCACTTGCCAAGACGGTTGCCGCCGTCGGCAACGACAAGGCTTCCGAAGTGAAGAGCCGGGCGAAGCGTGCTGCAGCCGATGCGACCGACGCTTCCTACCAGATCGCCGAGGCCGCCAAGAACCAGGCGCTGAGCTGGGAGCGCGACCTTGAGGGTCAGATCCGCACGAACCCGATCCAGTCGGTGGCGATCGCTGCCGGTGTCGGCTTCGTCTTTGCGCTTCTGACGCGTCGCTGATCCTGAATGCTGACCGCGTTGGGGCCGCTGATCGCATCCTTTATCTCGACGGATGTGACGGCGATGAAGCGAAAGATCAAACGCAACGCGATCCTTTACGGGATCGCGGCTGCGTTTCTATGGACGGCCTACGGGCTGCTTGTTGCGGCACTCGCCATTCATCTGGGTGAACGCTGGGGCCTGCCGATGGCGATGCTGGTAATCGCCGGCGGGATGATCGGCATGGCGCTTTTCATGATCGCCATCGTGATGATCATGAACGCCGCCGATCAGCGCCGCAAGAAGCGCGAGATGGCCGCCAACAGCCAGCGGGCACTGATGATGACGGCTGCCGTTTCGACGCTGCCGCTCCTGATGAAGTCGAAGCCGTTGATGCTGCTTGCCGTCGCAGGCGGGCTCGGTTTTCTGGCAACGAAGGGTGGCAAGGGCGGAGACCCAAGGCAGGGGCCGCCTCCAGCGGAGTGAAGGTTTTCGCAAGAGTCTGGATGATGGAAAGCCGCTCGGGGTTCTCGGGCGGCTTTTTTGTTGCGGGATGCGGGCGCGGTCCCGTCATCCGCCTGCCGGCATCTTCTTCTCCCCGCGCGGGCGGGGGAGAAAAGGGGATGGAGCACTGCGGTTGCCTCGATCTCCCTGACACGCGGTATCCAGCACGTCCCTTCTGTCCCCACAGGGAGAAGGTTAGGGTGAGCGCCACGCCTTTTAGATGAAGGTGAAAGGCCTCTCCTCCAAAGAAAAAAGGCCGCCCGGAGGCGACCTTTGTGATGATCCTGCGCGCGCGTTCGAATGATCAGCTGCCGAACGCCCTTGCGGTGATCGCGGCATCGCCGGCGTCCGGGCCGTAGTCGCTTTCGCCGGAAACGCCGAGCAGTTCCTGAAGGCGGGTTCTGGCGCGCGAGACGCGGCTCTTGATCGTGCCGACGGCGCAGCCGCAGATTTCGGCGGCTTCCTCATAGGCAAACCCGGCAGCGCCGACCAGTACGATCGCTTCGCGCTGGTCTTCCGGCAGCTTCTCGAGCGCCTCGCGGAAATCCTGCAGGTCAAGGCGGCCATACTGTTCCGGATGCACCGAGAAGCGTTCGGAGAACAGGCCATCGGTATCCTGCACCTCACGGCCGCGCTTGCGCATCTGGCTGTAGAATTCGTTGCGCAGGATTGTGAACAGCCAAGCCCGCATGTTGGTGCCGGCGGTAAAGCTCTTCTGATTGGCCCAGGCCTTCATGATCGTGTCCTGTACCAGATCGTCCGCCTTGTCGTGGCGGCCGGTCAGGGAGACGGCGAAGGCGCGGAGATTGGGCAGCGAGGCGAGAAGGTCGCGCTTGAAGGCGCGGTCATCCTGGTCCGCCTGCACGTCAGTCTTTTGGGACTGGAGCTCTGTGCTCATGTAGCATCCACCGCCTTTGCTTCGGCTGCGGTATGCGCCTTTTCAGCCGCTTCCAGGCGTTCCAGCAGGTCGAGAAAACGGTCCGGGATGCCTTCTTCCTGAACGGCCTCGTAGAATTCCTTCAGCTTCCTCGAAATAGAAGCATTCGGGGCCGCGGAACCGGGTTTTATCTGAGGGGGCTGAGCTGTTGTCATATCATGCTTTTTTCTGGTCTCTTCACTCATCACTCGGGCGCCTGCTTGCAAATCATCGGGTACATAATGCCCGAGATCAAAAAAAGTTCCGTCTTGCGGAACTTATTTTGCAGTCCCACGTTAATCCCACGTCAATTGCCCATTCGGGCCCAGGGGAGAATATTTATGTCACTCACCACACGCGTTGCGTCTCACCTTCCGTACCTGCGACGGTATGCCCGTGCGGTCACCGGATCGCAGACGTCCGGAGACGCATATGTGGCGGCCGTTCTTGAAGCGCTGATTGCCGATGTCTCCATTTTTCCGGAAAGTTCGAAAGATCGCGTTTCGCTTTACAAACTCTTCGTCGCAATCTTTGGTTCCACCGCCATCGAGATCCGCCCGATCGAGTCTCCCTTCGCATGGGAGCAGCGTGCTGCCGCAAACCTGTCGTCGATCCCGTCGCATGCGCGCCACGCCTTTCTGCTGATTTCGGTCGAAGGCTTCACCATCGAGGAAGCGGCCGAAGTGCTCGACGTGAGCACTGCCGAAGTCAGCAAGCTGCTTGACGAGGCATCGCGCGAGATCTCGCGTCAGGTCGCGACCGACATCATGATCATCGAGGACGAGCCGCTCATCGCGCTCGACATCGAGCAGATGGTGCAGGACCTCGGCCATCGCGTGACGGGTATCGCCCGGACGCACAAGGAAGCGGTGTCGCTGTTCCAATCTTCCCGTCCGAAGATGGTTCTGGCCGATATCCAGCTCGCCGACGGCAGCTCCGGCATCGATGCGGTGAACGAGATCCTGAAGACCTCTTCCGTGCCGGTGATCTTCATCACCGCGTTCCCGGAGCGGCTGTTGACGGGCGAGCGTCCGGAACCGGCATTCCTCGTTACCAAGCCGTTCAACCCGGATATGGTGAAGGCGCTGATCAGCCAGGCGCTGTTCTTCAACGAGGCGGTTAAGGCCGCGGCATAATGGCCACACTCGTGGGGCGGCTGGAACAAAAAGCCGTGTAAGGTCGTAGCGGGTCGGATTTTTGCGGCCTGCTACCCCTTGTCTTAATCGTCTTGTGCCTATTCTTAACGATAGTCTGAGACTGCGGGTTCGGATGCTAGTTGTGTCCGGGCCGGCGCGTTCGAAGTCAGTGTATCTGCCGTCTTCTTCACGCAACGCATGTTGGATCGATCCTGTTGTGTCCGCGCAGCGGTTGGGTCCTTTAAGAGCAACACGAACATCCGGCGTCGCCTTCAAGGTGTCATCGGATGAGGCGGTAGACGGAGTGGCAAGATTGGCGCAGCCGCTGATATGGCAGCAAGCGGGTCAGAGTGATGACAAGCTGCGGGAATTCTTCATGCCCGCGCTGGTGGATCTCGGCGCCAGCGTCATGATCCAGAACAAGGATTTCGACTATCTCTACGTCGCCAACCTGCCGGACGTGTGGGCAGTTCAAAAGCTGGCGAACCCGACCGATGCCGGCCTGTTCGGCGATGAGGTGGCCGTCAAGCTTGCCGCCTTGAAACGCGCAATGACCGAGTGTGGCAAGAAGGGCCATATCGAGGTCACCGTCGGTTCCGACCAGATCTTCGAGTTCCGCGTACAGGCCGTCGAATTCCAGCCGAGCGGATTGCATCTCGTCACCACGATCATCGACCGTTCGGAGGAGCGCCATCGCGAGCGGCTGCTGCGCGCATTGTTGCGCGAAGTCAGCCACCGATCGAAGAACCTGCTTGCGATCATCCAGAGCATCGCGCTGCAGACCGCGCGCCATTCGGGATCGCTTGACCTTTTCCTCAACAAGTTTCGCGGCCGCTTGTACTCGTTGTCGCAAAGCCAGGACCTGATCACCGATTCCAGTTGGCGCGGTGCTTATTTCCATGACCTCGTGCGGCAGCAGACGGAAAAATACCTGCCCGATACGCCGCACCGGGTGAAGATTTCCGGCGACAATGTGCTTTTGACGCCAAACGCGTCGCTGCATCTCGGTCTTGCGCTGCACGAGCTGATCGTCAACGCGGTCAGCCACGGTTCGTTGTTGCGCGGTGCGCGACCGATCGAGATCAACTGCACGAAGATGCATGTCGACGGCCACGACTATCTGGAAATGAGCTGGAACGAGGCGCTTTTGCCGGGCGAGGATAGCGATACGTCGGAAGAGGGGTTGAAGGCCCATTTCGGCAGCACGGTGCTGGAGCGCGTCGTGCCGGCTTCCGTCAACGGCAAGGCGCAGTACGAGATTTCCCAGGAGCGTATCGGCTATAAGCTGCGCTTCCCGCTGGATATCGGCGGCGAATAATCCCGCGTTTCCCCGCCGCCTGTTCTCCGTCACCACGGAATTTCAAAAGCTCAAAACAAATCCGGCTCGGTTTCCTTGGGAAACCGAGCCGGCTCGTCTCTTCGAGGGGGATTGAAGAGCTATCCGAAGGCTTTGTAGGGCGGGGGACGGGGGGTCGCCTTCGGATATCCTGATAACGGACGACCCAAAATAAGGTTCCCGACTTTTTGCGAAATAATCAGCTCTCCGGAAAACGGTAAACGGCGGCTTTCGCCGCCGTTTCAATGTGAGCCAAGGGGGCTCTCCTTAAAGGCTGGTCAGCGCTTGACGGCGCGTGGATCGAGCGCGTCGCGGATGGCGTCGCCCATGTAGTTGACGCTCAGTACCGTCATCGAAATGGCAAGGCCGGGCCACAGCACGCGCGAGGGCGTCAGCTGCAGGAAGTTGGCGCCGTCGAACAGAAGGCGTCCCCAGGTCGGGAAGTCCGACGGGAAGCCGAGGCCGAGGAAGGAAAGCGCCGATTCCGTGATGATGGCGGAGGCGATGCCGAGCGTCGCCGAGACCATGATCGAGGACAGCACATTGGGAACGATGTGCTTCAGGACGATGCGGTACTCGCGCATGCCGCTCGATTTTGCCGCCAGCACGAATTCCTGACTCTTTACCGCCAGAACGTCACCGCGAACGATGCGGGCCGTGTGCATCCAGCTGGTGATGCCGATGACGAAGACGACGAGGATGAAGATGCCGGTTTCCGGGCCGAAATAGGAGCGCAGCGTATCGCGGAACAGCATGATGATGACGAGCAGCAGCGGCAATAGCGGCAACGCCAGGAAGAGGTCGGTGAGGCGCATCAGCGGGCCGTCGAGCTTGCGGAAATACCCCGAGAGGACGCCGACCAGCGTGCCGAGCACGAGGGCCAGCAGCATGGAAGTGATGCCGACCGCAAGCGAGATGCGGCCGCCGGCCAGAACCTGGGCAAGCATGTCCTTGCCAAGGTTGTCGGTGCCGAACGGATGGGCAAGCGATGGCCACTGGTTGCGCTCGCGCACATTCAGTGCATTCGGCGCGACCGTGTGGATATACGGGCCGACATAAACCGCAAGCAGAATGAAGGTGAAGGTGAACAGGCCGACGACGCCGCCCTTGTGGGCGCGGAACTGCTTCCACATGTCGGCAAAGGCCGAACGGGCAGGGCCGGCGGCAATGGTCGGCGCGGGGGAGGTGATGGTCGCATCAGTCATAGCGGATCCTCGGATCGAGAATGCCGTAAAGCACATCGGCAATCAGGTTGAAGAGGACGATCAGCACCGCGAAGATGAAGGTGAGCGTCTGGACGAGCGGGATATCGGCCCCCTGAACGGCGGTGATCAGCAGCTGGCCGAGGCCATTCACGCGGAACACCTGTTCGGTGATGATGGCGCCGGAGAAGACGGTGGGCACGCCGAGCGCGATGACGGTGACGACCGGGATGAGGCTGTTGCGCAGGACGTGGACGAGCAGCACGGCCTTTTCCTTGACGCCCTTGGCACGGGCGGTGCGGACATAGTCCTGGTGCAGGTTGTCGAGCATGGACGCGCGCACGAAGCGGGCGATCTGCGAGGCGTTGTAGAGCGCCAGCACGAAGACCGGCAGCGCCATCTGACGGATCTGGGCGAGGAAGCTGTCGAAATCAGTCACCCGCAGATTGGTGTCGTAAACCGAAGGGAACCACTGCAGGTAGGAGGAGAAGATGACGATCAGCAGAACACCGGTGAAGAAGGTCGGGACCGAATAGCCGATCATCGAGATGAAGGTGCCGATCTGGTCGAAGATCGAATACTGCTTGTAGGCGGAGATGACGCCGATCGGGATGGCGATGAGAATGCCGAAGACATAGGCAAGGCCGACGACCCAGAGCGTCTGCGGCAGGCGCTGGACGATGAGATCCACGACGGGGCTGCGGGTAGCCCAGGATAGGACGCGCATCCGCTCGCCGTCACCGAACTGCCAGCCGGTCAGACTTTCGAAAATGTTCAGCGGCTCGTTGATGAAGAACTGCTGCAACCATTTTAGATAACGGATGAGGAAGGGCTGATCGAGGCCGAGCGAGGCGCGGATCTGCTCGCGCACTTCCGGCGGGATCGTCAGCGGTAGGTCGCCGGTCGGATCGCTGGGGGCAAGATCGAGCAGCGCGAAAATGACGAAGCTGATGATCAGCAGCGTCGGAATTGCGAAGAACAATCGTCGCAACGTGTATGTGAACATCTGGAACTTTCTCCGGGCTGCGCAGCCTGGCCTTGCGACCTGGGCCGGCGGCGTCGCGGGTTTAGCTATGCCTTGTAGATCGGCCCCGCTGAGACGGGGCCCATCGCTGCGCCGCTTCGGTCGATGTCGATCGGGAAACGAAGCCTGTTCGTCTTCCCCCAGACATGCTCGCGAAGGGTGGACCGGGCCGGTCAGGGACCAACCCGGTCGACGGCATCACTTTGCGCGAGACCAGTCGGCGATGTTCCACACCTGGCTGTCCCAGGCATTCATCCTGACGCCTTCGAGCGTGACGGCGAATGCCGAGAGGTCGCCGCGGTGGACGAGCGGGATATGCGCGCCTTCCGTCGTCAGCATGTCGTTGAGCTGCTTGGAGATTTCGGCGCGCTTTTCCGGCTCGGCGGTCTTGGAGAGTTCACCGACAAGCGTGTCATAGGCCGGGTTGCAGTAACGCGGGATGTTCTGGCCCTGCCAGCCGTTTGCCGGGCTCGGCATCTTGTCGCACAGCCATTCCGCCAGATACTTTTCCGGGTCGGTGCCGTCGAAGTTGTTGGTGTACATTTCGACGTCGGCATAGAATTTCTGGAACGTGTCCGGGCTTGCCGGGTCGCCGCCGAAGAAGACGGAGGCAGAGGCGTTGCGCAGTTCGGCATCGACGCCGATCTCCGCCCACATCGACTTGACCAGTTCCTGGGTCGCCTGGCGCACCGAGTTGGTGGACGTGGAATAGAGATAGGAAAGCCTGACGCCGTCCTTGGCGCGGATGCCGTCGCTGCCGCGTGCCCAGCCGGCTTCATCGAGGATCTTGTTGGCTTCCTCGATGTTTTGCGGCAGGCACCATTCGTCATTCGCGGTGGAGGCGACGGCTGCCGGAGCGGGAACGATGTTGCAGGTGGCACGGCCCGCTTCACCATAGCCTGCCTCGACGATGAGACTGCGGTCGATGGCGAGCGACAGGGCGCGGCGCACGGCCGGATCGGTCAGCGACGGATGCGGGCCGGCTTCCTTGGTGGAGCGCTTGTCGCCGAGCGACGGATCGGCGTTGAAGTGGTTGAGGTTGATGCGCTCGACATTGGTGCCGAAGGCGGATTCCAGGCGGCCCTTGCCAGCGGCCATCATCGATGCCAGCACTTCCGGTTCAACCATCGTGTTCCAGGCGTAATCGTATTCGCCGGTTTCCAGCACCGCACGAGCGGCCGAGGCCGCGTCGCCGCCGCCCTTGAGGGTCACGGAGGCGAAGGCCGGCTTGGCGGCATCGCGGTAATTCGGGTTGGCGGTGAGGGTGATCACGTCGTTCGGTTTGAAATCGGAGACGACGAAGGCACCGGTGCCGATCGGGCCGAAGTTTGCCGCGGTGCAGCCGGGCGCCGCGGCGCCGACGCAATCCTTGAACTGGGCGGCCTGGATGATGGGCGACTGGCCGCCGACGAAGGCGGAGTAGGGGTAGGGCTTGGGTTCGTCGAAGGTGATCCTGACAGTCAACGGATCGACCGCCTCGACATTCTTGACGCCTTCATACTGGGCGGCCTGGGCGCAGCCGCCATCGGGCGCCGTGCAGTATTTCCAGGTGAAGATGACGTCCTCGGCGGTGAAGTCCGTGCCATCCGACCATTTGACGCCGGGCCGGAGTTTCCAGGTCATGCTGAGCAGATCCTGGGCGAGGCCGCCGTTTTCCAGTGTCGGGATTTCAGACGCCAGCCACGGCACCAGTTCGCCCTTCTCATCGGTGCGTGCCAGCGGCTCGATGACAATCGAGGAGGCCAGAACTTCCTTGGTGCCGCCCGACAGATACGGGTTCATGGTCGATACGGCCTGCCAGAACAGGATCTTCAGATCACCATCCGTGCCGCGCTCGGCGTGCGCGGCTGCACCCGAAAGTGCCAGCGCGGCGACTGTGCCGGCCAGAAGAAGTTTGAGTTTCCGCATGCTGCTATTCCCCTTTGTGATTCTCTTGACGAGTTGTGTTGCCGTGGTCGAAGCGTCTTCCTGCCGGATCTCCCGGACAGCGGCATTTTGCCTGTCTGCCCTTCCGGCGGATGCCGGGCTGCTGCCCAAAGTCGCGATATTGCAATTCGCCGCGACCGGTTCACTCCTTTGTAAAAAACGTCTTTGAACAAATTTTGAGCGATCAAAGCATAAGCCTGTTTTTCGTTCAAGATCGAAAATTGGCTCTTGCAAAAGCTTGCACAAGCATCGCAATATCCGCCCACTCAGAGTGGGAAATCCAGAAAAAACAACGAGGTGCCGTAATGCCAGTGATCAATCGCGTAGCCGAGATGCAGGATCAGGTGGCCGAATGGCGCCGGCATCTGCACCAGAATCCCGAGCTGCTCTACGATGTTCACGAGACGTCGAAATTCGTTGCAGAGAAGCTTTCCTCCTTCGGCTGCGACGTGGTTGAGACCGGCATCGGCAAGACCGGTGTCGTCGGCCTGATCAAGGGCCGTCAGGGCGATGGTCCGGTGATCGGTTTCCGCGCCGACATGGATGCGCTGCCGATCTTCGAGACGTCCGGCAAGCCGTGGGCATCGAAGACGCCGGGCAAGGCGCATTCCTGCGGCCATGACGGCCATACGGCGATGCTGCTCGGGGCGGCGCAATATCTTGCAGAGACACGCAATTTCAAGGGTTCCGTGGCGGTGATCTTCCAGCCGGCGGAAGAGGGCGGTGCCGGTGCACTGGCGATGATCAACGACGGGTTCATCGACAAGTTCGGCATCAAGGAAGTCTATGGCATGCATAACGAGCCGCGGCTTGCGGTCGGCAATTTCGCCATCCGCAAGGGCGGCATCATGGCGGCTGCCGACGTGTTCGAGATCACCATCAACGGCCGCGGCAGCCATGCGGCGCAACCGCATAATTCGATCGATCCGGTGCTGACCGCATCGCATGTGGTGATCGCCCTGCAATCGATCGTCGCGCGCGAGACCGATCCGCTGAAATCGCTGGTCGTCACCGTCGCGTCCATCCATGGCGGCGATGCCAATAATGTGATCCCCGATACGGTGAAACTGGTCGGCACGGTGCGCACGCTTCTGCCTGAAACGCGTGATTTCGCCGAAAAGCGGTTGACGGCGGTGGCCAAGGCGACAGCCGAGGTGCATGGGGCAACGGCGGATGTCTTTTATCGGCGCGGCTATCCAGTGACCTTCAATCACGATGCGGAAACGGAATTCGCCATCGAGATTGCCGGAAAGGTGGCGGGACCGAAGGCCGTCAACGGCAACGTCAATCCACATATGGGCGCGGAAGACTTTTCCTACATGCTGGAACAGCGCCCCGGCGCGTTCATCTTCATCGGCAACGGCGATACGGCGAGCCTGCACAACGCGGCCTATGACTTCAATGACGAGGCGATCCCCTATGGCGTCAGCTACTGGGTGACACTGGCCGAGACGGCGCTTGCCGCCTGATCCGGAACAGAAAACCGATATATAAAAAGGGGAATTCGATGCTGTTGTCCGGAAATGCCATGGAAGAGGGAGGCGGTTCGGTCGCCCCCGTCCTGTCCGTCCGTAACCTGTCCACATCCTTCCGCGTCGGCGATGAGTGGAAGACCGTGGTGCGCAACATTTCCTTCGATATCGCGCCGCGCGAGACGGTGGCGATCGTCGGCGAATCCGGATCGGGCAAGTCGGTGACGTCGCTGTCGATCATGCGGCTTCTGCCGAAGAAGACGAGCCGGATCGAGGGGCAGATCTTCCTGCAGGGCAAGGAACTGGTGGCGCTGCCGGAAGAACAGATGCGGCAGGTGCGCGGCAACGACATCTCGATGATCTTCCAGGAGCCGATGACGTCGCTTAATCCTATTTTTCCTATAGGCAAGCAGATCGCCGAGGCGCTGACGGTCCACCGGAGTATTTCCAAGGCTGAGGCGAAGGCGGAAGTCATCCGGCTTCTGGAAAAGGTGCGTATTCCGAACGCCAAAAGCCGGTTCGACGAATATCCGCACCAGTTTTCGGGCGGCATGCGACAGCGTGTGATGATCGCCATGGCGCTCGCCTCCAAGCCGAAACTGCTGATCGCCGACGAACCGACGACAGCGCTCGACGTGACGATCCAGGGGCAGATCCTCGACCTGATCAAGCAGCTGCAGGAAGAGGAGGGCATGTCCGTTCTCTTCATCACCCACGACATGGGCGTGGTGGCGGAAGTGGCCGACCGGACGATCGTGATGTTCCGTGGCGACCAGGTGGAGACCGGGCCGACCGGCAATATCTTCCATCGCGGCGAGCATCCTTATACGCGGGCGCTGCTTTCAGCCGTGCCGCGGCTAGGTTCGATGGGCGATCGCAAGCTGCCGCTGCGCTTCCCGAGTATCGACATCAATACCGGCGAGCAGCAGGTTCTGGCCGACGTGACCGATACGGTCGCCAAGGGCAAGACGCCGATCCTCGACGTGCGCGACCTGACGACGCGCTTCGACATCCATTCCGGCCTCCTGGGCCGCAAGACGGGTGCGGTGCATGCGGTGGAGAAGGTTTCTTTCGATCTCTACGAGGGCGAAACGCTTTCGCTGGTCGGCGAATCGGGCTGCGGCAAGTCGACAACCGGGCGTTCCGTCACACGGCTGATCAACCCGACGAGCGGCAATGTCACGCTCGACGGCTACGATGTGATGAAGCTAGACCAGCCTACGCTCCGTCACATGCGCCGGTCTGTCCAGATGATCTTCCAGGACCCGTTCGCCTCGCTCAATCCGCGCATGAGCGTCGGATCGGCGGTGATGGAGCCGTTCGTCGAGCACGGGCTCGGCACCAAGGCGCAGGCACGCGAAAAGGCGGCGGCGCTGATGGAAAAGGTCGGCCTTTCCGCCGACATGATGAAGCGGTTCCCGCACGAGTTTTCCGGCGGTCAGCGGCAACGCGTGGCGATTGCCCGCGCGCTGATTCTCGACCCGAAGGTGATCGTCGCGGACGAGGCGGTCTCGGCGCTCGACGTGTCGATCAAGGCGCAGGTCTGCAACCTGCTGCTCGACCTGCAGCAGAGCCTGAAGCTCGCCTTCCTGTTCATCTCCCACGATATGGCGGTGGTGGAGCGGGTCAGCCATCGTGTGGCGGTCATGTATCTCGGAGAGATCGTCGAGATCGGGCCGAGGGCTGCGGTGTTTGAAAATCCCCAGCATCCCTACACGAAGAAGCTGATGGCGGCGGTGCCGGTGCCTGATCCCGCACGTCGCTCGATGCGCCGCAACATGGCGGTAGACGAGATCAAGAGCCCGATCCGCAGCGTCGACTACGTACCGCCGGTCAGGGAGTACCGCGAGGTCTCGGCCGGGCACATCGTGCAGGTGGCGTAACCGTACGGACACATCGCCCCCGGTTTCGCGGGGGGCGACGTCAGCGGATCATCGGCCAGGTGTCGGAGAGCTTGTAGCCGGCCGGGAAGGGATCGTCCGGATCGAGCATCAGCTGCGAGGTGCCGCTGATCCAGGCGCGACCGGTAATCGATGGGATGATCGCCTTTTCGCCGGCGATCGTGGTTTCCTCGACGATCTTTCCGAGGAAGCGGGTGCCGATGATCGAGATGCCCAACAGGCTGTCGCCCCGTTTCAACTGGCCACGGGCGTTCATGAGCGCCATGCGGGCTGATACTGCGGTGCCGGTCGGCGAGCGGTCGATCTTGCCGGGCTGGATGGCGACCACCGACTTTGCCATCAACTGGCCGTCTTCCTCGTAAGGCTTGCCGGCGAAGAGGCAGAATGAAATGTGGTTCCAGCCGGTGTCTTCCGGGTGGGAGAAGCCCAGCTGCTGGTTGGCGGCCTTGGTGATCCTGATGCCGGTCTCGGCGATCAGGCGGGCGTTTTCCGGGATGAGGTCGATGCCGATCTCTTGCGCATCGACAACCACGAAGCTGTCGCCGCCATAGGCCGTGTCGACCCTGATCGTGCCGAGGCCTGGAACATCCAGCCTGGCATCCAGCTTCTGGGCAAAGCTTTTGACATTGGTGACGGTGATGCGTTCTGCCTTGCCGTTGCGGCACTCGGCTTCTACTTCGACGAGGCCTGCCGGCGCTTCGAGCACCATTCTCGTAACCGGCTCGGTCATCGGAATGATGCCGCTGTCGAGCAATACGGTCGAGACGCAGATCGAGTTCGAGCCGGACATGGGCGGCGTGTCTTCCGGCTCCATGATGATCCAGCCCATCTGGGCTTTCGGGTTTTTGGGCGGGACAAGCAGGTTGATGTGGCGGAAGACGCCGCCGCGCGGCTCGTTCAGGACAAAATTGCGCAGGCTCCGGTCTTTGGCGATGAACCGCGACTGTTCCCAGATGGTGTCTCCCGGCGGCGGTGCTACTCCCCCGACGATCACATCGCCGACTTCGCCTTCAGCATGGCAGGTGACGACATGGATGATCTTCGACGTGCGCATTCTGTCGGCCCCGAATGTTGTACGGTCGGCAATTAACAGTCGGCATCGGGCGTATTGTCAAGCGGCAGGCGGTTGCTGGGAACGCAGGGCAACCGTTTGAAACATGGGATTTTTTCGCAAGCGTCCTGCCGTCGTGCATCGTGATTGGCTAGGGCTTTTTCCCGCCGGATATTTTGCTCGCGCAAATTTCATATCCTCAAAGCAACAGTTTGACAGCCGCTCTGAAAACATGTCAGCAAATTGCCAGAGGAGATTTCTGCATGGCAAAACGGTCTGACAACCAGGGGCGGCTGGATGATGCGGCGAGAGCCGGCTGGCTCTATTACGTGGCCGGGCGCACGCAGGACGAAATCGCATCGGCCATGGGGATTTCGCGACAGTCGGCACAAAGGCTCGTATCGCTTGCGGTTGCCGAGCGGTTGATCAAGGTCAGGCTCGATCATCCGATCGCCGCCTGCCTGGAACTGGCCGAGCGGCTCAAGGCAAAATACGGGCTGCGTCATTGCGAAATCGTGCCAAGCGATACGTCCGGTTCGTCGTCGACCATCGGTATCGCCGAGGCGGCGGCGGCAGAAATCGAACGATGGCTGAAGCGACCGGAGCCGATCGTCATCGCCATCGGAACGGGCCGCACGCTGAAGGCAGCTGTCGACCAGCTGCCGCCGATGGAGTGCCCGCAGCATCGCATCGTGTCGCTCACCGGCAATATCGGGCCGGATGGCTCTGCCGCGTTCTACAACGTCATCTTCTCCATGGCCGATGCGATCAAGGCTCGGCATTTTCCCATGCCCTTGCCGGTGCTCTGTTCCTCTGCCGAGGAGCGGGAGACCCTGCATGATCAGGCGCTGGTGCGCTCGACGCTGTCGCTCGGCGCGCAGGCGGATGCAACCTTTGTGGGTATCGGGGAGTTGGGTGTCGACGGCCCGCTCTGTGTCGACGGATTTCTCGACAGCGAGGATATGGTCAAGCTCGTCGAAAGTGGTGCGGCAGGCGAAATCTGCGGCTGGGTCTATGACCAGAAGGGGAGGCTTCTGGAGCATGCGGTGAACGAGCGCGTCGCAAGCGTTCCGATACCTTCACGGGACACGAGTTCCGTCATCGGAATTGCCCAGGGCACGCGGAAAATTCCGGCCATGGCAGCGGCGCTGAAGGGCGGATTGATCAACGGAATTATCACCGACGAGGCGTCCGCTGAGCGGTTGCTCGCCCTGTGAGCAAATAATTTAGTCAATATAATCAATATATTAAAACGTTTAAATCGCAGTGCAGCAACGAATCCGTGTTGACTTCTGTCAGCCGATAGTAAGTAATTGCCCATGAGCAAAGCGAATGCTCGCAAACATCTTCTCGGGAGGAAGATATGACATTGAAGACTTTTTTGCTGGGCGCATGCTCGGCCATGGCTTTCGTCGCCTCGTCGGCATCTGCCGAAACCCTCACCATCGCAACGGTCAACAACGGCGACATGGTTCGCATGCAGTCGCTGACCTCGGAGTTCACCAAGGCAAACCCTGATATCGAGGTAAACTGGGTTACCCTTGAAGAGAACGTCCTGCGCGAGCGCGTGACCACCGATATCGCCGCAAACGGCGGCCAGTACGACATCGTCACCATCGGCAATTACGAAGTTCCGATCTGGGCCAAGCAGCAGTGGCTGCTGCCGCTCGAAGGTCTTGGTGACAATTACGACATGGATGATCTGCTGCCGGCGATCCGCGGCGGTCTTTCCGTCGATGGCAAGCTCTATGCGGCGCCTTTCTATGGCGAATCCGCCATGATCATGTACCGCAAGGACCTGTTCGAGAAGGCCGGCCTGACCATGCCGGAAACTCCAACCTGGGAATTCATCGCCGACGCTGCCCGCAAGATCACCGATCGCGGCGCCGATGTCAGCGGCATGTGCCTTCGTGGCAAGGCCGGCTGGGGCGAGAACATGGCGTTCCTCTCGGCTCTCAACAACTCGTTCGGCGGTCGCTGGTTCGACGAAAGCTGGAAGCCGCAGTTCGACCAGCCGGAATGGAAGGCATCGCTGCAGTTCTATGCCGACCTGATGAAGGATACCGGCCCGCAGGGCGCCTCTTCCAACGGCTTCAACGAAAACCTGACGCTGTTCCAGCAGGGCAAGTGCGGCATGTGGATCGACGCGACGGTCGCCGCTTCCTTCGTGTCCAACCCGAAGGACTCGACGGTTGCCGACAAGGTCGGTTACGCGATCTTCCCGAACAAGGAAGGCATCGACAACCACGGCAAGTGGCTGTGGTCGTGGAACCTCGCGGTGCCTGCTTCCTCGCAGAAGGCCGAGGCCGCACAGAAGTTCATCTCCTGGGCAACCAGCAAGGAATATACCGAGCTCGTCGCTTCCAAGGAAGGCTGGGCAAACGTTCCTCCGGGCACGCGCACTTCGCTTTACAAGAACGATGAGTACCAGAAGGCTGCCCCGTTCGCCGCTCCGACGCTTGCCGCCATGGATGCTGCCGACATCACCAAGCCGACCGTCAAGCCGGTTCCCTATACGGGCGGCCAGTTCGTGACGATCCCTGAATTCCAGGCACTCGGCACCACGGTCGGCCAGCTGTTCTCGGCAGTCATCGCCGGCCAGTCGACGGTCGACGACGCACTTGCCGCCGCTCAGGCGACGGCAACCCGCGACATGACCCGCGCCGGATACATCAAGTAAGGGTTTCCTCCCAAGGATAAGGGCTGTCCGGTTCTTCCGGGCGGCCCGCCCCAGACGGGTTCGATGCCGCGCATCTCGCCGTCTTCCTCATCTACCCTATAAAAACAAACAGCATGCCTCCGTGCCGGTCGTTCCCGCCCGAACTGAACCTGCACGGCAACTAGAGCTCCAAGGCTCGTGGGAGGGTCCTAAAAGATGGCAACGCAGAATACCAAGACGTTGGCACGCCTGATGATGGCGCCCTCCGTCATCGTTCTTCTGATCTGGATGATCGTGCCGCTCGCAATGACGCTGTACTATTCGTTCCAGAACTACAATCTCCTGACGCCGATGAATGTCTCGTTCGCCGGCTTCTTCAATTACCAGTATTTCTACACCGACCCCGCCTTCTTCCAGTCGATCTGGAACACGCTGGTCCTGGTGCTCGGCGTGCTCGCCATCACCGTCATCGGCGGCACCGCGATCGCGCTGCTGCTCGATCAGCCGATCTTCGGCCAGGGCATCGTGCGCATCCTGGTGATCTCGCCCTTCTTCGTCATGCCGCCGGTCGCGGCGCTGATCTGGAAGAACATGATCATGCATCCGGGCTACGGCGTGTTTGCCGACATCGCCAAGTTCTTCGGCGCACAGCCGGTGGACTGGTTTGCGCAGTACCCGTTGTTTTCCGTGATCATCATCGTCGCCTGGCAGTGGCTGCCATTCGCGACGCTGATCCTGCTCACCGCGCTCCAGTCGCTCGACAGCGAGCAGAGGGAAGCAGCGGAGATGGACGGCGCGAACTTCTTCAACCGCTTCATCTACCTGACGGTGCCGCATCTTTCGCGCGCCGTTACCGTCGTCATCCTGATCCAGACGATCTTCCTGCTCGGTATCTATGCGGAAATCCTCGTCACCACCAATGGCGGACCGGGCTACGCTTCGACCAACCTCACCTTCCTCATCTATCGTACCGCACGTCTCGGCTATGACGTCGGCGGCGGTGCGGCAGGTGGTATCATCGCCGTCGTTCTCGCCAATATCGTCGCCATCTTCCTGATGCGCGCCGTCGGCAAGAACCTGGACAAGTAGGGGAGAAGATCATGGCACGCAAAGTAACAACCGGAGCCAAGATCGGCTGGACCATCGCCGCATGGGTCGTGGCACTCGTCATCTTCTTTCCGATCCTCTACGCATTCGTCACCAGCCTGAAGACGGAACAGGAAGCCATTGCCGGCTTCTCGCTCATCCCCTCCGGCACGTTCGAGAACTATGTCACGGTGCAGACGCAGCGTGATTACTTCAAGCCGTTCATGAACTCGGTCATCCTGTCGGTCGGCTCCACCATCCTGGCGCTGATCATCGCGATCCCGGCCGCGTGGGCGATGGCGTTCTCGCCGACCAAGCGGACGAAGGACATCCTGATGTGGATGCTGTCGACCAAGATGATGCCGGCGGTCGCGGTGCTGCTGCCGATCTTCATCCTGTTCCGCAATTTCGGCCTGCTCGACAGCCGCATCGGCCTCACCGTCATGCTGACGCTGATCAACCTGCCGATCGTCGTGTGGATGCTCTACACCTACTTCCGCGAAATTCCCGGCGAGATCCTGGAAGCCGCCAGGATGGACGGTGCGAGCCTGTGGAAAGAGATCGTCTACGTGCTGACGCCGATGGCCGTGCCGGGCATTGCCTCGACGCTGCTCTTGAACATCATCCTTGCCTGGAACGAAGCGTTCTGGACGATCCAGCTGACGACGACCAATGCGGCGCCGCTGACGGCCTTCATCGCCTCGTTCTCGTCACCGCAGGGCCTGTTCTGGGCAAAGCTTTCGGCCGCCTCGACCATGGCGATCGCACCCATCCTCATCCTCGGCTGGTTCAGCCAGAAGCAACTCGTTCGCGGCCTCACGTTTGGCGCGGTTAAGTAAGGAATACCTCTCATGGGAAGCATTACTCTCAAAGGCGTTCAGAAACATTTCGGCGAAGCCAAGGTCATCCCGTCGGTCGATCTGGAAATCAAGGATGGCGAGTTCGTCGTCTTCGTCGGCCCGTCGGGTAGCGGCAAGTCGACGCTCTTGCGCCTGATCGCCGGCCTGGAAGACGTCACCGGCGGCACGATCACCATCGACGGCAAGGATGTGACGGAAGCGGCCCCGGCCGCCCGCGGGCTTGCCATGGTGTTCCAGTCCTACGCGCTCTATCCGCATATGACGGTCAGGAAGAACATCGCCTTCCCGCTGAAGATGGCGAAGATGGATCAGGCGAAGATCGACAAAAAAGTCGAGGATGCCGCCAAGGTTCTGAACCTCACCGACTATCTGGAGCGCCGTCCGTCGCAGCTTTCCGGCGGCCAGCGCCAGCGCGTGGCGATCGGCCGGGCGATCGTGCGCGAACCGTCGGCCTTCCTCTTCGACGAGCCGCTGTCCAACCTCGATGCGGCGCTGCGCGGGACGATGCGTCTGGAAATCAGCGATCTGCACAACCAGCTGAAGACGACGATGATCTACGTCACCCACGACCAGATCGAGGCCATGACCATGGCCGACAAGATCGTCGTTCTCAACCGCGGCAATATCGAGCAGGTCGGTTCGCCGATGGACCTCTACAACACGCCGCGCAACCTGTTCGTGGCGGGCTTCATCGGCTCGCCGCGGATGAACATGATCACCGGCGACTATGCCAAGGCGAAGGGTGCCGTCACCGCCGGCATCCGCCCCGAGCACATGGCGCTGTCGAAGGAGAGCGGTACCTGGAAGGGCACCGTCTCGGTTGCCGAACATCTGGGCGCCGACACCTTCCTGCATCTCGACGTCGATGGCATCGGCCAGATGACGGCGCGTGCCGGCGGCGAGTTCGGCGCAAAGCACGGCGATACAGTCTACCTGACGCCGGATGAAACAAGACTGCACCGTTTCGACGACAAGGGCCTGGCAATCAAGCCCTGATTGAGATCCTACCGGCCTCTTGAACAAGGCCAACCGGAGTATGAGAAGATGACTGTGAAGCTTTCGTTGGCAAGCCTCAAGGATGCCGCTGCGACCGCTGGTGTGCCCGCCTACGATCCGAAGACCCTGACGCCCGGCATTTTGCATTTCGGTGTCGGCAATTTCCACCGCGCCCATCAGGCGGTCTATCTCGACGACCTGTTCAATACGGGCAAGGGCCAAGACTGGGCGATCGTCGGCGCCGGCGTGATGCCGTCCGATGCCGCCATGCGCGACAAGCTCAAGTCCCAGGATTACCTGACGACGGTGGTCGAGCAGGACAACAACAAGACCGGTGCGCGCGTGACCGCGCCGATGATCGACATCATTGCGCCGGGCGAGACCGCGAGCCTGATCGAGACCTTGGCCGATCCGGCGATCCGCATCGTTTCGATGACGATCACCGAAGGCGGCTATTTCATCGACGCGGCCGGCCATTTCAATCCCGCGCATCCGGCGATGGTCGAAGACGGCAAGAACCCGACTTCGCCCAAGACCGTGTTCGGCCTGATCCTTGCCGGCCTGAAGGTTCGCCGCGAGCGCGGCATTGCCCCCTTCACGATCATGTCCTGCGACAATATTCCGGGCAACGGCCATGTGACGGAGAACACCGTCATCGGTCTCGCCAAAATGTCGGATCCGGCTTTTGCCGAGTGGATCCACGGCAATGTGGCGTTTCCGAACTCGATGGTCGACCGCATCACGCCGGCAACCGGACAGCGTGAGGTCGACATCCTCAAAAGCGACTTCAACATCGACGACAACTGGCCGGTGTTCTGCGAAGAGTTCAAGCAGTGGGTCATGGAAGACAATTTCCCGGCCGGTCGCCCGGCGCTGGAAGAGGTCGGCGTGCAGTTCGTGCCCGACGTTGCCCCTTACGAGCTGATGAAGATCCGCATTCTCAACGGCGGCCATGCGACGATCGCCTATCCGGGCGAGCTGCTCGACATCCATTTCGTCCACGAGGCAATGGAACATCCGCTGATCCGCGCCTTCCTTGCCAAGCTCGAGAAGGAAGAGATCATCCCGATCGTGCCGCCGGTACCTGATACAAATCTCGACGAGTATTTCGACCTGATCGAGCGCCGGTTCCTCAACCCGAAGATCGGCGACACCATTCCGCGCCTGGCGCAGGACGGTTCCAACCGCCAGCCGAAATTCATCCTGCCTTCGACGCGCGATCGTCTCGCCAAGGGCGACGACATCATCGGCCTGTCGCTGGTCTCGGCGCTGTGGTGCCGCTATTTCGCCGGCACGTCGGATTCGGGTCGCAAGATCGTGTTCAACGATACCAGCGCGGAAAAACTGCAGGCGGCTGCGCTGAAGGCCAAGGACGATCCGGCAGCCTTCCTCGTCTTTGACGAGATCTTTGGCGAAGTCTCCGGCAACGAACTGTTCCGCAAGCGCTTCGCCCATGCCCTCAAGACCCTCTGGACCGAGGGTACGGCAAAGACCCTGCAGCTTTATCTCGACGACAAGCTGGTTCAGGAATGAGGTGAGACGTGGCGGACGCGGCCGGACAGACAAACGGACCCCTGGTGATCTTCGACTGCGACGGCGTGCTCGTCGACAGCGAGCCGCTTTCGGTCCGGGTTCTGGTCGAGGCCTTCCGTCGCCACGGTATCGAGATGGCCGAGGAGGAAGCCTATCAGCGCTTCCTCGGCCGCAGCCTTGCAACGATGAAGCAGGTGATGGACGAGGAATACGGTTTTCACACGGGGCCGGAATTCCTCGAAAGCCTGAGGGTCGATCTCTACCGGCTGTTTCGCACGGAACTTGAGCCGATCGCCGGGATCGGCGAGACGCTCGACCGCCTGAACGTGCCGCGCTGCGTCGCGTCGTCCAGCAACCCGGACCGTATCCGCCTGTCGCTGACGCTGACCGGGCTGATCGACAAGTTGCCGCATATCTACAGTGCGACGATGGTGAAGAATGGCAAACCGGCTCCGGACCTTTTCCTGCATGCCGCAAGTGACATGGGTATCGAGCCGCATGATTGCGTCGTCGTCGAGGACAGTCCGGCGGGCATCGAGGCGGCGCAGCGGGCGGGAATGACGGTGTTCGCCTTTACCGGCGCATCGCATGCGAATGTCTCCGGTTATCGTGAACGGATCGCTGCGCTTTCACCGGATGCCGTGTTTGACGCCATGCCGGATTTGCTCCACCTTGTGCAAACCTATAAGGAGGGTCGCGGAGGAGCGGCTTCGCAGCAAGCGGTTTAGACCGCGTGTGCAGGCTGCCGCCGTGAACGGTGCAGGGACAGGAAACAGATCCGTATGCGTGACCATCTCGTTGCGGTCGATATCGGCACGACCAGCGCGCGCGCCGGCGTTTTCGATCGCAAAGGCAGATTGCTCGCCAAGGCGAAGCATCCGATCGCCATGTTCCGGCCGAAGGAAAATCACGCCGAACATTCCTCCGAGGACATATGGTCCGCCGCCTGCCATGCGGTGAAGGCAGCACTGGCCGAGTCGGCGCTTGACGCTTCGCGGATTGCCGCGATCGGCTTCGACGCGACCTGTTCGCTGGTCATGCGCGACCGTGACGGCAAGCCGCTCAGTGTCTCGACGACGGGTAGGGATGATCAGGACACGATCGTCTGGCTCGATCACCGGGCGATCGGCGAGGCGGAGACAATTTCCGCGACAGGGCATTCTGTGCTCGACTTTTCGGGCGGGTCGCTGTCGCCTGAAATGGAGATGCCGAAGCTCAAGTGGTTGAAGGAAAAGCGGCCGGAAAGCTGGGCGAAGGCCGGGTTCATCTTCGATCTGGCGGATTTTCTGACCTGGAAGGCGACGGGATCGGCGGCACGTTCGCGCTGTACGGTGACGGCCAAGTGGAATTACCTGGCGCATGAGACACCGGGCTGGAAGCAGGACTATCTGGATCTCGCCGGGGTCGGCGACCTGAAGGAAAAGGCCGGCTTGCCGGACGATACGGCAGAGGTCGGGCGTTCCATTGGACGGCTGTCCGTCGAGGCGGCGCAGGCGTTGGGGCTCGATACCGATGTTGAGGTCGCGCCGGGGCTGATCGATGCCTATGCCGGTGCCTTCGGGGCGCTGGCCGGGGCGGCGAGCGGGCCGGAGCTTGAAACGAGCGTGGCGCTGATCGGCGGCACGTCGAGCTGCATTGTCGCCTTCGCCAGGGATGCCAAGCCCGGCCGCAGCCTCTGGGGACCGTATTACGAGGCGGTTCTGCCCGGCCACTGGCTTGTCGAAGGCGGGCAATCGGCGGCGGGCGCTCTGCTCGACCATATCGTCGAGATGCATGCGGCAGGCGGCGAACCGACGGCGGAACTGCATGGGCGCATCATTGCCCGGATCGGAGAGATGCGCGCCGAAACGGGCGGCGATATCGCCCCCAATCTTCACATCCTGCCGGATTTTCACGGCAACCGCTCGCCGTTGGCCGACCCGCATGCGACCGGTGTGATCAGCGGCCTGACGCTCGACACGTCCTTCGATGGCCTATGCCGGCGCTACTGGCGCGGCTGCGTTTCGATTGCGCTCGGGATCCGCCATATTCTCGATGCCATGCAGGGCTTCGGCTACCGGTTTACGACACTGCATGTGACCGGCGGACATGTGAACAACCCGCATCTGATCGAACTCTACGCCGATGTTACCGGCTGCCGGGTCGTCGTGCCGCAGGCGCGCGATGCGGTTCTTCTCGGTACGGCGATGACGGCGGCTGTCGCCGGAGGACTGCATGGATCGCTGTTCGACGCGGCTGCGCAGATGAATGCCGAGGGCCGTGAATACCTGCCGAACCCGGAGCGCAGGGATTGTCACGACCGCGATTACCGGCGATTTCTGGCGATGATCCGGCATCGCGAGGAATTGCGGGCGCTGGCGTAACGTCAGGTCGCCAGCACGCCTTCCATGCGAAACCGCAGGCCGGATGGTTCGTAGGCGGTTTCTGCGTTTCCATGAAAATAGGACGCGACGATCTGGTTGGTAAGGCGCGCGCCGAAACCGGATCTCGTGGGCGGTGATACCGGCGGGCCACCGTGTTCTCGCCAGGAAAACGTAAAGCCGCCCGCCGCATCGACCGTCCAGTCGATGCTGACCTTTCCCTGTTCCACCGACAGCGCACCGTATTTCATGGCGTTGGTCGCGAGCTCGTAGATTGCCAGCGATACGCCGACAGCCTGCTCGGACGAGAGTTGTACCTGCGGGCCGGAGACCATCGCGCGGCCGTTGTCGTCGAGATGCGGGCCGAGCGCCTCGGCTACGACTTCCGCCAGGAGCGCGCCGTCGTCTGAGGCGGCAATGAGGTTCTGGGCGCTGGCAAGCGCTTCGAAACGTCGGCCGATCGTCTCGCGCGCATCGGCAAGGTTTGTTGCGTGACGCATGGAGGCGTTTACGACGGCACTGGAGACCGCCATCGTGTTCTTGACCCGATGGACGAGTTCCCGGCGCAGGATTTCCTGCGTCTGGCGAGCGCGCACCGTCTCGGTGGTTTCCATAACGGTGTCGACCAGCCCGGTGATCCTGCCCTCGTCGTCCCGCAAGGGGCTGTAGCAGAAGGTGAAATGGGCCAGCTCGTCATAGCCGTGGCGATTGATCGTCAGCGGGTAGTTTTCGATATAGGTGGATTCGCCCGCGTAGCATTTCTCGGCGATCGGACCGATCTCCTGCCAGGCCTCCGCCCAGATTTCGGCAAAGGAGCGGCCGATTGCGGATGGCTTGTTGCCGAGGATCGGCAGGAAGGCGTCGTTGTGGATCGTGGTGAAATCGGGTCCCCAGACCACGGCCTGCGGAAATTTCGAGCTGAGCGTCACCTCGACGATCGTCTTCAACGAGATCGGCCAGCTTTCTATGGGGCCGAGCGGTGAGTTCGACCAGTCATATTCCGCGACGACATGCGCCATCCGGCTGTCGCCCCATATCTGCTTGCCAGTGCCCACGGAAACACCGTCCTCCGATCCAACGCGTGAGCACGCACTTATAGGTCAATGCTCGGGATTGCCATGAATGTCATATGGCACAGGCGGTCGGGAAAACCAGTAGGGCGCCATGCTGTTCGGTTGCTGCTTTGGCGATATTCAGCAGGGAAGGCGACTTGAAGCACAGTGGACGGATCTTTGATGCCGCCGCACTGCGAGATTGGTTGTCCTGGTCGACACGTCGGATGGGGCGGAGGTACGGCTCGAGGCCGGAGCGTTGAGAAGGCCGGCGCTTTCACGCCGGCCTTGCATGGATCAGGCGGCCCTGTTGTGACGGGCCGGGTCGGCTGCGGAT
The DNA here is from genome assembly GCF_977018605.1 of [Rhizobium] kunmingense. Lineage (NCBI taxonomy): Bacteria > Pseudomonadati > Pseudomonadota > Alphaproteobacteria > Hyphomicrobiales > Rhizobiaceae > Rhizobium > [Rhizobium] kunmingense. Next base: position 1,930,334 of record NZ_CDRNXG010000001.1, read on the forward strand.
GCAGCTCCGCCGAGGCGGAACTGGGCAAGAAGCGCTTTCAGCGAGCCGGCTTCCGATGCGAGGCCGTGGCTTGCGGCGGTCTGTTCCTCGACCATGGCAGCGTTCTGCTGGGTGCTCTGGTCCATGGTGTTGACCGCGGCATTGATCTCCGACAGGCCGGTCGACTGTTCGCGGGTGGCGGTGACGATTGCCTGGACGTGGCGGTTGATCTCCTGCACCTCGGTAACGATGGCATCGAGGCCCCGGCCGGTTTCGCCGACGCGGGAGACACCCTGCTGAACCAGGTTGCCCGAGGCGTTGATCAGTTCCTTGATCTCCTTGGCGGCCTTGGCCGAACGCTGGGCGAGTTCACGGACTTCCTGGGCGACGACCGCAAAGCCCTTGCCGGCTTCGCCCGCACGAGCCGCCTCGACGCCGGCATTCAGCGCAAGCAGGTTGGTCTGGAAGGCGATCTCGTCGATGACGCCGATGATCTTGGAGATCTCCGAGGAGGACTGTTCGATATCCTCCATGGCACGGATCGCCTCGCGCACCACGGTGCCGGAGTGCTCGGCATTGCCTCGGGCACGGGTGACGAGATTGCCGACTTCCTCGGCGCGGCGGGCGCTGTCGCGCACCGTCGTGGTGATCTCCTCAAGGGCTGCCGCCGTCTCTTCCAGCGAGGCTGCCTGACGCTCGGTGCGAGCCGCGAGGTCGTCTGCCGAATGGCGGATTTCCGATGCGCCGGCATCGATATTGCGGGCATTGTCGCCGACGCGGGTGAGCGCGCCGTTGAGCTTGGTGATCGAGGCGTTGAAATCTTCGCGCAGGCGATCCAACTCGGCGACGAAGGGCGACGTGATGCGATACTGCAGGTCGCCATCCGACAGATGCGACAGGCCCTTGGCCAGTTCGTCGACGGCAAAGCGGATGTCGGCGGCATTGCGGGCTGTGAGGCGTTCTCGTTCGCCACGCTCGCGCTCGGAGAGCGAGCGGGTTTCCGCCGCATCGCCTTCGAGGCGCAGGCGCTCCATCGCATTGGTGCGGAAGACGGCGACGGCTTCGGCCATCGAGCCGATCTGGTCGGTACGATCCTGGCCGGGGATTGTCGTGTCGAGATTGCCGGAGGCGAGCTTTTCCATCGCGGCGGTCATGGCCGTGACCGGGGCGATGACGAGCCGGCTGAGCAATGTTGCGAGGAAGGCGATCATGGCGCCGACCGCAAGCAGGGTGGCGATGGCGGCCGCGACGCGGAATTCACCGGTGGCGGCATAGGCGCTGTCGCGGTCGACGACGAAGCCGAGGCTCCATTCGGCAGCCGGCAGGCCGCTAACGGGAATGAAGCTGACGAGCTTGCTCTTTTCGCCGATGGCGGTCTCGACGACGTTCGGGCCGATCGTCGGGGTGTTCTGCGGGAAGAGGTCTGCGAGCGTCTTGTTGACGAAGGCAGGATCCGGATGGATCAGAATCTTGCCGGCCTTGTTGACGAGGAAAGCATGCCCTTCCGGGCCGGCATCGACCGACCGGATGGCGGAGACGAGCGTATCGAGCGAGAAGTCGCTGGCGGCGACACCGATGAACGCGCCACCCTGGTTGACCGGCACGGCGGCGGTGATCATTAGCTTCTTGTCGGAAGCAGAAACATAGGGTTCGGTCAGGACCGGGCCGTTGACGGACACCGCCTGCTTGTACCAGCCACGCTTGCGCGGGTCATAATCTGCGGGCAGCGGCAGGTTCGGCCACTGGGTCATCTCGCCATTCGCCTCGCCGCCGAAATAGGTGGAGACGAACTGGGCGGAAAGCACGTTGTTATCGAGAATGGCCAAACGCGAGGCGGGGTCCGTCGATTTTTCCATATCCTTGGCAACGGCATCGGTCAGCATGAAGCGGCCGTTCAGCCAGTTGGCAATGCTCTGGGACGCCTGCTTGCCTGTCGAATCCATATTGTGGGCGACGGACTGGGCGACAGCATCACGCTGGAGGCTGTCGATATAGGCCGAGAAGCCGGCAAAGGCGGCGACGACGACGAGTGACGCAGCAACCAGAATGCGCGTCATCAGGTTTGATTTCTTGGACAAGCTTTACGTTCCTTGGATGGTTGCCCGAACAGGCTGGCTGATCTTGCTGGCTAGGAGCGATGGGGAATGGATGGCGGGAGCATGCCGCGGGGCGGCGTCTTGAGCGAGCGCATCATGCGATCATGCTGTGGCCCTTGGCCGCCAACGGATGCAGCAATAACGTGCAAATCTAAAATTTGCATAAAAGAGTTTTGAATGCCGTTCTCCGGTGCCCGACAATGCGTGCCGTGTTTAACTCGATGAATCCTCTCGTGTTTCATGGGGTTTGCAGGGAATTTCTCAGTAACGCGACAGCAGGGTCTCAGGGCTGTTCTTGTTTTGTCGCTCTTTGAGGACATATGCCGAAGACAAGGTCAGTGCCTTTCAGGTTCAACGGGAGAAGAAACATGAAAGTTACTCAGCATCTGTGGTTCGAAAAGGACATGGACGCGGCGCTTAATTTCTACACGTCGCTGATTGCCGGGTCGTCGATCGAATGGACCGCGCCGATCATGGCCGAGACGCCGAGCGGGCCAGCCGGTAGTGTGCAGATGGCCGGGTTCACGCTGGGTGACCAGCGTTACATGGCGATCGAGGCGGGGCCGCTCGATCCATTCAACCACAGTTTTTCGATCATGGTGGAATGCGAGTCCCAAGAAGAGATCGACAGGTTGTGGGATGCGCTCGGCGAAGGCGGTTCGATCGAACAATGCGGCTGGCTGCGCGACCGCTGGGGGCTTTGCTGGCAGATCGTGCCAAAGGTGCTCGGTGAGTTGATGGGGAGCCCGGATCCGGACGTCGTGCGGCGGGTGACCGAGGCGATGCTGAAAATGGTGAAGTTCGACATTGCCGGGCTACAGGCCGCGGCCAAGGCGTGAGCAGGTTCGCAATGCCTGCGTGCAAGCGAACTCCCAAAAACGGGTAGTCAATACTGGCAATTGCAACTAGTAGGCGCGATTGCTAATGTAGCAGCGGTCCCGAGACGATCACGGGCCTATCCTTGGGGGAGGGGAGCATGCACTGGATTGCCTTGATCGGCGGCCTTCTGGTGCCGCTATGGGGGGCTGCGAGCGCTGCCGAATGCGTCGATACGGCGCTCGTTCTTGCTATCGATGGGTCGGGAAGCATTTCCGACGAGGAATATGCGTTGCAACGCCAGTCCTTTGTCGCGGCGTTCCAAAGCACGGAAGTGCTTGAGGCGCTCGCGAGCGCGGGCGATGTGGCGCTGTCCGTCGTCATCTGGGGCGACGGGGAATTTTCCGCCGATCGCAGCGGCTGGTATGTCATCCATCAGGGGCAGAGCCTGCAACCCTTCATCGCCGACATGCTGGCGCGACCGCGAAGGACATGGGGCAATACCGATATCGGCGCGGGCGTGTGGCAGGCGCTGGACATGCTGCAACAGGTCTGCGCCCACAATGCGATCATCAACGTTTCCGGTGACGGCAAGGCGACGACGGCGCCGAAGCGCAGGGTGATCCCGACACTGCAAATGGCGCGGCGGCGGGCGGCGCAGATGAAGGTGACGATCAATGGGCTGGCGATGTCCTCGGAAGTCGCCGACCTTGCCGACTATTATGTACGCAACGTTCTTTCCGGTACCCGCTCCTTCGTCATCGAGGCGCGCCGGCCGGAGGATTTTGGCGCCGCAATCCGCAGGAAGCTGAAGCGTGAATTGCAAAGACCAGTGGTGTCCATGCTGGCGGTTCCTTGAGTCCACAGCGGCTGCCGTTGCGTGACGGCGTGCTGTGGGGGATCATTCGATCCGGGGGCGGCCGGTCGGGAACATTGTGCCTTGTTCCAGGCGGCCGATCACACTACATCCGGTGCGCCAACCGCCGGAGACCTTTCATGATCCTCGACGCCGCCCGCCTTGCGCTCGTCAATCTTTTCGCTCCCGAGACCCGTTCCGCCTTCTGGAAGATGCTGGGGCTGACACTTCTGATTCTTGCCGGGCTGTGGTTCACGCTGCGCGAAGCCTTCGCCTATTATGTCTGGCCGTGGTTTGCCGCCTTCCTGCCGGCGATGCCGGAGTGGACCGGATGGGTGACGCTGATTGCGGCGATTGCAGCCAGTATCGGTCTTGCGCTGGCGCTGGCATTGCTGATCGCGCCGATCACGGCGCTGATTGCCGGCCTCTTCCTCGACGACGTCGCCAAGGTGATCGAGACGCGGGATTATCCCAGCGACCCGCCGGGCCGCGAACTGCCGATTGGTCAGGCGATCAAGGGATCGATCCAGTTTCTCGGCGTCGTCATCGTCGGCAACTTCATCGCGCTGCTTCTTCTGTTCATTCCGGGTGTCAACCTGATCGCCTTCTTCATGGTCAACGGTTATCTGCTCGGTCGCGAATTCTTCGAGTTTGCGGCGATGCGCTTCCGTTCGCCGTCAGAGGCGCGCGCCTTTCGCGCCAAGCACGGCTCGACCGTGATGCTGGCCGGCATGCTGATCGCCGGTTTCCTGGCGATCCCGTTCGTCAACCTTTTGACCCCGCTGTTTGCCGCCGGGCTGATGGTGCATCTGCACAAGGCTATCTCGAAGCGCGATCCTGGGTTCGTGGCTTAACCCGGTAACGCCGAGGGATCATACTGGGCGGCGAATTCGGCGCTGGGCGGGATCGGCTTGATGATGTCGATCAGCACGCCGTTCGGGTCCGACGTGATGAAATGGCGCTGGCCGAAATCCTCATCGCGCAAATCCAGCCTGATCGGCAGGCCGGCGGCTTTCAGCCGGTCATAGACCGCATCGACATCCTCGACCTCGAAATTCAACAGCAGGCCGGACACCGTACCGCGGCCGGAGGCCGGGATGGTTTCGTGGCGGCCATCGAGGATGGCGAGCGTCACATGCTCGTTCTGCTTCGATTGGAGATGCATGTACCAGTCTGCCTCGAACAGCGGCGCGAAGCCGAAATGTTCGACATAAAAGGCTGCGGTGCCGGCCACGTTGTCGGTCATGATGACGGGATAGTAGCTGGTGACTTTCATCGCTTTCACTTCTCCAGAATTAAAGATACATTCAGACTGTATGTTTTTTATAGATACATTCTGTCTGTATGTAAATAGAGGTGAAAGATGGCACGCAGCAATCGTGAGCGGACCGATGCGACCAGGGCGGCGTTGCTGGATGCTGCGCGGGGGCTGTTTGTCGAGAAGGGGTATGCAGAAACTGCGACACCGGAGATCGTTGCGGCGGCCGAGGTGACGCGGGGCGCTCTCTATCACCATTTCGCCGACAAGCAGGCGCTGTTTGCCGCCGTCATCGAGCGCGAGGCGCAGGCGGTGGCGGACGAGATCAAGGCGCGGTCGCTCAAAGCCGCATCGCCACGCGACGCCCTGCTGCTTGGCGCATCCGCCTATTTCGATGCGATGGCGGCGCCGGGGCGGGTACGGCTGCTGTTGAAGGAAGCGCCGGCGCAGTTTGCCGGGGGGGCTAGCGAGGACCCGGCGGAGGCGAGCCTCAAGGCAGGGCTGGCCGATTTTCTGAAAGGGTCGGCGCATCTGGTGCTGCTGGATCCGTTGACGGCGATGCTTTCCGCCGCTTTCGATCGGGCGGCGATCGAGATCGACCGGGGCGGAAACCGTCCGGAGTATGATGCGGCGATCGCGGCGCTGCTGGACGGATTAGGGCGCGCCGATAACCTGCTGCGGTAGTTCCACCAGTGGTGCGGGAATGTCGAGCGTCTTTTCCGGCGAGCGACAGAGATCGGCGATGACGCAGCGCTCGCATTCGGGCTTGCGTGCCTTGCAGCAATAGCGGCCATGCAGGATCAGCCAGTGGTGGGCGTGGAACAGATATTGATCCGGTATGACCCTGAGGAACTGTTCCTCGACTTCATCCGGTGTCTTGCCCGGCGCCATCAGGCAGCGGTTGCCGATGCGGAAGACGTGGGTATCGACCGCGAGTGTCGGGATGCCGAAGGCCATGGACATGACGACATTTGCGGTCTTGCGGCCGACGCCCGGCAGGCGCACCAGCTCCTCTCGGGTCTTCGGAACCTCGGAACCGAAGTCGTCGATGAGCATGCGACAGAGGGCGATGACGTTCTTGGCCTTGTTGCGGTAGAGGCCGATCGTCTTGATATGATCGATGACACCGTCTTCGCCGAGCGCCAGCATCTTTTCCGGCGTGTCGGCAATTTTAAATAGCGCACGGGTCGCCTTGTTGACGCCGGCATCGGTGGCCTGGGCGGAGAGGGCGACTGCGACGACGAGCGTGAACGGGTTCACATGCTCAAGCTCGCCCTTCGGCTCCGGCCGCTGGATGGAGAAGCGGCGAAAGATCTCGACCATTTCCTCATGTGTGTAGGCGGGCTTGTAGCGCTTCGGCTTCTTGGCGGCGGCGGGCTTTTTTGCGGTCGCGGATTTGATTTTCGGAATGGCCATGAGACTGTATAGTCACGCACCATGACGGAAAGCAACGCGCAGATGGCGGATGGTTTGGCGACCCGTGGAACGGTCACGGAGACGCCGGTGTTTGCCGCCGAACTGACGCCCTATCGATCGCTGGGGCGGGCGGGGTTTCGCATAGTGCTGCTGCTTTCCGGTATCGTCTGCCTCTTCTACGGGTTGTTCTTCATGGTGAGTGGCGCGTGGCCGGTCGGCCTGTTTCTCGGGCTCGATTTCGCCGCGCTCTATGTGGCGCTGAAGCTGAGCTATCGCTCCGGTCGTCAGCGGGAAGAGGTGACGGTGTCGCGCACGAATGTCTCGATCCGGAAATTCTCGCCGGCAGGGCGGATGGTGGAACATCGCTTCAATCCGCTCTGGGCACGATTGCGGGTCAATCGCCACGCAGAATTCGGCATCACCTCCATGCATGTGACGGGCGAGGGCAGGGGGACGGATGTCGGCTCGTTCCTCAACCCGGATGACCGGGAGAGCTTTGCCAGGGCTTTTCGCGCGGCGCTGGCCAGCGTCACGCGCAGGCTTTGATGCGGCTGGTGATGGAGCAAGAAACGGGTGGTTTCGATGAGCAAGAAGGCGCAGATATGAGCGAAAGGAGACAGACCATGAATGCTCTCGCTCAGTTTTCCTCGCCCGCCGAGGATGTGACGCCCGATGGTTCCGATTACGAGACCGTGCGCCGGGTGATCGAGATGATCACCCTCGATTATCGCGAACAGCCGTCGCTGGAAACGATCGCTGCCGAGATCGGCCAGTCGCCGACGCAGCTGCAAAAACTGTTCACCCGCTGGGCGGGCCTGTCGCCCAAGGCATTCCTGCAGGCGGTGACGATCGACCATGCCAAGCGGCTGCTCGGCAAGGAAGGTCTGCCGCTGCTGGAAGCCTCCTACGAGGTCGGTTTGTCAGGACCGGGGCGGCTGCACGACCTGTTCGTCACCCATGAGGCGATGTCGCCGGGTGAGTGGAAGGCGAAGGGCGGCGGATTGACGATCCGCTACGGGTTCCATCCTTCGCCCTTCGGCATTGCGCTGGTCATGGCGACCGATCGCGGGCTTTCGGGTCTCGCCTTCACCGAGCCGGGCGGCGAGGTTGAGGCGCTCGCCGACATGACGCGGCGCTGGCCGAATGCGGCTTATGTGGAGGATGAAGCGTCGACGCTGCCCTATGTGGCGCGCGTTTTCGAACGGTCGAACTGGCAATGCGACCGGCCGCTTCGGGTCGTGCTGATCGGCACGGATTTCCAGATGCGGGTGTGGCAGAGCCTGCTGAAGATCCCCTACGGCAAGGCCGTCACCTATTCCGACGTCGCCAACGATATCGGCCAGCCGACGGCCAGCCGGGCGGTGGGCGCGGCGATCGGCGCCAACCCGATCTCCTTCGTCGTTCCCTGCCACCGGGCCGTCGCCAAGAACGGTGCGCTGACCGGCTATCACTGGGGCCTGACGCGCAAACGGGCGATGCTGGGATGGGAAACGGGCGAGGGGTGAATTTCCTTTGCCGGGCGTGATCGACTGTGAGAGAATTGCCGCATGAAGACTAGCGTCGAGATTTCCGAAGATCTTACGCGGCGCATCGATCGATTGGCCGAGCAAACACGGCTGACACCGAGCCAGATCGTCGAGGATGCGCTTTCCAACGGCAAATCGCTCGCCTGGCAGGAAAAGTGGGCCGAAGGCGTTCAGGCGGGAATACGCGATGCGGATCAGGGCAATTTTGCCACGGATGCCGAAATCGCCTGCGTGCTCGGTAAATATGACAGCCTGCCATAGCCGTGCGGATACGATGGTCTCAGCGGTATCTTACGGAGCTTGAGGCGATCGGCGATTATATCGCAGCGCGAAGCCCGCGTGCCGCCGCGCTCATGGTCAAGGCCATCCATTCGCGAACGAAAAGGCTTCTTTCCGACAATCCCCTGATCGGCAGACTTGGCGAAATTGCGGGGACGCGCGGGCTCGTTCTACCCGGCACGCCTTATATCGTGGCCTATCGTATCAAGGACGACTGCGTCGAGGTGCTGTTCGTGCAGCATGGCGCCCGGCTGTGGCCGGATGATGTATGACGCCGCAAGTGCCGATATTTCCTACATACCCATCATGGCCCCACCCTTCAGGTGGCTGTCAGCTTGAAAGGCGATCCGTGAGCCCTGGCAGGTCGAGACCTGTCTTCAACAGGGATCGGCGGCATGGCGCGTACACGGTTTTCGAAATGGGTTCTGGGCAGCGGTGCGGCTGTGGGCGCGATTGCGCTCGGCGTCGGTGCCTATCTCGGCTTTCTGCAGATTTCCGGGAATTTCCATACGGTCATTCCCGGCGAACTCTATCGCTCGGCGCAGCCGTCTGCGGAGCAGATCGAGGACTATGCGCGCAGCTATGGCATCCGCACGATCGTCAATCTGCGCGGCGCTTCCGACGATGCCGGCTGGTACGAGGATGAAGTGGCGACGGCCAAGAGGCTCGGTATCCGGCATGTGGATTTCGCCATGCGTGCCTCCAAGGAATTGTCGAGCGCGCGGGCGGATGAACTGGTCGCTTTGCTGAAGGATGCGCCGAAGCCGATATTGATCCATTGCCGTGGCGGTGCGGATCGGACGGGGCTCGCCTCAGTGCTCTACAGCCTGCGCGTTGCGGGCCTGCCGGTGCATGAGGCGGAGCGGCAGCTTTCGATCTATTTCGGCCATGTCGGCGTACCGGTGCTTTCGGCCGCCTATGCCATGGACCTGACATGGGAAATGCTGGAGCGACATTACGGGTTGTCGCGGGAGCCCTTGCCGCCGGCACCGCTGGCGGTCACGGCAGCGGATGCCGTCTGAAGACCTCAGCCGGCGTCGGCCAGTCGCAGCAGTTCCCTTGCCGCCGTCTCGTCGGTGATCAGCGTATGGCAGCCGATGCGGCGGATGGTGGCGCGGATGGCGATGGCGCGATGAGCGCCGCCTGACGACAGGACAATGTGTTTCGCCTTCTTCAACGTATCGAGATCGACCGACATGACGCGTTCGTTCAATGCGTGATCGACGGAGCGGCCTTCCGCGTCGAGAAAATTGAACATCGTATCGCAGACACAGCCCGAGGCGATCAGCCGGTCCAGTTCCTTTTTCGAAATGAAGCCTTCCGACAGCGAGGTCGAGTGCGGGCCGATATCGCCGCAGCTGACGACCGCGAGGTCGAGGTTTTCAGCGAGGTCATAGATCGTGTTCAGACCGCATTTGTCGATCAGCGCCCGCTTTGTCGCGACCGTATCGACGAGCAGCGGTGCGAGGAACATGAAACATTCCGCGCCAAGCTGGCCGGCGAAGCGCCAGGTGAAATCGATCGGGTTGGTCTGGTGGACGGCGACGATGCCGCCGAGCAGGGAGACGACCTTGCAGTTTTCCCGGCGTGGCGGGCGAAAACTCGACAGCGACGAGGTCATGGTGCGGCCCCAGCCGACACCGATCGTCATGTCGTCCTCGATCACATCGGAGAGAAACTGGCCGAGGGCCAGACCGACGGCACCGGCAAGGGCATCTGCGCTGTCATCGCGCGGGGCGGGCACGACGATCGCCTCGTCGAGGCCATAGGCCTTTTCCAGCCGGATCGCCAGTTCGACGCTGCTGTCTATACCTTCCGAAATCCAGATCTGCACCTCGGAGCGCTTCATCGCCTCGTCGAGCATGCGAATGACGGTAGAGCGGCTGACGCCCAGTCTTTCGGCGACATCCTTCTGCGTCAGGCCCTGGTTGTAGTAGAGCCAGGCGGCGCGCAGCCGCTGGGATGTCGCTTCCGAATAGGTCGTGTGCGTGTCGCGTTTCAGCCGTGCCAAGGATGGCGTCCTCCCATAACGGTCGAAATTTCCGATCTTTTCGCCGTGCGCCACGATATTGGCTTGTTTGAAACATATGTCAATTCACGGATACAAATGTCTTGACTTCTTTCCTATCTGCGGATGTTATCTAGATAACATGCGAGAGGAGCATCGCGCCGCTTATGGCGTCGATCAGCAATCAGCGAGGACCATACGGATGACGTCGAAACTAGAGCAACTTCGTTCCATGACCACCGTCGTCGCAGACACCGGCGACATCGAGGCGGTTGCCCGTCTGAAGCCGGTGGATTGCACGACCAACCCTTCGATCGTTCTGAAGGCGCTGGGCACCGATGCGTTTGCCGACAAGGTGAAGGAAGCGATCGCCTGGGGCCGCGGCCAGGGCGGTCAGGATGATGCCGTCGTCGCAGCCGTTGCCGACCGCATGGCGATCGATGTGGGTGCCGCCCTTTCGGCGCTGGTTCCGGGCCGCGTCTCGACCGAAGTCGATGCCGACCTTTCCTTCGATACCGAAGCCTCGATCAAGAAGGCGCATGAGATCATTGCAGCCTACAAGGCGCGCGGCATCGAGCGCGAGCGCATCCTGATCAAGCTCGCCTCCACCTGGGAAGGCATCAAGGCTGCCGAAGTGCTGCAGGCCGAAGGCATCGACTGCAACCTGACGCTTCTCTTCTCCCACGCACAGGCAGTTGCCTGCGCCGATGCCAAGGCGTTCCTGATCTCGCCCTTCGTCGGCCGCATTCTCGACTGGTACAAGAAGTCGACTGGCCAGGACTACACGGCTGAAACCGATCCGGGCGTCGTTTCCGTTCGCTCTATCTACAATTACTACAAGGCCAACGGCATCAACACGATCGTCATGGGCGCATCGTTCCGCAATGTCGGCGAGATCGAAGCGCTGGCCGGTTGCGACCGCCTGACGATCGCGCCGAACCTGCTCGACGAGCTTGACAAGGCCGAAGGCACGCTGGAACGCAAGCTTTCGCCGGAGACGTTCGAAGCCGCCGCGCCGATCAAGATGGACGAGAAGGCCTTCCGCTGGATGCTGAACGAAGACCAGATGGCAACCGAGAAGCTTTCGGACGGCATCCGCCTGTTCGCCAAGGATCTCGCGACGCTGCGCGCCAACGTCAAGAAGGAGCTGCAGCTCGCTGCAGCCTGATCCCTCCCGATCGGAACACTGTCGAAGGCCCGCCGCAAGGCGGGCCTTTTGCGTTCGGCTCAGGTGAGAATACGGTCGTTGCGGGCGGAAATGGCGGAAAATCTTGGTTAACCAAAACTTTAATATGCGGGGCTAGTTTTGACCCAAATAGAAGATTTGCTTCACCGGGAGACTTTTCATGGTCGGCTTCTCATTCGGCCGTAATCAATCCAATGCAGCGCTGATTGCGGCGCTCAGCCGATCGCAGGCGATCATCGAGTTCAATCTCGATGGCACGATCCTGACGGCGAACGAGAATTTCTGCAAAACCGTCGGCTATTCGCTGAATGAAATCGTCGGCAAGCATCACCGCATCTTCGTCGATCCGGCCGAGGCACCTTCCGCCGACTACGCCGCCTTTTGGAAACGGCTTTCTCAAGGGGCGTTCGATCAGGGCAAGTACAAGCGGTTCGGCAAGGGTAGCCGCGAGGTTTGGATCGAGGCGAGCTACAATCCGATCCTGCGCGGCGGCAAGCCGTTCAAGGTGGTGAAGATCGCCACCGACATCACCGAGAGCCGCAAGGCGGCGCTGGAAAATCGCGGCAAGCTGGAGGCGCTTTCACGGGCGCAGGCGGTGATCGAGTTCACGCCGTCCGGCGAGATCATCACCGCCAACGAGAATTTTCTCTCCGCACTCGGCTATGCGCTGAACGAGATCGTCGGGCGGCATCATTCGATTTTCTGCGAGCAGGATTTTGCCGGCTCCGTCGAGTACAGGCGCTTCTGGGCCGATCTCGCTGCCGGTGAATTTTCGTCCGGGCAGTTTACCCGCGTCACCAAAAGCGGTGCGGCGATCTACATCCAGGCGTCCTACAATCCGATCCTCGACGACAGCGGCAAGGTGTTCAAGGTGGTGAAGTTCGCCACCGACGTTTCCGACCGCGTCAAGGTGGTCAAGGAGCTTGGGGCGGGGCTTGGCCGGCTTGCCGATTGCAATATCCGCCAGACGATCGACACCCCCTTCGCGGGCGAGTTCGAGCCGTTGCGGCGCGATTTCAATGCCTCGATCGCCGCCTTCCAGGAAACACTGGTCGGCGTGTTGCAGCAGACCGGCATGCTGAACGGGTCCAGCCAGGAAATGCACGAGGCGGCCGACCAGATGTCGCTGCGGACCAAGGAACAGGCGGCCTCGCTTGAACAGACGTCGGCGGCGCTGGAGCAGGTGACGGATACGGTGCGCTCGTCCTCGACCAATACGGAGGATACCCGCAAGCTGGTCAACAATGCGCTGGCGGCGGCAACCAATTCCTCTTCCGTCGTGCGCGAAACGATCACGGCGATGAAGCGCATCGAGGGGGCTTCGACCGAGATTACCAAGATCATCGGCGTGATCGACGAGATCGCGTTCCAGACCAATCTTCTGGCGCTGAATGCCGGCGTTGAGGCGGCAAGGGCGGGCGAAGCGGGCAAGGGCTTTGCGGTCGTCGCTCAGGAAGTGCGCGAACTTGCCCAGCGCTCGGCCAATGCGGCGAAGGAGATCAAGACGCTGATCGACAATTCCGGCCGCGCGGTGACGGACGGCGTGCGGCTGGTCGACGAGACCGGAGCGGCACTGCACGAGATCGAGGCCTTCGTCGCCTCGATCGACAAGAATGTCCAGTCGCTGGCCACCGCTGCACAGGAACAGTCGGTCGGGCTTTCGGAGATCAACCATACGGTTGCCCAGATCGACCGGATGACGCAGCAGAATGCTGCGATGGTGGAGAATACGGCGATCATCAGCGAGAAACTGGCTACGGGTGCGGCGCGCCTGGTCGAGCTGGTGCAGCAGTTCAAGCTCAACCGTCGCGGACAGATCCGCGACAGGGGTACGATCGCCGACCGCGGCAAGGGCGACACCCGGCAGGCGGCCTGACGGCCGACCACGCTGAAACGCGCAAGGCCCGCCCATCGGCGGGCCTTGCGTGCTTTTGCCCGGTCAGGCCGCTTGCGGGACCGTTAAAGCCGAACCCGGCTTTCTCAGCAGCATAACCGATATGGCGGCAAGCAGGCACATGACGCCGGCGATCTGCAAGGCCGGCATATAGGTGTCGTAGTCGCTTTTGAGGAAGCCTGCGCCAAAGGCGGCGGTGGCGGCGCCGAACTGATGGCCGGCAAAGATCCAACCGAAGACGAGGCCGGCCTTTTCACGCCCGAAATTTTCGGCGGCAAGCTTTACCGTTGGCGGTACGGTCGCCACCCAGTCGAGGCCGTAGAAGATGGCGAAGACGGAAAGTTCGACCATGCTGAAGCCCGAGAAGGACAGGTAGATCAGAGACAGGCCGCGCAGACCGTAAAACCAGAAGAGCAGGATGCGATTGTCATAACGGTCGGACAGCCAGCCGGCGGCGATGGTGCCGAAGAAATCGAAGACGCCGATGACCGCAAGGGTGCCGGCTGCGGTAACCGCTGCCATGCCGAAATCGCCACAGATCGAGATCCAGTGCGTTTGGATCAGGCCGTTGGTGGAAAGGCCGCAGACGAAGAACGTGCCGAACAGGACCCAGAAGACCGGATTGGTCGAGACACTTTTGAGGGTGACGAGCGGCGAGACGAGTGTCGCCAGAAGCTTGTGATCCTGCTTCGGCGGCAAGGACACCGTCGTGTCGCCATAGGCAGGCAGGCCGAGGTCCGACGGATGATCGCGCATCAAAAAGGCGACGAGGATGAAGGCAACCGAGAGGGTGGCGACGGTTAGCGTCAATGCCAAGCGCCAGCCATAGGCTTCGGTCAGCGCTGCCAGAAGCGGCAGGAAGACGAGCTGGCCGGTAGCGTTGCTGGCGGTCATCAGGCCGACGACGAGGCCGCGGCGCTTGGTGAACCAGCGGCTGGCGACGGTTGCGCCAAGCACCAGCGCCGTCATGCCGGTGCCGACGCCGATGACGACACCCCACAGAAGAAGCAGCTGCCAGACTTGCGTCATGAACATCGAGGCAATGATGCCGAAGACGATCATTCCGAGGGCGGTGGAGACGACCTGACGGACACCGAAATGGTTCATGAAGGCGGCGGCGAACGGGCCTAGCAAGCCGAAGAGGACGAGCCGCACCGCCATGGCGGTGGAAATGTCGGCGATATCCCAACCGAATTCCTGATGCAGTGGCTGGATCATCACGCCGGCCGAGCCCATGGCGCCGGCGGTCGCCAGCATGGTGAGGAAGGTGGTGGCGGCAACCACCCAGCCGTAATGCAGGTTTCTCTTCGCCATGAAAGCGGCGACGCCGTTTGAGATCATGTCTTCATCCTCATCAAGGCCATAGGCCGATTCTCTATGTGGGTATGTACCCGTATATGGTCCAAAAAATCACAGGGCTGCTAGCAAATCCTGCAATTGCCTTGCCTTGTCGGGGCCGAGGCGGGCGTCGATCTCGTCCTGTACGCCATCCCAGAGAGGGGCGCCCTTTTCGAGAACCTCACGTCCCTTCGGTGATATGGATAGCACCGCCTCGCGCTGGTCCTCGCCATGGCCGATCTCGATCATCTCCATCCGCGCCAGCACCTTGGCATTGCGGCCGACGGTGGAGCGGTCGAGATCCAGCCGGTGCGCGAGGTCGGTAAGCGATACCGGTTCCGTGCGGTGTATGTTCCGAAGCATGCTGAACTGGCCTATGTTGACGCCAAGTGGCGCCAAGGCTTCGTCGTAATAGGACGAGACCTTGCGGGTCGCCTTGCGCAGAAGAACACAGTGGCATGTATCGTTCGACATGCGTGTGGGTATATACCCGGATCTGACAAAAGACAAGCGGGCATATGCCCGCTTGTCGTCTCTGGGAATTCAGGCCGTCGCCCGTCTCGCCTGCCACATGGTGCGGATGAAGGCTGCGATGAACATCGCCGTCATCAAGAGCACGATCGTCGGGGCGGGAGCGCTGTCGAGGAAGAAGGACAGGTAGATGCCTGCAATCGAGCAGGTGAGCGCGATGACGACGGCGGTGACGATCATGCTCGTGAAACGCCGCGTCAAAAGGAAGGCGATGGCGCCCGGTGCGATCAGCAGCGCGACCGAAAGGATGATGCCGATCGCCTTCAATGCGCCGACGACGGTCAGCGACAGGACCGTCAGCAGGCCGTAATGCAGGAGGCGCGTCGGCAGGCCTATCGCCTTGGCATGCTGTTCGTCGAAGGCGTGGACGAGAAGATCCTTGCGGAAGATGACGAGGAAGATCGTCGAGGCAATGGCGATCAGCGTCGTCTCGATGAGGTCGGAGGGCAGGATGCCGAGCATGTCGCCGAAGAGGATGTGGTCGAGATGCACATCGGCCTGGACGTTAACATAGAGGACCAACCCCAAGCCGAACATGCCGGAAAAGACGATGCCGAGCACCGTATCTTCCTTGATGCGGCTGTTCTCCTTGAGGAAGCCTGTTGCGAGCGCGCAGACCATGCCGGCAACGAAAGCGCCGATGGAAAACGGGATCGCCAGCATATAGGCGATGACGACGCCCGGCAGGACGGCGTGGGAGACGGCGTCGCCCATCAGCGACCAGCCCTTCAGCACCAGAAAGCAGGAGAGGATCGCCATCGGCAGGGCGATCATCAGCGTCACCGCAAAGGCGGTGCGCATGAAGTCCACCTGGAAGGGGAAGAGGAGGAGATCGATCGCGTCGCTCATCGTGCGGTCCCTTCGGCTGCTTCCGACGTCTTCTCTTCCAGAGATGCCCTCATGCGGCGGCGGGAGGCCAGCATGCCGTGCTTGGGGGCAAACACGAAGGCTGTAAGGAAAATTGCCGTCTGCAACACGACGATGATGCCGCCGGTCGCACCGTCGAGGAAGTAGCTCAGATAGGCACCGAGGAAGCTGGTGCCGGCGCCGATGCCGAGGCCCATCAGCACGACGCGCTGGAAGCGGTCGGTCAGCAGATAGGCGGTGGCGCCGGGGGTGACGACCATGGCGACGACGAGGAAAGCGCCGACGGTCTGCATGGCGGCGACCGTGGAGGCGGCCAGCAGGGCGAAGAACATCACCTTCAGCGCATCGGGCTTCAGGCCGATGGTGCGGGCGTGGTTCTCATCGAAGAACGCGACCATCAGGTCCTTCCATTTCAGCGCCAGCACGACGAGGCTGACACCGCCGATGATGACGAGCTGCAGCGTGTCGCCCGGCGAGATGGCCAGAACGTTGCCCATGACGATGGTCTGGATGTCGACCGAGGTGGGTGACAGTGACACCATGAACAGGCCGAGACCGAAGAAGGAGGTGTAGATCAGGCCGATGATCGCGTCCTCCTTCAGCCGTGTGCGCTGGTTGAGGAAGAGCATGGAGAGGGCGGCGAGGCCACCCGACAGGAACGCGCCGATCGAGAACGGCAGGCCCAGCATATAGGCGCCGGCAACGCCCGGAACGATGGAGTGGGAAAGTGCATCGCCGATCAGCGACCAGCCTTTCAGCATCAGATAGGCGGAGAGAAAGCCGCAGACGCCGCCGACCAGGGCCGAAACCCAGATGGCGTTCAGCATGTAGCCGTAGGTGAAGGGCTCAAGAAGCGTCTGAAGCATCGACGCCATCCTTTTTCTTCCTTCGCTTCGCCTTGGGTTTGTGTACGCCGTTCCCATAGGTGACGAAGGGGCGCTCGTCATCGGTGATGACCTTGACGTGGCGTGGGTCCTCATCGTCATGCAGGTCGGCGCCGCCGAGGATGAAGTGGCGCAGCACGCCGCCGAAGGCCTTTTCCAGATTGGCCTCGTTGAATGTGTCCTCGGTCCTGCCGTAGGCGATGACGGTGCCCTTGACGAAGACGGTGCGGTCGCAGAAGTCCGGCACGCTGCCGAGATTGTGGGTGGACACCAGCATGACGCGGCCTTCGTCGCGCAGCGCCTTCAACAGCGTGATGATCTGTTCCTCGGTGGTCACGTCGACGCCGGTGAAGGGTTCGTCGAGCAGGATGACCTGGCCTTCCTGCGCCAATGCACGGGCGAGAAACACGCGCTTGCGCTGGCCACCGGAGAGTTCGCCGATCTGGCGCTTGCGATAGTCCTCCATGTTCACCCGTTTGAGGGCTTCCGTCACCATGTCATGGTCGCGGCGGGAGGGGATGCGGAGGAAATTCATGTGGCCGTAGCGGCCCATCATCACCACGTCTTCGACCAGGACCGGAAAGTCCCAGTCGACTTCTTCCGACTGCGGCACATAGGCGACGAGGTTCTTCTTCAATGCCTCGCGGGCCGGCATTCCGAGGATCTCGACCGTACCCTCGTTGACTGAGACGAAGCCCATGATCGCCTTGAAGAGGGTGGACTTGCCGGCGCCATTGACGCCGACGAGTGCCGTGATCGTGCCTTTCGGGACTTCGAAACTGGCGTGCTTGAGGGCGGTGTGGCCGTTGCGATAGGCGACGCTGACATTCTCAAGCTTCAAGCCGGCGCCTTTCGGTTTTGCCGGCTTGGTTTTGCCCATCATCATTTGGCAAGGCCTTTCGCAATGGTTTGGGTCGTGACGCGCAGGAGGTCGAGATAGGTCGGCACCGGGCCGCCTTCTTCCGAAAGCGAGTCGACATAGATGACGCCGCCATAGGCAGCACCTGTTTCGGAGGCGACCTGTCTGGCCGGCTTGTCGGAGACGGTGCTTTCGGAGAAGATCACCTTGACGTCATGCTCACGCATCGCATCGATTACGGCGCGGACCTGCTGCGGGGTGCCCTGGCTGTCGGCATTGACCGGCCAGAGATAGAGTTCCTTGAGCCCGAAATCGCGGGCGAGATAGGAGAATGCTCCTTCGCTCGTCACCAGCCAGCGGCGGTTTTCCGGCAGTTTGGCAAGCTCGTCGCGGATCGGCTGTACCTCGTCGCGGATCTTGTCCGTGTAGGCCTTCGCGTTGGCGGCGTAGGTTTCGGCATTGGCCGGGTCGATCTCCGTCAGGCCCTTGCGGATATTCTCGACATAGATGACGGCGTTTTCCGGCGACATCCATGCATGCGGGTTGGGTCTGCCCTGATAGTTGCCGCCGGCAATCGCCATCGGCTCGACACCGTCGGAGACCGTGACGTTCTTCACATCGCCGAGGTTTTGCAGAAAACGCTCGAACCAGAGTTCCAGATTGAGGCCGTTGCGCAGCACGAGATCGGCATCGCGGGCGCGCAGCAGGTCGCGCGGGGTCGGCTGGTAATTGTGGATCTCGGCGCCCGGCCTGGTGATGCTTTCGATGGTCGCGGCATCGCCGGCGACGTTCTTCGCCATATCGGCAATGATGGTGAAGGTGGTGACGACCTTCGGCTTTTCCTGAGCCTGTGCGGCGAAGGGAATGCTGAATGCGAAAATGGCGAGAGCGGCAAATTTCGAAAGCTTCATGGGCCTACCTTAACTGCTGTTGCAAATCATTTGCAATCTAACCTAATGACAAAATTTTCGGAGTCAATGCTATTGCAACTCATTCGCAATAAGGATTGGTCCGTTATGGCACGATGGCGAGGAATGCGCGGGTTTCGCCGGGGCGCGGCAGGCAAAATCGCTTAAACCTTCCTCAATAAGATTGGACGAATATGCCGCCCAGTATTCCAAGATTTGTATTGTGTAATTGGAGTTGAGCATGCCGGAGTTCGGCGTATGAAGATCCGGCTGTCGAAGAAGTTCGTCCTTATTTTGGGCGGTGGTCTTCTCCTTTGCGGCGCCAGCGGCGCGGCCGCCGTGCTGATCGGCGCAGACAAGATCCTCGGTCCTTCCTATCGTGATATCAACGGGCTGGAATGCAGCACGCTGCAGACGGTGCGGATCAAGAAGGACAAGACGCTGTGGGTGCGTAAATACGTGACCAGCGCCGAGAGCGCCGATGGCATGACGCGGCTGAAGACGGCGCTGCGCGTGGCGCGTTCCGTGCAGGAAAAGGAACATGCCGATCTCGTGCAGGTGGCGATGATCGACCCGACCGGGCCGAAGGATCGCGCCCAGATGCGCGGCCGCATGATTGCGGCGCAGGTCGTCTACATTCCCGACCCTGCCAAATTGCCGGACGGTGTCTCCTCGAATAGCTATCAGGCCTATTATCTCGATGGAAATCCGACCGCCAAGGGCGAGTTCTACGGCATGCGGGTCGATCTTCCGCTGGAGGACGTCGAGCATCTGGAAGCCAAGCTGACCGACAAGGCCGACTGTCTGGATCCTGAAGGGGCAGCGGGTGCCGGTGCTCATGCGCCCGCCGCCGCCGCCGGTCATGGCGCGGCAAAGCCCGAAGGCCATGAGGAGGCGAAGCCTGCCGGTCACGGTGAGGCAGCGCCCGCCGCGCACGGGACGGCACCGGAAGGCGGCGATGCCGCTGCAGCCGAAGGGCACGCCCCTGCCGCGACTGAGGGCGAGGGGCAGGAAGCGGTGTCGGCGGAAAGCGGCGGCTTCATGAGTTCGGTCACGGGCATGTTGTTCGGCTCGAGCCCAGAGCCGGCCGCTGCGGCCGGCGCAGAGCATGCAAGCGTCCCGGCCGGTGAAGGTCACGGCGCAAGCGACGGAAAAGCAGCCTCATCGGGCGGTGAAGACCATGGCGATCAGGCTGCGGCTGACGACAAGGCAAAGGCTGCGGCAGATGAGCCGGCCGAGGAGCAGGGGTTCTTCAGTCAGGTCAAGGGCATGATCCTTGGCGGTTCGTCCGACGATGCCGAGAATGCATCGCATGACGAGGCGAAGGTCGATGCGGGGCATGAGGCGGCGAAGGCGGCCGACGAGGGCCATGCGGCCACCGTGCCCGATGAGCCGAAGGCGGCACGAACGACGGCCGAGGGCGGCAAGGGCTGGTCCAAGGCAGACGAGGCGAGCGAGATCCGTTCCGAAGATCATGCCGCTCCCCCAGCCTCCGCCGAGCATGCCGAAGCAGAACCCGCTGCTGACGGGGCAAATGAAGCCGATGCCGCCGGTGCGGCGTGGCTGGAGCAGTTCAGGAAACAGTCGGGTGCGCCGGAAGGCGCGGCGAAGGCCGGGCATTGAGGTTCGGGTGGGGGGATCTCCCCTCGCCAACAAAATCCAGCGCTTAGCTAAAGCTAAGATGCTGATTTTTGTATCCTCTCCGACAAGGGGAGAGGCACAGCGCCGCATCCGCCAGTCTCTCTCCCCTTGCTGGAGAGAAAGCAATTTCGAAATCCTAGACGATGGCTAAATTCCAGAAATGGTAAGCGAGGGGGCGTTTGCCCCCTCCTGCATTTCTCAATCCGCCTTGGCCTTGCGGGCCGGGAAGAGGATGACGTCGCGGATCGACGGGGCATTGGTCAGAAGCATGGTCAGGCGGTCGACGCCGATGCCGAGGCCGCCGGCCGGCGGCATGCCCTGGTCGATCGCGTCGAGGAACTCGTCGTCGAGCTGCTTGTCCTTCTCGCCGCGGGCGTGGGCCTGTTCCAGCTGTTCCACCATGCGGCGGCGCTGTTCTTCCGGATCGTTCAGTTCAGAGAAGGCGTTGCCTAGTTCCCAGGCGTTGCAATAGGTCTCGAAACGTTCGACGAGGCGCGGTTCGCCCGGCACTTCCTTGGCAAACGGCGAAATGTCCTTGGGGAAATGAGTGACGTGGCTCGGCTGTATCAGTGTGCCCTCGACCTTTTCCTCGAAGATGAAGGCGAGGCATTCGCCCCAGGTCCAGTCCTTCTCGACCTCGAAGCCGGCGGCCTTGGCAGCGGTGCGGGCTTCCTCATCAGTCTTCATGGCGAGGAAGTCGATGCCGGTGGCTTCCTTGACGGCGTCAGGCATCGGCACGCGCTTGAAGGGGCCCTTGAAGGACAGCGTCTTGTCGCCATAGGCGAATTCGGTCGAACCATGGATCTTGACCGCCAGCTCAGCGAACATGCGCTCGACGAGGTCCATGACGTCCTCGTAGTCGGCATAGGCCCAGTAGCATTCCATCATTGTGAATTCAGGATTGTGCCGGGTGGAGACGCCTTCGTTGCGGAAGTTGCGGTTGATCTCGAACACCTTGTCGGTGAGGCCCGACACCAGCGTGCGCTTCAGGAACAGTTCCGGCGCGATGCGCAGGTACATGTCCTGCTTCAGCGTGTTGTGGTGGGTCTTGAACGGATCGGCCGTCGCGCCGCCATAGACGGAATGCAGCATCGGCGTCTCGACTTCCATGAAGCCGTCTTCCTCCATGAAATGGCGGATGCCGGAGACGATCTTCGAACGCTGCTGGAAGCGCAGTTTCGATTCCTCGTTGCTCATGATGTCGAGGTGGCGCTTGCGGTAGCGGATCTCGATGTCGGCGATGCCGTTCCACTTCTCCGGCATGGGGAGAAGCGACTTGGTCAGCATGGTGATTTCTTTGGCGTTGATCGACAACTCGCCACGCTTGGTGCGGCGTACGGTGCCGGTGACGCCGATGATGTCGCCAAGGTCGATCATCGCCAGCATGTTGCGGGCTTCTTCCGGAGTGACGTCCTTGTGGGAGAAGATCTGGATCTTGCCCGAGGCGTCATGGATGTCCATGAACATGCCCGAATTGCGCGAGGAATAGACGCGGCCGGCAACGGTGACGCTGTCCTCCGTCTCCGTGTCGGCCTCGAGGTTCTCGTATTTCGCCGCCAGTTCCGCATTGGTCATGCTGCGGTGGAAATGCGCCGGGTAGACGTCGCCGATGGTTTCGCGCAGCTTGGCAAGCTTCTGGGCGCGCACTTCGGTGGCGTCGGAGGAGAGGGCGGTTTCGGTCTTGGTGTCGGTCATCGTGTTCGCCTTTTTCGGGCTGTGTTCGTTGGGGTTACCGGGTGCGTTCTGGCGCCGTATGGACGAAACCTCTCCGCATCCGTCATCCTCGGGCTTGACCCGAGGATCTAATCACATTTCCGCTGGCAGCCTCGCCTCATCCGTAGCTACCCTTGCAGATCCTCGGGCTTGACCCGAGGATGACGGCTGAGAGCGGAGCGGCGTCTGCGCAAAATCGCCACCTGGGCAATTACTTTCCGTCGCCCACCATGGACGAAACCACGGCTGCTGCAATCTTCAAGCGCTGGCGCACCACCGAGCGGCCGAGGATCGCCATCGAGTCAAACAGCGGCAGCGAACGCGACGAGCCGGACATGGCGATGAACAGCGGCGGCGTGACGACGCGCAGTTTCTTCTCCAGCTTGTCGGCAACGGCGCGCAGCTCGGCGTCGATGGCTTCGACGTTCCACTCGATCATCTTCTCGATGTCGGCCTGAACCGTGTTGATGATGAGAAGCGTATCTTCCGGCGAGGTTTTAAGGCCCGCAAACGAGGCCGGCGTCAGGTTGACGTCGGCTGCAAGCAGGAAACCGGCGAGGTTCGGCAGGTCGCCGAGCTTGGTGATGCGGCTCTGCGAATGCGCGAGGCCCTGCGTCAGACGGTCGTTTTCCATTGCCCATTCGAGGGTACGGGCGACGAATTCCTGCGGTGTCAGCTTTTCGCGCAGCCAGCGACCGTTCAGCCATTCCAGCTTCTGCAGGTCGAAGATCGCACCGGCCTTGGACAGCGCTTCCGGATCGAATTTTCCGATCAGCTCTTCCATGGTCAGCAGCTCTTCGCCTTCGGCGATCTGCACGAAGAACAGGCCGAGGAAATTCATCAGTGCTTCCGGCAGATAGCCGAGCGCCGAATAATAGCTGATCGACGTCGGGTTCTTGCGCTTCGACAGTTTCGACTTGTCGGCATTGCGCATCAGCGACAGGTGCATGAACACCGGTGCTTCCCAGCCGAAGTAGCGATACAGCAGGATGTGTTTCGGAACAGATGCCAGCCACTCCTCGCCGCGGGCGACATGGGTGATCTTCATCAGATGGTCGTCGATGACGTTGGCCATGTGATAGGTCGGCATGCCGTCGCTCTTGATCAGCACCTGCATGTCGACGCTGTCCCACGGGATCGACACGTCGCCATAGACGCCGTCGGTGAAGTCGCAGGAACCCTCGGTCGGGATTTTCATGCGCACGACGGAGCTTTCGCCGGCGGTCATCTTGGACGTGACTTCTTCGGCGCTCAGATGCAGGCACAGACCGTCATACTTCGGCGGCTTGCCGGCGGCGCGCTGGCCTTCGCGCATCTGCTCGAGCCGCTCGGGCGTGCAGAAGCAGCGGAAGGCATGGCCCTTGTCGAGCAGGTCCTGCGCGTAGGGCTGGTACATGTCCTTGCGGTCGGACTGGCGGTAGGGACCGTAAGGGCCGCCGACATCCGGGCCTTCAGCCCAGGTCAGGCCCGTCCATTTCAGCGCGTCGAGCACTTTCTGCTCGAATTCGAGCGTCGAGCGGGTGGCATCGGTATCCTCGATACGCAGGATGAATTCGCCACCGTGCTTCTTGGCAAAAAGGTAGTTGAAGAGGGCGATATAGGCGGTGCCGACATGCGGCTCGCCGGTCGGCGAGGGGGCAATACGGACGCGGGGCGTAGGATTGATCATCTTGCTGCTCTAACTCAAGGCGCGCCGTCTTTTATTATAGGGCGACGCCAAGCCTGTTCCGGGAATAGGGATTGGGGCAGGCTTAGGCCATATTCAGGCACGAGCGTCAAGGTTTTTGGGTGCGCGCAAGGCCCTTGGCGTCAGCTGACCGGCCATATCCAGAGCAGTGCCGGAATGCTGACGAGGATGATGAGGAAGGAGAGCGGCAGGCCGAGCCTCGGGTAATCGGAGAACTTGTAGCCGCCCGGACCGAAGACCAGCGTGTTGCACTGGTGGCCGACGGGGGTCAGGAAATCGCAGCCGGCACCGATTGCCACTGCCATCAGGAAGGCTTCCGGGCGGAAGCCGAGATTGGTGGCAAAGCTTGCCGCGATCGGCCCCATGACCAGCACGGTCGCCGCATTGTTCAAGAACGGCGTCACCGCCATTGCCGTGACGAGGATGAGGCCGAGCGCGCCCCAGGCCGGGAGAGTGGCTGCTGCCTGGCCGAGCCAGCCGGCGATCAGTTCGCTGCCGCCGGTGGTGCGCAGGCTGTCGGAAACCGGGATGAGGGCGGCCAGCATGACGAGGATCGGGCCATCCACCGACTTGTAGAAATCGGTCAACGGAATGCAGCGGAAGACGACCATGCCGAGTGCTGCTGCGAAGAAGGCGACCGGAACCGGCGCGAAGCCGACTGCCGTCGTTGCCATGGCGAGCACCAGGATGATCAGCGGAATGAAGGCACGCCTGCGGGTGCCGAGCAGCACTTCGCGCTGGGCAAGCGGCAGGAGGGCAAAATCCTGCATGACGGTCGGCATCGTCTTGCGCGACCCTTGCAGAACCAGAATATCGCCGGCTGCAAGCGTCAGTCCGCCGAGGCGCTCCTTGAGGCGCTCGCCGTGGCGGCTGATCGCCAGAAGGTTGACGCCACGGGTGTAGGACAGTGCCAGTTCCTTGGCCGAGAGACCACGCAGCTGGGATTCCTGGCTGATGATCGCCTCGATGGAAATGATGTCACCTTCCGCCTGCTCGCCGGTCAGCGGCTTGCCGGAAAGCTGCAGCTTGGCGCCGGAAACGATGCGGTCGAGCGCTGCGGATGGGCCTTCGAGGATGACGACGTCGTTTTCGCGCAGCTTCAGATCCGGGAAGGGCGACATGCGGCGCGTCGCGCGCAGAATGGCGGTGGCGATGACCTCGCCGTCACCCAGTTTCAACAGGTCGGCGACGGATTTGTCGAGGATCGGAGAGCTGGCGGTCACCGAGGCTTCCGACGTGTAGTTCTTGATTTCGACGGCCTCTTCCAGCGAGTTGTTTTCTTTCGTGCGGCTCGGCACCAGCCAATGGAAGAAAAGCAGGAAGGTGATGCCGACGACACAGAGAATGACGCCCATCGGGGTGAAGTCGAACATGGTGAAGGAGGTGCCGGTCAGCTCTTCCTGGATGCGCGAGACGACGATGTTGGGCGAGGTGCCGATCTGCGTCATCAGGCCGCCGAGCAGGGCGGAAAACGCCATCGGCATGAGGTATTTCGATGGTGACGCACCGGATTTCTTGGCGAAGTGGAAGGCGACCGGCATCATGATGGCGAGTGCGCCGATATTCTTGATGAAGGCGGAGAGGATCGCCACGACGATCATCAGCAGCGCCAGCTGGGTGTGCAGCGTATCGAGGTTGGGAAAGAATTTCTTGATCGCCATGTCGACGACGCCGGAGCGGGCAACGCCGGCGGAGACGACCAGTGCCGAGCCGACGATGATGACGATATCGTCGGAAAAGCCGGAAAATGCCTGGTCGGTCGGCACGACGCCGAGCGTCACCGCCAGAACAAGGGCGCAGCAGGCGACGACATCGTAACGGAATCGGTCCCAGATGAAGACGGCCATCATCAGGGCGATGACGGCGAAGGCGAGGATCTGCTGGGTTGTCATGCGGCTCCGGAGGATGCAATCAGATGCGTATGCAGGATGGTTCAGGGCGGGGGCGGTCTTGGTTGCCGCGATAATGCCCGAGGTCGGCGAATGTTTCAAACACGTTGAAAAATCTTCGAGTTCAGCCTCGGTTGACACGATGGGTGGCCGCTGGACAATCGGATGCGCGCGGCTAGAGTGACCCGCATTGGCATACCGAGGAGTTTTTCATGACCGATATCCTGTCCATTCCCGTCAAGAGCGTCGACGGGCGCGAGACGACGCTTGCCGATTTCAAGGGGCAGGTGATGCTCGTCGTCAATGTCGCATCCAAATGCGGTCTGACCAAGCAGTATGAAGGCCTGGAAAAGCTCTATGACGACAAGCGCGGCAGCGGTTTCGTCATCGCCGCCTTCCCGGCGAACAATTTCAAGGAACAGGAGCCGGGCACCGACGCCGAGATCCTGGAGTTCTGCCAGTCGACCTATGACGTCAAGTTTCCGATCTTCTCGAAGATCTCGGTCAAGGGGGAGGATAAGCACGCGCTCTACAAGGCGCTGACTGCCAGCGATGTGCCGACCACGGGCGATGGCCCGATGAAGGAAAGGTTGCGCGGCTTCGGCATCGCGGTTGCCGACGACGGCGAGATCGTCTGGAATTTCGAAAAGTTCCTGATTGGCCGCGACGGCACGATCAAGGCCCGGTTCGCGCCGGACGTGACGGCCGACGACAATCGGCTGGTCGAGGCGATCGAGAGGGAACTGGCGGCTGGCTGACGCGACAGTCCGCATGTAAAAAGGGCGCCTTTCGGGCGCCCTTTTCGTATTCGTCGGGTTGTCCGGTCAATGCCGCGTTTCGTCGGATCCGGGCACTTCCTTGTTCTTCTGCTTGGCTCGACGGGAGAACATGTTGAGCGCTTCGACACCCGCCGAGAAGGCCATGGCGGCGTAGATGTAGCCCTTCGGTACATGGACGCCGAAGCCTTCGACGATCAGCGTGCCGCCGATCATCAAAAGGAAGGCGAGCGCCAGCATGACGATGGTCGGGTTCTTCTCGATGAAGTTGGCAAGCGGTGTCGCGGCCAGAAGCATGACGGTGACGGCCGCGAGAACGGCGACGATCATGATCGGCAGATGCGGGGTCATGCCGACAGCGGTGATGATACTGTCGATCGAGAAGACCAGATCGAGGATGAGGATCTGCACGATGGCCGCACTGAAGGTCATCTGGACGACCTCCTTGCCGGCGCCGACCAGATCTTCCTTGTGGTCGATGACGTCGACCGAATGGTGGATCTCCTTCGTCGCCTTGTAGACGAGGAAGAGGCCGCCGGCGATGAGGATCAGGTCCTTCCACGAGAAGGGATGGCCGAAGGCGGTGAAGAGCGGGTTCGTCAGCTGGACGATCCAGGCGACGGTGCCGAGCAGGCCGAGACGCATGATGAGCGCCAGACCGATACCGATCTTACGGGCCTTCTCGCGATGTTCGGGCGGCAGCTTGTTGGTGAGGATGGAGATGAAGATCAGGTTGTCGATGCCCAGAACGACTTCCATGACCACGAGTGTAACGAGCGCTACCCAAGCTGCCGGGTCTGCTAACAGCGCTGCAATGTCCATCCATATCTCCTGTTTTTCAATCAATAGGCGTAAATGCCCTGCCCGATGTAAGAGGGTAGGCGCCAAAGACAAGATCAGGTTGAATAAGCGGCGTTGAATTTTGGCGGGATCTGGGCCGTTATTCGATCACGGGTTTGTGATTGCAACCATAGGCCGCCATGAAGACCCGGATTGCACCCCGGATAACCCGGTCGATCTCCTGGCGCGACGGCGCATTGGCCATCGTGCCGAACAGGCGGAACTTGAAAAAGCTGCCGCTGACGAGGTCCAGATACTGTCCGGCGGCCAGGTCGAGGTCGTCGATTTCAAGCCTGCCGGCGGCAACGCTTTTCTCCAGATAGTCGTGCAGTACGGTTCTGAGGTTCTGCGGGCC
The DNA here is from genome assembly GCF_977018605.1 of [Rhizobium] kunmingense. Taxonomy (NCBI): domain Bacteria; kingdom Pseudomonadati; phylum Pseudomonadota; class Alphaproteobacteria; order Hyphomicrobiales; family Rhizobiaceae; genus Rhizobium; species [Rhizobium] kunmingense. The sequence goes on from NZ_CDRNXG010000001.1 coordinate 1,957,936, forward strand.
ACGGAAGAAGCGTGAACAGAGATCGGGCATGCGTTCGCGCACGCCGAGGACGGTGCGCATGGCGGTGACGATCTTTTCGTCCGTCATATGTTCAAGGAAGGCGACGCCGAATTCGTAAAGGCCCGTCTCGATGTTTTCGTTGCTGGAGAGAACCAGCCGCAACGCGTTGAGGAAAAGCGTTCGCTCGGCCTCGATCATGGCGACGAACAGATCTTCCTTGTTGGCGAAATAGACGTAGATCGTGCCCTTGGAGACGCCGGCCTCACGGGTGATGTCGTTCATGCTGGCGGCGTCGAAACCCATGCGCAGGAAGACACGCTTGGCGCCGTCGAGAATCTGCTCGCGCTTGGCAGGGTCCTCGCCGGCAGCGAAACGGCCTGCGGCCTTCGGCGCTTCCTTCTGCGAGACTTTCTTTAACCCTGACGACGTCATTTCTGCCTTTTCCATTTTTTTTCGAACCGATCGGTTCGATCGGACTTGATATGTGCCAAGTTCCGCTTTATGTCAACGCTCCGAACTGATCGGTTCGATTGGTTCCGGTTTCCTCAAGAGATGGTTACGCCGATGACGGCCTCCAAGAATGCCGGCGCGCTGCGCTCAGTAACAAACGAAAACGTGAACGAGGCTCCGATGCAGGAGAAGGCCGCACCCGCGACGGGACAGCCGACCGAAGCGCCTGGCGGCACGCAGTCTCAATCCGCCAAGGATCCGGCGCCGAAGAAGAAGCGCGGGCTGATTCTGCCGATCATCGTGCTCGGCCTTCTGGCTGGCGGTGCGTGGTACGGTTACGACTGGTTCACGCATGGCCGGTTCATGGTGTCGACGGACGACGCCTATATCGAGGGCGATATCGCCACCATCTCGCCGAAGGTCACGGCCTTCGTCGCCAAGGTCGACGTCGTTGCCAACCAGCAGGTGAAGGCCGGCGACGTGCTCGTCACGCTCGATGGCGGCGATTACCAGAATGCGCTCGATCAGGCGAATGCCCAGATCGAGACCGAAACGCTGTCGCTTTCCCGCATCGACGCGCAGATCGCTGCCGGCAATGCCAGCGTCGAACAGGCCGAGGCACAGCAGATCGCCCTTGCCGCCTCCGTGCGGGGTGCCGAGATCACGCAGAAGCGGCAGACGGAACTCTCGGCGAAATCCGCCGGCACCGCTGCCGATCTCGATCAGGCCAATGTCGCGCTCGACCAGGCCAAGGCGAACCTTGCCGGCGGCGTGGCGACGATTGCCAGCGCAAAGGCGAATATCCGTATTCTCGATGCCCAGAAGCGCGAGGCCGAGGGCCAGATCCGCACGGCGGAACTGCAGCGCGACAAGGCGGCACGCGACCTGTCCTTCACCGTCTTGAAGGCACCCTATGACGGTGTCGTCGGCAATCGCTCGGTGCAGGAGGGCGATCTCGTATCGCCCGGCCAGCGGCTGATGGCGCTGGTGCCGACGCGCCAGCTCTATATCGACGCCAATTTCAAGGAGACGCAGATCCAGCATCTGCAGCCGGGCTCCAAGGTGAACGTGCATGTCGATGCCTATAGCGATGACGCGATCACCGGCACGGTCATGTCGATTGCGCCGGCCTCCGGTTCAATCTTCTCGCTTTTGCCGCCGGAAAACGCGACGGGCAATTTCACCAAGATCATCCAGCGCGTGCCTGTCAGGATCGCCCTGCCGCAGGAGGCGCTCGATACGGGTCGCCTGCGCGCAGGCCTCAGCGTCGTCGTCGATGTCGACACGCGCACGGCGCCCAATCCGTAACCCCGCTCTGATCTAACAGCCCCTTGGCGGGGCGGAGGTGGTCCCATGGCCGGGAGCGCAACGACAACTGCAGGATCGATGCCCGCGGCTTCCATGTCGGCGGACGAGCCGATGGACCGGAGAAAGCTGATCGCTTTCTTTGCCATGGTGCTCGGCATGTTCATGTCGATTCTCGACATCCAGATCGTCTCGGCATCCTTGTCGGAAATCCAGGCGGGTCTGTCCGCCGGTTCCGACGAGATCGGCTGGGTGCAGACATCCTATCTGATCGCCGAAGTGATCATGATCCCGCTGTCGGGCACGCTGGCGCGGATCGTCTCGACCCGCTACCTGTTCGCCTTCTCGGCCGCCGGCTTCACCATTGCCAGCGCGCTCTGTGCAACGGCGACGAATATCGACCAGATGATCGTCTACCGCGCCATCCAGGGGTTTATCGGCGGCGGCATGATCCCGTCCGTGTTTGCCGCCGCCTTCACCATCTTTCCGCCTTCGAAGCGGGCGATCGTCTCGCCGATCATCGGCCTTATCGCCACACTTGCTCCGACCATCGGGCCGACCGTCGGCGGTTATCTCAGCCACGCCTTCTCGTGGCACTGGCTGTTCCTGGTCAACATCATTCCGGGCATCATCGTGGCGATCGTCACCTGGAAGTTCATCGATTTCGACAAGCCGGAACTGTCTTTGATCAAGAAGTTCGACTGGACGGGGCTGGCTGCGATGGCCGTTTTCCTCGGGGCGCTGGAATATGTGCTGGAGGAGGGCAATTCCAACGACTGGTTCAACGACCACCTGATCGTCATCGGCGCCGTCGCCTCCGTTGCCGGCGCGCTGATCTTCTTTTACCGCGCCTTCAGCGTGGAATTTCCGGTGGTGGACCTGACGGCGTTCGCCAACCGCAACTTCGCCTTCGGCTCGATCTTTTCGTTCGTCATGGGCATCGGCCTTTACGGGCTGACCTACATCTACCCGGTCTATCTGAGCCGTATCCGCGGTTATGACAGCCTGATGATCGGCGAGACGATGTTCGTCTCGGGTCTCGCCATGTTCTTCACTGCGCCGATCGCGGGCAAGCTTTCGACATTCATGGACCTTCGGGCGATGATGGTGATCGGCTTCGTCAGCTTTGCGGCCGGAACCTACATCATGACCGGCATTACCGCCGACTGGGACTTCTACGAGCTGTTCATTCCGCAGATCCTGCGCGGTTTCGGGCTGATGATGTGCATGGTGCCGATCAACAATATCGCCCTCGGTACGCTGCCGCCGGCACGTATTCGCGGCGCATCGGGCCTGTTCAATCTGACCCGTAACCTCGGCGGCGCGGTGGGGCTGGCGGTGATCAGTACGCTTCTGTCCAACCGGCAGGACGTGCATTACGAGCGGCTGCGCGAGCATCTCGACTGGGGCAACGGTGTGGCTGTCGACCAGTTGAACAGCATGGCCGCCAATCTGAACGCCTATGGCCTCGACGGTGCGACCGGCGCGATCAAGCAGATGGTGCAGATGGTGACGAAGCAGGCGGTGGTGATGTCGTTCTCGGACGTTTTCCTGATCCTGACCGTGCTCTTTGCCCTGATGATCCTCGGTGTCGCGGCGATCGCCAAGCCGGCGCCACAGGGCGGCGGCGGTGGCGGCGGCCACTGACTTCAATCCATTCGGAAACCACCGCCGAGAGGGGCGCCGCAGATAAAATGCGGCGTCCCTTTTTCTATGGTCAAATTTGTGGAATTTTCTGATTTACGTACCTCATGATGTGCGTTAGGACGCTTGGCGGAGGATTTGATGAAGCCCACCGTACATGACATAGCGCGCAGCGCGGGCGTGAGCCTCGCGACCGTCGACCGTGTGCTGAACGGCAGGCCCGGCGTGCGGCACATCACACGCGAACGCGTTGAAAAGGCAATCAGCAGCCTCGGTTACGTGCGCGACCTCGCTGCCGCCAATCTTGCCAAGGGTCGCACCTACTCGCTGACCTTCGTGCTGCCTTCCAACGACAATTCCTTCATGATCGGCCTGCGTGGCGAGGTGATCGCAGCAATCTCGCGCTCCGGCGTCGAGCGGACCCAGATCCGTGTGGTCGATGTCCCGGCTTTCGACGCGCCGGCGCTTGCGGCCGCACTCGATTGTCTCGCCGAGGACCGGCCGGATGGCGTCGCCTTCGTCGCAGTCGAAGGACAAGAGGTGCATGCGGCGGTTGCCCGGCTGCGGGCGGCCGGCATTGCGGTCGTCACGCTGGTCTCGGACCTGCCGGGCTCCCAGCGCAGTCATTTCGCCGGTATCGACAACAATGCGGCAGGACGCACCGCCGCCAACCTGCTCGGGCGCTTTCTCGGTGGCCGCGACGGGCGCGTCGCGGTCGTTGCCGGCTCGATGCTGGTGCGTGACCATCGCGAACGGCTGGAGGGGTTTCTGGCCGTCATGGGAGAGGATTATTCCCGTGTTGCGCTCCTGCCCGTCATGGAGGCGCGTGACGATCCGGCGCTCGCGGCGGAATTCGTGTCTGCGGCGCTTGCGCGCTATCCCGACGTGATCGGGCTTTACAGTCTCGGCGCGGGCAATCGCGGCATCGTTCAGGCGCTTGGCGCGATCGCGCCGGAGCGGCGTCCGGTGGTGGTGGCACATGAACTGACGGGGACGACGCGGGGCGCGCTGTCGGCTGGCCTCATCGATGCCGTACTCAATCAGGATGCTGGTCATGAGGTTCGCAGCGCCATACGTGTGCTGAAGGCCGAAGTGGACGGCCTGTCGGTGATCGCCGCGCAGGAGCGCATCCGCATCGACATATTCTTGAAGGATAATTTGCCCTGACGATTTTTCAGGACGGGCAGGAGGAAAGGAAAAGGCATGTATCTCGGTCTCGATCTGGGCACTTCCGGCGTCAAGGCGATGCTGATCGACGGCGATCAGAGGATCATCGGCTCGGCCAATGGCGCGCTCGACGTGTCGCGTCCGCATTCCGGCTGGTCGGAACAGGACCCGGCGCACTGGATCCGGGCCTGCGAGGAAGCAATTGCGGGGCTGAAGGCTGCGCATGGTTCGGCGCTTTCGGCTGTGAGGGGCATCGGTCTTTCCGGCCAGATGCATGGCGCCACGCTGCTCGATGCCGACGACAAGGTGCTGCGCCCCTGCATCCTGTGGAACGACACGCGCTCGCATGCGGAAGCCGCAGCGCTCGACGCGGATCCGCGTTTTCGCGCCATCACCGGCAATATCGTTTTCCCCGGTTTCACTGCGCCGAAGCTGGCCTGGGTGAAGAACAACGAGCCGGAGATCTTTGCCAGGGTGGCGAAGGTTCTGTTGCCCAAGGACTATCTGCGCCTGTGGCTGACCGGCGAGCATATTTCCGAAATGTCGGATTCCGCCGGTACGTCATGGTTCGATACCGGTGCGCGCAAGTGGTCTGCGGAGCTTCTGGCGGCGACGGAACTTTCCGAGGAGCAGATGCCGTCGCTGGTCGAGGGGACCGACGAGGCCGGGCGTCTGCGCTCCGAGCTGGCGTCGAAATGGGGCATTTCCGATGATGCTATCGTTGCCGGCGGGGCTGGGGACAATGCGGCCTCTGCCTGCGGCATGGGCACGGTGAAGGAAGGCCATGCCTTCGTTTCGCTCGGCACGTCCGGCGTGCTGTTCGCCGCCAACGGTTCCTACCTGCCGAAGCCGGAAAGCGCCGTGCATGCCTTTTGCCACGCGCTGCCGAAGACATGGCACCAGATGGGCGTCATTCTTTCCGCTGCCGATGCGATCAACTGGCATGCGAAGGTTATGGGCAAGCCGGCGGCCGAGCTTTCCGGCGAACTCGGCGACACCCTGAAGGCGCCGACGGGCGTCACCTTCCTTCCCTATCTTTCCGGCGAGCGTACGCCGCATAACGACGCGGTGATCCGCGGCGCCTTCATCGGGCTGGAGCACGAATCGAGCCGGGTGGTGCTGACCCAGGCGGTGCTGGAAGGCGTGACTTTCGCGATCCGGGATTCGTTCGAGGCGCTGAAATCGGCCGGTACGTCGATTTCCCGCGTAACGGCAATCGGCGGCGGTTCGCGCTCGCATTACTGGCTCTCGTCGATCGCCACCTCGCTCGGCGTGCCGGTGGATATTCCCGCCGACGGCGATTTCGGTGCAGCCTTCGGTGCCGCGCGCCTCGGGCTGATTGCGGCAACGGGAGCTGATCCGGTCGCCGTTTGCGCGGCGCCGAAGACGGAGGCGACGATCGACCCGGTCGGCGGGCTTGGCGAGGCCTACGAGGCAGCGTACCAACGGTACCGCAGGGCCTATCCGGCGATCCGGGCAATCTCGGGGTAACGAAATTTATCGCCGCGGGCGGGGGGTGGCGCAGCCATCGTCCGCCTGCCGCAACGTTCGCGGCGACATAGGCATATGCAAAATGAGGTACGTACGCCAAATTATGATTTACGTACCTCAGAAATGATGAAACTGTTCGACCACACTATTCTCAAGGAGGAGATATTCGATGGGTACGGGATTTTTCGGGGACATTTCGAAGATCAGATACGAGGGGCCGGAGAGCACCAATCCGCTGGCCTTCCGCTTTTATGATGCGGACGAGATCGTCGCGGGCAAGCGGATGGAGGATCATCTGCGCTTTGCCATCGCCTACTGGCACTCTTTCACATGGCCGGGCGGCGACCCTTTCGGTGGCCAGACATTCCTGCGCCCGTGGTTTTCCGACACGATGGAAGCGGCGAAGTTGAAGGCCGACGTCGCCTTCGAATTCTTCTCTCTGCTCGGTGCCCCTTTCTATGCCTTCCACGATGCCGATGTACGGCCGGAGGGCAATAATTTCGCGGAGAACACCAGGAACCTCGACGAGATCGTCGACTATTTCGAAGGCAAGCAGGCCGAGACCGGCGTCAAGCTGCTTTGGGGTACGGCGAACATGTTCTCCAATCGCCGCTACATGTCGGGTGCGGCGACGAACCCTGATCCGGATGTCTTCGCCTTTGCGGCGGCGACGGTGAAGACCTGCCTCGATGCGACGAAAAAGCTCGGCGGTGACAATTACGTTCTGTGGGGTGGCCGCGAAGGCTACGAGACGATCCTCAATACGGATTTTTCACGCGAACTCGACCAGATGGGTCGGTTCCTCAATCTCGTGGTCGAATACAAGTACAAGATCGGCTTTGAAGGCACGATCCTGATCGAGCCGAAGCCGCAGGAGCCGACCAAGCACCAGTACGACTACGACGTCTCCACCGTCTATGCCTTCCTGCAGAAGCACGGGCTGGAGAAGGAAGTGAAGCTCAACATCGAGCAGGGCCACGCGATCCTTGCCGGTCATTCCTTCGAGCACGAGCTGGCGATGGCGAATGCGTTCGGCCTGTTCGGCTCGATCGACATGAACCGCAACGACTACCAGTCGGGCTGGGATACGGACCAGTTTCCCAACAATGTGCCGGAAATGGCGCTGGCCTATTACCAGGTCCTGCAGGCGGGCGGGTTTACCACCGGCGGCACCAATTTCGATGCGAAGCTGCGCCGCCAGTCGCTGGATCCGGAAGACCTGCTGATCGGCCATATCGGCGGCATGGATTGCTGCGCCCGCGGCCTGAAGGCGGCGGTGAAGATGGTGGAGGACGAAGCCCTGTCGAAGCCGCTGCGCGCACGCTACGAGAAATGGGACAGCCCGGAAGCGCAGAAGATGCTGCGCGGCGAATACAAGCTCGACGAGATCGCCGCGATGGTCGAACGGGAAAACATCAATCCCGAGCCGGTTTCCGGTCGGCAGGAATATCTGGAAAATGTCGTGAACCGGTACGTGTGATCGGCAAACCGGCACTGCCGGCCTGAAGCCGTGAGAAATGCCTTCCGCGATCCTCCGCATCGCGGGAGCGTAATGTTTTTCAGGTCCTCTCGAAAATGTGATCTTGCCGCATATCCCTGCATCTGCACGCTCCGGTCGCATGGGTGCGGCGAAATGTCCCGGAAATGCTGAGACTCGCGCGAAACTATTTGCGACCTTCGCTCATTGCATGTCTGGGCTGCACGCGTGATGAGGCAAGTGGCTTGATGCCCCCTGTTATCAGGCGTAAGGCGGCTATGGCCGAAAAGGCCGAAACGACAGAAGGAGTAAGAGCATGAAGTGGACTGCACCCAAGTTTGTTGAAGTATCGTGCGGCATGGAAATCAACCGTTACGCACCGGCAGACGGCAGCGAGCCGGTTCTGTTCTAATCGTGAAGGGCACGGGATTGATGACCGGTCTCCGGTTTCTCGTGCTCGGCTCTGCCGCAGGCGGCGGATTGCCGCAATGGAACTGCAATTGTTCCAATTGCGCCGCCGCCCGCGATCCTTCTTCCGGAATTTTCCCGCAGACGCAGTCGTCGCTCGCCGTCAGTCTCGATGGTGAGACATGGGCGATCTTCAACGCCTCGCCCGACATCCGCCAGCAGATCCAGCAGACGCCGCAGCTTCATCCGAAGGCGCTTCGCCACAGCCCGATCAAAAGCGTCGTCATTACCAATGCCGATGTCGATCATATCGGCGGACTTCTGACGATCCGCGAAAAGCAGGCCTTCGATCTTTTTTCCACCGCGGCCATCGGCAAGGTGATCGACGCCAACCCTGTGTTCAGGGTGCTCGACCCGGCCTTCGTCAAGCGCCACGCGATCAGTCTCGATGAGGATTTCTCGCCGCTTCCCGGACTTGAAGCGCGGATTTTTGCCGTGCCTGGCAAGGTTGCGCTTTTTCTTGAAGAAGGTGAACCCGAACTCGGGCTTGAAGGCGAGCAGACAATCGGCGTCGAATTCGTCGCAAAGGGCAAACGCGCCTACTATATTCCGGGCTGCGCAACATTGCCGGACTGGCTTGGCAAACGCATTCGCGGCGCCGACCTGGTTTTCTTCGACGGCACGGTGTTTACCGATGACGAGATGGTCCGTGTCGGCACGGGCATCAAGACCGGGCAGCGGATGGGGCATATGCCGATCACCGGCGATGGCGCCGGGCGCGCCGGCAGCCTCGACGCGCTGTCAAAACTCGACATAGGCCGGATGGTCTATGTGCATATCAACAATACGAACCCGATCTGGCGCGTTGGCCCGGAACGGGATGCCGTCACCGCCGCCGGTTTCGAGGTCGGTCACGACGGAATGGAGATAGACCTTGTCTGACGCTCGCAACACCGCCCAGAACCGAACCGATTTCGAAGCCCGGCTGCGCGCCATCGGCGATGCGCGTTACCATGACAAGCATCCCTTCCACGGCATGTTGCATGGTGGCCAGTGCTCGATGACGCAGGTGCGCGCCTGGGTTATCAACCGCTTCTATTACCAGAGCCGTATTCCACTGAAGGATGCGGCCTTCATGTCGCGCTGCGAGGACGTCTCGATCCGCCGCGCCTGGCGCAAGCGCATCGAGGACCACGACGGTGGAGTGGAAGAGGGCGGCGGCATCCGTCGCTGGCTGAAGCTTGCCGAGGCGGTCGGTCTCGATCCGGATTATGTCGCCTCCAACCGCGGCGTGCTGCCGGGAACCCGCTTCGCCTGCGATGCCTATGTGCGGTTCGTGCGCGATATGCCGATGCTGGATGCAGTGGCCGCGTCGCTGACCGAACTCTTTGCGCCGACCATTCACAAGAACCGCATCGCCGGCCTTATCGAGCATTATGCGTTCGCCAATGACGCGGCGCTCTCCTATTTCCGCCAGCGCCTCAACGAAGCGCCGGTGGATGTCGCCTTCGGTCTCAATTACGTTCTCGACCATGCCGACACACTGGAGAAGCAGGATGCGGCCGCCGCCGCCCTTACCTTCAAGGCAGACGTGCTGTGGACGCAGCTCGATGCGCTGCATAATGCCTATGTTTCGCCGGCCCTTCTGCCGCCCGGCGGCTGGGACGGCAAGGAAGGCGTGATCGGCGATCTCGATCAGCCGGCCTTGAAACATGAGATGAAGGGAGCGGCGGAATGAGCGAGCCTTCTGCGGTAACCGTCACGGCTCAGACGATCGCCAAGCTTGCCCGCGGGGTTCGCCTGCGGGAAGATCCCGTGCGTGGCCAGACGGTGCTTCTGGCACCCGAGCGGGCGCTGGCGCTCGACGAGATCGCCGTGATGATCGTTCATGCACTCGACGGGGAACGCGATCTTGATACGATCGCGCAGGAATTTTCGGTAAAGTTCGAGGCGCCGAAGGAGCAGATCCTCATCGACGTGATCGCCTTCGTCGACGAGTTTTCCAAGCGCCGCATGCTGGAGTTGAAGTCGTGAACGAGCATGTCAGCATTCCGCGGACAAGCGCATGGACGGACAAGGACGGGGTTGCAGGTCGCATCCGCATTCCGGCCCCCATCGCCATGCTCGCGGAGCTGACACATCGATGCCCGCTTGCCTGTCCCTACTGTTCCAACCCGCTGGAACTGGACGGCATCAAGAGCGAGCTTTCCACGCAGGAATGGATTTCCGTCTTCGAACAGGCCGCGGCACTCGGGGTGCTGCACCTGCATCTTTCCGGCGGCGAGCCGGCGGCCAGGCGCGACCTGGTGGAGCTGACGGTCGCTGCCGCCAAGGCGGGCCTCTATACCAACCTGATCACCTCGGGCATCGGCCTGACCGAAAAGCGGATCGCCGAACTGTCGGAAGCCGGTCTCGACCATTTGCAGCTGTCGATCCAGGGCGCGACCCCGGCGCTGGCCGACAAGGTGGGCGGCTACAAGGGCGGCTACGACCGCAAGATCGCGGTGGCCGAATGGACCCATGCGGCCGGCATTCCGCTCACCGTCAACGCCGTCTGCCACAAGCAGAACATGGACCAGATCGGCGACATGCTGGATCTCGCCGTCAAGCTCGGTGCCCGCCGGATCGAGATCGCCACCGTGCAGTTCCACGGATGGGCGGAGCGGAACCGCAAGGCGCTGATGCCGACGAAGGAACAGGTGCTCAGGACCAACGCCTTTGTCGACGAGGCCCGCAAGCGGCTGGAAGGCATCATCGTCATCGACTATGTGCCGGCCGATCACCACTCGAGCTATCCGAAAGCCTGCATGGGTGGCTGGGGGCGTACCGGCCTCAACGTCACGCCATCCGGCAAGGTTCTGCCCTGCCATGCGGCCGAAAGCATCCCGTCGCTGAATTTCGAGACCGTGCGCGATATGTCGCTCACCGATATCTGGTACGACAGTTCCGCCTTCAACGCCTATCGCGGCGACAGCTGGATGCCGGAACTGTGCCGTTCCTGCGACCGCAAGGCGATAGACTTCGGCGGTTGCCGCTGCCAGGCCATGGCGCTTGCCGGCGATGCATCCGCCACCGATCCCGTCTGCATCCGCTCGCCGATGCGGCAGTTGCTGGTGGAGCAGGCCGAAATCGACAGCCGTGCCGAGCCGCCGGAATTCGTCTATCGCGGCCGTTGATATTCGCGCATTCGGTGCCGAAAACGTGAAGATCGCGCATTAGCTGAAACTGCTTTACGTACCTCAGAATCTTGGATAGCCTGAAAATACAGGGAGGATTTTCAGGTGCACCACATCGCTTGCGAGGAGGCAGGCGTTGGGGGCGTGTCGGACCACGACCGCTTTGCGACGCTGAATGATGCGAGGACGGCTGCATGATCGCCGCCTCCGACCAAACTGCTGTGCCGTTGCTTGATGCGCGCGGCCTTTCCAAGACTTTCGGCATCGTCGAGGTGCTCAGGGATATTGCACTGACCGTGCGCGCCGGAGAGGTGCATGCGATCATCGGCGAAAATGGTGCCGGCAAATCGACGCTGATGAAGATCCTCGCCGGCAATCATCAGCCGACGCGGGGCGAGATCGAAATCGACGGGCGTGAGGTCAGCTTTTCGGGCCCAGTGGATGCGGAACGGCACGGCATCGTGCTGGTGCATCAGGAGATATTGCTGGCTCCCGATCTGACGGTGGCGCAGAACATCTATCTCGGCCGCGAGCTGACAAAAGGTCTTTCCGTCGATGACCGGGCGATGAACGAGGGGGCGCTAAAGGCGATCCGCGATCTCGGCGCCGATATCGACCCGGACACGATCGTCTCGCGGCTTTCGATCGCCCAGCGGCAGTTGGTGCAGATCGCCCGTGTGCTGCTCGTGCCGCATCGCGTCGTCATCTTCGACGAACCGACGGCATCACTTACGCCGCATGAGACCGAAGCTCTGCTGAAGGTTATCACGGATATCCGCGCCAAGGGCGTCGGCGTCCTGTATATTTCCCACCGCCTTCCGGAAGTGAAGGAGATCGCCGACCGGGTGACGGTGCTGCGCGACGGGCGGCTGGTCGCATCGCATGCGGCATCGGACCTGCAGCCGGCCGACATGGCGCGGCTGATGGTGGGCCGCGATGTGGCAAAGCTCTATCCCGACCGGCACGCGGCAGAGGTGCGCGAGACGGTGCTTGCCGTCGAAGGTTTCGATGTGCCGGGCTATGCGCGCGAGGCGAGCTTTTCGCTGCGCAAGGGCGAGATCCTCGGCTTTGCCGGGCTGATCGGGGCCGGTCGAACCGAACTGATGGAAGGGCTGGTGGGGCTTCGTCCGGGCAAGGGCAAAGTCGCGTTCAATGGCCATCCGGTCGCCTTCCCCGATGTCCATTCCAGCCTCAAGGCGGGCATTGCCTATCTCTCCGAGGATCGCAAGGGCAAGGGCCTGCTGCTTACCAAAGACCTGCGCACCAACCTGACGCTCGCCTCGCTTTCCAAATTCATCCGCGGGCTGCAGATCGACGCCAGGCGGGAGGAGGCAGCACTCGATACGGCGATCCGTGATTTCGACATCCGCACCGGCACGAAAAGCATCCTCGCCGGCCAGCTTTCCGGCGGCAACCAGCAGAAGCTGCTGCTCGCCAAGATGATGCTGCTCGATCCGCAGGTCGTCATCATCGACGAGCCGACGCGCGGCATCGATATCGGCAACAAGGAACAGATCTACAAATTCATCGCCGCACTCGCCGCAGAGGGACGCTCGATCATCGTCGTCTCCTCCGAAATGCCGGAACTGATCGGCATTTGCGACCGCATCCTGGTGATGCGCGGCGGCCGCATCGTCGGCGAGGTTCAGGGAGACCGCATGACGGAAAACGAAATCGTGCAGCTTGCGACGGGTGTCGGTGCGGGAGCGGGGGAGGCGGCATGAGCAGCGTGGCACCCGATACCGGCAAGGCACCGAAGACGTCGAAGGACTGGGACATGGCGGCGATCGCGCCGTTCGTGGCGCTGGCGCTGCTGCTGGTGCTCGGCTATTTCGCCAATCCCAATTTCGTCTCCATTGCCAACCTGTCCAATGTCATCACCCGCAGCGCCTTCATCGCCATCATCGCGCTGGGGGCAACCTATGTGATCTCGTCGGGCGGTCTCGATCTTTCGGTCGGGGCGATGGTTGCCTTCGTGGCGAGCCTGATGATCCTGTTCATGAATTCCGGCGCAATCGGCGATCCGATGATGATGCTGATTGCCGGCATGGCCGTCGCGCTGGCGCTCGGCGCTGCCTGCGGGCTTGCAAACGGGTTGATCACCACGGTCGGAAGGATCGAGCCTTTCATCGCCACGCTCGGCACGATGGGCATCTATCGCGGGCTGACGACCTGGCTCAGCCAAGGTGGTTCGATCACGCTTCGGGACCGGGAATTGCAGCAGCTGTACCGGCCGGTCTATTTCGGCGACGTGTTCGGCGTGCCGATCCCGATCATCGTCATCTTCGTCACCGCCGCGATCGCCGCCTTCGTGCTCTACCGCACGCGCTACGGGCGGCACCTGATCGCGGTCGGTTCCAACGAGGAAGTGGCGCGCTATTCCGGCATTTCCGTCAACCGGGTGCGCACCATCGCCTATGTGGTGCAGGGGCTGTGCGTCGCGGTGGCGGTGATGATCTACGTGCCGCGGCTCGGCTCCACGTCGGCGACGACCGGGATACTCTGGGAACTGCAGGCGATCACCGCCGTCGTCGTCGGCGGCACGGCGCTCAGGGGCGGCGTCGGGCGTATCTGGGGCACGATCTGCGGTGCCTTCATCCTGGAGATAGTCGGCAACATCATGCTGCTTTCGAATTTCGTCAGCGAATACCTGATCGGCGCGATCCAGGGGGCGATCATCATCATCGCCATGCTGGTGCAGCGGTCGCTGATGCGGAAGTGAGGCTGGCAACCACGGCAAATCAAGTGCCCATACGCATACGCCGGGCCATCTGGGGCGGGTCCGGTCGGGAGGAGTGACCCCTTTAACCTTGGGAGAGAGAACATGCGTAGAAGAACATTCGGTCTCGGCTTTGCCGGGCTTGCCGCATCGGTTGCAGCGGCCCCGAGCATCGGCCTTGCGCAGGAAGGCAAGACATTCACCGTCGGTGTTTCCATTCCGGCCGCCGACCATGGCTGGACGGCGGGTGTCGTCTATCATGCCGAGCGCGTCGCCAAGCTTCTGATGGCCGAGCACAAGGGGCTCAACGTCATCGTCAAGACATCCGCCGATCCGGCGAGCCAGGCGAATGCCGTGCAGGACCTGGCCGTGCAGGGCATCGATGCGCTCGTCATCCTGCCGACCGATCCGGATCAGCTGGTTTCGGCCATCCAGCAGGTGAAGGACGACGGCAAGTTCGTGGCGCTGGTCGACCGCGCGCCTTCGGTCAATGACAGCACGATCCGCGACCTCTATGTGGCCGGCAACAACCCTGCGGTGGGCGAAGTGGCCGGAAAATACATCGCCGAAACGACGCCGGAAGCGGAAGTCGTGATCATCCGCGGCCTGCCGATTCCGATCGACCAGCAGCGCCAGGACGGTTTCGACAAGGGTATCGAGGGTTCCAAGGTGAAGATCCTGGAGCGCCAGTACGGCAACTGGAGTCGCGACGACGCGTTTCGCGTGATGCAGGACTATCTCACCAAGTATCCGAAGATCGATGTGGTCTGGTGCCAGGATGATGACATGGCTGTCGGCGTGCTGGAGGCGATCGAGCAGGCCAAGCGCAGCGACATCCAGTATGTCGTCGGCGGTGCGGGGTCGAAGGACATGATCAAGCGCGTCATGGATGGTGACAAGATGATGCCGGTCGACGTTCTCTACCCGCCGGCCATGGTGGCGACCGCCATGCAGCTCACCGCCGGCGGTCTTTACGACCAGATCCCGGTCAGCGGCGAATACATTCTCGACGCGACGCTGGTGACCAAGGACAATGCGGAGAGCTTCTACTTCCCGGATTCGCCGTTCTGAGCTTGCGGTCTAGCTAGCTCCTTACCCTGACCCTTTCCCCGTTTTGCGGGGAGAGGGACGTTGCCCGCTCGCGTCTGGAGATTGACGGAAACGGCGCGGCCGGGGGCCTTCGTCCCGCCTGCGGGGAGACGCTGCCGGCAGGCGGATGAGGGGCAGCCGTTCATTTCAGCCCGATCAATACGGAGATATCTGATGAAGACGATCAAGGGACCGGGGATTTTTCTTGGCCAGTTCGCGGGCGATGCGGCGCCGTTCAACAGCTGGGACGGGATTACCAGATGGGCGGCGGACAAGGGGTATGTCGGCGTGCAGGTGCCGACCTGGGCAAGCCAATTGATCGACCTCGACAAGGCTTCGACCTCCAAGGATTACTGCGATGAATTCGCCGGCAAGGCGCGTGAGAACGGTGTCGAGGTGACCGAGCTTTCCACTCATCTTCAGGGGCAGCTGGTCGCGGTGCATCCCGCCTATGACGAGGCGTTCGACGGCTTTGCCGTGCCGCAAGTGCGCGGCAACCCCAAGGCGCGGCAGGCATGGGCGGTCGAGCAGGTGAAGATGGCGATTTCTGCCTCCAGACATCTCGGCATCAATGCGCATGCGACCTTTTCCGGGGCGTTGGCCTGGCCTTATGTCTACCCATGGCCGCAGCGACCGGCCGGTCTTGTCGAAGCCGCCTTCGATGAACTGGCAAAACGCTGGACGCCGATCCTCGACCATGCGGAAGAGAATGGCGTCGACATCTGTTACGAAATCCATCCGGGCGAGGATCTGCATGACGGCGTGACGTTCGAGATGTTTCTGGAGCGGGTGAAGAACCATCGCCGGGCCAACATGCTCTACGATCCGTCGCATTATGTGCTGCAATGCCTCGATTATCTCGACAACATCGACATCTACAAAGACCGGATCAAGATGTTCCACGTCAAGGACGCGGAGTTCAATCCGACCGGGCGGCAGGGCGTCTATGGCGGTTACCAGGGCTGGGTCGAGCGGGCGGGGCGCTTCCGTTCACTCGGTGACGGCCAGGTGGATTTCGGCGCGGTGTTTTCGAAAATGGCGGCCAATGATTTCGACGGCTGGGCCGTTGTCGAAT
This sequence comes from [Rhizobium] kunmingense, assembly GCF_977018605.1. Classification (NCBI taxonomy): domain Bacteria; kingdom Pseudomonadati; phylum Pseudomonadota; class Alphaproteobacteria; order Hyphomicrobiales; family Rhizobiaceae; genus Rhizobium; species [Rhizobium] kunmingense. The sequence goes on from NZ_CDRNXG010000001.1 coordinate 1,973,937, forward strand.
GGGAATGCGCGCTGAAACATCCGGAAGACGGCGCGCGGGAAGGGGCCGAGTTCGTCAAGGCGCATATCATCCGCGTGACGGAGCATGCCTTCGACGACTTTGCCGCCGGCGGCACGGACGAGGCGGCGAACAGGCGGATGCTGGGGCTTTAAGGGGAGATCATCCATGGCAATCGAAGGTACCAAGAGCGAGGCGCGCGAGCCACGGATCAGACTCGGCATGGTGGGCGGTGGTTCGGGCGCGTTCATCGGCGCTGTTCACCGCATCGCGGCACGGCTCGACGACCAGTTCGAGCTTGTTGCCGGGGCGCTGTCGTCGACGCCGGAAAAGGCGCTCGCTTCCGGTCGCGAGCTGGGCCTTAAGGAGGATCGCATCTACGGCTCTTTCAAGGACATGGCGATCCGCGAGGCGCGGTTGAAGGACGGGATCGAGGCCGTGTCGATCGTCACGCCCAACCATGTGCATTACGAGGCGGCGAGGGAGTTCCTCAAACGCGGCATCCACGTCATTTGCGACAAGCCGCTGACCTCGAACCTTGCCGACGCGAAGAAGCTCAAGAAGGTGGCGGACGAAAGCAAGGCGCTGTTCATCCTCACCCATAACTATACCGGCTATCCGATGATCCGGCAGGCACGAGAGATGGTCGCCGATGGCGATCTCGGTCGCCTGCGCGTGGTGCAGGTGGAATATGCGCAGGACTGGTTGACGGACGCTGTCGAACAGACGGGCGCGAAGCAGGCGGTCTGGCGTACCGATCCGGCCCAGTCGGGGGCCGGCGGGTCGACCGGCGATATCGGCACGCATGCCTATAATCTGGCGTCCTTCGTCACCGGCCTTACATTGGAAAGCCTCGCCGCCGATCTCGACAGCTTTGTTGCCGGCCGCCGGCTGGATGACAACGCGCATGTCATGCTGCGCTTTTCCGAAGGGGCGAAGGGCATGCTGTGGTGCAGCCAGGTCGCGCCGGGCAACGAGAACGGATTGAGGCTGCGCATCTACGGCGAGAAGGGCGGGCTGGAATGGAGCCAGGAAAACCCGAACCTTCTCTGGTTCACGCCGTTTGGCGAGCCGAAACGGTTGATCACCCGCAATGGCGCCGGTTCAGGCGCTGCGGCAGCGCGGGTGAGCCGCATTCCGGGCGGGCATCCCGAAGGTTACCTCGAAGCGTTTGCGACGATCTACACGGAAGCGGCACGCGCCATCCATGCGCACAGGGCCGGCAAGGCGGTCGACGGTGCGGTGCATTATCCGACCATCGATGACGGCTTGAAAGGCGTCGCCTTCGTCGAGGCCTGCGTCGCCTCGTCGAAGAAGAACGGCGCCTGGGTCAGGCTCTGAGATGCAAAAGACCCGGAGAACGGTTTCTCCGGGTCTTCGTATCGTTCGGATCGTGCGGGATATCCGCAGCCGATCACTTGCCCTTCAGCTTGGCATCGACGCTGACCGGACCTGGGCCAGCTGCGAAGATGTAAAGGAAGATGAAGCAGAACAGGATCGAGGCGACGCCGCCGTTCTGGGCCGGATAGAGGCCGCGCGGAAAATGGCCGATGAAATAGGCGAATGCCATCAGGCCCGACAGGATGAAGGCGGCCGGGCGGGTCTTGAAGCCGATCAACACGCAGAAGCCGAGGATGAGCTCGAACAGGCCGGCGATCCATGGCAGCGAGCCGACCGGTGGAACGCTCTGCGCTGCGGGGAAATGCAGGATCTTCTGGGTGCCGTAGCTGAACAGCACGAGGGCCGATACGGCGCGCAGAAGGCTGAGGAGATAGGGTTGAGTGCGGTCGATCGTCTGCAGCATGATGAATTCCATGGAATTGAGAGAGACGCCTCTTCCATTGCCTCATCGGCTTCTGCAACTGACATAAACGTGATCACGCAAACTTCATGCGATTGTCATTTGCCATAGGCGAAATCCGGCCAGCCGCATGCATTGGCCCCGCAGCACGGTTGCGGATCGGCGGCCGCGAGCCTAGCCGACAAGCGCGCCGAGGCGCAGCACCAGCTTGCGATCGAAAAGGTTGTCCTGGTCGTACATCCAGGTAATCGCATCGCTGGTCGTCCAGCGCTTCTTGTAAGCGCGCACGCTGGTCAAGGCATCGAAGACGTCGCAGACGGTGCAGATGCGCACGGCCGTGCTGATCGCCTCGCCCTTCAGCCGCAGCGGATATCCGCTGCCGTCGAGCGCTTCATGGTGAAGGCGGCAGACATCGAGGATGAGCTGCGATGCCTTACCCAGCTCCCTGAGGCGCTGATATCCTAGGACGGGGTGATTGCGGATGATCCGCCACTCATCCTTTTCCAGCTTGCCGGGCTTGCTGAGGATGGCGGTGGGGATCAGCAGTTTGCCGACGTCGTGGAGAATACCGGCGGTGCCGATCTCTTCCACCAGGTCGTCGTCCATGCCGAGGTTTTCGGCCATGCGCCCCATCAGGCCGCCGACGACGACGGAATGGAGATAGGTTTCCAGGTGCTTGCGTTTCAGTCGCGAGACTTCGAGGAACAGGTGGGGGGCGGCTTCGAGGCTGCGGCGGGACGCGGTGGCTGCGGCCGCTGCCTTTTCCATGTCCAGAGCCCCGGCGGAGAGGCCCTTAAGGCTGTCGCGCATCGACTTCATGGAATCGTCGAGGGCGGCGATCATCTCGGCCTTCGGCGATGCGGGCAAGGCGGGTGTTTGCGCGTTCAGCTCGTTCAGGCGGCGCAACAGCGCATCGATGTCGATACGGCTTTTCGTCTGGCTGACCATCAGATCGACGGCGGAGGAAAGCAGGATCGCGTTCAGGTCGGCCTGGGATTCAAGCATGAACCGGCGCCGCGAAAACTCGTGGCTCGGGCATTCCACGGACTCGATGAACAGTCCGGGCTGGGCAAGGCTCTTGGGTATGCGAATGATCACGACAGGCAGGCCCCTAAATACAAGGGGTATTTCGCTATATAAAAAGAAAGAAATACTTAATTCGTCGATCACGTTTTCTTTCAATTGCAGGCGCCCCGCCGTCAGGAACGGCGGGGCGATATTTTCAATGGTGACCGGCGTCGCGCACGGCCTTGACCTCGGCGGCGGTGACCGCCGGCGCCTTGTTGGTCCAACCCTCGCGCAGGAAGGTCGCGAGCGTCGCGATTTCCTCGTCGGTCAGACGGTCGGCATAGCCCTGCATGCGCACCTTCATCGGGCGTTCTGCCGTGGACGGCAGTTCGGCACCGTGGAGGATGACGCTGATCAGGCCCTTCGGCAGCTTGGCGGTGACGAGCGAGTTGCCGTCGAGTTCCGGGAAGATTTCCGCAGCACCCTTGCCGTTGACGAAGTGGCAGCCGCCGCAGTTGTCGAGATAGAGGCGGGGGCCGAGCGGCATGTCCGCCTTGGCTTCCGTCAGCATCTTTTCCGTCTCGGTGACTTCGGCCTTAGGGGCGTCCGCCGTCTTCTCGCCGCCGCTGATCGTCTTGAGGTACGTGGCGATCGCCATGTTGTCCTCTTTCGTCATGTATTGCAGCGAGTCACGCACGACGAGCATCATTTCACCGGTGGCGGTGGAATGGGCGTTGCGGGCGGTCGACAGGTAGGCGGCCATCTCGCCGGTTGTCCAGGCCTGCGAGGCGCTTTGCGGGCCGCGCAGATCCGGCGCGGTGAAGCCATCGACCTCGCCGCCGGTCAGGAAGGTCTTCGACGTGTCGTCGATGCCGCCCTGGGCCATGAAGAGGTTACGCGGGCTGTGGCAGGCGGCACAGTGACCAGCGCCCTCGACGAGATACTTGCCGCGGTTGAACGCTTCGTCCTGCCCTTGCGTCGGCTTGAACCCGGCTTCGTGGCTGAGCGCCAGCCAGTTCCAGGCACGCAGACCGAAGCGCATGTTGAACGGGAAGGCGAGTTCGGTTGCGGCCACCGTGTTGTTGACCGGCTCGACCTCGTTCATGAAGTAGTCGTAGAGGGCGACGATGTCCTCTTCCGACATCTTGCGGTAGTTCTCGTACGGCATGGCCGGATAGAGATGCGTACCGTTCGGGGTCACGCCGTCATAGAGCGACGCGCGGAAATCGTCGAGCGTCCAGTTGCCGATGCCGGTTTCCTTGTCGGGCGTGATGTTGGTCGTCCAGATCGTGCCCATGGGGCTTGCGATCGCACGGCCGCCGGCGAAGGGCTTGCCGCCCTCCGAGGTGTGGCAGGCCATGCAGTCGCCCGCCCGCATGACATACTCGCCCTGACCTTCCGCCGGCTTGAAGTCGGCGCTAAGTTCAGAGACCGCGCCGGTGCGCTGCACCGGCACGAAGATGAAGGCGAGAAGGGCTGCAACGCCCAGAACGACGAGCGTGCCGAGAACGCGAATGAGTTTTTTCATCGGTGTTCTCCTCCTCACACCAGCGGCCGCGGATTACGCAGGTAATCCGTGCGGATGGCATGCGCTGCCCAATAGGCCAGACCGCCGACCATGCCGGTCGGGTTGTACTGGGTGTTCTGCGGGAAGGCGCCGGCGCCGAGCACGAAGATGTTGTGCTTGTCCCACGCCTGCAGATAGCGGTTGACGGCGGAGGTCTTCGGATCGGCACCCATGACGGAGCCGCCGACATTGTGGGTCGTCTGGTAAGGGCGCACGTCGTACATCGCCCCTTCCTTCTTGAAGCCTTCCTGCATCGAGGTCGGGTTCATCGACTTCGCGATCGGTTCCATCTTCGACTTCATGAACTGGGTCATGCGGATGTCGTTGGGGTTCCAGTTGAAGGTCATGCGCATCAGCGGGCGGCCGCGCGGGTCCTTGTAGGTCGGATCGAGGTCGAGATAGTTGCCGCGATAGGCCATGTGCGAACCGTGCGAGCCGATGTTCATCGAATGGCCGTACCATTCGCCGACGGCCTGCTTCCACTCGGCGCCCCAGGTGGGGGTGCCTGCGGGCAGCGACATGGAGCGGATCGGCTGGCCGTTGGTCTGGCCGGAGCGCCAGTAGGCACCGCCGATGAAGCCCTCACGACCGAAGTCGATATTGTCCATGCCGAAGTCGTCGATCGACATGCCGTTTGCGCCGGTGCCGATGAACGGATTGAAGTGCTCGTCCTTGAAGAACAGCGTGTAGCCGCCGTTCATCTGGTAGGCGTAGTTTCGGCCGGTCACGCCTTCGCCCGTTGCCGGGTCGTAGGGCTGGCCGATGCCCGAGAGCAGCATCAGGTGGACATTGTGCAGCTGGTAGGCGGCGAGGATGACGAGGTCGGCCGGCTGGAAGACTTCCTCGCCGGTCTTTTCGTCATAATAGGTGACGCCGGTGGCAGTCTTGCCGTCAGCCGCCATCTCCACGCGCAGAACATCCGCGCCGGTGCGGTATTCGAAATTCGGCTTGCGCTTCAGGGCATCGAGGATGGCCGTCTGCGGCGATGACTTCGAATAGTTGTAGCAGCCGTAACGCTCGCAGAAGCCGCAATGGTTGCACGGGCCCATCTGCATGCCATACTCGTTGACATAGGCTTTCGACGCGATGCCGCCGGGGCTCGGGAACGGATGGCAGCCGGCAGCCCTGGCCGCTTCGGCGAACTTGGCGCCGTCCCAGGTGGTCGGCATGGCCGGCATCGGATACTCGCGCGAACGCGGTGCCTCGAACGGGTTGCCGCCCTCGATGATCTTGCCCTTGACGTTGCCGGCCATGCCGGAAATGCCGGCGACATGCTCGAACCGATCGAAGAAGGGTTCGAGTTCGTCGTAGGTGACCGGGTAATCCTGGAGATGCATGTCTTCCGGAATGATGCTGGAACCCCAGCGCTCTTCCACGTAAGAGCGCAGGCGATATTCGGACAGCTGCGGACGCCAGTTGAGGCCGTTCCAGTGCGTGCCCGAGCCGCCAACGCCGATGCCGGGCAGGAACGAGCCGAGGCTGCGATAGGGCAGAGCCGTTTCGTTCTGGTCGCGGCGGATGGTGACGGTCGAGTTTCTCGGCTTCTGCATCATGCCGAGGCGGACGCCGTATTTCAGTTCGTCGATCATGTTCGGATACTGGAAGTTCGGAACCGTATCCTGATCGTGACCGCGTTCCAGCGCGACGATCTCGACACCTTCCTGTGCCAGTTCCATGCCGACGATGGCGCCGGTCCAGCCGAGGCCGACGATGACGACGTCTTTTTTCTTTTCAGTGCGTGCCATGGTCGCTTTAAGCCCTTTCGCCGGAGATAGAGACAGGGCCGAGCGGGTACTTGACGTTATGCTTGCCGACCCATTCCTTGTAGGAGCCTCGGGCGCCGGGGAAGCCGATATAGTTCCAGGCCTGCATGCCGTGGTTGCCGCCGTACATCGGGTCGGCAAAATAGCCTTCCTTGGTATTGGCGAGCAGGATGCCGAAGAAGCCGCGCAATTCGGGCGCTATCTTCATCTCGTCCTTCTGCAGTGCAGTCAGCGCCGCGTCCTGCGTCTGTGCATCCAGCTCGGCGAAGATCTTGCCGTGGGTGGTCCGGCACCAGTCGTCGAAGAAGGGGATTGCCTGCTGGTAGATTTCAAGCGGGTTGAGCGGGGTCTGCCAGCCGCGCAACGGGCTTGCCGCCGCATCGTGGGGTCCCTGCATGTACCAGTCGGCAGCTTGGCCATATTCGCCGGCGAGCTGCTTGTCGATGAACACCGGAACACGTGCCTCGATCGCGCCGGGGCCATCGCCCTCCGACGGGATCAGCCTTGCCACCGCTGCCATGACGAAAGCCCACTCGCTGGGCTTGAGACAGTCCGGCTTGTATTCGGTGAGCGCCACCGGTTCTGGTTTCTGTTCGGCTTTGGCATTGGCCACAATGCCGGCGACTGCAGCCGTCGCGGCAGATGCTTTCAAAAAGCTTCTGCGGGACGGTAAGCCCGGAAGATCTCTCATTGTCCTCTCCTTGGTGGCTGCGGTGCGCAGCCTCTGACATCCGCTTGCGCCCCTAAAAACAAGGGAGCGACAATCTGACACCTGCGCTCTAACGCCGCAGCTTGACAGCTTCAAGGGAGGAATGACTAATTTTTGCTATTGTCGTGCATTGTGTTGGAAATATTTTCCTGAAAATTCTTCATGAGTGAAAAACTCATATTCATATAGAGTTGTATATCTGCGATTTTTGCGACCGAAATCTCTTCGTTTCTATCATTGAGAGTGGTCGAGATGCGGCATAAGGACGCTTTTGTGCGCCGGTTTCGTCAGGATGCCAGCATCGCTGCGGGCGTCTCGTCAGACGTTTTGCAGAGGTTTGCGATACCAATACTGCTTTGCAAGCGAGGCAGAACTGGCTAAATCGCAAGCGCAGATTGGCTCCCCCGATGAACAGGATAGTTGGCATGACCGATCCCAAGGCTTTCGCGGCACGTTTTCCCGGTGACTTTCTCTTCGGCGTGGCAACAGCCGCCTTCCAGATCGAGGGCGCGACGAAGGAGGATGGCCGAAAGCCGTCCATCTGGGATGCGTTTTCCAACATGCCCGGCCGTGTTTTCAACCGCGACAATGGCGATGTTGCCTGCGATCACTATCACCGGCTGGACGAGGATCTCGATCTGATCAAGGTGATGGGTGTTGAAGCCTACCGGTTTTCCATCGCATGGCCGCGGATCATCCCGGAAGGGACTGGGCGGATCAATGAGAAGGGGCTGGACTTCTATGACCGCCTTGTGGACGGCTGCAAGGCGCGCGGCATCAAGACCTATGCGACGCTCTATCACTGGGACCTGCCGTTGGCGCTGATGGGCGACGGCGGCTGGACGGCACGCTCGACGGCCTACGCGTTCCAGCGCTATGCAAAGGTGGTGATGGCGCGGCTCGGCGACCGGCTGGATGCCGTGGCAACCTTCAACGAGCCATGGTGCTCCGTCTGGCTTTCGCATCTCTACGGCGTGCATGCGCCGGGCGAGCGCAATATCGAGGCGGCGCTGGCTGCCATGCACACGACCAATCTGGCGCATGGGCTTGCCGTGGAAGCGATCCGCCATGTGACGCCGAAAGTGCCGGTCGGTCTGGTGCTGAATGCGCATTCGGTGATTGCCGGTTCCGACAGTGCCGACGATGCGGCAGCGGCCGAACGGGCGTTCGATTTCCACAATGGCGCGTTCTTCGGCCCCGTGTTCAAGGGCGAGTATCCTGCCGCGTTGACGCAAGCCTTCGCGGCGCAGATGCCGAAGGTGGAAGAGGGTGACCTTTCGATCATCAGCCAGAAGCTCGACTGGTGGGGCCTCAACTACTACACGCCGATGCGGGTCAAGGACGATCCGACCGAGGGTGCGATGTTCCCCGCCATGCAGGGTGCGCCGGCCGTCAGCAAGGTAACGACAGATATCGGCTGGGAGGTGTATTCTCCGGCGATGAAGTCGCTCGTCGAGGATCTCTACCGCCGCTACGAGCTGCCGGATTGCTACGTCACGGAAAACGGCGCGGCCTATAACATGGAGCCGGTCGGCGGCGAGGTCGATGACCAGCCGCGGCTCGACTATTATGTCGATCACCTGTCGGTCGTGGCGGATCTGGCATCCGACGGTTACCCGATGAAGGGCTATTTCGCCTGGAGCCTGATGGACAATTTCGAGTGGGCGGAAGGCTACCGGATGCGGTTCGGCCTCGTGCATGTCGACTATGAAACGCAACGGCGGACGATCAAGAAAAGCGGGAAATGGTATCGCGATCTGGCGTCGCAGTTTCCCGGTGGCAATCATGCCACCAGCCACAAGACCGGGTGAAACGCCCTATTTTCCAGTGACGGGGAAGATTTTTTCTTCCGTCTCGTATAATTGAAAAAACATCCCTAGGAATTGCGGCATGTCCGGGGCATTGATCTGCCATCAACGGGGCCGTGAGGCCTGCAGAGAAAGTCGATCGTAATGCTCCGGAATGTCACCTGTCATCGAATGTGCCGCCTGGGTGCGTGAACGAGCGGCGTTTCTGCCGCTGAAATGACCTGACGAACTGCGAGTTTAAAATGACGATCCCCAATGCCGCGGCTTCTCCCGCACCGTCTGCCCGGACGGATGCCGCGCCCGCGGCCTCTCCCATGGTCTCCTTCGAAGGTGTGACCAAACGCTTTGGCGGGCACGGTGGCCAGCCGGCCTTCACCGCGCTCGACGGCATCGACTTCACCGTCGCGCATGGCGCGATCACGGGTATTATCGGCCGTTCCGGTGCCGGCAAGTCAACGCTGATCCGACTGGTCAACGGGCTTGAAAAGGCGACGTCCGGCAAGGTTGTGGTCGACGGTATCGAGGTTGGCGGCTTGTCCGAAAGTGGCCTGCGCGACCTGCGCCGGCAGATCGGCATGATCTTCCAGCATTTCAATCTGCTCACCTCGCGCACCGCCTACGACAATGTGGCGCTGCCGCTGGAGATTGCCGGCGTCGATGCCAAGGCGATCAAGGCGAAGGTCGGGCCGCTGCTCGATCTCGTCGGCCTCGGTGACAAGGCAGGGCGTTATCCCTCGGAACTCTCCGGCGGCCAGAAGCAGCGCGTCGGCATTGCCCGTGCACTTGCGACCGATCCGAAGCTTCTGCTTTCCGACGAGGCGACCTCGGCGCTCGATCCGGAAACGACGCAGTCGATTCTCGAACTTTTGAAGCGCATCAATGCCGAACTCGGCCTGACCGTGCTGCTGATCACCCACGAGATGGAGGTGGTCAAGACGATCGCATCCGACGTCGCCGTGATCGACAAGGGGCGGATCGTCGAAGCAGGGCGTACGTTCGACGTTTATGCCAGCCCCAAGCACGATACGACGCGCACGCTGCTCGCATCCTCGCTGGCGCTGCCGGAATGGCTGCGGGTGGGGCTGAAGCACACGCCGTCCGCCGGCGACCGCGCCCTGGTGCGGCTCGTCTTCTTCGGCGAGACGGCCTTCCAGCCGCTGACCGCACGTCTGGTGGCCGAGCTTGGTTCCGATGTGAACATCCTTGCCGGCGGGATCGAGGAGATCGGGGGTGAGCCTTTCGGTTCGCTTGTCGTCTCGTATTCCGCCGATCCGGCCGTGCTTGCACGGGCGCAAAAATTCTATGCCGAAACCGGCCTTTCCACGGAGGTGCTCGGCTATGTCGCCTGATATGCTCTTTACCCTGCTCTACAGGGCGCTCCTGCAGACCTTGCAGATGGTGGCGATCGCCGGTGTGATCGGCTCACTGATCGGTCTGCCGATCGGTATCTTCCTGGCCACAAGCGGACGTGGCGAACTGTTTCCGGCGCCGATGGTCAACCGCATCGTCGGGCTGATCGTCAATGCCGCGCGCTCGACGCCGTTCATCATTCTCGTCGTGGCGATCATTCCGTTCACGCGGCTGATCGCCGGCACCTCGATCGGCACGAGTGCCGCCGTCGTGCCGCTGACGATCGCGACCGTTCCGTTCTTCGCCCGTCTTGTGGAGGCGGCGATCCGCGAAATCGACAAGGGGCTGATCGAGGCCGCGCGCGCCATGGGGGCGACGCCGACGCAGATCGTCTTCAAGGTGCTGCTCGCAGAAGCCCGGCCGGCGCTGATGGCGGCGCTCACCATGACCATGGTCAGCCTGATCGGTTACTCGGCGATGGTCGGTGCCGTCGGCGGCGGCGGTCTCGGCGATCTCGGCATCCGTTACGGCTACCAGCGTTTCATGCCCGAAGTCATGGCGGCCGTCGTCATCGTTCTGATCGTGCTGGTGCAGGTCGTGCAAAGCATCGGCGATGCGCTGGCGCGTCGCTTCGACAAGCGTAATCGCAAGAACTGATTTTTTTTGAGGGGTTAAGATCATGAAGACTTTGATTGCCGCAGCAACATTCGCCGCACTGTTCGCCACCGGCGCGGCGCATGCCGAGACGAAGAAGGTCGGCGTGACGCCCGGCCCGCACGCCCAGCTCGTGGAAAAGGTCAGGGAAGTGGCCGCCAAGAAGGGGCTCGAGCTGGAGATCGTCGAGTTCTCCGATTACGTCGTACCCAACCAGGCGCTGTCGGACGGCGATATCGATATCAATTCGTTCCAGCACCAGCCCTATCTCGACAACCAGGTTGCCGACCGCAAGTTCGATCTCGTCAGCGTGGCGAAGTCGGTCAATTTCCCGATGGCCGGCTATTCGAAGAAGATCAAGGCGCTGTCGGAGCTTGCGGACGGCGCATCGGTCGCCATCCCGAACGATCCGAGCAACGGCGCGCGCGCGCTCTTGCTGCTCGCTGACCAGAAGCTGATCACGCTGAAGGATGGCGTCGGCGTCAAGGCGTCGGTTGCCGACATCACCGAGAACCCGAAGAACCTCGCCATTACCGAACTCGATGCCGCCCAGCTGCCGCGTTCGCTCGATGACGTCGATCTTGCCGCCATCACCACCAACTACGCGCTTGCCGCCGGCCTCAACCCGAAGACGGACGGCATTTTCCAGGAAAGCACCAAGGCACCTTATGTCGGCGTCATCGCCGTACGGGCTGCCGACAAGGATGCCGACTGGGTGAAGACCTTCGTCGAAAGCTACCATAGCGACGAGGTGAAGGCCTTCATCGAGGAACAGTTCAAGGGTGCGATCACGCCCACCTGGTAAGCAAACTTGAGAATTGCGCCGCCGATCAACGTCAAAGACGGCCGGCGGCGTCAGGAAGAACCGAAAAACAATCTTGAGGAAACACCCATGAAGAGACTTCTTATCGCTGCCGCCATCGCAGCTCTTGCCGCCGGTTCCGCACTGGCCGAAGACATCAAGGTCGGCGTCACGCCGGGCGAGCATGCCAACATCATGGAAAAGGTCGCCGAGGTCGCCAAGACCAAGGGGCTCAACATAGAGATCATCGAATTCTCCGACTATGTCGTGCCGAACCAGGCGCTCAACGACGGCGATATCCAGGCCAACTCGTTCCAGCACCAGCCCTATCTCGACAACCAGATCACGGATCGCAAGTTCGATCTGGTCAGCGTCGGCAAGACGATCACCACCCCGATGGGCGTCTATTCCAGCAAGGTCAAAAGCCTCGAGGAACTGACGGACGGCGCTTCGGTGGCGATCCCGAACGATCCGACCAATGGCGGCCGCGCGCTGCTGGTTCTCGCCTCCAAGGGCCTGATCAAGTTCAAGGACGATGCCGGCATCAAGGTGACCGTCGCCGACATTACCGAGAACCCGAAGAACATCCAGTTCTCCGAACTCGACGCCGCCCAGCTGCCGCGCTCGCTGCAGGACGTCGATGCCGCCGTCATCAACACCAATTATGCCATGGAAGCGGGCCTCAACCCGAAGAAGGACGCGATCGCGATCGAAGGCGAGCAGTCGCCTTACGCCAACATCATCGTCGTCCGCTCCGCCGACAAGGATCAGCCCTGGGCGAAGACGCTGGTCGAATCCTACCACGACGACAGCATCCGCAAGTTCATCACCGATACCTATAACGGTGCGATCATCGCATCCTGGTAAGGTGAGATTATTTGGGGCATCGCAACCTGCGATGCCCCATATTTGAGCACAACCTTAACTGTATTTGAAGGAATTCCCGCGATAGAATTGGTGTTTCGTGAGGAGTTCCATGGGGCTGTTATCATTCCGTCTTCGACGGCCCGTGAATGTCGGGCGCAAGTCCGCCGTGACACTCATGCTCGGCGTATTCGCCGTCGTCGTCTTTCTCGTCACCCTTTTCATCCTGACCGCCGTCAACCGGATCGCCGATCACGCCAACACGCTTGACGAACAGCGGTCGCGTGCAACGACCGCCGGCGCGATCCGCACGTTCGGCGACCAGCTGCATGCGACGCTGAACGATTATGCCGCCTGGGACGATGCGGCGACCAACGTCTATGCCGAGGACGGGCACGACTGGGTCGTCAGCAATTTCGGCGACATGACCGTCAACAGCGACCTTTTCGATGTGGCGCTGGTGCTGGATGCCGAGCGCCATGTGATCATGGCCTATCAGGATGGTCAGCCGGTGACGTGGAACCCGGTCGACTATTTCGATGCCTCGCTGTGGACGCTTTTCGACAATGCCCGGTCCGTCGGGTCTGAAGCCGTGCCGGAAGCTGTCGGCTTCACCCGGACGACCAAGGGGATAGCCGCTGCCGGTGTGGCTCTCATCCGTCAGAAATCCGGCGAGATCGACCAGCCGCCGGAGAGGCGGCGCTATCTCGTCTTCGCCCGCCACCTCGATGACGACAAGGTCGCGGCCCTTTCGGAAACCTACGTGATCGGCGGCCTGCATCTCGTTCAGGGAGCGGAGCCGTCCTCGAATGCCGTTTCCGTCCGCAACGTGCACGGCCGGCAGCTCGCCACGATCGGCTGGGCGCCGCGCAAGCCCGGTGACGTCAGCTATCTGCAGGTGCGACCGCTCGTTTACAGTGCGCTCGCCATGGTCGGGCTGTTCTTTCTGCTGCTTCTGGTGGCCGGATCGAATGCCGTCAACCGGCTGAAGGCGGACGAGGCTGCCGCCCGAAAGCTGGCGATGACGGATCGACTGAGCGGGCTTTTGAACCGCGGTGGATTCTTCACCGCGCTCGACGATCTCGTCGCGGAGGCAAAACGAAAGGGACAGGACGTCACCGTCCTCTATCTCGACCTCGACGGTTTCAAGGAGGTCAACGACGCCTATGGACATGGAACGGGCGATACGCTGATCCGCAGCGTTGCTGCCGGACTGCAGATGCTGGTCGGGGAGCGTTCGGTTCTGGCGCGGGTGGGCGGCGACGAGTTCGCCATCGCGGCGTTGGCTGTTGCACCGGAGAAGTTCGTGCCGGTTCTTGCCGATCGCATTCTCGGCTTTTTCGATGAACCCTTCGTCATCGGCGAGCGGGTGGCGATGATCGGCACCAGCATCGGCGTGGCAATCTCGCCGCAGGGCACAATCTGCGGAGGGGAGCTGGTACGTTGCGCCGACATGGCCATGTACCGCGCAAAGGAAAGCGGCGGCTCGCGTTACGAGCCCTACACGCCGGGCATGGATGCCGAGCGCGAGGAGCGCAACCGGCTGGAGCTCGACCTCAGGCTGGCCATCGAACGGCGCGAGATCGTCGTCCTCTACCAGCCGGTCGTGTCCGCGGAAGACGGCCGGCTCGTCGGTATCGAGGCCTTGGCGCGCTGGAACCGCAAGGGACACGGGCCGGTATCCCCCGATGTGTTCATTCCGATTGCGGAGAGCTCCGGCCTGATCGACCAGCTCGGCCTCTTCGTGCTGCACCGGGCCTGCACCGCCGTGCGTCAGTGGCCGGGGCTGAAGCTTTCGGTCAATATCTCGCCCGGCCAGTTCCGCGATCCGGCGTTTCCGCTTCATGTGTCATCGGTGCTGGAGCGGACCGGGACGGTGCCGGCGATGGTGACGCTGGAAATGACGGAAGGCTATTTCATCCAGAATGCCGACAGGGCGAAAACCTCGATGACGGAGCTGCGCCGGCTCGGCGTCCATATCGCGCTCGATGATTTCGGTGCCGGATTTTCGAGTGTCGGCTATCTGCGTCAGTTCGGCTTCGACCGTATGAAGATCGACAAGTCGCTGGTCGATGCGCTGGAGCATGGACGCAGCGCGGCCGACATGCTGCAGGCAACGGTGGCATTGGCCCGCTCGCTCGATATTCCGGTGACGGCGGAAGGCGTGGAGACCGATGCGCAGGCGATGCAGTTGCGAATTGCCGGTTGCGATCTCCTGCAGGGCTATCTGTTCGGCCGACCCATGCCGGCCGAGGAGATCGAGGCGATCTACCGCTCAGGCACGCGCTACCGCGTTTCCATCAGTTAGAGCGTTTCAATTTAACCAGGAAACGCTCTAAAACCGCGACAGGCCGCGATCAGCCGCCAATGTGCTTCTGGCCGCGCTGTTTCGCGAGCGCGATCTGCAGCTGGCGCTGGCGGTAGCGCAGGCGGTCTTCTTCCGTGCGGCTGTCGTAGCAATGGGAGCAGGAAACGCCCTCTTCGTATTTCGGCGAGGTGATCTCTTCCGCCGTGATCGGGTTGCGGCAGGCGTGGCAGAGCTTGTGATTGCCTTCCTTCAGACCGTGCTCGACCGAGACGCGCTCGTCGAAGACGAAGCAGGCGCCTTCCCAGAGGCTTTCCTCAGCGGGCACTTCCTCGAGATATTTCAGGATGCCGCCCTTGAGGTGATAGACTTCCTCGAAGCCTTCTTCCTTCATGAAGGCCGTTGCCTTCTCGCAGCGGATGCCGCCGGTGCAGTACATGGCGATCTTCGGCTTGTTGTGCAGGCCGGTATTGTTGCGCACCCAGTCGGGAAACTCGCGGAAGGTCTTGGTGTTCGGGTCGACCGCGCCCTTGAATATGCCGATCGCCGTCTCGTAATCGTTGCGGGTGTCGATGAGGATCGTTTCCGGATCGGAGATCAGCGCGTTCCAGTCCTTCGGATCGACATAGGTGCCGACGATGCGGTTGGGGTCGATGTCCTCGACGCCCATGGTGACGATCTCTTTCTTGAGCTTCACCTTCATGCGCACGAAGGGCATTTTCGACGCGCGGCTTTCCTTGTGCTCCAGCGTGGCGAATTCCGGCTGGGCGCGTAGGTGGGAGAGCAGTCTCGCGATCGCAGCGTCGGTGCCGGCGACGGTGCCGTTAATGCCCTCGCGGGCGATCAGCAGCGTGCCCTTGATGCCGTTCTCGTCACAAAATGCCTGCAACGGCGCGCGAAAATCCTCGAAACGCTCGAAGCGTGCGAAGTGATAGAGAGCGGCAACGAGGAAGCCGTCAGCCGAGGTCGGCCGCGATGTGATCTGATTGTCTGTCATGCGGGCTCAAATACAGCGCTATTGCTGTCCGTGCAATGTCTCTTCTTCTTCGACGTACAGCGCTTTCCGGGGCTTTTTGGGCTTCGGCGCGCCGGCTGCCCTCTTCCAGAGGAGAGCGATCAGGCCGGCTTCCATTTCAGGCGTTTCGGCGAAAACGCTGTCGGCCATATCAAGCGCCTCTTCCCTGAGGATCTGTTGCCTTGCGATGATGGCGGCGAGAAGGCGGGCGAGCGTTTCGCCGGTGCCGAAAAGGTTCGGTTCCGCATCCGCGAGCGCTGTCAGAACCGAGAGATCGTGCTCGTGGCCGAGCAGGTCGACGAGCGCCTTGCATTCCAGCTGTTTGGTCCGCATCGCCGATGGCCAGATATCGCGCAACAGGGACAGATGCATCCAGTAGGCCTGCGCGCTCTTGCGCAGGTCGTGATAGTTTTCCGCCCCGCCGCACTGCTCGCAGGCGTCGCGTGCGACATGCGCCTTCTTAAGCTGCCGGCGCCATGCCTTGCCGAGATGCCTGGCGGTCTTTGCCGGCGTGTCGGACAGTTTCAGGTCGTCGAGCGCCATGATCGCGTCGCGGCAGGCATCGACGGCGGTTGCCATTTTCGCGGATAAGTCATGCTCTTGCGAGGCGATGCGGTCGCGCCTTGCGGACAGGGTTTCGCGGGCGTCGGACAATGTTTCGCGCTCCTCGTCGGAGGCTGCAAAACCCATCAGGTAATCGAGGGTCTCGACCAGAGCGGTCGCATCGCGCACCGCCGAAAGCGAATGTGCGACATCGCGGATGCGGGCGTTTTCCCTTGAACGGAAATCCGGTGCATCCTGCTGGATGAGGCGATAGAGCGCGCGCACCCGCTTGAAGCGTTTTCGTGCATCGTGGACCGCCTCGTGCGGACCATCCGGCTGGTCGCCCAGATGGCGGATCGCCTTTTCGAGCTGGTTTTCGGCAACCGCGCGGAATTCTGCGGTGAAGGACTTACGAGGCCGCAAACGGTAGGCCATTGACCAACTCCTCGCTCAGATCCTCGGTTGCCATGACGGCGTTTGAATAGCGCCGGTCGCCGGTGATTTCCCGGCCGATCCAGGAGGGCAGGGCGGGCTGCGTCTTCTCGTCGGGCAGTTCGACCTCGGCGACGATAAGGCCGGTATAGGTGCCGGCATAGACATCGACCTCGAAGATATGGCCCTCGAACGGCACCTGGTATCGGGTCTTTTCCAGAACGACGCCAAGCGCCTGCGCGGCCATGTCGTGCGCGTCCTGCAGCGGGATATCGTATTCGAACTCGTCACGGGCGAAGAGATTGCGACCCATCTTGATTGTCAGGCGTGCCCGTTCCTCATCCATGATGCGGATACGCACCGAGCGATCCTTGCCGGCGGCGATATAGGCCTGGAGGAAATCGGATGACGAGGATGCCTCCGTGCGCCAGCCATCGCCGGTGACCAGGTACTTTCGTTCAATTTCTATCGCCATGCCATGCCGTCCATCCTGCTGTGTCGATAACAACCTAGGGCAAACACCATGTCAGGAAAATGCGTTCTGTCGCAGAGGCCCGTTTTTTCTCGACAATGGCGATTTCGGCGCTTATTCCCGAAGGCATATTTCAATCGTTTTGGGAGGTTCCGTCGTGGCGAGCAAAACCGAGAAACTGCTTACCATCCTCAAGCTGCAGCCGGTCGTTCCGGTGCTGATCGTCGATGACGCGAAATCGGCTGTCGGCCTGGCTAAGGCGCTCGTCGCCGGTGGTCTTCGCGCCATCGAGATCACGATGCGCACGCCGGCGGCGCTCGATGCGGTGAAGGCGGTCGCTCAGGAAGTGGAAGGCGCCAATGTCGGCGCCGGCACCATCCTCAATGCGCGCGACTGGGACGCGGCCGTCAAGGCCGGCTCGACCTTCATCGTGTCTCCGGGCGTGACCGAAGGCGTGCTTGCCGCAGCCGCCGATTCCCCTGTGCCGCTGTTGCCGGGTTCTGCGACCGCCAGCGAAGTAATGAAGCTTCGCGAAGCCGGCTATGACGTGATGAAATTCTTCCCCGCAGAGCAGGCCGGCGGCGCTTCCATGCTGAAAGCCTTCTCGTCGCCGCTCGCCGGCACGTTCTTCTGCCCGACGGGCGGCATTTCGCTGAAAAATGCCAAGGATTACCTGGCGCTGCCGAATGTCGTCTGCGTCGGCGGTTCCTGGGTCGCGCCAAAGGAGCTGGTTGCGGCCGGCGACTGGGCCGGTATCACCAAGCTTGCCTCGGAAGCTTTTGCGCTGAGGGGCTGATCCGGCCGTTCGCGGGTCGGTTCGTATCTGACAATTTCGTTATCGATCGCGCGAGAAAATTGTTTTTCCGCGCGATCGCTCCCATATCTCCTGAGAAATTCAACCAACAGGAGATATTGATGTTCGACGCAAAGAAGCTTCTCGACCAGTTCCTCGGTTCGCAGGCTGGTGGTTATGCGGGAGGCGGCCATGCGAAAGGCGGCAAGTCTGGAGGGATCTCCGACTGGGCCGGCAAGGCTACGGACATCGCCCGCAACAACCCGCTGAAATCGGCCGGTATCGCTGCCGCCATCCTCGGTACCAAGACCGGCCGCAAGATGGCCGGCAATGCGGTGACGATCGGCGGTATCGCGGCGGTCGCCGGTCTTGGCTATCTCGCCTACAAGAACTACAAGTCCGGCCAGTCGCCACAGGCGGCGCCGCAGCCGCAGCCTGCGTCCAATACTCCGATCGCCCTGCCGCCGGCCGACAGCGCCTTCAGCCTGGAATCACCGCAGCTTTCCAATGATTTTGCGCTGACGCTGGTGCGCGCAATGATCGCGGCCGCCAAGGCCGACGGCCATATCGACCAGAGCGAACGGGCCAATATCATGGAAAAGATCCATGCGGTCGATCTCGGCGCAGAGGCGGAAGCGTTCATCGCCGAAGAGCTGGCGAACCCGGTCGATATCGACGAGCTGGTCGCCGCCGCGCGCACCGAGGAGCAGAAGGTCGAGCTTTACACGGCAACCCGTCTTACCATCGATCCCGATACGCGCGCCGAGCGCGGTTATCTCGACATGCTGGCCGGTCGCCTCAACCTGCCGGATGCGTTGATCGATCATATCGATGCGACCGTATCTTCGGTGAAGGTCGCATCGTAACCAAAAGCGGTCCTTGGAAATGACGGCAGGGCGCGATTCGCGTCCTGTCTCCCGCCGGGTGTCAGATGTCCGTCCCGCCATGCCTGCGCCTCAGCAGCATCTCGAGCTTGCGCCACAAGCTTTCGGGTTCCTTCTGGCCGATCAGCGATCGGCCCTGGCGCGTGATCGAGATAACGGCGCCGGCAGACCATTCCCCGCCGTGATCGAGGCGTATCAGCTTCCGTGCTTCCGCGTCCCGAAAGTGATCTTCCACTTCAAGACGGCCGAATTCATCTTCGTCGACCAGCAAATCTCCGCCATTTTCGGAAATCCTCATAAGCAACGTGAGTAATAGAGGGTCCGTCGGGCGTCTTTCGGGCAGATTTACGGGCATTATGTCGATCCCATTTCCTGCGCAATATTTAAATCTATATTCAGGCCCCATCAATATGGAGGGGTTTCGAAGATATGACGGATGACATTTTATAGGTGCAGCTTGCGGGACTGGCGCATCGGCGAATGGTCTTCCTACAGGCGCCGCCATGCGGATGACGAACTGGGCGAGCGGCCGTTGCGATCGTTGATTTCACCCATTCTTTGACTTAAGCCTCGTTGCATCAATGCGAGGCCCTGTCGATGCGCGATCTGAAAAGCTACAAAGTTGCAGCCCCCGCACCCGTTACCTTGAAAGGACGGTTGCTGAGCCTCGAACCCTATGACCGCGAGCTGCATCTGGCCGGTCTGTGGGAGGCGCTGGGCGGCGAGGGGATCAATGAGCTGATCCGCTATTTCCCCAATGACGATTACCGCACGCCGGACGAATTCGATGCCTGGCTGCAGGGCGCGCGTGCCAATCTGAGCTTCGTCACGCTGGTGGCGCGCGAAAACGCATCCGGCAAGATCGTCGGCATGGCGAGCTACATGCGCCCGGACCCGAAGAACGGTGTGGTCGAGGTTGGTTCGGTGGCGCATGGCGAGGCGATGAAGCGGTCGCCGATGTCGACGGAACTGCATTACCTGATGGCGAAACACGTGTTCGACGACCTCGATTACCGTCGCTATGAATGGAAGTGTCACAACGAGAACGAGCCGAGCAAGAAGACGGCGATCCGCTATGGCTTCGCCTTCGAGGGCGTGTTCCGCCAGCATGTGATTTCACGCGGAGCGAACCGCGATACGGCGTGGTTCTCGATGATCGACAGCGAATGGCCGCTCAACAGGGCAGCCTTCGAGGCATGGCTTTCGCCCGATAATTTCGAGGCCGATGGAGACCAGAAGCGGCGGCTGGAGGATATCCGCGCCGAACTCGCGACCGGAAACGGCGCATGAAGCCGGAGAACCGATCTCAGGTCATCGGCGCTGCCGTGGTGATGATCGGCGCCGTGCTGGTCATCTATTTCCTGCCGACCCTCGTTCTGTGGATCGGCCAGTACTCCCCCGTCATGGCCTTCATCACCGGGGCGGTGCTGCTGCTCGGTTTTTTCTGGGTGTTCTGGCTGCGGGCGCGCTATCAGAGACGCAAGCGGGGGGAGTAGCCCCGCCTGCCATTGTCGTCATGCCATTCAGGCGGCCCTGGCTATGCCATCCAGCTCGGCGATCGCATCGGCGGGCAGAGTGATCCCGGCCACAGCCAGATTTTCCGCAAGGTGACCGCGCGATGACGTGCCGGGAATGAGCAGGATATTGGGCGAGCGCTGCAGAAGCCACGCGAGGGCCACCTGCATCGGCGTGACGTCGAGGCGCGCTGCGACATCCGACAGGGTTGACGATTGCAGCGGCGAGAAGCCGCCGAGCGGGAAGAAAGGCACATAGGCTATGCCCGCCGCCGCCAGCTGGTCGATCAGGGCGTCGTCTTCGCGATGGGCGAGATTGTAGTGGTTCTGGATGCAGACGATGTCGGTGATCTTGCGGCCGTCGGCAACCTGTCTGGCGGTCACGTTCGACAGACCCACATGCTTGACGAGGCCCTGACGTTGCAGGTCGGCGAGCACGCTCAACGGTTCTTCCAGCGACCCTTCTGCCGGGCCGTGGACACTGAACATGGCGCGCAGATTGACCACCTCGATCACGTCGAGGCCGAGATTGCGCAGGTTGTCGTGGATGGCGCTTGTCAGTGCTTCCTTTGAGAAGGCGGGGTTCCACGAGGCGTCGTCGCCGCGTACCGCCCCGATCTTGGTGACGATGACGAGGTCGTCGGCATACGGGTGCAGTGCTTCCTTGATGATCTGGTTGGTGACGTGAGGGCCGTAGAAGTCGCTCGTGTCGATGTGATCGACGCCGCCCTCGACGGCGGCGCGCAGCACTGCGATTGCCTCTGCGCGGTCCTTCGGTGGGCCGAAGACGCCTTTTCCGGCAAGCTGCATGGCGCCGTAACCGAGGCGCTTGACGCTGCGATCGCCCAGTTTGAACAGTCCGGATTTTTCGATGCTGGTCATGGGATGACTCCTTCATTCGGGTGAGCTGAAGATAGAGCCGGTTGGTTCGTTCTGGAATAGATGCTAATCCGTACAGGCTGTACGGAGAGGCGGACAATGAAATTCGATGTGGGCGAGCTCGGTTCCTTTATCGCGGTAGCACGGGCCGGCGGGTTTCGGCAGGCGGCACGGCAATCGGGTGGCAGTGCGTCGGGGTTGAGCGATGCCGTCAGGCGGCTGGAGACGCAGCTCGGCGTCCGGCTTTTGAACCGGACGACACGCAGCGTCGTGCCGACGGAGGCCGGTCGTGCCCTGTTGGAGCGGCTCGGGCCAGCCATTTCGGAAATGGAGGCGGCACTCGATGTCGCCGGCGGTTTTCGCGATCGGCCGGCTGGCCTGTTGCGGCTGAACGTGCCGGTCAGTGCCGCGCGGCTGGTGCTGCCGGGTATCGTTCCGGGCTTTCTTGCCGCCTATCCCGATATCCGGCTCGAAATCGTCACCGATGAGAGTTTCGTCGATATCATCGCTACCGGATGCGATGCCGGCATTCGCTATGACGAACGGCTGGAGCAGGACATGATCGCGGTGCCGATCGGTCCGCGCGTCCAGCGCTTCGCCCTCGGCGCGTCACCCGCCTATCTCGAAAGGCACGGCCGCCCAGAGCATCCGCGTGATCTGCTGGCGCATTCCTGCATTCGCGGGCGCTTTGGCGATCGCGCCATGCTGCCGTGGGAATTCGAGCGGAATGGAGAGGTGGTCGTGGTGGACCCGCCGGCGCGGATGATCGTGCAGGCCGGCGGAGGCTCGGATCTGGCGATCGAGGCCGCAGTTGCAGGCGTCGGTGTCATGGCTTTGTTCGAGGATTGGCTGAGGCCGCATTTCGAACGTGGTGTGCTCGAGCCGGTGCTGGAGGATTGGTGGGAGAGCTTTTCGGGACCGTATCTCTACTATTCCGGCCGCCGGCTGGTGCCGGCACCGCTGCGCGCCTTCGTCGATTTCGTCAAGGCGCATCGTGGCGCGTGACGGGATGAAGGCGGTCCGTCAGGCCTGCAACGATGCGCCGAGCAGGCTCAGACCGATCAGGAGCACAAAGAGCGCGCCGGCGATCTCGATGCCGTGGCCGATGCGCCTGCCGGTGGGTGACGATGGGCCGGCGAGCCTGAGCGCCGCATCCTTGGCGGTGACGGCGAGCGTGGCGAGCACGGTGACGGTGATTGCCGTGCCGATCGACATGGCGAGAACCGACAGGATGCCGCCGAGATAAAGGCCGTTCAAGAGCGAGAAGCTCATGACCAGAATGGCGCCGGAACACGGGCGCAGGCCAACCGCGATTATGGCCGACCAGGCTTCCTTCAGATTGAAGTTCTTGCCCGAGAGTGCCTTCGGGTCCGGCATGTGGCTGACGCCGCAGGTTTCGCAGTAATCGCCGTCGCCTTCGTAATCATGGTCGTCGATTTCGACGGCCTTGAAGCTGAGGCCGGTCGTGCTGCGCGTCGCCGACGGGCCGTCGAAGAGGCCGGCGGTTGCCGTTGCCGTCTCCGGCGTGCGCACCAGGCGCAGCCTCAGAGAGCGGATCTTCTTTACCAGCAGCCAGCCGCCGAACAGGGCGACGAGCGCATAGCTTGCCACTTCCATCGTCCATGTCGCCTGGGTCATGGTGATGCCGGAGCCGCGCAGGGCCACAAAGGCTGCGGCGACGACCAGGATCGCGACAAGGCCCTGAAGCAGGGCCGAGATGAACGAGATGACCACGCCGCGGCGCAGCTCCACCTCGTTGGCGATCATGTAGGAGGAAATGACCGCCTTGCCGTGGCCGGGGCCGGCGGCATGAAAGACGCCATAGGCAAACGACAGGCCGATGAGGCTGGACAGCGCGTAAGGGTCTTCGCGCATCGCCCGCAGCGCGCCGGTCAGCGCCCGGTAGAAGGACTGCTGGTAGTAGTTGATCCAGTTGAAGAAGGGGGCGAGGGGGCCGCCGACGGAAAACGAGGGTTCGGCCGAGCCGACGCCGAGCGGCGACTGGGCGTGGGCGATGTTGGCGAGCGCCAGCGTGGCAAGCGACAAAATGGCGAGTGTTGCCACGACGCGCGCGCGCCGGCGTTCTGCCCCTGCGGATTTCAGCATGTCAGCTCCAGGCGGGTCGCGAACATTTTCGACATGTCGGTGCCGGTCGGGTCGTTGAAGAACGCATCGGTCAGAGAGGCGCTGTTTTGCGAGAGAACCTCGTCCGGGTCGGGCCGAACGACCTGATGCTTGCAATGGCTGAAGCCCGCGCCTTCTGCGACCAGATCCTTGTCGGTCGGGAAGTCGATGGCCGTATACATGGTCGGGTCGTAGATGCCGAAGGTCAGGCGGCCCTTGAGCGGCATCGGCTTGTCGGGCTTGACGGCGAAGAAGACCAGGATCTGGTTGTCCTGGAAACTCACGTGGATGGCGTCCGGCTTGACGACGCCGACCGGTGCGCCGTTGAGCGACAGGGTGGTGAAATAGCTGTAGTCGCCAAGCGAGGTGCGCATCGTCTCGCCGAGTTCGGCAAGCTCGTCCTCGTCCAGTTTCAGGTTGGTATTCTTGTCGAAATCCAGGAGGACGCTGGAGGAGAACACCTCGTCGAAGCGCCAGACATTGCGCAGCTCGGCAACATTGCCGTCATCGCCGGCAATCACTTCCAGCCGCGATTCGACGAAGATATGCGGATGCGCGAGGGCGGGCAGGGGCAGAGCCGAGGCCGCAATGACAGTGATGGTCGCAAGTCTCTTCCGCATCGGCTTCAGCATCCCAATTCGTCCGCTTCGTGCTGTGCCGTCGAAATGGGACGGAATTTCGACTCAGGCGTTATAGAGTTACCGTTTCAATGCGTCATCTTTATCGCGGGCGTTCATCTCGCCTGCTTGAACCAGTTGGCGAGAAAGTCGACGAAGCTGCGCACCTTGGCCGGCAGGTAGCGACGGTGCGGATAAACGGCGTAGATGCCGCGATCCTTGATGATGTAGTCATCGAACAGGGTGACGAGCTCGCCCGATTGGATTGAGCTGTTGGCGATGAAATCCGGGACGATGGCAACGCCGAGGCCGGCGCGTGCGGCGCGCAGCGTCGCTTGCGGGCTGTTGACCTCGATCGGGCCGGAAACACCGACGGAGATGGTCGAGCCGTCCTTTTCGACGAAGCGGATATTGTTGTGCCAACGGGAGTTGGTGTCGATGATGAAGGGCGTGCCGTTCAGTTGCTGCGGATGGTCCAGCGGGCCGTATTGAGCGACCACATCGGCCGTGGCGACTGCATGGACGCGGAAATCGCTGAGCTTCTTGGCGATCATGCCGGAATCCTCAAGTCGCGTGATGCGGATCGCGAGGTCGAAATTCTCCTCGATCAGATCGACGAAGCGGTCGTCGGCAACGATTTCCAGCTGCACGTCCGGATGCGCCTTGGCGAAATCGATCAGCGACTGGCCGACCTCGGCATCGAGGAAGGTGCGCGGCACGGATATGCGCAGGCGGCCTTTCAGATCGGCATTGCCCTCGCGCACCAGGTCGGCGAGGTTGTCGATCTCCTTCAGGATATCGGAAGCGCTGCGATAATAGGTGTGTCCCGCCTCCGTCAGCGAGAACTGCCGCGTCGTGCGGTTGAGCAGGAGCGCGCCGAGATCGTCCTCAAGCTCGCGGACATATTTCGACAGCAGCGCCTTGGAGCGGCCCGTGCGACGGGCGGCAGCGGAAAAACCTTCGGCCTCGACCACGTCGATGAAGGCGCGCATGCGGGTGAGTGTGTCCATGGGGAAGAGGGCTCCAGATTATGCGCGATTACTCGGTCAGGCCGAGGGCAAAAGCAAGGGCCACGTTAATTCGCTGAAGATCCGCATCGCTTAACCGGTCAATCGCATAACCGATGCGGTGCCGATGATTAGATCGCCACGTCTCGTTCGAGATTGCGATCCTCGTTGCCGGCCATGAGATTGCTTTCTCCTAAATCCCGCAAAATGCCCACGAAATCGCCCCGTCATGGCCATGTTGATCGCCTGTAATCCGCCCGTCGTTTTCGTGCGGTACGGGCATCCGTAAACAGGTTGTAGATTTTTTGCGGAGGCGCAAAAAACCTCTTGATTATGACGGCGAATATTCTTATTTCCCGTGCTGCCCAAAGTCGCACGTGCCTGTGGGTGTCCGCCGACCCTCGAACTGAGATCATTCTCTAAGGTGAGGTCATCGGTAAGGTACCTGGAACTAACCGCTCCAGTCGCTATTCCGGCCAACCGGGAAATGCGAGGACATCTTGAAGCAACGACGGTGCGGGCCTTTCTAGTCTCTGCGTGCTTTCCATCAGCGCGCAATTCTGAAGAGGCACACCTGAATTGCCGGAAGTGCGGTAGGGACAACCCGCCAATCCAAGGCAGACAAAGCCGGATCAAAGCCCGTGGCAGGGCGTTGGTCCACTGTTCGCGCGGTAGAGCGTGTCTAGGTTCCGGGGTCTCCATCGGCCGGGCCTTGCGCATTCTCATCCGCCCTTTGTCCTCCGGTTCGCAGCCGGAGCTTTGAGATTTTGAAGGGACTGACCGATGACCACTGCTCGCATCCTCGACTTCATCAACACCCGACGTCCGGAAGGCCCGTGCCTCGTCGTCGATACCGATGTCGTCCGCGACAACTACAACGCCTTCCGTCATGCCCTGCCGGACAGCGCGATCTATTACGCGGTCAAGGCGAACCCGGAACCGGCAATCCTTCAGCTGCTCGCCTCGCTCGGCTCGAGCTTCGATTGCGCCTCGGTTGCCGAAGTACAGATGGCGCTTGCCGCCGGTGCAACCGCCGACCGCATTTCCTTCGGCAACACGATCAAGAAGGAGCGCGATGTTGCGCGCGCTTTCGAACTCGGTGTCAACCTGTTCGCCGTCGACAGCCATGAGGAAGTCGAGAAGATTTCCCGTGCCGCTCCCGGCGCGAAGGTGTTCTGCCGCGTGCTGACCGATGGCGAAGGTGCCGAATGGCCGCTGTCGCGCAAGTTCGGCTGCGTCCCGCAGATGGCCGTCGACGTTCTCGTCTACGCTCACCAGCTGGGTCTGGAAAGCTACGGCGTGTCCTTCCATGTCGGCTCGCAGATGACCAAGGTCGATGCCTGGGATTCGGCGCTGGCCGATGCCAAGCGCGTCTTCGCATCGCTGGCCAAGCAGGGCATCGTCCTGCAGATGGTCAACATGGGCGGCGGCTTCCCGACCAAGTACCTGCGCGACATCCCGAAGGCCGAGGAATACGGCCAGGCGATCTCCGCTTCGCTGCGCAAGCATTTCGGCAACAACCTGCCGAAGACGATCATCGAGCCGGGTCGCGGCATGGTCGGCAATGCAGGCGTGATCAAGGCGGAAGTCGTGCTCGTGTCGCGCAAGTCGGACAATGACAACCATCGCTGGGTCTTCCTCGACATCGGCAAGTTCGGCGGTCTGGCCGAAACCATGGACGAGGCGATCCGCTACCCGATCCGCACTGCGCGTGACGGCGACGAGATGGAACCCTGCGTTCTGGCCGGCCCGACCTGCGATTCTGCCGACGTGTTGTACGAAAAGAACATGTATCCGCTGCCGCTCACCCTTTCGATCGGCGACGAAGTTCTGATCGAAGGCACCGGCGCCTACACGACGACCTACTCGGCCGTCGCCTTCAACGGCTTCGAGCCGCTCAAGGCCTATGTGATCTAAGACGTTTTAACGTCTCAAGTTTCGCGGTTCCCGTACCTCCAGGCGGGAGCCGCACACCCACAATGAAACCTCGATACCGTCTGAAACGGTTTTAAGTTCGGGAGGCCCAAGGATGGCCACTGTTCTTGATTCTGTGCGCGCATTCTTTGCGCCTGCTCAAACCTATACGATCGATGCCGAGACCCCGGCGGATGTTGTTGCCCGCGAAAACCTGCTCGACCAGGCCATGGGCCCCGACCGCCGCAAAAAGTCTTCGGAAAAAATCCGTCGCAACCGCCTGCCGGCCGAAGGCCTGGCGATTGTCGCGCGCGATGGCGAAGGCCATGTGATCGGCACCGTCCGCCTGTGGAATATCGAGGCCGGCATTTCGCCGGAAGGCAGCGCCATCGATGCGCTGCTGCTCGGTCCGCTCGCCGTCGATCCGGCGCATGAGGGCAAGGGTATCGGTGCGGCCCTGATGCGGGCGGCGATCGCCGAGGCGCATCACCGCGCCCATGGCGCCATCCTGCTTGTCGGCGATGCCGCCTATTACGAGAGATTCGGTTTCGTCGCCGAAAAGACCGCGCATCTCGTGATGCCCGGCCCGTTCCAGCGCGACCGCTTTCTGGCGCTGGAACTCAAGGCGGGCTGGCTTGCCGGTGCTGCAGGCATGATCGTTGCGAGCGGCCGCAAGCTGGCCTGATCCATAAAGCGGTTCAGCAAGGCAGGCCCTGCTGCCGTTCCGATCCTACATGAGCCCCGTCTCCCGCAAGGGAGGCGGGGTTTCGCGTCCGGTGAAATTCTGTATGGCGCGGTGCGGATGATTGAGCTTTGCCGGGATGCGGGTTTAATGGCTGGAAAACACCCAATCAGTCGAGAACAGGCCATGCCCATGCTGACCCCCGCCGAGCTTACGTCGCAGATCTGGCGATATGGCGCTGCCCCCAATTCCCTGCTCGGCAATATGGTGTTTCGCGAGGATGGCAAGATCGGTGGTTATCATCACCCGAACGAAGCCTTCTGGCGGTTGAGCGAACAGTCTCTCGATATTCTCGACGTCAACGGATCGCCTTCCCGTCGCTTCGCGTTCGAAGCGCAGGCCGGCGGACGGCTGGCGGGGCAGTCGCTTTCCGGCCCGCACCGTTTCTGGTTGGAGCCGAATGCGTCGCATCCGATCATGATACCCTATGCCGACGACGTATTGCAGACCGCCAAGCGGGGGCGTTTCTATCTCTCGCATCTGGCACGGCAGGACGGCGTCTACGCCGCCGGTGACCCGGTCACGCTGTATCCGGGCGCCGAGATCGAGCCGGGCGCGACCTTGCCGATCGGCGCTTTTTTCAAGATGGGGGCATTTTCCTATGTTGTCGGCCAGGTCCGCAACAACCTGTCGATCGGGCGCTATTGCAGCATTGCCGCGGGTCTGAGCATTTTCGGCGATGCCCATCCGACGAGCTGGCTGTCCAGCAGCCCGATGTCCTATGCGCCGCATCACCAGCGGTTCTTCGCCGATGCGGGCGTCAACGCGCCCCCGGCAATGCAGGGCTGGGAAGCGGGCAACAGCCATGTCGTCACCCGCATCGGCCATGACGTGTGGATCGGCGGCGGCGTGCTTTTGAAGCCCGGCATCACGATCGGCAATGGTGCGGTCATCGCAACGCGCTCGATCATCACCAAGGATGTACCGCCCTACGCGATCATGGGCGGGGCGCCGGCGCGTATACTCAAGTACAGGTTCGAACCCGATGTCATCGACCGCTTGAACGAAAGCGAATGGTGGGATTACGATCTGAGCGGCGTGCAGCTCGACTGGCGGGATGCGGTCGCCGCCGCCGAAAAGATCCTTGATCTGACCAGACAGGGTGCCATTCGTAAGCTTGAATTCCCGCGGCAGGACTATGCGCGGGATATCCTGGCGGGGCGGGTGCTTGCACCGGTATCGCCGGCGGCGGTCTGACCGAAACGCCTGCCACGGCGATATTGTGGTGTGGTAAAATTGCCATGGTTTTCCACGGCTTGGCTTGAATTGATCTAGGTCAACCCGACGCTCGTCCTCGCATTCTAGACCGGTTCCAGAACCATAGAAGGACTGGA
Source organism: [Rhizobium] kunmingense (assembly GCF_977018605.1). Taxonomy (NCBI): domain Bacteria; kingdom Pseudomonadati; phylum Pseudomonadota; class Alphaproteobacteria; order Hyphomicrobiales; family Rhizobiaceae; genus Rhizobium; species [Rhizobium] kunmingense. The sequence continues at coordinate 2,002,835 of NZ_CDRNXG010000001.1, forward strand.
AGGGAAGTCTTATGAATATCAAGGGCGGGAGCTGTTCAGCTTGGGTTGCCGGTCTCGGCGCGGGTCTTTTCGCATTCGGCGCGGTTGCCGCCGATCTGGCGCCGGTGTCCGCCGAGCCGGTGGTTGAAACGGTGGTCGAGGCATCGAGCCCATGGCAGATCCGCGTGCGTGCACTCGGCGTCATCACGCACGATTCCGGCTCGGTCAGCCAGCTGCCGGGCGTCGGTCTGGACTACAGCGACAGCGTTATTCCCGAACTCGATATCAGCTACTTCTTCACCGACAATATCGCGGCGGAACTGATCCTCGGCACGACCTATTCGAAGATCAAGACGGATAACCTTGCGGCGATCGGGGCTGCGGGCGATGTCGATGTCGGCAAGGCATGGCTTCTGCCGCCGACCCTGCTGTTGCAGTATCACTTCACCAATTTCGGTGCCTTCAAGCCTTATGTGGGCGCGGGCGTCAACTATTCGCTGTTCTACAACCAGTCCGAAAGGAACGGCTTCACCGGTCTCGACGTGAAGAACGACTTCGGCTGGGCCCTGCAGGCCGGTTTCGACTACATGCTCGACGAACACTGGGGCATCAACTTCGACGTGAAGAAAATCTTCCTGGAAACCGAGTGGAAGGTGGACAGCAACCCGTTGAACGGCGCGCCGCTTTCCGGCAAGGCCAAGCTCGATCCGTGGTTGATCGGCGCCGGCGTGAGCTATCGCTTCTGACCGGTCCTAAAGCAGGCAGAACTCGAGGGCGTGGCGCAAGCCGCGCCCTCTTCGGTTCGTGATGCGTGCGCGTGTCGGCTTTTGCCGGGTCGGCTCACGCCGGTTCATTTCAGCGTGAGAGCTGCCGTTCGGTCTTAATCTGGCAATCGCGTATGATTATCTTCGCGACATGATCACACGCCGCGCCACTCTGCTTTCCGCCCCTTTCGTTCTCACCGCCGCACGGTCCTTCGCGCAACAGCCGGTGCCCCAGCCGCCGCAGACGCTGGATGGCGTACTGGACAGGGCAGCAGGCCTTGAGCCATTGAAGGTCGTACTCGTCTACCGGGACGGCAAGCCGATTGCGGAGCGCGCCTTCAACGGGCGCTCGCTCAACGCATCGAGCAATATCAAGTCGGCTTCGAAGTCGATAGTTTCCTGCCTCGTCGGCATCGCCATCGATCGAAAAATCCTGGAAGGTGCCGACCAGAAGATCGCGCCGATTCTCAAAGCCGATCTGCCGCGCAATCCCGACCCGCGCATCAACGACATCACGATCGGCAATCTTTTGTCGATGCAGGCCGGGCTTGCCCGCATGTCGGGGCCGAATTACGGGCGGTGGGTGGCCAGTTCCAACTGGGTGCGCTTTGCCCTGTCGGAGCCGTTCGAGACCGATCCGGGCGGGCCGATGCAATATTCGACCGCATCGACGCATCTGCTGTCCGCCATCCTGACGCGTGTCGGCGGTAAGTCGACGCTGGCATTGGCACGGGAGTGGCTGGCGCCGGTCGAAGGGTTCAGGATCGGTGCCTGGGAGCGCGATCCGCAAGGCATCTATCTGGGCGGCAACCAGATGGCGATGAGCGCCCGCTCGCTGATGGCCTTCGGGGAACTCTATCGTAATGGCGGCAAGGCCGCCGACGGCACACAGGTGGTTTCGCAGTCCTGGATCGACCAATCCTGGACGCAGCGCACCAATTCCCGCTTTTCCGGCGATGCCTATGGTTATGGATGGTTCATGCGCAACATGGGCGGCGAGGAAGTCAGGTTCGGCTGGGGCTACGGCGGCCAGATGGTCTATGTCGTGCCGTCGCTTGGCATGACCGTCGTCATGACTTCCAACGAAAGCGGACCATCCGCACGCAACGGCTATCGTGACCAGCTGCATGATCTGCTTGCCGAAATTATCGGCGTGGCACGCTCTGCATGATCACCGGATAAAGGCCGGTAAACTTCGATTCAAAGCCGCTGCATTAGGGTTACCCGTTCATCATGGTGCGGACAATTTGTTGCATTATTGTTTGCTAATGTTAGCTTGCCATGACAACCATGGCGCGCATGCTGCCGTGGCGTTCATTTCAGATTTCCGCTTCGGGAGCAGCAGCGACGTGTCCGTGCAGCGGGTCCTCGCCGCGATCCCATGGGGTGGGTGGGGGAAGTATGGAGCTCCCACCCATTCCCCTTATTCTCCGGCGATCAGGCCATCAGCCGCTGATATCGATGACGCCGCAATCGCCGGCTTCGGAGGCGAAGGAGAGCAGCTTGCCGCTGGCGCTCCAGCCCAAGCCGGTGATCGCGCCCTTGCCGGGACGGCGCAGCAGCGCTTCCTTTTCGTCGGCGATCCGCACACCGAGGATCATGCCATCGATGAAACCGATCGCCAGCACCTCTTCCACCGGGTGGAAGGCAACCTGGGTGACCATGATGTTGGCGCGGGTGCCGAGTTCCAGCGGTGCCTTGCCCATCGGGCCGTCCTTCGACGAGAAGGGCCAGACGATGGCGGCCGGTGCGCCGGAAGAGGCGAGCCATTTGCCCTTGTTCGCCCAGGAGATCGACTTCACCTTGGCGGGATAGCCGGTCATGCGCATGTGGCGGTTTTCGCCTGCCTTGCCGTCGAGCTTCCAGCCGTGCAGGGCATTTTCCTGCATGGTGGTGACGAGGAAGCGGCCATCCGGCGAGAAGGTGACGCCGGTATGGGCGCCCTTCCAGTCCAGGTCTGCGGCCGGCGTGTTGGTGCCGACCCAGTGCAGCGATACGCCGTTATAGCGGGCGGCGGCAATGCGCAGGCCCTTGCCGGCAAAGGCGATCGCTTCGACGCTGCGCTCCTCGGTGAATTCCTTCACCGTGCCGTCGTTGAGACGCACGACGCTGGTCTTGCCGAGTGCATAGGCAACCGCATTCTGCGGGCCGCCGGCGACGACCGATATCCATTTGCGCGGCACCTCGGCCAGGGTGGTGACCGAGCCGTCATGGCCGATGCGGTTGACCTTGCCATCCTCGCCGCCGGTCAGCAGCGTGGGGCTGAACGGGTCGCGGATGCAGGTGAGCAGGCCATTGTGGGCTTCGGTTACCTTCTCGCCGCCATCGAGGCGGTGGATGGTGCCGGCAGCAGTGGCGAAGAAGGGGATGTCTCCCAGGAAATGGGTCGAGACGACGTGGCCTTCGAGATCAAGCGGTGCAACAGTCGGCATCAGGCATCCATATTTTCGGGCGTCATTGTGGTTGGGGGGCGGGGTCTTCATACGATTTTCGGGCGCCGTTGCCGACGCCCGCTTTTCTCGGTTTCGATCAGCAGGCTGGCTCAGGCCGGAACTGCTGCGGTTGCCTGGCAGGCGAGGAAGCTCTTCTCGATCTTGTCGAAGTCGAGGTTGCGGCCGATGAAGACGAGGCGGCTTTCGCGCTTCTCGCCGTCCTTCCACGGGCGCTGGTGATCGCCTTCGACGATCATGTGGACGCCCTGGACGACATAGCGCTCCGCATCGCCGGCAAACGCGATGATGCCCTTGAGGCGAAGGATGTTAGGGCCTTCCGTCTGGGTGATCTTCTGGATCCAGGGGAAGAAGCGATCCGGGTTCATTTCACCGCCGCGCAGCGAGATCGACTTGACCGTCAGGTCATGGATGGCAGCAACGGCTGCGGGCGAAGGGTGGTGATGTCCGTGGTCATGGTGGTGATGATCGTGGCCGCAGTCGGGACCGCAGGTGTGGTCGTGATGATGGTGCCCATGATCATGTCCATGATGATGATGGTCGTGATCGCAATCCGGGCCGCAGACGTGATCGTCGTGACCGTGTTCGAGGAAGTGCGGATCGTTTTCGAGCGCGCGCTCGAGGTTGAAAGCGCCCTGGTTGAGGACGGCCGAAAGATCGACGCGCGAACGGTTGGTCTTGTGGATGCGAGCCGTCGGGTTGATGGCGCGGACGATCTCCTCGATGACGGAGAGTTCCTCGACCGTAACTAGGTCGGTCTTGTTGATGACGATGACATCGGCAAAGGCGATCTGGTCTTCCGCCTCGCGGCTGTCCTTCAGGCGCAGCGGCAGATGCTTGGCATCGACAAGGGCGACGACGGCGTCGAGTTCCGTCTTGGCCCGGACATCGTCATCCATGAAGAAGGTCTGGGCAACCGGGACCGGATCGGCAAGGCCGGTGGTCTCGACGATGATGCCGTCGAAGCGGCCGGGGCGGCGCATCAGGCCTTCGACGACACGGATCAGGTCGCCGCGCACGGTGCAGCAGACGCAGCCGTTGTTCATCTCGTAGATTTCTTCGTCCGATTCGACGATCAGGTCGTTGTCGATGCCGATCTCGCCGAACTCGTTGACGATGACGGCGTATTTCTTGCCGTGGCTTTCAGAGAGGATGCGGTTCAAAAGCGTCGTCTTGCCGGCGCCGAGATAGCCGGTCAGCACGGTGACGGGAATAGGCTTTGCTGCCTGAGCTTCGGTGGTCTGGTCGGTCATTGGGGAACCTCGAAGGTTAGCTGTGCGCCAAGGGTGATCCCGCAGAAATTCCCAGGGCGCCAAAATTTGTCCGCTCCATATAAGGGCAAGGCCGGACGAGTTCAAAGGGTTTCGATGTTATAAAGTCACGTCAGGGTGAGGTTGCCTGAATGGCCGGTATCACATCGGTTTGGGTGAAATCGTCGCCTACATAGAGGAGGGGGCAATCGAACTCCCTTGCCGTGGCGTAGGCGAAACAGTCGCCAAAATTGAGTGCAGCCTTATGGAAGCCTTTGCCCCATCGGGCGTAGGCCGTGGCAGCAAGATGGGCGCGAACGGGCGTGACATCCACCGTCTGCGTGACGATACTATCAAGAAGTTCGCCGACTTCGGCTATAAGCTGCCGTCGAGCGGCGACGATCAGGACCTCGGTCAAGGTGCCTGCCGAAATCAGGACGGTGGCTTCATTCACCAGGATCGCTTCGCATCGACGTGCAACGGGTTCGCCGGCAGCAATCGCGATAATTGCCGACGAGTCTATGACGATCATTTGGGCAGGCCGAACTCGTCGTAGAGAAAGTCCTGGCTGCGCGCGGCATCGGTCTCATAGAATGCGCGTATTTCAGTCGACCGTCGTCGAATTTCCCTGAACACTTCCAGTTTTTCGTCGGCACTCAAGATGCGGCGTCCAGCCTGCATCGGTGCAAGCTTCTGCAGTTCCGCAGCAGCATCATACGGCTGATGCGATTCTCTCACCGCTGATCGCACGATCTCAAGCCTCACCGGCGGCAAGCCCGGTTGGGTCAGCAGCACCTCCTCGCCCTGCTCGGCGCGTTTCATCAACTCTGCGAGCTGGCCTTCAGCTTCGGCAACAGATATGCGCATGTCTCGCCTCCGTATGGCGATCAACCGGTTGGAATTATGCGGCAGGCAGATCAACGAGACAAGTGCGATTACCTCAGGCCGCCCACATCAAACCGTGCCACATCCTTCAGCAACTCCACGATCCCCTGAACCGCATGCGCGACTAGCGCTTCACCGCGTTCCGCTGTCGCTGCTGCCGCGTTGCCGGCGACGCCCTTTTCGTTGAGGTCGGACATCTTCCAGCCGAAGGCGTGCGGGCCATAGGCGCGCAGGTGAGTGAAGTCGCGGGCGAAATCGGTCTGCCGCGAAGTGAAGGTTTCCGCCTTGCCCATGTCCACCTTCTCCGGCCAGAGGGCCAGCATGACGGAGGTTTCGATGTCGCCGCCATGGATGTCGATCGCCTTGTCTTGCGGCGCGATCCAGCCCTGCGGCTGGCCGAAGCGGGTCCAGCTCGTCGCCACTGCCAGCATGCCGAAGCGAACGCGTGCCTCTGTTGCAACGATGGTCATCAGCGGCGCGTTGCCGCCATGGGCGTTGAGCATGACGAATTTGCGGATGCCCTGGCGGCTGAGGTCTTCGGCAATGGCGAGCCAGCGATTGACGGCTTCGTCGAAGGAGAGGCTGCGCGTGCCGGCAACATCCATGTGCTCGATCGAATAGCCGACCGGTTCGACGGCTAAGAATGTGACGGGCAATGTTTCTGGCAGGGCGGGAATCAGTCGCTCCACCAACCCCTTGGCTATCAGCGTATCCGTGTCGAACGGCAGGTGCGGGCCATGCTGCTCGTGGGCGCCAAGCGGAAGAACGGCGATCCAGTTGCGTCTTTCTGTGGACGCAAGCGTTAGATCATTGTCACAAAAGCGAGGACGGGGGTGCTGCATCTGGCGATGGTTTCCGGGTTTGGTTATGGATAGCGCGCACCCAACTATAGTGATCACCTTCACGAGGCAAAGCGGGCAGGGATGATGAGCAAGAAAAAGGGCGAGAAGAAATCGAAATCCGGCAAGAAGAAGGAACTTGCCGCACTTTCGGCGGCTGATCTTGCTCCGGCGATCATCCAGGCCGCACGGTCGGTGCGCACGGCGCTCAGCCGTAACCTGTCCGAAAGCGGGCTTTATGCCGGCCAGGACGGCGTCATTCTGGCGCTTTCGGACGATGACGGGCAGACGCCCGGCCAGCTTGCGACGCGGCTCGGGGTCAAGGCGCCGACGATGACGCGCACGATCGGTCGCATGGAGGCGCAGGGCTTCGTCGAACGACGGGCGGATGGCCATGACGGGCGGCTGACCAAGGTTCACCTGACCGAAAACGGATTGCGCAGCGTCGAATCGATCGGCCAGTCGGTCGCCGATTGCGGTGCGCTGGCCGTACAGGGGTTTTCCGAAAAGGAGGTTCGCACGCTGCTGAAGCTGCTGCGTGCCGTGGAGAACAATCTTCAGCCCGAAACGGACGATTAGGGCGCATCAGCGCATCCACCCTTGCCCTATTGTCGCTGTGAATTAAATTGTTTATTTAAAATTTAATTCTACGAGGCCGAAGTTTAAATCGGCCGCTTGCACAAACGGGGTGGGGGACATGGCGCAAAAGGTGAAGCTGTCGACGATCGCGGACAGTTTAGGGCTTTCGACGGCGACGATCTCGCTTGCGTTGCGCGACAGCCCGCTCGTTGCCGCCGATACGCGTGAGAAGATCAAGGAACAGGCGCGGGCGCTCGGCTATATCTACAATCGCCGCGCCGCCAGCCTTCGCACCTCGCGATCCGGGATTATCGGCGTCGTCGTGCATGACGTGATGAACCCGTTCTACGGTGAAATCCTGAAGGCAATCGAAAGCGAACTCGATCGCTCCAGCCACACCTTCATTCTCTCCAACCATTACGACTCGGTCGAGAAGCAGCGCACCTTCATCGAGACGCTGCTGCAGCTCGGCGGCGATGGTGTGATCATGTCGCCGGCAATCGGCACGCCGATCGAGGATATCAAGCTTGCCGAACAGAACGGCATGCCGGCGGTGCTGGTTGCCCGTACGATGGACGGCGTCGATCTGCCGACCTATCGCGGCGACGACAGCTACGGCATTTCGCTTGCCACCAACCACCTGATCGGGCTGGGCCACCGGGTCATCGCGATGATCGGCGGTACCGACCAGACCTCGACCGGCCGCGATCGCTATCAGGGATATGTGGATGCGCTGCGCAAGGCGAATATCGAAGTCGATCCGAGCCTGCGCATTCCCGGACCGCGCACCATGCAGGGCGGATTCGAGGCAGCGGTCAACTTCCTGTCGCTACCGCAGAAGCCGACGGCGGCCGTTTGCTGGAACGACCTTGTCGCCATCGGCCTGATGAACGGCATTGCCCGTGCAGGCCTCATTCCGGGGCAGGATATTTCGGTTACGGGTTATGACGACCTCGAACAGGCATCGATCTCGACACCGTCGCTGACGACGGTATCGAACCAGCAGGCGGATGTGGGCAGGCTGGCTGCGCGAGCGTTGCTCGACCGGCTGGCCGGCAGCCATGAGCCTGACGGGCTGCACCTGATCAAGCCGGAAATGCGTATCCGCCAGTCGACCTCGCCCTACAAGCCGCTGCGCGACCTCGCCAAGGCCTGATTTTCCATTTGGTCAGGCTGCAGCAGTGGTCGCCGTCCTGCGCGTCGCATAGGCGCGCACGGCATCGCCGAAGGCTTCAAACAGCGCGCGCGACGGCGCATCGGTCTCGGCCCAGTATTCCGGGTGCCACTGCACGCCGACGGCGAAATTCTTCGCATCGATGACGGAGACAGCCTCGACCGTGCCGTCTTCGGCACGCGCTTCCGCCTGCAGGCGCGGCGCTATGTCGGAGATTGCCTGGCGATGCAGCGAGTTGACCTGGATGGCGCCGGCATTGCCGAGGTAGCGGGCGATGCAGGAACCTTCCTCGACGATGACCGGCTGGCGGATGGCGAATTTCTCGTCGCGGTTCGTCGCTTCGGGCGAGCGGTGATCCCAGTTGCCGGGCTGGTCCTGGATCTCGCTTGCCAGCGTGCCGCCGAGCGCGACGTTCAGTTCCTGGATGCCGCGGCAGATGGCGAGAAGCGGGATACCGCGCTCGATGGCGCGGCGGATCAAGGGAAGCGAGGTGGCGTCGCGGCGATGGTCGAAAGGGCCGTCCGCATCGGTGGCCTGCCTGCCGTAGAGCGAAGGGTGCACGTTGCTGACGGCGCCTGTGATCAGCACGCCATCGACGCGGTCGAGAATGGCGTCGATATCGTTGCCCTCCTGAAAGGCCGGCACAATGAAGCTCATCGCATTGGCCACCTTCAGCGCCGCCGATACGTACTGATCGGGCGAGGCATGCCAGGTGTAGCCCTCGAATTCGCGGATATCGGCGGGTACGGCGACGATGGTTTTTTGCATGACGGATCCGGATCAGTGCGACAGAGACTGGAAGATGTTTTGAAGCCAGCGGCAGCCGTTAGTCAAGCCGCGCCAGCCTATCAGGCGTTCACAAGTGATGCCTAAGGAATGAGCATATCCTTCTGAAAACAAGTCATAATCCGAAAACGCCGTCATGCAGACGAAAGTCTAAGGCGACAGAGCCGATTCAAGCCATGGTTTAGCATGGGGCTCGCTTGCAAGCGGAAAGCCGACATGTTTACCTTCAAGTATATCCGGTTACGTGGAGGACGGGCCGGAAGTCGATCATGAGCGGGAGGATATTCATGGATCGTCGTCAATTTTTCAAGAAGGCTGCGGCAACCGGAGCAGGCGCCCTGGCCGCCGGCGGCCTTGCCGCACCTGCCATCGCGCAATCGAACCCGAAGATCACCTGGCGCCTGACCTCGTCGTTTCCGAAGTCGCTCGACACGATCTATGGCGGTGCGGATGACGTGGCAAAGCATGTGGCGGCAGCAACGGACGGCAATTTCACCATTCAGCCATTCGCAGCCGGCGAAATCGTGCCCGGCCTGCAGGCGCTCGACGCGGTGACCAACGGCACGGTCGAGATGGCGCATACCTGCTCCTATTATTTCGTCGGCAAGGACCCGACGTTTGCAATCGGCAGCGCCATCCCCTTCGGTCTCAATGCCCGGTTGACCAATGCCTGGTTCTATCAGGGCAACGGCAATACGCTGATGAACGAGTTCTTCGCCAAGCATAACGTCTACGGTCTTCCGGCGGGCAATACTGGGGCGCAGATGGGCGGCTGGTTCCGCAAGGAAATCAACACGGTCGACGACTTCAAGGGCGTCAAGATGCGCATCGCCGGCATTGCCGGCCGGGTGCTCGAAAAGCTCGGCGCCGTGCCGCAGCAGATTGCCGGCGGTGACATTTATCCGGCGCTGGAAAAAGGTACGATCGATGCGGCCGAATGGATCGGCCCCTATGACGACTACAAGCTCGGCTTCCACAAGGTGGCGAAATACTACTATTACCCTGCCTTCTGGGAGGGAGGGCTTGCCATCCACGCGATGATGAACCTCGAAAAGTGGAACAGCCTGCCGAAGGCCTACCAGACGGTTCTGGCCGATGCCTGCGCTTTCGCCAATACGAACATGATGGCGAAATACGACCTGAAGAACCCGACAGCGATCAAGCAGATCGTTTCGCAGGGTACGACGCTTCGGCCGTTCAGCCAGGAAATTCTCGAAGCCTGCTACAATGCGTCGATGGAGGTCTACAAGGAGATCTCCGGCACGAATGCCGACTTCAAGAAGATCTATGAGGATCAGGTGGCCTTCAAGAAGGAAGGCTATCTGTGGATGCAGCTGTCGGAATACACGTTCGACACGTTCATGATGATCCAGCAGCGTAACGGCAAGCTGTAGTCGCTAGCGAAGACCACAGAATTTGCTTAAAGCCCCGGACATTCGTTCGGGGCTTTTTTCCTGCTCCGATGGCGCTCGGCCGTATTTCGGGCAACTCGACAAAATCAACCCATGGTTTGTCGTGATTGCGTTCGATTGCAGAAGCAGCACGCTCCGAGACCAGCCGGAGCATCGGTGAAGACGGGCTTCACCGACTTAGGCAAAAGCCTTGCTCCCGACCTGGAGGTAGTGCGATGTGGAAACCACTGAGCATTGCGTTGTCAGTCAGGAAAAACCGGATCGGCTGGTCACTGTCTATCCGGTTAATCTTCTTGGCTAGATAACAAAAGAGGGCAGAGCTCCAACTCTGCCCTCACTCCAAATATACGCTTCAGTCGACCGACTGACAAGCGCAGGACCCTTGTCAGTTGAACTTCGGCGGCTCGTTGAGGTTCGGCATGGCCGGCTGATCGGGGGCGTTGCCCGGCTGTGCCGGCGCACCATCCATCGGCGGCAGGCCGAAATTCGGCATTCCGCCGCCGTCATTGCCCAGGCCCGAGCCGAAGCCGGGGACCTCGATCTTGATCGTGTCGAGATCGACATCCGGCGCCTTGTCCAGCCAGTAGGTGACGGATTCCGGCCAGAAGATGAGGATGCCGACGAGGATCAGCTGCATGCAGAGCCACGGGATCGCACCGAGATAGATGTCGCGCGTCTTGACCGTCTTCGGCGCGATCGAGCGCAGGTAGAAGAGGGCGAAGCCGAAGGGCGGGTGCATGAAGGCCGTCTGCATGTTGACGCAGAGAAGCACGCCGAACCAGATCAGATCGATGCCCAGAGATTCGGCCACCGGCGCCAGAAGCGGCAGGACGATGAAGGCGATCTCGAAGAAATCGAGGAAGAAGGCCAGGAAGAAGACGAAGATGTTGACGAAGATCAGGAAGCCCGTCGCGCCGCCCGGAATGTGAGACAGGAGATGCTCGATCCACAGGCCGCCATCCATGCCCTGGAAGACGAGGCTGAAGCAGGTGGCGCCGACGAGGATGAATACCACCATGGAGGTGATCGTCATCGTCGAATGCATGGCCTGGCGGATGAGATCCCAGGTGAGGCGGCGATGCAATGCGGCCAGAACCATGGCGCCGACGACGCCGAGCGCACCGGCTTCCGTCGGGGTGGCAAGGCCCATGAACAGTGTGCCGAGAACGAGAAAGATCAGCACGATCGAGGGGATCATGCCCCACAGGACCTTCAGCACGAGCGCGCGGTTCAGTTCGCCGCGGGCTTCCGGCGGCAGGGCCGGCACGTCCTTAGGGCGGAGGATCGACAGCGCCAGGATGAAGGCGAGGAAGATCAGCACCTGCAGGATCGAGGGACCGATCGCGCCGAGATACATGTCGCCGACGGAACGGCCGAGCTGGTCGGCGAGGACGATGAGGACCAGCGAGGGGGGAATGACCTGGGTGATCGTGCCCGACGCGGCGATGACGCCTGTCGCGAGCCGCGGATTATAGCCGTATTTCAGCATGATCGGCAGCGAGATCACGCCCATGGTGATGACCGAGGCGGCAACCGTGCCGGTGATGGCGCCAAGAATGGCGCCGACGATGATCACCGCGTAGGCGAGGCCGCCGGGAACGGCGCCGAACAGTTTCCCGGTTCCTTCGAGCAGGTCTTCAGCCAGGCCGCAGCGTTCCAGGATCGCGCCCATGAAGGTGAAGAAGGGAATGGCGAGCAAAAGGTCGTTCGACACGATGCCGAAGATGCGCAATGGCAGCGCCTGCATGAAGGCAAATTCGAAATGCCCGGTGAAGATGCCGAGCAGGCCGAAGAACAGGCCGACCGCCGACAGCGAGAAGGCCACGGGAAAGCCATAGAGCATGAAGATGATCATGCCGAGGAACATGGCGGGAGGCATAACGCCGAATGCGAACATGGTGCTGGTCTCCCCCGATTATTGCAGCGGCTTTTCGTAGGTCGTATCGACCTCGAGCGTGCCGGTTAGCCCCGCGATCCGCTTGATCAGCTCGGAGACACCCTGCAAGGCGAGCAGGAGGAAGCCGGAGACGATAATGAGCTTGACCGGCCAGCGGATCAGTCCGCCGGCATTGGACGACGTCTCGCCCTGCTGCCATGAAAGCGAGAAAAATGGCCAGGCCAGCCAGGCCAGATAAAGGCAGGCGGGGATGAGAAAGACGACAAGCCCGATCGCGTCGATCCAGAGCCGCTTGCGATCCGATACCGCGCCATAGATCAGGTCGACGCGGACGTGCTCGTTGAGGCGCAGGGTATGCGAGGCGCCGATCAGCACGATGAAGGCGAAGAGATACCATTGTATCTCCAGCCATCCATTGGAACTGTGGTTGAACATATAGCGAATGAGCGCATTGCCGGCGCTGATGAGGCAGCAGGCAAGCACAAGATAACCGGAAAACTTTCCAAGAATTTCGCTCACACGGTCAACAAGACCGCTAAATCGCAATAGCAGCGTCATACTTTCCCACTCCCAACAGGTCCTTTTATCCCGCCTGTTCTGCGTTTGCGATGTAAACGATGGTCTAAGGAAAGAAAAGACGGTGAGGCCGCCCAGCCGTCCGGTTGCGAAGAAACCGGTTGTTTCCCACAGTTTCGCGCGTCTGGCGCGAGATTTTCGGCGCGGGCCAAGGCGCTTCGATTGCCTCGGGCTTCCTTTACCCTTCGTTGAACACGTTGAAACAAATCACCCCCGCAAATCGAGGGGGAGAACCGACAACAATCAATTCTTAAAGGGTTTTCTCCAAGGTGACGGCAAACCCATGGGAATGAGACCCGATGAAGGACCTGGAAGCGAAATCGCTGCCGACAGAGTTATATCTGCCGTTTGTCGAATCGCTGTTCAAAAATCGTGGAACACTGTGGACCGGCATGGTTGTTCACATCCTCTCCTGTGCGCTGATTTTTGCGACAACGGGCGCGGTCTTCTATCTCGGGCTCATCGGCATTTTCCTGTCGATCTTCGCCTATCGCATCTATTGGTTCCGCCGGTTCGACATGGTCGACCACAGTCTGCTTTCCAAGAAGGAAATCGAGGGCTGGGAAACCCGCTATGTGCACGGAGCGGCGGCGACGGCCCTGATGCTGGGTGTCGGCAGCGCCTATGCCGTGTTCGTGCTGCGCGACATGGCTGCGGCCTTCATGTGCATTTCGGTCACCATGGCGTCGATGGTTTCCATCGTCGGCAGGAATTACGGCTCTGCCCGCGCGGTTGCCTTGCAGACGATCGGCTGCTGCCTGCCGCTGGTGCTGGCCTGCGTATTCACCGGCAATCTCTATCTGGCGCTGATGTCGCTGTTGCTCATTCCTTTCGGGCTGACGACGCAATCGATGGCGACTGGAGTGCGCGAATTCCTCTATGACAACGTCATGGCGTCACGCGAAATGGCGACGATCGCCGAACAGTTCGATATCGCCTTAACCACGATGACGCACGCGCTCGTCATGCTTGACCCGGATGGCCGAGTGCAGGTGCTCAACCGGCGTGCCTGCGAACTTCTCGATCTTCCCGATGCAGCGGAGCTGAAGGGCACCGATTTCACTGCCGTGCTGCGCCGAAGCGGGCAGGCGCTTTCGGACGATATCCTGGAGCGGATCGGCAAGCTTTCCGCCGGGCAGGCGGGAAAGCGGCTTCTGGATCTGAAGGATGGCGTCTATCTCGAATTCTCCCTCAGCCGCCGGGCAGACGGCGGCGTTGTCATGCTGTTCGAGGATGTCAGCGCGCGCGTGGTCGCCGAGCAGAAGATCCTGCACATGGTTCGCTTCGACGACCTGACCGGCTTGCCGATGCGCGGCTACTTTGCCGAGCTTGCAGCACGGCGGCTGACCGATGCCGGACCGGATATGCTGGCGGGCCTGGTGATCTTCGACGTCGACGGCTTCAAGCATGTCAACGACATGCAGGGGCATGTCGTGGGCGACAAGCTGCTTGCGGCGATTGCCGGGAGGCTTTCGCGCATGACCAGCATGAGCGTGCTGGCCGGCCGTCTGGTCGGCGACGAGTTCGTGGTTCTGGTCGAAGGCTGCGACCGCCGGAAGCTGGAAGGCGAAATCGCCGCCATCGAGAGCGCCATCGAAGGTAGCTACCGGGTGGAACGTGCCGACCTGTCGATCGTCATGAATGGCGGCGGCGTCATCCTGCGGGCGCAGGATTTCGATATGGATGCCTGGCAGACCAAGGCGCATCTCGCGCTCAACGATGCCAAGGCGGTCGGAAACGGCACGCTGACCATGTTCCGCCCGGAAATGAATGCCCGCTATATCGCGGAGCAGAACCTCAAGGCCGATCTGCGCAATGCGGTCGAGCAGGGTGACCTTACAGTCGTCTATCAGCCGATGTATCGCCCCGACGGCGTTGAGATGGAGTGCTGCGAGGCACTCGTGCGCTGGCGTCACCCGGAACGCGGCTTCATCGGGCCGAACATCTTCATACCCATGGCCGAGAACATGGGGCTGATTACCGACATCACCCGGATCGTGCTGGACAATGCCTGCCTGGACTGCGCCTCTTGGCCGGGAGAGATGGCGGTGTCCGTCAACCTGTCGATCCACGATTTGCGGGCCGGTCAGATCGTATCGCTCGTCACCGAGACGCTGGAGCGGCACGGGCTAGACCCGAAGCGGCTGCATCTGGAGGTCACCGAAAGCTGCTTCATGGATGAGCCGGTGGCCGTCAGCGCGACGCTCAACAAGCTGCGTGCCATCGGGGTGACGATCGCCATCGACGATTTCGGAACCGGGTTTTCCAGCCTCAGCTATCTCGATTCGCTGCCGATCGACGTGGTCAAGATCGACCGCGCCTTCGTTCGCGATATCGGCACCGAGCCGCGCCGCCTCAAGCTTCTGAGCGGCATCGTCCACCTGTCGCGCGAACTCAACCTGAGGATCGTCGTCGAGGGGGTCGAGACGTTCGAGCAGCTCGAACTGATCAAGAAGCACAATCTTGCCGACCTGATCCAGGGCTACATCTTCTCGCCGCCGATCCCCGCCAATGCGCTCGTCGAGCTTGCCGCCAAGACAAATCCCGGCCGCAGGATCACCGGTCGCCGCAACCGTCGCGACAAGGGCGCCGAGGCCAAGGCTTACGGTACGACGGGCTAACGAAAATCCGCGCGAATTACAGCCTGTGCTAAAATAATCCGATTAACCCTTTGTTAACCATAAGTTTTAAAAGTCTGTTAATCACATCTCGCATCATTGCGGCCTCCGCCCATTTCAGGGTTAATCATCGATTAACGGCAATGGGTGGCTCGGATGTCGGTAGTTCAAAACTTTTCAGACAATGCTTTTTCAGAGAAGCTTCTTTCCGCACTCGATCATATCGAGTATCGGCGCGTGCAGGGGCATGAGGATTTCGAGGATATCGCGCGGCTGCGCTACAAGGCCTACAAGGCCCAGAACGTGCTGCCGGTCGGCGCCAGCAGCATGCTGGACGCGGTGGACTTCGACAGCCATGCCTATGTCTACGGCATCTTCCACTACGAGGAGCTGATCGCGACGATCCGCGTGCACCACGTCACGCCGGATCATCGGATCGGGCAATCCTCCGGTGTCTTTCCGGATGCGGTGAACGGGTTCCTCGACGCCGGCATGACGCTGATCGATCCGGCCCGCTTCGCGGTCGATCCGGATATCGTCGGCGAATTGCCGACCATTCCCTATATCACGCTCAGGCCGACGATCATGGCGGCCATTCATTTCGATACGGATCTGGTGCTGCAGCACATCCGTCCGCCGCATGCGGCCTTCTACAAGCGCGTTTTCCTCGCCGATACCGTGGTGCCTTCAACGCTTGCGACCATGTATGGCTTCGAGCTGACCCTGCTTGCCTCGCGGGTGAGGGAAGTCAGGCCGCAGTTGATGCGGCGGTTCCCGCTCTTCCAGTCGGAGGCCTATGAGCGGCGATTGATGTTCGGCGACGCCGATCAGGCTCGTTCGCCAGCATTGACGGTGCTGCCGACGGCGCGGATCGCGCGCCGCCCGTCATCGCCGGAAATGGCCTTCCTTCAATAGAGCAAGCCCAGATCGCCTTTGCGGTGCCGTCCCGACGAGACGGATTGCACTTGCGCTGCCTTTATGTCAGCTTTCGTGCGTCGGGCTTTTAGTATGTCCGGTGACGGATCATGTGCGGAGGGAGCCGGACATGATGCAGCCATAACGGCATAGACGATCAGGGAGAGGGCTTGATGGACGATCATCACGGCGGAGCGGTCGAGACCGGTGCATCGATGGATTATGCACAGCATGAGCAGACCTACTCGCTCTTTCTCGCAGGGGCCAAATGGGGGACGATGTCCCTCGTGGTGCTGATGATCGCCATGGCGGCCGGCTTCTTTGGCGGTGCGGGCCTGCTCGGCGGGCTGATTGTCTTCATCGTCCTCAATATCGCCGGCGTGGTTCTCTTGCGCTGAGGCTTTCGGCGGCGCAGCAGCAGGCTGGGCTTGCGGCGTTTGAACTGTTGCGTTTTCGCCGGTTTATTCCATCCAAAGAATACGACTGCACTTGATCGTTCACGATCGGTGAACAATGCGTCGCGGCAATCGCAGCCGTTGCGCACTAACGAAACCGCCTCCGACATGCCATGTAAGCGTCAACATCGTTTTCACATGCTTTAAGTCGGAGTGATCCCATGAAGAAGATCGGTTTTCTTTCGTTCGGCCATTGGTCGCCGTCGCCGCAGTCGCAGACGCGGTCGGCCAGCGACACGCTGCTGCAGTCCATCGACCTAGCCGTTGCCGCCGAGGAACTGGGGGCGGACGGCGCCTATTTCCGCGTGCACCATTTTGCCCGCCAGCATGCTGCGCCATTTCCGCTTCTGGCCGCCGTCGGCGCCAAGACGTCGAAGATCGAGATCGGTACCGGCGTCATCGACATGCGCTACGAGAACCCGCTCTACATGGCGGAAGACGCCGGTGCCGCCGACCTTATATCCGGTGGCCGCCTGCAGCTCGGTATCAGTCGCGGCTCGCCGGAACAGGTCATCGATGGCTGGCGCTATTTCGGCTACGAGCCGGAAGAGGGCAAGACCGACGCCGATATGGGGCGCCGCCATGCGGAGGTGTTTCTCGACGTTCTGAAAGGGCAGGGCTTCGCCAAGCCCAATCCGCGGCCGATGTTCCCGAATCCGCCCGGCCTGCTAAGGCTGGAGCCACATTCGGAAGGCCTGCGCGAGCGCATCTGGTGGGGTGCCGGCTCGAACGCGACGGCTATCTGGGCGGCCCAGAAGGGCATGAACCTGCAAAGCTCGACGCTCAAGGACGACGAGACCGGCGAGGCCTTCCATATCCAGCAGGCCAAGCAGATCCGCGCCTACCGCAACGCCTGGAAGGAGGCCGGCCATGCGCGTGAGCCACGCGTCTCGGTCAGCCGCTCGATCTTCGCGCTCGTCGACGACCGCGACCGGATGTATTTCGGCGGCGGTGGCAAAGAGGACGATTCGATCGGCTTCATCGACGAGAATACGCGGGCGATCTTCGGCCGCTCCTATGCGGCTGAGCCGGATGTGCTGATCGAGCAGTTGCGCCAGGACGAGGCGGTTGCCGAGGCCGATACGCTGCTCTTGACCGTGCCGAACCAGCTGGGCGTCGAATACAATGCCCATGTGATCGAGGCGATCCTCAAGCATGTCGCGCCGGCGCTCGGCTGGCGCTGAGCGTTCATCGTCGCAATCATTGCCAAAGAAAAGGCCCCGTCAGTGGTGATGCTGACGGGGCCTTCTTCGTTCGGATCTCGTGTCGTCCTTACGCGCTGCCGCCGCGGGTGCGGGCGGCGCCGTCGACGGCCGGCTTGTAATTGGGGTCGAGGCGAACGGCGTGCGAATAGGACTTGTTGGCACGGGCGCGATCGCCGCGGCGCTCATAGACCAGTGCCTGGTTTGCCCAGGATTCGGCAATCCGGTCGTTCAACTCGATCGCATGGTTGAAATCGGCAAACGCGTTGTCGTCGTCGTTCAGTGCCACATAGGAAATGCCACGACCGTTATAGGGTTCCGGCGAGCTGGAGGACAGCGAGATCGCCTTGGAGAAATCCTCGATCGCCTGCGCGTGCTGGCCGCGGACCTGATAGATCAGGCCACGGTTGTGATAGGCGCGACCATCGGTCGTGTCGAGCTGGATGGCGCGGTTGAAATCGTTGAACGCCTCATCGTTGCGGCCGGCCTGGCGATAGATATTGCCGCGGCCGATATAGGCGACGTCATAGCTCGAGTTGATCTGGATGGCGCGATTGTAATCGTTGGCGGCCTCTACCGGCCTGCCCATGTTGCGATAGACGAGCGCGCGGTTGGCATATGCCTGATAGAATTGCGGGTTGAGCTGCAGGGCGCGATTGAAATCGTCGACGGCGCGCTTGAACTCGCCAGCACGGCCGTAAGCCGAGCCGCGGCTGTTATAGCCTTCGGGATCCTGCGGATTTGCCTGGATGACAGCCGAGAGCGACGCGATGTTTTCTTCCGACCCCTGGGCGCGGTCGACGCGGATGAGGTCCGTCGTCGTCGGGCCGGTCGCGCATCCCGCCAATGTCGCCATGCCGATAAGGGCGATCGCCAGAAGCTTCCTGGAGCGGAAGGCGGTCGTCAGCGAAGAGGGGGAGGCGATGATTTCATCGGTGGCAGCAGCAGTCTTGGCGACCATCAGGCGCAGATCCTCGTATCGGCATTGAGTCTCGTCGACTCGGAGCAATGAAAAAAGCGGCGGCGCCCAAGTCGCCCCCGCTCTCAAATCACATAAAAGCGTCGAAAAGACGGCCGATTAACGGCTGGTGCGCGCACCCGGAAGCAGGCCTTCGCGCTGCATGCGCTTGCGAGCCAGCTTGCGAACGCGACGAACAGCTTCAGCCTTCTCGCGAACGCGCTTTTCCGAAGGCTTCTCATAGCTTTCGCGCATCTTCATTTCGCGGAAAACACCTTCGCGCTGCAGCTTCTTCTTGAGAGCGCGGAGAGCCTGATCAACGTTGTTGTCGCGGACTAGTACCTGCACGTGAAATCCCGTTCCTTTGGTTCGTTACTCGCGCAGGAATCGTCTGAATTCGAGGCGAAGAAAATAGTTATGCCCGGCCTTGGACCGTGCGATTGGAGTGGCACTTAACAGATGAGTCCGGGGAAGTCCAGATGACTCTCCAGGGTAAGTGCGAAAATCGGCTGCAGCCCACAGATGCTGGCGAAGCATGCCTGCTCGCCCCGCCGGGTTCGCGGCTCGCACGGGACTATAGCATTTCGTGTGCTGATGAAAAATAAATTACCATAAGTGGCATTTTGAGAGATGCTGATGCAGATTATGGTTGCGTCCGGGCGCCCTGAAATTCGCATGTCAATTCAACGCATCATCAAGGGGACGCTGGCCTTGCCAGCCGAGGGGCGAAGCATGTTCAAAAAAACGATGTGCATGAGCGTGGTGTTGTGCCTGATCGGGTGCTCGCCGAATATGGATGTCAAACCGGTACAGTTCGGCGAGACGAAGGGTGTCGTCAGCGGCGCGAACCTGAGGCTGGTGACGGAAAGGCGGCAATCTGCCTATCCGAATGTCGTGTGCAGCGAGCCTAGCCCGGATTATGCCGTGGCGTTCGGCTCGACGAGAAAGCTCGATGTCAAGGCTCCGGCCGGCAGCACGCGCTCGTCCGCTACGGTCGACGTGGTCACGTCGGAATATGTGCTGGAGGGCGAGGGGCGAGCCGAGGCGGTGCTGGCCCTGCGCGACGGTCTCTACACGGCCTGCCAGAGTTACGCCAACGGCATTATCGGCAAGGATGCCTATGCGATCATTCTGAGCCAGTACGGCAATCTGCTGCTCGGCCTCGTCGGGCGGCAAGGGGCGAGCGCCGTGCCCGCGTCCGGTCCGCATGCCGCCATGTCGGCCATGACGGTCGCCTGCATCAGCGGGCATGACGGCACGCGCAACGGCGCTTCCGCCTATTCGTCCAATTCGTTGCTGACGCAGCAGTTCTGCTCCGAGGTGCTGCGGGCCGTGCTGCGTCGTTCTGGCGGGCCGCCGGTCGTGAGGATCAATCCAGCGGTGACGACAAAGCCGGGCGACGAGGGCGGGGCAGGCGGCAGTCCGGTTGCGGGAGCGGCCGGGCAGGTCAAGCGTTAGGTCTTCTTCCCGCTCGCGACCCGCTGCCGTCGAAGCCCGCCGAGGCCGATCGTCGCTCTTTCGTCTCGTGTCGAAACAATCTTCCGATGCGTCGCAATATGGCCATTGCGGCGCATATTGATTTGCGATGGGTATAGCACTACCCAGATGGTCATGGAGCCTGCCGGTGTTTGCGCCGGCGGTGAAAGAGGCCGAGCAAGGAAGAGGTGCGCGATGCGCAAATATTCGGTTTTCGCCATCGCCCGAGAGGCAATGCGCGCCCACAAAGGCTGGGAGGCGCAGTGGACGTCGCCCGAGCCGCGCTCGTCTTACGATGTCATCATCGTCGGCGCCGGCGGACATGGTCTGGGCGCTGCGTATTACCTCGCCAAGGAGCATGGCATCACCAATATCGCGGTGATCGAGAAGGGCTGGCTTGGCGGCGGCAATACCGGCCGCAACACCACCATCATCCGCTCCAACTATCTCTATGAAGAGAGCATGGACATCTACGAGCATTCCCTCAAACTGTGGGAAGGCCTGAGCCAGGATCTCAACTACAATACGATGTATTCGCCGCGCGGCGTGATGATGCTGTCGCACAATGTGCATGACCAGCAGTCGTTCAAGCGGCATATCAATGCCAACCGGCTTTACGGCATCGACAACGAGTGGATGACGCCGGAAGAGGCCAAGGCCTTCGTTCCTGTCCTCGATATTTCAAAGACGGCGCGCTATCCGATCAATGGCGCCGCCCTGCAGCGTCGCGGCGGCACGGCGCGTCATGACGCGGTCGCCTGGGGGTATGCGCGCGCTGCCGCTGACCGCGGCGTGCACATCATCCAGAACTGCGAGGTCACCGGCATCCGTCGCGGGCCGAGTGGCGAGGTTCAGGGTGTCGAAACCTCCAAGGGTTTCATCGGCGCAAAGAAGATCGGCGTGTCGGCGGCCGGCCATTCCTCCGTCGTGATGGAAATGGCGGGCGTACGCGTGCCGCTGCATTCCAACCCGTTGCAGGCGCTGGTATCGGAGCCGCTCAAGCCGATCTTCCCCTGCGTGGTGATGTCCAACACGGTGCATGCCTATATCTCGCAGTCCGACAAGGGTGAGCTGGTGATCGGCGCCGGTACCGACCAGTACAATTCCTACAGCCAGACCGGTGGCTTGCAGATCATCACCCATACGCTGGACGCCATCTGTGAACTGTTCCCGATCTTCCGGCGCGTCAAGATGATGCGCCAGTGGGGCGGCATTACCGACAACACGCCGGACCGTTCGCCGATCCAGGGGGTGACACCGGTGCCGGGGCTGTTCGTCAATTGCGGCTGGGGTACGGGCGGCTTCAAGGCGACGCCGGGTTCTGCCAACCTGTTTGCGCATCTGATCGCCAAGGGCGAGCCGCACAAGCTGGCTGCCGGCCTGACGCTCGACCGGTTCCGCACCGGCCGCCTGATCGACGAAGCGGCTGCTGCCGCCGTCGCGCATTGATGAACAGGGGATAGACCAGATGCTTTTGATCCACTGCCCCTATTGCGAGGAAGACCGCTCGGAACTGGAATTCCGTTGGGCCGGCGAGGCGCATATCGCCCGGCCTGAAAATATCGTGGCGATTTCCGACGAAGAGTTCGCGGAATTCTTCTTCCTGCGCAACAACGAAAAGGGCCTCACCTATGAACGGTGGCGGCATATCCATGGCTGCGGCCGCTTCTTCAATGCAGCGCGTGATACCGTGAGTGACAGGTTCCTGATGACCTACAAGGCAGGCCTTCCGAAACAACCGATCCCGAGCGAGGCAAAGTCCGAAGCAATGGCCGGGGAGAACGTCGTCGAGACGTGGGAAGCAACGGAAGGAGACGCACGATGAGCGCATCCTCCAATTCCGGTGCATTTCGCATCAAGGGTGCCGGTCGCCTTACGCCTGCCCGCACCGCCCGTTTCACCTTCGACGGCAAGAGCTATACAGCGCTGGAAGGCGATAGCGTCGCGTCGGCGCTTCTGGCGCATGGCGTGCATCTTCTCGGCCGTTCGTTCAAGTATCACCGTCCGCGCGGCGTTCTGTCGGCTGGCCCGGAGGAGCCGAATGCGTTGCTCGACGTGTCGCGCGATGCGGCCCGCCGCCAGCCGAATGTGCGCGCCACCGTGCAGGAAGTGTTCGACGGGGCGAAGATCACCTCGCAGAACCGCTGGCCATCGCTGAAATACGATATCGGCGCCTTCAACGACGCACTGTCGCCGTTCTTCGCTGCCGGTTTCTACTACAAGACCTTCATGTGGCCGCGTGAAGCGTGGCACAAGATCTATGAGCCGATCATCCGTCGCGCCGCCGGCCTCGGCGTTGCGCCGACAGAAGACGATCCCGACCACTATGCCAGCCGATATGTTCATTGCGACGTGCTGATCGCGGGTGCCGGTATCGCCGGGCTGACGGCGGCGCTGTCGGCGGCCGCGACCGGCAGGAAGGTCATTCTGGTCGACGAACAGCCGGAAGTCGGTGGGGCGCTGCACCACGATGTGTCGACGACGATCGGCGGCGAGAACGGCTATGACTGGGCACAGGGCGCGGCCGCAAAGCTGAAGGCCATGCCGAATGTGACGGTGCTGCCCCGCACGACCGTGTTCGGCTATTACAATCACGGTTTTCTCGGCCTCGTCGAACGCGTCACCGACCATTTGCCCCGTCCGGGCAAGGATCTGCCGCGCGAGCGGCTGTGGCAGGTGCGGGCCAAGCGCACCATTCTCGCCACCGGTTCGATCGAGCGGCACATGGTGTTTGCCAACAACGACCGGCCGGGCATCATGCTGGCTTCGGCAGCGCGCACCTTCATCAACCATCATGGTGTTGCCGTCGGCCATAATGTCGGTGTCTATACCGCTCACGACAGCGCCTACGAGGCGGCCTTCGACCTCAAGCGCGCAGGCGTTACGATCGCGGCTATCGTCGATAGCCGCGACAAGCCGGGCGAGGCGGTGCTGACCGAAGCGCAAAAGCTCGGCATCACGGTGCTCGTTGGCCATTCGGTCGTCGATACGTCGGGACGGTTGCGGATCAATGCGATGACGGTTGCCCGCAACGGCAATTTCGATCGACGCAAGATCAAGGTCGATGCGCTGATCGTTTCCGCCGGCTGGACGCCGTCGGTGCATCTGTTCTCGCAATCGCGCGGCAAGCTGAAATTCGACGAGGCGAACCAGCGGTTCGTGCCGGATGTCTACGCGCAGGCTTCGATCTCGGTCGGCGCCTGCAATGGTACCGACGACCTCGCGGAACTGATCGACGAGGCGATTACCGCAGGCGGCGGGCGGCTGGCGCTTTCCGGCGATAACCGCTTCGAGTGGACGGGCGGCATGATCGGGGCCGGCGAAGGCGCCGGACCGGACGATGCGGTCAAGGCCTTTGTCGATTTCCAGCATGACGTGACCGCCAAGGACATCCGCCTTGCGGTGCGCGAGGGCATGCACTCGATCGAGCATATCAAGCGCTTCACCACAAATGGCATGGCGTCGGATCAGGGCAAGCTTTCCAACATGCATGGTCTGGCGATTGCATCGGAAATGCTCGACCGGCCGATCCCGCAGGTGGGGCTGACGACCTTCCGCGCGCCGTACACGCCGGTGACCTATGGAACGCTGATCAACCACTCGCGCGGAGACCTGTTCGACCCCGCGCGCAAGACGCCGATGCATGCTCTGGAAGCTGCGGAAGGCGCAGAGTTCGAGGATGTCGGCAACTGGAAGCGCGCCTGGTATTTCCCCAAGCGCGGCGAGGATATGGCCGCTGCGGTCAACCGTGAGTGCCGGACGGTGCGCGAGGTGGGCGGCGTGTTCGACGCTTCGACGCTCGGCAAGATCGAGGTCGTGGGGCCGGATGCGGCCAAATTCCTCAACCTGCTCTACACCAATGCCTGGGACACGCTGAAGCCGGGCAAGAGCCGGTACGGCATCATGACCCGTGAGGACGGCTTCATCTATGATGACGGCGTCGTCGGGCGTCTGGCGGAAGACCGGTTCCATGTGACGACGACGACCGGCGGCGCGCCGCGCGTGCTCAACCATATGGAAGACTATCTGCAGACGGAATTCCCGCATCTGAAGGTCTGGCTGACCTCGACGACGGAACAGTGGGCGGTAATTGCCGTGCAGGGACCGAAGGCGCGCGAGATCGTCGAGCCCTTCGTCGAAGGGCTCGACATCTCCAACGAGGCCTTCCCGCATATGAGCGTCGCAGAGTGCACGTTCATGGGCGTTCCGGCGCGGCTGTTCCGCGTGTCGTTTACCGGCGAGATCGGTTTCGAAGTCAACGTGCCGGCTGACTATGGCCCGGCTGTGTGGAAGGCGATCTGGCAGCGGGCGCAAGGCATGGGGGCATGCCTTTACGGCACCGAGACCATGCACGTTCTTCGCGCCGAAAAGGGCTACATCATCGTCGGCCAGGATACGGACGGTACGGTGACACCCGACGACGCGGGTTATGGCTGGGCGGTTTCCAAGAAGAAGACCGACTTTGTCGGCATCCGTGGCCTCAAACGCCCGGACCTCGTCCGCGACGGCCGCAAGCAGCTCGTCGGGCTTCTGACGAAGGACCCGAAGGAGGTGCTGGAGGAGGGCGGCCAGATCGTCGCCGATCCGAACCAGCCGAAGCCGATGACAATGCTCGGTCATGTGACTTCGTCCTACTGGTCGGAGACACTCGGTCGTTCCATCGCGATCGCGCTGGTGGCCGGTGGGCGCGAGAAAATGGGCCAGACGCTTTATGTGCCGATGGCGGACAAGGTGATCGAAGTCGACGTGACCGACATGGTGTTCGTCGACAAGGAAGGAGGCCGGATCAATGGTTGAATCAATTCTTGATGCTGGAGTTGGTGTCGTGATCGCCACCCGCAGCCTGCCGCTCTCCGGCACCCATGGCGGTTCTGCTGTCGTCCGGCTGGAACCGGCCGCGCCCGCAACCCGCATCTCGCTGCGGGCCGGCGTCGAGGATGTCGCAGCTCTTTCGAGCGCGCTCGGTGTCGATCTGCCGGTAAGGCCGAAGACGTCCGCCCATGCTAACGGCCGCACGGCGCTGTGGCTCGGCCCGGATGAGTGGCTGGTGATCGACGAGGGCGAGAGCGGGCTGATGACGGCGGCCGCCAATTCCGGCGCGCTGCATTCGGCGACCGATATCTCGCACCGGAATACGGCGATCCTCGTCTCCGGATCGGGCGCCGCCGATGCGATCAATGCCGGTTGTGCGCTCGACCTCTCGCTCGACGTCTTCCCGGTCGGTGCCTGCACACGCACGCTGTTCGGCAAGGTGGAGGTGGTGCTGCTGCGCACTTCAGAGGAGGCGTTTCGCATGGAAGTGTGGCGCTCGTTCTCCGACTACGCGTTCGGCCTGCTGTCGGAAGGTGCTCGCGACGCGGCGCTCTGAAACACGCCGCAGGGGAGAAGCCGGTTCGCGTCGGGAACGACGGGCGAGGCAGTGTTCGACCTTCGGCTAATTGCACTCGAGAGGTCTATATCGCACCCTCCCGTCAAAACATGGGAGGGGCGTCATGCCGAGTGTGTTGTTCATCGTGATCTGCCTCGCCGCCGCCGTTGCGGGCGGGACCGTGGCGGCGCGGTTTGCCGGCGTCGAAGTCTGGAAGGGTTTGCTGGTCGCAGGCGCTGCGGCCCTGGCCGCGCTTCTCGCCGCTTTCCTGCCGGGCATGGACCGGACGCTCGCCATGTCGATGGGCGGGCTGATCGCAGCCGGCATTGCCGGTTCGTCGCTCGGGCTGACCGCTGCGGGAACTGCACCGATCCTGATCGGCGCTGCCGCGCCACCTCTTCTGGCGATGCTCATGCTGGAGATGGGGTGAGGGACGGCGGCATTACTCGCCCGGATGCTGCTCGCGCCGCTTGCGGATCTTCCGGTCGAGATCCCATTCGTGATAGCGCATGGCGACATAGGCCAGGATCACGATGATGGCTGGTAGCACGTAATTATAAAACGTCCAGAAATCCATCAAGAGAGCCTCTTCAAGGTTCGTCTTGCGAAGTAGTGTAATATGACTGCGCTCACAAACCATCTGGCAAGGCCGGTCAGAAACTGCGAACGCCCCATCGCGGCGAATGCGATCACGCTGTAGCCGTAACCCGCAAGTGGCGTGAGCACGCCCACCGTGAAACAAGCCGTCGATGCCCTGTCGAACGCATTGGCCAGCAGTTTCGTCTGCTCAATCTCGGCAGTGTTCAAATCGCCCATGGATCGCCCCAATCCCTTGGTGCGATCATAGGTTGTGGTTGGGTGCTGTCAAACCCCTTCGGGGCGGTCCTTCGGGTCGAACTGGACGATGGTGATCCAGTTGGCGGTGAGCGCCGGTTTCTTCTCGTCTTCGATCTCGATCGACACATCATAGGTGGTCATCAGCATGCCGGCGCCGCGAAAACGGAAGTCCGCGAGGGTGAAATGGCCGCGCACACGCGCGCCGCTTTTGACCGGCGACATGAAGCGGACGCGGTCGAAGCCGTAATTGATGCCCATCGTCTGTTCGCGGATTTTCGGGATGGCGCTGTAGTTCATTGCCGAAAGCAGCGACAGGCTGAGAAAGCCATGCGCAATCGTTCCGCCGAACGGGCTTTCGGCTGCGGCGCGAAGCGGATCGACATGGATGAACTGATGATCGAGCGTGGCATCGGCGAATGTGTCGATCATCGTCTGGTCAACGGTGATCCAGTCGGAAACGCCCAGCTGCTGGCCGATCAGGCCGGGTACTTCGACGAGAGAAATTTCACGCATGCAAGCCGCTTTCTCATATTTTCACCGCCTGTTTCTACAGGGTTTTTGCGGCTTGGCGAGTTGTTTTTGCACTGCATCATTTTGCGACGCAAAAGCGCACGGAACGGGCGACGAGCTGGCCGTCGAAGGGGCGATAGCGGAGGAGATCGTACCATTCCTGGCCGGGAAGATTAAACCGGGTATCGGCGTGGCCGCGATTGAACAGCACGGCCAGCTTCGCCGGTTGGCCGGTGGCGATTTCCTGCGTGTTGAGGAGCATGCCGAGTACGGCGTTGTCGGGGTCTTCCCATTCGGGCACCTGCATCGCCGCACCGGATGCGGAGGTCCACTCGATATCGCCCTGGCCACTGAAGAAGTCCACCTGCGAGAATGCGGTAAAGCGCTTGCGCAATTCTGCAAGCGTCGCCGTATGGCTGATGAGATCGGCATCGAGCGCCGACCAATCCATCCAGGTAATCTCGTTGTCCTGGCAATAGGCGTTGTTGTTGCCGCGCTGTGAACGGCCGGCCTCGTCGCCCATGGTCAGCATGATCGTGCCGCGGCTGGCAAACAGCGTCGACAGAAGCGATTTGACGTCGGCAAGACGGCGTTCGCGAACGGCCGGGTCGTCGGACACGCCCTCGACGCCGTTGTTCCACGACAGGTTCTCGTTATGGCCGTCACGATTGTCCTCGCCGTTCGCATCGTTGTGCTTGTGCCGGTGCGACACGAGATCGAACAGGGTGAAGCCGTCATGGGCTGCGAGGAAATTGACTGTGCGGGTGTGGCCGGATTTCGCGAAGATGTCGGATGAGCCGGCCAGCCGCGTGGCGAGCGCACCGGTCATCCACTGGTCGCCGCGCCAGTATTTGCGCATGTCGTCGCGGGCGCGGTCGTTCCATTCGAGGAACGGGGCAGGGAAATTGCCAAGCTGATAGCCACGGGGTCCGATATCCCAAGGCTCGGCGATAAAGATGCGGTCCTTCAGCAGGTCGTCCGACAGCATGGCTTCCAGCGTGCCGCCATGGACTTCGAAACCGTTTGCCGTACGGCCGATGATCGGGGCGAGGTCGAAGCGGAAACCGTCTATGCCCGCGTGGAGTACGAAATGGCGCAGCGTATCGACGATCAGGCGGCGGACCATCGGGTGATCGGCGGCGATCGTGTTACCGGTGCCGGTATCGTTGACCAGATGGCCGGGTTCGCCGGGTACGTGGCGATAGTAGGCGAGGTTGTCGAGGCCGCGCATGGAAAGCGTCGCTCCATAGCGGTCGCTTTCGCCCGAATGGTTGAAGACGAGGTCGAGGATGACGCCGATACCGGCCTCATGCAGCTTTTCGACCGTGTCGCGCAGCTCCGCCATGCCGCCGGGGCACAGCCGCGGGTCGAGCGCCATGAACGCGACCGGATTGTAGCCCCAGCCGTTGGTAAGACCGAGCGGTCCCAGGTGTCGCTCGTCGATCCACGCGGTGATCGGCATCAGTTCGATCGCATCGACGCCGATCCTTTTCAGGTGGGCGATGATCGCCGGGTGGGTGAGTGCGGCGACCGTGCCGCGGATCTTTTCCGGGATGTCTGGATGGAGGATGGTGAAGGGCTTGACCGCCACTTCGTAAACGAGGCCACCGGGAGCAAAGAGGGGGAGAGCGACTTCCGCCGCGATATCTTCGGTCGCGATCGCCTTGGGGACCAGATGGGCGGTGTCTGCGCCGAACGTGGACAGCGCGCGATCATGGTAGAAGGGGCGGTCGAATTCCTTCGCATAGGGGTCGACGAGCAGCTTTGCCGGATCGAACCAGAGGCCACGATCGGGGTCATACGGCCCGTCGGCGCGAAAACCGTAGAGCTGGCCGGGTTTCAGGCCGGGTATGGAGGCGCGGTGAATGTCGTCCTCGCCGCGGGTCATCGGATGGCGAGCGGTTTCGGTTACGCCCTCGGCGGCGAAGAGGCAGAGTTCGATCTTTTCGGCAGTTGCGGAGAAGACGGCGAAGTCTATGCCGTAGAGGGTGAGGGTGGCGCCGAGTTTTGTAGGTGTCGATTGAGCCATGCTTGATTTGTCTCTGCCAAAATCAGTTTACTCGTCCAGCGTACATGCTGGCGGCCGTCCCTCATCCGCCGCCGGCACCTTCGCCACGCTCGCGGGGAGAAGGACAGGAGCTGCAGCCTCCTGCATCTTGCGGCGTAGAGTAGGGCAGGTTCCCTCTCCCGTTTACGGGGAGAGGGTCAGGGTGAGGGGCAATCCGCATCCTGCAACAGTCCGCTGGCACCGCCCCCTTGCAGTCGAGATCAGGTGATCACCGTCGGTGCATCGCGACCCGAGCGCTTCTTCAGTTCGGAAATCTCGTCCGCCACCGCGATCAGGTCAGCGAGCGCCTCCTGCGTGTCGATGCCGTGCTTTGCCGCGTCCGGCTCGTAACGCTCGACATAGACGCGGATCGTCGCGCCCGAGGTGCCGGTGCCCGAAAGGCGGAAGACGACGCGGGAGCCGCCTTCGAAGAGGACGCGGACGCCCTGGTTCTTCGAGACCGAACCGTCGACCGGATCGTGATAGGCGAAATCATCGGCGGCTGCGACCTTCAGCGCGCCGAAGCTCTGGCCCGGCAGCGAGGCGAGTTTTTCGCGCAGCGCCGTCATCATGCCGTTGGCGGCGTCGGAATCGACTTCCTCATAATCGTGGCGGGAGTAGTAGTTGCGGCCGTACTCGGCCCAGTGCCCCTTGACGATTTCGGCGACGCTCTCGTTGCGGCCGGCCATGATGTTGAGCCAGAAGAGCACCGCCCAGAGACCGTCCTTTTCGCGTACGTGGTCCGAGCCGGTGCCGAAGCTTTCTTCGCCGCAGACGGTGACCTTGCCGGCATCGAGCAGGTTGCCGAAGAATTTCCAGCCGGTCGGCGTCTCGTACATGCCGATGCCGAGCTTTTCGGCGACGCGGTCGGCAGCCGCGCTCGTCGGCATGGAGCGGGCGATGCCGGCGATGCCGCTGGCGTAACCGGGGGCGAGCTTGGCATTGGCGGCGATGATCGCGAGGCTGTCGGACGGGGTGACGAACATGCCCTTGCCGACCACCATGTTGCGGTCGCCGTCGCCATCGGAAGCGGCGCCGAAATGCGGGCCGTCGGCGCTCATCACGTCGTCATAGAGTTCCTTGGCGTGGACGAGGTTCGGGTCCGGGTGGTGGCCGCCGAAATCCGGCAGCGGGGTGGCGTTGCGCACCGAGCCTTCCGGCGCGCCGAGGCGGATCTCGAAGATCTCCTTCGCATAGGGGCCGGTAACGGCGCCCATGGAATCGATCGCGATGCGCACGCCGCTGGCGATAAGCGCGCGGATGGCGCCGAAGTCGAACAGCTGTTCCATCAGTTCGGCATAGTCGGCCACCGGATCGATCACCTCGACTTCCATGCCGCCGACGATGAAGGTGCCGGTGCGGTCGAGATCGAGATCCTCGACGTCGGCGATCTTGTAGGTGTCGATCACCTTTGTACGGGCGAAGATGGCGTCGGTGATCTTTTCAGGTGCCGGTCCGCCGTTGCCGATGTTGTACTTGATGCCGAAATCTTCGGTCGGGCCGCCGGGATTGTGGCTGGCAGAGAGCACGATGCCGCCGAAGGCGTGGTATTTGCGAATGACGTTGGAGGCGGCCGGCGTCGAGAGAATGCCGCCTTGGCCGACCATGACCTTGCCGAAGCCCGCGGCGGCGGCCATCTTGATCGCCTTCTGGATGACTTCGCGGTTATAGTACCGGCCGTCGCCGCCGATCACCAGCGTCTGCCCCTCGAAGCCTTCGAGACTGTCGAAAATCGCCTGAATGAAATTTTCCGCGTAATTTTCCTGGGCGAAGACCGGGACCTTCTTGCGCAGGCCGGACGTGCCCGGCTTCTGGTCCTGGTAAGGGGTCGTTGCGACGGTCTTGATCATACTCAAATACCTTTTCTTTCAAGAATTTCGGAAAAGAGCGCGGCGTAGAGGGCGGCGCTGCGGTTCCACGAAACATCGGATTTCATGCCCTGCTTCTGGATACCAGTCCAGATATTTGGGTCGTTATAAAGGCGTATGGCGCGGCGTATGGCGCGCATCAGGTTATCGGTCGTCAACGGGCCGAAGGAAATGCCGGTGGCCGCGTTTGCCGCAAGGCCCGCATGGCTCGCGTCGATCACCGTATCGTTGAGGCCGCCGACGCGGGCGACGATCGGCACGCAGCCGTAGCGCAGGCCGTAAAGCTGGGTCAGGCCGCAGGGTTCGAAGCGGGAGGGGATGACAATCGCGTCGCAGCCGGCCTGCATCAGGTGCGACAGCGGCTCGTCATAGGCGGCGATGACACCGATGCGGCCGGGGTGTCGCAGGGCCGCCGCGTGGAAGGCATATTCCAGAATGCGATCGCCGGAGCCGAGGACGGCGAGGCGCGCGCCGTGGGCGACGAGATCGTCGAGCGCTTCGGCGAGCAGGTCCATGCCCTTCTGGTCGGTCAGCCGCGAGACGACACAGAAGAGAGGACTGTCGTCGATATCGAGCGCAAAACGCTCGGCCACCATCTGCTTGTTTTCCGCTCGCGCTTCAAGGCTAGCCGCGGAATAGGCACTGGCGAGAAGCGGGTCCGTCTCAGGGTTCCAGACATCGGTATCGATGCCGTTGACGATGCCGGTCAGGTCTTCGGAGCGGTGATGCAGCAGACCTTCCAGCCCCATGCCGTATTCGGGCGTGAGGATCTCCTCGGCATAGGAGGGGCTGACGGTGGAAATCTCCCAAGCCGCCTGCAGGCCGGCCTTGAGGAAACCGACCTTGCCGTAATATTCGACGCCATCGATCGAGAAGGCATGCGGCGGCAGTTTCAGTTCGGGGAAAATGCCGAAATCGAAAACGCCCTGGAAGGCGATGTTGTGGATGGTGATGACGCTTGGAACCTCGGGTTCCTCGGCGTAACGCATGTAGGCAGGCACCATGGCAGCCTGCCAGTCATGCACGTGAACGAGGTCCGGCTTCCAACCGCCGGGATCGCCGGTCAATCCCTGTTGGGCGATGATGGCGCCGGCTTTCGAGAGCGCTGCGAAACGCCGCCAGTTGTCGAAGTGGTCCGCGCCTGTCGGATCGAGATAGGGCCCGCCTTCGCGATCGAACAAGTCCGGACAATCGAGGATCAGCAGGTCGAGCCCCCTGTACTCGATTTCGACAATGCGGGCCTCGGCACCGAGAAGGTTATGAAAGGTGCGGCGGAGCGTGCCATCGGCGGCGATGCGCATGACGGCAGGATAGCCGGGGATCAGCGTCTTGACCGCGATACCCTGTTGGCCGAGTGCGAGCGGCAGCGCGCCGGCGACGTCGGCCAGCCCGCCGGTCTTGATCAGCGGATAGATTTCCGAGGCGACAGACAGGACCTGCATCACAAATCCAGCTTGTCTATCATCTTCTGGGTAATCAGGCAGATGCCGCCCTCGCTGCGGCGGAAGCGCTTTGCGTCGAGTTCCGGTTCCTCGCCGACCACCAGGCCTTCGGGGATGGTCACGCCGTGGTCGATGACGACATCGCGCAGCTGGGCGCGGCGGCCGATCCTGACATTCGGCAGAACGACCGCGCCTTCCAGCTTTGAATAGGAGTTGGCGCGCACGCCGGTGAACAGCAGGCTGCGGTTCAACGAGGAGCCGGAGATGATGCAGTCGCCGGAAATTACCGAGGATGTGGCCGAACCGCGGCGGTCCTCGTCGTCATGGACGAATTTCGCCGGCGCTGTGATTTCCGCATAGGTCCAGATCGGCCAGGATTTGTCGTAGAGATCGAGGCCGGGAATGATCTCTGTCAGGTCGATATTGGCCTGCCAATAGGCATCGATCGTGCCCGCATCGCGCCAGTAGGGTTCGCGCTCGTAATCGGAACGGACGCAGCTGTCGGCGAAGCGGTGAGCGACGGCTTTGCCGTGCTCGACGATATAGGGGATGATGTCCTTGCCGAAATCGCGGCTCGAACCGGGCGTCTCGGCATCGCGCTTCAGGGCTTCGATCAGGAATTTCGTGTGGAAGATGTAGATGCCCATCGAGGCGAGCGCAAAATCCGGCTTGCCGGGAATGCCCGGCGGATCGGCAGGCTTTTCGACGAAGGCGATGATCTTGTCCTTGTCGTCGACATGCATGACACCGAAGCCGGTCGCTTCCATGCGCGGCACTTCCAGGCAGCCGACGGTGACGTCGGCGCCGGAATTGACATGCTGCTGGAGCATGATCTCGTAGTCCATCTTGTAGACGTGGTCGCCGGCAAGGATGACCATGTATTCCGGGGCGTAGCCCTCGATGATGTCGATGTTCTGATAGACGGCATCGGCCGTGCCGTCATACCACTGCGTTTCGGAAACGCGCTGGGAGGCGGGCAGGATGTCGAAGCTTTCGTTGCGCTCCGGGCGGAAGAAGTTCCAGCCGCGCTGCATGTGGCGGATCAGCGAATGCGCCTTGTACTGCGTCGCGACGCCGATGCGGCGGATGCCGGAATTGAGTGCGTTCGACAGCGCGAAATCGATGATGCGCGTCTTGCCGCCAAAATAGACGGCCGGCTTGGCGCGCCGGTCGGTCAGTTCCTTCAATCGGCTGCCGCGGCCACCGGCCAGAACATAGGCCATGGCATCGCGGGACAGCGGCTGGAAGCGTTTGTCGTTCATGGGTCTCCCTCCCTTATGCGTTGTTTTCCAATTCCAGCATGATCGTCGCCAGTGGCGGCAGCGTAACTTCGGCCTGAATGGTTCCTCCCGCAT
Source organism: [Rhizobium] kunmingense (assembly GCF_977018605.1). Taxonomy (NCBI): domain Bacteria; kingdom Pseudomonadati; phylum Pseudomonadota; class Alphaproteobacteria; order Hyphomicrobiales; family Rhizobiaceae; genus Rhizobium; species [Rhizobium] kunmingense. The sequence goes on from NZ_CDRNXG010000001.1 coordinate 2,036,477, forward strand.
TCACGGCCTGCACGCGTCCGCCATTGCCCTTGCCGCTGCCGCCGTAAATCTCGGCATCGGTATTGAGGATTTCCCGCCATCTTCCCGCATTTGGCAAGGGGAGACGGTAATTTTCCCGATAAACGGGGGTGAAATTGGTGATGACCGCCACCGGTTTTTCACCCGGCGCCATGCGCAGCCAGGCGAAGACCGAATTGTCGGCGTCGTCGACGATCAGCCAGCGGAACCCTTCGCCCTCGCAATCGCGTGCGTGCAGTGCGGGCTTGGAGCGATAGCAGAAGTTCAGGTCGCGCACGAGGCGCCGCATGCCTTCATGCGGCGCATAAGCCAACAGGTTCCAGTCCAGAGACTTGCTCTCGCTCCACTCGCTCCACTGGGCGAATTCCTGGCCCATGAACAGCAGCTTCTTGCCAGGATACCCCCACATGAAGCCGTAGTAGGCGCGCAAGTTGGCAAACTTCTGCCAGTCGTCGCCGGCCATCTTGGCGATCAGCGATCCCTTGCCATGCACGACTTCGTCATGGCTCAAGGGCAGGACGAAGTTTTCGGCAAAGGCATAGACGAGGCCGAAGGTGATGGCGTTGTGGTGGTGCTTGCGGTGGATCGGCTCGCGCGCGAGATAGCTCAGCGTGTCGTGCATGAAGCCCATGTTCCACTTGAAGCCGAAGCCGAGGCCGCCCTCATGAACCGGCGCCGAAACTTTCGGCCACGAGGTCGATTCCTCGGCGATGGTCATCACGCCGGGATGGGCGCCGTAGGAAAGGGAATTCATCTTCTGCAGGAAGCGGACCGATTCGAGGTTTTCGCGGCCGCCATATTCGTTGGGGATCCATTCGCCTTCACGCCGCGAATAGTCGAGGTAGAGCATCGAGGCGACGGCATCGACGCGCAGGCCGTCGAGGTGGAATTTCTCCGACCAGTAGAGGGCGTTGTTGACCAGATAGGACAGCACCTCCGAACGGCCGAAATTGTAGATCGCGGTGTTCCAGTCCGGGTGGTAGCCCTGGCGCGGGTCGGCGTGCTCGTAAAGCGCCGTGCCGTCGAAATCGCGAAGGCCATGGGCGTCGGTCGGAAAATGCGCCGGCACCCAGTCGAGGATGACGCCGATGCCGACCTTGTGGCAGCCGTTGACGAAACGGGCAAAGCCTTCCGGCTCGCCGAAACGGGCGGACGGCGTGTAGAGGCCCGTCGTCTGGTAGCCCCAGGAAGGGTCGTAGGGGTGTTCTGTGATCGGCAGGAACTCGATATGGGTGAAGCCCATGTCGACGCAGTAGGGAATGAGGCGTGAGGCAAGCTCGTCCCACGAGAGGAACGAGCCGTCGGCGCCGCGCTGCCAAGAACCGGCATGCACCTCGTAGATGGTGATCGGCTGGCGGCGGTGATCGGCCTTGGCCCAGAACTCCCTATGTGCCTCGTCGTCCCAGACCTGCGAAAGCTCCGGTGTCGTCACCGAGGCCGTCTTCGGTCGCATTTCCGCCCGGCGGGCAAAAGGGTCGGCCTTCAGCGGCAGAAGCGTGCCGTCCTTGCCGATGATCTCGAACTTGTAGGCCGTACCGACCGGCACGTCGGGAGCGAAGATTTCCCAGATGCCGGTATCCTGCCGCAGCCGCATCACGTGGCGGCGGCCATCCCAGTTGTTGAATTCGCCGACGACGGAGACGCGCTGCGCATTCGGTGCCCAGACCGCGAAGTGGAAACCTTCGACGCCTTCGTGTTTCATCGGGTGGGCGCCCATCTTGTCGAAGAGACGCAGATGCGAGCCTTCGCGCAGAAGATAGTCGTCCATCGGACCGAGCACGGGGCCGAATGTATAAGGGTCGGTGACGGCCCATTCGACATCGCCGCGGCGCGCACGGTAGCGCACCGGCTGCAATTGCGTCGCCTCGACGATGCCTTCGAAATAGCCGTCCTTGTGGCGCTGTTTCAGTTCACCCAGCTCAGTGCCTGCCAGCGACAGAGCGGTGACTTCTTCGGCACCGGGAATGAAGCAGCGCACACGATACTGATCGCCGAGCTTGTGAAGCCCAAGCACGGCGAACGGGTTCGTGTGGCTACCTGCGAGTATCGCCTCGATCTCGGATAACGGGATTTCTCCAGGAGCTCTCCCGTTATCGAGCGCATTCGGCGATTTTGTCATCAGGCTCTCCAGATTTCCGACGCATATTGGCGGATTGTGCGGTCCGAAGAGAACCATCCCATGCGGGCGGTGTTCCTTACCGTCTTTGAATACCAGGACTTAGGGTCTGTCCAGATTTGGTCAACGGTGCGCTGGGCCGCGGCATAGGCGTCGAAGTCGGCGGCGACCATGAACCAGTCGTGGTTATAGATGCCGTCGATCAGCTCCTGGAAGCGGTTGCGGTCATCCGGAGAGAAGACACCGGAGGCGATCGCGTTGAGCGCCTGCGACAGTTCCGGCGACTTTTCGATCAGGGCGCGAGGATTGTGACCTTCGGTACGAACCTTCGCTACCTCGTCCGCCGTCAGGCCGAAGATGACGATATTGTCTTCGCCGACATGCTCGCGCATTTCGACATTGGCACCGTCGAGCGTGCCGATGGTGAGTGCGCCGTTGAGACCGAACTTCATGTTGCCGGTGCCGGATGCTTCCATGCCGGCGGTCGAGATCTGTTCCGAAAGGTCGGCGGCGGGCACGATGGTTTCGGCCAGCGAGACGTTGTAGTTCGGCACGAAAACGACCTTGAGCAGGCCGCGCACCGACGGGTCGTTGTTGATGACGCGCGCGACATCGTTGGCCAGCTTGATGATCAGCTTGGCATTGTGATAGCTCGGCGCCGCCTTGCCGGCGAAGAGTTTGACCCGCGGCACCCAATCCAGCTCGGGATGCGAGCGGATCTGATCGTAGAGGGCGACAGCCTCGATGATGTTCAACAGCTGGCGCTTGTATTCGTGAATGCGCTTGATCTGGATGTCGAACAGCGCCGAAGGGTCAAGCCTTATGCCCATGCGGCTACCGACGAGATTGGCGAGCGCGATCTTGTTCGCCCGCTTCACCGACGCAAACTTCTCCTGGAAGCTTGCATCGTCGGCGAACTTGTCGAGTTCGACCAGCGCTTCCGTATCATCGAGGAACTTGTCGCCGATCGTTTCGCGAATGAGCGAAGTGAGACCGGGATTGCACTGCATCAGCCAGCGGCGCGGGGTGATGCCGTTGGTCTTGTTGTTGATGCGGGTGGGATAAAGCGTGTGCAGGTCGGCAAAGACCGTCACCTTCATCAGGTCGGTATGCAGCGCCGAAACGCCGTTCACCGAATGCGAGCCGACAAAGGCGAGGTTGCCCATGCGCACGCGCCGTTCGCCGCCTTCGTCGATCAGCGAGATCGAGCGGACCTGCGTATCCGAGAAACGCTTTTCCTTGCGCGCTTCCATGAGGATCTTTGCGTTGATCGCATAGACGATCTGCATGTGGCGCGGCAGGAGACGCTCGAAAAGCGGCACCGGCCAGGTTTCCAGCGCTTCCGGCAGAAGCGTGTGGTTGGTGTAGGAGAAGGTTTGGCGGACGATTTCCCACGAGAGATCGAAATCCATGCCGTGGATATCGACGAGAAGGCGCATCAACTCACCGATCGACACGGCCGGATGGGTGTCGTTGAGCTGGATGGATACCTTTTCATGCAGGTTGGTGAAGTCCGGGTATTGCTGCAGGTGGCGGCGCAGAATGTCCTGCAACGAGGCCGAGGAGAAGAAGAACTCCTGGCGCAGGCGCAGCTCCTGGCCGGCCGGGTTGGCATCGGCCGGGTAGAGGACGCGGGTCAGGCTCTCCGCCTTGTTGCTCTCACGCAGCGCGCCGATATGGTCGCCGGCGTTGAAGGCATCGAGCAGGATCGGGTCGATCGGCTGGGCCGACCAGAGGCGCAGCGTGTTGACGCGGTTGCCGCGCCAGCCGACGATCGGCGTGTCATAGGCCATGGCGATGACGCGTTCGGCGGGCTTCCAGACGTAGCGAGGCGTATCTTCATAGCCGCCGACCGTGTCCACCGAACCGCCGAAGCCAATCTCGTAGGAGCTTTCGCGGCGTTCGAATTCCCACGGGTTGCCGTGGGCCAGCCATGTTTCGGGTAGTTCCACCTGCCAGCCATCCGCCATCTGCTGGCGGAAAAGGCCGTGGACATAGCGGATGCCGTAGCCATAGGCAGGGATGTCGACCGTCGCCATACTCTCCATGAAACAGGCGGCGAGACGGCCGAGGCCGCCGTTGCCGAGCGCCGCATCGGGCTCAAGCCCGGCGATGACCGAGACATCGACGCCGAGCGAGGTGAGCGCGTCGCGGATTTCGGCCATCAGGTCGAGATTGCTGACGGCATCCCGCATCAGGCGGCCGATGAGGAATTCCAGCGACAGGTAATAGACGCGCTTCTGCCCGGTTCGATAGGCTTGCCGCGTACTCTCCATCCACCGGTCGATGATGCGGTCCCGGACGACCAGAATGGTGGCAGTCAGCCAGTCATGCGGCTTGGCGACCTTGGCGTCCTTGCCGATACGGTAGGTCAGGCGCTCGATGATCTCTTCCGCCATGATCTCGGGACGAGACGAGCGGGGGGCCGGATAGGGGATTTCGACGGGGGAGGTGGTGTTTGTCATATAGTCGCCAATTGTTCTCGGTTGAGCGGGTGGAGGAACGTCCGATTCAGTCGATATGGCAGAATGTTACCGGCACAGTTATGCATCGTTGTGAACGCCTTGCAACGGGGGATTTCGGAGGCAGGCAAGGTGGCAGCGTGTGCGACGCAAAAAGCCCCGCGGGGGCGGGGCTTTTGAGGTGGAATCGAGATGTTTTCGACTACTTCGTCAAGCGGACAAATTCCCCATCCGGCGCGCAAGTCGTGGCGACAGTGTAGAAAAAGTCCTGACGTGAAAAGCCACCACCGTCTTCCCATGCATGCTTCGAGGTCTTGTCGCAAACCAGGATGTCATCAAGCGGGCTGGTCACCCCCTTCGGCAATTGCTTGCCTTCAACGAAAAGGTAGTGACTCGTATCCGGGTTGTCGGTGCGCAAGGTCAGATCGACCTTGGAATACTGTACTAGATCAGACTTATAGCAATAGACCTTCGATCCGGAGAGATACAGGCGCTCGCCGGTTGGGCAGCTATCATTCTTGATTTCCATCTGTAGAACTAGCTTTGTGTATTTGCCAAGGTTCAAAATGCCGCTCGGGCTGACGATCATCGTGCCCTGACCGCCATCATCGCGGGTGACCGGCTGATAAGTCACGGTACCTATTATTTCTTCCTTGGTGCTGTTCGGCCTGACGACGCGGATCGTCACCTTTTTCCAATACCAGCCCTGCGCCTGAGTAGGCGTGAAGGTAATGGTCTTTGGCTTCAAAGGGGCGATCGATTGCGATGCTACGCCGACGTCCGTGCTTGATACACCGGCCAGACGCATGAGGCTGTTGTCAGATTTTCCCTTAATGGACACGTCGACATTCTGGCCCGTCATCGTCACGGTGTAGGTTGCGCCCTTCGGAAGCTTGTCTTTGTAGCCGTCTAGGAACGCCTTTGCCTTCGTGATCGAGGTCTGCGGATTCGTGCCGTCATAGACGGCGCCGCCGGCAAGTGCCGCAGCGTCGGCGATGCCCTGCATATTCGTCTTTTCGGTGTATGCCGTGGAAAAATCGATCACGACCCCGGCGGAAAGCAAAAGCGGCACCATGAGCAGAGCCGTCATCATGCCGAAATTGCCGTTACGGTCGGCTGTAAAGCGCTTGAGCATAGACATCGTCGTGATCGTCCCCCGGTCGATGCGCGGCGAATTCGCGCATTACGGATGAAATACGCGCGTAACCGTGCAGAAACGCCTAGCGGAGACGGTTAAATTTTATCGATGTGACGAAATCAGCGTCAAAACGGGTCTACTTGACCGGTATCACGTCAACCGCCTGGTCGGCCTTCTGATTTCCGTAACCTTTGAGCACGCCGATGACCGGGGCGATGTCGGAATAGTCGCGGCCATAGGCGACAACGATGTGGTCGCTGCCGGCGGGAATGTCGTTGGTCGGATCGAACTCGACATAGCCGAGTGTTTCGCCACACCAGACACGCACCCAGGCATGCATGGCGTCGGCGCCTTCCAGGCGCTCCTTGCCGGGCGGCGGCAGGGTGCGCAGGAAGCCTGAGACATAGCCTGCCGGAATGCCGAGACTTCTCAAGCCGACGATCATCACATGGGCGAAATCCTGGCAGACGCCGCGTTTCAGCTTGAAGGCTTCGGCCGGTGTCGTGTCCACCGTCGTGGCGTCCGCGTCGTATTTGAAATCGCGGTGGATGCGCTTGCAGAGCGCCGCCGCCATTTCCCGCACGGTTTGCCCGGGTTTCACCGTCTCGCGCGCATAGGCGGCGATCGTCTTGTCCTCGGGAAGGCGTGGACTGGTGCCCGACAAATGATGGGGCGAAGACGGGGCGACCGACCAGACATCGGCAAGCTCGCGTTTCAGGCCGTCGAGCGTGGGGGAAAAGTCGGCGGTCATCGTCGGCGCCTCGACCATGACGCGGGCCTGCATGCGGATATCGAGCCGCTCATGCGGGGCACGGACCAGAACCGAGGTCGCCTGCTGGCCGAAGAAATCGATGAAGGTCGTCTTCTCGTCGGTTGCGGGCGAGACGGTGATGGATCCGGCAATCAGACGCTGGCGGTCGGGAAGCGACAGCGGCAGGACGCGGATCACATGGCGGGCGCCGGAAGCCGGCACGTCATAGGCATAGCCCATGCGCAGGGAGAGGTCGTAGAGCATGGCGCGGTCCTCTCCTTCGTCTCAGTGGAAATAGGTTCGCCCGAGAAGATCGGAGAGGTTCTCCAGATCCGTCTCCAGCCTGCGGTAGATATCGTCGCTCATCGTTTCCGGCGTCATCACCGCAAGGCCGGAATGCAGTCGCATCGCCTCGCGATAGAACGGGGACATCTGGCCGTTGACGAAGGCGTTGGGCAGTTTTTCCACTTCCGTGCGGATCTCGTTCAGCTGGAACAGGATCGAACGCGGGTTGAGCGGATCGAGACCGAGCAGATCGTTGACCGTCAGGCGAGCGGTGTTGACGTTGTAGCGCCGACGGTGGGTCATGACGCTGTCGCCGATTTCGAGCAGCATGTCGAGCGCGCCGTCCGGCGCATCCGGGCCGGACATATGGCCGAGAAGGCGGGTCATGTGCAACGCCCGCTCCAGGTGACGGCCGATCGACAGGAACCGCCAACCGGTGAAGCGGTACATGTTTTCGTGGACGAGACCGGCAAAGCCCGCGAGCTTGCGTAAGAGCACGGTCATCGCATGTGCCGCGTCGTCGCCGGCCTGGGCCGCCTCGTGGAAACGCTTGGCGCTTTTTGCCAGATCGGCGAGCGCCAGCCAGCCATCCGGCGAGAAGCGGTCGCGGATGTTGCTGGCGGAATAGATGGCGCTGTTGATATTGGCGATCAGCGGTGCGGGCACCGCCTTCTCCATGTCGATGTCGATGGATTTCAGATAGCGCGCGACGTCCGCCAGAAGCGGGGCGTCGGGATTGGCGGATTCCGCATAGCGCAGGTGCCAGGCGCGCAGGATGCGCAGCGCACCTTCCGCCCGCTCGATATAGCGGCCGAGCCAGTAGAGATTGTCGGCGGCGCGTGATGGCAGCGAACCCGGCATGTTGCGGGTAAAGCTTTCCTCCGGCGGCAGCAGCGTCGATTTCGAGACCGGCTTGTCGGAGACGATCCAGACGTCGGCCGCAGCCCCGCCCGACTGCATGGCGATCGCCGCGACATCGTCGCCGGCACCAATGCGGGCAAAGCCGCCGGGCATGATTTCCCAGCCGTCCTGGGTGCGGGCGACGAAGACGCGCAGCGACATCGGCCGTGGTGTCAGCTTGCCGTTCACCCAGACCGGCGTTGTGGAGAGCGTCACGACTTCCTGGCCGACAAGTTTGGCGCCTTCACTGGCCAGCCAGTCGCCGACCGTCTCCTTCGCCGTTTCGCGCAGCGACGAACCGAGAACGGACTGGCCGTTGTCATCGAAGAAGGGCAGGCGGGAATAGGCTGGGCCGATGACCATGCGCTCGATGTTGCTCGCCACCTGCTCGCGCTCTGAGGCCTGGCCGCACCACCATGTGGCGACCGATGGCAAGATCGGGTCTTCGCCGAGAAGGCGGCGACAAACCGTCGGTGCGAAGGCCAGAAGCGCGCGCGTTTCAAGAATGCCGGAGCCCAGCGCATTGACCTGGGTCAGCGAGCCGGAGCGCAGCGCCTGCACCATGCCGGGCGTGCCGATATGCGAGTTCTGATCGAGTTCCAGCGGATCGGCATAGGAGGCATCGAGGCGGCGCCAGAGCACGCCGATGGGTTTCAGGCCCGCGACCGTGCGCACCATGACGCGGTCGTTGACGACAGTCAGGTCCTCGCCTTCCAGAAGCATGAAACCGAGGTAGCGGGCGATATAGGCGTGTTCGAAATAGGTTTCGTTGGCGGGTCCCGGCGACAGGACGGCGATGCGGTCTTCCGGGTTCTGCTTGCGCGACTGCAGCGCATCGCGGAAGGCACCGAAGAAGGAGGCGAGGCGGTGGACATGCGTCTCGCCGTAGATATCGGAAAAGGCGCGGGTGGTGGCAACGCGATTTTCCAGCGCGAAGCCGGCGCCGGAGGGGGCCTGGGTGCGATCCGATAGGACCCACCAGTTACCGTCCGGCCCGCGGCCGATCTCGAAGGAACAGAAATGCAGGTAATGGCCGCCGACCGGCTTTACGCCCACCAGCGGGCGGAGGAATTCCGGGTTGGCCGCAACCAGCTGCGGCGGCAGGAACCCTTCCTCGACCAGACGGTTCTCGCCGTAGATATCGGCAATCATCGCTTCCAGAAGATCGGCGCGCTGCTTGAGGCCGCGGGAAATCCCTTCCCATTCGTTCTCGTCGATCAGGACCGGGATATGCGACAGCGGCCAGTTGCGTTCGCCGGTGCCGCCGGGGCCGGTCGTATCATAGGTGCGGTAGAAGACGCCGGCGTCGCGCAGGTAGCGGTCGGCACGGGCAAAACGCTCCTGCAAGTCGCCTTCCGACAGACGGCTCAAATGGGTGATGAGGTTCTGCCAAACCGGCTTGATGGCGCCGTCTGCATCGAGCATTTCGTCGGCAATGCCGGGCAAAGCGGCATAACCGAGGATCGGATCGTTCTCGATCTCCTCATCCATGCGCCGCTCGCTCGCCGTTTGCGTGCTCAATTGACCTCATACTCCTTGCGGGCGTCGAAGGTCGAGCGTCAGGGGGAATTCGGGCGACGGCGTCTCCGGCATCAAGGGATATGATCCCGCCGTATGACCCCAGGGCTCGAATCGCGCCAGACGCCGCGCTTCCGCCTCGTTGCCGTTCACCGGGAAGGTTTCATAATTGCGGCCGCCCGGATGCGCAACATGATATCTGCAGCCGCCGATCGAGCGGCCGGACCATGTATCATAAATGTCGAATGTAAGCGGCGTGTTAACGGGCAGGACCGGGTGCAGGCCCAAAGCCGGCTGCCAGGCCTTGAAGCGAACGCCGGCAACCGAGACGCCGGACTGTCCGGTCGCCTTGAGGGGGACGGCGCGGCCATTGCAGGCGACGGTGTAGCGCGACGGGTTGGTGGTCTCCAGCCGCACCTGCAGGCGCTCGACGGAGGAGTCGACGTAACGCACCGTGCCGCCGATCGCGCCTTCCTCGCCCATGACATGCCATGGTTCCAGCGCCTGGCGCAGTTCCAGCTTCGCCCCGCCGTATTCCACCTCGCCGAAGAAGGGAAAGCGGAACTCCAGCTGTGCCTCGAACCATTCCGGCCTCAGGTCGAAGCCGTTCTCGCGCAGGTCGGTCAGGACGTCCATGAAGTCGTCCCAGATGTAATGGCCGAGCATGAAGCGGTCGGCGAGCGCCGTGCCCCAGCGGGTAAACTTGCCCTGCAACGGGTTCTTCCAGAACCGCGCGATGAGGGCGCGCACCAGCAATTGCTGGGCCAGCGACATGCGGGCATTCGGCGGCATTTCGAAGCCGCGGAACTCGACGAGGCCGAGGCGGCCCGTCGGGCCGTCCGGCGAGAACAGCTTGTCGATGCAGATTTCCGAGCGGTGGGTGTTGCCGGTCACATCGGTCAGCAGGTTGCGGAACAGGCGGTCGACCAGCCAGGGCAGGGGCGCCACGCCCTGACCGGGGGGCGGTACCTGGGAGAGCGCGATTTCCAGCTCGTACATCGAATCGTGGCGGGCCTCGTCGATGCGCGGTGCCTGGCTGGTCGGGCCGATGAACAGGCCGGAGAAGAGGTAGGAGAGCGACGGGTGGCGCTGCCAGTGCAGGACGAGGCTCTTCAACAGGTCCGGGCGACGCAGGAAGGGGCTGTCGTTCGGATTGGCGCCGCCGACCACGACATGGTTGCCGCCACCGGTGCCGGTGTGGCGGCCGTCGATCATGAACTTGTCGGCGCCAAGGCGGGTCTGGCGGGCCTCCTCGTAGATGGTCGTGGTGATGTCGACCGTCTGTTTCCAGCTCGACGCCGGATGGATGTTGACCTCGATGACGCCCGGATCGGGTGCAACGCGGATGACGTTGATGCGCTCGTCATGCGGCGGGGCGTACCCTTCGATATGGACGGGCAGTCCAAGGCTCGCGGCTGCATTCTCGGCGGCGGCAATCAGCTCGAGATAGTCCTCGATCTTCTCCACCGGCGGCATGAAGACGCAAAGGCGGCCGTCGCGCGGCTCCACCGAGATGGCGGTTCGTACCGCGCCGCCGATTTCGCCCAGCGTCTGCTCGATGCGGCCGGGATTGGCGGCATCGCCGGCCTTGAAGGAGGATTCCGGCATGGCGCGGCCCGCCGGCACGATGGTTTCCGGCAGTGGTCGACGCGGGATCGATGGGTCCGCCTCATGGATATAAGGGAACTGCGACGGCGGAATATAGGGCAGCGTGCCGAGCGGCAGGCGGTAGCCGACGGGGCTGTCGCCGGGAACGAGGAAGATGCGGCCGCGACGGGTGTGCCACTTTTCGCTGATCCAGCGCTTTTCGCCGGGCTTGCCCCTTGCCTGTGACTGCCAGGCCTGAACCGGCAATACATAGCCGCTCGGGCTTGTCAGGCCGCGTTCGAAGACGCGGGCGATGCGGTTGCGCTCTTCCGGGTCCTTGAGCTTGGAATTGGACGGATCGACATTGTCAGGCAGCGAGCCTTCCTTGATGATCCATTCCGCCGGGTCCTCGTAGGCCGGCACGACCATTTCCGCCTCGATGCCCAGTTCGGTCGCGAGTGCGGTCAGGAATTTCTGCGACTGGTCTTCGCCGACGCCATAATCGCCGCCTTCCTGCGCTACCAGATCGGGGTTGCTCCAGATCGGCCTGCCGTCCTTGCGCCAGTAAAGCGAGAAGGTCCAGCGTGGCAGGCTTTCGCCGGGATACCATTTGCCCTGGCCATAATGCAGGAAGCCGCCGGGGGCGAATTTTTCGCGCAGGCGGCGGATCAGAACGTCAGCCTTCTCCCGCTTGGTCGGGCCGACCGCGCCGGTGTTCCACTCGTCGGACTCGAAGTCGTCGATCGATACGAAAGTCGGCTCGCCACCCATGGTCAGGCGCACGTCCTGAGCCTCGAGCACCCGGTCGACCTGTTCGCCCAGATCGTTCAGCGCCTCCCAGCTCTCGTCGGAAAACGGCTTAGTGATGCGTGGATGCTCGGCGACGCGGGTGATGTCCATGCGGAAGTCGAAGGTCGTGTCCGCTTCGCCGAAATAGCCGCCGGAAATCGGCGCGGCGTTGCGGTAATGCGGTGTCGCGGCGAGCGGAATATGGCTCTCGCCGGTCAGAAGGCCGGAGGTCGGATCGAGCCCGACCCAGCCGGCGCCCGGCAGGTAGACCTCGCACCATGCGTGCAGGTCGGTGAAATCGACTTCGGTGCCGGAGGGGCCGTCGAGCGCCTTCAGGTCCGGTGTCAGCTGGATGAGGTAGCCGGAGACGAAGCGGGCGGCAAAGCCGAGATTGCGCAGGATCTGCACCAGCAGCCAGCTCGTGTCACGGCAGGAGCCCAAGGCCGATGTCAGCGTCTGTTCGGGCGTCTGGACGCCCGGTTCCATGCGGATGACATAGCCGATCGCCTGCTGCAGTCGGGCGTTGATGCCGACGACCATATCCACCGTCGGCTGGTCGGGCGACATGTCGAAATGTTTCAGATAGTCGATCAGCGCCGGGCCGGGCGGCTCCGGGATCATGTAGATCGACAGATCTTCGGCCAGCGTTTCGGGATATTTGAACGGCCATCTCGTGGCCTCTTCCTCGACGAAGAAATCGAACGGATTGTAGACCGTCATGTCGGCAACGAGATCGACCTCGATCTTCAGCTCCGTTGCCGGCTCGGGGAAGACGAAGCGGGCGAGATAGTTGCCGTAAGGGTCCTGCTGCAGATTGACGAAGTGGTTTTCCGGCGAAACCTTCAGCGAGTGCGACAGCACCTTGGTGCGCGAATGGGCGGCTGGCTTCAGGCGGATGATCTGGGGTCCGAGGCGGACGGGCTTGTCGTATTTGTAATGGGTGAGGTGATAGATGCTCGCCTTGATCGACATGCTGTCCCTTTTGATTGCCCTTTTCGGGCGTTCCCGCCGGATGCTTGTTGTTCGGCCTCGTTGAGCGGGCCGACGCATCGCTGCTGCCTTGAGAGTTTGTGCAATGCAGGAGAAGAAAGCAAGGCGGATTCCAAGGGGGGCGGTTGCATCTTCACAAGCCTGCCACCCGTGCTAAGGATGAGCGATCGGAGCATGTGGCAAGGCAGAGGAGTGACCATGGCGCAAACGGCTGACACGGCACCAGAAGCTTACGAACTCCCGCTTTCCGGCCAGCTGAAGATGATGACTGGCGCCTTCTGGGGCTCGCCGGTACGCCGTCATCTGGTGGTGCTGGCGGTTGCCCTTCTCGCCATCATCATCGCGACGACATACGCCACCTACCGCCTGAACGAGTGGAACGGGCCGTTCTACGATGCGCTGGAGCGGCGCGACATGCCGGAATTCCTGCGCCAGCTGATGGTCTTCGGCATGATCGCCTTCTGCCTGACGCTGCTCAACGTGATCCAGACGTGGCTCAACCAGATTACCGCGATGAAGATGCGTGAAGGGCTGGCGCGGGATCTCGCCAATGTATGGCTGACGCGGGGGCGGGCGCTGAAGCTCGGCGGGGCCGGTTCGATCGCCAACAATCCGGACCAACGGCTGCACGAGGACACCCGCATCCTGGCGGAAAACACGACGGCGCTGTCGATCGGCCTCGTCAACTCAACCATCCTGCTCGGCAGTTTCATCGGCGTGCTGTGGGCCATCTCGACGGATTTCGGTTTCCAGATCGGCGGCCATCACATCGTCATTCCCGGTTACATGCTGTGGGCGACGATCCTTTATGCGCTGACCGGCTCGGTCCTGAGCAATGTCGTCGGCAGCCGGCTGGCCAGGCTGAATGCCGACCGCTATGCGCGCGAGGCGGATCTGCGCTCGGCCCTCGTCCGGGCCAACGAGAACCTCAAGCCGATCACGCTGGCGCGCGGCGAACCGAGCGAGCTGTTGCGGGTGCAGGCGGGGATCGACGGTGTGCTCGGCATGCTGCGCAAGCTCGCATGGGCGCTGACCAACCTGACCTGGGTTTCCTCCGGGTTCGGCTGGCTGGCGCTGGTGGCGCCGATCATCATCGCCTCGCCGATGTATTTTTCCGGCGAGCTTTCCTTCGGCGGGCTGATGATGGCGGTCGGCGCCTTCAACCAGGTCAACACGGCACTGCGCTGGTATGTGCAGAATTTCAGCGTCATCGCCGACTGGCGGGCGACGCTGGCACGCGTCTCGTTCTTCCGCAACGCACTGCTGATGACCGATACGCCGGCCAAGGAAGGCGATGTGATCGCCTATCGTTCGGGGTCGGATGCGGATGGCATGGTTCTGAAAGCCGTCGAAGTCTATGGCGAGCCTGATCAGGGCGCGGCCGGCCATGGCGTCAGTCTCAAGGAAGGCGAATGCACGATCGGGCCGGGCGAACGGGTGATGATCAACGGCGATCCGGGCACGGACCGGCATCTGTTCTTCCAGGCGGTGGCCGGAATATGGCCCTGGGGCAAGGGCGAGATACGATTGCCCGAAGGGGAACGGGTGATCATGATGCCGCAGGAGGGCTATCTGCCGACCGCGACATTGCGGGAGGTGATGACTTACCCCGCCGCGACCTCGGATCTCGACGACGCAGCGCTGAAGAACGCGCTCTCGGCCGTCGGGCTCGACCGCTATCTCGGGCGGCTCGATCAGGTCGAACGCTGGGACAGGTTACTCGACAAGGAGGAGGAGGCGGCGCTGCAGGTGGCCAATGCCGTGTTGCGCAAGCCCGAGTGGCTGATCCTCGACGATGTGCTGGAAGGACTGGAGCAGGAGGTGCGCGAGCGGCTCGTGGAGGTGCTTGCGACGCTCGAAGGCTCGACACTGATCTATATCGGCCGGTCGGAGGAGTTCGCCAGCCGGTTCAAGCCCAAGGTCTTTCATGTCGCTCCGCTGCATCCGAACGGCAATGGGGTCGGCTCGGATAACGGCGCCGCGGAAGAGAAAGGCGAGGCGTGATGAACAGCCATGTTGCCAACAGCAAAAACGACCAGTGCATCGTCTGCGGCCGGACGTTTCCGTTGTCCAGACTGCACAAGGTGGCAAGCCTGCGGCCGCATCTCTACGAGATGATCGCGGCCGAGGTGAAGGACTGTGCGCCGACGAGCCTGATCTGCGACGAGGACCTGGCGCGCTTTCGCCGCAGCTATGTGGAGCGGCTTCTGGAAGAGGAGCGCGGCGAGCTTTCCGATCTCGACCAGAAGGTTCTCGACAGTTTCGAGAAGGGGACGCTGACGGTACAGGCGAGTACCGGTGAGACTGCCGACAGAAAGCCGAGCGTCGGCGAGAAGGTTGCCGACCATGTCGCATCTTTCGGAGGATCCTGGACGTTCATTCTGTCCTTCCTTGCCGTTCTGATCCTCTGGATGGGGGTGAACGTCGTCGGGCTGATGCGCCAGCCGTTCGATCCCTATCCTTTCATCCTCCTCAATCTCGTGCTGTCCTGCCTTGCCGCATTGCAGGCGCCGGTGATCATGATGAGCCAGAAGCGGCAGGAGGAGAAAGACCGGCTGCGGGCCGAAAACGACTACATGATCAACCTGCGCGCCGAGCTGGAAATCCGTCAGCTGCATGAGAAGATCGACCATCAGATGGCCAAGCAGTGGGAGCGGCTGGCAGAGCTGCAGCAGATTCAGATCGAGCTGCTGGAGAAGCGCGACGACCCGCGGAAGGGGTAAGCATAAACGGCAAGCGCCGATCGCTCACGTCGGCGTCTGCTGTATTTTTCCGGCATTCGGGCGGCGCAGGTTGAAGAGGTTGCCGGTGAGGATGAGGGCGGCGCCGATGGCCATCAGCGCGTCCACGCCTTCGGCATAGAGAAGGTAGCCGATCAGGGCGGAGGCTGGTACGCGCAGGTAATCCATCGGCATGGCGACCGTCGCATCCGCATGCTGCAGCGCCTTTGCCATGCAGAAATGCGCGAATGTGCCGGTAAAGGCGATGACGAAAATCCACGGCCAGACGGCAGCCGACGGCCAGACCCAGACGCGCAGCGCCGGGATCAGGCCGATGATCGACTGGATGATCAGCATCCAGAAGATGATCTTCGTCGCACTGTCGGTGCGGGTGAGAAACTTCGTCATGATGAAGGAGATGGCGAAGACGAAGGCGGCGCCGAGCACGATCACATGGCCGGGATTGAGCGGCTGGACGCCCGGTTTGAGGATCAGCAGAACGCCGGCTAGGCCGAAGCCGATCGCCACGCATTTGCGCCATGTCAGCTTTTCGCCCAGGAAAAAGGCGGCCATCAGGGCTGCCCAGATCGGTGCGGTGAACTCGATGGCGATGACCTGCGCCAGCGGGATCATCGTCAGCGCCATCAGCCAGGCGAACTGGCCGACATAGTGGGCCACGTTGCGGCCGATATGGCTCGGCAGGATCGTTGTTCGCATGGCGGAAAAGCCGCCTTCGCGGAAAACGAATGGCAGGAGCATGAAGAAGGCGATGACGGAGCGCATTTCCATCACCTGGAAGACGTCGAGTTCCCTGGTGATGATCCGGCCGGAGATCGCCATGAGCAGCAGAAGGGCGATCGATCCCAGCATCCAGGCGGCCGCCTTTGCGGTCGATTGCGTGTTGTCCACTGACGGTGCCTCCCCAGGCGGTGCGGTTTTGATCGTAGCTCTACATTGCTTAGTGTGAGGGCGCGAGATTTATGTGCGGCGATGTCTTCGCCGACGTCGGCGCTGCCCCGCATCCGGCTGCGTCCTCTCGCTCTATCTGCAACTTCGATTGGGGCAGATCCCCTTTCGCCGCCTGCGGGGAGAGGGTTGGGATGAGAGGCAGCAACGATGCGGGAGGCGGATGAGGTCAAACGCGGTCGATACCGATCCTGAATACGCCTACCGCCACATCCCCCGCATCCGCGCCGTCATGTCGATCCGCACCTGCTGGCGATGCCGGCGCTCCTCATCCGACATCGGCGCGACGACCGGCCAGGCGGCGGTTTCGAAAAACTGCAACAGCGTCGCCGGGATGAAGCGGGTGCGCGAGGCATAGACGTGCCGGTCGCCCTGGGCATGCTGGCCGTGGACGAAGAAACGCTGCGGCGTGATGATGTGGAGATGATCCTTGGCGCGGGTCATCGCAACGTAGAGCAGCCGGCGTTCCTCCTCGATCTCGGCGGTCGAGCCGACGCCGAGATCGGAGGGAATGCAGCCGTCGACGCAGTTCAATAGAAAGACCGAGCGCCATTCCTGGCCCTTTGCCGAGTGGATGGTGGAGAGGATCATGTAATCCTCGTCCAAGAGCGGCACGCCGGCCTGGTCGCTCGTCGCATCCGGCGGATCGAGCGTCAGTTCGGTGAGAAAGCGTTCGCGCGACGCGTAGCCCGAGGCGATCTGTTCGAGCTGCAACAGGTCGGCCTTGCGGGTCTCGGCATCCTCGTGGACGCGTTCGAGATGCGGCTGGTACCATTCGCGGGCGGTGCCGATTTCGGCCGGCCAGCCTTCGTTCCTGCGGATTGCGGCGAGCATCTCGACGAAGGCTGCCCAGTCGGCGCCGGAGCGCGGCGGGGCGGGGATTTCCTGCAATGCTGCAAGCGGCTCGGGGTCGGTGGCGATCGCATCGAGGATCTTGCCGGCCGTCTGCGGGCCGACGCCGGGGATGAGCTGCATCAGCCGGAAGCCTGCCACGCGGTCACGCGGGTTCTGGGCGAAGCGCAGGGCTGCGAGCAGATCCTTCACATGGGCGCTGTCGAGAAATTTCAGGCCGCCGAATTTGACGAAAGGGATGTTGCGGCGGGTGAGTTCCACTTCCAGCGGGCCGGAATGATGGGAGGCGCGAAACAGCACGGCCTGCTGTTTCAGCGTCATGCCGGTTTCGCGGTTCTCCAGCACCTTCTCGACGATGTAATTCGCCTGTTCCGTCTCGTCCTTGACGGCGACGAGGCGCGGGCGTTCTTCCGACTGGCGATCGGTCCACAGGTTCTTGGTGAAACGCTCGCGGGCAAGCTCGATGACGCCGTTGGCGGCGGCGAGGATCGTGCTCGTCGAGCGGTAATTGCGGTCGAGCGTGACGATATTGGCCGGCGGATCGAAGGTATTCGGGAAGTCGAGGATGTTGCGGATCGTCGCGGCGCGGAAGGAATAGATCGATTGGGCGTCGTCGCCGACGACGGTAAGGCCGCGCCCACCCGGCTTCATGCCCATCAGGATGGAGGATTGCAGCCGGTTGGTGTCCTGGTACTCGTCGACCATGACGTGATCGAAGCGGGCGCCGACATCCTCGGCGATCGACGGCTCGCTCATCATCTGCGCCCAGTAGAGAAGCAGGTCGTCGTAATCTAGCACGTTCTGGGCCTGCTTTGCCTCGACATAGGAGGCAAAGAGTTCGCGCAGCTGCTTTTCCCAGGCCTGGCACCAGGGGAATGAGGTCTTCAGCACCTCGTCGAGCGGGGTCTCGGAATTGACGGCACGGGAATAAATGGCAAGGCAGGTGCCCTTGGTCGGAAACCGGCTTTCCATCTTGGAAAAACCGAGTTCGTGGCGCACAAGGTTCATCAGGTCGGCGGAATCCTCCCGGTCGTGGATGGTGAAATCCGGGTCGAGGCCGATCTGGTAGGCGTAGAGGCGCAACAGGCGCGAACCGATGCCGTGGAAGGTGCCGGCCCAGGCAAGCGCATCGGTCATGATGCCGGCTTTCTCACCCAGCACCTGCCGGCAGATGCGCTCCACGCGACGGCCCATTTCGTTTGCGGCGCGGCGGGAGAAGGTCATCAGCAGGATACGGCGCGGATCGGCACCGGAGACGATCAGGTGGGCGACGCGATGGGCGAGGGTGTTGGTCTTGCCGGAACCGGCACCGGCGATGACGAGCAGAGGCCCCGCCGGGCCGCCATTCGGCACGTCCGACCCATGTTCCACGGCCCGGCGCTGGGCATCGTTGAGTTTATCCAGGTAGGCGACAGACATTACATTCCGCAGGCTTGTTCCCGATGTGTTCATCTGAGCAATAGCTGATTCGCACCCGCTTGCCTCCCATGCCGGTGCTTCTCCACCGCTTCGACAAACTTGACTGCCGCTCTCGGCTTTCGCTATCGATTAGGGATCGCGTCGTTGCGTGGGAGAGTTTCATGAAAACCGCATCCGTTCTTCTGGCAGGCGCTTCGCTTGCCGTTTCCGCGTTGACCGGCCCATCCATGGCGTTGGCGCAGATCGCCGACAGCCTGACGATCTACAATGCGCAGCACGAGGGGCTGACGCGGGAATGGGCGCAGGCGTTTACCGAAGAGACCGGCATCGTCGTGACGATCCGCAACGGCGTCGACATGGAATTCGCCAACCAGATCGTGCAGGAGGGGGCGAATTCCCCGGCCGACGTGTTCCTCACCGAAAACTCGCCGGCCATGGCGCTGGTCGATGGCAGGGGTCTGTTCGAACCGGTCGACAAGCAAACGCTGGATCAGGTGCCCGAAGGGTTCCGCCCGGCGGACGGGCGCTGGATCGGGGTTGCGGCGCGCTCCACCGTGTTTGCCTATGACAAGACGAAGCTTTCGGAAGCCGATCTGCCGAAATCGATGCTCGATCTTGCCAAGCCGGAATGGCAGGGGCGATGGGCGGCATCGCCATCGGGTGCGGATTTTCAGGCGATCGTCGGCGCGCTCATGCAGTTGAAGGGCAGGGAGGTTACGGCCTCTTGGCTGAAAGGGATGAAGGACAATTTCACCGCCTATCGCGGCAATTCGGTTGCGATGAAGGCGGTCAATGCCGGGCAGATCGAAGGGGCGCTGATCTATCACTACTATTATTTCGGCGATCAGGCGCAGACCGGCGAAAACAGCAACAATGTCGGCCTGCATTATTTCAGGAACCAGGACCCCGGCGCCTTCGTGTCGATCTCCGGCGGCGGCATCCTTGCCTCGTCGCAGCACAAGGAGCAGGCGCAGGCATTCCTCAAATGGCTGACGGGCAAGGAAGGTCAGGCGATCCTGCGGGACGGAACGTCGTTCGAATATGCGGTCGGTAACGGCGAGGCTTCCAACGCGGCGCTCATCCCCTTGAACGAACTCGATGCGCCGAAGGTGGAGCCGTCGACGCTCAACAATGCCGACGTGACCGACATGATGACGGAGGCCGGGCTGCTGTGACGGCTCGCCAAAGGCCCGCTTTCGCAACAGCCGTTGCGCGAAGGCGATGCAGGGCGTAGCTCTTGAAACGTCATTTCCGGATCATCCATGTCATCCATCGCTGACAGCAGGCCCGCAATGGTTTCGCGACCCCGGTTTTTCTCGGGCGGGCGGGGGACCTATGGCGTTGCGATCGTCATCGCGCTTATGGCGCTGATGCCGCTCGGCTTCGTCTTCTGGGCAGCCGTTGTGACGGGGTGGCAGACGGCGGCTCAGCTTATCTTTCGCCCGCGCGTCGGCGAGCTGATGGCGAACACGTTGCTTCTGGTGCTGATCACGGTGCCGATCACCGCGATCGTCGCCACCGCGCTCGCCTGGTTGACGGAGCGGACGGACCTACCGCTTGCGCGGCTCTGGGCTGTGCTTTGCGTCGCGCCGCTCGCCATTCCCGCCTTCGTGCATTCCTACGCCTGGATCGGGCTGTGGCCGTCCTTCCACGGCCTGGCCGCCGGCGTGGCGATTTCGGTTGCGGCCTATTTTCCGTTTCTCTACCTGCCGATCGCCGCCGCCCTGAGGCTGCTAGATCCGGCGCTGGAGGATCAGGCCGCTTCACTGGGCCTGTCCGATGTTGCCGTGCTGCGCCGCGTCGTGCTGCCGCAATTGCGGCTGTCGATCCTCGGCGGCGGGCTGCTGGTCGGGCTGCATCTTCTGTCGGAATACGGGCTTTACGCGATGATCCGCTTCGACACGTTCACGACCGCGATCGTCGATCAGTTCCAGTCCACCTATAATGGTGTCGCGGCCAACATGCTGGCGCTGGTGCTCGTACTTTGCTGCCTCGTGCTTCTCGGCCTCGATGCCGGTTTGCGGGGGCGAGGCCGCTATTCCCGGATCGGCCCCGGCGTGGCACGGATGCCGCGCAAGGTTTCGCTCGGGCGCTGGCGCCCTGTCTGCCTTGTCCTGCCGGCGGCGGCGGTCGTCTTTTCGCTCGGCATCCCGGCCGTGACGCTGTCGCGCTGGCTTCATGCCGGCGGCATCGACATCTGGCGGATGGACGAGATCGGGCTGGCGCTTTTCCAGACGCTCGTCATCTGCCTTGTCGGCGGTATCGCCACGACGCTTGCAGCGCTGCCGATCGCCTGGCTTTCGGTGCGTCGGCCGAGCGGCAAAAGCCGGGTGATCGAGGGTTGCTACTATCTGGCCAGTTCCATGCCGGGCGTCGTCGTGGCGCTGGCGCTGGTGACGATCACGGTTCGGGTGGCGCTGCCGCTCTACCAGACGGTTGCGACAATCGTCATCGCCTATGTGATCATGTTCCTGCCGCGGGCGCTGGTCAGTCTGCGCGCCAGTATCGCGCAGGTGCCGGCGGAGCTGGAGCAGGCGGCGGCAAGTCTCGGGCGCTCGCCCGTCAACGCGCTTCTGGCGACCACCGTCAGGCTCGCAGCGCCGGGGGCCGCGACGGCCGTGGCGCTCTCGTCGCTCGGCATCATGAACGAGCTGACTGCGACCCAGATGCTGGCGCCGAACGGCACGCGCACGCTCGCCATGGCCTTCTGGGCGCTGACGAGCGAGATCGATTATGCGGGGGCCGCTCCTTACGCGCTGCTGATGATCGTCTTTTCCCTGCCGATGGCGGCGCTTCTCTATCACCAATCGAAAAAGATCGCAGGCCGATGAGTTTTGTCGATATTCGCAACATCACCAAGACGTTCGGTTCCGTCACGGCGCTCGACGGTGTCAGCCTTGCGGTGGAACGCGGTAGCCGCATGGTCGTCGTCGGGCCGTCCGGTTGCGGCAAGACCACGCTTCTGCGGCTGATCGCCGGTTTCGAGGCGCCGGATGCAGGCTCGATCGCGATCGCCGGCGAAACGGTTGCAGAAGGCTCTGCGACGGTGCCGGCCTACCGGCGCAATGTCGGAATCGTAGCGCAGGACGGGTGCCTGTTTCCGCATCTTTCCGTCGAGGGCAATATCGTCTTCGGGATAAGCGGGGATCAGCCGGCAAAAAAGCGGAGGGCGGCGGAGCTGATGGAAATGGTCGGGCTCGACGCGTCAATGCTCTCACGTCGGCCGGACGCGCTTTCCGGCGGCCAGCAGCAGCGTGTGGCGCTCGCCCGTGCGCTGGCGCGCAAGCCGCGGCTGATGCTGCTCGACGAGCCGTTCTCGGCACTCGACACGGGGCTTCGGGCGGCAACGCGCAAGGCGGTCGGCGACGTGTTGCGGGCGGAGGGGATCGCCACGTTGCTCGTCACCCACGATCAGGCCGAGGCGCTGGCTTTTGCCGATACGGTGGCGGTGATGCGCGCCGGACGGCTCGTGCAGTCCGGTTCGCCGCGTGCCGTCTATGCCCGTCCCGCCGACCCGCAGGCAGCGGCGTTTCTGGGCGAGGCCATCATTCTCGACGCGGTTCTGTCGGATGGTTACGCGGACTGCGCATTGGGGCGTGTCGCTGCAGACCGGGTGGAGGCGAGGGGGCTTGGAACGATCCTGCTGCGGCCCGAGCAGATCACGCTCTTCGATGACCCGGCCGGTGCCGCGCGCGGGCGTATTGCCGAGATTGGATTTGCCGGTTCGACCTGCGAGTTGCGTGTCGTGCTGCTGCAGGACGAGAGCGTTGTGCTGAGCGTGGATGTACCGAGTTTACGCGCGTTCACCGTCGGCCAGGAGATCGGCATCGGTGTCTGCGGCCAGGCGCATGTGTTCGGCTGATTTTGTTCCTGCCGTGGGAACCGGGAACATTTGATAAGCGTTATCCCGCCATCTCAATCAAGGACACACATCCATGCTGAAATGGGCGCTTATCTTTCTTGTCATCTCGCTGATTTCCGGCTTTCTCGGTTTCTCCGGCGTGTCGGCCGCGACCGCGGGCATCGCGAAGATCCTGTTCTTCATCGCGCTGGTGATCTTCCTGATCTTCCTCGTGCTGGCCCTGATGGCCGGCAGCGCGATCATGTGATCAATCCGGTTCGGAAAGACCCAGACCACCAAGACCGAGCCGCCCCTGACCGGGCGGCTTTTTTATCGTCAGCGCCCCGGATGCTTCTGGGCAAACACGAGGAGCTGCCAGACGACGGGTCCGAGGATCGTGTGTTCGTGATGGTGCGTGGGGATCGCGGAGCCCTTGTCGACGACAATCTCGTCACCGCAGGTGCGACAGCGATAGATGCCGGCATTGCCGACCGGCTGGCCGGGTTTCCAGTCCTGGTCAAATGCCCAGGATTTCGCTTCGACCAGATGGGTGGGATACTTGTACTGCGCCATGCCATTCCCCTTGCTGTGACGGTTAGATAGCAAGAACAGATGACCAAAGAGTAATATAGGCGTGCGAGATCTTGTTTTTATACAGGAAACGTATTCCGCTATGGTTGCATTGCGATTTGAGCTTTTAACTTATGGTAATATCTGTGCGGATAGAGTGATGCCGTTCCGGGGAGTGGGGGGAACGTCATTGCCAGAAATCCGATCATCGGCCGTCGATGCGTCAAGCCACTTTGCTTCAAACGCTTTTCAGGCAGGTCTGAGATGAAAAACATATCCATTACGGCCAAGTTCTTCGTGCTTCTTGCATCCTTCGGCCTGTTCACGCTGGTGCTCGCCTATTACGCCGGCAGCCAGATCCTGCGGGTCGATGCGGATTACTCGCGTCTCGTGACGACCGAGGGCGATGCCTCGACGGCACTGTCGCGGGCCAGCCAGACATTCCAGACCATCCGCGGGGCGATCGGTGACAGCCTGCTCACCACCGCCAAGGAGCAGGAGCGCAAGGCGCAGGAGGAGCTTGTCTCCGCCCGCGAGCTGTTTTCCGCTCATATGGACCGTGCCGCAACCGCGCTGCCGAACGACGGCTCGATCGGCGAGCTGAAGGGGCAGGCGATGGCGGTGCTCGATCAGGCTTGCGCCAACACGATGGTGCTTGGCGCCAAGGCGTTGACCTATCTCGACATCAAGAACGCGATGGACGTGTTCTTCCGTGAGTGCCAGCCGCAGTTCCAGGTCATGTCGAAGGCGCTGAACGACAAGGTCGATGCGCTGTCGCAGGCGACACGGGCGAGCACCGGCGGCCTGTCGGCGGAATCTCGGATGATCTACTGGACGACGATCGGCGGCGTGGTCGCCGCGCTCGTCATCATCTCGCTCGTCAGCTTCGTGGCGATCCGGGCGTGGCTGGTGCGGCCGATCCAGGCGCTGGCCGCGATCATGGGGCGGCTTTCCGCCGGAGATCTCGCCACCGATGTGGCCGGCGGCGACCGCCGGGACGAAATCGGCGGCATGGCGCGGGCCGTGCAGGTGTTCAAGGACAACGGCTTGAAGGCGATCAGCCTCGAACAGGCGTCCGCCGAGGCGCGCAGCCAGAGCGAGAGCGAGCGCCGGCGCATCGCCACCCAGGATGCCGAACGCGCCGATGCGATGGCGCAGGCTACGGCCGGGCTTGCGGAAGGGCTCAAGCATCTTTCCGCCGGTGACCTTCAGTTCCGCCTCGAGAATGCGTTTGCGGCCGATTTCGAGGGCCTGAGGGCCGATTTCAACCGCACGGTCGAGCAGTTGCAGCAGACCCTGTCCTCGGTCGCCGATGCGACGGGCTCGATCGATAGCGGTGCACGCGAGGTCAGCAACAGCGCCGACGATCTGTCCAGGCGCACGGAGCAGCAGGCGGCCTCGCTGGAGGAAACGGCGGCTGCGCTGGACGAGATCACCGCCAACGTGGCGAATTCCTCAAGGCGGGCCGAGGAGGCGCGTAGCGTCGCTGTGCAGGCCAATGACAGCGCGCGCAGATCGGAAGCCGTGGTTGCCGACGCGGTGGAGGCGATGAGCCGGATCGAGCAGTCGTCGCGGCAGATTTCCAGCATCATCGGGGTGATCGACGAGATTGCCTTCCAGACCAATCTTCTGGCGCTGAATGCCGGCGTGGAAGCGGCGCGTGCCGGCGAGGCGGGCAAGGGCTTTGCCGTCGTCGCACAGGAAGTGCGCGAACTGGCGCAACGCTCGGCCGGCGCCGCCAAGGAGATCAAGGAGCTGATCGCCAAGTCGTCGTCCGAAGTCGGCAGCGGGGTGAAGCTCGTCCATGCCACCGGCGAGGCGCTGAAGACGATCGAGGCCTATGTGGTGACGATCAACCAGCATATGGACGCGATCACCATTTCGGCGCGCGAACAGTCGACCGGACTTTCGGAAGTCAACAATGCCGTCAATCAGATGGACCAGGTGACGCAGCAGAACGCCGCGATGGTGGAAGAGGCGAATGCCGCCGGCGCAACGCTCGCCGGCGAGGCGGGCCGCCTGCGTGATCTCGTCGGGCAATTCCAGCTTGGCGGTGGTGCTGTCTCAAGCAGGGCGGACAGCGAGCGGCGCTTTGCGGCGCCTCTTTCGGATCATGCGGCATCCGTTTCAGCGAGCCTTCGCCGCGCCAATGCCGTGAAGCCGGTGGATGGACGCTCGATGCCGAAGGCATCGCCCGCGCGGGGCATGGTCGACCGGCTTTCACAGGCTTTCGGTGGAGGGGCCGTGACGTCTGCGGCGGCTGTCGCAACCGGCTCGACGGACGACTGGGAAGAGTTCTGATTCGGCCTTCTCGACAAGAATTCCCAAGCCCGGCCGGCAGTCGCAGGTCGGGCTTTTTCATCCGCGCGCTCCGGCCGCCGAGACTGTTCCCGCGCCGTGGCATCTGACCTGCAAGTGGTTGGTTGAAAAAGAAAAAGCCCCGAAGGGGCTTTTGTCTTTTTTCCTCCTGAGAGGAAGGATGGTGGGCGTGACAGGGATTGAACCTGTGACCCCTACGATGTCAACGTAGTGCTCTCCCGCTGAGCTACACGCCCATCCGATGTCGGCGCATAGACCATAGGATGATCGGGCCGTCAACTGGTTTTTTGGAAGAAATGCGAAGCTTTTTTGACAGGCCCGGATTTCCGGGATTTTTGTCGCTGTGGATGACCGCGCGCTCTCTCCGGGGCGTGCCTGACGATGTGCCGGAAACAGAAAAGGCGCCCGAATGGGCGCCTCGATTCGATGATTGATTCTGAAAAAAGTTTCAGGCTGCGGCGAGCATCTTGTTCACTTCGTCGACGAGGTCGCGAAGGTGGAAGGGCTTGGAGAGGACCTTGGCGTCCTTCGGTGCCTTCGAGTCGGAATTCAACGCCACGGCGGCAAAGCCGGTGATGAACATCACCTTCAGGTCCGGGTCGAGTTCGGTCGCGCGGCGGGCGAGCTCGATGCCGTCCATTTCCGGCATGACGATGTCGGTGAGGAGCAGCGAAAACGGCTCTTCGCGGAGCCGGTCATAGGCGCTGGCGCCGTTGTCGTAAGAATCGACCTTGTAGCCGGCCTTTTCCAGTGCCTTCACCAGAAAACGGCGCATGTCGTTGTCGTCTTCTGCAAGGAGGATTTTCTGTATCATCTTCGGGACCGTATCCGTGCATGCCTGAGGTTGTATGAGCCATCCATCATTCCAGCTTACGGTAAATTTCCGTTTAACCGGCGCAGAAGGGCCTTTGGTGGGATTAACATAGTATGGACTTGGCGCCGGGCAACTGGCAACATGCCGGGAAGACTTGTTCGTGACATGGTAAAGGCGGAATGGACCAATTCGGGGGCGATTTTCAGCAGTTTGAGGTGCGGGAGCCGGTGGTTCAGACCATTCCCTTCGTCTTCAACTCCCCACACAGCGGTAACCATTATCCTGTGGATTTCCTCGCCGAGAGCCGTCTTGACGCGCTTTCGATCCGCCGTTCGGCCGATCATTATGTCGACGAGCTGTTTGCCGATGCTCCCGAACTGGGCGCGCCGCTGCTCGTTGCGCACTTCCCGCGCGCCTATCTCGACGTCAATCGCGAACCCTACGAACTCGATCCGCGCATGTTCGACGGTCCGCTGCCGCCTTACGTCAATATCGGTTCGATGCGGGTGGCCGGCGGGCTTGGAACGATCCCGCGGATCGTTGCCGAGAACATGGAAATCTATCGCAAGCGACTTTCCGTCGAGGAGGGGCTGCAGCGGGTCGAGGCGGTCTACAAGCCCTATCATTCCTGCCTTCGGAAGCTGATCGCCCGCACCCATGCGCGTTTCGGCATGGGCATCCTCATCGATTGCCATTCGATGCCGGGCAATATCCGGCTTTCCGGCTCGGGCGTCAGGCCCGACTTCATCATCGGAGATCGTTACGGAACGAGCGCGTCGGCCGAGCTTTCACGCGCGGCGCTGCAGTTTTTCGACGACATGGGTTTCGAGGCGGTGCGCAACAAGCCCTATGCGGGCGGCTTCATCACCGAGCATTACGGGCGGCCGGTGCGCGGGCTGCACGCCTTGCAGATCGAGATCAATCGCGGCCTTTATGTCGATGAGGTGACGCTGGAGAGGAAGCGGGAATTTCCGCTTGTCGCGGCAGCCCTTTCCACCTTCATGCGCCAGATGGCGGACTATGTTGCCGATTTCTCCGGCGGCATGACTGCGCTCGCAGCCGAATAAAGCCACTTCCCCAAAGTCTGCCCTGGACCTGTCGCTAACGCATGGCGCGAGCCAGCGCCTGCGCGGCGCATCTCCCGACCTCGCGGGTTGGTCTTAGGACAAAAAAAACCGCGCTATTCGCGCGGCTAAGTCTAGGGAGGAAACACCCAAGGAGGGTATTTACAGTCAAAGACTGTGCTTAGGAAAATACGTCGAGCCATGCACAATTGTCAAGCATGTTTTTATTGTGATTAAATTTGCATCATATTTGAGCGATGTGATTACCTGCTCGGCAGCTGGTGGCGATAAAAGCGGTTTTCTTCGGCGCTCCGAGGCTCTAAGAAAAAGCGCCTGCCTCATGCCGAAATCCCTCATATCAACAGGATAGGATCTGCCCATGCTGCCCGACCGCGAATTTTTCGATACGCTTGCCGATGCAGCCAAGGGCGAGACGCTGCCACGCTTCCGCACCGGTATTTCGGTGGTCAACAAGCTCGCCGGCGGCTTCGATCCGGTGACCGAGGGCGATCGCGCGGCGGAAACGGCGATCCGGGCGCTGATCGGCGAACGGTTTCCCGAGCACGGCATTTTAGGCGAGGAGCACGGCAATGTCGGGCTCGATCGCGAGCATGTGTGGGTGATCGATCCGATCGACGGGACGCGTGCCTTCATTTCCGGCCTGCCGGTCTGGGGAACGCTGATCGGCCTGCGTTCGAACGGGCGTGCGACGATGGGCATGATGGACCAGCCGTTCATCGGTGAGCGCTATTTCGCCGACGGCACAAAATCCTGGTATTCCGGGCCGGACGGAGAGCGGCAGATTTCCGTGCGTGATTGCGGTTCGCTGTCGGATGCCATCCTGTTCACCACGTCGCCGCATATCTTTCAGGGCGAGGATCTCGCCCGCTACAGGTCGGTCGAGGAGAAGGTCCGGCTGTTCCGTTACGGCTGCGATTGCTATGCCTATGTGCTGCTTGCCGCCGGGCATGTCGACCTCGTCGTCGAAAACAGCCTGCAGCCCTATGATGTCGGCGCGCTGATCCCGATCATCGAGCAGGCCGGGGGCATCATTACCACCTGGGATGGCGGCCGACCGGAGAATGGCGGCAACATCATCGCAGCCGGTTCGAAGGCTGTGCATGAAGAGGCGATGGCGCTTCTGGCGGGACGCTGAGCGGTCCCTCACAGGCAAACAGCGGACATGCCGTTCAGGCGGCGCTTTCCGCCATATCCAGTCCGCCGTCGAGGCCGGGCATGAAGGTCTCGATCGCGGTCATCGCCTGGGCGCGATAGATGTCCTTTTCCTGAAACAGCTCGTGGCGACCGCCGGTGATGGTGATCAGCTGTCCGGCGCGGAAATTGCGCGACAGATCTTCCTGCAGCCGATAGGGTACGACCCCGTCGAGCACCGGCGCGAGGATCAGCGTCGGGATGGTGATCTTGGTCAAGTGGGTCTGCTGCGATACGCGGTGGGCCGCTTTCAGCGTTTCGTGGATCCAGCGTGCCGTCGGTGCGCCGACCGCAAGGTCCCGGAACTTCGTATAAAGCCCGATATTGCGCTCGAAGCGACGGCGGTCGCCGGACAGGCGATTGTTCTCGAAAGGGACGAGGCGCCGGTCGCCGCCGAGCTGGACGCTGCCGAAGCCGGTCCATGACAGGGCGCGGGCAAGCGGGCCGGCGACGGATTGCGATGCTTTCTGGCCGTGGAAGCCGATATAGGGCGCGGCAAGCGCCATGCGGCTGATACGGTTCGACAATCTCGGCGCTGCCGAAAGCGCGATCAATGCGCCCGTCGAATGGGCGACAAGGAAGAAGGGCAGGCGGGCATCCGGCAGGACGATCTGTTCGAGAAATATCTCCAGATCGCGTTCGTAATCGGCAAAGCGGCGGACGTGGCCCTTGCGCGGGTTCTTCAGCAGCCGATCCGAGCCGCCCTGGCCGCGCAGGTCGTAGGTCGCTACCCACAGGCCCATCGCGTTCAGCTCGCGGATCGTCTCGAAATACTTTTCGATGAACTCGTTGCGCCCCTGCAGCAGTACCACCGTGCCACGGGCCGGGACGATTGCCGAACGGAACAGCGCATAGCGGATCTTTGCGCCGCGGTGGCCGGTGAAATAGCCCGCAGTGACATCATCCGGTGCCGGATTGTCGGGTGTCGGGCGGAGGATTTCATCGGTGATATGAGGCGCTTCTGTCATGCGGGTGAGCGTTAGGCGAGTGGGCCGCGAGGTCAAGTGAAAATGCGAGCGGACGGCCCTCATGGCCTGACGCCGGGCAGCCTGTGCATGTCGGTCTAGGTTGGGATGACAGGGATGGACAATGGTGATGTAACTATATAACGATCAATTTGTAATGTTATTACATATAGGAGAGGTTATGTCCCATCTGTTGCGCGCCGCCGGTTTCTCGGCGGTTCTTCTGGCTTCCGCATCGGCTTTCGGCCTGGCGGCTTTTGCCGAGGAAAAGCACGAGGAGGCCTGGCGGCTGTTCGTGGCCGACCATACGCTGCCGGTCGTGCGCGCGATCGACCTCAAATCGGGCAAGGTGCTCGGCAAGTTCGATCTTGAAGGCTATGCCGCCCTGTCGCTGAGCGAGACCGGCGAGACGGTGTTTGCGGTTCAGGGCGACAGCAATATCGTCAACGCCATTTCCACCGGCATTTCTCTGTCCGACCATGGCGAGCATCGCGACATCGAACTCAGCGAGCCGAAGCTCGTGGCTGCTTCGATCAAGGGTCAGAAGCCCGGCCATGTGGTGACCCATGGCGATCAGGTCGCGGTGTTTTACGATCGCGAGGCGAAATTCGATCTGTTGAGCGAGGATGCGCTGATCGATGGCAAGGTCGAGCCGAAGGCATTCGAGACGATCGCGGCTCATCATGGCGTCGCCGTGCCGCTTGGCGATCATTTCCTCGTCTCCGTGCCGAACACGCAAGCGCCGGTAAAGGAGGGCGAGCTGCCGCCGCGCCTTGGCCTGCGCGTGCTCGACAAGGCGGGCAAACAGGTGGGCGAGGTTTCGACCTGC
The DNA here is from genome assembly GCF_977018605.1 of [Rhizobium] kunmingense. Classification (NCBI taxonomy): domain Bacteria; kingdom Pseudomonadati; phylum Pseudomonadota; class Alphaproteobacteria; order Hyphomicrobiales; family Rhizobiaceae; genus Rhizobium; species [Rhizobium] kunmingense. Next base: position 2,066,602 of record NZ_CDRNXG010000001.1, read on the forward strand.
ACGGGCCTGCATGGCGAAGCCACTTCGGCGCGTCTGGTCGCCTTCGGTTGCGCCGAAGGCGTGCTGATTGCGCGTCCGGGCGGCATGGAAGGGCCGAAGGTCGAGATGCTGGCCTATGGCAAGGATCTGCCGAAGGGCAAGGTCTCGACGCTTCTCGGCGGAAAGTCGATGCAGTTCTTCCTCGGCAATTACGGGGAAGACAAGGTGGCGCTGATCGATCCCGACAATGCGGAAGCGCCCTATCAGCTGATCGACCTGCCGACACGTCGCGTCGATTTCGCCCTCGATCCGGCCGAGCCGCGCAATGCCTATGTGCTGACCGAGGACGGCAAGCTGCACCTGGTCGACATTGTGAAGGGCGAGATCGTCAAGTCCGAGACCGTGACCGAGCCTTACAGCAAGGACGGCCATTGGCGCGATCCGCGCCCGCGTCTGGCGATCGCTGATGGCGAGGTGGCGATCACCGACCCGCGGCATGGCCTGATCCGGGTCGTCGATGGCGCGGCGTTGAAGGAAGTCCGCACCATTGCCGTCGAAGGCCAGCCTTTCGCCATCGTGGCGGCAGGTGGTTCCGGCGCGGTCCACTGAGGCCGGTGTGACGAACGGGCGCGGGCCGCTCCGGTGACGGTTGGCCCGCGCCTTTTTATGCTCAATGCCGGTGATCGGTCGTACCTGGGAGTTCTTCCGTCACCTCGCGCGCAATGTCGGTCGGGTGAGGATGATCCGGGTCGGCGCTGTGGGTGGTGCGGTGAATGGCGGCGACGTTTCCCTCGCTGCCATAGAAGGCGATATGCAGGCCCCAGTAGGATGATGCGAAGATCACCAGGGCAGCGGCAATGCCGATCGGAATGCCTGCCATCAGCTTCTTGAAGTTCGGGACGAAGAAGACATCACGGGTGTGATCGGCGGCGATGGCGACGATCACCGCCATGATCAGCGCATGGCCGATGAGGTCGATACGGCCGAAGGGATAGACCGCCGCATTGAAGATGACGAAGAGTGCTATGGCCGAGAGGCGGCGCACCATCGGCGTCCATAGAAGGCCGAAGCCCATGGTGAATTCCGATACGCCGGCCATGGGGATAAAGACGTCGCGTGGAAGGCCGAAGGTCAGAAACGGCTTTTCCTCGACGAGCGGATAGAACCAGTCCGGATAGGCGAATTTTTCCAGGCTCGACCACATCAGCGCGATTGCCACGCCCCAGCGCAGGGCCTGGAAACGATGCTTGCGCAGCTCCTCGTTCGACGAGGCGTCCATGACGAGATAGGCTGCGACGCCGACGCCGAGCGCCAGATAATCGAGCAGGTGGAAAATATCGTAGTCGCGCAGCGCCAGCAGCCAGAGAAGGATGATGCCGAGGGCGGCAAGCGGCTGGGTTCGCCGGAAGAAGATCAGCATGGCAATCAGCAACTGGCCCCAGGAGACGATTTCCGACGGCGTCTTGAGGTCCGGCGTCAGATAGACGCCGCCGACGGCGAAAATGGCGACGAAGAAAGCGGCGACGACGGCGCGAACGAAATCGTCGAGCCGGTTCCAGATCGGGTCGGTCATCCTGTCTAGGCCGCGCAGGATCTTGTCGCCGGCGCTTGATTTCTCGATGGCGCGGGTGGCCAGGAAGAAGATGAGTACGAGCGCGATACCGGTCCAGAACCACATGTTGGCGAGCGTGGCGGCGATCGGCTGCGGCGGGGCGCCGACGATATAGGGGGCGAACCATTTGACATGCGCGTTCGCCGGTGCTGCACCGGCGACAATCATGAATGCGGGTGTGAGCCATCCGGCCCTCAAAGCGGAATGCATCGTCTTGCTCCTGTCGGGCATGTTCGCAGTCGATGCGCCTTGCATCGGACTTCTGCGCAATGCAATTTTGACGATAGTTAATTTTATGATTGAGTGTTTGATTTTCGTCAATTCGAAACGAACGGGTATGCAAGCCCGACATGCGTTTCGATCATTCCAGATCGGGGGCTTGAACCGTGCCAAGACAATTCCCATCTTGGTTTCGCAGGCGCCAAACGGGTCTGCAAAACGGGCCTTCCGTCGCCAGAATGGGGCGGGATGCCATGACCTTAAACCGCAACGTCGCTTCCATGGAGGACATCATGCGTCACGTCGATTTTTCCCCTCTCTACCGCTCCACCGTCGGCTTCGACCGTCTCTTCAATCTGCTCGACAATCGCAACCTTGGCGATCAGGGGCAGAGCTATCCGCCCTATAATATCGAGCGGACCGGCGAGACCACCTACCGCATCACCATGGCTGTTGCCGGTTTCGATGAAAGCGAGCTTTCCATCGAGTTCCAGGCGCATTCGCTCACCGTGAAGGGTGAAAAGACCGAGGACGATGCGGCAGAGCGGAACGAATACCTCTATCGCGGCATCGCCAAGCGCGCCTTCGAGCGACGCTTCCAGCTTGCCGACCATGTGGAGGTCGAGACCGCCTCGCTGAAGAACGGCCTGCTTCATATCGATCTCGTGCGGAATATTCCCGAGGCCATGAAGCCCCGTCGTGTCACGATCGCAGCCGATGCCGGCGATACCGCCAAGACGATCGAGGCGCAGGTTACGCCGCAGCAGGTCAACTGAACGGCCGACTTCGGTCTTTGATCGAGGGATGTAATGATCCGCCTCTTCCGGCAACGGGAGGGGCGTTTTTCGTTCCCTAGCTTATGGCGGCCTTTGACGGTCTTCCGCCCTTGCGGCCGTTTTCGCGGGCGCTGGCCTTTTTGGCTTCCGATCGCGCGGAGCCACCCTTCGCGCCCAGTTGCACTGCCATCCAGCGTCTGGAGCCGAATATGCCCTGGAGCAGCGCGGGAACGTAAACGTCGACATCCAGTCGAGGCCAGTACAGGCCCAATCCAGCCTCGCTGATCTCGATCTCAGCCAGTTGCTCTACCGAGCTTCCGCTCAGTCCCTCGATTTTCTCTGCGGGAATGGCAAGCTGTACGCCCGTGTCCATCTCGATGACGATCCGTGTTGATTGCGGGTCGAAGTGTGCCGAGGAGGCGTAACCTGATGCACGTTGCTGGCTTAACCGATGTTCGGCGGCCTGCAGGTCTTCTTCAGAAATCGCCATGATGATTGCTCCATGCTGCGCAAAGTTGGGTCAGTTCATCGTTCAGAACGCTCTCGATCCGTCGCAGATCGGCAAGCTTGAAACCGTAGCTTTCCCTCAATGCTGCGGGACCTTCAGGGCAGTTCAATAAAAACACAGCCTCGCCGCCTGCGCCCTGCACGTGAATATGCGCGGGCCGATGATCGTTGGGATAAATCACTGCGCGCAAACCGGCAAAGCGGAGAACTGTTGGCATATGCCAAAATAACAAAACCCAAGCGCTTTGGAAAGCGCCTGGGTTTTCACTCAGAGTGTGGTGGCCTGATCTCAGGCCGCGGCAGGCTCTGCTGCCGCCACTTCCTTGGCCTTGAGGCGCTGGGCATATTTCTGGGCGATCACGGCACAGGCCATCAGCTGGATCTGGTGGAAAAGCATGATCGGCAGGACGACCGCGCCGATCGAGGTCGAGTGGCCGGCGAAAATGGCGTTGGCCATAGGCACGCCTGACGCCAGGGACTTCTTCGAGCCGCAGAATGTGATGGTGATCTCGTCTTCCTTGGAGAAGCCGAGCAGGCGGCTGCCGAACATGGTGACGCAGAGCACGACGGCGAGCAGCACGATGTCGAGGCCGATGACGACAGCGATATCGGTGATCGAGAAGGTGCTCCAGATGCCTTCCATGACGGCGGTCGAGAAGGCGAGATAGACGACCATCAGGATCGAGCCGCGGTCGAAGGGTGTCAGCAGCTTCTTCTTGGAGCGGACCCAGTTGCCGATCCACGGCTGCAGGATCTGACCGATGATGAAGGGCGCGAGCAGCTGCAAGCCGATCTTCTGAAGCGCTTCCATCGAGACGCCACCGCCGCCGGTGGTGGACAGAAGCAGGGCGACGAGCGCCGGCGTCAGGAACATGCCGAGGATGTTGGAGCCGGAGGCCGCGACGATCGCCGCCGGTACGTTGCCGCCTGCCATCGAGGTGAAGGCGATCGACGACTGGACCGTCGAAGGCAGCACGCAGAGGAACAGCAGGCCGAGATAGAGCGGTGCCGGAAGAATGCTTTCCGGGATGAAGCCGAGCGCCAGGCCGAGGATCGGGAAAAGCACGAATGTGGTCATGACGATCGTCAGGTGCAGGCGCCAGTGCAGCACGCCGGCAATCACCGTTTCGCGCGCCAGCCGTGCGCCGTGCAGGAAGAACAGCAGGCCGATGGCGATGTCGGTGGCAAGCCCGAACCAGTCTGCCAAGACGCCGTGGATGGGAAGGAAGGATGCCAGGATCACCGTTCCGACCAGCATCATCGTGTACTGGTCAGGCAGAAAACGCTTCATTTCATAGTCCTCAAGTCACTTTGATTGAGCTTTCGCTTATCGTGAAATAGAATGCAAACACTAACAGCTATCACAAAGTGCGATAACCATGCTGAACCTCCACCATCTCGACAGTTTCCTCATGTTGCAACAGACGGGCAGCTTCACCGAGGCGGCGGCGCGGCTGGGAGTGGGGCAGTCGACGGTCACCCAGCATATCCAGCGGTTGGAAAAGGCGCTAGGGCGGCAGCTCGTCCTACGCGACACGCATCAGGTGCGGCTGACAACCGACGGCGAGGCGCTGGTCGGCTATGCGCGCGGCATGCTGGATCTCAATGGTCGTGTGTTTTCGCTGTTCGGAGAAAGCCGGCTGCGCGGGCGCTTGCGGCTCGGTGTGTCGGAGGATGTTGTCGCCAATCGCCTGACCGGCATTCTGGAGGATTTCATCCGGCTGCATCCGCTGGTCGACCTGGAGTTGACCGTTGCCTTGAGTGCGGTGCTGAACCAGATGCAGGATGCCGGCGACCTCGACCTCGTGCTGGCCAAGCGACATGTCGGCGAGACGCATGGGCGGCTTCTCTACCGTGAGCCGCTGGTCTGGCTGGCGCGGGATACGCAGAGTGTGCCGGCGCGCGATGCGGTTCTGCCGTTGATTGCCTTTCCGCCACCTTCGATCACAAGGCGGGTGGTGCAGGAGGCGCTCGATCGGGAAAACCTCGCATGGCGGGTCGTCTGCACCTGCGGCAGTCTCAGCGGGCTGACGGCTGCGGCGCGTGCGGGCATGGGGTTGATGGTGCAACCGCGCAGCATGGTGCCGGAGGGGTTGCGGGAAGTCACCGCCGATCGTCTGCCGCGACTGGAGAATGTGGAGTTCGTCCTCGTTCCACGTCGAGGCGCGGATACGCAGATGGTTGAGGCACTGTCGACACTGATTGCGGCACGTATCGTGCCGCAATCAGTGTCGTGATGTATCTTACGCCGAGGCGCAGATCGACAGGAACTGGTCGACATCCTCTTCCGTCGTGGCAAAGGACGTGACCATGCGGATGAGCGCCTCGTCGCCGGCCACCTTTTCCGGCATGTCACGCGGCTCGAGCCAGTCGTAAAACTTTGCGCCCTTTTCCTGCGCTGCCTTGGCGGATGCCTTGGGCAGGATGGCAAAAACTTCGTTGGCATTGGTCGGCCATGCGAGGCGGGCGCTGTTGAGCGAGCCGAAGCCCGTGCGCAGGCGATCCGCCATGGCGTTGGCGTGACCGGCGAGGCCGAGCCACAGATCGTCCTTCAGATAGGCGTCGAACTGGGCGGCGATGAAGCGCGACTTGGAGAAAAGCTGGGCGGTGCGCTTGCGCAGGAAGGCGAAATCCTTCGCCAGCGCCGGATCGAAGAAGACGATCGCTTCGGCGCACCAGCAGCCGTTCTTGGTGCCGCCGAACGAAAGTACGTCAACGCCGCGCTTCCAGGTCATGTCCGCCGGCGAGCAGCCGAGTGAGATGAGGGCGTTGGCGAAGCGGGCGCCATCCATGTGCAGCGGCAGGCCGTTTTTCTTGGCAATGGCGGAAATGGCGTCGATCTCGTCCAGCGTGTAGGTCGTGCCGAATTCGGTCGCCTGGGTCATGGTGACGGCGGCGGCGCGGCCGTGATGGATGGCATCCTGCGGGTAGCGGGCGATCCGCTCGATCAGGTTTTCCGGCAGCATCTTGCCGTCCGGGCCTTCGACGCCGACCATGCGCATGCCGGAGAAGAAGTCAGGTGCGCCGCACTCGTCCTCGATTACATGTGCTTCCGTGTGGCAGAAGGTGAGGCCGCCGGGGCGGGCAATGCTGGCAAGCGACAGCGAGTTGGCGGCGGTGCCGGTGGCGACGAAGAAGACGGCGACCTCGCGCTCGAAGATCTCGTTGAAACGCTGCTCTATGGCACGGTCCAGTTCGCTCGTGCCGTAGGCGGCGGCAAAACGGGTCGATTCCTTCGACAGACGTTCGTTGATGGCGGGATGGGCTCCCGCCCAGTTGTCGGAGGCAAAGAACATGCGGATCACCTTGATATCGCGTTGGGAGAACGGCTGCGGACATTAAGACTTTTTCGCCCCGGTGCAATGACCGGCGAAGGAGCAAAGGTGGCTGCCAGGTGCGGAACCTTTCGATCCGGCAATGAAGAGGCATTTGCCTGAGCGCTGGCGCAATTAAATTACGTCGGCTTGCATCCTTTGGTAACGAAGCTTCCTGCCTTGCGCGATTTTCTGCTGGCGTACACTTGTGAGAAAGTTAAAATCATGCGATAGAAATATCGGAATTAGGACAGTCTTTCTGACCTAATTGAAGTTTTGGCGGCCAGATTTCATGTCCGTGCCGCTGATCTCGACGCCGATCCGGGTTAGGATGCGCCTCAATCGGGGCTTGCAGCTATCGCCGGGCCGGCGCTCTCGTGTGATCTCAGGGATGACGCATGTCATCTTCAGGAATTGATGAAGTGCCACCTTGCTCGCTCAAGATAAGCGGCCAACAGGAGGAATGACCATGACGAAGAAGATTGTTGACGCGCACTGTCCCACCGACATCGCCTCGGTGAAAGCCGAGATGGGCGTGCCCTTCATCGCGTCGGGTATTCCGGCCGCGCAGGGGCTTTATGACCCGCGCAACGAGCACGATGCCTGCGGCGTCGGCTTCATTGCCCACATGAAGGGCGTCAAGTCGCACCAGATCGTCAAGGACGGCCTGTTCATCCTTGAAAACCTGACGCATCGCGGTGCTGTCGGCGCCGATCCTCTGATGGGCGATGGCGCGGGCATTCTGGTGCAGATACCCGACCGCTTCTTCCGCGAGGAAATGGCCGGCCAGGGCATTACCCTGCCGAAGGCCGGCGAATACGCCGTCGGCCACTTCTTCCTGCCGCGCGATGCCGAACAGATCGAGCATTTCAAGCAGGTCATCATCGATGTCATCGCGGAAGAGGGACAGCAGTTCATCGGCTTCCGCGATGTACCGGTCGACAATTCCTCGCTGTCGAAGGCGCCGGAAATTGCCGGAACCGAGCCGCATCATCTGCAGGTCTTCATCGGTGCCGGTCGCGATGCCGCGACCAATGCCGAATTCGAGCGCCAGCTGTTCCTGATCCGCAAGGTCATTTCCAACCGCATCTACGACCAGTTCGGTGGCCAGGAGACCGGCTTCTATCCGGTGTCGCTGTCGTCCTCGACGATCGTCTACAAGGGCATGTTCCTCGCCTATCAGGTCGGTGCCTATTACAAGGATCTGGCCGATCCGCGTTTCGAAACGGCGGTGGCACTCGTCCACCAGCGTTTCTCGACCAACACGTTCCCGTCGTGGAAGCTTGCGCACCCGTACCGCATGGTCGCCCATAACGGCGAAATCAACACGCTGCGCTCCAACGTCAACTGGATGGCAGCGCGCCAGGCGTCCGTATCTTCGCCGCTGTTCGGCGACCACATCTCCAAGCTCTGGCCGATCTCCTATGAAGGTCAGTCGGACACGGCCTGCTTCGACAACGCCCTCGAATTCCTCCTGCGCGGCGGTTATTCGCTGGCGCATGCGATGATGATGCTGATCCCGGAAGCATGGGCCGGTAACCAGTCGATGTCGAAGGAACGCAAGGCGTTCTACGAGTACCATGCCGCGCTGATGGAACCGTGGGACGGTCCTGCCGCCGTCTGCTTCACCGACGGCCGCCAGATCGGTGCGACGCTTGACCGTAACGGTCTGCGTCCGGCCCGCTATCTCGTCACCGACGACGACCGGATCATTCTGGCGTCCGAAGCCGGCACGCTGCCGGTGCCGGAAGAGAACATCATCAAGAAGTGGCGTCTGCAGCCGGGCAAGATGCTGCTGATCGACATGGAAAAGGGCCAGATCGTCTCCGACGAGGAGCTGAAGACGGAGCTCGCCACCAAGCACCCTTACGGCAAGTGGCTCGATCGCACCCAGCTGATCCTCGAAGACCTGAAGCCGGTTGAGCCGCGTGCGCTGCGTCGCGACGTGTCCCTGCTCGATCGCCAGCAGGCCTTCGGCTATACCTCGGAAGACACGAAGATCCTGATGTCGCCGATGGCGACGACCGGTCAGGAAGCCGTCGGCTCGATGGGTACCGATACGCCGATCTCGGCCATGTCGGAAAAGTCGAAGCTGCTCTACACCTATTTCAAGCAGAATTTCGCGCAGGTGACGAACCCGCCGATCGATCCGATCCGCGAAGAACTGGTCATGAGCCTCGTGTCGTTCATCGGCCCGCGCCCGAACATTCTCGACCATGACGGCATGGCGAATGCCAAGCGTCTGGAAGTGCGCCAGCCGATCCTGACCAATGGCGATCTGGAAAAGATCCGCTCCATCGGCCACACGGAAGACCGGTTCGACACCAAGACGCTCGATTTCACCTACGACATCGAGCGCGGCGCCGAAGGCATGCCGGAAATGCTCGACCGTCTGTGCGAACGTGCCGAGGCTGCAGTTAAGGGCGGCTACAACATCATCGTGCTGTCGGACCGCCAGATAGGGCCGGACCGTATCGCCATCCCGGCACTTTTGGCGACGGCTGCTGTGCACCATCACCTGATCCGCAAGGGGCTTCGCACCTCGGTCGGCCTGGTCGTGGAATCGGGCGAGCCGCGCGAGATCCACCACTTCTGCCTTCTGGCCGGCTACGGTGCCGAGGCGATCAACCCCTATCTTGCTTTCGACACGCTGACCGACATGCATATGCGCGGCGAGTTCCCCAAGGAAGTCGATGCGACGGAAATCGTCTATCGTTACATCAAGGCGGTCGGTAAGGGCATTCTCAAGGTCATGTCCAAGATGGGCATCTCGACCTACCAGTCCTATTGCGGCGGCCAGATCTTTGACGCGGTCGGCCTGAACTCGGATCTGGTCAATCAGTATTTCTTCGGTACCGCGACCTCGATCGAAGGCATCGGTCTGACCGAGATCGCCGACGAAACGGTGTCGCGTCACCAGTCGGCGTTCGGCAAGGACCCGGTTCTTGCCTCGTCGCTCGATATCGGCGGCGAATATGCCTATCGTATGCGCGGCGAAAGCCACGCCTGGACGCCGGATGTCGTGGCGACCCTGCAGCATGCCGTGCGCGGCAACAGCCAGGACCGTTACCGCGAGTTTGCCCAGATGGTGAACGAGACGGCGGTTCGGATGAACACGATCCGCGGCCTGTTCAAGATCAAGTCGGCGGAAGCGCTCGGCCGCAAGCCGGTGTCGCTCGACGAGGTCGAGCCGGCGGTCGATATCGTCAAGCGTTTCTCGACAGGCGCCATGTCCTTCGGCTCGATCAGCCGCGAGGCGCACACGACGCTCGCCATCGCCATGAACAAGATCGGCGGCAAGTCGAACACCGGCGAGGGCGGCGAGGAGAGCGATCGCTATCTGCCGCTGCCGGATGGTTCGATGAACCCGGAGCGTTCGGCGATCAAGCAGATCGCATCGGGCCGTTTTGGCGTGACCACCGAATATCTGGTCAATGCCGACATGCTGCAGATCAAGGTGGCGCAGGGTGCAAAGCCCGGCGAGGGCGGCCAGCTGCCCGGCCACAAGGTCGATGCGACTGTCGCCAAGACCCGTCACTCGACGCCGGGTGTCGGCCTCATTTCGCCGCCGCCGCACCATGACATCTATTCGATCGAAGATCTGGCGCAGCTGATCTACGACCTCAAGAACGTCAACCCGACCTCGGATATCTCAGTCAAGCTGGTGTCCGAAGTCGGCGTCGGTACGGTTGCCGCCGGTGTCGCCAAGGCGCGCGCCGACCATATCACGGTCGCCGGTTTCGACGGTGGTACGGGTGCCTCGCCGCTCACCTCGCTCAAGCATGCCGGTTCGCCTTGGGAAATCGGTCTTGCCGAAACCCAGCAGACGCTGGTGCTGAACGGACTTCGCTCGCGTATCGCGCTGCAGGTCGATGGCGGCCTGAAGACCGGCCGTGACGTCATCATCGGCGCGCTTCTGGGCGCCGACGAGTTCGGCTTTGCGACGGCTCCGGTGATTGCCGCCGGCTGCATCATGATGCGCAAGTGCCATCTGAATACCTGCCCGGTCGGCGTCGCCACCCAGGACCCGGTGCTGCGCAAGCGCTTCAAGGGCACGCCGGAGCACGTCATCAACTACTTCTTCTTCGTCGCCGAAGAAGTGCGCGAGATCCTGGCATCGCTCGGTTTCACCAGGTTCGACGACATCATCGGCCTTTCCGACCTGCTCGAAAAGGATGAGATGCTGGCACACTGGAAGTCGGAAGGCCTCGATTTCTCGAAGATCTTCCACAAGGTGGAGGCGCCGAAGGCCGCTACTTACTGGACAGAGCGTCAGAACCACCCGATCGACGACATTCTCGACCGCAAGATGATCGAGAAGTCGCAGGCCGCTCTCGAGAGCAAGGAACCGGTCGTCTTCGAAGTGCCGATCAGGAACGTCGACCGGTCTGCCGGCGCGATGCTTTCGGGTGCACTTGCCAAGCGCTGGGGCCAGAAGGGCCTGAAGGACGACACGATCCATGTGACGCTGACAGGAACCGCCGGACAGTCGTTCGGCGCCTTCCTCGCCCGCGGCATCACCTTCGATCTGGTGGGTGACGGCAACGACTATGTCGGCAAGGGTCTGTCGGGTGGCCGCATCATCGTGCGTCCGCCGGAAAACTCCAAGATCGTCGCAGAAAATTCGATCATCGTCGGCAATACTGTGCTTTACGGCGCGACCACCGGGGAATGCTATTTCCGCGGCGTTGCCGGCGAGCGGTTCTCGGTGCGCAATTCGGGTGCGATCGCCGTCGTCGAGGGCGTGGGTGACCACGGCTGCGAATACATGACCGGCGGCATCGTCGTCGTTCTCGGCGAGACGGGCCGCAACTTCGCGGCGGGCATGTCGGGCGGGGTTGCTTACGTGCTGGACGAGAAGGGTGATTTCGCCAAGCGTTGCAACATGGCGATGGTCGAACTCGAGCCGGTTCCGGAAGAGGACGACATGCTGGAAAAGCTGCACCACCACGGCGGCGACATCATGCACAAGGGACGCGTCGACGTTTCCGAGGACATGACGCGCCACGACGAGGAGCGCCTCTACCAGCTGATCTCCAACCACATGCACTACACCGGCTCTACCCGCGCCAAGGACATCCTTGATCGCTGGACCGAGTTCCGTCCGAAGTTCCGCAAGGTCATGCCGGTCGAATATCGCCGCGCGCTGGTCGAGATGGAACGCATGCGGATGGGCGTGGCTGCGGAATAGGCCGAATGGCTCTGGTTCATCGATTGATTTCGGTGGGCATTGCGGTCGCCGTGCCGGCGGCCGTGTTCTTGGCGAGCGGCGATGTCGCAATAGAATTCATCGTGCTGGGGGCGACCATGGGTCTCGCCTACTGGTACTGGGGGCCAACGGGCACCCTGCTTTGAAGAGGGAATGACATGGGCAAGGTTACGGGTTTCATGGAAATCGACCGGCAGGTGGGCAAGTATCAGCCTGCGTCGGATCGTATCCGCCATTTCCGCGAGTTCACCATTCCGATGTCGGATGCGGAAGTGACCAAGCAGGCGGCGCGCTGCATGGACTGTGGTATTCCCTATTGCCACGGCCCGACCGGCTGTCCCGTGCACAACCAGATCCCCGACTGGAACGATCTGGTCTATAACAACAAGTGGGAAGAGGCGATCCGTAACCTCCATTCCACCAACAACTTCCCGGAATTCACCGGTCGCGTCTGTCCCGCGCCGTGCGAGGAAGCTTGCACGCTCAACCTCGAAGACATGCCGGTCGCGATCAAGACGGTCGAGCAGGCGATTGCCGACAAGGCCTATGAGCTGGGCCATATCGTGCCGCAGCCGGCGACCGTGAAGACCGGCAAGAAGGTTGCCGTCATCGGTTCCGGCCCTGCCGGCATGGCGGCGGCGCAGCAGCTGGCCCGCGCCGGTCACGAGGTGCATCTGTTTGAACGCGAAAGCAAGGCCGGCGGCCTGCTGCGCTATGGCATCCCGGATTTCAAGATGGAGAAGAACTTCATCGACCGCCGCGTCGAACAGATGACCGGCGAAGGCGTCACCTTCCATTACGGCGTCAATGTCGGCGTCGACAAGAAGACCGAAGAGCTGACGGCGGAGTTCGATGCCGTGCTTTACTGCGGCGGTTCGGAAACCCCGCGTCCGGCAGGCATTCCCGGCACCGATCTGCACGGCGTCTATGATGCCATGCCCTATCTCGTGCAGCAGAACCGCCGTATCGGCCGCGAGAATATCGACAGCGTCGCGTGGGCGGCCGAGCCGATCCTGGCCGGCGCCAAGCATATCGTCGTCGTCGGCGGTGGCGACACGGCGTCGGACTGCGTCGGAACGGCCTTCCGCCAGGGCGCCGTCAAGGTGACCCAGCTCGACATCCGCCCGCAGCCGCCCGAAAAGGAAGACAAGCTCGCCGTCTGGCCCTTCTGGGCAACGAAGATGCGTACCTCGTCCTCCCAGGCAGAAGGCGCGATCCGCGAGTTCCAGGTGGCGACGCTCGAATTCATCGGTGAAGACGGTCAGCTGACCGGCGTGCGCTGCTGCGAGGTCGACGATCGCCGCAAGCCGATCGCCGGCACCGACTTCATCATCAAGGCCGATCTCGCCTTCATCGCCATCGGCTTTTCCGGCCCGGCGACCGACAGCGTGCTGGCCGAACTCGACGGCAAGCTGGAACTGAATGTCGACCGCCGCGGCTCGACCAATGTCGTTGCCAACGATCGTGACTACAAGACTTCGGTCGACAAGCTGTGGACCGCCGGCGACGTGCGTCGCGGCCAGTCGCTGGTCGTCTGGGCGATCCGCGAAGGCCGCCAGGCGGCCCGCGCCATCGACGAGGCGCTGATGGGATCGTCCGTGCTTCCGCGCTGAGGCCCCAAGCAACAGATATCCGTCTTGGACCTGATCAAGCCATCTCACCTTCGGGCGAGGTGGCTTTTTCGTCTGCGATCCCGGATCCGCCGCATGTTTCCTGGCAGCCGAGGCGCACGCCCGCTTCAATTTGACCCGTATCAATGGGCGGGGCGGGTGATTATGCAACGCCTTGTTGAAGAAGGCGCTGCAGGGGATGCGGTCGCCGGACACCCCTAAGGACAGGCCAATGAAACTCGATATTTCAGGCATTTTCAGTTACTTCAAGAACGCGGTTCCATTTCGCATCATTCCCGCGATCATCACCACGGTCTTTCTCGTCACGCTTCTACTTCTACCCACGCCATCCGGCCTGGACGACAATGGCTGGCGGATGCTGGCCATCTTCCTGACGACGATCCTTGCGATCATCCTCAAGGTGATGCCGATCGGCGTGATGGCGTTGATGGCCATCGTCATCGTCTCCTTGGCGCAGGTGACGTCCCCGACGTCGCGGGGCGCGGTGGCGGATGCGCTGAGCAGCTTCTCCAATCCCTTGATCTGGCTGATCGTCATCTCGGTCCTGATCTCTATCGGCCTGCGCAAGACCGGGCTCGGCCGGCGCATCGGTCTCTATTTCATCGCGCTTCTCGGCAAGCGGACGATCGGCATCGGTTACGGGCTGGTCTTCTGCGAGCTGATCCTCGCGCCGTTCACGCCGAGCAACACGGCGCGTGGCGGCGGCATCATCCATCCGATCATGAAGTCGATCGCCAACGCCTTCGACAGCGATCCGGCCAAGGGGACGCAGGGACGGGTCGGCACCTATCTGGCGCTCGTCAACTACCATGCCAACCCGATCTCGTCGGCGATGTTCCTGACGGCGACTGCCGCCAACCCGCTGGCGCTGGAATATGTCACAAGGGCCACGAACGGCGCCATTCATCTGACATGGATGACGTGGGCGCTGTGCATGTTCGTTCCCGGCGTTGTGGCGATGTTCGTCATGCCGCTCGTGCTTTATGTCATCTCGCCGCCCGAGCTGAAGACCACGCCGGATGCCGTCGTCTACGCTCGCAAGGAACTGGAGGCGATGGGCCCGGTCTCGCCGAAGGAGAAGGTCATGGTCTGCACGTTCGCCATGCTCCTTGGCCTGTGGGCAAACCTGCCGGCAATGCTGTTCGGCCCGGCCTTCACGCTCGACCCGACCATGGTGGCATTTCTCGGTCTCTTCGTGCTCCTGATCACCGGCACGATCGACTGGAACGACGTGCTGGGCGAAAAGAGCGCCTGGGACACGCTGATCTGGTTCGGCGCGCTGGTTATGATGGCCGACCAGTTGAACAAGCTCGGCGTGGTCGGCTGGTTCTCGAACGGCATGAAGGACATGATCTCGCAGGGTGAACTGGGCTGGCAGATGACGGCGGCGGTGCTGGTCACGGTCTTCACCTTCGCCCACTATATTTTCGCCAGCGCGACTGCGCATGTCAGCGCCATGATGCTCGCCTTCCTGATGGTCGGCGCGCTCTTGATCCCGGCGGAGTATCAGGCGCCGTTCATGCTGATGATGGTGGCCGGTTCGGCGATCATGATGACGCTCACCCACTATGCCACCGGTACGTCGCCGATCATCTTCGGCAGCGGCTATATCAGCATGGGCAAGTGGTGGGGCGTCGGCTTCATCATGTGCGTCGTCAACCTCACCATCTTCGCCGTTGTCGGCTCGGCATGGTGGTCCGTGCTCGGCTACTGGTGAGACCTTCGCACAGGCCGAAACAACGACAGGCGCCGGAGACGGCGCCTGTTCCTCATTGTGTACGGGTGATCTTGTAATCGTCGATCCGGCCGGTCGGCGCTGGATCCATCTCGCCGCGCTCGATCAGCTTGTCGCGTGGCGACTGCGACAGGGCATTGGCAACCGGACGGCTGCTCATAAGCTCCTTGCCGCCGTCGAGTTCGGGATCCGAGAAACTGATCGGATGGGCGAGGAGCTGCTTGCTCGCATCGGCGGGCAGGCCGAGATCCGGCAGACTGGATGCATCGAGCTTCACCAGTTCAGGGCTTGCCATTTCGCCCAGATGCCGGCGGGCGACGCGCTCTACATAGAAGGCGAGTTTCTGCTTGCCGGCATTGGTGAAGGTGATGCCGTCGGCGCCGCGCAGGCGTACCTGCTGACCGTTGACGTCGGAACCGGTGACGATGAACCTGCCGTCCTCGTCGACAAACCCGTCCCAGATATCGACGAACTCGCCGCCCACGGCTTCGGTGCGGGCGCGGTAGATAGCGTTGAGCTTGACCGCATCGGCCATCATAGAGGGCGACTGGAAGGAGGGCAGGCCAACCCACATCAGCGGCAGCTTGCGGGTCGTCACCATGCGCGCCACTTCGGAAACGCGGCGCTGGTATTCGGTATCCCAGGCGTCCGTGCGGAACCGCTCTTTGGCCCCCGAGGTCATCTGCTGGCGGTCGTTGGCGCCCATCATGACGACGACCATGGCAGGTTTCGCCTCGTCGAGAATGCCGGGAAGCTCGCCGAGCCAGTCATAGTGGTCGTCGCGGACAAGGCCGGAGGAGCCGTCGCTGCGGGTCGTCACTGAAACGCCCGGCGAGGCGGCAAAGGTATTTTCCAGTTCGCCACCGATATTGCCCGCGAAGAAATCGCCGACGACCAGGATTTTTCGCGCGTTCTCAAGCTTTGCCACCGGCTCGGGCTTCGGCGGTGCCGCAGGTATAGGAGGGCGGGGCGCTACGGCGCGCACGGCGCGGTTACGCTCGCGTCTCGGCGCCATTTCGATGATAGAGCCGTCGCGGCGGTCGTAGCGGCGCGGCGGCGGTTCCTCACGCTCGTAACGCGGGCCGCCGAACAGCATGTCGAAGAGGTTGCGCTTGCGGACGAATTCCTGCGCCGCCGCCGTCGTGGGCAGACCGGCAAGCGCTATGCCGAGCATGAGCACGCCGGAGATGCCGCGACTGAGTTTGGCTTTGAGCAGGAGTTTTGACATCATCGGTACCCGATCCACGGTGCGCTACTGTGGGGCGCCCGAGGATTTTGATCCTGTTCGTGCCGTTGTCAACGGATGGCGTGGAGCAGACTCTGCGAAGGTTCGCCATTCTGCTCCATGCCGAGGCGCTGCTGGATGGCCGAGATCGCCGCCTTCGAACCGGAGCCGAAATTGCCGTCGATCTCGCCGTCATAATAGCCGAGTTCCTTCATGCGGCTTTGCAGCTCGAACTTTTCCTTTACGCCAAGCGTGCCGTGCGGGCGCGGCCAGGGTTGCTGCATGCCGCCGTAACCGGCGATTTCATCGGCCAGAAGGCCAACGGCGAGCGCGTAGCTGTCGGCGTTGTTGTATTTCTTGATGGTGTAGAAGTTCTTCAGCATCAGGAAGCCCGGGCCGTCGGAACCGGCCATCAGCTTGAGCACGGCGCGATCATCGCCGCGCGGAAAACCCT
Source organism: [Rhizobium] kunmingense (assembly GCF_977018605.1). Taxonomy (NCBI): domain Bacteria; kingdom Pseudomonadati; phylum Pseudomonadota; class Alphaproteobacteria; order Hyphomicrobiales; family Rhizobiaceae; genus Rhizobium; species [Rhizobium] kunmingense. Next base: position 2,083,263 of record NZ_CDRNXG010000001.1, read on the forward strand.
TGCCGTTGGGGCGGGTGAAGCCGAGGGCGGCCCATTGGGAGATCGTCTTGGTCTGGCCCTCATAGCGTGCGGCGCCGGCCGGCATTGCGGCCTCATAGCCCCAGGTCTTGCCGGTGGTCCAGCCGTTCTTGGCCAGAAGGTTTGCCGAGGTCGCCAGCGCATCCGGGATCGAATGCCAGATGTCGCGTTTGCCGTTGCCGTCCGCATCGACGGCGTAGAGAAGGTAGCTCGTCGGGATGAACTGGGTGTGGCCCATGGCACCGGCCCATGAACCGGTCAGCTGCTTCGGCGTGACATCGCCGGCCTGCAGGATCTTCAACGCGGCGATCAGCTGCGTGCGGGCAAACTTGGCGCGCTTCGGATCCGCCCAGGCGAGGGTGGCCAGCGCCTGCGGCACGTGGTGCAGGCGGTCCGGCTTTTCGAGAACCGCGCCGTAATTGCTTTCCATCGACCAGATGGCGAGGAGGATGTTCTTGTCGACACCGAAATGACGCTCGATCGCGTTCAGCGTCGAGCCGTGGCGGGCCGCCATTTCGCGGCCGATGCGTACCGTATACGGGTTTACGCGGCTGTCGACGTATTCCCAGATCCTCGACTTGAATTCCGGCTGGTATTGCGCCTTTTCAAGCACATCCTTGTCCGGCGTGCTGATGCCGGCGAAGGCCTTGTTGTAGGTCGAACGGGAAATGCCACTTTTAGCTGCTGTCGAGTAGAAATTTGCAACCCAGGACTTGAAGCCGGCGTCTGCCCGAGCATCTATCGGCATGAGGCTGGCTGAAAGGCCGGCGGCAAGCAGGAGAGCGAAACTAAAGGAGCGAGTGGCGCGGTATCTGGTCATCGGCAGTCGTATCCATTCCTTCATGCGCCGTTCATGGCGCGGCTGGTATGCGGCTTCAACGATGTCTTAACAGGATAGAGTCAACAAATTCTTTACCATAGGCGGAGCCTCAATGGCAGCCCTTTGCGAAACAGTAGCAATTGCGCTTTAGTGACCGAAAGGTTTCAATTCCGCACAATGAAGTGCTTCAGGAGGCATGAGTGTCTGAACAACGTAAGATCCGCAAAGCAGTATTTCCGGTCGCAGGCCTTGGAACCCGTTTCCTTCCCGCGACGAAAGCCGTTCCGAAGGAAATGCTGACCGTCGTCGACAAGCCGGTCATCCAGTACGTTGTCGATGAAGCGGCGGAAGCGGGCATCGAGCATTTCGTTTTCGTCACCGGCCGCGGCAAGGGCGTGATCGAAGACTATTTCGACATCCAGTTCGAGCTGGAGCAGATGCTGCGCGAGCGCAACAAGAACGCCGAACTGACGCTGCTTTCCGGCATCCTGCCGAAGGCCGGCACGGCGAGCTTCACCCGCCAGCAGGTTCCCCTCGGTCTCGGTCACGCAGTTTGGTGCGCCCGTGACATCGTCGGCAACGAGCCTTTTGCAGTGCTTCTTCCCGACATGATCATGTCGTCGGAAAAGAGCTGCCTTGCCGGCATGGTCGATCTGTACGAAAAGACCGGCGGCAATGTTCTGGCGGTCGAGGAATGCGATCCCGAGCAGGCCCACAAGTACGGGATCGTCGGCAAGGGGGCCGATGTCGGCGGCGGCTTCAAGATCACCGAAATGGTCGAAAAGCCTGCCAAGGGTACGGCACCGTCGAACTTCTTCATCAACGGCCGCTACATCCTGCAGCCGGAAATCTTCAAGATCCTCGAAACCCAGGAGCGCGGCGCCGGCAACGAGATCCAGCTGACCGACGGCATGCTGGCACTTGCCAAGCAACAGGAATTCGCCGCCTATCACTTCAAGGGCGAGACCTATGACTGCGGCGCCAAGGACGGCTTCATCATGGCCAACATCGCCTTTGCCCTGCAGCGCGGCGACATTCGCCCGGCCATCGAAGGACCGCTGAAGGCCCTGGTTTCCAAGCTCGGCTGAGCCATCTTCCGACACAATGAAAAAGGCCCTCGCAGCATCGCTGCGAGGGCCTTTTCTTTTGGATATGCGTGCCGGCGAAGTGTTGCTTCGCCGGCTGGACGCCTTGCGGATCAGACGGCCTTATGGCCCTTGATGCCGTAGTAGAAGATGTAGATGTAGCAAAGAACCGGCATCAGGAAGGCGAGGTGGATGCCGATCGTATCGGCGAGACCGCCCATGACGACCGGAACGATCGCGCCGCCTACGATGGCCAGGCACAGGATGCCGGAGCCCTGGCTGGTGTGCCGGCCGAGACCCTTGAGCGCCAGGCTGAAGATGGTCGGGAACATGATCGAGTTGAACAGGCCGACCGCAAGAACCGCCCACATGGCCAGCTGACCGCCGGCAAAGACGGTGACCAGCAGCAGCAGTGCGGCGAAGATGGCGTTGAATGCCAGTGCCTTGCCATCGTCCACGTAGCGCATCGCATAGGCGCCGATGAAGCGACCGACCATGGCGCCACCCCAGAAATAGGCGACATAATGAGCAGCCTGCGATTCCGGCAGGTTGGCGATGGTCGGTTCGGCCAGATAGTTGACCAGGAAGCTGCCGATCGAGACCTCACCGCCGACATAGACGAAGATGCCGATCGCGCCGAGCACGAGGTGGCGGTAGGACCACGCGGACGCGCGTTCGCTGCCGTCGGATGCCATTTCCTCTTCCTGGATCTGCGGCAGCTTCAGGGCTGCGAAGATAGCGGCCAGAACGAGGAAGGCGATGGCAAGCAGCATGTAGGGGAAGCGGACGGCATCGGCTTCGGTCGCACGCAGCATTTCAAGCTGTTCGCCGGTGGCCGTCGCGACGTCGCCGGTCGCGGCCGACAGGATCAGGAACGCGCCGAAAAGCGGGGCAACGGTCGTGCCTAGCGCGTTGAAGGCCTGCGTCAGGGTCAGACGGCTGGCTGCCGTGTCGGGAGATCCGAGTTCGGTCACGTAAGGGTTGGCCGCAACCTGGAGCACGGTCACACCGGAGGCGAGAACGAAAAGGGCGCCGAGGAAAAGGCCATAGACGCGGAAGGCGGCAGCGGGGATGAACAGCGCGCAGCCGATGGCGGCAATCAGCAGGCCGGTGACGATGCCCCATTTATAGCTGATGCGCTTGACCAGCGCACCGGCCGGAAGCGAAACGATGAAATAGGCGCCGAAGAAGCAGAACTGGATCAGCATCGACTGCGTGTAGTTGAGCTGGAAGACGTTCTTCAGATGCGGGATGAGAATGTCGTTCAGGCAGGTGATGAAGCCCCACATGAAGAACAGCGATGTCAGTGCAATGAGCGCAAACTGATAGTTGTTGACGCCGGCGCCGGATGCGGAGGAGCTCCCGGCGTTTGCGTTGCTATTGGAAAAACTGGCCACTTTGAAACCTCTCCTCGAAGCAGCGATTGCTGCAATGCGGCAAAAATGTGCCGTCATTACGTGGTTATATGTTGCAGTTGCTCACTGTTGGGAAGAGTTTTGCAACGCGAGATGCGTGGAAAGTCCGAATGCAGCCCATGTCTATTCGGAAATCAAGGCATGCGCTAAGCGCATGGCGCATCTCGTATGTTGCGCTGCAGCGAAATTTTCGTTCGTCATTCCGCTGTCACAAACAAGATGTGTCGAGCGGGGCTTGGCAAAACGCAAACGGCAGATTTCAAGCGATTAAATTGAAGGCAGCGGCAAGCTGCACCTTTTCGAAGTTGAGCAAGCCTGCCCGTCTTTTCGTTCACGAAAACGTGATTATCTCCGCAAGGTTAGTCCGACCCCGGCGCGCAGGATGTCCTGTTCGGAGCCGCCGCCCGTTGTGCGTTCGTATTCCACGTCGCCGGTCATATCGAGATAGCGGTTGATGTTCCAGGTCAGGCCGGCGCCGCTGATCCAGGTGACGTTGTTGGCGCCGCCATCCTGGAAATCGCGGAACGTGGCGCTGCCGGTCAGGCGGGCGACCAGATTTTCGCGCAACTGATGGGCGACGGCGGAACTCAGCTGATACTCGACCCAGCCGCTTTGGCCGGCGGTGGTGGAATCCTGCACGGTGGTGCGCAGGCCGAAATTGACATCGGTGCCGCGGCGCGGCGACCAGGCGACATTGCCGTCGAGGCTGAAGGCGCCGACGCTTTTCAGTCGGGCATCCTCGTAGGCTACATGCTCGTAGCCGGCGGCAAGCTCGCCGCTCAATTTCTCGCCCATATCGAAGCTCAAACCGAGGCGGCCGGCATAATTGTCGGAGGAACGGGCATAACCGGAACTGTCGCGACGGCGATCATAGAATGTGTGGCCGAGCGCCACTTCGGCGAAGGGAACCAGCGCCGGCGACAGTTCGTAGCCGAGGCGCAGCCGCCCGTCGATGCCGGTGCGGTTGCGGTCCTTGTTGCTGACGACGGTTCCGTCCGAAAGCGTGGCGTCGGTATAGATGTCGCGCGAGGCACCGATGGCTGCCAGTGCGCGGATGCGGCCGACTTCGCGCTCGACCGAGGCTTCGCCCTCGAACTGGTGGACGCCCGACTGGCGTGTCGCGTTGCCGATCGCGTTCGGATCGGCGACGTCCTCGCGCTCGAAATCGTAGGCGCCGGTGATGTGGGCGACGGTATCGTCGGCAAGGTCGAGGCGCAGGTCGGCGCCGATGCGGGCGCGCGGGTCTGTCGTGTCGAGATTGCCGCCGACATTGCGCTGGAACGTGCCGTCGCCGGTGATCGTCAGGGCATGGCGCGACCAGTCCGAAGTCAGCGTGCCGCGAAAGCCGGTGGCGAGGTAATGGCGCGTGTCGGTGGTGTCGCCGTTGCGCTGCCGTTCGGTGTTGATGCTCTGGTTGACAGAGGGCCGCAGCCGGAACGTGCCGACGCGGATGCCCGGCGCGTCATCGGCATCGGCCGGACGCGGCTCCCATTCAGGCTGGTCGATCGGCGCATCGCCCAGATCGAGCGGCTCGTCCGCCGGCTGGTTGAGATCCTCCTCATAGGGTGGTTCCTGCGCCGGACCCGTGCCCGCATTGGCCGTCGCTGCATCCGCAGGCGGCTGGGCGGTCGTGCCGGCTGGAGGTGCGAAAGGATCGTAGACGGCCGCATCGGCGGGATCGGTCGATTGCGGTTCCGGGCCGCTCAGCCATCCACCCGTGCCGGTGCCGGCCCCCTGGGTGATCGTTGTCGTGCCGGCTGTGCCGAACTGGTTGTCGGGCAGTGCGGTAAGCGGGCTGCCATTGCCGGAAAACAGGCCCTGAGCCTGCGCGCCGAGACCACCGGACAGCGCTGCGACGGCGACAACAAGGCCGATGGCCTGCCGTCGCCCGTGTCGGGCCGTGCCTGTGTTTGTCGCGGTCTTCATCGAATGCTCGGCAACCTCAAATGCTTACCCAATCGTAAAGCCTCGTGGTTAAGGATTGGTTGAAGACGATGCGAGGTGGTGGACAGTCGTCGCAGTCGCGGCGAACCTGATGGACTTGGATGTGGAAAAGGATTACTCCTCTCGCCATGATCAAGCGCGCGTTACAACTCGTCGAACATGACGTCGTCGATTCCGCTTTGCGGACGATTTCCTTCGGGCAGCAGGGGCTCAGCGCCGTCGAAGCGGCCCTTCAGGATGGTCTTGGTGACGCGTTTCGCAAAGCGGTCGAGCTGATCGGCGCGATCGACGGTCGCGTGGTGATCACCGGCATCGGCAAGAGCGGTCATATCGGCCGCAAGATTGCAGCCAGCCTTGCCTCCACCGGCACACCTTCTTTCTTCGTGCATCCGGTCGAAGCCAACCATGGCGATCTCGGCATGATCGCGCCGGGCGATGTGGTGCTGGCGCTCTCGTGGAGCGGCGAGACGGCCGAGCTGCAGGGTATCGTGTCGTTCACCCGCCGTTTTTCCATTCCGCTGATCGCACTGACGTCCGGCGAAACTTCGACGCTTGGTCGCGAGGCCGATATCGTCCTTCTTCTGCCCAAGGCGCAGGAGGCCTGTCCGCACGGACTGGCGCCGACCACCTCGACGCTGATGCAGCTTGCGCTCGGCGATGCGCTTGCGGTGGCGCTGCTTGAGGCACGCGGTTTTTCGGCACAGGATTTCCGTGTCTATCATCCGGGCGGCAAGCTCGGGGCGATGCTGTCGCATGTCAGCGACCTGATGCATACCGGCGAGCGCCTGCCGCTGGTGGCGAAGGGCGTTTCCATGCTCGACGCCATCCACGAGCTTTCCGCCAAGCGGTTCGGCTGCGTCGGCGTGGTCGATGAAGACGGGCGCCTCTGCGGCGTCGTGACGGATGGCGACCTTGCCCGTCATCTCGACGGCAATCTCGGCGGCATGTGCGTCGATGACGTGATGACCCACAATCCGAAGACCGTCGGCAAGGATACGCTGGCGACGGCGGCGATGGCACTGCTCAACAAGCACAGCATCGGCGCGCTTCTGGTGGTCGATGAAGATCGCCGCCCCATCGGCATCGTGCATTTCCACGACCTGCTGAGAGTTGGCGTCGCCTGAGCGGGCGCATTTTTGCCCGCACAGGCTTGTTGAACGAGGGCGGCAAGCCCTCGGTTACTTTTCCCGGTAAAAGATCATGCCGCCGTGGTGCAGCGTGTCGGCATCGACAAAGGTGCCGTCGGCGGTGAAGCCGGTGTCGTCCCAGTAATCGATATGGGTGCCGCGAACCTCGTAGCGTCCCTGATAGGCGCTCTGCCGTGCGCCGCGGGCTTCGTCATAGCGGCCGGTTGAGAGAAGTTCCTGGCGGATGCGGCCGTCGCCGGTCACCCACATGCCGAGATAGGGGTGGTTCTGTTGTGCTTGCGCCGTGCTGCTCATGGTTTCCTCTGCATTGGCGAGATGGACCACCGCGCCCAGCGAGGCAGCGGTGAGGATGATGGTGCCGACGATGACGGCGAGCGGATTCTTGACCGCCCGATTTTTCAGCGGTTTCATGGACGTTCCTCCGTATTGCCGGCTTCGCTTGCCGCGCGCCGTTCCGCAAAGAGTTGCGAAAGTGTCTGCGATGCGGCGATCGCCTTGGGGAAGCCGGCCGGGACCGTGACCATGTAGATGACTTCCTTCAGCTCCTCCTCCGACACGCCGATATTGAGCGCATAGCCGGCGTGAACCCGCATGAAGGCCGTCTCGCCGATGGCGGCGAAGGCTGCGACCGCCGCAAGCTGTCGCGTGCGGTTGTCGAGGCCGGCGCGCGACCATACATCGCCCAGCGCATAGGCTTCGGTTGCCTCGGCAAGGAAGGGGAATTCCTGCCGCATGGCTTCCAGATTGGGCTGGGTCATGCCGTTGTTGAGGTCGCGGATCACGGCTGAGCCGCGCTCGCGCCTCTCCACGGTCGTCTCGGCGATGGCCGGTTGCGGGGCGAGCCCCAGAAGGGCCACCGCACCGGCAGTGGCGGCATGGGATCTGATCTGTTGAAGCATCATTACCTCCTTAATGAGTTCGTTTCGTCATGTGGGTTCAGTGGGGCGAACGGCTCGGGCGGATGACGATCTCGCTGACATCGACATCGTCCGGCTGCTCGATCGCGTAGCGTACGGCGCGTCCGATCGCGTCCGGCGTCAGCGCGATCGCCCGCCATGTCTTCATGCCTTCTGCGGCCACCGGATCTGTGATCGTGCTGGCAAGTTCGCTTTCGACGACGCCCGGATGGATGCAGGTGACGCGCAACCTGTCCGTCTCCTGGCGCAGGCCATCGGAAATCGCCCGCACGGCGAACTTCGTGGCGCAATAGACGGCGGCCGTCGGCGAGACGGCGAGCGCGCCGATCGAGGCGATGTTGATGATGTGGCCCGAGCCGCGCTCGGTCATTTCCGGCAGCACGGCGGCAATGCCGTAGAGCACGCCCTTGATGTTGACGTCGACCATGCGGTCCCATTCGTCGACCTTCAGCGAGGCCATGGGCGACAGCGGCATGACGCCGGCATTGTTGACGATGACATCGACCCGGCCGAACTCTTCCCGCGCTGCCTCGGCGAAGGCCGCCACATCGTTGCGGTCGGTCACATCGAGGCGGCGGGTCATGACCTTGCCGCCCGCAGCGCGGATTTCCTTTGCCACTTCGTCGAGGCGATCTGTGCGGCGTGCGCCAAGCACGACGGTGGCGCTGGCCCTGGCAAGTTCGTGGGCAATGCCGACGCCGATACCGCTCGATGCGCCGGTGATGAGGACTACCTTGTCCATGACATTCTCCTTCAATCCCGCCTGATTGCGGTTGCGGATAAGATAGACACCGGGCATTGTTGCGATAAGCCGCCCGTTCTTTCACTCAGAGGTAAGCAAGGCTAACCAATGCTGCCGGACTACAATGCGCTTGCGGTCTTCGTTCTGGTGGCCGACGAGAAGAGTTTTCGCGCCGCTGCCGACCGGATGGGGGTGACGCGTTCGGCCGTCAGCCAGACGATCCGCAAGCTGGAGGAGACGATGGGGATCGCGCTCGTCTCGCGCACGACGCGCAGCGTATCGCTGACCGAGGCGGGCGAGCGGCTCTATGCGGAGGCGGCGCCGGCGCTTGTCGACATGCGCGGAGCGATCGATGCCGCCGCCAATCTTCGCGGGCGGCCGCGCGGGCGGCTGACGCTTGCTGTGTCGTCGATCGCCGAGAGCTTTCTCTCCGGCCCGCTTCTCGCCTCCTTCATCGAGGCCAATCCCGAGGTGACGCTGCATGTCACCGTCACGGACGAGGAATTCGATATCGTCGCGGAGGGCTATGACGCCGGTGTCCGGCTGGGCGAGGTGATCGCGCAGGACATGATCGCCGTGCCGGTATCGGGCGAACAGCGGCAGATGGCCGTGGCATCTCCCGCCTATCTCGAACGTTTCGGCGTGCCAATGCATCCGCGCGAACTGGCCGATCGTCGCTGCATCGGCTGGCGAAAGTCGCACAGTCTCGCGCCCTATCGCTGGGAGTTCGAGGAGGATGGACGGGAGTTTTCGGTGGCGGTGGCCGATACGGTGACGACCACCGACATGGCGCTGATGATCAAGCTGGCGATCGCCGGCGCCGGGATCAGTTTCGGCATGGAGGACAGTTTTCGCCCGGCGATCGCGCGCGGCGAGCTGGTGCCGGTGCTGGAGGATTTCTGTCCGCATTTCGCGGGCTTCTATCTCTATTATCCGAGCCGCCGGAACATGGCGCCCAAACTGCGGGCGCTGGTCGAGCATTTGCGGGCTTTCCGCATGGCGGGGGCGCTCTCCGAGGGATAATGGCCGGGGATGTCGCAGTCGGTGCTTCAAACGCCTGCACGGCGGTGCTATGGCCTCGTGGCGAGCGTGCGGATACGCAGAATTCAGGGTGAAATGAGCGAGGTCGAATAGGCGAGAGGCATGACAGAGACGTCTCCCTATATCCTCTTCCGTGATGATCTTGCCCGCGAGGGGATGCTGTTTTCCGCGCCGAGCGAGCTTGTTGTCGCGCGCCGGGTGGAAGAGGTTCTGCCGGCGCTACAAAGGCTTGAGCAGCATCGCAAATCGGGCAAGTGGCTCGCCGGCTACATCGCCTATGAGGCCGGGTTCGCCTTCGAGGACAAGCTCGTGCCGCTCGCGCCGGACGGCCGCGAGACGCCGCTGATTTGCATGGGCGTGTTCGATGCGCCGGTCGAGGCCGGCGATCCGCGCATGCTGCCTCCCCACGATGTCTTGGCCGGTGGCGTACTCGAGGCGCCGCATGCCGCATGGGATGAGGTAACCTACGCGTCTCGCTTCGCCGTGCTGCATGATCATCTGCGCAAGGGTGACTGCTTTCAGGGCAACCTGACAATGCCGGTCTCGGCGCGCTGGGCGGGCGATGCGAAAGACCTGTTCTGGTCGCTGATCGAGCGCCAGCCGGTGCGCTACGGCGCGCTTGCAGAACTCGGCGGCCCGGCGATCGTTTCGCGTTCGCCGGAACTCTTCTTTGCCGTCGATGGCGAGGGTTTCATCGAGACGCATCCGATGAAAGGCACCGCGGCACGCGGGGCGTCGCCGCAAGAGGACGAGGCGATCAAGAGGGCGATGCTGGCCGACGACAAGACGCTCGCCGAAAACCGGATGATCGTCGATCTCTTACGCAACGACATCTCGCGCATCACCGAGGCGGGCACACTGTCGGTGCCGAAACTCTTCGATATCGAGACCTATCCGACCGTCCACCAGATGGTCAGCCACGTGCGGGCAAAACTTCTTCCCGAAGCGGGGTTGCCGGACATCATGCGGGCGCTTTTCCCCTGCGGTTCGATCACAGGAGCGCCGAAGCTCAGCGCCATGACCATCCTGCACAGGCTCGAAGCTTCGCCGCGCGATGCCTATTGCGGCGCGATCGGCTGGTGCGATCCGGCCGGGCCGATGCGATTTTCCGTGGCGATCCGCACGATCAGCCTTTTTTCCGGCGGAACAGCGATTTTCAATGTCGGCGGCGGCATCGTATTCGATTCGGTGGCGCAGGCGGAGTATGAGGAATGCCTGCTCAAGGCCAGGTTTGCGGTGGGGGACCAATGGATTTCTCGTTGATCGAGACGCTGCGCTGGACGCCCGGCGATGGTTTCGTGAGGCTCGACCAGCATATGAGGCGGTTGTCGCGCTCGGCCGATGCGCTCGGCTTTCGCCAGGCGAAGGATGTCGAGGGCGTATTGAAGGCGGCCGTCGGTGGCGATCAGGATTTGCGCGTGCGGCTGGTCATGTCGTTCCGCGGCAAGGCGGAGGTGACCGCCACGCCGTTTTCCTTGCAGGGCGACGATACCGTCTGGACGATCAAGGTCGGCGCAACTCGGCTGAAGTCTGACGATCCGCTCTATCGCCACAAGACATCCCGTCGCGAACCCTATGAGGCGGCGCGGGCGGAATTTCCCGCCGAGGATGTCGACGAGGTGTTGCTGACCAACGAACGCGGTGAGCTTTGCGAGGGGACGATCACCAATCTGTTTGTCGAGGATGCGGATGGCATGCTGATGACGCCGCCGATTAGCAGCGGCATCCTGCCGGGTATTCTGCGCGCCGACCTGATCCGCCAACGCCGCGCCCGAAGCGAAGTGCTGACACCGGATATGCTGGATGCGGCGGCGAAAGCGGAGCGGAAGATTTTCGTCGGCAATTCTCTGCGCGGGCTGATCGCGGCAAGGCTTGCCTGAGCGGGGGCGCCGGCAAGTGAGGAAGGGGTTGAAATGGCGGTTTTCTGATCGCAGACTGCGGTAAACAGGAGATATCGCCACCTGATGCCCGCCGCCCCGGATCAGACACGCTCGCCCCCGGCCCATCCGGCCTACACGCCCTATGACGGGTCTTCCAAACCCTTTACCATCGGCCTGCTGCAGCTGGAGCCGGAGCGCTGGATCGAGCCGGACGGCGATCTCGCCGAACAGGTGGTGCTGAAACGGGCTTTGGTTGCCGAGCATGGCGAAAAAGTCTTGCGGGCCGAGCCGGACACGGCGGCGGCGCAGCAGGAGGTGCTCGATCTCCTGGTCGACTATCTGCCTTCGCATCATGCGCAGCATTATCGCCGTGAGGGCGGGCGCATCTCTGCCGCCGGTGTCGAGGCCGATTTCACGGATACTGCATTGCTGCCCATCCACCGTGCCGGACTGCTGGTGCAGGACGATCTGGTGATCATGCGCAAGGGCCAGCCAGACGGTGACGGCGGGGAGGGCGGCTGGCGCATCGTCGCGGCGTTTCTCGCGTTCCCGTCCTCCTGGCGTCTGTCGGAAAAGTTCGGCCTGGCCATGGACGAGGTGCATGCACAGGTGCCGGGGTTCGAAGGCGGCAGCCGGAATGCGGGACTGATCAACCGGATGTTCGACAACCTGTCTCCCGAACGGTTCGTCGTACGCTGGAACTGGTCGGTCAACTGGTCACACGCGCTCTATCATCCCGATGCAAAATCGGAGGCGGAAAAGCGTGGAGTTCCGGCCGAGAAGGCGGTCATCCGGGTGGAGCGGCAGACGTTACGGAAACTGCCGAAGTCGGGCGATATCCTGTTCACCATCCGCATCTATCTCGATCCGGTTGCAGCCATTCTGGCGCAACCGAAGGCGGGCGAACTGGCACATTCGATGGCGGACCAGCTGGAGGCAATGACGCAGGCGGAAACCGACTATAAGGGGCTTTCCGAAAAGCGGGCGGAACTCGTCGATTTCCTGCGTCGCCAAGTCTATTGAAAGGCGCTTGGAAATAGCGCCTTGCCCTTGCCGTCTTTGCAAAACAAGTCCTTTATTGTGACGATGAAGTGTGATCTAGCGCGCCAACTGAACACGCATGAAAAATCCGTCACATTGGCCGTTTATGCGTGAAGACCAGGCTGCGGTTTTTAAAAAGAGCAGCCGCTTTTTAGGGAGTAAGACATGTCGGATACCAACTACCCGGTTTATGCCGAAATTACCGGCCCGATCGTGATGATCGGCTTCGGTTCGATCGGCCGCGGCACGCTGCCGCTGATCGAACGCCACTTCAAATTCGACAAGAGCCGGATGGTGGTCATCGACCCGCGCGAAGACGCCGCCGACATGGAAATCCTCAAGAAGCATGGCGTCCGTCACATCAAGGAGCATGTGACGAAGGACAATTACAAGAGCCTGCTGAAGCCGCTTCTCGACGACGGCAAGGGTGGTCAGGGCTTCTGCGTCAACCTGTCGGTCGATACCGGCTCGCTCGACCTGATGAAGCTGTGCCGCAAGCTCGACGTGCTCTACATCGACACCGTCGTCGAGCCATGGCTCGGCTTCTATTTCGACAAGAGCATGAAGAATTCCGAGCGCACCAACTATGCGCTGCGCGAGACCGTGCGCAAGGAAAAGGCGAAGAACCCCGGCGGCACGACGGCCGTTTCAACCTGCGGCGCAAATCCGGGCATGGTCTCGTGGTTCGTCAAGCAGGCGCTGGTCAACCTCGCCAACGATACGGGCGTCAAGTTCGACGAGCCGGATCAGAACGACCGCGAAGGCTGGGCCAAGCTGATGAAGAAGCTTGGCGTCAAGGGCGTCCATATCGCCGAACGCGACACCCAGCGCACCAAGCACCCGAAGCCGCTCAACGTGTTCTGGAATACCTGGTCTGTCGAAGGCTTCATCTCGGAAGGCCTGCAGCCGGCCGAACTCGGCTGGGGCACGCACGAAAACTGGATGCCGAAGAACGCCAAGAAGCACAAGAAGGGCTGCCAGGCCGCCATCTATCTTGAGCAGCCGGGCGCCAACACCCGCGTTCGCACATGGTGCCCGACGCCGGGCCCGCAATACGGTTTCCTCGTCACCCATAACGAGTCGATCTCGATCGCCGATTACTTCACGTTCGAGAAGGATGGCGAAGTCGTTTATCGCCCGACCTGCCACTATGCCTACCATCCGGCCAACGATGCGGTTCTGTCGCTGCACGAGATGTTCGGCAATGGCGGCAACCAGCAGCCGGTCCTGCATGTTCTCGACGAGCATGAACTGGAAGACGGCGTCGACGAACTCGGCGTACTGCTCTACGGCCACGAGAAGAATGCCTACTGGTACGGCTCGCGCCTGTCGCTGGAAGAGACCCGCCGCATCGCGCCTTACCAGAACGCCACCGGCCTGCAGGTGACGTCCGCCGTTCTCGCCGGCATGGTCTGGGCGCTGGAAAACCCGAAGGCCGGCATCGTCGAGGCCGACGAGGTGGACTACAAGCGCTGCCTCGAAGTGCAGACGCCTTACCTCGGCCCGGTCGAAGGCCACTATACCGACTGGACCCCGCTCGAAGGTCGTCCGGGCCTCTTCCCGGAAGATATCGACGAGAAGGACGCCTGGCAGTTCAAGAACATTCTGGTTCGGTAATCGAGGGGCGGCGGCAACCGCGGCCTTGAGCCGAGTGGTTGCTCCTCACCCTGATCCTCTCCCCGCATGCGGGGAGAGGGGACGGGCAAGCGACCAGATCCCGGTTGGTGCCGGCGGGCGGATGACGGCAATCCGCTTCTTTGCGTCCCATATCAAAACAGTGTCTTTCCCTCACGCCATCTTGCATTACATAGGCTCGTGACGGCATGGTTCCCGACCAAAGCCGGACCGAATCGCGGGAGATAGACCATGAACTTCAAACTGGGCCTCGTGCTCATTGCCGCCGCCAGCCTGACCGCCTGCGTCTCCTCGCCGCCGCCGCGCCAGATGGCTGCCGCCCAGCCGCAGGGTGTAGAAGGCTCCTGGGTCGATCCGAACGGCATCGTCTCGACCTTCCAGGGCGGTACGTTCAACACCCGTGCGAGCGACAGCAATGCGCTGCTTGCTTCCGGCAACTACACGACGCTGTCACCGACGCTGGTCGAGATCAACATGACCTCGCTGGTGCGCAAGACCCAGAGCCGCGTCAACTGCGCGCTCGTTTCGCAGAGCCAGCTCAACTGCACCCAGGATAGCGGCGCGCAGTTCTCCCTGACCCGTCGCGGCTGATCGCTGCACAATATTCGAAGTTTCTGGAGAACCCCGCAAAAGCGGGGTTTTCGCGTTTGGAGCGCAAAGTGATGCGCTGCACCCTTGTCATATTTGCCTTGAAACCGATCCTTCTTGATGAAACCATGCGCCGCAAAATGGCTGTCATGTATGCGGCCTAACAAGATCGGGAACCGCCACGCGTTCTGCATGGCGATGAGACAAGGAGAGAACTGATGATGAAGACTATGGGACTTGGGATCCTGACCGCCTCGGTCATGGCCCTTTCGAGCGGCGTGGCGCTGGCCGATTTCGAACTCAATATTCTCCACATCAACGACCTTCATTCGCGCATCGAGCCGATCAACAAGTATGATTCGACCTGCTCGGCCTCCGAAACGGAAAAGAACGAGTGCTTCGGCGGCATCGCCCGCGTGAAGTCGGCGATCGATGCCCGTCGTTCAGAGCTGCAGGGCAAAAACGTGCTGGTTCTCGATGCCGGCGACCAATTCCAGGGCTCGCTGTTCTACAGCACCTACAAGAGCGCCCCGGTTGCCGAATTCATGAACGGCATCGGCTTCGACGCCATGGCCATCGGCAACCACGAGTTCGACGATGGCCCGGAAGAGCTGCTGAAATTCATCGATGCGCTGAAATTCCCGATCATTTCCGGCAACACGGTCGCCAAGCCCGGTTCGATGCTGGCCGACAAGTACAAGGGTTACGTGATCAAGGAATTCGGGGCGGAGAAGGTCGCCGTCGTGTCCGTACTCGCCACCGATACGGCCGAAACCGCATCGCCCGGCCCGGATATCTCCTTCGACGACGAGATCGAATACCTGAAGAAGGCGGTTGCGGAGCTGCAGGGGCAGGGCGTCAACAAGATCGTCGTTCTGTCGCATGTTGGTTATGTGCGCGATCAGGAGATCGCCGCTGCCGTCGATGGCATCGACGTGATCGTCGGCGGCCACAGCCATACCTATCTGTCCAGCACCGACACGAAGGCATCCGGCCCCTATCCGACGCTGGTGAAGAACCCGGCCGGCGTCGACGTGCCGATCGTCACGGCTTACGCCTATTCCAAGTATCTCGGCGATTTCGCCGTGGTCTTCGATGATGCCGGTGCCGTGAAATCCACTTCCGGTGCGCCGAAGCTTCTCGATGCGAGCGTTACCCCGGACGAAGCCTATGTGGCCAAGGTGAGGGAACTCGGCGGTCCGCTTGAAGAGCTGAAGCAGAAGGTCGTCGGCGCGTCCGACGCCGTCATCGACGGCGACCGCGCCAATTGCCGCGTCAAGGAATGCACGATGGGCAACCTGATTGCCGACGCGCAGCTCGACCGCGTCAAGGGGCAGGGGATCACCATTTCCTTCGCCAATGGCGGCGGCATGCGCGCCTCGATCGATGCCGGCGACGTGACGATGGGCGAGGTCCTGACGGTTCTGCCGTTCCAGAACACCGTCGCCACCTTCCAGCTCAAGGGGGCCGATGTGGTTGCGGCGCTCGAGAACGGCGTCAGCCAGATCGACGAGATCGCCGGTCGTTTCGCGCAGGTCGCGGGCCTCAAATATGCCTTCGACAAGTCGAAGCCGGTCGGCTCCAGAGTGAGCGACGTTCAGGTCAAGGAAGGCGATGTCTTCGTGGCGATCGATCCGGCCAAGACCTATGGCGTTGTCACCAATAATTATGTGCGCACCGGCGGCGACGGCTACAGGGTGTTCAATGCCAATGCCCAGAACGCCTACGACTTCGGCCCCAATCTGGAAAACGCCGTGGCCGACTACATCGCCGCCAACAGCCCGTACAAGCCTTACACGGATGGCCGCATCACCGACCTGACGCCGGCCGACTACAAGCCGGCGCCGAAGGAAACGGCACAGGCCCCGGCGGCTACACCTGCTCCGACGACCGCAGCTCCGGCCCCTGCCGCCACGGCTCCGGCTACGACGGCTCCGGCCGCCACGGCGCCGGCCGCCGTCGAGGCGCAGGGCCAGACCACGCCGCCGGCAACCGGTCCGTCCAAATACACCGTCGTTCGCGGCGATTCACTGTGGAAGATCGCCGAGAGCACCTATGGCGACGGCGAGCGCTGGAGCGAGATTTCGAAGGCCAACAGCCTGCGCAACCCGGATATCATCCAGGTCGGCGCCGAGCTGGAACTGCCGGCGCGCTGACATTCTTGACCCGGATCAAGGTCCTGACCGGGTATCTGAGCGATCGATCGGGACAAATTGTCCCGGTCAAGTGAACGGCTCGGGGTTTCCCGAGCCGTTTTTTGTTTCTAAATGATCCGCATCCCTTCGCGACCCGTATTGGGTTCTGTCGTCTGTCTGGAAAGCCTTCATGAGCATCTCGTCCGCCTCCATGCCCGCCTCCCATCCGTCCGTCTCGCTCGGCAAGGTGGGCGTTCTGCTGATCAATCTCGGCACGCCCGACGGCACGGACTACTGGTCGATGCGGCGCTATCTGGCGGAGTTCCTGTCCGACAGCCGCGTCATCGAATGGTCGAAACTCTACTGGTACCCGATCCTCTACGGCATCGTGCTCAACAAGCGGCCGCAGAAGGTCGGCAAGGCCTATGAGGAGATCTGGAACAAGGATCTCGACGAGAGCTATCTGCGCACCTACACCCGCAACCAGGGTGAGCTGATGGCCGAGCGGCTGAAGGATTATCCGAATGTCGTGGTCGACTGGGCCATGCGCTACGGCAATCCGTCGATCGCCTCGAAGATCGATGCGCTGAAGGCGCAAGGCTGCGACCGGATCGTGCTTTTCCCGCTCTACCCGCAATATGCGGCGGCGACGACGGCGACCGTGAACGACAAGGCGTTCGAGCACCTGATGAAGATGCGCTGGCAGCCGGCCGTGCGCACCGTGCCGACCTATCACGACGACCCTGCCTATATCGAGGCTTTGGCGAATTCCGTGCGCAACACGCTGTCGACGCTCGACTGGGAGCCGCAGCTGTTGATCACCTCGTTCCACGGCATTCCGCAGTCCTATTTCAAGGCCGGCGATCCCTATTACTGCTTCTGTCAGAAGACGGCGCGGCTTTTGCGCGAGGCGCTCGGCTATCGCCAGGACCAGCTGCGCATCACCTTCCAGTCGCGTTTCGGGCCGGAAGAATGGTTGCAGCCCTATACGGACAAGACGATGGAAGCTCTGGCCGGCGAGGGGATCAAGCGCGTTGCGATCATGAATCCCGGTTTCGTGTCCGATTGTCTCGAGACGCTGGAAGAAATTGCCGGGGAAGCCGGCGAGATCTTCATGCACCACGGCGGCGAGAAGTTTGTCCATATCCCGTGCCTGAACGACAGCGTCGATGGCATGAACGTGCTGGAGACTGTGGTGCGACGGGAACTGCAGGGCTGGGTTTGAGTTTTTGAATTGAGCAAGGGTTCGCGCCCCCTAACCCTCTCCCGCCACGCGCGGAGAGGGTGCGTGCTTCGCTCAGAGCTGTAGAGGGACTGTGGCGTTGCGACGCGTGTCCTTCCCCCGTCAGCAAGGGGAGAAGGTGCCGGAAGGCGGATGAGGGGCTGGCGCGGGAAGCCGTTGTTGCTCCCAGCAAAACCAATTAGCCAAAGGAACACTCCATGAAAAAAGCAATCGTTACCGGTGGAGCAGGCCTGATCGGCAGCGGTATCTGCGAGGCGCTGGTCGCGCGCGGCTTCGACGTGATTTCCTTCGACCTTACAGACGCGCCACATCCGGTCGAGGGCGTGCGCGCCATCGAGTGCGATGTAGCCGATGAGGCGTCGGTGGAAATCGCGATTGCCGAAACCGGCTGGGACCGGCTCGATTTGCTCGTCAACAATGCGGGGGTCACCGGCGGTGCGCTCGGCACATCGATCCTCGACATGTCGGTCAACGACTGGCGGCGCGTCATCGACAGCCATCTCACCGGCGCCTTCATGATGACGCGGGCGGTCGTGCCGCTGATGAAGGCGGGCGGCGCGATCGTCAACATGGCGTCGACCCGCGCCTTCATGTCCGAAGCCAATTCAGAAGCCTATGCGGCCTCCAAGGGCGGGCTGGTGGCGCTTACACATGCGCTGGCCGTCAGCCTCGGACCGGTGATCCGCGTCAATGCCATCGCACCCGGCTGGATCACCAACGAGGCGAAGCTGAGCCACGAAGACGAGGCCCAGCACCCGGTCGGGCGCGTCGGGCGGCCGAAGGACATTGCCGATGCCGTGCTCTATCTCGATGGTGCCGGCTTCGTCACCGGCCAGGTGCTGACGGTCGACGGCGGCATGACGAAGAAGATGATCTACGCGGAGTAGGGATCGGGGGCCGGTTGGAGCCATTCCGCTTTAATTCGAACCGCGAAATGGCTCCATCTCTTTGAGTTGACGCGGTTCCGGAC
The DNA here is from genome assembly GCF_977018605.1 of [Rhizobium] kunmingense. Lineage (NCBI taxonomy): Bacteria > Pseudomonadati > Pseudomonadota > Alphaproteobacteria > Hyphomicrobiales > Rhizobiaceae > Rhizobium > [Rhizobium] kunmingense. The sequence continues at coordinate 2,101,885 of NZ_CDRNXG010000001.1, forward strand.
GCAAAATCGCTGCGCACTTTTGCTGAAACTGCTCTAGACGCCCCGCTTGTTGCCCCACAGGAGAACATGAAGCTGTGGTAGCACCGTTGCCGAGAACCAGCGGTCTTCCGTCACCTTGTCGACGAGCCACAGCATGCGGTCCATGATGCCGTCGAGATCGATCCTGGCATCGTCGTCTTCCGGCGGCGGGGGCGTGTGGTTGCCGGGCTGGAGATAGACGGGCAGTTCCGGATAGCGGCGCGAGGCCTCCTTGGCGAACGCATAGTCTGCATCGTCGAAGATGACGAATTTCAAGGCAATGCGCGGCGCTTTTCCAGCCGCTGCCAGACAGTCGGTCAGCGTCTCCCAATCGGTTTCCATGCCGCTCGACGGCGGTTTGGGCGACAGCACGAGTACGTCGAGATCGGCAAACCAGTCGCGGGCGATGCTGCCCTGGGTTTCGATGGCAAACCGATAGCCGTCGTTCTTGCCACGGCGGATCAGCGGGGCCAGCGGCTGGATGGCCGGGTTGCCGCCGGAGAGCGACACCATCAGCGGCGTGTCGCCGGAAAGCTTGCGCACCTCGCCCCAGATCGCTTCGGCATTCATCGGCGCCCAGTCATGGCGATAGGCGCTGTCGACGGCATGCAGCGTGTCGCACCACGAGCAGCGATAATCGCAGCCGCCGGTGCGCACGAAAACGGTCGGCTGGCCGATCAGCATGCCTTCGCCCTGAATGGTCGGGCCGAAGATTTCGCTGATGCGGATCGTCTCTGCTGCGGCGCTCACGAACGTGGCTCCGGGCGGTATTCTGCCCATGTCTTCGGCGTCTCGCTGACGCGCACGGCCGTCGTTTCCGGCAGGCGGGCCTTGCACCAGTCGTAGAAGTGCTTGGCCAGATATTCGGATGTCACCCTGTCGTGGCCGAGCACGTCGTTCAGGTGACGGTGGTCGAATTCGTCGTCGATATAGTGCTTCAGCGGCGCCAGTTCGTGATAGTCGCGGACGAAGCCGTCATCGTTCAGCTCGGCCGAGGCCAGTTCGACGACGACGATATAATTGTGGCCGTGCAGGCGGGCGCATTGGTGTTCGGCCGGAAGGTGCGACAGCTGGTGCGAAGCGGAGAAATGGAATTCCTTGGTGATGCGATACATCAGCGGACCTCCTCTGCCTTGAATTCCGGGGCCTTGAAACCTTCGGTCGCGGCTTTCCAGAAATCCGGGTCTTCGTAATCGGTCGGATCCTCGACGCTGGCGAGCTGGAAGGCTTCGCGGCGTTCGACGCAGGTGCCGCAGCGGCCGCAGTGACGCTCGCCGCCCTTGTAACAGGACCATGTCTCGACGAAGGGCGTGCCGGTGCGGGCACCATCGGTGACGATGTCGGCCTTGGAGCCGGTGACGTAAGGTGCCAGCAGCTTGATCGAGGCGTAACCGTCGAGCGCATGGCGCTGCATGACGTCGAAGCTTTCGATGAAGCCGGGGCGGCAATCGGGATAAATGAAATGGTCGCCGCCGTGGACGGCAATCGCCACCGCATCGGCCTTTCGGGCGGCGGCCACGCCGAAGGCGACGGTCAGCATGATCGCGTTGCGGTTCGGTACGACGGTGATGCGCATCGTCTCCTCGGCATAGTGGCCGTCGGGCACGTCGACATCGTCGGTCAGGGCCGAGCCGGTTAGCTGGCTGCCGATGGCGCGCATGTCGATGATCTGGTGGAAAACGCCAAGGCGGCTTGCGGCGGCGGCGGCAAATTCCAGCTCCTTCCTGTGGCGTTGGCCATAGTCGAAGGAGATGAGGCCCATCAGTTCGCCCCTGGCGGCGACATTGTGGGCAAGCGAAACGGAATCCAGTCCGCCGGAGCAGACGACGATTGTCTTCATAAGGTCAGTGTCCTTGTTTTATCCGGGTAGGCTGCGACCGGTCTTGGAGGGGGCTTCTAAGGCAATCTTGCGCGCTTGTGAATGGTCATCCTGTTTTATAGGATCGCGGCATATTTAAAGGACGTAAGGGAGGGCTCCGATGAGCTTGGGTGGTTTCGATATTTTCGTCATCGTGGTGGTGATCCTGGCGATCATGCTGCTGTTCGCGCTGGTGAAGACGGTGCCGCAGGGTTATGCCTACACCGTGGAGCGGTTCGGCAAGTACACACGCACCCTGCAGCCGGGATTGAACATCCTGACCCCGTTCATCGAGCGCATCGGCGCGAAGATGAATGTCATGGAGCAGGTGCTCGATATTCCGACGCAGGAGGTGATCACCAAGGACAATGCCAGCGTTTCGGCCGATGCGGTGGCCTTCTTCCAGGTGCTGAACCCGGCGCAGGCGGCCTACCAGATCGCCAATCTGGAAAACGCCATCCAGAACATCACCATGACCAATATCCGTTCGGTGATGGGATCGATGGATCTCGACGAACTGCTGTCGAACCGCGACATCATCAACGAGAAGCTGCTGCGCGTCGTCGATGAGGCGGTGCATCCGTGGGGTATCAAGGTCACCCGTATCGAGATCAAGGACATCCAGCCGCCGAAGGATCTGGTGGAATCCATGGCGCGGCAGATGAAGGCCGAGCGCGAGAAGCGGGCGCTGGTGCTTGAAGCCGAGGGCGCGCGCAATGCGCAGATTCTCCGCGCCGAAGGCGCCAAGCAGGCCGCGGTTCTTCAGGCCGAAGGCGAGCGCGAAGCGGCTTTCCGGGAGGCGGAGGCGCGCGAGCGTCTGGCCGAAGCCGAAGCCAGGGCGACGCAGTTCGTCTCCGAGGCGATCGCAGCCGGTGATGTGCAGGCGATCAACTACTTCGTGGCGCAGAAATACACCGAAGCGCTGGTCGAGATCGGCAAGGCCAACAATTCCAAGATCGTGCTGATGCCGCTCGAAGCCTCGTCGCTGATCGGTTCGATCAGCGGTATCGGGGCGATCGCCAAGGAAGTGTTCGGAGATGGCGACGGGCCGAAGTCGACGCCGCCGCGCACGCCGCAGCCACCGCGTCCAGCGGCGCGCAGCACGCCGAGCGTGACCGCCGTCATTCCGCCGTTCACGCCGCCGACCACCGAGAGATAAGGCGATGGTGGTCGAACTCTGGAACAGTCTCGGCCCCTGGGGCTGGTGGATCATCGGTCTCGTGCTGCTGGTTCTCGAACTCTTCGCGCCCGGCGTCTTCCTGATCTGGATCGGCGCTGCGGCCGTGGTTCTCGGCGCATTGTCGCTGGCGCTCTGGGACTGGCCCTATTGGGGCTGGCATGTGCAGCTTCTGCTGTTCGCCTTCCTGTCGGTTCTCTTCGCGATCGTCGGTCGGCGGATCTATAACGGCCGCGGTGCGAAGACCGACGAGCCGACGCTCAATCGACGCGGCGAAAGCCTCGTCGGCCGAACCGCGACATTGTCGGAACCGATCCTCGAAGGCCGCGGCCGCATCAGGCTCGACGATACGATGTGGTCGGTGATGGGACCGGACCTGCCGGTCGGCTCTCGGGTGAGGGTGATCGCATCGAGCGGACGGGACCTGACTGTGGAGCCGGTGATACGGTAGGTTTTCGGCATCGATCAAAAATGGCCGGGGTTTCCCCGGCCATTTGTCGTTCCGACGATCAGCCCAGTTCCTTGTCCAGCGCTTCCAGTTCGTCGATCAGGCCCTCGATCATCGACAGGCCCTTGGACCAGAAGGTCGGGTCGGTGGCGTCGAGGCCGAAGGGGGCGAGGAGTTCGGAATGGTGCTTGGTGCCGCCGGCCTTCAGGAGTTCGAAATACTTGTCCTGAAAGCCCCCTTTGCCGGAATTGGGAGCGGCGTTCTGGTAGACGGCGTAGAGCGAGTTCACCAGGCAATCGCCGAATGCATAGGCGTAGACATAGAAAGGCGAGTGGATGAAGTGGGGGATATAGGTCCACCACGTCTCGTAGCCTTCCGAGATTTTTATCGCCGGGCCGAGGCTCTCGTTCTGCACCGACAGCCACAGTTCGCCGATTTGTTCGGCGGTCAGCTCGCCTTCCTTGCGGGCGGTGTGGACCTTTCGCTCGAACTGGTAGAAGGCGATCTGGCGCACGACCGTGTTGATCATGTCCTCGACCTTCTGGGCGAGCATCGCCTTGCGCTCGCGCTTGTCTGTCGTCTTTTGCAGAAGCGTGCGGAAGGTCAGCATCTCGCCGAAGACGGAGGCGGTTTCGGCGAGCGTCAGCGGCGTCTGGCACATCAGAGCACCCTGCTCGCCGGCGAGAACCTGATGGACGCCGTGACCCAGTTCATGGGCAAGCGTCATCACGTCGCGCGGCTTGCCGAGATAGTTGACCAGAACGTAAGGGTGGGCCGAGGGCACGACCGGATGGGCGAAAGCGCCGGGCGCCTTGCCGGGGCGGGCGGGCGCGTCGATCCATTCCTCGTCGAAGAAGCGGCCGGCGATTGCAGCCATTTCCGGCGCGAAGGCACCATAGGCGGAAAGAACCGTATCCTTGGCGGTTTCCCACGGGATCAGGGCCTTCGGCGTTTCCGGCAGCGGCGCGTTGCGGTCCCAGTAGTTCATCTGGTCCATGCCGAGCCATTTGGCCTTCATCGCATAATACCGGTGCGACAGGCGCGGATAGGCCTGCTGAACCGCTTCCGCCAGCGCATCGACCACTTCGCGCTCGACGCGGTTCGCCAGGTGGCGACTGTCGGCGATGTCTTCAAAACCGCGCCAGCGGTCGGAAATGTCCTTGTCCTTGGCGAGCGTGTTGGTGATCAGCGTGAAGACGCGCAGGTTGTCGCCGAAGGTTTTCGACAATGCGGCGGCGGCCCTGGCGCGGGTCTCGGGCTCTGCGTCCTGCAGCATGTTGAGCGTGACTTCCAGCGGGCGCATCTCGCCGTCGATGTCGAAGCGCAGTTCCGCCATCGTCTCGTCGAACAGGCGGTTGAAGGCGGCGGCCGAGGTCATCGACTTTTCGAGGAAGAGTTGTTCCAGCTTGTCATCGAGCTGGAAGGGTTTGTCCTTCCTAAGATCGACGATCCATGGGCGATAGTGGTTCGCTGCCGGATCGCGGTCCATGCAGGCGTCCATGACGGCATCGTCGATGCGGTTCAGTTCCAGCGCGAAGAACAGGAGATGCGCCGACACATCCGTCAGCTTCGCCTGCACGTCGCCGTAGAACTTGCCGTTGGCCGGGCTGGAGGTGTCGGAGAAATAGGTGAGGCCGGCAAAGGAGCCGATCTTGCCGAGCAGATCGTCGAGCGCCTCGTATTCCCGCAACGCCTCGCCGATGCCGCCGGGGCCGGTTTTCGTCGCGGCTTCGGCAAGCCTGCCCTTCCACTTTTCCTCGAAGGCGAGCGATTGTGTTTCGGACTTTTTCAGGTCGGCGGTGAATTCGGGTGCGTCCTTGGCGGCATAGAGATCGGAAAGCTTCCAGACGGGCAGGAGACCAAGGGCCGGATCATGCGCCGGTGTGCCCGCGGCGGCATTGGCCGAGGCGATGCGGGGCGTGAGAACGGGTTTCATCATGGTCATTCCTTTTCCTGTCTTCGGTGGTCGATCGGTAGCATTTCGGGGCAGTCTGCTCCACCCGTCCGTTTTCCGTCCAGACGGTTAAAATGTGAGCTTTTCTCAAAAGGGGATGTTCAAGCCTTTCTGGCACAACCGTGAGCATAAGAGCCCGCAAAGGGTGCACGATGAACGTTGCCGGGAGTTCAAGATGTCTGCTCATATCCTTGTCGTCGATGATGATCCCATCCAGCGCCGCCTTTTGAAGAATGCCGTGGAGCGCCATGGGTATGTTGCGCATGTGGCCGAGAACGGAAAGGCCGCTCTCGATCTTCTCAACCAGGTTCGCGGCGATGTGAATGCCATCGTGCTCGACCTGATGATGCCGGAAATGGACGGGCTGAGCTTTCTCGCCGCCATCCGCGACGCGGGCATCACCACTCCCGTCATCGTCCAGACGGGGCAGGGCAGTATCGAATCCGTCGTGCAGGCCATGCGCGCCGGCGCCTTCGATTTCGTGGTCAAGCCCGTCTCGCCGGAGCGGATCGGCGCCTCGATCGCCAATGCCTTGAAGCTCGACCAGCGTGAGGGCAAGGCCAAGGCCGCACGACGCCGTGCCGGTGTCGTCGGTTTCAGCGATATCGTTTCGGCAAGCCCGGACATGATCCGCGTCATCGATCTGGCGCAGCGCGCCGCGCATTCCAACATTCCGGTCGTGCTCGAAGGCGAATCCGGGGTCGGCAAGGAAATGATCGCCCGCGCCATCCAGTCGGGCAGCGACCGCTCGGGCAAGCCTTTCATCACCGTCAACTGCGGTGCGATCCCGGCCAATCTGGTCGAAAGCATCCTGTTCGGCCATGAGAAGGGCGCCTTTACCGGTGCTACCGAACGGCACACCGGCAAGTTCGTCGAAGCCGATGGCGGCACGCTGTTCCTCGATGAGATCGGCGACCTGCCGCTCGACGTGCAGGTCAAGCTTCTGCGCGCCGTGCAGTCGGGCGAGATCGAGACGGTCGGTGCCGGACGCGTACACAAGGTTAACGTCCGGTTGATCTCGGCCACCAACAAGGACCTCATCGAAGAGGTTCGCGCCGGCCGGTTCCGCGAAGACCTTTATTATCGCCTCAACGTGTTCCCGATCACCATTCCGGCGCTGCGTCGCCGCAAGGAAGATGTTCCGCATCTGGTGCGGGTGTTTGCCGAGCGGTTTTCCACAGAGCAAAAGCTGTCGCACAATCTCGGCGTCAGCGCCGGGGCGATGGCCCTGCTGACCGCCTATGACTGGCCTGGCAATATCCGCCAGCTGGAGAACGCCATCTTCCGCGCGGTCGTCTTGTCGGAAGGCGTGGAGCTGACGGAGACGGATTTCCCGCAGATCGCGGCGCAGCTGCCGGAGTTCCGGTCGGCGGAACTGTCGGCGACGGCGGTCAATCCCATGCCGACCTCGTCGCTCATCCGGCCGCTTTCGGACGATCCGGGTTTCCCGCAGCCGATGATGCCGCCGCGCTCGACGCGTCCGGATCCGCGCGCGCTTCTTGCCGCCGCCTATCCGACGTCGGAAAACGTCATCGTCAGCACCGACGATGCGGGCGAGGTGCGCAAGCTTGCCGATGTCGAAGAGGAGCTGATCCGCTTCGCCCTGAAGTTCTACCGCGGCCAGATGAGCCAGGTGGCGCGCAAGCTCGGCATCGGCCGCTCGACGCTCTATCGCAAGCTCAAGGACTACGGCATCGATCCGGATGATCCGCTGAAGGAAGCCGCCTGAATCGGTGGCTCTTTAGCAGGAGTTAATTTTCAGGCAAGGAAAGCATGACAATTTCTGTCAATCTCTCTTTAGCACGTCATTGACTATAGGAGAGACGCTTGTACATGTGTGGCAAATTTGCCATCGTGTGAACGCAATTGTCAGTCATTGAGACGACGAGGGACGTTGTCTGCCGGACGGGGATCGCTTTGCTTGAATTGAATGCAAAAGAAATGCCTTCGGGCACGAGCGTTCACGCTCTTGCCCTCAGAGCCTTTCGTTCGCTCGCCAAGCGCGCCTCAGCGGGCGCCGTGCTTGCCGTTATCGCAGGCTCGATGGTGTCCGTCACCGTCTCGGAGGCGGCGGCTGAAAACCGCAGCCTCAAGCTCTATTTCATCCATACCGGCGAAAAGGCCGAGATCACCTTCAAGCGCAACGGTCGATTCGACCCGAAGGGGCTGGCGCAGATCAACCAGCTGCTGCGCGACTGGCGCAAGAACGAGCCGACCAAGATGGACCCGCGGCTGTTCGATCTGGTCTGGGAAGTCTATCGCCGCAGCGGCGCAAAGGACTATATCCACGTTGTTTCCGCCTATCGTTCTCCGGCCACCAACGGCATGCTGCGCGGACGCTCGCGCACGTCGGGTGTCGCCAAGAACAGCCAGCACACGCTCGGCAAGGCGATGGATTTCTACATTCCGGGCGTCAAGCTCGCCACGCTGCGTGGTCTTGCCATGCAGATGCAGGTCGGCGGCGTCGGTTTCTACCCGAAATCCGGGTCTCCCTTCGTGCATCTCGATGTCGGCGGCGTTCGCGCATGGCCGCGCATGAGCCGCCAGGAACTTGTTTCGATCTTCCCGAAGGGCAATACGCTGCACCTGCCTTCCGACGGCAATCCGCTGCCGGGATATGACCAGGCGCTGGCCGACTACAAGAAGCGCGTTGGCGCAAGTTCGATCGAGGTCGCCTCGACGGCCGGCAGCGCGCCGGCGGCCGAGCGCCGTCGCCGCGGCTTCCTGGCAACCCTGTTTGGCGGTGGCGCCGACGAGGAAGAGGATAATGGCGAAAGCAGCGCACCGGCAGTTGCCGCGCCGCGCCAGCAGCCTTCCGCTCCGGCGGCCCGTCCGCCCGAACCTGCCGCTCCGCTTCCGGGCGTGATGGTCGCCTCCGCCGCGCCTCAGCGAGCCGCAGAGACGATAGACGCGCCGATCCCCGCCTCGCGCCCGGCCTTCCGCGAAGGCGGCCCCGGTACGCTTGCAACAGCCCTCTACTCGCAACCGGCCAACCCCGCCCAGGAGGCGCTGGCGCTGCAGGCAGCAGCCGCCGCCGCAAACACGCGCCCCGCGGGCCAGGAGTTTGCCGATCTCGCGGCCTATGCCGTGCCGGTGCCGACGCTGCTTGGCCCGCGTGGTCAAAGAGGCGACGCGGAAACATCGACGATGACGGCATCGCTCGGCGAAACGCCGTTGCCGACCGAGCAGCTGGCGAGCGTGCCGACACCGGCGCATCGTCCGGTCGCGCCGCAGGTTGCATCCGTGGTTCAGGCCTCCGCGCCGATGTCGGTTCCGACGCCTTCCGTCGCCGCGCATGACCAGGAACAGCAGGCCCTGACGCCAGAACTCGTGGCCGCACTTTCGCGCAGCGTCGAGGACGAGCGCCGTCCGGCTGCCAATGTCGCGACGGAAACGGCGCGTTCGGCCGCACCGGCTCCGGTGACGCGGCCGGTGGAAGTTGCAGCCCTGCCGCAGCGGGTCATCCAGGCCCCTTCGGCGACACGTCAGTTCGGCGATGGTTTCGATGCGCCGAACTGGGTGGCGGTTGCGGCCTCTGCGACGCCGGTCAAAGGCGGCCGCAACACCCGTCCGACGCCTTCCGCAAGGCCCGGCAATCTGACCAAGGATACCGTGGCAATGTGGGCGCTCGACAACAAGAGCTCCACGGACGTGGTTTCGATGAAGGCGCCGCGCGTCGTGACCCGGACGCTGAACAGCGAATATTCCGCCGCCTATGCCAGCGGCAGCTTCAAGCCGGTGTCGGCGACCGTCGCCATCGACGCGAACCGCTTTGGCGGCTCGAACTGATCACGCATCAGGGAATTTGAAACATATGGGGCGAGTGCCGTGCGGCGCTCGCCCCATATGCGTTTTGACGTGCGGCGCTCACTCCGTCTTCTGCTGTATCTTGTCGAGAAAGATTTCCGCGCCACGGAAGCTCGGCGGATAGATCTCGAAACGGGAGAAGCTGAGGATGCGCTTTGCATCATAGGCGCGCAGAAAGCCTTCATAACCCGGCGCGATGCGCGCAAGCGCTGAAAATATGCTGTTCTCGCTCTGGTCGCTTTCGGGAAGGTAGGAGCTGAGGATCAGGTCGGCATCGAGTTCGCCGATCAGTTCCGCACCGATCCGCATGCGGCTCTGGCCTGCCGGAACCTGTTGTGCCAGCGGCATGCGGCGCATCCCGAGATCGTCGAGTACGGTGGTCACGACGCCATATTCCTTGAGGATTTCCAGCGTTCCGTCGCGTTCGTTGGCGAGGATCGCGGCATAGGTGCCGGATGTCAGCGGCGGCTGCAGGGTTTGCCGTGTCGCTTGAATACGAGCGTCATAGGCGGCCTTCAATTCCGCGTAACGGTCCTGCCGGCCGATCCAGCCCGCATATTCGCGGTACAGCTCGAAGGGCGGCTTGCCGTTTTCGGCGTCGAACATCAGTGTCGGGGCGATGGTCGAAAGCTGTTGGCGCAAGGCATCATAGTCGCCGATATTCGCGACGATCAGGTCGGGTGTGAGGGCGCGGATGCGCTCCAGATCCGGCTTGCCGTGGATGGAGGCGAGTTCGATCTGGTTGAAATCTAGCCCGAAAAGCTCGCGCGCGCCACGGATGAAGTGGGTACCGTCCGCGGCGATGCGGCCGATGCTTGCAATCAGCGGTGCGTCCAGTTCCCGCGTCATCACCGTCAATGTCCAGTCATGCAGCGACAGGATGCGCTGCGGCGCATCCGGCACCTCGACGGCGTTGCCGCCGTGATCGGTGACCTGCCGGGCGAAGGCTGCGTTCGGGAAGAGGAGTGCTGCTGCGGCGAGGAGGGCAAGGGACAGTCGGCGCATGGGAGGGCTCCTAGCGGGATGTGCGGGAAAGGCGGGCGGCCAAAACGAAGATCAGCACGCCGGCGATCGAGACGAGAATGCCGGCGGGGACGATCATCGGCAGGAACAGGGTGCGGCCGGCAATGTCGGCGACGAGCAGGATGAGCGCACCGGCAAGCATGGTGACGGGCATCACCTCGCCGGGACGTTCGCCGACCAGCTTGCGGGCAACATGCCCGGCGATCAGGCCGAGAAACGAGATCGGGCCGACGGCGGCGACGATCGGTGCCACCAGTGCCGCGGCGATCATGGTGAGACCGAGCGACAGGCGGCGCGGCGAGGCGCCGATGCCGGCCGCCTGTTCGTGGCCAAGCAGAAGCGGCATCATGCGACCGGATGAGGCGAGCGTCAGCGGCAGAAGCACGGCGGCCCAGAGCCCGACCATGCCTGCGGTTCCGGCCGAGGCGGCTGTCAGCGAACCATGTGACCAGGCAAGCCAGCGGGCAAACTGCAATATGCCGCCGCTGACCATGACGACTTCGATTGCGGCGCTCAGCACGATGCCGACAGCGATACCGACGAGGATCAGGCCGGTGGAGGATGAAAGCCTGTAGGCCAGCCCCATGACCAGTGCTGCCGTGGCAAAGCCACCCGCCAGCCCGAGCCATGCCAGCCAGTATGGCGGCAGGTTGAAAACCGTTGCGCCGATGACGATGGCGACCATGCTGCCCTGCGAGATACCCAGCAGGCCGGGGTCGGCCAGCCCGTTGCGGGCGACGACCTGCAGCAGATAGCCGGAGGCGGAGATCATCGCGCCGCCGAGAATGGCGATGACGATCCGCGGCCAGCGCAGCAGCATGATGGATGAAGTCTCGGGGTCCGTGGGTTGAAACGGCATGAGCCAGCGCAGGATCTCGCCGATGCTGACGGGCGTCGTGCCCAGGCTCAGGCCCGACAATGCGGCGATCGAGACAAGCGATGTCAGTGCGGCGAGCACCGCGACGGTGCGCAGGCGCAAGGGGAAGTGAACGACGCTTCCCATTCGCAGGGTCAGCTGACGGCCCGTCGTGCTGCGCATCAGGCGATCCTCCGCCGCAGCGTCGTCATGACGATGACGAGAAAGGCGATGCCGCCGCAGAGCGCCATGACGGTGCCGACCTGGAGCAGTTGCGGCGCAAACAGCGTGCGGGCAAGAATGTCTGCGGCAATCACGAGGATCGCGCCGATCAGGGCGCAGAAGATCATCGCCGGACGGCCGGTCTCGCCCATCAGCAGCCGGGCGATATGGGGGGCGACGAGGCCGACGAAGCCGATCGGGCCGACGATGCAGACGGCGGTGATGGCAAGCGGTATGGCCAGCGCCAGCGCGCCGAAGCGGACGAAGCGCGGATCGGTGCCAAGCGCTGCGGCCTGTTCCGTCCCGAGCGTCTGAAGGTCGATCGATCGGCACAGCACAAGTGCCAGAACGATGCCTGCCAGACCCAGCGGCCAGAGGATCGCGAGCGGCTGATAGTCGAAATTGCCGATATCGCCGACGAGCCAGCTCATCAGGTTGCCGAAACGGTCGGGGTCGAGCGCGATGGCGAATGTGGTGGCGGAGGAAAACAGCGTTGCCGTCATCGCGCCGCCGAGCACGAGCGACAGCGGGTCGCGGCTTCCCCTGTCGACAAGGCTTGCGGCGAAGAAGGTGACGACGACGGCGAATGCGCCGCCGGCAAGCGCCGGCCAGAACAGCGCTGCACCACTGAGACCGAAGACATAGATGCCGAGCACGACGAAGGTGACGGCGCCGCTGTTGATGCCGAGCGTCGAAGGTGAGACGAGGTCGTTGCGCAGGATCTTTTGCAGGAGCAGGCCGGAAACGGCCAGCACCGCGCCGCTATAGAGGGCGACGACAAGCCGGGTCAGCCGCTGCCTGACGACGACGACATGCTGGTAGTTGCGCGGATCGTGGTCGAACAGTGCATCGAAGACAAGGCCGGGCGAAGAGAAGCGGGCGCCGGCGGAAAGATGCAGCAGGCACAGAAGAGCCAGAAGCAGCGCAAGCACGGCGAGCGTCGTGGCGGCCCTCATCCGACCGCACTTTCCGGCAGGTGGACGATGGCGCGGCCAAAGGGCATGGCGCGTGTGTCGATGCCGTAGACTGTGGCGATGTTGGCGGATGTCAGGACATCGGCCGGGGTGCCGTCTGCGACGGCCCGGCCTTCCGACATGAGAATGATGCGGTCGGCATAGAGGCTCGCCTGGGTCAGGTCGTGCAGCACGGCCGCGACGACGCGGCCGGACGCCGCCTGCCGGCGCGCCACATCGAGAAGGCCGTATTGATATTTGAGATCGAGATGATTGGTCGGCTCGTCCAGCAAAAGGATGCCGGCGTCCTGCGCCAGGGTCATCGCCATGCGGCAGCGCTGCAGCTGGCCACCCGACAGTTCACCGATGCGCCGGCCGGCAAGCTCGGCAATGTCCATGGTCTTCATGGCGGCATCGATATGGGCGCGGTCTTGCGCCGTGCCGCGGGAGAGCCAGCCTTCATGGGCAAAACGCCCCATGCCGACGAGATCGGCGACGAGCATGCCGTCCGGCGCCTCGTTCGACTGCGCCAGCATCGCCATGTGACGGGCGAGCGTCCTGCGGGGCAGGCCATGCACGGGCTGGGTGCCGAGGAGGACGGAGCCATGGCCGGGCTGCAGCAGCCCGGCCATGATTTTCAGCAATGTCGACTTTCCGCAGCCATTGGGGCCGACGATGGCGACGAACTCGCCGGTCTTCAGAGCGAGCGAGACCCTGTTCAGAACGGTGCGCTGCCCGTAGCCGAACTCCACGTCCCTGACGGTGACCGCCACCCTCCGGCTTTCGTCGTCCAAAGTCATTCCCGACTGTCGGTTCCTGTTGTCAGAACGTCGCCTTGAGCGACGCCATGAAGTTCATCGGTGCGCCCGGATGGTTTTCGGTGCGGCTGGCGGTGCTTTCGATGTAGCGCTCGTCGGTCAGGTTGCGGCCGACAAGCGAGAAGTCGAGGTGCTCGTTGATCTTGTAGGAGACCAGCGCGTCAAGGCGGTAGTAGCCGTCGACATAGGCCGCGTCTTCAAGATCGGCATTGCGCTCGCCGGCAGCGGTGATGCCGGCGCCGACCTTCAGGCCTTCCAGCTTGCCGGTCTGGAATTCGTAGGTGGTCCACAGGCTTCCGCTCCAGTAGGGCACGCCGACGAGGCGCGTGCCGACGAGGGAGGCATTGCTGTCTTCCGTCACCCGCGCATCGACGTAGCCGAGCGAGGCGATGACCTGCCAGCCATCGGTGATCTCGCCGGTGACGTCGAGTTCGGCACCGCGCGATCGCTGCTCGCCGGTCAGGCGCGAATAGTCCTGCCCCGTGACTTCCACGGCGACATTGCTCTTTGTGATCTGGAAGACCGAGAAGGTCGCCGAGATCCGGTCGGTAATGTCCGCCTTCACCCCGGCCTCGATCTGCCAGCCTTCCTCGGGTGCCAATACCGTATTGCCCTCGCCAAGGCCGGCCTGCGGCATGAAGCTCGTGGCATAGCTGGTGTAGAAGGAAAGCTGGTCGTTGGGCTGGTAGACCAGTCCTGCGCGCCAGGTCAGCGCGTTGTCGCTGCCGTCGGGATCACCATCACCCTGCTGATATTCGGTTTCCTGGCGGAAATCGTCGTAGCGTACGCCGACCAGCATCTTCCACTGGTCGGTGAACTCGATCTGGTCCTGCAGGTAGACGGAGGTGGTGATGATGTCCTGCACATATTCCAGCCACCCGCCGCTCGGCGGTGGCATCGGAGCGCCGTAGACCGGATCGTAGATATCGATCGGATCGATGTCCGACCGGCCGCGCCAGAAATCCATGCGCGAACGGACATGCTGCACGCCGGCAAGCACCGTGTGGCCGATATTACCGGTGTCGAAGGTCATGATGCCCTCGAATTGCATGTCGAGGTTGTTCATGTCCTCGGTCCGGTCGGTATAGCGGCGTTCCATCGTACGGCCATCGGGCAACAAGCCCTCGTAATCGATGCCGGTGTCGTGGGTGGAGGCGTCGTCGTAACGAATTGTGCTGCGGAACTTCAGCCATTCGAGCGCCTGACGTTCCGCCGTAAGGGCGACGCGCGTCTTGTAGCTGTCGACCATGGACCACTTTTCGCTGAGGAAATGATCGCGAGGCCAGACGATCTCGTCATTGGCGTCGAAGACGAGGCCGCGATCATAGGGCTGTTCCTGACGGGTATGGTCGACGCTCAGGGTGACGCGGGTATCTTCGTCCGGGTTCCACTCCACCACGCCGCCGAGATACTGACGTTCGCTTTCGGCGCGCTCGTTGACGAAGCCGCTTTCGCGCTGGGCGGCGCCGGTGATGCGGCCGATCAGCGTCGCGTCGTCATTGAGCGGGCCGCTGGCGGTCGCTTCAGCGCGGCGGAAGCCGTAGCCGCCGAGCTGTGTCGTCGCTTCCGCCGTCGGTGTTTCGGTCGGACGGCGGGTCACGAGGTTGATCAGGCCGCCAGGTTGGCCGCGACCGTAGAGGACCGACGCCGGGCCTTTGAGCACTTCGACGCGCTCGATGCCGGCGAGATCCGGATTGACTTCCGGGCGGCTGCCGGTGGCGTTCAGCACGGAGCCATCGATGGCGTAGGTGTTGGACGCGAAGCCGCGGGTGATGAAGGTCTCTGCGCGGTTGCCGGCGGTGCTGCTCTGGCGGACGTTGGAGACGTTCTGCAGGGCTTCGGTCAGTGTCGTCGCCTGCTGATCGGTGAATACATCGCGCTTGACCACCTGGATCGACTGCGGGACATCGCGCAATGGCGTATCGGTCTTGGTGCCGACGCTGCTGTCGCTCGCCTGGTAGCCGGTCAATTGCTCGCTGGAGAGCACGATCGCCTCAAGCGTGTTTTCTCCGCCTGCCGCACCCTGCATGCCGTCCGCCGATGGGGCGATGACCGTGACGCTGTCATTTGCGCCGAAGGCGAATGTCAGGTCGGTTCCCGCCAGCAGCTGCTGCAGGGCCTGCTGTTCCGACAGATTGCCGATCACACGGCCGCTTCTTGCGCCGGCGGGCAATGCGCCGTCATAGACGATATTGTTGCCGGTGATGGCGGCATAGCGCACGAGAGCGGACGAGATGGGCTGGGCCGGGATGTCGAAGCCTGTCACCGCATCCTGCGCTTGGGCCGAAATCGGCAGCACCAGCAATGCTGCCGTGGTCAGCAGCCTCGTCTTGTGCGGTATGTGGCCGATTGCGCGCAGGCTGTGGTGAAGCGTCATGTCATCCCCTCTTTCAAAAACTCTGGAAGGGCCTGATCGAGCCCTCTGGAGATGATTACGAAGGAGCCCGGACAAAACCTGAGTGAGAAATGAAATTTTTCTAATTTTTTGTCGCCGAGACCAGGGTGAGCATTGGCGTGTAACTGGACAAGGCGATCGGCAGGCCCTGTTCCAGCGTCTTGTCGATATCGGCAAGATCGTTGACGTCGATGATCGCGGTGACCTGCCTTCGGGCAAGAACCGGGTCGAGGATCAGCAGGTGGCCGTTGCGCCAGCGGTTGATCTCCTCGATGATTTCGCTGAGCGGGCGGGCAAGGAAGACGAGGCTGCGGCTGCGCCAGGCAAGGCGGGTTTCCGTTTCGCCGGACGAGACCGACGTTTGCCCGTCCTTCGACCAGTCGAGTGTCTGGCCTTCGCCGACATCCATCATCCGGCCGTCCATCTCGACGCGAACCTGATGTTCCGTCACGCTGACGCTGGTCCGTTCGGACGTCATGGCGACGGAATAGGCGGTTCCCAATGCGGTCGCCCTAAGTGCGCCTGCTTCGACGATGAACGGGCGTGACCGATCCGGTTCGACGGTGAAATAGGCTTCTCCCGACTGCAGCACGATACGCCGTTCGAAGTGGCTGAAATGCAGCGAGATCGAGCTTGCTGCCGAAAGCTCGACGGTCGAGCCGTCCTCAAGCCGGACAAGCCGCGTTTCGCCGATGCCGGTCGACATGTCCGGTCGTCTCGACCAGAGCCAGCCGGAGCCGGCCGTGGCGGCGACCACAAGCGTGCCGGATACCGTCTTCAGCAGGGTACGGCGGGTCGGTGCCTTGTCTTGCGGTCGCTGTTCGAAGGCGGCACGCTGCCACAGTTTCTCCATCCGCGCATAGGCTTCCGCATGGCTCGGATCGGCCAGCAGCCATTGGCGGAAGCGCTGGTGATCCTCCTCCTTGGCATTGTCGTCCAGCAACAGGGCAAACCAAGAGGCGGCATCATGCGCCGTGCCTTCGTGATCGGTCGTTCCCTGCTGATCCTGTGACAGCTTGCCCATGGCGTCCTGTTTTCAGGCCTGTTCTTGCCCGTTTGATAATGTAACGATTGGTGCTGACGGAAATCCGGGTCCGCGTTGGAAAAAATGCCGTCTAATCCCGAGGATTGTCGAAACCGTCGAGCCTTTCGAGTGCCGTGACCATGTGGCTGAACACCGTTTTAGGCGAGATGCCCAGCTTTGCGCCGATCTCGACATAGGTCATGCCGTCGATGCGGGCCATGGTGAAGACATCGCGGGCGCGCGGCGGAAGCGCCGCGATCGCATGCGAAAGCGATTGCATCCGTTCACGGGCCATCACCTCGTCTTCCGGGTTCGGCCTGTCGTCGGTGATGAAATCGAGAAACTCGACGCCTTCGATAAAGGGTGCGATGCGCTGTCGCCGGCGAAAATCGATCGCGAGATTGTGGCTGGTGCGGACGACATAGCCGTGCAGCTGCGAGGCTTCCGGCAGGCGCTCGCGCCGCTCCCAGAGGCGCAGGAACGTGTCCTGCACCAGATCCTCGGCCGCCGCATGCGAGCCGACCAGTCTCGAAATGCTTGCCATCAGCCGCTTTCGCAGGCTCAGGAAGGTGTCGAGAAGGTCTGTTTTGACGGCGGAGTGCATGATCAGCGACTAGCAGGGCGCCAAAATCAAAGCAATTGACTTGCGGATTAATATTACCGTGATCGTCAAGTTTTAAATCCGGCGTTACGCCGGTGCATCAGTGCCGGTGCCGGAGCCCGGGCAGGATGCGCGAAGCCCGCCATTGCGGCGGGCTTCGAAGGTCTTGTCAGGCGGCTTCTTCTTCTTCGGTGCCGGCGCCGGGGATCATGCCCAGAGCGGAGAGGTAGGTGTCGAGGATCAAGTCCTCTTCCATGCGCTCCTGGTCATCCTTCTTGCGAAGCGCGATGACCTTTTTCATGATCTTGGTGTCGTAGCCCATGGACTTGGCTTCGCCGTAAACATCCTTGATGTCGTCGGCAATCGTCTTCTTTTCTTCTTCTAGTCGTTCGATGCGCTCGATAAATGCGCGGAGCTGGTCGCGGGCGACGCCATGAGCATCAGACATCGGGGCCTCCTGATGGTGTGGAAATGTCTCGTGATTGTTGGTCAAGTGCCGAAAAGCTGCGTCGAGGTCAAGCCAAATCGGCCGTGCCTTTGCGCAAGCCTTGCGGGGCGGTTCAGTCGTGGGAGGGCTTGTTGGTTTCGAATGCGGCTTTTTGAGCGTCGCTCGCATCCGTCTGGTGCAGCTTTCGCCATTCGTCATAGGGCATGCCGTAGACGATCTCGCGCGCATCCTCCTTGGAAAGCTCGACATCGGCGGCGACGGCTGCGTCCTTGTACCAGTTCGACAGGCAGTTGCGGCAGAAACCGGCGAGGTTCATCATGTCGATGTTCTGCACATCGGTACGCTGGCGCAGGTGCGCGACGAGGCGGCGGAAGGCCGCAGCTTCGAATTCGGTCTGCTGTTCCTTGGTGAGTTCGGTCATCGGTTTCAAAATCCTTGCTTCCGTCTTGCCGGGTGAGGGGCCGGGTAGGGGCCGGTGCGCGACGGGAATATCCTGTATTCGTGCAGCGCCGGATCGGCATTCAGCCGCTCGAAGATCGGCGCCAGCCTTGCCGCCCAGGCATCCATGCCCGCCGCATCGCCGATCAGATCCTGCCTGACTTCGAGAAGCGCATGCGCAATGCCCGGCACCATGCAGTGGCGATACATCGTATCGCCCTTCAGGGCGCCGTCATAGGGCTCGTTGTCGCCGACGACGATATCGCCCGGCTGGCGCAGCATGTCGATGAAGGGGATGACGGCGCGGTCGTCGCTGTCCCACAGGACTGCGGCATGCCACGGCCGTTCGAACTCCTTCCAGAACGGTGTGAAGGAATGGATCGACAGGACGAGTGGTGCGCGTTCGGGCGTGCCGGCTCTGGCGATCGTCCGCTCGACGGCCTGATGATAGGGGCGGTGGTAGGTGTCGAGCCGGAACTGCCACTCTTCGTCGGTGATCGGATGGTTGCCGGGAATGATGGCGCCGTCGGAAATCTTCATGATCAGCGTCGGGTCGTCCTCGCCGCGGTTCGGATCGATCAGCAGGCGCGAGAAGCAGCCGAGCACGGCCGGCACGCCGAGGATGGCCGCCAGCCGGCGGGTCAGGCCCTCGACGCCGATATCATAGGCGATATGTCGCCCGAATGCGGTGTCCGGCAGGCCGAGGCTGCCATAATGTTCCGGCAGACGTCTCATCGCATGGTCGGCGAGCAACACCATGCGCTTGTCATAGTCGCCGTCTATGATCTCGAAAGGTTGAAAGTCCTGCATCAAAAAAGAGTGTTCCCAAACGGTTCCAGGCACGGTCTTCACGTCGCGGTTGATCGCATGGGGGCGATTTTCATGCAAGCCGAAGGGGCTTCAGATCTGGCAAAGATCAAGGGCGGATGCTATGTCGGTCCACTCCTGGGGAGGAGGCAGCGGCAGGGCGCCGCAACGGTTGATACCTTCGTTGACTTTCCTCCCTGTCCGCGCGAGAACGTGCTCATCGATAACCATGGAGTCCTGACGGAAACCGTGCCGAAAAAATCCCTTTCAAATTATCTTCGTACACTGCTTTCCGTACCGGCGGGCTTGCTTGCCCTGTGTGCCGGTGGACCGCTCCTCCTGGCATCGCCCGCGCATGCGGATTTTCGTGTCTGCAACGGCACGCAAAATCTCGTCGGCGTGGCGATCGGTTATCGCGCCCAGGACGGCTGGAATACCGAAGGATGGTGGCAGGTTCCTGCCTCCACCTGCGCAACGCTGATCGAGGGCGAGCTGCAATCGCGTTACTATTACCTCTATGCCGAGGACTCCGCCCGCGGCGGGCGCTGGACCGGCAATGTCAATATGTGCGTCGCCGAGAACGAATTCAAAATCGTCGACGTCAAGGATTGTTTCGCCCGTGGCTACCAGCGCATGGGCTTCAAGGAATATGACACGGGCCGTCAGGGGAGCTGGATGGTCCAGCTGTCCGATACGCCCGGTACGCAAGAAGGCCAGAATTGATGAGGCGTAACCGCAAAGTAAAGATCCTCGCCACACTCGGTCCGGCATCGTCCGAAGAGGCGATGATCCAGAAGTTGCACGAGGCGGGTGCGGACCTGTTCCGTATCAACATGAGCCATGCCAGCCACGAGGTGATGCGCACGCTGATGACGCGCATCCGTTCGGTCGAGAAGGCCTCCGGCCGGCCGATCGGCATTCTCTGTGACCTGCAGGGGCCGAAGCTGCGCGTCGGCAAGTTCGCCAATACCAAGGTGACGCTGACCCCCGGCCAGACTTTCACGCTCGACAACAACGAGGCACCGGGCGACGAAACCCGCGTCTTCCTTCCGCATCCTGAAATTCTCGAAGCGGTCAAGACCGGCGACCGGCTTTTGATCGACGACGGCAAGCTGGCGCTGAAGGCGGTCAAGGCCGACGGCAAGAGCATCGTCACCGAAGTCGTTGCCGGCACCAGCATTTCCGACCGCAAGGGTGTGAGCCTGCCCGACACGCTGCTGGGCGTCGGTGCGCTGACCGAGAAGGACCGCGCCGACCTCGATGCCGTGCTCGCTACCGGCGAGGCCGATTGGGTGGCGCTCTCCTTCGTGCAGCGTCCCGACGACCTTGCCGAAGTGCGCAAGATCGCCCGCGGCCGCGTCGGCATCATGTCGAAGATCGAGAAGCCGCAGGCGCTGGAGCGCATCGACGAGATCATCGAGCTTTCCGATGCCGTGATGGTTGCCCGTGGCGACCTCGGCGTCGAAATGCCGATCGAAAGCGTACCGGGCATCCAGAAGCAGCTGACGCGCGCCTGCCGCCGCGCCGGCAAGCCGGTCGTCGTCGCCACCCAGATGCTGGAATCGATGATCACCGCGCCGGTACCGACCCGCGCAGAGGTCTCCGACGTGTCGATCGCCGTCTTCGAAGGCGCCGACGCGATCATGTTGTCTGCCGAGTCCGCCTCCGGCCAGTACCCGGTCGAAGCCGTGTCGATGATGGCGTCGATCGCCCATCAGGTGGAAAAGGACATCAACTATCCGGGCATCATCTACGCCCAGCGCGCGACGCCCGAGGCAACCGGTGCCGACGCGATTTCGCTCGCCGCCCGCCAGATTGCCGAAACGCTGAAGCTGTCGGCCATCGTCACCTACACGTCTTCCGGTACGACCGGCCTGCGTGCCTCGCGCGAACGTCCGACCGTTCCGATCCTGGCGCTTTCGCCAAGCGTACAGACGGCGCGCCGGCTGTCGGTCTGCTGGGGTCTGCATTGTGTCGTGACCCATGACGCGACCGATCTCGACGACATGGTCAACCGCGCCTGCCGCATCGTTGCCGACGAAGGTTTCGGCAAGCCGGGCGACCGCATCATCATCTCGGCCGGCGTCCCGCTCGGCACGCCGGGCGCGACCAACATGCTGCGCATCGCCTATATCGGCGCGGACGGCCAGACGGGCGTCTGAGCGCGAGCTGCGATAATGTTAATGCGAACGGCCGGGGTGACCCGGCCGTTTTGCGTTTTTGCGGAGTTTTTCAACGCTATGACCGGCATCCCGATGCTAGAGACGGAGCGCCTCACGCTGCGTGCGCCCCGTGCGCAGGACTGGGAGGCCTATGCCAGCTTCATGGGGGCTGAACATGCCGAGCACATGGGCGGCCCTTTCGATGAGAAGGCTGC
Source organism: [Rhizobium] kunmingense (assembly GCF_977018605.1). Lineage (NCBI taxonomy): Bacteria > Pseudomonadati > Pseudomonadota > Alphaproteobacteria > Hyphomicrobiales > Rhizobiaceae > Rhizobium > [Rhizobium] kunmingense. The sequence goes on from NZ_CDRNXG010000001.1 coordinate 2,123,109, forward strand.
ATGGGGCATGTTCTGCCACGACGTGGCGCAGTGGCAGCTGTTCGGCCATGGCTCGCTGATGGTCGACGAACGGGCGAGCGGCGCCTGTATCGGTCAGGTCGGCATCAATGCCGGGCCGTTGTTTCCCGAACACGAAATCGGCTGGCTGCTTTATTCCCAATGGCAAGGCAGGGGCTATGCATCGGAGGCGTCGGCGAAGCTGCTGGAATGGGCGCGTGATACGTTGCGACCCCGTACCTTGGTCAGCTACATCCACTGCGACAATGCTGCCTCGCTTAGGCTAGCCGAGCGTCTTGGTGGCGTTCTCGATGCAGCGGCACGACGGCATGATCCCGACGATCTGGTCTATCGCTACTGGTAGAAACGGTCACCGTCTGTCTATCTTTGGCGTGTGATAGACACGCCGATCTAGGGGGCGTCATTACATCAGACGAGTGGGGAATCATGTATGTTCGTGTTCGATTTTATTCTGGAGGTATCTCGGATACACGACGGCCCGCCTGTTGCTGCCAATCATTTCCTTTGGTCAGGTTCGTGTTCAGGCGGTCTCGTCAGGCGAGACGGATTTTAACTGGCTTGGCTTTAAGCGGCTGGAAAATGGGAGCTTGCTCTGCCAGGGCACGATGGCCGGATGGATAGGCCTCGTGCCATGGGGGCTTTTGCTCATCATCGTTTCTTCTGAGAAAAGCTTTAACGTGACGACAAGAAGAGCCACAGATGTCTCCCTCCTGCTAGTGTGAGAGAATTGCGGCTTATCTCTATTCTGTCTTCTCAACCGCTATCCCGGCCACCGTCTTCCCATGCAGTCCCGACTGCGTCAGCCGCGCCTCCGCGGCCTTTGCTGTCGCTTGTACGTCCCGCTTCTCACCCGCAATCTTCTCGAGTGCCGCGACCGCCACGTCGGTGACGACGTAATCCGGCTTGTGGCCCAATCCGTGGATCATCACCAGTTCCGCGCCCGTGATATCGCGCGCCAGGCCCTGCGAGTGGATTTCCTGCAGAACGATACGGTCGCTGTCGCCGGTGATGATCACGGTCGGTGCGGTGATCTCGCGGTAGCGCGGTGCGATGCGGCTCACGTAGGCGTGCAGGTTGGCGACATCGATGGCGTTGTCGCGGAAGTTTTGCGGGCGCAGCACGAGTGCGGGCGCGCCTTCCTCGACATAGCGGTCCCGGCGGCGGTTGGGGCTGAACACGGAGTGCGTGGCCTTGTCCATCAGCAAAAGGCCTGCCGGAAGGCTGACGAGGCGGGTGAACCACCAGCCGGCCCAGGGCATGGCCGACAGCGTGTAGTGCCAGTCGACGCCGCCCGGCCAGGGATGGGTGGCCGGCGCGAGGAAAAGGAGGCCGACCGTCTTTTCCGGGTGGAAGACGGCAAAGCTCGCGGCAATCGCGCCACCGAAGGAATGGCCGACGATGATTGCCCGGTCGATGCCCTTCTTTTCCATCAGTCTGGCGATGGCTGCGGCCTGCCCGTCGGGAAAATCGTTTTCCTGGCCGCCGCGCTCGGAATAGCCGTGGCCGGGACGATCGACGAAGAGAAGTTCGGCCTGTCCTTCGAGTGCTGTGCGAAACGCCGTCTCCTGATCGCGCAGGTTGCCGCTTGCGCCATGGATGAAGACGATGGGCGGCAGCCGGGGCGAGGCCGGAGCGGGCAGGTGCAGCGCGTTGAGGCTATAGCCGCCGATATCGGTCAGCTCGCCGCGATTGGGAAAGCGCTTCTCGAGCTCGCCCGCCTTCCATGCGGTAAAGCCGAAGGCGGCGGCGAGTGCGACGAGGAATGTCAATGCGATCATCATGCGGCGTGGTCCGGAGCGGGCGTGAGCCTCCTATATGGCGCAGGGTGCGGGGGAAGCAAAGGAGCGTTTTCGCACCGGCCGCGACCACGGGAAATCCGCTGATCCTGTTCAAAAGCCGCCGGGTGTGGCGGCGTCAGGTGCGGTTGCCGGCAATCTTTTCGGAGAGTTTGGATACGGCTTCCTGGGCATCGCGGTCGGCGGGGTAGACGTCGAGATAGCGTTCCCATGCCCTGAGCGCCAGCTGGTCGTCGCCAGCCTCCGTGAGGATGCCTGCCATGCCGGCCAGCGCGCCGAAATGGCGCGGTTCGCGTTTCAGCGTCTCGGCGATATCGGCCATCGACTTGCGCCGGTCGCCCATGGTGAAATGCAACGTGGCGCGGCGGTTCCAGCCTTCGGCAAAATCCGGGTCGATCAGCGTCACGCGGTCGAGGAAGTCGAGCGCCGCAGCGTTCTTCTTTTCCTTGATGGCTTCGGCCGACCACTGCATCAGCAGGTTGACGGTGGCGCTGCCCGAATCGTTGACCTCGGCGATCACCTGGCTGGCGATGCCCTTGGCCTTTTCCGGGTCGCGTTCGCGCTTCAATGCGTCAAACAGGGAATCGGCCGTTCTGGGTGCCGGGACGGTGGTGGCCTGTGCCGCTTGCTGGCTGGGCTCCGGTGTCGATGCCGGCGTCTCGGCCTGCGGCGCGGGGAGGGCTGGCTGCTGCGGTGCCTGTGCTGAAGCCGGAGAGGCCAGCAGCAATCCCGATGCAAGGGCCAAGCCGGATGCAAGGGCCAGTGTCACGGCGGCTGCGGGATGAGAGGTCCTGAAAAGCAAATGGCGCATGCGGATCAAGATAATCCGCATGCGCCGAAGGTCAAAGCCGAATTGTCGCGCTATCGACAATTTGATCGCGGGCGGAAAAGACCGCCCGGACGATCAGCCCTGGCGGGCCTTGAAGCGCGGGTTCTGCTTGTTGATGATGTAGATGCGGCCCTTGCGACGAACCAGACGGTTATCGCGGTGACGAGCCTTCAGCGCCTTAAGCGAGTTCTTGATCTTCATTGTACTGGTCCAGCAGTCTGTGGGCTCATAGAGCCGCTTGTCTCTAACAATCGAAAGCGCGCCGCCTAGTCTCTAAAGATTAAGGGCGCGCCTCAGGTTGGCGTGCAGATAACCCGCGCCTTCGCCTGTGTCAACCTTGTGACGGCGTTTTCCGGCCTTTCAGTTGTGTGACATGGCCCATTTTACGGCCCGGACGGGCTTCCGTCTTGCCGTAGAGGTGGACAAGCACATCCTTCGTCGAAAGCCATTCCGGCAGCGCCAGAATGTCGTCGCCGATCAGGTTGGTCATGACACAGTCCGAATGACGGTCGGGGTCGCCAAGCGGCAGGCCGGCCACGGCGCGCATATGCTGCTCGAACTGCGAAACGACGCAGGCCGCCTCCGTCCAGTGGCCGGAATTGTGGACGCGCGGGGCGATCTCGTTGGCGATCAGCGTGCCGTCTTCCATGGCGAAGAATTCCATGCCGATGACGCCGACATAATCGAGCGCCGACAGCAGCTTTTCGGCGGCTTCGCGGGCCGTCTTCGCCGTTGCATCGGAAATCGCGGCGGGCAGGGTCGAGGTGTGGAGAATGCCGTTTCGGTGAACATTCTCGGCCGGGTCGTAGCAACGCACGGTGCCGTCCGCGGCGCGGGCTGCGATGATCGACATCTCGCGTTCGAAGGCGACGAAGCTTTCGAGAATCAGCGGTACCGATCCCATCGCCTCGTAAACGCCGAGGGGAGAATCGCTTGTCGAACGGAAAACGCGCTGGCCCTTGCCGTCATAGCCGAGGCGGGTGGTCTTCAGCACGCCCTTGCCGCCGAAGTCGGCGAGTGCGGCTTCCAGCTCCGCCTGACTGTCGACGGGGTAGAAGCGGGCCGTCTCGATGCCGCAGTCGTTGAGGAAGCGTTTTTCGACCAGACGGTCCTGTGCCACCTCAAGCGCCTTCGACGGCGGATAAACAGGAACGGAGCGTTCCAGTGTCTCGGCGGCCGAGACCGGCACGTTCTCGAATTCGTAGGTGACGGTATCGCAGCGGCTGGCGAGTTCGGCGAGGGCTGCCGGGTCGTCATAGGCTGCGGTGATCTGTTCGTTGGCGACCTGGGCTGCCGGGCAATCGGCCTGCGGCTCCAGAATGATGGTGCGCAGGTTCAGTCTTGCAGCCGCCATGGCCAGCATGCGGCCGAGCTGGCCGCCGCCGATGATGCCGATCGTCTGGGTTTTCATGCTTCGTCCATCGGGTATTCGGCAACCGCCTCGCTCTGTCGGGCGCGCCATTCGTCGAGGCGGTAGGCGAGATCTTCATCGGTGAGCGCCAGAACGGCTGCGGCCAGAAGGGCCGCATTGACCGCACCGGCGCGGCCGATGGCCAGCGTGCCGACCGGAATGCCGGCCGGCATCTGGACGATCGAAAGCAGGCTGTCCTGGCCGGAGAGCGCCTTGGACTGCACCGGAACGCCGAAGACCGGCAGCGGCGTCATGGCGGCGGCCATGCCGGGCAGGTGGGCGGCACCGCCGGCGCCGGCGATGATGATCTGAAAGCCCTCGTCGCGCGCGCCCTTGGCGAAGCTCACCAGCCGGTCGGGCGTGCGGTGTGCTGAAATGATGCGCGCCTCGTAATCGATCTCGAGGGCATCGAGGGTTTCGGCAGCGTTCTTCATGGTCTCCCAGTCGGACTGGCTGCCCATGATGATGGCGACGGGTGGTGTCTCGGCCATAAAGCGTTCCTAAGCGATAATGTCAGGCAGGATCTGATCTTCGATCTGGGTCATCTTGTCCTTGATGACGAGCTTCTTCTTCTTCATGCGTTGGACGCGCAGTGCATCGCAGCCGACCTCTATCATGGCGTTGATCGCGGCGTCGTAATCCTCGTGCTCCTGGCGGAGCTTTGCCAAAGCCAGCCGGATATCCGCCTGTTCCTGATCAGCCATGTCTTTCGGTCCCCATATCGATCCGGGCTTGTGACCCGGCCCGGCTTAATGCGCAAGCTCCTACCATCAAACCGCGTTAACTGGAAGTTAGCTGAAGCCACGAATTTGCCGCGCTCTTGTCATGAAAACACCTTCGACAAACGCGCAGGATCGTGTCACACTCTCGTCGTAAACCTGAAGCTTCGGCCGATGGGATGGCCGGAGCAGGCAATAAGGAAGGACATGCCACATGACCATCCAGGCTCATATAGCATCGCTTGAAAAGAAGCACGGCGCTCTTGAGGAGGAGCTCCAGACGATCATGTCGTCACCCTCTTCCGACGATCAGGAGATCGCAGATCTCAAGCGCCGCAAGCTGCGTCTCAAAGACGAAGTGCAACGGCTTATGGCGACAACGCGTCACTAAGGCCGGCTAACTGAGCCAATGCCGCCGACCTCACTGTTTTGGCAGAGGTCCTGGAGCGGCACCAAAAAATCCATACCTCTTCTGGTCGTGGCTTCATAAGGGCCACGGCCAGATCAGTTTCAGGGGTCTGTTTTGCCGGATCACCCGGTGGTCAGAACGGCAGTCCGTCCCAGAGAAGCTTAAGGCCGGCGAAGAAGGCCAGGCCGTAGGTCATCGGGTAGAATGTCTCCGCCTTCAGGTGCTTGACGATTGCAGCCCCCATCAGGGTGGCGACGAGCGCTACCGGCAGAAGCGTTGCCGACAGCGTCAGGTTTTCCGTGCCGAGTGCGCCGAGGAAGAAGTAGGGGATCACCTTCACCGCGTTGACGATGGCGAAGAAGCGGATCGCCGCTCCCGTATAGGCTTTCGGATCGAGCCGCATGGGCAGGACGTAGATCTGGAAGGGCGGTCCGCCGGCATGAGCGACGAAGCTTGCGTAACCGGAGAGCGATCCCCAGAAGGTGGCGGCGACCGGCCGGTGGGGCAGGGGCGCGGCCACCTGGCCGCGACGGCCATAGACCTGCCAGAAATAGCGGACGGTGAAGAGGATCGTCGCCGAGGCGATGACCAGTCGCAGCGCATTGTCCGACACATATGCCGAGGTCGCCCAGCCGAGCGCGATGCCGATGACGCCGCCGGGAAGGATCATCAGCAGCGTCTTCGGGTCGTTGAACTTCCGCCACGACCAGAGTGCGACGATATCCATGAGGATCAGGATCGGCAGGAAGATTGCCGCCGCCTGGACCGGATCGACGGCAAGCGACATGATCGGCACGCCAAGAAGCCCGATCGCGCCGCCGATGCCGCCTTTCGACAGGCCGACCAGCATCACAGCCGGTACGGCATAGATAAAGAAATCGAGACTGGGCAGATCTATCATCGGGCGGGGCGCTGCTGGTGGTTGATCCTTCTATCCGTCCGGTCTATCGAATTGGCGAGAGAAAACCAGAGCGGATGGTGGCCGATACGGTACGCCTCGCATCATGGTAAGAGTGATCGGGAAGAAACATGACTGAACCGGAAGACCGCTGCCGCCTCGTGCTGATCGTGCCGGACGATGAAGATGGCGCGCGCCAGGCCGACAATCTGAAAGCGGCGCTTTCGGGCGGAGACGTCGCCTCCGTCATCCTGCCGCAATACGGGCTGGACGATCAGGCGTTCCAGAAGCGCGCCGAAGTGCTGGTGGCGCTGATCCAGGATGCCGGTGCCGCCGCCATCATCGCCGGCGACAGCCGGGTTGCCGGCCGTGCCAAGGCCGACGGCCTGCATATGGACGGCTCGCTGGAAGATCTCGGCGAGGCGATCGAGAAATTCGCCCCGAAGCTGATCGTCGGTGCCGGCGGCGCGTCCGAACGGCATACGGCGCTGGAAGTCGGCGAATTGCGCCCCGACTATATCTTCTTCGGCCGTTTTGACGGCGACATCAAGCCGGAGGCGCATCCGAAGAATGTGGCGCTGGCTGAGTGGTGGGCGTCGATGATCGAAATCCCCTGCATCGCCATGGGCGGCACGAGCGTCGAATCGGTCGTTGACGTCGCCGAGAGCGGCGCGGAATTCGTCGCACTTCGCAGCGCCGTGTTCGAAAGCGAGGCTGGTCCTTTCGAAAGCGTGAAGCAGGCCAACGCCCTGTTGGACGAAAAAGCGCCACGGTTTGGGGCTTGATGGTTCGCATGCCATCGATTTCGATTCTTCGCCTGTCCGCTCTCTCGATCAGCTCGGCACTTGCGCTGTCGCTGGCGGTGGAAGCCATGGCGCAAGCCCAGTCGCAAGCTCCTTCCAGCCGCGTGATGACGCGGCCGGTCGGACCGGATGCGGGCAGGATCGAGCAGGAGCAGCAGCCGGACGGCATCGTGCCTTCCGGGGGCGTCGAGCTTTACCGGCGCATGGGCGCGGACCTTCCGGCACCGCCGGAAGAAAAGCCCTATGACGGCAAGATCGACGAGGCTTATGGCGCGTTTCAGCGCGGCCTTTACATCACGGCAATGAGCAAGGCGCTGGAGCGGGCCGAAAAGGGCGATGCCGCGGCCCAGACGCTGGTTGCCGAAATGATGACCAAGGGGCTTGGCGGCATTCCGCGCGACCCGAAGGCCGCTGCCTTCTGGTACGGTCAGGCGGCCGAGGGCGGCGATCCGGCGGCGATGTTCGAATACGCACTGCTTTTGATGCGCGGCCGCATCGTCGAGGCGGACCGCAAGAAGGCCGACGAATACATGCGCCGCGCCGCCGAGGCCGGCAATGGTTCGGCGCAGTTCAACTGGGGCCAGATCCTGATTTCCGAAAATCCGGGCGACAGAGGCATGGAACTGGCGCTGCCGTTTTACGAGAAGGCGGCCGAGCAGGGGCTGGCGGATGCGCAATACGCCGTGGCGCAGCTCTACACCTCGCTGCGCAATGTGCCGCCTGAAAAGCTTTCTAAGGCACGCGAGTGGATGGAGCGTTCGGCCAAGGCCGGTTATGATACCGCGCAGCTCGACATGGGCATCTGGTATGTCAACGGCGTTGCCGGCGAGCGCGATTTCGACAAGGGCTTCGAGTGGCTGCGGATCGCCGCCATGCGCGGCAACGTGGTGGCGCAGAACAAGCTGTCGCATCTCTATATCAATGCGCTGGGCACGCGGCCCGATCCTGTCGAGGCGGCCAAGTGGTATGTGCTTTCGCGCCGCGCCGGCCTGCAGGACGCAGAGCTTGAGGATTTTTACCTCGGCATCAATGAAGAACAGCAGAAGCAGGGCATCGACGCCGCCAACAGGTTCCGGCGGAACTGAAAGCGCTGCGGTCTTGCAGTTATGCCTGGGGCAAGCCGCTGTCTTGTCGTTTCTTCAGCCCTGTGCGGCCTTCAGGGCGAAAAGAGCGCCACGGATGATGAAGCCGTGGCCGACGGCCAGTGCAAGGCTGGTGAAGATCCAGATCGCCGACAGAAGACCGAGATTGTCGAGCATCTTCCTGTTCAAGATCGGTGCGAGCATGAACACGATCAGCACGAAAAGCATGGCGCCGGGAAGCAATGACAGGGCGACCGCGGAACGGGCGAAATTGTCGGGATTGCCGGAAAGATCGAAATGGATCGGCAGCATCGCATCTGCCGGCAGGGCGGACCAAAGGCCGATCGACAGGAACGTCATGGTGAGAAGCATGCCGAGGCAGACGAAGAATGGAACGGGCATGCGCATGATCGGGTCTCCTTGATTGTGCCGCCATCCTTTCGCAGGCTGCGACAAGAATGACAACCGCGGCCTTTGCGCGCATGACTTGAATTTCCCGGCAATTTGTGGTCTTGAAGCCGCCCAATCAACAATAATCAGTCTAGCCCGCTTGCCCGGTCATCCGGTTTCCGGGGCAAAAGGATTCCGAAATGGCCCGTTCAGCTCTCCTCAACGTCATGGTTCAGGCCGCCTTGAAGGCAGGCAAGTCGCTTACCCGAGATTTCGGCGAAGTGCAGAACCTGCAGGTTTCGGTGAAGGGACCGAGCGACTTCGTTTCGCAGGCCGACCTGAAGGCCGAGAAGATCGTCCGCGACGAGCTTCTGAAGGCCCGCCCGACCTACGGTTTCCTCGGTGAGGAAGGCGGCGAGGAAAAGGGTACCGATGGCGCGCATCGCTGGATCGTCGATCCGCTCGACGGCACGACCAACTTCCTGCACGGCATTCCGCAGTTCGCCGTGTCGATCGCGCTGGAGCGCAATGGCGAGATCGTCGCCGGCGTCATCTTCAACCCGGCGACCGACGAACTGTTCACTTCTGAAAAGGGCGGCGGTTCCTTCCTCAACGATCGCCGCATCCGCGTTGCCGCACGCCGCGTCCTGTCGGATTGCGTCGTCGGCTGCGGCGTGCCGCATCTGGGCCGCGGCAACCACGGCAAGTTCCTCGTCGAGCTGCGCCATGTCATGGGCGAAGTCGCCGGCGTTCGCCGCATGGGCGCTGCCGCGCTCGATCTTGCCTATGTCGCTGCCGGTCGTCTCGACGGTTTCTGGGAAACCGACCTTTCGCCGTGGGACATGGCAGCCGGACTGCTGCTCATCCGCGAAGCCGGCGGCTTCGTGTCCGACATGAAGGGCGCGCAGAACATGTTCGAGGCCCGCAACGTGATTGCCGGCAACGAACTGATCCGCAATGCGCTGGTCGACGTCGTCAACCGCCCGGTCCCGACCCGCTAAGCCGGTCGCCTGATTCACAGTGCGCTGATCGATAGCGCACTGTTTTCCCACGTCTGCGCACTTCAATTCGTCGCAATTTTACACTAGCCTCCGCTCAATTTAGCGGAGTCGAGGCGTATCATGGCGAATGCGACGGTGGATGATCTGGATGAGTCGGAAACGGGCCGTGGCGGCTACAAGCACAAGCTCTCCAATCCCGCATCGTTCCTCTGGACGATGCTCATCTTCCTCATTCTCGTCGGCTTCGTCTGCTCGATCCTCTACCGGCAGGCGGCGCACGCGTTCCAAACCAATCCGGGCCTGAACGGCCTGATCCTCGGCGTTCTGGCGATCGGCATCCTGCTCGTCTTCATCCAGGTCGTCAGCCTGGCGCGCGAGGTGAGCTGGTTCAATTCCTACCGGGCCGCCGGCGACAATGCCGACAAGGTGGGGCGCGAGCCGCGCCTTCTTGCACCGATGCGCACGCTGATCGGCCGCCGCCGCAAGGTGGCACTCTCGACCGTTGCCTATCGCTCCATCCTCGATTCGATCGGAACACGTCTCGACGAGTCGCGTGACACGTCGCGTTATCTGATCGGTCTTCTCGTCTTCCTCGGTCTGCTCGGCACATTCTGGGGCCTGATCGAAACGATCGGCTCGATCAGCGACGTCATTGGCGCGCTCGATCCGGCCTCCGGCGGATCGGACGACATCCTTGCGGCGATCAAGTCCGGCCTTGCCCAGCCGCTTGCCGGCATGGGCACGGCGTTTTCGTCCTCGCTGCTCGGTCTCGCCGGCTCGCTGATCCTCGGATTTCTCGATCTGCAGGCAGGCCGGGCGCAGAACCGCTTCTATACCGAGCTGGAAAACTGGCTCTCCTCTGTCACCGATGTCGGTTACGACGGCCCGATCGATGGCGGCGCGCAGAGCGCCTCGCTCGAGGAGTTGAAGGCACTGACGGCGGAACTGCGCAAGCTTGCGACGGCGCAGGCGAAAGCAGGGCAGGCAAGTGCGACGCCGGATGGCGCCGGCAACGAGCGCTCGATGTCGGCCATGGCCAATCTTGCCGAAGGCATTCAGGGGCTGGTGAAGAACATGCGCAACGAGCAGCAGATGCTGCGCGACTGGATCGAGGCGCAGCAGGAAGAATCCAAGGCGATGCGGCGTACGCTTGACCGGTTGTCGGACAAGATCGCGGCCGACAAGATCGGGGGGAAGTAAGCGATGGCGCTCGCCAAGAACCGCCGCCGCGAGCGTGGCGTCGATTTCTGGCCGGGGTTCGTGGATGCGCTCTCCACGCTGCTGATGGCCATCATGTTCCTGCTGACCGTCTTCGTGCTGGCGCAGTTCCTGCTCAGCCGCGAGATCAGCGGGCGCGACGAGGTGCTGACCCGCCTCAACAGCCAGATCGCCGAGCTGACCGAACTTCTGGCGCTCGAAAAGAGCGGCAACCAGGACCTCGAGGACCAGCTCGCCAACCTGCAATCCTCGCTCGCAGCTGTGGAAAGCGACCGCTCGCGGCTGCAGCAGCTTCTGAGCGACGGGGCAGGCGCCAGCAGTGCGGCCAACGCGCGGGTCGGTGAACTGACGGGCGAGCTGAGCGAGCAGCAGCAGATCAGCCAGCGGGCGGCCAGCCAGATCGAGCTTCTGAACCAGCAGATCGCCGCCCTGCGCGCCCAGATCGCCGCGGTGGAGCAGGCATTGCAGGCGTCGGAAGCCAAGGATGCGGGCTCGCAGGCGCAGATCGCCGATCTCGGACGCCGCCTCAACGTGGCACTGGCCGCGCGCGTGCAGGAGTTGAACCGCTACCGGTCCGACTTTTTCGGCAGGTTGCGGGAAATCCTGTCGGACCGCGAAAACATCCGCATCGTCGGCGACCGTTTTGTCTTTCAGTCGGAAGTTCTCTTTCCCGTTGGCGGCAGCGAGCTGGACGATGCCGGTCGGGTGGAGATGGACAAGCTTGCCACCGCGCTGCTCGATCTGGCCCGCGAGATCCCGGCCGAGATCAACTGGGTTCTGCGTGTCGACGGGCATACGGACAATTCGCCGCTTTCCGGCGCCGGTCGTTACCGCGACAACTGGGAGCTTTCGTCAGCGCGTGCCACCTCGGTGGTCAAATATCTGATTTCCCGCGGTGTTTCGGCCAACAGGCTGGTGGCTGCCGGATTTGGCGAGTTCCAACCAATCGCGTCAGGTGATACGCCCGAGGCGCGGTCGCAGAACCGCCGAATCGAGCTGAAGCTGACGGAACGCTGAGAATGGTTGCCAAGAAACCCGACCTGGATGCCCTGATCAAGGCAGTGGCGGAAAGCCCGCGTCGGGACAACACCGCCTATCATCAGGCGATGGCGGAGGCGCGTGAATTGTTTTCCCAGGCGGAGGCGGCGCTCGGCGGCCCTGTCGTCGTCAAGACGAAGGCAAAGATGAAGACCAGCGGCAAATACGTGGTGAAGTGGACCTTCGAAAAGGCGGAATAAATCCGGCGGGCGGCCTTTTCAGGCTGCATAATGGCTGGAGGAAAAGCCCAGCCGTTCCAGTCCTCGTTTCACTTCGGGTGCCTGCATGAACAGGTTCCAAAGCAATCCGGAGCGGTGATTCTCGATCATTGCGACGATCGGGCCCTGATCGATGGCCAGATAGGTCTGGGCCAGCCAGTCGGTGGACGGTGCAAAAGCATCGACGAAACCGAAGGCGCCGAACAGTTTGCCGTCCTCGTAGCGCAGCATGGCGCGCAACGCCTCTTCCGATGCCGTCGGCAGGAAAGGGAAGCTCGACAGCGCGGCTGTCGGGGCGATCGCGCCGGTGTCTGACGTCGGTGAGTTGGCGTTATAGCCGTTCGGCGCTTCCGATGCCGTCAGGCCCCAGACGTCGTACTGGGCGTATTCCGGTTTCGACAGGCAGTAGTCGCGGTTGATCTTCGTATGGGCGACCGCCTGCTCGAAGTAATCGGCGTAGCGGTCGGAAAGCCCCCGCGGGTCGAGCGCGCAGAAGGAATATTGCGACAGAAACATCGGGCCGCCGAAGGGTTCGCCAAGCGGCAGCCTGGTGCCCAGATAGGCCTCGCCATTCTTCATCGCGCCGGAGCGCGCCCAGCCGGCGTGGTAGGTTTCCGGGCCTATCGGATGGGTGTCGGAGCCTGCGGCAAGCACATAGGTCGACAGCGCCTCGTTCCAGCCGCGAATCGGCAGGTTCATCGTCCAGTCGTGGACGGGGCTCCAGTGCCAGAAGAGCGGGCCCTCGGCATTGCCGCGGGTGAACCAGTTCCACTCGACCTCGTCGAACAGCTTGGTCACTGTGGTGCGGAATGCCACCTCGGCGTCGGTATCACCGGCAAAATACTCGCGGGCGCAGATCAGGCCCTGCAAGAGAAGCGTCGTTTCCACCAGGTCGCCGGCGTCGTCATACTGCGAGAACTGCACGGTCTTGCTCGTCTCGCCATCGACCATGTGGGCGAAGGCGCCGTGATAGCGGGTGGCGAGCATCAACCGCTCGGTGATCAGAACGATTCGCTCCAGCGCTTCCTGCCGGGTGACCCACTGCCGCTCGGCTGCGACGAGGATCGCCATCAGGCCGAAACCGGTGCCGCTGATCGAGATCATGTTGGTGGCGATCGCGCCGTTGACCCAGCGCTTGTCGTAGATCAGCTTCGTCTGCGCCTCTGCCCCTTCCCAGAAATACAGGAAGGTCTGCCGTTGGACGGCGTCGAGCAGGACTTCGACCGGCGCATCGGGATCGAGTTTTTCGACGATCATCATGTGCCGGTTCTCACTCATGCTCAGCCGGTTGCGGCCGTCTGTTCGTCCGCCGCGTGGAACTGCAGGCGGGCGAGTTTGGCATAGATGCCGCCCCTGGCGACAAGGCTCTGGTGCGTGCCTTCCTCGACGACGCGACCTTCGTCGAGCACGAGGATGCGGTCTGCCTTCAGAACGGTGGCCAGGCGGTGGGCGATGACGAGCGTGGTGCGATCCTGCATCAGGCCGTCGAGCGCGCGCTGGACCAGCGTTTCGCTTTCAGCATCGAGCGCCGAGGTCGCCTCGTCGAGCAGGAGGACGGGGGCATTTTTCAGGATGGCGCGGGCGATGGCGATGCGCTGGCGCTGGCCGCCGGAGAGCGTGATGCCGCGTTCGCCGGCCATCGTGTCATAGCCCTGGTCGAGCCTTGCGATGAATTCGTCGGCTTGGGCGGCGATCGCTGCCTGGCGCACCGCTTCGCGGGAGGCGCCGGGCATGCCGAAGGCTATGTTGTCGTGGATCGAGGCTGCAAAGATCGCGACGTCCTGTGGCACGATGGCGAGGCGCGCGCGGACATCGGCGAGTGCTGCCTCGCGCAGTTCGACGCCATCGAGCGTCACCTTGCCGCTCTGCGGGTCATAGAAGCGCATCAGCAGCGAGAAGACCGTGCTCTTGCCGGCGCCGGACGGGCCGACGATCGCCACCGTCTCGCCTGCGCGGACCTTGAAGGACAGGGCGTTCAGCGTGATGGCGCTGACGCGGGCCGGGTAGGCGAAGGAGACGTGGTCGAACTCGACCTCGCCGCGGGCCGGCGTCGGCAGTGCCGTCGGGGTGGCCGGGTCCTGAACGGCCGGCATCTCGTGCAGGAGTTCCGTCAGGCGCTCGGCTGCACCGCCGGCGGCGGAAAGCTCGCCCCAGACTTCCGAAAGCTGGCCGAGCGAGCTTGCGGCGATAACGGAATATAGGAGGAACTGGCCGAGCGTGCCGGCCGACATCTGGCCGGCCAGAACGCTCTGGGCGCCGTACCAGAGAACGCCGACGATCGAGCCGAAGACGAGAAGGATGGCGAAGCCCGTCAAAAGCGCGCGCGAGCGGATGGCGGCGCGGGCGGCCTCATAGGCGCCCTCGACGGCTGCGGCATAACGGTCGCTCGCGGCCTGTTCGCCGCCGAATGCCTGTACCGTGCGGGTGGCGGCGACGGTTTCGGAGGCGAAGGCGGAGCTTTCGGCCAGCGTATCCTGTGCGGCACGCGAGCGGCGGCGCACAGAACGGCCGAAGCCGACGATCGGGAAGACGATCAGCGGAATGGCGCTCAGGACCAGCGTCGAAAGCCACGGGCTGGTATAGATCATCATGCCCATCGCACCGAGACAGAGGATGGTGTTGCGCAAGAGCTGTGAGGCGGACGAACCGAAGGCCGACTTGATCTGCGTCGTGTCGGCGGTCAGGCGCGAGACGATCTCGCCAGACTGGTTGACGTCGAAGAAGGAGGCGGAGAGGCGGGTCACATGGGCGAAGACTTCGCGGCGCAGATCGGCCACGACACGTTCGCCGATGGTGATTACGAAATAGTAGCGCATGGCGCTTGCCACCGCCAGAAGGCAGGCGAGGGCCAGCAGCATGCCGAAATAGTTGTTGATGAAGCTGCCATCGGTTGCGGCAAAGCCGTGGTCGACCATGCGGCGCACGGCAAGCGGCAGGGCCAGCGTCGTCGCGGCCGCCAGAACGAGGAAGAAGAGTGCCGCCGCGACATGGCTGCGGTATCGGGAGAGGTAGGGGATCAGTCTCGCGAGGGGCTTCAGCGTGCGTCTGCTTTTCTCTGCCGTCTGGTCTGTCGTCTGGGGCATGGCTGCCACATTCTCTCCAAGCTGTCGCGTCGGCCCGAAAATCAACGATCCTCGAATGGGCACGATCGGAATTCAGTGTCCTTTGCGACCTCCCTGCCATGAATGAAAGGGAGATATCGGACCTATGTCAAACTCGCTCACACGGCTCTTGTGCTGGCGTTGACCTTCCTGTATAGGCTCCGCATCGAATTGGGAAGCCGTGACCGGAGTGGTCTGCGGCTTCATCTATTACAGAGGGTCGGTGATCGCAAATGCGTCATGGAGACCCCGCAGAGCAGGAATAGCGACATGAAGGCTGGCATTCATCCCGACTACCACGTGATCAAGGTCGTCATGACCGACGGCACCGAGTACGAAACCTTTTCGACCTGGGGCACCGAAGGCGCGACCATGAACCTCGAAATCGACCCGAAGTCGCACCCGGCCTGGACCGGCGGCAACCAGCAGATGCTGGACCGCGGTGGCCGCGTTTCGAAGTTCAACAAGCGCTTCGGCGGTCTCGGCCTCTAAGCCGAACCGACAATCGTTTACGAATAGCCCGGCCTCGTGCCGGGCTATTTGCGTTTGGGGCTATGCGGGCCGGAAACATGAAGCCGGTGCCTAAAGCACGTCGCGATCCTTCAGATTCGCTTGCTGTGCTTTAGCTTACTGTTTTGACGCATGTCTTTATCCCGAAACCGGTGACCACTTTCGGGAGACATGCTGTAGCCGGACAAACAAAAAATGCGGCCCGAGAGCCGCATTTTGATGAACTGGATGACTGCCTTTGTGTGATCAGTTGCCGAAGGCGGTCTGAAGCAGGTCGAACTGGGCGCGCACGCCGTTTTCGTTGTCCGGCACGGAGGCCGCTTCTGTCGGACGGTAGATCTCGCGGTCGAGCAGGGCGACGCGGTTCTGCAGGCGCAGGGAACGCTCGATCAGATCACGAAAGCCTTCCGGCAGCTCGTTCCAGCCCGGCGCGTTGCGATCGACATTGAAGCCGTCGAGACGAACCTTGTTCTTTTCTGCCAGAACCTGATCGCGCGACATTTCGCCATTGTTGACGGCGCGCTGCAGCAGCAGCCAGGAGGCCATCTGCATCAGGCGGGTGGTCAGGCGCATCGATTCAGCCGCATAAAGAACGGATGCGATGCGCGGCAGAACCTTGGAGGCTGCACGGCCGGTACCGTCGAGATAGGCTGCGGTCTCTTCGACCAGCGCCATGCCTTCCGAATATAATGTCTTGAACTGCGGGGAGTTCGCAGCGCGACCGGCAAAGTTGACGGTATTCAAACCCTGTTCCTGCATGAAAGTCATCCTGCTTACGCGATCACGATGAGGCAATGGCAACGTCGGTCAAAAGGTTCCATCGCCGCCCTCATTGACTTGAACATGGTCCTTATACTGCAAATCCGCAAGGCGTTTATTAAGGAAGGGTTAATACCCACAAGAAGCGGTAAACGGCCCTGGATGTTCTTGTTTTGGAACAGGTTCGGCGCGGTTTTGCGGCGCCCTTCAAAACCCGTCGTCACGCTGAAGTAAAGCAATTTTGACGGTTTTGGAAAAAAGAAGAGCCGCGAAAGGCGGCTCTCAAGGTAAAACAGGGAGAAATCAGACCATTCGCCGGGTGGTGAAACTGTCTGAGTCCAGCAAGACTGGACGGTTCGATAATGTCTGTTAATGATTAATATTACCTTAATCCGTCTCGGAATACTTCGTCGCTCGGGCGGCGTTTCTTCATTTTCGGAACAGGTCGTCGGCTGCGGCGCGGCCCGCCTGCTTCTTCACCCTGTCCTCTTCCAGCCTTGCGATCTCCGCCTTGAGCAGTTCGATTCGGCTGTCGAGATCGCCGACCGAAAGCAGGGAAAGGTCAGAGCCGATCTCGTGGGCGGTTTTCTTCTTCGGCCGGTCGTCGTCGAACATGCTCATGACTGTCTCCTCGGCTCGTCGGCTGCGCCATCGGCCGCGGCCGCGCGCGGGTCGAGCGCCATGCTTTCAGGTGTGGTCATCGGGGCCGTGGCAGCAGGCGCGACGGTATAGGCCTCGCGTTCGGCTGCCGGGATCGCCGCCCTCTGGCGGCTGCGGATCATCGCATAGGCGGCGATCAGGATGTGGGCGACGGCCGTGACGAGGAAGAGGGCATGCGGTCCGGCCCAGGTCATCACCGGTCCGGCGAGTGTCGGGCCGATGATCGTGCCGATGCCGTAGAGCAGCAGCAGGCCGCCGGAGACTTTGACGAAATCCTCGGGGGCTGCGAAGTCGTTGGCGTGAGCGACCGCGATCGGGTAGAGCGCGTTGGCGGCTGCGCCGTAGATGGCGACGAGGATGATGATGTCGTAGGCGCCGGTGGGGCGGATGAGTGCGACCACGACACCGGCAAGGGCGGCAGCCGCAGAGAGGCCGGCCAGGACGTGGCGCCGGTCGAGCCTGTCGGACAGGCGGCCGGCGGGAAACTGCATGATCGCGCCGGCAAAGATGGTGATGCTGACCATGGCCGCCACAGCGCTCTGCGACAGGCCCGCCTGAATGGCGAAGACGGCCGACAGGGTGCCATAGGCGCCATTGGCGATGCCGATCAGGAGGATGCCGACGAAGGAGATCGGCGAGTTCTGGAACAGCCCCTTGAGATCGAGCTTCGCCCGTTTCAGCGGTTGCGGCGAGGCGGCCTTGGAGAGTGTCGTCGGCAGGGCCGCGATACAGTAGAGGATGCCGCAGATCATGAACAGCGTGGCGGTCGTGACATCCGAGAAGGGCACGAGCATCTGGCCGCCGACGACGCCGAACAGCGTGATCGAGATGTAGAACGAGAAGATCGTGCCGCGATTTTCAGGAGTGGCGCGCTCGTTCAGCCAGCTTTCGATGATCATCGACGTTCCGGCGGTGCAGAAGCCGGTGATAGCGCGCAGCACCAGCCAGGCGGTCTGATCGACAAAAAGGCCGGTCATCAGCACGTTAAGGCAGATCAGCGACAGGAAGCCGGAAAAGGCGCGGACATGGCCGATGCGCCTGACGACATTGGGGGCAACAAAACAGCCGATGACGAAGCCGGCGGCCCAGGTCGTGCCCAAAAGACCAAGCGTTTCGTTGGAATAGCCTTCCAATGCGCCTCTCAGCGGCAGGACAAGGCCCTGAAGCCCGTTGCCGAGGAAAAGGAAGAGAGTACCGATTAAAAGGGCGAGGACGGGAAGCAGGTTTCGTCTCATCGTCTCACAATAAGCTGGCGTCTAACTCTGTTTGCCATGGCTCGATCGGATGCGTGCTGTTGCACCCGGCAGGGCATGGCGCTAACGAAGGGAAGGGCGTCCGTCATTCGGTCTTCCGTCCCTTCCCATTCCCTATCTGTGGTGGAGCGCAAAAATGTCTAGGTCGTGGCGTGATGCCAAGCGACAATCGTCGGGTGATGCGTGACCAAGATCATTACGCTGCTTCTCGTGCTCGCCATGGGCGTCCAGATCATCAAGCCGTTCGGCCTGCCGGGTCTGAAGCGCCGCATGGATTTCTGGAAGATCGCCGTCTTCGCCTTCGTCATCTGGACGGTGGCGCTGCTTGGCCGCGAATTCTACTGACCGGACGTCGCCTTCTCAGACATCATGCATCGATACTGCCGCGCATGACGAAGACCGAGCGGCCGCTGATGCGCACGTCGGTGATGTCTCCGGCCTTCTTGACCACATCCAGCCCGATGACGCTGCGGCGGCCCATTTCCACGCCCTGTTCGATGGTAAGGCTGAAGCTGCCCTCTGTTTCTGCCGCCTGCGATACGAGGAAGGCGCCGAGTGCGCCAGACGCGCTGCCGGTCGCCGGGTCCTCCGGCACGTCGTCCAGAGGCGCGAACATGCGGGCGCGGATCTGCGACGGGTTTTCGGCGTCGCGGACATAGAGGAAAAGTGGGAAGCCGAGGCCTTCGCCGGGATGTTTCGCGGTCGCTTCGCGGAAGGCGCCGACATCGGGCACTGCCCTGCCGAGTGCGTCGAGGCTTGTCAGTTCGGCGAGAACGAAGCCGAGGCCGACCGATGCGAAGACCGGTTGGTGGGGCTCGGTGCGGACATCCGCCGGACTGATCGAGGCGCAGCGGGCGACGAGATCGGCGCTGACGGTCTCGCCTATCGTCAGCGGGCGAGGGGCGCGGATCGATGCGGCGACGACGGTGCCTGCCTCGCGCTGCAACTCGACCTCGACGATGCCGGCGCCTTCCTCGAAGCGCAGCCGGTCTCCGACCGGCTGGCCGTACAGCGTCTTCTCCTGACCGAGCACGAAGGCGGTGCCGACATTCGGATGGCCGGCGAAGGGGACTTCCAGCGTCGGGGTGAAGATGCGCACGCGGGCGGTGTTCTGCGGATCTTCCGGCGGCAGCACGAAAGTGCTTTCCGAATAACCGAATTCGGCCGCGATCTTCTGCATCTCCTCGCCCGTCAGTCCGCGCGCATCGGTGATGACGGCAAGCGGATTGCCGGTAAAGCGCTCGGCGGTGAAGACATCGACGGTGACGAAATCGACGGTAGGCATGGTGTTCTCCAACTGATTTGGAGCGATGCTAGGCATCAGGATCGCATGCTACCAGTCAAACTTTGTGATGGTATCAATCATTCCCGCAGAGACCTGAAACGGAAAAACCGCGCCGTTGCCGACGCGGTTTTCTCCCTCCCTGCAGTGCCCGCGCTTTTCGAAAGCTGCGGACAGACTGCAACGATTCCTGTCGCCGGCCGGTCAGGCCTTGTTGACGCTTGCGTCGTAGATCTCGCTGATCGTTTCGCCGAGGCTGGCGTCGAAATCCGTGTCGGTCATCGAAACGCGCAGGTTTTCGGTCAGCGCCCGCGAGAAGCTCGCGATCATGGCCTTGTTCTGCTTCAGTTTCTGACAGGCATCCGCACGGCTGTAGCCGCCGGACAGGGCGACGACGCGGATGACCGACTTGTGGGCGGCAAGCGGTGCGTAGAAATCGGCGACCGTCGGGATCGTCAGCTTCAGCATGACGTTTTCGCCGGCCGGAAGCTTGTCGAGTGCGGTGGCGATCTCGTCGCGCAGAATGGCTTCGGCTTCCGTCTTGGTCGGGCTCTTGATCGAGACTTCAGGCTCGATGATCGGCACGAGGCCCTGAGCAATGATCTGGCGGGCCACCTCAAACTGCTGCTTGACGACGGCGGCGATGCCGGTCTTGTCGGCATTGGCGATGACCGAGCGCATCTTGGTGCCGAAAATGCCCTTCTCGCGGCCGCGGATGAGCAGCGCGTCGAGATCCGGCATGGCCTTCATCAGCTGCACGCCGTTTTCCTCGTCGAGCAGGCCCTTGTCGACCTTGAGGAAGGGAACTACGCCGCGCTTTTCCCAGAGGTAGGAGGGAACCGGCTGACCTTCGACATCGCCATCCATGGTGCGCTCGAACAGGATCGCGCCAATGACCTTGTCGCCCGAGAAAGCCGGGGCCGTCATGATGCGGGCGCGCATGGCGTGCATCAGGCGGAACATGTCTTCATCGCCATTGTAGTCGGTCTCGGCGATGCCGTAGAGGCTCAACGCTTTCGGTGTCGAACCGCCGCTCTGGTCCAGCGCTGCAATGAAACCGGGAGCCGAGCTGATCTTGTCCAACATCTTCGCGTCCACCATACCTTGCTCCTATCCCTGAAATTGTGCCTTACGGGCTTGCGTAAGCTTTATGTTCTTACGACCTATCGGCCGATACCAGAAGTCTTTTTAACGGGGAATATGTCTTTAAGTAGTTGAAACGATTGAAATGATTTCAATCGTTTAAAATATTCAAATATTTTAAAGCCGTCTTGATCGGCGGATGCGCGGCGCTATTTCCGCGCATCCGGATGCTCATCTAGGGCGATCAGGCGGTCTTGGACAGAACCGCGACGCCGGGAAGTTCCTTGCCTTCCATCCATTCCAGGAATGCGCCGCCTGCCGTCGAGATATAGGTGAAGTCGTCGGCAACGCCGGCATGGTTGAGCGCTGCGACCGTATCACCGCCGCCAGCAACGGATACGAGCTTGCCTGCCTTGGTCTGTACGGCGGCAAATTTGGCGGCGGCGACGGTTGCTGCGTCGAAGGGCGTGATCTCGAATGCGCCGAGCGGACCGTTCCACACCAGCGTCGAAGCCTTGCCGATCCATTCGTTGATCGCCTCGATCGACTGCGGACCGACATCGAGCGCCATGGCGTCGGCCGGAATGGCGTCAATCGTGACGGTCTCGTTTTCGGCATTGGCCTTGAATTCGCGGGCAACGACCGCGTCGACCGGCAGGACGATGGTGCAGCCGGCACTTTCAGCTTCGGACATGATCGTACGGGCAAGATCGCCGAGATCATGTTCGCACAGCGACTTGCCGACATCGATGCCCTTGGCCGCGATGAAGGTATTGGCCATGCCGCCGCCGATGACGAGCGCGTCGACCTTTTTCACGAGGTTCTGCAACAGGTCGATCTTGGTCGAGACCTTGGCGCCGCCGACGATGGCGACGGTCGGGCGCACCGGCGCGCCGAGGCCCTTTTCGAGCGCTTCAAGCTCGGCCTGCATGGTGCGGCCGGCATAGGCCGGCAGGTGATGGGCAAGGCCTTCGGTCGAGGCATGGGCGCGGTGAGCAGCGGAGAAGGCGTCGTTGACGTAGATGTCGCCATTCTTCGCCAGCGCTTGCGTGAACTCGGCGTCGTTCTTTTCCTCGCCCTTGTGGAAGCGGGTGTTTTCGAGAAGCAGGATGTCGCCGTCCTTCATCGCGGCGACGGCCTTTTCAGCGTCCGGGCCGATGCAATCGGCGGCGAAGAGGATTTTGGTACCTAGCACCGCGTTGATGGCGGTGACGATCAGCGACAACGACATGTCGGCGACAGGCTCACCCTTCGGGCGGCCGAAATGGGCGAGCAGGATGACCTTTGCGCCCTTTTTCGACAATTCGAGGATGGTCGGAGCGACGCGTTCGATACGGGTCGCGTCCGTCACCTTGCCATCGGCAACCGGAACATTGAGGTCGACGCGCACGAGGATGCGCTTGCCCGCGGGGTTGTTGATGTCGTCGATGGTCTTGAATGCCGGCATGGGCTGATCCACTCCTCTTGCGTGCTGCATATCTTGCGTGCTGCAGTGGACCGAAGCCTTGTTGAAGCGCTCGGGCCCCTGAAACTGGCGGGACCATACTATGCTTGCGGCGTGACGCAAGGGTGCGGACGGACGCAGCAGGCCCGAAAATCTCGGTGGCGCTGTTACTGCACCGGCCGGCCGCGATATTTGCGCAAGGCGTCGCGGACACGGTGGGCGATTTCCCGCATGTTGATGAAGATCGGCAGCGTCGTCGTCGGCTCGACGGGCTCCAGAGAGACGCCGATCGAGCGGATGTGGTTCATCTCATCGACCTCCCGGACGATCAGGATGATCTGGCCGAAGCGCATGCGGTCGGCATATTCCGCCTTGCCGCCAAGCCTTGCGATCATCAGTTCGCCGACCGTCATCGACTGTTCCGGCTGGGTGATGATGCCGGGGCCATAGGCGGCATCGAGTTCGGTCGCCGGGCGCGTCGGCGAAATGGCGAAGGCGCCGAAGAATTCCTCGTCGGTATCCTCCAGCGGCGCGCGGGCGGCAAACAGCCGGTCGAGCAGCCTGATATAGGTGGGGGCGACGAAGAGGTAGACCTGATCGCCTTCCCTCAGTCGACCGGCATATTGATAGCGCATGCTCTTGCCGTCGCGGATGACGAGCGAGGGCATCGACCAGCGCGGCAGGCGTTCGCCGCTGAGGATCGGGCTGCCCTTGATGACGCGGTAGGAAATCAGCTCGTGTTGCGCAGCACCGGGAAGATCGAGCTCGATTTTTTCCACGGGCCCCATGCGCGGCGGAATGATCAGGCCCAGCCGGTTGGCAACCGGCTTGATCGTCCAGCCCTGAATGCAGAGCGAGACGAGCACGATGATGAAGGTGACGTTGAAATAGAGCTCGCCGTTCTCGACGCCGCTCAGCATAGGCATGATGGCGAGCAGGATGGATACCGCGCCGCGCAGGCCGACCCAGGCGACGAAGCCGATTTCCTGCTGGGTGAAATCGCAGGGCAGCAGGCTCAGCCACACGGCGATAGGCCTGGCGACGAAGATCAGGAACAGGGCGAGCGCGATTGCCGGCAGGAGGATGCTGGGGAATTGCGAGGGCGTGGCCAGCAGGCCGAGCACGAGGAACATGATGATCTGCGCCAGCCATGTGAGGCCCTCGTTGAAGCGGCCGATCTGCTGCTTGGCGAACATCTTTCTGTTGCCCGCATACATGCCCGCGACATAGACGGCGAGGAAGCCGCTGCCGCCGACAGCGCCGGTAAACGAGAAGACCAGCAGCGCCAACGTCAGCGCGAAAATCGGCGCCAGACCGCGGTCGGAGTTGAAGCGATTGAGGATGGCGACGATCATCATGCCGCCGAGTATGCCGCAGATCAGGCCAAGCCCCATTTCCTCGAAGAAGACGAGGATGAAATGCAAGTCGATGCCGGAGAGACGCTGGCCGGTGGCGACCAGTTCGGCGATCGCGATGGTCAGGAAGATCGCCATCGGGTCGTTGGTGCCGGATTCGACTTCGAGCGTGGAACGCACCTTGTCGCGAATGTTGATGCCGCCGATGCGCAGCAGGAAGAAGACCGCGGCGGCATCGGTGGAGGCGACGATGGAGCCGAGCAGCAGGCCCTCCAGCCAGCCGAGATCAAGCAGAAGTGCGGCGGCGACGGCGAAGATGCCCGAGGTCAGCAGAACGCCGACCGTCGCCAGCGTGATCGCCGGCACGGCGGCGATACGGAAGGAATGGACGGGCGTGACGAAGCCGGAATCGAAGAGGATGATCGCCAGCGCCAGCGAGCCGAGCATGAAGGTGAACGGGTAGTTGGAAAACTGGATGCCGAGACCATCGACCCCGGCCAGAAGCCCGATGGCGAGGAAGACGAGAAGCAGCGGGGCACCGAAGCGGAAGGCAAGCAGGCTGGAAAAGGCTGCGACCAGCACCAGCAGCGTGCCGATCAGCAGGACGATATAGAAAGCCTCCAACGGCCTGTTCCTTATTAAAACTCCGCTTTGCGACCCTTGGCTGGAAAGTCGGGACCGGGGACCATTTCAGGTCGGCGGAAGCGGTGTTTCGGCAAGGGACCGGAACCGGCGGCGGGCCGGAGCGAATCGTTACGACGGGAGCAATAGGCGATAGCGAATCCGGCGAGAGAAGGGCAGAGCGGAAAAAGTAAGGCCCTTTCTTTGAAAGAAAGGGCCTTACGAGAACTAAGCGGATTTAGTCTGCTTCAGACCAGACCATTGTTTACGCCAGCCAGAAGATGACGCTGGCCAGGGAGAAGCCGATCAGGCCCATCAGCGTCTGCATCGCGGTCCAGGTCTTGAAGGTGGTCTTGACGTCCATGTTGAAGAAACGGCCGACCAGCCAGAAGCCGGAATCGTTGACATGCGAGAGCATGACCGAGCCGGAGGCGAGGGCGATGACGATCGCAGCCAGTTCGAAGCCGTTGTAACCGGCCGCCTGGATCGCAGGCTGGACGAGGCCGGCCGCGGTGATCAGCGCGACTGTCGCCGAGCCTTGGGCGACGCGCAGCGCGGTCGAGATCAGGAAGCCGGCGACGAAGACCGGCATGCCGATATCGGCAAGCCCGCCTGCCAGCGCATCGCCGATGCCGGAGGCGCGCAGGACGCCGCCGAACATGCCGCCGGCGCCGGTGATCAGGATGATCGAGCAGACCGGGCCGAGGGCGGATTCGAGCGTGCGCTCAACCTTGACCTTGTCGGTGCCGCGGCGTGGGCCCAGAACGTAGCTTGCAACCAGAACCGAAATCAGGAGAGCGATCGGGGTTGCGCCGATGGTGCGCGCAAGCTGGAACCAGCCGGCAGTGCCGTCCACCCATTCCTGGGCACGGGCGAAATCGAGGCCGGTGTTGATGAAGATCAGTACGAGCGGCAGAAGCAGCAGGGCGGCAATCAGGCCGGGGCTTGGCGGCGTCCTGTCCTGCTCGACCGGGGTCGATGTCGACACATCATCCGGCACCGGCAGGTTGATGCGATTGCCGATCCACTTGCCGAAGAAATGGCCGGCGAGGATCCAGGTGGGGATGGCGACCAGCAGTCCGACCAGAATGAGTACGCCGACATCGGCACCCAGCAGTTCGGCCGCGGCAACCGGACCCGGATGCGGCGGAACAAAGACGTGCATGCAGGAGAAGGCGGTCGCGACCGGGATACCGTAGAGCAGCAGGCTGCCGCCGAGGCGGCGGGCGACGGTGAAGACGACTGGCAGCATGACGACGAGGCCGGCATCGAAGAAGATCGGGAAGCCGAAGATCAGCGAGGCGATGCCAAGCGCCATCGGCGCGCGTTTCTCGCCGAAGCGTCTGACGAGGTCGTCCGCCAGCACCTGTGCGCCTCCGGACATTTCCAGCAGGCGACCAAGCATGGCACCGAGGCCGACGAGCAGCGCCACGCCGCCGAGCGTCGAGCCGAATGCCGAGGTCAGCGTGGTCAGAACGCTGGCAGCCGGAATGCCGGTCACCAGCGCCGTCAGGAGGCTGACGAGGACGAGCGCCACGAAGGCATGGACGCGGAACTGGATGATCAGCAGAAGCAACAGTGCGACTGCGCCGACAGCTATGGAAATAAGCGCTGTCGCGCTCAGGGTCTGTTCGAATTGCGGCAAATTTTTACTCCTCCAACACCGGGCCGTGGGAGACGGCCGGCCGGTTGTCGCTTTAACGAAACGTTTTGCTATAGGGGCTCAATCCGAGCCCCGTGAGAATCGCGCTCTACGATAATTTTGTGCGCTGCATCAACTGGTGAAGCCCCTTCATTCGCAGCATTTTTCGACTTTTCGAGTGGAAAATGCTGCAGCTGCTTCTTGTGCAATGAATTCAAACGATTAGTATATTTTTCCAATGCCTGCGTTTTTGCGTAGATGCGAATCGGCGTGTCGAGGCTCTATCGCCTTCACTCCGCTAGAGATGTCGTACATTGCAAATTCCCGAATTCACCTTGATGCAATGTCGGGACACATGTCGCGGCCTGCCGGTAGGGCAAATCACATATGCTTCATGTCGTAGTGAACGCCGTACGGGCCGTCTCAAGGGCTTCTATCCAAACAGGAAAGGCTACAAGCCGTGGACCGCTACGGCCATACAGAAAAAGCCCCCTCCTTGATCAAAGGAGAGGGCTTTCAGTTTGTTGCAGTGACGGTGTGAGCAGACCTTAGATCAGCTTGCCGAGCGCGACCGAAGTGTCGGCCATGCGGTTGGAGAAGCCCCACTCGTTGTCGTACCAGGTGAGGATACGGACGAAGTTGCCTTCCATGACCTTGGTCTGGTCGATGGCGAAGATCGAGGAGTGGCTGTCGTGGTTGAAGTCACGGGAGACCAGCGGCTCTTCGGTGTAGCCGAGAATGCCCTTCAGCTTGCCGTTGGACGCAGCCTTGATGGCTTCGTTGATCTCGGCGACCGTGGTGGCCTTCTTGGCGACGAACTTGAAGTCGACGACGGAGACGTTCGGGGTCGGCACGCGGATCGAGGTGCCGTCGAGGCGGCCCTTGAGGTGCGGCAGAACCAGGCCGACGGCCTTGGCGGCACCGGTGGATGTCGGGATCATCGACAGGGATGCGGCGCGGGCGCGGTACAGATCCTTGTGCATGGTGTCGAGCGTCGGCTGATCACCCGTGTAGGAGTGGATCGTCGTCATGAAACCGTGGTCGATGCCGACGGCGTCATCGAGAACCTTGACGACCGGCACGAGGCAGTTGGTCGTGCAGGACGCGTTGGAGATGACGAGGTGTTCCTTGGTCAGCTGATCGTGGTTGACGCCGAAGACGACCGTCAGGTCGGCATTGTCGCCGGGCGCCGAGATGATGACGCGCTTGGCGCCGGCCGTCAGGTGGGCGGCGGCCTTGTCGCGGGCGGTGAAGATGCCGGTGCATTCCAGCGCGATGTCGACGCCGAGTTCGCCATGCGGCAGCTGGGCCGGATCACGAACGGCGGTGACCTTGATCGGCTTGCCGCCGGCAACGGTGATGGTGTCGCCGTCGACCTTCACGTCGGCCGGGAACTTGCCGTGGATCGAGTCGTAGCGAAGCAGATGTGCATTGGTCTCGACCGGGCCGAGGTCATTGATTGCGACGACTTCGATATCGGTGCGACCGCTCTCGACGATGGCGCGAAGGACGTTGCGGCCGATGCGGCCGAAGCCGTTAATGGCAACCTTGACTGTCATATGAGTTCTTCTCCCTGAATTGTGGAGCCTTGGTATAGGCCGAGGAAATGCCGCCCTGTTTGATCCAGAGCGGCATTTTTGAAATTAAATCTTCGCTTCGACCGCGGCGACGACGCCTTCGACGGTGATGCCGAAATGCTTGAAGACATCCTTGGCCGGACCGGAAGCGCCGAAGCCCTTCATGCCGACAAACGTGCCTTCCGGACCGATGAACGCATCCCAGCCTTCGCGCACGCCGGCTTCGACGGCGATCTTGACCGGCGACTTGCCGATGATCTCGGCACGGTAGGCGTCCGGCTGTTCGAAGAAGAGTTCGGTCGAGGGAACGGAAACGACGCGGACGGTCGTGCCCTTCTCGCCGAGCGTCTTGGCGGCGGCAACGGCCAGTTCGACTTCCGAACCGGACGCGAAGATCGTGACCTTGGCGTCGGCGGTGCCGGAGAGCGTGTAGGCGCCCTTGGCGGAGCGGTTCTCTTCCGAATATTCGGTGCGAACGGTGGTCAGGTTCTGGCGGGTCAGCGCGAGACCCGACGGACGATCCTTGGTCGAGACCGCGATCTGCCAGCATTCGGCAGTTTCGACGGCATCGGCCGGGCGGAACATCATCAGGTTCGGGATGGCGCGCAGCGACGCCATCTGTTCGACCGGCTGGTGGGTCGGGCCGTCTTCGCCGACGCCGATCGAGTCATGCGTCAGAACGTGGATGACGCGGATGCCCATCAGCGAAGCAAGGCGGATCGGCGGGCGGCAATAATCCGAGAAGATCATGAAGCCGCCGCCGTAAGGGATCAGGCCGCCGTGCAGCGCGATGCCGTTCATGGCAGACGCCATGCCGTGTTCGCGGATACCCCAATGCATGTAGCGACCGGAGAAATCGGTCGGCGTCACCGAGACCATCTGGCTGGTCTTGGTGTTGTTGGACGGCGTCAGGTCGGCAGAGCCGCCGAGCGTTTCCGGCAGGAAGCCGTTGATGACCTCGAGCGCGTCTTCCGAAGCCTTGCGGGTGGCAATGGTCGGCTTGGTTTCGGCAAGCTTCTTCTTGTAGTCCGAAATGGCGGCGTCGAAACCGGCCGGCAGGTCGCCGGCGAAACGGCGGTCGAATTCTGCCTTGTGAGCAGACTTTTCGAGGCGGCCTTCCCATGCCTTGACGGCATCGGCCGAGCGGGTGCCGGCGGCGCGCCATTCGGACAGAACGTCGTTCGGGACGACGAAGGGTTCGTATTCCCAACCCAGCGCCTTGCGGGTGGCGGCGATTTCCTCGGCGCCGAGCGGCGAGCCGTGGACCTTGTGGCTGCCGGCCTTGTTCGGAGCGCCGAAGCCGATGACGGTCTTGCAGGCGATGAAGGTCGGGCGGTCGGACTTGTGGGCTTCTTCGATCGCGGCTGCGATCGCTGCCTGATCATGGCCGTCGATGGCGATCGTGTTCCAGTTGACCGCCTTGAAGCGGGCGATCTGGTCGGTCGAATCCGACAGGGATACGGCGCCATCGATGGTGATCGAGTTGTCGTCCCAGAAGAGAACCAGCTTGTTGAGCTTCAGGTGACCGGCAAGCGCGATGGCTTCGTGGGAAATGCCTTCCATCAGGCAGCCGTCGCCGTTGATCACATAGGTGTAGTGATCCTGCAGGTCGGAGCCGAATTCGTCAGCGAGCTTGCGCTCCGCGATCGCCATGCCGACGGCATTGGCAATGCCCTGGCCGAGTGGGCCGGTGGTCGTCTCGATGCCGGTGGCGTGGCCGTATTCCGGGTGGCCGGCGGTCTTGGAGCCGAGCTGGCGGAAACCCTTGAGGTCTTCCACCGTCATGTCCGGGTAGCCGGTTAGATAAAGCAGCGAATAAAGCAGCATCGAGCCGTGGCCGGCCGACAGGACGAAACGGTCGCGGTCCGGCCAATGGGGCTTGCTCGGATCAAACTTCAGATATTTGGAGAACAGGACGGTTGCCACGTCCGCCATGCCCATCGGCATGCCCGGGTGGCCGGAATTCGCCTTTTCGACGGCATCCATGGAAAGGAAACGGATTGCATTCGCCATCCGGTCGTTTTGTTCGCGAGAAGTCATGGCTAATCCACTATCGTCCGAGTGTCGGTCAGAGGCCGTTGAAAGGCCTGTCAAGGAAGCGCCTGATCCATATCAGGTGGAACGCGCAAGTCAACAAAAGCGGCGGATGGCGGCGGTATTATGATCGCATTTGCTACAGGCTGCCTGATGTTTGGGCAGAGGGCGGATATCAGGGTGTGCCGCCATGATCCACAGCTGGATGCGGGCAAAAACCTGTCATTCATTGACCCCCATTCAAGCGCTGCATAATCTGCCTGTCTTGTTGGCGGGGCGGTGTCTTTACGATTCGACCGCGCTCGCCTTCTCAACGGGATCAAGTGAATGCCGGCAGATAAATCGGTCGAGATGGCGCTTTCGGAGCTTCGGACTGCGATCGGCAGCCTGGAGAATGCCTTCGATGCCCGCATCGAGCGGCAACGCGAGAGCCGCGACGTGGACGGCGAGGTAAGGCGTGTGCATGCCGATCGCGCCCGCCTGGCGCAGGAACTCGACCAGTCTCAATTTCGCGCCAATCGGCTGGAAGAGGTCAATCGCGAAGTATCACGCCGTCTGGTCACCGCCATGGAGACCATCCGCGCCGTGCTCGATCGTTAAAGAGAGGCCCTGATGGCGCAGATTACAGTCACGATCGACGGCAAGGCCTACCGCATGGCCTGCGAGGAAGGTCAGGAAGACCACCTGACCAAGCTGGCGGACCGGCTGGACCAGTATGTCGGCCATCTTAAAGGCCAGTTCGGCGAGATCGGCGATCTGCGGATCACCGTCATGGCCGGGATCATGATCATGGACGAGCTTTCCGAGATGACCCGCAAGGTGGCGTCGCTCGAAAAGGAAATCGACGGGCTTAAATCCAACCGCGACGGCTCGCTCGAAACCCAGCAACGCAACGAAGAGGCGCTGGTCGCCATGATCGGCGAGCTGACATCAAGGCTGGAAGGCATGGCGGCGAAACTGAATTCCCGCACGCCGGCGCAGATCAATTGATCGCCCACAAAAATTAGCGGCGCTGCCACTGGCGCTGAACCCGCTTCGGTCATATATTGGCTGTGCGGTCTGCGCTTCCCGACAGGAACCACAATCCCTGGGGCCATACCCGATCCAAAGGGAGCTGTCCCTGACCAGGTCCGTGGGCCTGGACATATGGCGCCCACCTACGTTTGTAGGCACCCAGGATCGTAAACCTCCATCGGCTGGGTGGATCGCACTTTTCCCCTTCTTTCTGGCGTCCGGCCGTTGATTTCAGGCCTGTTTTGCCGCGCCGTCGTGTCGTTCACTTGACATGGCCGGTGCGCCTGCCAAGTGTTGCCTCCAGTTTCAACAGACGGCCTTCCTTGATGCCCTTTTCGAATGCCAAATTCGCCCGCTCGTCGCTGCTCATGCTGCTGATCGGTGCGGCGCTGCTGCTCGGTATCGTTCTATCGTCCTTCTTCCTGGCGAAGATGACGCGCACCTATTTCGACGAAGTGACGAAGCTGAGGGCGGTGCGATCGGTTGCGGCCGACCTGCTTTTGATGCTGAACGGCGCCGAATCGGGGCAGCGCGGCTACCTGCTGGTGCAGAACGATGCGTTTCTCGACCCCTATCGCCGAGCCATCGCGGCGCTGCCGGAACAGGTGGAAAGGCTGGCGCGCGTCGCCGGCAATCAGGATACCGTGCCGGTGCCGGTCGACGAGATCCGCCGGCTGATCGCCGAAAAGGTCACCGAAATGCAATCGACGCTGAACCTTGCCGGCGAGGGCAGGGTGCCAGAGGCGATCGAGATCGTTCGCAACGAGGCCGGCTTCGTGGCGATGCAGCAGTTGCGGGAGATCATCGGCACGGCGGTGAGGACGCTTGACGGTCACCTGATCGACGGCATCGACGAACTGCGCGGCAGTGCCGGCTGGCTGCAATATGTAACGATCGGCGGCGGCCTTCTGATCATTCTGGTCGTCGGTGGCGCGATTGCGGTGGTCGGCCAGCATGTCCGGGAATTGCAGCGTGCGCGCGGCGAGGTCGAAGCGCTGAATACCGGACTCGAGGAGCGCGTCAACGAGCGTACAGAGGACCTGATGCAGGCAAATCGCGAGATCCAGCGCTATGCCTATATCGTCTCGCACGATCTTCGGGCGCCGCTCGTCAACATCATGGGCTTTACCAGCGAACTCGAGGCAACGCTGAAATCGATCCGCACCTATATCATGGCCAATGGCGGCGAGTTGAACGAGGATCAGGTGCGTGATGCGCGCCTTGCGGTGGAGGAGGACCTGCCGGAAGCAATCGGCTTCATCCGCTCCTCGACGAAGAAGATGGACGGGCTGATCAACGCTATCCTGAAGATCTCGCGCGACGGGCGGCGGGAATTGAAGCCGGAGCGGGTCAATCTGGGCGAAATGCTCGAGGCGACGGCGGCGAGCGTCTATCACCAGGTCAGCGATGCGGGCGGGGAGGTGTCCATTTCGGTCGATGCGGCGCGGGGGCTGGTGACCGATCGCTTCTCGCTGGAGCAGATCTTCGGCAACCTGTTCGACAATGCAGTCAAGTACAAGCATCCCGAGCGACCGCTCAATCTGTCGGTCAAGGCCATGCCCATGGGGCGCGGCATGATCAGGATCGAAGTGGCGGACAATGGCCGCGGTATCGCCAAGGAAGATCAGGAACGCGTCTTCGAGCTGTTCCGCCGGTCGGGCGTCCAGGACCAGCAAGGCGAAGGGATCGGTCTTGCGCATGTCCGCTCGTTAGTCAGAAATTTAGGCGGAGAAATTACGGTGGCATCCACACTGGGCGGAGGAGCGAGCTTCAATATCCGTCTGCCCACGGATTTGTCCCAGTATGTCAGGAGTAGCGCGTCATGAAGGCAGCAGGCAAGGAAGTCACGATCGTCATGGTCGAGGACGACGAGGGGCATGCCCGCCTCATCGAGAAGAACGTGCGCCGGGCCGGCGTCAGCAACGACATCGTTCCCTTCACCAACGGCAATGCGGCACTCGACTATATCCTCGGTGCAGACCGCGCCGGCACTGCCAACCAGGATCGTTACCTGCTGATCCTGCTCGATCTCAACCTGCCGGATATGTCGGGTATTGACATCCTCGAGAAGGTGAAGTCCAACCCTCATGCTAAACGGCTGCCCGTGGTGATCCTCACAACGACTGACGATGAGCGGGAAATTCAGCGCTGCTACGATCTCGGCGCGAATGTCTATATTACCAAGCCTGTAGATTACGACAATTTCGCCAACGCCATCAGACAGCTCGGGCTGTTCTTCTCGGTGATGCAGATACCCGGACAATGATTGAAGAGAGATGCCGCGAACGATCCTGTATGTTGACGACGACGTCGCCCTGGCCCGTCTCGCGGAACGCCATCTCGGCCGTGCCGGCTACACCGTAATCACCGCCACCGACGGCGCTGCTGCCATGGCGGCGGCGCAGCAGGGCGGGATCGACGCGATCGTGCTCGACCACTATCTGCGGACCGAAACCGGCCTCGACATCTTTCACCGCCTCAGGGAGCAGGGTTCCACCGTTCCGGTGATCTATGTCACCGGATCGAGCGATGCGACGATTGCCATCGAAGCGCTGAAGAACGGCGCTGCGGACTATGTGATCAAGTCCGTCGGCGAGGAATTCTGGCCGCTGATGGAAAGCGCCATCAGCCAGGCCATGACCAATGCGGACCTGCGCCGCGCCAAGGAGCGCGCCGAGCAGGAAATCCGCATCGGCAAGGAGCGGGCCGAAGTCCTGCTCGCCGAAGTCAACCATCGTGTCGCCAACAGTCTGGCGCTGGTCGCTGCGATGATCCGTCTGCAGACGGGCAGCAGCCGGAGCGACGAGGTGAAGGAGGCGCTGACGGAAACGCAGGCGCGCATTTCTGCGATCGCCGGCATGCATCGCAGCCTCTATACGTCCGACGACGTGCGGCATGTGCAGATGGACAAGTATCTCGGCACGCTGGTCAACGAGGTGCAGGGTACCGTCACCGACCGGCAAGGGCCGACGATCCTTCTGTCAGCCGATGATGTGGTCCTGACGTCCGACCGGGCGGTTTCTGTCGGCATGATCGTCACCGAGCTTCTGACCAATGCGCTGAAATATGCCTATGGTCCCGGCGCCGAAGGCGAAGTCCGGGTGACGCTGGCGCGGCAGGACGACGGCAAGGCTCTGCTTTCGGTCGAAGACGACGGTATCGGCTGGAAAGAGGGGGATGTGGTCAAGGGCACAGGCCTTGGAAGCCGCATCGTCAAATCCATGGCATCGACGCTCGGATCGGCAATCCATTATGTGCCGCGACCGGCCGGGACGCGGGTGGAAATGCTGCTCGACCTGTCACCGCAGGAATAGGCTTCTCACTTCCTTTGTTCCAGCCATTGCTTTCGGCGCGGCCGGCCCCTATTGTTTTCAGGGAAGTGCAAGGTGCATAGTTCCGAGAACCGTCATCCGGTTTTCCGAACTGTGCGCGAGATCACTCAATGAATTCAGCGATGACCGTTATGAAGCGGTCGACGTTATTGCGCGCAGGATATTGTCCCAGCTCAAGAGCACCTTTTGTTAACCGAAATCCTTATCGTCGTCGCGCTCACCGTCCTCAATGGTGTCCTTGCGATGTCGGAACTTGCCGTCGTCTCCTCCCGTCCCGTACGCCTCAAGGTCATGGCGGATCAGGGAAACAGGGGGGCTGCCACGGCGATCAAACTGGCTGAAGATCCCGGCCGCTTTCTTTCCTCCGTACAGATCGGCATCACGCTCGTCGGCGTTCTGTCCGGTGCATTCTCGGGCGCGACGCTCGGTACGCGCCTGACCACATGGCTCGAGGCCCAGGGCCTTGCCGAAAATGCCGCGGATTGGCTGGGCGTCGGCGGTGTCGTCGTCATCATCACCTACATGTCGCTGATCGTCGGCGAGCTGGTGCCGAAGCAGATTGCGCTTCGTGCGCCGGAAGCGGTTGCGGCACGCGTTGCGCCGGCGATGAAGCTGGTTGCGATGGTCGGTGCGCCGATCGTCTGGTTCCTCGATATTTCAGGTCGTTTCGTGCTGTCGCTGCTCGGCCAGAAGGGCGAGTCCAGCGACAAGGTGACGGATGAGGAAATCCGCACGGTGCTTGCCGAGGCGCAGAGCGCCGGCGTCATCGAAAGCGGCGAATCCGAGATGATTTCGGGCGTCATGCGGCTTGCCGACCGCACCGCGCGCGGCCTGATGACGCCGCGCCGCGATGTCGAGGTGATCGATACCGAAGACGATCCGGACGAGATCCGCGAGCAGCTGCGTGCCACGACCCGTTCCCGTCTGCCGGTGCGCAAGGGCAGTTCCGACGAGATCGTCGGGGTGCTGTTCGTCAAGGACGCCTATGATTTCATGGCCGGCGGCAAGCTTTTCGACCTGAAGGAAGCCATGCGCGAGGCGCCCGTCGTTTCCGACCTTACCGGCGCACTCGATGTCATTCAGGCGCTGCGCAAGGCGTCGGCGCATATGGTTCTCGTCTATGACGAATACGGCCATTTCGAAGGCATCATCACCTCGGGCGACGTGCTTGAGGCGATCACCGGCGTGTTCCAGGAAGATGCCACCGAAGAGCCGGCGATCGTTCCGCGCGAAGACGGATCCTACCTCATCGCAGGCTGGATGCCGGTCGACGAATTCGGGGCGCAGATGGGTATCGCGATCGAGGACGATCCGGGTTACGAGACCGTCGCCGGCTTCGTGCTCGACGAGCTGAAGCACCTGCCTGAGCTGGGCGAGTGCTTCACCGCGCATGGCTGGAAATTCGAGGTCGTCGATCTCGATGGCCGCCGCATCGACAAGCTGCTCGTTTCGCGCCTTTCGGACAAGGCGTGAATGGCGATGGCAGATCGCTCCGTCAAGGCTGGCTTGCGCCAGGGCCGGCTCTCCGTACGGGACGATCTCGACCAGGCCGAGCGGCTTGAAAAAAGCATGGCGATCGCCTCCCATGGCATGGGGGCGATCGATATCGGGCAGGGGGCGGTCGTTTCCGGCTTCCTGCCGATCCGCTCGGAAGTGGATGTCCGGCCGCTGATGGAACTGCTGAGCGATCTCGGCGCGCTGGTCTGCGTGCCGGTCGTGCTCGATAAGGAGACGATCGTGTTTCGCGCCTTTTCGCAAGGCGACGCGCTGGTCGAGGGTGTCTTCGGTACTGTCGGGCCGGGGCCCGACGCGCTTGAACTCGAGCCCGAGATCATGCTCGTGCCGCTCGCCGCTTTCGACGCGCGCGGGCACAGGATCGGCTACGGCGGCGGTTATTATGACCGCGCCATTCACCGTTTGCAGCAAAAAGGCCGCAATCCGAGGCTGATCGGCATTGCATTCGACTGCCAGGAAGTGGCATCAGTTCCCGACGAACCTCATGATATAAGGCTTCACGGGATACTGACGGAAAGCGGTTATCGCGATCTGTCCGATGAAGCCACTGCGAAGATTGGATAGGAATGCGCCTTCTTTTTCTGGGTGACATGGTCGGCAAGACGGGCCGTACGGCCGTATGGGAAAAGCTGCCCGGCCTGATCTCCGACCTGAAACTCGACTTCGTCATCGTCAACGGCGAGAACGCGGCCGGCGGTTTCGGCATCACCGAAGAGATCTATCTCGAAACCATCAATGCCGGCGCCGACGTGGTGACGACGGGCAACCATGTGTGGGACCAGAAGGAAGCCGTCGGCTTTGCCGGTCGTCACGACCAGTTCCTGCGCCCCGCGAATTATCCCGCCGGCACACCGGGCAAGGGCTCCGGCCTCTACTACGCCCGCAACGGCGCGCGCGTGCTCGTCACCAACATCATGGGCCGGGTGTTCATGCATCCCGAACTCGACGACCCCTTCAAGGCGGCCGAAACCATTCTGGAAGCGGCCCCGCTGAAGGATCAGGCGGATGCGATCGTCTTCGACTTCCATGCGGAAGCAACCAGCGAGAAGCAGTGCTTCGGCCATTTCGTCGATGGACGCGCCAGCCTTGTCGTCGGCACCCATACGCATGTGCCGACCGCCGACTACCAGATCCTCAACGGCGGCACCGGTTATATGTCGGATGCCGGCATGTGCGGCGATTACGATAGTTCGCTCGGCATGGACAAGGAGGAGCCGCTCAACCGGTTCATTTCGAAAATGCCGAAGAGCCGTTTCGAAGTGGCCAGCGGACCGGCGACGATTTCCGGTCTCGGCATCGAGATTTCCGACGCGACCGGGCTTGCCGAAAAGATCGAGCCGCTGCGCATCGGGCCGCGTCTTGCCGAGACGATCCCGAGCTTCTGGCGGTAATCCGCCCGCATCGTCCTCGTATCGTCCCCTTATCGTCTATGACGGGAATGTGAGAGGCGTCCGGGCATTCGCTGCTGGACGCCTCACCATCCTTCCCGCATCCTCCACCCCGAAATCAGCATGAACAGCGTTCTCGGGGTGTGGCATGAAGCTGCGAACTCTCGCATTCGGCATTTCTGCGTTTCTTCTTCTTTCCCATTCATATGCGGCGGCACAGGATGGCGGTCTTCCGGTCAGCCAGTGTCAGGCGATTGCCCAGGCGCTGCCTTCGGTCCGCTTCGCCAGCTTTACGCCTCCGGGCGTACAATTCGTCCAGGCGCAAAAGCCTGGCGGCCTGTCGGAGCGCGAGGAGGTGGATATCACCTTCATCGGCCATTCGACCTATTTCATCGAGACGCCCAAAGGCGTTGGCATCGCCACCGACTACAGCGGCGCCTACCAGCCTTACCGCATGCCTGACGTGGTAACGATGAACAGGGCGCATTCCACTCATTACACGCTGAGCCCCGATCCGGCGATCAAGCATGTGCTGCACGGTTGGGACGAGATGCCGGGTGAGAAGGCCGTGCATCAGCAGATGATCGGCGACGTCTATATCCGCAATGTCGTCTCAGACATCCGAAACTGGGGCGGCGGGATCGAGGAGAACGGCAACTCGATCTTCATCTTCGAGGTGGCGGGCCTGTGCATCGGCCATCTCGGGCATCTGCACTTTGAGCTGACCGAGGCGCAATATACCGAGATCGGCAGGCTCGATATCCTGATGGTGCCGGTCGATGGCGGGCTGACGATGGGGGCCGACAGCATGAGCCGCGTCGTGCAGCGGCTGCGCTCGTCGCTGATCCTGCCGATGCACCGTTACGGTCCGCCGCTCGACAGGTTCCTCGGCATGTTCGACGGAAAGTTCGACATTTCCTATGCGACGGAAAAGACGCTGAAAGTGTCGATGCGATCGCTGCCGAAAAAGCCGACGATCATGGTGCCGCAGGGCCTTTAGAGCGTTTCAATTTAACCAGGAAACGCTCTATGGCCCCGCAGCCTGTCGTTCGCGATCAGTGCATGGCCGAGAAGGTCAGGTGCTGCTTGACGCCGACCTCGGGCATCTTTTCGTCGGTCATGTTGGCCTTGGCGATTTCCCAGCCGAATTTCAGCGTGTTGTTGGTCGAGGCCCAGATTTCGGCGTCTTCGACCTTGAAGGCCAGCATGGTCAGAAGCGGATCTTCCTTGCCGTGCTCATACCATGCGGCGGTCACGGCGCTCCAGTATTCGTCACGTCTTGCCGGGTCGTTTCGCACGCCGATCAGGCCGGCGAGGCAGGCGTGATAATCGTGGTTCTTGCCGGTAACACAGAAATGCGCCTTGGCGCCGGCGCCGATGGCGCGCACCAGATCCGTATCGGTCTTGGTGAAGAACCAGATCGTGTTGGTCCTGATGTCGACATTCGGTGCCATCGGCTGGAAGTGCATGTGGGCGCCTTCCAGGCCGAGCATTCCGGCATGAACGGCGTTGATCTCGTCCCACAGCTGGCGTTCCGGTGCTTCGCGGGCTTCGGTAAGGCTTGCCATTGTTTTCTCCCTTCTTCTGTTATCGAGAAGTCAAACGGAAAGGGGCGCGGCTTTGTTCCTGCCGGAAATGCCTTGAACGGGGGCGTTTTGGAAATTATAAGGCGCCATTCCCAAACAGGTTAAAGTATCAGGGGTGCCATGGCTGGCCATTCACAGTTCAAGAACATCATGCACCGCAAGGGCAAGCAGGACGGTATCCGTTCCAAGCTGTTCTCCAAGCTTGCGCGTGAAATTACCGTAGCGGCGAAGGTCGGTCTGCCCGACCCGACGATGAACGCAGCGTTGCGCCTTGCCGTGCAGAACGCCAAGGCGCAGTCGATGCCGAAGGACAATATCGACCGCGCGATCAAGAAGGCCTCCGGCGCCGACGCCGAGACCTATGATGCGGTCCGTTACGAAGGCTACGGTCCGGGCGGCACCGCCGTCATCGTCGAGGCACTGACCGACAACCGCAACCGCACCGCCTCCAACGTCCGCTCGATCTTCTCCAAGGCCGGCGGCGCGCTGGGCGAAACCGGTTCGGTGTCCTTCTCCTTCGATCACGTCGGCGAACTCACCTACAAGGCTGCCGTCGGCGATGCCGATACCGTCATGGAAGCGGCGATCGAAGCCGGCGCCGAAGACGTCGTTTCCGACGAGGATGGCCACACGATCTATTGCGGCTTCGAGGACATGAACGAAGTGTCCAAGGCCTTGGAAGCGGTTCTCGGCGAAGCCGAAACCGTCAAGGCAATCTGGAAGCCGCAGAACACGATCGAAGTCGACGAGGAAAAGGCGACCTCGCTGATGAAGCTCATCGATAACCTGGAAGACGATGACGACGTGCAGAACGTCTATTCGAACTTCGAGGTCTCGGAAGAGGTCATGGCCAAGCTTTCGGCCTGAGCCGCATGCAAATTTGATTTTCGAACGGGCCGGTCTGACCGGCCCGTTTTGGTATCAGCCTAGGCCTTCTGCATCATCGGCAGCGATGCAAACAGTTCAACCGAGTGCAGCCGCTTGTCGATGTCGTGGATCGGCATCGAGACGATCAGTTCGTCGGCCTCCGTTTCGGCGAGAAACTCCTTCAGCTGCGCCTCGATCGTCGCCACCGAGCCGACCGCTGCATAGCGCAGCGTGTGCTCGACGCTCATCTTCTCCATCGGGGTCCAGAAGCCGTCCATGGTCTCGAGAGGCTTCGGGAAGCGATTGCGGACATTCTTGCGCAGGTTGACGAATTGCTGCTGCGATGAGGTGAACAGCTTTTCCGCCTCTTCATCCGTGTCGGCGGCCACGCCCATGACGCCGACCATCACATAGGGCTTGTCGAGTTCGGCCGAGGGCTGGAAGCGTTCGCGGTAGATGGCGATCGCATCCATCAGCATGTCGGGGGCGAAATGCGAGGCAAATGCGTAAGGAAGGCCAAGTGCTGCGGCGAGATGAGCGCTGTAAAGGCTGGAGCCGAGCAGCCAGATCGGCACGTTGGCCTCGGTTCCGGGCACCGCGATGATCGCCTGGTTTTCGATCGGCGTGCCGAGAAGATGTTTCAGCTCGACGATATCCTGAGGGAAGTTTTCCGCGCCGGCTTCCATGTTGCGGCGAAGCGCGTTGGCCGTGCGCATGTCGGTGCCGGGTGCGCGGCCTAGGCCCAGGTCGACGCGGCCGGGCAGCAGCGCCTCGAGCGTGCCGAACTGTTCGGCGATGACGAGTGGCGAATGATTGGGCAGCATGACACCGCCGGAGCCGACGCGGATCGTTTTGGTGGCCGCGCCGACATGGGCGATGACGATGGCGGTCGCGGCGCTGGCGATGCCCGGCATGCCGTGATGTTCCGCCAGCCAGACGCGTTTGTAGCCTTGCTCCTCGGCCTTGATCGCCATCTGACGCGACTGGTCGAGCGCATCGCTGACCGTATAGCCTTCGCCGACCGGCGAAAGATCGAGTATCGAAAACGGAATCATGGGACTACCTTGAACGGGATGACAATATGTCAGCCTATTTAGGAAGGCGCGCGGCGCGATGCGACCCTTGAACCGACAAAAGGGTGCCGAAGCACCCTTGTCGCTGTCGTGCCATCCGCGCGGCACCGCTCAATTCTTGACCAGCCGCAGGTAACCGCGCGAGCGCCCAGACCCTCCGTCCGGCGGCGACACGCCGTCATGAATGGTGGTGACGGGAATGAAGCGACCACAATGGCGGTTGATCTCGCCCAGTTCATGCCCCATCCGCTCCAAAGCCGTTTCCAGCGCGTGGTCGAGGATGCGGCGTTTGCCGGACGAGGCGACCGCATCGCTGACCACCGTTCCGATCCGGCCTGACATTTCGGCGGACATGCGCGAGGCCTTCGACACCGCCTCAAGCTTGTTGCGGGCGAGTTCCAGCCTTGCTTCCATCTGCCGTTCCTCGCGCACCATCCGATCGATGGCGGACTTGGCGCGGGTGACAGCCTTTGCCAGGTCGCGCTCCATCATGGAGGCTTGCCGTGCGGCCTTTGCGCCTTCTTCCGCGAGGCCACGCATTTCCGCGGCGAAAGCCTGCATCGCGCCGCCATCGGCGGCCGCTTCCGTGGACGCGAGATTGGTGCTGACGGCGATCATGTTGGCGCGGAAAGCGATGTCGCGCATCTGCGCGGTGGCCGAGCCGAGCTTGCCGTCGACCACGACCATGTCCTGCGCCGCGCATTCCGCGGCCTGCCGCTCGACGAACATGCGCTGGTGTGCGTCGCCGAGTTCGGCAACGATCTCGTTGACCGACTGTGTCTGCCTCTCCAGCAGTTCGGCGATATCCTGGACGCCGTTTCCGGCTGCCGACAGGGCGGGGATCTCGTCGGTCATCGTCGCCCGCTCCCGGTGAAGGCGCAGGCGGGCCTGGGCGCATTCGCCATGCAGCGTTCCGGCCGCGATGGTGATTGCCGCCATGCTGTCATCGAAGGATGAGGCGGCGCGATTGAAATCGCCGCGGGTGCCTTCGAACGGGCTGGCAAATGGCGTGTCGAGACGCGCCGAGAGGTCACCCGAGGCGAGCCGGCGGGCGGCGGCATCGAGCGAGCGTAGGGCCGTTTCCGCCGCCTCGAGGCGCTCCGCCGATGTCGGGTGGGCCTGTTCCTGTGCGCTGACGAGGCGGGTAACGGCCGTCGGCCTGGACGCTGGGGCACGAATTTCCGCGTCGTCGGTGGCAGCCACCGGCGTGTTGAGGTGAGGTGCGCAGGAAGGCGCGGTCGGGGAGGACACTTCTTCGGTGCAGGCGAGACGGGTGGCCATCATGGCCGCCGCCACCGAAAAGACGGTGACGCCCGCTGCCAGCGCGGCCATCATGGCCATCGACATGCCCGGAGAGAAATATGCTGCCATCGCAGCCAGCAACCCGTTTTGCAACAACAGCATCGCGGTGATCTTCATGAACAAAAACTGGCGTTCCGACATCGCCATCCCTCCTCTCGTATCATTCGAGAACACCTTCAACGCGAAGGATGCGTTTGCGTTGCGCGCCAAAGAGGAAACGATGCGATCATGGTTAACGCCGGGTTAAGTCGAGTGTTTTGCGATGTTTCTGTTTTGTTCATATTTCGATGGCACTCAAGGGCAGACAGGAATAGGGTGGGCCATGGCAGACATCATTCGAATCATCGGCATAGATCCGGGCCTGCGCCGTTGCGGCTGGGGGGTCATAGAGACGATCGGCAATTCGCTGCGCTTCGTCGCATCGGGCACCGTCACGTCCGATGGCGACATGGATCTCGCCTCAAGGCTCTGCCAGCTGCATGACGGACTGGCGGAGGTCGTGCACAGCCATCAGCCGCATGAGGCTGCCGTCGAGCAGACCTTCGTCAACAAGGATGCGGTGGCGACGCTGAAGCTCGGTCAGGCCCGTGGCATCGCCATGCTGGTGCCGGCACGCGCCGGACTGCCAGTTGCCGAGTACGCGCCGAACGCGGTGAAGAAGTCGGTGATCGGCGTCGGCCATGGCGACAAGAAGCAGATCCACATGATGCTGAAAATCCTGATGCCGAAGGCCGAATTCAAGGGCAACGATGCCGCCGACGCGCTGGCGATCGCCATCTGCCACGCCCATAACCGTGGCGGAAACCGCATGCGGCAGGCGCTTGCAGGGTAATCACGGGCGCATTTGTTCTTGACTTGTTCTAGTGGTAGGATATTTTCTTACTTAGAGGAGCAAGCTCATGCGTGTGACATCCAAAGGCCAGGTGACAATTCCGCGGGATCTTCGCGAGCTGGTCGGTATTGCGCCCAACAGCGAGGTCATCTTCGGCGTCGAAGGCGGGGTCATTACGCTGACACCAAAGCACGGGACGACGGCAGAGGCGGACCGTGCGCGGCTGGATCGTTTCGTCGCGACGCTCGATCAGCTCGGCGGCACCGGCGATCAGGCGTTGAATGCCGATGAACTGATGCGCATTACGCGCGATCGATGACCGGCATGGCGACACTTATCGATACCAATATCCTGGTCGATCTCGCCGTGCGCGATGCAACCTGGCTAGAGTGGTCCAGAAGCCAGCTAATGGTCGCGATGGCCGGTGGTAGCGTGATTATCAACCAGATCATCTTTTCCGAATTTTCCTATCGCTATGACGATCTGGATACGGTCGAAGCCCTGCTGCCGCGCAATCAGTTCGTGCGCGAGAACCTGCCATGGCCTGCCGCATTCGCAGCCTCCTATGCGTTTCGGCGATACCAGGTAGGCGGCGGCCGGCGCGAGCGCATCCTTCCGGATTTTCTGATCGGTGCGCATGCGACAGTTCGAGGGTACCGGCTTCTGACGCGTGATCCCGCCGGCTATCGCAGCTATTTTCCGGACATCGAACTGATCGCCCCCGACACTCACCCCCTTCCAGGATCCCCATAATGATCGGCAAGCTCAAAGGCACTATCGACGAGATCGGCGACGACTATGCGCTCGTCGATGTGCATGGCGTCTGTTACGAAGCCTTCTGCTCGTCGCGCACGCTGTCGCGACTGAGTGTCGGC
Organism: [Rhizobium] kunmingense; assembly: GCF_977018605.1. Taxonomy (NCBI): domain Bacteria; kingdom Pseudomonadati; phylum Pseudomonadota; class Alphaproteobacteria; order Hyphomicrobiales; family Rhizobiaceae; genus Rhizobium; species [Rhizobium] kunmingense. The sequence goes on from NZ_CDRNXG010000001.1 coordinate 2,166,044, forward strand.
GAGGCGGCGATCCTGTTCATCGAGACCTATGTACGCGAGGACCAGCTGAAGCTGTTCGGCTTCGTCTCGGCGCTGGAACGCGAATGGTTCAAGCTGCTGCAGAGCGTGCAGGGCGTCGGCTCCAAGGTGGCGCTGGCGGTGCTTTCGACGCTGACGCCATCGGAACTCGCCAATGCGATCGCGCTGCAGGACAAGACCGTCGTTTCGCGCGCTCCGGGCGTGGGGCCGAAGGTGGCGGTGCGCATCGTCACTGAATTGAAGAACAAGGCGCCCGCCTTCGCCGGCGAGGCTTCCGCCACTATCGGTCTCAAGCAGGAGCTCGGCGAAGGCGTCGCCTCCGCGCCTGTTGCGGACGCCGTCTCGGCACTCACCAATCTCGGTTATTCTCGCGATCAGGCCGCCAATGCGGTGGCGGCAGCCATGAAGACGGCGGGTGAGGGGGCGGATAGCGCCAAGCTGATCCGGCTGGGGCTGAAGGAACTTGCGCGATGACGTCCTTTCCCTGTACCATTTTCCTTACGATGTACTTTCGGTAAGGATTTCTGGGCATGACCGTCTTTCATGGAACGATGACGTCCAAGGGGCAAACAACCGTGCCGGTGGAAATCAGAGAGATACTCAAGCTCAAGCCAGGCGACAAAATCCGCTATATCGTGCGCAATGGCGAGGTCGCGATCAAGGCGAAGAACAAGCGATTGGCAGATCTGGCTGGTCGGTTTGCAGATCCTGCGCGAGAGGTCTTGACCGTGGACGAAATGCGGGATGCGATCGCAGATGTGGCGACCGAGCATCTGGTGAATAAGCGTTGATCGGGCTGGACACCAACATCCTGCTGCGGCTCGTGCTGCAGGACGATGCCGTACAATCGCCCAAGGTCATCGCGTTCTTGAGCAGGCTTGAGTCCGATGGCCCCGCTTATGTCAGCTGCATATCGTTGATGGAATTCGCATGGTTTCTGCGCAGGCGTCTGCGGATCGAGCGGATGGATGTCGCGGCCGCGATTAACGATCTGCTGGATTCGGAAGATCTGGTGATCGAGGATGAAAATCTGGTCGAGGAGACACTGGCGCTGATGCGTGATCATCCCGTCGAGTTCGCAGACAGTTTCATCGCGATGCGTAATCGTGCAGCGGGATGTGACAGGACAATAACTTTTGACAGGCATGCCGCCGCTCGCGTGCCCGGAATGGAACTGCTTGCATGACAGACGATAGCCGCCTCATTTCGCCGGAAAAGCGGGGGGAAGATCTCGACACCGCGCTGCGCCCGCAATCGCTCGACGAATTCACCGGCCAAGCGGAAGCGCGTGCCAACCTGAAGATCTTCATCGAAGCAGCCAAGAACCGTGGCGAGGCGCTGGATCATGTCCTGTTCGTCGGCCCGCCGGGGCTTGGCAAGACGACGCTGGCGCAGATCATGGCCAAGGAGCTCGGCGTCAATTTCCGCTCCACCTCCGGCCCGGTCATCGCCAAGGCGGGTGATCTCGCAGCGCTGCTGACCAATCTCGAAGAACGCGACGTTCTGTTCATCGACGAAATCCATCGTCTCAACCCGGCGGTCGAGGAAATCCTCTATCCGGCGATGGAGGATTTTCAGCTCGACCTGATCATCGGCGAGGGGCCGGCGGCGCGCTCGGTGAAGATCGACCTGTCGAAGTTCACGCTGGTCGCGGCCACCACCCGTATCGGCCTTTTGACCACACCGCTGCGCGATCGCTTCGGCATTCCAGTACGGTTGAGCTTCTACACCGTCGAGGAGCTGGAGGGCATCGTGCGCCGTGGTGCTCGGCTGATGGGCCTGAAGATGACCGATGACGGCGCGCGTGAGATTGCCCGGCGTGCTCGTGGCACCCCGCGTATTGCCGGCCGTCTGTTGCGCCGGGTGCGCGACTTCGCCGAAGTGGCGCGGGCGGAGGCGGTGACGAAGGAGATCGCCGACGAGGCGCTGGTGCGGCTCAATGTCGACCACGCCGGCTTCGACCAGCTGGACAAGCGCTATCTCAACATGATCGCGGTGAATTTCGCCGGCGGTCCGGTGGGTATCGAGACCATTGCCGCGGGCCTGTCCGAGCCGCGCGATGCGATCGAGGATATTATCGAGCCCTACATGATCCAGCAGGGTTTCATCCAGCGCACGCCGCGCGGCCGCGTGCTGACGTCGGTCGCCTGGAAACATCTCGGCCTGCAGCCGCCGAAGGATATGGAAGCGGCGCAGTTCCGCATGAGCCTCGAAGATGAGTAAGAACAGCAAGCCGCAGGATCTGCGCATCCGCATGAAATTCAAGCCGAAGCGGATTTTCCAGATGCGCATTGCCGGTCTCGCGTTTCGCGACGGGCATGTGCTCGTGCACCGTGCCGTGCATGAGGCGTTCTGGACCTTTCCGGGCGGTCGCGCGGAGATGGGTGAAACGTCGGAAGAGACGCTTGCCCGCGAGATGGTCGAGGAACTGGGCGTGACGGCCACGGTCGGGCCGCTGCTCTGGGTGGTGGAGAATTTCTTCCATTACGAGGAGAAGGACTGGCACGAACTCGGCTTTTACTACCGCATGGAATTGCCCGAAAACTTTCCGTTCCATCCGGCGGATATCGTCCACCGGGTGGTCGATACGCATGAGCTGGAGTTCAAATGGGTGCCGGCAACGCGTGAGGCGCTGCGAGCGCTCGACATTCCGCCCTATTTCATCGCCGAGGAAATCGAAAACCTGCCGGCCACGCCGCGGCATGTCGTTCAGCGCGACGGCGATCTCGATCTGAAGGACTGATTTCGGAACATCACGCCGCTCCTTGAGTTTGCCCCTCAGACGAAAGGAGTTTTTCATGCAGAAAATCCAGGTCGGAAGCGAAGTCGAGTGGCGCTGGGGCCGCTCCAGAGCCGAGGGCAAGGTTACCCAAAAATTCACCGAGGACGTCACACGGCGGATCAAGGGCAAGGCGGTCAGGCGCAATGCAAGCGCCGATGAACCGGCCTTCCTGATCGAGCAGCATGACGGCGATCGCGTCCTGAAAAGCCTGACGGAAATCCGGAGGGCGTCATGACCGAGAGAGAGATCGACAATCGCCCGCCGATGGAGGTGTCCACTGCCGCCGAGAAAGGGCTCAAGCTCCGGGCGAAATTCCGGCGTGGCGGAACCACGGTCGGTATTGCCCGCGCCCGCGATCTGCAGCATCGCAAGTCGCTTTCCGATCTGACGGTGAAGCGGATGGCCAGTTACTTCGCCCGTCACAAGGTCGACAAGCGATCCGATAATTTCGGCGACGATGAAGACCCTTCGACGGGCTATATCGCATGGCTGCTCTGGGGCGGCGATGCGGGCCAGAAATGGGCGGAGGCGCAGGCGAAGGTCATCGAGGCGGCCAGGAAGGACAAGGAACCTTCAGGCAGGCATGGACTTGACGGAAACGTCGCGAGGCACACTACGCACCATCAGTGAGCGGTGCCGAGCGGCCTCGCAAGCGAGGCCATGGTCTCGTCAAACCGCCGCATTCCACCGGGCTTCCAGCCGATGCGGCGGATCTTCCGGGTGTCCATGATGTTGGCGGACAGTGTCGCCAAGGCCACAAGGCGGGCCGGCACGCCCAGCCGTTCGACGATCATCCGCGTGTCGACCGTGACGTCGGATATGTTGAAGCTCTGGCCGTCGATGACGGCTGCATCCTCTTCCAGCATCAGCTGCACAGCCGCAGCGACGTCGGCTCCGTGAACCTCGGTGCCGGCGCGCGGCACGAGCGGCCGGCCGGTGAAGGCGTCGGCAATCAGGTCATCCCATTTGTTCGGCCGCAGATGGCCGTAGACCCCGGTGGGGCGCAGCGATGCGGCGGTAAAGCCTGGGCCGGACAGCGCCGACAGCGCCTGTTCGCAGACGAACTTGACCTCGCCATAGAGAGAGGTGGGGCTGAGCGGCAGATCTTCGGTGAGAAGCGTTCCCGCAGCCAAGCCATCATAGACGGCGCGGCTTGATAGGAAAACTGCGCGTTTCAGGCCCGCATGTCTGGCCGTCTCGAACAGTCTGACCGAGCCGTCGAGATTGAGTCTTCTAAACCGCTCCGGGTCGTTTCCCTCGCCGCCGCGATATTTTCCCGGCAGGTGGTCGAAAGCTGCGTGGACGAAAGCCTCCATGCCCTCGAAGGCGGCGCTCTGGTCCTGGGCCGGGTCCAGTTCAAGAGGGGTGAAGCGGAGCGGTTGCGAGAAAAAGCCGGCTCTCGGCTGGCGTCGTGCTCCGACAGTCACCGCATGGCCGGCGGCAATCAGACCCTCGACGATGTAGCGGCCGACAAGGCCGGTTGCGCCGGAGACGAGGACCTTCAAGCGCTCACTCCGATTTCGGGAATTGTCGGATTGGCAAGACTTGCAATCTCCGGGATGGCGCGGTTTTCGTGGAAGGCGTGCCACAGTTCGATCAGCGGGCGCAGGCGGTCCGATTTCGGATGGTCCGTCTCCCAGGGCTTTTCATACTGGTAGTGGAGGATCGCAATGTCTTTCCAGTCCCAAAGTGCCGGCATGTTGAACCAGACATATTGCAGCATGTTCATGAAGACCGGCAGGCCGTGCCAGTCGGGATAGAAGCTTTCCAGAAACGTCTGGTCGGTCCGCCGCCAGAAGGCATCCGGCTGGTCCAGCGCGACAAGCATCCGCTCATATGTTTCGGTGGACGGCTTGGCGACGAAGACGCCGGAGTTGAGGCGGTGGAAATCCGCAACGCTTTCATAGACGTTCGGGGCAGCGGAAAATTCCGGGTAGCCGAACAGCTTGTCGATGGTCTTCAGGACAATGATGTCGGCGTCGAGGAAGACGACGGTGTCGTATTCGGTGAGCTGCCAGAGGCGCAGCTTGCAGAAATTGTCGAGCGGCGTGTGGAAATCCGGCTTACGGCCCCTGGTGAAGGGGGCGGCGCCATGCAGGTTCTTTCGCGCATGGCGTTCGTTGAAGGCATCCGACAGCGCCAAATGCTCGACGGCAACAAGCCTGCATCCGATCGCTGCAAGATGAGCCAGGGCATCCGGCTCGACCGCGCCGGTGTGCATCAGGACTATATCCGCACCGGTGCCGGTGTGACGCAGTGAATGGACGAGGGCGGTCGCGCCTTTCACGTAATCGGCATTGGTCACCAATGTGACGAAGGCGTTGCGCATGGGTCTGGCTCGTCCTGTCGTGCTTGCGCGCGTCACGCTCGGGATGGTCCCGAGCCTCCGCCGTCTGCGCCGAATTTTACGTGGGTAGATCCTCGGGACAAGCCCGAGGATGACGGAATGGGCTTCTTAGGAGACCGACTTCAAGCGCTTGCCTTCCGGATCCCGGTCGATGGTGGCGGCTATGTCCTTGGTCCAGGCGGAAACGGCCGGGACGCGCGAGCGGTCGACGCGGTAGGCGTATTTCTTCGCCACGTCGACGATCTCCGACAGAAGGCCTTCGCGCAGCGTCGTCGGCTTCAGGCCGAGTTCGAGGAACTTCTCGTTCTTCACGACGAGATCGTTTTCCGGCGCTTCCTTGCGCGGGTTGGGCAGCCAGGCGATCTTGGTGCCGGTCATCTTCGAGATCATCTCTGCCAGATCGCGGATGCGGTGCGTCTCGGTCATCTGGTTGAAGATTTCGACGCGGCCGCCGGATGCGGGCGGGTTGTTGAGCGCGATTTCGATGCAGCGCACCGAATCCTGGATGTGAATGAAGGCGCGGGTCTGGCCGCCGGTGCCGTGCACGGTCAACGGATAGCCGATCGCCGCCTGGATGAGGAAGCGGTTAAGAACGGTGCCGTAATCGCCGTCATAGTCGAATCGGTTGATCAGCTGTTCGTGGATGCGCGTCTCGGCGGTATGGGTGCCCCAGACGATACCCTGGTGCAGGTCGGTGATGCGCAGCCGGTCGTTCTTGGCGTAGAAGGCGAACAGCAGCTGATCCAGGCACTTGGTCATGTGATAGATCGAGCCGGGGTTCGACGGGTAGAGGATTTCCTGGGAAACCGTCTCGCCACCCATCGTCTCGATGCCGACCGGAAGATAGCCTTCCGGGATTGCAGCGCCAACGGTGGAATAGCCATAGACGCCCATCGTGCCGAGATGCACGAGATGGGTGTCGAGGCCGAGTTCGACCAGCGCATTCAGAAGGTTATGGGTGGCATTGACGTTGTTGTTGACCGTGTAGTTCTTATGGCGGTCGCTCTTCATCGAATAGGGTGCGGCGCGCTGTTCGGCGAAATGCACGATCGCGTCCGGGCGATGCTCGGCCAGCCAGTTCTTCAGCAGCTCGTAGTCTTTCGCCAGATCGATCAGGCTGAAATGGATGCGACGGCCTGTCTCGGCATGCCAGATGCGGGTGCGCTCCTGTATCGAGTCCATCGGGGTCAGCGATTGCACGCCGAGTTCGGTATCGATCCAGCGGCGGGAAAGATTGTCGAGAATGTGGACCTCATGGCCCGCATGGGACAGGTGAAGGGATGTCGGCCATCCAATGAAACCGTCGCCGCCCATGACTGCAATCTTCATAAAAAATCTCCAGTGGTGTTCTTCAGTTTTCCTGTTAGGGAGGAAATATGACGCCCGTTCAATAGTGGGGCAGCGTACTCGCGATATCCAGAGGACGATAAGGTTTTTCCAAGGCAAGCCCGATGAATAGTGAAAATTTTCTCCTTTCCGGCGAATTGATCGAGAACGGCCATCGCCTCGTGCAGCGGGTCTATTACGAGGACACGGACTTTTCCGGGCTGATCTATCACGCCCGCTATCTGCATTTCCTGGAGCGCGGACGCAGCGACTATCTGCGCTGCCTCGGCTGCGAGCAGAGCGCGCTGATCGAAGCCGACGAGGAAGGGCTGGTCTTCGTCGTCCACCGGATGGAGATCGACTTCAAGCAGCCGGCGCGGATGGACGACATCATCACGATTTCAACCGTCACCGAAAAGGCCGGCGGTGCGAAGATGGTGCTCAACCAGGAGATCCGGCGCGACGGAACGCTGCTGATCGCGGCCAAGGTGGTGATCGCGGTGATCAACAAGCACGGTCGGCCGAGACGGCTGCCGGAAACGATCGCGGAAAAATTTCTCGGGCGTGCGGTTTGATGCGGCGGCGCAACCGTGGCTGGACTCACTTCGGTCCTGGAGGCCACTTTCTTGCCGTATGAAGCAGACGAAGAACGCGTATTTGATCTTGCGTGATGTCATAGATGAGGAGGTAGCTCGGATGGACGACCAGTTCCCGCGTTCCGGACCTCCTGCCTATACGGCCGAGATAGGGAAGTGACGAAAGCCTCTGCGTCGCATGATGGAATAGTTCGTCGAGCCTGATGGCCGCAGCCGGATCCTCCCGTTCGACAAACATATAGCTGCTGCTGCGGTCGTGGAGAGAACGGCGCGTCCAGACAAGCCTCATCGACGGCTGCGGAGATTGTGCTTCGTTCTCTCGCGTAGTTCCGCGAAGTAGTCTGTTACCTCGTCAGAGGAGACCAGATTACCGGCATTGGCATCAGCCAAACCCTCGTCGACTTGCTGCAGGAACCAATCACCGTAGTCCGCATCGGGGTCATGCTCGACGATGAAGTCGCGCATCAATTGGCGCAGTGTTTCGTCGCTTGTTCTATTCTGCGCGTTTGCTACCTTCTCAAAGGCTGACTTCAGATCATCATCGACAGTGAATGTGACGGTGGTATCAGTCATTTGTGGCTCTCGACATGGTTGAGTTCCAAAGGCTACCACTGAATGCGGCCCAAGCACAGAACCCCGCCGCCAAGTCACGCAGCCAGACATATTCGTAACGCATTATTAACGATAATGTAGTCTTACTGGAGGCTGAGGAATTTGTGCAACGCACGCCTTCCTTTGACCAAATTTGAAGGCGAGAAGCCAAGCTGAAAACTCAGGACATCTTGGGGTTAGGGCAGCTCTCTTCGTGGTCACGTACAGTTTCGCGAAAGCGTGCTTTGGAACCCGCCCGGTCGTCATGCCGGGCGTTTGGATTCGGGGATAGTGGATGGAACAGGTAGCTTTGGAAGCCGCGACGCACGACGTCAGTCTGTGGGCTCTCTTCATGCAGGCAGGTCTGATCGTCAAGGCGGTCATGATTGGCCTCATCGGCGCGTCGGTATGGACTTGGGCGATCGTGATCGACAAATATGTCGCCTTCGGCAAGGCTCGCCGGCAGTTCGACCAGTTCGAACAGGTGTTCTGGTCCGGCCAGTCGCTGGAAGAACTTTACCGCACGCTCGGCGAGCGCCAGAACAATGGCCTTGCCGCCATTTTCGTGGCCGCCATGCGCGAGTGGAAGAAAAGCTTCGAGCGCGGCGCGCGTTCGCCCATCGGCCTGCAGATGCGTATCGACAGGGCGATGGACGTCACGATGGCGCGCGAGGCGGAAGTCTATGAGGCGCGTCTCGGTTCGCTTGCGACGATCGGTTCCGCCGGTCCGTTCATCGGTCTTTTCGGTACCGTCATCGGCATCATGACCTCGTTCCAGGCAATCGCCGGTTCGCAGTCCACCAATCTTGCGGTCGTTGCACCCGGTATTGCCGAAGCGCTGCTGGCGACGGCGATCGGTCTGGTCGCAGCCATCCCGGCCGTCATGGCCTACAACAAGTTCACCGCCGACGCCGGCAAGCTTGGCTCGCGTATGGAAGGCTTCGCAGACGAGTTCTCGGCCATCCTGTCGCGCCAGATCGACGAAAAGCTGCAGCCGCGCCAGGCTGCGCAGTAACCGCCAGCGGATCAAGGAGGTACACTCATGGGCATGTCTGCCGGAGGTTCCAAGGGATCGGGTGGCGGTCGTCGCGGCCGTCGCGGCCGCAGCCGTGGCGGTGCCATCAGCGAAATCAACGTGACGCCGCTCGTCGACGTCATGCTCGTGCTGTTGATCATCTTCATGGTCGCAGCACCGATGATGACGGTCGGCGTACCCGTCGACCTGCCGCAGACGCAGGCGTCCTCGCTCAATTCGGAAACGCAGCCGATCACCATCAGCGTCAATGCCGATGGCCAGATCCACCTGCAGGAAACGCCGATCGCGGCCGACGAGATCGCGCCGAAGCTACAGGCCATTTCGACCACGGGCTATAACGAGCGCATCTTCGTGCGCGCCGACACGACGTCGGCCTACGGTGTCGTGGCGGATGTCATGGCCCGCATCCAGGGCGCCGGTTTCCGCAATATCGGCCTCGTCACGCAGCAGCGGCAGAACGCACAACCGGGCAACTGACGGATCAGATGAAGGCGAGCCTCACCACATCCGCGATCATTCACGTATCGGCTCTCGCCTTTGCGCTGGTGTCGCTTGGCGCGCCGGAGCCGCTCGAGGTCGCCAATACCGAGACGCTGCCCGTCGATCTCGTGCCGATCGAGGAATTCACCCAGATCCAGCAGGGTGACAAGAACGCCCCGATGACGGAAACCGCCGCGCCGACGCCGACCACAAGGCCGGACCCGGTGCCGGACGCGCAGAATGTCGGCGATAACAATGTCGACATCAAAGCGCCGCCGATGCCGACCGCCAAGCCGAGCAACAACGAATCCGCCGCAGCGCCCGCAGCCCAGGAAAAGCCGGCCCCGGTCGTCGATACCAAGCCGACCGCTTCCACCGAGATTGCCAAGGAAGAAACGGCGCCGGCGCCGCAGGAAGTCGCGGCCCTGCCGCAGCAGAAGCCTGAGCCGACGCCACCGACGCCCGCCCCCGAGCCGACGCCCGAACCGGCTGCCGAGACGCCGGAAGAGGCGATGCCGCTGCCCGATTCGATCCCGCTGCCGACCGCCAAGCCGAAGCCCGAGCCGCCGAAGGAACAGGCCAAGCCCGCCGAGAAGCCGCCGGAAAAGAAGCCCGAGCAGCCGAAGGCCGCTGAAAAGCCGACCGACAAGAAGGTTGCCGACCGCAAGCAGGAAGTGGCGAAATCCGCGTCTTCCAAGGAAAGCGATTTCAATGCCGACGATATCGCGGCGCTGCTGAACAAGCAGGCGCCGGCCAATGGCGGCGCCAAGCGCTCGACCCAGACGGCGTCTCTCGGCGGCAAGACCAATACCGGCGGTTCCAGGCTCAGCCAGAGCGAAATGGACGCGCTGCGTGGCCAGATCCAGAACAACTGGTCCTATATTTCCGGTATCGAGGGCGCCGACGGCGTCGTCATCCGGGTCGAAATGCGGCTGGACCAGTCCGGCGCGATCGTCGGAGAACCGACGGTTTCGTCGAGCGGCGGCTCGGATGTGGCGCGCAGGACGCTCGAATCGAGCGCCCGCCGTGCGGTGCTGCGGTCCTCGCCGTTCAGAAACCTGCCTGCAGACAAATACGACGCCTGGAGTGAAGTCGTCGTCAACTTCACGCCGAGCGACCTGCTTTGAAAGGCCCAATCATGATCAAACGTTCCTTCATCGGTCTCATGATGGCGATTGCCGGAATGGCCACGGTCTTTGCCACGCCTGCTCACGCGGTTGTCGAGATCAACATCAACAAGGGTAATGTCGAGCCGCTGCCGATCGCGATCACCGACTTCCTGTCGAATAACGAGCTTGGCGCGCAGATTTCCCAGGTGGTTGCCGCCGATCTGCAGCGTTCGGGCCTGTTCGCGCCGGTCAACAAGGCCGCGTTCATCGAAAAGATCACCGATCCGAACCGTGCACCGCGCTTCCAGGACTGGACGGCGATCAATGCACAGGCAATGGTCGTCGGCCGCATCAGCCGCGAGGCCGATGGTCGTCTGCGCGCCGAATTCCGCCTCTGGGATACCTATGCCGGCCAGCAGATGACCGGCCAGCAGTTCTACACCCAGCCGGAGAACTGGCGCCGTCTCGCCCATATCATCGCCGACGCGATCTATGAGCGGATCACCGGCGAAAAGGGCTATTTCGACACCCGTGTCGTGTTCGTTTCCGAAAGCGGGCCGAAGACTGCCCGCCAGCGCCAGCTCGCCATCATGGACCAGGACGGTTTCAACGTCCGCATGCTGACCAACACCAAGGACTTGGTTCTGACGCCGCGCTTCTCGCCGAGCCGTCAGGAAGTCACCTACATGTCCTTCGAGGGCAACCAGCCGCGCGTCTATCTTCTGCAGCTGGAAACAGGGCAGCGTGAAGTGGTCGGTAATTTTCCGGGCATGACGTTCTCGCCGCGCTTCTCTCCGGATGGCCAGAAGGTCATCATGAGCCTGCAGCAGGAAGGCAATGCCAACATCTACACGATGGACCTGCGTTCGCGCACCACGACCCGCCTGACCTCGACGGCGGCGATCGACACCGCACCGTCCTATTCGCCGGACGGGCAGCGGATCACGTTTGAAAGCGACCGTGGCGGACGCCAGCAGATTTACGTGATGAATGCAGATGGCTCCGGCCAGAACCGCATCTCCTTCGGCGACGGTTCCTATTCCACGCCGGTCTGGTCGCCGCGCGGCGATCTGATCGCCTTCACCAAGCAGTCGGGCGGAAAGTTCTCGATCGGCGTGATGCGTCCCGATGGTTCGGGCGAGCGCATTCTGACGAGCGGTTTCCACAATGAGGGCCCCACCTGGGCGCCCAACGGCCGCGTACTGATGTTCTTCCGCCAGAACGCCGGCGCCGGCGGACCGCAGCTCTTTTCGATCGACCTGACCGGCTATAATGAGCAGGCGATCAAGACGCCGTCCTACGGTTCCGACCCGGCCTGGTCGCCGCTGCTCGAATAGGCTGTAAACGGCTGCAATCAAGAGTGAGGCGCTTTTGCCTCTTTGCTGCCCCATTTCACTGGAAATGGGGCAGTTACGGGACACCGGAAGGTTCTGTTAACCATGCCTGTTTTAACAAGGTTAACCGAAACCGGTTAGAGTCTGGCAACTCTGAATTTCACGATCCAAGGAGAGACCGGCCATGAGCCGCACTGATACCCAGGCGATGAGCCGCATGCAGAATCTCGCTCGCAACCCAGCCGTCATCGCACTGACGCTGGCTCTGGCACTTGCCGGCTGCGCCAACAAGAAGAACCTGCCCAACAGCGCCGGTGAACTCGGCCTCGGCGGCGCCGGTTCGGCCACTCCGGGCTCGAGCCAGGACTTCACCGTCAATGTCGGCGACCGCATCTTCTTCGACACCGATTCGACCTCGGTTCGCGCCGACGCCCAGCAGACGCTCGACCGTCAGGCCCAGTGGCTGCAGCGCTACCCGAACTACGCGATCACCGTCGAAGGCCATGCCGACGAACGTGGTACGCGCGAATACAACCTGGCACTCGGCGCCCGCCGTGCAGCCGCTACCCGCGAATACCTCGCTTCGCGCGGCGTTCCGGCAAACCGCATGCGGACGATCTCCTACGGCAAGGAACGCCCGGTCGCCGTCTGCGACGACATTTCCTGCTGGTCGCAGAATCGCCGCGCCGTTACCGTTCTCGGTGGCGCCGGCATGTAATCATCCGATCGGGGATAACCCGGACGACGATGACAATTGCGTTAGAAAAGGTGGTCTTGCGGCCACCTTTTTTGTTTTTCCTTAGTTTGGCCCCGTTTCGATTGATTTTGAGCATCGGCTTGGTTGCTTTTTGACCGCAGGTGATAAAAATCCGATCTGCGCCACTCCGGCGCAAATCACTAAACGCAGGACGAACGACATGAAGAAAATTGTCTTGGCAGCAATGCTGGGGCTGGCGGTAATGGCTGGACCCGCTGGGGCCTTCTCATTCCCGAAACTCTTCCAGGGCGCGCAGAGCGCTGCACAGGAGCCACAGGCCCAACAGGGCCAGGTTATCCTTGCGCAGGGCAATGACGCCGTTCGCGTCCAGCAACTCCAGGAAGAGATCCGCCAGTTGAACGGCCGGATCGAGGAAATGAGCTATCAGCTGCTGCAGATGCAGGAGCAACTGCGCAAGACGCAGGAAGATAACGAATTCCGCTTCCAGGATCTGGAAAAGAAGAGAAGCGACTTGGGCGACACGGGCGGGCAACCGGCCGTGGCGTCCAGCCGCCCTTCTTCCTCCGCCTCGCAAGCTCCTTCCGGAAACGGTGGCGACGATGTCGCCAGCATCATCGGATCCTCTTCAGATAACAGCGCCGACAGCGCGCCGCGCAGCAATTCCGCGCCGGCGCCGACGACGCTCGGTTCGATGGAATTCGACCAGAACGGCAATCCCGTCGGTGCGTCGCGCAACGACGATGCCCGCAATTCCTCGGCGCTTCCGGGTGTCGACACCGGGACACCGCGCGGCAACCAGGGCAACGCCCGCGATCCGCAGCAGACCGCCTCGCTCGGCAGCGAGAGCGATGCCTACAAGATCGCCTACGACCATGTGCTGACCGGCGACTACGGTCTCGCCGAGACCGAGTTTTCCACCTACATCACTTCCTATCCGAAAAGCGGCCGCATCGCGGATGCCAATTTCTGGCTCGGCGAGGCGCAGTATTCGCAGGGCAAGTATAACGAGGCGGCAAAGACCTTCCTCAATGCGCACCAGACCTATGGCAAATCCGCCAAGGCGCCGGAAATGCTTTTGAAGCTCGGCATGTCGCTGGCCGCCCTCGACAACAAGGAAACGGCCTGCGCGACGATGAAGGAAGTGCCGCGCCGCTATCCGAGCGCGCCGCGCGCCGTGCTCACCAAGGTCGGTACCGAGCAGAAGCGGCTCGGCTGCTGACGGTGTCCGGCCGTGCCTGAAACGCCGCATTCCTTTCTTTCACCCTCCGAGGCGATCGCAGCACTGCTCGACCGGCTGGTTCGTCCCTCGGTGCTGCTGGTGGCGGTTTCCGGGGGCAGCGATTCGGTCGGGCTGCTCCTGTCGCTGCATCAGGCGCTTTCGCGGCGGCCGGGCAGCGGACACCGGCTTGTCGCCGCAACCGTCGATCATGGGCTGCGGCCCGAGGCGGCGCGTGAGGCTCTGGCTGTCGCCGATCTCTGCCGCGAGCTTTCCATTCCTCATGTGGTCAAGTGCTGGCGAGGCGATAAGCCGAAATCCGGCATCTCGGCGGCAGCGCGCGAGGCGCGCTATCGGCTGCTGCTGGAAGCCTGCGCACAATTGCGCGCCGATGCGTTCGTGACCGGCCACACATTCGACGATCAGGTCGAAACGATCAGCATGCGTGCCGCCCGCAACGAGGGGGCGACCAATCTCGGGCTTGCCGGCATGGCTGGGGCGGTGCTGCTCAAGCGCACCGTCTGGCTGCTGCGGCCGTTTCTGGCGACGCGACGGGCTGCCATCCGGCGGTTCCTGACGGAGGAGGGCAGGGGCTGGGTCGACGATCCGAGCAATGCCGATCAGCATTACGAACGGGTGAGGGTGCGCGATGCGTTGCCCGTCGACATCGCCTCGACGCCATCGATGATCGAGGCGGCCGCGGGACAGAGGCTGCGGCTGGCGCAAGGGGCGGCCGAACTGGCGCGCGATCACCTGAAACTGCATCACGGCGTTCTCGCCGAGATCGCTCCTTCCGGCCTGTGCGGTGACGCCACCTTTCTGCGGCATTTTCTGGCCTCGGTCGCCGCCATACTCGGCGGCCGCAGCCATCTGCCGGCGGCGGCGACGATGGATCGGGTCATGGCGATGCTCGAAGGTCACAAGATGGGCCGCACTACGGCCGGGCGGGTGATCTTCGATTTGCGCCGACAGGGCCTGTTCATGCAGCGCGAGACGCGCGACCTGCCGATGCTTCACGTCAAGGCGGGATCGCAGGCGATCTGGGACGGGCGCTACAGGATCGTCAACGGATCGGCGGCCGAAGTGGTCGTCGGGCCGCTGCCGCCCGAGCGTGCATCGGCGCAGGCGATATTCGCCGGTGTGCCTTCCGCCATTGCCATGCGGGCCATGGGCGTCATGCCTCACCTTCAGGTTGCGGAGGCTATGGGCGGGGCAATCGATAAAGCGACTGTGATCGCCCGGCCGGTGCTTTGCCCATACGACCGTTTTTTGCCGCAGTTCGATCTTACTCTGGCTGCCGAGCTTGGGGTTTTGTTCGGATACGAGGCAATTCCGGCCGCTCCGATTAATGTTTTCGAGCGGAAAAGCTAAAGGACTGTGCCTGCTTGCCTTGGCAAGGGCGAGACGCAACCTTATGTTATGGGCCAATTAAGGCAGTCGCTTGAGCGGATGCCATCGCAGTCCGGGGAGTTCGATGAACCCAAACTTTCGTAATTTTGCCCTCTGGGCTATCATAGCCCTCTTGCTGATCGCTCTGTTCAGCATGTTCCAGACGGCGCCGACACAGACCAATTCTCGGGATGTGGCGTATTCGCAGTTCCTGAAGGATGTGGATTCCGGTCGCGTGCGCGATGTCGTGGTGACGGGTAACCGCCTCATGGGAACGTTTTCCGATAACGGTCAGGCTTTCCAGACCTATTCCCCGGTCATCGATGACGCGCTGATCCAGCGGCTGACGGAAAAGAACGTGCAGGTCGTGGCTCGTCCGGAGACCGATGGTTCGTCCGGCTTCCTCAGCTATCTCGGAACGCTGTTGCCGATGCTGCTGATCCTCGGCGTCTGGCTGTTCTTCATGCGCCAGATGCAGGGCGGTTCGCGTGGCGCCATGGGTTTTGGCAAGTCCAAGGCCAAGCTCCTGACCGAAGCGCATGGCCGCGTCACGTTTGACGATGTCGCCGGCGTCGACGAAGCCAAGCAGGATCTCGAGGAAATCGTCGAGTTCCTGCGCGACCCGCAGAAGTTCCAGCGTCTCGGCGGTCGTATTCCGCGCGGCGTGCTGCTCGTCGGCCCTCCGGGCACGGGTAAGACACTTCTCGCCCGCTCGGTTGCCGGTGAAGCCAATGTGCCGTTCTTTACGATTTCCGGTTCGGACTTCGTCGAAATGTTCGTCGGTGTCGGTGCATCCCGTGTGCGCGACATGTTCGAACAGGCCAAGAAGAACGCGCCCTGCATCATCTTCATCGACGAAATCGACGCCGTCGGTCGCCATCGTGGCGCAGGCCTCGGCGGTGGTAACGACGAACGCGAACAGACGCTCAACCAGCTTCTGGTCGAGATGGACGGCTTTGAAGCCAATGAAGGCATCATCCTGATCGCCGCCACCAACCGTCCCGACGTTCTTGACCCCGCACTTCTGCGTCCAGGCCGCTTCGACCGTCAGGTCGTCGTGCCGAACCCGGATATCGTCGGCCGCGAGCGCATCCTCAAGGTGCATGCCCGCAACGTGCCTTTGGCGCCGAATGTCGATCTCAAGGTTCTCGCACGCGGCACGCCCGGTTTCTCCGGTGCGGACCTCATGAACCTCGTCAACGAAGCTGCCCTGATGGCTGCGCGCCGTAACAAGCGCCTCGTCACCATGGCGGAATTCGAAGACGCGAAAGACAAGATCATGATGGGCGCGGAACGCCGCTCGTCCGCCATGACCGAGGCCGAGAAGAAGCTCACCGCCTATCACGAAGCCGGTCATGCCATCACGGCCCTCAAGGTCGCGGTTGCCGATCCGTTGCACAAGGCAACGATCATTCCGCGCGGCCGTGCACTCGGCATGGTCATGCAGTTGCCGGAAGGCGACCGCTATTCGATGAGCTACAAGTGGATGGTGTCGCGCCTGACCATCATGATGGGCGGACGCGTTGCGGAAGAACTGACCTTCGGCAAGGAAAACATCACCTCGGGTGCGTCCTCGGATATCGAGCAGGCCACCAAGCTTGCCCGCGCCATGGTGACCCAGTGGGGCTTTTCCGATATCCTCGGTCAGGTTGCCTATGGTGAAAACCAGCAGGAAGTGTTCCTCGGCCACTCGGTTTCCCAGTCCAAGAACGTCTCGGAATCGACCGCCCAGAAGATCGACCAGGAAGTGCGTCGTCTGATCGACGAAGCCTATCAGGAAGCCCGCCAGATCCTGACCGACCATCACGACGGGTTCGTGGCGATCGCCGAAGGCCTGCTCGAATACGAGACGCTGACCGGCGAGGAGATCAAGGCGCTGATCAGGGGCGAGAAGCCGTCGCGCGATCTGGGTGACGACAGCACACCGAGCCGCGGCTCCGCAGTTCCGTCTGCCGGCGCCAAGAAGGACGAGCCGAAAGGCGATGCGCCGGAAGGCGGCCTGGAGCCTCAGCCGCACTGACGGCATCCGTTGAAATTGGAATGGCCGCCGTGGAGCGATCCGCGGCGGCCATTTTTGCATTAACGATCACTTATCCGCTCACGGGATATGATCGACTTTGACGCTAATTTAAGTGCTTGCGCCGCCAGCCTGTGGCATGAGCGAGAATGCCGGTCCTTAACGAGGCTGCAGCGGCCCGATCCCTGATCCGCCCGCAGCGCCAGACCGCGCCGATGAAGGAGATTACATGGCACGCCGCTATTTCGGTACCGATGGTATCCGTGGACATTCGAACGTCTTTCCGATGACGCCTGACCTTGCCATGCGGGTCGGTATCGCCGTCGGCACGATCTTCCGCAACGGCAACCACCGCCATCGCGTCGTCATCGGCAAGGATACGCGTCTTTCCGGCTACATGCTGGAAAACGCCATGGTTGCCGGCTTCACCGCCGCGGGCCTCGATGTGTTCCTGCTCGGCCCGATCCCGACGCCCGCCGTCGCCATGCTGACGCGCTCGCTGCGCGCCGATGTCGGCGTCATGATCTCCGCCTCGCACAATCCGTTCGAGGATAACGGCATCAAGCTGTTCGGCCCGGACGGCTACAAGCTTTCCGACGAGCTGGAAATGCGCATCGAGGACCTGCTCGACAGCGACCTGCATGCGCAGCTGGCCAAGTCCGCCGAGATCGGCCGCGCCAAGCGCGTCGAGGGCGACATCTACCGCTATATCGAACATGCGAAGCGCACCCTGCCGCGCGACGTGACGCTGCAGGGACTGCGGATCGCCATCGACTGCGCCAATGGCGCCGCCTACAAGGTCGCTCCGCTGGCGCTCTGGGAACTCGGCGCGGAAGTCGTGACCATCGGCAACGAGCCGAATGGCACCAATATCAACCTCGACTGCGGCTCGACCAGCCCCGAGCGGCTGCAGAAGAAGGTGCATGAAGTGCGGGCCGATATCGGCATCGCACTGGACGGCGACGCCGACCGCGTCATCATCGTCGACGAGAACGGCGAGATCATCGACGGTGACCAGCTGATGGCGGTGATCGGCGAAAGCTGGGCGGATGCCGGCACGCTGCGCGGCAACGGCATCGTCGCGACCGTCATGTCCAATCTCGGCCTTGAGCGCTTCATGGGCGATAAAGGCCTGACGCTGGCGCGCACCAAGGTCGGTGACCGTTATGTCGTCGAGCATATGCGCAACCACGATTTCAACGTCGGCGGCGAACAGTCCGGCCATATCGTGCTGTCGGATTTCGGCACGACCGGCGACGGCCTCGTCGCAGCGCTGCAGATCCTTGCCCGCGTGAAAACGCTCGGCCGCCCGGTCAGCGAAGTCTGCCGCCGCTTCGAGCCGGTGCCGCAGCTTCTTAAGAATGTCCGTTTCTCCGGCGGCAAGCCGCTGGAAAATGCCGCGGTCATCGAGGCGATCGCCGATGCGGAAGCCGAGCTTGCCGGCAAGGGCCGCCTCGTCATCCGTCCGTCCGGCACCGAGCCGCTGATCCGCGTCATGGCGGAAGGCGACGATCGGGCGCAGGTTGAAAAGATCGTCAACGGTCTGATCGACGTGATCGGCAATGTCCGCTCTCAGGCGGCCTGATCTTCGGATCTACTGCGACACACTTAAATCAAATACTTGCCGGCGCTGCGCCTCACCCGCGCCTGCCGGCACCTTCTCCCCGTTTCATGGGGAGGAGGATATGTGCCGCAGCGGAGCCGTTCCCCTCGCGCGGGGCGCGGGTGTGCCGGATAAGGCGGAGGCGGGCTTCACCGCAAACCACGCAGTATTGCGACAAGTAATCCGTATTTCTGCTGTGTTCCTTCGTCCCGCAACAAAGCAGTTTGGTAAATTCCTATGGTTAAGCGGGGCTTAACCTTTATCCTTCATTGTCCAAGCGAAAGAGGGTGGAGCGGCGTCGTGCCGGCCATTTGCGATTGAGCTTGGAGAAGCGAAAATGAAAAAGCGCCTTGCTGCAACCGTTGCCGCAGCAGTGCTGTCGGCTGGTTTTGCCCATGCTGCGGATTTCTATCAGCCCGAACCCGCACCGATGCTGGACGCGCCGGAAGTGACGATCCAGGAAGCGAGCGGCTGGTACCTGCGCGGCGATGTCGGATATTCGTTCAACAAGATACGCGGCGCGAAGTATTTCCAGGGTGGTCTGGATAACGAGGTGAATTTCACCTCGACCCGGATCGACGACAGCTTTCTGCTCGGCGCTGGCGTCGGTTACCAGTTCAACAATTACCTGCGCGGCGACATTACCTTCGATCACCTGACGAAGTCCGATTTCCGCGGCAGCACCACCGGTACCTGCGGTACGGCTCCCGGTAGCTATACCTGCACATCGGACGACCGCTCGTCCTTCCGCGCCTATTCGCTGATGGCGAACGTCTATGTCGATCTCGGCACTTACGCCTATTTCACGCCTTACGTCGGTGCAGGCTTCGGTGCCTCCTACGTGAAGTGGAACAAGCTGCGCAATACGGTCGTCGATTGCGTCGATCCGGCTGATGCAGGTTGCGCCTACACGGAGCATGGCGGCAAGGGCAAGTGGCGCGCGAGCGCCGCCCTGATGGCCGGTGCCACAATCGACGTGACCTGCAATCTCAAGGCCGATGTCGGTTACCGCTTCCGCTACATCGACGGCGGTGATTTCTTCGGCTTTGCCAATGGTGGCGGCCCAGGCCGCGACAAGGGCATCTACAGCCACGAAGCCCGCGTCGGTGCCCGCTATCTGTTCAACAACGATTGCTCTGAGCCGGTCGCCTACGAGCCGGCACCGGAACCGATCGTCTACAAGTGAGTTGACCTCCCGCAACTGAGCCGCCTTCGGGCGGCTTTTTTGTTTCTGATGATCAGAAAGGGAGGCCCATATGCACGCACTGATCGTTCTGTCCCATCCCGTTTCGACGTCGCTCGTCCATGCCGTCTCGGCAATGCTTGGCGAAGGTGTCGGCCGGACCGGTGCCGATGATACGTTCGAAATCGCCGATCTGACGGACGAAGGGTTCGATCCGCGCTTTTCCGCTGCGGACTTCGCCGCACATCGGGGCAGGGGCGAGCCGCCTGCCGATGTGGCCGCGGAACAGGCAAGGATCGACCGGTCGGATGCGCTCGTGCTGGTGTTCCCGGTCTATTGGTGGGCCATGCCGGGGCTGCTCAAAGGGTGGATCGATCGCGTGTTCGCAAATGGCTGGGCCTATGACGACAGCGGCGAGAAGGTGATCAAGAAGCTCGGTCGCCTGCCGATCCATCTCGTCGCCATCGGTGGTGCGGACATGAGCACCTACGAACGACACGGTTACCTTGCGGCCATACGGACGCAGATCGACCACGGCATATTCGATTATTGCGGCGCTCCGGTCATCACCTCGGAACTGCTTCTCGAGTCGGACGGACCCGATCAGCAGAAAAATCTGGAAGCCGCGCTGGCGATTGGGGAAAGAGTTTTTTCTTCGAAGTGACAATGGGATAGGCGGTTATCCCGCTGGCTCGTTCTGCCTCGGGACAGGCCCTGATCGGCAAAAATATCGTCCCGCTGCCACATGTCCCGCTTGACTGTGAAAGCCGACGCGAATATCCACGGCGGCGGGACACTCCTCCCCAACGAGGAGCCAATTACCTGGAAGGGTATACATATGGCCAATGGCACCGCAAAGCCGGACGTACGTCCGAATAATGCTCATTTTTCTTCTGGCCCCTGCTCGAAGCGCCCCGGTTGGTCGCTCGATGCTCTCTCCGATGCCCCGCTCGGTCGTTCGCACCGCGCCAAGGTTGGCAAGGACAAGCTGGCACAGGCCATCAATCTCACCCGTGAAATCCTGAACGTACCGGCTGATTATCGCATCGGCATTGTTCCCGCGTCCGATACCGGCGCTGTCGAAATGGCGCTCTGGTCGCTGCTCGGCGAGCGCGGCGTCGACATGCTGTCCTGGGAAAGCTTCGGGGCCGGCTGGGTCACCGATGTCGTCAAGCAGCTAAAGCTCAAGGACGTTCGCAAGTTCGAGGCCGATTACGGTCTCCTTCCGAACCTCGCCGAAGTCGATTTCGACCGTGACGTCGTCTTCACCTGGAACGGCACCACCTCGGGCGTGCGCGTGCCGAACGCCGATTTCATCCCGGCAGACCGCAAGGGCCTGACCATCTGCGACGCCACCTCGGCCGCTTTCGCGCAGGACATGGACTTTGCAAAACTCGACGTCGTCACCTTCTCCTGGCAGAAGGTTCTGGGCGGCGAGGGCGGTCACGGCATGATCATTCTGTCGCCGCGCGCCGTCGAGCGTCTGACGACCTACGTTCCGGCCTGGCCGCTGCCGAAGATCTTCCGCCTGACCTCGGGCGGCAAGCTTTCGGAAGGCATTTTCAAGGGCGAGACGATCAACACGCCGTCGATGCTCTGCGTCGAGGACTATATCGATGCGCTCGAATGGGCAAAGACGGTCGGTGGGCTGGAAGGCCTGATCGCCCGCGCTGACGCCAATGCCAAGGTCATCTTCGATTTCGTCGAAGCAAACGACTGGATCGCCAATCTGGCGCAGGTCGACGAGACCCGTTCCAACACCTCCGTCTGCCTGAAGATCGCCGACGCCGATGTTGCCGCTCTCGATGCCGACGCGCAGGCCGCCTTTGCCAAGGGCATGGTCTCGATCCTCGAAAAGGAAGGTGTCGCTCTCGACATCGGCGCTTACCGCGACGCGCCGTCGGGTCTGCGCATCTGGGCCGGCGCCACCATCGAAACGGCCGACATGGCCGCCCTGATGCCGTGGCTGACCTATGCGTTCGAAACGCAGAAGGTCGCGCTCAATAAGGCCGCAGCCTAAAACTTCCAGTGCATGACTTCGTCATCCTCGGCCCTGTGCCGAGGATCTGACCACATCAACAGGACCGATCGGTCGCAGATACTCGGGACAAGCCCGAGCATGACGGCGGAGAGGTTTCAGTCAAACCCCCTTTAAGGAGCCCAAACATGGCACCTCGCGTACTCGTGTCCGACGAACTGTCGGAAACCGCTGTCCAGATTTTCCGCGATCGCGGCGTTGAAGTCGATTTCCAGCCGAAGCTCGGCAAGGACAAGGACAAGCTCGCCGAAATCATCGGCAACTATGATGGCCTCGCCATCCGCTCGGCCACCAAGGCGACCGAAAAGCTGATCGCCGCCGCGACCAACCTGAAGGTCATCGGCCGCGCCGGTATCGGCGTCGACAATGTCGATATCCCGGCTGCGTCGAAGCGCGGTATCATCGTCATGAACACCCCGTTCGGCAACTCGATCACGACGGCCGAACACGCCATCGCGTTGATGTTCGCCGTTGCCCGCCAGTTGCCCGCAGCCGACGCCTCCACGCAGGCCGGCAAATGGGAAAAGTCGAAATTCATGGGTGTCGAAATCACCGGCAAGACGCTCGGTGTCATCGGTGCCGGCAATATCGGCGGCATCGTCTGCCGCAAGGCCATCGGCCTCGGCATGCATGTCATCGCCTACGATCCCTTCCTGTCGGCTGAACGCGCGCAGGAAATGGGCGTTGAAAAGGTCGAGCTGGAAGAACTGCTGCCGCGCGCCGATTTCATCACCCTGCACGTGCCGATGACCGACAAGACCCGCGGCATTCTCGGTGCCGAAAACCTTGCCAAGACCAAGAAGGGCGTTCGTATCGTCAACTGCGCCCGTGGTGGTCTGGTCGATGAACAGGCGCTTGCCGAAGCCATCAAGTCCGGCCATGTCGCCGGTGCCGGTTTCGACGTCTTCGAAGTCGAACCCGCAACCGAAAGCCCGCTCTTCGGCCTCGAAAACGTCGTCTGCACGCCGCATCTCGGCGCTTCCACCACAGAGGCCCAGGAAAACGTCGCCTTGCAGGTTGCCGAACAGATGTCGGACTACCTCGTCAAGGGTGCCGTCTCCAACGCCATCAACATGCCGTCGATCACCGCCGAAGAAGCACCGATCCTGAAGCCGTTCATCCGTCTTGCGGACGTTCTCGGCGCGTTCGTCGGTCAGGTTTCCGACGATCCGATCAAGGAAATCGAGATCCTGTTCGATGGCCAGACGGCCAACATGAACACCCGTGCGCTGACGTCTGCGCTGCTGGCCGGTCTGATCCGCAACCAGGTGGCCGACGTCAACATGGTTTCGGCACCGATCATGATCAAGGAAAAGGGCATCGTCCTGTCCGAGGTCAAGCGCGACAAGACCGGCGTTTACGACGGCTACATCAAGCTGACGGTCAAGACCGAAAAGCAGACCCGTTCGGTTGCCGGCACCGTGTTCTCGGACGGCAAGCCGCGCTTCATCCAGATCAAGGGCATCAACATGGATGCCGATGTCGGCGCCAACATGGTCTACATCTCCAACACCGACGCTCCCGGCATGATCGGCTTCATGGGTACGACGCTGGGTGACGCGAAGGTCAACATCGCCAACTTCCAGCTCGGCCGTGAAAAGGACGGCGGCGACGCCATCGCTCTTCTTTACGTCGATGCGCCGGTCTCGCAGGACGTTCTCGACAAGCTGACCGCCAACCCGGCGATCAAGCAGGCCCGTCCGCTGGTCTTCAACGTCGAATAAGTTTTCCTCCCAGGAAGATGCGCAAAGGGCTCGGTACGCTTCCGTATCCGGCCCTTTGCTTTTTTCGCCTTGCCCATGTGATCTTGCTGCGATCGAATGCGTCCAATGGTTGTATTTTTATCGATTGGCTCCCGCGAAGAAGTTCTGTAGCTACTAAAGCGGGAAAAATGCTGGAGGGCTCTAAAATTCTCTGCCGTGGTTCCCCATATCAGGTCAAAGACCGCATTTCGCGGACAGAGGAGAATTTGATGTTATCCAAGCTTCGGCGTTTCCAGAAACTCTTCGCGATCGCAGCGATCGGAATGGCAGTTTCGCTAACAGCCGTCGATTTTGCGGAAGCGCGTCGCGCAGGCGGCGGCTCCAGCTTCGGCAGCCGCGGCACGCGTACCTTTGCAGCCCCGCCGTCCACCAACACGGCACCCGGCGCCGCAAGCGGCATCAACCGTTCGATGACGCCCAACACGCAGCAGAACGCCACGACGCCGGCAAACGGCATGGGCGCGCAGGCTGCCCAGCAGCAGCGTCGTCCGGGCATGTTCGGCGGCATGGCAGGCGGTCTTCTGGGCGGTCTCGCCCTCGGTGGCCTTCTCGGCATGATGATGGGTAACGGTTTCGGCGGAATGGCCGGTTTCCTCGGCATGCTGCTGCAGATCGCCCTGATCGGTGGTCTTGCGATGCTCGCCTTCCGTTTCTTCGCCCGTCGCCAGCAGCAGCAGGCAGCCGGTCCGGCCGGTAATGCCCGCGCCTATGGCAATGGCGGCAATAACGGTCGTGACCAGCAGAACAATCACGCCTATCAGGCGCCGCAGCAGAACCAGGGCGGTTTCCAGATCCCGAAGATCGGTGCGGGCGCTGGTGCAGCAGCGGGTGCCGGTGGCTATGCCGCGGCACAGCGTCAGGCCGGTGCGGACACCGACGAGATCGGCATTACCGGCCGTGACCTCGGTCAGTTCGAGAAGCTGTTGACCGACGTTCAGGGCGCTTACGCCGAAGAAGACTACGCCAAGCTGCGCAGCCTGACCACGCCGGAAGCGATGTCCTACCTTGCCGAGGAACTCGGTGAAAACGCCACGAACGGCGTCAAGAACGAGGTACGCGACGTGACCCTGCTGCAGGGCGACCTTGCCGAATCCTGGCGCGAAAACGGCCAGGAATACGCGACCGTCGCGATGCGCTACTCGTCGATCGACATCCTGCGCGACCGCAACAGCGGCGAGATCGTCGAAGGCGATCCGAATGCCGTGACGGAAGCGGTCGAAGTGTGGACCTTCGTGCGCAAGCCGGCCAACGACTGGAAGCTGTCGGCCATCCAGTCGGCTGCCTAAGTATCAATGAGTTCGGCGGTTCTGCCGTCGTGCTCACCCTGATAGAACATCTGAAGGGCTCGCTCGAAAGGCGAGCCCTTTTCGCTGACAAGATGAAATAGCGTCATCGAGCTTCTGAATTTCAGGTCATCGACCGAGCCCAAGATGTCGCCGGCGCTGCGGCCTTCGTGGGAGAGCATGATGGCGGTGCATTCGCCGATCCGCCAGCCGAGCAGCGGATGGGCGAGATAGGCGATGGCCTCGTCGCGCGAGGCGATGGCAAACCGCTGGGCCATTTCGGATGCTCCAAGCCCGCCGATCTGCGGGAAGATGTACCACATCCAGTGGCTTCTCTTCTGGCCGTCCTGCAGTTCCGCGATCACCTGATGATAGATTTCCGCCTGCGCCTCGACAAACCGCGTGAGGTCGAAAGTCACAAGCCTATCAGTCATATAGCTCTCCTACCCAATTCAGGCATCAAGCGGCAGAAAGATGATAATTTTGCGGCCGGTCTTTTCCATGCTGCAATGCACACTAATTCTTCCTCATGGAGAACCTTATTCAGGAATTTCAAGCTGATACAGCATGGCTGCCGAACTGGGTGGTCAGTATCGGCGTGTTTGTCGTCGCGCTTTTTGTCGGCATAGCTGTTCACAAATTCGCGTTCAGGCTGTTTACCCGGCTAGTCGAGAACAAGGACCTGTTCTGGCGCTCGCTCGTGTCGCGCGGAAAGCGGCCGCTGCGGCTGACGATCCTCACATTCGCGCTGTCGTTTGCCGCGTCCGTCGCGCCGCTTGCATCGCGGCCTGCCGACGTCATCCGGCACGTTCTGCTGTTATGCTTCATCATCGTCCTCGGCTGGTCGGCCAAGACCGCGCTGCATATCTGGATGACCGTCTATCTGCGCCGCTTCAAGCTGGATGCGGAAGACAACCTGCTTGCCCGCGCGCATGTGACCCAGTCACGCATCGCCGAGCGGATCGGCGGTTTCATGATCGTCATCCTGACGATCGCCGCCATGCTGATGACCTTTCCGGCGGTGCAGCAGTACGGGGTGAGTGTGCTTGCCTCTGCCGGTGTCGCCGGTATCGTGCTCGGCCTCGCGCTTCAGCCGATGCTGAAGAACATCTTCGCCGGCATCCAGCTTGCCATCACCCAACCGATCCGCATCGACGATGCGCTGATCGTCGAGGGCGAATGGGGCAATGTCGAGGAGATCACCGCGACCTATGTGGTGGTGAAACTGTGGGACTGGCGGCGCATGGTGCTGCCGCTTTCCTATTTCATCGAGAACCCGTTCCAGAACTGGACGCGTGAAAGCTCGGCTCTGATCGGTACGGTGATGATCTATCTCGACTATACGATCCCGGTTTCCGTGGTGCGCGAGAAGGTGCTGGAAATCGCCGCCGCCAACCGGCTTTGGGACAAGCGGGTGGTGGCCGTGCAGGTGACCGATTTTCGCGAAAGCGTCATGGAAATCCGCATCCTCGTTTCCGCCAGCAGCGCGCCGAAGGTCTTCGATCTGCGGTGCGAGGTGCGCGAGGCACTCGTCGAATTCATCCAGCGGGACTATCCGCAGGCGCTGCCGAAAGTGCGTACCGACCGCCCGCTCGAAGGCGTCGGTACTGCAGTCGTCGGTGGCGGCGTGAACGCGGCGCCGCAGGCATGACAGGCTCGTGGACGCTGCCTTCTTGCGCGTCCGGCCAATAGTTTCTATATCCGGATCAACAATGCCCGGCCTGTGGACGATCCCGCGGCGGGCGAAGAGAGACCGCCCGGTCGGCGGTTCCATTTGGATTGCTGCGAGAGTATTCCGTGAACACGCTGGATTTTGACAAGAAGCCGGAAGATACGCGCATTGTCGTCGCCATGTCGGGCGGCGTGGATTCGTCCGTCGTCGCCGGGCTTTTGAAAGCCGAGGGCTATGACGTGCTCGGCATCACGCTGCAGCTTTACGATCATGGCGCAGCCGTACACCGCGCCGGTTCCTGCTGCGCCGGCCAGGATATCGACGATGCGCGCCGCGTCTGCGAAACACTCGGCATTCCGCATTACGTGCTCGATTACGAAAAGCGGTTTCGCGAAACGGTGATCAACCCGTTCGCCGAGGCCTATGCGATGGGCGAGACGCCGGTGCCCTGCGTGGCCTGCAACCAGACCGTCAAGTTCGCCGATCTTCTGGCGACGGCCAAGGAGCTCGGTGCCGATGCGCTGGCGACCGGCCACTATATCCGCTCGGCTGCCAACCCGACCGCCGACAATCCGAACCGCCGTGCCCTCTATCGCCCGATCGACAGCGATCGCGACCAGAGCTGGTTCCTGTTCGCCACGACGCAGGAGCAGATCGACTACCTGCGCTTCCCGCTCGGCGGCATGTCGAAGGCGCAGGTTCGCGATCTCGCCGAGGACATGGGCCTTGTCGTCGCCAAGAAGGCCGACAGTCAGGACATCTGTTTCGTGCCGGCCGGAAAATATGCCGATATCATCAACAAGGTGAAGCCGAACGCGGCGCTTGCGGGCGATATCGTCCACATGGACGGGCGCGTGCTCGGCCGGCATGAGGGCATCGTCCATTACACGATCGGCCAGCGCAAGGGCTTAGGCGTCGCCACCGGCGAACCGCTCTATGTCGTCTATCTCGACGCCCGCTCGCGCCGCGTCATCGTCGGTCCGAAGGAAGCGCTCGATACGCACCGCGTCTATCTGCGCGACATGAACTGGCTGGGCGATGCGTCGCTGGAAGCCGACGCGGCAGGCGGCTTTGCCTGCTTCGCGAAAGTGCGCTCCACCCGCCCGCCGACCCCCGCGACGCTCCATGTGGACGAGCGAGGCGTCTATGTCGATCTGGCGATCGGGGAGGCAGGTGTCGCCCCCGGCCAGGCCTGTGTGCTTTATTCCGCCATCGGTGCCGATGCGCGCGTCTATGGCGGCGGGTTCATCGAGCGTTCGGAGCGGGCAGAGGCGGCGGAAGCCTCGCTGAAACTGCTTCTGGCACCGCCGGTTGCAGCCTAAGCTTCTGTATTTTGAAGCGTTTCGGCAGCTGGATGACGGCGACAAGACAGATCTGCAAAACTCCTCTGTTTTTCGCCGATCATCTGTTGACAAGGCTCGCGGCCAGCCTTTATAAGCCGCTCATTCCACGGGGAAGACGCTTTTCATGCGGTTCCGCTGGTAGTGTGGCTGGGTAGCTCAGTTGGTGAGAGCGCAGGATTCATAACCCTGAGGTCGGCGGTTCAATTCCGCCCCCCGCTACCAACCTAATCACCGAATGTTCGTCTCCACTGATGAGGCCGGACAGAAAGCCCTTTATTCCAATGCGATAGGGCTCATATGCGGCGCGCGGCTCGACAACGACCGCTGCGACCATTTGCCGGAACGGCACAGCCAGTTCCGGAGATACCTCTCCACCGTTCTGCACGATCTTAGCCAGACTTTCGACATTCTCGCGAAACCGTCTCACTGCCTTGGGCTGCAGCTCGATTACGTTTTCTGGCTCTTCGACCGAATCAAGGATCGCCTGGTTCTTGTCACGGTCGGCGCGGAGAGGGGTGAGCATCGCCGTCCCTTCCTGTTCCGTCACCAGATCCTTGACCATCATCTGAATGACTTTGGTGATTTCCGCCTTCGCCTCGTCGACTCCTTTCTGTGCCGTTGCACGCTTGCGGAATTTGTCGTGGCGACTGCGCTTAAGCTCGTCTTGGTATGCGGCGACGTACATCTCGATGATGCTGGTATCAGCAAATTCGCGGCGCAAGATGTCGAGGACCATTTCCTCGATGCGCTCGATGTAAAACCTGCTCTTGTTTGAGCAGGTCCCAGATTCCCGATTAGTAGAGCATTGGATACGGGAGCCGCCCTTGTCGGGCCCGGCCAACGACATCCCCCCGCCACACGCTCCACAGCGAAGCAGCCCAGAGAGCAGACGCTTTGACCTCGGCCCTTTCGTGTGCTCCTTCCTGACTACTTCCTTTCGTTCCTGTACGGCATCGTAAAGCGCTGCCGGTACGATGCGTAGGTGTTCGGCGTCCGTGATCTCCTGATCCGCCTCTTCGTTCGGCCGTGACAGGCGCTTGCCGGTCGACGGGTCTTTCACCATCCGCACCCGGTTCCACACTCGCCTGCCGTTATAGATAGGGTTTCTGATGATGCCGCAGCCGCGGGTCGCGTTGCCATTGATCGTGGAGGCATTCCACTTGGCCCCGCGCGGGGCAGGGATGCCTTCATCGTTCAGCGCTCCTGCTATTGATCGCGGGCTGACGCCACCGGCGTAGAGCTTGAAAATGCGCCGGATGATCTCGGCCTCGCAGCCGACAATTTCCAGCTCTCCTGGCTGGCCTGGTATGGGCCTGTAGCCGTAGCACTTACCGCCGGCATTTCTGCCCGACCGGACGACGCCAATCATGCCGCGCTTCGTTTTCTTGGCGCCTTCTTCTCTCTGCATCTGGCCGATAACACCGTACATGCCGACCTGCACCGTATCCATGATGCCGCCGTTGACGCAGTTGATGACGACGTCGCGGAACTTCAACGTTTTATGGACGTGGGCGAGGTCGGCGATGTCGCGCGAAATGCGGTCTGGGGATTCGGCGATTAGAACCGAGAATTCGCCGCGCTCGGCTGCCTGCATCAACTGCGCCAGCCCCGGTCGGCCGAACATTGAAGCTCCCGACTTGGCGCGATCGGAAAACTCTTCGGTGATTGTGACCCCGAGCCTGACCGCATGCGCCCGGCACAATGCGATTTGGTCCTCGACCGATTTTTCATTCTGCAGGTCGGTCGAATACCGGGCATAGATTGCAGCGCGCTTCATCGCTTCCTCGCGGGCTTCTTGTCTTTATCGTTCTGATTAGCCGGTTCTGGCTCTTTGGCGTCAAGCCGGGCCTGACGCCTAGCGAGGGCCTTGACGAATTCATGCAAGGGGTTTTCCTGATCCATCGATCAGTTCTCCCCGTTATTCGACTTGTCCACAGACCATCCGAGCAATGATCGAAGAAATGGCGTGAGGGTCCATACTTGCTCTCCGCCGGTCATAGTGAAGCAATTCCGCAGTGTGTCATGTGCGCCGCTATCCTGAAGGACGAACATCGCCTTCGTCCTGACGTCCTCGAGCGTTTGGCACGGGAAATTGATGATCGCGTCCTCAGCGGCCATGTAATTATCCCAATGAGAGCAATTCTCAGCTTCCTTTTCGTCCCTGTTGAAGATCGTCTGCCAAGCGTCTCGCTCGGCATAATATCGGGCGATGAGATCGTTCAGCATCAATCAGCCTCCATCTCATCGACGACAGCCTGTGCCGCCTGCATCTCATTGGCTGCGCCTTCCACCAGAAGGCTGATGGCGCAATAGTCGCGACCGTTTGGGAACTTTGCCCCCTCAAGCGCGAGCTTAATCGCGTGGAGATAGCTTTCGCCGGCGCCAAGAGCATCGCGGAGCTTGTTGGTTGCGGGGGTCATATCGCAACCCTCCCGGCGTCCATCCCATCGATGCTGGCGATAACCTGCTCCAGCTGTTCGATTGACAGTTCGGCCTCATCGGCGCGTAGCGCGAGGATCGCTCTGAGGCGATGATGCTTATCAGTCTCCTGCTCATCGTCCCGCGTGCCAGCGGCGATGCTCATGACGCGCGTCTTTTCGAACATGAGAAATTGTTCGATGCTCTCCAGGTATTCGCCGGCGGCATTCAGTCGGTGCCGGCCGGGTATCTCACACTGAGGCCGATTGATAATTCCTCCAAGGATATCTACGCAGGTGTTAAGGCCATCCTGAACGGCAAACCATCCGCTGCCGGAAACCTGCTTCATGTCAGGGAAATCCCCGACCATATTAAGCGCATCGCGGATCACTCCGCTGCCGCTGACTTCTTCAATGCCATCGAAATACGCCATCGCGCCATCGATCAGAGCCTTCGACATATTGCTGCCATCGAACTCAACCATTTCCTTCTGCAGGAGGCGAAGGGCTGCCATGGCTCCGGTCGGAGTGGTCGCGATGTGATTGCCGCTGCCGACGTCGGCAATTGCGGCATGGAACGCCGCTTCTTCAGGTGTGTCGTCGATCGGGACCGATAGATTGTTGACTGTGTGCTCGGCCGCTTTGAAGCGAACAATGGCGTTGAGGAGATTGTCGACGGATCTCATGCCTCGACCCTCCGCTTCTGCTCGGCGGTAAGCCAACCAAGGGCAGCGTTCATCATTGATGGGATGCGGAGCGTATCACCGCATTCGTAATCTTCGACGGCCAACTGCAACGCCATCTGCGCTTCGATCAAAGTTTCCGCAGGCCGCTGCCAGTTTTCGAGGATCTTCATCGAAGACTCGTAGGTTGAGGGAAGATTATCGCTTTCGCCGCGCTCCGAAGCTTCCAGGCATTCGGCAAGGTAAAGGTTCCACTCGCCGCGGTAGCGGTGAATAGCGGCCGTGAGGGAATAACCTCTTTGAGCCGCAAGACGCGAAACAACGTTCGCGCTAAGTTCGCCTATGCTTTTAGGCGCAGTTGTGCTATCCCGGTGATCGCTCATCAGGCAAATCCTTTTTGCTTGTTTGTGTTAAGCAGGCTCGGGGCGACGTTTGGCGACTGCTGCCCCGACCTGCTGCTATTCCAGAGGGCTCGCGCACCCAGGCGCGAAGAACTCCTTATTCGGACCGGCCGCTGCCGGCATTTCCTTTTCCACTCTCTCCATCCGCTCCCTGATGCTACGAACTATTTCGCTATTCATCGAGCTTCCGAACCTATCCGACTGACGCTCCAGAAAGCTTTTCAGTTCTGGCGGCAGGCGGCAGAGCATTTTAGCGTGTTCTTTCATTGGTTTGCTCTCCAGTAAGGTTAATATGTCATAGTGCTACCATTGCGGCCAAGCGTAATATAGCACTATGACATCATTATTTTAGTGTTTGTGAAAGCGTGACGATGGCGAAGAGTACGATCACCGGCGATCCGGTTTCCGAGCAAGACAAATTCATGCTGCGACTTCCGGCGGGCATGCGCGATCGGATCAAGGCCAAGGCCGACGAGAACAGCCGCTCCATGAACGCCGAAATAGTTTCGACCCTGGAGCGCGAGTATCCAGCGCCGTCGGACGTGATGCACATCCACCTTGAAAACATTCGTAGAGCGCTTGATGAATACGAGCGCGAGACGGACCCTAGAAGGCGACTCAATCTTCAGACGATGGTTGAGGCGATGGTAACCTCCGGCCACAACTTTGAAATCGATTGGGACGATTGATGACCTTGCAGAGGTACCAAGGAACGGCAGTAGGCATAGCTTCGCCATCCGACCGAATCGGTTCATTTATTCCACTCCAATCTGGTGATTGCGGCCCCCGCCGATCCCACCCGGTTAAGTTTCGCGACGCACGCCACGCTTCAAAGAGATAATGTCGCCAGAACGAGAAAAGTTTCAAATTTAACTCGGCGCATTATCCTTATGGTTAACAAGGGGTTGACTCGGCTGTAGGTCCAACTTGAACCGGCCCTCGACGTAAGGATGGGTATGAAGGTGGCCGGCCGAGTGCTGGCACTCGTCGACGAAGCGCCGAAAGATGGCCGAAACCTCCTTCTTTGAAAATCCGGAATTATGGACGCCATCGGCATGGGTGTTGCGGACCAGCACGCGCACCGTCGGCGCGTACGGGCTATCCCGCATGATCTTGTCGACCACCGGCATAGACAGGCCGTCTTCCTTGTTCATGCGCTTCCGGATCCGCTCAATGCCTTCGCAATCGGTCGGCATCTTCTCCAAGACGGTATGCGCCTGGGTGATCAGGGAGACCTGCGAATTGAGCGCTGCAATCTGCTCGCCTTGCTCAGCCTGGCGCCGCTCGACCTCGGCCTGAAGCGTCAGCATCTGGATCAAGGTCTCGGTCGTCGTGGGTGGACGGCTAGCGCCAGCTTCCAATTCGCGCAGGCGCCTGACGACCCGAAGACGGAGTTCGGCACTATAGCTGAGAAGCACTGTCTCGGTGTGGTCGCGGTCTAGGACATACTCCGTCTGCTCGCGGTTCATGCTGTCACGATAGATGTGAGCAAAACTGCTCACATCTACGCCAAGCTCCTTCATAGTGCGCTCGATGTCGCGCTTGACGTCTGGGTGGCGCTTTCCTGTCAACTCCGCGATTTCGCGGCTCGACATTTTCACGGTGGGGGAGGTCAGCATGTTCATCACTTCGCCCCCTCGACCACGAGCGATCGGAGGAAAGGCTCCGCCAGCGCGTAGTCCTTGCCGCCATACTCCGGCATATCAAGGCAACTGAACAGGGTGTCACGGTCGCCTACGGTACCATTGAGCAGATATGAAATCTTGCTCTGCACGTCGTCTGCCGTAAGGCACGGAAGCATGACGAAATGGCGAAACGCATCAATCTCGGCAGATTGGGCGCGATCGCTTTCCGCTTGATCGAAAGAGTTCCCATCAGGGTCGAATGTCGCTTCGTCAGCGATGACTGAAGCGCGGTGCGCCTCGATCGCATGCAGTACGGGATTGACGTTGAGGTGCATGTTCAGCTCCGTTGTTGGAGCCAAATAAAGCACCGCTTGAATTGTACGTCAAGTCGCGCTTGATAAAAAATCAGTCCATCCGGAAATAGCGGCGTTGCTCTCTGACCACTCCGATCACCCTGCCTGGGTTTTCCTGATCTATCCGGCGGTACGGGCTGTTTCTTGTATCGGAGTTGTGATGTAGCTCAAATATGGGCGCTCTGTACTCGTCTGTGCCCATCGGAATGTAGCGGCCGAAGTAGACGCGTTTGTTCGCCATTTCTACCACAACGATATCGCCTCGCTCTGGTGCTCGACCGGTGTCGATAATGATGAAATCTCCTATTGAGAAATCCGGGTTCAGAAGATTATTGTTTATTTTCAGAGCGAAAACGTCGCCTACGGGTTTCCATCTGATCTCAAGAAAATCGTCCGCGACCCAGCTAAACGGGTCTTCTTCTTCGTCCGATTCTAACGACGACCATTCCTCCGGATTTTTCCATTGGACGATGGGGGCTCTAACGGCAACAGCTGGAGCTTCCCACGAAGAGTGTAACCCGTGGACGAAGTCTGCTGTGGTGATTTGCTTATCGAGGGCGAGGCCAATTACGTGCCGAAGGTCGGAAAGGTTTTTGTAGTTCGGGATCGTCCTATCGGTTTCCCATTGGCTAACCGCTTGAACGCTAATACCCATTTTCTCAGCGACTGCCGCTTGGGTCAGGCCTGCACGCTTACGCGCGTCCTTGATCTCACTTCCGAGAGTATTCTTCGGCATGATAAAATTCCTCAATGATATTCGTATCATAAAGGCATGCTTTATGAATTCAACCAAGCGGTGCTTGAAAACATAGTAAAGAACGGCTTTAATCGGCTTGATTTAAATTCAAGCGAGATGTGCGATGTCACTAGCGAAAGCTTTGAAAGCTGTAGGTGGACCGGCTGAGTTGGCGCGCCGGGTAGGCGTAACTGCTCAGGCAGTTTGCCAGTGGAAAAAAGTGCCTCCGACCCGTGTCCTGGCCGTAGAGCGAGCAACTGGGATTAGCAGGACCGACCTTCGCCCAGACCTCTATCCGCCAGTTGTGCCTACGCCCGCTGAGGTTTTGGAATGAAGCGCGCCTCTCACGCGCATGCACGCGAGGGGAGGGCCTGATGCATCTCCCAGCCGTAAGCATCGACATCGACAAAACCGGCTTTGTGCCTGAGCTTGAACAGCAGGTTCTCGGATCTCTGCTGCTGACGGGGCATCATTCGTCCGTCCAGGGCGTCGTTCGCCCCGAGCATTTCCTTCACCCGATCCACCGCCGGATCTATGAGGCGATCGAACTGGCCGCAAGCCAGTACGGTTCGTCGAAGCTCGACCTCGCTTATCGCATGGTGCCGGCGGAAGACGTGAAACGTTTGTCGGATGAGATGAAGGCGCCGCTTCGCGAGTACTTCGCAAATCTCGCCGGCTCGACGGCGCTGAGCCTTAAGCACAGCGTTCCAAACCTCATTCAGCAGTGGGCCCGGATCACGACAGGTATCGAGGCGGATCGGGTGCGGCTCGCATCGACTGATCCGTCGGTTGATGCCGCGGCGCTGATCAGGGCCGCAACCCGTGCGCTCGATGATGTAGCCTCAGGCCTTCGTGGCGCAGGCAGGGGAAAGACACGCTATTCGCTGTCCGAAGCCGCTGACGAGGCGCTGGAAGAAACGCAGCGGGCTATGACGTCTGGCACCGGCCTTACCGGCATCACGTGGGGCCTTGCCGATATCAACCAGGCCACCGGCGGCATCCACAAGGGTGAGATGGTCATCCTTGGCGCACGCCCCGGTATGGGCAAAACGGCGGTAGCGCTGGGCGTCGGCATGAAGGCCGCTCGATCCGGTGCCGGCGTCTGCTTCGTCTCGCTGGAGATGAGGTCCGGCCGACTTGCCATGCGCGCGCTGACAGACATCGCTTTCGATTGGAACATCAAGGTTCCATATAACGACCTGATCACCGGCCGCGTTGCCGAGAATGATTTCGAGGCGATTGTCGCTGCCAAGCAGGAATTCAACAAGCTTCCACTTTGGATCGAGGAACAGCCAGGCCTCTCGATCGCAGACCTTAGGGTCAAGCTCGACCGCATGCAGGACGTGGCGGCTCAGGACGGCAAGAAGATCGACCTGCTGATCGTGGACTACCTGCAGCTTCTTTCCGCTTCCTCGCGCTACTCTGGGAACCGGAATAACGAGGTTTCGGAGATATCGGCCGGCCTGCGCCAGATCGCCCGTGAAAACGAC
The DNA here is from genome assembly GCF_977018605.1 of [Rhizobium] kunmingense. Classification (NCBI taxonomy): domain Bacteria; kingdom Pseudomonadati; phylum Pseudomonadota; class Alphaproteobacteria; order Hyphomicrobiales; family Rhizobiaceae; genus Rhizobium; species [Rhizobium] kunmingense. The sequence continues at coordinate 2,201,593 of NZ_CDRNXG010000001.1, forward strand.
CTCGCCTTGGTGGCGCTATCCCAACTCAGCCGCGGTATCGAGAGCCGGGAAGATAAGAAGCCGATGCTGGCGGACCTGCGCGATTCCGGATCGCTCGAACAGGATGCCGACACGGTCGCCTTCCTTTACCGTGAGGCCTACTACCTCGCCAAGGATAAGGGCAAGGATCCAGACGCCGACATGGAGCGCCTGGATAAGCTTGCCGAGTGCGAGAACAAGCTCGAATTCATCATCGCGAAGCAACGCAACGGGTCGGTGAAGACGATCGACCTTTTCGTCGACATCGCGTCTTCGGCCGTTCGGAACGCAGCGAGGTCGTTCTGACCATGCGCGCAGATTACGTCCCAGATTATCGTCATTGCCTGTTGCCGTATGTGCAGTGGTTTCAAGACGACTTCCTCGGCGGCGTTCGGGGAATGAAGGCGCAGGAGATAGGGATCTACACGATCCTGCTCAACGAAATGTACAATCGCGGGGTAGCGCTGGAGCAATCCGACGAGCGTTTGGCGCGCATGTGCGGTGCCGATATCCGCGTCTTTAAGAAGGTTCTGGCTGACCTGATCCAGGACGAAAAGATCGTTCGTCTCGACTGCGGACTTTGGAATTTGAGGTGCGAGGATGCATTCACTTCCAGAGCATTAATGCTGAGGAAGCAATCTGAGGCGGGGAAAAAGTCTGCGAAAAAACGTAGGAAAAACAGTGGTGGACTTGAACAAGTGTCGGACGATGGTTCAACCGATGTTCAACCAATCTCAGAAGCTCAGAATCTCAATAATATAGAACCTTACGGTTCTTCCTCATCGCAGCCGTCGGCAGCGAAGGTGAACGAGGCCGTTTCGAAGAAAAAAGCTCTTGAAGCTGAGTTCAACGAAACCTTCTGGCCTGCCTATCCCCGCAAGGTCGAGAAGAAGGATGCCCTGAAGGCGTTCCTCAAAGCTCGCGCCGTGGCCTCGCTCGACACGATCATGGCTGGCCTTCGCGCATTCGCAGCCGAGGTCGTCGGCAAGGAACCTCAGTTCATCCGGCATGCCTCCAAATTTCTCAACGGCGAGAGCTGGAACAACGCCGCAGAGGCATTATCGGTCACGCCGGCCGTCGTCGACGATGCGACATGGACAAAGCGCCTGACGTACGGGCGGCGCGAAGGCAGATGGGCCTCGACAAAATGGGGCCCAGCGCCAGGCAAGCCGGGCTGCATCGTCCCGACCAATCTCATCCAATCCGAAGACGGCGCCGGCTGGCGCGAGTGGGAGCAAGCAGCATGATCAATCTCCTATGGGCTCAGTTCATATTTTGGCCGGCCTGCATCGTCGCCTTCCTCGCCATCCTATGGTTCGCTCCCGGCGGATGGAGAGACGAACGACGCGCGAAGAAAAACCATCAACGCCGCCAGAAAGCAGACCGCGCCGCTCACGAAAAGTGGATGCGCAACCGGTCGAGATTGTGAGAACCGGATGCCGAAGATCAAACTAAAGCGTCAACAGAAGCAGAAGAAGCCGGTGGGCCTGCCGCCGCCTGGCTGTATGGTTCTGCCAGAAGACAGCCGCATGCCGACGGCCCGCATGAAGCTGCCACCGCAGCCCCCGCGGACGCCGGCCCCGCGCGTAAAGTCGTCGAAGGTCAAGGTTTCGCGCACGGACGTCGAGGGGCGCTTGATGACGGCGATGAGGACGCTGCGCGCCATGCCCGACCGGGAGCGACGGTTCTTCATCGTCAAATCATCATCCCCGGACTACGTGCAGGAGTCCGTCACCGCCTACGCCGCGGTCGAAGACATCGGACCCCGCTTCCAGCCATCGCCTGCAGACATATCCGATTGCCTTCACGCGCTGGCATGGGTGCGTCACCTCGATCGAGCCGCTTGGCAGATCTTGTGGTGGCGTTCGTTCGAATTGTCGTTCGGCGTCATTGGCAAATACATCGGCCGCAGTGACGAGACAGCGCGGAAGCGGTTCGAAACGGCTATCACCGACGCATGGATCGCGGCCAATGTGTGATTTGGCTAGCAGATGGCAAATTCTTGGTGAAATTTCCTAGAAATTGCTTGGCATAGTTGGCTCCAAATGCCATTTTGCGTGAAATAATCGGTGATTTGCGTTTTGAGGGGCGATGGGCCGCCCGTGAGGCGGCCTGCCGATTAGTCACGGGACGGTCTTCTTCTTTCTGTGCTTCAGATAGACGTCGAGAGCGGCTAGCACGAAGTACGCCAGAGGCAGTAGGTCGTTCATGTGTTCGATCAATTGATCACCTCCTTTCTTCTACAAGGGTCCAGTACACGGCGAATGGTTGTCGCCGCGAACTGGCTACCGTGTATCCTCATATGAAGGGAGATCGGGATTGCTGGAGTACAGTATACTCGCGCCGAAAAATCGCTCAGCGATACGCAGCGCGCAGAATTCGAAGGCATGGATGCCGCGGACGTCTCGGGATTAACCTAACGGCTCTGGCGGCTCGTTGTCAGGGTCGCGAGGTTTTTGCTTTCGCTTTATAAACCGTCGCCACGTCCATCCGGCGAACCAGTAAACCGCAAGATTTATCGCCAACACAAAGAAGGCGAGAACGAACGCCTCGTTCAAGGATGGGGGAGGTGGCGAGCCAGTCCTATCGGCTGAACCGAAGATGATCGCTAAGGTTATGCCGATCGATGCCATGAGAAGTAAGTAGCCGGAGCACAACACGACAAGGAATTTCGAAAGTCTGTAGGCGGCTCCCAGCACCCATCTGGCGGCTTCCCAAATCCTAAGGCTGCCTCCCCCCAAGACCCTGTCCATCCATCTCTTCGCATTAGGATGCGCGAACACCTTTTCGGCAAGAGCGCCAGCAACTGCCCCGATCAGCACCAAAACCACTTCCATGCAAAGGCCCCCTACGCCTCAGTGAAGGAGGCAGGCTCGCGCGCCTCATTTCAAAGTGACCATTCCGCTTTTATCGGACGAGATGTAGTCGTATTTGATGCTGTCGACAGTTGGGGGAATGAGGTTGTTTTCTGGATCGCGATACCAGCTCATCAGAAAGCCTACCGTCACTCTGCAAAAGGTCTCTTTTGTCAGCATTTCTATTACCTCGGCATGCTCTCCATCGTGCGTCCGGACATAGTCATTATATACCAAGCGCCATGCTTCGTTGAGGACCAGCGCCCTGTCTTCATTGAGCCAGATATTCAGAATCTGCACCTTTTTCGAAGTTTCGGATAACGCATTTCTTAATTCCTCGGTGTTGTGCTCGGCCTTATTAAACGTCAGCAGCCCTGGGGATTTCTCGTCGAAATAGATGGTCGTCTCCTGGGGGAATTTGCGAGTGTTCGTGATCGCGTACCGCCGCGTCACTTGATCGGGTATCGAATACCATCCGCAAAGATCCTCGAGGCTTTGGATCAGCTCGACGAACGATCGGTTTCTGTCCGCAGCGATAAGTGCTTCGTTGGATGCCGCAACCTGCTGGTAAGCAAATATCGCCGCTGCAGCGGAGGCGAGAGCAGATATTGAGCCTAGGATGCCTGAGCCTATTGGAACCCAATTTTGAAAGCGAACCAATACGCTCTTATTCTCGGGGCGCTTCGTCTTGGTATCTTCGGTTGTGACTTCTTCTGTCAACTTCATCCCCTGAGTTAGCCTATGCCCGTACCGAAAACGCCTGGCATGAGAAATTCGCTCAATCTTTGAATTTAATCAAAGGGAATCGCTGATGAGCCTTGAAGACGAAAACGTCGTCGACCGGCAGGAATTCATTGCCATGGCTTCGCGCGCCAGCGATGAGATCAAGGCGCTGCGCAGTCAGGTCGCGTTCCTCGCGCCGAAGGCTCAGGCCTATGACGCCATGATTATGATCCTCAGCCTTGTTCCCCAGCAGCGGCAGGGCATGACTGAGGACTTCGCCGGCATCCTTGATCGCCGAGTGTCGTTCTTGAAGGGTGCCGGCAAGCCGAAGCCGCCCCCGCCGGGCGCAAAAGGCGTGACAAGCCCGTTGGGCCAGGACGAAGTGGAGGGCGAACAGGATGCTTAGCGGGCAGTCCATGAACGCGCTCCCCGGCGACCTTTCTGCGCAGCGGGAAAAGGAGTTTCAGCAGTTCATCGAAGACAGCGTCTTCGCGAAGATCGTCAAGACGGCTTCTGGTTCGGCAATTCTGATCGATGGGCAGTTGATTGAGGTGACCTCAAGCAATCCCGTCTTCCACGTCGAGGCTATTGCTCGCGCTCTTCGGTCTCGCGGTACCGATCAATGCACGTCTGCCAGAACAATGGTCCAGGCCGGGATTGCCTCGTGACGCGCTTCACAATGATGCTGCCCGATCGGTTGTGGCGTTGCCGGATCGGTCGGGTGCAACTTAAGCCAGGGGTGAGAATGGTCTGCCCCTTCGCCTGCAATCACCCCTTCTGAGTTTTCGAAGGAGCGGGAATGCCAGCCTAGGGCGACCGATCCCAGGGCTCATAAATGGAAACAAGGTTTCGCTCGCGGCTTAGAACCAGCCGGCCGCTCCGGGGGACGCCAATCCCTCCCATTTTACCGGCGCAAGCGGACAAATCGGAATTTGTGATATGGCAAAGCCATCAAAGTTCACTGACAGAGTAGTCGATACGATCTGCAACCGGATAGCTGATGGCGAGAGCCTTCGGTCGATCTGCGAAGACGACACGATGCCTGCGAAATCGACCGTGCTTGCATGGTTGTCTGATGATGAAAACGCGGCATTCCGGACCAAGTACGCGCGCGCACGCGAAATGCAGGCCGACGCTCTTTTCGACGACATGATCGACATCGCCGACGACGGGCGGAACGATTGGATGGAGAAGCGAAACTCAGACGGTGAAAACGTCGGATGGCAGGAGAACGGTGAGGCGCTGCGCCGGTCTGATCTTCGCATCAAGACACGGCAGTGGATGGCCTCGAAGCTGCAGCCGAAGAAATACGGCGACAAGCTGGATATCGATCAGAAGACGACGGTTGAGGCGGGTGACAGCGTGATGGCGTTGATGCAGGCGATTGATGGGCGCACCCGCACTAAGTGAGGAAATGGTCGAGCGCTGGGCTGATCGCCGCTGGCGCTTGAACAACCTGTATTACATCGAAGACAAGTACGGCAACGTCGTGCTGTTTCAGATGAACGCAGCTCAGGAGAAGCTGCTCGACGATCTGCACTATCTGAACATCGTGATGAAGGCGCGTCAGATGGGCTTCTCGACGTTCATTTGTTGATTTCCACTGAGAACTGACCCGGCGTGGCCTGATATTTCCATTGAGAATTGACCCATGTTCCAACCTTCCCTCGCATGTTTTCAGCGGGGGCTATGGAGTGATCGACATGGCGTTATTGAGCGTGATCCGACGCTGGCATTTTCGAGACCATCTATCGATCCGGGAGATTTGCCGCAGGACCGGCCTATCCCGGAATACCATTCGCAAATACCTTCGCCTGGACGGCGTGGAGCCGAAGTTCAAGGTGCCGGAGCGGCCGAGCAAGCTTGATCCGTTTGCAGATCGGTTGTCGGCCTGGCTGAAGACCGAATCCAAGAAGAACCGCAAACAGAAGCGGACGATGAAGCAATTGCATGCCGATCTGATGAGCCTCGGCTATGAGGGTTCCTATAATCGGGTGGCGGCATTTGCTCGGGAATGGCGTGATGATCGGCAGCGGGAATTGCAGACGACGGGTCGCGGGACATATGTGCCCCTGGCGTTCGATCCCGGTGAAGCCTTCCAGTTCGACTGGTCGGAAGACTGGGCCATCATCGGCAACGAGCGCACCAAACTACAGGTGGCGCACACGAAGCTGAGTTACAGCCGCGCCTTCATCGTGCGGGCCTATCTGCTGCAAACCCACGAGATGCTCTTCGACGCCCACAACCATGCATTCCGCGTGTTCGGAGGCATCCCCGGTCGTGGCATCTACGACAACATGCGCACCGCGATCGACAAGGTCGGCCGTGGCAAAGAGCGTGACGTCAACGTCCGCTTCCAGGCGATGGCCAGCCACTACCTGTTCGAACCCGAGTTCTGCAATCCGGCTTCCGGCTGGGAGAAGGGACAGGTCGAGAAGAACGTTCAGGACGCGCGTCATCGTCTGTGGCAGCCAACGCCGCGCTTTCCATCGCTGGATGCTCTGAACGACTGGCTCGAGCAGCGCTGCAAGGAGATCTGGGCGCAGACCCCACACGGCCAGATGCGTGGCTCCATTGCCGACATCTGGGCGGAGGAAGCACGCGCGCTTATGCCCGTTATCCGGCCGTTTGATGGGTTTGTCGAACACACCAAGCGTGTCTCACCGACCTGCCTCGTCCATCTGGAGCGCAATCGCTACAGCGTCCCGGCGTCCTTCGCCAATCGACCGGTGAGCCTGCGGGTCTATCCGGATCGTGTCGTGGTTGCTGCGGAAGGACAGATCGTTTGCGAGCATCGTCGCGTCATCGATCGCTCCCATGACCGACCGGGACAGACCATTTACGACTGGCGGCACTATCTGGCGGTGGTGCAGCGTAAGCCCGGCGCTCTGCGCAATGGTGCACCATTCGTCGAGCTACCGGACGCATTCCGGACCTTGCAGCAATATCTCCTGAAGAAGCCGGGTGGCGACCGCGAGATGGTCGATATCCTGGCGCTCGTCCTTCAGCACGATGAACAGGCCGTCCTGTCGGCGGTCGATATGGCACTGAAGTCCGGGATTCCGACCAAGACGCATGTACTGAACCTGCTGCATCGCCTCGTCGACGGCAAATCCTTCACGCCGCCGACCATTGATGCGCCGCAAGCCTTGACGCTCATCAACGAGCCCAAGGCCAATGTCGAACGATACGATGCCCTGAGAAAGACGGAGGCCCGCCATGCGTCATAATCCAGCAAGCGGTGCTATCGTCATCATGCTGCGGCAACTGAAGATGCACGGCATGGCACAAGCCGTCGGCGAACTGACTGAGCAAGGATCGCCGGCGTTCGAGGCTGCCATTCCGATCTTGTCGCAGCTCCTCAAGGCGGAGACCGCGGAACGTGAAGTTCGTTCGACTGCCTATCAGCTCAAAACAGCTCGCTTTCCTGCCTATCGTGATTTGAACGGCTTCGACTTCGCCAGCAGCGAGATCAACGAGGCGCTCGTGCAACAGCTTCATCGCTGCGACTTCCTGGACGATGCAAACAACATCGTTCTGGTCGGTGGCCCTGGCACGGGCAAGACACACATTGCTACCGCGATAGGTGTTCAGGCCATCGAACATCACCACAAACGGGTCCGATTCTTCTCAACGGTCGAACTGGTCAACGCGCTGGAACAGGAGAAGGCGCAAGGACGGTCTGGGCAGATCGCCAATCGGCTCGTCCACTCCGATCTCGTCATCCTCGATGAGCTTGGATACCTGCCGTTCAGCGCGTCGGGCGGTGCGATGCTGTTCCACCTGCTCAGCAAACTCTACGAGCGAACCAGCGTCATCATCACCACAAACCTCAGCTTCAGTGAATGGGCCAGCGTGTTCGGCGACGCCAAAATGACCACAGCATTGCTCGATCGGCTTACCCATCATTGCCACATCCTTGAAACCGGAAACGACAGCTTCCGCTTCAAGAACAGCTCTGCGCACGACACCAAAACGACAAAGGAGAAAACGAGGAACTTGACCACGACCGCAGACCCGAAACATACCTAACAAGCGGGTCAATTCTCGGTGGAAACGCCGGGTCAGTTCTCAGTGGCAATCAACATTCGTTCGGGATGATGTGGTCGGGTCAATGTCACTCGCGGTAATGGAGGGCACCCTCTTCGTCGAGAACATCGACAAGGAAGCAGCCAGCTTTCTTAGATCTTACAACCGAGAATTCGACCAATTTAAAACTGTATCACTTGATGCGCCGGTGCCTGGATGCGATGGGATTACATATCTGGACAGGCTTGCCGATCCTGACGCTGTCCAAGAGTAGGACTTTGAAGCTCACGGCCTGCCTGACCGGGCCGTGCAGCAGTACTCGGTGCCGTAGATGATCGGTCAGTGTGAAGCGAGCAGGAGGGGCTGATCTTTGAACGCCAGCGTTCCGGATGGAGACGATAAGCCGATACGAAATCGCAAGCCGATCTGGCCGTGGCTTGCACTGCTGGTCGTCACGCTGATGGTGATCTACGCCTACAACGAGGCGCTGGCGGTGTTCGATGACCTAGGCCAGACGGGCCGTGACTTCGTGCAGCTCTTCAAATGGCTGCTGTCAATTGTGGAATAGTCAACGACGCGCTCTATAGTCTCCCCAAAATTAAAGCCCCGCCAGAGACGGAGCTAATTGTTTTTGAATGTCGTTCAGTAGTGGGCACTGCGTTCCAATTCGCGCTTCAGCGTTTCAGAGAACGACTTCGAAGCCTTGCCAACGACTGCTTTGGTTGTTTCTTCACGCTGAATTTTCTGGGCAATCAATGGAAGCTTGGAATCTGATGGGCTTCGTCTGCCTGTCGCGGACTCGCGTTTATCAAGAGTTGCCATTTTAGTCTCCGTCTGAGTTGTCAGCTGCATACTCTGAAAAATAGCCGTTTACAAACCGTAAGTTTCTGTCCGGATCGAAGTAGTGTTTTCGCTTGACCCAGACAAAGCCGTCACCTTTCGATATCACTGCGACGTCAATCGCGCCGCCAACGGTCTCGATTTCGCGAGACACTTTTCTCTGAAGAGAGGTAAGACTCACGAGCGATTCCGCAAGATTTGCTAGCTCGTCCTTCGGCAAGCTTGCAACCATGTCAATGATTGGTTGCGCGAAGCGTTCCTGCCTAGTGTTCCTGTCCTCTTGCCAAAATGTTTCAAAGGCGGCGTTAACGGCCGCCTCTAGTGCGGGTTTGAACGCTTCCTTCTGTTCCTCGCTTGTTGCCAAGGCATTGGCCACGTCAAAGGCATTGCTCATCAACAAGGCGTGAATATTGTCCTTTAATTGAACAGCGTGGTCAGGATCGATGCCTTCCATAAAGCGATAGACCATATCAGTCTGCGCGAACGGAACGATGGTTCCGGAATGCTTGCGTGTTACGTCGATAGCGCCTGCTCTCAAGTACTTCAACCGACCCGCAACGATCCCGTCGATTTCAAAGCAGACCATCGATGGAAGAAGCTCTTTTTCACCGAAGCCTGCCACGACTAGGCCGCTATGCGCGGTGGTCGACCTATTTTTTCTGACAGCAAGGACAACTAGGCGCTTGAGTTCGTCTGCCAACTGCTCCAGTTGCGGCGGCATCCCGGCGACCACATCATTAACAGCGGCGGCGTAATCTTCACCTAGGGCGTCCCATTCTTCCTGTGTCAGAAAGTCATCCTCGCCCTCTAGATCTGCTATGTGCAGCTCGATCTCTTCGCGGAGGTCGTCGAGGAAATTCTCGTCATTAGGGCTGGTTTGCAGAAACTCAAAATACCTATTGATGATTTGAGATATCGCGGTGCGTCCTATGCTCCTCACGAGCACCAAGCTGTCAGTCGGTGGAAATTCGAAAAATGTAGTTAGAAAGTCCCTCAGGTCATCAGCCCAATGAAATAGTGTGTCGAAGCTCTTCTTAGGCCGTCTTCGGCGGTATTCCTTAAGTATTGTCTCCCAAGGAAACCCCATAAATTCTGCGTTTCCGTAGATCATTGCCCCTACGGGTTCAGTTTTTGAAAGAGAAAAAAGCTTATTTACGGTGTCGTATGTTTTCTGTCGGCCGCCGGTGGAAAGCGTAACCTTGCTGTCAGCCGCAAGCGCAATAGCCGACTTATTGATGATCGCAATTTCAGCGGTCATTTTTTCTCCCCAGAGTTGTATGGGGAGAAGAACATGATTCGAGTGACGATGGAAGTTTGCTTATGATCTACTTCTCTGATCGGTTGCTAACTCACTGTTTGCAGGGTGCGGCACGTTTGGCTTGACCATGAAATTCGCTACGGCCCGCTTCAAGGCGATCTGCCAGGATCCGAAGTCTATGAACTGGCCTGTTTCGAGTAGGTGATAGTAACTAGAGCGGTCCCCCGCTACCAATTTTCTCTTACATATCCGATGAATATCCAAATTGTCTGGCGCTTCAGTGTGTCGCAGGATCGTCATCCGCATCGGTGTGCGAGAGGATAAGCCCCGGCACATCATCGCTCCAGGCGCGAAGGCGGCCATCGGGGCGCTGCTCAAAGCACACCGTCACCTTGAATGAGCCGTTCTTCATCTCTTCCTCATCTCTTCCTCGCGGGCTAGCCTGCTGCTAGCGCGAGCAGAATTTTCAAGGGCATCACATGGACACTCGGTTGACAGGCTGTCAACGCGTGCTGCTACCGTCGCGAACCAAGCTTTCGCGGGGCATTCGGGGAGGGCGCCTTCACCCGCCCCAGGTCCTCTCCAGCACATCGGCCCAGTTCCGCCACAACACCTGCTCCAGCGCCGCGCCATCGAAGCCGCGGGCGCGTAATGCGTCCACCAGAACCGGAAGGCCGCTTGCGTCCTTCATGGCGGCGGGGATGGTCGTGCCGTCGAAATCCGAGCCGAGCGCCACGTGGTCGATGCCGATACGGTCGGCAATATAGGCGACGTGGTCGACCAGAAGCTCGATGCTGGTGTTCGGGTCGCGGACGGCATCGTTGCGCAGGAAGAGGACGCCGAAATTGATGCCGGCGAGGCCGCCGGTGTCGCGGATCGCGTCGAGCTGGCGGTCGGTCAGGTTGCGGCTATGCGGGCAGAGCGCATGCACATTCGAATGCGAGGCGACGAGCGGCGCATCGGAAAGCCTGGCGATTTCCCAGAAGCCCGCCTCGTTCATGTGCGACAGGTCGATCATGATCTTCAGCTCGTTGCAGGCGCGGATCAGATCGCGTCCGGCATCCGTCAGGCCGGGGCCGATATCGGGCGAGGACGGGTATCTGAACGGCACGCCATAGGCAAAGATGTTCGGCCGGCTCCAGACGGGGCCGAGCGTGCGTAGGCCCGCCCGATGCAGCACGTAAAGCGCATCGAGATCGGCAGCGATGGCTTCGGCGCCCTCGATATGGAAGACCGCGGCGAAGCTCCCGGTCTCGATCGAGCGTCGGATATCGGCGGCCGTGCGGCAGACGGTGACGGCACCGTCGGAGCGTGCCTCGATATCGAAGAGAAGCCGCGCCATGGCCAGCGTTTCGTTGAGCGCGTCCGGCTGGGCAGGGGCGGGGAAATCGCCGTTGGCGTCCTTCGTCATGCTCGGCGAGGGGATGTAGATGGCGCAGAGACCGCCCGCCAGTCCGCCGGCTCTTGCGCGCGGCAGATCGATATGGCCGGTTCCGTCGCCGTTCAGGAAGGCGGCGGCCGGATCCTTGATGCCGCTGCGGCGCAGGCGCAGAAGCGTGTCGTTGTGACCATCGAAGACCGGATGGGGAATGCTCATCTTTGAAAAACCTTTGAAAACAGTCGGCGTGCCTTGGTCATTGTCCTAGGCCAAACCGGCACGATGCTACAAATGCATTCCGCGAATGGCGAGTGCACAAAACGGAATTGGTTGCCTACGACCCCGCCTGATATGAGCACTTCAAGCGCTTTCCGCCAGAGTTACATTTCCGGCGCATTCGCCCAGGCATTGGAGACACGATATGGCAATCACGGCTCATTGGGAGGCGGCGGAAGCCGCCGTCAGACGGTTTACCGACACATGGAATTCCGATGAACCCGGCGGAGCGGTGGTCGGCTTCGATGGCAGCGGCATCCGCCTTGCTGCTGCCGGTGGCGTCGAGAACCTCTCGACCATGGTGCCGTTTTCCGCCGATACGGTGGTGCGCTATGCATCGCTGACCAAGCATGCCTTCTGCGCCATGGTGCTTTCGCATCCCGAGGTCATCTCGCTTGACGACCGGCTCGGGCAACATCTGCCGGAACTCGACGAGCCGATGGCGAGTGTTACCGTCGGTCGGGCGCTCGACATGTCGGGCGGCCTGCCAGATACGCGCGAATGCCTGACGCTGCTCGGGCTTTCGGTCTTCACCGAAACCAAGGTGGCACCACTTCTCGAGCTTCTGGCACGTCAGACGCGGCTGAATTACGAGGCCGGCACGGAAGTCTCCTATTCCAACACCGGCTACCGGCTCGTCGAGGCGGCGCTGGAGCGCCAGGGCCTGTTGTTCCGCGATTTCATCGTCAGGGCCGGGGCATCGGCCGGTGCCGTGTTCGATGCGCCGGATGTGTGGAACGATGCGGTTTTGGGCCTCGCACCCGGTTACTGGCATGATGGCGACAAGTGGCAGCTTTCGGCGGCCGGCCTGCATATTTCCGCCTCCGGCAGCATGACCGGCAGCGCGATAAGCCTTGCCGCATGGCTGCGTATGCTGCTTACCGGCGAAGGTGATTTCGACGGCGTGCTCGCCCGACTTGCCGCGCCGCGGCCGCTGAAGGACGGGCGGATGAGCGGTTACGGCCTCGGGCTTCGTCGCACCGTGATCGGTGGTCGCGAATTTACCGGCCATGGCGGCTCGCATCCCGGCTACAAGAGCTATTTTCTGCTCGACCAGACGAATGGCTGCGGCTTCGTCGTCGTGTCGAACCGCGAGGATGCCAATGGTAACAAAATCGCTCAGGAGGCCATGGCAGCACTCTTCGGCCTTGCCCTTCCTGTTGCCTCGTCCGCTCTGGCCGATGGTGTTTACGTTTCCGAGGAAGGGCCGCTCTGGGCGGAGGTGAAGGGCTCGACCGTCACCTGGCTCGATGCCGATGATACGGTCTATGAAGACGATGACGGTTATGCCTCGTCGTTTTCCGCTTCGTCGCCGATGCGGCTGAAGATGGATGGGACAGCGCTTGTCGGCGAGATCGGGCATCCCGCCCGCCGGCTGCTGCCGGCTGTCGATGAGGGCGTGCCTCCGGGGCTTGCCGGCCGCTGGTTTTCTGACGAGGGTGCCGTTTTCGACATCGACGGCGATCATCTGGTGATGGGCGTCGGGCCGGTGCGGCAGCGCATGCCGCTCACGTCGCTGGGCGGCGGGCGCTTTCTGTTCACGCTGAAGGACGGGCCGTGGACGAAGCGCGTCTGCCTGCATGTGCTGGCGGAAAACCGTGTCGAGCTGGTGCTGTCGCGGGCGCGGATGATCGAATATAGCCGCGCCGGCTGATTGATTTTCTCATCCTTTGGGACCAATGGAAGGCCGTGAAAGCGGTTTTTCCCTGGGAGCGCGGTGTGGAAGTCAAATGGCTTGAGGATTTTCTGGCGCTGGCCGGAACGCTCAATTTTTCCAAGGCGGCGGACGAGCGCAATGTCACGCAGTCGGCCTTCAGCCGGCGCATCCGCCAGCTGGAAGCCTGGGTCGGCGCCAGCCTTATCGACCGCGCCACCTATCCCTCGCGGCTGACGGAAGCCGGCGAGCGTTTCGTGCCGGTGGCCGAACAGACGCTGCACAATCTCTATCAGGCGCGCCGCAACCTGCAGATCGAGGACGGCACGGATGCGCGCACGATCACGCTGACGGCGCTGCATACCCTGTCCTTCACCTTCTTTCCCGGCTGGTTGAGCGGGCTGAATGACAGGCTCGGGCCGATCGTTTCGCATCTCAGGCCCGATTCCGGCTCGATGGACGAAAACCTCAATTCGCTCGTCGATGGCGACAGCGATTTCCTCCTCACCTACCAGCATCCCGACGTGCCGATGCTGCTCGACAGCCGGTTCGAGCATGTGCGGCTGGGAACGGAAACACTGCTGCCGGTGTCGGTGGTCGGTCCGGATGGCGGGCCACTGCATCGGGTGGCAGATGGCTTTGCCCATGTCGGCTACCAGAAGACATCCTTCTTCGGCCAGCTGATGGCAAGCAGCCTTGCCACGCGCCTGCCGGCAGAAAACCGCGTGCATGTCGGCAGCCATTCGGTCGGCCTGAAGGGCATGGTCGTTTCGGGATGGGGGCTTTCATGGCTGCCGGAAAGCCTTGTTTCCAGCGAGCTTGCCGGCGGCACGCTTATACGCGCCGCCGATGCGGACTGGGACATCGATGTCGAGATCCGGCTCTATCGCTCACGGGAAAACCGGCGGCCGATCGTCAAGCGTATCTGGAACGCGCTGACCGCCGGGTAATCGTTGCCATTCGTCAAACTGCGGTGCGGCGGGCGTTGTCCATGTAAAGCGTGCGCAGGCGCTTGAACATCTCGCCGGGCTTGCCGTCGCCCACCGGCTTGCCGTCGATCATGGTGATCGGCACGATGAAGTTAGACGCGCTTGTCAGGCAGGCCTCGCGGGCGGCCATGGCCTCTTCCACCGAGAAGGGGCGCTCCTCGATCGTCAGGTTCTGTTCGCGGGCAAGATCGAGCACGGCCAGACGCGTGCAGCCCGGCAGGGTGGCGTTGCCGTTGCCGCGCGTGATGATGCGGTCGTCATGGGTGATGATATAGGCGGTCGACGAAGCGCCCTCGGTGACGAAGCCGTCTTCCACCATCCAGGCCTCGTCGCAGCCTTCCGCCTTGGCGATGCGCTTGGCCAGAACCTGCGGCAAAAGGCAGACGGTCTTGATGTCGCGGCGTTCCCAGCGCTGGTCCGGCACTATCTTGACCTTCAGGCCCTTTTCCACGGCTGCGACATTTTCCAGCGTCTTTGCCTGGGTGAAGAGCAAAAGCGTCGGGGCCAGATCTTCCGAATAGAGGAAATTGCGGTCTTCGGCGCCGCGCGTGTATTGCAGGTAGACGACGCCTTCGGTCAGGTTATTCTCTTCGACCAGACGCTTTTCGATGGCGACGATCTCGTCGGTCGTGATCGGCAGAGTGCCGCCGATTTCACGAACGCTGCGTTCCAGCCGCGTCATGTGCAGCGGGCTGTCGATCAGCTTGCCGTCGAGCACGGCGGTGACTTCATAAATGCCGTCGCCGAACAGGAAGCCGCGATCGAAGATCGAGATATGGGCGTCGTGTTCGGCCAGGAATTCGCCGTTCAGGTAGACGGTGCGGGGCGTTGCGGCAGGCATGGCATGTCCTTTGGAAGTGTCGTGGGTCAGCGACGCTTGATGGCGTCGAGCGAAATCGCGTGGATGGTCGATGGCTTATCCGTGCCGGCATTGTAGCCGTGCGTCGTTCTCGCCATCGTCATGGAATTGAGGATCGCCTCCTCGCTCGCCTCGATCACCGCTTCAAAGAGCGGCGAGACGACATCGTTGGAGAGGACCGGATAGGAAGTGATCGCCTCGCGGCGCGCCGGCGTGCGGCGCACGGCTTCGTTGGTGGAGAAGGCAAGCGCGTAGTCGCCGGAGCCGTTGCTCAGCGCCGCGCCGGTGCGGGCAAGGCCGCCGAAACAGCGTTCGGCAAGGCGCTTCAGGTTGCGGGCACAGAGCGGCACGTCGGTGGCGACGATCATGACGATCGAGCCGTCCTTATCGTGCGGGGCGTCATGTGGGCCTTCCGCTTCATAGGGCTTTCCGACAACCGAGAGCTTGCCGCCATAGTTGGACTGGACGAGGACCCCGAGCGTGTAGGTCTCGCCGGCAATCGTAACCTTCCGCGAACTGGTGCCTATGCCGCCTTTCATGCCGAAGGCGACCGTGCCGGCGCCGGCGCCGACTGCACCTTCTGAGACTGGGCCGGTTTTGGCGCCGGCAAGTGCCGACCGCATCTCCTCCACCGTCGGACGGGCGGCGCGGATGTCGTTAAGGCGCGAATCGTTGGTTTCGCCGACGACGGCGTTGAGCGAGACGACGCGCTCATTGCCGGGCTGGCTGATCGTATAGGTGTTGATCGCCTCGATGGCGCGGCCGACGGCCAGTGTGTTGGTGAGCAGGATGGGCGTTTCGATTTCGCCCAATTCCTCAATCTGCGTCGAGCCGGCGAATTTGCCGAAACCGTTGAAGACGGCAAGCGCTGCGGGGAGCTTGTCCTGAAACAGATTGCCGGAATGGGGGATGATGGCGGTTACGCCGGTGCGGGTACGCTCGCCCTCGACCAACGTCACATGGCCGACCGCGACACCGTCCACATCGGTGATGGCATTCAGCGGGCCGGGCTCGTAGTGGCCCGGTGCAAGGCCGAGGTCGCGCAGGCGAAGGCGGTTTTCTTCGGTCATCTTGTCTGCCCACCGGTCATCAGTTGCTTGTTGCGACGGTTTCTAACCCGTCGCGGCAAAATGGGGCACAACAAAAATGGAATAGGGCCAGTCTCGTGGCGCAACAGGCGCGACAAGCGGTGTCATGGATGCGGTCGCCGCATCAGAGGATGCGACGCCGGCCTGTTCCGATTTTAAGGGGGCGCTAGCGAATGCCGAAGGCGGCTTCCGACGCCGGCGTTATCATCTCACGCTGATTGTGCCGCTGGCTGCGTCCGCGCGCCTGCAGCAGTCGGTCGAGTTCGCTCTTCGATGCACCGAAGCGGGCGATCAATCTCTCCGCCTCCGGTTCGTCGAGGCCGTATCGCTCGCGAAGTTCAGCGGGGGTGTAGGAACGCGGGTATGTTGTCGTGGTCATGGTAACTCCTTCCGAAAGGGAAACACCATGAGCCGAGCCTACGTTCCTTCAATCAATGCTACGCGTTGTAACGTGGCTTCATCCGCGGATGACGTCCTCGTAGCGCAGCGAGGCGGACAGGAGCTTGTCGTCGTCACCGGCGATGCCGGAAAGAAGAAAGCCGACAGGCATGCCGGCATCGCCGGTGCCGCAGGGGATGGAGACGCCGCACCAGTCGAGGAAATTGCCGAAGCCGGTGTTGCGCAGCGTCTTGCCATTGGTGGCGAAGAACAGGTCGTCGTCGCCGATGAGCGGCTCGATCGCCGGTGCCACATGGGCAACGGTCGGCATGGCGACGAGGCGACCGGCGAGCAGGTCCTCGGTCTCCTTTGTCAGCTTTCGGCGGATCTCGAGCATCTCGATATAGTCGGCGGTCGCGATATTGCCGCCAAGACGGATGCGGGCGACGACGCGCGGGTCGATGCCGTCGGCCTCCGGCCCGTTCAGGCGTTCGCGGTGAAGCGCGAAGGCTTCCGCCGTCACCAGCGCGCCGCGTGCCTTGACCAGTTCGCCGATTGCCTCGAAGGCGGGAATGCGAAGCCGTTCGATACGCGCGCCTTCCTTTTCGAGCCGCGCGACAGCCGCCGCGAAGGCTTTAACGACACCTTCTTCCGCGCCATCGAAGACGCCGTTTTCCGGGATGACGATATGGAGCGGCTTGTCCGTGCCGCGCAGAATCTCGGGGCGGGTTGCGCCGCGCATGGCGGCATCGACCCAGATCGCGTCCTGTACGGTGCGGGTGAGGGGGCCTAGGCAATCGAGGCTTTTGGCGAGCGGGAAGACGCCGTCCATCGCATAGCGGCCGCGGCTCGCCTTGTAGCCGACGATGCCGTTCAAGGCAGCCGGGATACGGATCGAGCCGCCGGTATCGGTGCCGATCGCCACCGGCACGAGGCCTGCGGCCACGGCAACCGCCGAACCGGAGGAGGAGCCGCCGGGGACACGCGGCACATCGGTGCTTCTGGGATTGTGCGGGGTGTCGTAATGCGGGTTGATGCCGATGCCGGAAAAGGCAAACTCGCTCATGTTGGTACGGCCGATCGCGACCATGCCGGCCTGGCGCACCAGATCGACGACCGGCGCGTCAGCGGCGGCGGGTTCCGCTTTCGACAGCACCGTGGAGCCTGCCGTGGTCGCCATGCCCTTGAGGTCGAACAGGTCCTTCCAGGCGATCGGGATGCCATCCAGAAGGCCGAGCGACCGACCCTCGGCAATGCGTGTGGCCGATGCCTGCGCTTCCGCCATGGCGCGCTCCTTTGTCAGCGCGGTGAAGACGGCCTTGTCCTCATGGCTGTCGATCGCATCGAAAACCGCGGCCGCGATCTCGACGGGATTTGCCTTGCCGGAATGGATCAACAGCGAAAGCTCGGCAATGGACATGCTGGAAAAGGGTCTGGTCATGAGAAAATCCCGAAATGCGAAGAGACTGGCAAAGGTGTAGCCGATATTGCCGGCAAGGGTAGCGGAATTTGTGCCACAGCCCTATCTCCTCAGCATCTCAATTGACGAAGGATCGCAGCCACGATCCTTCAAGGCGCAAGGATGATGTGATGAAATCCGCCATTGCTTTGACGATCGCCGCACTCGCACTGGCCGGCTGCACGGCCTCGGCCACCACCGCCAGCTTCTCGCTCAACGAGCGGGCGGGACTGGAACCCATACCCGGCAGCATCACCTATCGCGGCCAGACGCGCACACGGCTCACCCGGTCGCCGATCGGCAGCACGCTATCCCACCAGTTCATCGACCAGTATGGCCGAGAAGTGCATGAAACCTATGTGATCGAGCCGGATCGCAGCCTCAAGATCATCGATCGTTTCGTCAGGCGAGAGCGCATGTGGGATTGAGATGCAGGGCTGATTCGCGGCTTTCGGCGACGGCTGTCCACCGGCATCCGCTGCCCGAGGCAGATTGACGCGCTTCAGTTTGTTGCCTTGATGATTGCCAAGGTTCGGCGTTAGGCATCTCTAAAGATCACATTCGAGAGAAAGCCGGACCCATGGGACATGATGCACAATGGCCGCCACTTTCGCCTTACCAGACCGGTATCCGCGGGCATTGCCCGCGCTGCGGACAGGGGCATCTGTTCGACGGGTTTCTGACGATGAAGCCGAGCTGTGAGGTCTGCGGCCTCGACTACGGCTTTGCCGATCCCGCCGATGGCCCGGCCTTCTTCGTCATCTGCTTTGCCTGTGTGCCGAGCGTGGCGCTGGCCGTCTGGCTGGAAGTCGCCTTCCAGCCGGCTTTCTGGGTTCATCTCGTGGTCTCGCTGCCTTTCCTGCTTCTGACCTGCATCCTGCCGCTGCGACCGCTCAAGGGGTGGCTGGTGGCAAGCCAGTTCTTCTACAAGGCCGAGCAGGGCAAGCTGGATCGCGGCTCCGGCCTCAAGCGCGGCTCCTGACCTGGGCCGTCTCCGGCCCCGGCAAAAAACCTCTGTTTTCCCGCTTTTCCGGCTGGAACCTTTTGCGGTTGCGACCGTTCACTTTTGCGACATGCAAAGGAGAACATCATGAACAGCATCGTTTGGTTGGTAGGGGCAGTGGTGATCGTGGTTGCGGTTCTCAACCTCGTCGGTTTTGCCTGAGCGAAGCGTCATCACTGCGGATCCATCAATTTTCAGGAGAGCGCCATGAACAGCATCATCTGGCTCGTTGGAGCCGTTGTCATCGTCCTCGCCATTCTCTCGTTTCTCGGCATCGGCTGATCGAACGCGACAATTTCCGGGGCTTTGAACAAAACCGCTCGGTCTTGCGACCCGGCGGTTTTCTCTTGTCCGGTTTCGGCGGTCGCCGCCGTCACCCGCTGAGAAGCACGGCGAAGGGGCGATCGCCGAGCAGGTCGGCAATTGCCGGGTGCTCGGTGGTTTCGATCTCGCGATCATCGAACAGGTTTCGGTAACGCCGCCCGGCAAGCGGAGGTGCGAGCGTCAGTGACGTATCCTGCCAGTCCCGATCCGCCAGCGGCGTTGCGCCATCTGATGTCTGCAGGGCCAGTCGAGGCAGGATGACCAGCAGTGCCTTGCCGTCATGCTGGCGAGCGAACGCGATGAGGTTTTCCGACGCGGTCCCGGTTGCCTGCAGCGGCAGATAGTCTCCCGACCGGAAGAGATCGGGCAGGCCGCGGCGCAGTTCCAGAAGCCGTGCGATCACTGCCTGCTTGAGCCGACCGTCGAGCCATGTCGTATCATCCGTCGCGTCGATCGCCTCTTCCTCCAGGGTATTGTCTGCCAAGGCGTTGAAATCCGGTTCCCGCCGGTTGTCGGGATCGACGAGCGACAGATCGCTCGTCTCGCTGCCCTGATAGATATCCGGCACGCCCGGTGCGGCGAGCTTGATCAGCGTCTGGGTCAGACTGTTGATACTGCCGGCGAGCATGAACGGGCGGATCGTCTCGCTGAAATCGGCGAGAAACACGCGGTTCTGCGGAGACAGGAGGTGGCGGGCATAATTCTGCACCGCCTGTTCGTAATCCGGCTGCACGTCGCTCCAGTTGGTCCGCAGCTTGGCTTCGCGCAGCGCCTTTTCGACGAAGGGGAGAAAACGCTCTTCCAGCGCCTGTAGGCCAGCCTCGTCATCAGCCTTCAGATCATGCGGCCAGGCGCCGAGAAGCGCCTGGTAGAGCATCCATTCGACCGTAGGTTCGGGGGCGGGGCCATCGTCGAGCGGGCGAACTGCTGCGGCATTCAGCTCTCGCCAGCGCGCAACGGCCTGCGCCCACACATCAGGTGCTTCGCTCAGCGCATAAAGCCGCGCACGTGCATCTTCGCCGCGCTTGGTGTCGTGGGTCGAGGTCGTCGAAATCGCATCCGGCTGGTGTGTCTGCCGCGCCGCCATCTGCGCGTGGAAGCGATCGAGACCGTAGTCGCGCGGCAGCGGCTCGGCTCCGACTTCGTTCAGCCCGATCATCGCGTGATGGCGGAAGAACAGCGTGTCCTCCACCGATTTCGCCATCAGCGGACCGGTGAGCTGCTGGAAACGGATGCGGAAGGTCGATGCCTTTTCCGCAAGCGGGGCCGGGACGTCGCCATGCAGGATCTTCACCAGAAGCGGCAGGGCGACGAGATCCGCGGCAGGCCGGTTCTGCCGCACATGGTCGATGACCTCCTGCAGCATCTTCCTGCCCTGCGGCGGCATGCCGTCGCGATTGCCGTAGGTGCGATAGACGGGAAAGGCGGAGAGCAGTTCGCGCAGGGCGGCGCGGATGTTTTCGCCGGAAACAGAGCGTATTTCCGGCATTGCCTCGCAAAGTGATTCAGCGAGCTTGACGAGTGTGCCAAGTTCTCCGGCGAAGTTGTTGTCCGCCATCAGCAATTTTGCCGCGCGCAGTTCGTCTTCCATGTCCGGTGTCGCGCCGGTCATGGCGGCATAGGCGTGTTGCAGCCGCTTCGCGCCGCCGTCATGCACCAGCGCATTGCTGAGCGAGGCGATGAACTCGTAGCCGGTCGTGCCCGAGATCGGCCAGTCGGGCGAAATTTCCTCGCCTTCGCCGAGGATCTTCTCCACCGTGATGTAGCAATCCGGTCCCGCCTCTTGTCGCAGCCGTTCGAGATAGGCTTTCGGATCGGCCAGGCCATCGACATGGTCGACGCGCAAGCCGTCCACCGCGCCCGAGCGGACGAGATCGAGGATCAGGCGGTGGGTATCGTCAAACACCTGATCGTCCTCGACGCGAACGCCGGCAAGCCCGGTGATCTCGAAGAAACGACGGTAGGAGAGTTCGCGCGGGGCATCCCGCCACGACATCAGTCGATAGGGCTGCCGGTCATGCAGCGCGGCGATCGCGTGGGCGTCGGTGGTTGCGACGATCTCATCCTCTTTGCCGAGATATGTATCCGGGTCGAGGGGATAAAGGCTGTCGTAATAGGCAAGCGCCGGCTTGCCCGTTTGCGGATCGGGTTTCACCGATATCTCGCCGGCTTCCAGCACCTTTTCGAACGTGTCGCCGAGGAAGGGCAGGGTGAGGCGGTGCTGCCAGTCGATGTCGAAGTGGCGGGCATAGACGCTTTTTGCGCCGTGCTCGATCACATCGCGCCACCACGGATTTTCCAGCGAGGCCGCCATGTGGTTCGGCACGATGTCGAGGATCAGGCCGAGGCCCTCGGCCTTCAGGCTTTCGACCATGCGGTCAAACCCTTCGCGGCCGCCGATCGCCGGGTCGATCTCGTTGGCGTCCGTCACGTCATAGCCGTGGGTGGAGCCGGTCGTGGCGGTGAATACGGGCGAGGCATAGAGATGGCTGATGCCGAGGCGTTTCAGGTAGGGGACGAGATCGGCGGCGCGGTCGAAGGTCATGCCGTTGCGGAACTGAATGCGGTAGGTCGCGGTCGGGATCATGCGGCGGCTCATGCCTTTTCAAACGAGAGAAGGAAGGAATTGGGGGGAAGTTCGGCCAGCCGTTCGGGATGATCCTTTTTCGGCACGGCAAAGATCGGCGTTCCGGGCAGGGCCGGCAGCGGCCGCGCCGTCTCACCGATATTGAGTGCGATGCCATAGCGGCCCTTGGGGAAATCCCAGGAGACGGCGAGAAAGCCTTCATCCGTGTCGATCACGCTGCCGGTGCCGCCGGGAGCAGTCTTCAGCAGCGGCACGATCAGTTCATGCCGCAGCGTCAGAAGCTCGCTGATGAAGGCCAGCCAGTCGCGGCCTTGCGTAGTGTCGCTCTTTTGCCAGTCGAGTTTCGAGGCCTCGAATGTCTTTCCGGCGTTCGGGTCGGGTACCTTTTCGCCATGGCCGGCATGGCCCTCGAATTCCCGCGCCCGGCCTTCGCGCACGGCCTTGGCCAGATCGCCATGGAAGTCGGTGAAGAACAGGAACGGGTTGGCCTCGCCATATTCCTCACCCATGAAAAGAAGCGGGATATGCGGCGAGAGCAGAAGCGTGGCGAGCAGCAGTCTGGTGCGGGTTGCGCCGGCCAGCGAAATCAGCCGCTCGCCCTGCGCTCTATTGCCCGTCTGGTCATGGTTCTGGATGAAGTCGACAAAGGCCGCCGGCGGCTGGCCGGTGCTGTCGACACCGCGCTTTTCGCCCGTCTGCGGAGAGGTCTCGCCCTGATAGGCAAAGCCCTGCGCCAGGCAGCGGGCTACCAGCCTTTCCGGCTGCTCGGCAAAGTCCTGATAATAGGCATGCGTCTCGCCGGTGGCGAACACGTGGACTGCATTGTGAAAATCGTCGTTCCATTCGCCGGTATAGAGCGGTGTCGAGCCATCCTCGGCACGCTCGTGCAGGACAGTGACGTTGCGGCAGTCCTCGGTCGTCAGGTGGATCGGCCGATCGGTGATTTCAGCGCGGATGCGCTCGGCGATCTTGACGAGTATGTGCTTGTCCGAGGTGTCTTCGATCTGGTCGATCGCGTCGAAACGCAGACCGTCGAGGTGGAATTCCTCCAGCCAGTAAAGCGGCGCATCCGAGATATAGGCGCGGGCGGCATCGACATCATAGGCGATGCCGGCGCCCCAGGGCGTCACCCGCTCCTTGTGGAAGAAATCCGGTGCCAGAAGCGGCAGGTAATTGCCCTCGGGGCCAAAGTGATTGAGCACGATATCGAGCACGACCGACAGGCCATGCCCATGGGCGGCATCGACGAAGGCCTTGAAATCCTCCGGCGGGCCATAGGCGGCATGCGGTGCATACAGAAGCACGCCGTCATAGCCCCAGCCGCGCTTGCCGCCGAATTGGGCAAGCGGCATGACCTCGATCATCGTGATGCCGAGGTCGGCGAGATGCGGCAGTTTTTCGATCGCGGCGCGGAACGTGCCTTCCGGGGTGAAGGTGCCGACGTGAAGTTCGTAGATGACGGCCTCTTCCCAGGGCCGGCCTGTCCATGCGGTGTCCTGCCAGTCGTAGCTTGTCGGATCGATGACGAGGGATGGACCGTCGACGCCTTCCTTCTGGGCGCGGGAGGCAGGGTCGGGAACAACGGTGCCATCTTCGAGAACGAAATTGTATTCGGTTCCCGCAGATATGCCCGTGGCCAGCAGCTCGAACCAGCCATCGCCGCTTGCGCTCATTTCGGTGTCGTCACCATCGAGGCGCAGCGTCACGGTCTCGTGGCCCGGTGCCCACAGGCGGAAGCGGACTTCTCCCAAGGCGACGTATTCTGCTCCCCAGGTCTTCGGGAAAACACGAAACTCCTCGGCGGGCAAAACGTCCGTCATGCAATCGGGTCCCTCGCTGGTAAACGAGACCGGCAAACGGACGAAGGGGCTTCGGGTTCCATCGGGCGAGGTGAGGGAAGGAGAATTTCGGGTTGGGTGGGGAGGGAGAATTTTCGGTGTAGATCCGGTTTGGGCCTGGAGCCGTTGCGCGGGATTGGGACTATGGGGGCAAAAAGGAAAAGCCCCCATAGTCCCAATCCTCCCCACAAGGGGGAGGGCTTAACCCAGCCTCACCGTAGGTGCCCTCGATTGAGGCAGGCGATTACCGCTTCTCCTCTCCCCCTTGTGGGGGGCGCGAAGCGCGGGTGGAGACCGGTGGTTCCACCCCGGCGGGCCAGAGTGAGATTTGCTTGATATCTCGGCCGCTTGCGAGGGAGAGGGGGAGGGGCAGAGCCGTACTGATCGCCGTCACATCTCCAGCAAGGCATAGGCCTTGCCCGTCGGCTTCTCGATATGCGAGGCGACGTTATAGACCGGGGCGCCGCCGGGCGTTCGGCCTTCGTAGGTGCCGCGATGGGCGTGGCCGTGGACCACTGCCTTGACCGGAAACCGGTCGATCGTCTCGGCCAGCCGCGACGAGCCGAGGAAGGGAAAGATTTCCGGCGGCTCGCCCTCGACCGTCTGCTGGATCGGCGCGTAGTGCAGCACGACCATGGCCCGTTCGGACTTGACCTGCCGCAGCGCATTTTCGAGCCGCATCGTTTCCTCGATGCTTTCCGCCACCATCGCCTTGATCGCCGGTTCGCCGAAGGAGCCGAGCATGTAGCGGCCGAAGCCGCCGGCAAAGCCCTTCACACCCGCAAAGCCAATGCCGTTGATCTCGGTCGCCGAGCCTTCCAGCAGATGCACGCCGGCGTCCTTGATGATCGCCTTCACCTCGTCGACATGGCCGCATTCGTAATCATGATTGCCGAGCACGCCGACGATCGGGATCGAACAGGAGCGCAGGTCGGCGGCCAGAAGCTCCGCTTCCGCAGGCTTGCCGAGGTCGGTCAGGTCGCCGGTCAGGACGAGGATGTCGGCCTCCTGGGAAATCTCCGTGAAGAGGTCCTTGTAGGAGACGGAGCCGTGCTCCTTGACATGGAGATCGCCAACCGCCGCGATGCGCTGGGTGCCGTTCGCCTTTTTTTCTGCCGTTCCGTTTGCCGTCTTTGCGGGTGCCTTCGTCACACCGGGCCTCCCTGTCTCTGTTCCTCGTCGACGCCTTCGCGCAGGTCGCCTTCGCCGCCGACATCGGCAAAGCCCCATTCCTTCACGTCGATCTCGAAATCGACGCGGCTGAACATGCGGCCGCGGCAGATCTTCATCTGCGGCAGCGGCAGTTCTCGCTGCGCTTTCAGCCGGTCGAGCAACTCGTCGAGCAGCCAGTCGGGTACCTTGTCGCGCTCGGTCGGGTAGATCCAGCGGAAGTTGAGGAGGTGGATCAGCAGCACTTCCCAATGCACTTCCATGTAATTGAGCAGTTTCTGCCAATCGATCTCGGCATGCGCCCGCAGGATCATGTGGACGATATCGCCGCCGTCATAGCGATGGCGCAGCTGGACGAAGCATTTCGACCAGATCAGCTCCGTCGGGGCGATGATACGCACCTTGTGGCCGTTCATCTCGATCTGACGGGCGTTTTCGAACCAGCTGTCACTGATCGGCATCGTGCCGTTTGAGGCGGCGAAGATGACGTCGCAGAAATGGTGGCCCTTCTTGATCTTGCCGAGCCAGCGGTCGTCCTCCACCTCGATCTCGTAATCCTTTTCCTTGAAATGGGCGAGAATGCGGGTGTAGTCGCCGGCCTTGCAGAAGATGTCGAGATCCTTGGTCGGGCGGCTGATGCCGGTATAGGCGCTGATCGCAAATGTGCCGGCGAGCAGAAAGGGGATGTGGCATGCGACCAGATCCTCCAGCGCCTGCGAGACGAAGGCTTCCGCCTCCGGGTCGGCAAGCGTCGGCGCGGCCATCACCTCCATGCCCGGCATGGCATCGACCGGATGCGCATGGGTCTCGTGGCTGCCGTCGGCGGGAACCGCAGCCTTCTTGGTCTTCAAGGTCTGCGCCGTGTTTACGTCGGCATTCATGGATCTTCTCCTGGATCTTCTTCGAATGTCATCTGCGCAGGGTAGCAGCGGGAGGCTACGTCCGGTTCCGCTTCTACTGGCTTGAACGTTCAGGGTTTTTCCTGATTGTCGGCATTGGCCATGGGGCTTGCCCGACCATCTGGCTGATCGCCGTCCTCGCGCTGATCCGCGTCTTCCAGATCGGTCTCGACCAGATACGTATCCTTGTTACCAAGCCGCGCCGCTTCCTTGAGGGCTTCCGGATTGATGGTGTTGCGCTGCTCGCGGTCGATATCGTTCAACTTGCCGGATGTCTCACTCATGGTGCGTCTCCTTCAAAAGATGGCGGCAACGGTTCTCGCGCTGCCTGGCAATGGACAACCCGTCGCGGCGTCAGAGGTTCCGGGTCTGTCTACGGGAACGAAAGCCGACGGCGGTCGGTTTGACCGGGAGACATCAAGGAAGGAGACCGTCTTGCCGGCAAAATCCAGGGCACAACAGAAGGCCGCAGGCGCCGCACTCGCGGCCAAGCGCGGAGACATCAAGAAGAAGGACCTGAAGGGGGCTTCCAAGGAGATGGAGAAGTCGATGAGCGAGAAACAGCTGGAAGACTTCGCGTCGACCAAGCACGCGGGCAAGCCGGAGCATGTCGCCCAGCATTAGATTGCCGTGCCCGGTTGAGCCGGGCCGCGAAAGAGGCGGGCCGTGCTGGTCCGCCTCCTGTTTCGATTAGGCGTAGCGGGCGCGCAGACCCTCGAACTTCGCCAGCTGTTCGGCCAGCAGCTCGCGTTGCTCGTCGCGTTTGACGAAGACCTTGAACATCGGTGCGCCCTTGGCGTTCATGAACCACACCGAACAGGAGCGGCGGCCGTGGAAGGCACGGTCGACGAAGGTGATCGAGGCGCAGTTGTCCTTCTTGATGTGGCCGCCGATCGGGCTGTCGCCATGGATGTTGAACCAGCCATGACCTTCGGACCCCACCGGCAGTTCGCCGTCGATCTCTGCCACGACATCGTCCGTATGGACGAGGAAGAGCACGACACCCCAGGTGGTCAGCTCGTTCCAGATGTCGAGAAAGCTTTCTTTCGGCGCGATGACAGCCGAGCCTTCCGGCAGGATTTCAAGGATTTCCGCCGGCGTGACATCGGCATTGGCGGCGATCGACTCGACGATGCCGTCGGGCTTTTCAGCCAGTGCGGCAAGCGCCCGCTCGCGGCGGTCAGGGGCAATTTCGGTGACTGCGTTCATGGACATACCTCAGGCCGCATCGGCAGCGCGCACGCCGTTCTTGTCTTCATGGATGATCACCTCGAAACCCTCGAAATGCGGGCCGGAGAGGTATTCCACCTTGCCGCGGTTGTTGCCGGCATTGGCGTGTGCCGCACGGAACTGTTCAGACGTCGTCCATGCCTTGAAGTGTTCGAACGTCTCCCAGACGGTGTGGGACGCGTAGAGCGAGTGATCCTCGGCCTTCGGGCCTTTCAGCATGTGAAACTCGATATAGCCCGGCAGTTCCGCAAGGCGGCCCTGGCGATCGCGCCACACGGCCTCGAAAGCCTCCTCATAGCCCGGCACGACGCGAAAACGGTTCATCGCGATATACATGAAAACATTCCTCACTTAAGTTTCATTCGCCGGTCAAGTTATCTGCCGGTCGGCCCCTTGAAAAGCCAAAAAAACTTGCGTAGTCAACTCAAGTTATCGGGTTCTGCAGCATCGTCCCGCGATCGCGGTCGGCATGGGTGCCGCAATGAAAAAGGGTGGATCACCATGGCTTCCTCTTCCTCGTTCGGGCGCGTTTTCGCTGCCGCCGCCGTTTCTGTCGCAGTGCTGACGGGCGCGGCTTCTGCCGCCGAGACCGGCAACATGCAAGCGCAGCGCATCGTCTCCGTCGGCGGCACGATCACCGAAATCCTCTACGATCTCGGCGCGCAGGATCGTATCGCGGCGCGCGATTCCACCAGCTTCTATCCGGCGGATGCCAATTCGAAGCCGGATGTCGGCTATATGCGGGCGCTCTCGGCGGAAGGTATTCTCGGCCAGAAGCCGGACCTGATCCTGATGGAGGAAGGCTCCGGCCCGCCGCCGGTGCTGGAGATCCTGAAAGCCAGCGAAGTGCCGATGGTGGTCGTTGCGACACCACCGGACGCGGGCAAGATAGGTCAGAAGATCCGTGACGTCGGTGCCGCTGTCGGCTTGTCCGACAAGGCCGAGGCACTGGCGGCGAAGACCGAGGAAGGCCTCAAGGCTGTCGCCGCCGATGTCGCGAAAATTGCCGGGGAGAAGAAGAAGGTTCTTTTCGTCCTTTCCGTTTCCAACGGCCGGCTGATGGCCGGCGGTGCCGACACCGAGGCCGGCGCGATCATCGAGATGGCCGGTGGCGTCAATGCCGCGCCGACGATCACCGGTTACAAGCCGCTGTCGGACGAGGCGGTGATTGCCGCAGCACCGGACGTCATCCTCACCATGTCGCGCGGCGACCATTCGATCACGCCGGAAGAGATGTTCGCGCTGCCTTCGATGCAAACGACACCGGCCGCCGCCAACAAGGCGCTCGTCTCGATGGACGGCCTGATGCTGCTCGGCTTCGGTCCGCGTACGCCGGAAGCCGCACGGGCGCTGGCATCGGCGATCTATCCGGGCGCGATCAACTGATGCGGACGCTCGCCATGCCGTTCGGGCGCAGCGGTGAAGGCGACCGCACGTCGCAGGGCGTGCTGGTGCTCGGCCTTCTGGTCCTGCTGCTGGCCGCCGCCTGTCTGATCTCGCTGCATGTCGGCCCGACCGGTGTCGGTCTTGCCGATCTCTTCGCCTACCTCTCCGGCAATGGCGACGCTCTTACGACGCAGGAGCGCGTTATCCTGGAAGCCGTGCGCCTGCCGCGCACCGCGCTCGGCCTTTTGGTCGGGGCGGGGCTCGCCGTCTCAGGCGCCATGATGCAGGGCCTTTTCCGCAATCCGCTTGCCGATCCCGGCATTGTCGGGGTGACGTCGGGGGCGGGGCTTGCAGCCGTGTCTGCCATTGTGCTCGGCGGCGGCGTGCTGGCGCCGGTGGCCATCCTGCTCGGCAACCAGTTCCTGCCGCTGATGTCCTTCTTCGGCGGTCTTGTCATCACCTGGCTGCTTTATGTGATCGCCACCCGCGACGGGCGCACCTCGACGACGGCGCTGATCCTCTGCGGCATCGCGCTCGGTGCGCTGGTCGGGGCGCTGATGGGCCTCCTGATCGTCAGCGCAGACGACCGGCAGCTGCGCGACATCACCTTCTGGAGCCTCGGCTCGCTTGGTGGCGCGACCTACGGGCGGGTGCTTGCCATCCTGCCCTTCATACTCGTCGTGCTGGCCGTCATTCCCTTCGTCGCACGTGGTCTCGATGCGCTGATCCTCGGCGATGCGGCGGCCTTCCACATGGGCATTCCGGTGCAGAGGCTGAAGCGGATCGTCATCGTGGCGGTCGCCGCCGCCTGCGGCTCGACAGTTGCGGTCGCCGGCGCGATCGGTTTCGTCGGCATCGTCGTGCCGCATCTCCTGAGGCTTGCCATGGGGCCGTCGCACCGGTTCCTGCTGCCGGGTTCGGCACTCGGCGGCGGGGCGCTGCTTCTGATCGCCGACAGCGTGGCACGCACCGTGACCGCACCGGCCGAATTGCCGATCGGCGTCGTTACGGCGCTGTTCGGCGCGCCGGTCTTCCTGTTTCTGCTGATCGGCAAGAACGGCATCGGAGCGCGCGACCTGCCATGAACAACGCGCTGATCAAGGCCGAGAATGCCACTGTCATCCGTTCCGGGCGAAGGCTGATAGACGATATCTCGATCGGGCTTGAGCCGGGAAAGTTCACCGTCGTCATCGGCCCGAACGGTGCCGGAAAATCGACGCTGATGAAGGTTCTTTCTGGCGAGATGAAGCCGGATCAGGGGCGCGTCTCCTATTACGGCATGGGCGTCGAGCTTTGCCAGCCGGCCGATCTTGCCAGGCGCCGGGCGGTGCTGCCACAGGCGACGCAGCTCGCCTTTCCCTTCACCGCGCTCGAAATCGCCCGCATGGGTGCCGTGGCGCAAGGGGCGCTGAACCCGAGCGAGGAAGGACGCCGGGCGCTTGCCCGCGTCGGTCTGCGCGGTTTCGAAAGCCGGCCCTATCCGTCGATGTCGGGAGGCGAGCAGCAGCGGGTACAGTTTGCCCGCGCGCTGGCGCAGGTGCCGCAGGCGGTCGCCGACGGTGTGCCGCGGGCGCTGTTCCTCGACGAACCGACCGCGAGCCTCGATCTCGGCCATCAGATTTCCGTGCTGGAGACGGCGCGCGACTTTGCGTCGGCCGGGGGCATGGTTCTCGCCATCCTGCACGACCTCAATCTTGCGGCGGAATTTGCCGATCATCTGGTCGTGCTTAATCACGGCCGGGTTGTCGCGGAAGGACCATGCCACGAGACGGTGAGCGACGAGATGATCGCCTCGGTCTACGGCATTGCCGGGGCCGTCGGGCGCGTGCCGGCCGCGCATGTGCCTTACGTGCTGCCGCAATCTCGGCACAGATAAGCGCGGCACCGCTGAGGATCAGGAACTCGGCCGCGTCAGCATGAATATGGCGGGGCCGATCATCAGTGCGGCGACGAGCGCCGCCAGCCACGGCGCGGGGTGCGAGCCGAACCAGAACCCGGCATAGCTCACCGCCATCAGCGAAATCGCCATGATCTTCGCCCGCTTCGAGATCGCGCCGCGCTCGCGCCAGTCGCGCAATGACGGGCCGAATGTCTTGTGCTCCATCAGCCATCTCTCGAGCTTGGGCGAGGAGCGCGCGAAACAAGCGACCGCCAGAAGCAGGAATGGCGTCGTCGGCAGAACGGGCAAAAACGCCCCGATCACGCCGAGGGCAACGAACAGCCAGCCGAGACAGAGAAAAACATAGCGCATCAAAAGGCCTAGGACGAAATCCTGAAAAATAGGGACAAGTTTTATTGCCGCCAATTCATTTAAAGAGTCAACGCATCTCGGCAAGCCGCCCCTGCGATTTTTAGCTGTTTCGCATCCGCAGCATTCGCCCTTCCCATTTGATCATCGGCAGCTATATTGCCGCCGACTTCAACAACCTCTGAGGACATGATGTCGAAGAAGAAAGTGCTTGTCGTCGGCGGAGCCGGCTATATCGGGTCTCACACATGCCTGGTGCTGGCGGAGAGAGGCTACGAGCCGGTCGTTTTCGACAATCTTTCCAACGGACATGCGGAATTCGTCCGCTGGGGCGAGCTTGAAGAGGGCGATATCCGCGACCGCGCCCGTCTCGACGAAGTGTTCGCCAAGCACAAGCCCGACGCCGTGCTGCATTTCGCGGCGCTGATCGAGGTCGGTGAGTCGGTGAAGAACCCGGTCGGTTTCTACGACAACAACGTGATCGGCGCGCTGACCCTGATGTCGGCGGCGATGGATGCGGGCGTGAAAGCCTTCGTCTTCTCCTCGACCTGCGCCACCTATGGCCTGCCCGACCGCGTTCCGATGGACGAGACGCATAAACAGGCTCCCATCAATCCTTACGGTCGCACCAAGTTCATCATCGAGCAGGCGCTGAAGGATTACGGCCAGTACAAGGACCTGAAGTCGGTCATGCTGCGCTATTTCAACGCTGCCGGTGCCGATTTCGAGGGCCGGATCGGCGAATGGCACACGCCGGAAACCCACGCGATCCCGCTCGCCATCGAGGCAGCACTCGGCCGTCGCCAGGGGTTCAAGGTCTTCGGTGACGATTACGACACCCGCGACGGCACCTGCGTGCGCGATTATATCCACGTGCTCGACCTGGCCGACGCGCATGTGCGCGCCGTCGACTATCTTCTCGCCGGTGGCGAGACGGTCGAGATCAATCTCGGCACCGGTACCGGCACGACCGTCAAGGAGTTGCTCGGCGCCATTTCCGATGTCTCCGGCAAGCCGTTCCCGGTCGAGTATGTCGGTCGCCGCGAGGGCGACTCGACGTCGCTCGTAGCCGACAATACCAAGGCGCGCGAAGTGCTGGGCTGGGAGCCGCAGTATACGCTTGCCGATATCATCAAGTCCGCGTGGGACTGGCATTCCCGCTCCAACCACGTGATGAGCTGAGGAACACCCATGGCCAAGCTGGTCCATTCGATGATCCGTGTGCTTGAAGAGGCGCGGTCGGTTGATTTCTACGACAAGGCTTTCGGCCTGAAGATCGCCGACCGCGTGCCTTTCGACGGCTTCACGCTGATCTACCTGTCGAACCCGGAGACCGGGTTCGAGCTGGAGCTGACGGTCAATGCCGGTCGCACCGACGCTTATGATCTCGGCAACGGCTATGGCCATCTGGCTGTGACGGTCGAGGACATCGAGGCGGAATATAAGCGCTTCACCGATCTCGGCCTGACTGTCGGCAAGCTCGTCGAGATGCCGCATGAGGGCAAGCCGTTCGCAAGGTTTTTCTTCGTGACCGACCCGGATGGCTACAAGACGGAAGTCATCCAGCGTGGCGGCCGGTTTCAGTAAGAGGTGAATGCGATGGCGGATGCTGAGATCAAGCTGGAAGAGAGCTGGAAATTCGCGCTCGAAGGCGAGTTCGCCGATCCCTACATGGCCGATCTCAAGC
The DNA here is from genome assembly GCF_977018605.1 of [Rhizobium] kunmingense. Lineage (NCBI taxonomy): Bacteria > Pseudomonadati > Pseudomonadota > Alphaproteobacteria > Hyphomicrobiales > Rhizobiaceae > Rhizobium > [Rhizobium] kunmingense. The sequence continues at coordinate 2,233,769 of NZ_CDRNXG010000001.1, forward strand.
GCTTTCTTGTCGCAGAGAAACAGGCCGGAAAGCGCATCTTCCCGAAGGGTTCCGAATATTTTCGCGCCCTCGACCTGACCCCGCTCGACGAGGTGAAGGTCGTGATCCTCGGTCAGGACCCGTATCACGGAGCAGGCCAGGCGCATGGCTTGTGCTTTTCCGTCCAGCCGGGCGTCAGGACGCCGCCGTCGCTCGTCAATATCTACAAGGAAATGCAGGCCGATCTCGGCATTCCGCCTGCCAGGCACGGGTTTCTCGAAAGCTGGGCCGAACAGGGCGTACTGCTGTTGAACAGCGTGCTGACCGTGGAGGAAAGCAAGGCTGCGGCGCATCAGGGCAAGGGCTGGGAGCGGTTTACCGATGCCGTCATCCGCACCGTCAACGACGAATGCGATGGCGTCGTTTTCATCCTCTGGGGCTCCTATGCGCATCAGAAGGCCGCCTTCGTCGATCAGGAACGGCATCTGGTGCTGAAGTCGGCGCATCCGTCGCCGCTGTCTGCCCATAACGGCTTTCTCGGCTCGCGGCCGTTTTCCAAGACGAACGAATACCTGCAATCGGTCGGCAAGGATGCGATCGATTGGCAGTTGCCGGAAAACGTCTGAAGCGCGTCGCGCTTCCGGTTGTTTGTTGGCGCATGTCTTTGTCGCAAAACCGCTGCACACTTTTGCGCAACATGCGCGATAGGTGAACGTCCGCGCTTCGGCGTCAACGTTTCTCGAACAATCCGTTCGGATGTGTCCGTCTATCCAATCGCGGCCTGATCGACCAAGTATCACCCCATGAACAGCGGGCCGCATGGGCGGCCCCGAAGGAACAAGGGGTTTGACATGCTTACCCAGATCAAGGGCCTGCACCACGTCACGTCGATGGCCGCGAGTGCCTCCACCAACAACCGGTTCTTCACCGATACGCTCGGCCTGCGCCGGGTGAAGAAGACCGTCAATTTCGATGCGCCGGATGTCTATCATCTCTATTACGGCGATGAGGCCGGTACGCCCGGTTCGGTGATGACCTATTTTCCGTTTCCGCATATCGCGCAGGGGCGCCCTGGCACCGGCGAGGTCGGTACCACTGTGTTTTCCGTACCTGAGGGTTCGCTCGGTTACTGGACTGATCGGCTGGCACAGACCGGCGCCGATGGCATGAAGGCCGATGAGGCGTTCGGCGACAAGCGCCTGCATTTTGCCGGTCCCGATGGCGACGGTTTTGCGCTGGTCGAGGTGAAGGACGATGGCCGCGCGCCCTGGACCGGCAATGGCGTCGGCGCGGACGAGGCGATCCGCGGCTTCCATTCCGCTTCGATGCGGCTTCGCGACGAAGGTTCGACCGCCGAACTCCTGACGTTCATGGGCTATGAGCGGATCGATGCGAAGGATGGCGTCACCCGCTTCGGCATTCCCGGCGGCAATGGGGCCGATTTCATCGATGTCGAGACGATGCCGAATATTTCGAGCGCCCGTCTCGGTGCCGGTTCCGTGCACCACATCGCGTTTGCGGTCGACAACCGCGAGAAGCAGCTCGAAGTGAGAAAGGCGCTGATGGATACCGGCTATCAGGTCACGCCGGTGATCGACCGCGACTATTTCTGGGCGATCTATTTCCGTACGCCGGGCGGCGTGCTGTTCGAGATCGCCACGAACGAGCCGGGTTTCGATCGCGACGAGGACACGGCTCACCTTGGTGAGGCTTTGAAGCTGCCGACCCAGCACGAACACCTGAGAAAGACGCTCGAAGAGCATCTGGAGCCGATTGCCTAAGTCATTTCAGGGCAGGGCGGTGATCCGTCCTGCCACTCTACCTTTGAGGAGATTTCCATGAGTTACGACAGCTATCTGCACCGGGTGCGTCCCGGTGCGCCCGGATCGCCGATCCTGTTCGTCTATCACGGCACCGGCGGCGACGAGAACCAGTTCTTCGATTTCGCTTCCCGGCTTCTGCCGGGCGCAACCATCGTTTCGCCGCGCGGCGACGTATCCGAACATGGCGCTGCCCGCTTTTTCCGGCGCAAGGCGGAAGGCGTCTATGATTGTGACGACCTTGCCCGCGCCACCCAGCGAATGAGCGAGTTCGTGACCGCCAACCGCGAGCGCTACGAATCCTCGACCGTGCTTGGCCTGGGCTTTTCCAACGGGGCGAACATTCTCGCCAATATCATGATCGAGAAGCCGGGCCTGTTCGAAGCCGGCGTGCTGATGCATCCGCTGATCCCGTTCGCCCCCGCCGAGCGTCAGACGGGCGAGAAGGCGCATGTGCTGATCACCGCCGGTGAGCGCGATCCGATCTGCCCGGTGCCGATGACGCTGGAGCTTGCCGAATATTTCAAGCGGCAGGGCGATGCAGTGACGCTCGACTGGCATGTCGGCGGCCATGAGATCCGGCCGAACGAGATAGAGGCGATCAAGGCCTTCCTCGCGCCTTATGGCGGTCAGGGTTGAATTCCGACGAATTCCGCCCGCGGGCTTGCTTAACGCTTCGTTCATGGCCGATAGTGGCCGTAGCCAAGCGGCAAGCCCGGAGGACGTCATGAGCAACCATCTGAAATTCTTCATCGACGGCGCATGGGTGGAGCCCGCCATTCCCGCAGCGCTCGACGTCATCGACCCTTCGACGGAAGAGGCGTTCACGAGAATTGCCGTCGGTTCGAAGGCCGATGTCGACAAGGCCGTCGCGGCGGCGAAGGCTGCGTTCACCGGTTTTTCCCAATGGACGCAGGCCGAGCGCCTGTCGCTGCTCAAGCGCATCCTGTGGGAATATGAAAAGCGTGCCGAGGACATCGCGCAGGCTGTCAGCCGCGAGATGGGCGCACCGATCGCCTTTGCCCGCGATTCCCAGGTGGCGGCCGGCCACGGGCATCTGAGTGCGACGATCACGGCGCTCGAGACCTACAAATTTTCCGAGCAGCGCGGCACGACGCGCATCGTCAAGGAGCCGATCGGGGTCGTGGCGCTGATCACGCCGTGGAACTGGCCGCTCAATCAGATCACCTGCAAGGTCGGCCCGGCGATCGCCACCGGCTGCACGATGGTGCTCAAACCCTCCGAGATCGCGCCGATCTCCGGCATCATCTTCGCGGAGGTGATGGAGGCGGCGGGTGTGCCGAAGGGCGTGTTCAACATGATCAACGGCACCGGCCCGGATGTCGGTCAGGTGATGGCCGGCCACCCGGATGTCGACATGGTGTCGTTCACCGGCTCGACGCGGGCCGGCATCATGGTGGCGAAGACGGCGGCCGATACGGTGAAGCGCGTGGCGCAGGAACTGGGCGGCAAATCGGCCAACATCATCCTGCCCGATGCGGATCTTCCGCAGGCGGTGGCGGACGGTGTAACGGGCTGCTTCGGCAATTCCGGCCAGTCCTGCGATGCGCCGACGCGTATGCTGGTGCCGCGCGCCCGGCATGAAGAAGCGCTGGCGGTGGCGAAGGTTACGGCCGAGAAATTGACGACCGGCGATCCGCAGGGCGACGGCATCGATCTCGGCCCGGTCGTCAGCCAGGTGCAGTTCGACAAGATCCAGCGGCTGATCGAGGCAGGCATCGCGGAGGGCGCAACGCTCATCACGGGCGGTCCGGGCAGGCCGGAAAACCTCAATCGCGGCTATTACATCCGGCCGACCGTTTTCGGCGATGTCACCAATGACATGACCATCGCACGGGAAGAGATTTTCGGCCCGGTCCTTTCCATCCTGCCCTATGACAGCGAGGAAGAGGCGATCGACATCGCCAACGACACGCCCTACGGGCTCGCCGCCTATGTGCAGGGCGAGCTGGAGCATGCGCGGAAGATCGCACCGCAGCTGAGGGCCGGATCGGTCTATATCAACTATCCCGCATGGGACCTGTTCTCCTCCTTCGGCGGCTACAAGCAATCCGGCAACGGACGCGAATATGCCGACTGGGGCATCCACGACTTTCTCGAGATCAAGAGCGTGGTCGGCTATGGAGGCTGAATGTGCCGGCGTTCGGCACGGTTTCTTTCTTAATTTTCAACCATTGGTGATTAAGGTCGGTCCTGTTTCACTTGTTCAGACCCTGTTTACCGTATTGACGAATTCGCTTTCAGCAGACGCTTTCCGCTAACTGATCTTTTTATTCCAACGACATACGTTCGGCAGGGCGCAAGTCGCCCTTCGACAATAAGGAATTATGAATTGAACAATCTCTGGTTGGGATTGTTGGCGAACATGGCCATCGTGGCTTTGGTCATTTCGCTGTGGTCCAACGTCAATCTGCCGATCTTCAACCGCGCGGGCGTGCACCGCCGCTGGGAACTCGGCGCACTGTTTGGCCTCGGAGCCGTCGGGATGATGCTGATCCCGGTGCAGCTTTCCGAGGGGTTCTTCATCGACCTGAGAATGGCGCTGATCGGCACGGCCGCGTTTATCGGAGGGCCGGCGGCGGGGCTGCTGGCGGCGCTGATCGCAGCCTGTTTCCGTCTCTACGTCGGTGGCGCCGGTCTTCTCATCGGCATGGTGGGCATCTTTCTTGCCTGTTTCGCCGGGCTTGTCGCCTGCCGCCTGAAGACCTCGGAAGCGCCGACCTTGAAGCAGAGCCTGGTTTTCTCGGTGGCGATGGCGCTGTGTGCGCTGGCTCCGGCAATCGTGCTGTCGCTTGCCAGGGACCTGACTTCGCTTCCGCCGGTCCGCATTCCCTACCTGACGCTCATCTTCTTTGCGACGTTGAAGGGATGCCTTGCGATCGGCAACGAGTTGCGCCGCCGCGAGGCAGAACAGCGCAACCACATGTATCGCCGCGTCATCGACAGTCTGCCGGATGCGCTGAGCGTCAAGGATAGCGAGGGGCGTTTCGTCATGGCCAACCCGGCCACGGCATCGCTCCTGCGCGCCCAGGACACCGAAAACATGATCGGCAAGACCTATTTCGATTATCTGCCGGAACAGATCGCCCAGTCATTCCAGGAGGATGAGGCGCGCGCGCTGGATGCCGGCGCGGTGCTGGTCGAGGAACGGTCGGTCTCTCATCTCGATGGCAGCACCGCCTATTTCTCCATGCTCAAGGCCCCCTTCGTCGATACCGACGGACAGGTGATCGGCGTCATCAGCCATAGCCGCGACATTACCGACAAGAAGCTGCTGGAGATCGCGCTTGCCCAGAGCGACCGCCGCGCGGCGGAAGCGCTGTCGGGCATGGCGGATGGCGTTGTCATGTTCGACAAGGACCTGACGCTGGTGTTCTGCAACGAGCGCTACCGCGCCATGTTTTCCATGACCGCCGATCTGCGTGTGCCGGGCACGGCCGCTCCCGCCATCCTTTATGCATCGATCGCACGCGGAGAGCTGATCGGCATCCCGCAGGATCAGGTGGCACACTGGGTGGGCGCCGCGCTCAGCCGGCTGCGCGAGGCCGGTACGGTGCAGTTCCCGATGGCCGACGGCCGGTGGATCGAGTCGCGCACGCGTCCGACGCCGGATGGTTCCTGCTTCGTCATCTGCTCAGACATCACCGCCACCAAGCAGAACGAGCTGCAGCTCAAGGACATGAACAGCAAGCTTTCCGTGCTGGCCGAGACGGACAGCCTGACCGGTCTTCTCAACCGCCGCGCCTTCGATGCGGTGATGGATCAGGAGATGGAACGGGTCGGCCGTGGCGATACCGGGCTGTCGCTGCTGATGGTCGATGTCGATTATTTCAAGCGTTTCAACGATACCTATGGCCATGCCGAGGGCGATACCTGCCTGCAGGCGGTTGCCGACTGCCTGCGCGCTTCCGGCCGCCGGCCGAACGACCGGGCGGCGCGCTATGGCGGCGAGGAAATGGCGCTTATCCTGCCCGATACGGACGAGCAGGCAGCGCTCGAGATCGCCGAGGATTTTTGCACCCGTCTGAGAGATCTGCGCATACCGCATTCGGCCAGCCAAAAGGGCATCGTCAGCGTCAGCGTCGGGGTGGCGACGCTTGTCGCCGGTTCGCCGGTGATGAAGCCGGCGCGGCTCGTTTCGCGAGCCGACGAGGCGCTTTATGTGGCGAAGGGCGCCGGCCGCGATTGCGTCAAGGCCTGGGAACCAAGCCGGCCGCGCATCGTCCATTCGGATAGCGGCCAGCGATAGAGCCTTTCCGGTTCAAATCGAGCAAGGCATATATGCCTTAATAGCATAGGCCAAACCGGCAATATTTCCTCTAGATGGTGTCCATCCGAATCGGGACAGGACACCATCTTCATGAAGTACATCCATGCCGTCGCGCTCACTGCGCTTCTTGCGACATCCGCACTGGCCGCCGACAAGCCCGCGCCGGCCCCATCCGGAACCTATGTCGCCGATCCGGCACATTCGAGCGTGATCTGGAAGGTCAGCCATCTCGGCCTGTCCAACTACACCGCCCGCTTTACCAAAATGTCCGCCGAGCTTGTCTGGGACGCGGAAAATCCTTCCGCCTCGAAGGTCACCGCCGTCATCGATCCCACCTCCGTCAGAACCGAGTATCCGTTCCCGGAGAAGGAGGATTTCGACAAGGAGATCGGCACGGGGGAAGATTTTCTTGCCGGCCAGGAGATCCGTTTCGTCTCGACCTCGGTGACGATCACAGGCGAGAACAAGGGTGAGGTCGCCGGCGACCTGACATTGCGCGGACAAAGCCATCCGGCGGTGCTGCTGGTCACCTTCAACGGCTCGATGGCCGAGCAGCCGCGCGAGAAGACGCCGAAGATCGGGTTTTCCGCCGAGGCCGCGATCAAGCGCAGCGATTGGGGCGTGGCGCCGAAAATTCGCTCGATCGCCGATGACATGTCGATCGTCATCGAAACCGAGTTCATGCCTTCAGTGAAGTAAACAGGGCAGGCGGCTACCGATCGATCAGTAGCCGCAGCCGCGCAGCTGTTCCGCATAACGCGCCGCCATACCGGCCGATTTCTTGGCCGTCTGCCTCAGGCTGCCGCTGAAGTTGCCGCGATTATATCCGGTGTGGCCGGAATAGTAGGCGAGGTAGAGATTGTACGGGTCGTTGCGGGCAATGCCGTTCTTCACGTGGCTCTGGTGGTGATACCAGCCGACGAAGCGGATCGCGTCGGCGAAATTGTTGCGACGCGCGGCCCAGCGGCCGGTCGAACGCTGGTAGCTCTCCCAGGTGCCGTCGAGTGCCTGCGCATAGCCATAGGCAGACGAGGCGCGCTTGCCCGGAATGAAGCCGAGGAACCATTTTCGCGGCGGGCGGGCATTCGGGCGGAAGCTCGATTCGACATAGATCGTCGCCATCAGGATCGAGACCGGCACGCCGTATTCACTCTCGACGGCGCGGGCCTGCCGTTCCCAGTTGTTGAAGAGGCCGTCACGCTGGTCGAAAATCGAACAGACGTTCGCAATCCTGCTCGGTGCGCTGGCGCAGCCGGCAAGAGTGAGAAGTGCGACGAAAAACGCAATACGCATCGCAGAAGCTCGGGTCATCCCCGATCAATGACTCCTAAGATTTAATGAAAAGTTTAGGAATTGGGGCGGAGTTGCGGCCGAGCCAAAATGTGATCGGTGCTTCTTCCTGTTCCGGCCGCTCGCCGCGCCGCCTTTCTGCGGCAAACCGCCGCGTCGCCCGCTCAATTTCATTTGATAATAGTCAAATCCAATGGCGTGCCGACGGGGCGTGCCCGGGGAATATAAAGAATGACGAAGCGCAGCTTCTCCTTTCCGGTTGCAGATGTAAGAGCGCGGGCGCTCGGCGAGATCCATTCGCGGCCCTATACGCTGATTTCGCTGCCGCGCGTCATCTTCCAAGTCGCCTTCCTGACCGAGGCCAATCTCGAAGCCGATCATGCGATCCTTGCAGACCTGTCGCTCGGGCAGGGCGTGCCGGCACCGGCCGCCGATACCAGCCATCACACGATGACCTGGGGCAACGGCACGCTGCGCTGGGAGCGGCATACGGAATTCTCCACCTATTTCTGGGATACGGCTGCGCCCGCCAGTTTTGGCGCGGAAGTTCCGGTCAATCCGTTCGGCGCAAGCTTTGCCGCGCCCGGCGCCTTCATCTCGGGCGTGCGCATCGAAATTCGCCCGGCGGATGAAGACAATTCGGCGGTGATCGCCAATTTCGACCCGACCAGCCTCTGTCAGAGCATGGTGGCCGACAATCAGGCGACGGTGATCACCGATTTTCGCCAGGATGGCGACGGGCTGACGAAATTCCTGATCCTCGATCACGGCATGACGGATGCGGCGCGCGGCATGCTGGCGCAGCGTATCCTCGATATCGAGACCTACCGGACGCTTGCCATGATGGGCCTGCCCCTGGCGCAGACGCTGTCGCCGGAAATCCGCCAGATCGAATCGCGCTTTACCGGCATTACCCAGCGGATGAAGCTGCATGCACGCAGCGAAGCCGACAGCATGCTGGCCGAGATCACCGCGCTTGCCGCCGAGCTGGAAGCCAATGCGGCGCTCAGCCTTTATCGCTTCGGCGCAAGCCGCGCCTATAACAACATCGTTCTGGAACGCGTCGCCATGCTGGCGGAAAAGGCGCTGCCGGGCAACGAGACGCTCGGCGCCTTTCTCAACCGGCGTCTGGCGCCTGCCATGCGCACCTGCCAGTCGGTCGAAGAGCGTCAGCTCAACCTGTCACGCAAGCTGACCCGTGCGACCGCGCTGCTGCGCAGCTGGATCGATGTCGATCTGCAGAAGTTCAATACCGAGATCCTCGCCTCGATGGACAAGCGTGCGCATCTGCAATTGCGCCTGCAACAGACCGTCGAAGGCCTGTCTGTCGCGGCGATCTCCTATTACGTCATCGGGCTGGTCGGCTATGTCGCCAAGCTCGTCCACAATGTCGGCGTCCACATCGCGCCCGAAACGCTGACCGGCGCGTCGGTGCCCTTCGTCGTGCTCGGCGTATGGATGATCACGAGGCGCATCCGCAACCGCCACAGCGACTAAAGTCCGTCCGGGTTATCAGGGTTTCGCGATGGCCACCGGCTTGCCGCGTTCGGCGATGGCGATGCCGACAAGCGCGAGTGCCAGCGCTGCGACGTGGAACGTTTGCAGCGCTTCGCCGAGAACCAGAACCGACAGGATGGTACCGAAAACCGGGATCAGGTTGATGAACAGGCCGGCGCGGTTGGGGCCGATCTCTTCCACACCGAAGACGTAAAGCACCTGCGCGACAAGCGAGGCGAAGACGGCCGTGTAAAGGGCGATCAGCCAGCCCGTCGCGTCGGGTGCGATGAAATTGCCCTGCGACATTTCCCAGATGACGAGGGGAATGCTGGCGAGAAGCGCGAAGAAGGACGGCACCGCCATAAGGCTGCGCCAGCTGATAGGCGGGCGCCAGCGCAATGCGATCGTGTAGAGCGCATAGGCGACGATGGCGATCATCATGATCGCATCGCCGACATTGATTGTCAGCGTCAGGAGCGTCGAGAGATCGCCGTGTGCCGCGGTCAGAAGGCCGCCGATCAGCGTGATGCTGAAGCCGACGATCTGCAGCCATGTGACGGCGGTTCTGAACAGGATGAAATTCAGAAGGAAGATCAGGACCGGGATCAGCGTCTGCTCGACCGTGACGTTGATGGCGCTCGTGTATTTCACCGCCGTGTAGAGCGAGGCGTTGAAGGCTGCATAGCCGATGACGCCGAGGAAGGCCATCAATGGCAGGCTCTTACGGATCAGCGGCCAGTCGCGGCGCAGGTCCGCCATCGAGATCGCCACGATGATGACGGTAGCGAAGAGCCAGCGCATGAGGATCAGCATCATCGGGCTGATATGGCCGAGGGCAAGCTTTCCGGCGATGGAGTTTCCGGCCCAGCAGAGCGTTGCGATGACGAGAAACAGATAGGCTCTGCGATGCACGGCATTTCCTCCGCACGCCGTCGTTACGGCGCGTCATGCAATGTTTCATCGCCCATAGCGTGCGGATTCGCGATTTGTCACGCAAAAACCTTTGGACAGTCACAAACCGGTCGCTTTCCTTGGGCCAAGGCATTATAGATGCGCGCGTTTGTGGTGTCGTGAAACCTTATCCGGTTACGGCATCTTGAAAAAAGAATTGGTGTCGAGCCGACATGGTCAAGTCGATGGATATCGGTAGACGATCAGGCTCAGTGCGCAAGGGCAGGAAGCAGATATGACGAATGTTGTAGTCGTGGGTTCGCAGTGGGGCGATGAAGGCAAGGGCAAGATTGTCGATTGGCTTTCCGAGCGGGCCGACATTGTCGTCCGGTATCAGGGCGGCCATAACGCCGGTCATACGCTTGTCATCGATGGCGTCAGCTACAAGCTGTCGCTGCTGCCTTCCGGCGTCGTGCGCCCCGGCAAGATGGCCGTCATCGGCAACGGCGTCGTCGTCGACCCTCATGCACTGATCGCCGAAATCGGTCGTCTGGCCGAAAAGGGCGTCGAGGTTTCGCCGAAGAACCTGCGAATCGCCGAGAACGCCACGCTCATCCTGTCGCTGCACCGCGAGCTTGACGGCATGCGCGAAGACGCCGCCTCCAACAGCGGCACGAAGATCGGCACGACCCGTCGCGGCATCGGCCCGGCCTATGAAGACAAGGTCGGCCGCCGCGCCATCCGGGTCATGGATCTCGCCGATCTCGACGCGCTGGAAGCCAAGGTCGAGCGTATCCTCACCCACCACAACGCGCTGCGTCGCGGTTTCGGTGCGGCGGAAGTCGAGCATTCGACGATCATGGAAGAACTGACGACGATCGCCGATCAGGTCCTGCCGTTCATGGACAGCGTCTGGCAGCTGCTCGACAAGGAGCGTCGCCAGGGTTCGCGCATCCTGTTCGAAGGCGCGCAGGGCTCGCTGCTCGATATCGACCACGGCACCTATCCGTTCGTCACCTCGTCCAACACGGTGGCCGGTCAGGCGGCAGCCGGTTCCGGCATGGGGCCGGGCGCACTCGGCTATATCCTCGGCATCACCAAAGCCTACACGACGCGTGTCGGCGAAGGTCCGTTCCCGACCGAACTCAACGACGAGATCGGCCAGTTCCTCGGCGAGAAGGGCCATGAATTCGGCACCGTGACCGGGCGCAAGCGTCGCTGCGGCTGGTTCGACGCGGCCCTGGTGCGCCAGTCGGTCGCCACCAACGGCATTACCGGCATCGCGCTGACCAAGCTGGATGTTCTCGACGGCCTTGAAGAACTGAAGATCTGCGTCGGCTACAAGCTGGACGGCCAGACGATCGATTACCTGCCTGCATCGCAGGCCGCACAGGCCCGCGTCGAGCCGATCTACATCACGCTCGAAGGCTGGAAGGAATCCACCGTCGGCGCGCGCAAGTGGGCAGATCTGCCGGCGCAGGCGATCAAATATGTCCGCCAGGTCGAAGAACTGATCGGCGCGCCGGTCGCACTTCTGTCGACAAGCCCGGAACGCGACGACACCATACTTGTGACCGACCCATTTGAAGACTAAACTCAAGAATTGATTATCCATTCGGCCGGCCGACGCTGGCGACCATGAGAAAGTGCTGATGGCTGATTTTGTAGCGGTTATCCGCCGCGCTGTTGACGGTTTGGCGACCAACACGCCGGAAGCGCGTGTGCGGGTTTATGAGAAGGCTCGCGGTGCGGTACAGCGCCAGCTCGAGAACATGAAGCCGCGTCCGCCCGAAGACATGCTTCGCCGGCAGATGGACAAGCTTGAGGCCGCAATCCTCGAGGTCGAAAGCGAACATGCCGAGGCCCTGCCGGCCGAGCCGGCGGCGGTTGCCGCCCCGGTGGTGATACCGGCCGAGGTCTATGAGGCGCCGGCGCCCGAGCCCATGGTTCCCGAACCTGAGGTCGAGCCCGAGCCGCAGGACTATCGTGCAGAAGCGGTCGAACAGGATGTGCCGCTCACGGCCTCCGAGCCTGTGGTCGCCGAACCCGTCGAAGCGGAGCAGGCGGAGCCTTATGAGGCGCAATATGCGCCCGAGACCGCAGCTCCGGCCGTCGAGGCCGATGACGAGGCGGCATGGCGTTCGCAAGCCGTTGCCGAAGAGCCGGCACTTGCCCAAGAGGAAGCACTGGCGGAACACGAAGGCCAGCGGTTCGAGACGGACCGCTTCGAGCCTTCCGTCGAGCCGGCAGTAGCCGAGCCGCCGGAGCAGCATTGGCATGAAGAGCCGGTCGTAGAGCCGCAACAGGCGGTCGCCGATGAACCTGCACCTGCCGTCGAAAGTGATCAGCAACGCTACGGCGACTGGCGCGACGACGTGCCGGAAGAGCAGGGGACTTTCGCGGCAAGCCATGATCTTCCGGTGGAGCCGGACTATGCTCAGCCTGTCGATCACGCGGATGCGCTTTACCCGGCTGCCGATGAGCAGCGCGCCGCCGAGGCGGAGCAGGCCGCAGCCGAATGGATGCGGGCGCAGGCGGCTGAAGCCCCTTCGATCGATGTGACGCATGACGCCCCGGCGGTACAGGCCGAATGGCCGGACGCCGCCAGCGCGCCGGCGGAGACCGCTGCCCGTCCGCAGGCAGGCAATGTCTGGGACGAGGTCGACAACCTTACCCGCCATCTGGACGCGCCTGCCGGACAGGGGTCGGCCGATGCCTATTTCAGCCCGGAAATGCGGGCGACCGCGACGCCGGTGCGGATGCCGGCGGCGAGCGACATTCCGCAGCCGGCAGGGCATCAACCGGCCGAGCATGCGGCAGACGATCATCGCCAGGCCGCAGATCCGTTCGAAGCCTATGTGAACGCCCAGCCTTCCGCGCCGGACGTCACGCCGCAGCAGGTATCGGCTTCGACACAGGCGCAGCCGCCGCAGGACGCGGCGCGCGATCCTTGGAGCGACCTGGAAGACCTGATCGGATACACGAAGGAAGCCACACCTTCCGACGACAAGCCGAAGGCAGAGCAGGATGTTCGCTCGGAAGACGATTTCAGCGATCTTCTGGCCGCTCCGGCCAAGCCCTACCGCGTCACCGCCAAGCGCAAGCGTAATTATACCGGCCTCATCCTCGGCGTCGTGGCGCTGCTGATCGTCGGTGGTGGCGGTTATGCCGCCTGGATGAACCGCGATACGCTGAACGAGATGGTCGGCGGACTGCTGTCTTCGGGCGCAGAGACGACCGAACAGTCATCGACGACCGCGCCCGAGGCCGCTGAAACGCCTGCAACGCCACAGACGGAGGCGCCCGCCGCTCAGGAGGGTGCCAACGCTCCGGCGCAGGGCACGACGACACCGCCGACCGCCGATGGCTCTACCGCCGGCGGCAAGTTCACCCAGCGTCTTCTCGAAGACGGTACGGAAGTGGACGAGGGTCCCGGAGGCGCCGGCGCGCTGGCGCAGAACGCCGAAGGCCAGTCGGTTTCGCAGCTCAATGCACCGCCGGTCGATCCGGGTCCGGCTGCTGCTCCGGCGAACTCCGCCGGTGCGGCCGGTACGGCACCGGCCACGCCGAGCGCCAGCCCGACCGATGCACCGGCCGCAGCCGGCGAGCGGATGTTCCTTTACGAGGAGCGTATCGGCCAGACCGCGCCGACCGCCATCGAGGGCAGCGTCTCCTGGTCGCTGCAGCGCGAACCGGCACAGAACGGCGGTCCGCCGGAGCCGGTCGTGCAGGGGCGGATTACCGTTCCCGGCCGTGGCCTGACAGCGCTTTTGACCGTCAAGCGCAATACGGATTCGTCGCTTCCGGCGAGCCATCTGATCGAGATCGTCTTCGCCGTTCCTCCGGATTTCGAAGGCGGCGCGATCGACAGCGTTCTGCGCATCGCCATGAAGCAGACGGAGCAGGATCGCGGCAATGCGCTCGTTGCCGTGCCGGCCAAGATCACCGACGACTTCCACATGATCGCGCTCAACGACTTCCCGGATGCGCGGGCAACCAACATGGATCTGCTGCGCACGCGCAACTGGATCGATATCCCGGTCGCCTATCGCAATGGCCGCCGTGCGCTTCTGACCCTGCAAAAGGGACCGGAGGGCGTCGCGGCCTTCGACGAGGCGATCCGCGAATGGGGCCAGCAGGGCGGTACGCAGACCGGCCAGTAAGGCTTTCGACAACGATCTTCAAAAGCCCGCGAGGTTTGCGCCTCGCGGGCTTTTTCGTTTGCCCGTATGGGGACGCCCTATTGTCGCATTGACAATCCTCAGTTTCAGCGGCATCCACCTCGACCATGCGCTTTTTCAGGCAACTCATCAGAGGTTCGTTATGCGGTGGCCCGCTGGCCGCCGTGATCGGCATTCTGATGGCGCTGCAGGCGCTGATCGGCGGCTTCGGCACCGGCGCGATGGCTTTCGCCGCTGCCGCCGACGAAATGGTGATCTGTTCCGCAGATGGCGTCGAGCGCCTTGCCGGACGGGGCATGGATCATCCGTCCAGCGATAATCTTGCCGGCGATCATGCGGCCGATCCCCATCCGGCTCATGCCTCTCACGATGAGCATGCCGGCCATGACGGCATGCAGATGGCCCATGCGCCGATGGCCGGCATGGAGATGCCCGGCCACGCAAAGGGGCCGGGCGAGGGCGCACACAAGAACCATCGTCCCGACTGCTGTCTGACCGCTTGCCAGGTGGCGGCATCGGTCGTGCATGTCGTCCTGCATTCCAGTGCACCGCAACCGGTGGCGCTTGCCGTCGGCCACGATGCGCCGGCCTTTGTCACGCGCGAGGCGATCATTTCGCCGAGGCAGCTGGGGCTTGGCGGCGATGCGCGAGGACCACCGCTCTTTCCGATCTGACGCGATCCCATTCGCCGGTCACTGGCCGGCTCACGTCTATTGGAGAGACCTCATGATCTTTTTCAGGGCCGCAGTCGCGGCCGCCTGTCGCGTGCAATCCTTGCCCGCCCTCTGCCCTATCGCTGCGGGAGGCGCCGATGTCGGCTGAAGCGGCAGACCGTCAGGCCGCATCGGCGGCCATCCGGCAGTTCATCACGCGGTTGCATTTCTACATCGGCCTGTTCATCGCCCCGTTCATCTTCATCGCGGCGCTGACCGGCACGCTTTATGTGCTGACGCCGCAGATCGAGGCCTGGCTCTACCGCGACCAGCTCGTGGCGCAGTCGGAAGGGCCGGCAAGGCCGCTTGCCGAGCAGATCGCCGCCGCGCGTGCGGCGGTGGGGGAAGGGCCGCGTTTCTTCGCCATCCGGCCGGCCGTGGCGGAAGGGCTGACGACGCGTGTGATGTTCACCGAGCCGGGGCTCGGCGAATCCGAAACGCGCGCCGTCTTCGTCGATCCGGCATCTCTCGGCATACAGGGTGACCTGATCGCCTATGGCACGAGCGGCATCCTGCCGTTGCGCACCACCATCGATTATTTCCACCGCAACCTGCTGCTCGGCGATATCGGCCGCAATTACAGCGAGCTTGCAGCCTCCTGGCTGTGGATCGCGGTGGCCGGTGGTCTCTGCATGTGGTTCTGGCAAAGACGGGTGCCGAAGACGGTCGGGCGCGCGGCAAGGCAACGCAGGCTGCATAGCCTGATCGGCCTGTGGGTTGCACTCGGCCTCGTCTTTCTCTCTGTCACCGGCCTCACATGGTCGCGCTGGGCAGGCAATACGATCGACCAGTTCCGCAGCCAGGTCGGCTGGGTGACGCCTTCGATCACCACCAATCTGGGCAGCACCGCGCCACCGGCGCCGCAGGGCGAACATGCCGAGCACATGGCGGCGGCCGCACCGGTGGCAAGCGCGCCTGCCAAGGCGGAGACGGATGTCTTGGGCGAGATCGACCGCGTGGTCGGCACGGCACGGGCGGCTGGCATCGATTCCCCGGTGCTGGAAATCCGCCCGCCGCGCACGGTGGATCAGGCCTACCGGGTCAGCGAAATCGACCGCAGCTGGCCGACCCAGGTGGATACGATCGCTATCGATCCGTCGACGATGGCGCTCACCAGCCGCGCCGATTTCGAAACCTTCCCGATCGTCGCCAAGCTGATCCGCTGGGGCATCGACGCGCATATGGGGGTGCTGTTCGGGGTTGCGAACCAGATCGCGATGGCGGCCCTCGGCCTCGCGCTGATGGTATCCATCGCCTACGGCTATCGCATCTGGTGGCTGCGCCGCCCGGCGCCCGGCGGTTCGCCGAGGACGCTGGTCAAGGCGTTTTCCTATCTGTCGGGACCGGCGAAGATCGTTGCGACGCTGGTCGCCATAGGTCTCGGCCTGGCGATGCCGACGATGGGCGCGAGCCTTGTGCTGTTCCTGTTCATCGACCTGATCCGCTCGGCCTTTGCCGAGATCATGTCGGCGGACAAGCGACAGGGATTGCCGCCCGGTATTCACTGAGCGCCTGACGAAGAAAAGCCCGTGACGATGTCACGGGCTTTTCCTCCATCATGCCGACCGCACATGTCGACCCTGACCGGGGTGTTGCGGCGGTCGGCACTGAGTGCTGCGATCAGCCGGCGGAGCGGGTGCCGCTGAGCGGCTGGCCGCCTTCCGGCGCGATCGTCATCGTGTTGTTTTCGGCGACTTCGCCGGTGTAGCGGGTGCCGTTGGCGGTGAAGCTGATGGTGCGGCCGTCCATCTTGGCGTCGCTGATCTCGTGGCTTGTTCCCTCATGGGTGAGCGAGCCGGTCAGCATCTGGTAGGTCTGGGCGAGTTCCAGTTCGCCTTCGCCAAGGTTCCATTCGCCTGCCACCTTGGCCGGAATGACCCACTTGTAAGCGCGGCACCAGCTGGTGCATTCGCCTTCCGAAACATCGACCGAGTCATCCGGCGTCCAGTCGCCCATGGTGAAGCTGTTGGAGACGACGCGGGTGCCCGGTTCCATCTCGAGCAGCGTCGGGCGCAGGCGTTCGTTGAGCGTCGGCAGCAGGAACAGGGTGATCACGTCGGCATCCGAGAAGTCGGATTCGAAGATATCCGCCTCGGCGAAGGTGGCGCGGTCGGCAACGCCTGCCGCCTCGGCATTGCGCTTGGAGAGCGCAACCATATCGGGATTGTATTCGATGCCGTGGGCGCGGGCACCGAGCTTGGCGACGCTGATGACGGTGCGGCCGTCACCGGAGCCGAGGTCGATGACGTAATCGTCGGCCGTCACCTCGCCCATTTCGAGCATCCGGTCGACAAGCGTCTGGGCGGTCGGGACCCAGATGACGTCCTTGCCGGCCTGGCCGACGGTCGGCTGGAATTCCTGGGTGGCAGGGGCCGCCGGCGTCGCCGTCTGGGCGAAGGATGCGGTCAGCGGAAGGGCGGCGATGCTGAGCGCCATGGTCAGTGTACGAAGCTTGGACATGGTGGTTTCCTTCTTGAAGTACTAGCGGTTGGAGACTTGCGGTTTGAGAGCGGAAATGCTGCGCGGCGGCGCTGCCTGCGGCCTTGCGGGCGCCGGTTCCTCGGGCCGCTGGAACCAGAGAAGCGGCATGCCGGCGAGGAGGACCGCAACGCCGATGAGCGAGGCGATGCCGGTATAGGCGAGGCTGCCATGCAGCATGTAGGCGCAGGTGGCGCAGAACAGCGCCGGCGTCAGCGGGTAGAGCGGCACCTTGTAGGGGCGCGGATGATCCGGCTCCTTGCGGCGCAGGACGAAGACGGCAAGGCCGATGAAGAAGAGGAAGCCCCAGAACACCGGCGCGGTGTAATCGACCATGGCCTGGAAGCCGTCACGCGTGCCGGCGCCGATGCCGACAAGCGCGAGGGCGACGATCGCCTGCATGATCAGGCCGTTGGCCGGCGTCTTGCCGCGCTCGTTCCATTCGCCCACCTTCGGCAGAAGCGTCAGGTCGCGGGCCATGGCGTAATAGACGCGGCCACCGGTGAAGATCGTCGCGTTGAGCGTCGAGATGGCGGCGACGACGACGGCGAGGCTGACGATCATGGCGCCGGACGGGCCGACAAGGGCGCGCATCATTTCGGCGGCGACCGCATCCGACTGGCGCAGTCCTTCGAGGCCGAGCACGGCGAGCATGGCGATGTTGGCAAGCACATAGAGGCCGGCAATCGCCGCCGTGCCGAGCACCAGCACGCGGGCGATGTTGCGCGGCGCATCCTTGATCTCGCCGGTCAGGTAGGAAACTTCGTTCCAGCCACCATAGGTGAGGAGCACGAAGATCATCGCCATGCCGATCGCTGCCGTCTCCGTTGCCTGGGTGACCGGGGCGACCGGCGCATCGGAGGACATGAAGAAGCCGGCGAGGATGATGGCGGCGACGGCGCCGATCTCGATGAAGGTGACGGTGATCTGCAACGTCTTGCTCTGGCGGGTGCCGATGACGTTGACGGCGGTGAAGATGACGATGGAGAGGGCCGCATAGATCGCCGGACCATAGGGGCCGAGCGGAACGATCTGCGCCATGTAGTCGCCAAGCACGAAGGCCACGCCGGCAATCGCGCCGGTCTGCATGACGGAGCCGCGCGCCCAGCCGAAGAGGACAGCCACTGGCCTGCCATAGGCGCGGGAGAGGAAGTGGTATTCGCCGCCCGCATGCGGGTGGGCGGCGGCAAGCTCGGCATAACAAAGTGCGCCGATCAGGGTGACGAGACCACCTGCCACCCACACCGCGATGAAGGCCAGTTCGCTGTCGACATTGGAGGCGACGATCGAGGGCGTTCTGAATATGCCGATGCCGATGACGAGGCCGACCATGATGATGACGGCGTCGAAGACGCTCAGCGATGCCTTCGGCTCGGATGGAGGACTGGTTTCGGCCACGTTATCTATTCCCTGGGTTGACCGTCGTTGATTGTCGACGGTTCGCGTGCTGCTTGCGGAGGAGAAAGGTCGGCATCACCGTCGTCGGGAAATCCGCTGCGCCGGTGGACAAGACCTCTCTTCGGAGTTTGCACGGCGTAGCTAGGGCGGCCCCATGGTGACGAAACAGGGGGGAGCGGCATCACGTTTTTTCGCGCGTCATCACGGTTCACAGGTGGTTTACCGGCTGCCGGACATGCGCGAGCGATGTTTTCAAGCTGCTAATGAGCCCTGCGGGCAAGGGCATTGAGCGAACGCGGAGACGAAACACGAAAATGCCAAATGGCCGTGAGCGCGCGATGCGGCTCACATTCGGCTCCAAAGTTCGTGAAACGATGTGCAGCGATGTGGAGGGGGCGGCGCATGCTGATGGGGGCAATAGTGATGCCCGTAACGCCGCAACGCGAGGCGGTTGCTGTCGCTGGCGGCCAAAATAAAAGGCCACGACCGGGAGCGGTCGTGGCCTTGATCGTTGAGCGGTCGTTTAAAGGATCAGGCGTCGACCATGCGCAGCGCCTGCGCCTGGGCAAGTGCTTCCTTCTGCACGGCGTCCTGTACCTTCTCGAAGGCACGTACCTCGATCTGGCGGACGCGCTCGCGGGAGATGTCGAATTCGCTCGACAGCTCTTCCAGCGTGATCGGGTCCTCGGTCAGGCGGCGTGCCTCGAAAATGCGGCGTTCGCGTTCGTTCAGGACGCCGAGCGCCTTGTCCAGCATGCGGCGACGCGTATCCAGTTCGTCCTGCTCGATCAGCACGTCTTCCTGGCTGTCGCTGTCATCGACAAGCCAGTCCTGCCACTGACCGGCTTCGCCTTCGGAGGCGCGGATCGGGGCGTTGAGCGATGCGTCGCCGGAAAGGCGGCGGTTCATCGACACGACCTCTTCCTCGGAGACCTTCAGCTTGGTGGCAATCTCCTTGACCTGATCGGGGCGAAGGTCGCCTTCCTCGATCGCCTGGATCTTGCCCTTGAGGCGGCGCAGGTTGAAGAACAGACGCTTCTGGTTGGCCGTCGTGCCCATCTTCACCAGCGACCACGAACGCAGGATATATTCCTGGATCGAGGCCTTGATCCACCACATGGCATAGGTTGCCAGGCGGAAGCCGCGTTCTGCGTCGAACTTCTTCACTGCCTGCATCAGGCCGACATTGCCTTCCGAGACGACTTCGCCGATCGGCAGGCCGTAGCCGCGATAGCCCATGGCGATCTTGGCGACGAGGCGCAGATGGCTGGTGACGAGCTTGTGGGCCGCGTCACGGTCGCCATGCTCGGCATAGCGTTTCGCCAGCATGTATTCCTGCTGCGGTTCCAGCATCGGGAACTTGCGGATTTCATCAAGGTAACGATTGAGACCGGCTTCGCCGGCAGTAATCGATGGCAAGGTATTGCGGGCCATAGAGCACCCCCTTCTTGATCAAGTGTTCCGGCTCCCGTGGCATCGCCAGCCCCTCTCACAGGCCGTCGAGACGCCGTTTCCGGCAAGCCGTTCGGCGCAGATCGTCTTGTCGATCCCACGCCGGTCCATGTGTCAGATAAGTGCGGCAATGCGGCGGTTCAATGGATCGGCATGGTGTTACAGCATTACATTTTGGTAAGCTTCGCACCGCCGAGCATGAACCGAAACCGGCACCCGGACATCATTTCCGCTACCCTTATAGCACCGCCCAAGGCATCGGGCTTGCAGGATTTCACTGCGGCGTGGCGACGGACTGTTCTCAAAACGCACTCATCGGCGGCGTTGTTCCACCCGTGCCGGGCGAAAGCCTCTTCGCGAAACGTGTATTCCCCAGACGTTATTCCCGGAGTGCCTCTACCAGTCTCGCCATGTCGTCGGGCATCGGCGCCTCGAATTCCATGATCTCGCCGGTGCGCGGATGCTCGAAGGCCAGCAGGAAGGCGTGCAGCGCCTGACGCGGAAAGGCGCCGACGACGGACTTCGCCGGTTCGGGCAGACGGTTCGCCTTGGTCTTGAAGCCGCCCGCATATTCCGGATCACCGATCAGCGGATTGCCGACATGCGCCATGTGGACGCGGATCTGGTGGGTGCGGCCCGTCTCCAGCCGGCATTCGATCAGCGCGGCAAGCGCCACCGCATCCTGGGTTTCCTGAAACCGTTCGACCACTTCGTAATGGGTCACCGCGTGGCGGGCGTCGGAGGAATCCTCGCGCTTGACGGCGCGCTTGGTGCGGTCACCGGTGGCGCGGCCGAGCGGCGCGTCGATCGTGCCGTGGAGATGGCTCGGGCGGCCCCAGACGATGGCGTGGTAGGCGCGTTCCAGATTGCCGGAGCGGCCGTGGTCGGCGAACTGGTCGGCAAGGTGGCGATGGGCGATGTCGTTCTTGGCGGCCACCATGACGCCGCTCGTCTCCTTGTCGAGACGGTGGACGATGCCGGGGCGCTTGACGCCGCCGATGCCCGACAGGCTTGCGCCGCAGTGATGGATCAGCGCGTTGACCAGCGTGCCGGTCCAGTTGCCGGCGCCGGGATGGACGACGAGACCGGCCGGCTTGGAGATGACGATCAGGTCGCTGTCTTCGTAAAGCACTTCGAGCGGAATATCCTCGCCCTTCGGCTCCGGGTCTTCGGGCTCGGGCAGGACGAGAGTTATCTCGTCGCCGGGCGACACCTTCTTCTTGGCCTCCGACACAACCTTGCCGTTGATGGCGACGGCGCCTTCCTCGATCAGGGCCTTGATGCGGTTGCGGGAAAACTCGCCTTCCAGCTGCGATGTCAGCCATGCATCCAGCCGGCCGCCGTCGTCTTCTCCGGCATTGAGGACTTTCCTTGGCAGTCCGGCTTCGGTAAAGGGTTCGCTCATTCGTTCATCCGCATAAAACAAGGACACTCCATGTCACAACCCGAAATCGAGCAACAGGAAGAGCCGCTTGACCCGGCAATGGAGAGAATCCGCCGGAAAATGGTGCTTCTGCAGCTCGTTTCGGGCGGGATCATGTTCGTCTGCTTTATGGCGGTCCTCGGTGCGATTGTCTACAAGATCAACCAGCGCCCCGACAAGCCATCCACGGCGATCGCCGCTCCGGCCGCATCCAGCGTCCCTGCCGACCACCCCACGGCCGTCACCGCGGCGCTGCCGCGCGGCTTTGTCGTCGAAAGCACGTCGCTCTCGGGTAGCCAGATCCTGTTTTACGGACATGTCGACGGCACGGCCAAGGCGGTCGTTTTCGATCTTTCTGTCGGCCGTGTGATCGCCGACGTGACGGTCGATACCGGCCGGTGATCGCGCCTGTGCGCATTGCCGATGCGGATGATCCGCGTATCGAAGAGTTCCGCTCCATCCGCGAGCGGGACCTTGTCGGTCGGCATGGGCGTTTCATCGCCGAAGGCACCGTCGTGTTGCGCATGCTTGCGGCCGCGCATCGGCGAGGCGGGGCATTTTCCGCCGAAAAGATCCTGATCCTCGAAAACCGGCTGTCCGGCGTCGCCGACATTCTTGCCGATTTCCCGGCGGATGTGCCGGTTTATGTGGCCGACAGCGCGGTGCTCGACGGCATTGTCGGCTTCCACCTGCATCGCGGCATTCTGGCGATCGGACGGCGTGTAACCGATCCGTCCGCTGCCGAACTCATCGCCACGCTGCCGGACAAGGCTCTGGTTGCGGCGGCGATCGGCATCTCCAATCACGACAATATCGGCTCGATCTTCCGCAATGCCGCAGCCTTCGGCGTCGATGCCGTGCTGCTCGACGAGACATGCTGCGATCCGCTCTACCGCAAGGCGCTGCGCGTCTCGGTCGGCGCGGTGCTGCAGGTGCCTTATACGCGCGGCGGTACCGTGCTCGAACTGATGTCGGGGCTTGTCGGGGCAGGCTTTGCGATATGGGGGCTTTCGCCGGCCGGCCGTACCGAGATCCGCCATGTGCCGGCGTCGCCGAAGATGGCACTTCTGACGGGCAGCGAAGGCAACGGCCTGCCGCCGTCGCTGATGGAAAAGATCCAGACCGCCGGCATCGCCCAGGCCCCCGGTCTCGACAGCCTCAACGCCGCGACGGCAACCGGCATCGCGCTCTACCAGATCGCCAGTGCGCAGGGGCGTATCTGAGGGGCAGCCGAGGGCCGCATCTGCCGCGTCCTCCAATTCTCATGGATCAGAGGTTCGAGCCGTGTCGTCTCAGGACCGGCTGCCGACGTCGCCGGTGGTGCCGAGCAGCGTCTTGACGCGGGTGGACAGGCTCTGGCGCTTGGCATTGCCGGGCTTGCCGGCGACCATCGCATGGACGGGGGAGGTCTTGCCTTCCTTCACCGCCGTCATTGCCACCATGCCGGCGGCGATCTTCGCCATCTCCTCGCGCAGCGCGTCGTCGTTGGCGGTGCCCTTGCCGTTCAGCAGGCGCTCGGAAAGGGCTGTCGCGCGGTTCCTCGCATCGGAGGCGAGAAGATCGACACGGGCCTTGATCTCGGCCTCGCTCGGCGGGGCGGCGGGGGCAGGGCGGGACATCGGTTCGTTTTCCTTCTGCCGCTCCGCGGCTGCGGCTTCCGGTTTCGACACGGTCTCGGTGTTTTCGGCGGCAGAGGTGTTGCGCGACTTCATCTTGTCACGAAGACGGGCGATTTCTTCCTCACGGCGTTCCAGCGCGGTTTCCTTGTCCGTCCGCTTGGCGACTTCCCGGTCGAGCTTGTCTTCGAGCCGCATGGCGCGATGCTCCTCCTGGGCCAGCCGGTTGTCGGCCTCCTTGGCGCGGGTGGTCTGCTGCTTGACGTCCTGGCGCAGTGCTTCGCGTTCCTCACGCAATGCGCTGATGCGGAATTTCAGGTTCTCGATCTCGGTTTCGCGCGTCGAAAGGTCGATGCGCGCATTGTCGTGATTGGCGGCGACGACCTCGATCTCGCGGCGCAGCTTGTCGATCATCAGGTCCTTGCGGACGCCGAGATCCTCCGAGGTTTCGAGCGCCGATTTCAGCTCGGCGATATAGCCGTCCTCGCGGCGCAGCTGCGATTTCAGGTCGACGGCCGTCACATCCAGAGTTTCAAGCCTGGTCTTCAGGTCGATATTGCTGGCGGTTAGGGTCTTGATCGACTGCTTGAAGTCCTCGCCCTTCAACTGCAGCGAAAGGCTCTTGTCGCGTTCCTGCTGCAGTTCCTGCCGGGTGCGGGCATTTTCGGCGGCATAGACGGCACGCGCCATGTCGCGCTGGGCGCGCACTTCCTGCGGGCTGATCGGCACGGTGGCGCGAATGCGGTTTTCGGTGAATGCGACGATCCGGCGATGGATCGCCGGCGCGATCAGCATCACGATCAACAGGGCGCTCAGGAAGCCAAGGCCAAATAGCAGAGCAAATTCGATCACGATCGGGCCGTCGTCCTAGTGTGAAAGTGCCGGGTGTAAAAGTGCCGGGATGCACGTTTAAGCATGAGGGCGATCAGGCGGCAAGTCGCGACATCCTGCGGATGATTTCTCGCCGGCCGCGATCTGCAATAGGCGATCAGAAGGGGTTCCAGGTCGGCGAACGGGTCAGCTTCAGGTAACCGATATTGACGCCGAGGCGGGCGCCGACGCCGGTGCGGATCGGCACGAGCACGACGTTCTGGTTGCGCAGCACGGTCATGCCGACGCCGGCGACGACGAAGGCCGAGCCGGATACGCCGCCGAAACGGGCGTAGAGCGAATCGACCGAAGGCAGATCGTAGACCAGCATCATCACGCGGGTGCCCTGGCCACCGTAATCGATGCCGAGCGACGGGCCCTGCCAGAAGCTGGGATGCTGGCCGGCATTCTTGGTGTAGAGCTGGCCTTCGCCATAGGTGAGGCCGGCGATGAAGGCGCCCGAACCTTCCTGGCCGAGGATGTAACCGTTCGGCAGGCCGTATTTCTGGAAGGCGTTCTCGACCACCTTGCCCAGCCCGCCGCTGGTGTTGCCGAAGAAGCCATGGCCGGCATCGACGATTTCCTGCAGCGAGTACTGGCTGTTAGCCTGCTGCGCTGATGCCGGCATGGCGGAAAGCCAGAGCGCCGCGAAGGCGGCAGCCAGGGCTTTGAAGCGAAGGGCAGGAGCGAAGAGGTTGAGGCGGCGCATGTTCTGGTCCGTTTTTAAATTCGTCCAAAGGCCTAGCATCATGCTTAAGCCAAAACCATTCTGGCGATATGATATTAACAAGCGGTTAAGTATTTTGAACGCTAACGTGCTGATATTGTTGATGTCGGTTGTGCCAATGCGGTTCATGCGCGGCGGCGGGGCTTGGTCGCCGACGGTTAAAACATCCATCTGTGAGCGTCTATCGCGTCCGAAATGGGCGATGTTGTGGCCTCATTTTCACGCGCGGTAAGCGTTTCGTGTTCCATTGCAAGCCTCGGTTCGGCGGGCGATTAACAGTCGCTTTACCAAAGATAGTGTCAATATGGCCGCCGATCGCTCCATCTCCGCGCAATCTTGCCGTGGCACTCAGCCGGATGGACACCAAAATACGCCAGGAGTAACGCATGCCGAAGAATCCCAATCTTACCCTCAGCGGTCCAGATCTGGCGGCACTCCTGTGCAGCCGCGTCTGCCACGACGTCATCTCGCCGGTCGGCGCCATCAACAACGGTCTCGAGCTTCTCGATGAAGGTGCGGCCGATGCCGACGCGCTCGACCTGATCCGCACCTCGGCGCTCAACGCCTCCGTGCGCCTGAAATTCGCCCGTCTCGCTTTCGGCGCCTCCGGCTCGGTCGGCGCGTCGATCGATACCGGTGAAGCGGAAAAGGCGGCGAAGGATTTCGCTGCTGCCGAGAAAAAGACGGAAGTGACCTGGAGCGGTCCGCGCGCCATCATTCCGAAGAACCGCGTCAAGCTGCTGCTCAACCTCTTCCTCGTCGCCTATGCCGGCATTCCGCGCGGCGGCTCGGTCGACGTGACGCTGGAAGATCCGGAAGGCGTCGCCCGCTTCGTCATCACCGTCAAGGGCCGGATGATGCGCGTGCCGGCCAAGTATGTCGAGATCTGCACCGGCGTGCTGGAAGAGGCCGTCGATGCCCACACGATCCAGCCCTATTACACGGTGCTGCTCGCCGATGAATGCGGCATGGATCTCAAGCATGTCGCCGACGAAGACAAGATCACCTTCATCGCCGAGACGATCGTCGAGTAAATCCGAGGGCGGGAATTCCGAATTCTGGCCGATTTTGGGGCGGATTGCCGGTAACGCTTCCTTAGCGGCAATCGGCTAGCCTCATGTCTTGCCCAAAGGGTGGGCTAAGGGGAACGGGTGATGCAGCGTCTGATGATCGCCGACAATTCGGATATCGTGCGCAAGGTCGGCAAGCGGATCCTGTCCGAACTCGGTTTTCTCGTCGCCGAAGCCGGGGATGCCCGCGATGCTCTGCGCGGATGTCAGGCGGAACTGCCGAATTTCCTCATCGTCGACGCCAGCCTCGATGGCGCGCTCGACCTGATCGCGGCGGTTCGCGCCCTGCCGGAAGGCAAGGCGGTGAAGATCTTCTACTGCGTCATCGAAGCGGACCTGAAGCGGATGATGGCCGGCAAGCGGGCAGGGGCCGACGACTTCCTGCTGAAGCCCTTCGACCGCAAAATCCTGACCTCGGTATTCGGCGCGCACGCGGAAGCCGCCTGATCCCTGAAAAAGCGAAATTTCTTTCGACGGTCGCTTCGGCGGCCGTTTTCGCGTCCGGCAAAGTGCGCCAAATGCGGGCAATAAAAAACCCGCCTGGCAGAACCAGACGGGCTTTTCGCGATAAGGGGAATTTTCGCTCAGGCAGTTTCGGCGTATTCGGTCGCGTCCGGCTCGCGCAGCACATAGCCGCGGCCCCAGACGGTTTCGATGTAATTGGCGCCACCGGCAGCGTTTGCGAGCTTCTTGCGCAGCTTGCAGATGAAGACGTCGATGATCTTCAGTTCCGGTTCGTCCATGCCGCCGTAAAGGTGGTTGAGGAACATTTCCTTGGTGAGCGTCGTGCCCTTGCGGAGCGAAAGCAGCTCCAGCATCTGGTATTCCTTGCCCGTCAGGTGAACGCGCTGGCCACCAACTTCGACGGTCTTGGCGTCGAGATTGACGATCAGTTCGCCGGTGATGATGATCGACTGGGCGTGACCCTTGGAGCGACGGACGATCGCATGAATGCGAGCGACCAGTTCGTCCTTGTGGAAGGGCTTGGTCATGTAGTCGTCGGCGCCGAAGCCGAGACCGCGAACCTTGTCCTCGATGCCGGCCATGCCGGAGAGGATCAGGATCGGTGTTTTAACCTTGGCGAGACGCAGCGTACGCAGCACCTCGTAACCCGACATGTCGGGCAGGTTAAGGTCGAGAAGGATAATATCGTAATCGTAAAGCTTGCCGAGATCGACGCCTTCTTCACCGAGATCGGTGGTGTAGACGTTGAAACTTTCCGACTTGAGCATCAGTTCGATGCTCTGCGCTGTCGCGCTGTCATCTTCAATGAGTAGAACCCGCATAATTTTCCCCTTTACCGCCGCGCAAGGTAACCGTTGCCCCCTACTCGTTACGGATCCAGACTGTGCCTGATTTGGAAGCTGCCACCAAATGGTTAACAAATTGTGACCTGATTTGGCAAGGTGCATCAATTTATTAAGCAAAATTAGTAGAAGCCTGTTTTCCTTTCAGGATTGGCCATCACCAGTTGAATCAACGGACGAGGAAATTCCGCTAAGTGATTCATGCGACTGACACATTGTCGCCGTCCGATTTGGACTTGGTATTTACCGACCCTTAAACGATCGTGATTATCATTAATGATGCCCGTAAACGAAAGGTTAACGCGACGCCAGATTTATTAACGTCGTGGAAATTTTCGGTCTGCAGAGTGACATGCGGATTTCGGGCCGGGATATAGTATCCTATGGAGTATTGCGTATGAAGTCGCGTGACAGTCTTGTTCGCCTGAAGGGATTTCAGGTTAATGAAAAGCGCCGTCAGCTGCAGCAGCTGCAGATGATGATGGCCGAATTCGAACGGATGGCGAAGGAACTGGAGCACCAGATCACCGTCGAGGAGAAAAAGTCGGGCATCTCAGACCCCGGCCATTTCGCCTATCCGACCTTTGCCAAGGCTGCCCGCCAGCGTGCGGACAATCTGCAGGTATCGATCCGGGAACTGAAGGTTCAGCAGGATAGTGCGGAACTCGCACTGGAAGAGGCTGAAGCGGAACTCGCCAAGGCGTCGGCGCTCGAAGAGCGTGACGGCGGAATGCGCGCCCGCGCCTGATCGGCCGGATCATTTCGAGAAGGAAGAAAAGGGCGACCCGCAAGGGGCGGCGCCCTTTTTCCGTTTGTTGGGCAGTCCCGCCGGCCGTCGCCGTGGCGGGACTTTCGGCCGTCAGCTGATGATGTCGCGCCATTCCGGGTGACGTGCGACCTGCGCCTTGAAGAAGGGGCAGAGCGGAATGACCTTCCAGCCGTTGGTGCGCGCATCTTCCACCGCGAATTTTGCCAGCGCCTGGCCGACGCCTTGACCGCGCAGGGCATCGGGAACGCCGGTATGATCGATGATGATCAGCGTCGGCGATGTGCGGGAATAGGTCATCTCGGCCTGGTGGCCATCGACCTCCGCGACGTAGCGACCGCCGGATGCCCTCTGTTCGTGTGCGATTTCCATAATGCCTCCTATCCCGTTTTGCGCCATGCTAGAAACGGAACGCATCGAAGGCAATGCCCGTTCGGAGTGCGGACTTCTGACGGATGGAGGTTTGGTGGATCGGATCTGGCCTATTCTGGCTCTCGCGGTGGCGGCCGCGCTTCTGGCGCTCGGCGTCAGTCTGCCGATCATGCGCTTCGAGCAGCTCTACTTTTTCAGCTCGGAGCCGTCGCTCTTGCAGATGATCTTCGGACTGTGGCGCGACGGCAGCGGATTGCTGGCGATCATCGTCGCGACTGTTTCCATCGTCATCCCGCTTTGCAAGCTGGCGATATACTCGATGGATCGGATCGGGCAGGGTGCCCGACCGGTTTTTCTCTCCGCCATCATGCCGCATCTCGGCAAATGGTCGATGATGGACGTCATGCTTGTTGCCATCGTCATCTTCGCCGCCAAGACGAGCGGTCTGGCGAAAGCCGTGACCCTGCCCGGGTTCTGGTGCTATGCCGCTTCTGCCGCGATCGCGGCCGTCTATCCCTCTGTGGTCAAACTGGGAAAGACGAAGCGGCCAAGCTGAAAATTGATCAAAAAAATGATGCCGCGGGTTTGGCGCGGCATCCGGGCATGATCGGCTTTTCGCCTTCGGGCGCTAGTGGCGGTACTGCTGGATGCGGGTCGTGCGCAGGCCGGCAAGGCCATGATCGTTGATCGACGACTGCCAGGACAGGAACTCTTCGACGGTGAGCGTGTAACGCTCGCAGGCTTCCTCCAAGCTCAACAGGCCACCGCGCACAGCCGCGACAACCTCTGCCTTGCGACGGATAACCCAGCGGCGCGTATTGGCCGGCGGCAGGTCAGCAATCGTAAGCGGGCTGCCATCGGGGCCGATGACATATTTAACTCGTGGACGGATCATTTCGGTCATTGGAACTCTCTACACAACACAAGACCACGGACGAGAGCCTAGTCCGGCAGTTTTAACATTTGACTAAACACGAAGCGCAAATGTGACCTAACTCGCAAAGGTCGTATTTTTCCATGTTTTCAGTGCGGAAACCCTTGTGGTGCAGGGGTTGCAGAGACTGTGGAAAGATCATTTTCGGCCAGCCCCTGTGCGAAAAGGAGACAGGAGCTGGCCCATTTTGCGAAAGTTTTTCGCTAAATCATTGTCAGAGAAAGGTTAGTTCCGTTCGCTCCGGCCATGAACGTGGCGCCGCCCGTATGCGCGAAAACCAGTGTATCGTCTTGTTGCAACTGCACTATCGCGGATGCCGACAGGCTGGCCGCCGAGCCCGATGCGCCGCTGACCGAAACCAGCGTCTGACTACCATTGCGCGCAACCCCGACGCCGTACGCCGAGGTTACGGCCGTCACCATCGTCGTCAGCGCCAGAAGGTAGAGGCCGGTCGCCGGCACCACAAGCGCATTGCCGCCGCCGGCCAATGCTGCGCCCGTGGCAAAGCCGCCCTGGTTGACCGAAAAGGCCGTCATGCCGCTCTGCTGGCCGGATGTCGGCGTGAAGTTGGCACCGGCTCGGTAGGCGCGGGCGGCGGGCTGGCTCGGGCGCGTCACGCGGCCTGCGGCATCGATGGCGAGGCCGGTTCTCCATTCATTGCCGTCGCTGACCTTGATGGAAAAGTCGGTGTTGCCGGCAAGGCCCATCTCGGCATGGCCGGTCCAGCCGGACTGAAACAGCAGGCTTGCCGTATCCGCCGCCTGCGCCTTGTTGATCTTCAGCTGATGTCCTGCGCCCGCATGGTTGAGAAGCGTGGCGGGGGAGGCGATCGACAGCCGGTTCGTCTCGTCGGCGGCAGCATTGATGCCGAGTGTCGAGACCGAGACGTCATCGGCAAGGCCGATCGCCTGCCAGTCCGTTCCGTCGAATGCCCTGAGGGCGCCATCCGCCTCGAACCATGCGAGCCAGCCGGTTGCGGGCGTGGCAAAGGCCCAATAGCCATCCTGCCAGATGGCAATGTCGCCGCTGTGGCCGCTCCAGCCGCCGGTCGCGTTTGCGCCGACGAGATAACGGTCGCCGGGCGTCGGCGCGGCGGGCGGGGCATCGCCTGTGGCGACGATCGAAAGCTGCACGACGGCATCCAGCCGCAGCAGGGCCTCGTTATGGGTGACGTGCTTCTGCGCCTGCGCCGGTGCAATGAAGGGCATGTCCAGATTTACGCTGCGATCACTCATCCTTGTCTCCTTCAAAAAGATCGGCACAAGAATACGCCCGCTTTGGAGGACGGGGATGAGACTGCTTGCAAACCCTTGAAAACGCTCAATCGTGTGTTCGATTTTCGGTAACCGTGACGAAAAATGCGCGATCTGTCGCAAAGCGAAACGTCAGGGTGGCGGTTGCGCTTGGCGAGCGAGGCACCTATTCAAATGCGGGCCGCAATCAACGGGACGGATGGATGCGTTACTCTGCATATTCGATCATCAAGCAGGCTCTTTCGGGCAACCGGCTGTGGACGCCGGCATGGCGCGAACCGGAGCCGAAGCCGCATTACGACGTGATCATCGTCGGCGGCGGCGGGCATGGTCTTTCGACCGCCTACTACCTCGCCAAGGAATTCGGCATCACCAATATCGCGGTGATCGAGAAGGGCTATATCGGTTCCGGCAATGTCGGCCGCAACACGACGATCATCCGCTCCAACTACCTGCTTGAGGGCAACAATCCGTTCTACGAACTGTCGCTCAAACTGTGGGAAGGGCTGGAGCAGGATTTCAATTACAACGCCATGGTTTCCCAGCGCGGCGTGTTGAACCTCTTCCATTCGGACGGTCAGCGCGACCAGTATGCGCGGCGCGGCAACGGCATGCGCATGCATGGCGTCGATGCCGAGCTGCTCGACCGCGAACAGGTGCGCAAGCTCGCGCCCTATCTGAATTTCGATCATGCCCGCTTCCCGATCATGGGCGGGCTTTTGCAGAAGCGCGGCGGCACGGTGCGCCATGATGCGGTCGCCTGGGGCTATGCGCGCGGCGCCGACATGCGCGGCGTCGACATCATCCAGCATTGCGAAGTCACCGGTATTCGCCGCGAAAACGGCGTCGTCACCGGCGTCGAGACGACCAAGGGCTTCATCGGCTGCAACAAGCTGGCGCTGGCGGCGGCCGGCAACACGACGACCGTCGGGCGCATGGCCGATCTTCGCCTGCCGATCGAGACGCATGTGCTGCAGGCCTTCGTCTCGGAAGGGCTCAAGCCGGTGATCGACAATGTCATCACCTATGGCGCCGGGCATTTCTATATTTCCCAGTCCGATAAGGGCGGCTTGGTCTTCGGCGCCGATATCGACTACTATTCCTCCTATGCGCAGCGCGGCAATCTCGCCACCGTCGAGCATACGATGGAGGAGGGCGTGTCGCTCATTCCGGGCCTCTCAAGGGCCAAGGTGCTGCGCTCCTGGGGTGGCGTCATGGACATGTCGATGGACGGTTCTCCGATCATCGACCGCACGTCGATCGACAATCTCTACCTCAATTGCGGCTGGTGCTACGGCGGCTTCAAGGCGACGCCGGCCTCCGGCTTCTGCTTTGCGCATCTGATCGCCAAAAACGAGACGCATCATGTGTCGCGCTTCATGCGGCTGGATCGTTTCGAACGCGGCTACATGATCGACGAAGCGGGCAAGGGTCCGCAGCCCAACCTCCACTGAGCCGAATTTTCAGCGAGATATTTCCGATGGCAAGCCTGATTACCTGTCCGCATTGCGGAACACGCCCCAAGGAAGAGTTTTCCATTCGCGGCGCAGCGCTCGCGCGCCCCGAGCCGAATGCCGGCGAAGAGGCCTGGCAGAGCTATGTCTATGTCCGCGACAATCCTCGCGGACGCTACCGCGAATACTGGCACCATGCCGGCGGCTGCCGCCGCTGGCTGATCGTCGAGCGCGACAACCTGACCCATCAAGTGTTTGCCGTCACAGACGCGGCGCGGGCTGCGATGGAGGCAGGCGAATGACATCCTACCGGTTTTCCTCGCATGGCGCGGTCAATCGCAGCCAGCCGCTAACCTTCAAATTCGACGGCAAGGCTTACAAGGGGTTCGAGGGCGACACGCTTGCCTCGGCTCTGCTTGCCAACGACCAGATGCTGATGGGGCGCAGCTTCAAGTATCACCGGCCGCGCGGGCCGGTGACGGCGGGTTCATCCGAACCCAATGCGCTGATGACGATCGGCACCGGTGCGCGCACCGAACCGAACGTGCGCGCCACCGTGGCCGAGCTTTACGACGGGCTGACCGCGATCAGCCAGAACCGCTGGCCGTCGCTCGCCTTCGATATCGGCGCGGTCAACGGGCTGATGTCGCCGATGCTGGGTGCCGGCTTCTACTACAAGACCTTCATGTGGCCGGCCGCCTTCTGGGAAAAGCTCTACGAGCCGCTGATCCGCCGTGCCGCGGGGCTTGGAAAGATGTCTGTCGAGGCCGATCCCGATCGCTATGAAAAGGCATGGGCGCATTGCGACCTGCTGGTCGTCGGTGCCGGTCCCGCCGGTCTCATGGCGGCGCTTGCCGCTGCGCGCGCCGGTGCGCGGGTGGTGATCGCCGATGAAGGGTTCCGGTTCGGCGGATCGCTTCTGTCCGAACGCGCGTCCGTTGGCGGGGTGCCGGCTGCGGATTTCGCCAAGGGCCTCGTCGAGGAATTGTCGTCGCTCGCCAATGTGACGCTGATGCCGCGCACCACCGTGTTCGGCTGGTATGACGACATGGTGTTCGGTGCGGTGGAACGGGTGCAGAAACATGTGGCTATACCGACCACCGACCTGCCGGTGGAGCGTTTGTGGCGCATTGCCGCAAAGCGGGCAATCCTTGCCTCCGGCTCGGAAGAACGGCCGCTGGTCTTCGGCGGCAACGACAAGCCGGGCGTTATGACGGCTAGTGCCGTCAGCGCCTATGCCAACCGCTACGGCGTTGCCGCCGGCCGCAAGGTCGCCGTCTTCACCAATGGCGGATCGGGTTACCGGACGGCGGCGGATCTGCGGGCTTCCGGTGTCGACATTGCCGCGATCATCGATGCGCGGTCGGCGTCCGCCGATGTCGCGCCGGATGGCGTGCGGGTGATCCGCAATGCCGGTGTCGTCGGCACAAAGGGGGCCAAGCGTATAGAGGCGCTGATCGCCGAGCGCTCCGGGTTCCAGGAACAGATCGCCTGCGATGCGCTTGCCATGTCGGGCGGATTCTCGCCGATCGTGCATCTGATGTGCCAGCGCGGCGCAAAGCCCGTCTGGTCCGACGAGCGGCAGGCCTTCCTGGCGCCGGATGTCGGCGCTGCCTTCATCGCCGCCGGTTCTGCCGCCGGATGCGAGACGATTTCGGCCTGCCTGCGCGATGGCGCGGAAAAGGCGACCTTGCTTGCCCGCGATCTCGGCTTTGCCGCCTCCGCGATGAACCTCCCCGAGGTCGAGGGCGAGCATGACGCCGCCTTTGCGCCGCTCTGGTTCGTTCCCGGCGCCAGGGACAAGGCCTTTGTCGATTTCCAGAACGACGTCCATGTCGGCGATCTCGGCATCGCCCAGCGCGAAGGCTTCGGTCATATCGAGCATACCAAGCGCTATACGACGACGGGCATGGCCACCGATCAGGGCAAGCTCGGCAATGTCAACACGATCGGCATCGTTGCCGGCATGCGCGGCGTGTCTCCGGCGGAAATCGGCACGACGACGTTCAGGCCCTTCTACACGCCGGTCTCCTTCGGCGCGCTGGCCGGCACCGGCCGCGCCGAGCATGCCGCACCGGTCAGAACCTCGCCGCTGCACGAATGGTCGAGGAAGAACGGCGCGACATTCGTCGAGGCCGGGCTCTGGTATCGTCCGTCCTGGTTTGCCCGCGAAGGCGAGAAGGGCTGGCGCGACAGCGTCGACCGCGAGGTGGCGAACGTGCGCCGCAACGCCGGCCTCTGCGATGTCTCGACGCTCGGCAAGATCGAGATTTTCGGGGTAGGGGCGGCCGAATTCCTCAACCGCGTCTATTCCAACAATTTCCTCAAGCTGCCGGTCGGCAAGGCCCGTTACGGGCTGATGCTGCGCGAGGACGGGATGATCCTCGACGACGGCACGACCAGCCGCCTTTCGGAAAACCACTATATCCTGACGACGACGACGGCCTATGCGACCGAGGTGATGGCGCATCTGGAATTCGCCAGCCAGACCTTCTGGCCCGAACTCGACGTGCGCTTTGCCTCCGTCTCCGACCAGTGGGCGCAGATGTCGCTGGCCGGGCCGAAGGCGCGGACGATCATGAGCCGGATCGTCGAGGACGATATTTCCGACGCCGTCTTTCCGCATCTTGCAGCACGCGCCGTGACGCTGCGCGGCGGGCTGAAGGCACGGCTTTTCCGCATCTCGTTCTCCGGCGAACTCGCCTATGAGCTTGCCGTACCCGCAGGCTACGGCGAGGCCGTCGCCAATGCTATCATGGATGCCGGTCGTGACGAGGGGATCTGCGCCTATGGTGTGGAGGCGCTCAACGTGCTGCGCATCGAAAAGGGCTTCATCACCCATAGCGAGATCGACGGACGCACCACCCCGGACGATCTCGGACTTGGCAAGATGATGGCGATGCAGAAGCCCGATTTCATCGGCAAGCACCTGTCCAGCCGTTTTGGCCTCACTGCCGCCGACCGGGCGCAACTCGTGGGTCTGAGGCCCTTCGAGAAGCTCGAGGAATTCCACGCCGGCGCGCATCTTCTGAAGGATGGCGCGACGCCTTCCATGGTCCACGACCAGGGCTGGGTAACCTCCGTCTGCCATTCGCCGACGCTCGGCCACACGATCGGGCTTGCGATGCTGAAATCCGGCCGCGAGCGCTACGGCGAAAAGCTCGTCGTCTGGGATGCATTGCGCAAATCGGAAGTGCTGGCCGAGGTCTGCCCTCCCGTCTTCGTCGATCCCGACAACCGCAAGCTCAAGGGGTGAACCTCATGTCGCTGACGCTCTTTCACCGGCATGTGCTGGAAGATCAGCTCTCCGCTTTCGAGACGAAGACAAATCCGAACCACCTGACCGTCATTCGCCGGCCGGCGATCTTTTCGGTGCTTGCCCATCGCGGATACGAGGCCGGCCTTGCCGAAACACTGGCCGCAATCGACGCTATCTCGATCCGCGACTGCGCGCCCGGCGAATGGCTGGTCGTCTCTGCGACCTCTTCGTCCACCGTGGTCGAGAATGCGCTTTCGGCGATCGGCGGCGCTTCCGTCATCGATCAGAGCGACGGCCGCGCCCTGCTTCAGCTTTCCGGCGCCAGTGCCCGAAAAATCCTGGCGAAATGCGTCGCGGTCGACCTGCATCCCGATGCCTTTGCTGTCGGGCGCTCCGCCAACATGCTCTGCTGCCACGTCGCGATCAATCTCGCGCGTACAGGCGCGGACACATTCGAGATCGTCGCTCCGCGCTCCTTCTGCGGATCGCTGTTTGCCGAGCTTATGGAAATGGGGCGCGAGTTCGCGCTGACCGCTGGGTTTGCGGATCCCTGAATTCAGTGGCTGTTCCGTACGAAGCACCACAGCGCTTTTTCCGGCGTTGCGGCGACGACCAGATCCGGACGCCTCTCCAGTGCCGGCAGCAGGGCCTGTAACCCCTCGACCCGGCTGAGGATTTCGATATAGCCGGGTGCCTGATCCTCGGCAAAATCGCGGCAGAAGCCGTGAATGACGCCGAGTTCTATCGTGTCTCGCGGCGTAAGATCGCGCGCCGATGCGAGAACGTGTCCAACCAGTTCGTCGAAGCTCAAAACCGTTTTCATGCTGCTGCCCCTTGTTCGTCGGCGCTCATGAACTTCTATACGTGGCCATCGCCAACTAAGTTTCAGGGAACATGTCGAATGCCCCGTCACTCGATGCCGGCAATCCTCATCGACGCTCCTGATGGTTGTAAACTCTATAGAAAAGCTGGCGTTGAATTGCCCTGATTTCCACAGCCGCGACGCTCAATTTTTGTGACTTTTGTGCCGCAATTCCGGCACTTCTGAGCGCTTTTGCGCCATCGCCCGCAAAAGCTCGTGAAAATTGATCTGCCTCTTTATTTTGCACTTCACATTTCCACCGAAACGGATAGGAATCAAAAAAATTGATACTCCGATCAGGAGTTTCGAAAGAACGGTGTGGCCCTCGACAAGGTAACCGCACTCAGGGGAAACTATATGGAATACTTTATCCAGCAGCTCATAAACGGGCTGACTCTCGGATCCATCTATGGCCTCGTGGCAATCGGCTATACGATGGTTTACGGCATCATCGGCATGATCAACTTCGCCCATGGCGATATCTTCATGCTCGGCGGCTTTGCCGCCCTCATCGTCTTCCTGATCCTGACATCCTTCTTCGCCGGCATCCCGGTGGCGCTGCTGCTGCTGCTTATGCTGCTGGTCGGCATGCTGATGACGGGTCTGTGGAACTGGACGATCGAACGCGTCGCCTATCGCCCCCTGCGCGGGTCGTTCCGCCTTGCGCCGCTGATCACGGCAATCGGCATGTCGATCGCGCTGTCGAACTTCATCCAGGTGACGCAGGGGCCGCGCAACAAGCCGATCCCGTCGCTCGTTACCGACACCTATCATTTCGGCGCGATCACCATTTCGCTGAAGCAGATCCTGATCGTCGTCATCACCTCGATCCTGCTCTTCGCCTTCTGGTACATCGTCAACAAGACGCCGCTCGGCCGTGCCCAGCGCGCCACTGAACAGGACCGCAAGATGGCGGCGCTGCTCGGTGTCGACGTCGACCGCACGATCTCTATAACCTTCATCATGGGCGCGGCACTCGCCGCCGTCGCCGGCGGCATGTACCTGATGTATTACGGCGTCGCCTCGTTCAACGATGGCTTCATTCCGGGCGTCAAGGCGTTCACCGCAGCCGTTCTCGGCGGTATCGGCTCGCTGCCGGGCGCGGTTCTCGGCGGTCTGCTGATCGGCCTCATCGAAAGCCTGTGGTCGGCCTATTTCTCCATCGCCTACAAGGATGTCGCGACCTTCGCCATCCTCGCCATCGTGCTGATCTTCAAGCCGACCGGCATTCTCGGCCGTCCGGAAGTGGAGAAGGTCTGACATGGCTTACCAAACCGAAAACAACGATAGCGGCCTGATGGCCAGAGCCGTGAAGGAAGGCATTTTCGCAGGCGTCATCGCCTTCGGCATGTTCCTTCTGTTCGTCGGCATCGAAACCTATCAGGACATCAACAACCAGCTCGTCTGGCGCACCCGCTGGGGCCTGCTTGCGGTGTTCGTTGCCGTTGCCGCTGTCGGCCGGTTCGTCACGGTCGGCTTCATCAAGCCGCATCTCGATGCCCGCAAGCTGGCCAAGGCAAAATCCGGCGTTCTGGAAATCTCCGACGAGAAGGGCTTCTTCCACAAGCACTTCCTCAAGATCGCGCTGCTGTTCCTGGTCTGCTATCCATTCCTGGCGATGCTGATCTTCGGCCGTCAGGGCTCGCTGAAATATGTCGACAATTTCGGCATCCAGATCCTCATCTACGTGATGCTGGCATGGGGCCTCAACATCGTCGTCGGCCTCGCCGGCCTGCTCGACCTCGGTTATGTCGCCTTCTATGCGGTCGGCGCCTATTCCTACGCGCTTCTGTCTGCCAATTTCGGCTTCTCCTTCTGGCTGCTGCTGCCGATGGCCGGCATTCTGGCCGGTTTCTGGGGCATCATCCTGGGCTTCCCGGTGTTGAGGCTGCGAGGCGACTATCTGGCGATCGTGACGCTTGCCTTCGGCGAGATCATTCGCCTCGTGCTGATCAACTGGACGGATGTCACCCGCGGCACGTTCGGCATTTCCAGCATCGCCAAGGCGTCGTTCTTCGGCATCTGGTCGTTCGATGTCGGCGCGCCCGACAATTTCAACAGGGCCTGGGGCCTGCCGTCCTCTTCGGTCTATTACAAGGTCTTCCTGTTCTACGTCATCCTGGCGATGTGCATGCTCACCGCTTACGTCACCATTCGCCTGCGCCGCATGCCGATCGGCCGTGCCTGGGAAGCGCTGCGCGAGGACGAGATCGCCTGCCGCTCGCTCGGCATCAACACGGTCATGACCAAGCTGACGGCGTTTGCCACGGGCGCGATGTTCGGCGGGTTTGCCGGATCGTTCTTCGCCGCCCGCCAGGGCTTCGTTTCGCCGGAAAGCTTCGTCTTCCTGGAATCGGCGGTCATCCTTGCCATCGTCGTTCTCGGCGGCATGGGGTCCCTGACCGGCATCGCCATCGCGGCGGTGGTCATGGTCGGCGGTACCGAACTGTTGCGCGAGATGGAATTCCTCAAACACGTCTTCGGGCCGGACTTCACGCCCGAACTCTACCGCATGCTGCTGTTCGGTCTGGCGATGATCATCGTCATGCTGTTCAAGCCACGCGGCTTCGTCGGTACCCGTGAACCGACAGCCTTCCTCAAGGAACGAAAAGCCGTCTCCGGCAGCTTCACCAAGGAAGGCCACGGCTGATGGCGACGGGTAGCAAGACAATGACAAACGAGACCATTCTCAAGGTCGAACACCTGTCGATGAAGTTCGGTGGCCTGATGGCGATCAACGACTTCTCGTTCGACGTCAGGCGCGGCGAAATCACCGCGCTGATCGGCCCGAACGGTGCCGGCAAGACGACCGTGTTCAACTGCATCACCGGCTTCTACAAGCCGACGATGGGCATGCTCACCTTGAAGCGTAGCGACGGCAAGGAATATCTGCTGGAGCGGCTGCGCGATTTCGAGATCAACAAGGTGGCGGGCGTTGCCCGTACCTTCCAGAACATCCGCCTGTTTTCCGGCCTCACGGTTCTGGAAAACCTGCTGGTCGCGCAGCACAACGCGCTGATGAAGGCGTCGGGCTACACCATTCTCGGTCTGCTCGGTCTGCCGGCCTACAAGACGGCTGCCAAGGATGCGATCGAGAAGGCCCGGTACTGGCTGGAAAAGGCCGATCTGATCGATCGTGCGGACGATCCTGCCGGCGACCTTTCCTATGGCGCGCAGCGTCGTCTGGAAATCGCCCGCGCCATGTGCACCGGACCGGAACTCCTGTGCCTGGACGAACCGGCCGCGGGTCTGAACCCGAAGGAATCCCTGACGCTCAACGCGTTGCTGCGCGGCATTCGCGACGAGGGCACGTCGCTGCTCCTCATCGAGCACGACATGTCCGTCGTCATGGAGATTTCCGACCATGTCGTCGTTCTGGAATACGGCCAGAAGATTTCCGACGGCACGCCCGATCATGTGAAGAACGACCCGAAGGTCATTGCGGCCTATCTCGGCGTCGAGGATGACGAAGTTGAAGCAATCGAGGAAAAGCTTGATGAGGGGACCGTCTGATGGCCGGTGAGACCCTTCTGAAAGTCCAGGGTGTAGAAACCTTTTACGGTAATATCCGCGCGCTTTCGGGCGTCGATGTCGAGGTCAACAAGGGCGAGATCGTCAGCCTGATCGGCGCCAACGGCGCCGGAAAGTCGACGCTGATGATGACCATATGCGGCTCCCCGCAGGCCAAGAACGGCCAGGTCATCTTCGACGGCGAGGACATTACCAGGCTGCCGACCCACCTGATCGCCCGCAAACGCATCGCCCAGTCGCCGGAAGGCCGTCGTATCTTCGGGCGCATGACGGTTCTGGAAAACCTGCAGATGGGCGCCAATCTCGACAACCTGAAATTTTTCAAGGAAGACGTCGAGAAAGTGTTTGCGATGTTCCCGCGGCTGAAGGAGCGCCAGAGCCAGCGCGGCGGCACGCTTTCGGGCGGCGAACAGCAGATGCTGTCGATCGGCCGCGCGCTGATGTCGCGCCCCAAGCTGCTGCTTCTCGACGAGCCGTCGCTCGGTCTTGCACCGCTGATCGTCAAGGGCATTTTCGAGGCGATCAAGAAGCTCAACGAGGAGGAGGGGCTGACCGTGTTCCTCGTCGAGCAGAACGCGTTTGCGGCGCTGAAGCTCTCCGACCGTGCCTATGTCATGGTCAACGGCCGCGTCACCATGAGCGGCACCGGCAAGGAACTGCTGACCAATCCGGAAGTCCGCGCCGCCTATCTCGAAGGAGGCCGGCATTGAGCACGACCATCTTCACCCTCGCCATGGGGAGCCACTGACATGCAGGGCCTGCTTTTCGAAACCGATACCGTCGTGCGCTATTTTCTCCGCGGTATCGTTCTCCTCCTCGGCTTCTGGACCGCATGGCGTTCCGGCAAGGCGGCTGCCGAAGACTGGAACGGCTATCGCGAAGTCGTGATCTACGCGGTGCTCTTGGCCTGTGCCATGCAGTTCCTTCACTATGCGCTCTTCCAGGGGCCGCTGATCAACGCATTCTACTATGTGCTTGACCTTGCTCTCCTCCTGGCATTCGCGCTGGCTGGCTTCCGTCTGCGCCGCACGCGCCAGATGGTGCAGAACTACTATTGGCTCTACGAGCCGACCTCAGCTTTCTCGTGGAAGAAGAAAGATTGACAGCCAGACTTTTCTGAATTCAGATCGGTTTTGGTCAAAGAAGAATACACCAGAAGGTGGAACCGTTTTCCGGCGTAGTGATGGTGGGTATTGCGCCGGATCCCTCAAAAATGCCTCACCTTAAGAACTGGGAGTTATCCATGAAGAAGTCTCTTCTTTCTGCTGTTGCGCTGTCGGCCATGGTTGCCTTCAGCGGCAACGCCTGGGCTGACATCATCATCGGCGTCGGCGGTCCTCTGACCGGCCCGAACGCCGCATTCGGTGCACAGCTGCAGAAGGGTGCCGAGCAGGCCATCGCCGACATCAACGCCGCTGGCGGCATCAATGGCGAGAAGCTCGTCATCGCTCTCGGCGACGACGTTTCCGACGCCAAGCAGGGCGTTTCCGTCGCCAACAAGTTCGTTGCCGACGGCGTCAAGTATGTGGTCGGTCACTTCAACTCGGGCGTTTCCATCCCGGCGTCGGAAGTCTATGCCGAAAACGGCATTCTCGAAGTCACCCCTGCCGCAACCAACCCGGTGTTCACCGAGCGCGGCCTGTGGAACACGTTCCGCACCTGCGGCCGTGACGACCAGCAGGGCGGCGTTGCCGGCAAGTATCTCGCCGAGAAGTTCGCCGATGCCAAGGTAGCCATCATCGACGACAAGACGCCTTACGGCCAGGGTCTCGCTGAAGAAACCAAGAAGGCCTATAACGCTCTCGGCAAGACCGAAGTCGTTCGCGAAGGCGTCAACACCGGCGACAAGGACTTCTCCGCTCTCATCGCCAAGATGAAGGAAGCCGGCGTCTCGATCATCTACTGGGGTGGTCTGCACACCGAAGCCGGCCTGATCATCCGTCAGGCAAAGGATCAGGGCCTCGCAGCAACGCTCGTATCGGGTGACGGTATCGTTTCCAACGAACTCGCTTCGATCGCCGGCGACGCCGTCGAAGGCACGCTCAACACCTTCGGCCCGGACCCGACGCTGATCCCGGCAAACGCTGAACTGGTCGCCAAGTTCAAGGCCGCCGGCTTCAACCCGGAAGCCTACACGCTCTACTCCTACGCTGCCGTCCAGATCATTGCCGAAGGCATCAAGGCCGCCGG
Organism: [Rhizobium] kunmingense; assembly: GCF_977018605.1. Lineage (NCBI taxonomy): Bacteria > Pseudomonadati > Pseudomonadota > Alphaproteobacteria > Hyphomicrobiales > Rhizobiaceae > Rhizobium > [Rhizobium] kunmingense. The sequence goes on from NZ_CDRNXG010000001.1 coordinate 2,275,393, forward strand.
CAGCGCCGAAGACGCGGAAGCCGTTGCTGCGAAGCTGCACGAAGCCACGTTCAAGACCGTGCTCGGCGACATCGCTTTCGACGAAAAGGGCGACCCGAAGCTTCCGGGCTACGTCATGTACGAGTGGAAGAAGGGCCCGGACGGCAACTTCAGCTACTTCCAGCAGGGCAGCTAAGCTCTGGTCTGATCTGATCACACATGACAACAGGAAGCCCGGTTCGCCGGGCTTCTTTCGTTTCGGGTGGTCGAGAACCGTGTTGCCGTGAAGTTTTTCAAGAAAAACGGGGAAATTGTACGCTGGAGAATACCTGTTTTAGTCCGGAAACACTGGGGTTCGCGAATGTTCCAAAAGTTTACGGGTCAAAATACATAATTTACGGAATTATAATGTTCTAAAATAAGTGTATCTGAGATTGTTTCAGAAAAGGATTCGCATGTTTCCGCTGAATAGTGATTTGGGCACTGCTGTTCTGTCCTGTGGTATGGCGTTCTTCAGCTGGGACCTCGGCAGCGACAAGGTTTATGGCGACGTGGCGTTGGCGGGAATGTTGGGGGTTGAGGCGGCGCTGCTGGCCTCCGGACTGCCCATCCTGGCGATCATCGAGCGCATCAGCATCGACGACCGTGCGCGGGTGGCCGCATCCATCCACCGGGCGATTACCGGCGGCGAGCTGTATCAGGAGCGCTACGGGATCGAGCGCGGCGCAGGCCGGCGCGTCGAGGTGATCTCGGTTGGCCGATGCCTGAAGGATACGGCGGGCATTCCGTTCATCTATAACGGCACGATGATGGAGATTGCGGCGGAGCCCAAGGCCGAGGCCGGCAATCCGCTGGAAAGCCATTGCAGGTCGGCACTCGATCTCGCCGAGCGACAGGGCAACGAGCTTGCGGCCCGTTATCTGTCTTCGGCGCTGCGGGTCATCGGTGCCGCCTGAGGCGTGATCTCGATCTGCGGGTAACGGGTGAGACGATCCATCAGCAGCGAGACGCGATGCGCCCGCTCCGTCGCCGAAAGCACATGTGGCTGGTCGGCACGCTTCAGGGACCGGACCAAGGTCATGAGAGATGCGATGGACTGGTTATTCGCGTCGGATATCATGGATGCAGACCCTCGTGTGCACCGACCCCTAGCTGCTTCGCTGCAACGCAACAACATATGCCAGATTGTATCTCTGGCATCGACATATTATAATTGGAGAATGTTCTAAATATACGCGATCGAAATGCCGCTGTCGACTCAACTCGCGGTGGTTTTACGGAGATTCATGCAGAACATGGGCTGCACGAACCGCCGCCGAGGCACGGTTCTCGACACCCAGCTTGATATAGATCTGCTCCAGATGCTTGTTCACCGTGCGGGCCGACAGGCCGAGGATCTCGCCGATGTCGCGGTTCGACTTGCCCTTGGCGATCCATTGCAGCACTTCGGCTTCCCGTGCGGTGACGGGGAAGTGTTCACGCAGCACATCGGTCTCGGATCGCCTTGTGTTGGCGGTCAGGCGAAACAGGAATTCGTCGGCGCCAAGGCCTCCGAGGTAGGAAAGCTGCAGGCCCTGTTCCTCGCCTGCCGTCAGCGAGAAGCCTGCCTCATGTGAAAAGCCGGGCTGTTGGCGCTCCGCCATCCATGCCGCGACCCGCGTGGAAACGCGTTCCAGCCCGTCATCGCTGCCCGTTGCCGCATTGATCAGCCGCGTTGCCTGTGGCGTCGACCACTGGATGCTGCCATCGGCGCGCACGGCCAGCAGATGGCGACCGGCGGCATCGAGCGCGACGCGGGCGCTCTGGGCGGAGCGCGCATTGGCCAGATGGACACGGATACGGGCGCGCAGCTCATCCACATTGATCGGCTTCGTCAGGTAGTCGACCCCGCCCGAGCCGAGCGCGTGGACGACATGCTCGGTCTCGGTCAGGCCGGTCATGAAGATCACCGGCACCTGCGCCACGCCGGCGCTGACCTTCAGTCGCCGGCAGGTCTCGAAGCCGTCCATGCCGGGCATGACCGCATCGAGAAGGATGAGGTCGGGGGTGATCTTGTCGGCGATGTTGAGCGCCGAGTGGCCCGACGTGGCGATCAGCACGGAAAAGCCAGACTGTTCGAGCGCCTCCGTCAGAAAGCCGAGCGCATCCGGGCTGTCGTCGACGAGAAGGATGATGTCGCGGGGCAGGGCCGGTTCAGCCATTCTGCATGTCCTCCGTCTCCATCTTCTCCAGGAATTTCATATAGCCCGCCATGTCGAAGGCCTTCACGTAGCCGCCGGCCTCTTCGGCGAAGGGGCGGTGCGTGTCGTCACTGGCGAGATCGGCAAGCTTTGCTTCGATCCCCCGCACGTAGCCTATTTCGCCGAGCCGCAACAGGTCCTGAAGATGGATCTGGCCGGGGCTTTTTACGACCCTCTTCTCCGGTGTTGCCGGGGCCGGCTGGCGGTCGCTGTCATAGAGCCATTCCAGCCCAAGATGCGCGGCGAGCTTGTCGGCGAGGCGACGAACGTCGACGGGCTTGGCGATTGCGTCGTTATGGCCGGCGTCCTCGGAAATCTTTGCCACGCCGTCACCGATATTGGCCGACAGCATGATGATCGGGGCCGCCATGCCCATATCCCTCAGTTTCGTCACGAGCTGCCAGCCGTTCATGTCGGGCATGGAAATGTCGACGAGGAAGAGGTCCGGCGTGGTGCCGTCGATCAGCGTCAGGCAGTCGAGGCCGCCGGTGGCGGTCAAGACGACGAAATCCATCGGCGCCAATACTTCGCGCATCAGGTCGCGGTGGTCCTGATTGTCGTCGACGACAACGATGGTACGGCGAGGGCCGGTATAGGAAACGATCTTCTTTTCCGGGGCGGGTGCCGTGTTGGGTCGCTCGACGGCCGACAGCATCAGCCGGACGCGGAAGGTCGAGCCGAAATCCTTGGTGCTCGTGGCGATGATCTCGCCGCCCAGCGTGTTGGTCAGAAGCTGGGTGATGGTGAGGCCCAGCCCGAGCCCCGGCATCGGCCGCAGGCTTTCCGCCTCGCCACGCTGGAACGGTTCGTAGACGCGCGCGAGATCCTTTTCGGCGATGCCGCGTCCGGTATCGGTCACGGTGAATGTCGCGACCTGGCTGCGATAGGCAATGTCGAAACGCACAGTGCCCTCGTCGGTGAACTTGATCGCGTTCGACAAGAGATTGACGAGGATCTGGCGCAGTCGCTTTTCATCGGTGCGGACATATTGCGGCAGGGCTTTCGCGCGGATGTGCTCGAAGACCAGGCCCTTGGCCTGCGCCTGCAGCGAGAACATCTCGACGATCTGGTCGAGAAAATCCTGGATGTTGATCTCGTTGGAATAGACCTGCAGGCGGCCGGCCTCGATCTTGGAGATGTCGAGCAAGCCGTCGATCAGACCGGAGAGGTGATCGGCCGAGCGGCGGATCACCTTGATGGCGGACTGGCGCGGGGCGGGTATGGTCTCGTCGCGCTCGAGGATCTGCGCGTAGCCGAGCACGGCATTGAGCGGCGTGCGCAATTCGTGGGACAGGCCGACGACATAGCGGCTCTTGGCGCGGTTGGCGGCTTCCGCCGTTTCCTTGGCCTGCTGCAATGCCGCGTCGGTCTTCCGGTGGGCTGCGATTTCCTTCAGGAGAAGCGTGTTCTGGCGGGAGGATTCTTCTTCGGCCACGACGCGGCTGTCATGGGCGAGAACATAGAACCACGAGACGATGCCGGCGATGATGGCGAAGACGAAGAAGACGATCGAGATCGTGCCGTAGATGATTTCGGCATTGGCCGGTGCCGCTTCGCCCGCCTGATAGCCGACCATGGCAAGGATCGCGCCCATGGCCGAAATCGAGATGATTGCCGTCGTCGCATAGCGCCCGAGCCTTGTCGTCAGCTTGGCGATGATATGCTCGGGCAGGAAGGCGCGGGCAACCGTGCCCACCTGCGTATTCAGCCGCGCATGTGGCTTGCACATGTCGTGGCAGCGGCTGTCGAGCGAGCAGCAGAGCGAACAGATCGGCGCGGCATAGGCCGGGCACCATGCCATGTCCTCCGGCTCGAACGGGTGTTCGCAGATCGAACAGGTGATCGAGGAGAGGTTCTTCCAGGCGTGGCGCGGCTTGCGGGCGAGATAGTATTTGCCGCGCGTGGCAAAGGCGATCGCCGGGGATATGACGAGTGCGGACAGCGTCAGATAGGTCGAGAGCGAGGCCAGCAATTCGCCGAACAGGCCGAAATGGGCGGCAAGCGAGATTGTCGCCGAGAGGATCATCGAGCCGAGGCCGACCGGGTTGATGTCGTAGAGATGGGCGCGCTTGAACTCGATGCCGGGAGGGGCAAGCCCCAACGGCTTGTTGATGACGAGATCTGCCGAAATGGTGCAGAGCCAGCTCATGGCGATGATCGAGAAGATGCCGAGCGTCGCCTCGAGCAGCTTGTAGATGCCCAGTTCCATCAACAGAAGCGCGATCGCCACGTTGAAGACCAGCCAGACGACGCGGCCGGGGTGGCTGTGGGTCAGGCGGGAGAAGAAGTTCGACCATGCGAGCGAGCCCGCATAGGCGTTCATCACGTTGATCTTCAGCTGCGAAACGACGACGAAGGCGGCCATCAGCAGCATCGCCGCCGTCTCGTTGGGGATCATGTAGCCGAAGGCGGCGAGATACATATGGGCGGGATCGGCCGCCTGGCTGATCGGCACGGCGGTCGACAGCGTCAGGACTGCGAGAAACGAGCCGGCGAGCAGTTTCGGCACGCCGACCACGACCCAGCCGGGACCGGCCAGAAACACGGCAAACCGGTGCCGCCATCTCTGCATGCCTTCCGGCGGCAGAAAGCGCAGGAAGTCGACCTGTTCGCCGATCTGCGGCATCAGCGCCAGAATGACGGCCGAGGCCGCGCCGAATTCGATCAGGTTGAACGGGGCTGCGCCGCCGATCTCCGCATTCGAATGATTGACGCCGGCAAAGGCGCGCCAGAGATCGAACTTCTCCCAGTCGAGAAAGGCGATGAAGACGAAGGGCAGGATGTTCAAGACGATCCAGAAGGGCTGGGTCAGAAGCTGGAAGCGCGAGATCAGCTGCACGCCGTAAATGACGAGCGGAATGACGACGACGGCGCTGATGATATAGCCGAGCCAGAGTGGAATGCCGAAGGCCAGCTCAAGCGCGCCGGTCATGATCGACGCCTCGATGGCGAACAGCATGAAGGTGAAGCTCGCATAGATCAGCGAGGTGATGGTCGAGCCGATATAGCCGAAGGAGGCGCCACGGGTGAGAAGGTCGATGTCGACGCCGTGGCGGATCGCATAGCGGCTGATCGGCAGGCCGACGAGCAGCATCAGAATCGCGGCGGCAATGATGGCGAAGAAGGCGTTGGTGGTGCCGTAGGACAGGGTGATCGCGCCGCCGATCGCCTCAAGCGCCAGGAACGAAATCGCGCCGATCGCGGTGTGCGAGATGCGGTTGGACGAGAAGCGCCGCGCGCTCTTGGCGGTAAAGCGCAGCGCATAGTCTTCCAATGTCTGGTTGGCCACCCAGCGATTATACTCTCGCCGGATGGGAATGATCCGCTGCCGCGCTGCCATGCCTTGTTTTTCATCCCTTGGGAGGAGTGATCGTCAACGAGGCAGTTTCGACGGTAGGCTGCGGTTTTGCAACCGAATTGACGCGCTCAGTGGGCAACCGTCTTGGAAAAGACGTTGACGACGATAACGCCGGCGATGATCAGCCCCAGCCCTATGACGGCGGCAAGATCGAGTGTCTGGCGAAACAGCACCACGCCGACGATCGAGATCAGCACGATGCCGAGCCCGCTCCAGATCGCGTAGGCGACGCCCACCGGCAGCACGCGCAGCGTGACGCTCAGGAAATAGAAGGCCGCGCCATAGCAGAGCGCCATGCCGAGCGTGGGCAGCGCCTTGGTGAACTGCTGGCTCTGCTGCAACAGCGTCGTGCCGACGATTTCGAAGGCGATGGCGATGAAAAGCGAGCCGTAGGTGATCAGTGCGGGGTTCACGTGTCGTTCTTTCGGGTCAGGGAAATGAGGTGCGCGACAAGCGTCTCCCGGCTTTCCGTCGTCGTTGCTGAATAGTCCATCAGGCCGGCCAGCCACAGGCCGTCGGCAGCGTAGCGGGCAATGCCGAGTTCGACGCCGCTATCCGTATCGGCATGGCGGGCGAGGCGGGCGGCATACCAGTCCGCCCACATCGCCTTCATTTCCGGATCGGTGAGCGAGGAGAGGGGAAGTGCGTTCCAGTCGGTGCTGGTGCCGGCTCTGTCGGCCTCGGAAAAGGCACGGATATAGGCGCGGGTGAAGCAGCCGTAAGGCTCCGGGTCTTCGTCGATCAGCCGGTCGATTTCCTCGTCCAGCCGTTCGAGCAGATCCTGAAACACCGCCTGGATCAGCGCCTGCTTGCTCGGGAAATGATGCAGCAGCCCGCCCTTGGTGACTTGCGCCGCATCGGCCACCGCCTGCAGCGTCACCGCCGGCAATCCCTGCTCGAGCGAGATCTGCGCCGCGCAATCGAGAAGATTGCGGCGGACGCGTTCGGGCTGTTTCTTGCGCTCATGGGCCTGGCTCATGAAATAAACATACCAGATGGTCGGTATGTTTGTAAATCCGGTTCGTCCTCACGATCGGTGCAGTCGGCGCGCTACCAGTTTACCCCACCACCTACGTCATTTTGCGTATGTGGTTTTGCAGTGCAGCGGCCGATAGTCCCCACAGGCAACGGGCAACGGGCCGTTGTGCCAACAAACCAAATAAAAGAGGGGGTTTGATCCTATGAGCTTCAAGGCAAGACTGGGCGGAGCATTGCTGGCTGCCGCACTCTCCAGCACCGCATTCCAGGGTGCATTCGCGCAGGAAGAGACGATCAAGATCGGCGTTCTTCACTCGCTCTCCGGCACGATGGCAATTTCGGAAACGACGCTGAAAGACGCCATGCTGATGCTCGTCGAAGAGCAGAACAAGAAGGGCGGCGTTCTCGGCAAGAAGCTCGAAGCCGTTGTCGTCGACCCGGCTTCCGACTGGCCGCTGTTTGCCGAAAAGGCCCGCCAGCTGATTTCCCAGGACAAGGTCGCGGCCGTTTTCGGTTGCTGGACATCGTCCTCGCGCAAGTCCGTCCTGCCGGTCTTCGAAGAGCTGAATTCCATCCTCTTCTATCCGGTCCAGTACGAGGGTGAGGAATCCTCGCGCAACATCTTCTACACCGGTGCCGCACCGAACCAGCAGGCCATCCCGGCCGTCGACTATCTGGCCGAGACCGAAGGCGTCGAGCGCTGGGTTCTCGCCGGTACCGACTACGTCTATCCGCAGACGACCAACAAGATCCTGCAGGCCTATCTCATCTCCAAGGGTGTCGCGCCTGAAGACATCATGATCAACTATACGCCGTTCGGTCATTCCGACTGGCAGACGATCGTCTCCGACATCAAGACCTTCGGCTCGGCCGGCAAGAAGACCGCGGTCGTTTCCACCATCAACGGCGACGCCAACGTTCCGTTCTACAAGGAACTCGGCAACCAGGGCATCAAGGCCGAAGACATTCCGGTCGTCGCCTTCTCCGTCGGCGAAGAAGAACTCGCCGGTCTCGATACCACGCCGCTCGTCGGCCATCTCGCTGCCTGGAACTATTTCCAGTCCGTCGATGCGCCGGTCAATGCCGAGTTCATCAAGACCTGGCATGCCTATACGAAGAACGACAAGCGCGTTACCAACGACCCGATGGAAGCCGCCTATATCGGCTTCAACGCTTGGGTTAAGGCCGTAGAAGCCGCCGGCACGACCGACACGGATGCGGTTCTGGACTCGATCATCGGCGTTTCCGTACCGAACCTCTCGGGCGGCACCTCCACCGTCATGCCGAACCACCACATCACCAAGCCGGTGCTGATCGGTGAAATCCAGGCCGACGGCCAGTTCGAAGTCGTGCAGGAAACCCCGGCCGTCGTCGGCGACGAGTGGTCGGACTACCTGCCGGACTCGAAGGACCTGATCTCCGATTGGCGCAAGCCGATGGAATGCGGCAACTTCAACGTCGCCACCGGCAAGTGCGGCGGCAAGGGCAGCTGATTGCGCAATCCCGTTGGTGGGGGCTGATCCCCTCACCAACAGAATCTGAGACTTAGCCTTTGGCCAAGATCTTGATTTTGTATCCTCTCCCACAAGGGGAGAGGTAGGCGCCGAGTTCGCCTCCCCGTTGCCTCTCCCCTTGCGGGAGAGGAAGCAATTTCAAAGCTTAGCGCAGCTGAGTTTTAGAAATTGCAGGTGAGGGGATCGAACCGCCAACCGCGCGGACGAGGGGCGATGCGATGACCATGAAATATTTCTTCCAAACCATACTCATCTGGATGACGTTGCTCGTCTCCGCACCGGCTTTCGCGCAGGGCGCAGACCCCAGGCCGCTGTTCAATCAGCTGGCCGACGCCAACTTCAACGCTGCCGAAAAGCTCGTCGGCGAAATCGCCGCCACCGGCGATCCGCGTGTCGTGCCGGCGCTCGAAGCCTTCGCATCCGGCGATCTCTATTTCCGCAAGGCCGACAAGCTGACCTTCATCGGTCGCGAGCAGGGCCAGCAGGTCGCGCTGACCGACCCCGTCACCGCTGAAAGCGCCGGCGAAGTCGCCAAGGGCGCGGTGACGAAAATCCGCGTCAACAACAACCTGCGCCGCGCCATCCGCGCGGCTCTCGGCGGCCTGACGCTGATGAGCCCGGATCGTGGCGCGCGTCTTTCCGCCGCCGATGCCATCCTGCGTTCTCCCAGTGCCGAAGCGCTGGAACTTGTCGAGGCCGCCCTCGCCAGGGAAGCCGACACCGAGGTCAAGGCTCGGATGGAAGAGGCGCGCGCCGTTTCGATCCTCTCCTCCGACCGCTCCGTCGACGAAAAGCGCGCTGCCATCGCGACGATTTCCGGTCTCGGCGCCTCCGGCCTCGGCGTGCTGAACTCCGCTGCCGGCACGATCGACCCCAGCCTCAAGCCCGACCTCGATGCCGCGATCGCCTCGATCCAGAACGCACAGCAGCTGTGGAACCTGGCGCAGAACGTCTGGTACGGCATGTCGCTCGGCTCCGTGCTGCTGCTTGCCGCCATCGGTCTTGCGATCACTTTCGGCGTCATGGGCATCATCAACATGGCGCATGGCGAAATGGTCATGCTCGGCGCCTATTCCACCTTCATGGTGCAGCAGGTGATCCGCGACAATGCGCCGGGCCTGTTCGACTGGTCGCTGGCGATCGCGCTTCCCGTCGCCTTCCTCGTCACCGGCTTCGTCGGTTTCGTCATCGAGCGCGGCGTCATCCGTTTCCTCTACGGCCGGCCGCTGGAAACGCTGCTCGCCACCTGGGGCGTGTCGCTGATCCTGCAGCAGGCGATCCGCACGATCTTCGGCCCGACCAACCAGGAGGTCGGCAATCCGTCCTGGATGTCCGGTTCCTTCCCGCTCGGCGGCATGACGATCACCTATAACCGCATGTGGATCATCGTCTTCTCGCTGACGATCTTCTTCGCGCTGATGTTCGTGATGAAGAAGACGGCCTATGGCCTCAACATGCGCGCCGTCACCCAGAACCGCCGCATGGCGTCGTCGATGGGCATCCGCACGCCCTGGGTCGATGCGCTGACGTTTGCGCTCGGCTCCGGTATCGCCGGCATTGCCGGGGTGGCGCTCAGCCAGATCGACAACGTCTCGCCCAATCTCGGCCAGAGCTACATCATCGATAGTTTCATGGTCGTGGTCTTCGGCGGGGTCGGCAATCTGTGGGGCACGCTGGTCGGCGCCCTGTCGCTCGGCATCCTCAACAAGTTCCTCGAACCATCGGTCGGCGCCGTGCTCGGAAAGATCCTCGTGCTCGTCCTCATCATCCTCTTCATCCAGAAACGTCCGCGCGGCTTGTTCGCGCTCAAGGGAAGGGCGGTGGAAGCATGATTACCGGCTTCATTCTTCGTGCGCTCGAAGGCAAGATCATCATCGCCGTCGGCATTCTCCTGGCCGTCGCGATCATCGTCCCGGCGCTCAACCTGCTGACGCCTCCCGACAGCGCCCTGCATATCCCGACCTATGTCATGGCGCTGATGGGCAAGTATCTCTGCTACGCGCTGCTGGCGCTGGCACTCGATCTCGTCTGGGGCTATTGCGGCATCCTCTCGCTCGGCCACGGCGCCTTCTTCGCGCTCGGCGGTTATGCGATGGGCATGTATCTGATGCGCCAGATCGGCTCTCGCGGCACCTACGGCAATCCCGACCTGCCGGATTTCATGGTCTTCCTCAACTGGAAGGAACTGCCGTGGTTCTGGTACGGGTTCGATATGTTCCCGTTTGCCATGGCGATGGTGCTGATCGTGCCCGGTCTGCTCGCCTTCGTCTTCGGCTGGTTCGCCTTCCGGTCCCGCGTCAACGGCGTCTATCTGTCGATCATCACCCAGGCGATGACCTATGCGCTGATGCTCGCCTTCTTCCGCAACGACATGGGGTTCGGCGGCAATAACGGCCTGACCGATTTCAAGGATATCCTCGGCTTCCAGGTGCAGGCGGACGGCACGCGTGCGGTTCTCTTCGCCATGTCGGCGGTCATGCTGTCGCTCTGCCTGATCGTCGCCTCCGCCATCACGAGGTCGAAATTCGGCAAGGTTCTGGTCGGCGTGCGCGATGCGGAAAGCCGGGTGCGCTTCCTCGGCTTCCGGGTGGAAAACATCAAGCTGTTCACCTTCGTCGTCTCGGCGATGTTCGCCGGCATTGCCGGTGCGCTGTTCGTGCCGCAGGTGGGCATCATCAATCCGGGCGAATTCGCCCCGGCCAATTCGATCGAAGTCGTCGTCTGGACGGCCGTCGGCGGGCGCGGCACGCTGATCGGCCCGATCATCGGCGCCATCCTCGTCAATGCCGGGAAAAGCTATTTCACCGGCGCCTTCCCGGAATTCTGGCTGTTTGCGCTCGGCGGCCTGTTCATCGCCGTGACGTTGTTCCTGCCCAAGGGCATCGTCGGCACGATCCAGCACGGCTGGAACGCCCGCAAGGCGCTGAAGGCAGCAGCCGATGCGGAAAAGGGCAGGGATGCAGGCGCTGCACCGGTGGTGCAGCAGGCTCAGGCAGCGGAGTGAGACAATGAACACGATTGCTGAAACACGTTCGAAAAGCCTGCTCTATCTCGAAGACGTTTCCGTCTCCTTCGACGGGTTCAGGGCGATCAACTCGTTGTCCCTGGTCATCGAACCCGGCGAGCTTCGTGCCATCATCGGCCCGAACGGCGCCGGCAAGACGACGATGATGGACATCATCACCGGCAAGACGCGTCCCGATACCGGCCGTGTGATCTTCGAGGACGATATCGACCTGACGAAGAAGGACGAGGCGGATATCGCCCAGCTCGGTATCGGCCGAAAATTCCAGAAGCCGACCGTATTCGAAAGCCATACCGTCTGGGACAATCTGGAACTGGCTCTCAACCGCTCCCGCGGCGTCTTCGCCACGCTGTTCTATACGCTGAGTGCGCAGGACAAGGCGCGGATCGAGGAGATTCTCGAGACGATCCGCATGACCCACCGCAAGGACGAATACGCCGCCAACCTTTCCCATGGTCAGAAACAGTGGCTGGAGATCGGCATGCTTTTGGCGCAGGAGCCGAAATTGCTGCTTGTCGACGAACCCGTCGCCGGCATGACAGACGCGGAAACGGCCGAAACCGCGATCCTTCTGCGCGAGATCGCCAAAACCCGCTCGGTGGTGGTCGTCGAACACGACATGGGGTTCATCCGCGATCTCGGCGTCAAGGTGACGTGTCTGGCGGAAGGCTCGGTGCTGGCCGAAGGGTCGATCGATTTCGTCTCGAACGATCCCAAGGTGATCGAGAATTATCTGGGGCGGTGAATGCTCATGGCTTTGGCTTAGCCCCTCACCCTAACCCTCTCCCCGCAGGCGGGGCGAGGGGACTTGCCCCACTCGGGGCAGTGAGAATGCGTCATTCGTCCTTCTCCCCGCGGGCGGGGAGAAGGTGCCGGCAGGCGGATGAGGGGCAGGCGCCAACCGCTGTCGCGGAGATATACAAATTGAAAAGAGACCAACCATGCTGACAGTCGACAACGTCAATCTTCACTACGGCGCCGCCCAGGCGTTGCGTGGGGTCTCGATCAATGCCGAGATGGGCAAGATCACCTGCGTGCTGGGGCGCAACGGCGTCGGCAAGTCGTCGCTGCTGCGCGCCGTCACCGGCCAGCATCCGGTCTCCGGCGGCTCGATCAGCTTTCAGGGCGAGGCGCTGAACGGCCTGGCGCCCTATTCCCGTGCCAAGCACGGTATCGGCTACGTGCCGCAGGGGCGCGAGATCTTTCCGCTGCTGACCGTTCAGGAAAACCTGCAGAGCGGCTACGCGCCGCTCGCCCGCAAGGACCGCTACATTCCCGACGAGATCTTCTCGCTGTTTCCTGTGCTGAAAACCATGCTCGGCCGGCGCGGTGGCGACCTTTCCGGTGGGCAGCAGCAGCAGCTGGCGATCGGACGCGCCATGGTCACGCGGCCGAAAATCCTCGTGCTCGACGAGCCGACCGAAGGCATCCAGCCGTCGATCATCAAGGATATCGGCCGGGCGATCCGCTATTTGCGGGACAGTACCGGCATGGCGATCCTGCTCGTCGAACAGTATCTCGACTTCTGCCGCGAGCTGGCCGACCAGGTTTACATCATGGATCGTGGCGAGATTGTGCATCAAGGCCCCGCCGAGACGCTGGATACGGCAGAAGCAAGGCGGCATCTAACAGTTTAATGGTCAATGTTTGCATAGCTTCTATTCGCTGATGCTGTTTCAATGCTTGGGCGCCTGTGTTACATGAACCGCAGATGAACGACATCTCCGAACATCGTTGACACCCCGCACCCCATGATGAGGCGCTGATGGTCTTTGCATGCATTCCCGGTTTCCGTTCCCCCTCCGCTCTTGTTCGCCTGTCCGCGACCGGAGCGTTTTTCTTGGCCGCTGGTGCCGCCTTCGCCGGCTGCGGCCAGTCTATGGCGCCGGGTCGCCATGCCATGACCATCGAAAGTGACGGCGTCGCGCGACAGGCCGTCTACTACGTGCCGTCCTCCTATACGGGCAAGGACAAGGTACCGGTCGTGTTCGATTTCCACGGCAGCAACAGCAATCCGAACGGCCAGCTGACCCGCTCCTCCTGGGACAAGGTCGCCGAAAAGAACGGCTTCATCGCGGTGGCGCTTCAGGGCAGCCTGCCGGGCAAGGTGGCGGGCACGTTTGCCTGGAATGTTCCGGGCGTCGAAGTTTCCAAGGCGATCATCCCGACGGGGGCAGCCGGTGGTCTCGACGAAATCGCCTTCATCGACGATGCCGTCGATGAGGTGAAGGACGACTTCTGTGTCGATCCGAACCGCATTTTCGCGTCGGGCTATTCCGGTGGCGGGCGCATGCTGTCGGCCTATGTCTGCTCCGGCCAGGACGATTTCGTCGCGGCCGGCTTCGTCAACTCGCTGCGCGCCGGCCGTCCGGTCGAGATCGACGGCAAGTGGGCCCCGGAAAAGGCGAACTGCAATCCGGCCAAGCCGATCTCGATCGTTGCCTTTGCCGGCGAAAAGGATGCGCAGAACCCCTATGCGGGCGGCGGCGCGGCCTATTGGCAATACGGTTTCAAGACCGCCATCCAGCGCTGGAGCGAACTCGACGGATGCAAGGGCAGCGGCGATCCGAAGACGGCCGATGGCGTGACCTACACGATGCACGGGACCTGCAAGAACGGCGCCCGTATCGCAACCTACGTCTTCGAAAAGGGGACGCATGACTGGCCGAAGCCGGTAGCCTCCAAGGATGCCGTGATGGCCGCCGCCAAGGAAGGCGCTGCGAGCGTCACCAAGGTTGCCGCCGTTGTATCTGCCAAGCAGCCGGCCTTCGACGCCAATGTTGATCCGGCCTTCCGGATGTGGGACTTCTTCGGCAAGGCCGATTCGACGGATCTCGTCGCGACGGCGGCGCCCTCCAAGTCCTCGGCAAAGTCGTCGACGCCTGCGAAGTCTGGCACGTCCGTTGCTTCTGACTGCGCATCGCAAGCAGCAATCGAAGGTATGTCGTGCAGCAATACCCAGCCGAACACTATGCGCCGCAGCGGGCAAGGGGTGCAGGACGCCTTGTAACCAAGGCTTTTGGCGGTCGCACGCGGCTCGACGAGTTCTTCCAGGAAGGCTGCGCAAAAATACGCCTTCCGGAAACCTTTTCGCCTGAAATGGAGGCGATCCTCATCAATACGTCAGGGGGACTGACGGGCGGCGACGTGATCGAATGGTCCGTCGCCGCCGCGGCTTCCACGAAGCTATCGGTCACCACCCAGGCGAACGAGAAAATCTACAAGGCGGCCGCTGACACCGCCTCCGTCTCCACATCCATCCGGGTTGCCGAAGGGGCTTCGGTGCACTGGCTTCCGCAAGAGACGATCCTGTTCGATCAGGCGTCGCTGACGCGCAGGCTTGATGTCGATCTGGCCGGCGATGCCGAGTTTCTGGCCGTCGAGGCGGTGCTGCTCGGCCGCAAGGCGATGGGCGAGGCGGTCGATCGCGGCTTTTTCCGCGACCGCTGGCGGGTGCGCCGCAACGGCCAGCTCATCCATGCCGAGGAACTGCGTTTCGAGGGCGAGATCGAGCGGCTGACACAGGCGGCGGCCGTGCTTTCCGGCCAGGTGGCGTTTGCCACGCTGTTTTATACCGGCCCGCTGGGGGAGGCGCTTCTGCCGCGTTTGCGGCAATGCCTCGATGGCACGTTCGGCGGCGCAAGCTATTGGAACGGCAAGCTGATTGCCCGTATCGCGGCGCCGACCGGCTTCGACTTGAGAAAAATCCTGGTACCGGCAATTTCCGTATTGCGTAACGGTGCGCCAGTGCCGAAAGTCTGGCATATCTGATTTGCCATTTCCAAAGCCGATTGCGGGATAAAAATGAACCTCACCCCACGCGAAAAAGACAAGCTCCTGATTTCCATGGCCGCCATGGTGGCTCGCCGCCGGCTGGAGCGCGGGGTGAAGCTCAACTACCCGGAAGCGATCGCGCTGATTACCGATTATGTCGTCGAGGGTGCTCGCGACGGCCGTTCCGTCGCCGACCTGATGGAAGCCGGCGCGCATGTGATTGCCCGCGATCAGGTGATGGAAGGCATTCCGGAAATGATCCACGACGTGCAGGTGGAGGCAACCTTTCCGGACGGCACCAAGCTGGTTACCGTTCACGAACCTATCCGCTGAGGAGCGCGTCATGGCCCTGGAACTGCGACCCAATTGCGAATGCTGCGACCGCGACCTTCCGCCGGAAAGCCGGGATGCGATGATCTGCACGTTCGAATGCACCTTCTGCGCCGATTGCGCCACGGACGTGTTGTCCGGTTTCTGCCCGAATTGCTCGGGCGAACTGGTGCGCCGCCCGGTGCGCCCGGCTGCGGCGCTGGCGCGCAACCCGGCATCGACGGTGCGCGTTTTGAAAGCCGAGGGCTGCGCGCCCAAAATCGCTTTAACAGCCTGAGGAGGTGACAGATGATCCCCGGTGAAGTCATTGCCGCTGCAGGCGAAATCGAACTGAATGTCGGTGCCCCGACGATTTCGATCGAAGTGTCCAATACCGGCGACCGGCCGGTGCAGGTGGGCAGCCACTATCATTTCTTCGAGACCAATAACGGCCTTTCCTTCGACCGCGACAAGGCGCGCGGCATGCGGCTGGACATTCCCGCCGGCACCGCCGTGCGCTTCGAGCCGGGCCAGACGCGTTCGGTCACCCTGATCCCGCTGTCGGGCAAACGCGAGGTCTACGGTTTCCAGCAGAAGATCATGGGCGCGCTATGAACCCGGCGGCTTTCCTCCTGCTCTGCGGTTGCGTGCTGCTCGTCGATGCGCCGACCTCGGCGCAGGAGCCGCAGCCGAACTGCAAGGAGCCGCAGACGCAGACCGACATGACGATCTGTGCCGGGCGCGATCTGATCGATGCCGACGAGGCGCTGAACGCGCAGTATCAGGCGACCCGCAAGGTTTTGAAGGCGCGCGACGCGGAAGCCGCCATGGATGATCTGCGCGGCAACGATGCAGCGCTGGTAAAGGCGCAGCGCGCCTGGGTTGCCTATCGCGACGCCCAATGCGCCTCCTGGGGTTATCAGGCGCGCGGCGGATCGATGGAGCCGATGCTGATCTCGACCTGCCAGGCGGACCTGACCCGCAAGCGCACCGACGACCTGAAGGCGCTGGTGCAGGAGCTGAACTGACAGGGCTTTTCGTGTTGTGGTAAGCTGCGTTCGTTTCGACTGGGAGAAGAGGATGACCGAGACCGTCAGAATCAGTCCTGAAAACCAGATCACGCTGTCGAGCGACGCTTTGGCGCGCCTTGGCGTGAAGGCGGGCGACCAGGTGGAAATCCGATCCAATGAGACCGGCAGTTTGGAAATCAGGCGCAAGCGCACGACCTTTGCGGACCTGCGCGGCATGGTGAAGCTCGACCGGCCAATCACCGACGAGGAGCTGGACCGTTGGGCGGCCGAAGCTCGCGGGCGGACCGTTGGAGGTGACGCCGAAGAATGATCGGGCTCGACACCAATGTGCTGCTCCGCTGGCTTTTTCGCGGCCAATCGGTCGGAGAGTTGACGGACGATCAGGCAAGAGCGTTGTCCGCGTTGCTGGCGAACAGCGAGGATGGCCTTTTCATTAACGAGATCGTCGTGGTCGAACTCGCATGGGTTCTGAAACGGCGTGCCCGACTGTCGAAGGCCGAGATAGCCGATGTGTTGGCATCGGTGCTGGGCCTTGAAAAGGCTATTGTGAAAGACCGTGAGATCCTTCTCAAGGCACTGAATTCCTTTGAAACGTTTCCCGGCGATTTTTCCGATCACCTGATTGGTGAAATCAATCGCCGGCACGGCTGCACCACGACCATGACCTTCGATCGGGCTGCTGCCAGATCCCCTTATTTTACCGAGCTTCGGAGCTAGTTTTTCATGTCCTACAAGATGTCCCGCGCCGCTTACGCCTCCATGTTCGGTCCGACGACCGGCGATAAGGTGCGGCTGGCCGATACCGAGCTTTTCATCGAGGTGGAAAAGGATTTCACCACCTATGGCGAGGAGGTGAAGTTCGGCGGCGGCAAGGTGATCCGTGACGGCATGGGCCAGAGCCAGGCGACGCGGGCGCAAGGCGCTGTCGATACCGTCATTACCAATGCGCTGATCGTCGACCACTCCGGCATCTACAAGGCCGATGTGGGCTTGAAGAACGGTCGTATCCACGCGATCGGCAAGGCCGGCAATCCGGATACGCAGCCGGGTGTAACGATCATCGTCGGCCCCTCGACCGAAGCCATCGCCGGCGAAGGAAAAATCCTGACGGCGGGCGGCATGGATGCGCATATCCACTACATCTGCCCGCAGCAGATCGAGGAAGCGCTGATGAGCGGCGTCACGACCATGCTCGGCGGCGGCTCCGGCCCGGCGCATGGGACGCTCGCCACCACCTGCACCGGTGCGTGGCATATCGAGCGGATGATCGAGAGTTTCGACGCCTTCCCGATGAACCTGGCGCTCGCGGGCAAGGGCAATGCCTCGTTGCCGGCACCTCTGGAAGAAATGATCCTCGCCGGCGCTTCGTCGCTGAAGCTGCACGAGGACTGGGGCACGACCCCGGCTGCGATCGACAACTGCCTGACGGTGGCCGATGCATTCGACGTGCAGGTGATGATCCACACGGACACGCTGAACGAGAGCGGTTTCGTCGAGGACACGGTCGCCGCCATCAAGGGCCGCACCATCCATGCCTTCCACACGGAAGGGGCGGGCGGCGGGCATGCGCCCGACATCATCAAGGTCTGCGGCAATCCGAACGTCATCCCGTCGTCGACCAACCCGACGCGGCCCTACACGGTCAATACGCTCGCCGAACATCTCGACATGCTGATGGTCTGCCATCACCTGTCGCCGTCTATCCCCGAGGACATCGCCTTCGCCGAAAGCCGTATCCGCAAGGAGACGATCGCGGCGGAAGACATTCTGCACGATATCGGCGCCTTCTCGATCATTTCGTCCGACAGCCAGGCGATGGGCCGCGTTGGCGAGGTGGCGATCCGCACCTGGCAGACGGCCGACAAGATGAAGCGCCAGCGCGGCCAGCTGAAGGACGAGACCGGCGACAACGACAACTTCCGCGTCAAGCGCTACATTGCAAAGTACACGATCAACCCGGCGATCGCGCATGGCGTTTCCCACGAGATCGGTTCGGTGGAGGTCGGCAAGCGCGCCGATCTGGTGCTGTGGAGCCCGGCCTTCTTCGGCGTGAAGCCGGAAATGGTGCTGCTCGGCGGCTCGATTGCGGCAGCTCCGATGGGCGATCCGAACGCCTCGATCCCGACGCCGCAGCCAATGCATTACCGGCCGATGTTCGCCGCCTATGGCAAGCTGCGCACAAATTCTTCGGTGACATTCGTTTCGCAGGCCTCGCTTGACGGCGGGCTGGCGCAGCGGCTCGGCGTGGCCAAGAAGCTGGTGGCGGTGAAGAACGTGCGTGGCGGTATCGGCAAGGCGTCGATGATCCACAATTCGGCGACGCCGCATGTGGAAGTCGACCCGGAGACCTATGAAGTGCGCGCCGACGGCGAGTTGCTCACCTGCCAGCCGGCGACCGTGCTGCCGATGGCGCAGCGATATTTCCTGTTCTGACGGGTTCACATGACCTATTCCGTCCGGCGATGTGCTGCGGATGACATCGCCGAGTGGGCGAGACTGCGGCATGCGCTGTGGCCGGACGCGACGATCGACGAGCATGCTGCGGAACTGGCCGCGGCTTTTCCCGGCACGGTGCTGCGAGGCTATTTCGTGGTGACCGGCGAGGGCGAAGCGGTCGGCTTTGCCGAGGTTTCCCTTCGGCGCTATGCCAATGGCGCGACGCAATCGCCAGTGCCCTTTCTCGAAGGGATCTGGATTGCATCCGATCACCGCCGTCATGGTCTTGGCGGGATGCTGGTCGACAGGGTCTCGGCCGATTTTGCCTCCGAGGGCTTCGTCGAACTCTGCTCCGATGCGGAGATCGACAACGAGGGCTCGCACCATGCGCATCGGCGCTGGGGTTTTGTCGAGACCGAGCGGGTTGTGTGTTTTCGCAAGAGTATCTGAGCCGGTCGTCGCGAAGACGCGGCTTCGGTGACGGTTATATTTGTATCCGTCTTCGGGAGACACTGAGCAGACTCTCCCCTTGGCGATCCGGGGATTTTCGAAATTCGGCCGGGACACGTCGGGTGTCTCGAATTTAGTTTAGTAGGTGACACACGACGTGCCCCGTTCGGTGTGTTTTTCCACGCAACTCCGGTCCGTCTACAGCGACTGGGCTTATTGACTTCGCCAGCCGGTTTGTGTGCGACACACGCACGCCCTCAATAGAGGGGGCGGACCATTTTCTGCGCAGCCCCGCATGTCCCGCTTGCATCAGGGCGGTCCATGCGATCACCGGCCCCACCTCGCCGGCAATGCTGACCGGTGTAGCCGAAGCGGAACGGGGCGATTATAGGCACAGGTTGAAAGCACGGGGATGAGACTGCTTGCAAGTCATTGATATCATTAAATCGGCGTGCAGATTTTCGGAGGTGGGGTGGTTTTTGGAGGCGGAAAAGGCTCCGATTTGGGCTTTGAGTGTGGGACTGATCCCCTCCCCAACAAAATCTGAGAC
The DNA here is from genome assembly GCF_977018605.1 of [Rhizobium] kunmingense. NCBI lineage: Bacteria > Pseudomonadati > Pseudomonadota > Alphaproteobacteria > Hyphomicrobiales > Rhizobiaceae > Rhizobium > [Rhizobium] kunmingense. The sequence goes on from NZ_CDRNXG010000001.1 coordinate 2,295,037, forward strand.
TTAGCCCTTGGTTAAGATCTTGATTGCCTTCGCGCGGCGTCGCGCTCAGGCCTCCGTTCGCTGAAATCGACTTTATCGATTTCTGGCCTTCGGCCATCGTTCCGAGGCCTCTCCCGCAAGGGGAGAGGTAGGGTGTCACGGGTGCAGCGATCTCAAGTATCTCTCCCCTTTATGGGAGAGGAAGCGATTTCAACATCTTAGCTTTTGCTAAGTGTTAGAAATCGCAAGTGAGGGGACCGCTCGCATGCCGCAGTCTATTCCCCAAGCCCTGCTTCCTGTGAATAGCTGGTTTGCATTGCGTCAATTTTTGACCAGATTTGCTGCATTGCGGAAGAAATGCAGGTATGGGAGTGCATCTGCCTCAGGACGGGGCAAAAATTCATTCTCATGGAGGCACATATGCTGGGCAAAAAGGTTCCCAACGTCATTTTCCGCACCCGCGTTCGCGACGAAGCCATCGGCGGCCCGAACCCTTTCCGCTGGCAGGACGTGACCACGGCCGACTACTTTGCCGGCAAGCGCGTCGTGCTGTTCTCGCTGCCGGGCGCCTTCACCCCGACCTGCTCGACCTTCCAGCTGCCCGATTTCGAAAAGCTGTTCCCGGAATTCCAGGCTGAGGGCGTCGACGCCATCTACTGCATGTCGGTCAACGATGCCTTCGTCATGAACGCATGGGCCAAGAGCCAGAACCTTGAAAACGTCACCGTCATCCCGGACGGTTCGGGCGAATTCACCCGCAAGATGGGCATGCTGGTCGCCAAGGACAATCTCGGCTTCGGCATGCGCTCGTGGCGCTACGCCGCCATCGTCAACGATGGCACGGTCGAGCAGTGGTTCGAGGAAGAAGGCTATTCCGACAATTGCGAAACCGACCCCTACGGCGCATCGTCGCCGCAGAACATTCTCGAAAGCCTCAAGGCTCTCAAGATTGCTGCCGAATAAGGCGAAACCACTGATCTGAATTCGGAAAGCCCGGTGCGCCTTGATGGCGGCCGGGCTTTTTGCCGTCTTGCGCCCGCCGCCTCTTGTGTCGCGTGCCGGCATTCGCGATGATGGGAAAAGATCATTGCAGTTCAACGGGTTTTGTCATGCAGCATATCCATTCCTACCGTTCCGCAGGCGAGGTCTCCGATCCGCCGATCGATACCGTCAGCCTGCCGCATGACCTGCGCCATCTTCGCCGGAAATTGCTGCATCTGTCGAATGGCGACATGGTGATGCTGGACCTGAAAGAGGCGGTGCTGTTTCACCATGGCGACCGGCTGGTGCTCGACAATGGCGATACGGTGGAAGTGCAGGCGGCGCCGGAAAAGCTGTTTGCAGTGACGCCGCGCAGCAACCTGCACCTGATCGAACTGGCCTGGCATCTGGGCAACCGCCACCTTTCGGCGCAGATCGAGGAAGGCCGTATCCTGATCCTGCGCGATCACGTCATCCGCGCCATGCTGGAAGGGCTGGGCGCAACGGTGACCGATGTCGAGGAGCCGTTCCAGCCGGCACGCGGGGCATATCACTCGCATGGTGCCCATGCCCATGGCGGACATTCGCACGGGCATGACCATGGCCACGATCATGGGCATAGCCACGGCCATGGCCACCACGATCACGACTGAGACCGGCGTGGGCGAGGATGGTATTTCGGCCGAGCGGCCGGTGATGGCGAAGGCGGATGCGGCGCTCGACACGAAGGCGCTGCTGCGGCTGATGGCATGGCTTTCGCCGGCCTTTCCGATCGGCGGGTTTGCCTGGTCGGGCGGGCTGGAACGGGCCGTGGCGGACGGGCTGGTGACGAATGCCGACGGCTTGCGCGACTGGCTTTCGACGCTTCTGACCCATGGCGCCCTGTGGAACGATGCCGTGTTGTTTGGCGAAGCCTGGCGGGTGGCGGATGACGCCCTGGCCTTGCAGGAGGTTGCGGCGCTGGGACTGGCGCTGGCCGGATCTGCGGAGCGGTTTGCCGAGACATTGTCACTGGGCAAGGCGTTCGTTGCTGCGGCTTCCGCATGGCCGCATCCGGTGATCGGGCTATTGCCGAAGGATGTACCGTTTCCGGTAGCTGTCGGCGCGGTGGCTGCCGGGCATGGCGTGCCGGGACCACAGGCGCTGGCGGCCTTTCTGCATGCTGCGGTTTCCCAGGGCGTTTCGGCGGGCATAAGATTGAGCGTTGCGGGACAGGCGGACGGGGTGGCGATCCTGGCCGGGCTGGAAGGGCTTGTGGAAGCGCAGGCGGCGCGGGCGATGGCTGTGACGCTCGATCATCTGGGCGGCGCTGCGGTGCAGGCGGAGATGGCGCAGCTGAGGCACGAGGTGCAGTTTTCGCGGCTGTTCCGGTCGTGAGGTTGGGGCATCTTCTACGGTTGTTCAGCTGATTTGTCGGGGCTTCTGGTGTGCACGGCCCCTCATCCGGCTGCCGCCACCTTCTCCCCGTAATGAGGGGGAGAAGGAACCAGGCCGCAGCGTCGCATCTCTTGCGAGCACCTGATCGCGGCACGTTGCCTCGTCCCGCTTGCGTGGGGAGCGTTAGGGTGAGGGGCTATTTGTGACACGCCGTCGCCTCCATCCTGCGGCACACACCCCATTGCACCCACCCACCGTCGCGCTATTGTCGCGGCAGCATATCGAAAGGACATTTTCATGAAATCGGCGAACGGACCTCTGCGGGTGGGCATCGGCGGGCCGGTTGGGTCGGGCAAGACCCATCTGACCGAAAAGCTCTGCAAGGCGATGCGGGACGAATTTTCCGTCGCGGTCGTCACCAACGACATCTACACGAAGGAAGATGCGGATGCGCTGGTGAGGATGCAGGCGCTGTCTTCCGACCGGATCGTCGGGGTGGAGACAGGCGGGTGTCCGCATACGGCGATCCGCGAGGATGCGACGATCAACCTGCAGGCGATCGCGGGACTGAACGAGCGTATCCCGGATCTCGACGTCGTGTTCATCGAATCCGGCGGCGACAATCTGGCGGCGACGTTTTCGCCGGATCTCGCCGATATCACGATCTATGTGATCTCCACCTGCCAGGGCGAGGAAATTCCGCGCAAGGGCGGGCCGGGGATCACCCGCTCGGACCTGCTCGTCATCAACAAGAAGGATCTGGCACCTTATGTCGGTGTCGATATGGATGTGATGGACAGGGATGCCTCACGGATGCGCGAGATGAAGCCGCATGTGTTTACCGACCTGAAGCGCGGCGAGGGCGTCGGCCATATCGTCGAATTTCTGAAGCGGCAGGGCGGGCTGTGAGGCGAAGGCCGTCACCGGCCTTGTCGGCATGAGCGAACAAGCATGAGCGGATAAAAAGAGGCCGGCGGTCCCATGGACCCGCCGGCCTTGCCTGTTGCCGGACACCCCTGTGGCAACAGGCCCGCTTGGGAAGGCGGCGTCGTCATCGCCCGCCTTCCAGCGTTCGCAGATCTGGCGTCTATATGTTTCGAAGGGCCTGAACGTCGCCGACCTGGATGATGCGGCCGCGCACCGTGACGCCGGCCTGACGCAGGCTGGAAAAGGCGCGCGACAGGGCTTCCGGGGCAAGGCCCAGCATGCCGGCGAGCAGGCTTTTCTGGTAGGGAAGGCGGATCGAGGCCGGGCCGCCATCGACCGGGCAGCGGCTGACGATATAATTGGCGACGCGCTGCGGCGCGGTGAACAGGCGGTCGCTGGCGATGCAATCCATCGTGCCGAGCAGATGGCGGGAGACGGCGGAGATCAACGCCTGGGCGATTTCCGGCTCCTGCTGCGCCAGATCGCGCACGGCCTGCATGTCGAAGCGGGCCAGCGTCGTCGCTTCCGCCGTCTGGGCATTGCAGCGATAGATGCCGTCGGAAAACAGCAGGCATTCGGCAAAGGTATCGCCCGGTGCGCAGACCATGATGTCGGCTTCGCGACCTTCGCGGCTCAGCCGGAACAGCCGGACATAGCCGTTGAGGACGCAATAGAACGCGTCGGCCGGATCGCCCTCGCGGGTGACGAACTTTCGGGCCGGAACCGTGCTGATCGACATCGCCGACATCAGGCGGATCATTGCGCCGTTGCTCAGCCCCGTCAGAAACGGTGCTTTCATGAGCACGGCCCGGTCTCTTGTGCTGAGTTTCAGGCTGCTATTCATCTCGCCATCTCTTCCCTTGTGCGGTCGTTATCAAGACATCCACCGGGAGAAGATAGCGCGTGCAGGCACGGGTGATTTGACACTGATCAACCGAATTGCATTTTTGCGTTGAGCGGCCGGCAGCTGAGGGTTGCGTCTTTGGCTTTCGTCGCGAGCGGTCACTCCGCTGCGATCGGCGGCAGGCGAAGGACGTTGCCGCTTGCGTGAACACCGCCATGCGTCTCGCCGCCGTCCCTTTCGATGCGCGATATGCGCGTCTCGATGTCGGAGAGCTTCTGGGCGTTGCGGCGGGCCAGGTCTGCCACTTCGTCGGCGCTGAGGAGGTCTTCCTTCTCCTTGCTTCCGACAAAACGGCCGAAGAGGCGGGCGAGCAGGCGCGACAGGTCGTCCATGATGAGGAAGAAGGCGGGGACGACGAGCAGCGACAGGACGGTGGAGACGATGATGCCGCCGATGACGGCGATCGCCATCGGGGCGCGGAAGGAACCGCCTTCGCCGACACCCATGGCAGAGGGCAGCATGCCGGCCGACATGGCGATCGAGGTCATGATGATCGGCCGTGCGCGCTTGCGGCCGGCCTCGACCATGGCCTCGACGCGGGCCATGCCGTGGCGCTTCATCTCGATGGCGAAATCGACGAGCAGGATGGCGTTCTTGGTGACGATGCCCATCAGCATGAGGATGCCGATCAGGACCGGCATGGACAGCGCGTTTCCGGTGAGGATCAAGGCGACGGCGACGCCGCCGATGGCGAGCGGCAGCGAGAAGAGGATGGTGAAGGGCTGGATGACATCCTTGAACAGCAGGATCAGCACGACGAGCACCAGCATGAGGCCGAGCAGCATGGCATTGCCGAAGCTCTGCTGCATTTCGCCCTGGACTTTGGCGTCGCCGCTTTCGGCAAGGCTGACCGTCGAGGGGAGTTCGGTTTCGTCGACGATGCGCTTGAATTCGGCGCTTGCGGTATCGAGCGCGGTGCCGAAGGGCACGTCGGAGCCGATGGCGACGACGCGGTTGCGGTCGTTGCGCTTGATCGAGCTCGGGCCTTCGGCATAGTCGATGTCGGCGACGCTATAGAGCGGCACCATGGCGCCTGCCGCGGTCTTGACCTTGAGCGAGCGGATCGCCTGCAGGTCGCGGCGGACATCGAGCGATGTCTGGACGCGGATGGGGATCTGGCGGCTGTCGAGCGAGATCTTTGCAAGGTTCGCGTCGATATCGCCGATCGTCGCGACGCGGACGGTTTCGGAAATCTGCTGCGGGGTGATGCCGAGGCGCGAGGCTTCGGCCATGCGCGGGCGGATCTGCAGTTCGGGCCGCGGCAGGGCGCCTTCCGACGAGACGTTGACGAGGATGGAGGAGGCGCGGAGCTTGGATTCCAGCAGGCTGACGGCCTCGTTCAGGTCGTCTTCGTTCGACGAGAGGAAGTTGAAGGAGAGTTCGCGCTCGGCGCGGTCGTTGACCTTGGAAATGCGCACGTCCGGGATATCGCGCACGGCGGCGAAGATGTCCTTTTCGACATCCCACTGGGCGCGGGTACGGCCGTGATCGGGCAGTTTCGGCAGGTATTGGCCGATCAGCGGAATGCCGCCGAGGCCCTTGTTGACCAGCGTCTTCAACAGCGAATGGTCGATGTTCTTGAGGATGATGCGGACGGTGGAGCGGCGCAGTTCGAGATCGCCCTTGGGCGAGGCGCCGCCGAGCACGAAGACGCTCTCGACGCCGTCGATGTTGCGGACGGCTTCGTAGATCACCGTGCTGCTGGCGTCGGTCTCTTCGAGCGTCGCGTTGGGCGGAAGCTCGACGGAGAGGACGACGCGGGATGAATCGTCCGGCGGCAGGAAGGAGCCGGGGACCTTGCTGAGCAGGAACATCGAGCCGGCGAGGAAGGCGACGGCGCCGAGAAGCGTGGCGTAGCGCCAGTACCATTTGCGGGTCGTGCCGGTGACGAGGCGGGTATAGGCCTTCATCAACGGGCCGTCATTGTCGTGGTGGTCGTCGTGGACGGCGTCTTCGGCGCGCATCAGGTAGGCGGCCATCAGTGGCGTGATGAGGCGCGCGACGACGAGCGAGAAGAAGACCGAGAAGGCCACAGTCAGGCCGAACTGGATGAAATACTGGCCCGGCACGCCCGGCATGAAGGAGACCGGCACGAAGACGGCGATGATGGTGAAGCTGGTGGCGATCACCGCCAGGCCGATCTCGTCGGCGGCTTCGAGCGAGGCGCGGTAGGGCGTCTTGCCCATCTTGATATGGCGGGCAATGTTTTCGATCTCGACGATCGCATCATCGACGAGAATGCCGGTCGCGAGCGTCAGGGCCAGGAACGAGACGAGATTGAGCGAGAAGCCCATGATGTCCATGATCCAGAAGGTCGGGATCGCGGAGAGCGGCAGGGCGACGGCGGCGATGATGGTGGCGCGCCAGTTTTTCAGGAAGAGGAAGACGACGATGACGGCGAGGATCGAGCCTTCCATCAGCGTGTGAAGCGCCGCCTCGTAATTGCCGTAGGTGAAATAGACCGAGTCATCGACCATCTGGATCGCGACATCCGGGTGGGCGGTGCGGATCGTCGACAAGTTCTCGGCGACGGTTTCGGCGACCGAGACTTCGCTTGCGCCCTTGGCGCGGAAGACGGCGAAGGTGACGGTCGGGTTGCCGTTGAAGCGCGAGAAGGACTTTTGCTCCTCATAGGTATCGGTGACGCGGCCAAGCTCGGAGAGCCTGACGAAGCGGCCGTTGGGGAGCGCGATCGAGGTATCGGCGAGCTGCGCGACGTTGCGGGCATCGCCGAGCGTGCGGATGGTCTGCTCGTTGCCGGCGACCTGGCCGCGGCCGGAGCCGAGATCGACATTGGTGCCGCGGATCTGCTGGTTCACGTCGGCGGCGGTGATGCCGTAGGCGTCGAGCTTTTCGGCGTTGAGGGAGACGCGTACCTCGCGGTCGGCGCCGCCGTAGCGGTCGATGCGGCCGATGCCGGGCTGGCCCTGCAGCTCGCGGGTGATCGTGTCGTCGACGAACCAGGACAGTTCCTCAAGCGTCATGTCGGGCGAGGAGACGGCAAACGTCTGGATCGCCTGACCTTCGACATCGACCTTGGTGACGATCGGTTCCTCGATGCCGGCGGGCAGATCGCCGCGGATCTTGTCGATCGCGTCCTTGGTGTCCTGCACGGCCTCTTCGGTCGGCTTTTCGATGCGGAAGACGACGACGGTCTGCGACTGGCCGTCGGTGACGGTGGACTGGATCTCGTCGATGCCGCTGATCGAGGCGACGGCATCCTCGATCTCCTTCGTCACCTGCATTTCGAGTTCGGCCGGGGCCGCACCGCTTTGCGCGACGGTGACGGAGACGACGGGGACGTCGATATTGGGAAAGCGGGTGATCGGCAGGGCGTAGAAGGCCTGCATGCCGAGGAAGACCAGCAGCACGAAGCCGAGGATCGGCGCGATCGGGTTGCGGATGGACCAGGCGGAAAAGTTCATTGGGATTCTCCCGCGGCGTCGGTCGTGACCGACTTTTCGGCAACCGGGGCGATGCGGTCGCCATCGCGGACGAAGGCGCCGGCCTTGGCGACGACCGTGTCGCCGGCGGCCAGGCCGTTCAAAATCTCGATGTAGCCGCCGTCCTGAAAGCCGGTGTCGATCTCGACCTGTTTGACGACATTGCCTTCAACCTTGCGGGCGAACGAACCTTCGCGACCGGTGGTGACGGCCGAAAGCGGCAGGGCAAGTGCCTCGGTTTCCTCGACGATGATGGCGGCGCGGCCGTACATGCCGGCGCGGGCGCCGCTGTCGGCGTCGATCTCGACATGGACGAGGCCAAGCCGGGTGGTCGGATCGACGGTCGGCGAGACGAGGCGGACGCGGCCCTCGATCTCGCGGCGGCCGCCGGCGACGGTGACCAGCGCCTTCTGACCGGGCTTTGCCTTCTGGATGTCGGTTTCGGAAATATCGGCGACAAGCTCGATCGCGCCGTCACGGATGACGGTGAAGAGCGGATCGCCATTGCCGGACGCGATCGCGCCGACCTTGGCATTCTTGGCGGAGACGACGCCATCGACGGGCGTCTTCACGCCGGTGCGGGCAAGCTGCAACTCGACATCGGCAAGCTGGGCTTCGATGACGCGGACATCGGACTGGCCGACTTCGACCGACTGGCGGGCGGCGTTCAGCCTGGCACGGGCGACATCGACCTGGGCATTGGCCTGTTCGAGCTGCGAGACGGTGCCGGTGCCGCTCTGGTTCAGCTTTGCCGTGCGGTCGCGCTGCTTGGTGGCGTCGTCGAGGTTGGCTTCCGCTTCCACGACCTGCGCCTCGTACTGGGCGACGCCGGCCTCGGCCTTGGCCCTGTTGGCCTGGAACTGGCTCTTTTGCAAAAGGAGTGCATCGTCGTTGAGGGTGGCGAGCGGCTGATCTGCCTTCACCTCGTCGCCCACTTCCACATTGATTGCCTTGACTGAGAGACCTTCGACCAGCGGCTGGATGTAGATCTCATCGACCGGGCGCACGGTGCCGGTGGCGATGACGCGGTCGGTGAGGGGTCTTGTTGCGGCCTTCGTGACGATGATCGAGGGGAGCTTTGCCTCTGCGGCGGCAGGCTGCGGGGCCGGCTCCTGGGCGGCCACGGGGGCGGCCACAGAGGCGACGAGCGGGGTTACCGCAACCGATGCGGCGAGCGCGATGAGGGCAGGGATCGATTTCGAGACGCGGTATGGCATGCGGCAGATCCAATGCTCGGAGGGGCATGAACGCGCCGACCATCGGCATGCGCCCGCCATACTTCCTCCCTGTATGACGCGCGCCGAAGGCCGGTTGCGACAGGCATATCGACGGATGGTCGAAAATGCCGCGGCAGCCCTCGCGGCTACTTTTACGTGTTCGCGGCGCAGCGATCAATCCGGTCTTCGATGGATCGATGCCACGACGTGATGGCAAAAAAATGCCCGACGAAAGCGCCGGGCATCCTAATTATCGAAGAGGTGTATTGCAGGGTTATTTCAGTGCCTCGGTGGTGATGTCCGCCGTATAGGCACCCTCCGGGGCCTTGGCGATGATCTTCTGGTCGGTCAGCGCCTTCACCGTGCGCTCGTAGGTCGCCATGTCGAGCTTGCCATCGCCGATCAGCTTGGCGACTTCGCCCATCATCCGCTTCTGGTGGTTCTCGTCCTGGCCGCCATTGTCCATGACGATTTCGGCGGCCTCATCCGGATTGTCCATGGCGTATTTCCAGCCCTTCATCGAAGCGCGGACGAACTTGACCATGTTTTCCTTGAAGGCCGGGTCCTTGAGCTTGTCCTCCGTGACATAGAGGCCGTCTTCGAGAAGGTCGTTGCCGAGTGCCGTGTAGTTGAAGACCGTCAGGTCTTCCGGCTTGAAGCCGGCGTCGATCGCCTGCCAGTATTCGTTATAGGTCATGACCGAGATGCAATCGGCCTGTTTCTGTACCAGCGGCTGGACGTCGAAGCTCTGCTTGAGGACCGTGACGCCATCGGCGCCGCCTTCGGTCGACAGGCCGAGCTTGTTCATCCAGGCGAAGAACGGATATTCGTTGCCGAAGAACCAGACGCCGAGGGTCTTGCCCTTGAAATCGGCTTCCGTCTTGACCGGCCCGTCCTTGGGGCAAATCAGCTGCAGGCCGGATTTCTGGAAGGGCTGGGCGATGTTGACGAGGGCCACGCCCTTTTCACGCGCCACCAGCGCGCCGCCCATCCAGGCGACGACGACATCGGCGCCGCCGCCGGCGATGACCTGTTCGGGCGCGATGTCCGGGCCGCCCGGCTTGATCGTCACGTCGAGGCCTTCCTCTTCGTAGAAGCCCTTGTCCTTGGCGACGAAATAGCCGCCGAACTGCCCTTGCGCCACCCATTTGAGCTGGAGCGTGATCTGGTCAGCTGCCATTGCCTGCGCCGCTGAAAGCGCCATGGTGGTGCCGATGGCGGAGGCCATCAATGCCTTCATGATCCTGTTCATTGCCGTTACCCTCTGTGTTTCCGCCGTTTACGATGTTACGCGGGCGGTTCGTTGCGTCTAACCCCCACGGTTAGACGGATGCCAGAATGTCGTTGCGCGTTCCGCGAGCGCCACCACACCATAAAAGATCGATCCGACCAGCGCTGCAACCGCGATTTCGGCCCAGACCATGTCGACATTCATGCGGCCTATCTCGGTCGATATGCGGAAACCCATGCCAACGATGGGCGTACCGAAGAATTCCGCCACGATCGCGCCGATCAGCGCCAAAGTCGAGTTGATCTTCAGCGCGTTGAAGATGAAGGGCATGGCGGCGGGCAGGCGCAGCTTGATCAGCGTCTGCCGGTAATCCGACGCGTAGGAGCGCATCAGGTCGCGTTCCATGGCGCCGGCGGCGGACAGGCCGGCAATCGTGTTCACCAGCATGGGAAAGAAGGTCATGATGGTGACGACGGCGGCCTTGGACTGCCAGTCGAAGCCGAACCACATGACCATGACCGGGGCGACGCCGATGATGGGGAGCGCCGACATGAGATTGGCGATCGGCAGCAGGCCGCGGCGGAAGAAGTCGATGCGATCCGCCAGGATGGCGGTGGCAAAGCCCAGGACGCTGCCGAGAATATATCCGGCGAGCACGGCTTTCAGCACCGTCTGCTGCACATCTGCCAAGAGGGTGGGGATTGAGACGGCGATGCGTGCGCCGATGGCGGATGGCGGCGGCAAAAGGATGAAGGGCACGCCGAAGCCGCGGGTGAGTGCTTCCCAGAGGATCAATATCCAGACGCCGAAGATGGCCGGGATGAGGAGGCGCAGCAGCGCATCTGCGAGCGACGATTTCGGGCGGAGCGCGGAGAGAAGGCTGACGCAGCGCCAGGCGAGCAGCCAGTTGGCGGCGACCAGCAGGACGAAGCCGGTTGCGGCGGCGCCCTCGTTGCCGGTGAGCCTTGCGATCATCAGACCGGTTGCCAGATGACAGCAGATAAAGAGCGTTGCCGCGAGGAAGAGGCCGGGGAGCGGCAGGAGCGAGACGATCGCCGCGCCGATGGTGAGCGTGAAGACGGAAAACGTTCGCATCAGGCTGAAGGGGATCGGCGCATCCGGCTGGAGCGGCGGCAGGATGGCAAGGGCTGCGAGCGCGAGCGCGAGGGCGACGACGCTTTGCCAGGCGCGCATGAGCGTGGTGGCGGTCATGCCGCGCTCCTTTCCGGTTTCGCACCCATTGCCCGCTCCGTCAGCCTGCCGAGGGCGGCGACGATGGCGACCAGCAATGCGGCCAAAACCGAGCCGGCGACGAGGGCGGCCCAGATGTCGATCGTCTGGCTGTAATAGGCGCCGGCGAGCAGTTTCGAGCCGATGCCGGCGACGGCGCCGGTCGGCAATTCGCCGACGATGGCGCCGACGAGGCTGGCTGCGACCGCAACCTTCATCGAGGCAAACAGGAAGGGGACGGAGGCGGGGGCGCGCAGCTTGAAGAAGGTTTGCGCGGCGCTGGCATGATAGGTGCGCATCAGATCGAGCTGGATGAGTTCGGGCGAGCGCAGGCCCTTCACCATGCCGACGGCAACGGGGAAGAAGGAGAGATAGGTGGAGATCAGCGCCTTGGGCAGAAGCCCGCTGACGCCGATGGCGCCGAGCACGACGATGACCATCGGGGCGATGGCGAGGATCGGCACCATCTGCGAGGCGATGATCCACGGCATGAGGCTGCGCTCCAGCGCCTTCACATGGACGATGCCGATGGCGATCAGGATGCCGAGCACGGTGCCGAGCGAGAAGCCGACCAGCGTCGAGGAGAGCGTGACCCAGGCGTGATAGACGAGGCTGCGGTTGGAGGTGACGCGGCGCAGGAGCGTGTTCTCGTAGACATTTTGCGCGACCTGATGCGGCGCCGGCAGGATCGGCTTCGGCTGCGACATGGTTTTCGCGAAGAATTCCGACGCCGTGGAGGTGACGTTGGCGCGGCGGTCGAGATCGCGCTGGAAGGGCGCGTTCATCAGGTGGGCGCCAACATACCAGAGGGCGAGAATGGCGGCGAGGATGGTGGCGACGGGGAGGATGCGGTGGCGCAGTAAGGTTTCCTTGTGCATCAGCTTTTCGCTCCGACCGGAAACAGCATCAGCACCATGGCCGCGAGGCCGAGGCCGACGCCGGCCAGCTGCGTTGCGGTGAGGCGTTCGCCGAAGACGGCGAAGGCGATGACGTTGATAAGCAGAAGCTGGGCTATGGCGGAAACCGAAATGGCGAGCCCCAGCCCGCCCTCGCGCATCAGCTTCACCATCATCAGATTGCCGACGCAGTAGAGCGCCAGCGACAACAGTAGCAGGAGCATGTTGCTGGTAGAGATATAGGCGCGCGAGGCGGTGGCCGCGGCAAGGAAGACGGCCATCGCGGCGGTAAGCCAGAAGAGGAAGGCCGGGTTCATCGAGCCGTTTCCTTGCGAAAAAATGGCGAGACGAGCTGCTCGATCGTGATGAAGACGTGGTCGGGTCCGCCGAGAACCTGGAAATTTTCGAACCTTGGAATGGTAAAACCTTCGGCAGGCATGAACGCATGGCGTTTCAGGTCATGCTTTCGGCCAAGGTCCGATTCGCGGCGGAAACAGGCACCCGATGGGCGAAGGTCGTGCAGCATGTTCCACATGGCGGCTTCGGCTTTGGTGAGTTGACGATGCAGGCGTTTTGCGCGGGTGCGGGTTATTGCATCGATGTTGGAATGCGGCATGTTCATTCCTCTCGATAAGTAAGTCGTTTTTCTATCCCGGCGCGCCCGCGGGGGAGCGGCTGACAAGAAGGTCGCCTCCCGATCGACCGGGATCGAGCCATGGGTCTCGATCCGTCCTTGCGAACCTCCACAAGGGGGAGGGCATGACCCAGCATCGCCGCTGCTGCTCAATCGAGGCAGGCGATGGCGGCAAGTCATCTCCCCCGTTTTGGGGGAGATGACCGGCAGGCCGGAGGGGGATTTTCCTGCTATTGCGGACCTATTCCTCATAGCTATGCCCCGCCCGCAGACCTTCCCGTACCCGATGCGCGATCGCGAGGAATTCCGGGGTTTCGCGGATTTCCAGCGGACGTTCGCGGGGAAGGGTGGAGGTGATGATGTCCGTCACCCGGCCGGGGCGAGGGGACATGACGACGATTTTCGTCGAGAGGTAGACGGCTTCCGGAATGGAGTGGGTGACGAAGCAGATGGTTTTCTGGGTGCGGCCCCAGAGTTTCAGGAGCTGCTCGTTCAGGTGGTCGCGGACGATCTCGTCGAGTGCGCCGAAGGGTTCGTCCATCAGAAGAAGATCGGCATCGAAGGCGAGGGCGCGGGCGATCGAGGCGCGTTGCTGCATGCCGCCGGACAGCTGCCACGGGTATTTCTTGCCGAAGCCCGCAAGGTTGACGAGATCGAGGGTGCGCTCGATACGGGCTTTCTTTTCGGCCGCCGAATAGTTCATGATTTCGAGCGGCAGGGCGATGTTATTTTCGATCGTGCGCCATGGATAGAGCGCCGGCGCCTGGAAGACATAGCCGTAGGAGCGCGCCTTGCGCGCCTCTTCCGGCGTCATGCCGTTGACGGTGATCTCTCCCGACGTGGCGCTTTCGAGATCGGCGATGACGCGCAGAAAGGTCGTCTTGCCGCAGCCGGACGGGCCGATGAAGGAGACGAAATCGCCTTTTTTTACCTCGAGATCGACATTCGACAGAGCATGGACCGGGCCGTCATTGGTCTCGAAGGTAAGGCCGAGATTGCGGGCGGAGACAACGGAGAAGGGCATATCGGTCATCTTGGATTTACACACCGCTTGCCGGGATGCCGGTGCGTTCGACCTTTCTCGGGGCGGTCAGTTCCTTCCAGGTGGAGAGCGCCCTGTTGACGGCGGGGAAGGGTTCTCGGGCGACGAACTGGCCGTGGCCTTCGCGGCTTTTCAGCGTGCCGTCCTCGACGGCGACGACGCCTCTGGTCAGCGTGTAGCGCGGCAGGCCGTTGACTTCGCGGCCCTCGAAGACGTTGTAATCGATTGCCGACTGCTGGGTTTTGGCCGCGATGGTCTTCGATTTCTTCGGGTCGAGGACGACGATATCGGCATCGGCACCCACCAGGATCGCCCCCTTTCTCGGGTAGAGGTTGAGGATCTTGGCGATGTTGGTGGAGGTGACGGCGACGAATTCGTTCATGGTGATGCGGCCGGTTTCAACGCCGTGGGTCCAGAGCATGGGCAGGCGGTCTTCAAGGCCGCCGGTGCCGTTGGGGATCTTGCGGAAATCGCCCAGGCCCGTGCGCTTCTGGGCGGTGGTGAAGGCGCAGTGATCCGTTGCCACGACCTGCAGCGAGCCGGAGGCGAGGCCGGCCCAGAGACTGTCCTGATGCTGCCTGTTGCGGAAGGGGGGCGACATGACGCGACGGGCCGAATGATCCCAGTCCTTGTCGAAATACTCGCTTTCATCGAGCGTCAGGTGCTGGATCAGCGGTTCGCCATAGACGCGCATGCCGTTCTGCCGCGCCCTGCGGATCGCCTCATGCGCCTGTTCGCAGGATGTGTGGACGACATAGAGCGGCACGCCCGCCATGTCGGCGATGATGATTGCGCGGTTGGTGGCCTCGCCCTCGACTTCGGCGGGGCGCGAATAGGCGTGCGCTTCGGGTCCGTCATTACCCTCATCCATCAGCTTCTGCTGCATGGCGGCGACGATATCGCCGTTTTCGGCATGGACGAGGGGCAGCGCGCCCAGTTCGGCGCAGCGGGAGAAGGACGCGAACATCTCGTCGTCATTGACCATCAGCGCGCCCTTGTAGGCCATGAAATGCTTGAACGTGTTGATGCCGTGATTGCGCACGACGGCCTTCATCTCGTTGAACACCTGTTCACCCCACCAGGTGATCGCCATGTGGAAGGAATAGTCGCAATGGGCGCGGGTGGCCTTGTTGTCCCAGCGTTTGAGCGCATCGAGCAGCGACTGGCCGGGATCAGGCAGGCAGAAATCGACGACCATGGTGGTGCCGCCGGCAAGGGCGGCACGGGTGCCGCTATCGAAATCGTCCGCCGAATAGGTGCCCATGAAGGGCATTTCGAGATGCACATGCGGATCGATGCCGCCGGGCATGACGTAACAGCCGGTCGCATCGAGAACCGTTTCGGCCGACAGGTTCGGGCCGATCTCGACGATCTTTCCGCCGTCGATCTTCACATCGGCGGCGTAGGTTAGGTCGGCGGTTACGATGGTTCCGTTTCTGATGACCGTGGCCATGGTGTTCCCCTTTTTATCTGGTCCTCGTTATCGGCATGACGGCCTGGCGGAGGCCGGTAATGGTGATGATGGCTGCATCGAGCATCAGCATCTCGTCGTCATCTAGGTGGCCTATCACCTCGGCGATTGCCGATTTCCGCAGGTGGGTGATCTTGTCGACCATGATTTGCGAGACGGCGTTCAGGCCGTTTGCGGCGGTTGGCTGGATGGTCGGGCGGAACGCGGGCGAATTGGCAAGAAATGTGGTCAGCGGGCAAAGAACAAGCGTGACGTGGTCGGCGATGAACTCGTCGGCGTGGACGATGACGGCCGGCCTGGGCTTGCCGAGGTCTCCGTGAAACGCGGCCGTTACCATGTCGCCTCGTGTCAGTTTCACGGCTTGTCCCAATCCTCGGCAGCGCCCGGATCGACGAGTTCGTCGAGGCCTGCCTGACGGTCGGCCTCGACGGAGGCGCGCGCCTGGCGGGCGGCATCCTGCCTGTAGGCTTGGCTCTCGACGTCAGGCACCCAGATCTCGACAGGGCGGTAGCCGCGGCGGATGAGATCTTCGCGTTCCTCCTTCGACAGCTGCGTGGGACGTCCCATGGGGCACTCCTGTTAACGGAAATTGCTGCTCGATATTACTTCAGGATCGCGTCCGGCGATCTTCACGTCTTCATTGTCTCCCGGTTCGGCGGCAAGGGTGGGGCCGGTGCCGATCGATGTGTGGTCGTGCCCGTAGCCCATGCCGCATCATTCACCCAAGGCTGGAGGCCTTAGGGGCTGGATCGTCTTCGTTCGTGTGGTCTTGTCTCAAGCTTCTGCGAGTTCGAGGCGTTTTTCGATGCGCAGGACACGCTCGTCCATCCGGTCGAGCCTTGTGGAGATGATGGCGTACTGATGCTCAAGGGCACCGATGCGCTTTTTGACCTCCTGCATGTCGTCCGACAAACGGTCGAGCGTCGCACGAATGGCGCGAAGATGTTCGAGGACGAGATTTTCCGTTGCTGGCGACATTGGCCATGCTCCACCGGGGCGATCGGCTTCAAGTATAGCGGGTGCATTGTCACTCCACAATCTCCGCGGTCTCGACCACGGCATGGAAGAGCACGTCGCAGCCGGCGGCAGCCCAGTCTTTGGAAATCTCCTCGGCCTCGTTGTGCGAGAGGCCGTCGACGCAGGGGCAGAAGATCATCGTGGCGGGGGCGACTTTTGCCGCCCAGCAGGCGTCGTGGCCGGCGCCGGAGACGATATCCCTGTGGCTGTAACCGAGGCGGTCTGCGGCATCGCGGACGCGGCCGACAAGCGTCGGGTCGAAGGTGATCGGGTCGAAATGGCCGACCGCTTCGACTTCGCAGCCGACGCCGAGTTTTTCGCAGACATCCTTTGCGCCGGCCTCGATCTTGGCGCGCATGCGGTCGAGCTTGTCCTGGGAGGGCGTGCGCATGTCGACGGTGAAGACGACCTTGCCGGGCAGCACATTGCGGGAATTGGGGGTGAAGAAGGCCTGGCCGACGCCGGCGACGGCATCCGGCTGCTCGGCCATCGCCACGTCCTGAACGACTTCGAGGATGCGGCCCATGGCAAGGCCGACATTGACGCGGCGGCTCATGGGGGTGGAGCCGGTATGGGCTTCCTTGCCGGTGAGGGTGAATTCCAGCCACCAGAGGCCCTGGCAATGGGTGACGACGCCGATCTGCTTTTCCTCGGCCTCGAGGATCGGCCCCTGCTCGATGTGGTATTCGAAATAGGCGTGCATCTTTCTTGCGCCGACCTCTTCCTCGCCCAGCCAGCCGATGCGCTTCAGCTCGTCGCCATAGGTCTTGCCGTCCGGGTCCTTGCGGCCATAGGCATAATCCAGCGAATGGATGCCGGCGAAGACGCCGGAGGCCAGCATGGCGGGGGCAAAGCGCGCGCCTTCCTCATTCGCCCAGTTGGTGACGACGATCGGGTGTTTCGTCCTGATGCCGAGATCGTTCATCGATCGGACGACTTCCAGCCCCGCCAGAACGCCGAGCACGCCGTCGAACTTGCCGCCGGTCGGCTGGGTGTCGAGATGGGAGCCGATATAGACGGGAAGCGCATCCGGATCGGTGCCGGGCCTCGTCGCAAACATCGTGCCCATCCGGTCGACGCCCACCGTCATGCCGGCGTCCTCGCACCAGCGCTTGAAGAGATGGCGGCCCTCGCCATCCTCGTCGGTCAGCGTCTGGCGGTTGTTGCCGCCGGCAATGCCGGGGCCGATCTTCGCCATGTCCATGAGCATGTCCCACAAACGGTCGCCATTGACGCGCAAGTTCTCGCCCGGTGCTGCAAGCATCGTCATCATCCTTCATGCTAGTGTACTGCCGGTTGGCCGGCAGCATGCCTGTCGTTCCCATGGTCTCGTCCGCAGGCTCCAAGGCGTGGTGCGCCCCGCTGCGGAAGATCGGCATTGCGTTTGTTATGCTTGTCGCCGATAATTTGACCTCTTGGTAAAAGCTTACAATTTCCGCCGCGTCACTCAAGCTGAAAATCGTTGCGGGCGGCGTTGTTTTCAGGTTTTTAGCCGGCAGGTTCAGGCGAGGTGTGAGGGCGCATGGCGATCCCGAGGGCTGCGAAGACGCAGCGGCGAACGCGGATACAGGAAGAGAAGGAAGAGCGCATCCTCGAGGCGGCGCTCGACGTGTTTTCCGCCAGCGGTTTCCGTGGTTCGACGATCGACCAGATTGCCGATGCGGCGGGGATGTCGAAGCCCAACCTGCTCTATTATTTTCGCACCAAGGAGGCAGTCCACCGGCAGTTGATCGACCGGGTCCTGACGACATGGCTGGAGCCGTTGCAGGCCTTCGATGCGGCGGGGAACCCGGAAGCGGAGATCCGCTCCTATATTCGTCGCAAGCTGGAAATGGCGCGGGATTTCCCGCGCGAAAGCCGGCTGTTCGCCAACGAGATCCTGCAGGGTGCGCCGCATATCGAGGACGAGCTGAAGGGGCCTTTGAAGGCGCTGGTCGACGAGAAGGCGCAGGTCATCCGGGCTTGGTCTCGCGCCGGCAAGATCGGCAAATGCGATCCCTATCACCTGATCTTCTCGATCTGGGCGACGACGCAGCATTATGCCGATTTCGATGTACAGGTGCGGGCGGTGCTGGGGCAGGACCAAGCCGGCGAGGGACGGTTCGAAGACGCCGCACGGCACCTGGAGCAGCTGTTCATGGATGGGCTCAGGGCACGGTAGGCATGTGCACAGTCATGGGACATGGAGACAAGGCCGATCCCCTCACTTGCGATTTCCAACACTTAGCCTTCGGCTAAGATGTTGAAATCGCTTTCTCTCCTGCAAGGGGAGAGATGCCCGTGCCGCACCCGCGATGCTCTACCTCTCCTCTTGTGGAAGAGGATGCAAACTCAGCATCCTAGCGTCAGCCAAGCGCCAGATTTTGTTGGTGAGGGAATTTTTCGGGTGCAATCCATCAATCCACCCCACAAACGAAAAACGCCGGCTTGAAGCCGGCGTTTCCGTTTATCCTTGGGAGGACTTTGATCAGGCAGCAGCCGACTTTGCAGTCGGGACTTCCGAGATCGTCTTCAGAACCTGGGAAGCGATCTGGTAGGGGCAGCCCTGCGAGTTCGGACGACGGTCTTCGAGGTAACCCTTGTAGCCGTTGTTGACGAAGGAGTGCGGGACGCGGATCGACGCGCCACGGTCAGCAACGCCGTAGGAGAACTCGTTCCACGGAGCCGTTTCGTGCTTGCCGGTCAGACGCAGGTGGTTGTCCGGGCCGTAAACGTCGATGTGAGCCTGCAGGTTGGTCTTGAACTGCGCCATGAGCGCTTCAAAATATTCCTTGCCGCCAACTTCGCGCATGTACTTGGTCGAGAAGTTGCAGTGCATGCCCGAGCCGTTCCAGTCGGTGTCGCCGAGCGGCTTGCAGTGGAATTCGACGTCGATGCCGTACTGTTCGCAAAGGCGGAGCAGGAGGTAACGTGCCATCCAGATCTGGTCGGCGGCGCGCTTGGAGCCCTTGCCGAAGATCTGGAATTCCCACTGGCCCTTGGCCACTTCGGCGTTGATGCCTTCGTGGTTGATGCCGGCTTCGAGGCACAGGTCGAGGTGCTCTTCAACGATTTCGCGAGCAACCGAACCGACGTTCTTGTAGCCGACGCCGGTGTAGTACGGACCCTGCGGAGCCGGATAACCCTGTTCCGGGAAGCCGAGCGGGCGGCCGTCCTGGTAAAAGAAGTATTCCTGCTCGAAGCCGAACCATGCATCTTCGTCGTCGAGGATGGTTGCGCGGCTGTTGGACGAGTGCGGCGTGACGCCATCCGGCATCATGACTTCGCACATGACGAGCGCGCCGTTGGTGCGGGCCGGATCCGGATAGATCGCAACCGGCTTCAGAACGCAGTCGGACGAACGGCCTTCAGCCTGCATGGTCGACGAACCGTCGAAGCCCCAGAGCGGCAGCTGCTCGAGCGTCGGGAATGCGTCGAATTCCTTGATCTGCGTCTTGCCGCGCAGGTTCGGAACTGGGGTGTAACCGTCGAGCCAGATGTACTCGAGCTTATACTTGGTCATGTTTTATCTCTCAGGCCGTGGTGTTCATGGTTGAGTTATCCTGGAAGGGGCCGAAACCAGCCATCCTCCGGGCTTGATCAGAAGAATGCACGCGGCGTGCCAGTTTGCGCGCGACGACCCGGCTGCGGGCGAAAAAAATAATGAGAGTGTGCGTGTGCGCCGCGGTGCGCATGATGTTTCGGCATCAAAGCGCTTGAATCTGCTGGCTTAAGCCGGATCGAAGGAAATGCCTCAAAACTTGCTGCATGCCTTCGGATTGGGCCGGCTTCACGCAGTGTGGCGCATTGCAATCGTAATTGCCTACAATCTCCACTGGTGGGTAGGATATAAATGATGTAAAATGCGTCATTGAGATTAAAAAATGTGCATATTTGCCAGTGTGCTCATTTGGTGATGAACAAAAGGAGGCGATCGGATGAGAGGAATCCATCGTGAAACGGCGCAAATCTTTCAGTTTCCGCTTTTGCAGCGACGTCGGCTGGAAAATGGCCTGACGGCGCCGATCGTGTCGGTCGAGCCGATGCTTTCGGTAATCGATACGTGCTGGTATCATAGCGATGCCGTGCGGGATGAGGAAGCGGTGCAGCCGCAGCCGAAGCCCTGCTGATTTCGTCCGCGAGGGCGCGGCTCCGAGGAGGGGCCGGCCTGTCGCGTTTTGGCGCGCCCAGGGTGCGCCGCCTCCGGTCGCTCAGAATCCGGTGATCTTCAGCATCGCGTAGCCCAAGGCGGCGATGAACAGCCAGCCGAATGCGCCGAGCGCCAGTGGCCTCCAGCCTTGCGCCCTCAACCTTCCCATATTGGCCTGCAGGCCCATGGCGGCGAGCGCCATGGCGAGCAGGAAATTCGTCAGCGTGACGATGACGGCGGTCGCCTGTTCGGGGATGGCGACGGCGCTGTTGACGAGCATCAGGGCGATGAAGCCGAGGACGAACCACGGGACGACCGTGGACCGTCTTTCCGATCCGCCCGATCCGGCGGGCGTTGAACGCACAGCGAGCGCCAGCGCCATGACGACGGGGGCCAGCAGGACGACGCGGGCAAGTTTCGAAATGGTGCCGAACTGGCCGGCGATATCGCCGCCCTGGAATGCGGCGGCCACGACCTGGCCGACTTCATGGATCGTCACGCCCGTCCACAGACCGTAGGCGCGCGGATCGAGACTGAGGGGGGCGGCGAGCATCGGGTAGGCCAGCATGGACAAGGTGCCGAACAGGGTAACGCAGGCGACCGCATAGGCGACGTGCTCGTCCTTTGCCTTGACCACCGTGTTGGCGGCGATGACCGCCGATGCGCCGCAGACGGACGTGCCGGCGGCGATCAGATCGGTCAGTTGCGCGTCGACGCCGAGCGTGCGGCCTACGATGCGGATGGCGACGAAGGTGGCGGCCAGCGTGACCGCGACGATGACGAGCGCCGATGTGCCGAGCGAGAGGATCTGCGTCAGCGTTACCTGCATGCCGAGCAGGATGATGCCGCCGCGCAGCACCGGTTTGAGCGAGAAGGCGATGCCGGCTTCCGTCGCCTGCGAGACTTTGAAGATATTGCGGGCCAGCATGCCGAGGACGATCGACAGGATGAGGGGGCTGAGCGCCGTTATGCCGGCCACCTGGCGGATCGTCAGTGCCATGGCGGCAATGGCGGCGGTGAGCGCCAGGCCCGGACAGAGGCGGAGAACAAGCGACCGCGTCGGGTGTATGCGTTCCAGCTCGCTGACGATCGACATGCGGATATTTCCAAGAGTGGTGATGTTTTTCGAACGGCATTCTCCGATTTGAAAAAGAATAAATCCAATTGATAAGTCTTGTGATATCGTTCGATAAAATCGAATGGTGATGTCGTGACGCTTGAGCAATTGCGGATTTTTCTTGAAGTGGCGCGGCTGGAGCATGTGACGCGGGCGGCCGAGGCGCTCAATCTGACGCAGTCGGCGGTGAGCGCCGCCGTTTCGACGCTGGAGGCGCGGCATCAGGTCATTCTGTTCGATCGCGTCGGTCGGAGGATCGCGCTGACGGAGGCGGGCCGCCTGTTTGCCGAGGAGGCGCGGGGCGTGCTGGAACGGGCGCGGGCGGCGGAACTGGCTCTTGCCGATCTCGGCGGCTCGGCGTCGGGCGTGTTGCGCATCCATGCCAGCCAGACGGTGGCAAGCTACTGGCTGCCGTCGCGGCTGGTCACCTATCACGAGCGATTCCCACGCGTCGACCTGCGGCTGAAGGTCGGCAATACGCAGAGCGCCGCCGAGGCGGTGCTTTCGGGGGCGGCGGATATTGCGGTCGTCGAAGGCGAGGTGCCGATGACCGCGCTTCACCGGCAACCGGTGGCGGAGGACCGGCTGGTGCTGGTGGTGGGGCGGCGGCATCGCTGGGCGGATGGGCGGCCGTTGCTGCCGGACGATCTGCTGGAGACCTCATGGATCATGCGCGAGACGGGATCGGGCACACGCGCAGCCTTCGAGGCGCATCTTTCGGGGCTCGGGATCGATCCGCAGGCGCTGTCGGTCGTGCTCGAAATGCCGTCCAACGAGGCTGCGATCGCGGCCGTCGAGGCAGGGCTTTTCGCCACCGTGCTTTCCAGCCGGGCGACGGAGTTTCACTCGCTGGCCGGGGCGCTGCATGTGGCCAATTTCGTCATGCCGACGCGGGCGTTCTCGACGCTGCATCACGGCGAGCGGCATGTGACACGGGCGCTGAGGGCGATGCTGGATTTGCTCGGCGAGGGGTGAGAGGCGGTATTTGGTGCAAGTGTCCCGTTGGCTTGCAAAGAGGACGGCATAGGCCGTTCTCCCCGCTTGCGGAGAGAGTATCCGGCAGGCGGATGAGGGGCTGACACAGACGCCGAGTTCGACGCTGCCCCTTATCCCCTCGCTTCGCTCCGGACCTTCTCCCCGCGGGCGGGGAGAAGGGGCAAGCCGATGGCTCTCAGGTCTATGGGCGATTGCCCCATCGCATGCAGAGTGCCTTCGGGAGCTTGCGTTCCAAAAGGAAAAGCCCGGACGCATCGCATCCGGGCCTTCGACGTCATGCAGCGCGATCCGATCAGGCGGCGTGGCGCAGGCGGCGGGCCATTGAGCCGAGATCCGATCCGTCGTCGAGCTTGAAGTTCTGCAGGATCGACTGCAGCTGGCGGCTTTCCTCGGCGAGCGTTTCGCTGGCGGCCGTGGTTTCTTCCACCATGGCGGCGTTCTTCTGGGTCATCTGGTCCATGTGGTTGACCGAGGAGTTGATCTCAGCCAGCGCGGTCGCCTGTTCGCGGGCGGCTGTGGCGATCGATTCAACATGCTCGTTGACCCGGTTGACGAGGCCTTCGATTTCGACCAGCGCCTCGCCGGTGGAGCGCACGAGCGTGACGCCGCCCGAGACTTCCGAGGCGGACGCGCTGATCAGCGTCTTGATCTCCTTGGCGGCATTGGCCGAACGCTGCGCCAGCTCGCGGACTTCCTGGGCGACGACGGCGAAGCCGCGGCCGGCTTCACCGGCACGGGCCGCCTCGACGCCGGCATTCAGCGCCAGAAGGTTCGTCTGGAAGGCGATCTCGTCGATGACGCCGATGATCTGGTTGATCTTGGCCGATGAGCCTTCGATGCGGCCCATGGCGTTGACGGCGGAGCGAACGATATCGCCCGACTTGGCAGCACTTTCCTTGGTCGCGTGCACCATGTCGCGGGCTTCCGAGGCGCGCGAGGAGGCGGCGCGGACGGTGGCGGTGATCTCGTCGAGGGCGGCGGCCGTTTCTTCCAGCGCTGCTGCCTGCTGTTCGGTGCGCTTGGAGAGGTCGTTCGCGGCCGACGAGAGTTCGGCCGAGTTGTTGTTGATCGTCGCTGCGGCGCCGCGGACATTGTTCATCGTGCCGCGCAGGCGCACCATCGTCGTGTTGACGTTGGCCTGCAGCTCGGCGAAGGCGCCCTGGAACTGGCCGTTCATGCTTTCCGTCAGATCGGCATCGGCCAGCGCTGCGATGACGCGGCGGACCTCCGAGACGGCGTCGTCGACGCTTGCGACCAGTTCGTTGACGCCGGCGGCGAAGCGGTTGAGGTCTTCGTTGTCGTAGTCCTTCGCGATCCGGCCGGAGAAATCGCCGGCGACGGCCGAGGCGACGACGGTCGAGATGCTCGACTGCAGGTCGCTGCTGCTGCGGTGGAGGGCCTCTTCCTGCGCCTTCAATTCATCCATGGCGAGCGCATTGGTGCGGAAGACCTCGACCGCGCGGGCCATTTCGCCGATCTCGTCGCGGCGCTTCGTGTCTATGCCGAGGTCGTTGACTTCGCCATCGGCGAGACGGTTCATCGCTTCGGTCAGGTCGCGGATCGGGCGGACGATGCCGCGGCGGGCGACCGTCAGGCCGATACCGGCGCCGATGATGATGAAGACGGCCGCCGAGATCGCCGAGATCAGCATGGCGGTGGTCGATGAGGCGACGGCTTCGGCGCGGGCGGAGGCCAGCTCGGTGCCGGAATAGGTGCTGTAGACCTTGACCGTATCGGTGACCGTCTTCTGGCCGGCAAGCGCTGTCTTCAGCGCTGCGGAAATCGCGGCTGTGTCTGCCGGGTTTCTCGCGGCGACATCGACCATGGCGCGGATTGAACCGAAATAGCTGTCGAGTGCGCCACGGACCGCCTTCAGCTGTTCCGTTTCGGTCGCATCGGCGGTGGATTCGATTTTCGGCAGGCGGGCGAGCATTTCAGACGAGCGCTTGTCGGTTTCGGCGCGGAAATCCTGCGCGCGCTGCGGCTCCGCGGCCAGCTGGTAGGTCATGCGGCTGATGGCGATGATGTCGACGCGCAGGTCCATCGCCTCGCGGGCGACTTCCTCGCGGGCACCGACCGAGGTCATGGCCTGTTGCAGTCCATAGAGGCCGCTTGCCGCGATCCCTGCGATGATTATTGAAGAAAGGCCCATCACTGCGGTCACAAGACCGAGTTTCTTCGAAATGGCCATATCTCGAAATGCCATAGTGTACACCACCTAGTTTCCCAACACCTGGCTCGTGGCGCGTCTTGAACAGGCGCGTCAGGATGCCGCACTAAGTTATTGCCATGGCTAAGCTAATTGCTGGTTAAAATGGTGTCTTTACTTGTCGGCAGGGCCTTGTCGTCGATGTTTGCCGATCAATATTTGCACAGCTGAGCAAAAGCTCACAACAGGCCGCGCTAAAATTCTTTTGTTGCCCGAGGCTTCGCTACTATCGGGCGAAAGGTGCGGAATTTATGCTGCAATGCAGCATTGTTTGGTTGCAAACTATTCTTGGGCGGCGGTGACCATTTCAATGGCGCCATCCTTCGCGCAGCAGGCTTTACAGGAGCCTGCTGCGGATCTTTTCGATCGCCGTTTCGGGATCTTCGCCATAGGGGATGAGACCCTTGAGGCGGCCGTCGGCGCCGATCATGAAGAGATCCATCGTGTGGCTCATCGAGTAGCCGCCGCTCGGGTTCGGGACCTTTTCGGCAAACGCCCGCCAGCCGGCGACGACCCGCATGATCTCCTCGGGCGTGCCGGTGACGCCAGTGATGCGGTCGGAGAAGGCGGTGACATAGCCCTTCATGATCTCCGGCGTGTCGCGCTCGGGATCGATGGTGAAGAGGTAGCTCTTGATCGGCGCGCCATCCTCTCCCAAGGCGTCGAGATAGCCGGCGACCTCGTAAAGGGTCGTCGGGCAGACTTCCGGACAATGGGTATAGCCGAAATAGACGAGCGACGGATTGCCCCGGAAGATCGACTGGTCGACCGCCTCTCCCTGATCGTTGATCAGGGAGAACGCCGTGTTGAAGACGCCGTTGCGCGGCTCGTCCTTGAAAGTGAAGGCCAGAATGCCGACGAGTACGGCGCAGAAGGCCGCAGAGACGATGGTGGCGACCAGCATGAAAGGGTTCTTGGTCATCACTGGCCGTGCCCCGCGTGGGCGTCATGTGCCTTCTGGCCGGCGACGGGGCCGACGGCGAATTCCACATCGACGGAGCCGGCCTTTTCGAAGACGAGCGTGGCCTTCACCATTTCACCCTCCTTGAAGGGCTTTTCGACATCGATGAACATCAGGTGGTAGCTGCCGGGCTTCAGATCGGTGACCGCCCTTGCCGGAATGGAAAGGCCGCCGGTCAGCTCGCGCATTTCCATCACCGCGCCGTTCATCTTCATTTCGTGTACTTCCACGCTCGCGGCCCGCTCGGAAGTGACGCTGACGAGGCGGTCGGAATCGCCGGTGTTGGTGATCTTCATATAGCCGCCGCCGACCTTGGCGACAGGCAGCATGGCGCGCGAATAGGGGTGGCCGATTTCAAGCTGGCCGAGCTTGAATTCATGGGCCTGCGCTGTCGTGAAGGCGAGCGTGGCGGCGATTGCGGCGTAAAGGCCGAGCTTTTTCGTGATCATGGTTTCCTCCGGTCGGGGGATGAATTCGCTGTGCAGGACGGTGGCGGCGGCGCGATCGAAATCCGTTGGCGATCTTTGCTTCTTCCGCTGACCCCGGATGCCGACGAGGGCGTCGTGGGTTTCCTGCCATGAAGGCGCTGTCGTGCGGGATCAGGCGGCGGGTGGCCCTCGGGCATCGGGTCGAAGGGTGCTACGTTCCGGTGTCGGGGCCGATGTCGCCGGAAACAGGATGCCGATGGATGCGGCCGTTTGGGCAGCATGGAAGAATGCTGTCGGGGCGATGACGGCTGCAAGCGTTGAAGAGGCCAGGCGGCAGAGCGTGACGCAGGGGCAGTCAGCGCTTTTCTTCAGCGGGTTTTCGGGAGAGACCGGGGCGGAAGCCCCGGAAGCCTCAGAGACGCCGGATGTGCCGCAGATGATGTGGAACGGGTCTTCGGCTGCGATCGCCATGGAGGCGCGGGCCATGCTGCCGGCAAACCCCTGAAACGCCAACAGGTAGGCGAAGACCACCGCCAACACGGTCGCCAGCATCCTGTCGGAAAGGATTTGCCGCATCGCCTTCATGCCGTCTCCCATGCCACATGCCGGACACATTGTCACGGGTGCGGTGGTGGTGTGGCTGCGGCTTCAGCGTGCATGCGACGGTTGGTCGCTGGGTGTGGGGAGAACTGTAGCGAAGCATGGTGCGGCTTGCGGCTTCTCCCCGCTTGGCGGAGAGAAGGTCCGGAGCGTTAGCGAGGGGATGAGGGGCAGCCTCAGACGTTGAGTTTGCAGCTTTTGCCCCTCATCCGCCTGCCGGCACCTTCTCCCCGCCGGGCGGGGAGAAGGGCGGGTGCCGCGCCCTTGTCGTAAGGGCCTTCACCCCTCCGTTACTCCGCCGCCTGCCGTGCCATCGGGTTGTTCGGGTGGGTGGTCCAGTTGGCGTAGTTCGGATCGACCGGGCGGCCGGTGCGCTTGTCGAGGGCGCCGACCGGGAGTGCCTCCATGGTGATGCAGTTCTCCACCGGACAGACGTTGACGCAGAGATTGCAGCCGACGCAATCCTCCTCCTTGACCTCGAAATGCCTTCTGCCATCGACAAAGGCGGTGATCGCCTGATGGGATGTGTCCTCGCAGGCGATGTGGCAGCGGCCGCATTTGATGCAGGCGTCCTGATCGATATGCGCCTTGGCGATATAGTTGAGGTTCAGGTACTGCCAGTCGGTGACGTTCGATACTGCCCGGCCGGTGATGTCGTCGAGCGTGCGGTGGCCTTTGGCATCCATCCAGTCGGAAAGGCCGGTGATCATTTCCTCGACGATCTTGAAGCCGTAGGTCATGGCGGCGGTGCAGACCTGCACGTTGCCGGCCCCCAGTGCGAGGAATTCGGCGGCATCGCGCCAGGTGGTAACGCCGCCGATGCCGGAGATCGGCAGGCCCTGGGTTTCCCGGTCGCGGGCGATCTCGGCCACCATGTTGAGCGCGATCGGCTTGACCGCCGGGCCGCAATAGCCGCCATGCGAGCCCTTGCCGTTGATCGAGGGCTGCGGGCTGAACGTGTCGAGATCGACCGAGACGATGGAGGAGATGGTGTTGATCAGCGACACGGCATCGGTGCCGCCGCGCCTTGCGGCGCGGGCGGGGTGGCGGATGTCGGTGATATTGGGCGTCAGCTTGGTGATGACCGGCATGCGCGTGTATTGCTTGCACCAACGGACGACCATTTCGATATATTCCGGCACCTGGCCAACGGCCGAGCCCATGCCGCGCTCCGACATGCCGTGCGGACAGCCGAAATTCAGCTCGATGCCGTCGACTTCGGTCTCTTCCACCAGCGGCAGGATGGCTTTCCAGGCCTCTTCCTCGCAGGGGACCATGATCGAGGCGACGACGGCGCGGTCTGGCCAGTTGCGTTTCACCTGCTTCATTTCGGTGAGGTTGGTGTAGAGGTCGCGGTCGGTGATCAGTTCTATATTGTTGAGGCCCAGCAGGCGGCGGTCGGCGCCCCAGATCGCGCCGTAGCGCGGGCCGTTGACGTTGACAACCGGTGGGCCCTGTTCGCCGAGCGTCTTCCAGACGACGCCGCCCCAGCCGGCCTTGAACGCGCGCTCGACATTATAGGCCTTGTCTGTCGGCGGTGCGGAGGCGAGCCAGAAGGGGTTGGGGGATTTTATGCCGACGAATGTGTTGCGGATATCAGCCATTGTCTTTCTCCCCCTTCAAGCCACGGCCGTGGCCGGTTTGGCGCCGACGGCCAGCATGCGGTTGATGCTTTCGGCAGCGTCGCGACCGTGCGCGACGGCCTGGACGGTGAGGTCTTCGCCTGACGGCACGCAGTCGCCGCCGGCCCAGACGTTGTCGATCGAGGTGCGGCCTTTGTCATCGACGGCGATGCGGCCGTTTTCGAGCTTGAGCGCTCCGAGGCCGGAGGCTTCGAAGGTCTGGCCGATCGCCTTGAACACCTGATCTGCCGCAATGAGGCCAAACTCGCCGGTGCCGGTGAGCCTGCCGTTTTCCATTGCAGTATATTCCACCTCAATGCCGGCGACCTGAGGGCCGCCGGGCCCCTCCTTGCCGATGATCGACTTGGGGGCGAGCCAGTGGCGGATGATGACGCCCCTGGAGGCCGCAAGGTCCTGCTCGAAACGGGAGGCGTTCATGCTGTCGCGCCCACGGCGATAACAGATCGTCACCTCTTCCGCGCCCAAGAGCTTTGCCTGGATGGCGGCGTCGATGGCGGTCATGCCGCCGCCGATGACGACGACGCGGCGGCCGATCGGGATATTCGCCTTGTCGCTCGCCTGCCTGAGGTTGGCGATGAAGGCGACCGCATCCTCGACGCCGGTCAGGGTTTCGCCCTCGATGCCGAGGCCGTTGACGCCTGACAGCCCCATGCCGAGGAAGACGGCGTCATAGCGGCCGGTGAGATCGGAGAGTGAAAAGTCGCGGCCGAGCGCCCTGCCGGTCTCGATGGTGATGCCGCCGATGGCGGTGACGTAGTCGACCTCGCGGGCAGCGAAGTCATCGACCGCCTTGTAGGTGGCGATACCGTATTCATTGAGGCCGCCGGGTTTTTCGCGGGCTTCAAGGATGGTTACGTCGTGGCCGTTGACGGCCAACCGGTGGGCGGCGGCAAGGCCGGCGGGGCCGGCGCCGACGACGGCGATCGTCTTGCCGGTCGGGGGCCTGCGTTCATAGAACTGCCGGCCGCTCTGCATGGCAATGTCGGTGGCGTAGCGTTGCAGCCGGCCGATCTCGACCGGGCGCTCCTCCGCCGTGTTGCGGACGCAGGCGTCCTCGCACAGCGTTTCGGTGGGACAGACGCGGGCGCACATGCCGCCCAGAATGTTCTGGTCGAAGATGGTTTTCGCCGATCCGAGCGGGTTGCCAGTCGATATCTGCCGGATGAACATCGGGATATCGATGGCGGTGGGACAGGCCGTCATACACGGCGCGTCATGACAGAAGTAACAGCGGTCTGCGGCTACCAGCGCCTCATGGTTGTCGAGGCGCGGGTGAAGGTCGGCAAAATTTCCTGCGTATTCGTCGGATGCGAGGCGTCCGGCCCCGATCCCGCTTCCCAGTCGTTCCATCCGAGTTCCCTCTTCTTATGGTCATGGACAACTATTGAGGGAAAAATACCACGGGTTAAAATTTTATCAAACGGTAAAATTTCTGCGCGGCACACTGCCGCGCTTGGCGGGTGAGGGGACGTCGGGAGAAATCCACAGGAAGGCTAGATCTCGCAATTGTCCGCCGCCGTCCGGTTCGATACGGTGTTAAGATTGTTTTAACCATATTTCGGCCACCTCATGTTTCAGAACCGGAAGCCTCGGCATTTCCTGTCACAGTTCTACAGCGCCAACGACAACCCGGACATCAATCTGCGCAAGGCCAATCTGGTGGCGCGGGCGGTGTATCCGAATGGCGGCGGGGTGAAATCGTTTTCGAGCCTGCAGGTGCGTATCGTCGGTCTGCATGAAAACGGCGCGGTGATCGAATCCAGCGCCATCGAATTTCTGCCCGAGCATTTCTACCTGTGTCTCGGCGACAAGGAGATCTTCTTCACCTGTGCACGGCGCAATGTGATGAAGGCGGAGATGGTGGTGGCGTTTTCTCAGCCGGAAGATTCGTTCTTCATCGAGGCGTTGGCGCGAATCGCTGCTCCTCTGGCGACGCTGAAACGGATGCGCGAGCTGGCACCGCCGGTGATCAAGGCGCGGATGCACGGCCCCAAGCGACGCGGTTGACCGATTTCGCGGCAGTTTTTCGCGTTCTGCGCGACCTCGCTGTGGATGTTCAGAATTTGTTAACGATGACGGTCGCCCCGAGCGGAAACCGAGCCGCCCTCGGTTTATTTTCGGGTTACCGACACATTCAAATTCATTTCAAAAGGTGACGATCATGAGCGACGAAGCTCCCGCCAGCCGCCCGGCTTTCTTTCTTCCCGAATTTCCGGAAGAGGATGTTGCGGGGCAGGGCGGCAAGGATGCGCCGCGCGGCCGCGTCAGCGACATTCCCGTCGAGATCCAGGCCGTGATCGGCAAGACCAAGGTTTCCGTGGCGCAGCTGATGGCTGCCAAGGAAGGCTCGCATTTCAGGCTCGACGCGCATTTCGGTGACCCCGTCGAAATCCAGGTCAACGGCCAGACGATCGGCTACGGCGAGATAGTCGGCGACGACAAGGAGGGCATTGTCGGGATCCGCATGACTTCCATTCGGCCGATCGGCTGAGCTTCCACATTCCGAATTCCACATCGCGAATTCCGCTTTCAAACGAGGCGAATGGCCTGCTTCCATTCGCCTCGGAGCGCCGCTGATAAATATGAGTATAATCCTCACGTTTAATCTTTACTCTGAGAGTCAACTTATCTAAGGTGCCGCTCACTGAAGGTTCCCGAGATGAGACTCGATCAGCGAGGCGTGATGGCAAAGAAGCAGAAGCGGAAGAATGGCGGCGCGAGCAATGCGGCGGTCAACGAGCAGACGAAAGTCGATCGCGACGCAGTCGACGTGCGCAGCTTCCTCTATGTGGGCGGCCGTGACTGCCAGGTGGCGCACCTGCGCGCCATTGCCACCAATTTCGGTGCCGAACTGATCCATCACGACGGCGGGCTGCGCGAAGCCGTTTCGCGCATCGATACCGTGCTTCCCTCCGTCGACTGCGTATTCTGCCCCATCGACTGTATCAGCCACGATGCGTGTCTGAGGGTGAAGACCGGCTGCAAGAAGTTCGGCGTCACCTTCGTCCCGCTGCGCAACGGCTCGAAATCGAGCCTCGAACGCGCGCTGCAGACGATGAAGGAACGGAATGATGAGAGACGAGCGTCCTGACGCCAGCCTGCTGATTGGCCTGCATAAGCTTGCCGAGACGAATGGCGAGGGACTGGTGCCGGAACTTTACGAAATCCTCGCCTTGCGGGCGCGGGCCGATGAATTCGGCGACAATGTCGTGAAATTTCCCTCGCATGCCAGCGTCAGTGCCACGACCGTGCCTTCCTGGGAGGCAGGCAAGGTTCTGCCGTTTCGGCGCTAGACGGCAGACGGCAGCCCAGCCACTTCGACACTAACTTCCCCGAACCCGGAAAAATGCGCCCGCTGCCACCAGCAGCCAGCCGAGCATCATCAGCGTGCCGCCGAGAGGGGCGGCGAAGGGGAAGAGGCGCGTCCCGAGAAAATGGCGGGAGACGAGGTCTCCGGCGAAAACGAGGGTGCCGAGCGCCAGTGTCAGGCCGGCAAGCGTTGCCGTGCGGATGACGTGGTGGGCGAGGTAGAGCGCCAGAAGGACCGGGGCGTGGGCGAGGCACATGGTCGAGGCCGAACCGAGCAGGTGCGCGTCGCCGCCATGGCTGGCGGCCGCGGCCAGCACGACGCCGGCCAGACCGGCCAGGCCGCTGACAAACAGAATCAACGGTCTCGTTTTGGCTATGCTTTCCAACTGACTATTCCTTGTTCTGCATGTGGAAGCCGAGGCGTTCGATCGGTGGCCAGATGATGTCGCGCAGCTTTTCGTTGGCGATCGTCTCGTCCATCGCCCGGCGGAAACAGAGCAACCACTCATCTCGCTCGGCCGGGCCGATTTCGGCGCCGAAGTGGCGCGAGCGCAGGCGCGGATGGCCGTATTTCTCGACATAGATCGGCGGGCCGCCGAGATAGCCGGTCAGGTAGTCGTAGAGCTTGTCCTCGCTGCCGCGAAGATCTGCCGGGTGGATGGCGCGGCAGCGGGCGGCCTCGGGCAGCGTGTCCATCAGATGGTAGAAGCGTTTGACCAGTTCGCGGATCGTGGCCTCGCCGCCGATCGCTTCGTAAAGGGTGATGGTTTCGCCTGCCATGATACGCCTCCGGGTCTGGAGGTGGTGTTAGAGGCTGCGGCGAATGGGAGCAAGGGACATTGCGTCGCGGGGGGTAGGGGTGTTGCGGGATGCTGGGCTTTACAGGATGGCGGGGCTTTGCGACACATGTCCTTCTCCCCGTCTGCGGGGGGAAGGTGTCAGCGGGCGAGTGAGAAGCAGGCCTCGCGCTCTGTCGAAAAGGGCGGTCTCAGCCGGTGCCGGCATCCGTATCCTTGGCATGCCTGTCGGGCAGCGAGCCGGTTCCGGGTGTCTTGTCGTAGTCGGTCAGGTTGTCTTTGGCATGCGGGCCGGCGGGTGGAGTGCGTTCGGAAAGTTTCTGGCGGCGATAGCTTTCACCGCTGCCGCGTTCGACCGTTTCCTGCGCGGTTCTGTCGTTTTCCATATCTACCTCCGATCATTCTGTGGTTGCTGACAAAACGAGCGGAGGCGGGATGAGGTTCCAGATGATCGTGTCCGGACATGGGCGGGATCAGCGTGGGTTGCGGACAGGTCTCGTCGGAACGTCGTCGGGGTCAAGGGTGCCGGCGGGCATGGCGCGGGCGACCATGACGGTCGTGTTGTCCTGGCGCGGATGGCCGCAGGCGGTGACCGCGTCGATGAGCGCGCGGCAGATGCCGGCTACAGCTTTCGCTTCATGATTGGCGACAATCTCGCCGATCTGCATTGAAAAATATGGCGCACCCGACAGGATTCGAACCTGTGACCTTTGGAATCGGAATCCAACACTCTATCCAGCTGAGCTACGGGTGCTAACCGTGTCAGGCGATTCACATCGCCTCAAGTCCGATGGGAGGTTCTTACCCTAGCTCGGGGGAGGCTTCAATGCCAATACGGCGGTCTGCCACGGAAAAATCTTCGACCGGCCGTATCGGGCACGCCTTGTATCGCCGGGGCTGGGCTTTGCCCTGTGATTGTCTGCCGTTCGGCTCGTTTCGGACTGATTTCTGTCGGAAACGTGAGGGCGCGGTCGATGGCGGGAGGGCGGCCGGCCTTGCAATTTTGCAACCGAAGCCGGATATGGGCGGCAGGCATGGACATGCCGATGCGGAGGACAAGAATGATCGACCCGAACCACCCGTTCTATAACGCGCTCTGGCGCAGGCTGCTCGTGCCGGGCGTCTGTTTCGCCTGGGTGGTGACCGAGCTGATCATCGGTTCGCCGACATGGGCCGCGATCGTCGGGGCCGTCGGTGTGTATGCCACCTACAAGCTGTTCTTCGACAGGCAGAAAACCTCAGGCGACAAGCCTTCCGAGCCGCGCGACGAGTAAGGTCGAGATATCAGCTTTCTGGTGATGGGGCGGGCTTGCGCTGCCGGCGGCAATTCGGCGCCGCTTGCGCCTCTGACTTTGCCGGAGGCTTACCGCCAGAACAGGTCGCGGATTGCCTGGTCGATCATCAGGTTGGCGATGGTCATCCGGATCGTGGCGTTTTCCCGGAACTGCGGGGCAACGCCGTCGGGATGATTCCGCTTGGCGAAGCGGCGGCGCTTTTCGGCCAGGACGGCTTCCGTATCCTTGTCCGAAATCGCCAGTTCCTGTGCAATCTCCGCTTCGCTCAGACGTGTGAGATGGGGCGGTATCGGCGGCGGTGCTTCCGGCGTCTGGTCGCCTGCCGGTGCGGATTGCCCGGCCTCGTCCGTCTCGCCGGGCAAGGTGTGCGGCTCTTCCGGCAGGTAGGCAAAATACGCGTCGACATTGGCGTCCGTCATCGATACGGGGGGATCCGCAGGCGGCGCGACGAAGCCGGCACCGAGGCCCCGGATGCGAAAATCCGCAGCCGAACCCGGCGTTTCCTCCGCCTCGTCCTTTTCCTCTTCCTTCAACCGGGTCAGGACCGATTGAAAGACCGATTGCCCGAAGAGCATCGACAACTCCGTTTGCGATGGGTTGCTGCTATCAGGCGGGGATGGCGCCGGGCTTGCGTTGGGTAGGGTGAGTTGGTGCGGTCTCGCAGGAGGGACCACATTGGTGGTGGTCTGCACAGGAGACATGGACATGACGCCTAAGACTGTTGCCGCCCCAGAATTCAAGGCGAACGGCCTGAGGCTGATCGACAGGATGAACGCTGACGGCCAGACGATCACCATCACCAGACGCGGCAAGCCTGTAGCCGCGCTGACGCCGGTGGAGCGCGAAAAACCGGTGCTCGAGAGCATTGTCGGCATCATGAATGGATCGATTCTGCGATAGGACGATCCGTTCGAGCCGGCGATCGATCCCATGGGCTGGGACGCGCTGAAGTGATCCTCGCCGATACTCACGCCGTGCTATGGGCCGTCGAATATGATCGGCGGCTGGGGCGGCGTACGATCGACCAGCTTGATCCGGCGGCTGCCGTGGATGCGCCGTTCGTATCCGTCATTCCGTGCTGGGAGATCGCATTGGTGGTGCGGCGTCAGCGGCTGGCACTGTCGGTGCCGGTTTGCGCATGGGGCGCTCTCAGCCTCAATCGGCCGGGTAGACAATGGGCGCAGTGGAAGCCGGTGATTTCGGTCGCGAGCGTCCAACTGCCGGGCTTTTCACAATGATCCGGCATATCGGTGGCTCGCGGCCACCGCACGCCACTTCGGCATCCTGCAGTTGCCCGCCGACCGCACCATTCTTGAGTATGGCGCGGACGGGCATGTGCGGGTGATCGACGCGACAATTTGAACAGGCGCGCGCAAGCAGTCCGGCTTGCTGTTCGCCTTTACGACTGCGTCTGGCTTTGTTCCTGGTTCTGCGTCTGGCCTGCACCCGCCACCGTCAACGTCACCTTGAGGTTCTCGTCGGCAAGGCCGATGCGCATTCCGGACACCGGGGCGCAGTCGCGGTAGCAGAGGCCGGATGCGATACGGACATAGCGGTCGTCGGGGCAGACGTTGTTGGCCGCATCGAAGCCGACCCAGCCGAGGCCGGGGACATGCGCTTCCGCCCAGGCATGGGTCGCCACCTGGTCGGTCGTGTCTTCCATCAGAAGGTAGCCGGAGACGTAGCGGGCCGGCAGGCCTGTGAGCCTTGCGACGGAGATGAAGAGATGGGCGTGATCCTGGCAGACGCCGGTTTTTGCCGCGAGCGCTTCTTCCGCCGTCGTCTCGGTGGTGGTCGAGCCGGGCGTATAGGCGACCGTCTCGTGGATCGCCTCCATCAGCGCATGCATCTGCGACAGTTCGCTATCGCCCTTGACGCTTTTCGCCAGCTCGCGGATCAATTTGCCCGGCCTGGTGAGGGCGGTTTCGCGCAGAAACAGCCAGAGCGGGCAAAAGCCCTGATGCGGGCCGAAGACGCCGGCCTTGTCGAGCGTCTCGACCTCGCCCGAGGCGACGATGCGGATCGTGTGCTCGGCCCCCTCGACGGAGACGAGTTCGGTGCGGTTGCCGTACTGATCGGCATAGCCGGTCTCGATCCTGGCCCCGTCGACCGTGACGGACCAGTTCAGAACGGTCTGGGTCGGGCCGGTCTGCGGCGTCAGGCGCAGGCGCTGCAGCGAATAGGGGACGGGTTCGTCATAGGTATATTCGGTCGTGTGCGAGATCTTCAGGCGCATTCTCTGGTCCTTAAAAGCGGTCGCGTAGAGCAGTTTGGATTTTCTTCGAAACGCAAAATCGATCCATCATTCTGATTTGACGCAGTTGCGGACGCAAAACCGCTACGCACTTTTGCTGGAACTGCTCTACTGGTAAAAACGGTAGCCGTCGGAAATCTCGGCGCTCAGCTGGCTGTTGCGTGAGACGAAATCCTCGAGGAACTCGTGCAGGCCGGTATCCATGATGTCGGTGATCGAGCCGCGTTTCAGCATCGCTCTTATCGCATCGGCCGTCTCATGCGCCTTCAGCCGTTCGCCGTCGTAATCGTCAGCCAGATAGGAAAGGTTGCTGGTGATCTTCTCGTAGCAATAGGCGAGCGACCGCGGCATCTGCACCTGCAGGATCAGGAAATCGGCGATATTGGCCGACTGGTAATCACCGTCATAGACCCAGCCGTAGGAGCGGTGCGCGGAGACGGAACGCAGGATCGATTCCCACTGCATGTTGTCGAGCGCCGAGCCGACCTGGCTGACGGAGGGCAGGAGTACGTAATACTTGACGTCTAGAATGCGGCTGGTGTTGTCGGCACGTTCGATGAACGTGCCGATGCGGGCGAAATTGTAGATCTCGTTTCGCAGCATCGAGCCGTGGAAAGCGCCGCGGATGAGGCCGCAACGGTGCTTGATGCCGTCGATCAGTTCCGGCATGTCGGCGGGGCGCAGCTTGCGCGCCAGCCGTGCCTTCAGGTCGAGCCAGGCCTCGTTGGTGGCTTCCCAGGTTTCGCGGGTGAGCGCGGTTCTGACCATACGGGCATTGTTGCGCGCCGCCTCGATGCAGGACATCACGCTCGACAGGTTGGTGCGGTCGCGCAGGAGGTAGTCGATCGCGTCCGATGCGGTCAGCTTCGGGTGGACTTCGGAATAGGCCTCGCGCACGCCGGCACTTTCCAGTACGCCGTGCCAGTCCTCGTCGGAGGAGCCGGCGCGGGTGAGTGAGACGCGCAGGCCTGCATCGACCAGACGGGCGATGTTTTCGGCGCGCTCGATATAACGGAACATCCAGTAGAGGCCGTTTGCAGTTCTTCCCAGCATATGCTTACGCCCTCAATCTTCCAGTACCCAGGTGTCCTTGGTGCCGCCGCCCTGGCTGGAATTGACCACCAGCGAACCCTGCTTGATCGCCACGCGGGTAAGGCCACCCGGGATGATCTTCACCTTGTCGGAGACGAGCACATAGGGCCGCAGATCGACGTGCCGCGGAGCGATGCCCTTGTTGACGAAGATCGGCACGGTTGAGAGCGCCAATGTCGGCTGTGCGATGTAGTTGGACGGGCGGGCGGCCAGCTTTTCGGCGAAGTCCACGCGTTCCTTCTTCGTCGCCGTGGGGCCGACCAGCATGCCGTAGCCGCCGGAACCGTGGACTTCCTTGATGACGAGTTCCTCGATGTGTTCCAGCACGTATTTGAGGCTCGACGGCTCCGAACAGCGCCAGGTAGGCACGTTTTCCAGAAGCGCCTTGCGGCCGGTGTAGAACTCGACGATTTCCGGCATGTAGGAATAGATCGCCTTGTCGTCGCAGATGCCGGTGCCCGGCGCGTTGGCGATGGTGACGTTGCCGGCGCGGTAGACATCCATGATGCCGGGAATGCCGAGCGCCGAATCGGGTCGGAAAGTCAGCGGATCAAGAAAATCGTCGTCGACACGGCGGTAGAGCACGTCGATCGCCTCATAGCCGCGGGTGGTGCGCATCTGCACCTTGCCGTCGAGGACGCGCAGATCAGAGCCTTCGACCAGTTCGACACCCATCTGGTCGGCGAGGAAGGAGTGTTCGTAATAGGCGGAATTGTAGATGCCGGGTGTGAGCACCGCGACGCGCGGCTTGCCCTTGCAGCCGCGAGGCGCGACCGCGGCAAGCGACTGGCGCAGAAGGCGCGGATAGTCCTCGACCCGCTGCACCTTGTTGAGGGTGAAGAGTTCGGGGAACATCTGCATCATCGTCTCGCGGTTCTCCAGCATGTAGGAGACGCCGGAGGGCGTGCGGGCATTGTCTTCCAGAACGTAGAACTGGTCCTCGCCGGTGCGCACGATATCGGTGCCGACAATATGGGTGTAGACGCCGCCCGGCGGCTTGAAGCCGATCATCTCGGGCAGGAAGGCGACGTTGTTCTCGATCAGCTCGCGCGGAATGCGGCCGGCCTTGATGATCTCCTGCTTATGGTAGATGTCATCGAGGAATGCATTGAGCGCCAGGACCCGCTGCTCGATGCCCTGCGCGAGCTTGCGCCATTCGCGGGCGGAGATGATGCGCGGGACGATATCGAAGGGGATGAGCTTTTCAGAGCTGTCGGCATGGCCGTAAACGGCGAAGGTGATGCCGGTCTTGCGAAAAATGTTTTCCGCATCCTGGGTCTTGCGTATCAGGTGCGCGGTGTCCTGTGCCGCATACCACTCGTGGTAGTTCTGGTATGGTGGGCGCGGAAGGTTCTCCGCAGTTAACATTTCATCAAATGCCAAAGAAGCGTTCCCCTTTTTTTGGCCATAAGAATACAACGCAGACGGCAATGCAAGAACCATGCGCAATTGCCGAAGATAAAATCGAAACCGGTGCTGGCTTTTGCAAAGCAGGCCTTGCGGCCTGCCGCCGCCAGACTTGGCAGGGTTGATTAGATTGGGCTTACGTTCGACAAATCAATGCCTTGCATTTAAAAACGCCAAGTGCCCACAGTATGATCAGCGCGCCTGAAGCATGGCGTCAGTTTTTCTGCTTTGACGAAAGGCAGGTCCGCCGCTAATCGGGCGGGACCCTTTTTCGGATCTGCGCCATGCTCGACCGTTTTGCTCCGGCGATCTTCGCCTTTTTATGGTCGACCGGCTGGATCGTGGCGAAATACGCCGCCATGCATGC
This sequence comes from [Rhizobium] kunmingense, assembly GCF_977018605.1. Classification (NCBI taxonomy): domain Bacteria; kingdom Pseudomonadati; phylum Pseudomonadota; class Alphaproteobacteria; order Hyphomicrobiales; family Rhizobiaceae; genus Rhizobium; species [Rhizobium] kunmingense. Next base: position 2,333,990 of record NZ_CDRNXG010000001.1, read on the forward strand.
CGACCCGATCACCTTCCTGGCGGCACGCCATGCTCTTGCTGCGTGTGCCTTCTTTGGCATCTGCCTGCTGATCAAGGCGCGCTGGCCGGACAGCGTCGCGCAGGTCGGGCGGGCTGTCTTTTCCGGCATCTTCCTGCACGGGCTTTATCTCGCCGGTGTCTGGTATGCGATCGGGCAAGGCGTGCCGTCCGGCCTTTCCGGCATCATCGCCGGATTGCAGCCGCTTCTGACGGCAATGGCCGCCCCTTTCTTTCTCGCCGAGCGATTGTCCATGCGCCAGAGGGCAGGGCTTGGCCTCGGCTTTGCCGGCATTCTGATTGCGATCTCGCCGCAGCTCGTCGCCAGCCTTTCGGCCGGCCTGACGGGGCTCGGCATTCCGATCCTCATCAATCTCGTGGCGATGAGTTCGGTCACCTACGGCACGCTCTACCAGAAACGCCATCTGCAGAACGGTGATATCTGGACGACGGCGACGCTGCAGTTCGTCGGCGCCTTTGTCGTGACCTTGCCGATCGCCATCATGAGCGAGGAGATGCGGTTCGACTGGACGATGCAGGCGGTCGCCGCCATGGCGTGGTCGGTGATCGGCATTTCGATGGGGGCGGTGCTTCTGCTGCTCTATCTGATCAACCGCGGACAGGTCTCGCGCGCCGCATCGCTCATCTACCTGATGCCGCCGATGGTGGCGGTCGAGGCGGTGATCCTGTTCGGCGAGGCGCTGACATGGCCGATGGTTTTCGGGACGGCGATCGTGGTGGTCGGGGTGTGGATGGTCAATCGGAAGGCTGCGGGGTAAACGAAGTGCGCTTCATCCATGTCGCCAGAGTTCGACGAAGGTTGCCGCTTTATCGTCGAGTTCCTTTTCTGGCGCCAGCGGCATGGTGAGGTCTGCATCGCTAAAGGCGGCGAGGAGATCTGCCAGATCCCGCGGGCCCAGCCGGCGAATAACGTCGCGGTGCGAGAGCCGGCCTTGCGAACAGGCCTCAAGTCGCTCCTGCGTGGTTGCGGCCGGCTTGACGGAAGCGTCTGTCGCCTTTTGTTTCAGCGTGTGCATGAGCCTCCGGGGCAGTTGAAATCATACGCCGTCAAGTGAGCTGCTGCAATCGAGCCGCTCAAAAGCAAAACGGCCGGGTGTGAACCCGGCCGTCTCTGTTCGATCTATTCCTTGCGCTTACGCCGGACGGCGCTTGCGGCCCTGCAGGCCGCCGCCGCGCTGTTCGTCGCCGCTGCCGCCGGCATTGCCGAAGCGGACGGGGCCGCGGGCTTCGCCCTGGGCCGTCTTCTGCGGAGCGTGGCGGTTCTGGGCGCCGGACTTGGGCGGCTGGGTGCCTTCGGCGGCACCTGCCTGATGGTTCTGGCGCTGCTTGCCGGCTTCATGGGCGCCGTGGGCTGCATGCTCGCGGTTGCCGTTGGCCGGCTTGCCCTGACGCTGCTGCTGGCCACGGTTCTGGCCGCCGTTGCGGTTTTCGCCGTTGCGCTTGGGCTGTTCGCCGCGGTTCGGGCGGAAATCCGAGGTGGTGGCGAGATCGTTGTCGCCTTCCGAACGCGGAGCTTCCTCGTTGCGACGCTGGCCGCGGAACTCTTCGTTACGGCGGTTGTCGCGCTGCGGGCGGTTGTTGTTGCCGCCGCGACGTTCGCCACGGTTCTGCTGCTCGCCGGCGGGGGCTGCCGCGCCGCCTTCTGCGCCTTCTGCGAAGAAGGGCTTGCGGGCAGGGCGTTCACGACGCTTGGGCTTGCCGGCTTCGGCATTGCCGCCGCCGTTGCCACGACCGGCGCCATTGCCGCCACGGGCCTTGTTGCCGCCGCGGTTGTTGCTGTTGCCGTTGCCGCGAACCGGGCGGTTCATGGCTTCCGGGCGCTCGCCCGAAGCGGTCTTGATCTCGATGTTCATCAGCTTTTCGATGTCGCGCAGCAACATCGTTTCGTCCGGTGCGCAAAACGCGATGGCGATGCCGTCGCGGCCAGCGCGCGCGGTGCGGCCGATGCGGTGAACATAGGCGTCCGGCACTTCCGGCAGGTCGTAGTTGTAGACGTGGCTGACGGCCGGGATGTCGATGCCGCGGGCGGCGACGTCGGTTGCGATCAGCGTCTTGATCTCGCCGTCACGGAAGCCCTTCAAGGCACGCTCGCGCTGGCCCTGGCTCTTGTTGCCGTGGATCGAGGCGACCGAGAAGCCGATATTGTCGAAATGCTTCATCAGCTTTTCGGCAGTGTGCTTGGTGCGCATGAAGACGATCGAACGGCCGTCCGGATTTTCGAGCAGCGACTTGCGCAGAAGCTCGGTCTTGTCGCCCTTGCCGGCAACGAAGTGGACATACTGCTCGACCTTATCGGCAGCCTTGCCCGGAGGCGTCACTTCGACCTTCGTCGGATCGGTGAGGAAGTCCGCCGCGAGATCGGCGATTGCCTTCGGCATGGTGGCCGAGAACAGCATCGTCTGGCGCTTCTTCGGCACCATTTTGGAAATCTTGCGCAGGTCGTGGACGAAGCCGAGGTCAAGCATCTGGTCGGCTTCGTCGAGAACGAGGAAACGAACCGTCGTCAGGCCAATGGCGCGGCGGGCGACGAGGTCAAGCAGGCGGCCGGGCGTCGCAACGAGAATGTCGGTGCCCTTTTCCAGCTGCTGCTGCTGCTTGTTGATCGATACGCCGCCGACGACGAGGTTGATCTTGAGCGGACGGCCCTTGGCGAAGGTCTTCAGGCTGGCGGCGATCTGGTTCACCAGTTCGCGCGTCGGCGCGAGGATCAGCGACCGGGTCGTACGGTTGTCGGGGCGGATGTTCTCTGTGAGCAGACGCTCGATCAGGGGGAGGCCGAAAGCGGCGGTCTTGCCGGTGCCGGTCTGGGCAAGGCCAATCAGGTCGCGGCCTTCGAGGAGAAGCGGGATGGCCTGCGCCTGGATAGGCGTCGGCGTTTCAATGCCAAGCGCGGTCAGCGTGGCGACGATCTGCTTGGAGACACCAAGAGATTCAAAATTCGTCAAAGCGAATACCTTTCGGGGCGCCAAAAGCATATGCGCCGGTATGGCACCATGCCATGTCGGCTGCTTGTGGCGTCAAGAACCCCGCGTGATTTGGGAACTTGTGAGTTGGAAATTGCTTCCCAGCGCTTAAACCCTGAGTGTCAGGGCGATCTATCTGTGCGCCTTGTTCCTTCTTCGCGAACATTTTCGTCGCAGGGCCAGCTCACGCGGCGGCCGGAAGGTGAAAGCATGGCGTGCATGTGGTGGATTTGCCGGGAAAAGTCAAGGATGTTTCGCAGGTACCAAAAGAAACGGGCCGGAAGGCCGGCCCGTTCGGATGCAGATTGTGCCGGGTTTTCAGCGTCGGCGTGCGAAGCCGAGCGCGTGGTAGAAGAGGATCGCACCGATCGTTGCCGTGCCGATACCATCGAGGGTGAAGCCTGCCACTTCGAGCTTGAAGTTGCCGGCGCCGAGGACCAGCGCCACGCCGACGGTGATGAGGTTGCGCGGCTCGGAGAAGTCGACCCTGTTTTCCACCCAGATGCGGCCGGCGGTGGCGGCGATCAGGCCGAAGACGACGATCGAAAGGCCGCCGAGGACAGGGCCGGGAATGGTCTGGATCAGGGCGCCGAATTTCGGCGAAAAGCCGAGCAGGATGGCGATGAAGGCCGCAACGAGGAAGACCAGCGTCGAAAAGATGCGGGTGACGGCCATGACGCCCATGTTCTCCGCGTAGGTGGTCATGCCGGTGCCGCCGAAGGCGCCGGAGACCATCGTCGCTACACCGTCACCGACGAAGGCGCGGCCGAGATAGGGATCGAGATTGCGGCCCGTCATGGCGCCGATCGCCTTGATATGCCCGAGGTTTTCGGCAACCAGGATGACGACGACCGGGGCAATCAGGGTGATCGCCGAGAAGGAGAAGACCGGCGCGGTGAATTTCGGCCAGCCGAACCAAGAGGCTGCGGCAACACCGGAAAAATCGATCGCAGGGCCGAAGGCAAAGCCGTTGGCGAAGATCATGTAGGCGACATAGGCGAGCGCGCCGCCGATGAGGATAGGCAGGCGGCGGGTCATGCCCGGTGCATAGACGGCGACAACGCCGACCGCGACGAAGGTGAGCATGGCGATCCAGCGGGAGAACTGGTCACCCTCCGGGCTGGCCGGATTGATGCCGGAGGCGCTGGAAATGGCGATCGGGGCCAGCACGAGACCGATGGCGGCGACGATCGCGCCGGTCAGCACCGGCGGCATCAGCCGCTCGATCCAGCGATGGCCGACGGCCATGACGATGAAGCCGATCAGCGTGTAGAGCGCGCCGGCGGCAATGATGCCACCGAGTGCGAGCGCGATATTCGGGTTCGGCGCGCCGGCGGTGGCGGCGGTTGCGACGAGGACCGGGCCGATGAAGGCGAAGGAGGAGCCGAGATAGCTCGGCACCCGGCCGCCGACCGCGATGAAGAAGATCAGCGTCGAAATGCCGGAAAACAGGATCGAGACGTTGGGATCGAAGCCCATCAGGATCGGGGCGAGAACGGTTGCGCCGAACATCGCCACGACATGCTGCAGGCCGAGCACGGCGGTCTGGCCTGTCGGCAGCCGCTCATCGGGAAGGACCTGGCCCTCCGTCTTCAATTTCCAGCGAGGGAAATAACCACCAGTCTCGCTCATCATAAGCCCCCAAATCACTCGGCCGCACCCTGCGACCGTTGCGGACGGTTGTCGATGAAGGATCGAAGGGTGGGGTGTTTCCGTTACTGCGACCGATTGCGAAATCGCGCGGCGATTCCGCCTCCGGCCGGACGGATTTGCGATACTGTGCCGGTCTGCCGCTGTCATCCGGGCAGCCAGGGTTTCCCACAGGCAGTTCCGGCTTCGGTCATGGTGCTTAACGTCGCATCCTCTGCTCAGCCCTTCAGAGACATGGGTTTGGCGCCGCCGGGCGGCAGGCCGAAAAGGCGCCTGACGAAATTGAGGAATGCGCCATAGGGGCGGCCGAGGACAAGCATCATCACGGCGGCGCCGATGATGCCTTTCACGAGGCCGGCGCCGGATGCGCCACTGACTGCGATAATCGCCGCATAGATCGGCACCTGAAAAGTCATCAGCGCGACACTGTCCCAGAAGAGTTGCGAGACGCGGCCCTCTGCGGCGCGGCGCATGATCCAGTCCCGCCAGAGGCCGTAGGGGCGGGCGACCGGCAGCATCAGCAGCGCGCCGAGAAGGCGGGCGTTCAGGACTTCCTCCCAGGCCATGCCAGCGACGAAGCGCTCGTTGATGATGCCGGTCGCGGTGAAGAAGACGACGAGCGCTACCGTGTCGGCAATGAAGGCACGTCGCCGATGGCTGCGTTCTTCTGTCGTGATGAGGGTCACGGTCGCAATCCCGTTGGAGCGTGGAGAACGGGGGCAAACGCATCGGCGGCGGGTTTTGTTGCCGGGGATGTGGTTCGGGTGTCGGGCGGCAGGTGGGGCGAAACGTCCTTGCGGTAACAGGGCAGCCGTTTGATCGGCGCGTTGAGGGGCATTCGACGACATGGATATTTACGTCATCAATAGGGAGGATGATCATCATGCAGTATCTGATCGCCATTCATCACCGTGACGATTACGACCCGTTTGCCGAGGAGGACGCGGCGATGCATCGGGATATCGACATGCTCAACGACGCGATGGTCGCAGCCGGGGTGCGGGTTTTCGTCGGCGGGTTGAAGCATGTCAGCGGGGCCAAGTCCTTGACGCGGGACGGAGCGGGGCAGGTTCGCGTCGCCGAAGGACCGTATCTGAAGACCGACGAGCATGTCGGCGGGTTCTGGGTGCTCGATGTGGCAGGCGAGGCCGACGCTGTGGAATGGGGGCGCAAGGCGGTGATTGCCTGCCGTGCGCCCGTCGAGGTCCGGCCGTTTCATTGACCGGGGACTGGTGTGTCGGGCGACAGGCCGGTAGGTCGGTCAGAAACCGATCGTCACCTGCAGGCCCGAGCCCTGGCGGTTCTCGATCGACAGCGACAGGCCGTAGACGGTGCAGATTTCCTGGACGATCGACAGGCCGAGGCCGGTGCCGGGGACCTGTTCGTCGAGGCGCACGCCGCGCTCGGTCATGCTGCGGATTTTTTCGGGCGCGACGCCGGGGCCGTCGTCAGCGATGATGAGGCGGCGGTCCTTCCAGGTGATGGAGACCTCGGCTGTTGCCCATTTGACGGCGTTTTCGACGATGTTGCCGACGAGTTCGCGCAGGTCATGCGGATCGAGCGGAACTTCGGCCGGTTCACCGATGTGGAAATGCCAGGTCAGCGCTTCGCCTTCCGGCGTTCGTTTCAGCGTGCGGGTGATCTGGCCGACGATCTTTTCCATCTCGGCATCGGACTGGCGCAGCTCGGCATTGGCGACGATGCGGCTTCGCGCCAGTTCCGCTTCCACATGGCCACGCATCAGCGCCACCAGCCGGTCGATCTCGTCGGCCATGTCGGTCTCGCCGCGCTGGCGCAGCGTCAGGGCATCGTTTGAGAGCACGGTCAGCGGCGTTTTCAACCCGTGGGCAAGGTCGCCGGCGCGGGCGCGCGCCTTGGCGATCGCCTGCGACTGGGCGTCGAGAAGGCGGTTGAGTGACTGCTCGACCGGCTCGAATTCCTTCGGCAGCACGCCGTCGAGCCTGCCGCCGCGGCGTTCGCGGATGCGGTCGAGACCGCTTGTGAGGGCAGCCAGCGGCTGGAGGCCGAAGACGACCTGGATCAGCGAAGCGCCGATGAGGAAGATTGCAAGGCCAGCCAGATAGGGCAGGATGTCGAAGGCGAAGCGGTAGCCGGCATCTTCCAGCGGCTTGCGGTCGGCGGCGACGGTGATGCGCAAGGCCCTGAGGCCGGCGGGTGTCGGCACCATGATCTGCCGCTGCTGGGCGGTCAGCGTCGCGCCGTCCGGGCCGGGGATGTCGTAGCGGTGGACGGCGCCGTCGGCCGCAAGGTTTTCCGGCGAGGGGAGCGTGTAGTCCCAGAGCGATTGGGAACGCAGGCGGGCGGGGGCCGCATCATCGCCGATCTGCCAGTAGAGGCCGCCATAGGCATCCTCGAAACGCTTGTCGAAAAATCCTGCCGGGCGTTCCGGTGTGCCGTCTGCGGCAAAACGCAGGGAGGCGGCGATATTGTTGATATGGCCGGTCAGTTCCGCATCGAGGCGTCGTTCCAGATTGGCGGAAAAGACGGAGACCATGAACAGGGCGGCGAGCGCCAGCGCGGAAGGCACCGTCACCAGCGAGACGATGAGAAAGCGGGCGCGGATGGAGAGGGGCCGTGCGGCCTGCGCTTCATTCGATTGCGGCTTGTCCGATGTCTTGTCGCTCATGCGGTGCCGATCCGGTAGCCGTAGCCGCGGCGGGTGGCGATGATCTCCCTGCCGAACTTCTTTCGCAGGCGTCCGACCAGCACTTCAACCGAATTGCTCTCGCGCTCGAAATCCTGCGCATAGAGCTGTTCGGTCAGTTCCATCTGCGAGACGTGGCGTTCGCCATTTGCCATGAGGTAATGCAGGCAGCGATATTCGAGCGGCGTCAGTTCCACCGGCAGGCCGTCGACCGTCGCGTGCTTGGTGCGCGGATCGAGTTTCAGCTTTCCTGCCTGCATGACCGGGGCGGCCTTGCCCTGCGAGCGGCGGATGATGGCGCGCAGGCGGGCGAGAAGCTCCGGCATCTGGAAGGGTTTGGCGAGGTAGTCGTCGGCGCCGGCATCGATGCCCTCGACGCGCTCCTCCCAGTTGCCGCGGGCGGTGAGGATCAGCACGGGGAGTTCGCGGTCGGCGGCACGCCAGCGTTTCAGCACCGACAGGCCGTCGAGTTCGGGCAGGCCGAGATCGAGGATGACGGCGGCGAATTCCTCACTGTCGCCGCGGAACCAGCCGCTTTCGCCATCGCGCTCGTGCTCGACGAGATAGCCGGCATGTTCGAGATGGCGGGTGACGTCGCGGGCGATCAGCGGGTCGTCTTCAACGAGAAGGATACGCATGGCGGTCAATCGTCATCATCGTCGGCGTCGACATCGAGAACGCGGCCGTCTTTCGCATCCATCTCGATCTCCACCAGCCGGCCATTGGCCTTCAGCACCTTGAACTCATAGATGAAGCGGCCGTCATCCTCGTCCAGTTCGACGCGGATGATTTCGCCCGGAAAAGCGCGGCGGACCTCGTCCTGCAGCTTCGACAGGGCCATGACCTCGCCACGGCTGACGGCATCGCGCAGCCGGTCGAGGTCGTCATCGTCTGCATGCGCCTGAGGGGCGGAAAGCGCCAGCGCGGAGAGGACTGCGAGGGGAATGATAGGGTTCAACATGCGCTTCTTCTAACAAGTCCAAGCTGAAATTTAGCTGACAGGACGTGTCAGTTATCGCTCAGCGCGCCTTTCGTAAGGTCTCGTCATCGGTCAGGCAATGGTGCCCCGGCCGGACCGAAGAGATTGTCAGAAAAAGGAACCTGCCATGAAGAAGATCATTCTCGCTACCGCCGCCCTCGCATCGATTGGTGCCATGGGCGGCTTCGCTTCTGTCGCCCATGCGGATGACGACGATCGCCGCCGCTGCGGTAACGTGCCGGTTGCCGACTGGATGAGCGAGGCGGACCTGCGCAACCGCATCGCACCGCTCGGCCTGGAAATCCGCGACATCGACATCGACGACGGCTGCTACGAGGTGGAGGCCCGCAACAAGGATGGTCGCCGTATGGAAATCCAGTTCCATCCGCAGTCCGGAGAGCAGGTCTGGATCGACGGCGACGACGACTGATCCAAACAAGACGGCAAACAAAAAAGCGGCGGTGAGGTTCACCGCCGCTTTTCTCGTTCAGGGCTTGGTTTCACGCCGCTGCCGGCTTGCGGCGGCGGATCAGCCAGATGATCAGGCCGAGAGCGACAAGGCCGGCTGCAGCACAGATACCCATGCCGATGCGGGCCATCTCGACCAGATTGGACTTCGGCCCGCCTTCGCGGATCACCTGCACGTCTTCCGGCTTCACGGTCAGCTTTTCGTTGCCGTACTGGGCCAGAAGGTAGTTGGAGAGTGAGGCGACCTCGACGTTGGACAGCTGGACGACGGCGTTCGTCTGGTCGCCGAAGGGCGGCATGAAGACGTGTTCGCTTTCGGTGTGGCGATCGACGCCGTTCAAGATCGCCGAGATCACGTTGACCGAATTGTCGCCGGCTGTCGCCGCGTTGTGGAACAGGGTCGGATAGTAGCCGTCCTTCGTGCCTTGCGCGTTGTAACCGTGGCAGGAGGCGCAGTTGGCGGCGAAGATCTGGGCGCCGGCGTGTTCGCCTGCGAGACCGTCGGCATACTTGCCGCCACGGAAGGCGGCCATGTCGTTGCCGGCTTCGCCCTTGTCGAAACGGGTCGTGCCGGCTGCTTCGCCGGCCTTGGCCGAAGAGACGCTGCCGACATAGACGGCAATGGCATTGAGGTCGGCGTCGGTCAGGTGCTGGAAGGAGTAGCTGATCGCCTCCGCCATGCTGCCGGCGGCCTGCGCCCGGTTTTCCAGCTTGCCGGTCTTCAGGTAGGTGACGAGGTCCTGCTGGCTCCAGGAGCCGATGCCGTGCACCGGATCATTGGTGATGTCGGGCGCATACCAGGCGCCGATCTGGGCGCCGGTGAGGTTGAGGCTCTTGTCTTCCTGCATGAAGATGCCGCGCGGCGTGTGGCAGGTGCTGCAGTGGGCTGCACCCTCGGCCAGATATTTGCCGCGGTTCCATTCGGCCGATTGCGCCGGGTCATCCTTGTGCGTCTCGTTGGGGCGGAACAGCATGTTCCAGCCCATCATCGAGGCGCGGATGTTCATCGGGAAGGGCAGGTCGGTTTGCGGCGCCTTTTCTTCGATCGGCTCGACGCCCTGCATGAAATAGGCGTAGAGCGCCTGTACGTCCTCATCCGTCATGTTGGAATAGGAGACGTAGGGCATGGCCGGGTAGAGGTTGGCGCCATCGCCGCGAATGCCCTTGCGGACCGCGTCGGCGAACTGGGCTTCGGTGTAGTTGCCGATGCCGAATTCCTTAGATGGCGTGATGTTGGTCGACATGATGGTGCCGACCGGGGATGCCATGGGCAGGCCTCCGGCCATCGGCTTGCCGCCGGCATGGTTGGTGTGGCAGGCGACGCAATCGGAGGCGGTCGCCAGATAGCGGCCCTTCTCGATCAGTTCCTGGGAAAACTGACCAGGTGTTTCCTGGGCCGATGCCGGAGCGAGGGCGGCGAGCGCGAACGGTGCCGCGAGGGCGAGGGACTTTACGGTTTTCATGATCATGTTCACCTTCACGCGCCGCGCATCTGGTCGACCATGGCATCGCCGGCCTTGAGGGCGAGCGCGACCATGGTGATGGTGCTGTTGCCGCAGGCACCGGCCGCCATTGCGCCGCCGCCCGGAATGAACAGGTTTTCGTGGTCGTGGGCGCGGCAATCCACGTCGACGACGGAGTTCGACGCATCCGTGCCCATGATGGTGCCGCCCATGATGTGCTTGCTGTTGTTGAACTTCGGCGAGATCTTGATGTCGGTCGCACCCATCGCCTCGGCGAGCTGCTTGCCGATCGGCTGCGAATAGACCTCCCAGCACTTGCGGACGTAATCGCCGACATCATAGTGGATCGACGGCTTGGGCAGGCCGAGCCAGTCCTTCTTGTCCGACAGGGTGAGGCGGTTGTTGGGGTCGGCAAGGATTTCGTGGGCGGCGACGATGTCGGCCGTGCAGGCGGTCATGCGGCGGATTTCCTCGTCGAGCGCCTTGCCGACAAGGCCCTTCTTCAGCGCCGCGAAGGTGATGTAGCGGTTGCGGGCGAAGTTGTTGTAGCGGAAATAGGCGCCGGCATGTTCGGAGCGGAACGACCCTTGCGAGGTCTGCATGATGCCCGAATTGACGACCGGGCCGATGCCCGACCAGAAGGGTTCCTTGGTGGTGACGGTGAACGTGCGGGCCGGGTGGTCCATCATGTTGCGGCCGACCTGATCGGACGAGTTGGCGACGCCATTCGGGTTACGGTCGTCGGTCGACATCAGCAGCAGTTTCGGGTTTTCGAGACCGTTGCAGGCGAGCACGAAGAGCTTGCCGGAGATCCGGTGGCTTTCCTTGTGCTGATCGTAGAAATGGACCGCCTCGATCTTGTTCTGGGCGTTCGTCTCGACCTTGTAGACGACCGAATCGACGAGCAGCGTTGCGCCCTTCTTTTCCAGCCGGTGCAGCGCTGTTTCCGCATCATACTTGGCGGCGACGGGACAGACCGGCACGCAGTTGTTGTTGGCGCAGCAGGCCGGGCGGCCGTCATAGGGCATGCCGCTGTTGCGGGCCTGCGAGACGGGGATGTTGTTGTAGCCGAGGCCTTTCACGACCTCGGTGAATTTTACCTCACCCGGCGAAAACGGCAGGGCCGGCATCGGGTAGGGCGCGGAGCGGGCGCCGGTCTGCGGCCATTGCTGGGCGCGGTCCGAAGGGCCGCAAATGCCGAGCTTGTTCTCGGTGCGGACGTAATAGGGCTCCAGCGTGTCGTAGTCGAAGGCCCAGTCACGGCCGACGCCATAGAGCGAGTTGAGGCGCATGTCCTCGGGCGTCAGGCGCCAGGACGTGCCGGCCCAGTGCCAGGTGGAGCCGCCGGCATAGCGGATATAGGTCTGGTCGTAGGCGTCCGGGCCGGAGAACTGCAGATAGGCGTCCTCGGGCTTTTCGCCGCCCATCGGATGCGGCGCCCAGGGGCGGATCGGGTAGGCGACGGAGGTGTCGCCCTTGACGCCGAGCGGCGCGTTGCGCCAGTTCTCGACCACCTCGGCGCGGGTCACGCGCGGACCGGCTTCGATCATGAGGACGGAATGGCCTGCATCGAGCATCTGTTCGGCGATCACGACGCCGACGACACCCGTTCCGACGATAACGACGTCGGCACTAGTCTTGGTAACCATGGGATAAGGCTTTTCTTCGCTGGGTTTCGTCAGAAGGTCGGCATCGGGGCCGAGAGCGGCAGATTGGGCCGGGTCCACAGGTTGGGACCGGAAATGCCGTAGGAGGGGATGGTGAGAATGTCGCTGGTGGGCTTGAAGACCAGAGCTTCCTCATAGGTGAAGACGGTGGCGTTGCGCTTGTCGGAGGAGCAGCCGGAATACCAGGCGAAGATCACCCAATGGGCAAAGTCCTTCAGCTCGCCATCCGGGATGTCGGCAAAGAAGGCCTCGACTTCGGTCGCCTTCTTCACTTCAGCAATCCGGATGATCGCATCGAGCATCTGCGGCAGGTTCTGGTACTGGCTTGATGCCGTCTCGGCGATCTTGGCACCGACTGCCGGGTTGAGCTGATGGTTGATCAGCAGGTTCGACAGTTCCATGAAGCGGGTCGCAAGCCCGCTGTCGACTGCCGCCAGCGATGGGGTGGGACAGAGCGATGCGACCATGCCGGCGCCCAGCATCATGGCGCTGCCGAGCAGCAGGCCGCGTCGCGACATCATTAGCTTTTCGTTGGGATCTCTCGTCCGTCCAGTCATTTCATCTTACCTGAGAGGGAGGAGGCGTGTGCCTCGGGGAGGGTTCCGGCTATGCCGGCATTGTTCATGACCGAGAGATTTCGGCCGCGCAGCCGACGCGTACCGACCGTCGAAACGGCAGGGTTTCGCGATGCGAAAAAGGCAGCTACAAGGGTCGTCTCAGGCATGGGTGTCACCCATGGCGCAAGCGACAGCGTTTGCGCCCTCGTCGTCAACGACGGGCACATTCTGCCTCCGCACCATATTAGTTGGATAGCTGATTATCAGCTATCCAACTAATCGCCGTTTGTCAATTCGCCAATAGGAAGCAGCCGCACGTGGTCCTAACTGCAGACTGGATGTTGAATACGCATGGCATTCTCCTGCGGCGCTGCCAGCAGGTTTCGCTCGCCCTGTTTAGTGAGGAGGCGGCAGAGCTTGGCTTTTCGCCGACCCAGTACAGCGCGCTCGCCTTCATCCAGATCGAACCGGGCATCCAGCAGAACATGCTGGGAGAGCGGATCGCGCTCGACCGCTCGTCGGTGACGAAATGCGTGGAAAATCTCGAAGCGCGCGGACTGATTCGCCGCGAGGTCGACCGTCGCGACAAACGGGCGCGGATGCTCTACATCACCGATGCGGGGCAGGAGACGCTGGACGGCGTCGCCGAGGCCGCCTTGCGCGCCCGCCGTCGTATAGAGGCGGTGCTCGGCGAGGAGCGGTTCGCCAACCTGCTCAAGGAGCTGAGGGCGTTCGGCGAAATTCTCGACGAGGCCAAATAGGCCAGGGGCCTGTTCATAAGAAAGACCATAAAAAACGGCGGTGTTTCCACCGCCGTTTTGCGTTCAGACTGTCCGCTCTCAATAGCAGACGCGGGCGCGATAGGCTTCGCCGTATTCGTTCTCGACCCATTCGAAATGGCAGCGCGGCGGCGGCGGGGCCGGCTCGTAATAGGCGCGGCGATAGACGACCTGCGGCGGGGGTGGCGGCGGTGCGTATTCGTAGCGCGGCTCGTCATAGTAGACCGGGCGCTGCGAGCCCGAAACGATGGCGCCACCGATCAGGCCGCCGACGACACCCGCGGCTGCGCCCAACAGGACGTCGTTGCCGCGGTGATGGTGGCGATCGCGGGCTTCTGCCGCCGGCGCGGTCGCTGCAAGCGCTCCGGCAACCGAGACGGCGATCAGGCCTGCAGAGATTGTCTTCTTCATGAAAGTCATGACCGTGTTCCTTTCCCTCTGGTTCCTTCCAAGGGCACGCTCATAAACTGATGGGCAATCTCGGCGGATTGATGGAGAGAAACCAGAAGTAGTCTGAACGGCTGTTCACACTCGTCCGTCCACAAGTTGTTTTCTTCGCAAGACTTGCAACCTCCATCCTGCTTCGTGGCGGGATTGTGGCTTTTGTGCGCCGAATTGGAGGCGCTTAGAAATCGGTCGGAATGCCGCCCTCGGCCTTTCTTCTGGCGACAAAGGAATCGAGCTCCTCCTCGATCGCGGCATCGAGAGGCGGCTGCCGGTAGGCTTCCAGTGCCTGCCTGTAGATGCGGTTGGCGTGGTCGTAGGTCGTCGGGCGGCCGGCCTCGGTCCAGGTCTCGAAATTGCGCCAGTCCGACAGGATCGGCGAGTAAAAGGCATTCTCGTATCGCGAGAGCGTGTGGGCGGTGCCGAAATAATGGCCGCCGGGGCCGACTTCGCGCACGGCGTCGAGCGCCAGCGCGTCGGGGCTGACATCGAGTGGGGTGAGGAATTCGGCGACCATCTGCAGCATGTCGACATCGAGGATGAACTTCTCGAAGGAGGCGGTCAGGCCGCCTTCCGTCCAGCCGGCCGAATGGAGGATGAAATTGCCACCGCCCTGCGTCAGCGCCCACAGCGACATGGCGCTCTCATAGGCGGCCTGCGCATCGAGCGTGTTGGCGGCATTGGTGTTTGAGGTGCGATAGGGGATGCCGTAGCGGCGTGCCAGCTGGCCGCCAGCGATGACCGCCTTCATGTATTCCGGCGTGCCGAAGGCGGGCGCGCCCGTCTTCATGTCGACATTCGAGGTGAAGCCGCCATACATGACCGGTGCGCCGCGCCGGACCATCTGGGTGAAGGCGATGCCGGCGAGCGCCTCGGCGTTCTGTTGCACGAGAGCGCCGGCGATCGTCACCGGAGCCATGGCGCCGGCCAGCGTGAAAGGCGTCATGATGACGACCTGGTTGCGCGACGACATTTCGATGATGCCCTGCAGCATGGGCGCGTCGAGGCGCAGCGGCGAGGAGGAGTTGATGACGGTGAAGAGCGAGGGCTCGCGCTCCATCTGGTCGGCCGAGATGCCGCGGCCGATGCGGCCGATCTCAAGCGCATCGAGATTGCGCTCGCGGCCGAGCGAATAGCAGTGAAACACCTTGTCGGTGAGTTTGACCAGATCCGAGAGGCAATCGAGGTGGCGCACCGAGGCGTGTATATCGACCGGCTCGACCGGATAGCCGCCGGTTGTGTGGATGATGTCATAGTGCTGGGCGAGCTTGATCAGCTTGCGGAAATCCTCCCGATTGCCCACCCGCCTGCCGCCGTCGCGGTCGGCGACGAAGGGAGCGCTTGCCACCTGGGCGAAAACGAGGCTGTTGCCGCCGATCTGGACATTCCGCGCCGGGTTGCGGGCGTGCATGGTGAAGTGCTGAGGGGCGATGGCGATCAGCTCCTCGATCATGAAACGGTCGAAGCGGACGCGCTCGGAACCGGCTGTGACATCCGCGCCCGCCGCCTTCATCCGCTCGCGGGCTTCCGGCAGGATGATGTCCATGCCGATCTCTTCGAGCACGGTCAGCGACGCCGCATGGATGTCTTCCAGCGCTTCGGGGGAGAGGATCTCGGTTCTGGCGATGGAATTGACGAGGCTGCGGTATTTCGTCCCGTCGGAACCGGTGCGGACCCGCTCGCCGCCCCGGCCGCCGCTGCGGCGTCGTCGCTCTCCGGCGGTGGCGGCGATATCGGTCTGGCTGACTTCAGGTGTCGTGATTTCGCTCATGGCTGTCCCGTCCGCGCCGTCGTGGTCGAACTGTCTCAAATTCCCAAGTACCTCGCCCTCGCCATTTGCGACGGCCGGTCGCCTCTTCCAGAACATCGCGCCACGGTGTGCGATCCTGTCGGGTGGGCGAGGGGGTAAAAAACAACACATCGCCTGCTGGCAAAAACACGTTGTTAACACTCGCTATGGTGTTATCGTCGTTCATCAAGGCCGCGAGAGTCGGCCAAATTGCCCGGGAACATAAAATTAGGGGACGGCAGCGCGTGGACAGGCACAGCGACTTGCTAGAGAAAGCCTGTGCGCGGATCAACGATCTGCCGCAGCCGGCTTTCATCAAGGACAGCGCATTGCGGTATGTGGCGGTGAACGACGCCTATGCGGCCCTTTTTCAAGGGGTGCCGGCGGATTTCATCGATGGCGGCAGCCGTAGCCCGATGGGCACAGTCGATGTCGGCGAGCGCAAGGAAAAGGAAAGTCGCGCCATCGTCTTCGGCAGCGACGAGGTGGCGCAGCTTTTCGATGCGACCGGCGTCATGCGCTACCAGATCCATATCGAGCGCTTCCTGACGGAAAACGATCACACCTATCTGTTCGGCGAGATCGAAAGTGTTGCCGTCTCCGAGCCGGCGCCGAGGAGCGTTGCGGCAGCGCCTGCCGTTCCACTTGGCGCCGCGGCGCCCGCGGGCTTCAGTTCGGTGCTGATGGACGATGCGCTGGACATGCTGGAGCTCGGCATCGGCATCTATGACCGTCACGACGTTCTGCTCTACTGCAATTCACAGTTGATAGACTATTTCGCCTCGCTCGGCATCGATATCGGGCCGGGGCTGACGCTGCCCGCCATTCTCGGCCTTGCCTTCGACCGCCGCAAGCAGATCGTACCCGACGAAAGCGGTGCGTTTTCATCCGAGCGCTCGGTCTGGATCGAGCAGCGGATGTCGCCGTTCCGCCAGCCGTATTACGAGAGCATCGACCAGCTGGCCGACGGGCGCTGGCTGCGCGTCGTCAACAAGCGGCTGGAAAGCGGTATCCTGATCGCCATCCGTCAGGATGTGACCGATTTCAAGGAGCATGAAATGGCGCTCCGCAGCCAGGTGGCGGAGACGGAGTTGTTCCGATCGATCCTGGAAGATCTGCCGACGCCGGTTTTCGTGCGCAACCAGGCACATGAGCTGACATACGCCAACCATGCCTATGAGCAGATGCTGGGCAGCTCGCGCGACCGCTATCTGGGCAAGACGGAAGCGGAGATGTTTCCTTGGGCGGCGGAGCGGTTCTGGGACGAGAATGCGCGCGTTCTGGCCGGCGAGAATATCGACAAGTCGGAGGATATGAAATTTCCGGACGGATCGGTCATTCCGGTGCTGACGCGGCTTCGCTCGATCCTGACGGAAGACGGGGCCAATTACCTCGTCTGCTCGCGCACCGACGTATCGCTGATCAAGGAGGCGCAGCAGAAGGCGGAGAAGGTCAGCAAGGACCTGCAGACCATTCTCGATTCGGTTCCTGTCGGTATCGGCATTCTCAACGAGCAGATGATCTTCGAGTACGCCAACCCGTCCTTCTACGAATTCTGGGATACGGATCGGCCATTCGAGCTGCCCGGCCATACATATCGCGAATTTCTGGCGGTCAATTTCGACGACGGCATTTATGACGGCGCGCATGACGGGCTGGACGATCTCTATCGCGCGCGGATCGAGACGCTGGTCGCCAAGGACGGCGGCAGCTCGGTCGAGGTGAGCACGCAGCGTGGCCGACAGCTGCTGATTTCCGGCCGCCGGCTGACGGACGGCAAGATCCTGCTCAGCCATACCGACGTGACCGAGGCGAAGAACCGCGAGGAGGAGCTGGCGCGGCTTCTGGCGCGGGCAGAAGCCGCCGACCGGGCGAAGTCGGAATTTCTGGCCAATATGAGCCACGAGATCCGCACGCCGATGAACGGCGTGCTCGGCATGGCTGAGCTTCTGTCGAAATCCGATCTCGACATGCGGCAGAAGACCTTCATCGACATCATCGTCAAATCCGGCAATGCGCTTTTGACGATCATCAACGACATCCTCGACTTTTCGAAGATCGATGCCGGGCAGATGAAGCTCCGCAAGGCGCCGTTCGATCCGGTCGAGGCGATCGAGGACGTGGCGACGCTTCTGTCTTCGGCTGCCGCCGACAAGGATATCGAGCTGATCGTGCGCGGCGATGCTTCGGTGCGCGAGACGGTGCTGGGGGACGCGGGCCGTTTCCGCCAGATCGTTACCAATCTGGTCGGCAATGCCGTCAAGTTCACCGAAAAGGGGCATGTCTTCATCGACCTGAAATCGGAGCTGATCGCGGCCGGCGAGATGATGCTTTGCGTGCGGATCGAGGATACCGGGCTCGGCATTCCCGACGAGAAGCTTGCTTCGGTGTTCGAAAAGTTCTCGCAGGTCGATACGTCGTCGACGCGCCGGCACGAGGGAACGGGGCTGGGCCTTGCCATCACCTCCGGTCTCGTCGATCTGTTCGGCGGCTCGGTGACGGTCGAGAGCGAGCTTGGACGCGGCTCGGTGTTTACCGTCAGCCTGCCTTTCCCGATCGTTGCGGAACGCAAGCTGGAGACGGTGCTGCCGATCAATACGAGCGGCGCGCGGGTGCTGATCGTCGATGACAATATCGTCAACCGGCGCATCCTGACCGAGCAGCTGACGATGTGGGGCTTCGATACCGTGGCTGCCGAAAGCGGGCCGGAGGGACTGGCCGTGCTCGGCGAGGCAGCCAGACTCGGGATAGCTGTCGATGCGATCGTGCTCGATTATCACATGCCGGTGATGAACGGTCTCGATTTCGCCAGGTCGCTGCGCCGCGACCGCCGCTTCGACGGTACCGGCGTGATCTTCCTCACCTCCATGGACATGGCGAGCGACGACAGCATGTTCTCGGAGTTGCAGATCCACGCGCATCTGATGAAGCCGGCGCGTGCAAACCTGTTGCGCAGCACGGTGATCGAAGTCGTCCGTTCCGTGAGAAGCCGCCGCAAGGTGGAGACGACGATTGCCCGCGATCCGGGGCTGCGCGTCGTCAATGCCGCCCAGATCAAGTCCGAACCCGCGTCCACCTCGCCGGTGAAGGCCACGGCGTCGCTCGATGTGCTGGTGGCCGAGGATAACGAGGTCAACCAGATCGTCTTCACCCAGATCCTGCAGAATACCGGCTGGCTGTTCCAGATCGTCAGGAACGGTGCGGAAGCCGTCGAGGCATGGCAGGCGCATGATCCGGCGATCGTGCTGATGGATGTGTCGATGCCGGTGATGAACGGGCATCAGGCGACCCGCCGCATCCGCGAGCTGGAAGGGCATTCAGGCACCCGCACGCCGATCATCGGCGTCACCGCACATGCGCTGGAAAGCGACCGCGAACTCTGCTTCCAGGCGGGCATGGACGACTATCTGTCGAAGCCGATCAGCCCGGAGGCGCTGGAAGACAAGATCCGTACCTGGATCGGCGGTGCGCGGCTGAGCAGGCAGCGGTAAGGTCGGAATGGCGAAAGCGGGCATGCTTTGCCTCAGCGCCTTGTTTTCATAGACGTCTGAGGAAACCGGAGGCGGATTTTACGGCACATGCGTGATTGCTTTTATTTGAAATTCGCCCTTGTCTCGGCGTAATTAAGCTATACGTTGTCACCATCGAACTTTGCTAGTGACTCTTGAAGACCTAAACGGCTCTAGTGATCTCCTCTCATCGTCGATTTACCCGCCAGTCTTTTTTCGACTGGAAACCTACAAGCGATTGAAAGGAAATCGTTATGACTACCGGTACCGTAAAGTGGTTCAACAGCACCAAGGGTTTTGGCTTCATCGAGCCTGACAACGGCGGCGCGGACGTTTTCGTCCACATCTCCGCTGTTGAGCGCGCTGGCATGAACGGCCTCACCGAAGGCCAGAAGATCAGCTTCGAAATCGTCCAGGACAAGCGTTCTGGCAAGAATTCTGCCGGCAACCTGCAGGCAGCCTAAGGTTTGTCATCGCCTCGCGTGACCACGGATGTACTGGCACGCATGAGGGTGATGGCGGTGGAAGGTCGGGGTTAACCTCCCGGCCTTTTGTTTTTGAAGCTCCAGAATTGCACGGCCGACTGGCCGAGAAGGAGATTTTTTTGCAGGTTATCGTCAGAGAAAATAACGTCGAGCAGGCGCTTCGCGTCCTGAAGAAGAAGATGCAGCGGGAAGGTCTTTTCCGCGAAATGCGCGCGCGCGAGGCTTTCGAAAAGCCGTCGGTCAAGCGTGCACGCGAAAAGGCGGATGCGATCCGTCGCGCCCGCAAGCTTGCCCGCAAGCAGGCACAGCGCGAAGGCCTCATTCCCGGCCCGAAGAAAAAAGTCATTTCGAAAGGCCGTTGATCCGGTCCTTGCCGGCCCGATTTCGCGGGTAGGCTATCTTCCGTCCAGAAATGCCGGCAACGTCGTTGCCGGCTGCGAAGGAGACAGTGATGACTGTGATCGCAGAAGACGTCGCCAAGCCGGTCAAGCTATCGGCTGAAGAGAAGACCAAACAGACCAACAAGGTTGTCCGCGATATCCTCGACGCGGAAACCAACGCAAGAGAAAAGAAAACCGAGAAGCTGCGCGCCCTGCGTCTGGCGCAGGAATCTGCGGATGCGCCGGTCGCGAAGAAAAAGCGCAGCCGCTGAGGCGTCCGTCTCGATTTTTTAAAGGCCTATGTCGGGGTGCTTGACGCGACCACTCACCGTCGCACACCTGTTTTTTGCAGGATCGGTCAGGCGTCGTCCCCCTTGATCCCGCACAGCATTTCGCGCTTGCCGGCAAAGCCGGGGCGACGTTCGACCGTAAATCCGGCAGATGAGAGATTGCGGCGCACGAAGCCGGCTGCCGCATAGGTGCCGAACGTGCCGCCGGGCCTTGTGCGGTCGAAAAGTGCAAGCATCAGTTCCGGCGACCACATGGCCGGATTGCGCGACGGGGCAAAGCCATCGAGGAACCACGCATCGAAATCTGCCGTCGCCGCCGTGACGCCATCGAAGGCCGGGCCGCAGACGACCGTCAGGCGGGTCTGTTCGTCGAGGTCGAGCACCACATGTCCGGCCGGGGCATCCGGCCATGCGGCAGCGAGCGCCTGCCGTTGCGCGTCGATTTCCGGCCAGCGCGACAGCGCCCGGTCAATCTCATTGCGGCTCATGGGAAAGAGTTCGAACGAGGTGAAGTGCAGCTTTGTGCCGGGGTAGCGAGCAAGCTGCCATTGCCGCCAGGTCTCGCAAAAATTGAGACCGGTGCCGAAACCGAGTTCGCCGATGCGGAACCCGTCTCCTGGCCGTGTCATCTCCATCCAGCGCTCTGGCAGGCGGTTGCCGGCCAGAAAGACGTGGCCGCATTCCAGCCTGCCATCGGTGCGGCAATAAAAGTGATCGCCAAATTCATGGGAGTACGGCATATCGCCGTCATGCCAGTCGAGCGTCTGCAACGTCGGCTGCTCGTTTTCTTGCGTCTTCAATACGGGATCTTGCTCGCTCATGACACATGCGGATAATCCGGTCGGTGCCGATGGTCAATCGCAGGCGGCGACAGTGGTGCCGTACTCGGTGGATCTGGTGATCATCGGCGGCGGCATCATGGGCCTGTGGGCGGCGGTCAAGGCCGAACGGCTGGGCATCCGCACGCTGCTTGTCGATGCCGGCCGGCTGGGGCAGGGGACGAGCGGCGGCCTGCTCGGCGCGCTGATGCCGCATATGCCCGACAAGTGGAACGACAAGAAGCAGTTGCAGTTCGATGCGCTGCTCTCTTTGGAGGACGAAGTGGCGCGGATCGAGGCCGCGACCGGGCTTTCCTGCGGCTACCGCCGTTCCGGCCGGCTGATCCCGCTGCCGAAGCCGCATCTGCGGGTGATCGCGGAGCGGCATTGCGAGGAAGCCGGCATCAACTGGAGCCGTAACGGACGGCAGTTTCACTGGCACGTCCTCGACGAGACGCCCTATCCAGGTTGGCCGGATTCAGCCTATGCCGGTGGCGGGATGGTGCTCGATACGTTTGCCGCGCGCGTGTCGCCGCGCCGACTGACGGCAGCGCTTGCCGCGTTTCTGCGGAGTGGACGGTATGTGACGATCGTCGAGGGTGTTGCGGTACACAGGATCGATGCGGCGGCCTGCGCGGTGGTGTTGGCGGATGGCCGCAGGGTTGCGTTCGCTACCTGCATAGTGGCAGCGGGCTGCGAGGCGTTTTCCCTGATCGAGCCAATATCCGCGCCGCTGGCAAAGCCGCTCGGCAAGGCAGTAAAGGGGCAGGCGGCGCTGCTGAAGGGCAATATCGATCCGTCCCTGCCGCTGATCTATCTGAACGGACTTTATCTTGTGCCGCATGATGACGGCCATGTGGCGCTGGGCAGCACAAGCGAAGAGGCGTTCGACCAACCCTTTTCGACCGATGGCCAACTTGACGATCTGATCGCGCGGGCGCGGCATCTGGTGCCGGCGCTGGCCGATGCAGCCGTGGTCGAGCGCTGGGCGGGCCTGCGGCCGAAGGCGATCGATCGCGACCCGATGGTCGGGCCGCACCCCGACCATGCCAACGTGATCTCGCTCGGCGGCGGCTTCAAGGTCAGCTTCGGCATCGCGCACCTGTTGGCGGATGCCGCGCTCGATGCGGTCGCCGGTCAGGCGACCGATCTGCCGGCGTCCTTTTCACTTGAAAATCACGTTGCCGTGGCTTCGCGTTAAACGCGAATATCCCGCCCTCCGCGTCGTCAATCTGTCACGCAAATCACCTAGTTGCTTCATCCGGGGCTGATTAAGCACGTGCGTAATCAAACAGGGCAATGACAAGGATGCACGAGAAGGTGACGCATGCGCTATGCACTCTATTTCACACCGCCGGCTCATGATCCGCTGACGCTTGCCGCGTCGCAATGGCTCGGCCGAAGCGCCTTTTCCGGCGACATGGTCGAGCATCCGGCGATCCGCGGCATCGGCCTTCACGACATTTCCTTCAATACCGCACTGCCGCGCCGCAAGGGCTTCCACGCCACGCTGAAGGCGCCGTTCAGGCTGGCGCCGGAAATCACCGAAGCGATGCTTCTGCGCCATCTTATGCGGTTCGCGGGCGCATACGAACCTTTCGAGCTTCCGCCACTCGAGGTTGCGCGGCTCGGCAATTTCTTCGGACTTGCGCCGATGCGCTATTGCGACGAAATCCGTCATTTCGCCTGTGCGGTGGTGCAGGAATTCGATGCGTTTCGCGCGCCCTTGTCCGAGGCGGAAATCGAGCGCAGCGATCCGGGTGATTTGTCGGCGCCGCAATTCGCCAATCTCTACCGCTGGGGCAATCCTTACGTGATGGACGAGTTCCGCTTCCACATGGCGCTGACCGGGCCGATGCTTGAAAAGGATATGCGGGCCTATGACGGCGTGCTGAGGGATTATTTCGCGCCCTATCTCGACCGGCCGGTACAGGTCGCCAATCTGGCGCTTTTCGTCGAGGAGGAGCCGGGCGCGCCGCTGCAGGTTCACTCGCTGCACCCGATGGGCCGGGTTGCCGCCCGCAAGATCGCCTGACGTCCATCTTCTATCTCGACAGTGACGGAAGCGGTGCGCTACCGTCACGGCCAAACAGAGGTGGAATGATGCCGATTACGATAAACGATACTCCACGCGATCTCGTCGGTTATGGCCGCAACAGCCCCGATCCGAAATGGCCGGGCGGGGCGAATGTCGCCGTGCAGTTCGTCATCAATTACGAGGAGGGCGGCGAGAGCCATATCCTCGACGGCGATGCGGCATCGGAAAACCTGCTTTCCGAGATCGTCGGGGCGGCAGCATGGCCCGGCCAGCGCAATCTCAACATGGAATCGATCTACGAATATGGCTCGCGCGCCGGCTTCTGGCGGCTTTTCCGGCTGTTCACCGAACTGAAGATGCAGTGCACTGTCTATGGCGTGACGCTTGCCATGGCGCGCAACCCGGAAGCCGTCGCGGCCATGAAGGAAGCGGGCTGGGAGATCGCCAGCCACGGCTATCGTTGGCTGGAATACAAGGATTTTTCGCTGGAGCGGGAGCGGGAGCATATTCGCGAGGCAGTGCGGCTGCACACCGAGCTGGTCGGCGAGCGACCCTACGGCATGTACCAGGGCAAGCCTTCCGACAGTACGCTGAAACTGGTGATGGAGGAGGGCGGCTTCCTCTATTCCTCCGACAGCTATGCCGACGATCTGCCCTACTGGGTGCCGGACCATGATGGCAAGCCGTTCCTGATCATCCCCTATACGCTGGAGACCAACGACATGCGGTTTGCCACGCCGCAGGGTTTCAACTCCGGCGACCAGTTCTTCGCCTATCTCAAGGATGCGTTCGACACGCTTTACCGGGAGGGAGAGGAGGGCAGTCCGAAGATGATGTCGGTCGGGCTGCATTGCCGTCTCGTCGGACGGCCGGGCCGTATCGCGGCGTTGCGCCGGTTCATGGAATATGTGGCCGGCCACGAGAAAGTGTGGGTGCCGCAACGCGTCGAGATCGCACGGCACTGGCATGCGCATCACCAGCCTTTGAACTGGGGCGGCACCTCGTCCAAAGGTGCGGCATGACGGCGAGAGCGGATTTTGTTTCCGCCTTCGGCGGCGTCTTCGAGCATTCCCCCTTCCTTGCCGAGCGGGCCTATGATGCAGGGCTTATCTTCGTGCCGTTGACCGCCAAGGGCGTGCATGAGGCGATGGTGATCGAGTTTCGCAAGGCAAGCGATGCAGAGCGTCTCGGCGTGCTGCGCGCGCATCCCGATCTCGCCGGGCGGCTGGCGATCGCGGGCGCGCTGACGGAAGACAGCAGGCTGGAACAGGCCGGTGCCGGTCTCGACCGTTTGAGCCCTGCGGAACATGCCCGTTTCACCGAACTCAATGCCGCCTATACGGCCAAATTCGGCTTCCCCTTCATCATCGCCGTCAGGGGGCTGAACAGGGGCGATATCCTGTCGGCCTTCGAGACGCGTGTCGACAACGCGATCGAGGTGGAATTCGCCACCGCCTGCGCGCAGGTGGAGCGGATCGCGCTGCTTCGCCTGCTGGCGCTTCTGCCGGAAGCCTGAACGCTTTCCACCCTTGCGGTCCTCGCCTATACTGGCGCCCCAAGGAGATAGGCCGCGATGAAGCCTTCGGACGTGCTGGAGAAGAACCGCGAAGCCATCCGCGAGGCGACGAAGCGCTTCAATGCGGCAAACCCGCGCGTCTTCGGCTCCGTCGCGCGCGGCGAGGACCGGCCGGGTAGCGATATCGACATTCTGGTCGATGCTTTGCCGGGCAGCACGCTGTTTTCGCTCGGCGGATTGCAATTCGAGCTCGAGGCCTTGCTCAAGGTTCGTGTCGATCTCGTTACCGCCGGAGGCCTGCAAGGAGCCGTGCGCGACCGCGTCCTGTCGGAAGCAATGCCGATATGAGCAGCGAAAGGTTGCGCGACCATATCGAGCGCATGCGCGACGCTGCGCAAAAGGCATGTGCCTTTCTTGTCGATATGCCTGAAGAGGAATTCTACCGCGATCAGCGAACGCAGATGGCAGTCGGAATGGCTATCGTTCTGGTCGGTGAAGCTGCCGCGCGAATCGTAAGGGACGCCCCCGATTTTCTCACGGAACACCCGGAAATTCCGTGGTCGCAGATACGCGGGATGCGAAACCTCGTCCTTCACGATTACTATGAGGTCGAGCTTTCGGTTGTCTGGAAGACGGTTAAGATATCTCTTCCCGAATTGATCGCCGATCTTAACTCACTGCGCAACTGGCATGCCCAAGGCGAATGACATTGACCCATCCACAGACGCTCGACATTCTTCCGCTGACCCGATCCGCCTTCGCGCCCTACGGCGATGTCATCGAGGCCGATCCGTCGACGAGGCGACGGATCAACAACGGCACGACCGAGCGGTTTCACGCGCTGGCGGAGCCGGTGGTGGTGGGCGAGCCGGAGAGGCTGATCTTCAATATTTTTCGCGGGCAGCCGCGGCAGTTTCCCTATGAGGTCGGGATGATGGAGCGGCATCCGTTCGGCAGTCAAAGTTTTGTGCCGTTGTCGGGGCGTCCGTTTCTCGTCGGCGTTGCCGATGACGAGGGTGGACAGCCGGGGCGTCCGAAAATCTTTCTGGCGCAGCCGGGTCAGGGGGTGAACTATTTTGCCAACACGTGGCATCATCCGCTGATGGCGCTCGGGGAGGTCTGCGATTTCCTGGTCGTCGACCGCGACAATACCGCCGCCAATCTCGAAGAGTTCTTCTTCGATGAACCTTACCGAATTCTGGAGCCTAGCCTATGACCGGCCTCACCACCCATGTGCTCGATACGGCAAGCGGCCGGCCGGCCGAGGGGCTCGCCATCGATCTCTATCGGATCGATGCTGACGGCCGCGACAAGATCGCGACGGTGGTGACCAATGCCGACGGCCGCGTCGATGGCGGCCCGATCCTGATCGGCACCAGTTTTCGCGTCGGCACCTATGAGCTTGTTTTCCACGCCGGCGATTATCTTCGCGCCCATGGTGTCTCGCTGAGCGAGCCGGCCTTTCTCGACGTGATCCCGATCCGCTTCGGCATCTCCGACACGACGGCGCATTACCATGTGCCATTGCTGCTTTCGCCTTACGGCTATTCCACCTATCGGGGCAGCTAATGCGGTTTGCGGTGATTGCAGACATTCACGGAAACTGCGCTGCCCTGCAGGCCGTTCTCGACGATATCGCGGCGCTCGGCATCCGGGACATCGTCAATCTCGGTGACTGTTTCAGCGGGCCGCTGGAGGCCGGCCGGACCGGCGACCTTCTTCTGTTGCTCGACATGGCCGGGGCACAGACTGTGCGCGGAAACCATGACCGGTATCTTTTGGAGCATTCCGCGGATGCGCTTGCCGCCCGTGGCGCCGTCTCCGATGCGCATGCGCACCGGCAGATGTCGGCGCGGCATTTCGACTGGCTGCGCAAGCTGCCGTTCAGAATCGTCTGGCGCGAGGAGATATTCCTCTGCCACGCGACGCCCAAGGACGACAATCGCTACTGGCTGGAAACGGTGACGCCGCAGGGTGATGTAACGCTGCGGCCGCAGGACGAGATCGAGGCTTTTGCCGAGGGTATCGCGCAATCGCTCATCCTGTGCGGGCACAGCCACATTGCACGGATGGTGGCATTGGCGGATGGCCGCCTGATCGTCAATCCCGGCAGTGTCGGCCAGCCCGCCTATGACGACGACGCGCCTTATCCCCACAATGTTGAGGTGGGGCATGTGATGGCCTGTTATGCGGTAATCGAGAAAACCGAGCGCGGCTGGTCGCCGACATTCCGTACCGTGGCCTACGACCATATGGCGATGTCGCGGCTTGCGGCAGCCAACGGGCGTGCCGACTGGGCGAGTGCGCTGGCGACGGGGCGGGTGTGAAGCCATTGCGTTTTCCTCGAAGTGCTAAATCGCTTTAGATCTTCGATTTGACGCAGCTCCGGACGAAAAGCCGTTACACACCTTTTCTGGAAATGCGCCAGCAGTCTTCGCCTGCGGCATATGATGGACAATTTTAGTGAGTTGTACCAATTCCACTACTGATCATGTGCCGGAAACCATTCCGCAAGGCTTGCGTCCGATACTTCCGTGCGATTCGACAGGAGAATTCGCATGGCACCAGCACGCAAGAAGTCAGCCGCTCGACGCAAGGGCGGCAAGCGCGGCGCAGCGCGCTCGGGGTCTTCCTTCTGGCCGTGGGTTGCGGCTCTTGTCGTGGTCGGCGGCGGGATTGCCGCCTATGACAATTTTGCGCCTGCTCGACGGTTTGTCGCCAGCCTGACGGATGACAGGCCGGTTCGCACGGCCGCGCGTGATGAGGCGCGTGACAAGGCATCGCCTGCCAGGCCGCCTCAGCATTCGGTTGCGCGCGTACCTGCTCCGGTCCCGCCGCGTCCCGTCGGTGCGCCCGACCGGACACAGACCGCGGCGATCATCCCGCCTGCGTCGATCGGCAAGCCGGGACTGGAGGTTGCGGCGCTTTCTGCCGCCGCACCGAAATCCGGCGAGGCGCTGGCCGGCGGTTACCAGGGCAAGTTCTTCCTTTGCGGCACAGCCAAGCAGGACGACTGCGTCGTTACCGCCGACCGGTTCGTCTTTCACGGCCAGAAGATCCGTCTCGTCGGCATCGAGGTGCCGGATATCAAGACGCCGCGCTGCGAGGCGGAGCGGATCAAGGCGAGCGACGCCAAGCTCAGGGTGCGCGCCTTCCTCGATTCCGGGCCGTTCGAGCTGGTTACATGGCAGGGCAATACTTCGACCGTCGACGGTCACCAGCTGCGCGACGTGACGCGCAACGGACGGTCGCTTGCCGATGTGCTCGTCAACGAGGGGCTGGCGAAGCGTCCGGGTTCAGGCTCATCCGGTTGGTGCTCCTAGAGCACGTCGCGATCTTTCAGATTCGCTTGCCGTGCTCTAGCTCCTTGTTTTTGTGCATGTCTCCCGAAACCGGGGACAACTTTCGGGAGACATGCTGTAGGTTACGCGTCAGCGCAGCACACCGGCCGCCAACGCCCGCTGGATGCCGCGCACGTCCGTACCCTTTTTCAGCGTCTTGGAAATCGGCGTGTCGGCGCCCGATACCCAGATCCTGAGTTCGGAATCGAGATCGAACGTGCCGGCGGTTTCCACCGAGAAGCGTGAGATCGAACGGTAGGGGATCGACGTGTAGTCGACCTTGCTGCCGGTCATGCCCTGGATGTCTACGAGGATCACCCGGTACTGGGTGAAGACGAAGAAATCGCGGATGACCTTGAAGGCCAGCTGCGGCTGTTCGCCGTCGATCAGAACGCCGGAAAGACGCTTGTCGAGATCGCCGGGATCGACCGTCGAGCCGTGGCCGAGAATGCCGTCGAAGAGACCCATGGAATAGACCTTTCCTGCTGCGTCTTGCCCTGCATTTATCGTGCGTAGGGATTTTCGGCGATGATGCTGTCGCCGCAATCGCTGATGTCGCGCTTGCCGCAAAGTGCCATGGTGATGTCCATCTCCTTGCGGATGATCTCGAGCGCGGTCGTGACACCCTGCTTGCCGGCGGCGCCGAGACCGTAGAGGAAGGGGCGGCCGATATAGGTGCCTCTGGCGCCGAGCGCTACAGCTTTGAGCACATCCTGGCCGGAACGGATGCCGCCATCCATGTGAACCTCGATGCGGTCGCCGACGGCGCCGACGATCTTCGGCAGCATGGAGATGGAAGAGGGGGCGCCGTCGAGCTGGCGGCCGCCGTGGTTGGAGACGATGATCGCGTCTGCGCCGGTATCGGCGGCGGCGCGGGCATCCTCCTCGTCCAGAATGCCCTTGATGATCAGCTTGCCGCCCCACAGATCCTTGATCCAGCGGATATCGTCCCAGGAAAGGCGCGGATCGAACTGTTCGGCCGTCCAGGCGCCGAGCGAGGAGAGGTCGGAGACATTCGAGGCATGGCCGACGATATTGCCGAAGCCGCGGCGCTTGGTCTGCAGCATTTCCATGCACCAGAAGGGCTTGGTCGCCAGTTGGAGGGCGCTGTCGAGCGTCCATTTGGGCGGCGCTGACAGGCCGTTGCGCAGGTCCTTGTGCCGCTGACCGAGGATCTGCAGGTCGGCGGTGACGACGAGTGCGGAGCAGCCTGCGGCCTTGGCGCGGCCGATCAGGCGTTCGACGAAGCCGCGGTCCTTCATCACGTAGAGCTGGAACCAGAAGGGTTTCGAGGTGACCGATCTCACATCCTCGATCGAGCAGATGCTCATGGTCGAGAGCGTGAAGGGCACGCCGGCTTCTTCCGCAGCCTTGGCCGCCAGCATTTCGCCATCGGCATGCTGCATGCCGGTCAGGCCCGTGGGGGCAAGTGCCACGGGCATCGATACATCCTGGCCGACCATGGTGGTCGAAAGCGACCGGTTGGTCATGTCGACCAAGACCCGCTGTCGCAGCTTGATCTTCGAAAAATCGCTTTCGTTGGCGCGATAGGTGCTTTCCGTCCAGGCACCGCTATCGGCATAATCGAAGAACATTTTCGGCACCCGGCGGCGGGCCATGGTCTTCAGATCGGCGATGGTGAGCGGCTTGGACATGATGAAATGTTCCCTCCTGATATGGTGTTCGAGAGGTAGCATATGGAGGGCTCGAATAAAGGCTAATTCACCTTCGAACCGATATTTTATGACGACGCTGTCTGCCGATCCGAGCGGCTGTCCTTGTGGCGTTCAAGCCGCATCCCTTGTCGAACGTATCGGCTGGATCAGGATTTCTGCGGGGATGCCGAGTTCGGCGTTCAAGCGGCGGATCATTTCGAGTGAAAGGGGGCGTTTGCGATTGAGAATTTCTGCGACCCTGCCGCGGCTGCCGAGCAGTGGTTCTAGGTCCTTGCGGGTCAGGCCCTGCTGTTCCATCCGGAACAGGATGGCGTCGATCGGGTCGGGCAGATCAATGGAGTGGTGGTTGTTTTCGTAGTCGTCGATCAAGGTCATCAACAGGTCGAGCCTGTCACCCTCGGGTGTGCCGGCGTCAGCACCCCAAAGGCTCGTAAGGAGGGCCGTTGCCTCTGCATAGTCCGCCTCGTTGCGGATCGGTTTCAGCTCAGTCATATTCCACCGTTGCTGCGTCGATGTTGTCATAATCCCGATGCGTGCCGATCCATTTTATCCATACGGCACTCCGTCTGAAGTCAACCGATACGATCAGCCGATAATCATTACCCTTGATATTGAAGACGACGCGCTCCGCGTTGATGATGCTCGCATGAGCGTATCGTTTCTTAATGTCGGCCGGTGACTGCCATTCAGCCTTCTGAACTTCATGAAACCAGCTATCCAGCGCCGCTTTCAAGGCTGCGCCGCCTTTCTGGCCGTTTGGGCCTTCCGCGAATAGTCTCAGCGTACGGCGGGAGATTATTCGCATCGTAGGGTATCATGCTCCCGAATTGGGTGCAATTAGACTTGGCTTCATCGGCTTGCCCGCCACATAGGTTTCCACCACGGCGCGGTCGTCGCCGATGGTCTGGAGCAGGAAGAGTTCTTCCGACAGCGAATTCACCGTTTCCATCCTGAGCTTCATGGCCGGCGTCGCGGCGGCATCGAGGATGACGAGGTCGGCGACGGAGCCGATGTCGAGCGTGCCGATATCGCCCTGCATCGACAGTGCCTCGGCATTGCCGCGGGTCATCAAGTAGAAGCTTTCCAACGGGTTGAGGCGCTCGCCGAGCAATTGCTGGATCTTGTAGGCCTCATCCATCGTCTTCAGCATCGAATAGCTGGAGCCGCCGCCGATATCGGTGGCGACCGATACGCGTACCTGCTTTTCGCGGCGCATCAGCTGTTTCATCGGGAAGAGGCCCGAGCCTAAGAAGAGGTTGGAGGTCGGGCAATGGACGGCGATCGAGCCTGCCTCCGACAGCGCGTCCATCTCGCGATCCGAAAGGTGGATGGCGTGGCCGAGAAGGGTCTTGTTTCCGAGCAGGCCGTAGCGGGCATAGATGTCGGTATAGTCCTTCGCTTCGGGGAAAAGCTCGCAGGTATAGCGGATCTCGTCGTGGTTTTCCGACAGATGCGTCTGGATGAAGAGGTCGGGGAATTCTTCCGCCAGCGCCTGCGTTGCCTGCATCTGCGCCGGTGTCGAGGTGATGGCGAAGCGCGGGGTGATGGCGACGTGGTTGCGTCCCTTGCCGTGCCATTCCTGGATCACGGCTCGGGTCTCGTCATAGCCCATTTCGGGCGTGTCGAGCAGGCCCTGCGGGGCGTTGCGGTCCATCATAACCTTGCCGCCGACCATGCACATGTTGCGCTTCATGGCCTCGGCAAAAAAGGCGTCGGCGGACGTCTTGTGGACGGAGCAGTAGGCGACTGCGGTCGTCGTGCCCTGGCGCAGGAACTCGTCGTAGAAATGCGTGGCGATGCGGGCCGCATGGTCGCTTTCGACGAAACGGCATTCCTCCGGGAAGGTGTAGGTGTTCAGCCATTCCAGAAGGTTGGCCGCATAGGAGGCGATGACCTGCATTTGCGGGAAGTGCACATGCGTATCGATGAAGCCCGGCAGGATGAGGTGAGGGCGGTGGTCGATCTCGGTGATGTCGTCGGGGGCTTGCGCCTTCACCGCCGTGTAGTCGCCTGCCGTGACGATGCGACCGTCCTCGCCAACCAGCAGGCCGCCGTCATGCTCGTAGCGATAGCTGTCGCTATCGGCGAGCGACTGGGGCGCGCGGTTGAAGGAGAGGAGGCGTCCGCGGATCAGGGTGCTGGTCATCTGTTGCTCTATTTCTCTGCCACGCTGCTTTCATACCATGCGACGAGCAGCTTGCGTTCCTCGGGCGTGAGGTCTGTGACATTGCCGGGCGGCATGGCGTGGCTTCGTCCTGCCTGGATGTATATCTCGCGGGCATGGGCGGCAACCTCGGCGTCGGTTTCCAGCCTCACCGATTTCGGCGTGAAGGTGATGCCGTCCCAGACGGGTTCGGCCGCATGGCACATGGAACAACGGGCCATGACGACATCGCGGGCGGCTTCGAAATGGGCGTTGGAGGCGAATTTCTGCTGTAGAGGCGTCATGGAAGCGGATGTCTCCGCCTCGCCGGTCAGGACCTTCGGCACGGTCGAAAGCCACATGATGACGATGAATATCAGGACCGTGACCAGCCATGTCCAGGTCGGCCTGCCCTTGCGCGCATGGGTGGTGTTGAACCAGTGGCGGATGGTGACGCCCATGAGAAAGACGAGCGCGGCGATGATCCAGTTGAATTCCGTCGCGAAGGCCAGCGGATAGTGGTTCGACAGCATGAAGAAGATGACGGGAAGCGTCAGGTAGTTGTTATGAAGCGAACGCTGCTTGGCGATCCTGCCGTATTTGGCATCCGGCGTGCGGCCGGCGATCAGGTCGGCGACGACGATCTTCTGGTTGGGAATGATGATGAAGAAGACATTGGCCGACATGATGGTGGCGGTGAAGGCGCCCAGATGCAGGAAGGCGGCGCGGCCGGTGAAGACCTGCGTATAGCCCCAGGCCATCGCCACCAGCGCCACATAGAGCAGGATCATCAGGCCCCAGGTATTGTTGCCCAGCCGTGACTTGCAAAGCTGATCGTAGAACAGCCAACCGACGCTAAGCGAGGCCAGCGACAGACAGATCGCCTGCCAGGGTTCAAGCTCCATCACCGTGCGGTCGATGAGGAAGAGGTCGGCGCCGCCGTAATAGACGATACAGAGGAGCAAAAAGCCCGACGCCCAGGTGAAATAGCTCTCGTACTTGAACCATGTCAGGTGCTCGGGCATCTGGGCGGGCGCCACCAGATATTTCTGGATATGGTAGAAGCCGCCGCCATGGACCTGCCATTCCTCGCCATGGGCGCCAGGTGGCAGGTGCGGACGTTTCACCAGCCCGAGATCAAGCGCGATGAAATAGAAGGATGAGCCGATCCAGGCGATCGCGGTGATCACATGCAGCCAGCGTACCGCAAAGTTCAGCCATTCCCAGGCAACGGCGTATTCGTACATTCTTCTGTTTCCCGTTCAGTTCCCCGACTCGTGAGTGTGGGCAAAAAAACGGGACGTGGGAAGTGGGGAAACGGTGCTGCGGCGGTATGGATGCCGGCGCGCTTTGGTTGAGGCAGGTTCGGGCTTGCCGCAGGCCGCCGCCATCAAGTGTGGCCATTCAATCACGGCGACGAAACTGCTGCTGTGCGAAGTTGTGCATTGCACCAGAACGGGCTTAGCCGGCTAAGCCGACTCGGGTATTGTAGGACTTGCGAATTCAACCGGCAGTGCCGGGTATTGCGTCCGTCACGCGGCCGGGGATGACATCCATCAACGGAGAACATGCTGATGCCAAAACAGAGGCGTTCGATTGTTAAAGGTGCGATGATTGCGTTTGCTGCGGGCGCCGGGGCGTTTCCCGTCGGCGCCCACGAGGCCCACAGTCCCAAGGGCGTCACATGGAAATATGACGGCTATTGCTGCAATGGCGATGCCAAGAGCGGCGACTGCCAGATGATCTCCACCCGCAATGTCAGGGTTACGAACCAGGGCTATGAGATCCTGCTTGGTCCCGGCGATCACCGGATGATTACCAGGACGCACAGTTTCACCATGAAGCAGAGCGAGGCGCGCCGCTCGAAGGACGAGGAGTATCACATCTGCCTCTATCCGACCGAGGACACGCTGCGCTGCTTCTATGCTCCGGACATGAGCTACTGATCGCCTGCCGTCTCGGGTAGAACGGACGTGATCCAATCCCTGAATGCCTTGATCTTGGGCGCCGAGCGGCGGCTTTCGGGATAGGCCAGCCAATAGTCCCTGCCGTCATTCAGGGTAAGCTCGAATGGTTGGACGAGACGGCCGGCGGCGATCTCGTCGGCGAAGTGACCGGGATTGAGAATGGCTACGCCCTGACCGGCGATGGCGATCTGCGCGTCCATCGCCTGGGTGCCCAGCTCGTTGCGCGGATAGCGCTCCAGTGCCGACACATCGATGCCGGCCGCTTCAAACCACTGGCGCCACCAGCGATCGCCGGCGCTGATGATCGGCATCGTCAAAAGGTCGGCCGGCTCCCGCAACGGGCCGTGGCTATCCAGCAGTTTCGGGTTCAGCATCGGGGTGAAGTTCATCCGCATGATGCGATGGGCGGTCAGTCCCGGCCAGTCTCCCTTGCCCCAGCGGATCGCCACATCGGCCTGTTCGCGGGTAAAGTCGATGAGGTTGGAGGAGGTTTCAATCCTCACGGCAATCCGCGGATGCCTGAGCTGGAAGTCGCCGATATGGCGCGCAAGCCACTGCTGGGCGAATGTGGCGGTGGAATGGATCGTCAGCATTTCGTTGGATGCCCGGCCAAGCGCCGCGATCGCCTCGTCGACCATGCCGAAAGCCTCGCTCAGGCGCGGCGCGAGCTTTTCTGCCGCTTCCGTCAACGCCACCTGGCGGGCGCGGCGCAGAAACAGCGGCTCCCCCAAAATGTCCTCCAGCAGCTTGATCTGGTAACTCACCGCCGCCTGGGTCATGCCGAGCTCGTCGCCCGCTTTGGTGAAACTCATATGGCGCGCGGTGGTTTCGAAAACGCGCAGCGCATTGAGCGGGACTTTCCGCGACATTTTCATGGATAAGCTCTCTTTATTCATGCAGTCGGATGTTCTGTTGGAATAACAGCACGAAGCCGTCCATCCTCCAATCATAAAAACCATAATGACCAATGGTCAATAAAGGAGATGCGGCCATGAGACGTGGCTTTCGCAAAGGCTTTCTGCGCATCAAAAATATAACGGAAAAGGCAGTGGGGATGATGTCTCGCACGCGAGGATCGTTCTGGCTTGAAACGAAGCCGCAGAGCGTCAGCGAGCATGATTTGCGCGATGTCGGGCTGCTCGACGGCAGGGTCTCTCCCAGCACGGTCGAAAGGCACGAAGGGTCACGCATCCTTCATGGTGTGGATGCTCCGCCGCGCTGGCTCTAGATATCGCCGGCGGGCTGCGGTCGCTTCCGCGTTTCGGCTGTCTGCGACATCATCGTTTGCAAAAGCTCGGCGGCAACAAGCGCTGCAATCACTTCGGGGCGCTTGTCCCTGACCGCCGTCCCGCCGATCGGCAGGACGAGGCGGGACAGTATTTCGTCTATCCGGCTGCGCTGCATGTCTTCGCCGTGCTGGCGGGCAAGCCAGCTTGAGAAGGTGGCGCGTTTGGTGGCCGAGCCGATCATGCCGATATAGGCGAGATCCGCCCTGGCGAGCGCACGTTCGGCGATGAGGAAATCGAGCGCGTGGTCGTGGGTGAGGATGACGACTGCGCCGCCGGATGCGATTTTGCCGACACAGCTTTCGGGCATGGCGGTCAGTTGCTGCGGTATCGTGGCCGGCAGGTGCTCCAGCGCCTCGCGGCGGGTTTCGACGACGCTTGTGGCAAAGGGCAGGGGCGCGAGCGCACGGGCGAGCGCCATACCGACATGGCCGGCACCGAAAAGTACGATTTCGGGCCGCCTCTCACGCTGTCTTTCGATCTTTCCGACAAGCGCGCTTGCGATTTTTGGCGTGACGGGCGTGAACGTGAGCAGCGTGCGGCCGCCACAGCACTGGCCGATTTCCGGCCCGAGCGGAATATCCATAACCGGCACGCCGCGGCCCAGAAGCAGGGCGCGTGCATTGTCCATCGCCATATATTCGAACTGGCCGCCGCCGATGGTGCCCCATATGGCATCGGCCGAGACAAGCATGAAGGCGCCGGCCTCGCGCGGGGTGGAGCCCTTCGTCTCGGCAAGCTCGACCAGCACGACGCTTCGGTCGGCAAGGAAGGCTTCGAGCGAAATGTCCGGCATGTCGTCACCCATGAAAGGCTTGAGGCTGATCGGCAGAATAGGATGATCGTCCTGCGGCCGTCGAGCCTTTTGAACGAGGTTGCGGCTCAGCCGGTGGTGGAAAATCCCCTGGCGAAGGTGAGTATGCCTTTCGGCGCGCTGCCGGAAAGGACGATGCGCTGCACATAGATATCGGCCACGCCCTCGTAGGTGAGAGCAGCGTCATTGTCGAAGCCCGAGCTTTTGTAGACTGAGGGATCACCGACGAGTGCGCAGCCCTTTGCGCCCAATGCCTTCAGCCTTGCCAGCCCTTCGCGGATCAGCGCCTTGCCGATGCCTTGCCGCCGCCGGTCAGCGGCGACCGAGATCGGGCCGAGACCGAACCAGTCGTCATAATGTCCATCGATCGCGACGGGCGAGAAGGCGACGTGGCCGATGATCTGTCCGTTATCCTCCGCCACCAGCGACAGCGTCAGGTCGCCATCGGCGCGCAGGGCGCGGATGATCGCGCCCTCGGTTTTCGAGCTGTACGGCATCGGCGCGAATGCCTGCTGGGTGAGGTCGTGGATCAGGTCTTCGTCGCCGGGGTGTTCGGAGCGGATGATAATGGGCATCGTCGTGTTCTCCTCCTGTTTCCGGCGTTGCGAGCGGCCCTTCATCCGGCTGCGTCCTTCGGCCCCTTTTCCTTTCCCGATGAAGGGGAGCGCGGCTTGCTGCGCTCCGGGTGAGGGGCTTTTCTTGCCGCCCATCCAACCTCACATCGCCTTCAGCCGCTCCACCGCCATCAAAACTCTTTCAGGTGTTGCCGGGGCGTCCAGCCTGGGGCAGACCGCATAGTCGGCGACGCTTGCGACGGCCATGGAAATCGCTTCCAGAACCGAGATCGCCAGCATGAAGGGCGGTTCCCCCACGGCCTTGGAGCGGCCGATGGTCGGCTCGGCGTTTTCGGACCATTCGGCCAGTTGCACGTTGAAGACCTTCGGTCGGTCGGAGGCGAGCGGGATCTTGTAGGTGGACGGTGCGTGGGTACGCAGCCGGCCCTTGTCGTCCCACCACAATTCCTCCGTCGTCAGCCAGCCCATGCCCTGCACGAAGGCGCCTTCGATCTGGCCGATGTCGAGCGCCGGATTGAGCGAGCGGCCGACATCGTGGAGGATATCGGTACGCTCCACCATGTATTCGCCGGTCAGCGTGTCGATCGACACTTCCGAGACGGCGGCGCCATAGGCGAAATAATAGAAAGGATGGCCGCGGC
The DNA here is from genome assembly GCF_977018605.1 of [Rhizobium] kunmingense. Classification (NCBI taxonomy): domain Bacteria; kingdom Pseudomonadati; phylum Pseudomonadota; class Alphaproteobacteria; order Hyphomicrobiales; family Rhizobiaceae; genus Rhizobium; species [Rhizobium] kunmingense. The sequence goes on from NZ_CDRNXG010000001.1 coordinate 2,370,931, forward strand.
CGGCTGCGCGGTCCCAATGGATCTTTGGCGTCTTGTAGAAACCGGCTGCGGACAGCTGTACGCGGTCGAAATAGGCGGCCTTGACGAACGTGTCGAAAGGCACGGTCTCGCCGCCGATCTTCACCCGGTTGGGCAAAAACTCGATCTTGTCGCGCGTCACCTTCCATTGCCGGACGGCGAAGTCGATCAGCCGTTCCTTGATCTGACGGCAGGCGTCATAGGCGGCCATGCCGTTGAGGTCGGAGCCGGAGGAGGCGGCGGTGGCGGACGTGTTCGGTACCTTGCCGGTGGTCGTCGCGGTGATCTTCACCCGGTCGATATCGACCTGGAAACAGTCGGCCACGACCTGCGCCACCTTGGTGTAGAGGCCCTGGCCCATTTCCGTGCCGCCGTGGTTCAGGTGGATCGAGCCGTCCGAATAGACATGCACGAGTGCGCCGGCCTGATTATAGGCCGTGAGGGTGAAGGAGATGCCGAACTTGACCGGAGTGAGGGCAATGCCTCGGCGGATGACCGGGCTCGTCTCGTTGAAGTCGATGATCGCCCGGCGGCGGGCCTGATAGTTGGACGAGGCCTCGAGCTCGTCGACGATGCGGGCGATGACGTTGTCGTGGATATCCTGATGATAGGGCGTCACGGTGCGGTCGGAGCCGCGCTGGCCGTAGAAGTTCAGCTTGCGGATGTCGAGCGGGTCCTTGCCGACGGCGTAGGCGATGTCCTCGATCATCCGTTCGGCACCGAGCATGCCTTGGGGCCCGCCAAAGCCGCGAAACGCGGTGTTGGAGACGGTGTGGGTCTTCAAAGGTTCGGATTTCAGCCGCACATGCGGGTAGTAATAGCTCGAATCGGCATGGAAGAGGGCGCGGTCGGTGACCGGGCCGGAGAGATCGGCCGAATAGCCGCAGCGCGCCGCATAGACGCTGTCGACCGCGTGGATCCTGCCATCCTCATCGAAAGCGACGTCGTAATCGACGCGGAAATCGTGACGCTTGCCGGTGACGGTCATGTCCTCGTCGCGGTCGGGGCGAAATTTTATCGCGCGCTTCAACTTCTTCGCCGCAACGGCAGCCAGGGCTGCGAACTGGTTGCCCTGGGTTTCCTTGCCACCGAAACCGCCGCCCATGCGACGGGTCTTCACCTCGACGGCGTGGTTGGCGCAGCCAAGCACATGCGCCACCATATGCTGCACCTCGCTCGGGTGCTGGGTGGAGGACCAGACGATGACATCCTCGTCCTCGCCGGGCATGGCGAAGGCGATATGGCTTTCGAGATAGAAATGCTCCTGGCCGCCGATATTCATCGATGCCTGAATGCGGAGCGGCGGCTTTTCGATCTCGGTTTCCGGCTCGCCGCGACGCAGCGTCATCGGCTCGGTGACGAAGGTGGAGCCGTTTTCGCGGGCGTCGTCGATATCGGTCCAGTGCGGCAGGTCGCGGTATTCGATCTTCGCCAGACGGGCTGCGCGACGGGCCTGATCGCGGGTTTCGGCAAAGACGGCGAAGATCGGCTGGCCGTGGAACTGGACGAGATCGGTGGCCAGCAGCGGCTCGTCATGCTTGCCGGTCGAGGCGACGTCGTTTGCGCCGGGAATATCGTCCGCCGTCATCACCCAGACGACGCCTTGGGCGTTTCGCACGGCATCGAGATCGATCGACAGGATTTGAGCATGCGCCCGGTCGGAAAGGCCGAGGGCTGCGTGCAGCGTGCCGGCGGGTTCGGGAATATCGTCGATATATTCGGCACTTCCGGTGACATGCTTGTGTGCTGAATCATGTTTCAACGAGGCATGCATCGGGCCGTCGATGACGGGTTTGATGGGGAAGGAGGTCTTGTCCATCATCACGCCTCCTCCACTTCGTATGCGTCCGGCTCGAACCGCTGCAACTGCACCGGCGCTCCCGCCGTTTCCAGGAAGAAACGGGTCAGCAGGTTCCTCGCCGTCAGGCTGCGGTATTCGGCGCTAGCCCGCCAGTCGGTAAGGGGCTGAAAATCGGCCTCGAATGCGGACTGTGCCGCGGCAATCACATCCCAGCGCCAGGGCATGCCGGTTAGCGCCTGCTCTACATGGGTTGCCCGTTTCGGGGTGGCCGCCATGCCGCCGAAGGCGATGCGGATGTCTTCCACATGGCCGTCGCCGTCGAGCGTCAGGTTGAAGGCGCCGCAGAGCGCCGAGATATCCTCGTCGCGGCGCTTCGATATCTTGTAGACGGCGAAATGGCCGAGATCGGCCGGACGCGGCACGAATATCTTCTCGACGAATTCGCCCGGCAGCCGGTCCTGGCTGCCGTAGGCGAGAAAGTAGTTTTCGAGCGGCATGGTGCGGCGGCCGGAATGGGAGCGCAAGGTCAGCGTGGCTCCCAGCGCAATCAGCGGCGGCGGGGTGTCGCCGATCGGCGAGCCGTTGGCGATATTTCCACCGATCGTGCCCATGTTCCTGACCTGCTGGCCGCCGATACGGTCGATCAGCGGGCCGAAGGCGGGGATGACGGCTTCGAGGAAGCCATGAGCCTCGGCATAGCTGACGCCGGCGCCGATCGTGACGCCGTTTTCCTCGACGGAAATCGTCTGAAGCTCGGACAGGTGGCCGATAAAGACGACCGGATCGAGTTTTCTCAGCTGTTTCGTTACCCACAGGCCGACATCGGTGGCACCGGCGACGATGGTGGCCGCCGGTTCCTTCGCCAGCGTCTCGGCCAGCGCTCCGATCGAGGCTGGCAGGATCGAGCGGGTGATGCTGCCGTCGGCTTCGGTCTTTTCCACGGTGACCGTGTCGGTGACGGATTTCAGCGCCCAGAGCTTTGCCATGATCTCGGTGCGATCGCGCTCCAGCGGGTCGAAGAGCGAGCTTGGCCGCGCCTTCGCCACCTGTTCTGCGGCCTTGACGATCGGTTCGTAGCCGGTGCAGCGACAGAGATTGCCCTGCAGGGCGCTTTCGATCTCGGCGCGGTTCGGGTTTTCGTTGGACAGCCACAGGCCATAGAGCGACATGACGAAGCCCGGCGTGCAGAAGCCGCATTGCGAGCCATGACAGTCGACCATGGCCTGCTGCACGGGGTGCAGCGTGCCGTCACTGGCCGCCAGATGCTCGATGGTGACGATGTGAGTGCCGTGGACGGAGCCCATGAGCCTGATACAGGCATTGACGCTTTCATAGCGCAGGCCGGTTTCGGTCAGCCGCCCGACAAGCACGGTGCAGGCCCCGCAATCGCCTTCGGCACAGCCTTCCTTCGTCCCCGTCAAACGCATCCTAAGGCGCAGGTAATCGAGCAGCGTATCCGTCGGAGCAAAGTCTCCGAGGGTCACGTTCTCGCCGTTGAGGATGAAGCGGATGGCTGAACTCATCGGTCTCCTTCGTCCGCCGTTGCCGGCTCTAGGGGAAATAGCGAGTCATGATGTTACTGCGCCGCCCGGCCGCCGTCGATGGAGATATGCATGGCCGTGATGCTTCTTGCCGCATGGCCTGCCTATGGGAATGCCCCGAGCGACGAGGTGGAAGCGCATTCCCGTGCGGCACTCTCGCAGCCGCACGGGAATAACCATGGGAAAGACTGGTTTACGGGAACCGCAGGAAGGTCAGTGCTGCGGATGTCCGTCGGCGGGGGCCGCTGCGGTCTGCTGGGTGGAGCCTGAGGCGGAGGCACCCGGCCTTGCCGTATCCAGGTTGATCGTATTCGGCTGTTCGTCGGCCCGGCGGATGCAGTTGCGGCCGTCGCGCTTGGCCTCGTAGAGGGCGAAGTCGGCGCGCAGAAGAAGGTCGGGCAGGCGGTCGCCGGGATTGGCCCCGCACAGGCCGAAACTTGCCGTCATGCGGCCTCGGCGCAGCGGCTGGACGGTGGTTTCCGACAGAGCGACACGCACACGCTCGGCAATGTCTTCCGCCTCGTCGAGCGCGGTGCGCGGCAGGATGATACAGAATTCCTCGCCGCCGATCCGGGCCGCCAGATCGTAGGGGCGCAGGCAATTGCGCACCACTTCGCCGGCCGCCATCAGAACCCGGTCGCCGGTTTCGTGGCCATGCGCGTCGTTGATGCCCTTGAAGCGGTCGAGGTCGAAGGTGATGACGGAGAGCGGCTCCTGCTGGCGCTCGGCGCGCGCCAGTTCCTCGACGGCGCGCTCGCCCAGCCAGCGGCGGTTGCCCAGCCCAGTCAGCGGGTCGGTCATCGCCTGGTGGCGAAGCTTGGTCAGAAGGCTCTCCGTCTCTGCGACCATCGTGGTGACGGTCGATGTCAGGAGGCCGATCTCATCGTTGCTTTCGACGACGAGGCGGATCGGCGTACCGTTCTTCTGGTAGGTCTTGATGGCGGTCGCGAGCTGGCGCAGCGGCCGGATCAGCCACCAGAGAGTCATCAGGCAGATGCCGGTGCCGGCAACCGTTGCGGCCAGCAGCAGGACAAGGACAGGTTCCGGCTGGGTGGCGAAACCGCTGGCCAGATATACGATGAACACGATGAGCGGCACGTGCACCGACAGGAAGCAGATGGCGAAGACCTTGATAGTCAGCGAGGAACCGACAGCCTTGGCCAGTCCCGAAGTCATCGGAATCATTCCGAGTTCTCTCCTATGACATTTCATATGCGGCGGCACGCTAGGAACCGCGCTTGAAGGCGAAGTTAATTCATTCGCTAAAATGCAAGCATTCACAAGCCCGCCTCGGCCGGTCATCACACCTATAGCGGGAAGGCTTGCGGCGGAAAAGTAAAATGCTGACTACAAGGCAGGTTTGCATAGGGTGTGAAAATATTCCGCCCGCAGCGGTAAGTCTTCGATGATCGACGAGCTGGTGATGCGTGGTCTGCGTACAACCTGCGGCAGACCAGCCGGCCGGCGGCGGCGCGGCGGGGATCGCAATCGCGGACTTCAGGAATTTGTTTAAATTTTTCCGATGGATACTCCGTTTCGGCGTGTATGGGGCGAAAGCTGTCTGGGTGTCGGTTTTCGAGGCCGCTGACGACGCTTGCCGCGTGTCACGACAGGAGGCCGACGGCGGTCGCTGGCGTAATCATAAGCCATCGTCATGGCGTGGCCATTGCCGAGGGTAAAATATGCCGGCCGATGCCTCGGGTGCTCAAACAGGCGTGGAAAAGTCTTGCCGGATTGCAAATTCCAAACCGCTCTTCCGTCCCCTTTCGACACAGAACTGCGGCATGGAAGGGTTTTGCGGCAAAGCGGAAAGCCGATGCCGTATTTGACCGCGCGGTAACGGTTGTTTATTGCGGATGAGCCATTCTGGCCTCCAATTGTCGGCTTTATGTTCCGTCCCGCGTCTCGAAAGGGAACCCGCATGCCTTCACTTCAACGGATCGTGGCGCTCGTCTGCTTCATCTGTGCGGCGTCATTCGTGAGCCGGACGGCAGAGGCCGGTTATGCGCATTACATCTATGATGCGCAGACGGGCAAGGTTCTCGCCTCGCAGAATGCCGAGACGCTCAATCATCCGGCATCGCTGACCAAGATGATGACGCTCTACATGACGTTCGAGGCGCTGAAAGCGGGCCGGCTGCGCTGGGACGACAAGATCGTCATGACGCGCAATGCGGCCTCCAAAATTCCGTTCAAGCTTGGCGTGCCGGCCGGACAGACGATTACGGTGCGTGAGGCGGTCAACGCGATCGCGATCCGCTCCGCCAATGATGCGGCAGCCGCAATGGGCGATCATCTGGGCGGCACGGAAGACCGGTTCGGCACGTTGATGACGCGCAAGGCGCGTCAGCTCGGCATGCGAAAGACCGTGTTTCGCAACGCGTCCGGCCTGCCTGACGATGCGCAGGTGACCACCGCGCGCGACCTTGCGGTGCTGGCCGTGGCGCTGATCCGCGATTATCCGCGCGAATACCGGCTGTTTTCACAGCGCTCCTTCGTGTTCCGCGGCCGCACCATCCGCGGCCACAACAATCTCATGTACCGCTATCCCGGCATGGACGGCATCAAGACCGGTTTCATCAATGCGTCCGGTTACAATCTCGCCAGCGCCGTCAACATCAATGGCCGGCGCTATATCGGCGTGATCATGGGCGGCAAGACGGCCCGCCAGCGCGACAACCAGATGGCGGCGCTCCTCGATCAGGTCGTGCCGGGTGCAGTCTCGTCGCTGCCGGGCGTTGCGGCCGCCGAACCGCGCGGCCAGAAGCGCGCGGCGGAAGGGACCGTTTCGGCCTCCGCCTCGGTGCCGTTGCCGCAGCCGCGCCGGGAGATCCTGGCGGGTGCCGCGACGACCCGTGCCGCCAGCGTAACGCCTTATGCGAGCGTGCCGCAGACAGGCGGCGCCCTGCAAAGCGTCTCGCGTCAGGCGGGGCCGGTCTGGGATATCCAGATTGCCGCCGCATCCAGCCAGGCGGCTGCGTCCGGTGTGATCGACAGCGCGCTGTCGCTGCTTGCCGAATTCGGCCAGATCGCGCCCAGTATCCAGGGGTCACAATCGGGCGGGCAGGCCATCTACCGGGCGCGGCTCAGCGGCTTTGCCGATCGCGATTCCGCATCACGCGCCTGCGGTATGCTTCAGGCCCGCTCGATGGATTGCTTCGTCGTCCGTTGATCTATGGCGGTTCCAGCAAAAGTGCGCGGCGGTTTTGCGTTCGGAACTGCGCCGAATCAACCAGCTGGAGTAATTTTGCGATTCGCAGAAAAGCGGAATTACTCTCGCTATTCCGTCACGCGCTCGTGCGGATAGACACCCCATAGCTGCGACTGGGACACGTAGCCGCCGAGCCTTTGGCTCTGCAGCTCGACCCGGCACCATGCGCCGTCGCAATGGGCGATATTCACGCGCACGGACGGGGTAAGCCTGGCGACAACGCCGGCACCGGACTGCGGCTCTCGTCTCATGGCGATCGGCGTGTCGAGCCAGGGGCCGACCACCGCCGTCCTTTGACCGGACAGGAGCGGTGCGAGCATCCAGCCGCTGGCGCCGTCGGGGTCGCGCACCTGTCGCCAGTTGCCGTATTCCTCGATGATCTCCATCGGAAGGCCGCGGGCGGAATAGACCCAGGCGGTCGGGTAATCGGTGGAAGGGCCGACGCGCATATGGGCGCTGGTGGCCCGCAGCGATACGTAACGGGGAATGTCCAGACCGGTGGAGCGGCCGGTCCGTTGCGCCAAGGCGGCTGCGACACTGGGGGCGGTGGCTACCGGTGTCGCCGGTGACGCATCGGCATCGGCCGCTTCGAGCCGGGCGACGAGAGGCAGGCCCAGCGCGATGGCCAGGGTGGCGGCGGCGAGGCGCCGCCTGTTCATTTTCAATCGCATGTCAGTGACGGGCTCCGCCGATCACCGGCAATTGCTGACTTCCTGAAGGGCTGCGGTGACGCCTGCCAGAGAGAAGGAATAGCTGGTGCCGGTGCCGCGCCCGGACGTCGCCCTGATGGTCATCTGGCTACCGCCGCGCATGGCGTTGATCAGCGCCGGCTCCCGGCCCTGATCGCGCACCCAGGCGGTGTTTTCACGCGGGGCGAGCACGAAGTTCTCGTCGCCGACGGCGACCTCCACTTCCGAACCCTGGCGCAGGTTGTAGCCCATGATCGCCTGCGGCATCAGCGCCTGACCCTGCGGCGAGATGAGGAAGAAGTTGTCGCCGTGGTTGACGCTGGCCGGTGCCGAGCTTGTCGGCACGGAAAGGGCGTAGCAGCTCTTCTGGCCGTTGGCGGTGTAGGAATAGACGCCCCAGGCGTCGAACTGCTTGATCCTTGTCGGCTGGGCGGCGCTTGCCGCAGCGGCTGACGTGACGGTGAGGGCGAGAGCAAGAATTGCTGATCTGGTACGCATAGTGTCTCCACAAAGAACAACAGGCCCTGGGAGATGGGCCTTCACGAAATCGATGCGGCCATACAAGGCCTGCACAGTTAGCGAGAGGTTAATTTGTGTGTCGATTCGATGATGGCGACGGTCACAAAGGGTTGACCATGATGTCATGAAAATCCGGCATATGCCTGTTTATGCAGCATTTATCTCGGATTTTTGCGGTTCTGGCGAAAGCCCGAGGAAATCGTGTCGCTGTGCCATAATCTGTGGAAAGCTCGATCGCCGACGGCGCCCGCATTCGTCTGTGAATGGGGGGCTCCTTTTGCTCCGCACGGATGACGATGAGTTGCCGCGCGGCAAGATAGAGCCGTCGTGATGTCCGCCTTGGCGGCGTCGCTAACCGGGTGAGGCATCGGAGTTGCCCGCCTGCTCCGCATACTCCTTCATCAGCTGCGGATACGCGTCGAAGGTTGGGAATTCCGCGAAGCTGTGGCGGGCGCCGGTCTCGGCCCAGGCGAATTTGACCGACGCATAGGTTTCGATGAACGGAGAGAACCAGGTCGTATCGTCGAGCATGGTGGGGCGGATGTTGACGAACCAGTCCATGCCGGCGGGCCTGGTGAACAGCCAGCTCTTGCAGCGCGGGCAGTGGTAGTGGTGGGCTTCATCGCCGTGGGCACCACCGATCACGGGATTGCCGGTGATAAGCTCGAAGCCGTCTGACGGGATCGCTGCCGAGCAGGAGAAGGCGGAAGCGCTCATCCTCTGGCAGCCGTGGCAATGGCAGGCCATGGTGATCATCGGCGGCGCACTGATCCTGATGCGGATGTCACCGCAGCGGCAGGTACCTTCGATCGGCAGGGCGGGCTTCGTCATTGCTATCTCCTTGATATTTGCCGATGGGAGATAGGGCAGATCGACGGCGAGGACAGGCGGAACCGGTTTTTCAGGCCAGCGACATGCGGTTCAGCTGCCTGGTGACCTCGGCGTTGTTGTAGGGCTTGGGAAAGAACACGCTGCCGCTCGGCAGGACTGCATCCTGCATGGCCAGGTGGCCGGACGTCACGATGATCGCGATCGGTGGCCAGCGGTCGCGGATCGCCGCGGCGAGCTTCAGCCCGTTCATCGATCCGGGCATGTCGACATCGGTGAAGACGATGCGGATGTCCGAACGGCTTTCGAGAATTTTCACGGCTTCATCGGCGCTCCATGCCTCTATGACATCGAAGCCTGCGTCGATAACGAGGTCGACAGCCATCATACGCTGGAGCGGTTCGTCCTCGACGACGAGCACGACCATCCGTGTATCGATCGGCGTTGTCTGTGCCATTCTTCAATTTACCTGTTGCTGGAGAGATCCGACATATTCGTGAAGAAGTCGGGACCCACATAACGAACGATAACGGCGCCTGTTCCAATCAGGCCCATCCGGATCCGCTTCGCGCGGAAAATCCTGAGCGCCGCGCGGTCGCTGGGAGCAAGGTTCAGGTGGCGCGAGATAAAAAAAGACCGGGCGCTCTGGGGCGCCCGGTCCTGTTATTTCCGATCGGTTCCGGCGTGGCTCAGAGAGCGATATCCGGGACGCGCTTGATTTCACCGGCGGGCGCCGCCGGTGCCGGCTGGCCGTAGCTTGCCGGGTCGATCTGCGGTGCCTTGATGGCGAGCTGCAGGCGCTCTTCGGTGGCAACCCATTCGCGGGCCAGCATTTCCGGGTTCTCGTTCAGCTTGGTTCCGTAGCTTGGAACGATCGTCTTGACCTTTTCCTGCCATTCCGGGGTCTTCAGCTTTTCGGCGAAGACGGTCTTGAGCACGTCGAGCATGATCGGGGCCGCGGTCGAAGCGCCCGGCGAAGCGCCGAGAAGGGCTGCGATCGTGCTGTCTTCCGAAGCGACGATCTCGGTGCCGAGCTTCAGCACGCCGCCCTTTTCGGCATCGCGCTTGATGATCTGGACGCGCTGACCGGCCTGCCAGAAGCGCCAGTCCTCGGCCTTGGCGTTCGGGAAGTATTTGCGAAGTTCAGCCAGACGGTCCTCGTCGGACATCATCAGCTGGCCGGCGAGATACTGCACGAGGCCGAACTCGTCGGTGCCGACCTTGGCCATCGGCCAGATGTTGTCGAGCGTGACCGTCGAGGGCAGGTCGAACAGCGAGCCGTCCTTGAGGAACTTCGTCGAGAAGGTGGCGAAGGGACCGAACAGGATGTGGCGCTTGCCGTCGAAGACGCGGGTGTCGAGATGCGGAACCGACATCGGCGGCGCGCCGACATCCGCCTGGCCATAGGCCTTGGCGAGGTGCTGGTTTACGATCTCGGGGTTGTCGCAGACGAGGAAAGAGCCGCCGACCGGGAAGCCGGCATATTCGTCGCCTTCCGGAATGCCCGACATCTGCAGGAGCGGAAGCGCGCCGCCGCCAGCGCCGAGGAAGACGAACTTCGCCTTGACGGTGGTGGTCGTTCCGCTCTTGGTATCGGCGAACGAGACGTTCCAGGCGCCGTCTTCGGTGCGCTCGATGGCCGTCACTTCCGAATTGGTGCGCAGGTTGAAGGTCTGCTTGGCCTTCAGGCTTGCGACATACTGCTTGGTGATCTCGCCGAAGTTGACGTCGGTGCCGAGCGGGCTCCAGGTGGCGGCGATCTTCTGGCTCTGGTCGCGGCCTTCGATCATCAGCGGTACCCACTTGGCGATCTCGGCCTGATCGGTCGAGAACTCCATGCCGGCGAACATCGGGCTGGCCTTCAGCGCTTCGAAGCGCTTGCCGAGGAATTCGATGTTCTTGTCACCCCAGACGAAGCTCATGTGCGGGGTGGAGTTGATGAACGAGCGCGGATCCTTCAGGACGCCCATGTCGATCTGGTGGGCGAGGAACTGACGGGTGATCTGGAACTGCTCGTTGATGCCGACGGCGCGCGAGATCGCGACATTGCCGTTCGAATCTTCCGGCGTGTAGTTCAGTTCGGCGAGAGCCGAGTGACCGGTACCGGCATTGTTCCAGCCGTTGGAGCTTTCCATGGCGACGTCATCGAGACGCTCGATCATTTCGATCTGCCAGGTCGGTTCAAGCTCGGAAAGAAGGACGCCGAGCGTCGCGCTCATGATGCCGCCGCCGATCAGAAGAACGTCGACGGACTGATCGGCAGTCTGAGCCCAGGCAGGCAGAGACGTCACGCCGACAGCGGCCGCGCCACCGGCTGCAGAGCCGAGAAGCTGGCGGCGGCTGAGGCTGATTGCGCCTGCAGCGGTCTGGTGAGCGGAATTATTCTTGTTCTTGGAAGGCAACGGCCACCTCAATTCTTGGTTCTCGTTCCTCCCGGCGCGCTTCTTAAGCGAAAGATCAATTAGCGGCAAGTCCCTCATGCGGCATTTTGTCAGTCCGGCAGCATGTCGCAGGCGGAAGCCCCGAAAAAACATGACTGAATAAATCTTGTTTTTGTTTCTGGTGCTCGATAAAGGGCGCATGCGCACGCTCGCGCCACTAAATTAGGAAACACCTTCGTGACTGTCTTGAAGTCCATTCTGGCCGCTTCCGGCCTTTGTGCCGCTCTTGGTTTCTTCGCTGCCAACTCTGCGCAAGCCGCTACCCAATATCCGCTGGTCATCGACAATTGCGGCGCATCCGTCACCTTCCGACAAGCGCCCGCACGGGCCGTCGGGCTTGGCCAGAACAGCGCGGAAATCCTGCTTCTGCTCGGCCTCGAGGACAAGATGGTCGGCACCGCCTTCTGGCCGAGCAAGGTGTTGCCGCAGCTGGAAGCGGCAAATGCCAAGGTGAAGCTGCTGACGGTCGAGTTCCCGACTTTCGAAAGCATCCTTGCGCAGGAGCCGGATTTCGTCGCGGCTGCACTGCCGAGCCTGATCGGGCCGACCAGCAAGGTCGCCAAGCGCGAGGATTTCGACAAGGTCGGCGTGCCCTCCTACATTTCGCCGAGCACCTGCCTTTCCACCGAAAAGGTGAAGAACGAATATGGCAGCCGCGAGCAGCTGTGGAACATGGAGCTGCTCTACAGGGAGATCGACGAGCTGTCGCAGATCTTCGATGTCGCCGATCGCGGACAGGCGCTGATCGCCGACTTCAAGCAGCGTGAAGCCGCATTGCGCGCCGGCGTCTCGGCCGATGGCAAGACGCTTTCCTACATCTTCTGGTTCTCCAGCCCTTCGCCGACCGCGGACGCCTATCTCGGTGGCCAGAACGGCGCATCCGGCTTCATCGCCAACGTGCTTGGCGGCGAAAGCGCGATCAAGACCGAAGCCGAGTGGCCGACGCTCGGCTGGGAAAGCATCATCGCCGCAAATCCGGATGTCATCGTCGTCGCCAACCTCGACCGCAACCGTTGGGAACTCGACAAGCCGGAAGCCAAGATCAAGTTCCTGACCACCGATCCGGCCGTCAGCCAGATCAATGCGGTGAAGAACAAGGCGCTGGTCGTCATGGACGGTCAGGCGATGAACCCGACTGTGCGCACCATCTACGGTGCCGAGCAGGTGGCCGGACAGCTCAAGGCTCTCGGTCTTCTGAAGTGAACGAGACATCGCCCGCCATACGGCAGATCGTCGCCTTCGGCGGCCTGCTGCTTCTGTCTCTTGCCGCCATCGCGCTGGTGGTGGGCGTGAGCGTCGGGATCGGCGACCTGCCGATCCCGCTATCGACCACCTATGCGGCGATTTCCAACCGGCTCGGCTGGACGGCGATCGAGCTTAACCGCATCCACGAGACGGTGATCTGGGATTATCGGCTGAGCCGTGCGCTGGTCGCCGCATTCTGCGGTGCGGGACTGGCGCTGTCGGGCGCGATCATGCAGTCGCTGTTGCGCAATCCGCTGGCCGAGCCTTACGTGCTCGGCATTTCCGCCGGCGCCTCGACCGGGGCGGTGGCGGTCGTCATTCTGGGGCTTGGGGCCGGCACGGTATCGCTGTCGGCGGGCGCATTCGCCGGGGCGTTTGCCGCCTTCTTCTTCGTTGCTCTCCTGTCCAACGGCACGCGGGGCGGGGCGGATCGCACCATTCTGGCCGGTGTCGCCGCATCGCAGCTGTTCAACGCCGCGACCTCCTATATCGTCACAACATCCGGCAATGCACAGCAGGCACGGGACGTGATGTTCTGGCTGCTCGGAAGTTTTGGCGGTGTGCGCTGGCCGGAATTCATGCTCGTCTCGGTGGTCGTCGGTTTCGGACTGGTCGTCTGTCTCTGCTATGCGCGGGTGCTCGATGCATTCGCGTTCGGCGACGAGGCGGCGGCGTCGCTCGGCGTCAATGTCGGTGCCGCGCGGATCGTGCTTTTCGCGCTGACCGCCGTGATGACCGCGACCGTGGTCAGTATGGTCGGGACGATCGGGTTCGTCGGGCTGGTCGTGCCGCATGCGGCGCGGTTCGTCGTCGGGCCGCTGCATGTCAGACTTCTGCCGGCCTGCGCCATCGTCGGGGCGATCTTCATGGTGCTGGCGGATATCGCATCGCGGGCGCTGATCCCGCAGCAGGTGCTGCCGATCGGGGTCGTGACCGCGCTGGTCGGCGTGCCGTTCTTCTCCGTCATCCTCTACCGGCTCCAGAGGGCGTCATGAGCATCAGGGCAGAAAATCTCAGCTGGAAGATCGGTCGAAAGACCATTCTCGACGACGTGTCCTTTGCCGCCGAGCCGGGGCAGATGCTCGGGCTGCTCGGGCCGAACGGGTCCGGCAAGACCTCGCTTCTGCGCCTGCTGGCGGGGTTGAAGACGCCCCATTCGGGGCGGGTGACGCTGGATGGCTCCGACATCAGGTCGATTGGCCGGCGCACGATGGCCCAGCGTGTCGCCTTCGTCGAACAGCATGCGACGACCAATTCCAACCTCAAGGTCATCGATGTCGTCAAGCTCGGGCGGTTCCCGCATCGCTCGATGTTTTCCGGCTGGTCGACGGCGGACGATACGGCGGTGGTGGAAGCGCTGGAACGGGCGGGCATGATGGAAAAGCGCAACGAGCGCTGGCAGAGCCTGTCCGGCGGCGAGAAGCAGCGGGCGCATATTGCCCGCGCGCTGGCGCAATCGCCGAAGGAGCTGATCCTCGACGAGCCGACCAACCACCTGGATATCCAGCACCAGATCAGCCTGATGCGGCTGGTGTGCGGGCTTCCTGTCACCAGCATCATCGCGCTGCATGACCTCAACCATGCCGCCATGTTCTGCGATCGGCTGATCGTCATGCAGGCGGGAAGGATCGTCGCTACCGGTACGCCGGAAGCGATCGTCACGGAGCAACTGCTGCGCGACGTGTTCAGCGTCGAGGCGCGGGTCGAGGCATCGCCGCATCATGCACGGCCGCATATCCACTATCTGCGGTAAGTGAAGGGCCGGCATAAAATCGCCGGCCTTGCCGCTTTCCTGCGTCGTTATCTGTTCTAGTTTCATCGTCGGAGAAGATGCTCGACCAACGACGGGAGACAGGACATGAGCGAGGCCCCCTACAAGCTGCAGATCATTCGCGAATTCGACGTGCCGGCGGAAAAGCTGTTCAAGGTGTGGACGACGCCGGAGCGGTTTGGCGAGTGGTTCTGCCCGCTGCCGTGGAAGGTGACGCAGGCGCGCTCCGACCTGCGCCCCGGCGGCGAAAGCTTCGTTCTGATGGAGGGGCCGAATGGCGAAAAGGTGCCCAATCCGGGCGTCTATCTGGAAGTCGTGCCGGGTCGCCGTCTGGTGTTCACCGATGCCTATACCGCGGGCTGGGTGCCGTCGGAAAAGCCGTTCATGACCGGCATCCTCGAATTCGAGGACCTTGGCAACGGACGCTCGCGCTATACCGCCACGGCGGTGCACTGGACCGAGGAGGACATGGCCGCCCATCAGGACATGGGGTTCGACGTGGGCTGGGGCATCGTCGCGGACCAGATGGCCGACGTGGCGAAGACATTCTGACATTCGTGATTCTTCGCAATGGCTTGGGCCGCCCGGCTGAGGATGTGATTCATCGTCTTGCTGCGACACATCAGGTCTGAGGCAGCCATCGATTTTGTCGAACGAAGCGTTCGATGCAATCCGGTTTGCGCTTGAGGCATGCCGGCTCTATCTGATGCGCAAGGATCACAGGGACCCATGCGATGGAACTCGGGCTTCATACATTCGGCGACATGGACGCAAGCGCGATCGACAAGGGGGCGGAGGGCGCCAGGCGTCTCACCAACCTGCTCGAAGAGATCGAGCTTGCCGACCAGGTGGGCCTCGACGTGTTCGGGCTGGGCGAGCATCACCGGCCGGATTATGCAATCTCCTCTCCGGTGACCGTGCTGGCGGCCGCTGCGGCGCGGACGAAACGGATCAGGCTGACAAGTGCCGTGACCGTGCTGAGTTCGGACGATCCGGTGCGGGTGTTCCAGCAGTTTTCCACGCTCGACCTGATTTCCGGCGGACGTGCCGAAATCATGGCAGGGCGCGGCTCGTTCATCGAATCCTTCCCGCTGTTCGGCCAGGATCTTGGTGACTACGACGATCTTTTCACCGAAAAGCTCGACCTGCTTATGGCGCTGCGCGATCAGGAAGTGCTGACGTGGCACGGTCAGATGCGGCCTTCGATCAACGGGCGCGGCGTTTATCCGCGTCCCTTGCAGGACCCGCTGCCGGTGTGGATCGCGGTCGGCGGCACGCCGCAATCGGTGGCACGGGCAGGGGCAATGGGCCTGCCGCTGGCGATCGCCATCATCGGCGGCGAATATCCGCGCTTCAAGCCGTTCGCCGATCTTTATCGCGAGGCGGGCGAGAAGGCGGGGCAGGATCCGAAGAACTTGAAGACCAGCATCAATGTGCACGGCTTCATTGCCGATACGACAGAGATGGCCGCTGACCAGTTCTACGGGCCGCAGTCGGAGGTGATGAACCGGCTCGGTCGCGAGCGCGGATGGGGGCCGACGAGCCGGGCGCAGTTCGACCACGCCCGCTCGGCTCTCGGCAATCTCTTCGTCGGCGAGCCGGAACGGGTGGCGGAGAAGATCATCGCGGCACACCGGGTCTTCAAGATGGACCGGTTCCTGCTGCAGATGGCGATCGGGCTGATGCCGCATGCGCAGATCATGCGCGGCATCGAACTCTACGGCACGAAAGTGGCACCGATCGTCAGAAAGGAATTGACCGGATCGGCCGAGCGGGTCACACCGCTGGCCGATTGAACGGCACGATTTTAGGACTGATTGCGGAATGATAATCTCCAGTGAAGACGAACTCGACAAGCTCAAGGCGATAGGACGTCTCTGCGCCCAGGCGATGGAACTGATGGCGAAATCGCTGGAGCCGGGGATCACCACGAAAGAGCTGGACGATATCGGCCGCAAGCTTCTGGAAGACAACGGCGCACAGTCGGCGCCGGAGACCTGCTACAAGTTTCCGGGTGCGACCTGTATCAGCGTCAACGAGGAAGTGGCGCACGGTATTCCGGGTGAGCGCATCATCAAGGCGGGCGATCTGGTCAATATCGATGTCTCGGCGGTGAAGGACGGGTTCTTCGGTGATTGCGGCTCGTCCTATGCGGTGCCGCCGGTGAAGCGCGAAATCGAAAAACTCTGCCGCGACGGCCGCCGTGCATTGTGGACCGGGCTGCAGCAGGTGAAGGCAGGCAACCAGATCGCCGGCATCGGCAATGCGATCGGTGCCTTCGCCAAGAAGAACCGCTATACGCTGATCACCAATCTCTCCAGCCACGGCATCGGTTTGACGCTGCATGACGAGCCGACCGAGATCCCGACCTGGCCGGACAAGAGCGAGCGACGGATCATGGAGGAGGGGCTCGTCTTTACCGTCGAGCCGTTCCTGTCGATGGGCGGCACATGGGCCGAGGACGGCGACAACGACGATCCGTGGACGCTTTACAGCGATCCAAGCGCGCCGACCGTACAATACGAGCACACGATCGTGGCGACCCGCAACGGGCCGCTGATCCTGACGCTGGCAAACTGATCTGCGGATAAATAGTCGAAAGGCCGATCGCTGCGGCGCAGCGCACGGACGGTTTCGATCAGACGGCGCGGTTCTCGCAACGCTTGGCCGATTCGATGGCGCAATAGAAGGCGTCGGCACGCTCTTCCTCGATGTCGGCCATGGCACGGCGTGCATGCACGCGGGCAGCACTTTCCATCAACTGGGCAAATGCTGCATTGCCGATCAGGTCCGCCTTGCGCAGCTGCGCGATCAACGGATCGACCAGAACTTCCGATACGGTAAGGTCACGTTCGATGTCATAGCTCATATTATTGTGCCTCCCGTCCTTGTTCGTTGGTATGCTAAGGATCATGACGGCCATTCGTGTCAACAACAAGACAAATGACGCGCTGCAACGCACCAATTCGTTACTGCAGCGTATTTATGAGTGCTCTTGTCCTGTTTTTCGCTCGCGTGCGCTTGTCGCCGGTGGAGCGTTCGTTGGTCAGGGCGTGAATTGCGTCATGGCAGCTATGAAAAATGCTGATTTGTCGATCACCGGCACCGCTGCCATAAGCGCGGCATGACCATCACCACCCAGACTCAAAATCCCGGATATGACCTGCGCCTTGTCGGCCTTGCCGGGGCGATCGCCATGGCTGCCGCCATGGGCTTCGGCCGCTTTTTCTACACGCCGGTCCTGCCGGGCATGATGGTGGGGATTCCGCTGACATCCGCCGATGCCGGCTACATCGCGGCCGGCAATTTCGCCGGCTATCTCGCCGGGGCGCTGATGGCGGGGCAGGGATGGGCTGCAGGGCGCGAGCGGCGGATCGCGCTTGCCGCGCTGGTGTCGGGTGCACTGCTGCTTGCGGCCATGGCCCTGACCACGTCGGTTGCCGCCTTCGTGGCGATCCGTTTTCTCGCAGGCGTCGCGAGCGCGCTGGCGATGATCTTCACGTCATCGATCGTGCTGCCGTTTGCGCAGCAGGGCGGACGGCATGCGCATGCGGTCAATTTCCTGCATTTCGGCGGCGTCGGAGCCGGTATCGCCCTGTCGTCGGCATTGGCGTTTGCCGTCAACATGTCGGCCGGGGATGCGGCGCATGGATGGCGGATGAACTGGCTTTGCGGCGCCGCGATCGCACTTTTCGCCGCGTTCATCGTCGTGGCGCTTCTGCCAAGACCGCAGGTGGGTGCCGGACGGCGTGTCGAGCCGAAGCTCGTCTGGAAACTGCCGCTGGCGCTTTTGACCCTGTCCTATGGTCTTTTCGGTTTCGGCTATGTGATTACCGCCACCTTTCTCGTGACAATCGCGCGGCAGGGGGATGCGGGGCCGCTGGTGGAGTTCCTCGCCTGGTTCTTCACCGGCTCGGCGGCTGCCGTCTCGCTCGTCGCCTGGCACCCTGTGGCCATCCGGCTCGGTCTCGCCAAGGCCTATGTCGCGGCCATTGCGGTACTTGCCGTCGGCGTCGTCGCCTCCGTGCTGCTGCCCTCGACGGCGGGCGCGCTGGTCGGTGGGCTGCTTCTGGGCGCAACCTTCATGGTGGTGACCGCCTACGGGCTGCAGCTTGGCGGGACTCTGGCGCCGCAAAGCCCGCGCCGGGCGCTTTCGACGATGACGGCGGCATTCGGCGTCGGGCAGATCGTCGGGCCGCTGGTTGCTGGCTGGGCTGCCGAGGCGAGCGGCAGCTTCACGCTGCCGACGCTGCTTGCCGCCGCCGTGCTTGCCGCAAGCGTCGTTCTTGCTGCCATAGTCGCCAAACGCGCCGCCTGAAAAGGTTCGTGGTTACAAATGCGTAACAATAAGGTGCGGGCATTGCCGCATTCATGCGATTGCCATAGTTTTCGCGGTTAAAGCATCTCCTCCCAGACTCGAACTCAGGAAAGCACCCGCTCCGTGTTCCATTCGTTCTTTCCCCGCCCGAAACTGTTTTTCACCTCCGCGTTAATCTGGGCCTGCGTGTGTATCGCCGTATGGTACACGGTCGGTCCGCAAATGGGGGCAGCACTCGGCATGCCGCCGATGGCGGAAGGGCAGCAGGCGCCACTCGGCCTTGCCTATTTCGTCACGCCGGACAATCTCTGGTTCTATCTCTATTTCACCATTTTCGTGCTGATCTTCGGCCTCGCCTGGAAGGCGATCGAACGGGATCACCCGTGGTCGAACTGGTCGATCTGGGGGACGGCCTTCATCATCTTCATCGCCTATTTCGTGGTGCAGATCTCGGTGGCGCTCAACAACTGGCGCGGGCCGTTCTTCGACCTTTTCCAGCGGGCGCTGGAAAAGCAGCCGGGCATCACGCCCTGGCAGTTTTACGAGTTGCAGCTGCGTTTCCTCGAAATCGGCTTGATTTCGGTGGCGATGAACATCGTTACCGCCTTCTTCACCAGCCATTACGTGTTCCGCTGGCGCACGGCGATGAACGACTTCTATCTGGCGAACTGGGACAAGCTGCGCCATATCGAAGGCGCCTCGCAGCGTATCCAGGAGGATACGATGCGATTTGCCTCGATCGTCGAGAGCCTCGGCGTCTATCTGGTCAACTCGGTGATGACGCTCGTCGTCTTCCTGCCGATCCTGTTCCAGCTGTCGAGCAATGTCGGTGAACTGCCGATCCTCGGCGCCATCCCGCATTCGCTGTTCTGGCTGGCGCTTCTGTGGTCGGTGTTCGGTACGTTCCTGCTCGCCATCGTCGGCATCAGGCTGCCGGGGCTGCAGTTCCGTAACCAGCGTGTCGAGGCGGCCTTCCGCAAGGAACTCGTCTATGGCGAGGACCATGAGGAGCGTGCCGAGCCGGCGACGATGCGGCAGCTGTTCGGCAATGTGCGGAAGAACTATTTCCGTATGTACTGGCACTACACCTACTTCAATTTCGCCCGCTACACGTTCGGCCAGCTGGATGCCCAGATCCTGACCTTCATGCTGATTCCGACGATCGTTGCCGGCCGGATCACCATGGGTGTCTGGCAGCAGATCGCCACCGCCTTCGGCCAGGTCGCCGACAGCTTCCAGTATCTGGTCAGCTCCTGGTCGACGATCATCGAGCTTCTGTCGATCCGCAAGCGTCTGGTCGCCTTCGAAGCCGCGATCTACGACCAGCCGCTGCCGCAGATCGACCAGAACTATCTGCGCCGCGAGGCGGAGGATGGCGAGATGGCGGCGAACAAGCCGACCTGATTTTCACCCGCAATCCTGCAAAAGAAAGAGCCGCGCCGGGAAATCCCTGCGCGGCTTTGTCTTGTCTGGGGCCTTACCGGGGCACCGTTGGGCCGATCAGGCCATCGCCGGCTGGCGGAAGCGGTTGATGGTCCAACCGAGCGCGCTGCCGAAAGCCGCGCCTGCGGCCTTGACCGCGGCGTCGTCGAAATGCGGGTGGCGGCTGGGGGAGAGAAGCTGCAAAAGCTCGATGCCGCCGGCGCCCAGGATCAGAAGGGCGGCGCAGAGCATCCACTTGCGCGGATAGGCCAGGACAAACAGCAGCGCCATGACGGCAAAGGCGGCCGCGCGGTCGATATCGACCGAGGCGATGTCCTGCGGTCGCAGGCGGATGGGTGATATCGTGGCGAAGACGATGGCGGCAAGCGCCAGCCATGGAAGCGCTTTGGGAAGAATCTTGATCAGGCGATGTGTCATGGAGCCGTCATATCGTGCGCGGGCCGGCGCGGAAAGCCACGATCGGCAGGCGGGAAAAAGTGATGATCGCGGCAGCAAGGCCCGGCCGTCGCGATCCGGTGCAGACATAAGCGCGTCAAGTCGGCACTGATGCCTAACCGGCGGAGCTTTCACTCCTGGCGGCCGCACCCGTGCCGGAGCGGCGTTCGTCGAGCATTCTGATTGCCTCGGTATAGGTGACGCAGGCGACGTCGGTTTGTCCGCACACTTCCGAGACAAGCCGTTCCATCGCGCGCCAGTAGGCGCCGGCATTCATCTCGACGAAATGCAGGCCGATCTGGACGGGAATGCGGTCGCCGTCTAACTGCTTGTCGAAGGCGGCGCGGAAGGCGGAATAGGCGCGTTCCTCGAATTCGGCGGATTTCGACGGATTGTCGACGCCGGCCGAGTGGCGGATGAAGAGATTGTAGTCCATGGCGATGATCGGCCGCTGCGAGGGACCTTCGGGAATGAGCGGCAGGCCGAAGCGGATGAGGCCGTCCTTGCGTTCCGGCATCATCGGCCCCTTGGTGACGAGGCTCGCATCATAGGTGAACCCCGCCTTATTTTCCGCTTCGGTCATGCCGGTGCTGACGGAGAAATAGGGCGCGCGAAAGCCGTGGATGTCGTTTTCGATGAAATCACGCCAGCCCGGCGGCTCAGAATTTGCGGCGCCGATCGTTTTCCAGGCGTTGGTCATGACATCGTGAAAGCTCGTGAATTCGGCCTGCCAATCGTCCTGCGTCCAGTCCTTGCCGTCGAAATGGCCACAGGTGTGACTGGATATGTCATGGCCCTCGATATGGGCGTTCCAGATGTGGCCGAGCCTTTCCTGCGCTTCCGGCCGGTCCTGCGCGAAGCCGATATTGGAGCGGCCGGCCTTCTTGCCCGGACCTTCGTAGCGGGCGCGGTCGGCGCGCGGGATGACGAGCGAGCAGGAGACGAAATAGGTGAAACGGGCGTTGTTGGCGCGGGCAAAGTCGCGGCTGCGCTGCCACAGCGCATTCGAGCCTGCGCCATCGAAGGAGATCAGCAGAATCTGCTTCGGCTTTTCTGCGGCATCCTGCGCCACCGCCGTGGTGGACAGGATGAGGCCGAGAAGGAGGGCGGATAGAGGCGCAAGACGCATTACGAATTCCCGATTCTTCATGTACCGGCCGCTCATGGGCGGGGAATAAGGCGAAGCTTGGGAGAATGCCGAAAAAGCCACGAAAACGCCATGCGATCACAAGTGCGGTGACACAGGCGACGGTCAGGGTGACGCAATGAGCCTCAACAAGCTGCCGAGAAATGTGCGGGGGGCCTTACATCCTCGACAAAATAGGCTAGAAGGCGCTTTCCTGAGCATTGGCCGCATGACCGGCCCACGATTGGCCTTGATGGGGCCGGAGACTTCGATGGCGCATAACGACGACAGTTTTTTCCGTGAAGTGAACGACGAGCTTCGCTCCGACCAGATGCACAATGCCTGGAAGCGTTACGGCCGGATCGCCATCGGCGTGGCTGCGCTGATCGTCATCGGCACTGCCGGCTGGCGCGGATACGAATATTGGGAAACGCATGGTTCGTCGCAGTCGGGTGACCGGTTCATCGCCGCGCTGACTTTGGCTTCCGAAGGCAAGAACGACGAGGCGCTGGCGGCCCTTTCCGCCATCGAGCAGGACGGCACGGGTTCCTATCCGGTTCTCGCCAAGCTGCGGGCTGCCTCCGTGCAGCAGGCCAAGGGCGATCAGGCTGCCGCGGTTGCCGCCTATGTCCAGGTCGGCGGCGACAATGGCGTGCCGGAAGCCATCCGCGATCTCGCCAAGCTGCGGGCCGCCTTCATCCTGGTCGATACCGGTTCCTATGAAGAGGTTTCGGCGCAGGCGCAGGTTCTGGCGAGCCAGGGCCATGTGCTGGCCAATTCCGCCCGCGAGGCGCTCGGCCTTGCCGCCTACAAGGCCGGCAACATGCCGCAGGCAAAACAGTGGTTCCAGCAGGTGGCCGAAGACACGACCGCGCCTCGCAATGTGGCGAACCGCGCACAGATCATGCTCGACAACATCGCCGCATCGGGCAAGGCGCCCTAAGTCCCTACGGGACTTTTAAGGGCTTGAGGGATTAAAAATGAGCTTCACCGTCGCCATCGTCGGACGTCCGAATGTCGGCAAGTCCACGCTTTTCAACCGCCTCGTCGGAAAGAAGCTGGCGCTTGTCGATGACACGCCGGGGGTTACCCGCGACCGCCGTCCGGGCGACGCGAAGCTCGTTGACCTGCGTTTCACCATCATCGATACAGCCGGTCTTGAGGAAGTCGGGCCGGACACGCTCGAGGGCCGCATGCGCGCCCAGACAGAGATGGCGATCGAGGAGGCGGATCTCACGCTTTTCGTCGTCGATGCCAAATTCGGCCTGACGCCGCTCGACAAGACGTTCGGCGAGCTTTTGCGCCGCAGCGGCAAGCCCGTCGTGCTGGTTGCCAACAAGTCCGAAGCCAAGGGCTCGGACGGCGGCTTTTACGATGCCTATACGCTGGGGCTCGGCGAGCCGGTTCCGATCTCGGCCGAACACGGCCAGGGCATGATCGATCTCAGGGATGCGATCGTCGAGGCGATGGGCGAGGACCGCGCCTTCCCGGAGGACGATGAGGACGTCGCCGAGACCGATGTCGACGTACGCGACAGCGTGCTGGGCGACGAGGCCGACGACGAGCCGGATTATGACGAGACCCTGCCGCTGCGCGTCGCCATCATCGGTAGACCGAATGCCGGCAAGTCGACGCTGATCAACCGGTTTCTCGGTGAAGACCGGCTTCTGACCGGCCCGGAAGCGGGCATTACCCGCGACAGCATTTCTGTCGAATGGGACTGGCGCGGCCGCACGATCAAGATGTTCGACACCGCCGGCATGCGCCGCAAGGCACGCGTGACCGAGAAGCTCGAAAAGCTTTCGGTGGCGGATTCGCTGCGGTCCATCCGTTTTGCCGAGACCGTGGTGATCGTTTTCGATGCGACGATCCCGTTCGAGAAACAGGATCTGCAGCTCGCCGATCTGGTGCTTCGCGAAGGGCGTGCCGCCGTGCTGGCGTTCAACAAGTGGGATCTCATCGAAGATCCGCAGGCGGTTCTGGCAGAGTTGCGCGAAAAGACCGAGCGGTTGCTGCCGCAGGCGCGCGGCCTGCGTGCCGTGCCGATTTCCGGGCAGACGGGCTACGGCCTCGACAAGCTGATGCAGGAAATCATCGCCACCGACAAGGTGTGGAACAAGCGTATCTCGACGGCCAAGCTCAACAAATGGCTGGAAGGCACGCAGATCCAGCATCCGCCACCGGCAGTTTCCGGCCGCCGCCTGAAGCTGAAATACATGACCCAGGTGAAGGCCCGTCCGCCGGCATTCATGGTGTCCTGCACGCGTCCCGACGCGCTGCCGGAGAGCTATATCCGCTACATGATCAACGGCTTGCGCAACGATTTCCAGATGCCCGGCGTGCCGATCCGCATCCATTTCAAAGCGGGCGACAACCCGTTCGAGGGACGGCGCAAGAAGCGCTGATCCGGGTTCTTCCCGGTCTGCTTGCTATTTTTAGCATTCCATGATGCACTGCCACCCTGGCCTGTGCAGTTGGAGGACTCACAAGCCGGACGCCGGTGCCACGGGGCACCGTCGTTTTGGGAGATCGCGCATCGTCAAATCCGGATCCTGTTCTCAAGGTTTCGGCCGATGCGTCAGCTTGGGAGGACTTTCATGATCGTAGCAGGTCTTATCGCGGCATTCTGTCTGGGCGTCAGCGGCGTCGCATATTTCCGCTGGCGTGACGGGTGAGGCGGTAGATCCGCTCTAATCGTTTCCGATCCGCCGTGTGTTCCTGAACGCGGCGGGTTTCGGTTCTGGCACGAGGCCATCCTGAGCCGGTTCTGCCTTGCGGGGCTGGCTCAGGCGGCGCTTTCCTCGACTGTCAGGCGACCGGCAGGGTGCGGCTCGCCTGAGCCTTCAGCACATTGCCGAGAAACTGTTTCGATGCCGCTTCCCATGTGTAGTGCCTAGCCAGATGGCTGGCATCCTCGCGCCGGCATTCGAGCGCCTTGAGGCAGGCCGTCCGCAGATCTTCGTCCAGCGCGCCGGCGCCCGACCCTTCCTCGATGATGTCGATCGGTCCCATGACCGGATAGGCCGCGACCGGAACCCCGCTCGCCAAAGCTTCCAATATCGTGTTGCCGAACGTGTCGGTCTTCGACGGGAAGACGAAGACGTCGGCCTGGGCATAGGCCTTCGCCAGTTCCTCGCCTGTCTTCATGCCGGTAAAGAGGACGTTCGGATACTTCCTCTTCAGGTCCGCCAGCGCCGGTCCGTCGCCGACGACGACCTTGGAGCCGGGGAGGTCTAGGTCGAGAAAGGCGGGCAGGTTCTTTTCCACCGCGACACGGCCGACCGTCATGAAGATCGGACGCGGCAGGTCGAAGGGATGCTCTTCGCGTTCCATCGGGTGGAACACCGTCTGATCTATGCCGCGGCTCCAGCGCAGCAGATTGCGGATGCCGATCTTCGACAGTTCGCGCTCAAGGCTTGCGGTCGCCACCATGCAGCCGTTGCCGGCGTTGTGGAACCAGCGGACGAAGCCTTGCATCCAGCGGATCGGCACCGGGAAACGGGCTGCCACATATTCCGGAAAGCGTGTGTGGTAGCTGGTGGAGAACGGCATGTCGTTCTTCAGACACCAGCGTCGCGCGATCAGCCCGAGCGGACCTTCGGTGGCGATATGCACCGCCGTCGGCAAGGTCTTCTCGATGGCGCCTGCGACCTGCGCATAGGTCGTCATCGACAGCCGGATTTCGGGGTAGGTGGGGCAGGGGATGTTGGCGAAATCCTTCGGCGTGACCATGCACACCTCGACGCCCATGCGGGTCAATTCCCGATTGGTATTCTCGATCGAACGGACGACGCCGTTCACCTGAGGATACCAGGCATCCGTGACGATGGTAATTCTGGTCATGCGCGGCCCGAGCCCCGTTGCCGATTCGCAGGCGACTCGCATGTCGACCGCTTTTCGTGCTCTCTATCGGGGAATTTCGTGACAGGGCGATGAAGCGGGTATCGCGCTCATCGCATGAAGTCCAGGTCGTGAACGTCATTCAAACGGGCGAGGTGTGTGCAATGGTGTTGTCTGTCGTAGAATTGCGCAATGTTGCCGGGACCGAGGCGGCGATGGGGTGGGCTGGTTCGCACACGATCATCGTCGATCGCCCCGAGGGAAGGGCAGGAGGTTTGGGCCTCGGCTTCAACGGTGGGCAGCTTCTGGCCCTTTCGATCGGCGGTTGCTTTTGCAATGACCTGCGCTATGCCGCGTACGACATTGAGGTTGAACTCGGCGAGATTGCGGTGACGGTGGCGCTCGAGCTGGAAGGCAAACCGCTGGTGGCGACATCGGCGAGAGTGGACGTGCGATGCATCACGACAGAAGGCACTCGCGCTGACGAGGTGGTGGCGCGGGCACGAGCCATCTGCACGGTTGCCAACTCGGTGATGAAGGGGTTCCCGGTGACATTCGTGACCGCCGTCTAAGCTGAGATTGAATGCGAAGAAACTGAACAGGCGATTCCGCCAATATCTTGAGAGCGCAGTCGCCGCGTTCCCGCCTTTCTCTTCGTTACCCGCGGCGCTCCGTTTACCGCGGCAAAAGCTCCGGGCTGATCAGCGCGCCGTGATGGCCGATGACGGTGGCGGCGACGGCGGCGCCGTTTGCTGCGGCCTTTGCCGGTGTGCCGCCGGTTACGAGCTTGGCCAGGAAGCCGCCGTTGAAGCTGTCGCCTGCGCTTGTCGTATCGACCACCGTGTCGACCTTCACCGAGGGCACGTGGATGGATGGGCCGGCTCCGAAGGCGAGGGTTACGCCCGAGGGGCCATTCTTGACGACGATGTTCTCGACGCCGTAGCCGCGGTAGCGGGCGATGGTTGCGGCCTCGTCCGCGTCGCCGAAGTGGGTGGCCTCGTCGTCGAAGCTCGGGAGGACGAGAGAGGCGGCGCGGGCGCCATCCTCGATCGTCTTCAGCATGTATTCGCGGTTCGGCCAGAGCCGCGGGCGGATGTTCGGGTCGAAGGCGACGATCCTGCCCATGGCCTTCGCGCGGCGGGCTTCCGACAGCAGCGTGTCGACGGCCTCGGGGGCCAGAATGCCGAGCGTGATGCCCGAGAAATAGACGATGTCGGCGCTTTCGATCGCGGCGCGCAGGTGGTCGGCGTCATCGGCAAGCTTCCTTGCCGCTGCCGAGTCGCGCCAGTAGCTGAAGGTACGCTCGCCGTCCTTCAGGGTGATCAGGTAGAGGCCGGGCGTCTTGCCGGGAATGCGGCGCACGAGATCGGTACCGATGCCGGCCTGCTGCATCATCGCCAGCATATCGGAGGACATCGGGTCATCGCCGACGGCGGAGAAATAGTCGACCGTCCAGTCTGGGGAGAAGCAGGCGCGGGCGTACCAGGCGGTGTTGAACGTGTCGCCGGCAAAGCCCTTGCGCAGCAGGCCCTCGCCCGCCTGCGACAGTTCCACCATGCATTCGCCGATCGAGAGAAGCTTTCCGCCCAATAGTCCGTCCTCCTTATTTGGTACCGTCGCATAGGCCGAACCGGGATGTCTGACAAGAGCGTGTGCGGTGCAAGATTGCGCGTTGTCTTTTGATGTCGTGGCTCTAGGTTGGGCTTCAGGTCGACTTGGGAACATCGGGAAAGGAGAAGCGCAGCATGGCGAGCGAAGTGCAGAAGAGATCGGGTGCGGACTGGTGGCGCGGGGCGGTGATCTACCAGATCTATCCGCGTTCCTTTCAGGATACGAACGGCGACGGTATCGGTGACATCAAGGGCATCACGCAGCGGCTCGCCCATGTCGCCTCGCTGGGTGTCGATGCGATCTGGCTCTCGCCCTTCTTTACCTCGCCAATGGCCGATATGGGCTACGACGTTTCCGACTACTGCAATGTCGACCCGATGTTCGGCACGCTGGCCGATTTCGATGCGATGATGGCGGAGGCGCATCGGCTGGGTCTCAAGGTAATCATCGACCAGGTGATTTCCCACACGTCCGACCGGCATCCGTGGTTCATCGAAAGCCGGGAAAGCCGCTCCAATGCAAAGGCCGACTGGTTCGTATGGGCCGATCCGAAACCGGACGGAACCGCGCCGACCAACTGGCTTTCGATCTTCGGCGGGCCGGCGTGGGAATGGGACGGTATCCGCAAGCAGTATTATCTGCACAATTTCCTGATCTCGCAGCCCGACCTGAATTTCCACAATCCGGACGTCCAGGATGCGCTTCTGGATACGGTGAAGTTCTGGCTCGACCGCGGCGTCGACGGGTTCCGGCTCGACACCGTGAACTACTATTTCCACGACAGGCAGCTGCGCGACAATCCGCCGATGGTCTATGACACCGAGGGCGCGGGCATGGAGACGGATACCAATCCGTATTCGATGCAGAACCATCTCTACGACAAGACGCAGCCGGAGAATATCGAGTTCCTCAAGCGGTTCCGGGCGCTGCTCGACAGCTATGACGACCGCACGACGGTCGGCGAGGTGGGTGACGGCCCGCGATCGCTCAACACGCTGGCGCTTTACACGACCGGCAATGACAAGCTGCACATGTGCTACACGTTCGACCTTCTGGGGCCGGCGTTTTCGGCGAGCTATATCCGCAAGGTGATGCAGACGGTGCTCGATACCGTCGTCAATGGCTGGGTGTGCTGGGCGTTTTCCAACCATGATGTGATCCGCCATGTGACACGGTTCATCGAGGACCCGAACGAGCAGGACCGGGTGGCGAAGCTGTCGGCTTCGATCATCGCCACCCTGCGTGGCTCGATCTGCCTCTATCAGGGCGAGGAACTGGGGCTGACGGAAGCCGATCTTGCCTTCGAGGACCTGCGCGACCCCTATGGCATCCGCTTCTGGCCGGCCTTCAAGGGGCGCGACGGGTGCCGCACGCCGATGGTGTGGGAGGCAGGTGCGCCGCATGCGGGCTTTTCGCAAGGGGCTGCGACATGGCTGCCGGTTCCGGCCGACCATGCGAGCCGCTCCGTCGATGCGCAGGAGACGCTGGCGGGATCGGTGCTTGACCATTACCGGCAGACATTCGCCTTCCGCAAGGCGCATCCGGCGCTCATCGATGGCGACATGACATTCGTCGAGACGAACAAGGACGTACTTGCCTTCGTACGCGAAAAAGGCGGCGAAAAGCTGCTGTTCGTCTTCAACCTGACGCGCGAGGCGCAGACATTCAGACTGCCGGCGCGCTTCGGTTCCGTGATGCCGGTCGATATGCCGGGCTACAGGTCGACGCTGGAAAACGGGGCGGCGGTGCTCGGTCCGATCGACGTGTTCTGCGCTCGGGTTTAAAATTGACGCGCCTCGTCTGAGGCTCGACCTGCCGGTTCGGCCGGTGGCGGGAAGGGGCTTTTCTGTCCCGTCACAGCGCCTTGGGTGGAGATCCACCCAAGGCTCCTCCCCATTGTTCCCAAATCCACCCATGCTGCATTGCGGCGGGCGCATTATCCCGGTCGCGCTTGCGTTTAGCCAATTGCCAGCCTTCGCGTGCGGCCCGCAAATGCGCGTCAAGCAGGTGCCGGAGGAGAAGCGCACCCGCGGATATTGGCGGGACATCTGTCCCTGGAGGAGGAAATCATGAAGTTCTTGAACGCCGTTCTCGGTGCAACCGCGCTTGCCACCCTGTCGCTCGCATCCGTCGGTGCGCATGCGCAAGGGTATCCCGAGCGGCAGATCACCATGGTCGTGCCGTTCGCGGCCGGCGGCCCGACCGACACGGTTGCCCGTCTCGTCGCCGAATCGATGTCGAAGGATCTCGGCGAGCAGATCGTCGTGGAAAATGTCGGCGGCGCCGGCGGCACGCTCGGTGCCGGCCGTGTGGCAGCGGCCGATGCCGATGGCTACACAGTGCTGTTGCATCATATCGGCATGGCGACCAGCGCCACGCTCTACCGCAAGCTTGCCTACGACACCCTGAACGCCTTCGACTATGTCGGCCTCGTTACCGATGTGCCGATGACGATCGTTTCGCGCAAGGACATGGAAGCGACGGACCTGAAGGGGCTTGTCGAATACGCCAAGGCCAATGCCGACAAGGTGACGGTGGCGAATGCCGGCATCGGAGCTGCGTCGCACCTGTGCGGCATGCTGTTCATGAGCGCCATCGAAACGCCGCTCGTCACGGTTCCCTACAAGGGTACAGGCCCGGCGATGACCGACCTTCTCGGCGGCCAGGTCGATATCATGTGCGACCAGACCACCAACACGACGAAGCAGATCCAGGGCGGCACGATCAAGGCTTATGCCGTCACCTCGCCGGAGCGCCTCGACATCTTCAAGGACCTGCCGACCGTCAAGGAAGCCGGGCTCGAGAGCATGACGGTGGGTATCTGGCACGGCATCTACACGCCGAAGGGCACGCCGGCAGAGGTCAACGACCGTTTGGCGAAGTCGCTGCAGGTGGCGCTGAAGGACGAGAACGTGGCCAAGCGCTTTGCCGAACTCGGCACCTCGCCGTCGCCGGAAACGGA
Source organism: [Rhizobium] kunmingense (assembly GCF_977018605.1). Lineage (NCBI taxonomy): Bacteria > Pseudomonadati > Pseudomonadota > Alphaproteobacteria > Hyphomicrobiales > Rhizobiaceae > Rhizobium > [Rhizobium] kunmingense. Next base: position 2,400,730 of record NZ_CDRNXG010000001.1, read on the forward strand.
CGCCACGCCGGCGGCGCTGAAGGCCAAGCTGGAAAGCGAAATCACCCGCTGGAAGCCGATCATCGAGGCCGCGGGACAGTACGCGGACTGAGAACTGAAGCTTTCGCCTTGCGGATGTGATTGCCCCTCACCCTACCCCTCTCCCCGCGCGCGGGGAGAGGGGACGCGTATGCCGCTACTCTTTCCAATTCTCTTTGATGTGGAGAGTGGGCGAGTGGGTGCAGCAAAGGTCCTTCGCCCCGCCTGCGGGGAGAAGGTGCCGGCAGGCGGATGAGGGGCGGCGGCCGCTGCGCGCGGTGTGGCAGAAGCTCTTCCGCCCTCCAGCCATCAACGCAAGACCTTCTCCCACACCAACGGAGACACCATGAATTCCCAATCACTCGACAAGGCCAACCTGATCTGCGGTGTCCTGCTGATCCTGGTCGGCCTCTTCTTCGCCTACCAGTCGATCGAACTGGAACTCGGCACGGCGTTGCGCATGGGGCCGGGGTATTTCCCGTTCATTCTGGCGCTGGCGCTCATCCTGTTCGGGGCGATCATTCTCTTCCAGGCGTTTCGCGCGGCGGGAGAGCCGATCGGGCCGATCGCCTGGCGGGGTATCGTCTTCATCCTCGCCGCACCGATCTTCTTCGGCATCACCGTGCGTGGCCTAGGCTTCGTTCCGGCGCTGTTCTTCACCGGACTGATCGGCGCTTTCGCCTCGCACAAGATGACGCCGGTGAAGGCGGTCGTGCTGGCTGCGCTTCTGACGGTGTTTTCCGTGCTCGTCTTCTCTTACGGCCTCGGACTGCCCTTCCAGCGCTTCGGGCCGTGGGTCCGGTTTTAGGTTTCGGGGAGCTTTTTCATGGATCTGTTCAATAACCTTCTCCTCGGCTTCCAGACGGCGGGCTCGATCGAGAACCTGTTCTTCTGCCTGATCGGGGTTCTGCTCGGCACGCTGATCGGCGTGCTGCCCGGTATCGGCGCAACGGCGACGATCGCCATGCTTCTGCCGATCACCTTCCAGCTCGAGCCCGTCTCCTCGCTGATCATGCTCGCCGGCATCTATTACGGCGCGCAATATGGCGGCTCGACCACGGCGATCCTGATCAACATGCCGGGCGAATCCTCCTCGGCCGTCACCGCCATCGACGGCTACCAGATGGCGCGCAAGGGCAAGGCCGGGGCGGCTCTTGCGATTGCCGCGATCGGCTCGTTCTTCGCCGGCACGGTGTCGACCTTCCTGGTTGCCATCTTCGCGCCGCCGCTCACCGAGATCGCATTGCAGTTCGGCGCCGCCGAATATTTCTCGCTGATGGTGGTCGGCCTCGTCTCGTCGATCGCGCTTGCCCATGGCTCGATCATCAAGGCGCTGGCCATGGTGGCGCTCGGGCTGCTGCTCGGTCTTGTCGGCACGGATATCTATACCGGTGCGCCGCGCTTCACGCTCGGTATCCGCGAATATGCCGACGGGTTGAATTTCGTCGCGGTGGCCGTCGGTGTCTTCGGCATCGCGGAAATCCTGCGCAATCTCGAAAACGAGAGGACGCGCGAGGTGCTGATGGCGAAAGTGTCCGGCCTGTTGCCGAGTCGCGAGGACCTGCGGGCGATTGTTGCGCCGATCCTGCGCGGTACGGCGATCGGCTCCATCCTCGGCATTCTGCCCGGCGGCGGCGCGATCCTCGCCTCCTTCGCCTCCTATACGGTGGAAAAGAAGGTGTCCAAGAAGCCGGAAGAGTTCGGCCATGGCGCGGTCGCCGGCGTTGCCGGTCCGGAATCGGCCAACAATGCGGGCGCGCAGACCTCGTTCATTCCGCTGCTCACCCTCGGCATCCCGGCCAACCCGGTCATGGCGCTGATGATCGGTGCGATGATCATCCAGGGCATCGTTCCGGGGCCGAATGTGGCGGCCGAACAGCCGGCACTGTTCTGGGGCATCATCGCTTCCATGTGGATCGGCAACCTCATGCTCGTCATCCTCAACCTGCCCTTGATCGGGCTGTGGGTGAAGCTGCTGACGATCCCCTATTACCTGCTCTTCCCGATCATCATGGCGTTCTGCTCGATCGGGGTCTACAGCGTCAACTCCAACGTCTACGACCTCTATGCCGTCGCGTTCTTCGGTCTGCTCGGCTACCTGCTGCTGAAACTGCGCTGCGAGCCGGCGCCGCTTCTGCTCGGTTTCGTGCTTGGACCGCTGCTCGAAGAAAACCTGCGACGTGCGATGATCCTGTCGCGCGGCGATCCGACGACGTTCGTTTCCCGCCCGATCAGCGCCGGACTGCTGCTGATCGCCGCGATCGTGCTCGTCGTCGTCTTTCTGCCGAGCGTGCGCAAGAAGCGCGAAGAGGTGTTCGTCGAAGAGGATTGAGCCGCCATCCCTGCGTGAGGCATTTTCCGGCCTGTCCCGAAACGGGACGGGCCGGAGACGTTTTCGCAAGGCTGCGCATCAATGCTGACCCGTATTGTGCCAAACAAATCTTGGCGCTATCGGCGAAAGCGGATAGAACCGTCTTGGCTAAGATGTATTAGCACAGGGCGGGACAACTGATGATCAGTATTGCCGGGCAGATTTTGCCCGTGGCTATTTTCATGGCTTAAGACAGCGGAATGTTGAAATTCCCCCGTCTTTTCCCCACAGCTTCGATCGGCGCCTATCTGATGGCGCTGGTGATGGTCGTTGCCATCCCGCTTCTGGTGTTCGTCGCCTTCCTGCTCCTGCAACTCGAAAGCCAGGAACGTGAGGGGCTTGCCAACGAAACGGCCGAGGATGCGCAGCTGATCGCCCGTTCGGTCGATCGCGAGTTGCAGGACATGGCGACGACGCTGCGCCTGCTGATCACTTCGCCGGAGCTTGAAGCCGGCGATCTGCGCGCTTTTCACGATCGCACCCAGCGCAGCCTGCGCTCCAATTCGCTCTATGTCATCGTCGTCGACAAGGATGGCCAGCAGCGCCTGAATACCCGTTCCCCGTTCGGCGACCCCTTGACGAAAATGTCCAACATGCCGGCGCTCGAGGCGGTGCTGAAGTCGGGCATTACCGAAGTTTCCGACGTCTTTTACGGCAGGACCAGCGGCAGGTCCGTGTTCAATGTGGCGATGCCGCTGCCGGAGGAGCTGTCGCATTCCGGTTCCGCGATCATCATGACGCAGAATGCCGACGATTTGCAGAAGCTGGTGGCGATCGACGGGTTGCCGGCCGGATGGTCGGCTGCCGTGGTCGACGGGCGCGGGCAGGTGGTGGCCTCCGGCGGTGCCGAAAATCTGACGTCCGGGCAGGCCTTCGATCCCGAAACGTTGAAGCTGATGACCGGCTTCAAGGGTACGATCGAGGATGTCGACGGGCCGGAAAAGCAGATGTACGGCTATTCGCAGATTACCGGATGGAGCTGGAAAGCCGTCGTCTGGGGGCCGATCGCATCGGCCCAGGGCAGTATCATCACCACCTTCAAGCAGCTGATTTCCGGTGGCGTCATCTTTCTGACGCTGGCAATCCTGCTTGCCTATACGATCGCAAGGCAGCTTCGCACGCCGATCCGGCAGATCGCCGACATGGCGGAAAGGATCGGCAAGGGTGAGATCGTGCCGCCGGTCGAGACCCGGATCACCGAGGCGAACCAGATCGCGGTGGCGCTTTCCAACGCTTCCTTCGACCGCAGCCAGGCGGAAGACCGCATCCATCTCATCCTGCATGAACTGGTGCACCGGACGAAGAATATCCTGACACTGATCCAGGCGATGATGCGCCAGCTCGGCCGGCAGGATACGACGATGCCGGAGTTCCAGAAGGCAATCGGCACCCGCCTGCAGGGGCTCGGCAAGTCGATCGAGGCGCTTGCCAAGGAGCAGTGGGCGGGCGTGCGCATGTGTCGCGTGCTCGACATCCATCTTTCGACCTTCGAAGCCGGCGACCGGGTGCTGATGCAGGGCGAGGACTTCATGCTCAAGGCCGAAGCGGTGCAAAATCTCGGCCTCGTGCTGCACGAGCTTGCGACGAATTCGCTCAAATACGGCGCGTTGTCGGTGCCTCAGGGGCGCGTTCGAGTGACCTGGGAGGATGTGGCGCCGGATGGGGATCCGGTCGAAGGCGCAGAGGCCAGGCCGCTGATCAGGCTGGTCTGGGAAGAGGAGGGTGGACCTCTGGTGCGCGAACCGTCGCGCAAGGGGTTCGGCACGACGATTATCCAGCGCCATGCGGCGGCGGCATTCGGTGGCCGGGTGAATGTGGAATTCCGCCCGGAGGGGCTTGTCTGGCGGCTGATCGCGCCGCGCGCCAACATGGAGCGCGAGGAAGGTCACGACGAATGGCGCAATCTCGCCCAGTGACGCTGTCGGGGCGCGGCGTGGCGAGCGCTGCGGAACGAGGAACGAAGCTCTGGTCTTCTCGTTCTAGCGATCATGGACCTGTCACTCAAAACCGTCGAGATCGATCCCGCCTCGCTTGAAGCCATCGGCCTTACCTATGTCAGCGACACCGAGCCGGGGATAAGGCGGTTGCGGCGCGGAAAGGGTTTTTCCTACAGGCTGCCGGACGGGCTGCTGTTGTCGGACGATGACGAGCGGCTGCGGATTTCGGCACTCGCCCTGCCGCCGGCCTATGACGATGTATGGATCTGCATCGATCCGCGCGGCCACCTGCAGGCGACCGGCTATGATGCCCGCGGGCGAAAGCAGTATCGCTATCACGCAGATTGGCAGAGCTTCCGAAGCGAGCAGAAATTCGACCAGCTGCTGCGGTTCGGCGAGGCACTGCCCAGGATACGTCGCAAGGTGAAGAAAGACCTGGCGCTTGGCCTCGATCACTCCGACTGCGTACTCGCCGCACTCGTGGCTCTGATGGATGCAACACATCTGCGCGTCGGAAACCGGGCCTATGCGAAGGAAAACCGTACCTATGGCGCGACGACGCTGCTCAAACGCCACATGGTTCTGTCCGGTGACGGGGTGCTTCTGAAATTCACGGCAAAGGGCGGCAAGCGGGTGCAGCACACGCTGAAGCATCCGCGGCTGCAGCGCATCCTGGAAGAGATAGCCGATCTGCCAGGCCGCCAACTCTTCTCGTTTCCCGACGAACAGGGCGCGCCCCGCCCGGTGGATTCCGGCCGGCTGAACGCCTATCTCGCCAAGGCGGCCGGGTTCGGTGTGTCGGCCAAGACGTTTCGTACCTGGGGCGGAAGTCTGGCCGCCTTGATGACCGCTTGGGAGAGCTTGCGCGAGGATGGCAAGCGACCCAAGATCAAGGCGCTGACGAGCGCCGCATCCGAGGTTCTGCAGAATACGCCGGCCGTGTGCCGATCGAGCTACATTCACCCCAGTATTCTTGCGCTTGCCGATGACGAAAAGCCTTTGCGCAAGATGATCGATCAGGGCGGGAGAATGCCGCCACGCGGGCTGAGGATGGACGAGGCACGGCTGGTGGACTTCCTCAGACTTGATGCCGAAGCACGGGATTGATCTCCCCTTCAGCCTCGTCCCGCAGAATGGGCAGAGGGCTGAAGCAGCGATGGAGCGCGCGCTTTGGGGGGGCATGATTTAAAACGCCCGTGGCCCGCTGGCCGGCAGTCAGCGACGCATCAAGCCGCACGGCGCTGGTGCAGGCCGTCCTCGATCTCCGCGACCAGCCTTTCGACGAATTGCGGCAGGTCGGCCGGGGAACGTGAGGTGATGATGCCGCTATCGACAACGACGGCCTCGTCCTTCCAGCGGGCGCCGGCATTGCGAATGTCGGTTCGGATCGACCTGTAGGAGGTGGCATCGCGGCCGCGCAGGGCATCCGCTTCGATGAGCAACCAAGGGCCATGGCAGATGGCCGCCACCGGCTTGCCGCTGCTGATGAAGCGGCGCACCAGATCGACGGCGTCCTTGTCATTGCGCAGCACATCCGGGTTGATCTGGCCGCCGGGCAGGATCAGTGCGTCGAAATCGGCGGCGACCACGTCGGTCACCATCAGATCGACGGCGACCGTGTCGCCCCAGTCCGTCTCATCCCAACTCCTGATTTCGCCGGCGCTCAGCGATGCGATCTTCACATCGGCGCCGCGGCTGGAAAGCTCCTCCATCGGCATGCGCAGCTCCGAGCGCTCATAGCCGTCGGTGGCAAGAATAAGGATTTTGGCGGATTTGATCTTCGCCATGATCGGTCTCCTTTATGGATTGTTCTTGTTTGTCCTTCGCGTGCATACGCGGCGCGTCGGCGTGCCCGACGCAGTCTGACGATGGCGATTGCCACGTCTCGTACATGATGCGAACAGTCGCGGAGACGATACGTTCCCGCAATTTCGCCTTGAATTTCAGTCTTCAATTTTAAGGCTTGAATGTCAGGGGTGAGGGGCGGGAAAGCCTGTTGGCAGGGCTTGTCTCCCGATTTCGCGTTTCGTCCAATTGGAGGAATGGTGCGCGAAATGACAGCTCATCGAGGTGCTTGGCCGAGGCAGCTGCCATCGACATTCTTCATGCTCCCGCGACCTCCCTGGGCCGCGAGAGCGTCGGGCCTCTTTTGGCGAGGCCCATTCCCCTCCTCGGGAAACCTTGGCTATGCAGCCGTCAGACCGGTATCACCAGCATGTAGCAGGCTGCGATCATCACAACGAAGCCGGCAGCTTCAAACCATTCCCTGACCATAGTCGCCTCCATCGAACTCGGACTGTAGAACGGAGTATGCGCCATTTCGGTTCCACAGTTTCGTCATAAACGTGGCGGCGCGGTCACAAATATGAACAGTCGTTAAAACACCGCCATCTGCGGCGGAACCAAATGCCGCGCTGCACCATTGTCAGGCAGAATTTTCCGAACCCTGGGGGCGTGGCATGGACATGAAGACCAACAACTTCACCATAACATCCGGCGACTGGACGCGGCTTGGCGCCAATTTTGACGGTGAGGGCATTAATTTCGCAATCTTCTCCGCCCATGCGACGCGCGTCGAGCTGTGCCTCTACGATCCGAGCGGCAAGATAGAGATCGCCAAGCTGGACCTGCCGGAATACACGCACGAGATCTGGCATGGCTATGTGCCGGGACTGAAGCCGGGCACACTTTATGGCTACCGCGTCCACGGCCCGTTCGAGCCGGAGGCCGGACACCGGTTCAATCCGTCAAAACTGCTGATCGACCCTTATGCGCGCGAGCTAGTCGGCGATATCGAGTGGAACGAGGCGCATTTCGCCTATGATCTTCTGCACAAGAAGAAGGATCTCACCTTCGATACCCGCGACAGCGCGCCGTTCACGCCGAAGGCCAAGGTGATCGATCCGAACGAATTCGACTGGCAGGACAAAAACCGCCCCAACATCCGCTGGCCGGATGCGGTCGTCTACGAGACCCATGTGAAAGGCTTCACGCAGCGCAATTCGGCGATCCCGAAGGAGTTGCGCGGCACGTTCGAGGGCATGGGCCACAAGGCTTCGGTCGATTATATCAAGAGCCTCGGCATCACATCCGTCGAGCTTTTGCCGATCCACTGGTTCCCCGACGACCAGCACCTGCTCGACAAGGGCCTGAAGAATTTCTGGGGCTATAACTCGCTCGGCTTCTTTGCGCCTGCATCGCGCTACTATGGTCCGAACGGCATCCAGGGCTTCCGCGACATGGTGCGCGCCTTCCACGATGCCGGCGTCGAGGTGATCCTCGACGTGGTCTATAACCACACGGCCGAAGGCAACGAGCTTGGCCCGACCCTCTCCTTCAAGGGCATCGACAATTTTTCCTACTATCGGACGCTGCCGGACAATCACCGCTATTACATCAACGACACCGGCACGGGGAACACGGTGAACACCTCCCATCCGCGCGTGCTGCAGATGGTGATGGATTCGCTGCGTTACTGGGCCGAAAGCATGCATGTCGACGGCTTCCGCTTCGATCTCGGCACCATTCTCGGCCGCGAGCCGGAAGGGTTCGACGAGCGCGGCGGCTTCTTCGATGCGATGACGCAGGACCCCGTGTTGTCGAAGCTGAAGCTGATCGGCGAGCCGTGGGATATCGGTCCCGGGGGCTATCAGGTCGGTGGCTTCCCGCCTGGCTGGGCCGAATGGAACGACAAGTATCGCGATACGGTGCGCGAATACTGGAAGGGCGACAATGTCGCCACCGATTTCGCTGCCCGTCTACTCGGGTCCGGCGATCTCTACGACCAGCGCGGCCGTCGCCCCTGGGCCAGCACCAATTTCATCACCGCCCATGACGGCTTCACGCTGAACGACCTCGTCTCCTATAACGAGAAGCACAACGAGGCGAATGGCGAAGACAATAACGACGGCCACAACGACAACCGCTCCTACAATTACGGCGCGGAAGGCGTGACGGAAGAAGAGGCTATCAACGATATCCGCGAGCGGCAGAAGCGCAACTTCCTCGCCACGCTGTTCTTCTCGCACGGCACACCGATGCTGCTGGCCGGCGACGAATTCGGCCGCAGCCAGATGGGCAATAACAATGGCTACGCGCAGGACAGCGAAATCTCCTGGGTCCATTGGGACGACCTGCCAGAAAGCTGTGAGGCATTGCGCGAGTTCACCCGCGAGATCATCAGGCTGAGAGCCGAGCAACCGCTGCTGCGCCGCGAAAGCTGGCGCGACGGCATGGACATCAAGTGGTTCAATGCCGGCGGTGGTTTCCAGCAGCCGGAACAGTGGGACGAGGGCACTACGCTCGGCGTCTATATCGGCCGACCCGACCTGCAGGAGGAGGAGGGCGTCTGGCACGATGTGCTGATGCTGTTCAACCCGTTCGAAGGCGCCGTGCCTTTCCGCATCCCGCAATTCGGCGAGGGCGGCTGGGTGCTGGAAATGACCACCTGCGACACGAAGAAACGCGGGCTGACGATCACCAAGGAAAAGGATTTCGAGCTGGAAGGCCGAAGCCTCGCGCTGTTTAGGCGGCCGTGAGGGCGCAGCACGCTGGTTGATCGACAGGACTTAAAGTGAAGCACGGCGAAAGCCGTGCTTCTTCACATTGACAAGCGGCTCCTGCTTTTCTAGCAAAAAGCATAATCTCTCGACCGCCGCTGCTCCTTTTCCCGAGCCTTTCCTCCCGCGGATATGGTCTTTTCGAAAAAGGAATTGCCGGCCATGTCGCAAGTGACACGTATCGTCCACAGACGCGCCAACGCCGGTCTTGAGCGACAGTACGAGGAGCTCGCCTGCGGCATGCTCGAAGCCTCGTCAAAGGCGCCGGGCTATCTGTTCTCGACGCTCATCCCGCCGCGGGTGGAGGGTGAGGAATTCCATATCGTGCAGGTCTTCGCCACTCAGGCGGATCTCGATGCCTGGCGCAACTCGGACATCGCCCATGAATGGCACGAGCGGCTGAAAGCGGTGTCCGACCATGCGCCGGAATATCGCATCTTCAACACCGAGGATCTTTGGTTTTCGGCGACGGGGCTTGCACTGCCGCCAAAGCCACCGGCGCGCTGGCGCATGGCCTTCGTCATCTGGATGGGGATCTTTCCGACCGCATCCTTCTACGTCTATTTCCTGTTTCCATGGCTGGAGAACATCCCGTTTCTGCTGAAGATGCTGATTGCTACGGTGCTGATCGTGCCGACCATGTATTTCGGCATCCTGCCGCATCTTCTGCGGCGGATGAAATGGTTCCTGAAGCCGTAGCCGGACCTTCACCCGTTACCAGAATTTCAGTCGTTTCAGCGCCGAGCCGAGCGGTGAGGGCGTCTTGACGAGGCCGACATAGACGGCGGCATATTGCTGGGCGGAACGGTCCCAGGAGAATTTCGTCTTCATGCCCTGGTTCTGCAGGCGCGCCCACATTTTCGGGTTCTCATAGGCGTGCATGGCGCGGCGCAGCGCCAGGCGCAGGCCGTTGGCGGTGACCGGATGGAACTGGAAACCGGTGGCGACACGCGCCGACATCGCCGCGTCATTGGCGTCGATGATCGTTTCAGACAGACCGCCGGTGCGCGACACGACCGGCACGCAGCCATAGCGCAGTGCGTAGAGCTGGGTGAGGCCGCAGGGCTCGAAACGGGATGGCTGGACGATCGAGTCGGCTCCCGCCTGCACAAGATGCGCGGTCGGCTCGTCATAACCGATATGAACCGCCATTCGGCCGGGATGGCGGGTTGCCGTTTCCAGCAGCGCCTGCTCGATCGCATGGTCGCCCTGGCCGACGATGATGATGCGGCCGCCGTTGGAGATCACCTCATCGGCGGTCTCGGCCATCATGTCGATGCCCTTCTGCCAGGTCAGGCGGCTGACGGCAGCAAAGATCGGCCCGCCATCGTCCGCATCGAGGTTGAACCGGTCAAGCAGCGGCTGACGGTTGTCGCGTTTGCGGCGCAGCGTGTTGATATCGAAATTCTGCGGCAGGAACTCGTCGGTCGCCGGGTCCCAGACATCGAGGTCGATGCCGTTGACGATGCCGCGCAGCATCGAGACCTTTTCGTTCAACACGCCGTTGAGGCCCATGCCGAAGCGCGGCGTCAGGATTTCGCGCGCATAGGTCGGGCTGACTGTGGTGATCACGTCGGCCGTCTGCAGGCCACCCTTCAGGAAGCTGATGTCGCCGAAATATTCGAGGCGGTCCATCGAATAGGCCTCCGGCGGAAGGCCGAGAAGCGGCATCAGGTTGGCCGGATACTGGCCCTGGAAGGCGAGGTTGTGAATGGTGATGACGACCGGCGTCATGCAGCCCATCTGGCGCATGTAGACCGAGGTCATGGCCGACTGCCAGTCGTGGGTATGGACGAGGTCCGGCACCCAGCCGGGCAAGGCGCCGTTGGCGATTTCGGCGGCCGCCAGCGACAGAACGGCGAAACGTTTCCAGTTGTCGGGATGATCGTTGCCGCCGGCATCGACATAGGGGCCGCCGGAGCGGTCGTAGAGTGCCGGGCAATACAGAACGAGAAGGTCGAGGCCGTCGACATCGGCATGAAGCAGCGTGGCGCTTTCGCCGAGAAGATCGTCGAAGGCCATCAGCGTCGTCGCCTGGCCTATCTGGTTCATCACGCGCGGATATCCGGGGACGAGCGATGTGGTTGCTACGCCGAGTTTGCCGAGCGCCTTGGGTAGAGAGCCCGTCACGTCAGCCAGTCCACCGGTTTTGATCAGTGGATAGATCTCCGACGTCACGGATAGAATTTTCATCGCGGCATTTTCCCCCTTGGCAGCGACAGGGTTCGACCCTGCGCGATTCCCATGCCCATCATGACGGTTAATGTGCTGCTCAAGTGAGAGATAAGCGCACATCAGCCCTGCATCCCAAGCATAGCGTGAACGGGGGGGATTAAATTTCCGGTAAGCAAAAGCCACTGGCTGCAATGTTTCGTGGTGCCGAACGATAATTCATGCATTCCGATCGTCGAAGCCATCTGTTCACTCCCAATAAAAAGCCGTGCCCGGCAGCGGTGCTGCCGGACTTGATCTTCGTGTGGATGCTAAGGCGCGCTCTATTGCGCGCAGGCTATTTTGCCGGGGCCTTCTTCGGGCTCTTCTTCGTGGCTGCCGGTTTGGCAGAAGCCGCAACTGCTGGCTGCTTTGCCTTGGCGGTCTTCGGCTTGACTTCCGCCTTCGGAGCAGCCCGTTTGCGGCCGGGCGCCGCGTCGGATGCTACCGGCTTGAGCGAAGTATATTCCAGCTTCGCACGTTCCCAGTGTTCGATATCCTTGCCGGAAGGGTAACCTTCCAGCTCCCACAATTGATAGGCTCTATGCTTGATCCAGTCTTCCTGAGAGGCTGCCATCATCGTCTCCATTGCCCAAATCGCCAAACGGGTACACGGGGTAAAAGTTCCGAATAATATTAAAGTCCGACATCTCACGGGATCACACACTCACGTGATCACCAATCGGATTTCTTCCCTCGAACGGAACTTTTCTGGGTGAAGTCAGTTCCGGCCTTTGGGAAGGAGGCACGCACATGCAAAACTACTGCGATATAATGCCCCATGCGACAGGTTGGGTCTATGTCATAGATGGGGTGCAATCCGCGTCATGTTACCACACGTATGAGTTGGCCCTCGACGCGGCCAAAACCCATCTTGCTACCCGCGGTGGAGAATACAGCCGCATCTTTCGCTATCAGGGTCTGAACGGCAGCATGATGCCGATCAACATACCTATGGCCGTCCAGCCGCTCGACAACGGACCGGTGGCCTTTCGCTGATCCTTGCAGATCATGAGCCATGAGAAAAGCCCGGTTTGCGCCGGGCTTTTCGTTTGACGTCGTATCGGATTGTTCGCGGTGCTTGCGGCGCTGGCCGTGCGGATAGGATCGCCGGCGGGATGTCATGATGTGGTTGGTGGTGCGGACGACAGACTAGCGCTCGAGCTTGTCGTTGAGTGCGTCCTGAAGCTTGACTGCCAGCTCGAGAAGACGATCCGGCACGTCTTCCTTTTCAATCTCGGTCAGAAGGGTGGAGACCTTGCCGTTCACCCGGCGTCCCAGTCTCTTCTCCCGTTCGTCGACTTCCGCGCTTTGTTTCGTCATCCCGACCTCTGACGTACCCCGACATTAGACGTACAAAGTGCCGCACATAATTTCGGCGACCGCTACCCAGCCCGTATGCAAATTTCATACATCAAGAAGGCCTTCTTCGGAAATCCCGAAAATGTCACAGGTGAATGGAAACAGGCAGGCGGCAATTGCGGACTGGCCGTTCGCCTCGTCAGCCCGCTTCTCGCCAGCGCGCCGATTGAATTCAGTGGTTCCGTTTGCGCGTCGGCGGCTCGGGCGTGCCGGCCGGAATGGCCGTCGTGCTGGTGGCGACAGGGTCGCTTGCGGGGAAGGTATCTTCCAGCCCCTCGTTCAACTGTTCATCCAGATCTGCCTTGGCGCCTTTGGTCCGGGCGGAATCCTCCGTCTTTCCGGAATTCTTCTTCTGGTTCGGGTTGTTGCCGGCTGTTGGGCTCATCGCGTCTCTCCTCTTGGGTCCTGCGGATAAAACGGGAGGCGGGCGGGCTTTGTTCCGAGGTCGGAAACCGCGTGGACGCGCGCGGAACCAAATCACCAAGGCATGCGTTTGCCACCGTCCATCCCGCCAGGAAGACCGAGGAGAGGTAGGCAACGGTGTCCGACCCACAGTTGAACGGCGATCCCGCACGCCAAGACATAGTCAAGCTTATCCCGGCTCTGCGTGCCTTCGCCCGCACCTTCTGCCGGAACCCTTCCGATGCGGATGATCTCGTCCAGGAAACGCTGATGAAGGCGCTCGCCAATCTCGACAAGTTCGAACGCGGCACGAAGCTCAAATCCTGGCTTTTCACCATCATGCGGAACACATTTTACACACGCTCGAAGATCCTCGGGCGCGAGGCGCCGGGACTTGAGGAGAATGTCTCTGGCGATACGCCGGTCGCGCCATCGCAGGAAATGGCGATGCGGGCGCGCGAGGTGCAGCGCGCGCTGCAGAAACTGCCGCCCCATTACCGCGAGGTGCTGACCCTCGTCGCCATCCTCGGCGAGAGCTATGAAGCGACCGCGGTCATCTGCGACTGCGCCGTCGGAACGGTGAAAAGCCGCCTCAACCGCGCCCGTCACCAGATCCTTCAGGAGCTCGGAGAAGAAGCCGTCTGACGCCATTCTCAGTCGCGATTCGAGGGCGGCCCTTGGCAGGTGGATAGCGAGTGGCATGATGTCGCAAACAGGATGGCCGCCATCAACTCCGTTGCACGTATAGCGTTCTATGCAGAGCAGGCATTGCGGATAAACCGATTGTTTTCAACCCATGCTCCCTGTCCTTTCCGGGCCGCTGTTCTAATTTAGGCCGGCATAAGCGCCTGCGATATTTCGCCGCGGCCGAGATGCAAGTGTGGGGGCGTCCTGCTTGCCACGTTTATTTTCACAAGAGGGTTGCCTCATGGCTATTCGTATCACCGCAATCATTATGGCGTTGATGGGTCTTGCCCTGGCGGTCGGGGGTGCAAAACTCCTGATGCTGGGCGGGAGCATTTATTATCTCATTTGCGGCGTGGGCTTCCTGCTCACCGCCGCTCTGTTGTTTATGCGCAAGTCTTTTGCGCTTCATCTTTATGCCGTCATCGTCGTCCTTTCGCTCGCCTGGGCCGTCTGGGAAGTCGGGCTCGACTGGTGGCAGCTCGGCCCGCGCGGCGGGGTCATCATCGTTCTCGGCATGTGGCTCCTCACGCCCTGGATCCGCCGTCCGCTCGGCTTCACCAGCCCGACCGGCAAGGGTTATAGCGCGACGGCCAAACCGCTCGCGGTGTCGGTCGCGCTTGCCGTGGTCATCGCCGTCGTGTCGATGTTCCTCGACCCGCTCGACCGCAGCGGCAATCTGCCGGAAGAGGCGGTTGCCGCAGCACCTTCGCTCGGCGGCAACGTGCCGGATGGTGAGTGGCACCAGTATGGCCGTACGCCCTATGGCCAGCGCTATTCGCCGCTCGACCAGATCAACGTCGAAAACGTCTCCGGCCTTGCGGAAGTCTGGCGCTACCAGACGGGCGACGTGAAACTGCCCGACGATGTCGGCGAGACGACATACCAGGTCACCCCGCTCAAGATCGGCAATTCGCTGTATCTGTGCACGCCGCATAACCTGGCGATCGCGCTCGATGCGACGACCGGTCAGCAGATCTGGAAGTATGACTCGAATTCCGGCATGAACCCGGATCGCCAGCACCAGACCTGCCGCGGCGTCAGCTATTACCGCGATCAGGCAACTCCGGCCGATCAGCCTTGCGCCGAGCGGGTCTACCTGCCGACCTCGGATGCGCGCCTCATCGCGCTCGATGCCAAGAATGGCGAGGTCTGCACTTCGTTTGCCCAAAACGGTGTTCTGCATCTCGAAAAGGGCATGCGGTACAATCCGGCAGGCTACTACTACTCCACCTCGCCGCCGGCCATCGTCGGCAACAAGATCATCATCGGTGGCGCCGTCAACGACAACTATTCCACGCAGGAACAGTCCGGCGTCATCCGCGCCTTCGACGTCAATTCCGGTGCGCTGATCTGGAACTGGGATTCGGGCAATCCGACCCAGACCCAGCCGCTGCCGGAAGGCCAGACATACACGACCAATTCGCCCAACAGCTGGTCGGTCTTCTCCTATGACGAAGAACTCGGTCTGGTCTATGTGCCGCTCGGCAACCAGGTACCCGACCAGCTCGGAATGGGCCGTTCGGAAAATGTCGAGAAATACGCATCGTCGATCGTTGCTCTCGATATCAATACCGGTGCCGATCGCTGGGTCCGCCAGACCGTGCATCACGATCTGTGGGACATGGACGTGCCGGCCCAGCCGGTGCTGATCAACCTGACGAAGTCGGACAATACCGTCGTGCCTGCGCTCGTCGGTCCGACCAAGCAGGGCGACATCTATGTACTCGACCGGCGCACCGGCGAGCCGATCATCCCCGTCACAGAGCAGGCCGCTCCAGGCGGCACGATCCCCGAGGATTTCGCCTCGCCGACGCAGCCGATCTCGGCGCTCAACTTCCGTCCCCGCACGCTCGAGGGCCGGGATATGTGGGGTGTCACCATGTTCGACCAGATGGTGTGCCGCATCCGGTTGCAGGAGATGAACTACGAAGGCCAGTACACGCCGCCTTCGCTCAACGGCACGATCGTCTATCCGGGCAATTTCGGCACATTCAACTGGGGTTCGGTCGCGGTCGATCCCGAGCGGATGGTGATGTTCGGTATGCCGACCTATCTCGCCTTCACCTCCAGGCTGGTGCCGCGTGCCGACATCCCGCCGAAGGAACAGGGCGAGAAAGGTTCCGAACAGGGCCTGAACCGCAATGACGGTGCACCTTACGGTGTCGTCATGGGTCCGTTCCTCGGCCCGCTGCAGATCCCCTGCCAGGCGCCGCCTTGGGGCTATGTCGCAGGTGTCGACCTGCGCACCGGCGAGACCGCCTACAAGCACCGCAACGGCACCGTTCACGACATGACGCCGCTGCCGCTGCCGTTCAAGCTCGGCGTTCCGGGCATCGGCGGTCCGATGATCACCAAGGGTGGCGTCGCCTTCCTCGGTGCCGCGGTCGATGACTACCTGCGCGCCTACGACCTGACCAACGGCCGCCAGCTGTGGGAAGCCCGGCTTCCGGCCGGTGGACAGGCAACGCCGATGACCTATGCGGTCGAGGACGGTCGCCAGTTCGTCGTCATGGTCGCCGGCGGCCACGGTTCGGTCGGCACCAAACCAGGCGATTACGTCATCGCCTATTCGCTGCCGCGGTAATCACGCGTCCATCGCAACCCGAACGCCTTGCTCGGGTTGCTTCATCCCAAACAAAAAAAGGCCGGCGATCGGATCGATCGCCGGCCTTTCCTGTTCAGACATCGATGGTTCAGATGGCGCTGGCCGTCTTGTGGGCGATGTAGAGTCCACGCAGCTTCAAGGTCAGCGGGCCGGGCTTGCCGTCGCCGACCGGCTGGCCGTCGATCTTCGTCACCGGCAGGACGAAATTCGTCGCCGAAGTGATGAAGGCCTCCGCCGCATTCTTCGCCTCGTCCGGCGTGAAGGCACGCTCTTCGTAGGGGATGCCGGCCTGATCGGCGATGTCGAGCACGCTGGCGCGCGTGATGCCATGGAGGATGGCGTTGGACAGCGGTCGGGTGATCAGCTTGCCCTGGCCGTCGATGATATGGGCGGTGGCCGAGCTTGCTTCGGTGACGAAGCCGTCTTCCACCAGCCAGGCGTCGTCGGCGCCCTTGGCCATCGCCTGCATCTTGGCCATCGACGGATAGAGAAGCTGCACGGTCTTGATGTCGCGGCGCTCCCAGCGCCAGTCGGGCAGAAGGGCGATGGAAATGCCGGTGCCGAGCTTCGGGTTGGCGATCACCGATTTTGCCTGGGTGAAGAGGACCAGAGTCGGCTTCGGCTCTTTTGGAAAGGCGAAGTCGCGGTCGGCAGCGCCACGGGAAATCTGCAGATAGATCAGGCCTTCCTTCAGCTCGTTGCGGCGAACGATCTCGCGGTGGACCTCCAGAAGCTCGTCGGTCGAGATCGGCAGGTCGATGCCCAGTTCTGCGATCGAGCGCTGCAGGCGGGCGGCGTGACCGTCATATTCGAGAAGCTTGCCATCGATGACGCCGGTCACTTCATAGATCGCGTCGGCAAACAGAAAGCCTCGGTCGAAGATGGACACCTTGGCATCGGCTTCGGGTAGCCATTCGCCATTGAGATAGACGGTACGGGACAAGTTTATTCTCCTTCGGGACGATCGCGGCGTTCAGCGGATGCTACGCAGCGCGGATGGGGCAAAATGAGGGCGTCGGCCGCTGGTCTGTGCGAAAACGCGATCAGAGCACATCGCCGACGGCCCGCTTCAGTTCGGCGATGAAGCCATGCAGCAGGCGCGAGCGCGGCACGCCCTTGCGGGTGATCATAACCGCGGGAATCTCGCAGGGCGGCTGGAAGGGGAGCTGGACGAGGCTGTCGGCGAGCTGGTAGGCGGCGCTATAGGGATCGACGACGGCAGCGCCGACGCCGGCCCCGGCAAGCACTGCCGCCGTCGAGCAATAGCGTACCTCGACGCGCGGCTCATAGGTCATGCCGTCGCGTTCGAAGGCATCACGCAGCATCTGGCCCATGCGCGATTCCACTTCCAGGCCGACGAAGCCGTGTTCGGTCAAATCGGCGACCGTCACTTCCTGGCGGCTCGCCACGTCGTGCCCTCTCGGCACCAGCGCCACCATATGGGTGCGCGACAGGACCTCGACATTGACGGACGGATGGCGTTCGAGCGCGATCGCTAGGCCGATATCGGCCGCCCCGCTCTGCACCGCCTCGATGACATGTTCCAGCCGGCGCACGTCGTAGGCGACGGAGACATCCGGCCGGTCCTTCAGAAAACGCGCGAGCGCCATCGGTGCCACCGTATTGCCGAGCGGCGGCGTCGACATTACCCGCAACCGTCCCGAGGTGCCGTGCCTTATCGAGCGGGCGCGGGCGGAAAAATTGCGCAGCATGCTGAAGACCGGGCGCACTTCCTCGAACAGGAGGATGGCTTCCTCGGTCGGCTCCAGCCTGCGGTGCAATCGTTCGAACAGGGTCACGCCGAGCTGGTTTTCGAGCTGGCGGATGCCGTTGGAAACCGCCGGCTGGGAAATGCCCAGCTGTTCGGCCGCCTCGACCGTCGTCTCGCACCGCATCATGGCGCCGAAGATTTCCAGGAGGCGCAGCGAGATATCCGGCTTTTGCTCGATCTCGGTCATGGGCTCAGGTCAGAACCGCGCCGAGCGCCATGGCGACGGCCGCCTGGGTCGGGTCGATAACGCGGATGCCGAGTTCCTGCTCCAGCCGGCGGCGATGGCCGGACATGCCGGCGCAGCCGAGCACGATTGCACCCGCGCCCATCTGGCGCAGTTTCGTGCCGGTCTTCAGAAGCGCCGCATAGCTTTCCTCGCCATGGCCGCTGTCGGCGACGCTGATCGATCCCTCGATTGCCACTTCACCGGCCAGCCTGCCATCGACGCCGAGGCGGCGCAGGTTTCGTAGATGGCGGGGGATAGATCCTTCGGCGACCGCGATGACGCCGAAGAGATCGGCGAGCGCCAATGCGCTCAGGACGCCGGCATCCTGAATGCCGTAGACGGGTTTCGAGGTGATCGACCGGGCGAGATCGAGGCCGGGCTGCGAATAGCAGGCCAGCACATAGGCCGAGGCGTCCGGCCGGCTTTCGATCAGGTCAGCGGTGTTGAGCGCCGCCTCATCGACATGGCGCTGGGTGACGACGCCGGGCGGGCCATGGCTGATGGTCACGCATTCGATCGCCGGCCCGTCTTTGAACTGCATGGGGGCCAGCGCCTCGCGCAGGCCTTCGGTGACGCTTTCGGAACTGTTCGGATTGATCACGAGGATCGGGCCGATCTCCCTCGCGGATGCGCTCGTCGATGCGCTCATGGGGCGATCTCCGTGCCGAAATTCTGCGTGGGGTCCAGTTCCTTGGCGCGGTGGCCGGGCTTGCCCGTCAGGTCGACCGGATTGCGGGCGATGAACCGGCCACGGCCGCGCTCGGCCTTCAGCTCACCGTTCTCGACGATGATATCGCCACGGTTCATGGTCAGGACCGGCCAGCCCTGAACTTCCATGCCTTCGAAGGGCGTGTAGTCCATGTTGTCGTGCTGGTCGGCGAGTGTCGCCGTGCGGCGTGCCTCCGGGTCCCAGATGGCGATATCGGCGTCGTAGCCGGGCGCGATCGTGCCCTTCTTCGCCACGCCAAAGGTTTTCGCCGCATTGGTGCTCGAGAGGGCGACGAACTGTTGCAGCGTGATGCGGCCCTTGGCGACGCCTTCGGAGAAGAGATAGGGCAGGCGCATGGCGATGCCCGGCATGCCGTTGGAAATCTTCGGGTAGGGCGCCTCCGCGCCATTGGCGAACTTGCCCGACGCATCCATGCGGTAGGGCGCGTGGTCGGAGGAGACGCTTTCGAACGTGCCCGACTGGACGTGTCGCCACAGTGCCGCCTGCGTCGCCGCATCGCGCACGGGCGGCGAACACATGAATTTCGCGCCTTCCATGCCGGGTCGGTCGAGGTCGTCGCGGGTCAGTGCCAGATATTGCGGGCAGGTCTCGGCAAACAGTTTCGTGCCGGCCAGCTTTTCGCGCTGAACGATCGCCGCACCGCCTGCGGTCGATACATGGACGATGAAGAGTGCGGCATCGACAAGTTTCGCCAGTGAAACGGCGCGATTGATCGCCTCTTCCTCGGCCAGCTCCGGGCGGCTGATCGCGTGGTATTTCGGCGTGGTCAGGCCGGCGGCGGCCAGCCGTTTGTTCATCCATTTGACCATGTCGTTGTTTTCGGCATGGACCATGGTCAGCGCACCATGGGTCTTTGCCACCGTCAGGATATCGAGCATGCCGCCGTCGCCGATATTCATCAGATCATAGGTCATGAACACCTTGAAGGAGGTGATGCCGCGGGCAAAGACGCCCGGCAACTCTTCCAGTACGGCGGCGGATGGGTCGGAAATGATCAGGTGGTAGGAATAGTCGAGCACCGACTGCGGTGCCGCACGGCCGTCATAGGTGGATATGACATCGGCGATCGACTGGCCGCGATGCTGGGCGGCAAACGGAATGAAGGAGGAATTGCCACCGAAGGCGGCGGAGACGGAGCCCGAATAGTAATCGTCGGCGGTCATCAGGCCGGTCGAGCTTTCCTGGGCGATATGGGCATGCGCCTCGATGCCGCCCGGAACCACCAGCCTGCCGCCCGCATCGATACGGCGGGAACCGCCGGCTATCTTCTCCCCGATCGCGGCGATACGCCCGTCGACGATGCCGATGTCGGCATCGAAAACGTCTGATGCGGTGGCTATGCGGCCGCCATGGATGACGGTATCGAACTCTGTCATTTCGGTCTTCCTTACACTTCGACGATCACGCCGGTCTGGCTCGTGATGCGGCCATAGTGTTCGATACGACGATGGCGGTCGAAATCAAAGATCGTCTTCTTGCCGAAATCGCATTTGGAAAAGTCGCATTCGGCGATGATCAGCTCGTCTTCCTCGGTGACGGCCTTGGCCAGAATGAAGCCGTCCGGATCGACGATGATCGAGCCGCCCATCAGGGGATGGCCGTCCTCGACGCCTGCCTTGGCGATGCCGGCGACATAGGTGGCGTTCTGGTAGGCGCCGGCCTGCAGCGAGAGTTCCGAATGGAACAGTCGCTTTTCAAGGCCTTCGGCGCTCATCTGGGCGTTTACGGATGGCGTGTTGTAGCCGATCGTCACCAGCTCGACGCCCTGCAGGCCGAGGCTGCGGAAGGTTTCCGGCCAGCGGCGGTCGTTGCAGATTGCCATGCCCATGATGACGCCTTCGTTGCGCCAGACGTTGAAGCCCATGTCGCCGGGTTCGAAATAGCGCTTCTCGAGATGCTGGAAGGCGCGTTCCGAATCGTATTCCGAGTGGCCGGGAAGGTGGATCTTGCGGTACTTGCCGACGATATTGGCCTGCCGGTCGGTGACGATCGAAGTGTTGTAGTAATGGCCGTCCGGGGTCTTTTCGGCGTAGCCGAAGGTGATGGCGATGTTCAGCTCGCGGGCGCGGTCGAACAGCGGCTGGGTGGCAGCGTTCGGCATTTCCGTCTCGAACCAGAAATCGATCTCGGCCTGGTCTTCCATATACCAGCGCGGGAAGAAGGTGGTGAGCGCCAGTTCCGGGTAGACGACCATGTCTGCACCCTTGGACGCGGCTTCATCGAGCAGCGCGATCATGCGCTTGACGACGGCTTCGCGGCTGTCGGCCTTCTGGATGGCGCCGAGCTGGGCGCCTGCGATCTTCATGACGGTCATTGGGGTTTCCTTTCGAGGCGATCAGGCGGCCAGACGCCGCTGGAAATGGCTGACGAGGCGCACCAGCGGCCACAGCAGCACAAGGTAGAAGAGAGCGGCCAGCACCAGCGGCGAGGCATTGTAGGTGACAGAGCGGGCCATGCCGGCATTGTAGAGAAGCTCGGAGAGCGAAATGACGGAGGCGAGCGAGGTGAGCTTCACCACCTCCACCGTGTTCGACAGAAGGTCCGGCAGGACGTTGCGCACTGCCTGCGGCAGGACGACGTTGATGAGCGTCTGGGCGGGGCTGAGGCCGGTCGACTGCGCTGCTTCCCATTGCCCCTTGGCGACGGACAGAAGCCCGGCGCGATAAACCTCCGCGTAATAGGAGGAGTTGTTGAGCAGGAAGGCGATGACGACCGCGGCAAAGGGCGAGATGTTGATGCCGGCAAAGGGCAGGCCGGCATAGATGAAGATCAGCAGCACCAGCGGCGGCAGGGCGCGGAAGAGGTCGGTGTAGGCGATCGAGATCCAGCGCAGCCAGCGGCGCTCGCTCATGTTGCCGAGCGCGACGAACAGGCCGCCGATCAGGCCGAGAAGAATGACGGCGCTGCACAGCTGCAACGTCATCCAGAGGCCGGACATGAGCAGTGGAAGCGACTTCCGCATGATCTCGATGTTGAAGAACTGGTCGATGAAAATGTCCATGTCAGGGCTCCTACCGCTTCTTCCAGGCGGTGCGGCTTTCCAGCCAGCGGGCAACGACCACCATCGGCAGGAAGATCACCAGATAGGCGACGACCGACATGGTGAGCGGCGTGGCGCTGCCGGAAAAGCTTTGTGCCGTCGTGGCGCTCGACAGGATTTCCGAGACGCCGATGGCGGAGCCGAGCGCCGTCATCTTGGTGATCGCCAGAACGCGGTTGACGAGCGGCGGAATGGCGAGCCTGACCGCCTGGGGCAGGGCGACATGGACGAGCGTGCGGGTGAAGCCGAGCCCAGTGGCGATACCTGCCTCCCACTGGCCTTTCTCTACAGAAGAGAACCCGGCCCAGAAAATTTCCTCGGCGAAGGCGGCAAGCGTGGCGGCGAGCACGAGGAACAGAACCATCGGGCCGGAGAGCTGGATGCCGATAGAGGGGAAGCCGAAATAGAGGATCAGGATAACGACCAGCGGCGGCAGGGCGCGAAAGATGTCGGCATAGCAGATGATGAAGAAGTTCAACGCCCGGATGCGATAGCTGCGCAGGCAGGCGAGCGCCAGCCCGGCGGCGATGCCGGCGATGATCACGGCTATGGCGATCTGGAGCGTCACCCAGATGCCGGCGATGATATCGGGCGTGTATTGCGCCATCACCACCGGGTTGAAGAAGGTTTCGAGAAACCGGTCCATGGCCGTTATCCGGAAACGCGCGAGAGGAAGGCGCGGGTGCGCTCGGCCTTCGGCGCGCCAAAGATTTCGTCCGGCGTTCCCTGCTCGACGACCAGACCGCCATCCATGAAGACGACGCGATCGGCTGTTTCGCGGGCAAAGCCCATCTCATGGCTGACGACGATCATCGTCATGCCTTTCGATTTCAGATCCTTCATAACCTTGAGGACGGAGCCGACAAGCTCGGGGTCCAGCGCCGAGGTCGGTTCGTCGAACAGCATGACCTTGGGGTCGAGTGCCAGCGAACGGGCGATTGCGACGCGCTGCTGCTGGCCGCCGGAGAGCTCGCCCGGATAGGCATCGGCCTTGTGCGCCATGCCGACCTGTTCGAGCATGTCCATGGCACGCGCATCGGCTTCCGCCTTCGAACGCTTCAAGGCCTTGCGCTGGGCGAGCGTGACATTCTTCAGGACGCTCATATGCGGGTAGAGGTGAAACCCCTGGAAGACCATGCCGATCTGCAGGCGCATCCGGTCGAGATCGCGGCGCGTGCCGGACATGATGTTGCGGCCGTCGACGAGGATGTCGCCCGAGGTCGGTTCCTCGAGACGATTGCAACAGCGCAGCATGGTGCTCTTGCCGGAGCCGGACGGGCCGATGACGAAGACGAGTTCGCCTTGCGCAACCTTGAGGTCGATCTTTTTCAGGATGGTGTTGGTTCCGAAGCGCTTTTCCAGCGCGACGACTTCCAGCATGGGGCGATTGGCCATTCAGGCTACTCCGGGGGCAGGCACGGCGCGGGGCGGATGGGACCGAACTGCGTGCGCCAAGTGTGTCCCGCCTCAAAGGCGACGGGCGGAGCGGCTACAGGCCGTCCGGTCGAATTTCGTTTGGTAGAAGGGTGCGGACAGGCGAGTGGGAGGCCCCGCCCGTCCGCGATTCTCAAAGACTCACTTCAGGTTGTCGCAGGAGGCCTGGTGGGCGTCTTCCGTGTAGCCATCGAACCCCGGCGTGCCGAAGCCGGCGGTCGGGGTGACAATCGTCGTGCCGGCGGTCGGAGTGACGCCGAACCACTTTTCCGAAAGCTGCGCCATCGAGCCGTCGAGCTTGAGGCATTCGATCGCCTTGTCGACGAGATCGCGGTTCGCCTCGTCGCCCTTGCGGAAGGAGAGCGCCCAGACGAGTCCTGTCTGATACTCGAAGGAGAGTTTCAGGCGCGGGTTCTGCTTCACCGCCCAGGCGGCAGACGTGTTGCCGGCAAGGTTGGCATCGGCGCGGCCGGCCATGACGGCGGCCACCGCATCGGTATTGGTGCCGTAGCTCTCGACCTTCCAGCCGAATTCCGCTTCGCGCTCGCGCAGGAAGCTGTCATAGGCGGAGCCCTTGTTGACGGCTATCGTCTTGCCCTTGAAGTCTTCCAGCGTCTTGTAGTCTGGCGCGTTTGCCGGAACGACGAAGCCGAAATTCGTATCCATGAAGCCTTCGGTGAAGAGAAGGTTGGCGGCACGCTCCTTGTTGACGGTTACCGGCGCGACGAGAAAGTCATAGGTGCCGGCCTGAAGGGCAGGGATCAGACCGGAAAACTGGGCGCCGGTGATATCGATCTGCTTGCCGAGGCGCTCACCGATCAGGTTGGCCATGTCGACGTTAAAACCCTCGATCTTGCCGTCGAGAGTGGGCATGGCGTGCGGCGCAAAGGTCGCGTCGATCGCGGTCTTGATCGGGTCGCCGAGCGCGAAGGCTGACGAGCAGGCAAAAAGCGTCGCTAAGCCGGCAATGCCGGCCTTAATAAAGGGTTTCATCGATGTTCTCCTACTGGCGGCTCCAGGCCTTTGTCGGCCCTTGTTGACACCATAGTTCCACCGAACCTGCTGCACTGCAATATAATTTATTATTATAATTGAAGTAGAATTATACGATTTTCGAATAGTGGCGACACGTGCCGCCTTCGCTGGCTACAGTTTCTCGGTGATGAGGCGCAGGCCAAATCCTGCCAGCAATGTTCCGATGCCGCGTTCGATCCAGCGGCCGAACCGGACGTAGGCGTTTCGGGCCGTCTGGCCGGAAAGCAGCAAAGTCACGAGACCGTACCAGACGATTTCGAGCAAGAAGCCGCCTGCTAGGATGGCGAGCTTCGCCCATGTCGCCGTATCGGGAGGGACGGCGACCGCGTAGAGGCCGATGAAGAAGGCAATGCCTTTCGGATTGGAGAGGTTGACCAGAATACCCATGCGCAAGCCGTGTCGCACATTGCCGGAGGCGGTGCGTTGTGTCGGTGCGGTGGTTTCGGGTCCGCCGGACAGCCAGGCTGTCAGCCCGAGATAAACAAGGTAGCAGCCGCCGGCGATCTGGATGAGGCTGGCAAGCCAGCTGACGCGTGTCAGAACCAGCGCAAGTCCCGTCATTGACAGAACGGCATAAAGGGTCGCGGCAATCGCAAGGCCAAGCGTTGCGCCGAAAGCGGCAGGACGCGCGCCGGAAACGGCAAGCCTGCTGATCAGTGCGAAATTTGGACCAGGACTGATGACCACTGCCGCATAAAGCCCGAGTGTCGTCAGTATGATTGCGAGTTCAGTGCCCATGCCGATTCCGGCTCCAAAGCTGTCTTGCGAAAATAGTCAGGATGAAACGGCTGAAAAATAGCCAATCCTTCAACAATTACAACAATCGCATTGCACGGGCAAAACAGACGCATGACCCGAGACCTTGATCGCCCGTAAGCTCAGCCGGAATTGCCTCTCTCAAATCGCCCGCGACACCTGTTCCTGACCCGTCACCGCGATGTCGTTGCGTACATGCTCGACGCCCACGACGCTGCGGGCCACCTCTGCGGCGCGCTGTACCTCTTCGGCACGCTGGACGCTGCCGGCGAGGGTGATCGTGGTGCCGGAAGCCGTCACCGTCACGTCACTGGCGTCGATGCCTCCGGAGGAGGCGAGCGCATCGGACACGGCGCCCTCCAGCGCGGCGCGGGCGGGAAACTCCACCTCGATTTCGGGCGGGGTCTCATGGAATTGCTGATGCTTGAAGACCATGGTCGTTCTCCTCTCTCTCTCTCTCTCTCTGGAAAGGGAAGAACGCGGATCTTCGGCCTTAGTTCACGGGCGTCGGTTCCGGGGGGGGGCGCCGCCTGCCTTTATCCTGCGGTGCCGGTGACGGTGCCGATCATGTCGCTCAGCTGCGACTGGGTGAAGGGCTTGGGCAGGCGGGGCAGGTGGCCGCCGCTGCCATCGGGCAGTTCGGCATAACCAGTGGCGAGTACCACCGGAAGGCCCGGCCATTCGGCGGCGATCTGGGCGGCAAGCTCTGATCCCGTCATGCGCGGCATGGAATGGTCGGTGATGACGAGGTCGATACGGCTTTCGGAATCCTTGAGGGCAGTCAGCGCTTCCTGGCCGCTATAGGCTTCGATCACCTGATGTCCCATGTCTTCGAGCATCAGCGTGGTGTTCATCAGGACCAGCGCGTCGTCATCGACGGCGAGCACTGTCAGCGGGCGGTCGCCGATCTTTTCACTTGGGCCGTTTGCCACGGTCTTCTCCTTCGGGCAATCTTCTTCATTGGCAACGGGCAGGAACAGCGACACCGTGGTGCCTTCGTTTCTGACGCTGTCGATCGTCAGCATGCCGCCCGATTGTTCGGTCAGGCCCTGCACCATCGACAAGCCCAGTCCCGTTCCCTTGCCGACGCCCTTGGTGGTGAAGAAAGGCGTCGTCGCGCGGGTGACCGTATCGGGGTCCATACCTTCGCCGGTATCGGAGACGAAGATACGCAGATAGTCGCCGCAACGCAATTTGTCATTCTCGTCGTCGACATGGTGGCGTTCGGCACCGATCGTGATCGTGCCGCCGTGTTCCATCGCGTCGCGGGCATTGACGACGAGGTTGAGGAGGGCGGTTTCCAGCTGCACGGCGTCGGTCAGGACGCTTTTCAGGTCTTGCGGAAAGCCCACGTCGATGCGCATCGCGGCAGGCAGCGAGCGTTCGAGGAAATCCATCATGCCGGTGACCAACGAGGGCACATCGACCGGCTTCATGTTGAGTTCCTGCCGGCGCGAGAAGGCGAGCATGCGTTGCGTCAGTGCCGCGCCGCGCTCGGCACCGCGCAGGGCGTTGTCGAGCAGCGGGGTCAGTGACGGGTCGTCGGGCATGCGCTTGCGCAGGATTTCGAGGCTGCCCATGATCGCCATCAGCAGGTTGTTGAAGTCGTGGGCGATGCCGCCGGTCAGCTGGCCGATCGCTTCCATCTTCTGCGCCTGGAACAGTTCCTCGCGGGTTTTCGTCAGCGCCTTCTGCGTCTCGATCTTTTCGGTGATGTCGCGGGTGATCTTGGCATAGCCTATCAGGTGGCCGGCCTCGTCGCGGATCGCGTCGATCACGACATGCGCCCAGAAGGTGGTGCCGTCCTTGCGTTGGCGCAGGCCCTCGCGCTCCACGCGGCCGGTGCGCCTTGCGATGTCGAGATTGCGTTCCGGCTCGCCCTTCGCCTGATCCTCGTCGGTGTAGAAACGGGAGAAATGGCTGCCGACCGCTTCTTCGGCGGTGTAGCCCTTGATGCGGGCAGCGCCCGCATTCCAGTTGCTGACATGGCCTTCCGGGTCGAGCATGTAGAGCGCGTAGTCGC
The DNA here is from genome assembly GCF_977018605.1 of [Rhizobium] kunmingense. Taxonomy (NCBI): domain Bacteria; kingdom Pseudomonadati; phylum Pseudomonadota; class Alphaproteobacteria; order Hyphomicrobiales; family Rhizobiaceae; genus Rhizobium; species [Rhizobium] kunmingense. Next base: position 2,427,897 of record NZ_CDRNXG010000001.1, read on the forward strand.
TGACGCCATTGACGAGGAGCTGGAATTTCTCTTCGCTCAGGCGCAATTCGGCCGCCGCTCCCATGCGTTCCGTCAGGTCGCGGGTGACCTTGGCAAAGCCGAGGATGTGGCCGTTGCGGTCCCAGATCGGATCGACGATGACATGCGCCCAGAAACGGGTGCCGTCCTTGCGCATGCGCCAGCCTTCGCTCTCGAAATGTCCAAGCTCGGTCGCTGCTTCCAGGGCGCGCTCCGGCATGCGGGCAAGGCGGTCCTCGTTGGTGTAAAAACGGGAAAAGTGATGGCCGAGGATTTCGGCGGCATCATAGCCCTTGAACCGCTGCGCGCCGGCATTCCAGCTGACGACATGGCCAGTCGGGTCGAGCATGTAGATGGCATAGTCCGAGATCGCATCCACCAGCAGGCGATAGCGCTCCTGGTCAAGCAGCGAAACGTCGTGACTTTGCGTCATTACATACATGTCCCCCTCCGCCGCAGATCCGTGCGGCGCGGTTCCAGATTTATCCCGCATCCCAATAATTTCAATGCCAGCTCTGCACATTAGCGACAAGTGAAATGCCCCAAGAAGGTTGACAAAAGGAAACTGTCGATTTACGACTGACGAAAATTAAAAATCGTCAGTCGTAAATCGTGAGGCAGTATGGACACCGTCGATTTCGCAGCGGACACCGTCAGACAGGACAATATCACGCGCATCCTCGATGCCGCTGAGCGCCTGTTCAAGCATTACGGCTATGCCAAGACCACGGTTGCCGACATCGCCAAGGATCTCGGCATGTCGCCGGCCAATATCTACCGCTTCTTCTCGTCGAAGGCGGAGATCCATAAGGCGTTGGCCGATCGCATGCTGGATGCCAGCCGGACGGTCGCGCTTGCCAATGCCGCGCGGCCCGTCAGCGCATCCGAACGCATCCGCGATCACTTTCTCGTGCAGCACCAGATCACTATCGAAACCCTGCTGCACGACAACAAGGTGCACGAGATGGTGGTCGTCGCCATTCAGGAACAGTGGTCGGTTATCGAGAGCCATATCAGGCAGATGCGCGAGATCGTCGCGGGCCTCGTGCGCGAGGGTATTGCCGCCGGCGAATTTCGCGCTCAAGATGCGGACTTCGCATCGGAGTGTCTTTGTGATTGTACCGTCACGCTCTGCCATCCGCAGATCATTGCGGAATGCCTGATCGAGAACCGCCTGACCAAGCCGGCCGATCTCGTCGATTTCGCCATCAGGGCGCTGAAGTAACACACAGTCGAAGTTGCAACCGGTGCCGGGACGGCGCCACGCTCATAACCGCCACCATGGAGTGCGGATCATGCTTCACATTCGAAACCGACACCTCGTCCGCGTTGCCAAGGGGATCGTTCTCGCCGTCGCGCTGGGTGCGCTGACTGCCTGCTCCGATGAAGAGAAGGTGGAGGCGCCCGATCCGGTTCGCCCGGTCAAGGTGACGGAAGTCGCGGGCCCTGATCTTGCTCGCAGTTTTCTCTATTCCGGTTCCGTCCGCGCCCGCACAGAGATGAACCTCGGGTTCCGCGTGTCGGGCAAGATTACCGAACGTCTCGTCAATGTCGGTGACCGTGTGGAGCCGGATACGCTTCTCGCGAGACTGGATGCCGTCGATTACGAGCTCGCCGTGCGCCGCTCGCAGGCCGACCTTTCCGCCGCGCAGAAGCAGGTCGAGATCACCGGCCTTGCCCAGCGTCGCGCCGAGACGCTGGCAAAGCAGAACGTCACGCCGCAATCTCAGCTCGAACAGGCGCAGCTTTCCGCCGACCAGGCGCGGTCGCAGCTCGAATCCGCTCAATCCGCGCTGGAACAGGCCAATAATCAGGTCGCCTATACGGAGCTGAAGGCCACGCGTGCCGGTATAGTCACCACCGTTTCGGCCGATGTCGGGCAGGTGGTTTCCACCGGTACGCCGGTCGTTACCGTCGCCGTCGATGGCGAGAAGGAAGTGCAGATCGCCGTGCCGGAAATGGATATTTCCCACTTCAAGCCGGGCAAGGCGGTCAAGGCGACCTTCTGGTCGGCACAGAACCTGACGCTCGAAGGCAAGGTCCGGGAAGTCGCCGGTGCCGCCGACCAGCAGTCGCGCACCTTTGCCGTGCGTGTCGCGCTGCCGGCCGACGAGCGGGTGCTGATCGGCATGACGGCGACGATCGAGGCGAGCGAGGACAATGCGGCGCCGACCTTCGGCGTGCCGCTGGCAGCGCTTGCGCAGAAGGACGGCGAACCGGTCGTCTGGCTGGTGGACCGGCAAAACGCGACGGTGAAATCGCGCGGCGTCACGGTCGCCGGCTACAGCGACAGCGGCGTGCGTATCTCTGAAGGGCTTGCCAAGGGCGACCTCGTCGTCTCGGCCGGCACGCAGTTCATGAAGGAAGACATGAAGGTAAGGCTGCCGGAGCCGGTCGTCTCGCGCTTCGGCTCGGTTTCCAGCCAGTCCACCGCGTCGATCGAACCCTGACTGCTAAGATTTGGCCCCTCGCGCCGAAAAGGATACCCACAATGAGTTCCTCCCATCAGGGCAACACGCCGGGAACCTCGCCGAATGGCGCCCCGACCAAGGGCGAAGGCTTCAACCTGTCGCGCTGGGCGATCGGCCATCCGAGCATCGCCCGCTTCCTCTTCGGCCTGATCATCGTCATGGGCGCACTCGGCGTCATGAACATGGGCCAGAAGGAAGATCCGGACTTCACCTTCCGCGTCATGGTGGTGCAGAGCGTGTGGCCCGGCGCGTCGATCGACGACATGCAGAACCAGGTCGTCAACAAGATCGAGCGCAAGCTGCAGGAAACGCCGCATCTCGACTGGGTGAAATCCTATACCCGCGCCGGCATTGCCATCACCACGATCCAGGTCAAGGGCAATACCAATGCCGATGAAGTGGCCGACGCCTTCTACCAGGTGCGCAAGAAGGTCGGTGATATAAGGCAGGAGCTGCCGTCAGGCCTGCTGGGGCCCTATTTCAACGACGAATTCGGCGATACCTACATCACCCTGCACGCCATCCAGGGCGACGGCTACAGCTATCCGGAGCTGAAGGACTTTGCCATCCAGGCGCGCGACATGCTGATCGCCACGCCCGGTGTGGCCAAGGCCGTCATCCTCGGCGACCAGCCGGAAAAGATCTTCATCGACGTGTCGTCGAGAGCATTGGCAGAGCGCGGGCTGACCGTTCCCGATATCCAGGACGCTCTTGCCGGCCAGAATACCGTCGATCCCGCCGGCACCGTGCAGACCGCCGACCGTTCCGTGCGTATTGCCGTCGAGGGCGACGTGACGACGCCGGAGGATATTCGCGAGTTGCGCATCAAGGCCGGCGACCAGGTGATCCGGCTCGGTGACATCGCCACCGTCAAGAACGGTCTGGAAGACCCGTACCAGCGCAAGTTCCGCTTCAACGGACATGACAGCGTGCAGATCGGCGTCGTCATGGCTGACGGGTTCAAGGTCACCGATGTCGGCCATTCGGTCGAGGCGACCTATGCCCGTTTTGCCGAAACCCTGCCGATCGGCGCCGAAGTCAGCCAGATCTCCAATCAGCCGGAAGTGGTGACCGAAGCCGTCGGCGAATTTACCACCGCGCTGATGGAAGCGCTCGTCATCGTGCTCGTGGTGTCGCTGATCTCGATCGGCTGGCGCTCGGGTATCGTCATTGCGATCGCCATTCCGCTGGTGCTCTCGGCAACGCTTGCCATCATGTTCTATCTCGGCATCGAGCTGCAGCGCATTTCGCTCGGCGCGCTGATCATCGCGCTCGGCCTTCTGGTCGACGATGCGATGATCGTCGTCGAGATGATGGAGCGGAAGCTCGAAGAGGGGCTGCCGCGGCTGGAGGCTGCAACCTTCGCCTATTCGTCGACCGCATTTCCGATGCTGACCGGCACGCTGATCACCACGGCCGGCTTCATCCCGGTAGGCTTCGCCGATTCCACCGCCGGCGAGTATGTCCGCTCGCTGTTTTACGTCGTCGGCATCGCGCTCGTCGTGTCGTGGTTCGTGGCCGTCTATTTCACCCCGTGGCTCGGCTACATGCTGTTGAAACAGCGCGCCCATGCCGGGACCGGACACCATCACGACGCCTATGACACCCGCATGTATCGCGGTGTGCGGCATGCCGTGACGTGGTCGGTGCGCCATAAGGCGGTCATCCTTCTCGCCACGCTCGGCATCTTTGCCGGCAGCCTGTGGTCGTTCCAGTTCATCCCGCAGAGCTTCTTCCCGCAGTCCTCGCGGCCGGAAATCCTCGTCGACATGTGGTTGCCGGAAGGCACCGCGATCGAGGAAGTGGAGCGTCAGGCCAAGGCGCTGGAAGATAAGGTGCTGGCCGATCCCGACCAGACCTTCGTCGCAACCTATATCGGCGAGGGCGCGCCGCGCTTCTTCCTGCCGCTCGACCAGCAGCTGCGCAATCCCAACTATGCCCAGCTGCTGATCATGTCGAAGGGACTGGAAGAGCGCGAGCGGCTGATCGTCAAATTGCGCGAGACGCTGGCGAACGACTTCCCGACGGTGCGCGGCAAGGTCGACCGTCTGTTCCTCGGGCCACCGACCGGCTGGCCGGTGCAGATGCGCGTCATCGGTCCCGACAAGGCGGAGGTGCGTCGCATCGCCGACCAGGTGAAGGAACGCTATCATGCCGATCCGCTGTTCGGCGCGGTGCATGACGACTGGATGGAGCCGGTGCCGGGAATGAAACTGGTCATCGATCAGGACCGTGCGCGTGCGCTGGGCGTATCGTCGCAGCGGGTGCGGCAGATGCTGCAGGCGGCGACATCAGGCGCGCCGATCGGCGATTTCCGTGACGGCGAAGAGACGGTGTCGGTCGTCGTGCGCGAGCCGGATGCGACCCGCGACCTGTTGTCGGCGGTGCAGTCGGTCTATGTGCCGACCGATTTCGGCGGCTTCGTGCCGGTGTCGCAGATCGCCCATGTCGAGCCGGTGCTCGAACAGGGGATCGAGTGGCGGCGCGACCGGTTGCCGACGATCACCGTCAAGGCGACGCTGCCCGATGGCGTCGAGCCGACGCAGGTGTCGCTCAACTTCTACAACTCGATCGCCGACATTCGCGAGCAGCTGCCCGCCGGCTATGCGATCGAGATCCAGGGTGGTGCGGAGGATTCGGCCGAAAGCCAGGCCTCGATCGCCGCCAAGGCGCCGATCATGCTGCTCGTCATCATGCTCCTGCTGATGATGCAGCTGAAGCATTTCGGCAAGGCGCTGCTGGTTCTGTCCACCGGTCCGCTCGGCATCATCGGCGCAGCAATGGCGCTTCTGATCACCGGCGCGCCGTTCGGCTTCGTGGCGATCCTCGGGGTCATCGCGCTGCTCGGCATCATCATCCGCAACTCGATCATCCTCATCGACCAGATCGACCAGGATATCGCGGCTGGCATGCACAGGCAGGAGGCGATCATCGGCGCCGCCGTGCGCCGTTTCCGGCCGATCATGCTGACCGCGCTCACCGCCGTCCTGGCGCTGATTCCGATCTCGCGCGGCCTGTTCTGGGGACCGCTCGCCTATGCGATGATGGGCGGCATTCTGGTGGCCACCGTGCTCACCATCCTCGTCCTGCCAGCCGGTTACGCCCTGTTCTTCGGGCGCGAGCCGAAGGGGAAGGATGAGGAGGCGGAGAAGGCCGACGAGCCGGACCTGTTCGACGAGCATCGGAACCTGCCGATGGCGGCGGAGTGAGGTGAGGGCAGGGTCATTGCTTGAGGCGTGATCCCCCCACTGCGGCAATCCTTCCCGATATCACCTCTGGCAACCGCCATCGCCCACCGGCTATGGTGGCCGTCTTGGGAAACTGGCATCCAGAGGCAGGCATGAGCGACCGGGCAGTTGAAACCGACGAGATCTTCTTTTCCCGAACCGGATCGGCGGCGGTCATTCATCTCAACCGGCCGAAGGCGCTGAACAGTCTCAACCTTGCCATGGTGCGGGCTTTGAAGGCGGCGCTCGACCGGTTTGCCGAGGACGATACGGTGTCCTGCGTCATCCTGGCCGGCGAGGGTGAGCGCGGGCTGTGCGCCGGCGGCGATATCCGCGCGATCCACGATCTCGGACGAGCGAACGACCCGGAGGTGACGCGATTCTGGAGGGAGGAATTTCCGGTCAACTACACGATCTCGCGCTATCCTAAACCCTATGTGGCGCTGATGGACGGGATCGTCATGGGCGGCGGTGTCGGGGTGGCCGCGCATGGCAGCCACCGGGTGGTCACGGAACGGACGAAGCTTGCCATGCCCGAAACCGGGATCGGCTATTTCCCCGATGTCGGAGCGACATGGCTCTTGCCAAGGGTGCCGGGAGATGTCGGAACATGGTTGGGGCTGACCGGCGAGATCATAGATGCGGCCGACGCCATCTATGCCGGCCTTGCCGATTTTCATATGCCATCGGATGGGCTGCAAGATCTCGTCCAGGCGCTCGGGCGATTGCCGGCGCCCGCCTCCGGCCAGGAGGTCCTTGACGTGATCCGCCGCGCCTCCACGGCTACGCACGACAGCCGGTTCGAATTGCAGCGTTACACCATCGATCATGTTTTCGGCTTCGATACAGTCGAGGAGATCATCGCGGCGCTGATGAGGGAAGAGGGCGAGTTTGCGGCTTCCACCCTGGCGTCGATTTCCAAACGCTCGCCGACCAGCCTGAAACTGACGCTGCGGCTGCTGCGCGCCGGTGAGAAAAGCGCAAGCCTGATCGAATGCCTGGAGCGGGAGTTCACCGCCGCTTCGGAAATTCTGCGGCAGCATGATTTCTACGAGGGTGTCAGAGCGGCGATCATCGACAAGGATCGCAATCCGCAATGGCAACCGGCGACGCTTTCAGAGGTGACCGAGGACGCGCTCGAGCGCTATTTTGCCGGTGGGCATCAGCCGCTGTTTGCCGATCACCGGCTATAGGCCGGTACCATCGCCGCGCCGGGAGAGGCGCGCCGATGGGAGTTTTAGGCGTATTCGGAGGCCTGAAATCGGCCTCCGCTGTGGCTGAAATCGCATCAGCCGGCCTGCGGGATGCGGGCGATCACCTTGATCTCGAAATCGAAGCCGGCAAGCCAGTTGACGCCGATCGCCGTCCAGTTCGGATAGGGCGGTGCGCCGAAGACTTCCGCCTTGGCCTTCAGGAAAGTCTCGAACTGGTTTTCCGGGTCGGTGTGGAACGTGGTGATGTCGATGATGTCTTCCAGCCCGCAGCCTGCGGCGGCGAGTACGGCGCGGAGATTCTCAAAGGCGCGCTTTACCTGGCTTGCATAATCCGGTTCCGGCGAACCATCCTCGCGGCTGCCGACCTGGCCGGAGACGAACAGAAGGTCGCCGGATCGGATGGCGGCGGAATAACCGTGCTTTTCATAGAGTGCGTGGCGGTTGGCGGGGAATACGGGTTGCGGTTTCGTCATGATCTGGTCTTTCCCTTGGATTGTTTCCTGCACCCTGTTGCCTAGCGAAGAGGTCTTCCTTCGGGCGTTGAAATCTCATATACGGTGCGTATCTAAATTGGTGGCATACGATGCGTATGTCAAGTTCAAATACGTTGCGTATGTGAAATCGGAGAGAAGCATGGCCGGGCGGCGTCTGGAAAAAATGGAGGAAAACCGCGCGAAACTGATCGCTGCGGGGCGTAAGGCGTTCGCGCAAAAGGGCTACGCCAATGCCTCGATGGACGAGCTGACGGCCGATGCGGGGCTGACGCGCGGGGCGCTCTATCACAATTTCGGCGACAAGCGCGGGCTGCTTGCCGCCGTGGTCGAACAGATCGACGGCAATATGGCGGCGCGCGCCAAGGTTATCGGCGATGCGGCCGGCAAGGGTGACCTGTGGCAAGCAATGCTCGCCCAGGCGGATGCCTATATCGAGATGGCGCTGGATCCCGAGGTGCAGCGTATCGTGCTGCTCGACGGGCCGGCGGTACTGGGCGATCCGTCGCAATGGCCGAGCCAGAACAGCTGCCTGCAGGAAACCCGTCGCGCGGTCGATCTGCTGATTGCGGAGAGGGTGATGAAGCCGGTGGACGGCGAGGCGGCGGCGCGGCTTCTATGCGGCGCGGCGCTCAATGCGGCGCTCTGGATCGCGGCAAGCGATGACCCGGCCATCGTGCTGCCGAAGGCGATCGAGGCATTCCGGGTGATGGCGACAGGTTTTCTGCGCGAGGCTTGAGGCAGTGTGCAGGCCGGTCGTCCGTGCCCGGCAAATTCCATCACCGCAACCGATTTCTTTGCCTGCGCGTTGTGCTAGGAATTTCGCCGGGGTGGCGTGTTGATCCGCGTGCTGAGAGGACCGTTTCTTGAATTCCGATGTGACATCGTTTTCGCATGAAGACCTGGTGGCGGAGGTTTCCCGCCTGAGAACCGAAGCAACCGAAGGCGACAATGCCCTGCTTCGCTCCGACGCCCGCTACCGCGCGCTCTTCGAGGCGATCGACGAAGGGTTCTGTATTATCGAATTCATCGATGGGCCGCATGGGCCGTTGTCGGATTATGTGCATGTCGACGCCAATTCCGGTTACGAGCGGCAGACCGGCATCGCCGACATCGTCGGAAAGAGGTTGCGCGAGATCGAGCCGGATGCGGCCGACAAATGGATTGCGCTCTATGGCGGCGTGCTTGCCAGCGGCGAGTCGATCCGTTTCGAGCAGGAATTCGAGGCGATCGGGCGTCATATTGAGGTGTCGAGTTCGCGGGTGGAGCCGGCCAGCCTGCGACAGGTCTCGGTCCTGTTTCGCGACATTACCGCCCGCAAGCGCGCCGAAGCGGCGCTGCGCGAGAGCGAAGCGATTGCAAGGCAGGCGGTACAGCGGGTGCAGCTGGCGCTTTCGGCCGGCGCGATCATCGGCACATGGTTCTGGGATATTCCGGCCGACAAGTTTACCGTCGACGAAGCATTCGCCAAAGCCTTCGGCCTCGATCCGGCACTCGGACGCAGCGGCTTCAACCTCGAGCAGGTCACTGAAACCGTCCATCCGGACGACCGGGAAGGGTTGATCGCGACGATCACCGAGGCGCTGGAGCGGCGCGGCTCCTATGTCCACCAATACCGGACGCGACGGGCCGACGGAAATTATTACTGGCTGGAGGCGAACGGCAAGGTCGAGGTCGGGCCGGATGGAGAGCCGCTGAGTTTTCCCGGCGTACTGATCGACATCGAGGAGCGCCGCGCGGTGGAGCAGGAGCGTGATCGTGCGGCCGCTGCATTAAGGACGCTGAACGACACGCTGGAGCAGCGGGTGGCCGAACGCACGGCGGAGCTGATGCGCTCGGAAGAACAGTTGCGGCATTCGCAGAAGATGGAAGCGGTCGGGCAGTTGACCGGCGGATTGGCGCATGATTTCAACAACCTGCTCGCCGGAATTTCCGGCTCGCTTGAATTGATGCAGACACGGCTGGCGCAGGGACGGATTTCCGACCTCGACCGCTATCTGACCGGTGCGCAAGGGGCCGCGAAACGCGCCGCCGGGCTGACGCAGCGATTGCTCGCCTTTTCGCGACGCCAGACGCTCGATCCGAAGCCGGTCATCCTCAACCGCCTGGTGTCCGACATGCAGGACCTGATCACCCGCAGCGTCGGGCCGACGATCCATGTCGAGACGGCGTTTGCCGGCGGCCTGTGGACCGCCTTCGTCGATGTCGGGCAGCTGGAAAACGCGCTGCTCAACCTTTGCATCAATGCCCGCGACGCGATGCCGGACGGTGGCAGGCTGACGGTCGAGACCGGTAACCGCTGGTTCGACGAGCGGGCGGCGCGCCAGCGCGGGCTGGAGCCCGGCCAGTACGTTTCGCTCTGTGTCAGCGATACAGGCACCGGCATGCCGTCCGATGTGATCGAGCGCGCTTTCGACCCGTTCTTCACCACCAAGCCGACCGGGCAGGGAACGGGCCTTGGGCTTTCCATGGTGCACGGCTTTGCCGGCCAATCGGGAGGTACGGTGAAGATCTATTCCGAAATCGACAAGGGGACGATGATCTGCATCTACCTGCCGCGCCATCTCGGCGAGGCGTTGGCGGAAGACGATATGGCCGAACTGGCGACGACGACGCCGCGGGCCGGCGATCACGAGACGATCCTCGTCGTCGACGACGAGCCGCTTGTCAGGATGGTTGCGGTCGAGATCCTAGAAGAACTCGGCTACCACGTGCTGGAAGCCGGCGACGGGCCGACGGCGCTCAAGATCATCAATTCCGGCCCACCGATCGATCTCCTGATCACCGATGTCGGCCTGCCGGGCGGCATGAACGGGCGTCAGCTCGCCGATGTCGTCCGCGTCGACCGGCCGGATCTGAAAGTGCTGTTCGTCACCGGCTATGCGGAAAACGCCGTGCTCAACCACGGGCATCTGGATCACGGCATGCACGTGATGACCAAGCCGTTCATGAGCGACGCCTTCGGGCGGCGGGTGAAGGATCTGCTGGCGGAGTGATCCACTCCGCCGGTTCTGCTACTTGATGCCGAGCCGGTGTTCGCGCCAGACGGTGAACAGGCCGGCGCCGACGACGATGATGGCGCCGACGACCATGTTGACGGTGATCGTTTCACCGAAGACGGTCGAGGCCAGAAATACGCCGAGCACGATCTGCAGATAGGTGAGCGGCTGGACTTCGACGGCAGTCAGGATGCCGTAGGCCTTGATCAGCAGATAATGGCTGAGCGCGCCACAGACGCAGAGCGCCAGCATGGCCGGCCAGTCTTCCATTGCGATCGGCGTCCAGTAGAACGGGCCGACAAGGCTTGCGGCGATGGCGCCGAAGACGCCCGTGTAGAGCACGCTGGTGATAGCACTGTCGTGGCGGCTGACGGCGCGGGTGGCGATGCCGTAAAGGCCGAAGGCGAAGGCGCCGGCGAGTGGCCAGAGAAGGTGAATGCCGAAATCGGCGCCGACCGGATTGAGGATGACGAGCACGCCGAAAAGACCGACCAGCACGGCCGCACCACGCCGCCAGCCGACCTGTTCACCAAGCAGCGGGATCGACAGGATGGTGATGATGAGAGGCGTGGCCTGCATGATCGCCTGGGTCATGGCGAGACCTGCCTGGGTAAAGGCGTAGACGACGATGACGATTTCGAGCACCAGAAGCGGGCCGCGCAGCATCTGCAGGAAGGGGCGCTTGGTGACGAAAGCCTGCCGCAGTCCGCCGGAGGAAAAGGCGGCGAGCGCGATCACGAACAGTGCAAATGCCCAGAACCGGATCATGGTGAACATCACCACCGGGTATTTCTCGCCCAGGTATTTGGAGAACCCATCCTGGCCGGTGAAAATGGTGACGGCGAGCAGGACGTATAGATAGCCGAGGCTTTTGTTTTTCATTTTCGGGCGACTTTGGTGGACGCGAGGGACCGCGACGGGCGGTCGATCGGGCAAAGGGCATAAGGCGGGGGCGATTTTGGCATAACGGCTGCGCGGCCCGGTCCTATACCGTTGCGGCGGGCTGCGCCATATCTGCCCGCACCGAAGGCAAGGATTTTCTGTCGCGGTGCGGCAGTGGTGCCATACGGGCAAAACTGCCGCCGAATTCGCATGAAAATGGATGGAATTTCTAAGGTGCGCCGACGGCGAAGAGGGCGGTTTCTCGCGGTTTCACGATGCTGCCGCTAATTTCTTCGGCAACAGACATTCCTTATCGGAGATCCTCGATGAAACGCCTCCTTATTCTCGGCACCGCGCTTGCCGCGCTCTTCGTACAGCCGGCCCTGGCGCAGGAGCAGAAACTGCTCAACGCTTCCTATGACGTGGCGCGCGAGCTTTTCGTCGCCGTCAACGAGGCCTTCATCAAGCAGCATCCGGGCGTCACCATCGACCAGTCGCATGCCGGCACGTCGAAGCAGGCGCGGTCGATCGTCGAGGGGCTGGAAGCGGATGTCGTGACCTTCAACCAGTCGACCGACATCGATTTCCTCGCCAAGCAGGGTTTTGTTTCGGCCGAATGGACCAAGGCGTTTCCGAATAACGCCTCGCCCTTCTACTCCTTCCCGTCCTTCCTGGTGCGCGCCGGTAACCCGAAGGGCATCAAGAACTGGGGCGATCTCGCCCGTGACGACGTGAAGGTCGTGTTCCCGAACCCGAAGACGTCGGGCAACGCCCGTTACACCTATCTGGCTGCCTATGCCTGGGCGAAGGAAGAGTACAAGGACGACCAGGAGAAGATCGAGGCGTATATCGGCAAGGTGTTCGACAACGTGCCGGTCTTCGATACCGGCGGCCGTGCCGCCACCACCACCTTCGTCGAGCGCGAGACCGGCGACGTGCTGATCACCTTCGAGGCCGAAACGCGCGGCATCGAGAAGCAGTACGGCAAGGACAAGGTCGAAAGCGTCATCCCGTCCGTCAGCCTGCTGGCCGAATTCCCGGTCGCCGTGGTCGACAAGGTTGCTGCGAAGCACGGCACGGAAGCGCTCGCCAAGACCTATCTCGACTTCCTTTATACCGAGGAAGGCCAGAAGATCGCCGCCGAATTCGGCCACCGCGTGCACAATGAAAAGATCGCCGGCGAGTTCAAGGACCAGTTCCCGGAAATCCGTCTCGTCAATGTCGACGACACGTTCGGCGGCTGGGCAAAGATCCAGTCTGAGCATTTCGCTTCCGGCGGCGCGCTCGACAAGATCTACGGCAGCCGTTAACTCTTCCTCACCAAGAGGTTTTGCCGCAAATTCTTCCGTCATGCTCGGGCTTGTCCCGAGCATCTGCCTCCGCCAAATTTTGGGCTCAGCAGATCCTCGGCACAAGGCCGAGGATAACGACGAGTAAGGGGCGGGCCTGTCATTATTCCCACCGGCGGATGCCCATCCGCCGGATTTGCTTTGAGTAGGAACCTGCTGCGTGAAACGACGTAATGTCCTGCCCGGATTGCCGTTGTCGCTGGGCGTGACCCTGTTTTATGTCGGCCTGATCGTCGTGCTGCCGCTGGCGGCGCTGGTGATCAAGGCGGCGAGCCTCGGACCTGCCGATTACTGGCAGATCATCTCTTCACCGCGGGCGGTGGCGAGCTACAGGGTGACGGTCCTCTGCGCCTTCGTCGCCACGCTGTTCAATCTCGTCTTCGGGCTGTCGCTTGCCTGGGTTCTGACGCGCTACCGCTTTCCCGGCCGACGGCTGGTGGATGCGATCGTCGATCTGCCGTTCGCGTTGCCGACCGCCGTTGCCGGCATTGCGTTGACGGCGCTGTTTACCACCAACGGCTGGTTCGGCTCGGTGCTGGAGGATTTCGGCATCAGGGTGGCCTATACACCGCTCGGCATCATGATTGCCATGTGCTTCACCTCGCTGCCTTTCGTCGTACGCACGGTGCAGCCGGTGCTGGAGGATCTCGATCCGGCGCTGGAAGAGGCGGCCCAATCTCTCGGCGGTTCCGACTGGACGATCTTTCGAAAGGTCATCCTGCCGCTGCTGACGCCCGCGCTGCTGGCCGGCGTATCGCTCTCCTTTGCCCGCTCGCTTGGCGAATTCGGCGCGATCATCTTCATTGCCGGCAACCAGCCGATGTCGACGGAGATCACCGCGCTGATGATCTTCATCCGGCTGGAGGAATATGACTATCAGGCGGCGGCGGCGATCGCCTCCGTGCTGCTGATCACCGCCTTCGTCATGTTGGGCGTCACCAACTATCTGCAGTCGCGTGCCCTGCGCTATACGGTGAAAGGCTGATCCGATGAGCGCTCATTCCACCCGCAGAAAGCCGCCGCGCGTCGGCGACAATCCGCTCTTCCGCCGTTCGCTGATCGGCGCTGTGCTGATCGTCGGCGCTTTTCTTGTTCTCGCGCCCTTGATCATCATCGGTGTCGAGGCGTTTTCGAGGGGCTGGCAAGTCTATCAGGAAGCGATCGTCCATCCCGACACGCGCCACGCGATCGGGCTGACGGTGACGGCGGCGCTGATTGCCGTGCCGGTCAACACGACCTTCGGCATTGCCGCCGCCTGGGCGATTACCAAGTTCGATTTCTGGGGCAGGCGGTTCCTGCTGGTGCTGATCGAGATCCCGTTCTCGGTCTCGCCGATCGTCGCCGGTGTCGCATATCTGTTCGTCTATGGCCTGCAGGGCCTGTTCGGACCGCTGCTCGATGCCTGGGATATCAAGATCCTGTTTGCCGTGCCCGGCATCGTGATTGCCTCGATGTTCGTCACTGCACCTTTCGTGGCGCGCGAACTGATTCCGCTGATGCAGGCGCAGGGACGGGATCTGGAGGAGGCCGCGACATCGCTCGGCGCTTCCGGCTGGCGCACCTTCTTCTCGGTGACGCTGCCGAACGTGAAATGGGCGCTGCTTTACGGCGTCGTGCTGTGCAATGCCCGCGTCATGGGCGAGTTCGGCGCGGTCTCGGTCGTGTCGGGCAATATCCGCGGCCAGACCAACACGCTGCCGCTGCATATCGAGCTGCTCTATCACGACTATAACGCGGTCGGCGCCTTTGCCGCCGCGTCCATCCTGGCGTTGATCGCCGTCTTCACCATCATCGCCAAGGTCCTGCTCGAACGGCAGGGCGCCGGCCGTGTCCGCAAAGCCACCAATCCGGCAGAGAACGCACAATGAAGATCCGTCTTGAGAACGTCGTCAAAACCTTCGAGACCTTTCGCGCCGTAAAAGACGTGTCGCTCGATATCGAGAGCGGCGAGCTGGTGGCGCTGCTCGGGCCATCGGGCTCTGGCAAGACAACGATCCTGCGCATGGTTGCGGGGCTCGAATATTCCGATGGCGGCAGCATCCATTTCGGCACGCAGGATGCGACCGACATTCCGGTGCGCGACCGCGGCGTCGGCTTCGTCTTCCAGCATTACGCACTGTTTCCGCATATGACGGTGGCCGACAATATCGCCTTCGGCATGAAGGTGTCGAAGGTGAAGCGTGACCGCGCGGCGATCGATGCCCGCGTCACCGACCTGCTGCGTCTCGTGCGGCTGGAAGGGCTGGGCGACCGGTTCCCGGCGCAGATTTCCGGCGGCCAGCGGCAGCGCGTGGCGCTGGCACGGGCGCTCGCCGTCGATCCCAAAGTGCTGCTGCTCGACGAACCGTTCGGGGCGCTGGATGCCAACGTGCGGCGTGACCTGCGCCGCTGGCTGCGCGAAATCCACTCGGAGCTCGGCATTACCACGCTGTTCGTCACCCACGACCAGGAAGAGGCGCTGGATCTCGCCGACCGTGTGGTGATCCTCAAGGACGGGCAGATCGTCCAGCAGGGCACGCCGGAAGAGGTGTGCCGCGATCCGAAATCGGCCTTTGTGATGAAGTTCCTGGGCGATGCCAATGTGATTGCGGCCGAGGTGCGCGCGGGGCGTGCCTATGCCGGTGACGTTTCCATCGCGGCCGACGGCGTGGCGGATTGCAAGGCGGAGCTGTATGCGCGACCGGCCGATCTCGACTGGTCGCAAGCCGGACCGGGGATTGCGGCCAAGATCACCCGCGTGCTCGACCGGCCGGATGGGCGGCGGGTGCTGGCAGAGACGAGTTCTGGCGAGGCGCTGGAGTTCGACGTTGAGCCGGAGCGGGCGGTGAAGGCCGGCGAAGCCGGTTTCGTGACGCTGCGTCGGGCAAAAGTGTTTGCGGCTTAAGCCCGCGTTCCTGCTCCAAGCACTGCGCGGCGTCGGCGCTGCCGGCCTCTCCATCGCGCCAGACCTTACAGCTGGATTGGTCCAAAACGGAAAGGCCCGCGATCGCTCGCGGGCCTTTCGTCATTTATCAGTCAGGCAAGGCCTGCATCTCAATCGAAATGCAGTTCGCGCTCGCCCTGTTCGTCGCGGATGCAGGTCTGCAGGCCGATCTTGTTGAGGATGTTCAGGAACGGGCGCGGGGCCAGTTCCTCGACATTGGCCATCTTCTTCACGTCCCATTCGCCTGATGCAACGAGCATAGCGGCTGCGACCGGGGGAACGCCTGCCGTGTAGGAAATGCCCTGGCTACCCACTTCGTTGAAGGCTTCCTTGTGGTCGGCGACGTTGTAGATGAACACCGTGCGTTCCTTGCCGTCCTTCGTGCCCTTGACGAAGTCACCGATGCAGGTCTTGCCTTCATATTCCGGCGCCAGCGACGACGGGTCGGGCAGGCAGGCTTTTACGACCTTGAGCGGCACGACTTCGGAACCGTCGGCCAGCTTGACCGGCTGTTCGGAGAGGAGGCCGATTGACTTCAGGACGGTGAAGACGTTGATGTAGTGATCGCCAAAGCCCATCCAGAAGCGCACGTCGGCGCCGTCCATGTTCTTGGCCAGCGAATGCACTTCGTCATGGCCGCAGAGATAGGCGCGGCGGGTGCCGACGACCGGCAGATCGTAGTCCTTGCCGATTTCGAACATCTTGTTGACGTTCCATTCGCCGCCCTGCCACGAATAGACAACGCCCGTGAACTCGCGGAAATTGATTTCCGGGTCGAAGTTGGTGGCGAAATACTTGCCGTGGCTGCCGGCATTGATGTCGACGATATCGACGTCGGTGACGGTGTCGAGATATTCGTCCTTGGCCAGACGCGCATAGGCGTTGACGACGCCCGGATCGAAACCGGCGCCGAGGATGGCGGTGATGCCCTTTTCCTCACATTCGGCGGCGCGCTTCCACTCGTAGTTACCGTACCACGGCGGGGTTTCGCAGATCTTGTTCGGTTCTTCGTGGATGGCGGTGTCGATATAGGCGACGCCGGTATCCATGCAGGCGCGCAGCACCGACATGTTGAGGAAGGCGGTGCCGACGTTGATGACGATCTGGCTGCCGGTCTTCTGGATAAGTGCCTTGGTGGCTTCGATGTCGAGCGCGTCGAGCGCGTGACCTTCGAGTACGCCTGCCTGCTTCATCGCCTTCTTTTCGTGAACCGAAGCGATGATGGCGTCGCACTTGGACTTGGTGCGCGATGCGATATGGATGTCACCGAGGACATCGTTGTTCTGCGCACACTTGTGGGCAACGACCTGTGCGACGCCGCCGGCGCCGATGATGAGCACGTTCTTTTTCATTCTGGGGACCACTCCTTGCGTCCAATCGTCAGAAAGTCTTGTCCTGAGGGCTCCTCGAGCCCGGGATGATCAGGAAAGGCTCTGTTCGTAGTCCGTGTAGTTAAACTCACGGACCGTCCTGAGGCTGCCATCCAGTTCCCGAATGGCGATTGCCGGCATTTTCACGCCGTTAAACCAGTTTTTCTTGACCATCGTGTAGCCGGCAGCATCCTGGAACGAGATGCGGTCGCCGACCTTTACTTCTTCGGGGAAGTCGAATTCTCCGAAGATGTCTCCGGCAAGGCATGACTTGCCGCAGACCATCGCACGATGGGGTCCCTGGTTAGGGTGAACCTTGGCATTCTCACGATAGATCAGGAGATCCAGCATGTGCGCTTCGATGGAACTATCCACCACGACAAGGTTCTTGCCGTTGTAAAGTGTGTCGAGGACGGTGGTTTCCAACGTCGTCGATCTGGTGATCGAGGCTTCGCCCGGCTCAAGGTAGACCTGTACACCATATTCGCCGGAAAAGCGCTTGAGGCGCTCGGCAAACTGGTCGACCGGGTAATCGTCGCCTGTGAAATGGATGCCGCCGCCGAGGGAGACCCATTCGGCCTTTTTCAGAAGCGGGGCGAACTTTTCCTCGATATCGCCGAGCATGCGATCGAACAGGGAGAAATCCTTGTTCTCGCAGTTGTTGTGGATCATGAAGCCGGTGATCATGTCCATGACCGGCTCGACCTTGTTCAGATCCCATTCGCCGAGGCGCGAGAAGGGGCGGGCCGGATCGGCCAGATCGAAGCTCGACGACGAGACGCCGGGATTGAGGCGCAGGCCGCGGGTGATGCCCGAAGACTGGCCTTCGAAACGCTGCAGCTGGCCGATCGAGTTGAAGATGATCTTGTCGGCGTGGGAAACGACTTCGTCGATTTCGTAATCCGCATAGGCGACGGAATAGGCGTGGGTTTCCTTGCCGAACCGCTCGTGACCGAGGCGGACTTCATTGAGCGACGAGGAGGTCGTGCCGTCCATATAGTCGCGCATGAAATCGAAGACCGACCATGTGGCGAAACATTTCAGGGCCAGCAATGCCTTGGCGCCCGACTTCTCACGCACAGTGGCAATCCGTTCCATGTTCTGGAGCAGTTTTGACTTGTCGATGAGGTAGTAGGGTGTCTGCAGCATTTCTGTCGGTCGGCCTTCTTGCGGTTCGTCTAAACTTGTGGGGGCCTATTGCCTGACGCAGATGACATCTTCAAGACCCCATGGCTTTTCGGGATAAAGAAAAGCCCCGCAGCGGGGCTGCAGGGCACAATGTTCTCGCAATCCTGTGCGTCATTCGGGGATTGGGTGATCCGTCAGGCGGCAGGACGTTCAAGGTCAGGATCGCCGCGACTTTCCGACGCGCCTCTGGTTGAGCGCTTCCGGAAAAGATCGGGAGAAAGATGCCGATCGGCCGGACGATCTCCCGGTTAGGCCTGATTCGTCGGCGGATTCTTGCGCATTCGCGCCATAATCGAGGCGGCGGAAAGCCGTCGAGCTGTCACAAAAATCCTCTCCTTGAGGGGATCACGAGATCTCTCCTCAATCGCACACTAAGGTGATTTGGCATGATTTTCAGTTGGATGTACGGCGAAATCGGTTAGTTGGCGTGGGTTCAATATCCACGATTATCGAAAAATGCTTTTGCCTGAATCTCTATCGTTCGAAGTGGCGGTTTCCTTCCGTGAGAAAGAAGTCGCAGGAATTCCTGATCAAAAAGAGGACGCTACATTCCGATCGCATGGGGCGGGCGAATGCAGATGCTGTTTTGGGCCTGTCGACTAGCCGCCCGATCCAAGCTTGATACTATGTAATGTTTCAGAGGACACAATGCCCCGTTCTACAATCCTTTTCAGTTTGATTTCTTCACTTCTATTATTGCCATTGAGCACGGCTCAGTCCGCTGAACCGACGCAAGCGCTCGTTCCCATACTGGAAAACATCGAGGCGTCACCCGGTACGCTGGTGCCGCGCTTTGCAGTCGATGCCGCCTGGCCGCAGGTTCCCGAAACGATGCTGTGGGGACAGGTCAGCGGTGTGGCGATTGCAGCCGACGACAGTGTCTGGCTGGTCGACCGGCCGGATTCACTGACAGCAACCGACAACGGTCTGGCGCAGTCCCCGCCGATCGCGCTGTGCTGCCGCCCGTTCCCGCCGGTGACGCATTTCAGTGCAGACGGTAAATATCTCGGTGGCTTCGGTGGCCCGGAAACCGCACCGACGATCGACGGCGTCAACCAGTGGCCGACCAGCCTGCATGGCCTCTTCATCGACGAAGACGGCTCGCTCTGGTTCGCGGGTATCGGCAACGGCGACCATGTCGTGGTGCATTACACGACCGATGGCAAATACATCGGCCAGATCGGCCAACGCGGCAAGACCAACGGTAATTCCGACGCCAAGTATCTCGGCAATCCATCCGACATCGCCGTCATGGGCGATCAGCTCGTGGTGGCCGATGGCTATGTCAACCGTCGCTTCCTGGGCTTCAACAAGTCCGGTGGTGATGCCTTCGGGATCTGGGGCGCTTACGGCGAGGCACCTTCGGCCGCGACACGCCAGGGTAATTTTGATCAGAGCCAGGCAACGGCCAATGCAGGTCCCGATCCGGAATCCCGCGAATTCGGCACCATCATCCATTGCGCCGTGCCGACCGGTGACGGGGAAGTCTACATCTGCGACCGGCCGAACAACCGTATGCAGCTTTTCAGCCTTGCCGCTGATGGCAAGATGACCTTCGTCCGCAATATCGCGATTGAGGGCAAGACCGGTGGTCTGGGCACGGTGACCGACGTCGCGCTTTCGCCCGACAAACAGTATCTCTATGTCGGCGACATGATGAACGGCCGTATCTGGATTCTGCTGCGTTCGACCCATGAAGTCCTTGGCTCGTTTGGCCGTATCGGTCGGCAGGCCGGACAGTTCACATGGATGCATTCCATCGAAACCGATAGCAAGGGCAACTTGTACGTGACCGAAGTTGGCACCGGCCGTCGCGTTCAGAAGTTTATCTTCACCGGTTTGAAGTGAGCCGTTCCACATCGAATGCCGGTCGCGCTTCAGACGTATGCGTTCACGTCGAAGCGCGATCTGTGTGACGTTTGACGCTGACCGCCCGGCACGTCTAATCCGGGCGATCAGTCCCGTCAGAAAATTCCGCCGGCTTCAATAGCCCGCAGCTTAGGCCAGTCGTGAACTCGTGCCAGGCGCGACCTCTATAGAGTTGCGGCCGCGCACTGATTCCATCTGCCATTGCAATTTCCAAACGTAACAAGTCATCCTATCGTGGTGCGCGCCATTGGCCGGGAGTGCCAAGCGGCGTGTTCGCAAACTTCGCATGCATTTTGCCAGATCAACCGAGGAAAAATCATGAGCAGCGGTTTCATCACCACCAAGGACGGCACGCAGATTTTTTACAAGGACTGGGGATCGAAGGATGCCCAGCCGATCGTCTTCCATCACGGCTGGCCGCTTTCGGCCGACGACTGGGATGCGCAGATGCTGTTCTTCCTTCACGAAGGTTTTCGCGTAATCGCCCATGACCGGCGCGGGCATGGGCGTTCCAGCCAGACAGAGACCGGCAACGAGATGGATACCTATGCCGCCGACATGGCGGAGCTTGCGGCGCATCTTGATCTCAAAGGCGCGATCCATGTCGGGCATTCGACCGGAGGCGGGGAGGTGACGCGCTATGTCGCCAAGTTCGGCCAGCCGCAGGGGCGTGTTGCCAAGGCAGTGCTGATCGGGGCGGTGCCGCCGATCATGGTGAAGTCGGACAAGAACCCCGGCGGGTTGCCGCTCGAAGTGTTCGACGGATTTCGCGCAGCGCAGGCGGCCAACCGGGCGCAGTTCTTTCTCGATATCCCGACCGGGCCGTTCTACGGCTACAATCGGCCGGGTGCGGAGGTTTCCGAAGGGGTGATCCGCAACTGGTGGCGGCAGGGCATGATGGGCGGCACCAAGGCGCATTACGATTGCATCAAGGCGTTTTCGGAAACGGATTTTACCGAAGACCTGAAGGCGATCGATCTGCCGGTGCTGGTGATGCATGGGACGGATGACCAGATCGTGCCGTTTGCGGATTCCGCACCGCTGTCGTCCAAGCTTCTGAAGAACGGAGAGCTCAAGATTTACGAGGGCCTGCCGCACGGGATGGCGACCACGCATGCGGATGTCATCAATGCGGATCTGCTGGCGTTTTTTAAGGCGTGATGCCGCGTCGCGGCGTTCGGGACTGCCCCTCACCCTAACCCTCTCCCCGTAATGACGGGGAGAGGGGACTTGCCGCGCTTAGCGGCAGAAATGGACGTAGACGTCGCTGCTCGTGCCCTTCTCCCCGTGAAACGGGGAGAAGGTGCCGGCAGGCGGATGAGGGGCCTTTTGCCCAACCCGCCGCATTCCCCTCAGATCAGCTGAAACTTGTCCACATCGACCATGCCCATATCCGAAATCTTCAGATGCGGGATCACCGGCAGCGGTAGAAACGCGACCTGCAGGAAGGGTTCTTCGAGAGTCGTTCCAAGGGCATAGGCGTGTTTTCTCAAGTCGTGCAGCGTGTCGCGGACCCATTCGTAGGGTTCAAGGCTCATCAGGCCGGCGATCGGCAGAGCGATCTCGCCGGTGACCTTGCCGTCTTCGACCACGACGAAGCCGCCGTTGATTTCTCCCAGCCGGTTGGCGGCGAGCGCCATGTCGTCTTCGGAGACGCCGACGACGCAGATATTGTGGCTGTCATGGCCGACGGTGGAGGCGATAGCGCCCTTTTTCAGGCCAAAGCCCTGGACGAAACCGTTGGCATGGTTGCCGTTCTTGCCGTGACGCTCGATGACGGCGACCTTGATGATGTCGCGGGACAGATCGACACCTGCCTGGTTGCCGGCGGCAGGCAGACGGTAGCGGCGGTGTTCGGTGATGATCTTTCCAGGCATGACGCCGATGACTGGGGTTTCCGCTTCGGAGTAAGGGACGCCGAACTGCATGGCCTGTACGGGCCGCGCCTTGACGCTGTCGAGGCCGACCGGGGCAACCGGCTTGCGGGTCGCGAAGAGATCGTCGGTGACGCGGCGGCCGGCGGAAAAGACGATCTCGGCCTTGCAGTTTTCGAGCGTGTCGATGACGACGAGATCGGCGCGCCAGCCGGGGGCGACGAGGCCTCGGTCGGTGAGGCCAAAGGCTTTTGCCGCGGAAATTGAGGCGGCGCGGTAGATGGCGAGCGGTTCGACGCCGGCTGCAATGGCGGTGCGGATCATGTAGTCGAGATGGCCCTGTTCGGCGATGTCGAGCGGATTGCGGTCGTCGGTGCAGAGCGCCAGATAGGGCGACAGCCGCTCGGTGATGATCGGCATCAGGGCTGCCAAGTCCTTGGAGACGGAACCTTCGCGAACGAGAATGTGCATGCCTTTGCGGATCTTCTCGAGCGCCTCTTCGGCGGTGGTCGACTCATGTTCGGTGCGGATGCCGGCGGCGAGATAGCCGTTGAGGTCGTTTCCGCGCAGGAGCGGGGCGTGGCCGTCGATGTGGTCGCCGTAGAAGGCATCGAGTTTGGCGAGGCAGATCGGGTCCTTGTGGATGACGCCGGGGAAATTCATGAATTCGGCAAGGCCGATGACCTTCGGGTGATCGCGGAAGGGCAGAAGCTTTTCGATCGGCAGATCGGCGCCGGCCGTTTCCAGATGCGTGGCCGGCACGCATGAGGACAGCTGGACGCGAATGTCCATGATCGTCTCGAGCGAACTATCGAGGAAATAACGGATTCCTTCCTCGCCGATGACATTGGCGATCTCATGCGGATCGCAGATCGCGGTGGTGACGCCATAGGGCAGGACGCAGCGGTCGAATTCATGCGGAGTGACGAGCGACGATTCGATATGAAGATGCGTGTCGATGAAGCCGGGAACGACGGTCTTGCCCGAGATATCGATCTCGGTCTTGCCCACGTAATCGCCGCAGGTGCCGACGATGCGGTCGCCGCAGATGGCGACGTCGGACTTGACGAGTTCGCCGGTGACGAGGTCGAAGAAGTGTCCGCCTTTCAGCACGATGTCGGCGGGTTCGCGGCCGGTGCCCTGGTCGATGAGGCGTTCAAGTCTTGTCGTCATGGTTCTCTCTGTCCTGTCACTCGATTTTGTCGCTCGATTCCGCATCTTATAGCGCATTCATGAGGCTAAACGAAAACGGGCGTCCTAAGACGCCCGCTCTATAGAGCATTGCTGGAGATGATCGAACCGTCCGCTTATTCGGCTGCGACGGTCTTGCCGGCTTCCCACTTGTAGACGGAGAAGCTCTGCGAGGTGAGATCGCCGGTTTCGCCATAGGTGAGTTCGCCGATGGCGGTCTTGATCGGTGCGCCGTCCTTGAGCGCTTCGGCGACGGCTTCCGCATCATCGGTGGTGCCGGCCTTGGCGATGCCGGCGGCGATGACTTCGACAGCGGCATAGGTGTTGAGCGTGAAGGCTTCCGCCGGGATGTTCTTGGCGAGAAGCGCTGCTGCTGCGGCCTTGCTGTCTTCGTTCTTCAGCGCGTCGGCGGCGTTGGTGTAGATCGTGCCATTGGCGGCATCGCCTCCGGTTGCGATATACTCGCTGTTCGACAGGCCATCACCGGCGATCAGCTGCACGGCCATGCCGGCATCCTTCATCTGGCGAACCAGCAGACCGGCTTCCGGGTGGTAACCGCCGAAATAGAGCACTTCGACGCCCTCCGACTTCATGCGGGTGACGAGCGCATTGAAATCCTTGTCGCCGGCGGTCAGTGCGTCGTTGAAGACTTCGGTGACGCCGGCGGCGTTCAATGATGCCTTGAAGGCGTCGGCAAGGCCCTTGCCGTACTGGGCCTTGTCGTTGAGGATCGCGATCTTCTTGTCCTTGAAGTTTTCAATCACGTATCTGGCGGCGACTTCGGCCTGCTGGTCGTCGCGGCCGCAGGTGCGGAACACGGTCGAAAGGCCCTGCGCCGTCAGTTCCGGCGCGGTGGCCGTCGGGGTGACCATCAGTGCGCCGTTTTCGGCAAAGACGATGGAGGCGGGAACCGAGACGCCCGAGGTGACAGGACCGACAACGAAGCGGATGTCGTCGGCGATCAGCTGGTTGGCGGCAGATACGCCCTGTTTCGGGTCGCCGGCGTCATCGGCAATCTTCAGCACGAGCTTCTCGCCGTTGATGCCGCCCTTCTTGTTGATCTCCTCGACTGCGGTTTCCGCGCCGTTCTTGATCTGCGCGCCGATGGCGGCGACCGGGCCGGTGAGCGGCGCCATCAGGCCGATGGTGATGTCGGCATGGGCGAGCGTGGCGGTGAAAGGGGCAAAAGCCAGCGATGCGGCAAGCGCTGCCGCGTAAGTCTTCAATGTCATGTCCGTCTCCTTGGGGCATGCGAGTGGTCTTGCACAGGCCTCCCAGCCTGCTGATGTCTGCGTCGCTGTCGTCCCCTAGACGTTCCTCGACGGCTGCGCGTCGATGATGATCGGTTCGGGATAAGGCGACGGTCCACCTGCGGCCATGTTTGGCTCGCCGGGTGGACGGCAACTTTTGTAAAAATTCCCATGCCTCAGCGCAAGAACATAACAGAAAGATGCGACGTTTCGGACAGGATAGTGATGGTGTCGGCGGTGTGGGGGCTGTCACGATACTGGCCGGACCACGGCTACACCGCTCGGTATCTGCGACGCAGGGCCTGCGGGCGCTTGAGACGGAAATGCAAACGGCAGGCCCGAGTTTCGGAACCTGCCGCACATATCATCAACCCGGACACGGAGGCCGCCACCAGCCGCGTCAGTTGGACCGATCCAAACGGTGGATCAGGCTGCCGCGGACGTCTTACGCTCGGCTTCGATATAGATGTCTTCGAGGCTGTCGAGGATCTTCAAAACGGATTCCGACGAGCTGGAATAATAGATCGTCTGTGCATCGCGGCGGGTCTTGACCAGCTTCTGTGCACGAAGCTTGGAAAGGTGCTGCGAAAGGGCAGACTGGCTGAGGCCGACACGGGTCGCGAGTGCGCCGACGGCAACTTCGCCCTTGACCAGGCAGCAGAGAATCATCAGCCGCTTGGGGTTCGCCATAGCCGAAAGCAGGCCTGCTGCTGCTGTCGAATGTTCAGATAGTGGTACCTTGTCCATAAGTCCTATTCACCTCGGTTCCAAAGCGGCCGCGCTATTCACCCATATTTGTTTTGGGTAATGTTAGGCGGTACAGGTAGAATTTGTATATCCCCTAAATTTTGGGTAGTTCGCCCATTATTTTAGTCTCAATGCAAATATAATATATGATGTTCTCGGGCAAGTGTTTTAGCGTATCGAACTCGTGCCGAACGAGTAAATCACCTGAGATAAGGTCGATTCCGGCAGCGTCGACAAGTCCAAATCGCCAGTTTTCGCCGGAAAGTCCGAGATGACGGGCAAAAGATGTCGCGTGTGCGGTTCGGCCGACCAGTTCCTTCTGCAACTCTGCCCAGGATGATTCGCCTGTTTCCGTGTGGAACAGTAAATCCTCGCCGGTTAAAGCATAGGCGCGGCCGAAGCCGCCGTTGAGCGATGCCTGTTGCGGCACAAGCCGGAAAAACAGGAAGTCGGGAAAGTCTACATAGAGCTGGGCTTTTGCATGGCGACGCAGGAAACGGTCCCTGAGGCGCCGATGCGCCTGACCGTCTCTCTCTACCGGCTCGGCGATACACTGCACGGTAATGCGCGCATGGGCGAGCGGGTCACCCTTGCCGGGTTCGCCGGCGAGAAGCGAGCAACGTCGGTCGGCAGAAAGCCCCTTGGTGTGCCCGGACAGGCCGGAGACGAGAATGACCGGCGTGCCGTCGAGATCGATGGCTGTCAGCGCACGGCTGACGGCAGGGAAGCCGGTGACCGGGTCGATGACGGCAAGCGACATATAGCGCGAGCCGCGCACGAGCTGGCGTGCAAGCTCGCGTGCTTGGTCATCGGTCGGGCGCAATAGCTGGGCCGGCTCGGCCATTCGTCACTCTATTCTCGGCTGAGGGTCGATCGGGGGCGTGTATCAATTTCGCTTATGCTTATATCATGTTATTTTGCAGTGCAGAAGATGTGAGGGCGCGTCAAGTTTTCGCACCCTTTACAAGGAGTTACCCCCGACCTTTATCGCGCTCTTACATTTGACTTTTGTCACGCAGGCGATGGCGGGTCAGGCCGGAGACCACGTCGTCCGCCGTTACCGAGCCGATGATCGCGCCATTTTCGACGATGGCCACAGCGCCACGCTGGCGGGCAAGCGCATCGAGAATGTCGACGAGCGGCGTCGAGGGAGCGGCGGATGCCGAAACGGGCGCGCCGGCGCTTGCCGCCGATACACCCGTCGACATCACGTCGCTTGCCGTCAGCATCCGTATCGGGTTCATGTGCTGGACGAAATCGGCGACATAGTCGTCGGCGGGGGCGCGCACGATCTCCTGCGGCGTGCCGCACTGGATGATGCGCCCGCCTTCCATGATGGCGATGCGGTTGCCGATGCGGAAGGCCTCGTCGAGATCGTGGCTGACGAACAGGATCGTCTTCTTCAGCCGCTGCTGGAACTCCAGAAGCTCATCCTGCAGCTTGTTGCGGATCAGCGGGTCGAGCGCCGAGAAGGGCTCGTCCATCAGGAGTATCGGCGCGCCTGTGGCAAAGGCGCGGGCGAGGCCGACGCGCTGCTGCATGCCGCCCGACAGTTCTGCGACGCGGCGGTCGGCCCATTGCGAAAGGTTGACAAGTTCGAGCTGTTCGCCGACGCGGGTCTTGCGCTCGGCTTCGGCGACGCCTGCCAGTTCGAGGCCGAAACCGACATTTTCCGCCACCGTGCGCCAAGGCAGGAGACCGAACTGCTGGAAGACCATGGAGACCGTGTGCATGCGCAGGTCGCGCAGCACGCGGGCGCTTGCCGCGTAGGGATCGACCGGACCTTGCGGCGTGGCGACGCTGACGCTGCCGCGAACCACCGGCGCAAGCCCGTTGACGGCGCGCAGCAGGGTCGACTTGCCGGAGCCGGACAGGCCCATCAGCACGAGGATCTCGCCCTCGCGAATGGTCAGCGAGGCGTCGGAAACTCCGACGACGATGCCGGTCTCTCGGCTGATCTCGTCGCGGCTCCTGCCGGCATCGAGAAGCGACAGGGCGCCCGACGGTTCCTTGCCGAAGACGATGTCGACATTGCTGAAGGTGACGCAGTCTTTTGTCGTCGTGTCGGTCATGGCGTGTCTCCCGCGTCGCTCTTGAACATGCGGTCGAGGATGATCGCGAGGATGACGATACAGAGGCCCGCTTCGAAGCCGCGGGCGATGTTGACGGTGTTGAGCGCGCGCACGACCGGAACGCCGAGGCCGTTTGCGCCGACAAGCGCTGCGATGACGACCATGGACAATGACAGCATGATCGTCTGGGTCAGGCCCGCCATGATCTGCGGCATCGCATAGGGAAGCTCGACCTTGCGCAGCACCTGTGCCGGCGTCGCACCGAAGGCGATGGCGGCTTCGGTGAGAGCCTGCGGCGTCGAGATGATACCAAGCCGCGTCAGGCGGATGGGTGACGGAATGGCGAAGATGACCGTGGCGATGAGACCCGGCACCATGCCGAGGCCGAATAGGATCAGCGCCGGGATGAGATAGACGAAGGTGGGAATGGTCTGCATCAGGTCTAGGACCGGGCGCATGATCTCGTAGAACCACGGGCGCCTTGCCGCGGCAATGCCGAGCGGAATGCCGATCGCCATCGAAACCACGGTGGCGGCCAGAACGAGCGACAGGGTTTCCATCGTCTCCTTCCAGTAGCCCTGATTGTAGATCAGAAGCAGCCCGAGACAGGTGAAGACGGCCACGCCGAGCGAGCGGCGCAGGGCATAGGCGAGCGCCGTGAAAATGGCGATCAGCAGAAGCGGCGGCGGAAATTCGAGCACGGCCAGCAGCGCGTCGATCGCAATCGACAGGATGCTGGACAGCCAGTCGAAAAACCAGCTGGCATTGGTCGTCAGCCAGTCGACGGCGTTGCGCGCCCAGATGCCGAGCCTCAGCTTGCCGCTGGAATCGGCGAGCCAGTTCGGAAGCAGGTCAGTTAACCAGTTCACGTCCGATATCACCTCGAATGAAGGAATGGGCAGGACGGAAGGGCCGGATCACGTTGTATCGGTGCCGGCCCCTATGATGTTCTCAGAGGCCGAGTTCGGCCTTGACCGCTTCAAGTCCCGGCTTGCCGTCCTTGGTGGTGACGCCGACGAGCCATGGCTCGATCGCCGAACCGTTGTCCTTCAGCCAGTCGGTGGCGGCGACGCTGGCTTCTTCGCCGTCATCGAGGATCTTGGCCATGATCTCGTTTTCCATCGGCAGCGTGAACTTCAGGTTCTTCAGGAAAGCGCCGACATTGGTGCATTCCTCGGTGAAGCCGGCGCGGACATTGGTGAAGACCTCGGCGCCGCCGAAATTCGGGCCGAAGACATCATCGCCGCCGGTCAGGTAGGTAAGCTTGAAATTGGTGTTCATCGGATGGGGTTCCCAGCCGAGGAAGACGACCGGCTCGCCTGCCTTGTCTGCGCGCATCACCTGCGCCAGCATGCCCTGTTCGGAGGATTCGACCACTTCGAGCGCCTTCATGCCGAACGTATCCTTCTCGATCAGGCCGAGAATGAGCTGGTTGCCGTCATTGCCCGGCTCGATACCGTAGATCTTGCCGCCGAGCGCATCCGCATGGGTGGCGATATCCTTGAAATCCTTGATGCCGAGTTCAGCGCCCTTGGCATTGGTGGCGAGCGTATATTTGGCACCGGTCAGGTTGGGGCCGAAGGATTCGATGCTCTTTTCATCGATATAGGGCTTCAGGTCGCCCGACTGAGTGGGCATCCAGTTGCCGAGGAAGACGTCGATGTCCTTGTTCTTCAGCGACGAGAAGGTGACCGGCACGGACAGGACCTTGATATCGGTCTCGTAGCCCAGCGCCTTCAGCACGACCGAGGCCGTGGCTGTGGTCGCGGTGATATCGGTCCAGCCGACATCGGACAGGCGGACGGTGCCGCATGATGCGGGTTCTGCCGCCGATGCGCCGGCAGCAAAACCGGCAACGGAGGCGGACAGGGCGAAAGTGAATGCCAACGATTTTTGAATGCGCATGATTTGCTCCCGTTCTTATATGTTCCTGGCCATTATCAATATCTTGAAGTGGCACGCAAGCGCGTGCATTCGCGCCATGCGGGTAGGGGTGTTTGCGACATGGAAGACCAGGTAATACCGTAGGTAACTATTCGAAAATGCTTGTGGATAGCCTAGTTGTGATTTGCTCTACCCTTTAAGCGGACGGATAGAGGCATATCGATATTCGACATCTGTCTGGAAAATCCTCATGTCTTCTGCCCAATTCCTGTCGCGACGCAGCTTCGTGCTCGGTTCCGTGTCGCTGACCGCAGCACTCGCCGGCTGCTCGACCACCAGCCAGCCGCGCGTCATTCCCGGCATGGCACAGCGGCCGATCGGACCTCCGGACGAGGCGGAGCTGCAGGCGCGCTATGCTTCGGTGACCGATGGCGGGCATGTGATCCCGGCCATTCCCTACCAGCAGATCGATCCGAAATATTATCGCCAGCGCGTTGCCGATCCGACCGGCGAAAAGGTCGGTACGGTGGTCGTCGATACGCAGGAGCGGTTCCTCTATGTCGTCGAGCCCGGCGGCACGGCGATGCGCTACGGCGTCGGCATCGGCCGTGACGGCTTTGCCTGGCAGGGCGAAGGCGTCATCCAGTGGCGCCAGCCCTGGCCGCGCTGGAAAGTGCCGGACGAAATGATCGCCCGCCAGCCGAGCCTTGCGCGCTTTTCGGTGGAAAACGGCGGCATGGACCCCGGTATCAAGAACCCGCTCGGCGCCCGCGCGCTGTATATCTTCCAGGACGGCAAGGACACGCTCTATCGCCTGCACGGATCGCCGGAATGGCAGTCGATCGGCAAGGCGACGTCCTCCGGCTGCGTGCGGCTGGTCAACCAGGATGTGCTCGATCTCTATACCCGCGTACCTTACCATGCCCGCATCGTCGTGCATCAGGGCGGGTTGCGCCGCGCGTTCGGCGTCTGATCGCTGCCGCCACGGCATGGCATCCGCATCCGTGGTGTGAGAGAGCAATCGGCGGCAGGCTTTCCTGCCGTCGCTCACCGCTGAGGCTCGCTTCCAGAGGATTACCATCGATCACTGAATGGCGACAATGCTCCAGCTTTCTGATCTTCCGCAATTCCGGACGCAAGATCGGTTCCCGCTTTTGCTGGGATGGCTTCAGCTGGTGATTTCCACCGGCGTTCCGTCGGGCATCAGGATGACCGCCTCGTAGAAACCGTCGCCGGTCATGCGCGGTCCCGAGGCGAGGCAGCCGTCCTGGCTGCACTGCGCCGCGAGCGCGTCAACCGCCTCGCGGCTGCCGAGCGACACGGCGATATGGTCCCATCCCGCACGATCGCCGTCTTCCGCGCCGCCGATCCAGGGACCGGTCATCAGTTCGATCTGGTCCGGGCCGTCAGGAAGACTGACGAAGCGGGAGACAAACCCCTCGCGCCGTCTGCTGTGATAGGCCTGTCCAATGCTGGCGCCGAAATAGCGCTGCCAGAATGCGGCTGCTTCATCAAGGTCTCTGGTCCAGAGGGCTGCATGGGCGATGCGCATGTTTTGCAATCTTTTGAATCTGATAGATCCCGAACTTCATGTGGCGCAGGAGTGCGGGACGATAGTGTTGGCGTGGTGATTGTGCATCATCATTCATAAACGTGCAATACTATGCATTTGTTTTCCGGTTTGGAGCGGCTGGCAGGTCGGGCGGCCGTTGGTCAAGAGGAGTGGGTATGAACCGTTTCGTCGTGATTTCAGGCTGTTCGGGCGGCGGCAAGTCGACCCTGCTCGCCGAACTGGCAGCGCGCGGATTTGCCGTGGTCGCGGAGCCGGGCCGGCGGATCGTTTCTCAGGAGCATGAAGGCGAGGGCCGTGCGTTGCCGTGGGTGGATCTCGCAGCTTTCGCACGACGGGCGATAGACATGGCGATCGCCGACCGGGACGTTGCGGCAGGCAACGCCGGCTGGACCTTCTTCGACCGCAGTCTGATCGATGCCGCCGTCGCCCTCGAACAGGCGACCGGCGAAGCTCTCGTCGAACGGTTGAACGCGCGCCATCCCTATAATCGAACGGTTTTCCTGACGCCGCCATGGCCGCAGATCTACCGCGCCGACGCCGATCGCCGCCATGGTATCGAGGCGGCGCTTGCGGAATATGAACGGCTGGCGGCGGTCTATCCGGCGCTTGGCTACGAGGTCGTTCTGCTGCCGAAAACGACGGTCGTGGAGCGGGTCGATTTCGTCCTCGATCGCCTCGGTTGAGGTGAACGGGGGCGTGTTGCGCCGTCTTGGTCCGTCAAAAATCTGTGGTTATCGCCCGGCATGTCTTCCGCCGGTCAGCTGCGGATAAGAAAACGCCTGTCATGGCCAAACTCTATTTCCACTACGCGACGATGAATGCAGGCAAGTCCACCATGCTGCTGCAGGCATCCTACAATTACCGCGAACGCGGCATGCGCACGGCGATTTTCATCGCCGCGCTGGATGAACGCGCCGGCAAGGGACGTGTGGCGTCGCGGATCGGCCTGTCTTCGGATGCCATTCCCTTCGGGCATGGCGATGATCTGTTTACGGCGATCTCCGGCATGCATGCGCAGGAGCCGATCGCCTGCGTCTTCATCGATGAATCGCAGTTCCTGTCGACCGATCAGGTCTGGCAGCTGGCACGGGTATGTGACCGTATCGGTATTCCGGTCATGGCTTACGGTCTGCGGACCGATTTCCAGGGTAAGCTTTTTCCCGGCTCGCATGAACTGCTGGCCGTTGCCGACGAACTGCGTGAAGTGCGCACCATCTGCCATTGTGGACGCAAGGCGACGATGGTCGTGCGCGTCGGTGCCGACGGCGAGGTGATCCGCGAGGGGGCGCAGGTCGAGGTCGGCGGTAACGAGCGCTACGTGTCGCTCTGCCGTCGCCACTGGGAAGACAAGATGCGCTGTCACTGAACAGTCACGTTTTTTTCAATCGACTTCTCCAATTGACCCTTGTCAAAGCGTGATGCCGCCATGTGGGTAAAACGCTGGCATCGCGGTGACGCGAGGACACCTTCAGGAGAATTCAATGCGCAAGAGCAGCACGCTGAAAACCTTTACTCTGGCCGCGGGGCTGGCGCTGATGGCGCTGCCGACAATGGCTGCCGAGATCGAGATCAAGATGCTCAACAAGGGCACAGACGGCGAGATCATGGTTTTCGAACCTGCGGCGGTCAAGGCTGCGCCAGGCGATACGATCAAGTTCGTCGCCACCGACAAGGGGCATGACGCACAGTCCCAGCCCGGCCTTATCCCCGAAGGCGTTGCCGCCATGCGGGGCAAGATGGGCCAGGACCTGACCATCACCCTCGACCAGGCCGGTGCCTATGTCTTCAAGTGCACGCCGCATTTCGGCATGGGCATGGTGGCGCTGATCGTCGTCGGTGACGCGCCGGCCAACATCGACGCCGTCAAGGCGGCGAAAATGCCGAAGAAGGCCAAGGATCGGCTCGACGCGGAAATTGCCAAGCTCGGCCTCTGAGGCGAGCGCTTTTTTAGACAAAGACCTTTTTATCACCTAGTCATTGCCGGGCCGCTGTCGCACGAATCGCGCAGCGGCCCTATTCTGTTTGCCGATCGGCGGATCAACGGGAGCACTTGCGGTGAGCGCGGATCTTTCCAATTCCTTCGAAGACGCGGCCGTTCACGCCGACGAGGATTTCAGGGCGCTTGCGGCCGCCGGACAGGCGCTGGTCGCAGCGCTCGACGCCGCCATGCTTTCGTCCGATGACGCTGACCCGGAGATTGCCGCGGCGCTCGATGAAGGCGTCGGTGCCTACCTGGAGGCGCTTGGCGGCGCCCATGGACGGATTGCGCTGCCGGTTGCCGAAATCGCCGACGTGGTTGATGCCGAAAAACGTGCCTTCGACAATAGGGAAGTACCGCTTGCGCTGGACCGGTTGATCGGCCGGGTTTCGAAGACGACGATGCGCCGTCGTATAGAGGAGAGGGCTGCGCGTGCGATCGGTACGGAGCGGCTGCGCCTGACGCTCGGGCGGGCGGATCGTCTTGCCGGGCTGATTGACGGGCAGCGGCTCGGCGTCATTGCGCA
Organism: [Rhizobium] kunmingense; assembly: GCF_977018605.1. Lineage (NCBI taxonomy): Bacteria > Pseudomonadati > Pseudomonadota > Alphaproteobacteria > Hyphomicrobiales > Rhizobiaceae > Rhizobium > [Rhizobium] kunmingense. The sequence continues at coordinate 2,460,993 of NZ_CDRNXG010000001.1, forward strand.
GCGACGGGAGGCCGAGACGGCGCTTTCCATCCTGTGGCGTGGCGAAAGCGGCCCACTTCCGGCACCGAAGGACGGCGGATCGTCGGTAGGCTTGAGGCCGCCTGCGCAGCCTGCCATGCTTGCAGCGGCCGGGCGCGTGGTCGAAGCGCTGAATACGGCCGTGCGAGACCTGACGCTGCTCATCCAAAAGCTGCGCTTCGATGTGGAATATCTGCTCGATCTCTACGCCGTGCTTTTGAGCTTCCACCGCGATCGGGAGGCGCATGCGCTTGTCGCCGATGCCTATCCGCATTTCACCGATGCCATTCGCCGGCTGGAGGACGGACTTTTGCCGGGCGGCCTGCTGGCGGCAAGCCGGCAGAGAGCTGAACAGGGGTTTGCCGCGCGGTTCGGCAATGGCCAGGCGGCCCGCTAGCGGCAAGGCCGGACGGTGTTGCAAGGCAGGGCAAAGCTGGGCGGGTGCGGCTGCGTTGACCGACTGCGACCTCAAGGATGCTGCGATTTTGCCGGTTAAATGCCTGTGGCCGTTGTACTTGCGGCTGCGGCGCCATATCTGAGCGGTGACCGATCGGATTTTCAGGAGAACTTGATGCTCGACCAGATCAGCGGATTTTTTCGAGGCGTGGCGGCTGCCATCGGGCGCGGGCTGCGGCTTCTGATCGCCTGGCTGGTCTGGCCGCTGCGGGCGGGCGGCAGCTGGTATGCCGGCCGACGTCTTCTGGTTAAAGGGCCGGTCGCGGTCATCGCCGTGGTTATCATCGGCCTTTACGGCTATTTCATCTGGCAGACGCAGGTCTGGCGCGGTTTCGATCCGAATTTCGTCGATACCTATCGCTGGACCGAGCGCAACATGCCGGCCGGGGCGGAATTGCCTGTGCCGGGCGTTGCGGCGCAGGCGCAGGCCTCCGGCCCGTCCGGTGTGGCGGTAACGCCGCCGCGCCAGTGCCAGACATCGGCAATCGCCGATGCGGCGGCCGACCTGACCGACGTCAATGTCAACCAGAATGCCTGGATTTCCTCCATGCTTGTCTACAGGCTCGGCCTGTTCGGTCTCGACTGGGACAACACGCCGTTCCTCGACAACAAGGCCTCGTTCCAGCGCGGCGTAAACCAGGCGGTGCGCCGCACCACAGTGGAACTGGTCGATACGCTGGCGCGCGTGCGCGGCACATCGGGCATCAATTCCAACCTGCAGGACGCGCGCAGCAACCTGCAGTTCGACGAGTATTCCTGGTATTTCGGCCTGAACCCCTTCGGTCCGAAGACGCCGACGCCGAGCTATTACCGCGAGGCGATCTCCAACCTGCGGGCATTCAATGTCGAACTCGGCAATTGTACCGCAATGTTCGACAGCCGCGCCGACAATCTCGTGCAGTTCCTCGACCGCGTTGCCAACGATCTCGGCGGCACTTCGGCGATCCTGCGCGAGCGTTCGGAAAACTATAATGGCGGCTGGTTCGATACGCGCGCCGACGACCGGTTCTGGTTCGCCTATGGTCAGATCTATGGTTATTACGCCATTCTGTCCGGTGCCGGAGCCGATTTTTCGCAGGTCATCCGCGAGCGGAACCTGGCGACGCTGTGGACCGATACGCTGGGACAGATGCGCTCGGCACTGCGCATTCAGCCGGCGATCATCTCCAACGGGGCCGAAGACGGCTGGATCATGCCGACGCATCTCGCCGTGATGGGCTTTTACACGCTGCGGATACGTTCCAACCTGGTGGAAATCCGCTCGGTACTCGATCGTTAATTCCGGCACATCGCCTGCGGTCTCTGGATCGCAGGCGACGCCTTGTCCCTTGGGGCTCGTACAATTGCCAACGTAAGGCCGCTTCAAACCTTTACTGGAATTACGCTTGAGCGTGTCGCTCGAAAGTGGTTGCCGGTTTCGAGCTAAAGACACGCGTAGAAACAAAAGGCTAAAGCGTGCAGATCGAATCTGAAAGATCGTGACACGCTTTAGGTGGCTGCTTCCGGCGGCAGCGCGTGCAGGTCGCCTTCCGGGATGAAGCCGATCGTCGTGCTCTCCTGGTCGAACAGTTCGTAGGTCATGCCGATGACCTCTCCCTGACCGGCGGTGCCGGTCCTGAACTTGCCGACGCTGCGGACGAACTTGTAGGAACCGGCCGTCATACGCACCCTGTAGAGATTGTGGTAGGTCAGGCGCGCGGCGCTGGCGCGTTCGAACGTCTCCATCATCACCGACAGGTCGTCCGGGTGGATGGTGGCGCTCAGCTCCACGACGTTGAGCGGCCCTTCGGTGGGCGCCATGCCGAATATGTGGGTGAAGTCAGGCGTGCCGAAGAGGTGGCCCGTATCCAGATCGAAACGCCAGTAACCGCATAGACGAAACGAAGCGATCAGCTCCAGCACTTCCGTGTCATGCAGGCCGATCGCCCGGTGCTGGGCGGTATAGGGCTTGCGCGAATGTTCAATCCAGGATGTCAATTCCGGTCGTCCTTAAGCCCCGCGTGCGATCAAGCGCGCTCAGGCGATCAGCCTCAGCCGCAGGGCCTTGGCTACCAATTGCGTTCGGTTGACGCAATCGAGCTTCTTGATGGCAGTGGTCATGTAGGCGTTGACGGTGTGGTCCGACAGAGTAAGAATCTTGCCGATTTCGGCGGACGTCTTGCCCTGCGCCGTCCAGCGAACGACCTCGAGCTCGCGACTGGTCAGTGGCGAAGGCGATTTCTTCTGCTGGTTTCGCCTGATCCGCTCCAGCACGTCGAAGGCGTGAAGCGTGATCATGCCGAGTTCATTGAGCTCGACCTGGGTCAGTCGGGGGCGGGTGCCGTCGAAGCGCATGATGAAGCGTTCCGCCTCGCGCGAATAAAGCGTCATCGCCACGGTGGTGATGAGCCCGTGACGGCGTTGCAGCTCGGCCGTCTGGCTGTCTATTTCCAGATGCTTTGGATGAGATGCATCGTTGACCGACCAGCAATAGGGCAATTTCGACTGCGCCATGATATCGTTCAACGGACAACGACCGAGCAGTCTTCGCCGGTCGAATTCGGCAAAGAAACTATCCGGAATGCTCGACTTTACAACCATTCGCGAGAGGAGTTCCTCATCGGGATTGTTCAGCGACAGTAATGTTACGTGTTGCAGGCTGAATTCGTGAGTTACCCGCCCCAGAGCCAGAAAAAGACCTTCCTGAGACTTGGCGGCGGATATCTCGCTACTCAGCACAGACTGCCGTTCGAGAGTAATCATCAGGGTGGCGGGTCCGGGAGGCTATGTTATTGTAAATAAATATACTAATTCCTGTTTTTAGCCAATTAAAAATCACTTTCGCAAGGGGAAATCATCTATTTTTATGATAGATGATCATCTTAATTGTTGTATTTCAGTGGCTTATGGGCAAATGCCGAAGCCGTGGAGATCCGCCCTGAATTGGGATTTGGCCGAATTCGGGTGGCAGCGCTGACCACGGCTGTGCAGCTGCGGTGGAATCAGCGGGTTTGCGAGAGAATAAGAGACGGGTTTATTCAAGGGAGGGGCGATGAGCGGATCATCGCCGTGCGGCGCTGCAAACAGGGCGGGGCGGTAAGCCGTTCAGGTGCGGCGAGCGAGCCGGTGAAGAGACGTCGGACCCGCCGGGTGCGCGGATGATGGCGCTATAGTGGCCGGGCCAGCAAGGTGTAGCGTTGATCGTCGTTCGCCATCCGGACAGTCCTGTGGCGCGGGTCTTCGACGATCTCCGCTTGTGCAGTCATTGTCTGACGGTCCAGCCGCTCACCGCACGGCCGGACCTGTGCTTCATCTTTTGCAATAATGGCGTCAGAGCTTGGCTTCGTACTTCGCCTCGTCCTTGTCGGCCTTGGTGGCGGCCATGATGCGTTCCAGCCAGCCGAGCATGACGGCGGAGACGACGAAGGCGAGGTGGATGATCGTGTACCACATCAGCTTTGCGTCGGTGTACTGGTTTGCATTGAGGAAGATCTGCAGAAGGTGAATGGAGGAGATCGCGACGATCGACGAGGCGACCTTGATCTTTAGGCTGCCGGCATCGAGCTTGCCAAGGAAGGAAACATCCGCTTCCGTCTCGTCAAAGCGGCTGACGAAATTCTCGTATCCGGAAATCATCACCATGACGATCAGGCTTGCCACAAGCGCTGCATCGATAAGGCCGAGCATGGCAAGGATCATCTCCGCCTCGCCGAGCGTGAATACCTCTTTGGCGATCTTCCAGAACTTGAAGGCGAAGGAGAGCGCATAAAGGCCAAGGGCTGCGACGAGGCCCATGTAGAAGACGACCAGAAGCCAGCGGCTTGAGAGGATGATCTTCTCGACGAGCAATTCCAGCGATTTCATGTCTTCTCCAGGTGTCCTAATTGTTAGTTTCCCATAATTTACAGCTTTGTGCACTGCAATAGGCGTCGGGTATTTGTTGCAGAATTGTCACCGAGGCATGCTCTCAAAAATATGATTCAAATAATCATGTTCAAATAATTGACAAAAGAACTCATGTTTTCTACTGGCATGAATAAGGCAGTTTTCTGCCGCCCGCCATATTTTAGCCAGAATTGAATTGGGCGCCGTCTTCTCCCGGTATGCTTAGGTGCGCCGGTCGTTTTCGCACGCCCTCCTGAAAGGACAGCCATGCGTAGCCGGCGTTTTCGATCGATCCTTACTACATGCACCGCACTTGCTTTGCTCGGATTTACCGCGGAAGCGTCAGCCCAGCAGGCGACGGCGACCGAGCAGGATGACACGGCGCTTCAGCCGATCGTGTTGAAGGGGAAGAGCGCTCGCGCTCCGGCGGGGAGCGTTTCGGACACGCCTCTGGCGACCGTAACGACGCAGGAGACGATACTTCAGCGGGATATTCGTGACCTAGACGATCTCGGCAATACGGTTGAGCCAGGCGTGAATTGGGTCGGCTCATCGAACAGTGTCAACATTCGTGGTCTTGAAGAGGACCGCATTCTGACGACCATCGACGGCATCCCGCTGCCTTTCATGTCGGATAGTATCTGGGGCGCTACAGGTGGCGCAAATACGTTCGATTTCAATGCTTTGTCGGCAGTCGATATTCTGAGAGGCTCAGATTCCAGCCGAGCAGGTTCTGGTGCGCTTGGTGGTGCAGTCGTCTTGCGTACGCTGGAGCCCGAAGATCTGATTAGCGCCGAAAAAGACTGGGGCGGCATCGTCAAAGGTACCTATGACGGCAAGGATCGTTCGGTCGGCGGCTCGGCTGCCGTTGCGAAACGGATCGAAAATACGTCCGTTCTGTTCCAAGGCAGTTACACGAGAGGTAACGAAACCGAAAATGGCGGCGAAGTGGGCGGTTATGGCGCGACCCGTACCAAGGCGGATCCCGAAGATTACCGCACGCGTAACCTTATGCTAAAGCTGCGTCAGCAGCTGGAGGGCGGCCATAGTCTCGGTATTACGGCGGAGCATTACAAGACGGACACTGACATCAATGTGTTCTCGAATGCCAGTGCTTCGTATGTTCCGGGCAGCACCAAAGGGACCGAGGATCGGCAACGTGACCGTGTTTCGCTTGACTATCGATATGACGCGATCGCAGCCGACTCGCTTATCGATAATGTGACTGCAACGCTTTATTGGCAGCGTGTGCAGCGCCTTTACGGAACGATGCAGGATCGTATTACAATCCCCGTTGGAGACTATGGTCGCTTCACAGACAATAAAGAGAATGACTACGGGTTTTCGGCTTATGCCAATTCGTCATTCGAAACCGGTAATTTGCAGCATCGCCTGACATTCGGTGGCAATTTCCAGTTCAGCAAGACCGACCAGTTCACCACTGGCATCGACAGCTGCGACGAGAACGCAACCGATCCCGATTATATCGCCACCTGCTCTAACTATCACGTCAATCAGTCGAATTCGCCTGACGTGAGCGGCTATAAGCTTGGCCTTTTTGTCGAGGATAGAATTGAGTTCGGCGAGAGTGGGTTCTCTCTTACGCCGGGCGTTCGTTTCGACTGGTACAAGTTCGACCCGACTGCGTCCGCAGGTTATGAAGATGCAGACGGCTACTCTGGGTTGCCCGACGGTCAAAGCGATTGGCAGCTTTCGCCCAAATTGCGTGCCGCATGGCAGATTAACCCAGAGGTCGAGCTGTTTGCTCAGTTCTCAACGGCTTTTAAGGCGCCGAACGTAGATCAGCTTTACCTGACTTACGTCAGCACGCGCTATCAGCAGATCGGCAATCCTGATCTGGATCCTGAGAGCAGCTACGGCTTTGAATTTGGCGCCAATCTCGGTGATCAGGACTTCGGCGGTCGGATTACCGCGTTTTCCACGCGCTATAAGGACTTTATAGGTTCCGAGACTACCGGCTCCCCCATAATTGGCGATATGGTCATTCGGCCCATCAATATTGATAGGGTAAGGATTTCTGGCGTCGAAGCGCGTGTGCAAAAGCGCTTTGCAAACGGCTTCAATGCACATGCGTCGCTTGCCTATGCCTATGGCGAGGATCTCGACAGCGGCCAGACATTGGGGTCGGTGGCCCCGCTGAAGGGTATAATTGGCATCGGATATGAGCAGGACACGTGGGGCACCAATCTTGATCTGGTCGCCTCGGCTGCGGTCAGGGAAGATTCCGACGCAGCCTTCAAGCCGGCCGGCTATGGTGTCGTGAACTGGGCCGGTTATTGGGAGCCTGAACAGACCAAAGGTCTGCGCATCCAGGCCGGCGTCTACAACGTCTTCGATAAAACCTATTTCGATGCACTCGAAGTAAAAGAGATGTCTGGAGCTACCGATCTCTTCTCCGAGGCTGGCCGCTATTTCAAAGTCTCGCTCACTCAGCGTTTCTAATAAAGCATAGGGGCGGGGGACGCTCCGGGAGGGCGGCGCGGGAAACTGCGCTGCCCTTTCCTTGTGGGGATCGCAAGAAGATCGCGACTGCCTATTCTCTCCGGGCGCCATGTTCGCTATCGGTGTCCGCAAAAGCCCTCAACGGGCAGCGAGACACAAGGATACCCCCATGGCTGACGTGAAATCGGATATCGAGATTGCCCGAGCGGCGCGCAAGGAGCAGATCGTTGCGATCGGTGCCAAGCTCGGGATGGCGGCGGAAGACCTCATTCCCTACGGTCATGACAAGGCCAAGATCGGCGCCGGTTTCATAGCTTCGCTTGCCGACCGCAAGGACGGCAAGCTGATCCTCGTCACCGCCATCAACCCGACGCCGGCCGGCGAGGGGAAGACGACAACGACGGTCGGTCTCGGCGACGGCCTCAACCGGATCGGCAAGAAGGCGGTCATCTGCGTGCGCGAGCCGTCGCTCGGCCCCTGCTTCGGCGTCAAGGGCGGTGCGGCCGGTGGCGGCTATGCGCAGGTCGTGCCGATGGAGGATATCAACCTCCATTTCACCGGCGATTTCCACGCGATCACCTCGGCCCACAATCTTCTGTCGGCCATGATCGACAACCACGTCTATTGGGGCAACGAACTCGACATCGATATCCGCCGCATCACCTGGCGGCGGGTGATGGACATGAACGACCGGGCGCTGCGCCAGGTCGTCATGTCGCTCGGCGGCGCCAAGAACGGTTTTCCGCGCGAGGGCGGCTTCGACATCACGGTCGCGTCCGAAGTCATGGCGATCCTGTGCCTGGCGGAAAACCTCGAGGATCTCGAACGGCGTCTGGGCGAAATCGTCATCGGCTACCGCACCGACCGTTCGCCGGTCTATGCACGTGATCTGAAAGCCGACAAGGCGATGGCGGTGCTCTTGAAGGACGCGATGCAGCCGAACCTGGTGCAGACGCTGGAAAACAATCCGGCGCTCGTGCACGGTGGGCCGTTCGCCAATATCGCGCATGGCTGCAATTCGGTGATCGCCACCAAGGCGGCCTTGAAGCTTGGCGATTACGTCGTCACAGAGGCCGGCTTCGGTGCCGATCTCGGCGCTGAAAAGTTCTTTGACATCAAGTGCCGCCAGGCGGGGCTGAAGCCCGATGCCGCCGTCATCGTCGCGACCATCCGGGCGCTGAAGATGAATGGCGGGGTGAAGAAGGAGGATCTCGGCGCCGAGAATGTCGAGGCGCTGGTGCGCGGCTGCGCCAATCTCGGCCGCCATGTCGCCAATGTACGCAAGTTCGGCGTTCCCGTCGTCGTCGCCATCAACCACTTCATCTCGGATACCGGGGCGGAAATCGCCGCGATCAAGGAGTATGTCGACAGGCTCGGCGCAGACGCCATTCTGTGCCGCCACTGGGCGGATGGTTCCGCCGGTATCGAGGAACTGGCGCACAAGGTCGTCGAGCTTGCCGATAGCGGCCAGGCGCATTTCCAGCCGCTCTACGGTGACGACACGCCGCTGATGGACAAGATCGAGACTGTCGCGTCAAAAATCTACCATGCCGGCGAAGTGACCGCCGACAAGGCAGTTCGCGACCAGCTCAAGGCCTGGGAAGAACAGGGTTACGGCAAGCTGCCGGTCTGCATTGCCAAGACGCAATATTCCTTCTCGACCGATCCCGCGCTGCGCGGCGCGCCGGAAGGCCATGTCGTGCATGTGCGTGAAGTGCGCCTGTCGGCCGGTGCCGGCTTCATCGTGGCGATCACCGGCGAGATCATGACCATGCCCGGCCTGCCGCGCTCGCCGTCGGCCGAGCGGATCATGCTCAACGACGAAGGCGAGATCGAAGGTCTGTTCTAGGGCCGCCTCCCGCAATCTTGTCCGGGTAGCATTCCTGATGCGGCTGCCCGGGCCATTTTTCCTGCCGAGATTAATCCAGGTTGACGAGGCCAGGCTCGGCCTCGCTTAAGCTTTCTCCGACGAAGATGGAGATTGCGGTGAGGGGCTGTATCCCGACGATGTTTGACCGTGTGCCCGCGGCTTTGCTGGCGCTTGGATTGGCCGTGTCGTGCGTTGTATCGATCCCTCGGGCCTCGGTCGCCTCAGCCGGTACCACAGGCGCGACGAACGAAAATGCCGTGCTCGCTGAGGAGATGGCGCGTGCCTGCGAAGGGCAGCGGGCTTCGCTCGGCGACATGTGGGGTGAGCGGGCCGATCTCGACGGTGACGGGCAGCTCGACCTCATCCTCGATCACGGCGGCATTCTGTGTGATGGTTTGCGTGGCAACATAACCTGCGGCTTTCGCGCCTGCGACGTGATCATCTACCTGCAGCGTCAGGGCCGACTGGTGAATAGCTACGAGATCCTCAGCGTCGGCTATGAGCTGACAGGTGGCGTGCCACCGTCCATCAAGCTTGTCGGACACGATTTCGACGAGGGGGCGGTTCGATGGGACGGCCGGCGTTTCGCCGACGTTGCGCCCGGTACCGGAGGTGGCGCGAGTGAAGGTGGTGGACCTGATGCGGGAGCCGGAGCGGGGGGCATGGGGCATGTCGGCCCAGCATCGCCATCTGCTGCGGCGGTGCCGGCCATCTCCTCGCGCTGGCAGTACGGACGGCATCCGGTGCTCGGATTAACCGCCCATATCGAGAGCGGCGAGCATACGATCGGCCTTGCCTGCGGCCAGGCACGATATGATGCGACGCGCAGCGAGAGTGTGGAAATTCGCGTAACGCCGTCGCTTGTGCGCCAGCCATCGACGGTGATCGTCTTCCAGTCCGGCCATGCAGCCGGCTATAGCTTTGCCGACAGCGGGCAGGGCTATCAATCCGTCAAGAACGATGTCTGCATGGCCGGGATCTCGGATTTCAGGTCGCAGAATGGCCTGATGGTCTTGCCGGCCGGCAAGATCATGTCGGTCGCCGCCGACGGTGCGGTCTCGAAGATCGAGTATATGCTTTCCGACGGAACGTCGGTGGTGCTGGAAGGACCAGGCGGGATGGACCGGTTGCCGGGGACGATCCATTTGCCGCTTGCAGGCTCGTCGGCCGCCATCGGCAAGCTGATTGCTGCCTGTCCGGCGATCCGAGCCGATATCGACAATAATTGCGGTATCTGAGCGCGCCGCTCCGCTCGCAGCTGTCGTGGCGTTACCGGCATTGCCGGAACTCAATCGTGCGCCGGGACTTTTCCTCATGCAATATCGTCGATGAGGAAAGGAAGTCTTCAATGCCATATCTGGAAATCGCCCTGAAAGCCGGCAGTACCATTCTGGTGGAGGACGTTCGCTCAGCGGAGGCGCTGACCCGAGAGCTGGAGCGGCAAGGCGAAGTGATCGTCGATCGGGTCGAGGTGTTCGATACCAAGCAGAAATACGAGGTGACATTGCGTGACGAGGATGTTGCCGGCGTGGCGCCGGCAGCGGACCTGCAATAGGATAGGCGCGCCAAGCCCCGGCGCTTTGCGTTGGCGAGCGCCTGGATTTGTCTTGTGGGCTGTGTCGTCCGGTGGCCCGTCCTGTCTGGCGATCAAGTGCTGTGGTTATCACGGCGGGAATGAGTGGCGAGCCGTCCGCCGTCATCCGGCTGTCACAGGCCGGTGATCTTCTGGCCTGACTGCTGCCGCCGGAACGATGGTGTCTCCCGGCCGTCCCGTGTCGGAAAGCTCTGATGGCCCTATTCCTTGCGACCTTCGCCTTCGCCCTGCTGGCGGTCAATCTTACCAGCATCATGATTGCGATGGGCCGGCTCTCGCATCGACGCGGCTACAGCCCCTTGCCGGTGACGCAGTTTCCGGTTTCGATCGTCGTTCCGGTCCGCGGGATCGAGGCCTATTCCGAACTCACGCTTCGCCATGCGTTCGAGCTTGAATGGCGCGAGTATGAGCTGATTTTCTGCGTGCAGGTGGAAGACGACCCGATCATTGCGAAAATCCGTGATGTCATGGCGGCGTATCCCGCCGTTCCCGCACGCATTCTCATCGGCGACGATCGGATCAGCGCCAATCCGAAACTCAATAATTGCGCCAAGGGATGGCAGGCCGCCCGACATGACTGGGTTATCCTGGCAGACTCGAACGTGCTGATGCCGCGTGATTACGTCGGCAATCTGGTGGCCGGATGGCGCAAGGATACCGGTCTCGTCTGCTCGACGCCGATCGGCTCAAGGCCCGACGGTTTCTGGGCAGAGGTGGAGTGCGCCTTTCTCAATACGCTGCAGGCGCGCTGGCAGTATGTCGGCGAGGCGCTCGGCCTCGGTTTTGCGCAGGGCAAGAGCATGCTGTGGCACAAGCCGTTCCTCGATGCGGCCGGCGGTATCGCGGCACTTGCGGCCGAGATCGCCGAGGACGCGGCAGCGACCAAGCTGGTCAATCGTCATGGAAAGAAGGTGCATCTCGTCGGTGCACCCTTCGAACAGCCGCTCGGCCGGCGTAGCCTCGGCGAAATCTGGTCGCGGCAGGCCCGCTGGGCGCGGCTGCGCCGTGTGACGTTTCCGATGTTCTTTGCGCCGGAAATCCTGCTCGGGGCCATGCCGCCGCTACTGTTCGGGCTGGTTGCGGCATTCGCCCTCGGTGTCAGCACGCCGCTTGTGGTGACGACGGTAGCCTGCGCCATCTATCTGCCTGAAATCGTCCTTGCCGTTTCCAAGGGCTGGCGGCTGTCTTTCTGGACATTGCCGGCGATGATCGTACGCGACCTTCTTTTGCCGGCGATCTGGCTGCGCAGCTGGATCGGCGGTTCGTTCGAATGGCGCGGCAATGCGATGACGATCGGCACGCAGGAAAGCAGCCTGAGCAGCAATCCGGCGGGCTGACGGGACGTATGACGCGGCACGGCCTATCGGCAATAGCGATAGCCGCCGTCGCGTTCCAGTATGTCGAGGTGCAGGTGATCCTGATGGGCGGCGTCGCTGCCCGGTGACAGGACGGTGGTGAAATGCAGGCAGGCGCCGGCGGTCGCCGTGCGCTGAAAAGCGCCTTCCAGCGTCGAATCCTCCTCTCGCGGCTTCATCTCGATCGTCTCGCCGTTGTCGAGCTTGAAGGCCGCGACGTCATAGGCATTGCCGCGGGCATGTTCGGAAATCTTGCCGGTCGCTGCGCTATTCCTCAGGCGGCACTGGTAGGTGGAGCCGGGAACGAGGCCGGTGATCCGGCGGCCGGGCATGGCGATGGAAAGCGCCGGCTGTGCTGTTTCCTTCAGCCAATGCGCCATCGTCAGCGCCGTTTCGCAGCGCATGGTAGCGCCGCCGAGATCGACGCCGGGCAAGACCTTGCGCACATCGATCGGGTTTTCGATGCCGCAACCGTTGCCGTCGTCGATCGGGTCGGTCGCCTCGAATTCTGCGCCGATCGCCTTAAGGTCGGCGAGGCAGGCCTGCAATTGTTGCGGGTCCTCCTTGATCAGCGGCGGCGGCGGCTCGTCTTCTGCCTTTTGGTCTTCGCTCTCTTGGCCTTCAGGCTTCGCATCCGGCTGGGCGGCTTCGGTTCCGGTTACGCCATCCTGTTTTGCGCCATTCTCTTTTGCAGCATCTCGGTCGGCGGCAGGCTCCTTCGACTGTTCCGTTGCGCTGCCAGATGCCGCCGTGTTCGCATCCGGTTTGGAAAGAGGCGTCGGTACTTCGGACTGGCGAGCCGGTTCGCTTTCGGTGGCAGGCTGCTCGACGACGGGTGGCGTGGCCGTTTCGGTGGGCGTCGGCACCGCCGAAGCCGGGTCGTTATCCGTTGCCGGTTTCGGCGTCGTGGGCGGCGCCTTGTCAGGCGTCGCTGGCTGGGAAATTTCACTCTCCGGCGCGGGCACTGCCTTTGAGGTCGCGCCGGCCTGCGGCGATGTTTCCCCTGCTTGCGGCTGACCGGTCTCTGCCGGCTTTGCCGTCGGCGCAGCGGCCTCCGCCGTGCCGATTGTTGTGTCCTGCTTTTCGTCCTCGGGGCTTGTCTGGTCCAGCGCTGTTTTCTGCGTGTCGTCAGCGGGCCTTGCGATAGGCAGCGGAACGCTTGCCAGCGCCGGCGGCCTGGGAATTGCGCCGCCGGCCGGTGCTCGGGAGCGGCTGCGCTTCGATTGCGTCGGGCGTTTGCGAATGCCGGTATCCTGCAGAAACCTGTCGATCACGTTGATTTCGACGACATGGCGCGCCTCTGCCTGCGGTGGCTGCAGTGGGCGGGACGGGGGGATGGCGGCGCCAAGCATGAAGGGGAGGCTTAGCAGCAGCAGATAGGGTGACCGTTTCATCAGGTTCATCTCTCCTTGCCGTCTTTAAGCGTCGCCGGCGACCTTGTTCCGTCGAGCCGGATCACCGGCAAGGGTGGCAACGCTTTGGGAGCCGTTTTGGTCGCATGCATGGTGGATGTTTTTATTGCTTGCGCGCGCGCGAGACCCACGCTAACAATTCCGCCCATGACGATTTCGATGAACAATAACGGTAACTGGTGGTGGGCACGCTGACGCGGCCTTGACCAGTCATGTCCATCGACAAGACTTAAACCAAGCCGCCCGAGACCCGAGGCGGCTTTTTTGTTGCCGCCTCGCTGAATGGGCAGAGACTTCGAAGAGGCAGGCATCAGATGGCGACGATCATTCACGAGGACGGCTCGGAAACCTACGAGACCAGGGGCGGCATATCCGTCAGCCGCAAGCGCCGGCCGGCGGATTATGCAACGGCGATCTCCTCCTATGTCGACCGGCTGGATGAGCGTCGCGGCGCCGTCTTCTCTTCCAATTACGAGTATCCGGGCCGCTATACGCGCTGGGATACAGCGATCGTCGACCCGCCGCTCGGGCTAACCTGCAACGGCCGCAAGGTGTGGATCGAGGCCTATAACGGTCGTGGCGAAGTGCTGCTCGGTTTCGTCGCCGACCGGCTGGCAGGCGTAGAGGATCTGACGCTCGGTGAGCGGACCGCCCGCCGTCTCGACCTGACGGTCAACCAGCCGTCCCGCGTCTTCACCGAGGAAGAACGGTCGAAGATGCCGACGGTGTTTACCGTTCTGCGCGCCATCGTCGATCTCTTCTATTCCGATGCGGATTCGGCGATCGGTCTGTTCGGCGCCTTCGGCTACGACCTTGCCTTCCAGTTCGACGCGATCAAGCTGTCGATGCAGCGGCCGGAAGACCAGCGCGACATGGTGCTGTTCCTGCCCGACGAAATCCTCGTCGTCGACCACCATGCGGCCAAGGCCTGGGTCGATCGCTACGACTTTGCCAAGGATGGCGTGACGACCGAGGGCAAGGCCCAGGAAATTTCGCCCGATCCGTTCCAGCGCACGACCGTTACGCCGCCGAAGGGCGATCACAAACCGGGCGAATACGCGCAGCTCGTCACGAGAGCAAAGGAAAGCTTCCGCCGTGGCGACCTGTTCGAAGTCGTGCCCGGCCAGAAGTTCATGGAGCGCTGCGACAGCAAACCTTCGGAGATTTCCAACCGGCTGAAGGCGATCAACCCTTCGCCGTATTCCTTCTTCATCAATCTCGGCAACCAGGAATATCTGATCGGCGCCTCGCCGGAAATGTTCGTGCGCGTATCGGGCCGCCGCATCGAGACCTGCCCGATTTCCGGTACGATCAAGCGCGGCGAGGATGCGATTTCCGACTCGGAACAGATCCTCAAGCTGTTGAATTCGAAGAAGGACGAGTCCGAGCTGACGATGTGCTCCGACGTCGACCGGAACGACAAGTCCCGCGTCTGCGAGCCGGGTTCGGTGAAGGTGATCGGCCGCCGGCAGATCGAGATGTATTCGCGGCTTATCCATACGGTCGACCATATCGAAGGGCGTCTGCGGCCTGACATGGATGCTTTCGATGCCTTCCTGTCGCATGCCTGGGCCGTCACCGTTACCGGTGCGCCAAAACTCTGGGCGATGCGCTTCGTCGAAGCCAATGAAAGAAGCCCGCGCGCATGGTATGGCGGGGCGATCGGCATGGTCGGCTTCAATGGCGACATGAATACGGGGCTGACCCTGCGCACCATCCGCGTCAAGGACGGTATTGCCGAGGTGCGCGCCGGGGCGACGCTGCTCAACGACAGCAACCCGGAAGAGGAAGAGGCCGAAACAGAACTGAAGGCATCCGCGATGATTTCTGCGATCCGTGACGCACGCGCCGGCAATGCCGGCAAGGTTTCCCGCGATGTCGCGCGTGTCGGCGAGGGGGTGAAGATCCTGCTCGTCGATCACGAGGACAGTTTTGTCCACACGCTTGCCAACTATTTCCGCCAGACGGGCGCGACCGTCTCGACCGTGCGCACCCCGGTGCCGGAAGAGGTGTTCGACCGGATCGATCCCGATCTCGTCGTGCTGTCGCCAGGTCCCGGCAATCCGAAGGACTTCGACTGCAAGGCGACGATCAAGGCGGCGCGGGCGAAGAACCTGCCGATCTTTGGCGTGTGCCTTGGCTTGCAGGCGCTGGCCGAGGCTTACGGCGGCGAGCTGCGGCATCTGGCAATCCCGATGCATGGCAAGCCATCACGCATCCGGGTACTGGAGCCGGGCATTGTCTTTGCCGGTCTTGCCAAGGAAGTGACGGTCGGTCGCTACCACTCGATCTTCGCCGATCCGGCAACGCTCGACCGCGATTTCATCATCACGGCGGAAAGCGAGGATGGCACGATCATGGGGATCGAGCATGCCAAGGAGCCGATCGCTGCCGTGCAGTTCCATCCGGAATCGATCATGACGCTCGGCGGCGATGCCGGCATGCGGATGATCGAGAACGTGGTTGCCAATCTGGCCAGGAAGCGGGCGACGAAGGCGGCTTGAACGGCGGTTGGGCCTTGCCCGTGAGGCGGCTTCGCGAAGCGCAAATGTAGCCTCTCGCCCTTAACCCTCTCCTCGTAGTTACGGGGAGAGGGGACCTTCTCCGCTCAACGGCGGAGAGGGACTGGTGCCTTGCGGCACCGCTCCTCCGCGCCGCTTGCGGGGAGTAGATGACGCCAGGCGGATGAGGGGCTGTCGCAACATCCGTCCCGATCTCAGCCCTCTTTCCTCACCACTCGGAAATTCATGTCGCTGCGGATCTTGAAGCCGAGTGACTGATAGAGGCCCACCGCACCGGCATTGTGCTTGTAGGCATGCAGATAGACCGTCTCGCCGCCCGCCGAAATCTCGCCGGCGACGAAGCGGAGCATCAGTTTTCCAAAGCCCTTGCCTTGGCAGTCGGGGTGGACACAGAGGCCGCTCAGTTCGGCAAAGCCCGGCTGGCGCATGCGCTGGCCGCCCATGGCGACAAGCCGGCCCTCCATGCGGATGCCCCAGAATGTGCCGAGCGACTGCGCTCTGAGTGTGAAGGGGCCGGGCTTGGTGAGCGTTGCCAGCGCCAGCATGTCTTCGGCATCGTTTTCGGAAAGCCTTGCGATGCGCGGATCGTCGATCCGATCGAACGGCTTTTCCGCCAGCATCTGCACCAGCGTCGCGTCTATGAGGGATTCGAAGCCGGGAAGGGCCGGGATTTCTCCCGCTTCCACCAGCGCCGCCGTCTCGCCGGTGGCAACGAGATCGGTCAGCGCGGCAATGCTCGCCTGCGTTTCGTCCGCCATGCCGGCGAAGGGCACGATCGTGGTCGGATAGCGTCTGGCCTGCGGCGAACCTTCCGCCAGATGCGCGTGGACGGTCGCAAGCGCGTTCCAGGCGGGGCGATCGAGAATATGGGGCATGTCTATTTCCTGTCTTGTCTAAAACGCTCGGCCAGCGGGCGTGCCTTGAGGCCATCCTCGACGGCACCCACCTGTTCGAGGAACGAGCCCTGGAGATCGGCGCAGAGCTGCGTCACGGCTGCCTCGACGCCAGGCCAGATTTCGCGCGTCGCGTAGGTGACGAGCTCCTTGCCGGCTTGCGTCAGCGAGACCTGCTTGCGGCGCTGGTCTGCATCATTGATGGCGATCTTCAGCAGCCCTGCCTCGACCAGAAGACCGATCGTGCGGGTGGCGCCCGGTTGCGAAATGCCGATGATCTCGGCCAGCTCGCCGACCGTCAGCGGACCGTTTCTGTCGATGGCGGCGAGGAACGGGTAGTGGGCGGCGGGCAGGTCCAGTCCATGCTGGTGCATGATGACCTGCGTGTTGGCCTGCACCATTTCGCCCAGCCGGCGCAGGCGCGTGCCGAGCGTCAGGTAGCCGAAGTCGCGGACGATATCCTGCGGCAAGTGCTTCTCCTTTTTTATGCGAGGTTATATAACTTGTTATATTTTAAACGCAAGCGGTTGTCGCTTTGACATCCTGCGGTGTTTGCGGCATATGCTTGGTCCAACCGAAACCGCCGCTGCGAGAGCCTCGCAGCGGCGGTTTCGTCGTTTCGGGGCATGACTTCTGCAAGTCATTCTCACCAGCAAAAAGGCGCCACAGGCAGCGTAGCGAATGAAGGACAGTTCGGTGAACACGGCAAACAAGAACGGGCGGGCGATCGTCGAGAGGCTGGCATTCTGGGGTATTCCGATTTCGATCGGGGTCATGGGACTCAAGCTGCTCGCATGGTGGGTCACCGGTTCGGTGGCGCTGCTTTCGGACGGCATGGAATCGCTGGTCAACGTGACGGCGGCCTTCATCGCCTATTTCGTCATTCGGTATGCACAGCGTCCGGCGGACGAGGATCACCAGTTCGGCCACCACAAGGCGGAATATATCTCGGCGGTCGTCGAGGGCGTGCTGATCGTGGTGGCGGCGCTTCTGATCATCCAGGAGGCATGGGGCGCGCTTGCGGCGCCGGTGGTGATGGAAGCGCCGGCACTCGGCATGGCGATCAACATCGTTGCGGGCGTCATCAACGCGATCTGGGCGACGATCCTGATCCGGGTGGGCCGCGAGCATCGTTCGCCGGCGCTGACGGCGGATGGCCAGCATATCATGTCGGACGTGGTGACGTCGGCCGGCGTTCTCGTCGGCCTCGTGCTTGCGGTTCTCACCGGCTATGCGATCCTCGATCCTCTGCTTGCCATTCTGGTTGCCATCAACATTCTCTGGCAGGGCTACAAGGTCATCGGCCACTCGCTCGGCGGGCTGATGGACAAGGCGCTGGAGCCGGAGGAGGCGGCTGCCGTGCGCGAGGCGATCACGGCGCATTCTGCGGGCGCGCTCGACGTGCACGATCTGAAATCGCGTCGCGCAGGGGCTGCGGCCTTCATCGATTTCCACCTCGTCGTGCCGGCCTCGATGAGCGTCGGCGAGGCACATGATATCTGCGACCGCTTGGAAGATGCGATCAAAGCGGCTATTCCCGGCGCGACGCTGGCCATCCATGTGGAACCCGAAGGCGAGAGCGCCCATGGCCAGAAGGTGGAAATCGAAGGATCAGCACAATGAGCATGACGGATGTCAGCGGGCTGTCGCAGCTCGGAAAACAGGTGGATGCGCCGAAAACGCCGGAAGAGGCGGTTCTGGAGCGCGTGCCGAACAGCAACCAGGGCATGGATTACGTGACGCGGTTCACCGCGCCTGAATTTACCTCGCTCTGCCCGATGACCGGACAGCCGGATTTTGCCCATATCGTCATCGATTACATTCCCGATGCCTGGCTGGTGGAATCGAAGTCGCTGAAACTGTTCCTCACCTCGTTCCGCAATCACGGCTCTTTCCATGAGGACTGCTCGATCTATGTCGCCAAGCGGCTGGTCGAGCTTCTTCAGCCGAAATGGCTGAGGATCGGCGCATACTGGTATCCGCGCGGCGGCATTCCGATCGACGTGTTCTGGCAGACCGGCGATGTGCCGGCCGGCGTCTGGATGCCGGATCAGGGTGTACCGACCTATCGTGGGCGTGGGTGAGGCGCGGTCCGGAGAAGCCGGAGCACTCGATCCGGTGAACCGATTGCAGCGACGAACGCTCCGAGCTTAAGCGAGGGGCGGGCATCGCTTGACGGCATTTCAGTGCTGTCCAACTAAAAAAGCGCCGGCATGACCGGCGCTTTTTTGATGCTGTGCCGGTGGCTCAGCCGAAGGCGAGCGACAGGCCGAGAAGGGCGGTGATGCCGCCGAGGACACGGGCGATATAGGGGCTGAAACGGGCAATGCCCATGCCGGCCGCGATGCCTGCTGCATGCAGAAGGGCGGTCGCGATCACGAAGCCGATGCCGAACTGCATCGCGCCGGCGGTGCCCAGCTCACCGCCATGGGCATGGCCGTGGAACAGCGCGAAGACCGCGACGATCGCGGCGCTGGCTGATGTCGGGATACGGACCGCCATGGCGACCATCAGGCCGAGCGCGATGACGGAGGCGAGGATCGCGGGCTCGACGAAGGGCAGTTCCATGCCGGAGACGGCAAGGCCGAAGCCGACCGCCATCGTGCCGACAAAGGCTGCCGGAACGATCCAAAGCGCACGATTGCCTTTTTGCTGCGCGATCTGGGCCGCCCACAGTCCTACCGCGAGCATGGCCAGGATGTGATCCATGCCGAAAAGCGGGTGGGAAAAGCCGGCCATGAACGAACCGTGTTCCTCAGGGCTCAGATGCGCGAAGGCGGGCGCGGAGGCCGTGGCAAGAATGGCGAAGGACAGTGAAAGGCGCTTGAACATCGTGTTCCCCGTATTTCGAAGCATGCAAAATAAGGCGAACGATAGGATGCAAGTCCGGTCTGTGTCCATGGCAAATGATTGCCGTGCAGCAAAGGTTTCTACGTCATTCACCTTAAGCCGTGGCTTGATGGGCGCATCGCGCGGCTCTCCATTGTTTTGTCGGCGCGAACACATTATGTCCCGTATATGAATTCCATGCAGGAGATCTTGATTGTGCTGAACGACGACGACAACGACGACAAGACGAAGGAACTGCCGCTCGGCAAGGAAACGGAGGCGAACCTTTTCAAGTCGCGTTCGATCTTCATCTATGGCCCGATCACCCAGGAACTGGCGCAGAAGGTCAACACGCAGCTCGTCGCGCTTGCGGCGGCA
The DNA here is from genome assembly GCF_977018605.1 of [Rhizobium] kunmingense. Lineage (NCBI taxonomy): Bacteria > Pseudomonadati > Pseudomonadota > Alphaproteobacteria > Hyphomicrobiales > Rhizobiaceae > Rhizobium > [Rhizobium] kunmingense. Next base: position 2,480,647 of record NZ_CDRNXG010000001.1, read on the forward strand.
AGCGACGACGACATCCGCATCTACGTCAATTCTCCCGGCGGCCATGTGGAATCGGGTGACTCGATCCACGACATGATCAAGTTCATAAAGCCGAATGTCTGGATGATCGGTACCGGCTGGGTCGCATCGGCCGGCGCGCTGATCTATGCAGCCGCTCCCAAGGAGCGCCGTATCTCGCTGCCGAACACCCGCTTCCTCATCCATCAGCCGTCCGGCGGCACGCGTGGCATGGCGTCCGATATCGAGATCCAGGCACGCGAAATCGTCAAAATGAACGAGCGCCTGATAAAGATCTTCGCCAAGGCCACCGGCCAGACCGAAGAAAAGATCGCCAAGGATATCGACCGCGATTACTGGCTGTCGGCCGAAGAAGCGATTGCCTACGGTCTCGTGTCGCGTGTGGTGACCTCGCAGAGCGAAATCGCTTAACAGCCCTTCATTGGGTTGAACGAAATGAAAAAAAGCCCCGGTGCTTACGGCATCCGGGGCTTTTTGTTTGGTGTCGGTTTCAGTGGTGGGTCGCTCAGACTGCTTCCTCGATCGACAGCGCATCACCGTCCAGGCGTGTCTGCCAGTTGCGCGCAAAGGTGACGAAATCGTTGGCCGACATCGGCTTGGCGAAGGCGTAGCCCTGCAATGCATGGCAGCCGAGCTGGCGCAGGATGGCGATATGCGCCTCCGTCTCCACGCCTTCGGCGACGATCTCGATATTCTGCGAATTGCCGATCTCGATGATCGAGGCGACGAGGCGTCGCTGCGAGGCGGATCGCTCGATCGGGCCGACCAGCTTGCGGTCGATCTTCAGGCGCTTCGGGCCGAGTTCCAAGAGGCTGACGATCGATGCGTGGCCGGTTCCGAAATCGTCGATCTCTATGTCTATGCCCAGTGACTTCAGGCGGGCGATCGCGGCGCGCAGTTCCTGATTGTCGTCCTCGAAGGAAATCGATTCCAGGAGTTCGAAGGAAAGCGTGCCGGGTTCGAAACGCATCGTCGAAAGCTTTTCGATCAGACGATTGTCGAGCAGGCGCTGGGCAGAGATGTTGACCGACAGATGCGGGACCGGCAGCCCGAGCGCCTGCCAACGGCTCATCTGGAAGAAAGCCTTGTCGAGGATGATCGCGTCGAGGTCGGCGGCGCGGTTGAGGCTTTCGGCAATGGTGAGAAAGCGATCCGGCGCGAGGATGCCGCGATCCGGGTGATCCCAGCGCGCCAGCGCTTCTACCCCTACGATGCGCAGGGTGCGGGCGTCGAACTGCGGCTGAAAGTAGGGGATGATCTGGTCGTGTTCGAGGGCGGTGAGAAACTCGTCGGACATGGTCTTGCGCAAGACGGCCGCCATGCGCAGTTCCTCGGAGAAGATTTCCATGCGATTGCGGCCGCGTTTCTTGGCTTCATACAGTGCGATATCTGCGTTGACGAGCAGTTCGCGCGGCTCCTCCATGGCGGTCGTCTGGCAGGCTATGCCGGCGCTGCAGCCGACGCGACACTTGTGCCCGTCGACGTCGATCGGCCGAGCGAGCGCCTTGACGACTGCGCCGGCCAGTTCGCGCGAACGCCGTTCGACTAGCGGGCCACTGGTGACGATGACGAATTCGTCGCCGCCGACGCGGGCGGCGAACTCGTCGTCATCGGTGAGCTTCAACACGCGCTGTGTCGTTTGCCGCAGAACTTCGTCACCGGCGGCGTGGCCGAGCGTATCGTTGACCTCCTTGAAGCGATCGAGATCGATATGGATGAACGCCAGGCGGTGCTGCGGGTCGGTGCCGTTTCCGGCCTCCATGAACTGGTCGAGGAAGCGGCGGTTGGGCAGGCCGGTCAGCGCGTCGTGAAGCGACTGGTGCTCCAGCGTGCGGCGCGTGGCGCGCAACTCGACATTCTGTTCCTCAGCCTGCTGGCGCGCGCCGCTCAACTCAGCCTGCAGCGTCATGTCGTTGGTGACGTCCCAGTTGGCACCGACGATCCGCATGCTCTGGCCGGCCGAATGATAGATCCCGCCATTGGCGCGGATATAGCTGATCTTGCCGGCGGCGGATATGATGCGGAACTGGGTGATGTAGGGAGCACCGTGTTCCATTGTCCGCCGGAAGGCTTCGGTGGTCGCGTCAAGGTCATCAGGATGGATGGCATCCCGCCAGTCGGCGTAGGAGAATGTGCTTCGGTCCGGCGATGCGCCGTACATCTCGCACATCCGGCGGTCCCATATCAACTTGCCGGTATCCGGATGATATTCCCAGACGCCGATGCCCGAGGCTTCCAGCGCCACGCCGAGCCTGTTGGAGACCTCGGCCAGTTCCTCCTCGCGGTCTTCGAGGACGAGCAGGTTGCGGTGGCGTTGCTTCATCAGCAGGCCTGCCCAGAGCAGCGGCGCTATGATGCCCACCGCAATCAGCCCGGCATAGAAGCGAAACATGACCATCGATGGCGGCAAGGCGACCCACCCCCCTTTGGGCACGGCGGCCAGATACCAGGTGTCGTAGCCGAGATCGATGCGTGTGCGCACGGCATTCTCGCCGAATATGGCCGCCCTGCCGACGAAAACATCTTCAGCTTCCGGCTGGGGACGTTTCGATATGGCGATGTCCAGCGGCTGACGTTCCGAATTCAGATCGCTGTCGCGGTAGAGCCGATCGACGTCGATAACGCTGGAAATGACGCCCCAGAAGTGGCCGTTGGAGATGGCAAAGACGGGGTAGCGTGCAAGCAGGCCCTGTCCACCCTGCTCAAGCTTGATGGGCCCGGCGACGGTTGTCGTGCGCCGTCTGATCGCCTGCATGACCGAGCCGGACTGGCGTGGGTTGGCCGCGTAGTCATAGCCGACCAGCTGCTTGTTGGCCTCGTATGGATAGACATACCTGACGACCAGATCAGGTGCTGCGGCGACATTGCGCAATTGCGAGGGGGCCGAGAACACGTGTTCGGCGAGTGCGCCGAACTGCGCCTGGTTCATGTGCGGATTGGCGGCGACCGCAGATACAAGACCCTGGATCAGATTGACGTTGCCGCGGATCTGGGTTTCGAGCCGCGACGATACCTGCGCCAGCCGCTCGGCAGCCATCATCTTCTGTTCGGCGAGATACTGCTCCTGCTTTTCTCTGTCGGCGCGGACAATGCCAATCGCCACGGCCACGATGACAAGCGTCGCCGGGAGAAAGTAACCGATGCCAAATGCTTTGGCAGACTTATGCGCGGATAAGGATAAAGCCATCGAATATACCGGTCGTGAGATAGCTTAGTGTCCCAGACAATCTTTAAGAGAATGCTTTCAAGGGAAACATTTAGTCGGCAATCGATTTGCTAACTTCATGAGGTGGAAGGAGTTTCCCAGGTGCATCTTACGCGTGTGTTCGTGTCTGTGCCGGGTGTGAGATATGGCAGGCGTTCATTAGACGCGCCTTAACCGTGGCGACGGTTTGCGGGAACATTGTGTGCGTATTTCAAATTCTGTCCCAATCGAGCGGCTAGCATGGCGGCGGGAGGAATTCTGGAGGAGATCCACGCAACAGGAGTGATTTCGATGACGAATTCGATTTTGAATGCGCTTGGCACACCGCTTTACTATAGCGCGAATTCCAATTCCTGGATTTCGGCAACCGGCTCGGGGCCGTATCTCGGCGGCACTGGCAGAAACGATTCCATGTATGGCGACAGTTCGGTCAATGTCACGATGGCCGGAGGTGCGGGGGACGACATCTACTATCTCTATTCCAGCATCAACCGCGCCGAGGAAGCGGCGGGCGAAGGGACCGATACGATCGATACCTGGATGAGCTATACGCTGCCGGAGAATTTCGAAAATCTGCGGGTGACGGGTGACAACCGCTATGCCTTCGGCAATTCTGCCGACAACATCATTACCGGCAGTTCAAGTCGTCAGACGATCGACGGCGGTGCGGGTAATGACGTGCTGATCGGCGGCGGAGGTGCCGATACGTTCATCATCAGCAAGGGCAACGGCACAGATCTCATCGTCGATTTCAGCAGCGACGACACGATCAGGCTCGATGGCTATGGTGTCACGTCCTTCGACCAGCTGGTCAGCCAGTCACGGCAGGAGGGGAGCGACCTGTGGCTCGACCTGGGCACTGGGGAGAGCGTGGTTCTCGCCAATACGACGGTCGACGAGCTGTCCGCCGGCCAGTTCGAGCTCAGTCTCGATCGCTCTGCCCTGACGATGACCTTCAACGACGACTTCAACGCGCTGTCGATGTTCGACGGTGACAGTGGTGTCTGGGAGGCGAAATACTGGTGGGCGCCCGAGAAAGGGGCGTCTCTGCACACCAATGGCGAGGAGCAATGGTATGTCAATCCGGCCTACGGCCCGACTGCTTCTGCCAATCCCTTCTCCGTGACGGACGGCGTTCTGACCATCCGGGCGGAGCGGGCGTCAGAGGCGATTTCGAACGAAATCGAGGGCTACGATTACACATCCGGCATGCTGACGACGCATGCCACTTTCGCCCAGACCTACGGCTATTTCGAAATCCGCGCCGACATGCCCGAAGAGCACGGAGCATGGCCCGCCTTCTGGCTGCTGCCGGAGGACGGTTCGTGGCCGCCCGAGCTGGATGTTATCGAGATGAGGGGGCAGGATCCGAACACGCTGATCGTTTCTTCGCATTCGAACGAGACCGGCCAGCAGACGTCCGACATCAACAATGTCAGTGTCGGGAGCACCGAAGGGTTTCATACCTATGGCATGCTGTGGGACGAGGATCACGTCACCTGGTATTTCGACGACGTGGCGATCGCCCAGACGGAGACGCCATCGGACATGCATGATCCGATGTACATGATCGTCAATCTCGCCGTTGGCGGCATGGCCGGTACGCCGGCCGGTGGACTGCCCAACGGCGCGGAAATGGATATCGATTATATTCGTGCCTACCAGCTGGACGAGTATCAGGCACAGACCGCCACGTCGGCATCGTCCTCAAGTGACTGGATCGGCTGACCGGCGGCCGCGCTTTCCCATGCCGCCAGATGGCGGCATGGACCGTAGGCCATCCATCCACACGGAATGGTGGGCGGAGAACGCTTTGACCTTGGGCGGGCTTGTCGGACCGGGCTTATTTTGATCTGTGACGGATCAAGACTTTGCCTGCCAGGATATCCCAAAGCGATGATCAAGGATTTCTCTCCCTCGGCCCTGACGATGGGCCTGCTGACCGCCTTTGTCGGTTTCGTCAGCTCGTTTGCCGTCATCATGCAGGGGCTTCAGGCCATGGGGGCCTCGCCCGAGGAAATCGCCTCGGCGCTGCTGGCCGTCTCGGTGGCGCAAAGCGTGCTGGCCGTCGCATTCTCCCTATGGCACCGGATGCCGATCATGATGGCGTGGTCGACGCCGGGCGGCGCACTTCTGGCTGCGACCGGCGTGATCGAGGGCGGTTTTGCCGCCGCCGTCGGTGCGTTCGTCCTTTGCGGGGTGATGATCGCGCTATCCGGGCTGTTTAGGCCGCTCGGCCAGCTGATCCGCAAAATCCCGTCGCCGCTCGCCAATGCGATGCTGGCCGGAATTCTGCTCGGGCTGTGCCTTGCACCGGTGAAGGCGGTCGCCTTCGATCCGCTGCTCGGCCTGCCGATCGTGCTGGCCTGGATGGTGGTCGTATCGCGCTGGCGGCTTTGGGCGGTGCCGGCCGCGCTCGGCGCCTTCGTCCTGGTGCTAATCTTTGGGGTCGATTTGCCGGACGATGTGTTCGGTCAGATCGGTGCCGCAATCCATCCGAGCCTTGTCTTCGTGACGCCGGTGTTTACCTGGCATGGCTTCGTCTCTGTCGCGGTGCCGCTCTTCATCGTCACCATGGCGTCGCAGAACATTCCCGGCATCGCCATTCTCAAGGCACATGACTACGAGCCGGCGCCTGGACCGCTGTTTGCCTTCACCGGCATCTTTTCGACGATCTGCGCATTCTTCGGCAGCGTGCCGGTCAATCTGGCAGCGATCACGGCTGCAATGTGCGCCAGCGAGGACGCCCATCCCGATCCGAAGCGGCGCTATTGGGCGGCGGTCGTCGGCGGGGCTGCCTATACGGTGCTCGGCCTGATCGCCGGCGGCATCATCGCCTTCGTTTCCATGGCGCCACCTATCCTGCTGCAGGCGGTGGCGGGCCTCGGGCTGATCGGTGCGTTCTCCAACGCCGCCTTCGCCGCTTGGCGCGAGCCGGAAAGCCGCGAGGCTGCCGCGATCACCTTCCTCGTCACAGCCTCGGGGGCCACGTTCGGCGGCATTTCCGGTGCCTTCTGGGGCCTGCTTGCCGGGGCTGCGATGATGGGATTGGCGAAGGTGATGAAGCGGACGAATTGAACAGGCGTACCGTAAGTCGCAAAGCGGTTCTTGCCTGACAACTGATGTGACGCTATAGATTCGCCTATGACCATGACAGGCGCGATCATGTTTGACCGTTTTGCCGCCCGCAGCATCGCTGCCGGGGCGACGGTTTTCGCGCCTCTCTCGCTTCTTAGCCTCGACCTTACACTCGGTTGCCGGGTCCGTTGAGGAGCGCCCGGCGGCCGACCAAGCCCGCCGGCGTAAGTGCTCCTCGCATCAAATCCCTGAAATGAAACCGGACCATAAGATGGTCCAGCATCCGCAGCCCGATCAAGCGCAGTGACGCGATCGAACTATGGCTGTTCCTGCGGATGAGAGGCTGAGGACGATAGACATGGATACCAAGAGCTTTTCCGCCACCAACGGCATCAACAAGGGCATGGCCGACGCAGCGGTGAAGTACCGCGCCTACCCGACCATCAACATCCCGGACCGCACATGGCCGTCGAAGGTCATCGACAAGGCGCCGATCTGGTGTTCGGTCGATCTGCGCGACGGAAACCAGTCGCTGGTCAACCCGATGGGCCATGATCGCAAGGCGCGCATGTTCAAGCTGTTGCTCGACATGGGGTTCAAGGAAATCGAGATCGGCTTCCCGTCGGCCTCGCAGACCGATTTCGACTTTGCCCGCTGGTGTGTGGAAGAAGCCGGCGTGCCGGATGACGTGTCGCTGCAGGTGCTGGTGCAATGCCGGCCGGAACTGATCACCCGCACCTTCGAGGCGCTGGAAGGTGCCAAGCATCCGATCATTCATTTCTACAACTCCACCAGCGAGTTGCAGCGCCGTGTCGTGTTCGGCAAGGATGTCCACGGCGTCAAGCAGATTGCCGTAGATGCCGCGAAGATGATCATGGACATGGCGACGAAGGCGGGCGGCGACTATCGGTTCGAATATTCGCCGGAAAGCTTTACCGGCACCGAGCTGGAGGTGGCGCTGGAAATCTGCAATGCGGTCATCGCTGAAATAAAGCCGACGCCGGAAAACAAGCTGATCCTCAATCTGCCGTCGACCGTCGAAATGGCGACGCCGAACATCTATGCCGACCAGATCGAGTGGATGTGCCGCAATATCGACAAGAGGGACAGCGTCATCATTTCCGTGCATCCGCATAACGACCGTGGCACGGGCATCGCCGCAACCGAACTGGCGCTGATGGCCGGTGCCGACCGCGTCGAAGGCACGCTGTTCGGCAATGGCGAGCGTACCGGCAATGTCGACGTCGTGACGCTGGCATTGAACATGTATACGCAGGGCGTAGATCCCGAGCTGGATTGCTCCGACATCGAGCGGATCAAGGATGTCTATGAGTATGCCAACGAGATGGTCATTCCCGAGCGCCATCCTTATGTCGGCGAACTGGTCTACACGGCCTTCTCCGGCTCGCATCAGGATGCGATCAACAAGGGCATGAAGGCGATCAAGGTCGCCAACCATCCGGTCTGGGAAGTGCCTTACCTGCCGATCGACCCGCGCGATGTCGGCCGTTCCTACGAGGCGATCATCCGCATCAACTCGCAGTCGGGCAAGGGCGGCATCGCCTATATCCTGCAACAGGATTACGGCCTGAACCTGCCGCGTAACCTGCAGGTGGAATTCCGCGAGGCGATCCAGAAAATCACCGACGAGGAAGGCAAGGAACTGTCGTCGAAGCGGATCCACGAGACCTTCATCGAGCGCTATGTCGAGCAGCCGACCGCGCGGCTGAAATTCGTCGATCATCACACCTATCCGTCCGAACCCAACCACAAGGGCGTGCGCGTCGTGGCGGCCGAGATCACCGATGGCGGCGAGACGAAGCGGATCGAGGGCAAGGGCACCGGTCCGATCGACGGGTTCATCAATGCGCTGTCGACCTATCTCGGCATCGAACTGTCGGTGAACGATTACTCGGAACACTCGTTGCAGCACGGTTCGAATGCGTCGGCGATCGCCTATGTCGAGATGCAGCATCCGGGTGGGAAGCTGTTCGGTGCCGGTATCAATACCAATATCGTCACCGCGTCACTGGATGCGATCGTATCTGCAGCGAATCTGATGCTGGAGGCGCGGGGACGCTGATCGGCGTTCCTGTCGCGACAGAATAATGAAAGCCGCTCCGGGACACCGGAGCGGCTTTTTTGATGCCGGGACATGGTCAGTAGTCAGATCAGGCCGGCGGCCTTGGCGGCGATGTCGTCGAGGTCTGCGGCGGAGGAGGGGCCGACGAGGACGTAGGTCGCAAGCGGCGTGCTCCAGGTGACGAGGCCGGTATCTTGGCGGATATCCTCGATCGGCTTGGCCGTTTCCGGGCGGGCGCGCGCAATGGTCAGCGCAATGATGTCGCCATCGCTGTCACCCCCGGTACGGCGGTAGAAGAGAAGGCCGGTCGGGGTGTTTTCGGCGGCAACCAGACGGGCGCCGATGAAGGTCAGGCCGCTATCTGCCAAATCCGGAATGCGGAAGCTTACGCCGGTTCCCGTCGTCAGCCATTCGCGGACCTCGGCCGGGTTTTCGGCTGCGATCTCCACCAGACGGTTCTGTGGCTGGCGGGCATAGAGGCGGTAGTGCGCGACGACATCGTCCAGCCAGTCGCGCGCCTGCTGCACCTGGCTCGGCAGCGCTGCCGTCGCGGTGGCGCCAGGCGGCTGCATGGCGATCATGTAGCCGATGCCCGCGCCAAGCACGAGCGTGACAAGGCAACCTGCGACGGTCTGAAGACCCGTCGGGCGGAAAGTAAAGGCCGTGCCGGTCGAGCCGGGCAGGCGGATCGCCTTGCGCGGCAAGGCGGCGTTCTTGATGCCGCGCACCAGATCGAGCGGGACCGGTTCTCTCAGCATGTCGTCGAAAAGTTTCCGGCCGCGATCGGCGCCACGCCGCAATTCGTCATGCAGGCTGCGCGCTGCAGGATCGTTTACGAGCAGGGATTCGAGATCCTGCCTTTCGGCATCCGATACCTGACCGTCGACAAAGGCCGAAAGGCGCGTTTCCTGCAGAGAAGGGACGGGCTGCGACATGGTCAAGCTCTCCGCTCGGCAAGCGTTACCGGCTGTGCCGAAAGCGCCACGCGGGCGGCGCAGAGCCGGGCAGCCAGATCTGCCGCAGAAATTCCGAGGATCGAAGAGGCTTCCGCATAGTCGAAACTTTCGACATCGACGAGGAGAAGCGCGACCGCCTTGTCGCTGGAAAGGCATGACAGGGCCGGGGAGGGAAAAGTGACGGGCTGTGCCCGTGATGCGCCGTCATCAGCCCCTTGCTGGTTCTCGCCGCCAGGGTTTCCAGCGGTATCCTGCCAGGCGCTGCGGATCAGGCTGAAGATCCAGCTTTCCAGCCGGCACTCTGCTTTCCAGTGATGGCTCTTGTCGATGGCGCGGATGCAGACATCGCGGACCAGATCATCGGCCACCCGGCTATCGCCGGCGAGCGTCAGCGCGAAGCGACGCAGGCGCGGCAGAAGTGCCACGAGATCTCGGCGGATGTCATGCGATGCTGCGGATGCATTCATTCAGCGTGAAAAGCCCTTGATTCGTATCGGTCTTGCCGGAGCAAGGCATGGTTATGAATCGAATGTGACGATTATGCAACAGGCTTCCGTCAAACGTGAAGAGCGCGCGCGGCTTCTTCCACCGGGATTTGCGCCTGCATGCTGCCGTAGAACATCCGGGTCTCGTCCAGCGCGATGCTGTCGCCCGTTTCGGTCAGGCCGTGTCGCTCGCACATCAGGTTCCAGGCGCCCGGCCTGCCGGTCAGCGAGAAGAGATTGTAGGCGGCACGCGGCTTGTGGCCACCGGGGCCTTGCGAGGCGGACGCGATGCCGACGACCGGCACCGGCGCATCATGGGTTTTCAGCCAATACACGGTGTTCAAATGGGTATGACCATGCAGAACGAGTTCCGCTCCGCCCGTTGAGATCGCTGCGGCAAAGCGGCGTATGCCAAGCATCCGCTTGTGGGATGCGGCGGCGCCCCGGATCGGCGGGTGGTGGATCATCACCACGCGGAACAGGCCCTCTTCGCCCGCCTTCTTGAGCAGGTCCACGACTTCTCTTGCCTGTCTGGGACTGAAGAGACCGGAGGCGGAAAACGGCGGGGTGGCGTTGGAGGTGGAACAGCCGATGATCGCCAACGGGCCGCGGCGACGATAGGTCGGGAAGATGTGGTCGTCTTGCGGCCACTCGCCGGGATCGTCGTCGCTCTTGATGAACGGATACCAGGCGGCGACCGATTTGTCGTGCGCGCCAGGCACATAGGCGTCGTGATTGCCCGGCACGACGGTCGTGTCTTCCGCCAAGCCGATCGTATCAAGCCATTCGCGCGCAATCCGCGTCTCGATCTTCGTCGCCAGATTAACCAGATCGCCGGTGATGAGCAGCTGGTCGGGGTGCTGGTTCTTCAGGTCGCTCAGGAGCAGATCCAGGGTGTTCACGAAGAGATGCTTGCGCCGGTTCCTGTGCCAGTTGACGAAGCCGGTTATACGTTTCGACATCAGTTCGCGGAGCGTGAGTTTTGGCAGCGGACCGAGATGAATGTCGGAAATGTGGGCGAATTTAAACATGTCCCTGTCATAACGCACGAAATGCAAATTCGTTATGAAATTTGCGCGAGCAAACAGGAGATGTGATGAGCGGCGCGGGACTGGCTGAAATCGGCACATGGCGGACGCGCGTCATCGTGTGGATGTTGCACCGTATTTTCTTCCTGACACGCGGCATGACGGTCGGGGTGAGAGCCGCCTGTTTCGATGCGCAGGGGCGCATTTTTCTCGTGCGCCACACCTATGTGCCCGGCTGGTACCTGCCCGGCGGCGGCATGGAAGTGGGCGAGACGGCATTGCAGGCGCTTGCCAAGGAATTGCGCGAGGAAGGCAACCTCGTGATGACCGGCGCGCCCGAACTCGTTCAGGTCTATTACAATCGCCGCACCAGCCGGCGGGATCACGTACTGTTCTATAGGGTCGGCGTCGAGCAGACCGCGCCTCGCATCGCGGACAGAGAGATCGCCGAGAGCGGTTTCTTCGCGCTCGATGTGCTGCCGACCGAGACGACGGATGCGACGCTGCGTCGGTTGCGGGAGCTGAGTGGTGCTGAGGCGCGATCGGATTACTGGTGAGGTCGCGGGCGGACGAGGGGTATCACCAAGTTCAGATCTATCCTGCCAGGCCTTCACGCCCATGCGCAGCGGCCAAATCCAATGCAGGCCCCACCGGCACGATGCCGGTCGGGTTTATCGCCCGGTGGCTCTCGTAGTAATGATGCTTGATGTGCAGTAGATTGCAGGTCTCGGCGATGCCCGGTTGCTGGTAGAGGTCGCGCAGATAACCGGACAGGTTCGGGTAATCGGCGATACGGCGGATGTTGCATTTGAAGTGGCCGACATAGACCGGATCGAAACGCAGCAGCGTGGTGAACAGCCGCCAGTCCGCCTCCGTCGTGTGATCGCCGAAGAGGTAGCGGCTCGTTTCCAGCCTTGCATCCAGCATGTCCAGTGTTTCGAACAGTGCGGTAACCGCTTCCTCATAGGCGTCCTGAGTGGTGGCAAAACCGGCCTTGTAGACGCCGTTGTTGACGCGGTCGTAGACGGTCGCATTGAGGGCGTCGATCTCGGCGCGAAGTTCCGGCGGATAGAGGTCGAGGTCCGATCCGGTCAGATCGTCGAAGGCGCTGTTCATCATGCGAATGATTTCGGCGCTCTCGTTCGAGACGATGGTGTTCTGCTGCTTGTCCCATAAGACCGGCACGGTGACGCGGCCGGAATAGGCCGGGTCCGCCTTGAGGTAGATCTGGTAGAGATAATCCGAGCCGAACAGCGTGTCGCCGGTGGCGCCGTCGCGTGTCCTGAATTCCCAGCCGTTTTCCAGCATCAGGTAATCGACGACAGAGACCGAAATCAGCTCCTCGAGCTTCTTCAACTTGCGGAAGATCAGCGTGCGGTGCGCCCAGGGGCAGGCAAGCGAGACATAGAGGTGATAGCGCCCGGCCTCTGCCTTGAAGCCCGGCTTGCCGGTCGGTCCTGCCGCGCCGTCAGTGGTGATCCAGTTGCGGAACTGCGACTGCGACCGCTGGAAGCGGCCCTTGGTGGCCTTGGTGTCATACCAGACATCCTGCCATTTTCCCTCGACGAGCATGCCCATGGCGCTCTCCTTTCGTGCTTTTGTGGATAGATACGGCGTGGTTCAGCCATTGCGAGGTGCAAATTTGTAAACGCTGCGTTTTTTGGGCGTGGCCTGTTTTTGCGTTGGACGGGGTGAAAAAATCCTGCTAGTTGCCTTTTCACATTTTCGTGGGAACACATTTCCAAATGACCGAAGCACGGGCACTGCGACGACGCTGAAGATCGAACACGACGCTTAAGACGCGTCATCGACTTCGCATGTCCTGTCCGCTCATCTTCTACGGCTTCGGTTTACCCATGTCTCAATCCGCCTCCCTGCACCTCGTCGCCATCTCGAAGGCTACTGATTCCAAGTCGCTTGCCAAGCATGATCTCGTCTATCTGACCGAGGACGCCTCGCATGACGAGGCGATCGAACTGATCAACGAGGAGGCTTTCGGTCCCGGTCGCCATACTCGCGCAGCCGCGAGAATTCGCGAGCAGGGGCCGCATGACCGGTCGTTGTCCTTCATCTGCGCCGATGACGGCGAGACGATCGCATCCGTGAGGATGACGGCGGTGCTTGCCGGCACCGTAAAGGCCCATATGCTCGGCCCGCTTGCCGTGCGGCCGGCGCACAAGAATATGGGTATCGGCCGCGAGCTGGTGCGGATCGCCATCGAGGCCGCACGGCGCAAGGGTTCGGAAGCGGTGATCCTGATCGGCGACCCGCCTTACTATATGCCGCTCGGCTTCGAGAAGGTTTCCTATGACGCGCTGAAGTTCCCCGGCCCGGTCGATCCGGCACGGGTTCTCGTCGTGCCGATCGCCGAGGATGTGCATTCCCGGTTGCATGGCGTGATCGGCTGGCGCGCCTGAGCTAAATCAGCTAAGCCTTGATAAAGGCCGGCATGCGACATCGCCGGTCGTTTGTTTGGTGGGGCTTGGTGAATGAAACCTATTACGGTTGACGAGGCGCTCGACCGCGCCGGGGCAGGGCGTTATCAGCGGCGTCTGATCGGGGTCTTCGGGCTCGTATGGGCGGCCGACGCCATGCAGGTTCTGGCGGTCGGATTTACCGCCGCATCGATTGCCGCGAGTTTCAATCTGACCATTCCCGAAGCGCTGCAGACGGGCACGCTGTTCTTTCTCGGCATGCTGTTCGGTGCCATGGGCTTCGGCCGGCTGGCCGATCGCATAGGACGCCGCTCGGTGCTGATCATCACCGTTTCCTGCGATGCCCTGTTCGGGCTTCTCTCCGTCTTCGCACCCAATTTCGGCATATTACTTATCCTGCGTTTCCTGACAGGCATTGCCGTCGGCGGCACGCTTCCCGTCGACTATGCGATGATGTCCGAATTCCTGCCGGCAAAGAACCGCGGCCGCTGGCTTGTGGCGCTGGAGGGCTTCTGGGCAATCGGAACGCTGATCGTGGCACTGACGGCATGGGCCGCAAGTGCCGCCGGAATGACCGATGCGTGGCGGGTGATTTTCGCCGTCACCGCCATTCCGGCGCTGGTCGGCATCGGCATGCGCGTCCTGATACCGGAATCGCCGCTCTATTTGCTGCGTACAGGCCAGAAGGAAGAGGCGCGTGACGTCGTCAACCGGATCCTTTCGGTCAATACCGGACGGCAACTGGCTGATGACGAAGAGCTGCTTCTGCCACCGGCGGAAGCGCGCGTGTCCATCTTCTCGCCGGCCTTGCGCCGCACCAGCCTGATGATCCTGGCGATCTGGTTCCTCGTGTCGGTCTCCTATTACGGCATCTTCACCTGGATGCCGGCACGGCTGGCGAGCGAAGGGTTCGGCTTCGTGCGCGGCTACGGTTTCCTTGTCCTCGTGGCGCTCGCCCAGCTGCCCGGTTATGCGCTCGCCGCCTATGGGGTGGAGAAATGGGGACGCAAGCCGACGCTGATCGGCTTCTGCCTGCTATCGGCCGTCGGATGCCTGATGTTCGTTCTGGCACTCGGCCCGGGAATGATCGCAGCCTCGCTGCTTTTGATGAGCTTCGCGCTGCTCGGGACCTGGGGGGCTCTTTATGCCTACACGCCGGAACTCTTCCCGACCCGCTCGCGTGCCACGGGCATGGGCGCTGCCGGCGCCATGGCGCGGCTCGGCGGGCTGATCGCGCCGTCTGCGATGGTCTATGTCTTCGCCCACGGTTTCGGCCTGACGATCGGCATCTTTGCCGCCCTTCTGCTGCTCGCGGCCGTTGCGGCGATGATGATCCGGGTCGAGACGCGGGAGGTCTCGCTCACCTGAGCCTCGGACATGTCCGGGTTTCAGAAACGCTTGGCGAGCCATGTCACCACATGGCCGCCGGCAAGCGCATCGAGTTTGCCGATCTCGGCATATCCGAGTTTCGTATAGAGGTTCAGCGCGTCGGGGCTCATCGTGTCGATATAGGCACCGAGGCAGCCGCGCCTTCGGGCTTCGTCTTCCGCCATCTGCAGCATGCGGGTGGCCAGGCCCTGTCCGCGCAAATCCTCCGGAATGTAGAGCATAGAGACATAGAGCCAGCCGCGGCCGGTATAGCCGACGAGGCCGCCGGTGATCGCCCCATCCAGATCGTAGAGTGGCACGGTCAGTTCCCGCCGGTCGCTGGCGCCGAAAGTCGCGGTATTGAACGCCTTCAGGCGGTCGAGGATGATCGCTTCCTCGGAGGGCGCAATGCCTTCCGTCACTTCAAGTCCGATACCCATATCCCTGGCGTTCCTCCCGTTTTCGGCAAGGAATGCTTGGATCAAAGTGTCTTTTTTAGGAACAGGCGAAATCACCGGACCGAGGCGCCCGCCGGATAAGGCGGGCGGCTGGCTTCCGCAGGATGGTCGTTCGCTCAGCGGCCTTCGCGCCACCACATGGCCGCTACTGCAAAGAGCAGGGCGGAGAGGCCGGCAAAGCCTGCAAAAAGCGGCAGGCTGTTGATACCGCGCAGGACGCTCTCGTCGGTCATGCGGATGACCATGCGGTTCGGATCGCTGACGCGCACCTCGCCGCGTATCGGCAGGATATCCGGCAGCGTAATACTTTCACCGGACGCCACGCGGGTGACGAGACCACGGGTCTCTTCGGCATAGGGGCGAAGCGTGTCCTCGGTCGAAATCATCGCCTTGAATTCCGGCGCATCGACGGCGCCGACATGGACAAGGGTGGAGAACTCGCCGTTCGACACCTCGAACAGGCCGACTTCATCCATCGGGCGTTCGAAACGGTACTGGCCGGGGCCGGCTTCCGTCATGGCGATGGTTTCGGTGCGGCCGGAGGGGAAGCGCACGGTCGCCGGACCCGGATCCTCGCCGATCGTCTGGCGCGTCGCTTCCAGCGTGCGGCCGGAGGAACGCGCCGTCAGCGCCTCTTCCTCAAGCTCCGGCTCCTTCATCAGCCAATGGGCGATGCGGCGGTAGAGCGCCACATGCGGACCACCGCCTTCGAAGCCGCGCGCCCACAGCCAGCCCTGATCGGACAGAAGCATTGCCACACGGCCTTCGCCCTCACGGTTGAGGACCAGAAGCGGACGGTCGCCGTCGCCTTCCATCACCGTCTGGCCCTGCGGCGGGTCGACATCGATCGAGCGGAACCAGCGGCCCCAGGCCGGCGGCGTCTGGGCCGAGCCGTCGAGACCGCGGGTGACCGGGTGCTTTTGGCCGATGGCGGAAAGATGCGGATAGAAGCCGGCGCTGTGCACGTCGCCGGTCGGGGCGGCGGGCAGGACCTGCTCAAGCGGGGTGAGCGCGATCGAATCCTCGCTTGCGTGCTCCGGGCCGGCGGCGATCAGAAGTGCGCCGCCATTCTGCACATATTGGGAAATGTAATCGTAATACAGGATCGGCAGCACGCCGCGATGCTTGTAGCGGTCGAAGATGATCAGGTCGAAATCCTGGATCTTTTCGACGAACAGTTCACGGGTCGGGAAGGCGATCAGCGACAGTTCGTTGATCGGCGTGCCGTCCTGCTTTTCCGGCGGGCGCAGGATGGTGAAGTGGACGAGATCGACCGAGGCGTCCGATTTTAACAGGTTGCGCCAGGCACGCTCGCCGTTATGCGGCTCGCCGGATACGAGCAGGACGCGCAGGTTCTGGCGGATGCCGTCGATAACGTGGACGGCGCGGTTGTTGGCGGTGGTCACTTCGCCGGGCAGCTCGTTGACGGAGAATTCCATCACATTGTTGCCGGCGCGCGGGACCGTGAAGGGGAACGGCGTGTCGGTGCCGGGCGTGGCGCGGAAGGTCGCGGTCTCCTGTCCGTTCATCCGTACGGTCACTTCTGCCGGCGTGCTGTCCTCGCGGCCGTCATCGACGACGCGCAATGTCAGTTCCTGCTCCTCGTTGACGATGCCGAAGCGCGGGGCGCGGACGATTTCGACGCGGCGGTCGAATTCGTCCGGTTGTCCGGTGATCAGACCATGGACTGGAGCGTTGAAGCCGAGATCCTGGTTGGTGCCGGGCAGATCGTGGATCTGGCCGTCAGTGACGAAGACGGCGGCGCCGAGGCGGGCAGGGGGGACGTCGGAAATCGCGGCGCGAAGTGCGGTGTAGAGGCGGGTCGAGGGGGTGTCGCTGTCGGGATCGTCTTCAACCTCGACGATGCGCGTCTCGATACGGGGATAGCGGGAGAAGCGGTCGCGCAGTTCCGCCAGCGCCTCATCCGTCTGGCGACGACGTTCCTCGGTCTGCTGGCTCTGCGAGCGGTCGACGATGACGGGCACGATGGTCGACAGCGGCTCGCGGTCTTCCTGCAGCAGCGTCGGATTGGCGAGCGCCAGAAGCAGAGCGGCGAGCGCCAGCGTGCGCAGGCTTGCGCCGCGGACGTTGCGCCAGAAGGCGAGCAGGCAGAGAACGAGCGCGAAGAGGCCAAGACCGATCAGCACGGGCCACGGAAAGAAGGGGGCGAATTCGAGAGTCATCGTCTTGTTCCCTTCACTGGCCGAGCCGCTCAAGCAGCGCCGGGACATGCACCTGGTCGGCCTTGTAGTTGCCGGTGAGCATGTACATCATGATGTTGACGCCGGCGCGGTAGGCATATTCGCGCTGCATGTCGTCGGCGGGTACCGTGGGCAGGACGGGAGCCCCCTGCGCATCGACGGCCCAGGCGCCGGCAAGATCATTGCCGGTGATCATGATCGGCGACACGCCGTCGCCGCCCGATGTCACCTGATTGGCGGTGTTTCGGCCGTCCTGACGCGCCTCGACCCAGAGCGCGCTGCCGTTGTAACGGCCGGGGAAATTGGTGAGCAGGTAGAAGGAACGCGCGAGAACGTGGTTTTCCGGCACAGGCTCGAGGGCGGGGATGTCGATATTGGCGAGGATCGCCTGCAGCCTCTCGCCGTTCGCAGAGGTGCCGCCTCCGAGTGAAGAATACTGATCACGGGTATCGAAGAGAACGGTGCCCCCGTTGCGCATATAGGCGTCGATGCGGGAGATCGCCGCCTGCGACGGCATCGGCGCACTGGCCGAGACCGGCCAGTAGATGATCGGGTAGAAGGAGAGCTCGTCCTGACTGATGTCGAGGCCGACCGGCGCGCCAGGTTCCAGCGTCGTGCGGTAGGTGAGGAACTGCGTCAGGCCCTCGATCCCCTGTTCGGAAACCCTGTCCACATCCGCTTCGCCGGTGACGACATAGGCGATGTGGGTCGTATCGAGGTTTTCGAGGATGTTCTCGTCGCCGGGCTTGACGCCGCTGCCTTCCGGCATGTCCTGCGCCTCCGGCTGGGCCGTCGACGGCGGCTGCTGGGCCGAGGCGGGAGCGGGCTGCAGGGCCGCAAAACCGAGCGCCATGACGGCGATCACGGTCGCGGCCGTGGCTGCGCGCCGAGTGCCGCCGCCCCGCCTGATGCGGGAGAAGGCGCCATTCATGAAGAGCATGATGAGGCTGTCGAGGATGAGCATGGCGAAGGCCGCGGCAAACAGGGCGGGGCGCAGCGACACGGCTTCGCCGCCGGCCAGCACTTCGCGCACGACAGGACGGCCGACCGCTGCCGGATCGAAGGCGGCAAGGACTGCACCGGGGGCTAGAAGGTTGACGGCGGAAAAGCCGTCTTCCGTTCCGTATAGGCCCGGTGGGTGGTCGAAATTGGCCGAAGGCGTTGCACCGGCGGCGATCGTGATCGGGCGTGCGCCGCCCGTTTCCGTCGTCAGCATGCCGTCGGCAGTCAGGAGACGGTACGGCGGCAGCGTAGCGGAGGCGGATTCTGCGCCGGAGGATGATGTCGTGGCGCCACCGGCGCGGGCCAGCTGGACCACCCGGCGCAGCATTTCGACGAAATTGCCCGAGAGCGGCAGGTTTGACCATGTCGCTTCGGCGCTAGTGTGGAAGAGGACGAGACGACCGGCTTCCACCTCCCGCGTGGTGACGAGCGGCGTGCCGTCGGCAAGGCTTGCCCAGGTGCGCTCAGCCAGATCCGGCGTCGGTTCGGCCAGAACCTGCCGGGTGACGGTCAGGTCGGTGGCGCGCGGCATGCCGGCAAAGGGGCCGAAATTCGGAAAGTCGGCCAGAACCTGCGGTTCCGACCACGACATCGCACCGCCGAGTGCGCGTTCGCCCTGGCGCAGCGTTACCGGCACGAGCGGATCGTCGGCGGGGGCTGCTGCAAGGCGCGGGCCGGCAAAACGGATCAGCGTGCCGCCACGCGAAATCCAGCGCTGTAGCGGCTCATAGGTTTCTGCCGGCAGGCGGCCGACATCTGCCATGATGATGGCGGACGGATTGCTTTCGAGGATTTCCGGGATCGACACCGCAAGGTCCGCCGTGTTCGGCTGAATGACGTCGGCATAAGGCGAAAGTGCGCGGCTGATATAGTAGAGCGGCTGCAGGAGCGGTTGGAAATCGCTGCCGCTCTCGCCGGCGATCAGGGCGATGCGGCGGCGCTTGAAACCGTCGTCGAGCAGATGCACGGCGCCTGCGGAGGCAAGACCGTCGATACTCAGGCGGGCGAAATCGTTGCGCAGTTCGAAGGGGGCGGAAATCTCGGCCGTTGCCGTGTTCTCGCCGCCGGCGAAATCCATCGTGCCGGCGGCAAGCGAACGGCCCTGCGGGTCGAGCGCGCTGACGGTCACCTGACGCGGGGCGGTCGTGTCGAGACGGGTGGCGGTCACCGTCATGGCAGCGGAGTTGTTGGTCGCACCGGTCAGCGCTACCGAACCCTGGCCATCACCTTCGTAGAGGCGCAGGTCAGCAGCGTTCAACTGTCCGAGTGCGGTCATGGCGTCTTCATCGCCTGTCGCGGCAATGCCGTCGGAAATCATCGCGATCGTGCCGGGCTGGTTGCCGTCGAGTGCTTCGGTGAGCGAACGGACGGCGCGCAGGCGGTCCGGCACGAGCGGGCGGGCCTCGGCGGCTGCCAGCTTTTCGCGGGCGGCAGCGGCTGTGCCGGCGGTCGGCTCGTTTGTTCCTTCGGCGGTGAAGGTGACGGAGACGGGTACGTCGGCGCTTTCTGCCTCGTCGATCAGCATATTGGCCGTCTCAAGGCGGCGCTCCCAGTCGATCGAGCTGGACCAGCCATTGTCGATGACGAGCACGAGGGGACCGTTGGAATTCAGCGAGCTGGCGCGCGGGTTCATCACCGGATCGGCGATCGCCAGGATGACGGCGGCGGCGAGCAGCATGCGCAGCAAGGTGAGCCACCATGGGCTCTGGGCCGGGGTTTCCTGACGCTTCAGAACGGTCGCAAGGATGCGAAGCGGCGGAAAGACTTCGGTCTGCGGCCGCGGCGGGGTGAGCCGCAAGAGCCACCATATGGCCGGCAGCGAAAGCAGGCCGAAGAGTATGAAGGGATTGGCGAAGGCAAGAGCGCTCATGTTCTGGCCCCCGGAATGACAGCCGGCATGCCGGCAAGATAGCCATGGACGGCGACGAGCGCTTCCGATGCCAGATGATCCGTGCGGTGGAAGACGAAGCTCCAGCCGAGCCGGCGGAGACCCTCGCCGAGCGCATCGCGGCGGCCGAGATAGGCGCGCTGGTAATCCTCGCGGATCGTTTCGGCGCGACCGGCGGTCAGTTTTTCGCCGGTCTCGGGATCGGTGAATTCGGTGCGGCCGGCATAGGGGAAGGTTTCCTCGGCCGGATCGGCGACCTCGATGACATGGCCGCGCAGGCCGCGCTTGCCGAGCGGCGAAATGCGGCCCATGACGCTTTCCGCATCGTCAAGAAAATCGCCGATCAGAACGATGTCGCTCTGGCCGCGGATCATGCTCGTTTCCGGCAGGCCGGTGGTGAGCGGTGCATGCATGATGGCGGCGGCGAGACGTTCGGCGGCGTTGCGGGCGGAGACCGGCTCCATGATGCCCGGACATCCGATGCGTTCACCCGAGCGGGCTAGGATCTCGGCGAGCGCCAGCATGATCACCAGCGCGCGGCTTTCCTTCGACACCATGGCAAGCGTCGACTTGTACATCATCGATGGCGACATGTCGGCCCAGAGCCAGATCGTGTGCGCCGCTTCCCATTCGCGGTCGCGGACATAGGTATGATCGTCGCGGGCGGAGCGGCGCCAGTCGATGCGCGACAGGCTTTCGCCGTCGGCATAGGGGCGGAACTGCCAGAAATTTTCGCCCATGCCACGCTTGCGGCGGCCATGCCAGCCGGCGATCACCGTGTTGGCGATGCGCTTGGCTTCCACCATGCAGTCAGGCACAAGCGCTGCACGCGCCTGGGCGCGGGAGAGGACTTCGCTGCTGGATGTCTGCTCGACGATCTGGCCGATTGATGCCACGCATTGTCCTTTCGAGAGGCGGCTATATCCCTTTACGGGAAATTCAGCCGCGGGCCTGCTTTACCAGTCCGGCGATGACGTCGCGCACCGACATGCCTTCGGCACGGGCGGCGAAATTGAGCGCCATACGGTGTTCGAGAACCGGCTCGGCCAGCTCATAGACATCGTCGAGCGAGGGCGCGAGGCGGCCTTCGTAAAGCGCACGGGCGCGTGCCGTCAGCATCAGCGACTGGCCTGCGCGTGGACCCGGACCCCAGGCGACATGCCTGTCAGTCTGGGCGTTGCCGTGGCCAGGCCGGGCCGAGCGGACGAGCGACAGGATCGCATCGACCACCTTGTCCGAGACCGGCATCTGGCGGATCAGCATCTGGATTTCCTGCAGCCGGGTGCTGTCGATGACGCCGCGCGGCTTGGCTTCGGCAAGCCCCGTCGTGCCGAGCAGGATCTGCCGTTCGGCATCGAGATCGGGATAGAGAACGTCCACCTGCAGCAGGAAGCGGTCGAGCTGGGCTTCGGGCAGCGGATAGGTGCCTTCCTGTTCCAGCGGGTTCTGGGTGGCGAGAACATGGAAGGGGGCGGGCAGGTCGAACCGCTGGCCGGCGACGGTGATGTGATATTCCTGCATAGACTGCAGAAGCGCCGACTGGGTGCGCGGCGAGGCGCGGTTGATTTCGTCGGCCATCAGCAACTGGGCGAAGATCGGCCCCTTGATGAAGCGGAAGGTGCGGCGGCCGTTCTCGTCCGTATCCATGACTTCCGAGCCGAGAATATCGGACGGCATCAGGTCGGGGGTGAACTGGATGCGGCTTGAATCGAGGCCAAGCACGGTGCCGAGCGTGTTGACGAGCTTGGTCTTTGCAAGGCCCGGAACGCCGACGAGCAGGGCGTGGCCGCCGGAAAGCACGGCGAGAAGCGTGTTCTCGACCACCTTCTCCTGGCCGAAAATCACCTTGGCGACTTCCTGGCGGACGGCAGCAATATCGGCCAGCGCGCTTTCGGCGGCGGCGACGATTTGCTTCTCGTCAAGAACGGCCTCGGTTGGATTCATCACGCCCATGTCGTTCTCCATGATCAAGGTCGATTGTCTTATGCCGGACGGCGTCATGCCCTTGTCGCGACTCGTTGCAGTGCAGCAAGCAGATTAGCCTCTCAAGTTATTACCCCAAATGAGGCTGACAAGCTCGTCTTGAATGACTATCTCGTGAGGAACGATCGCGACGGTCAACGATTAATTTCGAACCGGGACTGAAAGATGGCAGCTCAGACGATAAATGGTGCGACGGACGCAGCCGGCCTTGCGGCGATGATTTCGCGTGCTTCCGAGCAGTCCGGCAGTAAAAACCGGGGCTTGCCGCCGGTCGAGAAATGGAACCCGCCGTTCTGCGGCGATCTCGACATGGAAATCCGCGCCGACGGCACCTGGTTCTATATGGGAACGCCGATCGGACGCGCGCCGCTGGTGCGGCTGTTTTCCACCGTTCTACGCAAGGACGAGGACGGGAAGACGTATCTCGTCACGCCTGTGGAAAAGGTCGGTATCCGGGTCGTCGATGCGCCGTTCCTGGCGGTCGAGATGCAGGTGGCGGAAAAGGACGGCCAGCCGCTCATCACGCTCAGGACAAATGTCGGTGACGTGGTGGAAATCGATGCCGATCATCCGTTGCGCTTCGAGATCGTTGGTCAAGAGCGGCAGTTGAAGCCATATGTCTTGGTTCGCGGACGGCTGGAAGCGCTCGTCTCGCGCGCTGTCATGTATGAACTGGTCGAGCTTGGCGAGGTCGTCGATGTCGATGGTACGGCGACGTTCTCGCTGCGCTCGGGCGGCAATACCTTCCCGGTCATGCCTGCCGACGAGCTGGAACGGCTTGCCCGATGAGCGATGTTTCGACCCGTGATCCCGCGCCTTATTCCGCCGACGGTTTTCGCCGCCGGGCGCTGCACCAGAGCGGCGGGCCGCTGGATACGGCGTGGCGCGAGCATGGCGATCACCTGCTCAATCCGCAATTCGTCGCCGCGGCGCGGGAGTTGAAGCTGAAGGATGCCGCCGTGCTGGTGCCGGTGATCGATGACGGTATCGAGGCGAAAGTCATCCTGACCCAGCGCACCACGACACTTCGAAAGCATTCCGGCCAGATCGCCTTTCCGGGCGGTGGCGTCGATCCGGAGGACGGATCGCCGGAGCAGGCGGCGATGCGCGAGGCGCAGGAGGAGATCGGGCTCGACCCGCGCTTTGTCGAACCTCTTGCGCGTCTGCCGCAATATTATGCGATGACCGGGTTTCGCATCACGCCGGTGCTTTCGGTGGTCAAACGCGGCTTCGATCTCAGGCTCAATCCGGCCGAAGTGGACGATGTCTTCGAGGTGCCGCTGTCGTTCCTGATGAACGAGGCGAACCACCAGCGCGGCAGCCGTTCTTTCAACGGAACGGAGCGGCATTTCTATCTTATGCCCTATGAGGGCCGGAACATCTGGGGGATTACCGCCGGTATCCTCCGTACGCTTTATGAAAGGCTTTATGCATGACTTCCGTGGCTGGCGAGACCTGGTTCCAGGATACGGCGCTGCAGCGCGTTCTTTCGCTTTTGAACGACGAGGGCGGCGAGGCCCGCATTGCCGGCGGTGCCGTGCGCAACGCGCTGATGGGCATGGCGGTCGCCGATGTCGATATCGCAACGACGCTTACGCCCGACGTGGTCGTCGCGCGCGCCAGGGCCGCCGGCTTAAAGGCGGTGCCGACCGGGATCGAGCATGGCACGGTGACGCTTGTTCTTGACGGACGCGGCTTCGAGGTGACGACGCTTCGCCGCGATATCGAGACCAACGGTCGCCACGCCGTCGTCGAATTCGGTACCGACTGGAAGGCCGATGCAGAACGGCGCGACCTGACGATGAATGCGCTCTACGCCGATATCACCGGCGAGGTGATCGATCT
Organism: [Rhizobium] kunmingense; assembly: GCF_977018605.1. Classification (NCBI taxonomy): domain Bacteria; kingdom Pseudomonadati; phylum Pseudomonadota; class Alphaproteobacteria; order Hyphomicrobiales; family Rhizobiaceae; genus Rhizobium; species [Rhizobium] kunmingense. The sequence goes on from NZ_CDRNXG010000001.1 coordinate 2,504,680, forward strand.
CGTCGACGGCATCAAGGATATCGAGGCGCGGATGGTGCGCTTCATCGGCGACGCCTCCCAGCGGATCGCCGAGGATCATTTGCGCATCCTGCGCTTCTTCCGCTTCTTCGCCTATTACGGCTCCGGCCGGCCGGATGCGGACGGATTGCGGGCCTGCGCGCGGGCGAAGGAGGCGCTGGATACGCTCTCGGCCGAGCGGGTCTGGGCCGAAACGAAAAAGCTGCTTTCCGCTCCCGATCCTTCGCGGGCGCTTCTGTGGATGCGCCAGGTCGGCGTGCTGACGCAGATCCTGCCGGAAACGGAAAAATGGGGCATCGACAGCATTCATGGTCTTGTCGCTGCCGAGCAGGCGCTCGGCTGGTCGCCGGAACCGCTCTTGCGGCTTGCCGCGATCGTGCCGCCGGACGAGGCTCGGCTCGCGGCGCTGGCGAAACGCCTGCGGTTGTCGAATGCCGATGCGGCCAAGCTGCAACTCTGGGCCTCGACGCCGGCCATTCCCGATGAGGTGACCGATGTCGGCTTCACCCGGCTTCTCTACCGGCACGGCAGGGGCGGGTTGATTTTCCGGGTCAGACTGGCGCTCGCGTCGGCGCGAGCCGCGGCAGAGGGGGATCTGGCGGCGATGCGCAGGAGCGCACGGCTTTCGCAACTGCTGGCGAGGGCGGAGGGCTATGAGAAGCCGGCGTTTCCGCTTTCGGGAAGCGACGTGATGGATGCCGGCGTGCCTGCCGGCAAGCGCGTCGGCGAAATTCTGCGAGAGCTTGAAGAGTTCTGGATCGCCCGCAACTTCGTTCCCGAGCGGCCCGAACTGGCCGCCCGGCTGGAAGGCATGGTGGCGGACGAAAAGTAGTTGCCGCTTATGCGGCAGCGTGTTTTTCGTCGCGGATGCGTGCCTTGATATTGTCGATCATGGTTTCGCGGATGATGTCTTCACCGTGGTCGGCGCGCATATGCGTCACCGCCCGGCGAACCACTTCGGCATCTTCCGCCGCCCGCGTATGCCATTGGCAGCCGGGAACCAGCGTGCCGCATTCAAAAAGCCGCATGGCATTTCCTCCTCTTGTTCATTCTAGGCTTCACCGCCAGTCCTGACGGACAGGCGGTGAAACGAGAACTTCGCAAGAGGTCAAGAGTTCCGCCGGCTGGGCGGATCAGTCCGGCAGAGCCCAGGAATGGAATACCGAGCCGCCTGGCGGTGTTGCGGCTACCGTCGGCTTCTCCGCCATCGGGTGGCGGGGCGAAGCCTTGCCGGCGAGCTGATGCTTGACCTGTTCGATGCAGAAGGACAACGGCAGTTCGCCGCCGCTTTTCGTGCGCATCTCGGTCGCCAGCCGATCGATCAGTTCGGATTGCGTCTCGGTCGTCGGTGTCTTTGCGTGTGTCGCTGTAGATGCCTGGGCAGGCGCTTCGGCAGGTGAGGGCATGCTTTTCGATGCGGTCATCGTATACTCCTCCCGGTTGACCGTTGCAGGTTAACACCAGTTAAAGAGATTCGTGTATCGCAATTGTCAAATGTACGATGCCGTACGAGACTATTTTTCAGTTCGGCCGCTTACGGACGTCTCTTCTCAGGGCCAGCGAACCGCCGGCGGCAGGGACGAGAGGATCGATTCCACATTGCCGCCTGTCTTCAGGCCGAAAATCGTACCGCGGTCGTAAAGCAGGTTGAACTCGACATAGCGGCCGCGGCGTACCAGCTGCTCGTCGCGTTCCTCTTCCGTCCAGGGCTTGTTGAAATTGGCGCGGACGATGCGGGGGTAGACGAGATTGAAGGCACGACCGACGTCCTGGACGAAGGCGAGGTCGGCGTTCCAGCCGCCTTTTTCCTCCGGCGATTGCTGCCAGTCGAAGAAGATCCCGCCTATGCCGCGGTGTTCGTTGCGGTGCTTGAGGAAGAAATAGTCGTCACACCAGGCCTTGTAGCGCGGGTAATCGGCGATCGCTTCGTGGCGCTGGCAGGTGATTTCCATGACGCGATGGAAAAGCTGGGTATCCGGGTCTTCCTGGGTACGCCTCGCATTCAGCATCGGCGTCAGGTCGGCGCCGCCGCCGAACCAGTGGCTCGAGGTCACAACCATGCGGGTATTCATGTGTACGGTCGGCACATGGGGATTGACCGGATGGGCAATCAGCGAAATGCCTGAGGCCCAGAAACGCGGGTCTTCTTCCGCGCCGGGAATCTGGCTGCGGAAATCGGGGGAGAACTCGCCGTGGACTGTGGAGGTGTGGACACCGACCTTCTCGAAGACGCGGCCTTCCATCATCGACATGCGACCGCCGCCGCCGACACCGCCATCGCGCAGCCAGTCCTTGCCCGTGAAGGCACCCGGAGGCTGGTCGGACAGACTGCCTGTCAGTTCATGCTCCAGCGTTTCGAAGGAGGCGCAGATCGTGTCGCGCAGGCTTTCAAACCAAGCGCGTGCGGCCTGCTTCTTGTCTTCGATATCCGCGGGCAGGCCCTTCGGCAGGTTCGGTCGTTCCATGGCGGTTTCCTCGTCAGTCCTTCGATTCGGCTCCTCCGTCTAGCGCATAACAGCAAAGGCTTTCGCGGGCCATTCCACCGCTCATCATCCACCGGAAATCAGACTCGCAAAACGTGCAGAGCAGGCTTATCTTCGAGATCAGCAAGGTGCGGATGAGAGGCTTTCATGGCGAAATTCACACCACCGCCGCTCAACGGCTTGAAGCGGCGTATCGACCGCCACCGGCAACAGGTCGCCGGCGAGCGATCCGGCATGTTCGTGCGCGAAACGTTCCTGATGTCGCGCATCGACGCGCGCGAAAAGGCGCGGGAGTGGTTCGAGGCGTATCCCAAGGCCGCCTACTGGACCGAGGTGGAAAGCTGGCGTCAGCTGGAAGGGGACCAGATCGAGTTTACCATGCGAAGGCTGCCGACGGCGGATTGAGCTTCGCCCGTGATGTCGGTTTAACCAGCCTGAAATTCGCACGACCGTCGGGATTCAGTGCTGTTCCGCCTGTCGCAGGCGACTTTCGATCAGAAGCCCGCTCTCGTCCAGGATCGGATGGGCTACCGACACGATATGGGCGTTGATGCGCTTGAGGTCGCGCAGCATGTCGAGGTGAAGCGAGCTTGTCCGCAGGCTTTCCGGCCTGCCGTCTCTGAGACGTTCCAGATGCCGTTCGGCCGAACGTTTTTCCAGCCGGCGCACCTCGACCTTCATCTCCATCAGGCGCCGGGCAAGGTTGAAATCGCCGGTGACGAAGACGGTCTGGGCGGTGCGCAGGTTGTCGATCGTCAGGTCGAAGAAGTCGGCGAGCTCCTGCTGGCCGTCTTCCGAGAATTTCAGTCCCTTGGCGATCTTCTTGCCCAGCTGGTCGCAGAGGCCCTTTTCTATGATGTCGCCCATGTGTTCCAGATTGATCGCATAGTCGATGATGGCGATCGAGCGTCTGGCGTTCTCGTCGCTGAGACCCAGCTGGCCAAGTTTGGAGAGATAGATCTTCACGTCCTGATGCAGCCGGTCGACACGTCCCTCGATCGAGGCGATTTCGTGCAGCGGGGTCGGGTCGTTGCGCTTGAAGGCGTTTTCTGCCCGGATCAGCATGCGTTCGATCTGATCGCCGACGCCGAGCACTTCGCGCGTTGCATTGGTGAGTGCGCGAACGGGATCGTTCAGCTCGTCGGGATCGAGAAACAGCGGGCCGGCTTCCTTTTCCGGCGCATCGGGGATCAGGCGGGTCATGAGGTCTGAAATCAGGCCTCCGAAGGGCCATGCCAGACAGGCCAGAGCCAGGTTGAAGGCGAGGTGGGCATCGACCGGCAGTTTTTCGGGGGCGACCGGCAGCATCTGCAGCAGGTCGGCGGCGATGCCGGCAAGGGGCAATGCGAGTGCGCAGCCGATGGCGCGCACGAGAAGGTTGCCGCGGGTTATCCGGCGCGCTTCCGGCGGGCTCGCGAGTGTTGCTATGACGGGCGGAATCGCACCGCCCAGATTGGCGCCGAGGATCAGCACGACGACAAGTCCCGGAGAAGCGACGCCGCTCGATGCCAGCGAGAGGATGAGGATGACGATCGCAAGGCTGGATGAGGAGACGAAGGCAAGTGCCGCGGAGAACAGAAGTGCCACCAGCCATGTGGAATCGAGCAAGGCGAGAAAGGCGGCAAGCGCCGGCGACTGTCGCATCGGCTCCGTCGCAAGGCCGAGGAGCTGCAACGACAGCAGCATGAGGCCGATACCGATCAAGGCCGTGCCCAGGCCCTGCCGGGCAGGCTGGGCGTTCCGCAGCAGGAAGAGGCCGACAAGAAGAAGGAGAGGGGCGAAAACCTCCGTGCCGGCCGCGACCAGCCATGCCGTCACGGCGGTTCCGACATTGGCGCCGAGCAGCACGACCTGCGCCATGCGCGGATTGATCAGTCCCCGCTCTGCAAAGGACGCGGTCATCAACGCTGTCGCTGTCGAGCTTTGCAGCGCGATCGTCGCAAGAAGGCCGGACAGGATGGAGCGGATGCCGCTTTTCGTGCTGTTGGCAAGCGCTGTCCTCAGCCGCGCGCCGAAGGCGCGGGTCACACCTTCCTTTACCTGCGAAAGGCCAAACAGAAGCAGCGCGATGGCGCCGAGGATGTTGATGACGACGAGCGTCGACTGCAATGCAAAATCCCCCGAAAGCCAATGAGATAACGAGCGTGATTCCGTTGCCGGCTAATGAATGATAGCCCTTTTGCGGGTGCGCGCAAGACGCTTCACGCTAAAGTTTCGGCGCTGAGGAAGAGGCGATGTCTACGGCTTCCAGCTCGTCTGGCGCATAGCCTCGCCGGCGATCATCGCGGCCGACATGGCGACATTGATCGAGCGCTGGCCCTCGACCATGGGGATCAGGATGCGTCCTTCAACCGCGTCATGGACATGATCCGGCACGCCGGCGCTTTCGCGTCCGAAAAGCAGGATGTCGTCGGGTCGGTAATCGAACTTTGTGTAGGCTTCCGGCGATTTGGTCGTTGCGAGCACCAGCCTGCGACCGGTGCTTTTTCGCCATTCGTCGAATTGCTGCCAGTTGACATGGCGCGTGAGCTGCACCGCCGACAGGTAATCCATGCCGGCGCGTTTCAAGTTGCGGTCGGAGATGTCGAAGCCGGCCGGTTCGATGATGTCGACGCCGAGACCGAGACAGGCGGCGAGACGCAGGATCGTGCCGGTATTGCCGGGGATGTCGGGCTGGTAGAGGGCAATGCGCAAATCGGTCATGCAGACTGATTAGCGGAGGTTGGGGCTGTCGCTCAAGCCCGACATTTTCGAGAGCTATTGGGACTTTTCAATTTTGCCGCGAGCGTGTAGAAGGACGGCCTGTTCAACGCCCATTTTGGAGGCCTACATGGATATGACCGTGCTCATGCGCCTCCGCCAGTCGGATAGCCGTCCGGCCTGAGGCGTCTCGCGGTTCACGCAAAGACTTCTTCTTAAATGATCCGCTTTTCCGTAAATCAGCCTGTGGCCGCGTCAGGCCATGCCCATTTTGTCCAGATCCATGCCGTTTCGGGCATTTTACCCCGCGTGGATCGACTTCCGACATTCGGAGCCATTCATGTTCTCGTGGTTTGAACGCCGCCTCGATCCCTATCCCGAAGATGTGCCCGGCCTGCCGCCCAAGGGGCTTTTCGCCTTCTGCTGGCATTATACAAAGCCGGCATGGCCTTGGCTGCTGCTCCTGGGCGGTTGCTCGCTCGCCATCGCGGTTGCCGAAGTGCTGCTCTATCAGTTCCTCGGCAATATCGTCGACTGGCTGGCCGCCGCCAATCGCGAGACTTTTCTCGCCGACGAGGGCGGCAAGCTGTTCTGGATGGCGCTGCTTGTTCTTGTCGGCCTGCCGCTTGTCGGGGCCATCCACACCGTCACCATGCATCAGGTTCTGGCCGGCAACTACCCGATGATCGCCCGCTGGCAGATGCACAGGTTCCTGCTGCGCCATTCGATGGCCTTCTTCGCCAATGAATTTGCCGGCCGCGTATCGACCAAGGTGATGCAGACCTCGCTTGCGGTGCGCGAAGCGACGATGAAGATCATCGACGTCTTCGTCTATGCGATCGGCTTCTTCGTCTCGATGCTGGCGCTGGTCGTCGCGGTCGAGTGGCGGCTGGTTCTGCCGTTGATCCTCTGGTTCGTCCTCTACGTGTTCATCCTGCGCTATTTCGTGCCGCGGCTGCGCAAGCTGTCGAGCGAACAGGCCGATGCGCGCTCCATGATGACCGGGCGGATCGTCGACAGCTATACCAATATCGGCACGGTGAAGCTTTTCTCCCATGCGGGCCGCGAGGAAAGCTATGCCAAGGAAGGTATGAACGAGTTCCTCGGCACCGTTCACAGGCAGATGCGGCAGATCAGCCTGCTCAATATCGCGGTCGACGTGAACAATGCGCTGACCGTGTTCGGTGTTGCGGCGCTCGGCATCTGGCTGTGGCTCGATGGCGGCGTCAGCGTCGGCTCGATCGCGGTGGCGATCGGCCTTGCCATGCGCATCAACGGCATGTCGCAATGGATCATGTGGGAAGTCACCGCGCTCTTTGAGGCGATCGGTACCGTCTATGACGGCATGAACATGATGACCAAGCCGCATGACGTGACCGATGCCGAGGGCGCGCGTGTTCTGGCGACCAAGAAGGGCCATATCCACTACGATGGCGTGCGCTTCCACTATGGGCGCAGCAAGGGGATCATCGACGGGCTGACGCTCGATATTCCGGCGGGTCAGAAGGTCGGCCTCGTCGGACGTTCCGGCGCGGGCAAGACGACGCTGATGAACCTGCTCCTGCGTTTCTACGATCTGGAAGGCGGCAGGATCACTATCGACGGGCAGGATATCTCGGGCGTGACGCAGGACAGCCTGCGCGGGCTGATCGGTGTGGTCACGCAGGACACGTCGCTCCTGCATCGGTCGATCCGCGACAACATCGCCTATGGGCGTCCGGATGCCGGCGATGCCGAAATCATCGTGGCGGCGAAGCGCGCCAATGCCTGGGACTTCATCGAAGGCTTGTCCGACCTGCAGGGCCGTACCGGGCTGGACGCGCATGTCGGCGAGCGCGGGGTGAAGCTATCGGGCGGTCAGCGGCAGCGGATCGCGATCGCTCGCGTGTTCCTCAAGGATGCGCCGATCCTGGTTCTCGACGAGGCGACCTCGGCGCTCGATTCGGAGGTGGAATCGGCGATCCAGGAGAACCTGTTCTCGCTGATGCAGGGCAAGACGGTGATCGCGATCGCTCATCGGCTGTCGACGCTGACCGAGATGGACCGGCTGATCGTGCTCGACAAGGGGCACATCGTCGAGACGGGCACCCATGAGGAACTGGTGGCCTCCGCCGGCATCTATGCCGACCTGTGGCAGCGCCAGTCGGGCGGGTTCCTCGGCGATCATGAGACGGAAGAGGCCGCGGCGGAGTAATCCGCCGCGGGCCTGCCCGGTCCGCGACGAGATGTCCCGGCACCGGCGCTTTTTTCAACCCGATAAAGGCTCTTGTTGTCGCACTTTTGCAAAACGGATCAATTAACAGAGCCGAGTAAGCCTTTGTTTATCCGAAGCTGTCAGTGATGCATGGAGTGCATGGCACCCCTGACTAATTCTGATGGTTGCAAAAAATGAACACTGTAAAAATCAAATTTCTTCTTCCCGCACTGTTTAGCGTTATGGTTCTGATCCTGATCGTGCAAGGCGCCATGGGTATGCGGTCCGTCTATCAGATGGACACTCAGGCCAATACGATCAGCCACCGCATCGACCGCATGATGATGGTTGCGGATATGGACGGACTGCTGTCCGATGTCCGCCGCCTGTATCTGATGATCCTTTCCGCTCCGTCGGCCGGCGAGCGCACCGGCTACATGGAGCAGCTCTCGGCCAAGGACGTGGTGCTGGCTGCGGCGATGAAAGATTACGCCGCTTCGGCCGTCATCCCGGCGACGCAGCAGAAATTTGCCGAAGTCGAGCGCGTGGTTGCCGACTATAACCGGATGGGCGCCGATTTCATCCAGCGGATCCGTTCCTCGCGGGTCTATGAAGCCCGGGATATCATCGCCCAGATGATCCCGCGCGGCGCAGAGGCAGGTACGCTGCTTCAGGAGATTATCGACGAGAACAAGGCTCGCAGCGTCGACGATCGTCAGAAAGCCAACGATACGGCAAACTTCGTCTATGTCACGACGATGCTGGGCGTTGCCTTCGCCGTGGCGATCGCCATCGGTGCCGCGATCATGTGCCTGCTGCGCGTGACGCGTCCGGTCGGCCAGATCACGTCCTCGATGAACGAGCTGGCTTCGGGCAAGAACGACATCACCATCCCTTATGCCGGTCGCTCCGACGAGATCGGCGAGATGGCGGCTGCCGTTGCGGTCTTCCGCGACAACGCGCTGGAGCGCGTGCGTCTGGAGCAGGAAACCGAGGCCAACCGCTCGATGAGCGAGCGCGAGCGGATCGCCAACGAAGAACAGAAGGCCCGCGAAGCGGCCGATGTGGCATTCGCCGTCAACAGTCTCGCAGGCGGCCTCAATGGTCTCTCGGATGGCGACATGACCGTTCGTCTGGATCAGCCGTTCGCCGGCCAGCTCGACCAGTTGCGCGTCAACTTCAACGAATCGATGGACAAACTGCAGGGCGTGCTGCGCTCGGTTGGCGAAAACGCCCGGATGATCGATGCCGGCGCCAACGAGATCCGCTCTGCCGCAGACGACCTGTCGAAGCGTACCGAACAGCAGGCAGCCTCGGTTGAAGAGACCGCAGCTGCGCTCGAACAGGTCACGACGGCCGTCAAGGACTCGGCGGTTCGTGCCGGCGATGCAGGCAAGCTCGTCGACGAGACCCGCTCCGCGGCCGAGCGCTCGGGCGACATCGTCCGTCAGGCTGTTTCCGCCATGGAGGAAATCGAGAAGTCTTCGGGCGAGATCTCCAACATCATCGGCGTGATCGACGACATCGCGTTCCAGACCAACCTGCTTGCGCTCAACGCCGGTGTCGAGGCGGCTCGCGCCGGTGAAGCCGGCAAGGGCTTTGCGGTCGTCGCACAGGAAGTGCGCGAACTGGCCCAGCGTTCGGCCAATGCCGCGAAGGAAATCAAGGCGCTGATCAACGCCTCGGGTGACAAGGTTCGTGACGGCGTGAGCCTCGTCGGCCAGACCGGTGAAGCGCTGGACCGGATTGTTGCCGATGTTCAGCGGATCAACACCAACGTGTCGTCGATCGTCGTGTCTGCCCGCGAGCAGTCGACGGGTCTGTCCGAGATCAACACCTCGGTCAACCACATGGACCAGGGCACGCAGCAGAACGCGGCGATGGTCGAACAGACGACGGCTGCAAGCCACAGCCTTGCGGCGCAGGCCCAGGCACTGAACGAGCTGCTTGGCCAGTTCAAGCTCGGCGGCGCTCAGTCGGGTGCATCTGCTCCGCGTGCGGCCACGCAGGCTTCGCGTCCTTCGGCATCGCCGGCGCGCGCGCTCGGCGCCAAGATCGCGTCTGCCTTCGGTGGCGGCGGTCGCGCCTCGGCTGCGGCCGTCAAGCAGGAATGGTCGGAATTCTGATGCCCATCAAGTATTGACGTAGAAACGGCGGCTTCGGCCGCCGTTTTTATTTGTCGGGTCCGCTTGCACCCATGCCTGGTCATATTGTCGCATCTCGCTACATAGGCCCTATGGGTAAGTTTCGTTAACTATGCTTCAAAAGCTCTTTGTTTAGATGGGGTTGCCGGAGGGAGGCCGGTGCGTGATGCTCTAACTCTGTGGACACCCCTCCATGAAAAGTCTCAAGATCAAAGTTCTTCTTCCGGCTCTTTTCGGCTGCGTCGTCGCCCTCGGGCTTGCTCAGGGCGGCATGGCACTGAAATCGCTCTCCGACCTGGAAACGAAATCCCAGGAGATGGGCCGCCACATGACCGGCAGTGCCAATATCTCGGCACTGGACAACAGTTTTGGTGATCTGCGCCGCCACTACGTCGCGCTTCTGTCGGCCGCCGACAATGCCGAGATCGAGCGGATGAGGCCGCAGATCGCTTCTGCCAAGCAGGTCCGCGACGATGCCCTGCGCGCCTTCTCCGCACGCATTACGCTGCCTGCGACACGGGCGAAATACGACATGCTGATCGACAGCTTCCGTCGTTACGATGCCTTTGCCGACCAGATGATCACACGGGCGATGGCCGGCGAGCGTCTTTCCCTGAAGCCCTTCATGGTCGACAACATGGATGCGATCAGCGTCGCTGCGACCGAAGTCGTCATGGGCATCAACGAGAACAACATGCGGCTGGCCGAGCAGTCGATCGGCGATACGGCCGACGTCGCGGCATCCGCCAAGATGAGCACCATAATCGCAATCATTCTGTCCGCTCTTCTCGCCGTCGGTGCCGCCATCCTCTGCCTTGTACGGGTTACCCGTCCGATCGGCCAGATTACTGCCTCGATGAACCAGCTTGCAGCCGGCAACAACCAGGCAGCCATTCCTTACGCCGGTCGCCCGGACGAAATCGGCGATATGGCTGCTGCCGTTGCGGTCTTCCGCGACAACGCGCTGGAGCGCGTGCGTCTGGAGAAGGAAACCGAGGCCAACCGCTCGATGAGCGAGCGGGAGCGGATCGCCAACGAAGAACAGAAGGCCCGCGAAGCGGCCGATGTGGCATTCGCTGTCAACAGTCTCGCAGGCGGCCTCAATGGTCTCTCGGATGGCGACATGACCGTTCGTCTGGATCAGCCGTTCGCCGGCCAGCTCGACCAGTTGCGCGTCAACTTCAACGAATCGATGGACAAACTGCAGGGCGTGCTGCGCTCGGTCGGCGACAATGCCCGGATGATCGATGCCGGCGCCAACGAGATCCGCTCCGCCGCCGAAGATCTGTCGAAGCGTACCGAACAGCAGGCGGCCTCGGTTGAAGAGACCGCGGCTGCGCTCGAACAGGTCACGACGGCCGTCAAGGACTCGGCGGTTCGTGCCGGCGACGCCGGCAAGCTCGTCGACGAGACCCGCTCCGCGGCCGAGCGCTCGGGCGACATCGTCCGTCAGGCAGTTTCCGCCATGGAGGAAATCGAGAAGTCTTCGGGCGAGATCTCCAACATCATCGGCGTGATCGACGACATCGCCTTCCAGACGAACCTGCTCGCACTGAATGCCGGTGTCGAGGCGGCCCGCGCCGGTGAAGCCGGCAAGGGCTTTGCGGTCGTCGCCCAGGAAGTGCGTGAACTGGCCCAGCGTTCCGCCAACGCGGCGAAGGAAATCAAGGCACTGATCAACGCCTCGGGTGACAAGGTTCGTGACGGCGTCGATCTCGTCGGCCAGACGGGCAAGGCGCTCGATACGATCGTTGCCGACGTGCAGCGGATCAACACCAACGTGTCGTCGATCGTGGTGTCTGCCCGCGAGCAGTCGACAGGTCTGTCCGAGATCAACACCTCGGTCAACCACATGGACCAGGGCACGCAGCAGAACGCGGCGATGGTCGAACAGACGACGGCTGCAAGCCACAGCCTTGCGGCGCAGGCCCAGGCACTGAACGAGCTGCTTGGCCAGTTCAAGCTTGGCGGCGCTCAGTCGGGTGCATCTGCTCCGCGTGCGGCCACGCAGGCTTCGCGTCCTTCGGCATCGCCGGCGCGCGCGCTCGGCGCCAAGATCGCGTCTGCCTTCGGTGGTGGCGGTCGCGCCTCGGCTGCGGCCGTCAAGCAGGAATGGTCGGAATTCTGATCCATCCCTGAACACGAGATTGAACGGCGGCTTTGGCCGCCGTTCGCGTTTCGGGTAAGCGTCCGGTTGCCGGCTTGCCGAAATGTAATCCGCTGGACCCTTTGCCGCAGTGCGGAAGCGGCATATATCCCTTGCCATGCTCATCACCCGGTTCTTCCGCTTCTTCGAGACACGCATCCGGCCTTTCGAGGGGAAGGACGACCTGCGTCCGTCTTCCGGCACACTTGCCTTCATCTGGTTCTATGTGCGTCAGGCCAAGGCACCGTTCCTTGCCATGCTGGTGCTGGGCGGGCTGACGGCGGCGATCGAGGCGGCGCTGTTCTGGTTCGTCGGGCGGCTCGTCGACATCCTTGCCAGCATCGACAGGGCGCAAGGCTGGTCGGGGCTGATCGCCCAGCACGGATACGAGCTTGTCGGCATGCTTGTGCTGATCGGCGTCGTGCGCTTTCTGGTGACGCTGGTCACCGCGCTGGTCGACCAGCAGATGATCACGCCGGGTTTCTACAATCTGGTGCGCTGGCAGTCCTATCGGCATGTGGCGCGCCAGTCGCTGTCCTTCTTCCAGAATGATTTCGCCGGCCGTATCGTCACGAAAGTCTGGTCGGGCGGGCAGGCGGCGGGCGATCTCGTCACCTCGCTGATGGAAAGCGTCTGGTTCGTCTGCATCTATTCGGTGTCGATGCTGACCCTGGTCGGCGGACTGGACTGGCGGCTTGCGGTACTGGTTCTTGTCTGGGTGGCGGTCTTTGCAGCGCTTGCCCGCTATTTCGTGCCGCGCATTCGTTACCATTCGAAGGAAACGGCGGAGGCCGCATCGATGCTCTCCGGCCGCATGGTCGATGCCTACAGCAATATCCAGACGCTGCGGCTCTTCGGGCGCGATGAGGCAAACGACCGATACATGCGCGACGGGTTCGACACGTTCCAGTCGACGACGATCATGTTCACCCGCTTCATCACCGGGGTCAGGGCATCCATGGCGCTGCTTTCAGGGGTGATGATCGTCTCGATGGCGGCGCTGTGCATCCATCTCTGGCTGCAGGGCAGGATTACCTCCGGTGCCGTCGCCTTCACGCTGGCGCTTGTACTCAGGCTCAACTTCCTGCTCGGGCGTCTGATGACCCAGTTCAACGGTATCATGCGTAATTTCGGTACGGTACAGAATGCAGCCGAGCTGATCTCGCAGCCGATCCAGCTGACAGACCGTCCGGACGCCAAGGCGCTGGAGGTCAGGAGGCCGGAGATCCGCTTCGAGAATGTCAGCTTTCATTACGGCCGCGCCTCGGGCGTGATCGATCATCTGAACCTGACGATCAAGGCCGGCGAGAAGATCGGCATCATCGGCCGTTCGGGGGCGGGCAAGTCGACGCTCGTCAATCTGCTCCTTCGTTTCTACGATCTGGAAGGCGGTCGGATTGCGATCGATGGGCAGGACATTTCGCGCGTGACGCAGGAGACACTGCGCTCGCAGATCGGTGTGGTGACGCAGGACACCTCGCTGCTGCATCGGTCGATCCGTGACAACATCCTGTTCGGGCGCCCGGATGCCAGCGACGAGAAGCTTGTCGAGGCGGCGAAACGGGCGGAGGCGCATGACTTTATCACGACGCTTGTCGACCAGCGCGGCCGCACCGGCTTCGACGCGCATGTGGGCGAGCGCGGGGTCAAGCTCTCCGGCGGCCAGCGGCAGCGGATCGCAATCGCCCGCGTCATGCTCAAGGATGCGCCGATCCTCGTTCTCGACGAGGCGACGTCGGCGCTCGATTCCGAGGTGGAAGCGGCGATCCAGTCGAGCCTCGACCACCTGATGCAGGGCAAGACGGTGCTGGCGATCGCGCATAGGCTTTCGACCATCGCCATGCTCGACCGGCTGATCGTTATGGACAAGGGGCGGATCGTGGAGGAGGGGACGCATAGCGAGCTTCTCGCCAGGGACGGCCTTTATGCGCAGCTGTGGGCGCGCCAGACCGGTGGGTTCCTCGCCGCCGATGCGGCACAATAAGGCGTCTCAGGGCGCGGGCAGGGCGATTTCGGCGATCAGGCCGGCATGGTTGGAACCGTGGGGCTCGTCGAGGCGCTTGAGGCTCTTGATCGCCAGCGGTGCACGGGCGTAGATGTGGTCTATCGGCAGGCCGAACATGCCGAGTTGCACCGGCCATGTCGCGGGCTCCCAGGCGGCGGTCCTCAGCTCGCTGCGAACGAGAAAGTCGCGCATGTTGGGGGCGAGGCTTGAGGCATTGAAATCCCCCGACAGAACAAGCGGCCCGTCGAGCCAGGAGAGGGCCTGACCGGCGCGAAAAAGCTCCAGCGTCTGAAAATCGTCGAAATAGGGTTTTGTCGTGTGGATACCGCCGACATGGATTTTTCGGCCGTCAATCTCTGTCTCGGCGAGGATGAAACGATCGGCGAAAACGCCGCTGAGGCTTCTGACCAGACCGTTTTGCAGCGGAGTCTTCGACAGCATCAGCTGATCGCAATCCTCTACAGCGATGCCGCAGCCGAGGCGATAGGGATAGGCGGCGACCAGCGTCGGAAGATGCGCCAGCAGGGGCTCCGCTTCCATGACATTGACGATATCCGCGCCAGAGGCGGCGATCATTCTGGCAATCGCTACGCCACCTTCATCATTGGTGGTCAGGATGTTGAAGGACATCAGCTTGAAAGTCGGCGCGATCTCCTGTCCTGGCGTCGCCACCGAAACGAAGTCGCGGGTCATCAGCACGGCATGGGCGGTAAGGACGAGCGACAGGGCGAGCAGCACGGCGGCCATGAGGCTGCGGTTGAGACAGAGTGCCGTGACCATGGCGACCGCACAGGCGCCGGCCGCATGCAACTGCAGGCTATGGATTGAGGCGAACAGCCAGTGCGGGTGGACGTAACGCGTCGCTATCGCCAAAAGGATGAGCGACACGATGACGCAGAGGACGACGGAGAGAGTGTCTCTGATGCGCATGAAGCTTGTCCGCCGGGCTTTATTCGCCGATGCATTAGCATGCGTGCAAAGGGCTGGCAACGCAGCACTTTTGGCGCGCAGAACCTGTCTTATGCACTTGATCCAAGTCAAACGACCTTTTGATTTTACAGCGTAAATGAAGGTCGCTGCATAGTGTCGCAAGACTGCGTTGCAGTATCCGCTCGTTTGCATGTCCAAATAGCAATCGCACACGTCCGAAGGGCCTCGGGCCTTGCCAAGCGCCAAGTTTATCTGCGATCAAACACTGATCGAGCTGACTTGCTGGGGAATCGGTGTTCGATCTATGGTGAAGCCTCCACCACCATAGATCAAACACTGATCGAGCTGACTTGCTGGGGAATCGGTGTTCGATCTATGGTGGTGGAGGCTTCACCATAGCCAGGAGGAGGCATGCGAATGATCGAGATTTTGCATGAGAGGATGGTTGAACCGTGAGTGAGCATAATCCAAAAGAAGGAACGCTGAGCGAGCCCACGCGCCGCGATTTCCTCTATCTAGCAACGGGCATGGCGGGTGCCGTCGGCGCCGCCGCCGCCGTCTGGCCGTTCATCGACCAGATGCGGCCGGACGCCTCGACACTGGCCCTGGCCTCGATCGAGGTCAATGTTGCCGCATTGCAGCCGGGCATGTCGCTGACGGTGAAATGGCGCGGCAAGCCGGTCTTCATCCGCAACCGCACACCTGAAGAGATCGAGGAGGCGAACGCCGTTCAGCTTGCCGACCTCAAGGACCCGGTCGCCCGCAATGCCAACCTTGCCGCCGATGCCGAAGCCACGGGCATGGACCGTTCGGCCGGAGAGGGCAAGGAGAACTGGATCGTCATGATCGGCTCCTGTACCCATCTCGGCTGTGTCCCGCTCGGCCAGTCCGGCGATTTCAACGGGTGGTTCTGTCCCTGCCATGGCTCGCATTACGATACTGCGGGCCGCATCCGAAAAGGTCCTGCACCGCAGAACCTGGCAATTCCGACCTTCGCTTTTTCGAGCGATACCGTGATCACCATCGGGTGAGGGGAACAGACATGAGTGGACATTCGTCTTATCAACCGTCGACGGGGATCGAACGGTGGGTTGACCAGCGGCTGCCTTTGCCGCGCATGGTGTATGACAGTTTCGTCGCCTATCCGGTGCCGCGCAACCTGAACTATGCCTATACATTCGGCGCCATGCTGTCGGTCATGCTGATCGTGCAGATCCTGACCGGCGTCGTGCTGGCCATGCATTACGCCGCGCATACGACCGTCGCCTTCGAAAGCGTCGAGAAGATCATGCGCGACGTCAACCACGGCTGGCTCCTGCGCTACATGCATGCCAACGGCGCATCCTTCTTCTTCATCGCGGTCTACCTGCATATCGCCCGCGGCCTCTATTACGGCTCCTACAAGGCGCCGCGTGAAATCCTCTGGATCCTCGGCGTCGTCATCTACCTGTTGATGATGGCGACCGGCTTCATGGGTTACGTTCTGCCCTGGGGGCAGATGTCCTTCTGGGGCGCGACCGTCATCACCGGTTTCTTCTCGGCCTTCCCGCTGGTCGGCGAGTGGATACAGACCTTCCTGCTCGGCGGCTTTGCCGTCGACCAGCCGACGCTCAACCGCTTCTTCTCGCTGCATTACCTCCTGCCGTTCATGATCGTCGGCGTCGTCATCCTGCATGTCTGGGCGCTGCATGTGACCGGCCAGACCAACCCGACCGGCGTCGAGGTGAAGTCGAAGACGGATACGGTGCCGTTCACGCCCTATGCGACGCTCAAGGATGCGTTCGGCGTGTCGGTCTTCCTGATCGTCTATGCGTGGTTCGTCTTCTACATGCCGAACTATCTCGGCCATCCGGACAATTACATCCCGGCCGATGCTCTGAAGACACCGGCTCATATCGTGCCCGAATGGTATTACCTGCCGTTCTACGCCATGCTGCGCGCCATCACCTTCAACATCGGCCCGATCGATTCCAAGCTCGGCGGCGTGCTCGTGATGTTCGGTTCGATCATCATCCTGTTCTTCCTGCCCTGGCTCGATACGTCGAAGGTTCGCTCGGCCGTCTATCGTCCGTGGTACAAGCTGTTCTTCTGGCTGTTCGTGGTCAACGCGATCCTGCTCGGCTGGCTCGGCGCCATGCCGGCGGAAGGCATCTACGTCATCCTGTCACAGCTCGGCACGCTCTACTATTTCGGCTTCTTCCTGGTGATCATGCCGCTTCTCGGCCTGTTCGAAACGCCACGCAGAATTCCGAACTCGATCACCGAAGCCGTGCTCGAGGAAAAAGCCAGGAAGGCCGGAGCGGCAACTGCCGAACCCGCCAAGGCCTCGGCATGAGCGCGGTGACGGAGAGGGACACG
The DNA here is from genome assembly GCF_977018605.1 of [Rhizobium] kunmingense. Classification (NCBI taxonomy): domain Bacteria; kingdom Pseudomonadati; phylum Pseudomonadota; class Alphaproteobacteria; order Hyphomicrobiales; family Rhizobiaceae; genus Rhizobium; species [Rhizobium] kunmingense. Next base: position 2,521,658 of record NZ_CDRNXG010000001.1, read on the forward strand.
ATCATGAAAAAGCTTGCTACCAGCATCCTGTCGCTGGCGCTTCTGGCCGGACTGGGCCTTGCCCAGGCCCATACGCAGGCCCAGGCGCAGGAAAACCACGATGCGGCCGGCGCCGAAGCGCATGCGGAAGGCGGCACGCCGCATTATCCGCTGCATCATCCGAGAGAGGTCGACTGGAGCTTTGCCGGCCCCTTCGGCCATTACGACAAGCAGCAGCTGCAGCGCGGCCTGAAGGTGTTCACGGAAGTCTGTTCCGCCTGCCATTCGATGAACCTCGTTTCCTTCCGCACGTTGGAGGATCTCGGGTATTCGGAAGCGCAGGTGAAGGCTTTCGCGGCCAATTATCAGGTGCAGGACGGGCCGAACGACGATGGCGAGATGTTCGAGCGGGCGGCGGTGCCGTCAGACCATTTCCCGTCGCCTTTCCCGAATCCGCAGGCGGCTGCCGCTTCCAACAACGGCGCGGCTCCGCCGGACTTCTCGCTGATCGCCAAGGCGCGCGGCGTGACCCGCGGTTTCCCGCAATTCGTCTTCGACATCTTCACCCAGTATCAGGAAGGCGGGCCGGACTATATCTACTCGCTGCTGACCGGATATCAGGAGCCGCCGGCCGGTGTCGAAGTGCCCGAGGGGACGCATTACAACCCTTACTTCGTCGCGTCGGCTTCGCTTGCGATGGCGCCGCCGATCTCAGACGATCAGGTGACGTATGACGACGGCGCACCGCAGACCGTCGACCAGTATGCCAAGGACGTTTCCGCCTTTCTGATGTGGGCCGCAGAGCCGCATCTGGAAGACCGCAAGCGCACCGGCTTCATGGTCATGGTCTTCCTCGCCATCTTCACCGGGTTGATCTACCTGACGAAGAAGTCGGTCTACGCCAACAAGGAACATTGATCCCAATCGGGGTCGAGGGTAGAGAAGGCGGCTTCGGCCGCCTTTTTTCATGCGCGGCGCAATTCCATTACGCCACCCTCACCGGTGGCCAGGCAGACAGGTTTGCTGCCAGAACGAAAAAACAGGGTTTCCATGACTGCCTCCGCCAAAGACATCCTCGCCGCCGCGATCCGCTCGATCCCGGATTACCCCAAGCCCGGCATCATCTTTCGCGACATCACCACGCTGCTTGGCGATGCGGCGGCCTTCCGGCTTGCCGTCGACGAGCTGGTGAAGCCTTATGAGGGGCTCGGCGTCGACAAGATCGCCGGCATGGAAGCGCGCGGCTTCATTCTCGGCGGCGCGATGGCGCATCAGCTTTCGGCCGGTTTCGTGCCGATCCGCAAGAAGGGCAAGCTGCCGCACAAGACCGTCAGCATGGCCTATGCGCTTGAATACGGTACCGACGAGATGGAAATCCATGTCGATGCGGTGAAGCCGGGCGAGAAGGTGATCCTTTGCGACGACCTGATCGCCACCGGCGGCACGGCGGTCGGCGCCGTGCAGCTGCTGCGCCAGATCGGTGCGGAAGTCGTCTCCGCCTGCTTCGTGATCGACCTGCCGGATCTCGGCGGCCGAAAGAAGCTCGAAGCGCTCGGCGTGGAAGTGCGCACGCTGGCGGAATTTTCGGGTCACTGATCCGGGATGACGACGGGCTGTACGATCAGCCCGTCCTCGCTCTCAGGCGAATTCCAGCACGCTTGCTTCGAAGCGCAGGACGGTTTCGCCCTTCTGGTTGACGCCCTGGTTCTTCGACAGGTTGATGAACGTTCCCGGTCGTGACATCAGGGTACGGCTTTCGACGAGTGTCGTCGAATAGGTGATTGTGTCGCCGGCATAGACCGGCTTCAGCCATTGCAGCTTCTTGAAGCCCGGAGAGGGGCCGAATTTCGGCGGCTCGATGCCCTCACCGACAAGGCGCGCGTCCTCAGCCTCGCGGTAGGCGACATAGGTCTTCATCCAGCCGGCGCAGGTATGCCAGCCGGAGGCGCATAGGCCGCCGAAGACATAGTTCTTCGCCGCTTCGGCATCCGTGTGGAACGGCTGCGGATCGAACTTTCTGGCAAAGGCGATGATATCCTCGGCGGTGAAGATCAGGGAGCCTATGGCGATCTCTTTGCCGGGCGGCGAAATCTCGATCAGCCTCATGGCGTATCCGCTCCGTTGGTGCGGGCCCGGAACATGATCGGGTTTTCGCCACGCATGACGATCTCGCCGTTCTGGTTGATGACTTCATGGAGGAATTTCACGAGGCCGATGCCGGGCCGGGAGTTGAGGCGGCGTGCCTCGATTACCGTCGAGCGACCCGAAAGGGTGTCGCCGGCGAGAACAGGCTTCTTCCACTCCATGAACTCAATACCGGGAGAGCCTTCCGACGTCGTGTCCGCCAGCCAGCCGTCATACATCATGCGCATGAAGACACTGGCCGTGTGCCAGCCGGACGCGGAGAGGCCGCCGAGGATGCTTGCCGTGCCGGCGTCCGCGTCGAGATGCATCGGTTGCGGATCGAATTCGGAGGCGAAGGCGATGATCGCGTCCGCCGTCATCGTCTGCGATGCGAGCGGCAGGATACGGCCGGGCGTGAAATCTTCGAGGTAGAGCATACGGCACCTCGGATGCGGAGCGTGGAAAGGCCATGGCGGGACAGGCCTGCCATGGCCTTTGGTCGAACAATCAGGTGTTGAAGCGAAAGTGGATAACGTCGCCGTCGTTGACGACATATTCCTTGCCTTCGTCGCGGCCCTTGCCGGCTTCCTTGGCGCCGACTTCGCCCTTGTAGGTGATGTAATCGTCAAAGCCGATGGTGAAGGCGCGGATGAAACCGCGTTCGAAATCGGTGTGGATTACGCCGGCTGCTGCCGGAGCCTTGGTGCCCCGAACGATCGTCCAGGCGCGCGTTTCCTTCGGGCCGACCGTGAAATAGGTGATCAGGTCGAGCAGCTGGTAACCGGCACGGATCAGACGGTCGAGGCCTGCTTCTTCCAGGCCGAGCGCGCCGAGGAACTCCTTGGCTTCCTCTTCCGGAAGCTGGGCGACTTCGGATTCGATGGCGGCCGAGATGATGACGCATTCGGCGCCCTGGCCCTTGGCCATTTCCGCAACGGCCTTCGTATGCTCGTTGCCGTCGACGGCATCGCCTTCGGCGACGTTGCAGACATAGAGGACCGGATGCGACGTCAGGAGGTTGAGGCCCTTGAGGATCTCGATGTCATCGGCCGCCAGCGTCTTCAGGAGAATGCGGGCCGGCTTGCCTTCGTTGAGAAGCTTGATAACGGCTTCCATGACCGGCAGCTGGGCGACCGATTCCTTGTCGTTGGTCTTGGCGCGCTTGCGGGTCTGCTCGACGCGGCGTTCCAGGCTTTCGAGGTCGGCGAGCATCAGCTCGGTCTCGATCGTCTCGGCATCGCCAACCGGGTTGATGCGGCCTTCGACATGGGTGATGTCGTCGTCTTCGAAGCAGCGCAGGACGTGCACGACGGCATCGACTTCGCGGATGTTGGCGAGGAACTTGTTACCGAGGCCTTCGCCCTTCGACGCGCCGCGCACGAGGCCGGCGATATCGACGAAGGAGATGCGGGTCGGGATGATTTCCTTCGAGCCGGCGATCGTCGCCAGCTGCTGCATGCGTGCATCCGGAACCGCGACTTCACCCGTGTTCGGCTCGATCGTGCAGAACGGGTAGTTGGCCGCCTGTGCCGCCGCCGTCTTGGTGAGAGCGTTGAAGAGTGTGGACTTGCCGACGTTGGGCAGTCCGACGATACCGCATTTGAAGCCCATCGGGGAGGAAACCTATCGCTTGAACTGATTTGCAGTCGCTATGGGGGAGAATGCCCTGCGGGTCAAGACTTGGCGAAAAGGCATTGCCTTGTCGGTAGGGGGATTTGCCTTAGCTTTCTCTCCAGGAGATATGGGATGGTCCAGCTGAAGGTTACCGCGAAAGGGCAGATTACTCTCAAGAACGAGGTCCTTGATCATCTCGGCATAAAGCCGGGCGATGAGGTTGATGTCTTTCTTTTGCCGCGGAAGGGAGCAGGTCTTCGCAGTACGCCGAAAGGCAGTATCGAGGACTTCTTTCAAGCGGGCTCAAACCCCTACAAAGTCCAGGCCGTCATTGAGGATATCCATAAAGCGATAGAGGCCGGGCGGGCAGGGCAGGTGAGGCTGGACGATGACCCCTGATACGAATGTTCTCGTCCGGGCCTTCATCATGGATGATCCGGCACAGACGGAAGCATCGCGCAGTCTTCTTCGGCAGGCCGAGGTGGTACATATTTCGCCGGTCGCGTTATCAGAGTTCGTCTGGGTGCTGCGACAGGTCTACAAGAAGACTCGTAGCGAGCTTGCCCAAGCGGTGGTCCGCCTGCTGATCGCTGACGCGCGTGGGTAACGATCGTGCGGCTATGGAAGCGGGTCTCACCACTTTGTTTGCGGGCTGCGACTTTGCTGATGGTGTGATAGAATTTGAGGGAAGACGGCTTGGCGGCGAGATTTTCGTCACGTTCGACAGGAAGGCTGCCGCCGTGATCGCCTCTCAAGGACGGCAGAGCCTGCTTCCCAAGGTTGATTGACCGTAATGCCGCCACGACATTAAATCTCGCCGCTGCGAGATAAATACATTTGATCGAATGCTCCCAAACAGGAGCCCATTACGAGGTAGCGCCGATGGCCGGAAACACGGTTCTCACCCCGAAGACGAACACCAAGCCCAAGCTGGAGCGGCCGAAACTCTACAAGGTCATCCTGCTCAATGACGATTACACGCCGCGCGAATTCGTCATCATGGTGCTGCGCGCCGTCTTCCGCATGAGCGAGGATGCCGGTCTGCGGGTGATGATGACCGCCCACCGGCTCGGCTCATGCGTGGTCGTGGTCTGCACCAGGGACGTCGCCGAGACGAAGGCGAAGGAGGCGGTCGATCTTGCCAAGGAAGCCGGGTTCCCGCTGATGTTTACCACCGAGCCGGAGGAATAGGCCTTTCGGCTGCATTACTCTTTCGGCCCGAACATCTTTTTCAGCATGTCGGCCATCGGCCCCGAGGTCGGCAGGTTGGGCTTGCCGCCATTGCCGCGCGCCTGATGGATATGGGATTTTCCGGCCGGCTTCGATGCGGGAGCCGTAGCGGGCTTGGCAGGCTTCGCAGGTTTCTCCGGCTCGGGCTTTGCGCCGACAGCGAGCGTCAGCTTGTTCATCAGTTGTGAATCCTCGGCCCTGACCAGCATGTCGGCATTGTCGGCGATCGCATCCATCAGCGGTTCCAGCCAGACGCGGTCGCTCTTGGCGAAATCGCCGAGAACGTGGTTGTGAACCTGTTCCTTGGAGCCGGGATGGCCTATGCCGATGCGCAGGCGACGGTATTCCCTGCCGCAATGGGCATCGAGCGACTTGATGCCGTTATGGCCGCCATGGCCACCGCCGGTCTTCAGCTTGGCTCGGCCGGGGGCGAGGTCGAGTTCGTCGTAGATGGCGACGATGTTTGCGGGCGTCAGCTTGAAAAAGCGCATTGCCTCGCCGACGGATTCTCCCGACAGGTTCATGAAGGTCTGCGGTTTCATCAGCAGAACCTTTTCGCCGGCGATCTCTCCCTCTGAAATCTCCGCCTTGAATTTTTTCGACCAGGGAGAGAAGCCCGGCAGACGCTGGATCGCGTCGACCGCCATGAAGCCGATATTGTGGCGGTTGCCCGCATATTTGGCTCCGGGATTGCCCAGTCCGGCAATGATCAGCATCGGGAAGTCTCCATAGCGCAGGCAAGTCATCTTTGCCGTTCACGACAGCGAAACCGCGGCGCTGTCAACTTCTTTCGGTCATCTGGACCACAGAAGCATGGGCTTGAGGCCGTAGCGTTGCAGGATTTCGTCCTGTGCCCTGCTGCTGATGAGGTCATTCAACCCGGCCTGCATGCGTGCAATCTGATCGTCGGATACGCTCTTGTTGCAGGCGAGACCGAATTGCTGTTCGGAGAAGGGAAGCGCTGCCTCGAGCGGCAGGCCTTCGGCGCGCAGCCTTTCCAGCACGCCTTCCGACATTGGTACCATGTCGATGCGCTGTTCGAGCAGCTTGTTGACCGATATCTGGAAGTCTGCGCTGAGATCTATCGCGGTAAAGCCCTGTTGCCGCAGGAGATCCTCGGTGTAGTCGGCTCTGTGGGTGCCGATCGTATAGCGCTTCGCCTCGTCGATCGTCGATGCCCGCACGTCGGACAGGCTGTGGCGGACCAGCACGCTGCGACTGATGCTGATCGGCCGAACCCATTTGAAACGCGGTGCGCGCTCCGGTGTCATGGCGGCGGTAAAGACGCAATGCAGGGCCTGGCTTTCCGCTAGCGTGATCGCCCGCGCCCAGGGGACGACCTCGAGTGTGAACGCAATGCCGGCCTTTGCCATGATCGCCTCGACCTGCTCGACGCTGGAGCCGGTTATGCGGCCATCCTTTTCCACCTGAACGAATGGTGCGTAGGGTTCGGTCATCAGCGCGATCGGCTGTTCGGCTTGCACGGGTGTGCAGAGACCCAGGAGCCCGACCAGCGCAATCATGTACTTCATGCGTCCAACTCCGAAACCGGTTGCGTTCAGTTATTCTGCGCGTGAGGTTTTTGCCCCATCAGCTGGCGAGCGCTTCCATGGCAGGCCGTCCGGCGAGGTCCGCCAGAAGGTCGTTGATCTGGCGCGGCTTGCAGAAATGATAGCCCTGGGCGTAATCGACGCCGAACTGGATCAGCTGTTGCTGCTGCTGGGCCGTCTCGACGCCTTCCGCGATCACCTTGCAATGCATCTTGTGCGAGATCGTCGTGATGCCTTCGATCAGCATGCGGCTCTTGCGCTCGACGTCGGCATCGCGGCCGACAAGGGACTGGACGAAGGACTGATCGATCTTGACGATATCGACGGGAAAACGGTTGAGGTAGCTCAGCGAGGAATAGCCGGTGCCGAAGTCGTCGAGCGCGATGCGGCATCCCAGGTTGTGAAGATCGCCCAGCGTCTTCCTGATTTCCGGGTCGTCATGCATCAGCACGGCCTCGGTTATCTCGATGACCAGACGTGACGGGGCAATGCGGTGTTCGGCAAGCAATGCTGCAAGCCTTGCCGACAGGTCCTTCTCGAACTGAAGCGGCGAGACGTTGACCGCCACATAGGCGTTGGCGAGGCCCGGAAGCCGGGAAACCATGCCCAGATTGATCAGCGCGTCCTTAAGAATGAGGCTGCCGATCTGTCCGATCGTGCCATTCTCTTCGGCTGCGGCGATGAGCGGGCCGGGAGACATCATGCCCTTGCGCGGATGGCGCATGCGCATCAGCGCCTCGAAACCCACCGGCTGGCCGTCGGCGATATCGACGATCGGCTGAAAATGCGCCTCGAACCAGTTGTTCTCGATGCCCATCTCGATGTCGTTTTCGATCTCGGCTTTCTCCCTCGTTCTCGTCAGGATCGCCGGATCGTAGACCATAGAGCCGTTCTTGCCGTCGCGCTTGCGCGCATACATGGCGAGGTCGGATTTTTGCAGCAGTTCGGCGGAGCCGGAGGCATGTTGCGGATAATGTGCAATGCCGACGCTGGCGCTCAGGCGCATACTGGCGTCCTCGAACCTGAATGGTTCCTCGAGCATGTCGATGATCCTGTCGCACAGCGCCTGCGCGCGATCTTCGCAGTTCCTGCCGGCAACGACGATCGCAAATTCGTCGCCGCCCAGTCGCGCGGCGGTGTCGTTCGCCTCAAGCAAAGGCTGAAGCCGTGCGACGAACTGTTGCAGGACGATATCGCCGGCCGCGTGCCCGTGGTTGTCGTTGATCGCCTTGAAGCGGTCGAGATCGACGAACAGGCAGGCAAGTCTGGCACCTGTGCGATCGGCTTCGACGATCTGCGCTTCGAGGGCTGCCTCGAAGCCCTGACGGTTGAGGAGGCCGGTCAGGTGGTCGGAGATCGCCTGCTGGTGGTTGCGGATTTCCGACTGCTTCAGTTCCGTCACGTCGGTCATGACGCTCAGCGAGCCGGCCATGTGTCCGCCGGCTGCGCCGAGATCCGCTTCGGTGATCAAGGCGTCCATCGACCGTCCCTCAGCACAAATGAACCGCACGGTGATTTCGATAGTGCCCTTGTCGCCGGTCCGGGTGCGCCGGCGATCTTCGAAGATCGCGCGGTCGGGGGCAAGCAGCAGTTCGGCGAACTGTCGGCCGATGATGTCCTCGCGGCGGTAGCCGGTGGCGATCAGCCAATAGTCGCTGACGGCGGCAATCGTATCGTCTGCCGTCAGGGAGAACAGCATGGCGGGCGTCAGGTTGTAGATCTCGGTCGCCTGCTGGTGGGCGCGTTTCAGTTCGCGCTCCTCACGTTCCAGAAGCGCCTGCATCTCGTTATAGCTCTTTGCAAGCCGTCCCATCTCGTCGTTGGAGCGCCAGTCGACATGGTGGCGCGAGCCGAGCCGGCGGGTCGCCTCGATGGCGGCAGTCAGCCGCATCAGCGGTCTGATGACCATCATGCGGTTGCCGAATACAGCGGCGCCGAACACGGTCAGAATGGCAATGATGAAGATCGAGATGAAGGCAAACTCGATCTGATGCAGACCCGAGAACCATCCGGCATGCGGCACATAGACGCTCAGTGTGCCAACTTCCCTGACGCCCTGCAGCGATCTGTACATCAGCGGCTGAGTTCTGACGGCCAGACTGCTCAGGTCGGGTGTGTCGGGACTGGCCTCGAAGACATCGAGCTTGCCGGTACTGTCGGTAATGCGGACGGCGTTGATTGCCGGGTCGGCCGCCAGCATTTCGGCGACTTCGCGTATACTGTCCTGATCCAGATCCCACAGCTGCTTGCCGAGCACCAGCGAATTGCTGGCCATGACGACGTCTATGTGTTCACCGAGGCTTTGCGATGCCTGCTGCGAGGACAGTGCAAGAAAAAGAGTAAAAAGAGGAGCGACGACGATGAGAAGCGCGGCAGAAATGATCGTAATAAAACGACTCTCAACGGAATGAGTCATTCGCGTTCCCCGAATTTACACAGTTCTAAAATATTCCCCGCGATATACTTTCACCTAAACCTTTAAAAACTCCCTGATGCGGTTGTGAAAATACCCGCGGTTGTGAACTGAGGGGCAGGAAATGCAATTCCCGACGCCCGTCTGAAACGAAAAAAGCTCGCCGCAGAGGGCGAGCTTTTCCAAATCTTCGAGATTGGAAGATTATTCTTCGGTCGAAGCTGCTTCTTCTTCCTCAGCGACGCCAGCTGCCGGAGCAACGATGGTCGCGATGGTGAAGTCGCGGTCGGTGATGATCGGGGTTACACCCTTCGGCAGCTTGACGGCCGAGATGTGGATGCTGTCGCCGATCTTGGCGCCGTCGAGGTCAACCGTGATGAATTCCGGGATGGCGTCAGCCGGGCAATGGAATTCTACAGTGTGGCGGACGATGTTGAGAACGCCGCCCTGCTTGATCGCGGACTTGTCTTCGTTGACGAAGTGGACCGGAACGTCGACGTTGACTTCGGTGTTGCCGGATACGCGCAGGAAATCGACGTGCATGGTGAAATCACGCACCGGATCCAGCTGGTAGTCCTTCGGCAGAACCTTGATCTTCTTGCCGTCGAAGTCGATGGTCGCGATCGTCGTCATGAAGCCGCCAGCGTGAATGCGCTTGGTGACCTCATTCGTGCTGAGGGCGATCGAGATGGGGGCCTGCTTGTCACCATAGATGACAGCCGGGATGAAACCGTTGCGGCGAAGTTCACGGGAGGACCCCTTACCAACCCGTTCGCGCGCCTCGGCCTTGAGCTCGTAAGTGTTCTGGCTCATGGCATTTCCTTTCGAGGTTATTTGGAGAGTTCTGTCCGGTCACTCGACCGGATCGAACTGAAGGACGTCTTTCGACGCGCTTCATCCGCGTTGCCTCCAAGGGTGTCTGCGCGGACGCGGTCCCTATAGTACAAGGCGTCTTGCGAGGCAAGCGCCGAGACGGGCGCAGATGCCGGTGCGGCCGCCTTCCTCTACAAAACACCCGCGCGGCGAGCTGAAAGGTTGCAAACTTACCCTGAGTAGGCCGTCATTGCGTGACTGTTAAGTACGTTCGACCACTGTCCCCTAAAGAAGCATAGCCTGATTAAGAGGTAGGGAATTTGTTAAAGATGTATGCGCGAAAGCAGGGTTAGTTTTGAGGAATGAACCATGTCCGGCGTCGTCACCTGCCTGCTTTACGAACACAATCTGTCGCTCGTTCTTGTCGCCGGCATACTCTGCTTTCTGGCCAACCTCGCCACGGTTGCCTTTGTCGGGCGCGCGCGCGAGGTGCAGTCCTATGCACGGGTGGTTTGGGCCGCTGTTGCAGGTGGGGCCGGCGGGTTCGGCATATGGGCGACGCATTTCGTCGCGATGCTGGCCTATGATCCGGGGCTGAACTTTCTATTCGACAGGTCATTGACGCTTCTGTCGCTCAGCATCGCCTTTATGGCTACCTTTGCGGCGGCTGTCGTCGCCGTTGCCCTGCCGACGCGGCTCGGCGCGATCGCTGCCGGCGTGGTGTTCGGTGCCGGCGTCTCCTGCATGCACTTCACCGGAATGTCGGCGATCGAGTTCGGCGGCGCGATCGTCTGGTCGCGGCCGCTCGTGCTCACTGCCATCGGCATGGCCGTGCTTCTGGCGCCGATCGCTTTCGTACAGGCGCTGGGTCGTGGTGCGAAAGCCCGTATCACCGCGGCGTCCATCCTCGCGCTGGCAATCGTGACGATGCATTTCATCGCGATGGGTGCAGCGCAGCTGGTGCCGGACGTTTCCGCCGGTATCGAGGTCGGGTCACTATCCAAGCCGCTGATGCTGTCGACGATCATCGCCGTGTCGCTTTCGCTGCTGGGATCGGGGACCGCTGCGGCACTGATCTCCGACAGGGCGGCGCGCTCCTCCAAGGCGAGCGAGCGCTATTTCGAAATGCTGGTACGCGGCGTAACCGACTATGCGATCTACATGCTGGACCCCAATGGCGTGGTGACCAACTGGAATGCCGGCGCGCAGCGTGCCAAGGGCTATACGGCAGACGAAATCGTCGGGCATAACTTTGCCCGGTTCTACTGCGCCGACGATCAGGAGCGCGGTGTGCCGCAACAGGCCCTTACGACCGCGCGCGAGACCGGCCGCTTCGAGGCGACCGGAAAGCGCTATCGCAAGGACGGCAGCTGGTTCTGGGCGCATGTCGTCATTCAGTCCGTGCTGGATGACGACGGTGTTCTCGTCGGATATGCCAAGATTACCCGCGACATAACCCAGCAGAAGGCGGATAATGACCGCATCGCGGCCGTGACGCAGAACCTCGACCTGGCGCTTGAGAACATGAGCCAGGGCCTTTGCCTCTTCGATCACAACGAGCGGCTGGTGTTGTTCAATCACCGCTACAAGGACATGTTCCAGTTTCCTGAGGGCTTTGTCGTTCCGGGCGTTACCTGCAAGGCGCTGGTACGCCGGGCTTTTGAAATTTCGTATGGCGAGCAGCATGTCTCGTTCACCATCGCCGATCAGCATTACGAGCGTTATATCGCCGCGATGAAAGCCGGCCAGCGCAGCATGCAGCACAAGACCTATAATGGCCGGACGATTCGCACCGGGATCAACAGTCTCGCAGATGGCGGCTGGGTCGCGACATTCGAGGACATCAGCGAACAGGTTCGTTCGGAAGAAAAGATCGCCTACATGGCGCGCCATGACGGGCTGACGCAATTGCCCAACCGGACGGCCTTCATGGCCTATCTGGAGGCTGACGTGATCAATGCCGAGCAGAGCGGCGACTATCTTGCCGTCGTCGGCATAGACCTCAACAAGTTCAAGCAGATCAACGACCAGCTTGGCCATGGCGTCGGGGATAAGGTGCTGAAAGAGATCGCCCGGCGGATGAAGGCGACCGTTGCGGCAACCGAACTGTTTGCCCGGTTCGGCGGCGACGAGTTCGTGGCCGCGACCCGGTACCGCAACATTGAGGAGGTGCATTCCTTCGTCGAGCGGCTGATGGCCGAGTTCGATCGCCCGATGGACATCGAAGGCCACAGGCTAAGCCCTGGCGCCAGCATGGGCGTGGCGCTCTATCCGAATGACGGATTGACGCCGGAGGCGCTGCTCGCCAATGCCGACCTCGCCATGTATCGCGCCAAAGCATCGCTTTCCCGCGAAGTCTGCTTCTACGATGTGGAGATGGACGAGGCCGCGCGCGACCGCACGAAGATGGCCAAGGAGCTGTGGGCGGCGATAGAGGACAGGCAGTTCCACCTTCATTATCAGGTGCAGAAATCGATCTCGACCGGACAGATCACCGGCTACGAGGTGCTGCTGCGCTGGGACCATCCGGAACGTGGCAGCGTATCGCCGGTCGAGTTCATTTCCGTTGCAGAGGAATGCGGCGCCATCCTGCCGATCGGCGAGTGGGTTCTGCGTGAGGCCTGCCGCGAGGCGGCGGGCTGGCCGACCGGGTACAAGGTTGCCGTCAACCTGTCTCCGGTACAGATTGCCCATACGGACATGCCGGCACTCGTGCATTCGGTTCTGCTCGAAACCGGCCTCAAGCCATCGCGGCTGGAGCTGGAAATTACCGAAAGCTCGATCTTTGCCGACAAGCCGCGCGCCCTGCATGCGCTGCGCGCCATCAAGGGGCTCGGCGTGTCTATCGCGATCGACGATTTCGGTACGGGCTACTCGTCGCTGGAAACGCTGCAATCCTTCCCGTTCGACAAGATCAAGCTCGACCGCAGCTTCCTTGCCGATGTCGAGCGCAGTGACGAGGCAAAGGCCATGGTGCGGGCAATCCTTGCCTTGGGGCAGGGGCTTCGCATCCCGGTGCTTGCCGAGGGCGTGGAGACGCAGAAACAGCTGCTGATCCTGCGCGAAGAAGGCTGCCATGAAGCGCAGGGCTACCTGCTCGGCCGCCCGGCGCCATTCGACAGACAAGCGATTTCAGACGCAGCCTGAGTGGCTTTCAGGGGCGGCCTGTTCGTGCGTCAACGGCGCGCTTCGCCGCCCGGCGCGTAATAGGATTTCTGCTCGAAGCGGAATTTGTGGCTGCAGTCGCCGCAGCGGATCATGTATTTGCGCGGATCGGTCGAGGCGAATTCCGTATGAAAAGTCTTCGGCAATTCGTCGATGCGGAAGTCGCGGCTACCGGCGCGCTTGTCGTCGGTTTCCGACACTTCGGCAAAGCCCGTGTTGCCGCACTGGGAGCATTCGAGTTTTCGGGAATAGCGGTCGCGGGATGCCATGCGGGACTCCTTGAATAGAAGCCCTACATAATCGGCCCGTTCGGCGAATGCAAAACGCCGGGAGCGTAATCCCGGCGTTTGCGCATGTGATTTCGGCAGTTTCGTTTTTATCCGCGACGGCACTGGCCGGACGAGATGACGCCGAAGCCCGCATTGCCGGCTTCGCAGGCATTCGGGAATGTCTGGGTGCGGCCACGGTTCTGGCCGCAGACCGGGCGGTATTCGCGTGTGCAGGCCCGGTCGTTGCCGGGACGGCCCGGCCGGTCAGGGCGATCCCAATCGGGGCGGTCCGGTCTTCCTGGGCGGTCCGGCCTGCCGGGACGGTCCCAATCAGGGCGGTCGGAGCCGCCCGGGCCACCCCATTCCGGCCGATCAGGACGACCAGGGCCGCGGCATTCGCCGGAGCTGACGACACGGAAGCCGCGTGAGCTTGCCTGGCAGGAATTGCCGAATGTCTCGAGGCGTCCGCCACGCTCGGCGCAGACCGGACGGTAATCCATGGTGCACATCTGCGGCCTCGGGTCCGGCCGCGATGGTGGGTAATAGCCGCCGGGACCACCCGGCCCATAGGACGGGCCGCCATCGACCGTGCAGGCCGACAGGACGGGTAGCAGGATGGCAAGCGACAGCGCCTTGCGCGCATTCAGGATCGACAACATTGTGATTCCTCCCCTTTTGATCGTGCCCACCGTAAAGCAATTCCAATCCGGGTGCGAACCGGTTTCGTGCTGATGGCATCCGGAAATGAAACGGGCCGGAAGTCGTCATCGACTTCCGGCCCGATCATGTCATTTCGAATTCTCTGCCAGGATCAGTCGAACAGGCTGGAAACCGAGCTTTCCATCGCCGTGCGGTTGATTGCCTCGCCGAGCAGCTGCGCCGTCGAGATGACGCGGATGTTGTGGGCGGACTGTACGGCCGTGGTGGGCTGAATGCTGTCCGTGATCACCAGTTCCTTCAGCTTGGAGGAGGCGATGCGGGTGACCGCGCCGCCAGAAAGGACACCGTGGGTGATGTAGGCGGTCACGCTGGTCGCGCCGTTCTTCAGAAGCGCTTCGGCGGCGTTGCAGAGCGTGCCGCCCGAGTCGACGATGTCGTCGATCAGGAGACAGTCCTTGCCGGTCACGTCGCCGATGACGTTCATGACTTCCGACTCACCGGCGCGCTCGCGACGCTTGTCGACGATGGCAAGCTGGCAATCGAGGCGCTTGGCCAGCGAACGGGCGCGCACCACGCCACCGACATCCGGCGATACGACCATGACGTTGTTCAGGTCATAGTTTTCCTTCACGTCGCGCGCCAGGATCGGCACCGCGTAGAGGTTATCGGTCGGGATGTCGAAGAAGCCCTGGATCTGGCCCGCATGCAGGTCGAGCGTCAGAACGCGATCGGCGCCGGCCTCGGTGATCAGGTTGGCGACGAGCTTTGCCGAAATCGGCGTGCGCGGGCCGGCCTTGCGGTCCTGGCGGGCGTAGCCGAAGTAGGGAAGCACCGCCGTGATGCGTCTGGCCGATGCGCGTCTGAACGCATCGATCATGATCAGCAGTTCCATCAGGTGGTCGTTGGTCGGGAAGGACGTGGACTGGATGACGAAGACATCTTCGCCGCGCACGTTCTCCTGGATTTCAACGAAGATTTCCTGGTCTGCAAACCGCCTTACGCTGGCTTTTCCGACTGGAACATTGAGATAAGAGCAGATCGCGTCGGCCAGATGCCGGTTCGAATTGCCTGCGAAAACCTTCATTGCGGTCCGCCTGTTTTTTTAGCTGGATGGCGGCCTTTTACCGCCGCGGCCCTCGAATGCAAGAGCGGATTCGAAATCCGCATGGAATTTTATGAATGAACTGTGACCCGGCGTTACATATATGCCCGGATAACGCTAGCCGGATTGGCTCTGACGCCACGTCAGGTAGTCTCCTATCGTCTTCGTCGCGATCGATTGCATGAGCGATGCCGGCACCGCCGCCCAAGGGTCGGAGCCTTGCGCCGGTACGGTTTCCTGGCCCTGCATACGGTGCAGTCTGCCGCCGGAATTGTCGAGCACATCCCAGACATAGACGATGGTGACATTGCCGCGATCGGCAAAGGCGGAAAAATAGCCCTTGAGGATCTGCTGCGTCGTCGTGTCGCTGGAGGGACGGATCGTCAGGCCGTTTGCGCGCGCCGATGCGCCGAGTTGGCGCGACAGTGGCGTGACCGCCTGCACCGGAGCGCCGATGATCGGCAGGAAGCGGATCGTGCTGCCGCTGCCGGCTGCCACTGCCGGCCCGAGCGAGGCCGTATCGCCGGGGGGAGGCGCTGCCTGCGGGCCTGCCGTTTGCCCCTGCCACTTGGGCGGCGGACCGGAGGAGGCCGGCGAGGTGCCGTTGCCGTTCTCCATGGCGCGTGCCTGCGCCTCCAGCGTGTTCTGAGGATTGGCGGGGCGATAGGAGCGTGAGCCGGAGGGAGGTTGCGCGGCCGGTGTGCCGACCATGCGGTCCGTATCGGCCTGGGTGACGGGCGTCGAGGAACGGCTCATGCCGCCGCCGACATCGGCCTGCGGCGTTAGCGCATCGGTCGTGTTGCAGGAGGTGAGGGCGAGCATCAGCAGGGCAGCGATGTGAGACCTTGCCGATGGCTGCACCTGTTCGTCTCCTGAATAGCTGACCCCGTGTCAACTCTAGAGGCGGGTCGGAAGCCCTGTCAATTCCACAATCCTTGCCGTGTCAGCAGACGATCAGGTCGAGGCTGTGGCGCGACAGCGGTTCCGGGGCGCCCTCGGTGGTGAGATAGGTATGGCCGAGCGTCATCGCCGTGCCGGTATCGGAATCCATGATGATCATGTGGACGAAGAGCGTCATGTTGGCGACGATCTCCTGCGGATTGCCGACATGGAACATCTGGTGCTCCATCCAGGACGGCGAGAAGCGTGCTCCGAGCGAATAGCCGCAGGCATTCAGCCGGTGGCGCGACAGGCCGCGCTCGTCAAGGATGCGGGCATGGGTGTCGAAAACGTCGCCGAACGTGTGGCCGGGCCGCAAAACCTCCTCGATCGCGTGGATGGTTTCGAGGCAGGCCTTGTAAAGTTCGCGGTGGCGCATGGTCGGCTCGCCGATGACGGCGGTGCGCATCATCGCGGCATGGTAATGCGCGCCGGCACCAGCCCATTCGAGCGTCAGCTGGTCGGTTGCATCGAGTGTGCGGCGGCCGGCCTTGTAGCGGCACAGAAGCGCGTCCTCTCCCGAACCGATGATGAACTCGTTGGCCGGGTAATCGCCGCCGCCTGAAAAGATTGCGCCCTGCATGGCAGACAGGATGGCGGCCTCGTCACCGCCGGCCCTGATCAGCGGCAAGGCCGCGTCCAGCGCATCGTCGGCCAGTTCGGCGGCGCGGCGGGCATGGACGATTTCGGCGGGACTCTTGATCAGCCGCAGGCCGCTGACAAGATAGGAGGCGTCGATCAGCTGGCCGAAGGTCGAAAGCTGATTGTCGACCAGTTTCGCGACGCGGCCGGTCATGCCGTGCGTGTCGTATTCGACGCCGATCCTGGCACCGAGCAGGTCCATGTCGCTCAGAAGGTTCTTCAGGTCCAGGGTCGGATCGGCATTCACCCGGTCGACCCAGATGGCGATGTTCTCGACGATCGAGGTCTGGCGTGCCTGTCTCAGGTCCGCCGAGCGGGTGAGCAGCGTCATCGAGCCGTCCGATTTGACGATCAGCGTCTGGAAGAAGCAGTAGCCGAACGTGTCGTAGCCGGTCAACCAGTACATGCTTTCCTGCGCGAACAGCAGCAGCGCATCTAGCTTCTGCTCCTGCATTCCGGCAAGCAGGCGCTCAAGGCGTGCGGCATATTCCTCACGGTCGAAATGCAGGGCCATGTCAGTCCTCCCGGATCGCTATTGCGGAAATCTGGCGGCCGTAATCCGGCTCTTGTTTGTGGGTCGTGCGCCGATAGGAGAAGAAGCGCTCCGTATCGGGATAGGTGTCGAGGCCGAGGCTTTCCGCCCGGATGCCGGCATCGCGCAGACGCTTCACCGTCAGCGACGGCAGGTCGAACATCGCGTGGCCCGGCTTTGCAGACGGCGAGAAGAAGACCTCATAGGCAGGATCGACGGCCTTGAAGTTCGCCACGAATTCCGGGCCTACCTCGTAGCTTTCCGGTCCGATCGACGGGCCGAGCACGGCGGTGATCCTGTCACGCTCGGCGCCGAGTGCCACCATCGCATCGATGGTGTTTTCCAGTACGCCGTAAAGCGCGCCCTTCCAGCCTGCATGGGCGGCGCCGATGACGCCGTTTTTGGCATCGGCAAACAGGACCGGGCCGCAATCGGCCGACAGAACGCCGAGGACGACGCCCGGAACCGATGTCACCATCGCATCGGCTTTCGGACGCTCAGCGGGCAGGGCGGTACCGTCGACGACGACCACGTCGGAGGAGTGGACCTGATGGACGGTCGAAAGCCGTGTCGACGGCTGGCCGAACCATGCGGCAACACGAGCGCGGTTCTCAGTCACATGGCTTTTGTCGTCATCGGAGCCGACGCCGACATTGAGGCCTGCATAGATGCCGCCCGATATGCCGCCCTCGCGGGTGAAGAAACCATGGCGAATGCGCTCGCCCGTCTGTTCATTCAGAAGCGCACTCTCGACCGGTCGCGGCTTGGAAGTTTCCGACATAGGCGTCCATCCCATTGATTTTACTTCGCAATGAACGCGAATGCTTCGGTCTTTTGGTGGCGAGATTGGCGCATGGGGTGGTGCGATGTCAATCGGGGGGCGGCAGGAGATATACGTGCAAAGGGAGAGTGCAGCGGTCCTCTCACCAAGAAAATCTGAGATTTGGCTGAAGCTAAGTCTCAAAAATCACCAGTGAGGGGATCACGTCACCCAATTCCGTTGAACCGCCAAGCCCCCCGTCAATCCACCGGCCGAAACGGCATCAGTTTCAGAGCCGGGCTGGAGACCGCGATCACCTTGAACAGTTCACCCATCTTGCCCGCGCCTTCACCGGCAAGCCGGTCTACGGCTGCGGCTATGAGGCGTTGCTCAACCGCATCCTTGTCCTTCGCCAGCGCCTTGGCGCGTTCGGCAAGGCCAAGGCCATAGAGGAATTCGCCCTGCCGCAGGCCGCCGTTGAGATGCACGCCGGCGGAAACGGCGACCTTGGCCAGATCCTCGAAGTCGACATGGCTGGTCAGATCGGCTTCACCCGGGTGGGCAAGTGGCGGATCGTAATCGTGGTTCATGATCGCCTGCAGCGTATCGCCGAAACCGGTGACCATGTGACCGTAATCGATGACGAGAGCGGTGCCGCCATGCCCAAGCAGGCGCTCGCAAAGCGTCTGCATGACCGCCTGACGGGCCGGGGCCATCTCGAAGATCGTGCCGTCGGGAATATTGCCTGACGGGGCAGGCAGGAGTGCCGGATCGACGGTCGCGATGCCGGCGGCAAAGGCAAGTTCGTCGCTTGTATCGAGCCCGATCAGGCGCTCGCGAAAGCCGGTCGGCGTCTTGATGAACTGGCGGATCGGGATGGCGTCGAACAGTTCGTTGGCGGCGATCAGGCAAAAACCTTCCGGCACGTCCTCGAAACTGTCGTGCCAGCTCACCATGGTCGAATAGGCTTCGAGCGTGATGCGCTGCACCCCGCGCAGGCGTTCGCTCGTTTCGACCAGATGGACGGACAACGTGTCGAACAGCGGCGGGGCGATGCGCTTGATGACGCGCAGCATGTCGGCCATCATCGTGCCGCGGCCGGGGCCGATCTCGACGAGGCGGATGTTTGCCGGCGTTCCGTGCTGCTGCCAGGCATGCACCATGAAGACGCCGATCATTTCGCCGAACAACTGGCTGATTTCCGGCGCGGTGATGAAATCGCCCTGACTGCCGAAGGGTTCGCGGGTGCGATAGTAGCCGTATTCGGGATCGGCGAGGCAGAGCGCGAAGTAATCGGTGACGCTGATCGGACCGTTGGTGCGGATCAGCGCCTTGATCTTCTCTGCGAGCGGGCTGGTCGGGGCGGGGGACGAGGGCTGGCTCATCGCGTGTGTTCCTCAGGCTGCCGCAGCGGGCGCGGCGAGCTTTGCCCGCGCGACGGCCCAGACGCCGATTGCAACCATCGGCAAGGAAAGGACCATGCCCATGGTCAGCCAGTTCGTGCCGAGAAGATAGCCGAGCTGTGCATCCGGCTCGCGGAAGAACTCGACGAAGATGCGCGAGAAGCCGTAGCCGATGACGAAGCTGCCGGCGATGAGGCCCGGCGTGCGCAGCGCCTTGAACCGGAAAATCATCAGCGCCAGCACCAGAAGCAGGATTATGCCTTCGAGACCCGCCTCGTAAAGCTGGCTCGGGTGGCGGGCAAACGGGCCGCCGGTCGGGAAGACGATGGCCCAGGGCATGTCGCTCAAGCGGCCCCAGAGCTCGCCATTGACGAAATTGGCGATGCGGCCGAACAGCAGGCCGAAAGGTACGACCGCTGCGATGATGTCGAACATGCTCCAGACGGGAATCTTGTGCTTGCGGGCAAACAGGATCATCGCCAGCGTCGCGCCGATCAGGCCGCCATGGAATGACATGCCGCCGTTCCAGATCTCGATGGCGCGGATCGGATTTTCGACGATGCGGGCGAAATCGTAAAAGAGGATGTAACCTATGCGACCACCGAGCACGATGCCGGCGGCGATCCAGACGAGGAAGTCGTCGAGATGGGTCTTCGTCATCGGCGCTTCGCCGTTCGGCCACTGTGCCGGGCGTTCGATCAGCTTGCGGGCATAATGCCAGCCGATGAGGATGCCGGCGACATAGGCGAGGCCGTACCAGTGTACCGCAAGAGGTCCGATGGAGAAGGCCACCGGATCGATGTTTGGAAACGGAAGAATGGCAAGAAGATGAAGCGCTTCGTACAATGTAAATTCCCGGCGTGACCGATGTCGGCGGACCATGGCCTTAGCAAATGTGGCGGTCAAGCTGGAATCGCCGGAGCGGTTGCAACGGCAGTGGATGGCGCTTGCAACGGACCGCCCGTGGCCCTACTTGCTAGTCATGGATATTCGCCGGGATTTGTCTCGGCTCTACAGGAGATGACGACATGTCGACCGGAACCAATCGCATTTTCGACGACTTCGCCAAGCTGATGACCGATGCCGCGGGGGCGGCACAGGGTGTGCGCAAGGAAATGGAAACGGCGTTCCACGCCCAGGCAGACCGCGTCCTCAACAGCATGGACATCGTCAAGCGCGAGGAATTCGAAGCCGTGCGCGAAATGGCGGCGCGCGCCCGCGACGAAAACGACGCGCTCAAGGCGCGCATCGAGGCGCTGGAAGCCAAGCTCGCCGCGCAGCAGGGCTGAGCGCGCACAAATTATCGTTGAGAATCAAATCGGCCCCTTGCGCTTTGCGTGAGGGGCCGATTCTCGTTTCGGCTGCATTTCAGCGGTTAAAAAACGCGCTACAAAATCGGCGGCGCGGGCAAAAAAATGGCGCCTGTGGACACTTGAGAAAAAGTGAGGCGGCAGAGTCATTTAACCCCTTCCGCTGATGCCGAGGGAGAGGTCGGCAAAACCGTAACCCACTGAAATAGTGAGGTCAGGGGCTGGTGACTGGAACCTGTCTAGCTACACTGATTTTAAATGATGATTCGAAACGAACTGGTAAGCTCCAGACAGGGTGGCAGCGTTATTCTGGCGGCGTCGTAAGATCATCGGAAGTGTTGTTTCCGGTTAAGTGTTCGCGTGTTGGCGTATTTCCGCACATCCGCAATCATTCCGGTCAAGAAGGTGCCGCATGAGCCTCATGGAATTGGAAATTGAACGGCAATCGAACCCGGTCGACATGATCGAGTTCGTTGCAGCCTCCAACGACTGGACGTTCGAACGCTCGGGCGACGACGAAATCGCCATGACAGTCGAAGGTCGCTGGACCGACTACCATGTGTCTTTCTCGTGGATGGAAGAGTTCGAGGCGCTGCATCTTGCCTGCGCTTTCGACCTGAAGATCCCAGAGACGCGCGTCAACGAAGTCATTCGTCTGCTGTCGCATGTCAACGGTCAGACGTTGATGGGCCATTTCGACCTGTGGCGTGCCGAAGACGTGGTAATCTTCCGTCAGTCGCTTCTGCTTGCCGGCGGCGCCGAGCCCACCAACCAGCAGGTGGAAGTGCTGCTTTCCAGCGCGCTCGATGCCTGCGAGAGCTATTATCAGGCATTCCAGTTCGTCGTCTGGTCGGGCATGGAAGCGAAAGCCGCCATGGATGCGGTCCTGTTCGAAACCGTTGGTGAATGCTGACATGACGACTGCTGGCGCAACAGCGGCCGACGGGTCGATCGTTCTCGTCGGCGCCGGTAATATGGGCGGTGCGATGCTGTCCGGATGGCTCGACAACGGGGTTTCCGGCGCGCGTATCACGGTCATCGATCCGTCGCCTTCCGAGGCAATGCAGGCGAAGATCGCTGCTGCCGGTGCCGCTCATCTCAAAGCCGCGCCGAATGATGTCGTTGCCGACATCCTGTTTCTCGCGGTCAAGCCGCAGATGATGGACGTGGTCCTGCCGGCGCTCAAGACTCTGATCGGGGCCGGAACGGTTGTCGTGTCGGTCGCTGCCGGCAAGACGCTTTCCTACATGACGATCCATCTCGGTGATGCGGCCATGGTGCGCGCCATGCCGAATACGCCGGCGATGATCGGCCGCGGCGTCACGGGCGCGTTTGCCAATGAAAAGGTGACGGGCGCGCAGCGCGAGGCCGTGGATGGCCTGTTGAAGGTCAGCGGTCCGGTTGAATGGGTCGCAAGCGAAGCCGATATCGATGCCGTCACTGCCGTTTCCGGCAGCGGGCCGGCCTATGTCTTCTACCTCGTCGAGTGCATGGCGGAGGCCGGCCGCAAGGCGGGACTGCCGGCGGAGCTTGCCATGCGCCTGGCGCGCGAAACGGTGTCGGGCGCGGGGGAGCTGTTGCACCGGTCTTCCGACGACGCGGCGCAGTTGCGCAAGAACGTTACCTCTCCGGGCGGCACGACGGCTGCGGCACTTGCCGTGCTGATGGCCGACGACGGGATCCAGCCGATTTTCGACAAGGCGATTGCAGCCGCCCGCAACCGGGCGGAAGAACTGGGCAGTTAATCAGAACAAGGTGGCAGGCGTGGCAGACGAGATTACGTACGGGGATTTCGAGAAGGTCGATATCCGGGTTGGAACCATCGTCGAGGTCGAGCCCTTTCCTGAAGCGCGCAAGCCCGCCTACAAACTGAAGATCGATTTCGGCCCCGATATCGGCGTGAAGAAATCCTCGGCGCAGATTACCGTTCATTACACGCCGGAAACGCTGCTGGGCCGTCAGGTGCTCGGCGTCGTCAACTTCCCACCACGCCAGATCGGCCCGGTTCGCTCGGAAGTGCTGACCCTTGGGTTCGAGGACGAGAATGGCGCCATCGTGCTTGCTGCCGTCACGCAGGGCGTGCCGAACGGGCGCAAGATGATGTAGATTGTCGGCAGCGGCCCCGTTGCAGCTGGTGTAAAAACTAAAAGTTGACTTTCGGGCCGCGTGTCACTATTTAAAGTTTATCGATATTTTTTGCCGAGATTTGCTTGCTGCGCGACTGGCACCGCGTGTTGATCGACCCTCTCTTTAAAGCATCGTTTTCATCATCCGCATCGCATGTGCGATGCGGTCTTTCTATGCTGCTATGAAAGGGTTCATCATGACCACTGGCACAGTTAAATGGTTCAATTCCACCAAGGGCTTCGGCTTCATTCAGCCGGATAACGGCGACGCAGACGCATTCGTGCATATCTCCGCTGTCGAGCGGTCTGGCATGCGCGAGCTCGTCGAAGGCCAGAAGCTTTCCTTCGAGATGGAGCGCGACAAGAAGTCGGGCAAGATGTCGGCCTGCAATCTTCAGGCCGTTTGAAAAGGACTCCGCTTTCCGGTGACCACGGATGTACTGGCACTGTTGAAAGCATGAGACCAGAGGAGGTCAGGCAGCCGCCTGGCCTTTTTTTTATTGCACCTGGCGATGAAGCCATGTCCCGCAGGCTGCGTGCATGGCCGATAAGCCGGCACCCGAAGCGAGGGAAACAATGACCGAGCGTCACAGCAAGGCACGCGAAAACGCGGAGAAGGCATTCGACAAGACGAAGGCGCCCATGGCTGCCGGCGACCGGGCCCGCGAGGAACTCGACCTTGTTGCGAAGGCCCGGCAGGAGAAGACCTCCCGTCTGAGGGAAGCGCGTCTTGCCATGGAGGCGCAGAATGTCGCTTCCGGCGACGTTGCCGCTGACGACGAAAACGTCGAGAAGCCCTGACAGACGTCCACCGATCCATTTGATGCGACATGTCGCACCTCGTCATTCAGAAGAAGAAAAGAACCATGAACGCCACGACCACCGCCGCCCTGACAGTCGAGTTGACGCCAATCCAGGTCCGTGGACTGAAGCTCGCGAAAGTCGGCGACCTTTACCCGCAAGAGGGAAACAAGTGGACGCATCTCGACGCCACCGTCACCTATGCGAAGTCGGATCGCTTCAAGGAACGCCCGTTGAAGGTGAAGTCCGCGAACACGGCCACGCTCGAGCAGCTGAGGGAGCACGGTCTCATACAGCGTATCGGGCCTGACGCGGGCAATGCCGAGACCCCGCTCGGCATAACGATGGCCGGCAAGATGTGGCTGCTGAAACACAAATGACGGCAAGGGCCGCCGCTTCGGGATGGACCCAGCCGGGCAATGATCAGGATGGCGATGAGGTTTTCTTCGCCGACGGCGAAAGCATTCCCGATTGCCAGACATGCGGTGCCTGTTGTTCCTATTCCTCCGAATGGCCGAGATTTACGACCGAGACCGATGAAGCGCTGGACATGGTTCCGCTGCAGTTCGTGGCCAAGGACCAGCAGGGCATGCGTTGCGAAGATCAGCGCTGTTCGGCCCTTTTCGGTCGCGTCGGCGTCAGCACGTCATGCCTCGTCTACGATGTGCGTCCCGATGTCTGCCGGGCCTGCGTGCCCGGCGATTACGCCTGCAAGACGGCGCGCTCCGCCTTCGGCCTGGATTGAGGCCGTTCGCCCGGTGTAGCCCGTGTTCGGACGCCGCCGCAATCTTCCATTTTCCATCAGGCCGGTATCCGTACCACCGCCCTCAAACCGCCGCGCGGGCTGTCGGTCAGCGTCACGTTGCCGCCATGGGCGCGGGCGATGTCACGGGCGATGGCCAGCCCGAGGCCGGTGCCTGAACTGTCGAGATTACGCGCCTCGTCCAGCCTGTAGAAGGGTTTGAAGACCTCCTCGCGCGATTCCTCGGGGATGCCCGGACCATCATCGTCGAGCGTCAGGGTCAGCCATTTGGCGCTGTGTCTTGCATTGATGTGCAGGCTGTTCGCATAGCGCTCGCTGTTGGACACAAGGTTGCCGACGAGGCGGGCGAAAGCGTTGGGGCGCACCGCAATTTCGTCCTCGCCGTCGATCTCGAAGGTCAGCGTGCGGCCTCGCAGTTCATAGTCGCCACGGAAGCGTTCGAGCAATTCGCTCAGTTTCAGCGTGCCGAAATCCTCTTCCGCCTCTCCCTTGGCGAAGGCGAGGTAACCCTCCAGCATCGACTGCATGTCGTTGACGTCTTCCGTCATGCCGGACAGTTCCGGCTTGTCGCCGGCAAGCGCCAGCTGCAGCTTGAAGCGGGTAAGAATGGTGCGCAGGTCGTGGCTGATGCCGGCGAGCATCGCGGTGCGCTGTTCCAGCTGTCGCTCGATGCGCTCGCGCATCTGGATGAAGGCAAGGCCGGCACGGCGGATTTCCACCGCGCCATGCGGCGCAAAACCCTCCGTCTTCTGGCCCTTGCCGAAACTTTCCGCGGCACTTGCCAGCGACAGGATCGGGCGGATCTGGCCGCGCAGGAAGAGAATGGAAATGAGAACGAGCACGAGGGCTGCCGCGACCATCCAGACGAGGAAGATATGCGTGTTCGACGCGTAGGTGGAGCCACGCCGAACGAAGGCGCGCAGCACCCTGTCGTCAAACTTGATGCGGATTTCGACCAGCCGGCTGTCGCCCACCGTGTCGATCCAGAAGGGCATCTTGATCTGCTGGGTGATCTGGTCGGCAAGGATGCCATCGAGAATGGAAAAGAAGGGGCGGGGACGCGGCGGCGGAAGCTGGCCGTTCTCCTCGACGGCAATCGTCAGGTTCAGCGCCTGATCGGCGATCCGGGTGATCTCGTCGTAATTGGCATCTTGAGGATAGGCGCGGATCACCTCGATGATGCCGGCAATGTCGCGTACGGTGCCGTCCGACAGGCGTTCGGTGACCATGCGCCAGTGCCGTTCCATGAAGACGGCGGCGACCACCGTCTGCAACAGAAGCATCGGCAGGATGACGATCAGCAGCGAGCGGGTATAGAGGCCGGTCGGCAGGCGGCGGCGCAACCAGCGCGCCAACGGCCGCCAGCCGGGAGGAGAGAAAGATGCCACGTTCTGCCTCAGCGTGTCGAAAAAGGCCATTGCCGCTTCACCTGCTGACTGGTTTCATGCTGCCATCGGTCAATCGACGCTCAGACGATAGCCGATGCCGCGCACGGTCTGAAGATAGACCGGATTGGCCGGGTCGTCCTCTATCTTGCGACGCAGGCGGTTGATCTGAACGTCGATCGTGCGCTCGCCGACTTCTGAATCATCGCCGATCAGTTCGTGGCGGGGGATCGTGTCGCCGCCGCGCAGCGCAAACAGCAGCATGATATCCTGCTCGCGGTCGGTCAGGCGGATCGTCTCGGCGGCACGCCGCAGCTCCTTCTTGGAGATGGAGAAGGTGAACGGCCCGAAGATGACCTGCTCGATCTTGTGCTGTTCGGACGCGCTGCGGCGCAGGATATTGTTGATGCGCAGAACCAGTTCGCGCGGGTCGAAGGGCTTTGACAGATAATCGTCAGCGCCGGCTTCAAGTCCCTCGATACGAGCATTCGCCTCAGCGCGGGCAGTCAGCAGAATGACCGGAATGGTCTTCCTCTCGTAGAGCGACTTGGTCAGCGACAGGCCAGTCTCCCCCGGCATCATCACGTCGAGGATGATCAGGTCGAAATGCAGGCCTTCGAGCTTGCGGCGCGCTTCGGCGGCATCAGCGGCGATCGTGACACGAAACCCCTGCTCGTTGAGGTAGCGGTTGAGCAGGTCGCGGATGCGCTTGTCGTCGTCGACGACCAGAAGATGAGGCGCATCGTCGGAAAGGAGGGCGTTGGTCATTCGGGCATCCTACACATCGTCCGCGGGCGGAGCGTTTTCGTCGCGGCCGCGCATTTTCCTGAGGAATTCCTTCACCGCTTCGCGCTCGCCGGGTTTAAGGCCTTCCATGGCATTGGCGATGCGCAAGGATTGCGGCTCTGATAGGGCAAGCGACAGTTCGCGGCCCGCAAGGGTCGGGTAAAGGCGACGTTCACGCCGATCCTTGGCACCGGCCATCTGGCGAATGTAACCGGCCTCGATCAGGTGCTTCAAGACGCGCGAAAGGCTTTGCTTGGTGATCTGCAGGATGTCGAGGAGGTCGCTCACCATCATGCCGGGCTGGCGGCTGACGAAATAGACGACGCGGTGATGGGCGCGGCCCATATCCAGTCTTGCGAGGATCGCGTCAGGATCTGAGATGAAGTCGCGATAGGCAAAGAAGAACAGCTCGATCGTATCGAAATCCATGCGGCTTTCATCGACCGCGGGCATGGGTGGCAGGGCTTTCCTGACGGGTTTTGCCGCCATTGCTCGAGACACTTGCCGATCCTTTCTGCAAAGCCGCGCGACCGGGCGCAGCGTATATCATCATGATTGTAATCGCTTGCGGTCGATAAAGCGCGATCCGCCTGAACAATCAACAGGATTCGTATGATGCGAGGTGTCGGTTGTGGCAGCGCGACCCGCCGGGATCGCAGGCTGTTTCATTCTCCAGACCTGCCGTCGCGCCGCGAGGGGAACTTAACCGCGGCAGCGACATTAACGCTGCAAGAGATATTGGAGAGCCTCAAGATGCAGACCTATTCCGCCATGCCGCCGATCGTGCTCGATCAGCCGAAACAGCATCCGCTCAAGGCAGTGTTCATCACCGTTCTGACCCTCAAGCTGGTCGTGTGCGCCTTTCTGGTCGGTACGGTCTCGCTGGCGCCTCCGGTTGCCGCCGATACGCGCTATATGGTGAGTGTGAGCGACTAAAAGCCTTGGGGGGCTGATTTCCTCGTCCCATACGGGTATACCCGGCTCGAAATCATGAGAAAGGGCCGGAGATCATGGGACAGCTTCAGGCGGGCATCGTTCCCGTCACCCCGTTTCAGCAGAATTGCACGATCCTGTTCGATGACGACACGCGCGAAGGCGTGGTGATCGATCCGGGCGGGGATGTGAACCTGATCGTTCAAGGCATTCGCCAGAACAATCTGACCATCAAGGAAATCTGGGTCACTCACGGACACATCGACCATGCCGGCGGGGCAGACGAGTTGCGTGAGATCCTCGGGGTTCCGGTTGTCGGGCCGCATGAGGACGACCGCCCACTGCTTGACCAGTTGGAGAACCAGGCAAAAGCCTTTGGCGTGACTATGGAAGCGCGCAATCTGGTGCCCGATCGCTGGCTTGCCGAGGGGGATAGCGTGTCGTTCGGCGATCATGTCTTCGATGTCTACCACTGCCCCGGCCACGCGCCCGGACATGTGATTTTCTTCAATGCGGTGCAGAAATTCGCCCATGTCGGCGATGTGCTGTTTCATGGATCGGTCGGGCGCACGGATCTGCCGGGCGGGGATCACGCGACGCTGATGGCGTCGATCCGCGATAAGGTTCTGCCGCTGGGTGATGATGTAGGCTTTCTTTGCGGCCACGGCCCTGGCGGACGTCTCGGTGAGGAGAGACGGAACAATCCGTTCCTGAAGGCGCTCTTTACAGCTTAAGGGTGCAGCGGGCGTGGTCCTGCCGGCCGCACTATCACGTTCCATCGCCGCCTGTCATAACGAGTGTGATGCAAAGACGGTCTGTTTCTGGCATAAAAAAACCCGGCAAACTTGCCGGGCTTCAACTCTGTTAAGCCTGAACGGCTTAGCCAGCGATCTGCAGATTAACGGCCTTGGGGCCTTTACCGCGACGATCCGGCTCGGTGTCGAAGCTTACTTTCTGGTTTTCCGAAAGACCGGACAGGCCAGAAGCCTGTACGGCTGAGATGTGGACAAAGATATCGGCGCCGCCATTATCTGGCTTGATGAAGCCGAAGCCCTTGTCGGTATTGAAGAATTTTACAGTGCCAGTTTCGGCCATGCAGCAGGTCCTTTTCTTTCTGTCCGTGTTCAGCGGCGGACAGCACAACGGTCGTTTTGCCCCGAAGGGCGGCGGCAGGCAGTTTTAAGAAAGGGTCCCTGTGTTACCGCGGCGAATGGCAGGAATAAATTTTGCAAATTGCCCCCAGTTCCACCGCCCGAAGTTTTGGCGCCTTCGGATCGCATTATTATAGGTCTTCCCATGCTCGTAAATTGCCCGAACTTGAGCAGATTGCTGTGTTTATAAGGAATTGGCAAGAAAAAGTTTTGCGAAACTGCGCCGATGAGTTGAAAATTCGAATCACTCAAATCCCTTGTGGCGCAGGCCTTTTCGCTTCGCTGTCGGGTTCCTTGCCCAGTTGTATAGCCGGCCATGCTTGATTGTATTGAACAATGTGCCGTTTTGGAACATTGGTTCTCGCGCGCCTTAAAAGATGCCCGCGTTATCCCAGAGGCGTTGTGACGCAACCTATGGGTAGCGCCTCGACGCCCCCAATCGGGTGTCCAAGTGCCGCGTTTGCGGTATCTGGATGCCGCGATAAGCATGGGAGCTGACGCGGCCTGTCGTGCGTACGGTGCCGCTTAAATGTTTGTTAGCGCTGTTCTGCGTGGGGCTGTTGGTCGGATCACCGACATTGATGGGACGCATTCAAGCTTTCCGCTTGAAACCGCTTGTGTCATTCGACATACAGCATGGGGCGAAAAATTGAGTTTCGCCGCGTTGCAACAGCTCTCAGGACCGAAAATATGGCCTTTCTTGCCGATGCCCTTTCCCGCGTGAAGCCGTCCGCCACCATCGCCGTTTCGCAGAAAGCGCGCGAGCTCAAAGCAAAGGGCCGCGACGTTATCGGCCTCGGTGCAGGCGAGCCGGATTTCGACACGCCGGACAACGTCAAGAAGGCCGCTATCGACGCGATCAACCGCGGCGAGACCAAATACACGCCGGTCTCCGGCATCCCGGAACTGCGCAAGGCGATTGCCGAGAAGTTCAAGCGCGAGAACGGTCTCGACTACAAGCCGGAGCAGACGATCGTCGGTACCGGCGGCAAGCAGATTCTTTTCAATGCTTTCATGGCAACGCTTAACGCGGGCGATGAAGTCATCATTCCGGCGCCGTACTGGGTCTCCTATCCGGAGATGGTGGCGCTCTGCGGCGGTGAGCCTGTTGCTGTCTCGACCACCCAGGAAAACAATTTCAAGCTGACGGCCGCGGAACTCGAAGCCGCGATCACGCCGAAGACGAAGTGGTTCATCTTCAACTCGCCGTCGAACCCGACGGGTGCTGCCTACAGCGCCTCGGAACTGAAGGCTCTGACCGACGTGCTTTTGAAGCATCCGCATGTCTGGATCCTCACCGACGACATGTACGAGCACCTGACCTTCGGCGACTTCAAGTTCGCCACCCCGGTGGAAGTCGAGCCGAAGCTTTATGACCGCACGCTGACCATGAACGGCGTGTCCAAGGCCTACGCGATGACCGGTTGGCGCATCGGCTATGCGGCCGGCCCGATCGAGCTGATCAAGGCCATGGACATGATCCAGGGGCAGCAGACCTCGGGTGCGTCGTCGATCGCCCAATGGGCCGCCGTCGAGGCGCTCAACGGCCCGCAGGACTTCGTTGTCAAGAACAAGGCGATTTTCGAAGGCCGTCGTGATCTCGTCGTGTCGATGCTTAACCAGGCGACCGGCATCGTTTGCCCGAAGCCGGAAGGCGCATTCTACGTCTATCCGTCCTGCGCCGGCCTGATCGGCAAGACGGCACCGTCGGGCAAGGTCATCGAGACGGATGAGGACTTCGTCTCCGAGCTGCTGGAAGCCGAAGGTGTCGCAGTCGTGCACGGCTCGGCCTTCGGCCTCGGCCCGAACTTCCGCATTTCCTACGCGACCTCGGAAGAGCTTCTTGAGGAAGCCTGCAAGCGTATCCAGCGCTTCTGCGGCGCCTGCAAGTAAGGGCCCAAGCCGAGTATTCCATCGAGAGGCCCGCCGGTAACGGCGGGCTTTTTCGTGCGCGGTGGTCACGTTGACGACGTGTCTGTGCAGGATTACATTTTGCCGATGAAAACCGTGTCGATCCGCGAGATGCAGGAACATTTCGATGAGCTGGTCCATGATGTGGAGCGGGGGCAGACGGTTGTCGTGACGCGCGATGGAAAGCCGGTTTTCAATCTGGTGCCGAGCGAGGGCGAGCCTGTAGCCCGTAAAGGGGGGCTAGATTTGGAAGCGGGGCAAGCTTACCTGAGGTCCCGTGGGATCACCAACCCGGTGCCTTACATTGCCGACGATTTCGACGACCCGTTGCCTGAAGACTTTCTGATCAAGCCTTTGCCGCAGTCGTAGTCATGCGATGTTTGCTCGATACGCACATCGTTCTTTCCGTGTTGCGTAACGACATTCACGGTCGGTTTCCAGCGGTCGGGGATCTGGTCGTGTCCGAGGGATTTTCTGGCTTTGTCAGCGTTGCCAGCCTCTGGGAGATTGCGATCAAGTCGCGCCTGAAAAAGCTTGATCCCGGAATGGCGCTCGAGGCCATGCAGCCGACCCTGGAGGGTACGGGAATAAGCATACTGCCCATCGATGTTGCTCACGTCATCTGTGCCGCCGAGCCGGAACCGCCGACGCGTGATCCCTTCGATCGGTTGCTTCTTGCCCAATGCGAGGTCGAGGGGCTGCAACTGGTGACGATCGATCGCGCGCTGCTCGGCCATCGCCTGGCCTTCCGGTTCTAAAACACGTCGCGATTTTTCAGATCCGCTCGCCGCGCTTTGGCTCCTTGTTCTTGCGTATGTCTTTCTCCCGAAACCGGTGACCACTTTCGGGAGACATGCTGTAGACCTCGTAAAAAAAGCGGCAGTCACCTGCCGCTTCATTTTCACTCCCGCAAGGTTCTAGATCAGGCCTTGGTCAGCTTGACGATCGTCGAGGCGCCGCCGCGGGTTTCGGTCACAGCGTAAACTGCGCCATCAGGCCCGACCTTCACGTCCCGGATGCGGGCGTTGAGATCGACGCGTTCTTCGTGGGTTACCCGGTCGCCGTCGATGTGAAGTACCACGACACCCTGGCTGCGCAGCCCTCCGACGAGAAAGGCGCCCTTCCACTCGGGAATGGCGTCTGCGTCATAGAAAGCCATGCCGGACGGGGCAATCACCGGGTCCCAATAGTAGGCCGGCTGCTCGGTCTCGGCGGACTGGGTGATCCCGTCACCGACGGCGCTGCCGCTATACTCGACGCCATAGGTGACTTCCGGCCAGCCGTAATTCTTTCCGGCTTCGGGACGGTTCAACTCGTCACCGCCGCGCGGGCCGTGTTCGACGGTCCAAAGCCGGCCCTGTCCGTCCAGGGCGGCGGACTGCATGTTGCGGTGGCCGAGGCTCCAGATTTCCGGTCGGGCGCCTTGCGTGTTGACGAAGGGGTTGTCGGCAAGCGCCTTGCCGCTCACGTCGATGCGGAACACCTTGCCGAGCCCGCTTGCAAGGTCCTGCGCCTGCACGCGCGGTTCGGGGTCAGAGCGTTCACCGACAGTCACGTAGAGTTCGCCAGCGGGTCCGAATACGAGGCGCGAGCCGAAATGCGAACGCCCTTCATAGCTCGGTGTCTGGCGGAAGACGACGGCGACGTCTTCAAGTCGACCGCCGCCGTTTTCGTCGGTCACCAGTCGGGCGGATGCCACCGAGGTGCCGTTGCCGTCGTCGCGGGGTTCGGCGAAGGAGAAGAAGATCAGGCCTGAGGTTGCGTAGTCGGGTGCCAGCGCCACGTCGAGCAGGCCGCCCTGTCCACCGGATGCCACGTCCGGAACGCCCGAGATCGCCGGTCCTGCCTCACCCTCCTGATCGACGATGTGCATCGCGCCCTGCTTGGCGGTGACCAGCATGCGTCCGTCGGAGAGGAATTCCATCGCCCAGATCTGGGGCAGGTCTTCCGCCACCACCTCTGTCGAGATCGTCGGCATCGTGGCTGGCTGCGGTGCGCGCGTCTGGCCCTGGAATGCCGGCGTCTGGTCGGGGGCATTCGCCCGGCCGGTTTCGACAGGCTGTCCCGCCTGTTGCGCCAGGGCAGGGGCTGCAAGCAGCGCAACGGAGAGGGCGGAGCATTTCAGCAGGGCGTTCAGGCGGTTCATGGCGGCTCCATCTCGTTTGATGAGGTATTTCCTCCAGATAGGGCATGCCACGGAAAAGACCGAACACGCGTCGATCAAACTTAGTTTATCCTTTTGTTCGAGAGGGTTGCCGGTCGTGTGGACAAAAAGAAGCCCGCTTAACGCGGGCTTAGTTCAGGCTGAAGTCGAGGCCTAACGGCCGTCAATCGAGGAGGTCCGCCGGTACCTTGCCGCCGTTTTCCGACAGTTTCTTCATCAGTGCCTTGTGCAGCCAGATGTTCATTTCGGCCGAGCCGTCCTTGGCGCCGGTATAGCCCAGTTCATCGGCCAGTTCCTTGCGTGCGGCGAGGCTGGAATCCAGATCGAGCGCCTTCATCAGGTCGACGATGGATTTTTTCCAGTCGAGCTTCTGACCGTTTTTGGCGACCGCTGCATCGAGGATGGGCTTGATGTCGACCGGCGCCGCATTGGATGGTGTCGACGGAGCGGCTGGCGTGGAGGCGGGTGCCGCAGGTGCAGGTGCAGGTGATGGCGCGGCCGAGGGTGCCGGCTCGGCCGTCGTCGCTTCGGCGGCCTCCGCACGTCCGAAAATTGCATTCTTGATCTTGTCGAAAATACCCATATGCCCCTCCGTTTGATTAGAATTACGCAATTGAGGTATCGCTCCCTATTCGCTTTTCAAGGGGCTAAGCCTAGCGCGAAGGAGAAGGCTTCCGTGGCGCAGGTCCGACCTTTCTTCCTGCTTGAGAAAGTGAATCACGCGCTTCGCGTCTTGAATCTGCCTTCATGTGTAAGTGATTGGAATGGCGTGATAATCTCTGGATGTTGTTGGTGGTGGTGGCAGGGAAAGCTTGAAGGGTATGCCTTCCAGATGCATTCGGGCGATTGCGAAAGCTGCATCGGCGCACTTCGTCACAGAGCGGAGCATTTGCGCTCTTTGACCGATGATGCCATTATTTTGCGAGTGGTCTGGAACTCGACTGCGTCCTTTTGCATCTCCATAACGATGCCGCAGCAGTCCGGTTATTGCTGTGGCCACGCGTAAGGAGGAACAATGACCAAGGTCGTGTATAAAGTCGTGCCTCATGATGGTGGCTGGGCCTACCGTCTGGGGGATGTGTTTTCCGAAACATTTCCCACACATTCCGATGCCTTGCAGGCGGCCCGCATCGTGGCTGCCGAACAGCAGGTCGGTGGCGAGCCAGAGGAAATCAGCTGGCAGGACGAGAAGGGCGCGTGGCATACCGAGCATAGCGACGGGGGCGACAGGCCCGAAGCCGAAGTGCAAGATGGCGACGAGTCGCAGGCCGCTGCGCGCCACTGATTCACGGCCTTCATGCGCTCGCGTCACGGATGCCGTCGCCGCGAATGGAAAAGGGCCGCACGAGACGGCCCTTCGGGGTTTGATTTCGGCAGGGCCGACTTGCGGCCTGCGGCTTCGAGGTGATTAGGCCACGACCTCGAGCGCCGGATAGTCGGTATAGCCCTTGGCGCCGCCACCATAGAAGGTAGCCTTGTCGGGCTCGTTCAGCGCGGCGCCATCCTTGAAGCGTTCGA
This sequence comes from [Rhizobium] kunmingense, assembly GCF_977018605.1. Taxonomy (NCBI): domain Bacteria; kingdom Pseudomonadati; phylum Pseudomonadota; class Alphaproteobacteria; order Hyphomicrobiales; family Rhizobiaceae; genus Rhizobium; species [Rhizobium] kunmingense. The sequence goes on from NZ_CDRNXG010000001.1 coordinate 2,555,701, forward strand.
CCAGGTCCGGATTGGCAATGAACAACTTGCCGAATGCGACGGCGTCGGCGTAGCCGCTGGCGATGGCCTTTTCAGCGGTTTCACTGGTGTAACCGTTGTTGACCAGCCATGCGCCGGTGCCGCCCGCCTTTCGGTAGGTGTCCTTCAGCGTCTGGTAATCGAAGGGCCTGTCGCCCTGGGTGAAATCGCGATCGCCACCAGTTGCGCCTTCGACCACATGGATGAAGGAGAGGCCGCGTGAGCCGAGCTGCTCGACCAGATAGTCATAGACCTCCTGCGGGTTCGTCTCGCTGATGCCGTTGGCGGGCGTCGTGGGCGACAGGCGAATACCAACGCGGCCGGCGCCGATTTCCTTCGTTACAACATCCACCACTTCAAGCGCGAAACGGGCGCGGTTCTCGATCGAGCCGCCATACTGGTCGGTGCGCTGGTTGGCGTTTTCCTTGAGGAACTGCTCGATCAGATAGCCGTTTGCCGCATGGATCTCGACCCCGTCGAACCCGGCGTCGATGGCTGCGCGCGCGCCCTTGCGGTAGTCATCGAGAATGCCGGCGATCTCGGATGTCTCAAGTGCACGGGGGGCCGATGTTTCGACGAAAGCGCCGCTGCCATCCGGATTGATGATGTAGGTCTTGCCGCCGGCCGGAATTGCCGACGGGGCGACGGGGGCGCCTTCGTTCGGCTGCAGCGACGTGTGGGAAATGCGGCCGACATGCCAGATCTGGGTAACGATCTTGCCACCCTTGCGGTGCACCGCGTCGGTCACCCTCTTCCATCCGGCGACGGCCTCCGTCAGGTACAGGCCTGGAACGTCCGCATAGCCCTGGGCCTGCTGCGTGATCGGGGTACCCTCGGTGATCAGCAGGCCGGCGGAGGCGCGCTGTTCGTAATAGGTTACGTTCAGGTCGTTGGGGATAGCCTTTGGTGACCGGTTGCGGGTCAACGGCGCCATGACGATGCGGTTTGCCAGCTCGATGTCGCCGAACTTCACGGGGTCGAAGAGTGTGGTCATAATGAAAAGTCCTTTTGCCTTCGTGTGAAAGGGGCCTTGGGAGGTGTTGTGGAAGTGTCAGGTTTCAGAGCGTTGCCTTGAGCTCGCTCAGGAAGGCGGCGATGGTTTCCTCGTTACGGCTGTAAAAAGCCCATTGTCCGATGCGATTGATGTTCACGAGGCCAGCCTTTTCGAGAATGGCCAGATGCGCCGATACCGTGGATTGTGAGAGGCCGCAGCATTTCTCGAACTGGTTGGCGCAAATTCCCATTTCCAACGGATGGGCCTGATCGCAAAAATGCTTATCGGGATCGCGCATCCGTTCCAGGAACGAGATGCGCGCCGGGTGCGCCAGGGCCTTGAGAATTTCCGTCTTGTCTGTCGTCATCGCTTATCGCCTCCACCCGATACGTAGATCGTTATTTTACGATTTAAAGGGGCAAAAAAATCGGGCCGTCAGATTTCTCTGAGGCCCGTCAGGTGTGAAGGTCAAAAACCTCCAGAGGGGAACAGCCGTCGCGGATGGCGGGAAGCCACAAGTGCGTCGGCTAAACTCTATATGGGCGGTCGAGTTATCCGGGGCAAGGGGCTTGTTGAAGATATTTGACGCGCGGTCGGGTTTTTCTTCGTCTGAGGGTGCGGCAAAAATGTCTGCCTCCGCGGCGGCGCCGGGCGCGGGCAAAAAAAGAGGGCCACCGGATTGCTCCAGGGCCCTTTGAGGTATGAAGGTCAAAAAAACCTCCAGAGGGGAACAGCTGCTGCGGCGGAACTGGGAGGAAAGCCGCCATGTGCATCAGCTGGGTGCGATATGATGGTTTTTTGTGCATGGCGCAATCATATTTTGTGCAGGACAGCCATGCGGCAGGCGCAATGCTTCTGTCGTAAAACCTGCATAATTGCCTCGAGTGATTCTGTGTGGCCGGCCGCTTCTGACGGAAATGCAGTCAGAAGCTCCAGTTGCGGGCTTTTCCGACGATGAAATCGCGGAAGACTTTCAGCTTCGCGGCGTTCTTCATTTCGTCCGGGTAGCAGAAATAGGTGTCGAAGGACGGGATGTCGGCATTGACGCCGAGCTGGATCAGGCCCGGATCGCGGCCGACGATGTAATCCGGCAGGCAGGCGATGCCGATGCCGAGCAGGCAGGCGCGCTTGATCGAGGTCTGACTGTTGATCTGCAGATGCGGCGTGCGCGGATTGTCGGAAGAGCGACCGGCATATTCCAGCCAGTTGACGTCCAGCAGGTAGTTCGGTGCCGGCTCGCCGAAGGAAATGATGCGGTGACTGTCGAGATCGTCGATTGTCTGCGGCTCGCCGAAGCGGTTGATATAGGATGGTGCCGCATAGACATGCATGTGCACGGTAAACAGCTTGCGCTGGATGAGGTCGGACTGTTGCGGCTGGCGCAGGCGGATGGCGCAGTCCGCGTGGCGCATGTTGACGTCGACTTCCTCGTTATCGAGGATCAGCTGGATCGACATTTCCGGGTAAAGCTGCAGGAATTCCTGCACCTTGTCGGTCAGCCAGCCCTGGCCGAGGCCGACCGTCGTCGTGACGCGCAGCTTGCCGGACGGCTTGTCTGTCGTTTCCGTCAGCTGAACCTTGACGGTTTCGAGCTTCAGCAGCACGTCATGGGCGGTTCTGTAGAGGAGTTCGCCCTGTTCGGTCAGGATCAGGCCGCGCGCGTGGCGGTGGAACAGCTTGACGCCGACATCCTGCTCAAGCGCGCTGACCTGACGGCTGATCGCCGACTGGGAAAGATGCAGCTTGTCGGCTGCATGGGTGAAGGAACCAGCCTCCGCCGCCGCATGGAAAATGCGCAGTTTATCCCAGTCTAACGGTACGCCCATGCTTACTCCGCTGCTACGGCGACCGGCTGGATGCCGGCCATGTATCGTTCCGCCTCAAGGGCTGCCATGCAGCCCATGCCGGCTGCGGTGATTGCCTGACGGAAAGTGTCGTCGGTGACGTCGCCGGCGGCAAAGATGCCGGGTACATCGGTGGCCGTAGAATCGGGCGCGGTCCACAGATAGCCGCCAGCCTTCATCTTCAGCTTGTCCTTGAACAATTCGGTCGCCGGTGCATGGCCGATTGCGACGAAGACGCCGTCGATCGGCTGATCGCTGATTGCGCCCGTCCTGGTGTTTCTCAGCCGCACACCCTCGACCGACGGCGGCATCGGCGCCTTGGCCGGCTTGCCGGTGATCTCGTGGATCTCGGTGTTCCACAGAACCTTGACGTTTTCACGCTGGAACAGACGCTCAGCGAGGATCTTTTCCGAGCGGAACGAATCGCGGCGGTGAACAACCGTGACCGTCTTGGCGATGTTGGACAGATAGAGCGCTTCCTCGACGGCGGAATTGCCGCCTCCGACGACGATGACGTCACGGTTTCGATAGAAAAAGCCGTCGCAGGTGGCGCAAGCCGACACGCCGAAGCCCTGGAAGACCTGTTCGCTCTCGATGCCGAGCCACTTGGCCTTGGCACCGGTTGCGATGATGATCGTATCCGCAGTCCAGACCGTGCCACTGTCGGTGCGCACGGTGAAGGGGCGGGAGGTGGTTTCGACTTCGGTGACGAGATCGTTGACGATTTCGGCGCCGACATGGGTCGCCTGCTTGAGCATCTGCTCCATCAGCCAGGGACCCTGGATGGGATCGCCGAAACCGGGATAGTTCTCGACATCGGTGGTGATCATCAACTGGCCACCCTGTTCCATGCCGGCGATCAGCACCGGCTTCAGCATGGCGCGGGCGGCATAGATGGCGGCGGTATAACCGGCGGGGCCGGAGCCGATGATCAACACTTCCGTATGACGGGCGGACATGAGTGACTTCCTTTCGAACGGCGGGCCTTAATCTTTGGTCCTGCCTATGGTCATTCGCCATATAGGAACTCGATGGCCGCTTTGCCGATTTTTGAAGACCATCTAATGTCGATCCATGCGCTTGTGCAAGGGCAGCGATGCGTTAACAACAGGACAGTTATCCGCTTGTGCCCGATTTACCAAGGGTTTCGACCGGTTGCGCCGCATCGGCCGACGACTTGACCGTAAAGACGCGGCCGCTCGATGCGTGCGGCGGTCAGGCGTCCACGGCGATGTCCGGCGTGGCACTGTTTCGGGCTTTCTTCGCAGACAGCTTGCGTTAAACATCGTTTCGATTAAAAGCCATCCCATTCAAAGGGGAAGACAGTGCTCCGCGCCGATCTCGATGCCATCGATATAAAGATATTGCGGGAGCTCCAGCAGGACGGCCGCATTACCAATGTGGAACTCGCCGAGCGTGTCGGCATTTCCGCGCCGCCATGCCTGCGCCGGGTGCGCAAGCTGGAAGAGGCGGGGATCATCGAGGGCTATCACGCGCTGCTCAACGGCCAGAAGCTGGGTTTCGACCTCGTCGCATTCTGCATGGTCGGCCTCAAGCGCCAGTCTGACGCCGACCTCAAGGCGTTTGCTGCACGCATGCAGCAATGGCCGCTGGTGCGCGAAGCCTGGATGGTCAACGGCGACAGCGATTTCCTGCTGCGCTGTACTGCCGAAAACCTCACCCAGTTCCAGGACTTCGTCATCGAGGTCCTGACCGCCGACGAACATGTCGATACGGTGAGGACCATGCTGACGATCCGGCAGGTGAAGCAGATGGGGCTGGTCGAGGTTTGACGTGGGTGACATGGGCCTGAAATCTGGCTCACAGCACGTCGGCTGCCTGGCAGATGCTGCCAAGCGGCGATGCTCTGGACAAGTCGACGGCGCGATCGCTCTACGGAATTTTAAAGCCGGACCACTTTGAGTAGCGTTCGCGCGCTATGTCCAAAAAGGAATTGGCGGGAACCTCGCCGTTATACCTGTTCCTGATGATCGCCCTAAGATCCTTGCCCCAAAGATGAACCGCCTGGGTTTCTTCCGGAAACGATTCGAAATCGAGTTCACCCGGCGTGGCGAAGCGCCAGGCATCGCGGAAGGGGATCGGGTAGAATACGTTGCGTTCCTTCGCATGGCTGATTTCACCCGAAGCCTCCGCGAAATGTGTGAGGGCGCGCGGACCAACTGCGCCCCATGGCCATTTGGATATGTGAACGCCCATGCCCAACGATTTCACCACATATTTCATGCGGCGAAAGCCCTTTAGCGTCGGAGGGTATCCGCGGGTGTTGCTGTCGAACTTCAGCAACTCTCTCAAGGCCTGAGAATTCGACGGCAATTTCAGGACGGCGCCGTTTAGTTCGCCGTCTCTCTCGTAGCCGAAAATGTGGGATTCACTGGTGTCGATGGCGCGCAGTGAGACGATGTCCAGATCAACCCAGGTGAAATCTGTGCGCTCGAAAAGCGCATATCTGAATAGATCCGAGTAGAGCGCCGTGCTGCCCGTCTTTCTGTGCTTTACGACGGTCCCATGGTTCAATATTTCTCTGGCGTCTCTGACCTCTATGCCCGGCGGCACCGCGCCGACGTCGCCGAGCGTGTAGAGAACAAGTTGATGACCGGTTTCGAGGAACGAAAGTGCGCTGACATACTCGATCGCGCCGAGCGGGCTTCCCGTCCAAAACGTTGCTAATCTGCCTGTCATCTTTTTGTATTTACGCCCTGTCTGAATTCGAGACCCTGCGGGCGCCCTAGCAAGATTTTCTGGAGGCAACAAGCTTTTCACACGATGCGCTGCCCAGAGTATAGGCGCCGGCCTGACTACCCTCATGGTTTCTAGCGCATACGCGTGATAGATGCGTTGTCGGCTTATGGCGACTTTCCTCCTATTAAGTTTGTATTTGCCGCACCGCATTCAGCGAATAGAAGGATTTATCATGCGACTGCGCTCCATTGTGTCCATCATTTGGCGGTTTCGCTCTTTGTTCAGTCCGGTCAAGCTTTCGATCGGTCCTAAGGCGGGCATTTCCGGAAAAGCGATAATTGTGCTCAAGAACGGTGAAATTCGGATTGGTCGAAATCTGAGGATGCATGCGGGAGCTCTGATCGATGCGCAGAAAGGTACTGTCATCGTAGGGGACAATGTGTCCCTAAATCACTATGCAATTCTGTACGGGGCTGGGAACATTACGATCGGCAACAATGTACGGATTGCGGCACACACTGTGATAGTTTCTTTCGACCACAAGTATCAGGATGTTGATCGGGCGATCGTAGAGCAGGGGCTTGCACTTAAGCCTATCGTAATCGGTGATGATGTGTGGATCGGTGCCGGCGCCAAGATTCTCGGCGGAACAAAAATTGCCAATGGCTGCGTCATCGGTGCGAACTCCGTGCTCAAAGGAGAGACAGAGCCGAACGGCATTTATGTCGGCAGTCCTGCACGCCTGGTAAAACATCGGGGCTGATCCCGCCTTGATGGAGATCTTTCGTCAGCTCGCAGGTGTCGTAGGCAGAAAACGGGGGGCTTGGCCCCTTAATCCACTGCCGAGCGGAAGCGCCACTTTCGCCATGAGGCGATCAGTTTGTCCTGAAACAGACGGAGCTGCTTGGCTGCTCCGTAATACCACTTGCGATTGTTGGTCTTTCTTGCGTTGCCGCTGTCCGACATGATCTGGCTGGCGGCATCGGTGGTGGTGACGGGAGAGGGCCAAAACGAGTAGCCGTGGCCGGTGCGGGTCAACCAGTAACGGAAGTAATTGTCCACGGGCGCAAAGATTTTCCGATGATTGTCGACGAAAGCCTGCGCCCCGGTTCTCGACCAGACGATCGCGCTCGTCGTCATCGGGAAGTAATGTGCAGCCACAAGATCGCATTCGTGCAGATCCGTCCGATAATGCCCGATGGGTGTCGCTATCTTGAGCTTGTTATTGCCGATATTCATGAGCATCCAGTCGGGGTCCGCCGCCTCTAGGTCCGGCAATGACTGCTCCAGAAGTTTGATCGGGTCACAAAGCGGAAGCGCGTCGTCTTCAAGGACGAGAGCGTAGCGGGCTTGCGAGGCGAGGAACTGCTCCGCGACCTTCAGGTGGCTGCGGTAGCATCCGATCTCTCCGCCCACGAGCGCGCGCCCCATATAGCGTTCAGCGTGGTGCAGATCGTAATCTTCAAGCGCAGCAAGATCCATTTTTCGACCATCCACCGCCGAAACACGCTCGAAGCGTGTACCGTAAGCCTCGAGGCGATCGCTGATGGTCTTAAGTCGAGCGCCGCTGCCATCGAGATTGATTACATATGTGTTGAGCGACTGCATGCCTTTATCCGATATCGGTTTGTCACTTCCCTGCATGGCCGGACACGCTTTTGTCAACGTGTACTTGCATGCTCTCCCGGCATTGCGATAAGTCCGCATCCAACAAAGCCATTGAAGGACTGTGCGGCCCCTATGCGGATTCACCAGTATATTTTCGGCAAAGACGGCGGTGCGGAAAAGTTCTTCGTGCATCTTGTCAATGCATTCGCACAGCGCGGCGCGGAGCAGACCGTGGTCATGCGTCCTGGGCGCCGCTGGAAGGTTGAGGTCGAGCCGCACGCTCGCATCATAGAAAGCAATTTCCGCAACCTTTCGCTGGACCGGGTGCTCTTGCCCATGCGGGTCAAGCATATCGCCGAAAAAGACAAGGCGGATGCAATTATCTCATGGTCGACACGGGGCGCGACCCTGATGCCGGGCTATACGGGGGGCGTGCGAATTTCCCGTTTGGGCGATTACCCGATGCGGCTTTCCTATTTTCGCAATACCGACGTCATCGTCTGCAATACACCCGGCATCGCCGATCAAGTGCGCAACCTTGGATGGGATCGTCAGATCGAGGTGATCTCGAATTTCACGCGTATCGAAAAGGTCGCGCCGATATCTCGAGCCTCAGTCGATACGCCGGCAGACGTTCCTCTCGTCATGGCGATGGGGCGCTTCGTGCATCGCAAGGGGTTCCACACGTTGATCGATGCCGTCGCGCGGCTGCCGGACGTGTGGCTGTGGCTGGCTGGAGAGGGAGAAGAGCAGGAGGCGCTTCAGGCGCAGGTAAGCAATCTCGGCCTGTCGGACAGGGTCCGTTTTCTCGGTTGGCAGCAGGATGCGAGAACCTATCTTGCCGCGGCGGATGTCTTCGTCATGCCCTCCAATCATGAACCGCTCGGCAATGTTATTTTGGAAGCATGGGCACAAGGCATACCCGCCGTCTCGACCCGCTCGGAGGGGCCTCTCTGGTTCATGCGTGACGGGGAGAATGGCTTGCTTGCCGATATCGATGATGACGCAGGCCTTGCCCGTTCGATATCGGCGATCCTCGGGGATCCCCATCTTTCACAAGCCCTCCGCGACGGTGGCCATCGCAGTTTGATGGCGCAATTCTCTGAAGACGCGATCGTGGACGCTTATTTCGACCTGTTTGCCAAAGGCTCCCGATAACGCATTCCCGTTTCAGGAGGAAAGGCAGCGGTTATAGACCGCGTCAAGCGCATTGCACTCGTTGGCGATCGAGAAAGATGAGCGGATGTGGGCATTCGCCTGCATTGAAGCCTTGCTGCGATCCGCCTCGTTTTCCATAAGGTGTGCCGTGGCGGACGACATCGCTTCCAGATCATCGACGGGGATGATCGTGCCCGTCGCATTCTGACCCGTTACAACCAGCTCCGAAAATGCGCCGACATCGGTCGCCACCACGGGTACGCCCGTCGCCATGGCTTCGAGCGGGGTGAGGCCAAAGCCTTCCCAGCGCTGGGGGGCGATGAAGAGGTCGAGCGCCCGGTACCATTCGTTGATGTTCGTATGTTCGCCGACGAAGAGGATGCGGTCGAACAGACCGGCGTTTCTTACCTTTTCCTTAAGACCATTCTCGAATTCGACGTGTTTGGCCGTGGCGCGGCCGGCGATGATGGCGCTCCAATCGGGGCGAGCGGGCAGGAGGGCAATCATCGTGTCGACGAAAAGATCGGTACCCTTCTGATGGCGGACGCGGCCGAAGCAGCCGGCAAATTTCTGCGCCGGATCGAGGCCAAGGGCGCGCTTGGCCTCCGCCCTGTCGGCCGGCGGCGAGAAGCGTTCGGTGTCGATTCCGTGCATGATCACGGTGTTTTCGACGTCGAGATAGGCGGATGTCCTGGCGCTGGTGGCGATGACCGCGTCCATTTTCGAAATCAGCCACTTTGTCCAGCGTGAATGTTTTCGCTGCGACGCCGAGGTGAAGACGATCTTCAGCGGCATGCGCAGCACGTCGCGCATGAAAATTGCCGGCAGCATTTCAACGTTTCGACGGGCATGCCAGACGCGCGCCTTGCCTCCCCGGGGCGGATGCCAGAGGCAGGCAAGGTCGCGGAAGCGGATATGCGGAATATCGGCGGGCAGGCCCGGCCCGAGTGCTGCAATCTTCGTTCCCAGACGGCGCTGGACCGGCACGAGCTGGATGATCGTCGACGTGACGCCGGAAAGCCGCCGCTTGAAATTCGGGGCGATGACTTCGACGTCACTGATATCGACGATGGTGTCCTGCGTGGTGCTGGTGTGTCGGCCCTCGGCCACGGCGATCAGCCCCAGGAAACGGAGAGGATTTCGTAGCCCTTGGAGCCGCCGGGCGCCACGACCTCGATCGAATCGCCGGCTTCCTTGCCGATCATGGCGCGGGCGATCGGCGACGAGATGGAAATGCGGCCGGCCTTCACGTCGGCTTCCTGATCGCCGACGATCTGGTAGGTCTTTTCTTCGTCGGTGTCTTCGTCGACCAGCTTGACGGTGGCGCCGAACTTGATCTTGGCGCCGGACATCTTCGACAAGTCGATCACTTCCGCACGGGCGGTGAAATCTTCCAGTTCGGTGATGCGGCCTTCATTGTGGCTCTGCGCTTCCTTGGCGGCATGGTATTCGGCGTTTTCCGAAAGGTCGCCATGGGCGCGCGCTTCCGCGATCGCTTCGATGATACGGGGACGCTCTTCCTGCTGCCTCCAGCGCAGTTCTTCCTGCAACTGGACAAAGCCGTTCTGCGTCATCGGTACCTTTTCAACCATTTTCTTGTCCTTAAGGGCATGTCCGCGGTGCCCGCGAACACAAAAAGAAACAGGTTCCGGAGCGTGAACTTCGGAACCATCTCAACGTCAAAATATAGGTCAGAATAGCGGAATTTCGAGATGCCTTCCAAGGCAAAGTGCGAAAATCCGTCATATCTCCCGCTTCCCCTATCTGATGTGAACCGCGCCCATTTGTCAATCGCTTGACCGGCAAAATGAGAACATATATAGAACAAACATAATGAAGAAGTCGCTGAAACAACGATTGGCGATCCTGTCGGACGCCGCCAAGTATGACGCTTCCTGCGCTTCCAGCGGGACGGTGAAGCGCGATTCGTCAGCAAGCGGCGGTCTGGGGTCGACGGAAGGGTCCGGCATCTGCCACGCCTATGCGCCGGATGGCCGCTGCATCTCGCTTCTGAAAATCCTGCTCACCAATTTCTGCATCTACGATTGCGCCTATTGCATCAATCGCTCGTCCAGCAATGTCGAAAGGGCACGTTTCACGCCCGACGAGGTGATCTGGCTGACGCTCGAATTCTACAGGCGCAATTATATCGAGGGCCTGTTCCTGTCGTCCGGAATCATCCGGTCTTCCGACCATACGATGGAGGAAATGGTGCGGGTCGCCCGCGAACTGCGAACGGTGCATGATTTCCGCGGCTATATCCATCTGAAGTCGATCCCCGAGGCGTCGGCGCATCTGATCGAGGAGGCGGGGCTTTATGCCGACCGGCTGTCGATCAACATCGAGCTGCCGACCGATGCCGGCATCGGAAAATTCGCGCCGGAAAAGCAGCCGGAGAATATCCGCCGTTCGATGGGCAACCTGCGGCTCAAGATCGAGGAAATGGCCGAGCCGACGTTGCAGACGAAGCGTCGCAAGCGGTTCGCGCCGGCGGGGCAGAGCACGCAGATGATCGTCGGGGCGGATGGCGCGGACGATGCCACGATCCTTGGCACGAGTGCGCGCCTTTATGGCAGCTATGGTCTGAAGCGGGTCTATTACTCCGCCTTTAGCCCGATCCCCGATTCGTCGAAGACGCTGCCGCTGATCAAGCCGCCCTTGATGCGCGAGCACCGGCTTTACCAGGCCGACTGGCTCTACCGGTTCTACGGGTTCGATATCGGCGAGATCACGGCGGGGCAGGCGGGCGGCATGCTCGATCTCGACCTCGATCCGAAGCTCGCCTGGGCACTGTCCCATCGCGAGCGGTTCCCGGTCGATGTCAACCGGGCGGAGCGGGAAATGCTTTTGCGCGTGCCGGGCTTCGGTACCAAGACGGTGAAGGGCATTCTTTCGTCGCGGCGCTTTCGCAAGCTCAGGCTCGACGACCTGAAGCGGCTCTGTGTGTCGCTCAGGAAGGTGCAGCCGTTCATCGTCTGCGAGGGCTGGACGCCGCACCGGCTCGTCGACCGGTCCGATCTCAGGGCCATGTTTCAACCGAAGCCGGAGCAATTGTCGCTGCTATGATGTTTCGCTATTCCCTGCGGGGGCGGGGCGAGCTTGCCGAATGGCGGGATGCCGCGCGCGGCTTCATGTCGGCGGGCATTGCGCCGCAGTTCATCGAGTGGCGAACGATGGACGATGCCGATGGCCTGTTCGGTTTCGACGACAACCGTCTGCCGGAACCGGCCGACCCGCCGCCCAAGATCACTGTGCCGCAATCGTTCCTCCGATTGGCGGAGGCGGTGCTCTGCCATTCCGATCCGACGCGGTTTGCGCTTCTCTATCGTATCCTGTTCCACGCCTTCCACTCACATGGCCGCGTGCTGCAGATGCTGACCCATCCGGATATTGTCGCCGCGCGGCGGATGGCGAAGTCGGTGGGGCGGGATTACCACAAGATGACGGCTTTCGTTCGCTTCAAGGAGCTGCCAGTGCCGCAAGGCGAGGTGGGGCGGCGGCGGTTCGTCGCCTGGTTCGAGCCGGATCATTTCATCATCTCCCGCGTCGCGCCCTTCTTCCAGCGGCGGTTCACCGACATGGACTGGGTCATTCTGACGCCGAAGGGATCGGCAGCCTGGGATGGCGAGATGCTGAGGGTGAGCGACGATCCGGCGGAAAGGCCAAAGGCGAAGGACGATATGGACGATCTCTGGCGCACCTATTACGCCTCCATCTTCAATCCGGCGCGGTTGAAGGTGAAGATGATGACGACCGAGATGCCGAAGAAATACTGGAAGAACCTGCCCGAAGCCGAACTCATTCCCGGCATGATCGCCAAGGCCGAGGCGAGCGTGCTGCAAATGGCAGCGCAGCGGCCAAGCGAACCCTTGCCCTATCACCATCGTATTCAGGAGGCGGCGGCCCGCGTTCCGGCTGCAACGGTGCCGGCGGCAGGAACGCTGGAGGCGGTGAGGGCGCAGGCGCGTCATTGCACGCGTTGCGAGATCCATTGTCTGGCAACCCAGACCGTATTCGGCGAGGGGCCGGCGGAGGCGCAAGTGATGGTGATCGGTGAACAGCCGGGCGATCAGGAGGATCTGGCCGGTCGCCCCTTCGTTGGTCCGGCCGGAAAGCTGTTCGACGAAGCGCTGGCCGGGGCGGGTATCGATCGCGGCCGGCTCTACATCACCAATGCCGTCAAGCATTTCAAATACCAGCCGCGCGGCAAGAGGCGCATCCACCAGAAGCCGAACATGGGCGAGATCCGCCAATGCCGCTGGTGGCTCACTCAGGAGATTGAACTCGTCCGGCCGAAGCTGATCGTGGCGATGGGGGCATCGGCGCTTTTTGCTCTGACCGACATGCGGCAGAAGCTCGACGACGTGCGCAGCACGCCGATCGCCATGGAGGGCGGCAGGATACTGTTCGTCACCGTCCATCCCTCCTATCTTCTGCGCATCCCCGACGAAGACCAGAGGCGCGAGGCGCTGTTGCGCTTCGGCGAGGATTTCAAAGCGATGAAACGGCTCATCTCCCAGGAGCAGGCTGCGGCCTGATCTGTGTCGTATCGGCGCGGCGGCGCCTCATTTCATGTCGCACTGCAAAAAATCGCACCTTGCCGGATCGCAAGTCTTAACAATTTCCAGTCTTCATTCGGGACAGGCCGATCATTGGCCTCTAGCCTATCCCAGCATCAACTCTGGAGGTACCGCCGCATGACGAGGCGGGTTGCAAGCGTGATCATGTCGATCTGCGTCGCTTTCGTGACGTGGGCGGCTCTGGCCGTGGTGGCCTTGATGATGTGGAAATATTTTCGCGACTATGCGGGGTGAGCCGGGGTGCTTATGGCACGGCGGCTCCTACGGCACATATGTCGGTCCTTGTGGCAGGTTGGGCGGATTATAGCCGCCGCCGGCAATCCGCGTCCTGACGGATTCGTGGATCAGCGCCTCTGCGGGGATGAGCCGACGATCGCAGAGCGGGATATAGATTGGCAATTTAAGTTTGTGCATGCGCCATGAGGTTTTCGGTATGCGGCGCGGAATAAATTCGATTGGTGGCCAGATTCCCTTCATGGACTGGTGCAACAGTGCGGTTGGATCAGGCTCGACATGTTTGTCGGCGCGTGTGCCCTTGACGAGCTTATCGACAACGTCGTCCTGATAGATCAAGCCAGTCGCCTTGGTCTCTCGTATCATCCAGTCGAGCGGGATTTTTATCTGACCGCTCTGCTGCTCAGGATAGCCGCCACCGACATCGCCGTGTACGCCGGCAAACCACACCTCCTTGAAGTCCTGTTTACCCTGAACCGGGCGGAACGGGTTGCCTCGATAGTCCTGGCCATGGTCCCAAAGCTCGGGCTGAAACATCGTCCGACGTTCATCAATGGCAACCGCATGGCGAACCCATTCCACGCTTGGGTTCTTTCTGGTGAATGGGTGCGTCTTCAACTGTGGCCAGTATTTTCCCGGCTCGATCACCGATGCAACCGTGTCGAACAGTCCAAGCAGCTTTATCGGTGGCCTGTCTGTTCGCAGGGCACGCTCATATAAGCGCATAGACGCGAAGGCAGAACGGGCTTCATCCTGCGGCAAGGCCGCGTGGCTGGTCTGCTCGTGTTCCGGAATACCTTTGTATGTCCTGTAAGCATAGTCCAGGAGATTGAGTTGGTATTTGCTCATCAAGCCAAGTGCGTGGATGAAGCCAGCGAGAACCCGAGCGGAATAGGCGCCTCGGCTGAATCCGAAGATGTAGATTCGATCTCGGTCAGGATGGCGACCGTCTGCATCCGTTTCTCCGGATTCGTAATTTTCTATAAGGAAGCGATAGGCCTCCTTGACGTTCTGATCGATGCCCCAACCGGTCACCAGCCCCTTGAATTCGGAAGCCTTGCGGCGCAGCCGTGACCACGCATTGTCGGAGCCGAATGTGCCGACGCCGGGATCGTAATAGACGATCTGGCGGTCCGATCGCTCCAGCGTGCCGAACAGTCTCAGGATATTGGTGCGGTCTGCGGAAATCTCGTTCGACGTACCATCGAACAGGATGACGATATTCTTCGACATGCAATTCCCCCGGTTTGAGCCCGAAAGAAATCTAGCGTGTAATTTTGTTGGCCGCAATCCTGGATTGATTCTTGCCGGAACTACGCCTGAAGCGTGTCGTCCGGAGGGCGGCGCGACCAGGCCTGTCAGTCATTCTTCGCCATGTCGGCCACCAGCATTTCCAGCCGGTCGAAATTCTGCTCGTTGGCGGCGGACAGGAACTTTTCTATCTCGCGGTTGTCTGGCGTGTCCTCGAAAGACATGCGCCATGTCAGGCGGGTACCGTCTTCCGCATCGTGGTAGCCCAGATCCAGGCCGAAGGCGTGTATCGGGCCATGGTGGAAGGCGGCGATCCGTGCATCGGGGCGGATTTCCTCGAAGGTCCAGTGATTTTCGAAATCGGTGCCGCTGGAGGAGGTCATGACGATCAGCCATGTGCCGCCATTGGAAAAGTCGAAGCGTTCGATGCGGTTGGTGAAACCATGCGGTCCCCACCACTTTTCCAGCATGGCAGGATCGGAAAATGCCCTGAAAAGCGTGGCGCGGTCGGTGGCGAAGATGCGTTCGTTCTCGATGACCAGCGAGCGGTTCACGTCATCTTTTTTCATTGTCTTCCTCCATCTGGCGATACTCGGCCGGGTCATAGCGGAGGGAAAAAGAGCCGGTCAACTGCGATGCTGACCGGCTCCGATATTGCTTAGAAATACGCCTGAAGCGGGCGAACCTCGAGATTGCCGGCTTTCAGCGCCTTGATCGCCATGGCGGCGGCTTCGGCGCCGGCCATGGTCGTGTAGTAGGGCACCTTCTGCATCAGCGTGGCGCGGCGCAGCGATTTACTGTCCGAAATCGCCTTGTTGCCGTCCGTCGTGTTGATGACGAGCTGGACCTGGCGGTTGCGGATCGCGTCTTCGATATGCGGACGGCCCTCGAGAACCTTGTTGATCTTTACGGCCTCGATGCCCTTTTCCGCCAGGAAGCGAGCGGTACCGCCGGTCGCCATCACCTTGAAGCCAGCCTCCGTCAACAGACGGATGGCCGGCAGGACGCGGTCCTTGTCGCTGTCGCGGACGGAGACGAATACCGTGCCACCGCGCGGCAGTTCGACACCGGCACCGAGCTGGGACTTTGCGAAAGCGAGCGCGAAATCCGTGTCGAGGCCGATGACTTCGCCGGTCGAGCGCATTTCCGGGCCGAGCAGCGTGTCGACGCCTGGGAAGCGGGCAAACGGGAAGACGGCTTCCTTGACGGCGATGTGCTTGAGGTTGCGCGGGTCCGGCTTGGTGCCATAGGCGAAAAACAGCGGGTCGAGCTTTTCGCCGGCCATGGCGCGGGCGGCGATCTTGGCAATCGGCGCACCGATGGTCTTGGCGACGAAGGGCACGGTACGCGAGGCGCGTGGGTTGACCTCGAGCACGTAGACGGTGCCGTCCTTGATGGCGAACTGGACGTTCATCAGGCCGACGACGTTGAGTGCCTTGGCCATCGCCTTGGACTGACGCTCCAGCTCGTCGATCATCTCGGCCGACAGCGTGCGCGGCGGCAGCGAGCAGGCGCTGTCGCCCGAATGGATGCCGGCTTCCTCGATATGTTCCATGATGCCGGCGATGAAGACATCGGTGCCATCGCAGAGGCAGTCGACGTCGACTTCGATGGCGTTTGACAGGTAGCTGTCGAACAGAAGCGGGTTCTTCGACAGAAGCGTGTTGATCTGGCCGGTCTTGTCGTTCGGGTAACGCTGCTTGATGTCTTCCGGAACCAGTTCCGGTACCGTGTCGAGCAGGTAGGTCTGCAGCTGGCCTTCCGAATGCAGGATCTGCATGGCGCGGCCGCCGAGAACGTAGGACGGGCGCACGACCAGCGGGAAGCCGATTTCGGAGGCGACGAGGCGGGCCTGTTCGACCGAATATGCGATGCCGTTGTTCGGCTGGGTCAGGTCGAGCTTCATGAGAAGCTTCTGGAAGCGGTCGCGGTCTTCGGCCAGGTCGATCATGTCGGGTGCTGTGCCGAGGATCGGAATGCCGTTCTTTTCCAGCGCTTCGGCGAGCTTCAGCGGGGTCTGGCCGCCGAACTGGACGATGACGCCGACGACTTCACCCTTTTCCTGCTCGGCGCGCAGGATCTCGATCACGTCTTCGGCCGTCAGCGGCTCGAAATAGAGGCGGTCGGAGGTGTCGTAGTCGGTGGATACGGTTTCCGGGTTGCAGTTGATCATGATCGCTTCGTAGCCGGCATCCTTCAGCGCGAAGGCGGCATGGCAGCAGCAATAGTCGAACTCGATACCCTGGCCGATACGGTTCGGGCCTCCGCCGAGGATGACGACCTTCTTGGCGGCCGAAACTTCGGCTTCCGAGCGCAGTTCGCCGACGAACGGGGTTTCGTAGGTCGAGTACATGTAGGCGGTCGGCGAGGCGAATTCGGCGGCGCAGGTGTCGATGCGCTTGAATACCGGACGCACGTTGAGCGCGTTGCGCAGTTCGGCAACTTCCTTCGGGCGCTTCGAGGTCAGCGAGGCGAGGCGGGCGTCGGAGAAGCCCATGGCTTTCAACATGCGCAGGTTGTCGGCATCGGTCGGCAGGCCGTGCTCGCGGATACGGGCTTCCATGTCGATGATCGCCTTGAACTGGGCGATGAACCACGGGTCGATCCTGCAGGCCTCATGCACTTCGTTCTCGGACATGCCGAGGCGCAGCGCCTGGGCGACCTGGCGCAGGCGGTCCGGCGTCGGCGTGCCGATCGCGGCGCGGATGGCGTTGTGGTCGTCGCCTTCGCCAAGGCCGGGGATCTCGATCTCGTCGAGGCCGGTCAGGCCGGTTTCCATGCCACGCAGGGCTTTCTGCAGGGATTCCGCGAAGGTGCGGCCGATCGCCATGACTTCACCGACCGACTTCATCGCAGTGGTCAGGACCGGCGAGGCGCCCGGGAACTTTTCGAAGGCGAAGCGCGGGATCTTGGTGACGACGTAGTCGATCGACGGTTCGAACGAAGCCGGCGTCGCACCGCCGGTGATGTCGTTGTCGAGTTCGTCGAGCGTGTAGCCGATGGCGAGCTTGGCCGCGACCTTGGCGATCGGGAAGCCGGTGGCCTTCGATGCAAGCGCGGAGGAGCGCGAGACGCGCGGGTTCATTTCGATGACGACCAGACGGCCATCGGCTGGGTTGACGGCGAACTGGACGTTCGAGCCGCCGGTCTCGACGCCGATCTCGCGCAGAACCGCGATCGAGGCGTTGCGCATGATCTGGTATTCCTTGTCGGTCAGCGTCAGCGCCGGCGCGACAGTGATGCTATCGCCCGTATGGACGCCCATCGGGTCGATGTTTTCGATCGAGCAGATGATGATGCAGTTGTCCGCCGTGTCGCGGACCACTTCCATCTCGTATTCCTTCCAGCCCAGTACCGATTCCTCGATCAGCACTTCGGTGGTCGGCGAGGCGTCGAGGCCGGAGCCGACGATCTCGAAGAATTCCGAGCGGTTGTAGGCAATGCCGCCGCCGGTGCCGCCGAGCGTGAACGACGGACGGATGATGGCGGGCAGGCCGACGACGTCGAGCGCCTGGGCGCCGATCGCCATGGCATGCGCCATGTAGCGCTGCTTGCGGTCGGTCTCGCCGAGGTTCCACTGGTTCTCCAGCGCGTCGAGCGCCGTGTCGAGATCGGCGCCGGCAAGCGTGTCGCGCAGCTTGGCGCGTTCCGCCTCATGCGCCTTGCGGTCGGCATCCTTGATGTCGGTGGCGTTGGCGAGCATCGACTTCGGCGTTTCCAGCCCGATGCGGGCCATCGCCTCGCGGAAGAGCGCGCGGTCTTCGGCCATGTCGATGGCGGCCGGCTTTGCGCCGATCATTTCCACGTTGTAGCGGTCGAGCACGCCCATGCGCTTGAGGGACAGCGCGGTGTTGAGCGCCGTCTGGCCGCCCATGGTCGGCAGAAGCGCGTCCGGGCGTTCTTTGGCGATGATCTTGGCGACGACTTCAGGCGTGATCGGCTCGACATAGGTTGCGTCGGCGAGACCCGGATCGGTCATGATCGTTGCCGGGTTGGAGTTGACCAGGATGACCCGGTAACCTTCTTCCTTCAGCGCCTTGCAGGCCTGGGTGCCGGAATAGTCGAATTCGCATGCCTGGCCGATGACGATCGGACCCGCGCCGATGATGAGGATCGATTTGATATCTTGGCGCTTTGGCATGGTCTCTATCCGCTTTTGTGTCTGCGCGAAAAGCCGGCACGGGGCAGGGAAAGCTCCGGTCGGGTCGCGTATCTATCAATTTTCAGGCTAGACGCGGCTTATAGGCAAATGTTGCGCCGAACGGAACCCCATAAATGATGAAATCGACAGGAAAAGGCCTCCGCGGATTAACAGTCCTTGCCGAGGTGGGGGAAGCCGTACCGCTACGGGGCAGGGCGACATGGACAGCGGGCAATCACAGGTCTAGAGGAAGCGTATAAGCGATGCGGCATATGGCCGCCGATCGCTAAGCTCAAGGAACGCCCCATGGCCGATGCCACCGCCAAGCCGGCAACCGCCGCTGCCGCCGAAAAGACCGTTATGCCGATCATCCTGGCGGCGAGCTTTTGCCATATGCTCAACGACATCATGCAGTCGATGATCTCGGCGATCTATCCGATGCTGAAGGCGGATTTTCAGCTCGATTTCTGGCAGATCGGCATCCTGACGCTCGCCTTCCAGTGCACGGCCTCGCTGTTGCAGCCGGTGATCGGCATCATCACCGACAAGAAGCCCTATCCCTATTCGCTGCCGGTCGGCATGGCCTCGACCTTCTTCGGCCTGATCCTGCTCGCCTTTGCCCCGACCTACGCGATCCTGGTCATTGCCGCGGGTCTCGTCGGCATCGGCTCGGCGGTGTTTCACCCGGAAGCATCGCGCGTTGCACGGCTTGCCGCCGGCGGGCGTTACGGATTTGCCCAGGCGACCTTCCAGGTGGGCGGCAATTTCGGCCAGTCGATCGGCCCGCTGCTCGCCGCCTTCATCATCGTGCCGATGGGGCAGGGCAGCGTCGCATGGTTTTCCGGCATGGCGCTGCTCGGCATCATCGTGCTGACGTGGATCGCCCGCTGGTACAAGGCGCATATGGCGGCCAACAAGGGACGCAAGAAGGCGGTCGGCGCGCATAGCCTGTCGAAGAACACGGTGGTCACGGCGCTCGTCGTGCTGACCATACTGACCTTTTCGAAGAATGCCTACATGGCCTCGATCAGCAGCTACTACACATTCTTCGCCATCGAGCGCTTCGGTGTTTCGGTACAGATGTCGCAGGTCATGCTGTTCGTCTTCCTCGGCGCGGTGGCGCTCGGTACCGTCTTCGGCGGGCAGGTCGGCGACCGGTTCGGCTCCAAGGTGGTCATCTGGATCTCGATCCTCGGCGTGCTGCCGTTCACGCTTGCCATGCCCTACGCCAACCTGCCTATGACGATCGTGCTGTCAGCCATCATCGGCTTCATCATGGCCTCGTCCTTCCCGGCCATCATCGTCATGGCGCAGGAACTGGTGCCGGGCCGGGTCGGCATGATTGCCGGCATCTTCTTCGGCATCGCATTCGGCGTCGGCGGCATCGCCGCAGCCGTGCTCGGCGTGCTGGCCGATGCCCGCGGGATCAGCTTCGTCTATACGATCTGCTCATTCCTGCCGGCGATCGGTCTTCTGACCGTGTTTCTGCCCAGCAAGAAGCAGTTGCAGGTGGCCTAAGACGCATCGATGCGGGATGTCTCATTCCGCATCGCCTTTCCTGAATGCTACGCTATATTACCCATCGGTGAAGGATCATGTCGTCGAGGAGTGGGCAGGATGGAATGGAAGGGTCGCCGGCAGTCTGACAATGTCGAGGATCAACGCGGCGCTTCAATGGGCGGAAGCCCATTCGGCCGACGTGGCATGCGCATTCCGATCGGCGGAGGCGGACGGCGCGGCGGTGGCGGCATCGGGATCGGCGGCATCGTCGTCATCCTGATCATCTGCTGGGTCACCGGCATCAACCCGCTAACGCTGCTTTCGGGCGGCGATATCGGCCTCGATGGCGGCGGCAATCTCGAACAGTCGCAATCGCAGCCCGGCGCGCCCGCCAATGACGAGATGACCGCCTTCGTGCGCACTGTGCTCGCCGATACCGAGGATACCTGGGCGTCGATTTTCCAGGCGAGCGGCGAAACCTATCGCGATCCCACGCTTGTCCTGTTTTCCGGCCAGGTTCGCTCGGCCTGTGGCTTTGCTTCATCGGCATCAGGACCGTTTTACTGCCCCGGCGACCAGAAGCTCTATCTCGACACGACCTTCTTCGAAGAGCTTTCGCAGCGTTTCGGCGCATCCGGCGACTTCGCCGAGGCCTATGTGATCGCCCACGAAGTCGGTCATCACGTGCAGAACCTGATCGGCGTGCTGCCGAAATTCAACCAGATGCGCCAGCGGATGAGCGAGACGGAAGCCAACCAGATGTCGGTGCGCGTCGAGCTGCAGGCCGATTGTTTCGCCGGCGTCTGGGGCAAGCATACCGACCAGAAGGGCCTGCTCAGCCAAGGCGATCTGGAAGAGGCTTTGAACGCCGCCCAGCAGATCGGCGACGATACTCTGCAGAAGCGCAGTCAGGGCTATGTCGTGCCGGAAAGTTTCAACCACGGCACTTCCGCCCAGCGCATGCGGTGGTTCAAGCGCGGTTTCGACAGCGGCGACATGAATTCCTGCGACACGTTCTCCGGGGATGTGTGAGCTGCGCCGCCGAGCTTGTCGTTAGGCTTTACTGATCCGGCCGCTGTTCCTCTCGCATGTCTTTCGCAGACGCCGTATGGACTATCGGCCCTATCGTCCGAACCTTCGTCTGGCTCGGCGTCGCTGCCGTCCGCCGGTCTCATCATCCCTCCGCTTTCACCTGCATGGTGACGGCTACCCCACGCTCACCAAAGGGAGCGGCGGAGGCCGGTATCCATCAGGTTTCGTGAAGTTACCCGCACAAAAACTGCTGGATCGGCTGCCGGGCTTGCTGGAACCGATTGCCGCCTTTATAGGCAGGATGCTGCGCCGCTGACCATTTTTTGGAAGCGGCCTTTTTGCTTTATCGAGGTTGTGACATGTCGAGTTCGCTGGAAACCGTCGCCTTGGACGATCGGGCCGCCGCATCCCTTGGCGCTTCGTGGGGCGCGCATCTGCGTGCCACTTTCGCGCTCGGCATTCCGCTGGTCGGTGCACAGCTGGCGCAGATGGCGATCCATACGACCGACGTCATCCTTGTCGGCTGGCTCGGCACGACCGAGCTCGCCTCGGTCGTCATTGCGACGCAGATCTTCTTCGTCGTCTTCATCTTCGGCACCGGTTTTACCAGTGCCGTCATCCCACTGGTTGCGCAGGCGCTCGGGCAGAATGACAAGGTCGGGGTGCGTCGTGCCGTGCGGATGGGGCTTTGGGTCGTCATCGCTTACTGCGCGCTTGTGGCACCTGTCCTGTGGTTCTCCGAACCGATCCTGCTGGCGCTCGGCCAGGAGCCGGATGTCGCCGCCAACGCGCAGAGCTACCTGCGGATCGCGCAATGGGGCATGTTCCCGGCGCTTGGGCTGTTTGCCATCCGCAGTTTCGTGACCGGGCTGGAGAAGGGCAGTATCGTCCTCTATGTGACGCTCGGCATGTTCGCCATCAATTTCGTCGTCGCCTACCTCACCATCTTCGGGCATTTCGGCGCGCCACAGCTTGGCCTGCATGGTGCGGCACTCGCAGCCGTCTGCGCAAACTTCACGGGCTTCATCATCATCGTTGCCTATGTCGAGATGCAGCCGGAGACGCGTGCCTACGAGATCTTCGTCCGCTTCTGGCGTCCCGACTGGCCGATCATCCGTGAGGTTCTCGTTCTCGGCCTGCCGATCAGCTTCACCATTCTGGCCGAAACCAGCCTGTTCGCCGCAGCCTCGCTTTTGATGGGCATGATCGGCAAGCTGGAGCTGGCCGCCCACGGGATTGCGCTTCAGCTCGCCTCGATCGCCTTCATGATCCCGCTTGGCATGGCGCAGGTGGCGACCGTTCGCGTCGGGCTTGCCAATGGCCGCAGCGATGCGCTGGGCGTCAGGCGCGCAGCTGGCGCTGTGCTCGTGGTGTGCGTCTTCTTCGCCGTCATCGGCAGCCTGCTCTATGCGGCTCTGCCGGGTTTCTTCGGCGGACTGTTCCTCGATACGTCGCAGCCGGAGGCGGCGCAGGTTCTGCAACTCGCCATTCCTCTGATCGTCATTGCCGGGGCCTTCCAGCTCGTCGATGGACTGCAGGCTGTCGGGGCGGGGCTTTTGCGCGGGCTTGCAGACACGAAGATCCCGATGATCCTGGCGCTGATCGCCTACTGGCCGATCGGCTTCACCTGCGCCTATGTGCTTGCTTTCCCGCTCGGCTTCGGTGCGGAGGGGGTCTGGTTCGGCTTCGTGCTGGGGCTTGCTGCGGCTGCTGCGTTTCTGTGCGCGCGGTTCTGGGTGCTGGTGAAGCAGCCGGTCAACTCATCCCTGAAATGAAAATGGCCCGCCGGAGAGCGGGCCATTTTCATATTCTATTTTCTGGTAAGGCTCAGCGTTCAGCGAGAACCGGCTCGCCCTTCTTCTCGCGCACCATATTGATGAAGCGGCGGAAGAGGTAGTGGCTGTCCTGCGGGCCGGGCGACGCTTCCGGGTGATGCTGGACCGAGAAGACAGGCTTGCCGGACAGGCGGAGGCCGCAATTCGTGTTGTCGAACAGCGAGATGTGAGTCTCTTCAACGCCTTGCGGCAGCGACTTCGAGTCGACCGCGAAGCCGTGGTTCATCGAAACGATCTCCACCTTGCCGGTCGTGTGGTCCTTGACCGGGTGGTTGGCGCCGTGGTGACCCTGGTGCATCTTCTCGGTCTTGGCGCCTAGTGCGAGGCCGAGCATCTGGTGGCCGAGGCAGATGCCGAAGGTCGGGATGTCGGTCTTGATGATCTCGCGGATGACCGGCACGGCATATTCGCCGGTCGCGGCCGGGTCACCGGGGCCGTTCGACAGGAAAATGCCGTCGGGCTTGAGCGCCAGGATGTCTTCGGCAGACGTCTGCGCCGGAACGATCGTCACCTTGCAGTCGAGGCCGGTGAAGAGGCGCAGGATGTTGCGCTTGACGCCGTAGTCGATGCAGACGACGTGATATTTGGCGTCTTCTGCTTTGAGTTCCGAAAAGCCTTCGTTCCAGACCCACGGCTTTTCCGACCACTGGCCGGACTGGCCGGATGTCGCGACCTTGGCGAGGTCCAGACCTTCGAGGCCGCCCCAGGCTTTGGCTTCTGCCTTCAGCGCCTCGATGTCGAAGACGCCGTTCGGATCGTGGGCGATGACGGCGTTCGGCGCGCCATGCTCGCGGATCCAGGCCGTCAGTGCACGGGTGTCGATGCCCGACAGGCCGATGACGCCACGGCTTTTCAGCCAGTCGTCGAGATGCTTTGCTGCACGGTAGTTGGAAGGGTCGGTGATGTCGGCCTTGAAGATCGTGCCGACCGCGCCGTGGCGTGCTGCCGGCGTCAGGTCTTCGATGTCCTCGTCATTGGTGCCGATATTGCCGATATGCGGGAAGGTGAAGGTAACGATCTGGCCCAGATAGGACGGGTCGGTGAGGATTTCCTCGTAACCCGTCAAAGCCGTGTTGAAGACGACTTCCGCGGTCACCTTGCCGGTCGCGCCGACGCCAGTGCCTTCGATGACGGTGCCATCGGCGAGAACGAGGAGGGCGGTGGGCTTTTTAGGCGTCCAGGGTGCTGTACCGGTCATGGCTATCCTTCTGACCCATCGTTCCGGTCTTTGGGCAAAGACAGGCTGCAGGGGTTTCTTGTTGTCGCAGAAAAGGGCGCAAGCGTGGTCGCCGGCGGCTCTTCAAATCCAAATGTCGTGCAGGTGCGGGAAAATAAACAAAGGCCGGGTCCGGGTCAATCAGGTGAAAGAAAGATTCAGCGGCAAATATCGGCGCCTTTGCGGGAAAACATTGATCGGTTGTCACCTCTGATCTATCACCACGCTCAATTGCCTCTATGAGGCCTGCAGGCGACAACGCCCGCCATGACGGAGATCGAAGACGATGATGCGCGAAAAGCTGACCGAATCCATGAAGGACGCGATGAAGGCCAAGGACAGCCGCAGGCTTTCCACCGTCCGTCTGATCCAGAGCGCGGTCAAGGATCGCGACATCGCCAATCGCGGTGTCGGCAAGGATGCCGCGAGCGAGGATGAGATCCTGCAGATCCTGCAGAAGATGGTGAAGCAGCGCGAAGAGTCCGCCAAAATCTACGAGGATGCCGGACGCGCAGAACTCGCGACCCAGGAGCGTGAAGAAATCGCCGTCCTCAAGACCTTCATGCCGGAACAGCTTTCCGACGAGAAGGTCGACGAGATCGTCGCCGCTGTCGTGGCAGAGATCGGTGCCGCCGGGATGAAGGACATGGGCAAGGTGATGGCAATCTTACGCGAGCGCTATGCCGGCCAGATGGATTTCGCCAAGGCTTCGGGTGTCATCAAGGCAAAGCTCAGCTGATTTCAGGGGGGCTACGAGACTATCGCGGCGCCTGAGGGCGCCGTTTTCCGTTCATAAGAGGGGCCTGTGAATAATGGGAGCGGTGAGTGTTGACTCACTGTTGCCCGTAGCGCGGCCCGTGACTTCCGCCTATATGAGTAGCCATGCGCTTTTCCAACACGTTCCTCGACGAGATACGCGACCGCGTGCTGATCTCCACCGTGATCGGCCGCCGTGTGACGTGGGATCGGCGCAAGACGAATGTGTCGCGTGGCGATTACTGGGCCTGCTGCCCTTTCCATGGCGAAAAGAGCCCGAGCTTCCACTGCGAGGACCGCAAGGGACGCTATCACTGCTTCGGCTGCGGTGTTTCGGGCGATCATTTTCGCTTCCTGACCGATCTTGAAGGGCTGAATTTTCCCGAAGCCGTACAGCAGATTGCCGATCTGGCCGGTGTCGCCATGCCGCAACCCGACCCGCAGGCGGAGAAGCGCGAAAAGGAGCGCACCTCGCTGCAGGACGTCATGGAAATGGCGACGCAGTATTTCCAGGACCAGCTGCAGAGCGCCGGCGGCGCCAAGGCGCGCGCCTATCTGCGCGATCGCGGGCTTACGGGCCGCACGATCGAGACGTTTCGGCTGGGCTATGCGCCGGAAAGCCGCAATGCGCTGAAGGAGTATCTTTCAGCCAAGGATGTACCGCGCGAGCAGATCGAGGCCTGTGGTCTGGTGCGCCACGGGCCGGATATTCCGGTGTCATACGATTATTTCCGTGATCGCATCATGTTCCCTATCCTGTCGTCGCGCGACAAGGTGATCGCGTTCGGCGGCCGCGCCATGGCGGCGGATGCGATGGCGAAGTACATGAACTCGCCGGATACGGAACTCTTCCACAAAGGTCAGGTTCTCTACAATTTCTCCCGCGCAAGGCGGGCGGCGCAGGCCGCGGGCGACAAGCGGCAGAGCGGCGCGCTGATCGCCGTCGAAGGCTATATGGACGTGATCGCGCTTTATCAGGCCGGTGTCGAGAATGCAGTGGCGCCGCTTGGCACGGCGCTCACCGAAAGCCAGCTCGATCTTCTCTGGAAGGTTTCGCCGCAGCCGGTGCTGTGCTTCGATGGCGATGGCGCGGGTGTTCGCGCGGCCAACCGGGCGGCTGATCTGGCGTTGCCGGCAATCAAGCCCGGCAAGTCGGTCAGTTTCGCGCTTCTGCCGGATGGCAAGGATCCGGACGACCTGGTGAAAAGCGAGGGTAGGGCGCCGTTCGACCGGGTTCTCTCGGAGGCGAAGCCGTTGGTCGAGATGGTCTGGATGCGGGAAACGACAGGGGCGACCTTCGATACGCCGGAACGCCGGGCAGAACTGGATGCGCGCCTGAAACAGATCGTCTCGGTGATCGCCGATGAAAGCGTGCGCTATCACTATCAGCAGGATATCCGTAGCCGCCTCGGCGCGTTCTTCTCGCAGTCCGGCGGTGGCGGTGAGCGCCGGCAAGCTTTTCAACGCGGCAATACGGGCGGCGGCGGCGTTGCGCGTGGCGGACGCGGTGGGGGGGCGCGTGTCGGCGTTGCCGAAGCCGGCGCGATGCTGGAAAGCGGAACGGCTGGCAGCGCGCGTCTGAACCAGATGCTGAAGATGTCGACGCAGGCCGGGCCTGAGCTGCGCGAGACGGTGCTGGCGATCACGATCGCAAACCACCCGCAGCTTCTGCTCGACGAGTATGACGAGATTTCCACGGTCGATTTCGAGAACAAGGATCTGCAACGCTTTTGGTCCTCGCTCCTGTCGATCGTCGGGCGGCTGGGGCCGAAGCTGACGCTCGAGGCCGTGCGCGAGGGGCTGGAAGTCGAGGGATTCGGCGAGCTCCTGGGCGCCATGAGCCAGCAGGTGCGCAATGCGCGCCTGTGGTCGGCAACGGAGGCGGCCGACCCGCAGGACGCGCTGCAGGCCTATCGCCAGGCGCGGGCGCTGCATTCACGCAACAAGGAACTGCGCTGGCAGAAGATCGAGCTGGAACGCGAGATTGCCGAACTGACCGAGGAGGACGCCGATCGCGGCGAGATCCTGTTGCGGGCGCTTTACGAGATCCAGAACGAGATTGCCCGACTGGAGGCGCAGGAGGCGATCATCGACGGGTTCGGGGTTCTGTCGGGCCGGGTCAAGCGTCCGGCTGCGGGCCATTGAGTGCGCCCGATTTTTCACCCGTTCACGTTTGTGGTGATAGCGTTTTGGTTAACCCTTGTCTTCTTGGCGGCTATCCCTAAATAAGCGTGGGACTGGTGAACGTCCCCGTTCAAGCGGGTGCAATGCTTGTTTTTCCACTTTTCCGGTTGAAACGCCGGAGAAACGCTTGACGGATCGTTAATTTGTGGGAATCACCATTTCTAGGCAAAGTAGGCGGATTGGGTCGGTTGTGCTGGAGTGATCGGCAAACCATTGAACATGGTCTGTTCAAGACGGCCGTCTGTGGTAATTCGGAATTAAAGGTCATTCCGTTATCGAGTGGGCAAGTGATTCGCGGCTAGGGCTTTATCGCCTTATGTCGCCGGCCACGAGCGCGGCCCATGAGGTACAGCGCAGTGGCGTTCAGGGAAAGTGACGAAATACATGGCAACAAAAGTCAAAGAAAACGAAGAAGCAGATAACGAACGCGAAGGTTCGGCCGACGGTCCGCTTCTCGATCTTTCTGATGACGCGGTCAAGAAAATGATCAAGGCCGCCAAGAAGCGCGGCTATGTGACCATGGACGAGCTGAATTCGGTTCTGCCCTCGGAAGAAGTGACCTCGGAGCAGATCGAGGACACGATGGCGATGTTGTCCGACATGGGCATCAATGTCGTCGAGGACGAGGAAACCGAAGAGAAGGCTGAAGCCGACGACGACGGCGACGACGACAACGAGAGCGAAGGCGGCGAACTGACGACGTCTGCCGGCACCGCGGTCGCGACCACGAAAAAGAAAGAACCGACCGACCGTACCGATGACCCGGTGCGCATGTATCTGCGCGAAATGGGTTCGGTCGAGCTTCTGTCGCGCGAAGGCGAAATCGCCATCGCGAAGCGCATCGAGGCCGGCCGCGAGACGATGATCGGCGGTCTCTGTGAAAGCCCCCTCACGTTCCAGGCGCTGATCATCTGGCGCGACGAACTGAACGAGGGGACAACGCTGCTGCGCGAGATCATCGATCTCGAAACCACCTATTCCGGCCCCGAGGCCAAGGCTGCGCCGCAGTTCCAGAGCCCGGAAAAGATCGAAGCCGACCGCAAGGCGGCCGAGGAAAAGGAAAAGAGCCGCAAGGCCCGCATGACGGCCGCCAATGACGACGACATCACGTCGGTCGGCGGCGAGTTGCCGATCGAGGAAGAGGAAGAGGACGACGATGAGTCGAGCCTCTCTCTCGCTGCGATGGAAGCGGAACTGCGCCCGCAGGTCATGGAAACCCTTGACCTGATCGCTGATACCTACAAGAAGCTGCGCAAGCTGCAGGACCAGCAGGTGGAAGCCCGCCTGTCTGCGGCAAGCACTTTGTCTTCCGCCCAGGAGAAGCGCTACAAGGAACTGAAGGACGAGCTGGTTACGGCGGTCAAGTCGCTGTCGCTCAACCAGAACCGCGTCGACAGCCTTGTCGAGCAGCTTTACGACATTTCCAAGCGCCTGATGCAGAATGAAGGCCGACTGCTGCGCCTCGCCGAATCCTACGGCGTCAAGCGCGACTCGTTCCTCGAGCAGTACCAGGGTTCCGAACTCGACATGAACTGGGTCGAGACCGTCGGCAGTCTTGCAGCCAAGGGCTGGAAGGATTTTGCCAGGGCCGAGACGCGGACGATCGGCGACCTGCGCCAGGAAATCCAGAATCTGGCGACCGAAACCGGTATCTCGATCACCGAGTTCCGCCGCATCGTGTCTATGGTGCAGAAGGGTGAGCGCGAGGCGCGTATCGCCAAGAAGGAAATGGTCGAAGCGAACCTTCGCCTCGTCATCTCCATCGCCAAGAAGTACACGAACCGCGGTCTGCAGTTCCTCGACCTCATTCAGGAAGGCAATATCGGCCTGATGAAGGCGGTCGACAAGTTCGAATACCGCCGCGGTTACAAGTTCTCGACCTATGCGACATGGTGGATCAGGCAGGCGATCACCCGTTCGATCGCCGACCAGGCCCGCACGATCCGCATTCCGGTGCACATGATCGAGACGATCAACAAGATCGTCCGTACCTCGCGCCAGATGCTGCACGAGATCGGCCGCGAGCCGACCCCGGAAGAGCTGGCTGAAAAGCTGGCGATGCCGCTCGAAAAGGTCCGCAAGGTCCTGAAGATCGCCAAGGAGCCGATCTCGCTCGAAACCCCGGTGGGTGACGAAGAGGATAGCCATCTGGGTGACTTCATCGAGGACAAGAACGCGCTTCTGCCGATCGACGCCGCCATCCAGGCGAACCTGCGCGAAACGACGACCCGCGTCCTGGCTTCGCTGACGCCGCGCGAAGAACGTGTTCTTCGCATGCGCTTCGGCATCGGCATGAACACGGACCATACGCTGGAAGAAGTCGGTCAGCAGTTCTCGGTTACCCGCGAACGTATCCGTCAGATCGAGGCGAAGGCGTTGCGCAAGCTGAAGCATCCGAGCCGCTCGAGAAAGCTTCGCTCGTTCCTCGACAGCTAAGCGTTCCAGACGTTCAATTTCACGAGATCAAGCCCGGCAGGCTTAAAGTTTGCCGGGCTTTTTCGTGGGCAGCCGGGCGAGGGGACTTCATCCGGCCAAGCTTTCATCCTACATCGGAAGAATGCAGGAGAATTCACCCAGGCCGCGACACAAGCTTTATGGAGGCATAGCCGTCTCCGTGGCGCTGCATGCCATTATCGCGGCCATTGTCCTGGTTCAATTGCCGCCTAACGATATCACGCCGCCGGAAGAAGAAGAGACCGTTTCCGTCGAAATGGTGCCGCCGCCCGAAGAGGAGCAGCCGGCACAAGAAGAGCAGGCACTCACCGTGCCCGAGATGGAGCAGTCTCAACCGCAGGAGCAGGAGCCGCCGCCACCGCCGGAAGAGCAGGCGAGCGAACCCGCCCAACCTGCCGGCGCAGAGCCTCCGCCACCTGCCGAAGCCGAACCCCAGGAGCAGCAGCCCCAACCGGAGGCCCAGCAGGCCGAAGCTGCGCCGCCACCAACGCCGTCATCGGAAGAGATGCAGCAGGCCGAAGCGGAACCGCCGCCACCGGCAGAACAGGAAGCCGCTGAGCCGCCATCAGCCGAGGAGCAGGCACAGCAACAGCAAGCTCCTTCCGGCAGTGAAGAGGCCGGCGAGGAACAGGCCGGCCAGGGCCAGCCGCTGCCGGTGCTGAGACCCGTCTTCGAATATGGTGACGAGGCAAGCGGTTCCGGCTTGGCGCGCAGTGGCAACGCCTCGGAGGGCGAGCAGGCCGAAGAGACGGAAACCGCCGAGACGACTGCCGCAGACACAGCACCGGGGGCCACTTCACCCGAGGCGGCCGAGAACGCCGAGGCCGAGACCGCAGATGCCGCAGCAACTGACAACGGCGAGAGCGAGGCGGAGTCGGCCGCCCCGAATCTGCCGGATGACATCGAGACGCCGTCCGTCGAGATGAGCGGAGCTGCGCAGCTTCCCTCCAGTGAGGAGCCAAATTCCGAAGGCACGCAGACGGAGCTTGCGGCGGAACCCGAACCCGAGGCTGCGGACGAGCAGGCCGCGCTTGCCGAGCCCACCGAGAATGCCGAAAATGCACCGGCCAAGCCGGAGGGAGATGTCGCTCAGGACGAGCCGCCGCGGCCGGCGCGACGTCTGTTTTCCGAACAGGACACCAATGCCGACATCGCTCGCACGGCGATGGGCAGTGTACCGCGCGAAATCCGTGCCGGGCAGTTGTGTTCGACGGAGCTGACCGAGCAGTTGCGGCATGGAGCGCAGCGTTTCAACCCTGATATCGTGCCCGCCTTCAAACTACCGGAAGGCACCGTGCTCGATGTGCGGCAGGCGGCGTTTCGGGCGGATTCGAGATGGTACGACATCCGCTTCCGCTGTGAGGTGAACGAGAATGCGACGCGAGTGGTGTCCTTCGGCCTCGATATCGGCGAGCCGGTGCCGCGCAGCGAATGGCGGGCGCGACGTTTTCCCGAGTTCTGATTTTCAGGTCCTACAGCAATTCTGCGTTTCTTCGAAACGCGTAATTGCGCCATCTCCTTGGCGTGACGCAGTTCCAGTTCCGGACGCAAAGCCGCTCAGCACTTTTGCCGGACACGCTACAGCGCAAGCCTATTCGAGCGGTGGCTCGTCGAGCATCTGGACGAGTTCGCGGATTACGTCGAGCGCCTCGTTCAAGACGACGAGGACCGCATCCGATGGCATCGTGTCGAGGTTCTCGATCGCATCGGTGAGTTTCGCCACGATGTCGAGGCTCAGGTTCGAGGCCGTTTCCGAAGTCTCCATGTCACCCCACCGTGCTTCGCGTCACCATTCTTCGCCTTGCCGGGCGAAAAGGTGTCATGGTCTGCGCGGATGTCAATCCGTTGCCGGCTTCTTCTGCTGTAGGCGGCTTGCCGTTCAGGCGCGGACGAGAACGCCGGCCTCCTGGGCTGCTGCGACGAAGGCGGTGCGCGCCTCTTCCGGCTTGCGTTTGCCGGCATCGACGGCTGCGCAGACCAGAAGCGCGTGGTCGAGCTGGCTGCCGTCTTCCGTCGGCCAGTCCTCGATCATAGCCCAGGCCGCCCCTTGCGTGGTCTCGATGACCATTTCTTCCGGCGGTTCGCCGATGGACACGATGACCGGTTTGTTCCAGGGGGTATTCATGGCGCGGGTTCCAGACGGTGCGGATGAAAGGAAAATGGTGGGCCCGGAGGGACTCGAACCCCCAACCAAGCGGTTATGAGCCGCCGGCTCTAACCATTGAGCTACAGGCCCTCTGTTTGCTCCAAAGGTGCAGACAGCGGTGATGCGCAATGGTTCGCAAGCACCTTGGTGCCCGCTCTAACGTAAATTGTGACTGGTCACAAGCCGTTGCCGCAATAGGTACACAATAGACCGGCAAGGAGACGTGTGCTCTGGTTGAAATGCCTGGGCCGGCCGGCTGTCATGCTTGTATTTTCCGGGCAAGGGCAGAGGTGTTTTGAAGATTTGAGCCAAGGATTAAGTCCATGAATTCCGCCATTCGTTTTGCCTATGCCGCACTGATCGTGCCTGCGATTGCGTCAGCTAGCCTGCCTTCGGCGGCATTTGCCCAGGAAGACAGGCCGCGCGAGGCGCAGATCAATGTTTCCGGCGAAGGCGAAGTCGCCATCGCGCCCGATATGGCGATCCTGTCACTGACGGTCCTGCGCGAGGCGGAGACGGCCGAGGCCGCGTTGACCGCCAATAGTGCCGCCATGCGCAATGTCGTCGGCGCGCTGCGCGAACGCGGCGTCGAGGAACGCGACATCCAGACCAGCCAGTTCCAGATCTATCCGCGCTACAACCAGCCGGAAGCCAAGGATGGCGTACAACCGGCGGCCGAGATCATCGGTTACGAGGTCAGCAACGGGCTGACGGTCAGGGTGCGCGACATTTCCAGGCTCGGCGGTCTGCTCGACCAGTCGGTCAAGCTCGGCGTCAACAAGGGCGGGCAGATCAGCTTCACCAACGATGACCCGGAAGCGGCCCTGACGGAGGCGCGCAAGAAGGCAGTGGCGCAGGCGCTTGCCAAGGCCCGTACGCTGACGGAGGCCGCCGGCGTCAAGGTCGGCCGGATCATCGAGATGAGCGAAAATTCCATGCGTCCGATGCCGCAGCCGATGATGCGCATGGCCATGGCCAAGGAAATGGCTGCCGATGCGGTGCCGGTCGCTTCGGGAGAAAATACCTACAGCGTCACCGTCAACGTGACCTTTTCGCTGGACCAGTAAGCGCTAAACCGCTTTTGGGAATTTAAAAGCCCCCGGCCTTAAAGTGGTCGGGGGCTTTTTCGTGTCTGTAATTGCCCGGTTGATCAGCGGCGGATGATCGGGCAGCCGCGGACATTGGCAAAGACGACCCGGTCGCGGCCGTGGCGGTCGCGGCCAACGACGGTGACGGTGCGGCGCGAGACATCGACGACGCGCACGCGGCGCAGGCCCATACGCTCGGCCTTGGCTTCGGCGCGCCAGGGCGAGCAGCCCGGACGACCGTGGTGGCGACGCATGTCGCGGTCATGATGCCTGTCGTGATACTGGACCTGCATCACGAGGCTGCGGTCCGATGCGCTTGCGGTGGACATGGTGGCGGAGAGGCCGCCAAAAGCGACAAGCGCGGCAAGTCCGATCTTGGTCAACAGACTGGTCATGGGTGTTTCTCCGGTTGCAGCAGAATTCTTCGTTGGTCGCCAAAGGCTCGTTGTGGGCCCTTGGCGATGATCGGAGATTATCGGCGGCGGGCTGAACGGAAGCCCAAGGCGGCGTTCAGAGACCGTTCATCAGCAAGGTGGCCCGTTCAGGCCGAAAGGTGCAGGACGATTTCGCGACGATGCGGGCGGTCGCGATGTTCAAACAGATAGATTCCCTGCCATGTGCCGAGAACGAGCCGTCCGCGAGAGACCGGGATTCCGATCGAGACTGCCGTCAGCGCTGCCTTGATATGGGCGGGCATGTCGTCGGGACCTTCCGCCGTGTGGATGATCCAGTTCATGTCCGGGTGGCTCGATGGCGGAACGAGGCGGCTAAAGAAGCTTTTCAGGTCGCGCTGGACATCAGGGTCTGCATTCTCCTGGATGATCAGCGAGCAGGACGTGTGACGGACGAAGACGGTCAGCAGGCCTTCGTCGGCGGACTGATTGCGGACGAAAGCCTGTACCTGATCCGTAAACTCATAGAGGCCCTGGCCGTGGGTCGTGATGGAGAGTGATGTCTGCGGCATTGGGCTTGTATCCTCCGGCTCGGGCCACGCTGTGCTCAAATTGCCGTTCGAAGCATGAAGCGCAAGCGTCAATTGGTGCGCACGAACGGCGCCCACCATCGCGTTGTTTATTTGCGGCAATTCTTGCGGGATTTCCGCTGCTCCCTATCTACCTCGTAACTGTAACAACAACCAACGTGAGAGAGCATGCCAATCCATCAGCGCGTCCGTAACGGGATTATCGACCGGTTCATGACGTTCGAGCCTATCGGCCTGATAACCTTCGCCGCGATCGCGGGTGGTATCTTCGCCTTCCTGACGCTGACCGGCGAGGTGATGGAGGGCGAAACGCATGCGTTCGACGAGAAGATCCTGCTCAGCCTGCGGCAGGTGGGCGATCTTGGCCTGCCGATCGCGCCGCAATGGGTGACGCATGCGGTCGACGACATCACGGCGCTCGGCGGCATTACCGTCCTGTCGATGATGACGATGCTCGCCGCCGTCTATCTTGTTCTTTCGCGGCAGAAGGCGATTGCGGTCTTCCTGTTTCTGTCCGTCTCCGGCGGCTGGCTGGTCAGCTCGGCCCTGAAGCTTGGCGTCGCGCGGCCGCGGCCCGATATCGTGCCGCATCTCGTCGATGTCAGCGACATGAGTTTTCCAAGCGGCCACGCGATGCTGTCGGCCGTCACCTATCTGACGCTGGCGGCAATCCTGTCGCGGGCCGAGCAGTATCGCTCGACACGGATCTTCCTGATGGCGGCGGGCATTTTCCTGACGCTGATCATCGGCATGTCGCGCATCTATCTCGGCGTGCATTACCCGACCGATGTTCTCGGTGGTTGGTGCGCCGGCGCGGTCTGGGCCGCCGGCTGCTGGTTGGTCGCACGGCGGTTCATCGCGCGCGCGCCGAAGGATACAGTCCCTGCCAGGTGACATTGTCTGCGACTACCGCAAGATCCGATCGCATTGTCCCGGCGTAGTAAAGGGATGAGAGCATTTGGGAGGATCATATGAGCGGTTCCAACAATGGCAAGGTCGCCTGGGTGACCGGTGCCAGTTCCGGTATCGGCCGGGCGGTGGCGTTAAAACTTGCCGATGCCGGGTGGCGGGTGGCTGTAAGCGCGCGCTCGGCGGAAAAGCTGGAGACGCTTGCAAGTGAGCGGCCGGGACGCATCGAGGCCTTTCCGCTCGACGTGACCGATCGCGAGGCGGTGAAGGGGGCGGCACTGTCGATCGCGCAGTCGATGGGGCCGATCGATCTCGCGTTGTTTTCCGCCGGCAGCTATACGCGTGACAGTGTCCGAAATTTCGATGCCGGTGTGCTGGCAGAGCTGGTCAACCTCAATATTGTCGGGACCGGCAATTGCCTGGAAGCGGTGATTGCGCCGATGACGGCGCGGCGTTCCGGGCATATCGCGGTCATCGCGTCCGTGGCGGGGTTCCTCGGCCTGCCGGGCGGCGGTTTCTATGGGGCGACGAAGGCGGGGCTGATCAACCTCTGCGAGGCGCTGTATCCCGAACTGGAAAAGGAAGGGGTCAGGCTGCAGCTCATCAATCCGGGTTTTGTCGATACGCCGCTGACCGAGAAGAACGATTTTCCGATGCCTTTCCTGATCAGCCAGGAGGAGGCGGCCGACGCGATCGTGTCGGGGCTTGCAGGTTCACGGTTCGAGATCGTCTTCCCGTGGAAGATGGCGCTCG
This sequence comes from [Rhizobium] kunmingense, assembly GCF_977018605.1. Lineage (NCBI taxonomy): Bacteria > Pseudomonadati > Pseudomonadota > Alphaproteobacteria > Hyphomicrobiales > Rhizobiaceae > Rhizobium > [Rhizobium] kunmingense. Next base: position 2,591,084 of record NZ_CDRNXG010000001.1, read on the forward strand.
CAACCAAGCTTTTGCGCGCCATGCCCTATGCGGTCAGCCTGGCGCTGACGCGACGGATGCTCCGAAAGAGCTGATCTCAGGTCGAAAGCTTGAACTGCACGACATCCAGCCTGCCGGTGCGGAAGCCGGTGGCGCAGTAATGAAGGTAATAGTGCCACATGCGGAAGAAGCGCTGATCGAAGCCGAGCGGCACGATCTTCTGCCAGTTGGCGCGAAACGCCCTGTCCCAGATCAGCAGCGTCTGCTCGTAATCGCGGCCGAAGCAGAAACGGTCCTCGACGGACAAGCCGGTATCTTTCGCCGACCGCTCAAAGGCGGAAATGCTCGGCAGCATGCCGCCGGGGAAGATATAAGCCTGGATGAAATCTGCATGACTGCGATAGTGGTCGAAGCGGTCTTCGGCAATCGTGATGACCTGGACGAGAGCGTTGCCGCCTTCGGTCAGAAGTTCACGCAGGCGGTTGAAATAGACCGACCAGTTTTCCTCGCCGACTGCTTCGAACATCTCGATCGAGACGATCCTGGTGAATTTGCCGCGGCAGTCGCGATAGTCTTCGAGGCGGATGTCGGCACGGTCCGACAGTCCGGCATCCTTCAGACGCTGCTCGGCATAGGCCGCCTGTTCGCGTGACAGGGTGAGGCCGGTGATACGGCAACCGGTGGCGCGGATCGCCTCTTCGGCAAAACCGCCCCAGCCGCAGCCGATTTCCAGCACGTGATCGTCGGCCGTGAGGTTCAGCTCGTCGATGATGCGGCGGTATTTGGCGCGTTGGGCGTCGGCAAGGTTCTGGCGGGGGTCAGCGAAGAGGGCGGATGAATAGGTCATCGTCTCGTCGAGCCAGAGTTTGTAGAACTCGTTGCCGAGATCATAGTGGAAGGCGATGTTGCGGCGGCTGCCGGCCTTCGAATTGCGGTTGAGGCGATGACGCAGACGCGCGACGAAGGCAGCGATCGGGCCGGGCTTCATCACACCCTTCCATGCTGCCTCGTTGGCAAGGGCAAGATCCAGAACGGCGCCGAGATCCGGCGTATCCCACTCGCCTTCGACATAGGCCGTGGCAAAGCCGAGGCTGCCGCCGGAGAGGATGCGGCGCAGCGGGCGCATCGTTTTGAAGGTGATCGTAGCCGAGGGGCCTGCCACGTCGCCGGAAAAGCGAGCCTCGCGGCCACTCGGGAATTTCAGCGTCAACTGGCCGGTTGCCAGCCTGCGACCCCAGCGGCAAATGAGCTTTTCCGAAAGCGAAAACGAGGCAAGCGGCATCGGGAACTTGTCGTCAATATTCGACATCAACGGCTCTCCATCCGTTCTGGCGGGGTGTGGGGATTGGTAACGATCGTCGTGGCGCGCGCGGACGCGGCTTTCGTGTGGCGATAGACGGGAACGCGCTTTGTCCAGAGTTTGAAGGCTTCCCAATGGATCGCGGCGGTGACCTTCAGCGTCATCAGCGGATAGCGGACGAATGCCCAGGCGAGACCTCGGTCGGTGAGTGTGCGACGATCGCCCTGGAACATGGCGTAGAGCAGCATGCCGTCCTGATCGGACTCCTTGATGGCGATTCGGACCTCTTGCGCCGGCGTGCGAACGGAAAAGTCATAGCGGCAGTCCATCGGCATGAAGGGCGAGACGTAGAGATCCTTGGCACAAGTATGGCTCACCTGTCCGTCATTCTCGCTGCCGACGGGGATGATATAGGCATGGCGCTCGTGGAACGTGTTGCAGACCTCGTAGATGACAGCGCGCAGGCTGCTTTTCGGGCCGTAGCAGAAATAGACGGTCAACGGATTGAAGACATAGCCGAAGATACGGGGGTAGCAGAGGATCCTGACGCTCAGCTCATCCGTGGCAATGTTGGCATCTTCCAGCTTCCGGGCGACCCAGGCCTTCAGATCTCCGGGTTTTCCTTCGCCGTGATCCTTTTCCCAGAAGCCGAACAATCCGCGGCGGTTGACGGAGAAGAGGCGCAGTGCCCCGTCGAGTGCCGGCAACTCGTCGAGATCAAGCAGCAGCGAGAAGACGCTGTAACGCAGATCGTGGCGCTTCGGCCGCAACCGCGTATGGACGACATCGCCCGCATAGATGCTCGATGGTACCGTCATTCGGCCGCTGCCCGGAATTCGGTGATGGCAATCCTGCCGGACTCGTTTTCGACTGTCCAGGGACGGCGGATGCCGCCCAGCGCTTCGGCGACCGCCAAGCCGGACTGGATGCCATCCTCATGGAAGCCGCTGCCGAAATAGGCGCCGCAGAACCATGTTCTGTTGCGGCCCTGCAGCTGCCATAGCCTTTGCTGCGCGGCAAGTGCGGTGCCGTCGAAGCGCGGATGGGTATAGTCATAGCTGCCGTGAAGGAGGTCGGGATTGGGCTCCCGGTTCGGGTTCAGTGTCAGGAGAAGCGGGCGCGGCGTCTCCAGTTTCTGCAGCCGGTTCATCCAGTAGGTGACGCAGAGCGGGCTCTCGTCATCCGGCTTGCCGCTCAAATAGTTCCAGCTCGACCAGACGTTTCTGTGCCTGGGCATGAGGCCGATGTCGCTGTGCAGGACGGCGCGGTTCTTCGTGTAGCCGAAGGAGCCCAGGAGGCTTCGTTCCATCAGGTCGGCGTCGGACAGCATGGCGAGGGCCTCGTCCGCATGGGCGGCGATCACGACGTCGTCGAAAAGTTCGGCGTTTCCGGCCTGATCGGTGATCGTCACGCCGTTGGCGGCGCGGCGGATCGAGGCGACGGGCGTTGAAAGTCGTATCTCGCCTCTAAAGTCCGCGGCGATGCGCGAGACATATTCGCGGCTGCCGCCTTCTACAGTTCGCCATTTCGGGCGGTCGGACAGGAGCAGCAGGCCGTGGTTGACGAAAAAGCGGAGAAAGGCTTCGAGCGGATAGTCCTGCATGTCCTTCGCCGTCGTCGACCATATGGCGGCGCCCATCGGCATCAGGTGATCGTCGATGAAGGATGCGGAATAGCCGGCCTTGTGAACATATTCGCCAAGCGTCATGCCACTGATTTCGGGCTTTCCTAGGAGGGCGGGGGACTGTTTGTAGAATTTCAGGACGTCCTTCAGCATGCGCCAGAAGCGCGGGCGGAAAATGTTGCTGCGCTGGCCGAGGAGGCCGGAGAGGCCCGTGCCGCTATATTCGAAACCACCGTTGTCCATCGAGGCGGCAAAGGACATGTCCGAGGCGATGGTCGGGACGGCGAGGTGGTCGAAAAGGGCGACGAGGTTCGGATAATTGGTCTCGTTATAGACGATGAAGCCGGTATCCACGGCGACCGGCTGTCCGTTCATTTCGACTTCGACCGTATGGGCGTGGCCGCCGAGGCGCGGCGATGCCTCGTAGAGCGTGACGTCGCGGCTTTTCGACAGGAGCCACGCGGCAGACAGGCCGCCGATCCCCGATCCCACGACCGCGACCTTCGTTGTTGCCCGTCCCATTTCGCCGCCCAACGTCCTCATTGTCTCACCCTCACGCTTCGATAGTTCCTAATACGCGGGCGTATCGCAATTGGATCTCCCGGAAAATTTTCCAGGCGGCGTGATCCGGCGTTTATGTCGCGCCGTAATGCTTGCCATGAACCTGAACATTCCTATTTCGGCTGGAACATGCCACAGAAAGATGTCCGCAGGCCTGCGTCCCGCGGGACGGTTAGCGCGCGAGTTCAGGATGAACAATAAAACCTCCGACGGTTTGGCGACCGGCGATCTCGCACAGGTCGAGATGGTCCGTCTGCTTTCGATCGTCGGCCGGGACCGCAATGTCGATGCGTTCGAGACGATATTCCGCTTTTATGCGCCGCGCATCCGCAGCTTCATGGCAATCAAGACCAAGGACCGGCAGGCTGCCGAAGAGCTGATGCAGGAGACTATGGCCGCCGTCTGGAACAAGGCTTCCCAGTTCGATCCGGCGCGCGGCAATGTCTCGGCCTGGATCTATACGATTGCCCGAAATGTCCGGATCGATGCCTATCGCCGCAAGCGGCCGGAATTCGACGTCAACGATCCGGCCTTTGTCCGCGACGACGTGCCGGCGGCGGATTTCGAGTTCCAGCAGATGCAGGAGGCGCAGTTGCTGCGCGTCGCCATGGAAACGCTGCCGCAGGACCAGCTCGACGTGCTGAAGCGCGCCTTCTTCGACGAGGCGTCGCATTCCACCATCGCTCGGGATCTCGGCGTGCCGCTGGGTACGGTGAAGTCGCGTATCCGGCTTGCCTTCGAGAAGCTGCGCTCGACGCTGGAGGGCCGGCTATGAGTGTCAAGCATCATATCAGCGACGCTTTTCTGATCGACTACGCCTCGGGAAGCCTTTCGGAAGGATGGAGCCTTGCGGTGGCGAGCCATCTGGCGCTGTGCCCCGATTGCCGCAAGCGGCTTTCCGCAATGGAGGGCGCCGCAGGGGCGCTGCTCGACAAGGCCACGGCGGGAGGAAAGGCGTCAGCCTACGCAAGCGAGGACGAGGCCTGGGCGAAGTTCAAGGCGCGGACAAGCGCGATGCCGGTGGCGGAAGAGATAAAGCCGATCGCCGAGACGAAGGCCGGTGCCGTGTTGCCGGAGCCGTTGCGCTCCTATGTCGGCGGAGACCTCGGTGATCTCAAATGGCGGGCGCTCGGGCGCGGCGCCTACCAGATCCTCATCGATACGAAGGACAAGGACACGCAGGTGCGGCTGTTGCGCATTCCGGCGGGAAAGCCGGTGCCGGAACATACGCATGAGGGTCGCGAGCTGACGCTGGTGCTGTCTGGCAGCTTCCACGATGGCGAGGACCTGTTTGCGCGCGGCGATATCGAGGAGGCGGACGGCGATCTTCTGCACACGCCGACTGCGACCGAAGGCGAGGACTGCATCTGCCTGGCGGTGACCGAGGCGCCGTTGAAATTTTCCAGCTGGATCGTGCGGCTGGTGCAGCCGATCCTGAAGATCTGACCAACACGAAAAAGAGCGAGGGACGAGATGACCTATGTCGTGGCCTATGTGGCGACTGCGATCGCCTTTCTCGGCATCGATGCGATCTGGCTCGGAAAGGTTGCGACCGGCTTTTACAAGAGCAGGCTCGGGGAGCTGATGCTGGCGCAGCCGAATTTCGTTGCGGCCGGTCTGTTCTATCTCGCCTATGTGGCCGGTATCGTCTATTTCGCCGTACAGCCGGCCATGGTTTCGGGAAGCTGGACGACGGCCTTGATCTCCGGCGCCATCCTCGGCTTCATCGCCTACGGAACCTATGACATGACCAATCTCGCGACGCTGAAGAACTGGTCGGTGACGGTCAGCATCGTCGACATGATCTGGGGGACCGTGCTGACCTCGTTCTCCGCGGTCGTCGGTTACTTCGTGGTGCAGAAATTTTCGGGCGGGCTCTGAGCTGCGCTACGCAGCAGGCCGTCACGCGGCTTTGCGTACGCCGAATGTCTGCTCCATCAGATTGTTGAGCTTGTTTATGTTCCACGGCTTGGCGAGCATGGCCAGTCCTTCCAGTCTGCCTTTAAGGTCCGGCAGATCGGCATAGCCGCTGCAGACGATTACCGGAACGCCGCGCTGGCGTAGCATCTCGATGACCGGGAAGGACAATTCTCCGTGGAGGTTGAGGTCCACGATCGCGCCGGCGAGATCGTTGCGGGGAATGGCATCGAGCGCATCGGCGATACGTCCGAACGGTCCGACGATCTTGTGGCCCGTTTGCAGGAGATGGTCTTCCATATCCATGGCGAGAAGTAGATCGTCCTCCAGGAGGAGGATGCTTGGACAATCGTTCAGATAATCAGCTTCAGTCATCTTACCCTTACTGCTTATTCCCGGATCGCGACCTGCAGCGTTGGCGCTGCATGCTCAACCCCATGCACGTCTCTTACAAGACGTCTGACCGACTACAAAGTTCCAACCTTCCTGAAGGTTAAGATGGCGGCCCCGATCTTCGGCCGATCCGCGCTCACCATCAAGCATGACGTCCGATCAGGCGCGCTCTTCCCAGAGTTTCGCCAGTTCGACGATCGTCATGACGGCGCGTTCCATGTCCTGGCTGCTGACCCATTCGAGTGGCGAGTGGAAGGCGTGGCCTCCGGCGAAGATGTTGGGGCAGGGCAGGCCCATGAAGGAAAGGCGCGAGCCATCGGTGCCGCCGCGGATGCTGCCGCGCACCGGCTCCATGCCGGCCCGACGGATCGCCTCTAACGCGTTGTCGATGATCTCCGGATGCTGGTCGAGCACTTCCTTCATGTTGCGGTACTGTTCGGTAATCTTCAGTGAATAGGTGGAGCCCGGATAGGTGGCCATTACCTCGCTCAGGACGCGCTCCAGTATGCCGGCCTTGATGGTCAGGCCCTCGGTGTTGAAGTCGCGCAGGATCAGGCCGATCCTCGCGCCTTCCATCGTGGCCGAGACGGAGGTCGGGTGAATGAAGCCGTCGCGGCCCTTCGTCGTTTCGGGAGCCATGTCGCGCGGCAATCCGGCAATCACGTCGCCGGCGATGCGAATGGCGTTCTCCATCTTGCCGTAAGCGAAGCCCGGATGGATGGCGACGCCGGTGATGATTATTTCGGCCGCATCGGCGGAGAAGGTCTCGTCCTCGATCGTGCCGGCGGTCTCGCCGTCGAGCGTGTAGCCGAAATCGGCGCCGAGCTTGCGCAGGTCGACCTTGTCGACACCGCGGCCGATCTCCTCGTCGGGCGTGAAGAGAATGCGGATCGCGCCATGCTTTATCTCGGGATTTTCGATGAGGAATTGCGCCGCCGTCATGATTTCGGCGATGCCGGCCTTATCGTCGGCGCCGAGAAGGGTGGTGCCGTCGGAGGTGATGATGTCGTTGCCGATCTGGTTTAGGAGTTCGGGGTGATCCTTCGGCCGGATGATCCGCTCCGGCGCGCCGGGAAGGCGGATATCGCCGCCGCGATAGTTGCGGACCACCTGCGGTTTGACATGGGTGCCGGAGAAATCCGGTGCCGTGTCCATATGGGAGCAGAAGCAGATGACCGGCACATTGTTCTTGCCCGTGTTGGACGGGATCGTCGCATAGACATAGCCGTGTCCATCGAGTTCGGCGTCCGTAATGCCGATGGCCTTCAATTCCTCGACGAGAAGACGGCCGAGATCGAGCTGCTTGGCGGTCGACGGCTGGGTCGGGGAGGAGGCGTCCGACTGGGTATCGAGAACGACGTAACGAAGAAAGCGACTGGTCACGGTATCGGTCATGGCAAAATCCGGATCGGGCAATGGATGGTGGAATGCGGCGACCTTACCCGGCTCGGCGGTGATCGTGAACCGTTAAATCTTCAAGTGTCGTGTCGATGAAACGAAAGATCCCGCCGAAGCGGGATCCTCATCGTCGATGTTCATTCAGCGAAACAGGCTTGGCAGCCAGAGTGATAGGGCCGGTATGTAGGTGACCAGCATGAGCACGAAGATGCTGGCGCCGAAGAACGGCCAGATCGTTCGCATCGCTTCGCGTATCGATATGCCGCCCACCGCGCAGCCGACGAAAAGCACTGTGCCGACCGGCGGCGTGTTCAGCCCTATTCCGGCATTCAGGATCATAACGATGCCGAAATGCACCGGGTCGATGCCGAAGGCTTTTACGACCGGCAGGAGAATCGGCGTGGATATGATAACCATCGGTGCCATGTCCATGAAGGTGCCGAGCAGCAGCAGGATGACGTTGATCATCAGGAGCACGATGATCGGATTGTCGGAGACGGCGCCGATCGCTGCGATGATCAGGGTCTGTACCTGCAGGAAAGCCATCAGCCAGCTGAATGCAGCGGCCGTGCCGATGACGAGCAGAACCATGGCGGTGGTGCGCACGGCACCCATGACGGCCTCAATGAAGCCCTCCCAATCCAGTTCGCGATAAACGAGCATGGCGACGACGAAGGCGTAGAGTACGGCGATGCAGGAGCTTTCCGTCGCGGTGAAGACGCCGGAGCGAACGCCGCCGAAGATGATGCCGATCAAAAGCAGGCCGGGCAGCGAAGCGAGGAAGAAATAGCCGACACGCGAAAAACCGGGGAACGGCTCTGACGGATAGCCTCGGCGCTTGGCAACCCACCAGGCGGTGACCATCAGCGCGGCGGCCAGAAGAAGGCCCGGAATGATGCCGGCGGTGAACAGGTCGGCGACCGAGACATTGCCGCCGGCGGCGATCGAATAGAGGATCATGTTGTGCGACGGCGGCAGCATCAGCGCGATGATCGCGGCGTTGACGGTGACGTTGACGGCGTAATCCCGGTCATAGCCGCGCTTGGCCATTTGTGGGATCATCAACCCGCCGACAGCAGAGGCATCGGCGACAGCCGAGCCGGAGATGCCGCCGAACAAGGTGGATGCGAGAATATTGACCTGGCCGAGGCCGCCCTTGAGGTGACCGACCATGCCGGCCGCGAAGCGGACCAGGCGGCTGGCGATACCGCCGCGGACCATAAGGTCGCCGGCGAAGATGAAGAACGGGATCGCCATCATGGCGAAGACGTTCATGCCGGAGTTCAACTGCTGGAAGACGACGATCGGTGGCAGGCCCATGTAGAGGACCGTCGCGAAGGACGCGATGCCGAGGCAGAACGCGATCGGCATGCCGATCAGCATCAGGAAGGTGAAGGAACCGAATAGGATCGTGTAGGCCATCAGATCACCTCCGCCGCGACGACATCCGCTGCAACTTCATGATCGATCGCGACATCGACGAAGCGCTCTGCGGCAAAGATCGAGATCATCGTGCCGCCTGCGATCATGGGGAAGAAATCAACGCCACCCGGCCAGCCGAGAACCGGTATGCGGGCGCTCCACGTGCCGATTGACAGCAGTGTCGCGTAATAGGCCATGCCGGCGCCGAACAGGACGATCAGGCCGAGGCTCAGGAGATCCATCCCTTTCTGCACCGTCGGCGGCATCATGTAGCGGACGATGTCGAGGCCCAGATGCACGCTTTCGCGCACCCCGACCGCAGCACCCAGCATGATGAACCAGGACATCAGATGGAGCGACAAGGTCTCCGACCAGCTGGGCGAGTCGTTCAGCACGTAACGGCCGAAAATCTGCCAGCCGACGATCAGCGTCATAGCGATCAGGCCGATGCCGGCTGTGTATAGAAAGAGGCGGCTGACACCGGCCAGAACAGGCCGGATCGCACGCATGAAGTTCCACATGTCGTTATCCTCCACAAGCCGGCGAGTGTTCCCCGCTGCCGATTGTATTGTAGTGGCGGTCTCATCGTTCTGACGCGTGCCCGGTTAATGCCCGAGCATCATGGAACGAGGGTTTTCTGCTTCGCCGGAAAGCCGGCCTCGCATGGAGGCCAGCCTCCAGTTTCAGCTCATTGCACGGCCTGGATTTCTTCCAGCAGCGCCTTCATCGAGGCGTCGGTGACGAACTTGTCGTAGACCGGCTTCATCGCGGCGGAGAACTCTTCCTTGTCGACCTCGATGACCTTGACGCCGCCGGCACGGACCTTCTCTTCGGAAGACTTCTCGCGGGCGGTCCACAGTTCGCGCATCTTTACGACCGAGTCCTTGGCGGCCTGGCGGACAATTGCCTGGTCTTCCGGCGTCAGCTTGTCCCAAGAGATCTTCGACATGACGAGGATTTCCGGGTTCATCGAATGCTGGGTCAGCGTGTAGTTCTTCGCCACTTCGTAGTGACGAGCGGACTCGTAGGATGGCCAGTTGTTTTCCGCGCCGTCGACAACACCCGTTTCGAGCGAGGAATAGACTTCACCCATCGGCATCGGCGTCGGGTTTGCGCCGAAGGCCTGCATCATGGCGATCCACAGGTCGGATTGCTGGACGCGGATCTTCAGGCCCTTGAGGTCGGCAAGTTTTTCGACCGGCTTCTTCGTCGTGTAGAAGGAGCGTGCGCCACTGTCGTAATAGGCGAGGCCGATCAGGCCGTGTGGCTCGAAGGCGGCCAGGATCTTGTCGCCGATCGGGCCGTCGACGACCTTGTGCATATGGTCGGTCGAGCGGAACAGGAAGGGCAGGCCGAGAACGACCGTTTCCGGGATCAGGTTGTTGAACGGCGCGGCATTAACGCGGTTCATGTTGATGACACCGAAACGGGTCTGCTCGATCGTGTCCTTCTCGCCTCCCAGCACCGAGTTGTTCATCACCTGGATGCCGATGCGGCCGCCCGTGCGTTCCTTGACGAGTTCGCCCATGTATTTGACCGCATCTACGGTCGGGTAGCCATCCGGGTGGATGTCGGCCGAGCGCAGGATGACTTCCTGCGCGTGCGCGGCGGGAATAGCGGTGGTTGTGGCAAGCGCGAGCGTCAGCGCCAGCCCGAAAGCTCTGGTGATTTTCATGTCTTCCTCCTCCAAAAAGACCGACGCCTCCTCGCGCCGGTGGTTCAAAACATCATGCGGTCGATGCACTCCAGTCGGGGGCACTCCAGTCCGGCAGACCGAAAAGCGCTTCCGGGCTTTTCACAAGCGCGAGATACCGGGCTTCCTCGTTCGGCAGCCAGCCGAGCACGGTATCTGTGAGTGCCACGTCGTCGGGATAGTCTTCTTGTTCGCGGGCGAGATTGTGCGGCCAGTTGGTGCCCCAGACAATCCGCTCGGGGGCGTAGGCGGCGATGTCCTTGGCAACGGCTGCGACGTCCTCGTAGTCAGGGCTGCCGGATTTCGACGATTCGTAGACGCCGGCGAACTTGAACCAGCAGTTTCCGCGGTCCATCAGCCGCTTGGCAGCAGCGATCTCGTCGCTGTCCGGCGTGACGCCGCGGAAGAATTTTCCGTGGTGATCGAAGACCCAGCGGGATTTCAGGTCTGTGAGCCGTGCCTCGTGGTCGAGAATGTCGCTACCGTCGAACTGCACCGCGAGCATCCAGCCATGCGCGGCGGCCCTCGCATCGATGGCCTCGAGTTCAGACAGGCCGACTGCGCCACCCGGCAGGTCCATGATGCGTGCGCCGACGATGCCGGCTGTGGCAAGGCGTTCGATCTCCGCATCCGTCGTCGTGCTGTCTATGACGCAGACGCCGCGCGCAATGTCGCCCATTTCCTCAAGGCAGGCGACCAGATTGGCATTGTCGCGTTGGTGGGCGTTGCCCTGGGTGATGATGACCCGGTCGATGCCGAGCCAGGCCATGAATTGCCGGTATTGATCCGCATCGGGAAGGGTGCCGACGGGCAGGCCGGGGCCGCCGGGAAGCGACGGGTAGCCTGGCAGATACATATGCATCTGGGTGTCGACCGCCCCCTTTGGCAGTCTGGTCTTCGGAGCTTTGCCGGACATTGGGCGGACGAGCATCAGGCGTCTCCCCGGTCGGGCATGCGGAATTCCTTGAGCGCGTCGCGGTCGATCTCGATACCGAGACCGGGGCCGTTCGGGATCTGCACCACGCCGTGCTGGTGTTCTATCGGTGTCTTGATCACCGCCTGGCGGAATGGGTTATCGGTACGGTCGAATTCGAGAACCGGCTCGATCGGGTTGACGCGCACCGGGTTGGGGATCATCGCCGCCATGAACTGCAGGGCGGCGGCGATATGAACCGCCGTTCCCCAGACATGCGGCACGAGCCGGACGCCATGGAGCGCGGCCATATCGGCAACCCGCTTGGCCTCGGTAAAGCCGCCGACGCCGGCAAGATCCGGCTGGACGATATCGATGGCGCGCGTTTCGATCGGTTCGCGCATGCCCCAGCGACTATGCCAGGTTTCGCCACCGGCGACCGGGATCGGCTGTCTGGCGCGGACCTCGCGATAGGCGGCGAGCTGTTCGGGCACAACCGGCTCTTCGAACCAGTCGATGTCGTAGTCCGCTGCGGCATTGCCGAGGCGGATCGCCTCCACCGTGTCATAGCCGTGGTTGGCGTCGATCATCAGGCGCATGTCATCGCCGGCTGCCTCGCGCACGGCGCGGATGACGCGCAGATCCTCTTCGACGCCGAAGCCGATCTTGATCTTGGTGGCGTGAAAACCTTCCGCGCGGTAACGGGCGACGTCCGTCGCATTGTCCTCGATGCGGTCGACGCCGTCACGCTTGAAGCTTCCGGTGGCGTAGGCCCTGACGCTTTCGCGGAAACGTCCGCCGAGCAGAATGGAGATCGGCGCGTTGAAATGCTTGCCCTTGATGTCCCAGAGCGCCATGTCGATGCCCGAAAGCGCTGTCAGCGTCAGTCCGCGCTGTCCCTGGTCGCGCAAGGCATTGTAGAGCTTCGCCCAGACCTTTTCGGTTTCGAGCGGGTTTTCGCCGATCAGCCAGTTGGCGTAGGCGGAGACGACCGCGGCGTTGGGGCGGGCAGGGCCGAGGCATTCACCCCAGCCCACCGTGCCGTCGTCGCATTCGATCTCGACCAGGATATGGGCGCGGCGGTCGAACCGCATGGATGCACTCTCGAAGGCGACATCGAGCCTGTGTTCGAGAAGATGGGTGCGGACCGACGCGATTTTCATCGGCGTTACCTCTTGTGGCTGCCGATGAGTTTCAGAAGCATCTGTTCTTCCTCCGCCGTCAGGTCGTCAAGCGGGGGGCGAACCTTGCCGGCGTCAAAGCCCTGCAGGCGAACGCCGGCCTTGATGGCGGCGACCGCATAGCCCTTGCGGCGGGCGCGCAGTTCCATGAACGGATAGAAGAAGTCCTTGAGGATTTCCTCGCAACGGGTGCGGTTGCCGGCGCGCAGCGCCTTGTAGAACTCGACCGCCAGACCCGGCACGAAGTTGAATACGGCCGACGAATAGGTGGTGAAGCCGGCGCCGAGATAGGCTTCGGCAAACAGTTCGGCCGTCGGCATGCCGCCGAGATACATCAGCCGGTCGCCCATCGTCGCGGTGACCTGACGCACGAGGCCGATCTCGCCGGTGCCGTCCTTGAAGCCGATCAGGTTAGGGCATTCGTCGCAAAGGCGCTTCAGCGTGTCGACCTGCAGGATGGAATTGTCGCGGTTATAGACCATGACGCCGATGCCGACCGACTGGCAGATCTGCTTGACGTGCTGGTAGAGGCCTTCCTGCGGCGCATCGATCAGGTAATGGGGCAGAAGCAGGATGCCGTCGGCGCCGGCCTTTTCCACGGCCTTGGCCATGTCGACGCCGACTTTCGTGCCGAAGCCGCAGCCGGAAACGATCGCTGTGTCGCCTGCCGCTTCCTTCGCCGACCTGACGATGGTGGGGACCTCGTCGGGCGACAGCGAGAAGAACTCGCCGGTGCCGCCGGCGGCGAAGAGTACCGGTGCCTCGAAGCCGGACAGCCATTCGATATGGCTCTGGTAGCTATCCTGTTTGAATTCTCCGGCCGCATCGAAATGGGTCACGGGAAAGGACAGCAGGCCAGCGCCCAGCGCTGCCTTGATCTCGTCAGGCGTCATCATGAAATTTCCTCTCGAAGTGTCTCCTCCAGACAAAAATTGTCGTACAGGTTGGCTTGATTTGTGTCAACAAGTCATCTGACATCTTCGCGAATTGCGCGAAGGAGATTGCGGTAGCGCAACTGGCTGCCCTTGAGGTGGCGGCGCATCGCATCGCGGGCGCCGTCCTCGTCACCGTCGGAAATGGCTGCGACGATCGCCTGGTGTTCCTCGACGAGCAGGCTGATATAGCCGGACTGATCGGCATCCTTCTCATCGCCGCGCAGGGCCGCGCGCGGTATGACGTTGCGGCCGATCATGGTGAGGAACTCACGGAAACGCGGGTTGTTGGTGGCGTCCGCAATCGCCAGGTGAAGGGCGAAATCCGCCTCGCTGGTGGGCTGGTGGGCGTCGAGACAGGCACGCACGGCATAGTGTCGGTCGAGGATGACTTCCTCCTGCGCCGGCGAGCGGCGCGCGGCTGCAAGCCCCGCAGATTCAACCTCTACGGCCGTCCGAAGCTCCAGAAGTTCGATCATGGACGAGACGCGGGCAAGATCGATCTGGCCAAGCGACAGGATGAAGGGCGGCGGCGTGGGTGTGGATTGCAGGACAAAGACGCCTGCGCCCTGGCGTGCCTCGACCAGCCGGTCGGAGCGCAACGCGGCGATCGCCTCGCGCACCACCGTGCGGCTGACGCCGTGGGCCACCGTCAACTTTGCTTCGCTGGGCAAACGCGTGCCCGGCTTGAATTCGCCATCGGCGATTGCCTTGCGCAGGATTTCGCTCAGCTGCGTGGCGCGGGTTTTGGGAAACGAGACGAGGTCCGGGTAGAGTTCGTCGCTCATGGGATCGGCTGCCTTTCCTCAATCCGTGATGCCGCCTGGGCGACCGGATTTGTTCGCTGGTTTCCCAAGATGTATGACAAGTTCGGCCGGATGTCACTTCCCATCGCTTTTCGTTGATAGGAGGCGGCGTTGAAAAACATCCTGCCAGCCTCTACGACGGTAGCCGGCCAAGCCGGAGTGCGGGATGCGATCGATGTTGAGGACGACGGCGCTTTTGGGCGCGATGATGACCGGCTCGCTCATGGCGGGCGGGATGGATGCAAGAGCGCAGTGGGCGCCGGCCGAGCAGGTGAAGACCTATACGGTGAGCGGCACGACCGGAATGGAGCTCTACTCGCAGATCGGCGAGAAGGGCCCCGTCGTCGGTGGATCGGTGCGGACCATCGCGCATACGGATTTCAAGCTTTTGTGGTCGCGCGACTACCGGCCCCAACCGGACGGTTCCTGCACGCTCGTTTCGGCGCGGCCGAGCCTGACCCTGGTCTATACGCTGCCCAAGGCGGGCAAGATGCCGGCTGGCCTGAAGGCCAAGTGGGATGTGTTTGCCGCCGGCGTCAACAAGCACGAGCGGCTGCATGGCGACCTGATCGTCGAGATGGTCAGGGAGATCGAGGCGGTGAGCGTCGGCCTGACGGTGGCCGACGATCTCAAATGCGCGAAGATCCGCCAGGAGCTGACGGCGAAGCTCGGCGAAATTTCGCGGCGCAACCGCGAGCGGCATCGCGACTATGACCGGGAGGAGATGAACAATGGCGGCAATGTCCATCAACTCATCCTCAATCTTGTGAACGAATAGAATTGATTGTCTTCGAATAATGAACGGTCCGATCGTGGGGCGGGCCGTTGCCCGTGACGGGATCGTCGGTATAGTCCCCCTCGAAACATGCAGCGCATAGCAAGGGGATTTCGATGACCAATTTCATTTCCGCCGCCGATATAGACGACAAGGCCCTGTTGGAGGAGCTGGTCGAATGGGTGGAGATCGAAACGCCGTCGAATGATGCCATGGCGGTGAACCGTCTGGCCGACCGGGTCGAGGAAAATGCGAGGGCGGCTTCTCTGGATGTGGAGCGCCTGCCCGGCACGCTCGGTCTTGGCGATATCCTGACAGTTCGTTCGCCGCGTCCTGCAGGCTCCAACGAAAAGAGCCTGCTGGTTCTGGCGCACCTCGACACCGTGCATGCGCATGGAGTGATCGCCAAGCAGCTGCCTTTGAAGCGCGACGGCGACAAGCTTTACGGCCCCGGGATCTATGACATGAAGTCCGGTGCACTGATGGCGCTGGAGGCTTTGAAGATCGCGGTTTCCAGGGGAAGCCGCATGCCGGTCGATCTGGTTTTCGTGCCGGATGAGGAGATCGGCAGCTATTCCTCCCGTGTCTACATGGAGGAGCTCGCCCGCAATGCCGCGTATACGCTGGTGGTCGAACCTGCCCGCGACGGCGGCAAGATCGTCGTCGCCCGCAAGGGAGTTGCAATGTATGACGTCACCGTGCGGGGACGCGCCTCGCATGCCGGCACGCGACCGCAGGACGGACGAAGCGCCATTCGCGCCGCAGCACGACTGGTGCTCGACCTCGAAGCGCTGAACGACGCCGAGCGTGGCGTGACCGTGACGGTCGGCACGATCCAGGGAGGAACCGGGCGCAACACCGTGCCGGCGGAATGCCGGATGCAGGTGGATGTACGCGTACCCGACGACAGCGCGGCGAGGGAGATTACGGCAAAGATCGAAGGCATGGTGCCGGTCGACCCCGATATTGCCTTCGAGATCAAGGGCCAGATGAACCGTCCGCCCTTCGCACAATCGGAAGAGGGTGTGAAACTCTTCGATGCGGCGGCTGCGATCGCGACCGGCCTCGGCATTGCGCTGGAAGGTGTCACGACCGGCGGCGGATCTGACGGCAATTTCACCGCAGCACTCGGCGTGCCGACACTTGATGGGCTGGGGGCCGATGGCGCGGGCGCGCATACGTTCGACGAGCATATCTTCGTCAGCAGCCTTGCGCCGCGTACGGCGCTCCTCGCCAACCTGATGATTTCGCTCGAAGCGAAGTGAGCCGCTTCGGCGCGCAAGCGCCGGGTGCCATATCTCAATACATCGGGCCGAGGCCCGGACAGCCAGGGCAAATAGTAATGACCAGCGGCATTCACCACGTCACCGCCATCACGCGTAAGATCCAGGCCAATGTGGATTTCTATGTCGGCTTTCTGAGCCTGAGGCTCGTCAAGCGGACGGCCGGGTTCGAAGATGCGCAGCAGTTGCATCTCTTCTATGGCGACGGGGCTGCGACGCCCGGTTCGCTGATGACCTTTCTTGCCTGGGAAGACGGGTCGCTCGGCCGTGTCGGGCATGGCGCGCCGAGCGAGATCAGCCTTGCCATCGACCGCGAGGCGATAGGCTTCTGGCTGACGCGCGGGCTGCAATGCAATGTGCCGATCACCGGCCCGGCCCAGGAATTCGGTGAGCCGGTGCTCAGGCTGACCGATCCCGACGGCATCATCATCAAGCTCGTCGGTGTCGAGGATTACGGTGACTGGGTCTGGTGGAAGGATGGCGGCATTGCCGAGGCCGACGCGATCCGCGGCATTCGCGGCACGACGATCCTGTCGGAAAAGGCGGATGAGACGGCGGCCTTCCTGACGCGTCACATGGGCTTTGCCGCAGGCGCCACCGAAGGCACGATCCGGCGGCTTGTCGGCGATACCGGCCAGGTGCTCGATGTGCGCGATGCGTCCGGTTTCTGGACGGCGGCACCCGGCACGGGAACGATCGACCATGTGGCGCTGCGCGCGCGCGACCAGGCAGCAGTGGAGGCCGTGCATGCGGGGCTCCTCACCGCCGATGCGGGCGAGATGAACATGCATGACCGGCAGTATTTCTACTCTCTCTATGTGCGCGAACCGGGCGGCACGCTGATCGAGCTTGCCTCCGATGGACCGGGCTTTGCCACGGACGAGACCATCGAGGCGCTCGGCAGCGGCTTCTTCATTCCCAAGCATTTCAAGGGCGATCATGAGGCGCTGAAAGTGATGCTGCCGCAATTCGGCCTGCCGGGCGAGGAGCGGGTCGTCTATCGCGACCTGCCTTTCGTCCACCGCATCCATATGCCGGATGAATGGGATGGCTCGACGATGGTGCTGCTGCACGGGACCGGCGCCAACGAGACGGCTATGCTGCCACTCGGGCGCAAGGTGGCGCCGAATGCGATGCTGATCGGCCTGCGCGGGCGTTCTATCGATGAAGGGCATCCGCGCTTCTTCCGCCGCTTCGATCAGGTGACCTTCGACCAGAAGGAGATCGCTTCCGAGGCTGCCGCCTTCGTTGCCTTCGTCGAGGATATCGCGCCGGCCTATGGCGTCGATCCGGCACGCACGACGTTTCTAGGCTATTCGAACGGCGGCAACATGATCGGGGCGGTGATGCAGCTTCATCCCGATGTCATCCGCAAAGCCGTGCTTCTGCGCTCCATGAACGTGCTGGAAGCGCGGCCGAATGTGGATCTCTCCGGTGCCGAAATCCTGTCGCTCAGCGCCACCGACGATTTCTACGGTCCGCTGACGGGCGAGCTCGAGGCGCGACTTGAGGCGGCCGGTGCAACGCTGACGGCGCGGGTGCTGGATGCCAATCACGGGCTGGGAGAAGAGGACGAGGCGATCGTCAGGACATGGCTCGAGGAGCGGAGTGCCTGATGCAGGCCGGGGCCGTACTTTGTGCCGATATCGGCGGATCGTTCATCAAGTTCGGCCTGTCGCGCGGGGCGGGACAAGTGGAAGAACTGGCACGGGTGCCGACGCCGAAGGCAGACTGGCGGGCGCTTGCTGATGCCTTACGGGAACTGGCGGACACGGCCGATCCGGCGCGCGGGCTGGCACTCGGACTTTCCGTTGCCGGACTAGTCGACCCCGTCACCGGTCGGGGACTTTCGGCCAATGTGCCGTTTTTCACCGGTCTGCCGATTGCCGAGGCCATGGCTTCTGTGACAAAGCGGCCGGTGTTTGCCGCAAATGACGCGGATTGCCTGACGCTTGCCGAAGCCAATGACGGGGCAGGGCGCGACCATGCCGTCGTCTTCTGCGTCATTCTCGGCACCGGTGTCGGCGGCGGCATCGCGGTCGATGGCCGTATCCTGCGCGGCGCCGGCGGAGTGACCGGCGAGTGGGGGCATGGACCGGCGATGAACACGAGCGTGATCATCAATGGCGAAGCCCGTCATGTGCCGCGCTTTGCCTGCGGCTGCGGCCAGTCGGGCTGCATCGACACGATCGGGGCTGCGCGCGGCATGGAGCGGCTGCATGCGCTTTTTCATGCGGAAGAGCGAACCAGCCACCAGATCATCGAGGCATGGCAGGCGGGCGAGGCGAAGGCCGGGCAGACGATCGAGGCCTATCTGCAACTGGTTGCCGATCCGCTGGCGGTGGCGGTCAATACGGTCGGTCCTTCAATCATGCCGGTCGGCGGTGGGCTTGCGTCTGCTGCGGCGCTGATTACGGTGCTCGACAAGGCGGTGCGGGCGCGCATTCTGAACAGGCTCGACCGGCCGCTGCTGGTACCGGCACTGCGACGCGAGGATGGTGGACTGGCCGGAGCAGCGGTTCTGGCGCGACAGGGAGTATCCGATGCCCGCGCTGCTTGAGGTTTGCGTCGATAGTGCCGAGGGACTGACCGCTGCCATCGAGGGCGGGGCGGAGCGGATCGAGTTGTGTTCGGCGCTCGATCTCGGTGGCCTGACGCCGTCGCGGGGGCTGATGGAACTGGCCGCGAAAGTGGCCATACCGGTCTATGCGATGATCCGACCACGGGCCGGGAACTTCGTGTTTGACGCGTCGGACAGGCAGGTGATGCTGGCCGATATCGATGCGGCGCGTGAAAGCGGATTGTCCGGCGTCGTGCTCGGCGCCAGCCTGCCGGATGGACGGCTCGATTTGGATTTGCTTGGCGCAATGGTCGTGCAGGCGGGCGGCATGGGGCGGACGCTGCATCGCGCGTTCGATCTCGTGCCGGATGTTCATGAAGCGCTTGAGCAGGCGGTGGCGCTCGGTTTCGAGCGGGTGCTGACATCCGGGCAGGCGCTGAAGGCGCCGGAGGGGATGGCGACGCTGCGCCGGATGGTCGAGCAGGCGCAGGGCAGGATCTCGATCATGGCGGGCAGCGGGGTCACGCCGGCGAATGTTGCGGCGATCGTCCGTGATACCGGTGTTCGCGAGATACATGCCTCCTGTCGCCTTCCGATGACATTCGTCGACGAGACCGTCGTTCGCTTCGGTTTTTCGCCTCCCGACACCTATCGCACCAGTGCCGTCGTCGTGGCGGAGATGCGTGCGGCGCTGGCCGGGCCTGATGGCTAGAACACCGCCAGGCTTCCCGGTCCTCAGAGTTTTCCGTCTGCCTCGATGATCATCTTCGTCAGGCTGCCGTTTGCCGGATAGAGCGGGATCAGGCAGGCCTGCAGGGCATGATAGATGTCGCCCTTGCCGGGGAAGAGTGAGTGGGCGGGGACGAGGTCTTCCGTCAGTTCCTCATGCCAGCCGCCGTGTCTGTGGTCGATGAAGCGGTTGGCGATCGTGCTCCAGATCAGCCGGTAGCTGTCCTCGTAGAACGGGTCGTGCGGCAGGTGCTGGTTGATGAAATGCGCAGCCCCCGCCGCCTCGCACATCGGCCACCACAGCTTTGCCGTCTTGGCCGGCCTGTCGTCCCAGTCGAGCGTATAGAAAAAGCCGCCCTTGTCGCGGTCCCATCCGAGCGACATCGCCTGGATGAAGAGGTTTTTCGCCGCATCCGGCATCCAGGCGTGTCGCTTGCCGCCAAGTGCCCAGAGCTGCAGCGTCAGGCGCGCCCATTCCAGAGCATGGCCGGGTGTGGTGCCGGCCGGGCGGAACATTTCGTCGGCGTGGTAATAATCCTTGTCGAGCAGCCAGTTCGCGTCGAAATGCTCGGCGACACGAAAACCCGTCGAGCCGGCGAGGCGACGGATGATCAGGTCGGCGATCGTTTCCGCCTTTTCGAGATAGTGCTTTTCGCCGGTCGCCTCATAGGCTGCCATCAGCGCTTCGGTAAGGTGCATGTTGGAATTCTGGCCGCGATAACCGCCGCCATCGATCGGCCCCCAGTCGGCGGTGAATTCCTCAGCGATCGCGCCGTGGCTTGCCTCCCAGAAACGGGTTTCGAGAACTTCGGTAATATCTGCCAGCATCTGATCGGCCAGCGGGTGACCGACCGTCTTGGCAGATGAGGCGGCGAGCAGCACGAAGGCGTGGCCATAGCCCTGCTTGTTCCAGTCCGCCGGGCCGTCGTCGTTCGTCGACCAGACATAGCCGCCGTTCTTGTCGTCACGGTGATCGTTCCAGAGAAAATTCATGCCGTGGTCGATCAGGTCGCCGGCACCGGGGCGGCCGAGCAGGTAGGCGATCGAGAAGCAGTGGACCATGCGGGCCGAGGCATGGATGCCGCGTGTCGGATTTGCCCCGCCGAGCGGATGACCTTGATCGTCGAGATCGAAGAACCCGCCTTTAGGGTTGATGGCGCGGTACTGGAAGAAGTCGAACAGGCCATTCGCCTGATCGAGAAGCCAATGGCGGTGATAGGGCAGATCGCTCCAGAATTTCGGCAGTTGACCCGTTTCGCTCATTCTCTTCTCCCTTTTTTCTCAACCCTTTAATTAGGAACTATAGTGGTAAGGGCCATAGCTGCCATACATAAAGCTGCTGCCGAAACGATGCGACACATCCGACGATAATCGCGACGTTGATGGCTGGACTTCACATAAAGGCATCTTTATATGGTTATGGATATTGCCTTGATCTCTGTCAGGAGTGCGCGTCTTGTTTGATGAACTGTTCGGTCCCGAAGGTGCCAGCCGCGATGGTGCGGAAATTCTCGCTGCCCTGAAAAAGGCCGCCAGCGAGCGCATTCTGGTGATCGACGGTGCCATGGGAACGCAGATCCAGGGTCTGGGCTTCCAGGAAGAACATTTCCGCGGCGAACGCTTCATCGGCTGCGCCTGTCACCAGCAGGGCAACAACGACCTTCTGATTCTCACCCAGCCGCAGGCGATCGAGGACATCCACTATCGCTATGCGATGGCCGGTGCCGATATTCTCGAAACCAACACGTTTTCGTCCACGCGTATCGCGCAGGCGGATTACGAGATGGAAGGCGCGGTCTATGACCTGAACCGCGACGGCGCTCGGCTTGCCCGCCGTGCCGCTCTGCGTGCCGAGAAGGAAGATGGTCGTCGCCGTTTTGTTGCCGGCGCCATCGGCCCGACCAACCGCACGGCCTCGATTTCGCCGGACGTCAACAATCCCGGCTACCGCGCCGTCTCCTTCGACGATCTGCGCAAGGCCTATGGCGAGCAGATCGACGGGCTGATCGACGGCGGAGCCGATATCATCCTGATCGAGACGATTTTCGACACGCTGAACGCCAAGGCTGCGATCTTTGCCTGCGAGGAGCGGTTCGAGGCAAAGGGCATCCATCTGCCGGTGATGATTTCCGGCACGATCACCGACCTTTCCGGCCGCACGCTTTCGGGCCAGACGCCATCGGCCTTCTGGAACTCGGTCAACCATGCGCGGCCGTTCACCGTCGGTCTCAACTGCGCGCTCGGCGCCGACGCGATGCGCCCGCATCTGCAGGAACTGTCCGCCGTTTCAGACACGTTCATCTGCGCCTATCCGAATGCCGGCCTGCCGAACGAATTCGGCCAGTATGACGAGACGCCGGAGATGATGGCGGCTCAGGTGGAAGAGTTTGCCCGCGAAGGCCTCGTCAACGTCGTCGGCGGCTGCTGCGGCTCGACGCCGGAGCATATCCGCGCTCTGGCCGATGTCGTCGCCAAGTACCCGCCGCGCGCCATTCCGGACCATGTGCCGTTCATGTCTCTGTCGGGTCTCGAGCCTTTCGTGCTGACCAAGGACATTCCCTTCGTCAATGTCGGCGAGCGCACCAACGTCACGGGTTCAGCCAAATTCCGCAAGCTGATCACCAATGCCGATTACACGGCAGCGCTCGCGGTTGCCCGCGACCAGGTGGAAAACGGCGCTCAGGTGATCGACATCAATATGGACGAGGGCCTGATCGATTCCGGCCATGCCATGGTCGAATTCCTGAACCTGATCGCCGCCGAGCCGGATATCGCCCGCGTGCCCGTGATGATCGATTCATCGAAATTCGAGATCATTGAGGCGGGCCTGAAATGCGTGCAGGGCAAGGCGATCGTCAATTCGATCTCGCTGAAGGAAGGCGAGGAGAATTTCCTGGCGCAGGCGAAGCTGGTCCGCAATTATGGTGCCGCCGTCGTCGTCATGGCCTTCGACGAGACGGGGCAGGCGGATACCTATGACCGCAAGGTCGAGATCTGCACACGCGCCTACAAGATCCTGACCGAGCAGGCCGGGTTCCCGCCGGAGGACATCATCTTCGACCCGAACGTGTTCGCCGTGGCGACGGGCATCGAGGAGCACAACAATTACGGCGTCGACTTCATCGAGGCGACAAGGACGATCCGTCAGACGATGCCGCTCGTGCATATTTCCGGCGGCGTTTCCAACCTGTCCTTCTCCTTCCGCGGCAACGAACCGGTGCGCGAGGCGATGCATGCCGTGTTCCTCTACCACGCCATCCAGGCGGGAATGGACATGGGCATCGTCAACGCCGGCCAGCTCGCCGTCTACGACAATATAGACCCGGAACTGCGCGAGGCTTGCGAGGACGTGGTGCTGAACCGCCGCGCCGACGGCACCGAGCGTCTGCTGGAAGTCGCCGAGCGATTCCGTGGTGGACCGGGCCGGGAAGCCAAGGTTCAGGATCTTGCCTGGCGCGACAAGCCGGTCGAAGCCCGCTTGTCGCACGCGCTGGTGAACGGCATTACCGACTATATCGAAGCGGATACCGAAGAGGCCCGGCAGCAGGCCGCTCGTCCGCTGCATGTCATCGAAGGGCCGCTGATGGCCGGCATGAACGTGGTCGGCGACCTGTTCGGCTCGGGCAAGATGTTCCTGCCGCAGGTGGTGAAATCCGCCCGTGTGATGAAGCAGGCGGTGGCCGTGCTGCTTCCCTACATGGAGGAGGAGAAGCGCCTCAATGGCGGCGAACAGCGCAAGTCGGCCGGCAAGGTGCTGATGGCGACCGTCAAGGGCGACGTGCACGATATCGGCAAAAACATCGTCGGCGTCGTGCTCGCTTGCAACAATTACGAGATCATCGATCTGGGCGTCATGGTGCCGGCGACGAAGATCCTCGAGACGGCGGTGGCCGAGAGGGTCGATATCATCGGCCTGTCCGGCCTGATCACCCCGTCGCTGGACGAGATGGTGCATGTAGCCGCCGAAATGGAGCGGCAGGGTTTCGATGTGCCGCTGCTGATCGGCGGTGCGACCACGAGCCGTGTCCACACGGCGGTGAAGATCCACCCGCGCTACGAAAAGGGGCAGGCGATCTATGTGACGGACGCCAGCCGCGCCGTTGGCGTGGTTTCGGCATTGCTGTCGGAGGAGCAGAAGCCTGCCTATGTCGAGGGCATACGCAGCGAGTATGCCAAGGTTGCCGAGGCGCATGCCCGCAACGAGCGCGAAAAACTGCGCCTGCCGATCGCCCGCGCCCGCGCCAATGCGGAAAAGGTGGATTGGGCGGCCTACGAGCCGGTAAAGCCGCAGTTCTTCGGCACCAAGGTGTTCGAGAGCTACGATCTGGAGGAATTGGCGCAGTATATCGACTGGACGCCCTTCTTCCAGACCTGGGAACTCAAGGGCCGCTATCCGGCGATCCTCGAAGACGAGAAGCAGGGCGAGGCGGCGCGCCAGCTGTGGTCCGATGCGCAGGCCATGCTGAAAAAGATCATCGCCGAAAACTGGTTCCGTCCGCGCGCGGTCATCGGCTTCTGGCCGGCCAATGCGGTGGGTGACGATATCCGCCTGTTCACCGACGAGACGCGGTCGGAAGATCTCGCGACGTTCTACACGCTGCGCCAGCAGCTTTCCAAGCGCGATGGCCGCCCCAACGTGGCGCTGGCGGATTTCGTCGCACCGGTCGACAGCGGCAAACAGGACTACGTCGGCGGTTTCGTCGTTACGGCCGGTATCGAGGAAGTGGCGATTGCCGAGCGCTTCGAGCGGGCCAACGACGATTATTCGTCGATCCTCGTCAAGGCGCTGGCCGACCGCTTTGCCGAAGCCTTTGCCGAGCGCATGCATCAGCGCGTCCGCAAGGAATTCTGGGGCTATGCGGCGGACGAGACGTTCGGCAATGACGAGTTGATCCACGAGGAATATGCCGGCATTCGCCCTGCGCCCGGCTATCCGGCGCAGCCCGACCATACGGAAAAGGATACGCTGTTCCGCCTGCTCGACGCGACCAATGCGACCGGCGTGGAACTGACGGAAAGCTATGCCATGTGGCCGGGGTCGTCCGTCTCCGGGATCTATATCGGCCACCCGCAGAGCTATTATTTCGGCGTCGCCAAGGTCGAGCGCGACCAGGTCGAGGACTATGCGAACCGCAAGGGGATGGGTGTCGAAGAGGTCGAGCGCTGGCTCGGTCCGGTTCTTAATTACGTGCCGGGCGGAACGGCTGCCGAAAAGGTGGACGACGCGGCTTGAGCGGATAGCTCCATCGCTAAAGACAGAAAAGCCGGAGAGTTTTGCTCTCCGGCTTTTCTTGTTCTATCGGGATCAACTCGGGCGTCATGCTCGGGACAGGCCCGCGCATGACGATCCGCATTTAGCTCTTCGCCAGTCTCGCCGTCAGCTCCTCGATACCAGCGGCCGATTCCACCTTGCTGCCGCTGAGGCCGAGGTAGATGCCGACGCCGGTAGTCAACGCTGCGATGAAGAGCAGGTACCAGGCATGCGCCATCGGGTTGATGGCAAGCGCCGTGGTGACGGCGATCGGGGTCATGCCGCCGAAGATGGCGTAGGAGAGGTTGTAGGAGAAGGACAGGCCGGTAAAGCGGACGCGGGCCGGAAAGGCGCGTACCATCACGTAAGGCACTGCGCCCACCATGCCTACGGCAAGGCCCATGACCGCATAGAGCGCGAACATGGTGGTGATCGACGATGCTGCGAAGCTGTAGAAGGTCCAGGTGGCGGCGCCGAAGACGACGCCGGCGACGGTGAAGAACCGCGCCGAACCGATGCGGTCGACGAGCGCTCCGGCAGCCGAGGTGCCGAAGATCAAAAACAGCGTGCCGAAGCTGGTCGCGGCCAGCGACTGCTGCGCCGTGTAGCCGTAAATCTTCTGCAGCAGCGTCGAGGTCATCAGCGTGGTGACGACGATGCCAGCCGAGAGGATCCAGGTCAGCAGTACCGAGATGACGATGCCGCGCTTATGGTCGCGCAACACGGTCTTGAGCGGCAGTTCGGGCGCGAGCGCCCGGCTAGCCTTCATCTCGGAAAAGATCGGCGTTTCCTGCAGCCAGCGGCGCATCCACACCGACAGGAGGCCGAAGAAGCCGCCGAGGAAGAAGGGAATGCGCCATGCGCCGTCGAGGATCGCTTCCGGCGTGAAGACGGTATTGATCAGCGTCGCGATCGACGAGCCGAGCAGGATGCCGAGCGACAGGCCAGACGCAAGGAAACCGCAGGCAAAGCCCACGCGGCGGAAGGGCACGTGTTCAGCCACGAAGGTCCAGGCGCCCGGAACTTCACCACCAATCGCCGCACCCTGAAGGATGCGCATGACGACGAGCAGGATGGGAGCCAGAACGCCGATCGTCGCATAGGTCGGCATGATCGCCATACCAAGCGTCGACAGCGACATCAGCAGGATCGAGAAGGCGAAGACCTTCTTGCGGCCGAAGACATCGCCGAAATGGGCGAGGACGACGCCGCCGAGCGGGCGGATCAGGTAGCCGGCGGCGAAAATGCCGAAGGTCTGGATCAGCTTCAGCCATTCAGGCATGTCCGGCGGGAAGAAGAGCTGGCCGATGACGGTGGCGAAGAAGACGAAGATGATGAAATCGTAGAATTCCAGCGCGCCGCCGAGAGCGGAAAGGCCCAGTGTGCGAAAATCCTGGGCGGTGAGGCGGCGTGGTGCGGCTCCTGCGGGAGCCGGGGAGGTAATCGAAGACATTGTACTCAACTAATGTACGGGGTGGTTTCCCTTCCTGGGAGATGGCCCCTAGCGCAATGCGGCATGGAGGCCTGCATATCAAGGCTGAAAGGGTGTTCTTCCGGGCAATCGACAATGGTGGCGATGCAGTTCGGCAACAGGCAGCTCTAATCCCGGATGACCAGAAGGTCGCCTGCAGCAAAGCGGAGCGTGACCGTTTCGCCCAGCTGCGGCAGTATCTTGTCCGGGGCGTTGAACATGTCGAAGGAAATCTGGCTGCCGCCGACATCGAACTTTGTGCGGACGACCGAGCCGAGGAAGTGGGAAGAGGTGACCTTGCCGGTCAACGCGGTATCGCCTTTGGCACTTTCCGACAGCGAGCCCGCTTCCGGGCGAAGTGCGACGGAGAGCGTGTCGCCGGGCTTCAACGCGCCGATCGGTTCGCGCAGGGCGATCACGTTGTTGCCGATACTAATCGTGTCGGCAGCGGGATCGACGACCGTCGCATCGATGATGTTGAGCGTGCCGACGAATGAGGCGACGAAGCGGGTGGCGGGACGATTGTAGATATCCGACGGCGTGCCGATCTGGTCGGCGCGGCCGGCATTCATGACGACGATGCGGTCGGAGATCGACAGTGCCTCTTCCTGGTCGTGGGTGACGAAAACGGTGGTGATGCCGAGCTGACGCTGGATCTGGCGGATTTCCTCGCGCAGCGAGACACGGATCTTGGCATCGAGCGCCGAAAGCGGCTCGTCGAGCAAAAGGACCTGCGGCTTGGGCGCAAGCGCGCGGGCGAGCGCGACGCGCTGCTGCTGGCCGCCTGACATCTGGTAGGGGTAGCGGTCGGCGAGATGTTCGAGATGGATGAGTTTCAGCATCTCCTTCACCCGGCCCTCGATCTCTGCCTTCGGCATGCCCGCGACCTTCAGGCCGAAGGCGACGTTGTCGAAGACGTTCATGTTGGGAAATAGCGCATAGGCCTGAAAGACCATGCCGATATTGCGCTGGCTGGTCTTGAGACCCGACTGGTTACGGCCGTTGATGGTGATCGTGCCGTCGCTCGGAGTTTCGAAGCCGGCGATCATCCTCAGGACCGTCGTCTTGCCGCAGCCCGATGGGCCGAGGAAGGAGACGAACTCGCCCTTCTCGATCGACATGTTGAAATCCTTGACGACCTGGGTCTGGCCGAAACTCTTCTTGAGGCTGTCGAGAACGAGGAAGGACATGGGCGATATTCCTTAGGCGCGAGAAGGCGCCATCTTGCTGAGACGGGTGACGAGCTGGATGAGGCCCATGGAAAGCCAGGTCATGGCGAAGGCAATGACGGCAAGTGCGGAGGGCTCGTAGGCCTTGTTGGCGCCGACAAGCTGGAGATAGGGGCCGAAGGCCGGACGGTTTAGAAGGGCCGCCATGGTGAATTCGCCCATGACGATGGCGAAGGTGATGAAAGCGCCGGACAGCACACCCGACATGACATTCGGGAAAATGCATTTGAACAGGATAGTCGGCCATTTGGCGCCGAGAATTTCAGCGGCTTCCGTCAAGGTGCGGACATCGATCGTGCGCATCGCCGTATCGACCGAGCGGTACATGTAGGGCAGAGACAGGGTGATGTAGGACATCACAAGCAGCACATTGGTGCCGAAGGTCGAGCCGGTGAACGGAATATACGACGAGGAATTGTAGAGGCGCAGGTAGCCGAACACGATGACGATGGCCGGGATGACGAGTGGCATCAGGGTGACGAATTCGACGACCGGGCGCATCTGCGGCAGGCGCAGGCGCACCCAATAGGCGGTCGGCACGACGAGCAGCATGCCGAAGATGATGGTGAACAGCGCCATCAGCATCGAAAAGCCGAAGGTCTGCTGGAACTGGATGTCGGAGAAGACCGAATCGTAGGCGTCGAAGGAATATTCGCCGCGGCGCATGCGCAGCGAGAATTCGAACGTGCCGAGCAGCGGCACGAAGAAATAGATGACGCCGACGGCGATCGCGAGCCAGGCGAAGAATTTTGTCATCTTCATCGGTTCGCCCTCACTTCTGCCAGCGTTCGGCGCGCATGCGCAGCCAGATATAGAGAATATTGGACAGGCCGGTGATGACGATCATGCCGAGCGCCAGCGCGTAACCGAGATTCGGGTTATGCAGAACGTCGCCGCGGATCTGGGCGTACAACAGGATCGGCACAATGTTGAGCGAGGAGCCCGTCAATGCGTATGCCGTGGCTATGGCGCCGAAGGCATTGGCAAATAGCAGCAGCGAGGTGCCAAGCAGGCTGGGCCAGAGAATCGGGAAGGCCACCATGCGCCAGTATTGCCAGGTCGAGGCGCCGAGGATTTCGGAGGCTTCGCGCCATTCCTTCTTCAGTCCGTCGAGCGCCGGGGTGAGGATCAGCACCATCAGCGGGATCTGGAAGAACATGTAGGTAACGGTCAGGCCGACGAAGGACAGAAGGTTGAAGCCGGTCGAATAGAGATTGAAGCCGAACCAGTCGCGCAGGAAGACCGTCACGAGACCGGTGCGGCCGAGCGTGGCGATGAAGGCGAAGGCGAGCGGTACGCCGGCGAAGTTCGAGGCGACGCCGGAAAAGGTCAGGAGGCCGGAGCGGATCCACGAGGGCAGGCCGCCGAGCACGATTGCCCAGGCGAGGAAAAAGCCGATCAGCGCGCCGCCGAGCGACGAGGCGAAAGAGACCTTGATGGAGATCCAGTAGGCCGACAGGATCGTCGGGGTGAACAGGTCGGCGATATTCCTGAAGGTGAGTTCACCGTCCGGCGTGAAGAAGGCACCCATGACGAGATAGAGCGTCGGAACCACCAGGAACATCAGCGCGAAGATCATGAACGGCGCGATGCCGAGCCAATCGATGACGGTACGTCGGTCGATAAAGGACGAGGATGCCGTTGTCATGAAAGCGCGCGCCTTTGAGAGAAATAGACCTCACCCGACGGGAGAGTGGTTGCGCATGGGAAATCCCTCTTCGGCCTGACGATCATCTTCCCCGCAAGCGGAGAGAACCGTCGGTCGCTGCCTGCCGCAGCCCGATTAGGCGATGCGGCCAGCTGAAGCCCGCCTTTCGTGGCAAGGGCTGGGAGGGGTGTCCCATAGGCGAAAGCCTCCCCGCCTTTCGGCGGGGAGGCCCGATATGCTACTGGACGTTGGCGCCGACGACGCTGTCCCACTTGGTGGTGATAGCGGTCTTGCCGGCGGCCTGTTCGTCAAGCGTCGGGAATTTCGCCTTCTCGTAGGCTGCTGCCGGCGGCAGGGCGTCGAGCATTTCCTTCGGGACCTTGTTGCTCTTGGCAAGATCGTTGAAGCGGATCGGGTGGCAATAGCCCTTCAGGTAGCCGAGCTGGCCTTCGTCGGAATAGAGATACTCCATCCACAGCTTGGCGGCGTTCGGATGCGGTGCGAAGGCCGAGATCGCCTGAACGTAGACGCCGGCAACAACGCCGGTTTCCGGAACCACGACTTCGAGCGGCGGGTTGCCCTTCAGCGTATCGCGCCAGGACAGGCCGTTATAGTCCCAGGCAACGACGATCGGGGTGGAGCCCTGCGCAAGCGAAGCGGACTTGCCGATGACCGGCACGAAATTGCCAGCCTTGTTGATTTCCGAGAAGAGCGCCAGACCGGCTTCGCCAGCCTTGGAAGCGTCGGTCTCGCCAGCGCCGAGGCCGGCCGCGTAGACGGCCTGGACGGCCTGGTTGGAGCCGCGCGGATCGCCGGCAAGTGCTACCGAGTTGGCGTATTCCGACTTCGTCAGGTCCTTCCAGTCCTTCGGCACTTCCTTGACGATATCGGTGTTCACGACGAAGGAGAGAACGCCGTAATAATCGCCGTACCAGTAGCCTTCGGCATCCTTGGCATCATCCGGGATAGAATCCCAGGTGGAGACCTTGTAGGGCTGGATCAGGCCTTCGGCCTTGGAAGACGGGCCGAAGGAGAGACCGACGTCGATGACGTCAGGCGCCTGCGGGCCGGTATTACCCTTGTTGGCCTTGATGGCTTCGATTTCGTCACCCGAGCTTGCGTCCGGGTTCAGTTCGTTGACCTCGATGCCGTACTTGGCCTTGAAGCCGGCAATGATGTCGCCGTAACCGCACCAGCTGTGCGGCAGGGCGATGGTGGTCAGCGAACCTTCCTTCTTGGCGGCGGCGATGAGTTCGGCGCTCGGCTCGGCGAAAGCGAACGAAGTGGAAGCAACGACTGCAGCAGTCGTGAGCGAGAGCAGGCGGTGAGCGTTCTTGAGCACGGAAGTCCTCCTGGGGTTTAACGTGTCGGCGGCAACTCGTAGTGACGTTTGATGAACTGTATGTGACAGGCGATGTTTGTAAAGTTCAGCCGATAAGTTCCGGCTTTGAAAGCATTTTTCTTAAATGTGCCAAAGACATCCCACCCTTGGCTGTGGATAACCGGCAGCGCGTGTCGCTGGCGGAACAGATGCGACGCAAATGCGCCCCGGACATTCAAAAGTTTCGTTTGACGGCGCGCTGAAAGTGAAGAATTCTCAGTTGCAACTATTTATTTAAATTTTGCAAGTCGTCCCGCTCAAGCCACATTTTCGTAATCGGCGGACGGGACGGCCCGAAAAACACTTCCGGAATTGGTCGAGGGATCGCGACCGCGCCAGGCAGATCATTCCAGTCTGCTGACAGAACAAAGATCTCCTGGGAGCAGTCAAAGCTGTGCCGGCACTCTTGCGACGGATCGGGAAACCGAGAGGGCGGAGGGCGTGCCGACCTATGGGCATATCCGGCCGCTGGGGCCGGGGCCCTTTGCTTTGAGCAGGAGACGGGGAATGGAAAGTTCATCTGCCGGCGTCAGCTACAAGAAAGCGGACGCCTCCTATTTCGACAAGCGCGGGCTGTCCCGCTATGCCGGTGTCTGGTCGCTGTGGGCGCTCGGCGTCGGCGCGGTCATTTCCGGGCATTTTTCCGGCTGGAACTTCGGCTTCGCCACCGGCGGTTGGGGCGGCATGCTGGTGGCCGGCATGATCATCGCCGTCATGTATCTGGGGCTTACCTTCTCGATTGCCGAGATGAGCCCGGCGCTGCCGCATACAGGGGCCGCCTATTCCTTCGCGCGCACCGCGATGGGGCCTTGGGGAGGGTTCCTGACCGGGCTTTGCGAAAACGTCGAATATGTGCTGACGCCCGCCGTCATCGTGACCTTCATCACGGCTTACGTGAACTCGATCCTCGGGCTCGATCCGGCCTATTCGCCGCTTCTGTGGATCCTGTTCTACGCGGTCTTCCTGGCGCTCAACGTGTTCGGGCTGGAACTGTCGTTCAAGGTGACGCTGGTGATCACACTCGTGTCGCTGGCGGTTCTGGTGTTCTTCTGGATCAGCGCGATCCCGAACATGGATTTCAATCGCTGGGCGCTGAATATCGGCGTCGGACCCGACGGCGCGGCGATCGAACTGCCGGAAGGCAATGGCGACTGGTTCCCCTTCGGCATCTCGGGTGTTCTCGCAACGCTGCCGTTTGCGGTGTGGCTGTTCCTCGCCATCGAGCAGCTGCCGCTGGCGGCGGAAGAATCCGTCGATCCGAAGCGCGACATGCCGAAGGGCATCATCCTCGGCATCATCACGCTGATGGTCTCCGCCTTCATGATCGTGCTGCTCAACCCGTCGCTGCCGGGTGTCGGCGCCTTCCATCTCGGTTCGGCGCTTGAGCCGCTGCTCGACGGGTTCAAGTCCGTCTATGGCGATGGCGGCGTGGTCATTCTCGGCCTGGTGGCACTGACGGGGCTGATCGCCAGCTTCCACACCATCCTCTATGCACAGGGTCGGCAGATCTATTCGCTGTCACGCGCCGGCTACTTCCCGACGGCACTTTCCGTCACCCATCCCGTCTACAAGACGCCCTATGTGGCGATGATGGCGGGCGCGGCGATCGGCCTGGCGGTGATGCTCGTCATCTGGTTCGCGCTCGGTGCGGAACAGGGGGGTACCGTGATCGGTGCCGTGCTTCTGAACATGGCCGTCTTCGGCGCGATGTTCTCCTACATCATGCAGGCGATCTCGTTCATCATCCTGCGCAAGAAGTTGCCGAATATCGAGCGGCCGTTCCGCTCGCCGCTCGGCATTCCGGGCGCCGCACTGACGATCATCATCGCCGTCGTGACGCTGCTGTACCAAATCCAGGATCCGAATTTCTTCCGGGGCGTGGTCTGGGTTGCGGTGTGGTTCGTGGTGGCCATCGCGTATTTCGCGCTGGTCGGTCGTCACCGGCTGATCCTGTCGCCGGAAGAGGAGTTTGCCATGGAGCACAAGGAGGCGGCGTCGCTCGCCTGATCATCCTTGTTTCCTGGAAGACGGAGGCGGCCATCCATAGGGTGGCCGCTTTTTTGATGCATGGATGCATCACCACCGCGCATTTGAAGCTTTGCAAGCGGTGCGACAAGTTTCGGTCAATGATGGATGGAAAAGGATATGGCAGAGCTGCCCCGTGCTTCGGGGATAACGTCAGGACCGAACCCGCCAAGGATCAGAAATGCCAGTCATATCTTTCGCCAATGCCAAGGGCGGCGCCGGCAAGACTACGGCAGCGCTGCTGCTTGCGACGGAACTTGCGCAGCAGGGCTTCCGCATCACCATCATAGATGCCGACCCGCAGCGCTGGATCAGCCAGTGGCAGGAGGTTTCCGGCACGGTCCGCAATATCGAGGTGATCTCCGAAGTGAGCGTCGCATCGCTGCACTGTCATCTGCGCGAGATGGCATCGGTTACCGACTACTTCATCGTCGACCTTGCCGGTGCGCGCGATGCGCTGGTCACGACGGCGATCGGGCTTTCCGACCATGTTTTCATCCCGGTTCAGGGCTCGGCGATGGATGCCAAGGGTGCGGCTCAGATTCTCGATTTGATCGCGATGATGAAGGAGAAGGCGAAACTCGACATCGACCATTCGGTGGTAATGACGCGGGTGACCTCGATGGTGACGACAAGGGCGCTGCTCGCCATCAAGGGGTTGCTGGCGGCCAAGGGCGTCAACGTGCTGTCGACGCCGATCGGCGAGCGGACGGCCTTCAAGGAACTGTTCGAGACTGGCGGCACGCTGCACACGATGGACCCGGCAAAGGTCAGCAATGTCGAGAAGGCGCGCGAGAATGCCCGCGCCTATGCGTTGGAGGTGCTGGGCATCCTGCCGACAAAAATGACCCGTTCACCGATCACGCGGTTGATCGGTCTGGTCCGCAATGCCGGCTGAATGGTGTCAATGACAGAATAGAAAAGGCCGGTCATCGCCGGCCTTTTGCGTTTGGTTATGCCGTCGTCTGCTTACTCGACGAATTCTACCGTCGTGCCGGGCTTGACCATCTTGGCGAGTTCCGTCGCATCCCAGTTGGTCAGACGGATACAGCCGTGGCTGTTGGTCTTGCCGATCTTCGACGGTTCCGGCGTGCCGTGGATGCCGTAGGTCGGCTTGGACAGGGCGATCCAGACCGTGCCGACCGGACCGTTCGGGCCCGGCGGGATCTGCAGGATCTGGGTGTTGTTGCCCTGCGTGAAGTTGATCTTCGGGTTGTAGGTATAGCCCGGATCGAGCGCGATGCGCTGGACCGTGTGATTGCCGGTCGGCGACGGCGTGTCGGACGAGCCGATGGTTGCCGGATAGGCCGAGATCAGGTTGCCATCGGCGCCATAGGCAAAGACCTGCTTGCGACCCTTGTCGGCAACGATGCGGGTCACCTGACCCGTCTTGGCCTGCGCCGGGTTGACGACCTTGATGATCGTACCCGGAATGCTGAAATCGGCATTCGGGTTCATCGACTTCAGGTAATTTTCATCCATGTGGAACTGTTCGGCGAGCTTTTCCGTCACCGAGGTATAGGACATGGCGGGCAGGGCAGCCTTGTGGGCGTAGTCATCCGGAATGGAGGCGACATAGGGGCCTGCGGCATCCGAGGCAGTGATCGTGTAATCGACGATCGGCAGGCCGCCCGAATAGGTCAGGCGCTGCATGATGTCTTCGGAATTGTTCGGATCGAGCGTCTCGCCGGTCATTTCCTGCCACGCGGCAATCGCCTTGTTGACGTTGTCGCCAAGATGGCCGTCGATGACGCCGGGCGAAATGCCTTCGCGGTCGAGAAATACCTGGAGCGCGGCGATTTCCGCCTGCGGCTTCTTGGTGACGGTGATGACCGGTGTGTTCGGATGCAGGTTGTCTGCCGGCGGCAGGCTCTGGTTCGGTTCGAGAGCTGCTTCCTGCGAATAGCCCTGATCGCCGTATCCCTCATCCACGCCGGGCAGGGCCTGGTCTTCGAGCGGCATGCGGGTCACCGAATCGGGGCGGCCGATCGAGCCGGTCACCGCGCCTGGTTCTCCAGCCTCGCCGGGGCGATACTGACGGTAGTCGCGATACCCGTTCTGTTCCTGATAACGCTGTTCGCGGCGTTCCTGGCGGGCCTGCTGGCGTTCGTTGCGATAACCGCCGGGCGCTGCCGGATATTCGTCAAAGCGGGGACTGCGGGGGTTGTAGGTATCGCGGCGCATTTCGGTCGCGACGATATTGCCCCAGCCATCGAGGTAGACGCGGCGGCCCATGCCGTCACGGCTGATGATGACGTCGCCGCCGTTGGGCATATAGTCGAGGATCGCGCCGTCGGGCGCGACGAGCAGCGGTGCCTCCTCATATCCATAGCCGCGGCTCTGGGAAAAGGCGGGCTGCGCCATGGACGCCGCGAGGACCGAAAGACTGATGCCGACGAAGAGGGAGCGCTTCACGTTCTCACCGATTATACTGTTGCACATTGATGTAATCGGGAATGATGGTGCTTGGTTCCCGTCTGCCATGTGCTTTGACTGACAAGCTAAATTTGACCCTTGTATGGAAGAATCCCAGTTTGCAATGAATGAATTATTAAATTTTGCTCAAAGACGGTAAACGCCGCGTGAGCGATGGGAGGAAAAATCGATGAAAACCTTTACCGCGACAGTCGGACCGAAACTGATGCTCGACGAGGGGTCCGTTCTCGATGTCGGGAGCTGTTTCGTCAATGACATCGACATCGCGCCGGGGAGGGCCATTCCCGACGATGGCGATGCACGAATCGATCACTCGCTCGAGGGGTTTCTGTTTACCTGCGGACCGGATCACATCCGCCACCCGGTTGCGATACCGGGCGATGCCAGTGGCGGCAAGTATCCGCTGCATGGCTCGTTTTCGTCGCATCCGGCGGAGATCCTCTTCTGGGACCATATCGAGGGGGATGATGCGGAATGCCGGGCGAAGATCGCGGTGGCGACGGCCGAGGGTGGCCATGCGCTCCTTGAACGGCATTGGCGGATCGACAGCATGTCGGGCGAGGTCTGCCTGCAGGACAGGGTAACGAATGTCGGGGAAACGTCGTTCGCGCGGATTCATATGTATCACATGAATATCGGCGCGTGGCTGTTCGATGACGGCGTGCAGCTGTCGGGTGCGATGCTGGAGAACGGGCCGGTGCCGTGGAACTTCGGGCCGGAGCCGGGAGGCGTGTTTTGCGTGCCGGCTGCGCGTGAAGGCGAGGAGTGGGCGGAAGTGGCGCTTGGGCCGATCGCTGCCCTTGGAGGCGTAACGCTGAAAGTGCGGTTCAGGACGGATGGCCTGCCTTACCTGCAAGTCTGGCGCAACCAGAAGGAGCCGGCGCATGTACTCGGTATCGAGCCGGTGTCACACCGCTTGGCGAGCCGCGAGGAACTGGTGAGAACCGGCGAGATGCAGATGCTTGAGCCGGGCGAGAGCGCCGAATATGCGCTGCGTTTCGCCTTCGTATGAGGGCTTTCATCTTTCGTTGACGCTTGTCGAAGCACCGCGTAATGCTTGCGCCTCAAAAGACATGGAGGCAGCACGATGGATATCCGCCCGATCAACGACGACTACTCTGTTTCCGGCCAGATCACGGTCGAGGAGCTGGACGAGATCAAGGCGCTCGGCTTCAAGTCGCTCGTCTGCCACCGTCCCGACGAGGAAGAGCCGGGCCAGCCGCATTTTTCCGAAATCGAAGCGCGCGCCAAGGAACTCGGCCTCGACATTCGCCACATCCCGGTCGGCCGCATGGGCCTGACGCCGGAAGGTGTCACCGAAATGGCCGATGCGCTCGAAGACTTTCCGAAGCCGATGCTCGGCTTCTGCCGCTCGGGCGCCCGCTCGACTGCAATCTACGAACAGGCCCAGCGCTTCAAGGGCTGATTTGACGTAAGGCCGGTGACGGTCCCTGGTTTTTTCGCGCATGCCGCGGTGTTACGCGGCGTGCATATTCCAAGCTCAGCATTCAGGAGCATCCCATGAGCATCAAGCGTATCGAACCCGGCGCCCGCATGAGCGGCGCAGTCGTCCACGGCAACACCGTCTATCTCGCCGGCCAGGTTGGCGAAGGCGAAACCGTTGCCGACCAGTGCAAGGACGCGCTCGCCGAAGTCGATCGCCTGCTGGCCGCAAGCGGTTCCGACAAGTCGAAGATCCTGCAGACGATCATCTATCTTTCCGACATGTCGACCTTCGGTGAAATGAACGCCGTATGGGAAGCCTGGATCGACCCGGCAAACCCGCCGGCACGCGCGACGAGCGAAGCTGCTCTCGCTGCTCCGAAGTACAAGGTAGAATTCATCGTCACGGCTGCGATCTAAGCCACCAACGTCTACCGAATACAGAAAAGAGGCCGGTGAAAACCGGCCTCTTTTGCATCTTACTGTGTGGTTTCGCCCGGCGTCATGCCGAACAGGTAGAAGGCCGCAAGGGCTATTCCGATCAGGAAGATGGCGACGACGAACGTCGACATGCCCCCCAGTGCTTTGCGTTTTGTATCCTGTGCCATGCTCCATCAACGGGCATGGCGACGGGATGTTCCGCGAAAGGCGAGCAAAAGCTCACGCGTCAGCGCTTTTCACGAATGTCGGTCAAGCTGCGGGCAGGGGTGATCGCTTCGGGATCGAGCCGCACTTCGATGATCGCGGGCTTGCCGCTTTCGCGGGCGCGCAGATAGGCGGGGCCGAAATCCTCGGTCTTTTCCACCAGCTCACCGTGGCCGCCGAAGGCCTTGGCATAGGCGACGAAATCCGGATTGACGAGATCGGTGGCGCTGACGCGGCCGGGATATTCCCGCTCCTGATGCATGCGGATCGTGCCGTAGATGCCGTTATTGACCAGAACGGTAATGATCGGCAGCCCGTAGCGGACGGCGGTGATGAATTCCTGGCCGTGCATCATGAAGCAGCCATCGCCGGCAAAGCAGACGACTTCCCGCTCGGGGAACATCTGCTTTGCCGCAACCGCGGCCGGAAGACCGTAGCCCATCGAGCCGGAGGTCGGTGCCGACTGGGTGTTGTATTTGCGGAACCGGTGGAAGCGGTGCAGCCATGTGGCGTAGTTGCCGGCGCCGTTGGTGAAGATCGCGTCGTCCGGCGTATTCTCCTCGATCCAGGTCATGATCGGCCCCATATGCACGTCGCCGGGGCCCGTTGCCGGTGGCGTTGACCATTTCAGGTAGGCATCGTGCATGGCCGACTTGCGTTCGGCCCAGAGCGGCAGCGCCGGCGGCTCAAGATCCCTGATGGCGGCGACGAATTGCGAAGGGGCGGCGCAGATGGCGAGATCCGGGCGGTAGATGCGACCGAGTTCTTCCGGGTCGGGGAAGACGTGGATGAGTTTCTGGGCGGGATAGGGGATGTCCAGAAGGGTGTAGCCGGAGGACGGCATTTCCGACATGCGCGCGCCGATCAGGATCAGAAGGTCGCTGTCCTTGATCTCTTTTGCCAGCGCCGGATTGATGCCGATCCCGACATCGCCGGCATAGGACGGGTGCAGGTGATCGAACAGCATCTGGCGGCGGAAGGAGCAACCGACCGGCAGCTTGAAGCGGCTGGCGAAGGACTGGAAATCGGCGACAGCCTGCTCGTCCCAGCGGGTTCCACCGACGATGACCATCGGGCGCTGTGATTCCTTCAGCAGCTTTTCGAACTCGGCGACCTGCGTCCTGCCGGGATGGCTTTCGACAGGAGTATAGGCTTTTGCGCGTGGCGCTTCGACTTCCTCGACCAGCATGTCCTCCGGCAGCGTCAGCACGACCGGGCCGGGGCGGCCGGAGGTGGCGACGGCAAAGGCGCGGGTGACGAACTCGGGAATGCGGCGTGCATCGTCGATCTCGCCCACCCATTTGGCGAATTCGGTGAAGGCGCGGCGGTATTCGACTTCCTGGAAGGCCTCGCGTTCCTTCATGTCGCGGCCGATCTGGCCGACGAAGAGGATCATCGGGATCGAATCCTGCTTGGCGACATGCAGGCCGGCGGATGCATTGGTGGCGCCGGGGCCGCGCGTGACCATGCAGATGCCGGGTTGGCCCGAAAGCCTGCCCCAGCTGTCGGCCATCATCGCAGCGCCACCTTCCTGGCGGCACACGAGGACGTCGATGCCGCTTTCATAAAGCGCATCGAGGACGGCGAGATAGCTTTCGCCCGGCACGCAGGAGACACGGCTGACGCCGTTCGCCTTCAGCGCCTCGACGATCAGCTGACCGCCGGTTCTGATGGTGGTTTCCGCGGTGTCTTGCATTGATTGCTCTCCTCCTCGATTGCATTCAGTTCTGCCAGAATTTCATCCGTATGTTCGCCGACGCGCGGGCTCGGGCGGTGATAGGCGAGCGGTGTCTCCGACAGCACGATCGGGGTCCTCACGCCCGGAATGACCGTGCCGTCGGCCGCTTCAAGATCGACGCGCAGGCCGCGCGCCTTGACCTGCGGATCCTCGAACATCTCGCCGATCGAGTTGATCGGGCCGACCGGTACAGCGTTTTCGCCGCAGGCCGCCAGAAGATCGGCTTTCGTCCATTTCACCGTCTCGGCCGTCAGCAGGCTGCGAACTTCGACGCGATGGGCGACGCGGGCCTTGTTGGTGGCGTAGCGTTCATCATCTGCGAGGGCCTCTATGCCGAGAATGCGGCAAAAGCGCCGGAACTGGCCGTCGTTGCCGACGGCGAGAATAATATGGCCATCGAGAACAGGGATCACCTCATAGGGCGAAATGTTGGGGTGGGCGTTGCCGAGCTTGACCGGAGATATGCCGGAAATCAGGTAGTTCATGTTCTGGTTGGCGAGAACAGAGGACATGACGTCGAGCAGGGCCATGTCGACCAGCTGACCTTCGCCAGTGTTCATCGCATGGATGAGTGCCGCCTGGATGGCGGTGACGGCGTAGATGCCGGTAAAGATGTCGGCGATCGCGACACCGGCCTTCATCGGCTGGCCATCCGGTTCTCCGGTGATCGACATGAAGCCGGACATGCCCTGGACGATGTAGTCATAGCCGGCGAGCGCGGCATAGGGGCCATCCTGGCCAAACCCGGTGATCGAGCAGTAGACGAGCTTCGGGTTGATCGCTTTCAGGCTTTCGTGGTCGAGGCCGTATTTCTTCAGGCCGCCGAGCTTGAAGTTCTCGATCAGCACGTCGGATTGTGCAGCGAGACGGCGGACGACCGCCTGGCCTTCCTCGGTCTTCAGATCGACGGCAATCGAGCGTTTGCCGCGATTGGTGGCGTGATAATAGGCGGCGGACAGGTTGTCGCCTTCGATGCTTTCGACGAAAGGTGGCCCCCAGGCGCGTGTATCATCGCCGCCTTCCGGGTTTTCCACCTTGATGACATCGGCGCCCATATCCGCCAGCATCTGTCCGGCCCAGGGGCCGGCCAGTACGCGGGCAAGTTCCAGGACGCGGATGCCGGCAAGCGGCGGCTTTTTCTCAGGCTTATCCATGATCAGGGAATTACCGATGTGGTTTCGCTTGTCGTGACGGGCTTGATGGAGGCGGTGCGGCGTTCGCGCCAGATGATGTAGAGGCCGGAGCCGATGATGATGGAGATGCCGAGCCATTTGATCGGGTCGGGGAAATCGCCGAAAACCAGCCAGCCGAAGAGTGTGGCCGAAACGATCTCGAAATACTGGATGGGGGCAAGAACCGAGGCCGGGGCTGCGCGGTAGGCATAGACGCTGAGAAGACCGGACAAGGCTGCGAAGACGCCGACGCCGGCCATGAGCGCTACGGCCGCGGCATCGGGAACCGAAGGTGCGAGGAAGCTGATGTCAGTCATGCCGCCGACCAGAAGAAGGGCAGCGCTGATCGGCATTCCCCAGAGCGCCATCTGGAACTGCATGGCGAACGGCTCTTCGCGATGCGCCAGTGCGCGCGTCATCATGGCAAAAATGGCGACGCAGAAGGCGGTGACGACCGGTAGGAGCGCGACATAGCCGATTTCCTGAAAGCTCGGGCGGATGACGATCATCGCGCCGATAAAGCCGACCGCGCAGGCGGTGTAACGGCGCCAGCCGATGATTTCCTTCAGGAATATGCTCGACAGGACGGTGAGGATGATCGGTTCGACGAAGAAGATGGCGACCGCATCGGCAACCGGCATGACCGCCAGAGTGGCAACGAAGCAGATCATGGAAAGCGTCACGAGACCGGCGCGGATCGCGTGAAAAAAACTCATCTGCCAGGAAAAGGAACGCCATGAGCGGCTGATCAGCACAAAAGGCAGCATGCAGACGGCCTGAAAGAGAAAGCGGGCGGCGGTGATCAGTGTCGGCGAGGCACTCGCGGTGGCAAGCTTGGAGAAGACATCGATCAGCGGCGCAACCAGCATAGCCAGCAGCATGAAGCCCAGGCCGGCGGAAATGCTGGTCGCCGGGGCGCGCGAATCTGGTTTTGCCGGTGCTGCACTCATGGGTTGGATATAGCGGTCTGCGACACTTGGCGCACTTGAATAAATGTCATGAACTCATTCCGCTGGCGCCTGGCCCGATTAGGTTGCCGGTCCTGGCTTGAAAGCGGCGACAGATCGCGCCCATTCGGCGAATTCTGCGGTCGCTTCCGCCCGCATCGTATCGTTAAGTGTCTCATGGCGGGCGTTCGGCCAGAAGCGGGTCGTGACGTTTGTCAGGCCTGCCGCACGGAACCTTCCCGAAAGCCAGAGCACTGCGCGGCCCTTGTCGGTCGCCGGGTCCTCTCCTCCGCCGAGGAGATGGATCGGAATGGTCTTCGGCAGACGGGAGAGATGTTTCGGCGCCCGGAAGGCGAGGTCGAAGAGGTCCAGCCAGAGTGACACGCTTGCATCGAAACCGCATAACGGATCTGCGATATAGGCATCGACCTCGGCCGGGTCGTGGCTCAGCCAGTCGAAGGCGGTGCGATGGTTCGGGATGGAATCGCCCCAGGCGCCGAAGGTGAGGCGGGGCAGCATGCCGCTTGGCGTATCCGAACCTTTGAGCGCCCGCTCGGCCAGAAGCAGGCCCTGCGCGACGCGGCCGGCAATGCCCGGATTGAAATTCGTGTTCCATACCGCGACCGCATCGAAGCCCTGCGGGTTTTCGAGTGCGGCATTGAGGGCGATCAGCCCTCCCATGGAATGGCCGAAGAGAATGACGGGCAGGTCGGGATGTGCGGTGACAGCCATGTCCCGAATGGCCATCACGTCCCGCAGGACGATCGCCGCGCCATCCTTGAGGGCGAAGCGGCCGAGCGGCGCCTCCGGCGCCGTTGTTTCGCCATGGCCGCGGTGATCCCAGGCGTAGACATGAAAGCCCTTGCCGGCCATTGCCTCGGCAAAGGGTCGGTAGCGCCTGGAGTGTTCGGCGAGGCCGTGTGAGACAAGCAGGATGCCGATGGCGGCACCTTCGGCGGGCATATGCCAGTAGGCAAGGCTTGCGTCGCTCGAACGTGCCAGCCGTTTGCTTGCGTCGAACATATTGCCTGCCTTCTCTGCTCTGTTTCCTTCGGCATTGTTTTGCAGAGCGCCGGTCTTAGCGCAATGTTAAACGCGCGGGACCTAATAATCGCCGATCGTTGGCGGGGGCCTTCCTGGAGAAATGACACAGTCTATTGACGTTGCCGCGAGTGGGGCAGAGCCCACGAAGAGAGCAAGCCTTCTTTCTCTCTTCGTCATCATGCTTGTCGCAGGTGTCTGCATCTGCCTGCTTGATTTGGCCGATGCCCGGAAATTCATGGGCGACATCGATGATCAGATGCGCGAGGTTCAGATCCGGCATCTGCTGTTCGGCGGTGCGGGCTGGTGGGATCTCAATCTGCCCGCGATTGCACTGCCGGAACCCTATATCTCGCCCTGGTCGAGACTGGTGGATGCGCCGTATGTTGCCATCACCCATATTCTTGCGCCGTTCATCGGGAAGGATGCTGCGCTGACGATGGCGTTCGACATCTGGCCGATGGTGATGCTGGCGATATTCTGCCTGCAATGCGCCGTCATTTTCCGTCGCATGAACGTGCCGGCCTTGTTGATCGGCTATCTTCTGGTCGTCACTGCCGCGCTGGCGATGTTGTTCGCGTTCTGGGAATTCGTTCCCGGCCGTATCGATCACCACAATATCCAGATTATCGCATTGATGACGATGCTGTGCGGACTGGCGCGCTGGGATCGCGCAGGCGGTTGGCTGCTCGGCATTGGCACACTGATCTCCGTCGCCATCTCGCTCGAAGGGTTGCCTTTCATCGCGGTCATCCATGCATGCCTCGTCGTTGGTATGCTGTGGCGTGTCGACGGCGCGGTCGCGATGGTGAGGCATGCGTCGGCGGTCATGTTCCTCGCGACCCTGCCGCTGGCTTACGGGCTGATCGGGCCGGTCGGCATGCTATCGACGCAATGCGATGCGTTCTCGGCGCCCTATATCTTCTTGCTCGCGGGGTTTAGTGCCGTGCTGTGGGGTGTTGCAAGGTTCCTTCCACATGTGCGTCGGTTGCTGCAGATTGCCTGTCTGGCCTTGCCCAGCATCATGCTTCTGGCCGTCTTCGCCATCCTTTTCCCACAATGCCTTTCCGGCCCCTATTGGATGATCGATCCGGTATCGAAAAGCTATTGGTTGCAAAGGATCTCCCAAGAGCACAGCGCGCTTTATTTCGTCGGGCAAGGGCAGTCGGCAATCCTGGTGCTCGCCGTTGTTCTTGGCATCATCCTGACCTGTGCGACTGCTTTTGTTATGCGCTGGCGGGAGCAGGGCTGGATGGGGCTGCTGATCATCCTAGTCGTCGGCTGGGTGGCGCTGATCCTGACATTGGTTCTCAATCGCTATATCCGTTTCGCCTTTGCCTTCGCGCCGCTACTCATGCCGCTCGCCGTTCAGTTCTTTCAGGTCAAGGCGGTTGACAAGCTGGCGGTCGGACTGCGCCGGGCGGTGCTGGGTTGCATCGCTGCCTATGTCCTTACGGCCATCTATGTCGTGCGGGAAACGCCTTTACGCGTGGCGGTGTTCGATGCTGCGGATTACATGGCCTATAGCGATTGCGCCGAGGGGGATTTCTCCTCCCTGAATGCGCTTGCTCCCGGCCGCATCGCGGCCCCGCAAGGGATGGGGCTTACGCTTGTGGAAGCATTGCCGCCGGGCTTTTCCGTTGCAGCGGTGCCGTTCCATCGGGCATCGCCCGGCATGCGCCGGATGTTCGAGGCATTCTTGACGGAAGATGCCGGCACCCGACGCACGGCGCTTGCGTCGTTCGACTATGTCTCCGTATGCCGCTTTCCGCTCAAGCCCGATGTTGGGGTTGCGCCGCTTTACGATGCGCTCTCGGCAGGGCGGGAATGGCCGGGCCTTATCCGCATTGCAACCGGTGCCGACAATCCGTTCCAGCTCTTCCGGATCGACCACGCAGCCCTGGAATAACGCAAATAAGGCGTCGAAAGCTGCGGCTTTCGACGTGCCACGCGTTGCCCCGAGGCGCGTCTTCGCCTACATAGCGGCAAAACCTCTTTCCCCCGGAGCTTAATTATCGATGGCACGTCAGTTCATCTATCACATGTCGGGACTGAACAAGTCCTATGGCGCCAAGAAGATCCTCGAGAACGTCAACCTGTCGTTCTACCCCGACGCCAAGATCGGTATCCTCGGCCCGAACGGCGCCGGTAAGTCGACCGTCCTGCGCATCATCGCCGGTCAGGACAAGGAATTCACCGGTGAAGCCTGGCTCGCCGAGGGTGCGACCGTCGGCTATCTGGAGCAGGAACCGAAGCTCGACCCCAACAAGACCGCATTCGAAAACGTTATGGAAGGCGTTGCCGATAAGCAGGCCGTGCTCGACCGTTACAACGAACTGATGATGAACTATTCCGACGAGACGGCGGAAGAGGGC
Organism: [Rhizobium] kunmingense; assembly: GCF_977018605.1. Lineage (NCBI taxonomy): Bacteria > Pseudomonadati > Pseudomonadota > Alphaproteobacteria > Hyphomicrobiales > Rhizobiaceae > Rhizobium > [Rhizobium] kunmingense. The sequence goes on from NZ_CDRNXG010000001.1 coordinate 2,635,352, forward strand.
GCGAAGCTCCAGGACGTTATCGACAGCCAGAACCTCTGGGACCTCGAACAGCAGGTCGAAATGGCGATGGAAGCGCTGCGCTGCCCGCCGAAGGACGCAGCCGTCGACAATCTCTCGGGTGGTGAGCGTCGCCGTATCGCGCTCTGCCGCCTGCTTCTGTCGCAGCCTGACCTGCTGCTGCTCGACGAACCGACCAACCATCTTGACGCCGAGACGATCGCCTGGCTTGAAAAGCACCTGCGCGACTATCCGGGCGCCGTGATGATGATTACCCACGATCGCTACTTCCTCGACAACGTCACCGGCTGGATTCTCGAACTCGACCGTGGCCGTGGCATTCCGTACGAAGGCAACTATTCCGCCTACCTGACGGCCAAGGCCAAGCGCATGCAGCAGGAAGCCCGTGAAGAGGCCGGTCGCCAGAAGGCGCTGTCGCGTGAGCAGGAATGGATCGCTTCCAGCCCGAAGGCGCGTCAGGCCAAGTCGAAGGCCCGTATCAAGTCCTACGAACAGCTGGTCGATGCAGCCGAAAATATCCGCCCGAGCGATGCGCAGATCATCATTCCGGTCTCCGAGCGCCTCGGTAACGTCGTCATCGAACTCGAAGGCATCAAGAAGGGCTTTGACGGCCGCACGCTGATCAGCGACCTCTCCCTGAAGCTGCCGCCGGGCGGCATTGTCGGCATCATCGGCCCGAACGGTGCCGGCAAGTCGACGCTTTTCAAGATGATCACCGGCCAGGAAACGCCTGACGAGGGTTCGATCCGCGTTGGTGACACCGTTCACCTCGGTTATGTCGACCAGAGCCGCGATGCGCTGGCTGCAGACAAGACCGTCTGGGAAGAGATTTCAGGCGGTGCCGAAGTCATCAAGCTCGGCAAGTTCGACATGAACTCCCGCGCCTATTGCGGCGCCTTCAACTTCAAGGGCGGCGATCAGCAGCAGAAGGTCGGCAATCTCTCGGGTGGTCAGCGCAACCGCGTGCACCTTGCCAAGATGCTGAAGGCCGGCGGCAACGTTCTTCTCCTCGACGAACCGACCAACGACCTCGATACGGAAACGCTCGGTGCGCTGGAAAGCGCGCTGGAAGCCTTTGCCGGCTGCGCCATCATCATCAGCCACGATCGCATGTTCCTCGACCGTCTGGCGACGCATATCCTTGCCTTCGAAGGCGACGGCCATGTGGAGTGGTTCGAAGGCAACTTCGAGGACTACGAGCAGGACAAGATCCGTCGCCTCGGCCCGGATGCGCTCAACCCCGGCAGCCAGTCGTACAAGCGTCTGACACGCTGAGGGCGCGATTGGCCCGTTCTACCGGTGTTTTTTGAAGAAGGGTGCGAAAGCGCCCTTCTTTTTTTGCTTTGGAAGCGCAATCAATGATTGTATATCGTTGATTTTTATCGGTTTTTTCCGATTTCGGGTTTTACTGAATTTTTAATCGATTTAGATTTAATCGCCGGCATAGTATTCACGTGAGGCTGGCATGTTCTCTATCCGCAATACGCTTACCGGTGCATTTCTAATCGTCAGCGTCACGCTGGCGGGTGTGGTGGCAAAGTCCACGCTTGATGCATATTCGACTTATCAGTCACAGGTCGCAGCCGCGGACTTCGCGCAGGTCGACAAGGCGCTGTTCAATGCGCTGCTCAGTTTCCGCAGCGAGCGGGGCGACACCGCGACGGCGCTGCAGCTGCCGCAATCTGCCGCCGCAGCGACGATGGAAAGCGTCAGGGCGGCGCGTGGCCGCGTTGATGCTGCGATGGCGGATGCCTCCGCTGCCATGGCGGATGTCGATGCCTCCGGATTGAAGGCGGCCTTCGACGGCGTGACTTTGGTCTACGGCCAGGTCGTCCTCCTGAGACAGGCGGTCGACAATGCCCTGACGCGCGAACCGGCTGCGCGCCCGGCGGATCTCGGCTCTCGATCCTTCGCTCTCGGCAGCGATTACCTCGCTGCCCTAGAAAGAGCATCCGTGAGTGCCGAGAACGCTATTCGCAGCGATGATCCTTCGATGGTGGCGTTGGTGCAGACCCGCGCGCTCGCCTGGGCGGCCCGCGCCAATGGCGGCACGTCCGCCGTGGTGATCAATGCACCGATCACAGAGGGCAGGGGATTTTCGGGCGATGAGGCCTTCAAGGTCGCCGCCGGTGATGCGTCGATGGCACTGGCCTGGAATGCCGTGAAGGTGCTCGTCGATCACCCCGGCATGTCGGCTTCCCTGAAGGATGCGGTGGCGCTGGCCGAGCGCGGCTATTTTGCCGGCGAAGTCGCATCGTGGCGTTCCGCTGTCGTGAGCAGGTTGCAGGCCGGGCAGGCAAGCCCTGTCGGCATCGACGAATGGCGTCCGAAAATCACTGCTGCTCTCGGCAGTGTCGCCGCAGTCGCCTCTCTGGCCATGGATCAGCTGGTGACGCAGGCGGGCATGCAGAGGGAGGCCGCCCTTTGGTCTCTGGCGGCCAATGCCGCGCTGTTCGTTCTGGCGATCGTGATTGCGCTTGGCGGCATGTATATCGTCATCGCGCGCGTTGTGCGGCCGATCTCTACCCTGACGGACTGCATGGGTGCATTGGCCAGCGGAAAGCTGGATGTCGATGTGGCCGGTACGCGGCGTACCGACGAGGTCGGCGCCATGACGCGCTCGGTGGAAATCTTCCGCGAGGCAGCGATCCGCAACAGGCAGCTCGAAGATGAGGCGGACGCCAACCGTCGCACGGCCGAACGTGAAAAGGCCGAATTGCAGGCGCGTGCCGAAGCGGAAGCAGAGGCGCGTCTGACACAGGCGACCGGTCAGCTGGCCGCAGGCCTGCGCCGTCTGGCCGATGGCGACATGACCTGCGAGATCCATGAGAGCTTCGCGCCGCAGTTCGAAGCACTGCGCGCCGACTTCAACACATCGGTGATGCAGCTGCGTCGCACCCTGACGGGCGTCGGCCAGGCGGTTGCAACGGTGGCCAGCGGCTCCACCGAGATTTCTTCTGCCTCCGATACGCTCTCCAAGCGGACGGAACAGCAGGCCGCCTCGCTGGAGGAGACGGCCGCGGCGCTTGAAGAGATCACCGCCAACGTCGTGAATACGTCCAGGCGGACCGGGGAAGCGCGTGATGTGGTGCGCGATGCAACGGCGCGGGCTGACAAGTCGGGAGAGGTCGTTCGCGATGCCGTCTCCGCCATGGAGCGTATCGAGGAAGCGTCCCGCCAGATCAGCCAGATCATCGGTGTGATCGACGAGATCGCCTTCCAGACGAACCTTCTGGCGCTGAATGCAGGGGTCGAGGCGGCGCGCGCCGGTGAGGCCGGCAAGGGTTTTGCTGTCGTCGCCCAGGAGGTTCGCGAACTTGCACAGCGCTCCGCCAATGCGGCCAAGGAGATCAAGGCGTTAATCTCCAACTCCACCACCGCCGTCGATCAGGGTGTCAAGCTGGTCGGCGATACCGGCGAAGGGCTGGCGCAGATCGCCGAGCTGGTGCTCGTCGTCAACCGCCACATGGATGCGATCGCGACGGCTGCACAGGAGCAGTCCGCCGGCCTTTCGCAGATCAATACCGCGATCAACCAGATGGACCAGGCGACGCAGCAGAATGCTGCAATGGTCGAGGAGATGAACGCGGCCGGCGTCGGTCTGGCACAGGAAAGCAGCAACCTGAGCGGTCTGCTGTCGATCTTCAATCTCGGCAATGCCGGCGCCGAAGGGCTTCGCAATGCCGCCGCCCAGATGCGCTCCGCCACGGCACCCTCGCGACACGTCGCTCAGCCGGCCACCCAGCCGAGCTATTCGTCGCGGCAGTCCGCTCCCATCGCGCGGTCCCGTGGCGGCGCTGCCGTCGCAGTGGCCAAGGACGAGTGGCAGGAATTCTAAGCGCGTAAATCGCCATATCCTGATCACGAACGGGGCAGCGGAAGCGCTGTCCCGTTTTTTACTTCTGTGCTATCAGCCTTTCAATCTTGCGTCGCACCCGTAAATCACATAAAGATATGTTTATATCTTGATTGAAGGTGGTTGTCAGTTGATCCTGGATACGCTCATAGACGTTTTGAAGACGGTGGGGGAACCTACGCGTTTCCGTCTGCTTGCGCTGCTTGCTCGCGGCGACCTGACCGTGACCGATCTTACTGAAATTCTCGGGCAATCCCAGCCACGCATTTCCCGGCACCTCAAGCTCCTGACCGAAGACGCGCTGATCGATCGCTATCAGGAAGGCGCCTGGGCCTATTTCCGCCTGCGCCACGACGGAGCGGGGGCAACGCTGGTGCGCACGCTGCTGGCCACGGCTGCGACTGACGATCCGGTTCTGGCGCGCGACGGCGAACGGCTGGCGGCGGTCAAGCGCCAGCGGGCCGACAAGGCGCAGGCCTATTTCAGTCGCAACGCATCCGAATGGGACGAGCTTCGCCGCCTTCATGCCAGCGATAGTGCCGTCGAGCAGGCGTTGCTGCGGATGGTCGGGACCGCGCCGATCGATTCGCTGCTCGATCTGGGCACCGGTACGGGCTGGATCCTCAAGCTTCTGGCGCCGCATTACCGCCGGGCGATCGGCGTCGATGCCAGCCGCGACATGCTGTCGGTGGCGCGCGCCAATCTCGACAAGGCGGGCATCCTCAAAGCGTCCGTTCGTCACGCCGATATTCTCAACCTGCCGCTGGAAGGCCAGGATTTCGATCTGGTGACGATCCATCAGGTCCTGCATTTTCTCGATCAGCCGGAACTGGCGATTGCGGAAGCGGTCCGAAATCTGCGGCCGGGCGGGCGGCTTTTGATCGTCGATCTGGCGCCGCATACGCTGGAGCATCTGCGCGAGGAGCATGCGCATGTGCGTCTCGGCTTTTCGCACGAGACGATCGGCGACTGGCTGGAGAAGCTCGGTGTGGATGTGGAGAAGTCGATCGATATCGCACCGGACAAGGCGGAGGGCCTGACCGTGACGATCTGGCTGGCGAGGGATCGCCGCATGCTGGTCGCCGGCAGCGAAGACACCGCGCCGAGGCTTTCGGCGCTGCAGGAAGGATGACCATGAGCGACAACAACAAGAAACAGAAGTTCGAGATCTCCTTCGAATTCTTCCCGCCGAAGTCCGAGGAAATGGAAGCCCAGCTTATCGAGACCGTCGATAAGCTGGCTGAATTCCAACCGGAATTCGTCACGGTGACCTACGGAGCCGGCGGTTCGACCAAGGAACCGACGCTTTCCGCCGTAACGAAAATCATTGCCGCCACGAACCTGCCGACGGCAGCACACCTGACCTGCGTCGATGCATCGAAGGACGAGGTTAAGGCCGTCGTCGAGGAGTATCGTGCGGCCGGCGTTCGCCGTATCGTTGCCCTGCGCGGCGATCCGTCGACCGGTATCGGCACGGAGTATGTGCCGCATGCGCAAGGCTTCCAGCAGACGGCGGATCTGGTGCGTTCGCTAGCCGACTATGGCGACTTCGACATTTCCGTTTCCGCCTATCCGGAAAAGCATCCGGAAAGCCGCGACATGGCCGCCGACATTGCTACGCTGAAGAGCAAGGCAGATGCCGGCGCGACGCGGGCCCTGACGCAGTTCTTCTTCGATAACGAGACCTTCTTCCGCTACATGGATGAGGTTGCGGCCGCGGGTGTGACCATTCCGGTCTTGCCGGGCATCATGCCGATCCAGAACTTGACGCAGTTGAAGCGGTTTGCGCGTCGCTGCGGCGCGTCGGTGCCGTCCTTCCTGGATGCCCGTTTCGAAGGGCTGGACGAGAAGCCGGAGGAGCGGGCGAAGGTTGCTGCCGAGGTTGCAGCCGAGCAGATCGAGGAACTGGCGCGGCATGGTTTCCACCACATCCATCTCTACACGATGAACCGTGCACCGCTGATCTCCGCCGTGCTCGACACTATCGGCTATGCGCCGGGCACGACCAAGGCCGTTGCGGCGGCCTGATCAGCTACCATTCCGACAGGCATTAAAAAACGCATGCTCCGCAGGGAGCATGCGTTTTCTGGAATTCGTGGTCCATATCAAACGTATTTGGATGCAAGATACGACCGGTAGTCTATCCGCCTAGATGAAAAGCATCGAGGCGACAAATGCGAATGCTGCACCGACTACCAGGAGATTGAGGGGGTAAGTACGTCCCATGTTTGCCTCCTTGCGTTGACGAGCCGATTTTATGTCGGTTCTGTGTCAAATGGGAAGCGGAATCTTGTGCTGCGCTGCAGCGGGTTTGATGCGGTTACGCATCGTTATCCACTTATCCATCTGATATAAAAAGAATATTCGGTATTAACGAAGCTTTCTCACACGTTAAATTTACCTATTTGGCTGTTAACGACGGTTATTTTTCGTGAGCGGAGGCGGTGATTTTTGCCTCTGTCATGCGGCTTTGCTGCGGTTGCGAAACAGGCGTCCGTCGAGCAGAAGCAGGCCTAGACCGATCACCGCCATGCCGGTCATATCGGTGAGCGCAAGTCGTTCTCCGAGGAAGAGCGCGCCGAGAAGGATGGCGCTTGGCGGCACCAGCAGGGTGACGAGCGACGTGTTGGTGGCGCCGGCAAGCGCCAGGATCCTGAAGAAGATCAGGTAACCGAGTGCGGTGGACAGGAGCGCCAGCGCGACGATGGCAGCGACCGCATGCAAGGAGGGCGCCGCGAGCGTCCATGGCTGGTCGGCAATCAGCGAGACGGGCAGCATGATGAGGCTGGAGGCGGTCAGCTGGCCGGTGGCCGTTACCGGGGCGGGAAGGCCGCGGAAACGCTTTCCGTAGGTGCCGGCGACGCCGTAGGAGATAGCAGCCATGACCGGCAGGACGAGCGCCCAGAGCGGGGCCGCCGTATCCGTGATCGTGCTCGGGCCGATGAGAATGCAGGTGCCGACAAGGCCGGCGACGCAGCCGGCGAGCTTGAGGCCGGTCAGCTTTTCGTCCGAGGTCCACTGGTTGGCGATAATGACCGTCCAGATCGGCGTCGTCGCATTGAGGATCGAGGCGAGCCCGGCGCCGATCTCCGTCTGGCCGAAGAAGATCAGCGTGTGAGGCAGGGCGTTGTTGACGAGGCCCATGACAAGGAAGGCCCGCCAATGCTCTTTCAGGATCGAATAGGTGCCGAAGCGGCCGTGCAGGTAGATGTGGAGGGCGAGAGCGGCGATGCCGAGGCGCAGAAGCACGAGCGTGAAGGGCGGAACCTCCTGCACGGCGATGCGGGCAAAGAAGAAGGAACCGCCCCACAGCAGGCCGAGCAGAAAGAGCAGCGCCCAGGCGAGCGTGGTCAGGCGGGGCGTCTCTGCTGTCATTTCGATTCTCTTCGATTTCTTCGATGCAAAAGATAAAACGGGCGGCGATCCGATCGCCACCCGTTTCCTGTCACCTGATCATTTTTCGGCGGCTCAGAGCGCGTCGAGCAGTTCGCGTGTCGGCCAGCCATCGGCCGGCATGCCGAGGCGAACCTGTTCCTTCTGCGTCGCCTGGCGGGTGCCGGAGCCGAGAATGCCGTCGACCTTGCCGACATTGTGGCCATGGGCCTGCAGCTTGATCTGCAGGTCCTTCATCGTGTCGGGATCGAGGCCCGGCTCGGGCGTCGTCTTCTGGTATGGCGGTGCGCCCGACAGGCGGGTGGCGAAATAGGCGGCCGAGGTCGTGTAGATGAACGACTGGTTCCACTGCAGATAGATGCCGAAATTCGGGTAGGCGAGGAAGGCGGGACCCTTGCGGCCCTGCGGCAGGATGAGGGCTGCCGGCAGGTTGCCGAAGCTCGTTACGCTATCACGCGGGGTGACGCCGAGCGAGAACCATTCCGACGCCGGGATCTCGTTGCCGAGGCCGGATTTTTCATAAGGCAGGGTTTCCGGCAGGGTGACTTCCTGCACCCAGGGTTCGCCCGGCTTGTAGCCCATGCTCTGGATGAATTTCGCCGCGGTCAGGATGGCGTCGGCGGCGGATCCCTTGACGTCGATATGGCCGCTGTTGTCGCCATCGACGCCGTGGGCGATGATGTCTTCCGGCAGCATTTGCACCTGGCCGATTTCACCGGCCCATGCGCCGGTATTGGTGGCCGGGTTGAGGTCGCCGTGCTGAACCATCTCGATCAGCGAGATCAGCTGCGGGCGGAAGAGTTCCGGGCGTCGGCAGTCATGCGACAGGGTGACGAGCGCGTTGCGGGTGTTGAAATCGCCCTGAACTGCGCCGAAATCGGTCTCCATCGCCCAGAAGGCAGTGATGACGCCGGGGGCGACGCCATATTCCTTCTCGGCGCGGGAGAAGACGTCGGCGAGCTGCTTCAGCTTCTGGCGGCCGATATCGAGGCGGGCCTGGCTGACGGTGCGCTGCGAGAATTCGAGAAAGGTCTGGCGGAATACGCCCTGGGCACGGTCGCGCGAGAGAACCTTCGGGTCGATCTGCGCACCGGCAAGCGCTTCATCGGCAGCACTTGCCGGAATGCCCTTGGTGATCGCTTCCTGCTTAACGCCTTCGAGAAAGGCCGCGATATCGCCGCCGCAAACGGGTTTCGGCTCGGCGGCTACTGCTGCCGGAGACGTGTTTGCCGGAGTTTGGGCGGTCTGGGCGAAGGCGGGGGCAGCCATGCCTCCCACGATGAGTGCAGCATAAGCAAGGCGGCGGCTGTCGAGCAAGGGCATGGTCGATCCTGAGCGATCTGTGAGCGTTTTGAGGAAAGTTGCAGACGATGAGATATGCCGTACAGGTCGGTGTGACCTGTGCGGAAGGCCGCTATTTAGCGCAGTCGCATTCACAATGCCAGCGTCACGCGCAAGGTCAAGCGCCGCCTAGCGATTGGCGGCGGCGACCCAGCTTGCCCAGCTCTTTTCATTGCCGGAGAAGACGTTGATATCGGTATTTCCCTTGATGCCGGGAATGACGCCGGTTGCGGTATATTGCCAGAAGGTCCATTTGCGGCCCGTATAGATCTGGCTCGGATGGGCGGCGACCGAGCGGACCCAGAAGTGATGGTCGTTGAAGGCGCCGACGAGATTGTCGCGGTGGAAATCCACCGATGTGTAAATGATCGGCTTGACGCCGTAATGAGCCTCGATGCGGGCGATGAAGCGGCGCATGACATCGCGAACGGTGGCGGCATCGGGCTTCAGCTTGCAGCTGGGCGAGGCGTGGTTCCATTCCATGTCGAGCACCGGCGGCAGCATGTTGGCCTCCTTCGGCACATTGGCGATGAACCAGTCGGCCTGATCTTCCGGCGTCGAGCAGAAATAATAGAAGTGATAGGCGGAATGCGGAATGCCGGCAGCCGCCGCGCCGCGCCAATGGGTGGTGAAGGCCGCGTCGATGCGGTCCTTGCCTTCGGTTCCTTTGATGAAGACGAAGGCGACATCGGATTTCTTCACCGTCTGCCAGTCGATATCCGTGCCGTTCCATTTCGACAGGTCAATGCCGTGGACCTCGTGGCGGCCGGGGTGGTTATGGCCGAAATCCTGCGGGTCGTTGTCCTTGAACTTGGTGCCGCGGATCGAGGCGGTGTCCATCACGTCGCCGGTCGAGGTGCAACCGGCAAGCAGACAGGCAGACAAGGCGAGGGCGAGGAGAATGCGCGGCATGAAGGACCCGGATTGAGTGACGATCAAAGCCGCAGTCAGCCGGAATCGGCGAAGCAGCACCAATTTTCGTTTATCATAGAGGCGTGCCGTATGGATAAGGCGAAATCACCGGCTCGTGACGTGCGGCGATAACGAATGTGTCAGCCGCGCTTGCGAATGACCGCATGCCAGGCGTAGCCGCGGCTCAGCTCCTCGAAGATCATGTCCGCATTTGCAGCGTCCAGCCGCGCCTCCAGTGCTTCATGCAGCGTCGCGCGCGGGGTGACATGGAAACGCCGCAGCCAGGCCTGAAGGCCGGAGCGGAACCAGATCGGCAGGCCTTCCTGCTGGCCGAAATCGACGATATGCAGCGAGCCGTGCGGGGCGAGTGCCGCAAGTGCCGCGTCGATCGCCTCTTCCCAGGCCGGGATCATCGACAGCGCGTAGGAGATCATGACCCGGTCGAAACCGTCCGTGCCGAAATCCTGCGGGCGGAAATTCGTCGCGTCTGCGACGATGAGGTTGGGAAGTGCCTCGCCGCCCGCCAGGTTCTTCCGAGCCGTTGCCAGCATCTCGGCCGAAATGTCGAGGCCGTAAAGTTTTGCCTTCGGATAATGCCGGCGGGTGAGCGCCAGATTGCGGCCGGTGCCGCAGCCGACTTCCAGAATGCTTGTTCCGGGCGATGGCTTGAGGCCCTCGATCATCCGGTCGCGGCCGAGGAGGTAGTATTTGCGCGTCAGGTCGTAGATGTGGCGCTGATAGCGATACATCCGGTCCATGTCGGCGGCGTGGTCATCCGCCGGTCGGTTTTCCGGTACCGCGCTCACGCGCCGGCCTTCGTGTAGATGTGGAAGCCGCCATAGATCGCCGAACGATCCTGACGGTTCAGCTCGCTGGAGCGTTCGGCGAGATAGGTCCATTCCTGCCGCAGTGCATCGGAAATGCGACCTTCGATGACGCTGTCTTCGGCGGCGGTGCGGAAGATGACACGGGCGCCGGGAGCAGCCGTGCGGTTGATCTCGCTCCACAGCGCATTCAGCTGCTCGTCCGACATCCAGTCCTGCGCATCGAGAAGCACGAAGCGATCGACGGAGGCGGCCGGCTTGCGGGCGAGAAGCGCGGTGAACGTCTCGTGGTGCACCGTGACGCGGTCGGCGTTCTGGCGGATGGCCGCGTAATGTTCCGGGCGCAGGTAGAAGGGCAGGTCGCCTTCGTGCGGGCGGGGATAGCGGCGAGCGAAGGCCTGCCAGGCAAAGTAGTTGTCCTTGAGCGGGAAATGGCAGGCGAGCTTTTCCAGCCTGCCACGCAGAACCGGGGCGATCGAGCCGTTCGGGGCGAGGCTTGCCAGTTCGTCATACTGCTGCGGCGGAATGCCGAGGCCGAAAAGCGAGCTCTTGCGGCTGGTGATGAAGCGGATCAACGGGCGATCGAAGAGCGGGGCGATCTTTTCGTCGAAGAACTGCCGCTGTTCGTGCAACGTGCGGGCCTTGACAAAATCCGTCAGCCGGACGCCGTGCAGGCGGGCGAGGATGTGGCCTAGCGCGATGAAGCGGCCAAGCAAGCCGGTGCGATAGATGTTACGGTTGAAGACATCGACGCGCCGGCGGCCGGTCAGCGAGCGCTCCTGCCAGTAGCTTCGCGTGGCATGATCGAGATGGGCGGCGATATGATGGTCGAAGGAAGCGCTGTTGGTCCTCACTCCATCCATGCCGAACTGGCGGACGACATCGGCATGAGCCGGGAGATGACGGAAAGCGGCGAGCTTGAAGCGGTTCAGCGCAATATGGTGACGGTTGAGATCGACGACGTCGATGCTGCCCGGAGAACGCGACAGATAGGCGAGCATGTTGCAGCCGCCGGAGCCGATCGTGACGATCGAATGACCTTCCGCCAGTTCCATCGCCTCAATGTCGACAGCAGGGTCTTCCCATATCTGCGGATAGACGAGGCCGGAGAAGAGGAGGCCGAAGAAGCGCTCCGAAAGGCCGTGGGCGGAAAACGCCTTGTGCTGGATGAGGGCTGATTTCAGCTTGCCGTTCTTTTGCAAGCCACGCTCTTCGACGATCTCTGCCATGGTCAATTCCTGCCTCATCATGCGTTTGGAGGCGTTTAGTCCTCTGATGCAACAGCTTCGTGACGAGACCTGTGTGTGGTGGGGCGGAATGCGGTTGCGGCGCAGAAACGGGCTTTCCCTTGGGTGTATATTTTGCTTGCATGCGGCCGACCCAAAGGGAGACTGCCGGTGCTCAGACGGATTTTTCGTGTCCTCGCCATCCTGCTGATCGTGCTGGCGATCGGCCTTGGCGGATGGCTGTATTTCGTGCCGCCGAACCTGCTGCGTGTCGGCAGCGGCTATGCGGCGAAGATCGTCTGCTCGAATGTGTTCATTGCCGGGCGTGACGCGGATCAGGTTCTGGCGCAGGACGTGCAGGCGCCGGGGCATCCGCTGTTGCGGCTGATGCGGGTGGAGATCGACCGCCAAGGCGGGCGTGTCGGGGCGGCACTTCTGGGCGTAATTGCACCGAGCGAGGCCTTCTATCGCGAGGGAACCGGCTGCACCGTCGTCGTCCCCGGAACATCTCTGGCAAGTGTCGCCGTGCCGCCCGTTTCTGGCGGGGAGGTTGATGATATTCTCTGGCCTGAAGGGCGAAAGGTCGAGTTGGATGAATCGCTTGCGCGCGTGCTTTCAGATGCCGCGTTAACGGGACCGGGCATGCGCGGCACCGTGGTCGTTCGCCAGGGCCGCATCGTGGCGGAGGCTTACGGGACCGGCTTTTCGGCCGAGACACCACTGCTCGGCTGGTCGATGACGAAGACGGTGAATGCCGCGATCATCGGGCGGCTGATAGAGCAAGGGCGCATGTCGCTCGAGGACAGTAACCTGTTTTCCGAGTGGCGCGGCGACGGCCGGGCCGCGATCCGTGTCGCCGACCTTATGGGGATGGAGAGCGGTCTCGTCTTCAACGAGAATTACGGCACGGTTGCCGATGTGACCCGCATGCTTTTCCTTGAGCCGGACATGGCGCGGTTTGCCGCCAGCCTGCCGCCGGAGACGGAGATCGGGACCGATTTCCATTATTCGTCCGGTACTTCGGTGCTGTTGTCGAAACTCTGGATGGAGCGGTTCGACGATGCTGCGGAGGCGCTTGCCTATCCGAACGGCAGCCTTTTCGGGCCGCTCGGAATGGCGTCTGCGGTTATGGAGACGGATGAGGCCGGAACCTATGTTGGCAGCTCCTACATGTATGCGACGGCACGCGACTGGGCCCGCTTCGGCCTGCTGCTGGCGCGGGACGGCATGTGGAACGGAGAGCGGTTGCTGCCGGAAGGGTTCGTGGCGCAGATGCATGCGCCGAACCGCAGTTCGGGCGGTCGTTACTCGAAGCTGCAGACATGGTTGCCGCGGCCCGATGCGGGATTGCCGGCCGATGCGTTCTTTCTGAGCGGCCACGACGGGCAATATGTCTTCGTCATCCCGTCTCTGGATCTGGTCGTCGTGCGCATGGGGCTGACGCCACGCGCCACAGGCTATGACGCGGTACCGTTGGTCAGAGCCGTGATAGGGCGTTGATGAGGCAGTTGCCTGGGCGGTGATCGAGGTCAGTGGCGGCGGATCGCGCCTTACTGTTCCAGAACGTGCAGCATGTCCTTACGCTTGGCGTCGTAATAATAGCCGCGTGCATAAAGACGGATCGCGTTATCGTTGGAATTGTCGGCAACCAGCCAGGCGCCGCGCAGATACTTGATCGCGTATTTGAGGTTGGTCTCGGCATCGAGCAGGCCTTCCGGCGGGCCGGAATACCCCATCGACTTGGCCGTTGCATACTTGATCTGCATGAGGCCCCAATAGCCGTTCTTGTGATAGGCCTTGGGGTCGTATTTGCTCTCGCGGTGGACGACGCGGTGGACGAGCGATTCCGGTACGCCGTAAAGGCCGGCATAGCGGTGAATCAGCTTTTTCAGGTCTGCCGGTGCCGCCGATGCAGTCTCCGGCATCGGTTCGCCGGGTGCCGGCGGAAATTCCATGCGACTGTCGATCGCCTTCACCGCGGCAACCGCTTTCGGCTGGGCGGCATAGGCAAGCGTCGTCGTTGCGGCCATCTGCGGTTTGGGCAGGGGAATGACGGATTGCAACGCCACCATGTCCGGCGTCAGTTGCGGCTCGTCGAGCGCGATCGCCTGGGCGGCGGCGGGCTGGATCCGGCCGGCCTGAACGGCGGGCGCTACCGGCGGCGACACGAGGCGGCTGCCCTTTGCGGTGCTGTGAGCGGCGGCAGGCTGCACGGACGCAAGTACGAGCGGATTTGCGGGTTCGGTCGGCGCGGCGGTTGCCGCCTCGACCTGCATGGCGACAAAGGGTGCCATAGTCGGCGAGGCCATGGCCGCCGTCTGGACGATCGAGGCTTCGGCGCTTGCCGGAACCGGAATGGGAAGACGGCTGGTCTTTGTGAGCGTCACCGAATTCTGCGTGGGGTCTACGGCAAGATCGGCTGCGGCCTGTTCGCTGCCGGACGCGGTCTGCGAGTCGGTCGAAGCCATGTCGGGGCCGTGTTCAACGCTGGAACATGCGGCCAAGGCAGTCGACATGGCCAGAACCACGGCTGCCTTCCGGCCCACAAATCGCATCATCGCCATTGGGTCGCTTTCACTAAAAATCGTTGCCCAGACCGTAAACAGGACCGCCAAAATGCTGCGGGACTTTCGTTTCCATTAACCTATCCGGATCGGGCGGACAAGATGACAGGCGGCGCAGCCGCCTCCTACGCGGCAATTCGCCGGTATCCGGCCGTCACCGCCCGGCGTGCGATGAATAGCGTTCCGGGCTTGTGCGGGGCTTTGCCCGACTTGCGCGGCGGACGCTTTTTGCGGCGCATCAGTCTGGGGAAAACCGCGTAGCAGAGGGCGGAAACGAAGGCCGCGCCAGCGAAAATGCCGATCATCGCGGCATAATCCAGCGGCAATACAGCCGCCGGCTCAGAAAACTGGGCAAGCACGGCGGCCATCAGGAAGACGTAGCGACCGCTCTGGAACGTGGTGCGGATGATCTGCCAGCAAATCTTGAGCGGGCGCGTTTCCGGCAGGTTGTCGTTGTCGGCGACGCCCTGGCGCAGCCGCGGGTCCTGAAATGCATACAGACAATAGATGATCAGGAAGACGAGGCCGACCCATGAGGCCGCGTCGTCGATTGCCGGCATGACGGTGAACAGCCCGATGCTCGCGGTCGTGGCGACGATGGCGGCAAGCGTCACGGCAAGTGTCACCGAGGGCACGGTGACAAGGGCGCTCGTGCGCCCCCAGGACCGCGCGTAAGTCGCGACGGTAAAGGCGAGCGGATGAGGGACGAGGAGGAGCGCCGTTGCAGTCGCAGCAAAAGCGAGCCATGCCTCAGTGGTCATCATACCCTCCCAGGTCGCTCACGGCGCCCGTCTTTCGCGCCATCAGGCAGCCTTGAACGGCTGGCCGATGGACGCCATTACGTCCTCGAACCATTTTGCCGACATATCGAACGGTTTTCCACCCTTGATACGCGGAAATTCGATTGTCCTCAGCTTTCCGCCCTGATCCTCGTCATGGCCGGTGACGCCGGAGACCCTGTTCAGCGCGCTTTCCACGGCCAGATCGACCATCGACTGGATCAATCTCAAATCTTCGCTATTGGCCGGCGCGGAGCGGGCGAAGTAGCCGGATTTCTGCACCAGAGACCGTTCGGCGCCGAGAAGTGCGGCAAACTGCTTCTGGAACCAGCCGCCGACATTGATCGTGTCGATCTTCACATGGCCGAAGGCATCGCGCTTGATCGCCTCGCCGGCAGCTTCGCGTTCGGCGACGATGGCGTCGAGGCAGGCGCCTTCCGAGACGAAGAGGGTTACGAAGCCGCGACTGTCCATCAGCATTTTCAGGCGCGCCGCTTCCGCATCCGCATCGAAGGCCATTTCGGGCAGATAGAGGCCGTCTATGCCCTTCATCTCGGCATTCATGATGAAGCCGTCGACATAGTCCTGCGCGGCGGATTTCTGCATGTAGGCGCGGGCGGTCGCTGCCGTCAGCCAGCCGCAATGGCGCCCCATGACTTCGTGGATGACCAGCGTTCTGGGCGCTGCCGTCTGTTCGTTGGAGACGTTGTCGAAAAAGGTGGCGCCCATTTCGGCGGCGGTCCATGCGCCAAGCGACTGGCGGATCGGCACGACATCGTTATCGACCGTTTTCGGCAGGCCGACGACGGTGAGGTCGTAGCCATTGGCGGCGAGATAGGCGGCGAGGTCGGCTGCGGTCGTGTTCGTGTCGTCGCCACCGATCGTATGGAGAATGGTCACGCCATCGGCCGCGAGCCTTTCGGCGGCGACCGCCAACGGGTTCTCGCCTTCCCTGACGAGGCCACGCTTGACGCAGTCGGCGGCGTTCGTGAGTTTCACCCGGCTGTTGCCGATCGGCGAGCCGCCGAAGCGGTGCAGCAGATGCGCCTTCTCACGCATCTCCGTCGTAATCTCTATTCGATCACCCAGAAGAACGCCCTGATAGCCTGAGCGATAGGCAATCAGTTCCGTTTCAGGAGCGATGTCGGTGTAGCGTTCAATCAGGCCGCCGACGGCCGAGGAAAGGCAAGGGGCAAGGCCGCCCGCGGTCAGCATTGCGACTTTCTGTTTGGTCACGGATCCTCCAATGCGCTCAAAACGCTTATCCACGAACAGGTGGTGAATGGATGCGACAGGTCAATGGCGGTGTAAAGGGGAATCGTCAGGGCACGTTTGCTGCGTATTCGGCTGTCGTTGCGGGCTTGCGCAGAGATTTCAAGTGCTTGTGATCTCTGATTGATGGCAGTGCGCCGCTCTGTCGAGGCATTTCGAAGCACTGCTCTGTAAGCGTGGTAAGTGCTGGTGGAGCGGGGTTTTATCCTGCTTGAGCGGGTGATTGACGTTTATTGCGCATCGATTGTTCGGATAAGATGAACATAGTTTAATCCGATCACGGGCGTCCGATCCGTTGCATTCTCGGGTGTTTTCTGGTCATTTGCCGTCATGATATTCGATTTTTCCTGTCTGCAGATTTCCTCGCTCTGGGAGCGGCTGATCAGCGCCATCGGTGACGCCGCCGGAAGCGCGCTCGGCCGTGTGGTCGAGGCGATCCGCACAATGTTCGAGGGCGACCCGGAAACACGCCGTCAGGTATCCTTCTCCGTTGCCATCATCGCATTGTCGGCCAAGATGGCGAAGGCGGACGGCATCGTTTCCGAGGCAGAGGTTCGGGCTTTCCAGCAGATCTTCGATTTTCCGGACGAGGAAGCGCGCAACGTGGCGCGGCTTTACAATCTGGCACGACAGGATGTGGCCGGATACGAGGCCTATGCGATGAAGCTGGCCGGGCTGTGCGGTTCGGGCGCTTCGGAAAACTGCCCGATGCTGGAGAATGTGGTCGACGGCCTGTTCCACATCGCCAAGGCCGATGGTCTGGTGCATGAAAAGGAACTGCTTTTCCTTGGCCGGATCGCCGAAATCTTCCATATCAATGAAGAGCATTTCCGCCGCATCATGGCGCGGCACGTGCATCTCGACGGGCGCGACCCCTATCTCGTGCTCGGCGTTTCGCCGGAGGACGATTTTTCCGCGATCCGCAAGCAGTACAGGCTGCTGGTTTCCGAACACCATCCCGACCGGCTGATCGCGCGCGGCGTTCCCGCATCGCTGCATGCCGCCGCCAACGAGCGCATGGCGGCGTTGAGCCAGGCTTACCGGACCATCGAGAAAGAGCGCCGGGCCGCATGACCGGCGTCGGCGCGGATTCTTTCGCCGCAGACCATGCGGCGGCCTGCGTGCAGGCCTCGCCGAATCATGGGGAGCGTGTCGACGGGAGAAAGCCCGACATGATCATCCTGCATTACACCGGCATGCCCGATGACGAGCAGGCGCTGCGCTGGCTCTGCAATCCGGAAAGCCAGGTATCCAGCCACTACTTCGTCCATCAGGACGGGCGGGTGATCCAGCTCGTGGCCGAAGATCGGCGCGCATGGCATGCGGGAAAGAGCGGCTGGGCCGGTGAGGGGGACATCAATTCCTGCTCCATCGGCATCGAGATCGCCAATCCCGGTCATCCGGGTGGCTTGCCGTCCTATCCCGAAAAACAGATCGACGCGGTGATCCAATTGTGTCGCGATTGCGGCGAACGGTGGTCGATTGTCCCTCACAGGGTGCTCGGACACTCGGATGTCGCCCCCATCCGCAAGGTCGATCCGGGTGAAAATTTCCCCTGGCAGATCCTGCATCGGGCGGGGGTTGGGCATTGGATCGATCCATCCGTTGTCGCCGGCGGGCGGTTCTTTCAGCTTGGCGAGAGCGGACAGCCGATCGAGGCATTGCAATCGATGCTGTCGCTTTATGGTTACGATCTTGAGATCACTGGGCAATTCTGTGAGCGGACGAAGGGTGTGGTCGAAGCTTTCCAGCGCCATTTCCGGCCGTCTTTGGTCGACGGAATTGCCGATTTTTCGACCATCGACACACTGCACCGGTTGCTGAAGTCGCTGCCGCAATACCGGCCTGCCGAGGCCTGATCGGAGCGTCGGGAACGGCGGCGAAATGCAGCTTTTGCTGCGCCGCCACAGACTTTCCTTATTAGCCGGCTTTAACCATGTCCTCGCGCAATCGCCTTGTAGGCGGGGATTGCTTAAGAAAAACGAACGGGTTTCGTTAACGGTCGCGCCGTCTTTCCGGCGAGGCGACCGAAGGTCCGGCATGTGTCCGGCCGCGATCCTGGCAGGCCCTTCGAGTTCTGGGCCTCATCCGGAGACTGAACTAGTCCATGAGAATGCTGGCTGTTGCAGCCGCCGTGAGCATCGCCGTGCTCGCCGCGGGTACTGACCTCGTGCGCGCCGAGGACGGCGGAGAGACGATCACCTTCACGAAGACAGAGGTCAAGGCGCCTTGGGAAACGCGTGAGACGCTGGCGATGGCCGCGACACCTGAAAGCCGCATGGCGGTGCGCCGGGCGCATTACGAAAAGCTGATCGGCA
Source organism: [Rhizobium] kunmingense (assembly GCF_977018605.1). Classification (NCBI taxonomy): domain Bacteria; kingdom Pseudomonadati; phylum Pseudomonadota; class Alphaproteobacteria; order Hyphomicrobiales; family Rhizobiaceae; genus Rhizobium; species [Rhizobium] kunmingense. The sequence goes on from NZ_CDRNXG010000001.1 coordinate 2,653,855, forward strand.
AATATGCCGACCTTTACGACGTGCCGAACGAGCTGGCGCTTGCCGTGGTACAGATCGAGAGCAGCTTTCGGCCTACGGCCAAGGGAAGCGCCGGCGAAATCGGTCTGATGCAGATCAAGCCGGCCACGGCAAGGATGATGGGATACGAGGGCAAGGCCTCCGGTCTCTACGATCCGGATACCAATATCCGCTTCGGCATGAAGTATCTGGCCGGCGCGCATGATCTCGGTGACGGCAAGATCTGCCGGACGATCCTCAAATACAATGCCGGCCACGGCGCCAAACGGATGAACCCGATCTCGAAACGCTATTGCGACAAGGTTCAGGCGGTGATCGCGGACATGCCGAAGACGGATATCGAGACCGCGTCGATCGCGACCGTCGATCTCGTCTATGCTCGTACATATCCGTTGATGTTCTGATTCAGGCGGCTCAGATTTTGATTCCGCAAACGGTTCGAAGCGCTTATCAGATATGCGCATTCGGCTTGGGAATCGAAAAGGCACAGCAGGCATGGCGCAGCACTTCAACATTATCGTCATCGGACGGGGCATGATGGGGGCTGCGGCGGCGCGGCATCTGTCCAAGTGGACGGATGGCGTGGCGCTGATCGGGCCGGACGAGCCGAAGGATGCCGCCAGCCACCAGGGCGTGTTCGCCAGCCATTATGACGAGGCGCGCATCACCCGCACGATCGATCCGAACGAGGTATGGGGGCTGCTCGCCAATCGTTCGATCGCCCGCTACCGGGAGATCGAGGCGGAAAGCGGCGTCGCCTTCTATCATCCTGTCGGCTGCCTGATGGTGGGGCCGGAGCGGGAGAGCGGTAATCCCTATATCGGTGGCATCTGCGATGCGGCGGCGACGCTCGGCGTCGATGTCGATCTCATCGATGCTGCCGGGGTGGCGGCGCGGTTTCCGTATTTCGGCTTCGAGCCGGGCTGCGAGGGTGTGTACGAGGCGGGCGATGCCGGTTACGTCAATCCGCGGGCGCTGGTGAAGGCGCAGTCGGTTCTGGCCGGCCGGCAAGGAGCCGAGGTGATCGCGGAAACCGTGGTTTCCGTTCGCGATGAAGGCGGAAAGGCCGTCGTGACGACCGCCGAAGGCCAGGTCTATTCGGCGGAGAAAGTGCTGTTGGCCGCTGGCGGGTTTTCCATTTCCGAAGGGCTTCTGCCGCGTCCGGTGGAGATGGCTGTCTATGCGCGCACCGTTACCTTTTTCGAGATCCCGGAGGACGAATTGCCCAAATTCGCGGGCATGCCGTCGCTGATCTACGAGCCGCGCAATTCCCGCGACCATATCTACATGCTGCCGCCTGTGCGTTATCCCGATGGCCGTGTCTATCTGAAGATCGGTGGCGATCCCGACGATATTCTCGTCCGCACGGATGCCGAAATGCGCCAATGGTTCCGCTCGGGTGGGCGCGAGACCGTGCGCGACCACCATGCCCGGATTATCGAGACGCTCGTGCCTGCGATCGATCGAGGCCGGATTTCGACGGGGGCCTGCGTCGTGTCCAAGACGCCGACCGGTTATCCGGCGATCGGCTTTACCGAGTCTTCGCGTATCGGCGTGCTGACGGGCGGCTGCGGGGCGGCGGCGAAGAGTTCCGACGAGATCGGCAGGCTTGGAGCAGAGCTGATCTTCCACGGGGCGATCCGCGACACAGCTTACGCTGTGCCTTTTTCCGCGAGTTTTGCCTGATCGGTGAAACTGCGCTCTTTCCTGTGGCCTTTGCCGATCAAACCGTCTAAGGAGCCGATACCAGTTGGCCGGGCAGCCGCGCTTTACCAATGCCGAAAGGCGGTAGGGTGAGGAAAGTCCGGGCTCCACGGAAACACGGTGCCGGATAACGTCCGGCGGGGGCGACCCTAGGGAAAGTGCCACAGAAAGCAAACCGCCTCGCTACATGCGGGGTAAGGGTGAAAGGGTGGGGTAAGAGCCCACCGCGCTTCTGGTAACAGCGGCGGCAAGGTAAACCCCACCGGGAGCAAGACCGAATAGGGATGACGCGGGGTGCCGCAAGGCGCCTACAGCCCGTTTCCGGGCCAGTCATCCGGGTGGGTTGCGCGAGGCGATGTGCAAGCATCGTCCCAGATGAATGGCTGCCACGTTCCGATGCTTGCATCGGGGCCATACAGAACCCGGCTTACAGGCCAACTGGCAAATCACACTCCGCCCTGAAACGGGCCGTCGAGAGCGGGTCCGGGCCTCTGATGCGGCCGTCGGCATTCAAGTTTCGCGCAGGGTTGAAAGTCCATGCTTCTCAGGCTGTTGAAATGTGCGTGAAGATGCCTTTCCGACCGTTTGCGGCCGGGGTCCGAAGGGTGCCTGGTAATCATTTGTTAAACTTAACGGCTCATAAATAAATGCTGATCGGAAGGGGCTGGCGGAGCCTGTTTCGTCGGTGTTTCGTGGTCGATGTCACGTCATCCTTCGCGCTTCATGTGGTGCCTTGGTCTTGCCGCCGATTGCTTCGTTGCATTGCCGTCCGCCGGCGATGCCTGGTCTTGGAATTTGAAATTTCGCGGTGGCAAAATGGGGCGTCAAAACCGGCGTCCCGATTGCAGCAGGAGTGCAGTATGAGCGACAGGTCGGATGGTGTTGAACTCGGGGCCGATGCCGGGCCGGTTCGTCACATTCCGGTTTTGCTGAAAGAGGTGCTTGCCGCGCTTCAGTCTGAAGCGGGCAAGGTGATCCTTGATGGAACCTTCGGTGCCGGGGGCTACACGTCGGCCATTCTTGCGGCCGGCAGTTCGGTGATTGCGCTCGATCGCGATCCGACGGCGATCGCAGCAGGTCAGGCGATCGTCGCTCAGCATGATGGTCGTCTTTCTCTTCATCATACGGAATTTTCCCGTCTTGCCGATTTTGCGCCGGAAGGCGGTCTCGATGGCGTCGTGTTCGATATCGGCGTCTCCTCCATGCAGATCGACCAGGCCGAGCGCGGCTTTTCCTTCCAGCGCAACGGGCCGCTCGACATGCGCATGTCGTCCGACGGCGTTTCGGCGGCAGATGTGGTCAATCGCGCCAAGGTTGGCGATCTGATCCGTATCTTCGGTTTTCTCGGTGAGGAAAAGCATCCAGGACGTATCGCCCGTGCGATCGAGAAGCGCCGCGCGACGCAGCCGTTCGAGACGACGCGCGATCTCGCCAACCTCATCGAGAGCGTCAATCCGCGAAAGGCCAAGGACAAGATTCATCCGGCGACCCGCGTCTTCCAGGCGCTGCGCATCTTCGTCAATGACGAGCTGGGTGAGCTGGCGCGTGCGCTGTTCGCCGCCGAGCGGGCGCTGAAGCCGGGTGGCCGGCTGGTCGTCGTCACCTTCCATTCGCTTGAGGATCGCATCGTCAAGCAGTTCTTTTCCGACCGTTCCGGCAAGGCCGGCGGCTCCCGGCATATGCCGCTGGTGGAGGTTCGCCCCGCCGTATTCGACTTTCCGGGCAAGCAGATGGTGGCAGCCAGCGACGAGGAGGCGGAGGTCAATCCGCGGGCCCGTTCGGCCAAGCTGCGCATGGGCGTTCGCACGTCGGCACCGTCGGGTGTCGCCGACATGTCCATCTTCGCATTGCCGGATCTTGCCAGCCTCAAGACGATGGGAGCCTGAAGCATGCTGCGGAGTTTCGATCTCGTGCTGATCGGTGTGATGACCGCGATGGCAGTCGTCACCTACACGATCAAGCATCGGGCCGACGAGAAGCTGGCGGAAGTGCGCCGGTTGGAAACCGAGATCCGACTGGAACGCGACACGATCGACCTGCTCAAGGCCGACTGGGCGCTGTTGACCCAGCCGAACCGCCTGCAGCCGCTTGCCAAGGTCTATGACGCCGAGCTTGGTCTGGTGCCGACTGCGCCGACCAGTCTGGCGCTGCCCAACGAGTTGCCGATCCTGCGGGCGCAGCTGCCGCAGCCGGAAACGACGATCGAAGACATCATTGCCGGCAAGAGCGGCGAAGTGGCCGCGGCATTGAAGGGCGTGGAACAGGCCAGGGCGACGCCTGCGCCGGCCATCCCCGTGCCGCTGCCGCGCGGCTTCTCGCCCGATGCAATTTCAACCGGTTCGGTGAGGCGCTAATGTCCTTTCTCTCTCGCGTGATGACCGTCAAGCGCCGGGCTCATTTTTCCGCCAACCGCAAGGGTGGTGTGGGGCCGAGCGGTGGTGCCTTTGAAGGAACACGCAAGCGCAAGGCCGCACAGGCGAGAAACCGAGTCGGTCTTCTGATCGCGGGTTTTGCCGTACTATACGTCGTCGTCGGCGGACGCCTGACGCAGTACGGCATGGCGCAGCCGGAAATCACCTCCAGCATCCTGCCTGCCGACCGGCTGATGGCATCGCGCCCCGACATCGTCGATCGTAACGGAGAAGTGCTGGCGACCGACATCCGCACCGTTTCGCTGTTTGCCGAGCCGCACAAGATCGTCGATGCCGACGAGGTGGTCGAAAAACTCTCCACGGTGCTCACCGATCTCGATATCCGCGGAACATACACGCGGCTGAAATCGAATTCGCGTTTCCAGTGGCTGCGCCGTCAGTTGACGCCGAAGCAGCAGAGCCAGATCCTGGCGCTCGGCATTCCCGGTATCGGCTTCCGGCCGGAGAAGCGCCGCTTCTATCCGGGTGGACGAACCGCGTCTCATATCATCGGCTATGTCAATATCGACAACCGCGGCGTGGCCGGCATGGAACGCTATGTCGACACGCAGGGGCTTGCCGATCTTGCCGCGGTCGGCATGACCTCGAACCAGCCGCTCGAGCCGGTCAAGCTGTCGATCGATCTTCGCGTCCAGGCGATCGTGCATGACGTGATCATGACCGCGATCGACAAGTTCCAGGCGATCGGTGCCGGGGCTGTCGTGCTCGACGCCAATACCGGCGAGGTTCTCGGCATGGCGTCCGCACCGGATTTCGATCCGAACGATCCGGCCGCCAGCGCCAAGGAAGGCTGGCTCAACCGCATGTCGAACGGCACGTTCGAGATGGGGTCTACCTTTAAGTCCTTCTCGCTCGCCATGGCGCTCGACGCCGGCAAGTTCAACCTCAACGATTCGGTCGATGCACGTTTGCCGATCCGCATTGGCGGCTTCACCATCAAGGATTTCCACGGCAAGGGTCGTTTCCTCTCCGTGCCGGAAGTTTTCCAGTATTCCTCCAACATCGGCACCGCCAAGATGGCGGATGCGGTCGGCATCGAGGGGCACAAGGATTTTCTCACCAAGCTCGGTCTTTTGAGCCGGATGCATACGGAACTGCCGGAAGTGGCGATGCCGACGCAGCCGCGCCAGTGGAAGAAGATCAACTCGATCACGATCTCCTTCGGCCACGGTGTTTCCACGACGCCGCTGCAGACGGCGGTTGCCGGCGCGTCGCTCGTCAATGGCGGCAAGCTGATCAATCCGACCTTCCTGCCGCGCTCGCGTGATCAGGCGGACATGGACGCGGTGCAGGTGATGAAGGCTTCGACCAGCCGCGACATGCGCTACCTGTTCCACTGGAACGGCGTGAAGGGATCGGGCCGCAATGCGCGCGTCGCGGGCTTCAATGTCGGCGGCAAGACGGGCACGGCCGACAAGGTGGTCAACGGCCGCTATGCGCATGACAAGAACTTCAACGCGTTCCTGGCTGCCTTCCCGATCGACGATCCGAAATACGTCGTGCTGACATTCATCGACGAGCCGAAGACCGACAAGGGCAATGGCGCAGCGCTCGCCGGTACCTCTGCAGCCCCGATGGCGCATGACATTATCAGCCGTGCCGCGCCCATACTCGGTGTGAAGCCGAAATTCGGCGATGACGGTTCTGCCCTGCTTGTGTCTTATTGAGCGATAACAAAGCGGTCAGCGATTCGTGATTGCTGACCGACAACTGGAATTCTGCCAATGAAACTGCGCGATCTTGCCGGCCCGGATTTTCCGGAGATGAATGGGCTTCTCGATGGTCCTACGGGCGACCTCGAGATTACCGGGATTTCCTCGGACAGCCGCAAGATCAAGCCCGGCATGCTGTTCGTCGCGCTCTCCGGCACCAAGGGCGACGGGGCGGGCTTCATTGCCGACGCGGCCGGCAAGGGTGCCGTTGCGGTGGTTGCTGCGCATCAGGCGGATGCGAGCATTCCGGTTCTTCCCGCTTCCAACCCGCGCCGCTTTCTGGCGCTTTCCGCCGCCCGCCTCTTCGGCCGCCAGCCGGAGACGATGGTGGCTGTGACCGGAACGGCCGGCAAGACTTCGGTTGCCTCCTTCACCCGTCAGATCTGGGCGAAAGCCGGCCTGAGCGCGGCGCAGATCGGGACGACTGGCGTGATTTCACCCACTCGTAATGATTACGGTTCGTTGACGACGCCCGATCCTGTCGATCTGCAGGCGCTGCTTGCCGAACTCGCCGACGAAGGCGTGACGCATGCGGCGATGGAGGCATCCAGCCACGGGCTCGACCAGTCGCGCCTCGACGGCGTGAAACTGTCCGCCGTCGCCTTCACCAATCTCGGCCGCGATCACATGGACTACCACCCGACGGTGGAGGACTACATGGCCGCCAAGATGCGGCTTTTCGATACGCTGGCGCCGAAGGGCACGCCGGCGGTCATCTTTGCCGACGATGCATGGTCCGACGAGGCGATCCGCGTCGCTCAGGCGTCCGGGCTCGATGTCCGCACCGTCGGGCGCAAGGGTGATTATCTCTGCATCAAGCGGGTCGAGCATTTCCGCCACAAGCAGATGGCGGAAGTCCATCATGCCGGCGAAATCTTCGAGATCGACATTCCGCTTGCCGGTGATTTTCAGCTTGCCAATGCGCTTGTCTCCGCGGGCCTTGCCATTTCGACTGGTGTCGCACCGAGGGCCGCCTTCAAGGCGCTGGAGACGCTCACGGGTGCTGCAGGGCGTCTGGAACTCGTCGGCCACACGAAGGACGGGGCGCTTGCCTATGTCGATTATGCCCACAAGCCCGACGCGCTCGAAAAGGTGCTGACGGCTGTGCGGCCCTTCACCAGCGGCCGGGTCCTGGTCGTGTTCGGCTGCGGCGGCGACCGCGACAAGGGCAAGCGGCCGATCATGGGCGAGATCGCCACGCGTCTCGCCGACGTGGTTGTCGTCACCGACGACAACCCGCGTTCGGAAGTGCCCGAAGTGATCCGTTCGGAAATCATGGCGGCGGCACCCGGCGCCATCGAGATCGGCGACCGGGCAACGGCAATCCGTCATGCGGTGAGCCTGCTCGGCTCCGGCGACACGCTGATCGTCGCCGGCAAGGGACATGAGGAAGGGCAGACGATCGGTGCGACCGTACTGCCGTTTTCCGACCATCAGGAAGTACGCAAGGCATTGGAGGAACGGGCATCGTGAGCTGGCTCTGGACATCGCAGGAGATGGCGGCCGTCATGGAAGGCCGTCCGATCGGTAACTTGCCCGAGGGCATTACCGGGATTTCGATCGACAGCCGTTCGATCGGCGCGGGCGAAGCCTTCTTCGCCATCAAGGGTGACCGGGTCGACGGGCATGACTATGCCAGCATCGCGGTTGCCAACGGCGCATCGCTGATCGTCGTTGCCGAAGGCAAGCTGCCGGCGCTCGGCCGCCTGACCGTGCCGATGATCGTCGTTGAAGACGTGCTCGTGGCGCTCGGCAAGCTGGCCGTTGCCAGCCGCAGGCGCAGCGGCGCGCGGATCGTCGCCGTCACCGGTTCGGTCGGCAAGACGACGACGAAGGAAATGCTGCGCAATGTGCTTTCGCCTTCCGGCCGCGTACATGCAGCCGTGGCTTCCTTCAACAATCACTGGGGCGTGCCGCTGACCCTGGCGCGCATGCCGGCCGATACGGAATTCGGTGTCTTCGAGATCGGCATGAACCATGCCGGTGAGATCACGCCTTTGGTCAAGATGGTCGAGCCGCATGTGGCGATCATCACCACGATCGCGGCAGCTCATCTCGGCCATTTCATCGATCTCGAAGAGATCGCAGCGGCGAAGGCTGAGATCTTCGACGGCGTCGTCGAGGGCGGGGCTGCGATCCTCAACCGCGATATCAAGCAATACGAGTTTCTCGAAGAACGCGCCGAGGACGCCGGGGTCGCCAAGATCTACAGCTTCGGCCAGCACGCCAAGGCGGACTTCCGGCTTGCCGATTTCGAAGGCGATGCGGAAAGCTCGACGATCTGGGCCGTGATCGGCGGCGAGACGCGCGAAATCCGCATCGGCGCGCCGGGCCGCCATATCGCCGAAAACGCCATGGCGGCGCTCGGGGTGTGCAGCCTTGTCGGCGCGGATATGGAGGAGGCCATCGCGGCCCTTTCCGGTCTGCGCGCGGTCAAGGGGCGTGGCGAGCGCCATCGTCTGGGTATCGGCGAGGGGCATCTGACGCTGATCGACGAGAGCTACAACGCCAATCCGGCATCGATGCGGGCGGCGATTGCGCTTCTGGCCGCTTCGATGCCGGAGCTGACGGGCCGACGGATCGCCGTACTCGGCGACATGCTGGAAATGGGTGCGTTCTCGGCGCAGGTGCATGAGGAGCTTGCAGGAGCGCTTCTCGCAGCCGGTATCGAGCATGTCTGGCTGGCCGGCGCGGAGATGGCGGCGTTGCGGGATGCGCTGCCGGACAGTGTCGAGGTGGTCTATCACGAACAGACCGCCGATCTCGTCGGGCATGTCGTAAACGCGGTCAGACCGGGTGATGTGGTCATGGTGAAGTCGTCACTCGGCCTCGGCTTCGGCAAGATCATTGCGGCTCTGCTTGACAACTATCCGGCATTCTCCGACACGCATCACCAATCCTGAATTTTAGCGGCTTTTAGAAAGGGCCCATATGCTGATCTGGCTTGTCGAACTGGCGGACGAACTGCAGTTTTTCAATTTGTTCCGCTACATCACCTTCCGGACCGGCGCTGCCCTGTTCACCTCCGCACTCATCGTCTTCCTGTTCGGGCCGAGGATGATCAATTCGCTGCGCGTGCGTCAGGGCAAGGGCCAGCCGATCCGCGCCGACGGCCCGCAGACGCATTTCAAGAAGGCCGGCACACCGACCATGGGCGGCCTGATGATCCTCGCCGGTATCGTCGGCGGCTCGCTGCTCTGGGCCGATCTGTCCAACGTCTATGTGGTCGCGACGCTTTTGGTCACGCTCGGATTCGGCGCGATCGGTTTCTATGACGACTACCTGAAGGTGACGAAGCAGTCGGACAAGGGCTTTTCCGGCAAGGCGCGCCTCGGCATCGAGTTCGTCATCGCCGGCATCGCGGTCTACTTCATGATGCGCCTGTCGATGGCGTCGCAGACAGCCAATCCGGCGCTTGCCACCTCGATCGCGCTGCCGTTCGTGAAGGAGTTCGCCATCAATATCGGCTTCTTCTTCATCCTCTTCGGCGGATTCGTCATCGTTGCGGCCGGCAACGCCGTCAACCTGACGGACGGTCTCGATGGTCTCGCCATCGTGCCAGTGATGATCGCGGCCGCTTCCTTCGGGATCATCGCCTATCTCGCCGGCAATGCCGTCTTCGCCAATTACCTGCAGATCAATTTCGTTCCCGGTACCGGCGAGCTTGCGGTCATTCTCGGCGCGGTCATCGGCGCCGGCCTCGGCTTCCTCTGGTTCAATGCGCCGCCGGCGGCGATCTTCATGGGCGATACCGGTTCGCTGGCGCTCGGCGGCCTGATCGGTTCGGTGGCCGTCGCCACCAAGCACGAGATCGTCATGGCTATCATCGGCGGCCTGTTCGTCATGGAAACGCTGTCGGTGATCATCCAGGTCGGTTTCTTCAAGCTGACCGGACGCCGGGTCTTCCTGATGGCGCCGATCCATCACCATTTCGAAAAGCTCGGCTGGAGCGAAAGCCAGGTCGTGGTCCGCTTCTGGATCATCGCCGTCGGTCTCGCCATGCTCGGCCTGTCCACCCTGAAACTCCGGTAATAGCAGATGATCCCCGTCACGACTTTCAAGGCAAGGAACGTAGCGCTGTTCGGTCTCGGCGGATCGGGGCTTGCGACCGCGCAGGCGCTGGTCGCCGGCGGCGCCAACGTGACGGCATGGGACGACAATCCCGACAGTGTGGCGCGGGCATCGCAGGCGGGCATCACCGTTGCGGATCTGAGAACCATCGACTGGTCGCAGCAGGTGGCCCTCGTGCTGTCTCCGGGTGTGCCGCTGACGCATCCGAAGCCGCATTGGACCGTCGACCTGGCGAAGGCTGCGGGCGTCGAGATCATCGGCGATGTCGAGCTTTTCGTGCGCGAACGCCGGGCGCATGCGCCGGATTGCCCGTTCATCGCGATCACCGGCACGAACGGCAAGTCGACCACGACCGCGCTGATTGCGCATATTTTGCGCGAAAGCGGTCGCGATACGCAGCTCGGCGGCAATATCGGCACGGCGGTTCTGACGCTCGATCCGCCGAAGGCGGGGCGTTTCTATGTGGTCGAATGCTCGTCCTACCAGATCGATCTGGCGCCGACGCTGAATCCTTCGGCCGGCATCCTGCTCAACCTGACACCGGATCATCTCGACCGGCACGGCACGATGCAGCATTATGCCGACATCAAGGAACGGCTGGTCGCCGGCAGCGATACGGCGATCATCGGTATCGACGACAGCTTCTGCGCGCTGATTGCCGATCGCGTCGAGCGCGCCGGCGTTAGCGTGAAGCGGATTTCCAAGCGCAGTCCGGTGGCCGAAGGTCTCTATGCCGAGGGCATGCGGTTGATGCGGGCGAGCGGAGGTGCTGCCGATCAGATCGCCGATCTCGACGGTATCCAGACGCTGAAGGGCGCACACAACGCGCAGAACGCGGCAGCAGCTGTTGCTGCCTGCCTGGCTGTCGGGTTGTCTGATGACGAAATCCGTGCAGGCCTCAAATCCTTCCCCGGCCTCAAACACCGGATGCAGCCGGTCGGGCGACGAGGGCATGTCGTGTTCGTCAACGATTCCAAGGCCACCAATGCGGAGGCGGCGGCACCGGCGCTCTCCAGCTACGAGCGGATCTACTGGATTGCCGGCGGCCTTGCCAAGGAAGGCGGGATCACAAGCCTCGCACCACTTTTCCCGCGTATCGTCAAAGCCTATCTGATTGGAGAGGCCGCGCCGGCATTTGCGGCCACCCTTGGCGATGGTGTGCGATACGAGATTTCCGGCACGCTGGAACAGGCCGTCGCTCACGCTGCCGCAGACGCCGCAGGCGATCAATACGCTTCGGCCGTGATGCTTTCGCCGGCATGTGCAAGCTTCGATCAGTTCAAGAATTTCGAGCTCCGCGGTGATGCCTTCGTGCAGCACGTGGCCGGCTTGCAGGACGTGACCATGCTGGTCGATACCGGAAACAGGAGCTGACAACGATGGTAAGCCGCGCAGACCGAGGACCGCTCGCAGACTGGTTCTGGACGATTGACCGCTTCTTCCTCGCGGCCTTCATCCTGTTGATGGGCATAGGATTCATGCTTTCGTTTGCCGCGTCTCCCGCGGTTGCCGAACGTATCGGACTTGGCAGCTTCCACTTCGTCGAGCGCCACGCGATGTTCATCGTGCCGTCGCTGATGGTGATGATCGGACTTTCCTTCCTGACGCCGCGGCAGGTGCGGCGCATGGCGATCCTTCTTCTGGTCGTCTCGCTGGCGATGATGGTGCTGGCGCTGTTTATCGGCGTCGAGGTTAAGGGCGCGCGGCGCTGGCTCGGTATCGGCTCTTTCTCGATCCAGCCGTCCGAATTCATGAAGCCGGCCTTCGTCATCGTCTGCGCCTGGCTGTTTTCAGAGCATGCGCGGCAGCCGGAAATTCCCGGAAATCTGTTCGCCATCATCCTGTTCGGCATCGTCGCGGCGCTTCTCGTGGCCCAGCCCGACCTCGGCCAGACGATCCTGACCAGTGTCGTCTGGGGCGGCATGTTCTTCATGGCCGGCATGCCGTGGCTGTGGATCGTCGTTCTCGGCGGCATGGGCGCCGGCGGTCTGCTGGCGGCTTATTACATGCTGCCGCACGTGACCGCGCGTTTCGACAAGTTCTTGACCGGCGAGGGTGATCGCTTCCAGATCGAGACTGCCCATGAGGCGATCGTGCGCGGTGGCTGGTTCGGTCAGGGACCGGGCGAGGGCATGGTCAAGCGCATCCTGCCGGACAGCCATACCGACTTCATCTTTTCGGTCGCTGCGGAAGAATTCGGCATCATCTTCTGCATGGCTCTGGTGATGATCTTCGCCTTCATCGTGCTGCGCGGCCTCAATCATGCCTTCAACGAGCGCAATGACTTCAACCGGTTTGCGGTTGCCGGCCTGGTGCTTTTGATCGGCATGCAGTCGATGATCAATATCTGCGTCAATCTCGAGCTGATGCCTGCGAAGGGCATGACGCTGCCGCTGATCTCCTATGGAGGCTCGTCGCAGATCGCCATCTGCGTGACCGCCGGCTTCATCCTGGCCCTGACACGTCACCGGCCGGAAAAGCGGGCGCAGGAGCGCCGGCACTTCAGAATGCCGCACGGCATTCCGGCCGAGTGACCCGGCGGCGTGATTTAGCCAGGAAGTTTGGCGGAGTGATTGAATGACCAAGGGTGTGATCGTGCTTGCCGCCGGGGGAACCGGAGGCCATCTGTTTCCGGCAGAAGCGCTGGGCCACGAGCTGAAGAGCCGTGGCTTTTCGGTGCATCTGGTGACGGATAGCCGCGCCGAGCGGTTTGCCGGAAAGTTTCCGGCCGACGAAATCCATGTCGTGCCGTCCGCCACCTTCGCCTCGAAGAGCCCGGTGGCGATGGCCAAGACGGCGCTGACCTTGTGGAAGGGCCTGCGCGTTGCCCGAAAGCTGATGGTGCGGTTGCGGCCGCTGGCGGTGATCGGTTTCGGCGGGTACCCGACCGTGCCGCCGCTTCTCGCCTCGACCGGGCTCGGCATTTCGACGCTGATCCATGAGCAGAACGCCGTCATGGGTCGTGCCAACAAGGCGCTGGCCAAGCGCGTGCAGGCGATCGCCGGCGGTTTTCTGCCGGAAGGCCGCGGCGAGCATGCGGCAAAGATCGTGCTGACCGGCAATCCGGTTCGTCCGCCGGTGCTTGAGGCGGCTGCCGTTCCCTATGCTGCCTCGCGCGGGCAGGAGCCGTTCAGGCTGGTCGTTTTCGGCGGCAGCCAGGGCGCACAGTTCTTTTCGTCTGCTGTTCCGACCGCAATCAGCCTTCTCGAACCCGCGCAGCGTGAGCGACTTGTCGTCACCCAGCAGGCGCGGCCGGAAGATAGTGATCGCGTGACGTCCTGTTTCGCCAAGCTCAAGGCGCCGGCCGATATCGCGCCGTTCTTCACCGACATGGCCGACCGTCTGGCTTTAGCACATCTGGTCATCTGCCGCTCCGGCGCATCGACCGTGTCGGAAATCTCGGTGATCGGCCGCCCGTCGATCCTCGTGCCTTATCCTTACGCGCTCGATCACGACCAGGCGGCGAATGCCGCGGCGCTGGTCGCCGAAGGCGGGGCGGAGGTGGTGGCGCAGGCCGATCTTTCGCCGGAACGGCTTTCCGCCATGCTTGCCTCCGCGATGAGCGAGCCGGAGCGGATGGAGGCGACGGCTGCGGCTGCAAAGAAGGCGGGCAAGCCGCAGGCGACCGAAAGCCTGGCGGATCTTGTCATCGCTATTGCGGAAAAGCGTTCAATCGCCGAATACAAGAACAATAAGAATAAGAGTGGAGTTCAGGCATGAAGATGCCCCAGGCCATCGGCCTCGTACATTTCATCGGCATCGGCGGCATCGGCATGAGCGGCATTGCCGAAGTGCTGCACAATCTCGGCCACAAGGTTCAGGGGTCCGATCAGTCGGACAGCGCCAATGTGCAGCGCCTGCGTGACAAGGGCATCGAGGTATTCGTCGGCCACAAGGCGGAAAATCTTGGCGATGCCGAAGTCGTCGTCGTGTCGACCGCGATCAAGAAAACTAACCCGGAACTGATCGCCGCGCGTGAAAAATCGCTGCCGATCGTGCGTCGTGCGGAAATGCTGGCCGAGCTGATGCGCTTCCGCAATGCGATCGCCATCGGCGGCACGCATGGCAAAACGACGACGACCTCGATGGTCGCGACGTTGCTGGAGGCCGGCAATCTCGATCCGACCGTCATCAATGGCGGCATCATCAATGCCTACGGAACCAACGCCCGCATGGGTGAGGGCGAGTGGATGGTGGTCGAGGCCGACGAATCCGACGGCACCTTCCTGAAGCTTCCGGCCGAAGTGGCGGTCGTCACCAATATCGACCCGGAACATCTGGATCATTACGGCAATTTCGATGCGGTTCGCGCGGCGTTCCGTCAGTTCGTCGAAAACGTGCCTTTCTACGGTTTCGGCGTTCTGTGCATCGACCATCCGGAAGTGCAGGCGCTGGTCGGCAAGATCGAGGACCGCAAGGTCGTGACCTATGGCGAAAATCCGCAGGCCGATGCGCGTTTCTCCAACATTCGCATGGACGGCACCAAGGCGACGTTCGATGTCGAAATTCGTCGCCGCCGTACCGGACGGGTGTTCAATTTCAAGGACCTGACCCTGCCGATGCCGGGTCGACATAATATTTCCAATGCAACAGCGGCAATTGCCGTCGCCAATCGTCTGGGCATTTCCGAAGCGGATATCCGCAAGGGGCTGGCGGCTTTCGGTGGTGTGAAGCGCCGCTTCACCCTGACGGGGACCTGGAACGACGTTTCGGTGTTCGACGACTACGGCCATCACCCTGTCGAGATAAAGGCGGTTCTCAGAGCTGCTCGGGAAGCCTGCAAGGGCCGTATTATCGCGGTGCATCAGCCGCATCGCTTTTCGCGCCTTGGCAGCCTTTTCGAAGACTTTGCGACCTGCTTCAATGACGCGGACAGCATCATTCTTGCTCCCGTCTATGCGGCGGGTGAAGATCCGATCGAGGGGATCGATTCGGAGACGCTGGTGTCGCGCATTCGTTCGGGCGGGCATCGCGATGCCCGCTACATCGCGTCGCCGGCCGAACTGGCCCCCATCGTTTCAGGCATTGCGAAACCGGGTGATTTCGTGGTTCTTCTGGGTGCAGGTAATATTACGCAGTGGGCGGCATCCTTGCCGGGTGAGCTGCAGAGCATAGCAGGACGTTGAGAATGAAGCAGGTAAATGGGGAAAAGCTGCTGGCCTCGCTCGGGGAGGGCGTCAACCAGCTGCGCGGGCGTTTGACGCCGGATGCGCCGATGGAGCGCGTGACGTGGTTTCAAGCCGGCGGTCTGGCCGAGCTGATGTTTCAGCCGCATGACACGGATGATCTCGTCACCTTCCTGAAGCTGTTGCCGGAAGAGGTGCCGCTGACGGTCGTGGGCGTCGGGTCGAACCTGCTCGTGCGCGATGGCGGCATTCCGGGCGTCGTCGTACGCCTCTCGGCCAAGGGCTTCGGCCAGGTCGAACTCGAGGGTGAAAATCTGATCAAGGCAGGCTCTATCTGCCCGGACAAGCATATCGCCGCCATGGCGATGGATAACGGCATCGGCGGCTTTGCCTTCTACTACGGCATCCCCGGCTCGATCGGCGGTGCGCTGCGCATGAATGCCGGCGCCAATGGCGGCGAGACGGCCGAGCGTGTCGTCGAGGTTCACGCCGTCGATCGGCAGGGCAACCAGCATGTGCTGTCCAAGGCCGACATGGGCTACAGCTATCGTCATTCGGCAGCGTCGAAGGATCTGATCTTCACGCATGCGATCTTTGAAGGCTATGCCGAGGACCGGGCGACGATCCGTGCCGAAATGGATGCCGTGCGCCAACACCGCGAGACGGTGCAGCCGGTGAAGGAAAAGACCGGGGGGTCGACCTTCAAGAACCCCGAAGGTCATTCGGCCTGGAAGCTGATCGACGATGCCGGCTGCCGCGGGCTGATGAACGGCGGCGCGCAGATGTCGTCGCTGCATTGCAACTTCATGATCAATATCGGTCATGCCACCGGCTACGACCTCGAATATCTCGGCGAAATGGTGCGCCAGCGCGTGTTCGAGGATTCCGGCATCAAGCTGGAATGGGAGATCAAGCGGCTCGGTATCTTCATGCCGGGGCGTGAGGTGAAGCCGTTCCAGGGGGCGACGACGGAGTAGCGATGAGCGAAGACCCGTTCGATTTTGGAAGGGAGAAGCAAACGATCGTTCTCGTCCAAAACGAACGGGCAAAGCTGAGAGCGAATGCCCTTGATAGGCTTTCTACAGCTTCTGTCGCGGCCGGGTTTATCGCTCCGGTGGCGTCGATCTCCAACAGCGGGTTCAGTTCGGGGCTTTCGGTTTCAATCGTTATCTCGACCGTCGTTTGGATTTCGACCGCATTCGTATTACATTTGGGGGCGCAGTCCGCACTGGGGAAGTTGAAGCCATGAGTTTCGCTGCTGCCTTTTATCTCTACATTCTTCCGCTGATGATTTCTGCCGCCGTATTGGGATGGATGGCCTACGATAAATGGAAGCAGCGCCGTGGTCAGGGGCCTCATGCTGGTGATTGAGAGCGGCAAGATATTCAAAGAAAAGCCCGCGAGGCCAATGGCTTCGCGGGCTTTTTTGTCGGTTTGATTCCGCCTTGGCTCAGACTTCGCCCTTGCGGGACAGGAAGATGCAGAGAAGCGTGATCATGGCGGCTGCCAGAAGATAATAGCCGACATAGGTCATGCCGTAGTTCACCTGCAGGTAGGTGGCGATGTAGGGCGCCAGCGAAGCCCCGAAGATGCCGGCCATGTTGAAGGTGATCGACGAGCCGGTATAGCGGACAGCGGCCGGGAAGGGGGCAGCAAGTGCAGTACCGATCAGGCCGTAGGTCATGCCCATCGGGATCATCGCGAGAATGACGAACAGGAAGATCATGGCTTCGCCATTGGTCATCAGGAACGGCACGAAGAACGAGAACGCTGCGATCACCAGGGTCGTCAGGATAAGCATTTCACGGCGACCGTAACGCTCGGCAAGCTTGCCGATCACGACGATGAAGATACCGAAGACGACGGAGCCGAGAAGCTGTACTTCCAGCGCATCGAGGAACGGCATCTTCAGGACCTTGACGTTGTAGGACAGAAGATAGGCGGTGCCGATGTAGAAGAGCACGAAGGTGGCGAGTGCCACGAAGGTGCCGAGAACAAGGCTGCGCTTGTGGTTGCGGAAAATCTCGGCGACCGGCACTTCGACGCGCTCGTGGCTGTCGATGGCCTTCTGGAACGCCGGGGTCTCGGTGATCGACAGGCGAACCCACAGGCCGATGGCGATCAGCGCGATCGAGGCGATGAACGGCACGCGCCAGCCCCAGCTCAGCAGCGCTTCCTGCGGCATGAAATGCAGGAGAACCCAGAATACGCCGGAGGACAGGAAAAGGCCGATCGGTGCGCCGAGCTGCGGAAACATGCCGTACCAGCTCTTCTTGCCGGGAGGCGCATTTTCGGTAGCAAGCAGAACCGCGCCGCCCCATTCTCCACCCAAGCCGAAGCCCTGGCCGAAACGGCACAGTGCCAGCAGCAGCGGTGCGAGAACGCCGATCTGCTCGTAGGTCGGCAGAAGGCCGATAATGACGGTCGATACGCCCATGGTCAGCAATGCTGCGACAAGCGTCGCCTTGCGGCCGACGCGGTCGCCGTAATGGCCGAAGACCACGGCGCCGAGCGGGCGCGCGAAGAAGGCGATGGAGAAGGTCGCAAAGGATGCAAGCAGCGCGCTGGTCGGGTCGGCGCCCGGGAAGAACAGCGTCGGGAACACCAGAACGGCGGCCGTTGCATAAACATAGAAATCGAAGAATTCGATCGTCGTGCCGACCACGCTGGCCGTCAGGACTTGTGCAGGAGAGTTCGTTGCAACAGGCGCTAACGGCTCAGCAGACGGCGAAGCGGACTGCGTCGCGTTTGTCATACTGATTCCAGTTCAAAAAAATTCTGAGGCTCTTGGGAGTGCCGCGAAGGGCAGTATCGCAATTTTGTGAATACGAAAACCCTTCGCGCCGCAATAAGTGCAAAAAAGATCGCCGGTTGGGGGAATCATATGGCGTTGCCGCACGCCTGCACCTTGGTTGTCACCGTCGTGCCATATTGCTCCGGGATCACGCGGCGCATTAACCATTCTGTTATTCAAAAAACCCTTTACTATCAATGCTGTGGCGCATCTCGTTAAGCAAAGTAAACGATTTATTAACTATTTTGCGACACTAATTGCGGAACGGCTTGAGGAGAGTCGCGAGGCGCAAGGTTGGCGCAAGCGCAGCTCCTCAAGATTAGGGTATTTTTCAAGGAGTGGTGGATGAGTGGCAAGCACGTGGCTGTTTTGATGGGAGGTTTTTCCTCCGAGCGGCCTGTCAGCCTGTCGTCCGGTTCAGCGTGCGCGAGCGCGCTGGAAGCGGAAGGTTATCGCGTGACCCGCGTCGATGTGGCGCGTGACGTCGCATCCGTGCTTTCCGATCTTCGTCCCGATGTCGCCTTCAATGCCTTGCACGGACCTTTCGGTGAGGATGGCAAGGTGCAGGGAATTCTCGAGTATCTCGAAATTCCCTATACGGGCTCCGGCGTGCTTGCGTCGGCGCTTGCCATGGACAAGGGGCAGGCAAAGCTCGTTGCGGCTGCCGCCGGTGTGCCGGTCGCCGATGCGCTCGTCATGGACCGCCACGACTTTCCTTCCACGCATCCGATGCCGGCGCCTTATGTCGTGAAGCCGGTTCGCGAAGGTTCGTCGTTCGGCGTGGTGATCGTCTCCGAGGATCAGTCGCATCCGCCGCAGATCCTGACGTCCGCAGAATGGCGCTATGGCGATCTCGTCATGGTGGAGCGCTATGTGCATGGGCGCGAGTTGACATGCGGCGTGATGGGCGGCAAGGCCATGGGGGTGACCGAAGTCGTCACCACCGGTCCGGGCTTTTACGATTACGATGCGAAATACGTCGAGGGTGGCTCCAAGCATGTCATTCCGGCGCAAATTTCACCGAATATTTACCAAAAAATACAAGAGTTGGCGGTCAAGGCGCACGAAGCCATCGGCTGCCGTGGCGTGAGTCGTTCGGACTTCCGTTTCGATGACCGCTTCAGCGAAGAGGGTGAAATCATCTGGCTGGAGGTCAACACCCAGCCCGGCATGACCCCTACATCTCTCGTGCCCGAAATGGCTGCTCATGCCGGTTATTCCTTCGGCGAGCTTGTTCGGTGGATGGTGGAGGATGCTTCGTGCCTGCGGTGAATAACAAGATGATGGCTGTGCGGCGTGGCGTTTCCGACGCAGCGGTTGCCGACGAGCGTCGCGTACTGCCGCGGCCGTTGCGTCGCGTCGTTCGCTTCGCCGTCAGCCTCGCGACCGGCCGCATCGATATTCCGCGCCACACCGGCACGTTCTCGACGTTCGGCCTCTTTGCAGCCGTCGGGCTCTACGGCATGTCGATCGGCGGTCATGGCTATGATGTCGCCCAGGCCACGACCGCCTCGATCGGCTTCGCGATCGAGGATGTTCGTGTGTCCGGCAACGAGCAGACCTCGGAAATCGATATCCTTCAGCTTCTCGGCCTCGACGGCACGACGTCTCTCGTTGCGCTCGATATCGATACGGCACGTCGCAAGCTGTCCGAACTGCCCTGGGTCCAGTATGCGGAAGTGCGCAAGGTCTATCCGCGCACAATCGAGGTCATGCTCAAGGAGCGTGTCGCCTTCGCGATCTGGCAGCATGGTTCGGAACTGTCGCTGATCGAGAAGAACGGTTCGGTCATCGCGCCGCTGAAGGACAACAAGTTTGCCGCCCTGCCGTTGTTCGTCGGTCGCGATGCGGAAACAGCGGCCGCAGATTTCGCCGAGGAAATGAATAACTGGCCGGGGATTTCGAGCCGTGTTCGCGCGTATGTGCGTGTCTCCAGCCGCCGCTGGGACCTGCATCTAGACAACGGTGTCGTCGTCAAGCTGCCGGAAAACAACATCCCGCGGGCAATCGCCCTGCTCGATCGCATGGAAAAGGAACAGAGTGTGATGGAGCGTGACATTGCGTCCATCGATCTTCGTCTTGGTGACCGCACCACCATCCAGCTGACCTCGGCTGCGGTGGAGCGTCGCGAAGATGCGCTCGAGGCTCGTACGAAGGCAATCAAGAAGGCGGAGGAGCGTTCGTGAGCGTCTTCGGTTCCTCCAATTTCGGTCTTCCGCGGATGAAGTCTCCGCAGTCGAAGCGCAGCCATGTCGTGTCGGTTCTCGATATCGGATCGACCAAGGTCGTCTGCATGATCGCCCGCCTGACACCGCGTCAGGAAAGCCAGATCCTGCCGGGCCGCACTCACCACATCGAGGTGATCGGTATCGGTCACCAGCGGTCGCGCGGCGTGAAGTCCGGCGTGATCGCCGATCTCGATGCAGCGGAAAGTGTCGTGCGTCTGGCGGTCGATGCGGCCGAGCGTATGGCGGGGCTGACCGTAGACAGTCTGATCGTCAACATCTCCGCCGGCCGTCTGGCCAGTGACGTCTACACGGCCGCGATCGATCTCGGCGGCCAGGAAGTCGAGAATGCCGACCTGCGCAAGGTTCTGATTGCAGCGAGCCAGCAATCGCAACGCCAGGACCGCTCCATCCTGCATTCGCTGCCGACCGGCTTCTCGCTGGACGGCGAGCGCGGTATCCGTGATCCGTTGTCCATGTATGGCGACGAACTCGGTGTCGACATGCATGTCGTGACGGCGGAACGTGTTGCGCTCAAGAACCTCGAGCTCTGCGTCAACCGCGCGCATCTGTCCGTCGAAGGCATCGTCGCGACGCCTTATGCCAGCGGCCTTGCTGCCCTCGTCGATGACGAAGTGGAACTCGGCTGTGCGGCGATCGACATGGGCGGCGGAACGACGACGATCTCGGTTTTCTGCGAAGGCAAGCTTGTGCATACCGATGCGATCGGTCTGGGCGGTCATCATGTGACGACCGATCTTGCCCGCGGTCTGTCCACCCGCATCGAGGATGCCGAGCGGATGAAGGTCGTGCACGGGTCTTCGCTGGCGAACGGCGCGGATGAGCGTGACGTGATTTCGGTCCCGCCGATCGGCGAGGATGATCGCGATCAGCCGACCAACGTGCCGCGCTCGCTCGTTACCCGGATCGTCAATGCCCGCATCGAAGAGACGCTGGAATTGATCCGCGACCGGATCCAGAAATCCGGCTTCAGCCCGATCGTCGGCAAGCGTGTCGTCCTGACGGGCGGCGCCAGCCAGCTGACCGGCCTGCCAGAGACCGCCCGCCGGATCCTGGCGCGCAATGTTCGCATCGGCCGCCCCATGGGCGTGTCCGGTCTGCCGACCGCCGCCAAGGGGCCGGCTTTCTCCACCGCCGTCGGATTGATCATCTATCCGCAGGTCGCAGACATGGAGACACACGCTTCGCAGGGCGGGCTGATGGCCTCGCTCGGCAACGGAAACGGCAGACTGGCTCGCGTTGGCCAGTGGCTGAAAGAGAGTTTTTGACGGGAAGGCACCCTCTCTCGTCAAATCGGGTTGTAAATGAATTGGCCAGCTCGGCGATGCGGCCAGGAGAAGAAGGAAGAATGCAATGACGATCAAGCTGGACAAGCCTGATATTACCGAGCTGAAGCCTCGGATCACCGTATTCGGCGTCGGCGGTGGTGGCGGCAACGCCGTCAACAACATGATCACTGCCGGGCTCGAAGGCGTCGATTTCGTCGTTGCCAATACCGACGCCCAGGCGCTGACCATGACCAAGGCCGAGCGTATCATCCAGATGGGTGTGCAGGTCACCGAAGGTCTCGGCGCAGGTTCGCAGCCGGAAGTCGGCCGTGCGGCCGCCGAAGAGTGCCTCGATGAGATCATCGACCACCTGAACGGCACCCACATGTGCTTCGTCACCGCCGGCATGGGCGGCGGCACGGGTACCGGTGCTGCTCCGGTCGTCGCACAGGCTGCCCGCAACAAGGGTATTCTGACCGTCGGCGTCGTCACCAAGCCGTTCCACTTCGAAGGCGGCCGCCGCATGCGCCTCGCCGAAGAGGGCATCCAGGAACTGCAGAAGTCGGTCGACACGCTGATCGTCATCCCGAACCAGAACCTGTTCCGCATTGCCAATGACAAGACCACGTTCGCCGACGCATTCGCGATGGCCGACCAGGTTCTGTACTCGGGCGTTGCCTGCATTACCGACCTGATGGTCAAGGAAGGCCTGATCAACCTCGACTTCGCCGACGTTCGCTCGGTCATGCGCGAGATGGGCCGTGCAATGATGGGTACCGGTGAAGCTTCCGGTTCTGGCCGTGCGCTGCAGGCGGCCGAGGCCGCTATCGCCAACCCGCTGCTCGACGAAACCTCGATGAAGGGCGCACAGGGCCTGTTGATCTCGATCACCGGCGGTCGCGACCTGACGCTGTTCGAAGTCGACGAAGCCGCGACCCGCATCCGCGAAGAAGTCGATCCGGACGCCAACATCATCCTCGGCGCTACCTTCGACGAAGCGCTCGAAGGCCTGATCCGCGTCTCCGTCGTCGCGACCGGCATCGATCGCGCCCATGGCGATATCGACCTGCGTGCGGCTGAAATGCGCGCTGCGCAGAAGCCGATTATCCGTCCTTCCGCGGCCGTTGCTCCGGCGCCGGCCGCACAGCAGCCTGTCATGATGCAGGCCCCCCAGGCACCGAAGGCTGCCGATCCGATCGCCGATACCATCCGTCAGGCTGAAGCCGAGATGGAACAGATGCTCGCCATCCCGACACCTGTCGCTCCGGCTCCGCAGCCGGCAGTGCAGCCGCAGCAGGAATTCCGCCCGCAGAGCCGTATCTTCGCAGCCCCGCCGGCCGACATGCCGGCTCCGGTTGCCAGCCGTCCGGTCCAGCCGGCACCGGTTCAGCAGCATCAGCCTGCACCGGCTCCGGTCATGGCTCAGCCTGCACCGCGCATGGCGCAGCCGGTTCATCATGAACACGTCATGGAACCTGTCCGCATGCCGAAGGTCGAGGACTTTCCGCCGGTGGTAAAGGCCGAGATGGATCACCGCTCGCAGCCGGTCAGCCACGTTCAGGAAGAACGCGGGCCGATGGGTCTTCTGAAGCGCATCACCAGCTCGCTTGGCCGCCGCGACGAAGAAGAGCAGGTCCATTCCGACATGACCTCTTCGGCTCCGGCTCCGCAGCAGCGCCGTCCGCTGTCGCCGGAAGCAAGCCTCTACGCTCCGCGTCGCGGCACTCTCGACGACCACGGCCGTTCTGCCCCGCAGGCTTCGCATCACGAAGACGACCAGCTGGAAATTCCGGCTTTCCTGCGCCGCCAGTCTAACTGAGTTAACGGCGTATAACGAAGTTGAAGAGGCCCGGATCATGGCATCCGGGCCTCTTTGCATTTTCCGTTTACGGACGATTCGGAAATGGCCGTTATGCGTCAATGCCTTGATAGGCTCCGCATGGATCAAATCCGATGTGGAAAGATGCTTATTGCTGCTGTCAGGAAACCGTAACAATGCGAAACGAACAGTGATTTGAGAAGCGCTGTCGGCATGCGTATTTAGAACGGCAAATGAAGGTGGGGCAATCTGACTCGATGGTTCCACACACGGCCCGCGAAAGGCGGTGCCGACAAGGAATTGAGAAGGCGTACGTAATGACAATTGGATTGCTCGGGTTTCAGGCAACGATCGCTGCTCCGGTTTCGTTGAGCGGCATCGGTGTTCATTCTGGAGCGCCCGTATCGATCACGTTCCAGCCGGCCGAAGCCGGTACCGGCATCGTGTTCAGCCGAAATCTCGCAGATGGCTCCACCGTCGAATACCGCGCGATCTCCTCGCAGGTCGGTCCGACGGACCTGTGCACCGTGCTCGGCGTCTCGCCGGCCAAGTGGGTTGCGACGATCGAGCATGTCATGGCCGCACTCTATGCCATGGGCATCGACAACGTTATCGTCGAGGTCGACGGCGCGGAAATGCCGATCATGGACGGCAGCTCCTATCCGTTCATCGACGCGATCGAACAGGTCGGAACCGTCAATCTCGGTATCAAGCGCCGCTACATCCGCGTCGTGAAGCCTGTTCGCATCGAAGCCGGCGCATCGTGGTCGGAATTCCGCCCCTATGACGGTACGCGCTTTGAAGTGGAAATCGACTTCCCGTCGGCGCTGATCGGCCGCCAGAGCTGGAAGGGTGACCTGACGGCTGCCAGCTTCAAGGCTGAATTGTCGCGCGCCCGCACCTTCGGCTTCATGCGCGATGTCGAGCGTCTCTGGGCTGCCGGCTATGCGCTCGGTTCTTCGCTGGAGAACTCGGTCGTCATCTCCGACGACGAGACGGTGGTCAACGTCGAAGGCCTGCGTTACGCCAAGGACGAATTCGTTCGCCACAAGACGCTCGATGCGGTTGGCGACCTGGCGCTTGCCGGCGCACAGTTCATCGGCTGCTACCGCTCCTATCGCGGTGGCCACAAGATGAATGCGAATGCGCTCAAGGCGCTGCTCAGCGATCCGAGCGCCTATGAAGTCGTCGAGGCACCGTCCTCCGTCGCGACGCGCGTTCGCGCCGGCGAATTCGTGCCGGTCAGCATCAGCGAATGCGCTCCGTGGTTTGCCTGAGCAAATCGATGTGATCGATCATGATCAAGGCGGGCCGCTTCCTCACCGAAGCGGCCTTTTTCTTTGCAATTAGGCACTTGGCGTCGATCACCGCCACAAAAATGCATTAATGCCAAACCATTGCGTTGCCCTGACCTTGCTTTTATGGCTAGTACGCCGCTTAAGCACGGGTAGTTTTACACGGGGACGATCAGGGACTGTCGGATGGCTGATGTAAAGTCTGTAGGAATGCGTAGGTTGACCAGGATCGGCGTCCTGTCGATTGCGCTTATCGGAACCGGACTTGGGGTGGCTTCGTGCCAGTCCGACAAGGACATCGACATTACCAAGCTCGGCTTCGAGACCGAATCGCCCGAGATGCTCTACAATCAGGGCCTGGCCAACATCAAGGCCGGCAACATGGCCGAAGCGGGCCGCAAGTTCGACGCGATCGAAAAGCAGAATCCGTTTACCGAATGGGGCCGCAAGGCGCTGGTGATGAGCACGTTCACCAAGCAGCGCATGGGCCGCAACGACGATGCGATCGCCTCCGGCAACCGCTATCTCGACCAGTATCCGCGCAGCCAGGATTCGGCTTACGTCCAGTATCTGGTCGGCTTGAGCTATTCCAAGCAGATCGCCGACGTGACGCAGGACCAGCGCCCGGCGCAGCGCACGATCGAGGCGATGCAGAAGGTCGTCACCGATTATCCCGATTCGGAATATGTCGAGGACGCACAGGCCAAGATCCGCTTCGCCCGCGACCAGCTGGCCGGCAAGGAAATGCAGGTCGGACGCTATTATCTCGAACGCAAGGAATATCTGGCCGCGATCCAGCGCTTTCGCGTCGTCGTCGAGCAGTATTCCAACACCAACCAGGTGGAAGAGGCACTCGCCCGCCTGACCGAGACCTACTATGCCATGGGTATCGTCGAAGAAGCGCAGACGGCTGCCGCCGTGCTTGGCCGTAACTATCCCGACAGCCAGTGGTATGGCGACAGCTACAAGCTCCTGCAATCGGGCGGCGTAGAGCCGCGCGAAAACCGTGGCTCGTGGATTTCGCGCGCCGGTGCACGGCTTATCGGCGCCTGAGGCGCCGACATTCTCGAATAAGGGGCCTCGAGCAAGGGGCGTTGACGAGGTCCTATGCTGATCCAGTTGTCGATCCGCGATATCGTTTTGATCGAACGGCTGGATCTCGGATTCGAGGCCGGGCTTTCGGTGCTGACCGGCGAGACCGGTGCCGGTAAATCGATTCTTCTCGACAGCCTTTCGCTGGCGCTCGGCGGGCGCGGCGATGGCGGCCTTGTGCGCCACGGCGAGGACAAGGGGCAGGTCACGGCCGTGTTCGACGTGCCGGGTACTCACTCTGCACGAAAGCTTTTGCGCGACAATGGTCTGGACGACGACGGCGACCTGATTTTCCGCCGCATCCAGTCTGCCGATGGACGCACGCGTGCGTCGATCAACGACCAGCCTGTCAGCGTCCAGCTGATGCGCCAGATCGGCCAGGTTCTCGTCGAAATTCATGGCCAGCATGACGACCGGGCGCTGATCGACACGAATGCGCATCGCACGCTGCTCGATGCCTTTGCGGGCCTCTCGGACGAAGTTTTGCAGGTGTCGGGGCTTTACCGCACATGGAAGGATGCCGAGCGCGCCTTCAAGGCGCATCGCGCCAAGGTGGAGGCTGCCGCCCGCGAAGCCGACTACATCCGCGCCTCCGTCGAGGAATTGGAGGCGCTTTCGCCGCGTGACGGCGAAGAGGACGAACTGGCCGAGCAGCGGTCGAAGATGCAGAAGTCGGAGCGGATTGCCGGCGATATTGCCGAGGCATCCGAATTCCTGAACGGCAATGCGTCTCCCGTGCCGATGATCGCCTCGATGGTGCGTCGGCTGGAGCGCAAGAGCCATGAAGCGCCGGGACTTCTGGAAGAGACGGTCGAGCTGCTCGACCAGGCGCTCAACCATCTGTCCAGTGCGCAGATGGAAGTCGAGGCCGCGCTTCGGCGTACCGAATTCGATCCGCGCGAGCTTGAGCGGGTCGAGGAACGACTTTTCGCCCTGCGCGCGGCCGGCCGCAAGTATTCCGTCGCCGTCGTCGATCTGCCGGCGCTCGCCGAGAAGATGGTCGCCGATCTCGCCGATCTCGATGCGGGTGAGGAGAGGCTGGGCGAGCTGGAGAAGGTGGCCTTCGCCGCCAAGGACGCGTTCGACCGCGCTGCCGCGGCACTTTCTGCGAAGCGCAAGACCGGGTCGGACGCGCTTGCTGCCGCCGTGATGGCGGAGCTGCCGGCGCTGAAGCTGGAACGCGCGCGCTTCATGGTCGAGGTGACGGCCGATGCGGAAGGGGCAACCGCCGAGGGGATCGATACCGTCGAATTCCATGTGCAGACCAATCCGGGCACGCGTCCGGGGCCGATCATGAAGGTCGCCTCCGGTGGCGAGCTTTCGCGCTTCCTGCTTGCGCTGAAAGTGGCGCTTGCCGACCGTGGCTCGGCGCCGACACTTGTCTTCGATGAAATCGATACCGGTGTGGGCGGCGCGGTGGCCGATGCCATCGGCCAGCGGCTGAAGCGATTGTCAAAGACCGTGCAGGTCCTTTCCGTCACCCATGCACCGCAGGTGGCGGCGCGGGCGGCGACGCATCTGCTGATCTCCAAGGGGCCGGCTGCGGATGGATCCGAGAAGATTGCGACACGCGTGGCGACCATGGCGCCGGAGCACCGGGCCGAGGAAATCGCCCGCATGCTTTCGGGTGCTTCCGTGACCGACGAGGCGAGGGCTGCCGCTGCTGCCCTATTGTCGGACAACGGCTGAGGCGCAGCCTCATCTCCTGCCTGCCTATTCCGCTGCCTGGAGTTTCCGGGAGCGTCCGGCCATGCGCGACAGGAGATTGTCCTTCCAGACGAGGCGGTGGATGACGACCATGGCGATATGTCCGCAGACCAGTGCGAGAAGCGTCCAGGCGAGCGTGCCATGCAGGAGATTGGCGGGGGCGACCATCCAGCCGATGTTTTCGCCGCCGCGCGCAACGAGCTGCTGGCCGAATAGAGCAAGCCCCCATTCGGAACCGGCCGCGCGAACCAGCGCCATGGCCGGGATGACGAGCATCAGCAGATAGAGAACGCCGTGGCCGGCGCGGGCTGCGAGGCCGAGAAGACCCTTTGCCTGCGGCGGGCGATCCTTGAGGTTGTAGAAGCCCCAGAGTGCGCGAAGGGGTGTCAGAACGAGGATGACGACGCCGAGTTCGCCATGGGTGCTGTTCAGCAGATCGGTCAAGCCTGAGCGACCGAACAGTGCGCCGATGACCATGCCGGAAAACTGCCAACAGATGACGAAGGCCATGCTCCAGTGAAAGGCGCGCGAGATGAGGCCATAGCGAAGCCCGTCGTCTTTCCAGTCGTTCGCCATGTTCACTCTCCCGACGGCATTCATGCGTTAAGATGATTGTTGGGCGCAGGTATTACGATGGCGGGACGCATGACGTCCAGCGGGCGATGCCGTGCTTCCACACGCATGATGCGATAATCGGCATGAAGTTTCGGGACGTTGGTTTCGACGCGCCTTCCATTCCGGAGCGTTTGCACTAGAAAAGCGGTTGAAGATGGAGATTCCCGCATGGCCGCCGATTTGACCCCGATCGAGACACTTACCGAGCAGACGGCGGTTCTGGAGCTGGAGCGGCTGGCGCGCGAACTCGCGCATCACGACGAGCTTTATCATGCCAAGGATGCGCCGGAGATTTCCGATGCCGATTATGACGCGCTGAAGCGCCGCAATGCCGCGATCGAGGAACGCTTTCCGCAGCTGATCCGTGCCGACAGCCCGTCAATCTCGGTCGGTGCCGCACCGCTCGCCACTTTTGCGCAGATCACCCATTCGCGCCCGATGCTTTCGCTCGACAACACGTTTTCGGACGAGGACGTGCGCGATTTCGTCAATTCCGTCTATCGGTTTCTCGGGCAGTTGCCGGACAATTCGATCGCCTTCACGGCTGAGCCGAAGATCGACGGGTTGTCGATGTCGATCCGCTACGAGAACGGCATTCTCGTCAATGCCGCGACGCGTGGCGACGGAACGACGGGCGAGAACGTGACTGCCAATTTGAAGACGATCAGAGAGATCCCGCAGCGCCTGCCGAAGGGCGTTCCTGGCGTCGTCGAGGTGCGCGGCGAGGTCTATATGGCCAAGAGCGACTTTCTGGCGCTCAACGCCGAAATGGAGGCGCAGGGCAAGCAGCTCTACGTCAACCCGCGCAACACTGCCGCAGGCTCGCTGCGCCAGCTCGACGCCAAAGTGACGGAAAGCCGAAAGCTGAAATTCTTCGCCTATGCCTGGGGCGAGATGTCGGAGCCGAACGCATTGCCGAAGACGCAGTTCGAGATGGTGCAGACCTTCAAGGACTGGGGTTTTCCGGTCAATCCGCTGATGAAGCGGCTGACATCGGTGGAAGACATTCTGGCGCATTACCATGAGATCGGTCTCGCGCGGCCAGATCTCGACTACGATATCGATGGTGTCGTCTACAAGGTCGACCGGCTGGACCTGCAGGCGCGGCTCGGGTTTCGCTCGCGCTCGCCACGCTGGGCGACGGCGCATAAATTCCCGGCCGAGCAGGCGTTCACGACTGTCGAGAATATCGACATCCAGGTTGGCCGCACCGGCGCGCTGACGCCGGTTGCGCGTCTCACCCCGATCACGGTGGGCGGTGTCGTCGTCACCAATGCGACGCTGCACAATGCCGACTATATCGAGGGGATCGGCAATTCCGGCGAGCGCATCCGCGAAGAAGGCCACGATATTCGCATCGGCGACACGGTTATCGTGCAGCGGGCGGGGGATGTCATCCCGCAGGTGCTCGATGTTGTGATGGAGAAGCGTCCGGCAGAGGACTTGCCGAAGTATGCGTTTCCGACGAAGTGCCCTGTCTGCGGCAGCCATGCGGTGCGGGAAAAGAACGAAAAGACCGGCAAGCTCGACTCCGTCACCCGCTGCACGGGCGGTTTCGTCTGCCGCGCACAGGCGACCGAGCACCTGAAGCATTTCGTCTCGCGCAACGCGTTCGATATCGAAGGCTTCGGCACCAAGCAGGTGGACTTCTTTTTCGAGGCCGAGGATGCTTCGCTGCAGATCCGTACCGCGCCTGATATTTTTACCCTGAAGGCGCGGCAGGAAACCTCGTCGCTGGTGAAGCTGGAAAACATCGATGGCTTCGGCAAGGTCAGCGTCAGAAAACTCTTCGATGCCATCGACGAGCGCCGCTCGATCGCGCTCAACCGGTTCATCTATGCGCTCGGCATCCGCCATGTCGGCGAGACGACCGCAAAGCTGCTCGCCCGCCATTACGGAACCTATGAGGCCCTGGAAGCGGCCATGCAGGACGCCTCGTCACTGACCGGTGATGCGTGGGCAGATCTCAACAATATCGAAGGCATCGGCGAAATCGTCGCGCGCGCCATCGTCGAGTTCTTCAAGGAGCCGCGCAATACCGAGGTCATCGGACGCCTGCTCAAGGAGGTCACGCCGCAGGCGGCCGAGCAGGTGGCCGCGTCCGACAGCCCTGTCGCCGGCAAGACGGTCGTGTTCACCGGCTCGCTGGAGCGCTTTACCCGTGACGAGGCCAAGGCGCGGGCCGAAAGCCTCGGCGCCAAGGTGGCAGGCTCCGTCTCCAAGAAAACCGACTACGTGGTCGCCGGCCCCGGCGCCGGCTCCAAGCTCGACAAGGCCAGGGAACTCGGCGTCGAGGTGATGACGGAAGACGAATGGCTGGTGTTTATCGGCGGGTGAGAATCACGTTCTCAGCCGCGCCATGGTGAAGGCATCGACATAGAGACCATCGCGCAGGGCGAATGCAGCGAAGCGCCCTTCGGTGACGAAACCTTTGCGGCCGTAGAGGCGGATTGCGCTTTCGTTGTCGACGAATACGGTCAGTTCGATCCGGCGCAGGTCGAGCCAGTTGTCCGCCAGATCAATCACGGCATCCATCAATGCGGAGCCGACACCGCGGCCAACGAACTCGTCGTGGACGCCCATTCCGAGTGTCGCAACGTGTCGGCGCCGTCCCTGCATGGGGCCGATGAAGATGCTGCCGATGATGCGGCCATCAAGGTCGGCGACGATTTCCTTTGCGCCGCCATTCAGGCTTTCCAGCCGTTGCCGCGTCTCGGCAATGGTCTGGAAGGGCAGTCGCAAGGTCCCATTTCGCACACCGGGCATATTGGCGATGGCTGTCAGTTGCTCAGCGTCCGCGGGCGTCGAGGCGCGCAGCTCATATCCTTGCAGCCGCGGCGCTATGGGCGGCTCGGCGTCATTTGCATTTCGGGAATTCATGTTCTCTCCTGGGATTTAAGCCGAGGCAGAGAGGGTATCGCACCATCCCTGCCTTTATTCGGCAGGGTGGTGGTCGGATGATCGGCTAACGCGCCAAACCCGCCACGCGCCCTGCAGGGCGGATGGTCATGGTCACATGGGTAAGGGCGGCGCGGTTGATCATGGCGATATTGGGGGTTAAATGCACAGTAAGGTCAAGCTGCAAAATCTGGCGGTCTTTGCAGAATCGTATACTCCAGCCTAAAAGGGCGGGAATAAATGTGACCCGGAAGCCGCCTTGAAAACCATTGCCATCGACTTCGAAACCGCCAACGAGCAACGCGGCAGCGCCTGTTCGGTTGGGCTTGCGTGGATCGAGGACGGGCGTGTGGTGCGGGTCGAGGAGCGATTGATCCGGCCGAAGGACATGCGCTTTTCCTCCTTCAATATCGGCATTCACGGCATTCGCCCCGAACAGGTGGAGGACGCCGGCGAGTTTCCCGAAGTGATGGACGAGTTCGCCGATGATTTTGCCGGGGCGACGATGATTGCCCACAATGCCGCCTTCGATTTCAGCGTCTGGCGCGCCTGCTCAGACCAGTACCGCCAAGCCTATCCCGAGCTTACCTATATGTGCAGCGTCAAGATGGCGCAGCGGGTATGGCCACAACTGATGTCGCACAAGCTCAACGTGCTGGCACGGCATATGGGCCTGTCTTTCCTGCATCACAATGCGGCAGAGGATGCGGCGATCTGCGCGCAGGCCTCGATCGCGATTGCGCGTTCGCTCAAGCTTGCGGATGTCTGCGATATACCGGCCGCGATCGGCATGAAGGCCGGTCGCCTCTATGCCGGTGGCTATGATGCCTGCACGATGCGCAAGCTATAGCGCGCCTGTCGCGCGTTCTCCGCTCGCTGTCTTGCAGTTAAGGCCGCAAGCCTTATCTCTCTTCACGCATCGTTGACCGGAGATAATTGCCATGCCCGCCTTTCGCCGCCGTCTTGCCCTTCTTGCTTTCACCGCAACCGCGGTCTCCCTCACCATACCCGCATGGGCGCAGGTGGTCGGAGAGGTCGGGGTGGACTGGATCGGTAACGATATCATCGTCGAGGCCGTGCCGGATCCGCAGGTCAAGGGCGTGACCTGCCATGTGACCTATTTCGACCGCAGCGTCATCGACCGGCTGCGCAACGGCAACTGGTTCGAAGACCCGTCCAACAGCTCGATCGCCTGCCGCCAGACCGGGCCGGTCGAGATCGGCGATATCGAGCTGGACAAGGGGGGCGAGGAAGTGTTTCGGCAGGGACGGTCGCTGATCTGGAAAGACCTGCTGGTCAAG
The DNA here is from genome assembly GCF_977018605.1 of [Rhizobium] kunmingense. NCBI lineage: Bacteria > Pseudomonadati > Pseudomonadota > Alphaproteobacteria > Hyphomicrobiales > Rhizobiaceae > Rhizobium > [Rhizobium] kunmingense. Next base: position 2,685,953 of record NZ_CDRNXG010000001.1, read on the forward strand.
CGGATCTATGACAAGACCAATGACACGCTGATCTATCTCGCCCATTCGCGCCAAGTCGTGGAAGGATCGGCCAAGATGGCGATCTCCACCGTACCGCTTTACGGCCAGCAGGTGACCTGGGCCAACGGCAAGCCATGATTAGCCGCTGACGGATTGAGCGTCTCGAGGGACACGCGTGTTCCGATCGGAAACGAAAGAGCCGGGCCTGTTAAAGGCCCGGCTCTTTCATGGTCTTGATCCGATCTTATCGGTAGTAGACGATCTTGCCGCCGTTGAGCGCGGTCTGGATGTTGAGCACGTTCTGCGGGTCAACATTCTGCTCTTCCAGCGATGCCAGGATCATCGGGTCGGAGGTGGCCTCCGCCTGAGCGCTCTGGATGACGTCGGTGGTCGGATCGGTAATGGTCGCCGGTGCGCGGCTGCCGTTACCGGTGCTCGGGTCGGCATTGATGTCGACGATCGTCACACCCGGCGTCGAAGACGTGGACGTATCCGTGCCGAGATCCTGAGCATAGGCGCCGGCTGCGAAAGTGGTGGCCGAAATCATGGCGGTAAGTGCGATAATCTTTTTCATCATAATGCTCCTTGCGTTTCTTTAAGTGGTGTCGATCGCTGCCGGACTGTTCCAGTCACCCGGTCAAAATATCCGGCTGCATCGTGTCTCAGTGGACGGCTGGATAATCCGCGTAACGGCCAAAGCGTTCCAAGAAAAAATCGTTATTTTGCAATTATTTAGAGTTCCATCACAAGCCTGTGCGGCACATGGTTGTGAGGCTTTGTGACAGGCAAACGAAAACACCCGCCGGGTCGCCCCGGCGGGTGTCTGTCGAAAGGCATGTTTGCCAGGATCAGGCGGCTTCGCGCTGCAGTTCCTCGGCGATCACGGTGTCGAGATTGAGGAAGCAGACCATGGTCTTCTCCAGCGCGACAATGCCGCGGCAGAAGTCGCGCTGGGCTTCCGGGATGATTTCCGGCGCCGGCTGCAGGTCCTCGGAGCGGATGGTCATCATGTCGGAAACCTGCTCGACAAGCAGGCCGACAAGCTTGCCAGCGATATCGGTGACGATGATCGCTGAACGCTCGGACGGTTCGGTCATCTTCATGCCGAGGCGGCAGGCCATGTCGATGACAGGGATCACCGCGCCGCGCAGGTTGATGAGGCCCAGCACGTAGGGCGGTGTGTGCGGCATCGGAGTTACCGGCGCCCAGCCGCGGATTTCGCGGATCGCCATGATGTCGATGCAGAACTCCTGGTCGCCCAGGTGAAACGAGACAATCTCGAGATAGGCGCCGGACTGCTTTATCGCATTGCTCATGTCAAAATTCTTCCGTTGGTCTGAAAAAGCCCGACGATCTGCGGGCATCAAGAATCGCGTCTGGATCATCTTTGCCGTGGAGAAGTGAAAAACAGGTGAATCACCCGGCCGCCAAGGTGAAGGCGTATCTGCCGAAGTCTTCCCGGTCGCGCTGTTCAGGGCGAATGATTTGCGGTAGATCATCACCATGAACTTCGCGTCAGATCTCAAGTCGGGCCTGCCTCTCATGCTGATCTTCGGCCTGCTGGCCGCGGCTCTATCGATGCTGGGCTTCTGGGGCTGGATCAGATACGGCTCGGCCATTGTTCTTTCCGCCGGAGAAAGCGCTCTTTCCTGGTGCTTCTGAGTCCTGTCACGGGCTCTGTGTTGAATTGCATCGGCCGGCGTATGCGTCTATCCACTATGCGACTGCTTCGATGGGGTTAGAGACGCGAACATGAAAAGCCTTCGGATTATTCTTTGGGTCGCGGCGTTTGCGCTTGCCGGCGTGCTTGTCTGGCTGACGCTTGAAATTACCGAGCAGAAACAGACGATGGCGGAAGGACCGTTCGGCGTGCCGTTCACGCTTGTCGCCCAAGATGGCCAGCCGATCACCGAACAGGCGTTTCGAGACAAGCCGACTGCCGTCTTCTTCGGCTTTACGCATTGCCCGGAAGTGTGTCCGACGACGCTTTTCGAGCTGAATGGCTGGATGGAGAAGGTCGATCCCGACGGTACGAAGCTGAATGCCTTTCTCGTCAGCGTCGATCCTGAACGGGATACGCCTGAGCTGCTCGGCCAGTATGTCTCCAATGTCAGCGCTCGCATCAGGGGCATTTCCGGCGATCCGGCGGCGGTGAACGCCATGGTCAAGGGCTTCAAGGTCTATTCCAAAAAGGTGCCGGTCGACGAGGCCGATCCTGACGGCGAGTACACGATGGACCATACGGCATCGGTCTTTCTGCTCGACGATGGCGGCCGGTTTGCCGGCACGATTGCCTATGGCGAGAATGCCGAGACGGCGGAGAAGAAGCTGGCCAACCTGATCGGCGGCTGATTGGGGGCTAACCCCTCTTATCGGTTGAACGGTGGCGGCCTTCTGTGGCAATGCTCCCGGCAACAACCGATAAGAGAGAAAAGCCCGTGAGCGAAATCCGCCTCTATGTAACCGTGACCGAACAGACGGCACCCGAAGTCCTCGATATCCTCTCGGACGTCTTCGGTGAGGAGGATTTTGCCATCGCCACCACCGAGGTGGACGAGAAGCGCAATATCTGGGAAGCCTCGGTCTACATGATGCTCGCCGACGAGGACATGGTGCGCGAGCGCGTTGCCGCAGCACTTGTCGGGCCGTTTGCCGAACTCGAGATCAAGCGAGAGATCATTCCCGATGTAGACTGGATTGCCAAGTCGCTGGAAGGCCTGAAGCCGGTCAGGGCAGGGCGGTTCATCGTTCACGGCTCGCATGACCGCGACAAGGTGCGCGAGAACGATATCGCCATCGAGATCGATGCCGGACAGGCGTTCGGTACCGGCCACCACGGCACGACGGCGGGTTGCCTCGAAGTCATCGAAAAGGTGCTGCACGGGCGCGTGGTGCGCAATGCGCTCGATCTGGGCACCGGCAGCGGCGTTCTGGCAATTGCCGTGCGCAAGCTGAAGGACATCCCCGTGCTTGCGACCGATATCGATCCTGTCGCCGTCGATGTGGCGCGGGAAAATGTCGAGCGCAACGGCGTTGCTTCCGGCATCAGGGTGGAAACCGCGCCGGGCTTCGATTCCCAGGTGTTTCGCGATGAAGGTCCGTTCGACCTGATCATCGCCAATATTCTTGCCAAGCCGCTGATGATGATGGCGCCGGACCTGGGCAACCACCTGACGCCCGGCGGCTCGGTCATCCTGTCGGGCATTCTTGCCGAACAGCGCTGGAAAGTGATCGCCGCCTACAAGGATGCGGGCATGCGTCACCTGTCGACGATCTGGCGCAACGGATGGGTGACGATGCACCTGACGAATGGCTGATTCGATGAGCTGCACACTTGCAACAAGCGCATAGCGGCGTGTTGCCGCAACCGTAACTCATGGAAAAGGCGACGTCCGGGACGTCGCCTTTTGTCTATCCGATCTGCGTGACTGCACACGGGGGAGCTGTTTGCGGACACTCGCTGCCAACGGGCGACGGTGACCGCCCGTGATCGTCAGTAAATGTAGCGGGTCGCGCCCTTGCGGCGAAGTTCTTCGCGGGTCGTGCCGAGGCCCTTGAGAGTTTCGTCATCGAGCGACATCAGCGCGCCGTTGACATAGCGGGAGACCTGACGCTCGCGAGCGGAGACGACGCGATTGAATGCCGTGCGGAAGAAAGAATTTGCCATCGACGTGTTCCTTGGTGCCAAGCGACACCTGTCGCTTTCATCTGTTGTGAATATAAGCGCATGTGAAATGCCTAGTGAGTAGGCTTCGGTCATTGGTGCTATGATGCTTGTGCATGGCGGCGCGGGTGACGGCAGGCCGGTTTTCGCTGTGCAGAATGACGAATGGTCCCGTTGAGGGTGGCGGTGAAGCGGGGAAGTCCGCTAACATGGATTACGACATCCTGTTTATCTCACCGGAATGCCCATCATGTTTCAGTCCTTTGACAACAAATCCACCCCGCAATTCGGCCGGGAGCGCGTTGCCGCGATCCGTGACCGGTTCGACGAACTCGGCATCGACGGTTTTCTCGTGCCGCGGGCCGACGAATACCAGGGCGAGTATGTGCCGGAATCGGCCGAGCGGCTGTCCTGGCTGACCGGCTTTACCGGGTCGGCCGGCGTAGCGCTGATCACCCGCACACAGGCAATCGTCTTCGTCGACGGACGGTATGTGACGCAGTTGGCGGAACAGGTGGACGGCAGCGTCTTCACCGGTGGCGATCTGGTCAACCTGCCGCCACATCTGTGGTTGCCGGCCAATGGCGCAAAGGGTTTTCGGCTCGGCATCGATCCATGGCTGCATGGCGGGGCGGAAGTGAAGAAGCTTGCGAAGGGACTGGCGTTCATTGGCGGTTCGGTGGTGCAGCTGTCTGAAAACCCGCTCGATACCGCCTGGGCAGAGCGTCCCCAGGAGCCGCTTGGCGCTGTGGTCGTGCAGAAGGAGGCGCATGCGGGCAAGCCGGCGGCCGAAAAGATCGCCGAGATCGCGGCCGGATTGAAGGCGAAAGACGTTGCGGCGGCGCTGATCGCCGACCCGTCTTCGGTCGCCTGGATCTTCAATATCCGCGGCGCCGATGTGCCGCATACGCCGCATCCGCTGTCGCGCGCCATCATCGGTGCGGACGGTTCGGCCGAGTTGTTCATCGACGAACGCAAGATCGGCCCTGAGGCGAGGGCACATATCGTGCCGGTGGCGACGCTTTTCTCGCCATCAACGCTGACGGAGCGTATCGGCCGGCACGCGGCGGATGGCGGGCGTATTCTCGTCGATCCCGAGCTGACGGCGCTGGCGCTGGTCAACGCCATCGAGGCTGCCGGTGGCACCGTGGTCGAGGGGACCGATCCGGCGCGGTTGCCGCGGGCGATCAAGAACGCCGTCGAACTGCGCGGTTCAGCCGAGGCGCATGTCCAGGATGGCGTGGCGATGGTTGAGTTCCTCTACTGGCTCGATCGGGCGGAACCCGGCTCGGTCACCGAAATCCAGGCGGTGGAAGCACTGGAGGCGGCGCGCGCCCGCGTCGGCCAGACGATGCAGAACCCTTTGCGCGACGTATCCTTCGACAGTATTTCCGGTGCCGGCGAACACGCGGCGATCATGCATTACCGGGTGACGCGTGACAGCGACCGGGCCATCGAGGGCGGCGAGCTGTTCCTGATCGATTCAGGCGCGCAATATGTGAACGGCACGACGGACATTACCCGCACGGTGGCTATCGGGGCGGTACCGGAAGACCGCAAGCGCTTCTTCACGCTGGTGCTTAAGGGCATGATCGCGATCAGCACGGCGCGCTTTCCGAAGGGAACGCGCGGCTGCGATCTCGATCCCCTGGCACGTATCGCGCTGTGGAAAGCGGGGGCCGACTTTGCCCATGGCACAGGGCATGGCGTTGGCTCCTATCTCTCCGTGCATGAGGGGCCGCAGCGGATCTCGCGCCTCGCGACGCAGGAACTGCTTCCCGGCATGATCCTGTCCAATGAGCCGGGTTACTATCGGCCGGGGCATTTCGGCATTCGCATCGAAAACCTGATCCATGTTCGTGACGCAGAAGAGGTCGAGGGTGGCGATATGCCGGTCCGTTCCTTCGAGACGCTGACCTGGTGCCCGATCGATCGCCGGCTGGTCGTCGCTTCGCTGATGACGACTGAGGAACTCGACTGGCTGAACACCTATCATGCGAGCGTGCGTGAAAAGCTGATGCCGCTGATCGCCGATCCGGCCATACAGGCATGGCTCGACGCCGCGACGGCGCCGATCGCGGCATAGATCACAGTCCGAAACCGTGTCGGGCCGCCATCACGGCGGCCCAGCCGATGACAAGCAGGGTAAGGCCGGGAAAGCGTAGCGCGACGACGAAAGCGACCGCCATGGCGAACCTGATATCCCAGCCGCCATAGACGAAGGACGGCGCGACCAGCGTGGTCAGGACGGCGGCGGGCACCGCGTTCAGAGCCGATTCCACCCGCGACGGGATGCGTTTCATTCCGGTCATCAGCAGATAGCCGCCGACGCGGGTCATGTAGGTCGCGAGCGCGGCGACGAGGATGAGGAGAGCCGTGTTGGCGTCTATCGCCAGCATGTTTGCATTGCCTTCCATCTCACATCGCCTCCTTTTCCAGCGTCGAGACATCCGGTTCCTTCTCGGGTCCCTTCGGCGGTGGAAGGACGGCGGCAACGAGAATGCCGAGTGCCGCCCCTATGCTGATATGCCAGGGGGAACCGACGAGCTTGAAGGAAAGGACGGAGCCTGCCGCACCCGCCAGCATGACGGGCAGGAAATTGTGACGGCTGCGAAAGCCCATGGTCAGGCCGAGAAAATAGATCGGCAGCAGTACATCGATACCAAGCGCTTTCGGATCGCCGATCATGCGGCCGAAAAATGCGCCGATGACGGTGTTGGCGACCCACGCGATCCAGACGACGCCGCCCATGGCGATATACCAGCGAAATGTCACCGGCTTGCCGGCATCGCCACGCTTGATGGTTTCGGCGAATTGCGGATCGACGAGGAGAAAGAAGGACAGGAAGCGGCGCAGCGGCGGGAAACGCCCAAGGACGCCCGCAAGTGCGGCCGAATAGAGAACGTGGCGGAAATTGACCGCAAGCACCGAAAGCACAATGATCCAGGCCGCGACGTGCTGGCCGAACAGCTCGATGCCGACCAGCTGGCTTGCGCCGCCATAGACGAGTGCGCTCATCAATGCCGCTTCCGTAAGGCTGAAGCCGTTATCGACCGCAATCGCGCCGAAGAGGATGCCAAAAGGAGCCGAGGAAAGGGCGACGACGAAGCCCTTCTTCAATCCGTCTTTTAGCTGTTCTGTCTTGTCCATGGTGGTGCCGTCCTGCGTGATCCGTGTCGCGGCCGGCCTTTTCGTCGCCAAGGCCCGTCTCTTGTGGCGCGTTTAGGCGCAATGGCGGGTGCTGACAAACGAATTGCGTTTATTCAACCATCTATTTCAATGAACTATCCGCTCAATGGCGATCTGGGCCGCAGCCATTCGGGTTCAGTCGCGCAGGATATCCGCGCTGGCGACGATGGCGATGTCGCGGGCTTTCATTTCGCCAATGGCGTCTGTGACACCTTGCGGGGAGATGCCGCGGCTGGCATCGGTGACGAAGCGGACCTTTATCTCCGGCAGCATTTCGCGGGCATCGAGCGCGGAGAACTTTACGCAGTAATCGGTTGCCAGGCCACAGACATCCAGCTCGGTGACACGTTGTGCCTTGAGATAACCGGCAAGGCCGGTCAGGGCGGCGTGGTCGTTGTCGCGAAAGGCCGAATAGCTGTCGACGGCGGGGTTCTCGCCCTTCTGCTGGATGTAGTCTATCGCGTCCGTATCGAGATCGGGGTGAAACTCCGCATCGGCCGTACCCTGAACGCAGTGATCCGGCCACATGACCTGCGGCTCGCCGGAAAGCTCGCCCATGTCGAAGGGCTGCTTGCCGGAATGTTGTGACGCGAAGCTGCCGTGGTTGGCGGGGTGCCAGTCCTGAGAGGCGACGATGACGTCGTAACCGCCTTCGCGGATCAGCCTGTTGGCGACCTCGACTACGGCTGCTCCATCCGGAACCGCCAGGTTTCCGCCGGGGCAGAACCCGTTCTGGATATCGACCAAAAGAAGCGCCTTCATCTAACTCTCCAATGACAATCGGGGGAGAATGCCAAGGTCAGGTCGACCGATCAAGAAAAAATCCTGAGCCAATTCATAGCTATAATCGATAGAATTGTGTTTATCTAAATTAGAAATAGCTTATTAAGTATGTTGCGAAATGATCTCCCTATCCGAAGTTGAGGGGGTATCATGAAACGCCTTGCAATGCCTGCGGCCCTGCTGCCGGTCACGTTGATCTTGAGCCTTTACGGCTCTGCCGCGCATGCCCAGTCGGCACCTCTCGTGAATGTCTGTTCGGGACTGAGTGTCGATATTCCGGCGCTGCAGCCGCTTGCCGACGGGCTTGGTGGCATACTTGGCATCATCGGTCTCGACCTGACCGGATTGCTGAACGGTCAGACAGTCGGTGTGAACGTGCTCGATGACGACGGCAATCTGGTTTCGACGACCGACTGCGGGGTGACCGCGGATTCGATCGAAATCGAGGACCTTCGAGGCATATCGATGGGCGGCGGTACGCTGACTGGCCTCGGCGGTGCCGGCAATGCCGCCTCGGTGGCGGGAGAGGTAAATTCGGTGGCCATCGGCAATGGCGCCGTCACCAGCGTTGCGGCGACCAATGCGGTGGCTCTCGGCCTGCGTGGCACGGTGACGGCCGCGAATGGCGTGGCGCTTGGCGCGGACACGACCGTCAGCGCTGTCGGCGGTGTGGCGCTCGGCTCCGGTGCCGTGGCGAACCGCTCCGGGATGAATGGCGCTACCGAACTGTTTTCCGGAACGGCCGTCGCCTCGACCGCCGGGGCTCTGTCGATCGGCATTGCCGGTTCGGAGCGGCAGATCACCAATGTAGCCGGCGGCACCGCCGATACGGACGCGGTCAATGTGCGGCAGTTGCGGGCCGTGCAGACGACGATGTCGACCAATCTCGACGATGTGGCGGATGCGCTCGGCGGCGGCGCGACCTATAATGCGACGACCAATGTCTTCAACGGGCCGAGCTACACGCTGCGCGGCAATACCTATACCAATGTCGGTACGGCGATCGCGGCGCTCAACTCCTTTATCGGCGGTGCCGGAACCAACGGAGCGCTTGCTGCCAACAATACGAGCGGCCTGTCGGATGCGGTTGCCGCCGGCGCGGATGCGACCGCCGTCGGCTATGGTTCGAGTGCCGCGCATGCCAACAGCACGGCGATCGGCCGGGGGGCCGCGACCACGCGGGCGGGGCAGGTGATGATCGGCACCGCGAGCAACACCTATACGATGCCGGGCGTCAATTCCGCCGCAAGCCGTGCGGCGCAGAGTGGCCCGACGCGTATCCTGACAGCGGACGCCGCCGGCAATATCGCCACCGCCGATATCGACATCAACGGGCTGCGCTCCGACATTTCCGGTCTGCGGAAGGAGTCGCGACAGGGCATTGCGGCGGCGATGGCGATGACGCCGGCGCCCAAGCCGTCGGCGCCTGGCAAGACGTCCTGGGCGACCAATGTCTCGACCTATGAGGGCGAGGTGGCGACCAGTTTCGCCGTCGCCCACATGCTCGATACCGAATATCCGGTCGTCGTCGATGCCTCGCTCGGATACTCGCCGGGCGGCTCGGCCGGCGTGCGCGTCGGCGTTGCCGGAGAATTCTGAGCGGGCAGATTACATCCTTCCCCCCGGCCGGCCCGGTCCCCCTACCGTGCCGGCTTGTTCCACCCCGCGCCCCCATCGCGGGGTGGAATGCTTTCAAATTGCAGCTCCATAGATGAAAATGTCTGCACCAAGTGCCTTTTGTAGAATGATTTCCCGCCTGCTGCATTCATGTTGAAATGCGGTTTCTCGCCATGCATGCTCGCGATCTCTAAGTGAGGGCGTAAATAAGGAGCATTCTTCCATGTCAGTTTCGTCCACGCTCGGGGCGGGCGCCAAGTCCGTTCCGCCGCTCGGCACACCGGGTCTTCTCTCGCTCGTCATCCTCGTTCTCGGCACCGTCGTGCTGGGCGCGATCTATGGTGCGGCTCATGGCGCGCTGTTTTTGATCGGCGGTGCGCTCGGTATCTCGCTCTATCACGCGGCCTTCGGCTTTACCTCCGCATGGCGCGTGTTCATTGCCGAGGGGCGCGGTCGCGGCCTGCGGGTGCAGATGATCCTGCTGGCGCTTGCCGTCATCCTGTTTTTCCCGGCGCTGTCCTCGGGCGTGCTGTTCGGCAATGAGGTGCGCGGCAATGTTTCGCCCGCCGGCATAGGCGTCATCGCCGGTGCCTTCATGTTCGGCATCGGCATGCAGCTCGGCGGCGGTTGCGCCTCCGGCACGCTGTTTACCGCCGGCGGCGGCAATGCACGCATGCTGATCACGCTGCTATTCTTCGTCATCGGGTCGCTGCTCGGAACGATCAATTTCGACTGGTGGCTGAGCCTGCCGTCGCTTCCGCCGACCGCATTGTTCCAGACTTTCGGCGCATTCGGCGGCATTGCTGTTTCGCTGGCGATCTTCGGTGCGATTGCCGCGATCACGGTCGTGGTGGAAAAGAAGCGCAACGGCGCGCTGGAGCAGGCGCCGCCTTCGCCTCGGCATGGTTTCGCCCGTTACCTGCGCGGCCCGTGGCCGCTCGTCTTCGGGGCGATCGCACTCGTCATCCTCAATTTCGCGACGCTGGCGATCGCCGGTCGTCCCTGGGGGGTGACGTCGGCCTTCGCGCTGTGGGGTGCAAAGGGTGCGCAGCTGATCGGCATCGATCCGACCGCATGGTCCTACTGGCAGCAGCCGGGTAATGCCCGCGCCTTGCAGCAGAGCGTTTTTGCCGATGTCACCTCGGTGATGGATTTCGGCATCATTGCCGGTGCAATGCTTGCGGCGGCTCTTGCCGGAAAGTTCGCACCCAACTTCAACATCCCGCGCCGTTCCATCCTGGCGGCGGTGGTCGGCGGCCTGCTGCTCGGCTATGGTGCCCGCATCGCCTATGGTTGCAATATCGGCGCCTATTTCTCCGGCATCGCATCTGGCAGCCTGCATGGTTATCTATGGGCCGTGGCGGCCTTCGCCGGCAATGTCATCGGCGTGAAATTCCGTCCGTGGTTCTTCGAAGAAGGGCGCTCGATCCGTCGCATGGATGGCTAAAGCACTTCGCGATCTTTCAGATTCGCTTGCCGTGCTTTAGCTCCTTGTTTTCGCGCATGTCTTTATCCCGAAACCGGTGACCACTTTCGGGAGACATGCTGTAGGCTAAGGTCCCCATGGTTAATTACGGAGGTCGCGGTCAACGCGGCCTCTTTTCATTTCAGCCCCATTTCGCACGCCGTGCCGAGGGTGGTCGTCCCTATAATTCCGGCGGTTTGGTTGAAAATCGCGCTTTTTGTCGCTAAACAGCAACAGTCGCATGCTTGACCTGCCTTAATTGCGAAGGGCTTGAAACACAGGCTTGCCGCATTTCGGTTAAACTTCCGACGGCATGCGCTTTTATGAGCACCTTCGAAACTGATCGGGGCGGCGTAAAGATATTGGTTACCATAATCGTTCATTCTCTCATCCAGTCGCAAAGCGGATTCGAGCCGGAAATGTGCATTTCCATCGGCTGCTTCGGACTGGAAGGCGACACGTCGGGTTTTGTGTTCGCGGTAAAGAGTAACGGTTCGGGTAACGAGTAATGGCGCGTAGGGTCGACACCTCCACGAAACGCAATCCCATGTCGGTAAAGCCGGCCAAGCGAAAGCGCGGCCGCTCCGTCGTGGCCAATCTGGCGCTCGGTTTCGGCCTCACGGTTGCCGCCCTGTTCGGCGCTTCCGTGGTGACGGTGGCCACTGCGGTGAAGCCCACCAAGGATGTAAAATTCCAGACGGCACTGCTGACGCCGGTCCAGACACGCGATCATTTCGAGATTGCCGCAGTCGACCGCTCGCTCGACGTCTCCAAATTCTCCAGACTTCCCGGCAGTGTTCCGGCGCAGCCTAAGGCTGGCCGCTTGGCAGGTGCGCAGGTTGCAGCGCTTGCGGCCATGCGTCCGGAGGCGACGACTGTTCGTGAGGCTCTGCATCATGCGATGAACACGGCCGCGCGGCATGCAGAACGCGAGGAACAGTTTGCCGCTCTGGCCACCCGCCGGCCGACGGGCGATGCGATCCGCACCATTCTCCAACCTGCCATGCAGGATCTTGTCGTCGTGGCGCCGCGTGGCGACAGCGTCATGCCCGACCTCATTCAGGATGCCGAAAACGTTGCAAGTGTTGCCCAGCTTCAGGACATGAAGCCTGTCGAAATGGCTGCTCTCGAAGAGGCCGACGGTAACGAGCCGGAAGAGCTGGCAAAGGAAATTGCGCTCGCGCCGTCCGTTGCCGACGCCTATGCCCTGCCGTCCGCCGGTCCGCTGCCGGTCTTGCGTCCGGCCGCCGGCACCCGTGGTGACGATGCCAAGCCCACCGAGCGCGGCAATGCGCTGGCGGCGATTGCCGCCGTCGCACCACAAAAGCCTGGCCGCAGCAGCGATGACGACAAGCCGACCGCGCTTGCCTTTGCCAAGCCGAACAACCCTATGCGCGAAGAGCCAGCCTCGCCTGCACCGGGCGCGCCGAACTGGCCGGGTATCGGCTCCAAGGTTGCAATCTACGACATCACCAACGGCGTCGTTCACATGCCGGACGGTACGAAGCTCGAAGCCCATTCCGGCATCGGCGAAATGCGCGACAACCCGAAATACACGCATGTGAAGATGCGCGGCCCGACGCCGCCCGGCACCTACAAGCTTTCCATGCGCGAGAAGCTGTTCCACGGGGTTGCGGCGATCCGTTTGACCTCGGTCGACGGCAAGCATCCGCAGAACCGTACCGGGCTTCTGGCGCACAGCTATCTCCTGCGCGTCAGGGGCGACAGCCACGGCTGCGTTGCCTTTGCCCAGTACGACAAGTTTCTCAAGGCATTCCAGCGCGGCCAGATCACTCACATGGTCATCGTGCCGAAGTGGGATGGCAGACGGCCGGGTGGTTCCGGTGGCGGGTTCCTGGCCAAACTCTTCAATAACAACGACGCATAAGCAGCGACAAAAAAACGGAGCCGGTTGGCTCCGTTTTCCGTTGGATGCTCAGCTCGATTCGCTCAGCCCAGCGTATTGCGCACTGCGCGCAAAAAGACCCTTGCGCCGATCGGGATGAGGTCGTCGGGAAAGTCATAGTTGGGATTATGCGGGGCAGGGTGGTTTTCGCCGGCGCCAAGGAACAGCATGGCGGATTTCGATACGGCGCCGAAGCGACCGAAATCCTCCGAGGCGCGAAATCCTTCACCCGGCTCATGGCTGACGCCTTCGTCATCCAGGGCGGCCCGCAGGATATCGGCTGCAGCGGCGTCGTTTATGCAGTGGCCGAATATTTCCTGATATTCGATGGCGAGCGACAGGCCGCTTTCGGCGGCCGCCTTGCGTGCCATCGCCTCCGCCTGTTCGACCAGTGCTGCCATCTGGTCGTCCGTGGAGGTGCGCAGTGTCGCCCAGATTTCTCCATGCGCCGGCGAGACGCCGACGGTCGGCTCGCCGATCGCCGCGTGGGTGACGGTGGCACGCACGAGATTGCCCTCCGGCACGGTGCCAGCGGAAAGCGCATTCAACGCCGGCATCAGCTTTGCCACCGCGGTGACGGGCGAGGTGCCGGTTTCCGGATAGGCGGCATGGGCCGTCTTGCCGGTCAGGATGATCTTAATGCCGCGCGAGGCGCAGTTGGCCGGGCCATCCTTCAGCCAGACATGGCCAAAGGGAACGCCGGGCATATTATGCTGCGACAGACTGAAATCCGGTGTCAGGGCCTCGAACTTCTCATCGGCGATCACCGCTGCCGCGCCAGCGCCGTTTTCTTCCGCCGGCTGGAAAAGCAGGATGGCGCGGCCGCTTTTCGGCCGTTGGCGTCCGAGTGCTCGACCGACGGCGGCGAGCGTCGCCATATGGCCGTCGTGACCGCACATGTGGCTCTTGCCCGGTATCTTCGACCTGTAGTCGGGGGCGCCCAGTTCCTCGATCGGCAGGGCATCGAGCTCGGCGCGGATCATCACGGTCCTGCCGGGGTGGCCGCTGTCATAGACGACCGCAACGCCCGTTCCGCCAAGCCCCTCGACAATCGTATCCGGCCCAGTCTCGCGCATGAAGCGCACGACCTCGCGCGCCGTCTCCACTTCCTCGCCGGAAATTTCCGGCATGGTGTGAAGATGACGGCGCCAGGCTGTGGTTTCGATGATGTCGTGGTTGGTGAGGGACATGCGGCTTTTCATCCTGCTTGAATGGGAGCCGCATTTTGCCGAAATGCGGCAACTCGTCTGTTTACTCGAGGCCGTGACTATTGATGTCGGTGCTCACACCTTCTCCACAAACCCGTCCAGCACCCGCTTCTGCCCGGCGCGGTCGAATTCGATCGTCAGCTTGTTGCCTTCGATGGCCGTAATGTTGCCGTTGCCGAATTTCTGGTGGAAGACGCGATCGCCGGCTGTAAATTTCGAGGGTGTCGTGGCCACCGATTTGGCCACCAGTTCGCCGTCGATCGTGCGGCCGCGCGGGCCGCTTTCGCCGTAGCCGATGCGTTCCACCGCATGGCCGGAGCGCGAGCCCCAGTTGTCGCGGGTGGCGTCGGTCTTGTTGGCCTGGGCGCGTTTCCAGCCGGGGGTGGAATAGGAGTTGGCAAACGGATCGGCCTTGTCGAAACGCGACTGGCCATAGCCGCCGCGTCCGCCATAGCCGCCATAGCTGGACGAATCCGAGGCCGCGACATCGACATGGCTCGGCGGCAGTTCGTCGAGGAAGCGCGATGGCATGGTCGATTGCCAGAGGCCGTGAATGCGGCGGTTGGAGACGAACCAGATATGGCAGCGGTGTTTCGCACGGGTGATGCCGACATAGGCGAGGCGGCGTTCCTCCTCCAGCCCCGAGCGACCGCCCTCGTCCAGCGCGCGCTGGTGAGGAAACAGGCCTTCCTCCCAGCCGGGCAGGAAGACCGTGTCGAATTCCAGTCCCTTTGCCGAATGCAGCGTCATGATCGAGACGGCGTCGAGGTTCTCGTTGGTCTCCGCGTCCATGACCAGCGAGACGTGTTCGAGAAAGCCGCGCATGCTTTCGAACTGCTCCATCGAGCGGATCAGTTCCTTCAGGTTGTCGAGGCGGCCCGGTGCTTCGGCCGACTTGTCGTTCTTCCACATGTCGGTATAGCCGGCCTCTTCGAGGATCTGTTCGGCGAGTTCCGTATGGGGAATCGATTCAAGGCGTTCCTGCCAGTTGCTGAAGTTCTGGATAACATCGAAAAGCGCCTTGCGCGCCTTCGGCTTCAATTCGTCGGTCTCGATGATGTCGGCTGCGGCCTGCAGCATCGGGATGTCGCGGGCGCGGGCATAGTCGTGCAGGTACCGGACTGTGGTGTCGCCCAGTCCACGCTTCGGCGTGTTGATGATGCGCTCGAAGGCCAGGTCGTCGGCCGGCTGGCAGACGAGGCGGAAATAGGCCATCGCATCACGGATTTCGAGCCGCTCGTAGAAGCGCGGGCCGCCGATGACGCGGTAGTTCAGGCCGAGTGTGACGAAGCGGTCTTCGAACTCGCGCATCTGAAAGGAGGCGCGGACAAGGATCGCCATGTCGTTCAGCGCATGCTTCTTGCCGTCGTTGTCGCCTCGCTGCAAGCGCTCGATTTCCTCGCCGACGGCGCGGGCCTCCTCTTCCGAGTCCCATGCCGCATGGACGATGACCTTCTCGTCGTCGGGATCGGCGCGGTCGGTGAACAGCGTCTTGCCGAGGCGGCCTTCGTTATGGGCGATGAGGTGGCCGGCGGCGCCGAGGATGTGTTCGGTGGAGCGGTAATTGCGCTCGAGCTTGATCACCTTGGCGCCCGGGAAATCCTTCTCGAAACGCAGGATGTTGTCGACTTCGGCACCGCGCCAGCCATAGATCGACTGGTCGTCGTCGCCGACGCAGCAGACGTTCTGCGGCACGCCCTTGGGACGCTGGGCGAGCAGCCGCAGCCACATATACTGGGCCGTGTTGGTGTCCTGATATTCGTCGACGAGGATGTAGCGGAATTTCTGGTGGTATTCCTTCAGCAGATCCGGCGTCTTGCGGAATATGGATATCGGATGCAGCAGGAGATCGCCGAAGTCGCAGGCGTTGAGCGTGCGCAGACGGGCCTGATAGGCGGCATAGAGTTCGCGGCCCTTGCCGTTGGCAAAGGCGCGGGCATCGCCTTCCGCGATGTCGGGCGGCAGCAGACCCTTGTTCTTCCAGCCGTCGATCATGCCGGCGAACTGCTTGGCCGGCCAGCGCTTGTCGTCCAGGCCTTCGGCCTGGATCAGCTGTTTGATCAGGCGGATGACGTCGTCCGTATCGAGAATGGTGAAATCAGACCGCAGGCCGACGAGTTCGGCATGGCGGCGCGTGATCTTGACGCCGATCGAGTGGAAAGTGCCGAGCCAGGGCATGCCTTCGACCGCGCCGCCGACGAGCACGCCGATGCGTTCCTTCATCTCGCGCGCGGCCTTGTTGGTGAAGGTCACGGCAAGGATCTGGCTCGGATAGGCGCGGTTCGTTTCGAGAATATGGGCGATGCGGGTGGTCAATACCCTTGTCTTGCCGGTGCCGGCGCCGGCCAGCACGAGAACGGGGCCGTCCAGCGTTTCGACGGCTTCGCGCTGTTCCGGGTTGAGGCCGGTCAGATAATCCGGGGCAGGGCGCGCACCGTCGCGCGCCGCCATGGCGCGGGCGGCGATACCGAGACCGCTGCCATTCGAGCCGCCATCGGCACCGAACTGGCGGGCGGGCTCCGTTTGCGGGCGCGTGGCCGGTGTCTGCCGCTTGCGGGGCGCGTGGTCCGGCTCTTCATCGAAGAACGGGATATCGTCGAAACTGTTACTCATGCCGCCAATGTAGTGATTCGAGGCCGAAAGGCCAGAAGCTGTTCACTTTTCATTCCTGTCTTCTGTGGGCTATCGCCTGAAAGTCTTTGCACCGTGCCCGCCCGGGTTTGTCCCCAGGCTCTGACATCTGCGTGAAATGGCGTGAGGTTACAATTCGGTAAGGTGGATCGTCCGGCCATTGCACGTTGCAAGGGAAACGAGGATACTTCCTTTCGAAATATTCAGTCTGTTGGGAGAAACTATGCGGATCTGGGGCCAGCTTCTTCTTTCGGTGGCGGTTTTGCTTGGAGGCCTGTGTCTCTGGGTCTATCTTTCTGCCGATGCCGGCCGGTCGCTGATTTCCATGGGCGCGCCCGCAAACGTCGTATCCGCGATCAACGCCCGGTCTATCGAACCGGTTTCAGCCACCGTTGCCGGCAGCGAAGGGGCCGTCTCTGCGGCCGGTGGTCAGTCCGCGCAAAACAGTGCCGAACGTCAGGCCGTTCTGGTCGCAACCCGTCCGGTCAGCACCGGCGTGGTGAACGACCGGCTCTCTGCCATCGGCGACGGCGAGGCGATCCAGTCCGTCATCGTGATGCCGCAGGCGACCGGCACGATCAACGAAATCATGGTGAAGTCCGGCGACCGGGTGAAAAAGGGGCAGATCCTAGCGCAGCTCGACGACGACGAGCAGATCATCCTGCGTGACCAGGCCCAGGTCCTGTTGCGCAGCGCCCGAGAAAAAGCCGACAGCTATGCGACCTTGAAGAGCTTTTCGAGGCTGGAAGTGCTCGATGCGCAGATCGCCAAGGAAACCGCGCAGCTTGCCGTCACCAATGCCGAGCTGGCCCTGAAGCGCCGTTCCGTCGTCGCGCCGATCGAAGGTATCGTCGGCATCGTCGCCATCAATATCGGCGATAACGTCACGACCACGAGCAACGTTGTGACGATCGACAACCGTTCGGAACTGCTGGTCGACTTCTGGGCGCCGGAACGCTTCGCCGTTCAGGTCAAGGCCGGCATGCCGGTCGAGGCAACCTCGGTTTCGCGCCCCGGCAGCAGCTATCAGGGATCGGTCGAGGCCGTAGACAACCGCGTCGATCCGGCAAGCCGCACGATCCGCATTCGCGCCAAGATACCCAACGGCAGCGATGAACTGCGCGCCGGCATGTCCTTCGGCGTGACCATGCGCTTCCCCGGCGAGACCTATCCGACCGTCGATCCGCTCGCCGTCCAGTGGGATGCCCAGGGCTCCTTCGTCTGGCGCATCGAGGATCACAAGTCTGTGAAAGTTCGTGTTCGGGTCATCCAGCGCAATCCCGACGCCATTCTCGTCGCCGCCGAGCTGAACGATGGCGATGCTGTTGCGACCGAAGGGCTGCAGCGTGTGCGTGAAGGCGGCAATGTCCGCATTGCCGGTGAAAAGCCGCCGGAGGTCGCCAGCCGATGACGATGGATCACAGCGGCCAGAACGAGGGTAACAGCCAGGTACGTGCCGCCGGCGCGGGCGGCAAGCAGAGCTTTACGGCACTCTTCGTCCGCCGCCCGATCCTTGCCGCAGTGATCAATACGCTGCTCGTCGTCGCCGGTCTTGCGGCGCTGGTCGGCGTGGAAGTGCGCGAGCTGCCGGATGTCGACCAGCCTGTGATCACCATCCGCACCACCTATGACGGTGCCTCCGCTCAGACGATGGACCAGGAGGTCACCGACATCATCGAGGGTGCGGTTGCGCGCGTCAGCGGGCTGAAGACGGTTTCGTCCGAATCGCAGTTCGGCCAGAGCCGGGTAACGCTCGAGTTCAACGACACCGCCGACCTTGCGGTGGCCGCCAACGATGTGCGCGATGCACTCGGGCGCGTGACGAACCAGTTGCCGGAGGATGTCGACGAGCCGCGCATCATTAAGGCCGACAGCGACAGCCAGCCGATAATGCGCCTCGCCGTGACCTCCTCGACCATGTCGATGGAAGACCTGACGCTTTTGGTGGAAAACGAGGTCTCCGATCGTCTGGCATCGGTCGATGGCGTGGCGGATGTCGAGCTTTACGGCGACCAGGAAAAAGTCTTTCGCGTCGACGTCAATCAGGTGGCGCTTGCCAGCCGCGGGCTGACGATCGCCGATCTTTCCAATGCGCTCGACACCGCATCGCTGGATGTGCCTGCCGGCTCGCTGGAATCCTCGACGCAGGATATCGTCGTGCGGGCCACCGCCAGCCTGACCAAGCCGGAGGATTTCGAGAACGTCCTGCTGGGCGACAATGTGCGTCTGCGCGACGTCGCGACCGTTATGCTCGGCCCGGATGACGGCACCACGGCGCTGCGCTCCAACGGGGTGCAGGGTGTCGGTCTCGGCGTGCTGCGTCAGGCGCAGTCGAACACGCTGAGCATTTCCGAGGGTGTCCGTACCGCTGTTGCAGACCTGCAGGCATCGTTGCCGGAAGGCACGAAAATCGCCATTACCAGTGACGATGCCGTGTTCATCCAGGGCGCGCTGCACGAGGTCGAGATCGCGCTGGCGCTGTCGGGCACGATCGTCGTTCTGGTCATCTTCCTCTTCCTGCGTGATTGGAAGGCGACGCTCATTCCGGCGCTGACCATGCCGGTAGCGCTGATCGGCACGCTGGTGGCGATCTATCTCGTCGGCTTCTCGATAAACATCCTGACGCTTCTGGCGATCGTTCTTGCCACCGGTCTTGTGGTCGATGACGCGATCGTCGTGCTGGAAAACATCGTCCGGCGACGGGCGGAAGGCATGGGACCGCGTGCGGCGGCCGTGCTCGGTACGCAGGAAGTGTTCTTTGCTGTTCTGGCGACGACGGCGACACTTGCCGCCGTCTTCATCCCGCTTTCCTTCCTGCCCGGCCAGATGGGCGGCCTGTTCCGCGAATTCGGCTTCGTGCTCGCCTTCGCCGTGGCGCTGTCCTCGGTTACGGCTCTGACGCTCTGCCCGATGCTGGCATCGCGCATGCTGACGAAACCGATCAAGGAGAAGCAGGACGGCCTGCTGGGCCGCTTCGGCACGCTGTTCGCCAATTTCTACCGGGTGACGCTGCACGCCTGTCTCGGTGCACCGGCGGTGGTCGTCATCGTCGCCATCCTGTTCGGCGGTGCCGGTTACATGGCGTTCAAGACGGTGAAGAGCGAGCTGACGCCGCCGGAAGACCGCGCCATGGTCTTCCTGCGCGCCTCTGCGCCGGAGGGCATCAGCCTGCAATATATGCGCGACAAGCTGCAGCAGGTGGAAGAAAAGCTGCAGCCGCTGGTCGACAATGGCGAGATCCGCAATCTCTACTCGATCTCCGGCCAGGGTGGTGCGACCAACAACGGCTTCATGGTCATCACGCTTGCGCCTTGGTCGGAGCGTGACCGCAGCCAGGCGGATATCGTCAAGGACATCAATGCGGCGACCGCCACCGTGCCGGCGCTGCGTGCCTTTGCCTCGCAGCAGAACAGCCTGCGTATTCGTGGCGCCGGCAACGGGCTGCAGATGGCGATGGTCGGGACCAACCACGAGCAGCTGACCGATGCGACGATGAAGCTGGTCGATGCTCTGCGCGATACCGGGCTTTTCGATACGCCGCGCCTCAACAACGAGCCGACGCAGGCGCAGATCTTCGTTTCGGTCAATCGCGAGCGCGCCTCCGATCTCGGCATCGACATCACCAATCTCGGCACCTCGCTGCAGTCGCTGCTGGAAGGGCGCTCGGTGGTCGACGTCTTCGTCGACGGCGAGGCGATCCCGGTCAAGCTGACCTCCACCACACGGCCGATCGACGACCCAACGGATCTGGAAAACATCTTCCTGAAAGCCAAGGACGGCCGGATGGTGCCGTTGTCGACGGTGGCGACGCTGGAGGAAAAAGCCGTTCCGCCGCGTCTCAGCCGCGAACAGAGGCTTGCGGCCGTATCCTTCTCTGCTGGTCTGAGGGACGGTGTTTCGCTTGGCCAGGCCGTGCAGGTCGCGACCGAACTGGCGCAGCCGATTCTGCCGCAGGGTTCGCGCCTGATCCCGCTTGCCGAGGCTGCGACGCTGCAGGAAAATTCGAGCGGCATGGCGCTGACGTTCGGCTTTGCCATCGCCATCATCTTCCTGGTTCTTGCCGCGCAGTTCGAGAGCGTTCTTTCGTCGATCATCATCATGTCGACGGTGCCGCTCGGGCTTGCCTGCGCCGCCTTTGCGCTGGTGCTGACCGGATCTAGCCTCAACGTTTACAGCCAGATCGGGCTTGTGCTGCTTGTCGGGGTCATGGCGAAGAACGGTATCCTGATCGTCGAGTTCGCCAACCATCTGCGCAATGAAGGCGCCAATTGCCGCGAGGCGATCGAGCGAGCCTGTGCGTTGCGCCTGCGCCCGGTGATGATGACGATGATCGCCACCGTCATCGGCGGCGTGCCGCTGGTTCTGGCGCAGGGCGCCGGTGCCGAGGCACGTATCGCGCTCGGCTGGGTGATTGTCGGCGGCCTCGGTCTGGCGACCGTGGTGACGCTCTATATCACGCCGGTCGCCTATCTGCTTCTCGCGCGCTTCTCCAAGCCGCATGCGCATGAAGAGGCGCGGCTGCATGATGAACTGGAAAGCGCCCGCAAGGGCCGCGCCAACGACCAGAAAGAGCCGCCTTTGATGGCTGCCGAATGAGCGTGGTTCGACAGCTGCCGGAAGGACGTGACGGATAGGCCTGTTTCGGCTGGACAAACAATGCCTTGTCTCCTAACCAATCTCCAAGCAAATGCGCAGGAGTTTGGTTATGGCAATTCGGGATGTTCAGCCGGGACAACGCAATGAGGCGGGTATCGCAACCGTCCTCGGGATCTTGAAACAGGCATTCGGCGACCGTTTCCAAACCGGCCAGGCCTTTCGCGAGCAGCATGCGCACACCACCACCTATCTGCCGGCGCAGCTGCCGGATGGCGTCGTCTTCGTCGAAACGAGCCAAGATGTTCAGGCCGTCGTCAAGGCCTGTGCCGCACACAAGGTTCCGGTCGTTGCCTTCGGCGTCGGGTCGTCGCTGGAAGGCCAGGTGAATGCGCCTTCCGGCGGCATATCGGTCGATTTTTCACGAATGAACAAGGTGCTCAGCATCAGTCCCGAGGATCTCGATGTAACCGTCGAGCCGGGCATTACCCGTGAGGAGCTGAATACCGAACTGCGTGCGACGGGTCTGTTCTTCCCGATCGATCCGGGTGCCAATGCCACGATCGGCGGCATGGCGTCGACCCGCGCATCCGGCACCAACGCCGTGCGCTACGGCACGATGAAGGACAACGTGCTGGCGCTGACCGTGGTGACGGCCAATGGCGAGGAGGTGCGCACCGCCCGCCGCGCCAGGAAATCTTCGGCAGGCTATGACCTGACACGGCTTTTCGTCGGCGCTGAAGGGACGCTTGGCCTTATTACCTCGGTGACGCTGAAGCTTCAGGGGATTCCGGAAAAGATCGGCGGCGGGGTATGCGCCTTCGAGACGGTCGAGGACGCCTGCAACGCGGTCATCATGACCATCCAGATGGGCATTCCGGTGGCGCGTATCGAGCTGCTCGACGATGTGCAGATCAAGGCCTGCAATGCCTATTCCTACCTTTCCTACCCTGAAAAACCGACGCTTTTCCTCGAATTCCACGGCACTGAGGATACGGTGCGCATCCAGTCGGAACAGTTCGCCGAGATCGCGGCGGAATGCGGCGGTGACGAATTCCAGTGGACGGCCAATGCCGAGGAGCGCACCAAGCTATGGAACGCGCGCCACAACGCCTATTGGGCCGGCCGCGCGCTCGACCCGTCGCTGAACGGCCTGTCGACCGATGTCTGCGTGCCGATCTCACGGCTTGCGGAGTGCGTGGCGGAGACGCAGGCGGATATCCGCGAGGCGGGGCTTCTGGCGCCGATCGTCGGCCATGCTGGCGACGGCAATTTCCACGTTCTCGTGCTGTTTGACGACAAGGACCCGGCATCGGTCGCCAATGTCGAGGCCTTTACCGCACGGCTCAGCCGCCGCGCGCTGGCCATGGACGGTACCTGCACGGGCGAACATGGCGTGGGGCAGGGCAAGATGTCCTATCTCGACGAGGAGCTTGGCGGCACGGTTGATCTGATGCGCTCGATCAAGACCAGCCTCGATCCCGACAACATCTTCAATCCGGGCAAGATTTTCCGGCTGGCAAAGGCGTGACTTGAACGTCGCCGCCGATGGTCTAAGCTTGACGCTATAAAGGAGATCGGACTGTGTTCGGACGCGTAATGGTAGCAATCGGCGGCGCGATCGTGCTGGTGCTCTTCGGGGCGCTGCTGGCGCCTTACATCGTCGATTGGTCCAGTTTTCGCGTCGAGTTCGAACAGCAGGCAAGCCGGGTGCTGGGCAAGAAGGTCTCGGTGCATGGCGAGGTCGATGCGCGTATCCTGCCGTTCCCCTCGATCACGCTGCATGACGTGCGGGTGGGCCAGGATGTCGATGGCCAGCCGCAGGCGCAGATCGCGCGGTTTTCCATGGACATGGAGCTTGCGCCGTTCATGTCCGGCGAGGCCCGCATCTTCGACATGCGCGTCGAGGAACCCAGGCTGCGCGTCCGCGTGCTGAAGGACGGCACGCTCGACTGGATGCGTGGCAGCCGGCCGGCGATCCCGACACGCATCGTCGTGATCGAAGACGTTCATGTCAGCGGCGGCCAGATCTCCGTCATCGACGAACAATCGGGACGTTCGCGCGATATTGCCGGGCTTTCGGCGGAAATGTCGGCTGCGTCACTCTTCGGTCCATGGCGAGCCGAGGGCAATGCGACACTCGACGGACAGGAGGCCCGTTTCAGCCTTGCGACAGGGACCGGAAACACACAGGCTAGAAGCCTGCCGCTGCGATTGCGGCTGTGGCCGGATGACGAGCCCGTCGAGGTCAACCTCGAGGGCAATCTCGCATTTATCGACAATGTCCCGACCTATAGCGGCAGTTTCGCAGCAAACCTCCTCGATGAGGAGGACGAGACCGAGCCGGTCAACGCGCCGCCGCCAAGGCCGCGGATGAAGGGCAGTTTCGAGCTGACCAACGACCGCATTCGCGTGGCGGACTACCGGCTGGAAGTCGGTGCCCTGGACGATCCCTATGTCGTTACCGGCGAGGCGACGCTCGATACCGGTGCGCGCTCGGAATTCCTGCTGACCGCCGAAGGTCAGCAGATCGATGTCAACCGGCTGGGGCCACAGGGCACGAACGGCAAGACAGGCCGCGATGGCGCAGCGTCGGCACAAAGGCGCCTGCAGGCATTCGTCGAAATGGCCGCGTCGATCCCTATTCCGCAGGTGCCGGGCCGGGCGAGCCTCAAGCTGCCGGCCGTGGTTCTCAACGATACGACGATCCGAGATATCCAGCTCGACGTCCGACCGGCAGGTGACGGCTGGACGGTCGACAGCGCCATCGCGACGCTTCCGGGGCGCACGCGGATGGAAGCGAAGGGCGCGCTGGTGCTGCAGGATGCCCCGTCCTTCAAGGGCAACATGCTGTTTGCCTCGACTCAACCGTCGGGGCTCGCCGACTGGCTCTCCGGCAATGTCGACCCCGCCATCCGGCAGCTGCGCACGGCGGGATTTTCCGCGAAGGTGGACCTGACGACCACGGTGCAGCGGTTCGACGACCTAGAACTGGGGATCGGTGGCGCAACGCTGAAAGGCAGTCTGGTGCGGCAATCACAAGCTGCACAGGCTCCGGGATTGGCCGTCGAACTTTCGGGTGACGAGATCGATCTCGACGCGATGCGGGCGCTTGCCTCTCTCGTGACCGGCGAAGATGCCGGGCGCAGCGTTCTCGATCACCGGCTCGAGGCAAATCTGAAGGCGCAGCGTGTCACGGCATTCGGTGTTGCGGCAGAGACGGTCGACACACGCTTCACACTGGATGGCGGCGTGCTGTCACTGTCTCGCCTGTCGATCGGCGACGTCGCGGGGGCGCAGATTTCCGCAGAGGGGCGGCTGGAAGGCTCGATGCTTGCCTATCAGGGGACTGCCGACGTGGCTTTGCGTGCGGCGGATGCCGGCGATTTTCTAGCGATGTTGAGGCGGCAATTGCCGTCCCATCCGGCTCTCGACAGGCTGGCGGCGAATGCCGGGTTTTATGCCGACACGACGCTCGACGCCAAAATCCGGTTTGGCGAGGGCGGCAGCGGCGCTTCGGCCGAGATCGCAGGGTCCATCAATGGAAGCGCTGTGCGGGCCTCGGTCGATCTGCCGACCGTGTTCGACCTGACCGGCGAGGACGCGCTTTCGCTTTCGGCAACGCTTGAGAACCCGCAATCGCAGATCCTGCTCGGTCAAGCCGGCGTCGAAATCCTGCCCTTCGGCGGTGATGGCGCGGGCTCGCTGTCGCTGGATATGAAACAGTCGGCGGGGCAGCCGGCGCAGACGCGGCTGAACTTCAAGACCGAGCGGAGCGAGCTTTCGGCGAGCGCGGATATAGCGCTTGGCGCCGACCGCTTCGGCGAAGGGCGGGGGCATGTGTCGCTTCGCAGCCAGGACATCGAGCCCTATCTGCTGTTGACCGGTATCGGCATCCCGCAATTCGGCGCAGGCCTGCCGCTCACGGTCGAGAGCGATTTTGCCGTTTCTTCGGGGGTGATCGAACTGATGGCGCTGCAGGGGCAGGCGGATGGAAACGGGTTCGAAGGCGGCCTGTCGATCGATCGCGCCAGCCCGAACCTGAAGGCGCAGGGCGCGATCCGTCTCGACAGTGCCGATCTGGCGTGGTTCGGCGAGGCCGTCTTCGGTCCCCTGACCGATCCGGCGACCGGCGCACCTTCGGAGGCGGACCTTGCCCTGCCTGTCTTCGGCGAGAGCGATGTCGCGCTCGATGTGAGAGCGGCCGAGTTTAGTGCCGGCGCGCTTGGCACGGTAGCCAATTTCTCGGCAAAGCTCGCGCATCGCGGCGGGTCGATCTCGATTGAGGATATGTCCGGCGACTGGCGAGGCGGCAGGCTCGGCGGTCGGCTGACAATGACCAATGCCGGCGGCACGGGCATTCTGCAGAGCAGGATACGTGCCGAAAACGCGGATCTCGCGTCACTGGTCTGGAGCCGGGACGGACGGCCGGTGGCAACCGGACGGGTGACGCTCGAAGCTTCGGCCGAGGCGAGCGGTGGCAGTGCGCGCGAATTGATCGGCGCACTGACCGGGTCAGGCGCTCTTTCGCTTTCGGATGTCAGGATCGATGGCCTCAATCCCGCGCTCCTCACCGGCCTGATGACGGCAGTGGATGGTGCAGGGCGTAAGGTTGCCGATACCGATATTGCCGGCATGGCCTCGCAGCGGGTTCATGACGGCTCGATCGAGCTTGGTGACGTGGACGTGCCCTTCACCCTCACCAGCGGCGAGCTTCGGGTGCAGGAGGCGAGGGCGCGTGCCGGGGGCGTGTCCCTTTCCGTGGAAGGGATCGCCGATCTGGCGGATGATGCGCTCAGCGGGACGCTGGCCCTGACCTATGATGCCGGTGACGAAGCCGTGGCGGGTGGCGATGCGACCGTGCGGCTCGTCTATTCCGGCGACAGGACGCAACCCAATGAGCGGGTGGATGCGGCACCGATGGCAAATTTCCTCACCATGCGCGCCTATGAACAGGAGCGTCGGCGGGTGGAAATGCTGCAATCGAGCGTGCTGGAAAAGCAGCGCCTGCGCCGCGACGTGGCGCTCTACAATTTTCGGGCTGTCGAACGCGAGGCCGAGACGGCGCGCAAAGCGGCGGAAGACGAGCGCGCGCGCCAAGCGATCATCGAGGCGGCAAGGGCCGCCGACGAGGAGCGTCGGCGCGAGGCAAACCAACTGCGTCTGGATGTACCCGCAGGCGACAGCTATCTGACGCCACCTAGCATGGGGCAGGACAATCCGTTCGATCCCGGCAGCCTTCCGGGCGTCAGTCAGTGATGCTTACCCGATAGGGTGACGCTTCCCAGATAGGGGGCGATGTGGGCGTTAGGGATCTATCGCCGGAAATCAGGGAATGACTCGGCTACTGCGAAACGGCAGCGCCGCCGCCGGCTGCCAGTTGCGCCTTGAGATAGCAGAGGACGTGCACGCGAAGGGCGGAGGAAAGGTTGCTTTCCGATTCGCGCTCGTCGTCTATTTCGGTAATGAGACCGGCGAGGCTCATGCCTTTCGCCTTGGCGATCACCTTCAGTTCGGACCAGAATTCGTCTTCCAGCGAAAAGCTGGTGCGATGTCCGTGCAGGGTCGCAGAATGCTTGTGTATCAAGTGTGGCTCCGTGATCATCATGACCATGGGCCTCTATACAGTGGGTGGATCGGATCGCGTCAAGCGACCCAAAGAGGCACAGGTAACGAGGTCTTAATGTCCACTCAGTCTGGGTCTTTCTGAGACTTCTCCAGCCGCCCCTGATCGAGCAGCCGCGCTGCCTTGTCATTCAGGGCCTCGGTCATGTCCTTTTCCGATTTGGTGCGGCCATGGGTCAGGCGGTTCTGTTCGGCGCGCTTTTCCTTCTCGTCGCGCGCCTTCACCTTGCGGAACTGCCTGAGATTGACGACGTCGCCCATGGCTGTGGTGCCTATCGGTTTGCGGCCTACTGCTTCTTGCGGAAGGAATCGAGCGAGACGACCGAGCCTTCCTTCTTCTCTTCGCCGGCATCCTTGGCGGCTTCAGCCGGCTTCGGCGTCGCGTCGACCGGGATTGCGGTGATTTCGGCGGAGGTTTCCTCTTCCTCCTCGGACAGCGGAACCTCGAATTCGAGTTCGAAATTCACCGAAGGGTCGTAGAAGCCGCGGATGGCGTTGAACGGAATGACCAGGCGTTCCGGTGTGTCGGAGAAGGACAGGCCGATCTCGAACTGTGTTTCGGTGATCTTCAGGTCCCAGAACTGGTGCTGGACCACGATCGTCATCTGCTCGGCGTATTTCGCCTTGAGGTGCTGCGAGATGCGCACACCCGGTGCGCCGGTCAGGAAGGTGATGAAGAAATGATGATCGCCCGGCAGTCGGCCGGTCGCTGCGACCTCCGTGAGGACCTTGCGGATGACGCCCCGAAGCGCATCCTGTGCCAGAATATCGTAACGGATGTGATCCTGAGCCATGCGGTCCTGTCTTTCCCTGTTCGTCTTTTAGTAAGACGCGTTATGCCATGCCATCCCCGCGTGCGAAAGAGCCGCCCTGTCGAGTCAGATGACAATTGTATTCCAGCGGCGAGGGAAGGTGAAGGCTTCTGTTGCCAGGTGCCTTCGGACCCCGCCTTACGGGGCTAACCGTAAGGACTTAGAGCGGAATTCCCGCACCGCCATTAGGCAGCGAGAGCGTATTCCTTAGCGTTGTTGTCGTTTGCAACTACACTTGTGACCCGATAACGGCGGTATCATGCCGAGCAAAAGTTCGATCTTTACACCCTTGTCGATCCTATTTCGCCCCCATCACAATCAGGCCTGATCATGCCGGATTGTGGTGGAGGCGCCGGGTACCGCCCCCGGGTCCAATAGGTTTATTACACCGACCGTTTATCGCCATATCCGGACCGAAGTCCGGCACGGGTGATATAGGTGTTCGCGGGCGAATTGAAAAGGGGCCTTGTCATATTGGCGCGACGATCGTGAAAAGACGGGGGAAAGCGGCTCCGCGTCACCGGTAGGTGATTGGTGGCGGGCGCCCGTGCTACTATATCCAACCGGAATTCCAGAATCGGCGGCCTGACCCATGAAACAGTATCTCGACCTTCTTCGGCATGTGATGGAAACCGGCAGCGATCGCGGTGATCGGACCGGAACCGGCACCCGCTCGGTCTTCGGCCACCAGATGCGCTTCGACCTGTCGCAAGGGTTTCCCGTTCTGACGACGAAGAAGCTGCATCTGCGCTCCATCATCGTCGAGCTTTTGTGGTTCCTGCGCGGCGACACGAATATTGCCTACCTCAAGGAAAACGGCGTTTCCATCTGGAACGAATGGGCCGACGAGAAGGGCGATCTGGGGCCTGTCTACGGCTACCAGTGGCGCTCGTGGCCAAACCCGGATGGCGGCCATGTCGACCAGATCGTGCAGCTGATCGAGGGATTGAAGACCAATCCGAACTCCCGCCGCCACATCGTGTCGGCCTGGAACCCGGCACAGGTCGA
This sequence comes from [Rhizobium] kunmingense, assembly GCF_977018605.1. Taxonomy (NCBI): domain Bacteria; kingdom Pseudomonadati; phylum Pseudomonadota; class Alphaproteobacteria; order Hyphomicrobiales; family Rhizobiaceae; genus Rhizobium; species [Rhizobium] kunmingense. The sequence continues at coordinate 2,714,454 of NZ_CDRNXG010000001.1, forward strand.
CGACATGGCGCTGCCGCCGTGCCATTGCCTGTTCCAGTTCTATGTCGCCGACGGCAAGCTTTCCTGCCAGCTCTATCAGCGTTCGGCCGATATCTTTCTGGGCGTTCCCTTCAATATCGCATCCTATGCGTTGCTGACGATGATGGTGGCGCAGGTGACGGGGCTGGAGCCTGGCGAATTCGTTCATACGCTTGGCGACGCGCATATCTATGCCAACCATGTGGAGCAGGCGACGCTGCAGATGACGCGCGAGCCGAAGCCGCTGCCGGTGATGAAGATCAATCCCGAGGTCAGGGACATATTCTCCTTCAAGCTCGAGGATTTCGAATTGCAGGATTATGTCGCCGATCCGCATATCAAGGCGCCGGTGGCCGTGTAATGGCGGGTGTTCCTCTCGCCATCTTTGTCGCAGTCTCGCGCAATGGCGTCATCGGCCGCGATGGCGACATGCCCTGGCGGCTGTCGACCGATCTCAAGCGTTTCAAGGCAATGACGCTCGGCAAGCCGATGATCGTCGGGCGCAAGACGCTGCAGAGCTTTGGCGGCAAACCTTTGCCGGGCAGACCGCATGTGGTGGTGACGCGGGATGCGTCGCTCACGGTCGACGGCGTACAGATTGCGGGATCGTTGGGCGAGGCTGTGGAGAAGGCGCAGGTGCTGGCGGTCGAGACGGGAGCTGAGGAAATCGGCATTCTCGGCGGCGGCGAGATCTACCGGCAGTCGATCGATCTTGCCGACGTGCTTTACGTGACGCATGTCGAAGCCGATATCGCTGACGGCGATACGGTGTTTCCGCAGATCGATCCGGCACAGTTCGAGAAACTGTCCGAGGTGGCGTTTCCGGCTGGCGAAAAGGACAGCTTCGCCACGCGTTTCACCGTTTATCGTCGAAAAACCGCGGCAAACTGAAACAATTCGTTACCGTTGACCTGGAAGTTATTGAACGCGCGTTGAAAGCGCTGCTTCCGATACCTATAACGGGCGGTAACACCCGTTGCACTTCGAAAAGTTGAGCGGCGGGCAAGGGAGACACTTACAAAGAGGTTTTGATGCCCTGGAGCAATCAGAATGGCGGCGGCGGCCCATGGGGCGGCGGCGGCGGAGGCGGCAACAATCAAGGTGGGCCCTGGGGGCAGGGACCGAACCGCCCGCGTGGCGGTGGCGGTAACGGGGGTGGCAATGGCGGCCCTCCGGACATCGAGGACATCATTCGCCGCAGCCAGGACAGGTTGAAGGGCTTCATGCCGGGCGGATTCAATGGCGGCGCGATCGGCATTCTCGCCGTCGTGGTTCTCGCCTTCATCGCATTTCAGTCCATCTACACGGTCCAGCCAGACGAGCGCGGCGTCGAACTTCGGTTCGGCAAGCCGAAGGATGAAGTCTCTATGCCGGGCCTGCACTTCCACCTCTGGCCGATCGAAACGGTCGAGATCGTCAAGGTCACCGAGCAGCAGCAGAATATCGGTGCGCCGCGCGGCGCCACGTCGAATGCCGGCTGGATGCTGACGGGCGACCAGAACATCGTCAACGTGCAGTTTTCGGTTCTCTTCACCGTGACCGATCCGCAGGCGTTCCTCTTCAACCTGGATACGCCGACATCGACATTGCAGCAGGTTGCCGAAAGCGCCATGCGCGAAGTCGTCGGTCGCCGTCCGGCACAGGATATTTTCCGCGACAACCGCGAGCAGATCTCCACCGAAGTGCGCAACATCATCCAGGGCACGATGGACACCTACGGCTCCGGCCTTTCCATCAACGCCGTTCCAATCGAGGATGCAGCACCGCCGCGCGAAGTGGCCGACGCATTCGAAGAAGTGCAGCGCGCCGAGCAGGACGAGGATCGCTTCGTCGAGGAAGCCAACCAGTACGCCAACCAGCGTCTCGGTCAGGCCCGCGGTCAGGCCGCCCAGGTCCGCGAAGAGGCATCCGCCTACAAGGATCGCGTCGTCAACGAGGCTCAGGGTGAAGCGCAGCGCTTCGTCTCGATCTACACCGAATATGCCAATGCGCCCGACGTTACCCGTCGCCGCCTCTTCCTTGAAACGATGGAAACCGTGTTGAAATCGTCCAACAAGATCATCATGGATGGCCAGCAGCAGGGGGCGGTTCCTTATCTTCCGCTCAATGAAATGTTGCGCAATCCGAATGCACAGCAGCAGGGAGGCAGCCGATGAACTCGAACCGTCTGCCCGCCATACTCATCGGTCTTGGCGTCCTTCTCTTCATCGTCTACTCGTCAGTCTTCGTCGTGAACGAACGCGAGCAGGCAATCGTCGTCCGCTTCGGTGAAATCCAGGACGTCAAGCAGGAGCCGGGCATCTACTTCAAGCTGCCCTTCGCCTTCATGGATGCCGACCGCGTCCAGTATGTCGAGGACCGCGCTCTCCGTTTCGACCTCGACAACATTCGTGTCCAGGTGCGTGGCGGTGCGTTCTATGAGGTCGATGCCTTCGTGGTCTACGCAATCAACGACCCGCGGCGCTTCCGCGAAACCGTCTCGGGTGATCGGGAATCGGCCGAAGCGCGTCTGAGCACGCGTCTCGACGCAGCCCTGCGTCGCGTTTACGGTCTGCGTGATTTCAGCGTCGCTCTTTCGGACGAACGCGTCTCGATGATGCAGGAAGTTCGCGCCGACCTGAACGGTGCTGCCGAAACGCTGGGTCTGACGATCCGTGACGTGCGTATTCGTCGTACCGACCTGACGCAGGAAGTCTCGCAGCAGACCTTCCAGCGCATGCGGGCCGAGCGTCTGGCCGAGGCCGAGCTGATCCGCGCACGCGGTAACGAGCAGGGCCAGCGCCGTCGCGCCATCGCCGACCGTCAGGTTGTCGAGCTGGTTTCGGAAGCCCAGAGGGATTCGGAAATCCTGCGCGGTGAAGGCGACGCGGAACGCAACCGCATCTTCGCCGGCGCGTTCCAGCGCGATCCGAGCTTCTTCGAGTTCTATCGCTCGATGCGCGCCTATGTGGCGTCGATGGCCGATAGCAACACGACGATGGTTCTGTCGCCGGATTCGGAGTTCTTCAAGTTCTTCCAGACACCGGACGGGACAACGCCTGCTGCACCGCCAGCTGGCCAGCCGGTTCCGGCCAACTGATCGGCGACTTCGCCAAACGATAGGGAAAGAGCGGCTTCGGCCGCTCTTTCTGTTTGGGGCGAATTTATCGGGGTGCAATGCCGGGCTCTCACGAAAAGGTAATTTCCCGCCGACGCTTTCCGCCCTATTCTGCCGAAACAATGCCCGATTCAGTTGTTCCTATGGGGCGTCTCTACGGGACCCATCTTTTTTCCGGGCGGTCCGGACAGTCCACACATGATGCGAGGAGGCCAGATGGCTCAGCAGGTTCAGAAGTCCTGGAAGCGGTTTGCCCTGAGCGGGCTCGTGCTCGCCGTCGCCGTCGCGCCGATGCAGAGTTTTGCGCAGACACCTGCACCCGCACCTGCCCAGCCGGAAACACCCGCACCCGCACAGCCGGCACCGGTTCCGCCTGCCCAGGGCGCCGAGGGCGGCATGCTGCCGGCCCCGCCGCCGGCAACGCGCTCCTTCAATCCGCCGCCATCGCCGTCCGCCTCGATGACGCCGGCAGGCCCCGCCTCGATCGCCGATCTTTCCGAGGGTCTGCTCGATGCCGTGGTCAATATTTCCACGTCGCAGAACGTCAAGGACAGCGGCAACGGCCCGCAGCAGCCGCGCATTCAGGAAGGCTCACCTTTCCGCGAATTCTTCGACGACTTCTTCGACGGCGAGGGCGGAGAGGCGCCGCGCGGCAACCAGCGCACATCGTCGCTTGGCTCCGGTTTCGTCATCGATCCCTCCGGCTATGTGGTGACCAACAACCACGTCATCGAAGGTGCCGACGAGATCGAAGTGGTGTTCCCGAACGGTTCGAAGCTGAAGGCGACGCTTGTCGGCACCGATACCAAGACCGACCTTTCGGTGCTGAAGGTGGAGCCGGAAAGGCCGCTGAAGGCGGTGCCTTTCGGCGATTCCCGGCGCATGCGTATCGGCGACTGGGTGATGGCGATCGGCAACCCGTTCGGGCTTGGCGGTTCGGTAACGCTCGGCATCATCTCGGCCCGTGGCCGCAATATCAATGCCGGCCCCTATGACAACTTCATCCAGACGGATGCGGCGATCAACAAGGGTAATTCCGGCGGTCCGCTGTTCAACATGCGCGGCGAAGTGATCGGCATCAACACGGCGATCATCTCGCCCTCGGGCGGTTCGATCGGCATCGGTTTCGCTGTGCCGACGGAAATCGCCGAAAATGTCGTGCACCAGCTGATCGAATTCGGCGAAACCCGCCGCGGTTGGCTCGGGGTTCGCGTCCAGCCGGTGACCGACGAGGTCGCCGACAGCCTCGGCCTCGACCGCCCGCGCGGCGCGCTGATTTCCGGAGTCGTCAATGACGGGCCGATCAAGAACGGCGAGATCAAGGCCGGTGACGTCGTTGTCACCTTCGACGGTTCTCCGGTCAACGAAATGCGCGATCTGCCGCGTATCGTCGCCGAAAGTCCGGTCGGCAAGGAAGTCGATGTCGTGGTCCTGCGCGACGGCAAGGAGCAGACGGTCAAGGTGACGCTCGGCCGGCTGGAAGACAGCGTGCAGACGGCCGCCGCCGAGGACGACGCCGACGGCGACGGCCAATCGGGAAGCGACAATGGCGGCGCGCAGACGGCCGAGCCGAGCACCGATCCGGTCAAGGCTTACGGCATGACGCTGGCTGCGCTCGACGATGAGCGCCGCAAGAGTTTCGGCATTGCCGAAAGCGTCGAGGGCGTTGTCGTCACCGAAGTGGCGGACGGCTCGCTGGCGGCACAGAAGGGCGTGAAGGTTGGCGAGGTGATCGTCGAAGTGGCGCAGGATTTCGTCGAGGAGCCGGCGGAAGTGACGACCAAGATGGAAGAGCTGAAGGCCGATGGCCGTCGCAACGCCCATATCATGGTTGCCGACAAGGCCGGCAACCTGCGTTTCGTCGCCATTCCGCTCGACTGAACATCGGAATGATCAGGAGGCGGCGTTGGCCGCCTTCTGCCGCTGCCACTCGTCTCTTGTGACGGCATAGACCACATGTTGCTGCAGGTGGGGATGGGTATCGGGAACGCGCGGATGGTGGAAATCCAGCGCTGAAATACGGTGGAAGCCCAGTCTTTTCATTACGCTGGTCGAACGCACATTGGCTTCCACAGCGAAAGAGACGACCGCATCCAGCCCCTTCACGGCAAAGGCCCAGTCGAGCAGGAAGCGCGCGGCCTCCGTGGCGTAGCCGTGCCCCCAGTAGCGCGTTGCCAGTCGCCAGCCGATCTCGACCGTCTGCTCCGGGAACACGCCGGGCAAATTGGGGCGCGAGAGGCCGCAGAAGCCGATCGGCTCGCCCGTCTCCTTGAGCGCTACCGCGTAGAAGCCGAGGCCGTTATCCTCGATCATGCCATTGAGCTTGACGAAGACCGTATCCGCCTCTTCGTGGCTGCGCCGGAAGGGGAAGAATTCCATGACCTTTTGGTCGGCGTTGATTTCGCGAAACAGGTCACGATCGGACGGCAGCCACTGGCCGATGACGAGGCGCGGGGTTTGAACGATCGTGACGCGGTTCGTCATGTCTGTCACTTCGGGGATACGAAATCGCTCTTGCGGTATCCCTGGATATAGAGAAGCGCTGTCAGATCGCCGTGGTCGATGCGGATTTTTGCCTCGGCGGCGACGGTCGGCTTGGCATGGAGTGCGACGCCGGAGCCGGCAATGCCGATCATGCCGAGATCGTTGGCGCCGTCGCCGACGGCGATGACATCGTCCGGCGTGATGCCGAGCTTCGCGGAGATCTGTTCCAGCGCATCGACCTTGGCCTGCTTGCCGAGGATCGGTTCCGCCACTTTGCCGGTGAGAATGCCTTCTTCCTCGATCAGGATGTTGGCGCGGTTCTCGTCGAAGCCGAGCGTTGCGGCAATCCTGCTGGTGAAGACGGTGAAGCCGCCGGAGACCAGGGCGGAGTAAAAGCCCTTGGCCTTCATCGTGGCGATCAGCTCCGGGCCGCCGGAGGTCAGCGTGATGCGCTTGGCGATGACATCGTCGACGACGGTGATCGGCAGACCCTTCAACAGGGCGACGCGTTCACGCAGGGCCGGTTCGAAATCGATCTCGCCGTTCATGGCGCGAGCGGTGATCGTCGCGACCTGATCCTTCAGGCCGACGACATCGGCCAGTTCATCGATGCATTCCTGGCCGATCATGGTGGAATCCATGTCGGCGATGAGAAACTGCTTGCGGCGCGTCTCGGCCTGCTGCACGACGACGTCGATCGGTGCCTGTCCGACGACGGAGCGCAGATCGGCTTCCGCCTTTTCGATATCCGTGCCGTCGCGCAGGGCGATATCGCAGGCTATGCCGTCTGCCAGCCAGTAAAGGCCGCTCGCATTCACCGCCTCGCTGGCCTGTTCGGCGATCAAGGGCGTGAGGACCGGGTTTGACGGATGGGCGATGAGCGTGGCAACGAAAGCCATATGGAGAACCTTGTGCAAGAAACCGACGCGATCCTGATAACCGGGCCGACCGCCAGCGGCAAGTCGGCGCTTGCCGTCAGGCTCGCACATCAGCGCAACGGTGTCGTGATCAATGCCGACAGCATGCAGGTCTATGACACGCTGAGGGTCATCACCGCGCGCCCGTCAGACGAGGAGATGGAAGGCGTTGCGCACCATCTCTACGGGCATGTGCCCGCAACGCGCGCCTATTCCAGCGGCGAATGGCTGCGTGAGGTGACGCGGCTGCTGCCCGAGGTGCGGGCGCAAGGCAAGCTGCCGATCCTTGTCGGCGGCACGGGACTTTATTTCAAGGCACTGACGGGAGGACTTTCGGACATGCCGGAAATTCCCCAGGCGATTCGCTGCGAGGTGCGGCTGCGGCTGAAGGAAGAGGGGCCGGAAGTGCTCCATGCCGAGCTTGCGGGCAGGGATGCTGCCGTTGCCGGCACGTTGGAGCCGAAGGACGGGCAGCGGATCGTACGGGCACTTGAAGTGCTTGCGGCGACCGGCCGCTCGATTTCCGCGTTCCAGGGGAAGCAAGGGCCGATGATCGTCGATCCTGCGAGGGCTTTGAAGTTTATCGTGCTGCCCGACCGCAGCGTATTGCAGGATAGGATCAACCGGCGTTTCGAAAAGATGCTTGGCGAGGGAGCGATCGAAGAGGTCGATGCGCTGTTGCGACAGGCGCCGGCCGACGACCTTCCATCGATGAAGGCGATCGGCGTGCGCGAGATCGCCGAGATGATCGGGGGGCGGATGACGAAGGCCGACGTGATCGAACGCAGCTCGGCACTGACCCGCCAATATGCCAAACGACAGATGACCTGGTTCCGCAATCAGATGGATGAAAGCTGGCAGCGCATAGATGGAACGCCTGCTTCCATTCAGTCCTTGTCGTAGAGGCTCGTCAGCGGCTTTTTCAGCAGGCTTTCGCGGAACGAGCCTTCCCGCTTGATGAACGGGTTGGGGCGGGCTGGTGTGGGCATTTGCTGCTGCGTCGGTGCCGTTTCGTTCGACGAGGCTGCGCGATCGCGCCAGGTCGGGCGCGGTTCCGGTGGTGCGGGCTGTGGCGTGCGTGTCGTGCCGGGCAGCATGTCGGGATGGTATGATGGCATGGCGGGGGGCGGCGTCATCGGTGCGCGGTAGATTTCGCGTTGCGGCTCGGCCTGCATTTCCTGCCGCCAGCGCTCGACTTCGGCATCGCTTGCCGGCGGAAATTCGTCACGTGGGGCGGCTGGCGGCGAATAGGAAACAGGTGCCTGGGCCTGTGGCGGCGCACTGGATGCGTCAGCCGCGAGATAGCTTGTCTGGAAGGCGCTGATATCCGGTGTGCCGGTCGAGCGCATTCTGGAGATGATGCTGCGCAAGTCTACCGTATCGGGCGTTTCATCGGCGCCCTTGTCGACGATGCCGTGCGCCTTGGGCAGGTAGCGTTTTTCCACCTGCGCGAACCGCATGCGCATCGGTACCGCTATTGCCTCGCCGAAGGCGATGGCTTCACCATTGCCGATCGATGAGAGGAAGCTGGTGGTGGAGATCGACGAATTCGGGATCGCCGATTTGATGATCTCCTGGTCGCGCTCATTGGGCAGGCGCATGGCAAACAGGGTCGAGCACTGCGACAGGATGGTCTGGTCGAGTTCGCCGGGGCGCTGGGTGATGATGCCGAGCGAAACGCCGTATTTGCGGCCTTCCTTGGCGATGCGGGAGATTGCCTGCCGCGTCGGGAAAAAGCCGAGGTTCGGGTCGGACGGAATGTAACGGTGCGCTTCTTCGCAGACGACGAGCATATGGATGCCGCCATTGCTCCAGAGCGCCAGTTCGAAGGCCATGCGGCACAGAACGGAGGCGACGGAATTGACCACTTCCGACGGTACGCCCGAAAGCTGGAAGGTGGAGATCGGCCGGTCGTTGCCCGGAATGCGGAAGATGTCTGCAATCGTCTCCAGGATCGTGTCGTTGATCGTATTGTTGGAGAACATGAAGTGATAGCGCGGGTCGTTGATCGCCGAGATGATGCGCATTTTCAGCGAGCGCAGGAACGGCTTTTCGGTGCGACCTTCGAGGCGTCCTATACGGTCGTCGATCAGGGCGAGAAGATCGGCCATGCGATAAGGCACCGGCGTGTCGGCCGTTACCGAACTCTTTTCCGACGCGCGGCGTGTGAGGCTCGAATCGCTGCCGCGGAAGGCCCGCTTGGCATCGGGTATGAGATCCCGAAGAATATCGAGTTCATCGGCAATGGGGGCGCGGCCGCGGAAGACGACTTCGGCGAATTCCTCAAGCCGCATCAGCCAGAAAGGCAGGTCGAGCGTATCGGTGTCGATGACGACGGAATGATCGGGGAAGGCGGCCGCGAATTCGTTATGCGGGTCGAGGATAAGGACGCGCAGCTTCGGATTGGCCTCGATGGCGCGGTGAAGTAGCAGCGAGACGGCGGTCGACTTGCCGACGCCGGTCGAGCCGACAACAGCAAAATGCTTCGACAGCATGGATGGAATGTGGATCGTCGCGTTGATGCTTTCGTCCTGCGTAAGGTTGCCGATGACGCAATTGTCCTTCTTGCCGGCATCGAAGACGCGGCTGAGATCGGCGGCGCGAATGCGATGAGCGATGGCGCCGAGATAGGGGTAGCGGGTGATGCCACTGGAAAAATGTTCCCTGCCGTCCGCTTCGACACGGACCTCGCCGAGGAGTTCGGCTTCGATCCTGAAGACGGTGTTGCCGCCCTCATGCCAGTCCTGCGCGCTGGTCTGCATGGAATAGGCGAGCGCCACGATGCGGTTCGAGCCGACGCTGATCGAAATCAGCCGTCCGACAGACCAGAGTTCGGTGAGATCGGTCTCGCCGTTTTCGGCGACTGCCGCGATCGTCACATGGGCGCCATTGCAGGCAACGACGCGCCCGAGGAAGCGGTTGCCTGGCTTGTCGGTGTCTCGGCGATCCGTTTCCCCTGCTGAGGAGGAGCGATTGTGGTCGTCGTTCAACAAGAGCTTGCCCATGCCGTCGGGAATGCGTTTTCGGCCCGGATGGTTCAGGGCCGATGGTGAGGAAAGGCGAGTTTACGGCGGGTGGCTTAACAACTGGTGTAATGACATGCCTGCGGTTGTTCGGGCGCTGTGCTGTATTAGTCCAGCTGCATTTTGCCCGAATGGTGCGTTGACGAATGGAACTTATGTCGCTAACACTCCCACCCATGAAAATCTCGAAGGCACTTATTGTGGTGGGACCGCGCATGGGCAGGATGGTGTAACCATCCGGCGAAAGCTCCCATGCGCGAAAAGACAGGCTCCCTCAAGGGGGCTTTTTTTATGCCCGAAACCGGCTCGGAGGAGCCGCCGGTAGAAAATCCAGAGTGAACGGACAAAGGCAATGACGAACAGCAATACCCAGACGCCAGACAACCGCATGACCGGCGCTGAGATCGTCCTCAAGGCGCTGAAGGACAATGGCGTCGAGCATATTTTCGGCTATCCGGGTGGAGCGGTGCTGCCGATCTATGACGAGATTTTCCAGCAGGACGATATCCAGCACATCCTGGTGCGCCACGAGCAGGGTGCAGGCCACGCGGCCGAAGGCTATGCCCGCTCCACCGGCAAGGTGGGTGTCATGCTCGTCACATCAGGTCCGGGGGCGACCAATGCGGTGACGCCGTTGCAGGATGCGCTGATGGATAGTATCCCGCTCGTCTGCCTCACCGGACAGGTGCCGACGACGCTGATCGGCTCTGACGCCTTCCAGGAAGCCGATACGGTCGGCATCACACGCCCCTGCACGAAGCACAACTGGCTGGTCAAGGACGTCAACGAGCTGGCCGGCATCATCCATGAAGCCTTCCGTATCGCCCAGTCCGGCCGTCCGGGACCTGTTGTCGTCGATATCCCGAAGGATATCCAGTTCGCCACCGGCACCTACACGCCGAAGTCGGAAACGCCGGCCAACAAGAGCTACAAACCCAAGCTTGACGGTGATCTGGCCGCAATCCAGGCCGCCGTCGACCTGATGGCAACGGCGCGTCGCCCCATCCTCTATACCGGCGGCGGCGTCATCAATTCCGGACCGGAAGCGTCCAAGCTGCTGCGTGAACTGGTGGAACTGAGCGACTTCCCGATTACCTCGACGCTGATGGGACTGGGTGCCTATCCGGCTTCGGGTAAGAACTGGCTCGGCATGCTGGGCATGCATGGCTCCTACGAAGCGAACATGGCGATGCATGACTGCGACGTGATGGTCTGCATCGGCGCGCGTTTCGACGACCGCATCACCGGTCGCCTCAACGCGTTTTCGCCGAATTCGAAGAAGATCCATATCGACATCGACCCGTCGTCGATCAACAAGAACGTTCGCGTGGATATCCCGATCATCGGCGATGTCGGCCGCGTTCTCGAGGACATGGTACGTCTGTGGCGGGCGCTGCCGAAAAAACCGGAAAAGGCGCAGACCGCCGACTGGTGGACTTCGATCGATGGCTGGCGGGCGCGCAAGTCGTTCTCGTACAAGCACTCTAACGACGTCATCATGCCGCAATATGCGCTTGAACGTCTCTATGAAGCATCCAAGGGACGGGAAACCTTCATCACCACAGAAGTCGGCCAGCATCAGATGTGGGCGGCGCAGTTCTTCGGCTTCGAGGAGCCGAACCACTGGATGACGTCGGGCGGTCTCGGCACGATGGGCTATGGCCTGCCGGCAGCCCTCGGCGTGCAGGTTGCGCATCCCGAGGCTCTGGTCATTGACATTGCCGGCGATGCCTCGATCCAGATGTGCATCCAGGAAATGTCCTGCGCCATCCAGTACGGCCTGCCGGTGAAGATCTTCATCCTCAACAACCAGTATATGGGCATGGTGCGCCAGTGGCAGCAGCTCCTGCACGGCAACCGGTTGTCGAACTCCTATACCGAGGCGATGCCCGACTTCGTCAAATTGGCGGAAGCCTATGGCGCCGTCGGCATGTATTGCGACGATCCGAAGGAACTGGACGACAAGATTGCGGAGATGATCGCGGTCAACAGGCCGGTCATCTTCGATTGCCGCGTCGCCAATCTCGCCAACTGCTTCCCGATGATCCCGTCGGGCAAGGCGCATAACGAGATGCTGCTGCCGGACGAGGCGACCGACGATGCGGTTGCCACTGCCATCGATGCAAAGGGCCGCCAGCTCGTTTGAGACGAGTTGGTGTTCTTTAAGACAATACTTGAGGAAACGGACCCAAGATCATGAATGCACATCAGCAGCCGACCGGATCTGCCTATTTCATCAACCCCGAGACGGCAAAGCCCGAAAACCACACGCTTTCGGTCCTCGTCAGTAACGAGCCGGGCGTACTTGCCCGCGTTATCGGCCTGTTCTCCGGTCGCGGCTACAATATCGAGAGCCTGACCGTCTCGGAGACGGAGCATGAGGCGCATCTGTCGCGCATTACCATCGTCACCAACGGCACGCCGACCGTACTGGAGCAGATCAAGGCCCAGCTGGAGCGGATCGTGCCGGTTCACCGCGTCGTCGATCTGACGGTGCGCGCCCGTGACCTAGGTCAGGAACGGCCGATCGAGCGCGAAGTGGCGCTGATCAAGGTGGTCGGCCAGGGCGAGCGCCGGGCCGAGACGCTGCGGCTTGCCGACGCCTTTCAGGCCAAGGTCGTCGATGCGACGGTCGAGCACTTCATCTTCGAGATCACCGGCAAGTCGTCGAAGATCGACCAGTTCGTGGCGGTTATGAAGCCGCTCGGCCTGGCCGAGATCTGCCGTACCGGTATCGCGGCGATGAATCGCGGCCCGCAGGGCATGTGATCGATCCGCTCTTCGAACGGATTGGACAAACAGGGCCGTCCACGATAGGCGTCAGACATGCGCGTAATCGTGGACGGACACAGCATTGACAGCCGATGAGCCGGGAAGGCGTGAAAGCCCAGGCAGGATAGCGGGCAAGCCATGGATGCCGCCTGTCGGAACGTCCCTCGGCGCCATGCACTGGCTTCGTCAGGAGCAGCCTTGGGTCAGGGACTATCTTGACCTTGAAGCGATCGAAGGGTGCCTAACGCCGGGTATCGGCGGCACGATCGCGTGGGGCGGTCGGATCGTTTCGAAAATGACGCAGACGGTAGCCACTCTCCGCCATATCCCGCATTTCTGGCTCGAGGACGGTTTTCTGCGTTCGGTCGGGCTTGGAAAGGCCGGCGGCTTGCCGCTTTCGATCGTTGCGGATGACCTTTGCCTCTCGACAGACGCCTCACGCCATTCACGGCTGGAAAAGCTCATTCTCGCAGCCGATGACGGCGATGTCGAGCTTGGCCGGCCGGTGCGCGAGGCGATCGTCCACCACGGCCTTTCCAAATACAACCATCTGCCGGATCGCGAGCCGGGGTTCGAACGCACGGGCAGGCGACGCATACTGCTCGTCGACCAGGTGCGCGGAGACGTATCGGTGCCGCGCTCGCTCGGTTCGGCGAAATCATTTCAGCGGATGCTGGACGATGCGCTGGCGAGCGGCGCTCAGTGCATCGTGCGAACCCACCCCGACGTGATCGCCGGTTACCGCCGGGGATATCTGAGCGAGATGGCGGCGGGCCGGGCCGGGGTGACACTTTCCGCCGAGCCGATTTCCGCAGCGTCCATCCTTTCCGCCGTCGACGAGGTCTGGACGGTGGCAAGCCAGTTCGGCTTCGATGCGCTGCTGCGGGACATTCCCGTCCGCTGCTATGCGGCGCCTTTCTATTCCGGTTGGGGACTGACGCAGGACCGGATGAGCGAGCGGGCGCAGGGCATCGTTGCGCAACGGCGAACGGTGTCGCGCAGCATCGATCAGCTCACCGCCGCTGCCTTCGTTCATTATCCGATCTACCGCGATCCGCAGACATGGCGGCGGCGGGATGTGTTCCAGACGATCGACGCGATCGTGGCGGGTCGCAGCACGCTCTAAAGCACGTCGCGATCTTTCAGATTCGCTTGCCGTGCTTTAGCTCCTTGTTTTTGCGCATATCTTTATCCCCAAACCGGCAACCCCTTTCGGGAGACATGCTGTAGTCAGAGCATTTCGAGCGGCCGCTTGCGGGATGGCGGCGGGAAGGCTGCGTCGATCGCATTCCAGTCCGCATCACTGACCTCAAGCTCCAGTGCGCCGGCATTTTCCTCCACCCGGTGCGGATCGCTGGATTTGGGGATGGCGATGACGTTGCGGCGCTTGAGAAGAAAGGCGAGCGCCAGTTGCGCCGGCGTCGCCTGGTAGGCCTTGGCGATGCGGATCAGTTCGGCATTGCGCAGAATGCGGCCCTGTTCGATCGGCGAATAGGCCATGATCGGCATGTTGTGGCTCTCGCACCAGGGCAGGAGGTCGTATTCGATGCCGCGCCGGGAAAGGTTGTAGAGAACCTGGTTTGCGGCGCAATTCTCGCCGCCCGGCACGTCCATCAGCTCCTCCATATCGTCGATGTCGAAATTGGAGACACCCCAGGCGCCGATCTTGCCTGCCGCGCGCAACTCTTCGAAGCCCGCGACTGTTTCGGATAGCGTATGTTCGCCGCGCCAGTGAAGCAGGTAGAGGTCGATCCTGTCTGTCCCCAGCCTCTTGAGGCTTCGTGCGCATGCGTCGATGACGCCCTGCCTGCTTGCATTGAACGGATAGACCTTGCTGACGATGAAAACCTCGTCGCGCCTCCCGGCGATCGCTTTGCCGGTAATCAGTTCCGCCCCGCCTTCGCCATACATCTCGGCGGTGTCGATCAAGGTCAGGCCGAGGTCGAGGCCGCGCGTGAGGCTGGCGATCTCCTGATCGGCGATGCGCGGGTTCTCGCCCATTTTCCAGGTTCCGAGGCCGAGTGCCGGAACCGTGGTGCCTCCGAAAAGCGTTACATGGTGGGTGGCCGTCATGTTCTGGATCTCGCTCCTATGGAAATCCACAGTCTAGCGCCCTCGCGCCTGATGCCAAGCCGTCCACTCGCTTGTTCTTGTCGCGCATGCAGATGGCTGGCGGCGCCTCAAAACAGCGGGATGTCCGGCTTGTTCAGCATCAGGTAGAAGATTGCGGTGACGGCGAAAAAAGCCGGGAAGCCGCATGCGAACCAGATGCGATAAAGCCGGAACCAGACCGGAGGCAAGGGTTGTGCTGTCTGCTGCGCTGCGCGGGCGATGTCGCGCAGGCGGATCTGTATCCACACGACCGGGAGCCAGAACAGGCCGGTCACCGCATAGAGACAGAGCGACAGGGCGATCCAGCCTTCGGTGAGCGACCAGCCGAGCTGGTCGGCAAGGAGATAGCCGGTGACCGGCTGCAGGATGACGGCCGTCGCGGTAAACACCGTGTCTGCCAGAACGACGGTATTGGCGGTGTGGGCGATCAGTTTCGGGTCTTCCGTCGCCCTGGCTACCACCATGAAGAAGGCGATGCCGGCGCCGGTGCCGAAGAGGACGGTGGCGCCGATGACGTGGGCGAGAAGCAGCAGGCTGTATGTATCCATCAGCGTTCATCCAGAATGGCAAGCGCCACGACGGTGAGTGCAATCGAGGGCAGGACCTTGACCAGCGGACCGAGCGGTTCGAGCCAAAGCTGGGGTTCGAGGATCGTTCCTCCAGCGAGATAGGAAAGGCTGACGGCGATCATGCCGAGCAGGGCCTTGCGGGCCGTCGGGCGAAAGAGCACGGCGCAGCCGAGCAGAATGTCTATGAGGCAGGTGGCGATCGTCAGTGCGGTCGCCGAAATCGCCGACATGAAAGGCAGGAAATTGGCGGCCGCGCCATCGATATCGGCCAGCGGTATCAGGCCGGATAGAAACCAGAAGAGTGCAAGCGTCACGATGACGACGGGTTTGAGGAGATAGAGGCGGGCAAACCAAAGATCCTGCACGCCGGATTGATGGCGGGACAGCGCCGCGGCCGCATCTGCTAATGCCAGTCCGGCGGGTTTCGCGCGTGTGCTGATGACGCCTTCCGACATCACTGCCATCGCCGTCGACCTAAGCGGCGAGCGCCAGCCGAGCCGACCGGCCAGATCTGCCGCAAGGGTCACCGGTTTTGCCATGGCGGCGGGCAGTGCGATCGGGCGGGCGGGAGCGAGGCCAAGCCAGCGGCGGTGCAATGCCACGAGGTCGGACAAGGGCATCGTGTTGTCGGCGGCCAGATCGAGGTCGCTGCCGGATGCTATCCTTCCATCGACGGCCCGCGCAACGGCTTCCGCGACATCGTCGAGCGCGATCGTTTCGACCGGGTTCTGCGCATGGGCCAGCGGTGTGACGAAGGGGATGGCTGCAAGAGCGCGGATCAGTGCCGTTCCGCCATGGGCATTGCGGCCGACGACCAATGCCGGGCGCAGGATGACATGGCGCAGGCCGCTTGCCTTGAGCGCATCGTTCCCGGCGCGCTTGGTGGCGAGAAAGGGCAGGGAACGGGCGGAACCATCGGTGCGTGCCGAGATCT
This sequence comes from [Rhizobium] kunmingense, assembly GCF_977018605.1. Classification (NCBI taxonomy): domain Bacteria; kingdom Pseudomonadati; phylum Pseudomonadota; class Alphaproteobacteria; order Hyphomicrobiales; family Rhizobiaceae; genus Rhizobium; species [Rhizobium] kunmingense. Next base: position 2,730,380 of record NZ_CDRNXG010000001.1, read on the forward strand.
GCACGATGGTGCGGCCGCCGAGTGCCACTGCGGCTTCGATAAGTGACAGCATCGCCCGGTGCTGCGTGGCAGCCAGATCGTCCGACCACCCGTCCTGCAGCGCGCCGGCGCAATTGACGATCGCGTCCTGGTTACGGATCAGGTCTTGCCATTCACCCGCCGAGAGCCTGGCGATATCCGCCCTTGTCCAGCGAGCAGCCGGCATACGGCGTTCGGCGCTTGCCGTATCGCGGCCAAGGCCGGTCATGTCGTGGCCATCCGCCGCCAGTCGCTGCAGTATCATTTGGCCGATGAAGCCGGTGGCGCCGAGAATAAGTATCTTCATGTCCGACATTCTTAAGCTGCAAAGGTGAATGGCAGGTAGCGCGATCCCCGCCTTTGATTCATCTTTCGTTCTTTTCCTGTTGCGCTTTCAGGCAGAATCCTGACAAGTCGGAACCATGCAATTTGCACCGCAACAGGACGAGGCCCTCAAGGCCGTTTCGCGCTGGCTCAAGGATGGGCGCAGCCAGGTCTTCCGACTGTTCGGCTATGCCGGAACCGGCAAGACGACATTGGCGAAACATTTTGCCGAACATGTCGATGGCGAGGTCCTGTTTGCGGCGTTCACCGGCAAGGCGGCGCAGGTGCTGCGTTCGCTTGGCGCCCGCAATGCCAAGACCATCCATTCGCTGATCTATCGCCCGCGCGGCGAGGAGGCGGTGGAGGACGAAGAGACCGGCAAAACGTCCATCTCGCCGATGTTTTCCATCAACCGGCAGAGCCCGGTCGCCAAGGCGGCACTGATCGTCATCGACGAATGCTCGATGGTGGACGAGGCGCTCGGTCGCGACCTGATGAGTTTCGGCACGCCTATCCTGGTTCTCGGCGATCCCGGCCAGCTGCCGCCGGTTTCCGGTGGCGGTTACTTCACCGAGCAGGAGCCGGACTACCTTCTGACCGAGATTCATCGCCAGGCACAGGACAATCCGATCATCCAGCTTGCCATGCAGGTGCGTGAGGGCAGGGAGATCATGTATGGCGACTACGGCAAGGCAAAGGTTATCTCGCGCGATGAGGTGAACCAGGAACTGGTGCTCGATGCCGATCAGGTGCTCGTCGGCACCAACCGCACACGCAAGCGCTACAATCAACGGCTGCGCGAGCTGAAGGGGTTTACGACTGGCTATCCGCAATCGGGCGACAAACTTGTCTGCCTGCGCAACGACCAGGTGAAGGGGTTGCTCAACGGCTCTCTCTGGCAGGTGATGAGTTCCTCGCGCGAAACGGTGAAGCCCGGCATCAATCTGATGATCCGTCCGGAAGACGACGACATGGATCGCGGCGCGGCGAAGATAAAGCTGCTCAAGGCAGCCTTCGAGAGCGAAGAGGAAATTCCCTGGTCGACGCGCAAGCGCTATGACGAGTTCGATTTCGGATATGCGTTGACGGTGCACAAGGCGCAGGGCTCGCAGTGGAACAATGTCGTTCTGTTTGACGAAAGCTTTGCGTTTCGCGATACGCGCGAACGCTGGCTCTACACCGCGATTACCCGAGCGGCCGAGACGCTGACGGTCGTCCGATAAGCGATCGATCGCCGTCGTTGACATTGAACACCGGACACGGCAAAAGCGTTGTTGCTGCGAAGACGCGGCAGATGCGAATGAGGCTTTTCCCGGAAGGGGTTTTGCCTTTCTTCGTTCAATATGTATGGGGTGCGCGAGCATGACTGCAAAGATCTATCGTCCTGCAAAGACTGCGATGCAGTCGGGCAAGGCCAAGACTCATCTCTGGGTTCTTGAATTCGATCAGGAAGTGCCGCGTCACATCGATCCTATCCTCGGCTACACGTCGTCTTCCGACATGAAGCAGCAGCTTCGCCTGACTTTCGAAAGCCAGGAACTGGCGGAAGCCTATGCGGCGCGCGAAGGCATCGAATACCGGGTCATCCAGCCCAAGGAAGCCAATCGCCAGATCGTTTCCTATACGGACAATTTCAAGTTCAGTCGCCAGCAGCCCTGGACGCATTGATTTCGCGGCAGTTTCGAACTGACGCCAAGAGGCCCCTTAGCTCAACTGGATAGAGCAACTGCCTTCTAAGCAGTAGGTCGCAGGTTCGAGTCCTGCAGGGGTCGCCAAATATTTCAATAACTTAGGTGTGGTTTGGTGCTGCTCGGTTTGCAAATTTCCGACGCAGTTTGCTAAATCCGTTCCTAGCCTGTTCACGCCTCACAACCGTAACAAGAAAAAGCCCGCATCAAGCGGGCTTCTCTTTTTGTGCCGATTGGAAGTTCTCCAGCTTCCTAATGGCCTCCTCGGCCAAGGCAGTCTTGCCGCCGAGGTAGTGCGTATCGAGAATACTTTCTACGTCCTTAAGGCTATGTCCGGTAATAGCCGCGATCTGCGCCACTGAGCATCCGGCGAGGGCTAGTCGTGTTACCGCTGTTCCGCGTAGATCGTGGAATGTTAGATCCTCGATGCCAGCCTTCTTCTTCGCTTTCGTCCAGCTGGTGTTGAAGCCGTCCGACGTCCATGGCAGCTTGTCGCGCTTATTGGTGAGGATGACCGGCGAGATGCGGGGCATCCCGTCAAGCAACTCCTTGAGCGGTTGACCTGCTAGGATCTTCACTCGCGCATTCGTCTTGCCCTGTTTCACCTTGATGTGCGTGCCGTCGTAATCGCTCCACGGCGCCTTGAGGACGTCGCCCTTACGCTGGCCTGTCCACAGGGCGATAATCACCGCGGCTTGGATCTGTGGCGATGCTACGGCAAAAAGCCTATCCAGCGTCTCGTCGGTCCAGACGTTTTCGGCTCGGTCGACGCTGTAGATGCGCCCACCACGCTCCGCTTGGTTGACGGTAATCCTGCCGCGGTCTTTTGCCACGGATAGGATCCTAGCGAGAACCATCCACGAGAAGTCAGCCGTGCGCGGCTTGTCCGCCATGCTGTCTCGCCACTCCTTGAACTTGCCGCGTGCTCGCTTGTCCTGCAGCATGGGCAGGGTCATTAGGCCGAATTCATCGCGCACCTTGTCGATGTATCGATTGTATTCCTTCTGCGTCTTCTGTGCGAGGCCGGTAAAATCCGTAGATGCCTTGTACTCGGTGATGAGCTTATTCATGTTCTCGGTCGGATCGACGAATCGATCCTTCGTCGCATCGACATATGCCCTCATCAGGAGCGGGTCACCGGGCTGCAAAGGGAGGCCCGCCTTGTCCTTGAGAAGAGGGCCGCCGCGCCAAGCATAGCAGTAGGTGACGGTCTTACCGCTTGCGAGGCGTTTTTTTACCTTCGCTAGACCTTTCAGCTTTTCGCGCATTTTTCTCGCGCTCCCACTTCTCGAATTCGTCTTCCACGTTGTCGTTCGCTGCTGCTGGCGCACCTATGCCGCTAATCTCGTCAAGCTTTGCATCGATCGCTCTTCTGTCCCACTTGCGCGTGCCAGCAATTGCCGGCGGCATCTTATGGGTTGCCACCCACAGCGAAAAGGTCGATTCGCCTATACCGAGATAAGCTGCAGCTTCTTTGCGGCCAACAAGGCGAGGCACGTTGTCATTGGCTGGTGACATGCCCTGCCTCCGATCTTCTCCGCGCCTGGCATCGGCGCCACTGTTCGCGGCGTCGTTCAGCGTGCCGCTTGTTGGTGTGATAGTAGACGGTGCCCTCGTCGACGCCGTAGTCGGCGGCGATCTTGTTGACCGGAACTTTGCCGACCATCGCCCGCCACTCGTTAGCCGTCTTGATACTGATGCGTTTGGTGGTCATGGCATACCCACCTCCCTCGGTGACGGCGATGGGGAGCGACGGTTCCATGTCTCAACCGCCTCGTCGCGGCCAAGTGAAGCTGATGGGCCAGCGTCGCAGTTCTTGCAATGCAGCGCCCACAGCTTGTTGGCGTGCTTGGATTGTATGATGAGTGGATCGCCGCCGCAAAATGGGCATGGCAAAAGCTTGTCGGTCATGATCCACTCCTCGATTTGATGCTCGGCAACGTGCGATCGTCCTGCAGGGCGCGATAGGCGAAGCGCTGGTTCCAGCGGGAATGGGTAGAAAAGCCGAAAGCATGCTGCCCGATGTTCTGCCGCGCCTGGCGCTCGGCCATCTGAATGCGCAGGGTCATGATGGCGATGTCTCGCCGGCACTGGCCGCTGTTTCGCAGGATATCTACGAGCAGGCCCCATCCGGGTTCCTCGGCTTTCGACAGGCGCGGCGGGCGCTTCACGACGCGCCATGTCGAGCCGTCCCATTCGAGAAGGCCGGCCCACGACGGCACGTCCAGCTTTGTCAGAAGGCCGGGCGGGGTAACGTAGATGAAGCGATCGGAATGACGCAAAGCTCCCGCCTGCTTCTCTTCAGTGTCGCGCTTGAAGTCCTGCCGCGAAACCTTGATCTCGTAGCTCGTCGCACGAAATCCAGCGGAGCGGGTTGGCTCCAAGGTCCAGAAGTCGATACGCGTCGTCGAACCACGGAACGGAACCTCGGTCGCCCAGATCTTGTCGCCGCTGATGGAAACCAGGGCATCAAGGATGTGATCGGCGGTCAGGCTCATAGCTGGCCCTCCGTGGTCGTCTGGCGGGCGGGGTCGGCGAGCATCGCCTCAAGCTCGACGATACGGGCCTGATACCTCGCGATGATCCGGCCGTAATATTTGTCGGCCGCGCTCGGAGCGAAGGGGGCGATGTATTCAGGCTTGCCCGTGGTCGGGTCTTCGTCGGCCTCAGCGGCGGCCATCTTCGCAAGCCATTCCTTGGTGATGTCGAGTTTCATGGCTGCGAACCTTTCTTGAGTTCGAGATAGGCGTCGATCAGCTCGTCCCGGTTTTTGAAGCCGGTTTCGCGCTCGATCTTGGCGTCTTCCATGTCAGGGGTGTGAGGATCGCCGCCGTAGAAGGTGACCTCGGCGAACTGCTCGACGCCGATCAGGTTCATACGGAACACATGCTTGACGGAGAGCATGCCTTCGCCGCTAGGGATGTGGACATTCATCTCTCCCGGCATCTTGGCGAGAGCGTCACGAAGTTCGCTCACCTTCATGGCTGGCCCTCCGTGGTGAGGGCAGCGCGGGCCGTAGTGTGCCAGTTTGGATAGGTCGAGGTCGAGATGATCGATTGAGCGCGCTCGATTATCTCGCGATAGCGCTTCTTGTCGTATTCCTCAGCTTGGGCAACGCCTTCGAGGTAGTCCTTGAAAGCCTCGCCAAGATCAACCTCGCCATCCACAACCGGATCGTAGCCGTATTTCTGCAGGGTCTTGAGGATTTCCTTTGCCCATTCAGGCCACGGCACCTGACGCGCCTCGTAGCGTTCGTCTTCCAGGCTCGAAATGCGCTCTTCCAGCAAGACGATTTTCTCGGCGTCACTCCCCACCACATTCGATTGCGGGGCTGGGTTCCGATCCGGCTCCGTCCACCCGTATTCGTCGGCGCGCCAGCACCGAGCGAAGAACTTGAAAAATCTCTTGATCATGCCGGTTCCTCGCAAAAGATGCCGCATTCTATTTTCAGTTTTTTGAGAGGCCGACCCTTCGCGTCTGCTGGCAGCTCGTCCAGAAATATGCGCTTGCCTTTGTGGCGGACTAGCCGAGCGCCAAGGCGTCTGGACTGCACGGCTCGTTCTCCGAATACCGCGGGTCGCGTGGTGCGAACGAGGTTCCAATAGGTCGGGCTGGTGGCCTTCACGCAGCCGATGCAGTTGGCATTCGGGTAGCCTTCGGCATAAACGCGAGGCAGGGCAACGCCCGCCTCCGTAAGGACCGCCGCGCAATCGTCCTTCGTCTTACCGGCATCTATCAGGATGGGCAGGACGTTGCTGCGCTCGGTCAGCACGAACCGATCATACCGGCTCTGCTCCTCAGCTGTGAAGCCGAGAACATGCCAATGGACCTTGTGCAGCTGCTCGTAGTCCTGGCGGGCTTCCTTCTTACCGTGGACGGTGCAAGGGGCGCCGCGAGGGAATACCATTGCGCCGCGCTGATCCCAGATCTTCACGGCTGAACAATGCGGATATTTGGGATTGCCATGGAAGATGAGCGGACGACCGAGCCACGCGGCAACGTCCTTGCCAAAGCGAAGATTATCTTCGTCTTCCTCTATAATCGGATTGTTGACGATGCGAACATCGCACAGGTTGCCGTATTTCTGCAGCGTCAGGTAAGCAGCGACGGCGCTGGCGGCTCCGTTCGAGAACCACACGACAATCGTATCGCCTTCCTTCGGGGTCAGGTCCGTCATGGCTTAACCTCCGCCGCTTTGACGCAAGCATCCACGATGCTCCTCAGATGGTCGGCGAGGTCGTCGCTGTCGGGCATGAAGTGCGTAAGGGCAAACCGGTCGACTATCTTTTGAACGGCTGCATCGCCGGCCTTTCTTATGGCGACGGACCCCATCATTCTCGGTGAAGGTGATGGGGAGCGCGGCAAGGTGCCCATGAGGTAGCAGGTCCAATTGATATTGGCCTTTTCCCAATAGGCGCGGGCATCCGCTTCATCGTCGAAGACGGCCACATCCATCTGCGGATCGTCGAACATGACGAGGAATTGCCGCTTAGGCTGGTCTGCCGGCTGGCACCAGATTTCCTGATGTTCTGTCATGCTGCCACCTTCGTGAGTTCGTGATACCGGCTGAGAAAGGCCTCGGCGGCGTTCTCTGGAAACCACGGAGTGATCTCCATCTCGTAAGGCTCGATATCGTTGAGGGACCATTTTTCGCCGCGCCAAAGGAGAAGGTCGCGCCGCTCAGTCGCCAGCATCCGAACGTCGGCCTGCTTGATCGCGACAGGGTCGGTCATGGTAATGCCAAACCGCTTAAGGATCGCCGCCTCGCAACGTTTCTCGATGGCCTTGAAGCCCGGAACCAGCGATTTGAGCGGCGCTGTCATGTCTCCGCATACGGCTTCGCCGACCTCATGCATCAAGGCTTGCAGTGCCATCTCCGGGGCGACGACCGTGCTCATGCGGACGCAATGCTCTGCGACCGAATAGAAGACGCGGCGTTTGAAGATACGGCTGTAGCACTGGCCGGCGCAGCGGCCCTCGAATGCGAGGCCATAAGCAATGTCCTCGATCGTGATTTCGCTGTTCTCTGGATCTTCGAAGTCGAAGTAAGTGCCGGAACCAAGTAGGATCGTCGGGCCAATCGCCCTGCGGATAACGCTTTCGCGCATCGTCTCGATCGCGGCTTCTTCATGGGTGACAGAATTTGTCATGGCTGGCCCTCCGTGGTGGCGTCGGCGCCGTCCTGCTTAGGCAGGTATGCGACCTTGGTCGAATCCTCGTGATAGCTCCCGCTGGTCTGGGCAGCGTTGAAGGCATCAACGGCAGCCTTCAACATATCAAGGCCTTTTAGATCGTGCGTTGATGCGTCCTCATGGTGATCATCAAGGACGTTATCGATCAGGTTTTCGAAGTCGATGCGGAACGGGTTGAACGTCGAGCCGTAGACGTAGCTTGCCCCGTCCTCGATAGCTTCCCACGTGTCATGAAAATACTCGCCATCGGCATTGAAGCAATTTTCGATGGTCGCGGCGTCAACCACGGTTGCCTTCTGGAGCTTGGAGCTCTCCCGGCATTCCGAGCACTTCAGCCAGCCCTTCGGCGTTTCCTTGCCGCATGCTTCGCAAGTGTCGTGCGTTCGGCACTGCCAGCATTCCTCCGCCGCGCGCCGCGCTGCCTCGTGGGCCTGCTCCTCACGGCAGACATAGATCTTGGGCGAATGTGCCTGTCCGCATTTCGGGCATGCATAGAGCATAGGCTTTTCGGCCGGATCGCCCTTTTTCACCAGGATGATGACGTCGCTTGTCGCCTGCGTTTGCGACACGGGCGCGGGGGTGGATGATGCTCGAAAGCCGGCATAGAACGCGGTGACTGAAGCGGGGCTGTAGGTGTCACCATCGCGCCACGCCTCATAGGCCGTCTGGATTTCAAGATCCGAGCCGTGGCCGACTGACTCAGGTGCCGCCGTGGAATTCACCCACTTCAGAAGAGCTTGTCGAAGGGCGACTTCTGTCGATTCGTTCAAGTCCCGGATGCCGCCACAGATGCCACTGTGTTCCGTGAAGCTCCAGAATTCTGAAAGCGCCGTCTCGACGTAATCGGGTAGAGAAAGGCTTCCACCATTCCCGGCGGCGCTACTCTGGTCAAATGCGGGCAATTCCTGCGATGTATAGCTCATAGGCTTTTCTCGTGCCAAAGTCGCGGGGATGCTCTTGTCGACGCCCATCACTCCGACCTCGCAATGAAAAGCATCAACACTACAAATCCGATGGCGACCGCGCCGGTGACGGCCCAAACCGACAAAATCAATTCCCAATTTTCCATCACTTCATCTCCAAGACATATCCGCGCCACTTGGGCATCGGATCGCAGCCGCGCTGCAGGGTGGAAGTGCAGCAGCCCGTGAGGGCCGCTGCGATGATCACGAGGGCAACCAGCCTATGCGACACGGCGCTGCTGCTGAGGACGGCGGTTGTCATTGGCCGGGCGCGGCTTGGTGCCGCTCTCCTGGCGCAGCGCTGCAGCGATGGCCATGCTGCGGCGGTTCCGGCGGCGCTCGTGCCAGCCGGCTACGGCGGCCAGCACCTTCGGCGTGTTCGTCGAGGCGGTGAGGTTGGCAATCACCTCGAGATTATCGGTCTGGCGGGTCGGCACGAAGTCCGCATGGAATTCGGCCGCAAGTCTTCTGGCGTCCTGTTGGCGCATGGTGTGGTCTCCTCTTGTGGTGGTGGGTTAGGCTGCTGCGGCTACTGGTGCGACGTAACCAGTCGCTACGGCCGGCGATGCTGCGATGATCTGCTGGAGGATCGGTTTCCATGTCGCCCAGAAGCGAAGGGCGGTCTTGCCGTCCATCTCCGCGATGCGGCGATCGTCGAAGGACCACCACTCCGAGATTGAATGCAACTGGCAACCGATCTGCATCATGTCGGCAGCATAGGTGACCTGATACTCGCCCGCCTGGATTGTTTTGATGTGCTTGTTGTTGCCCGAGGCGTTCCACATCTTGGCGCCGTCGAGGTTGGCGCCGTCGAGGTTGGCGCCGTCGAGGTTGGCGCCGTAGAGGTTGGCGCGCTGGAGGTTGGCGCCGTCGAGGTTGGCGCGCTGGAGGTTGGCGCCGTCGAGGTTGGCGCCGTCGAGGTTGGCGCCGTAGAGGTTGGCGCGCTGGAGGTTGGCGCCGTCGAGGTTGGCGCGCTGGAGGTTGGCGCCGTCGAGGTTGGCGCCGTCGAGGTTGGCGCCGTAGAGGTTGGCGCGCTGGAGGTTGGCGCGCTGGAGGTTGGCGCGCTGGAGGTTGGCGCCGTCGAGGTTGGCGCCGTCGAGGTTGGCGCCGTCGAGGTTGGCGCCGTCGAGGTTGGCGCCGTAGAGGTTGGCGCGCTGGAGGTTGGCGCCGTAGAGGTTGGCGCCGTCGAGGTTGGCGCGCTGGAGGTTGGCGCCGTCGAGGTTGGCGCCGTACTTGATCGCCATTTTCACGGCAAGTCCCATCTTTACCGACGGGAGCGCGCTCTCTGTGCAATCGATCTCGGCAGTGAACTGCACTTCGCCGGACCATCTGTTCAGGATTTCAAATTTCACAATAGTCTCCTCTGCCGCTCAAGGCGGTCAACGTGGTGTGGTGGTGTGGTGGCTTGTTAGACCCGCGCGTCAGCGGCCATGTGCCGCTCCATCTGCACGAGTTGGTATCCGACGCCGGCAGTCAGCATCACGAGCACGACAAAGAACATTGCGTGCGTGAGCGCGCTCTGTGTTTCGACAATGTGCTTATGAATGGGCGTCAGTTCGATGCGGCGCGGGCCGATCAAGCGGCGTTCCCGTCGACAACCGCGCTCATAGAAAACACGTCGTAGCGCCCGCCGTGCAGATTCTGCAGGCGCTCAGCCTCGGTGCGAGCCGAGTCGATGTCAGGATGTTCGAAAGGGAGCTTGCCGGCGAGGATCGAGCCGGTCTTGATGCGGCCAGTGCGACCGCCGCGGCGAAACACAAAATGCCCGCCGCCGACCTTTTCATTGCGGCGCGGGCGCGGATGGCGCTTGGACTTGTGGTCGGGGCGCTGCATTGGCTCTGCCGAGCCGGCAGCATTCGTCGGGGTGTAGTCGTGGTCGAAGTCGATGTTGAGTGCAGGTCTCATGATGGTCTCCTCTGTGGTGAAGCCCGCCGTGGTGGGGCGAGTGAGGAGAAGCATATGTCGGCCGCCTGAGATCGTCAACAGGTAAAAGTGGTAAAACCTGTTTAATTAGTATTTGCCCGCAAGAATGATCGGATGAACGCTTACCACTTCGTCTCGAGCGAATCGAACTTCTGATGCGGGGTTGTACTGCTTGAGCACCAACTCGGATCCGGTCCAGCCAACAAATTCCTTTACGTAGCCGAAGGGCGGCACATCTTCCGAGTTGGGTCGGACCTGTATAATCACGTCATCGCCGCGCCGCGCAGGCTTGGTGGGATGGACGTAGACTGTCTCGCCAGACTTGTAGCGCGGGAACATCGATTCTCCATCGATGTAGACCGCATAGGCGTTGGCGACATTGGCGAGGGAGGGCGGGCAGGCGACGTAATCGAGGATGTGGCCATTGAAGCTGTATTCGCCGTCGACACCGCCAACCGCTTCGCCGAGGACGGGGATCATGCGCTCCTTGCCTGGCGTCGAGATTGGGCCGAGAATGCGGGCGTCGGGAAAGGGCGGCGATGACGCAAGCGCCCTGCCGATGTGGACCACGCCTCGCTCAATCAGAGCCTTATCTTCCATTTCATTAGTCGCCTCGATCATCATCGCTTGCATCTCGAGTTCGGGAATGCCGAGCGACTTGGCGATGGTCCGCCACTTTCGTGGATTGGCCGTGTTTCCGCGCATCAGCTCGGAGACCGCCTGCTGGCTCATGTCGAACATGTCTGCAAGCTCTGCCTGGTTCAAATTTCGCTCTGCGGCGATCGACGAAATGGTGTCGGAAAGACGTGACATTGAGGCTGCCCTTATTGTTTTTTCGGACTTCTACAATTTATTCCACAAAAACACAAACAAGCGCTTGACTGGCGGGTACAACTGGTACAAATTGTGATTGTCACCAGATGGCGGGGGCCAGATGGAGGACGAAAACATGGCGAACCACGACGAACCAATACCAAGAAGAAGAGCGAAGCTCCACGAGAATAAAAGAAGCTGGCCAGCGCAGGAGCGCGGGCCGCCAAGAAGAGCCAACAGGGCAACCCGCTCCCAACGGGATTGAAGACCCAGAGACCGGCCAGAATAATTGGAGGATTAAAATGACGAATGGATTGTGCGGCAGAAGAAGACGAACGGAACAGCATGGGGGCAGGAGAAGAGCCCTCGAATACCATAAGCCGCCATGAGGGCGGCTTTTCCTTTTTATAGGAGCGCCTTTTAGGGTTCCATCGACGCAGCTACTAACTGCGTTGAGGTCGAGGAGACGCAGGCCGGCGCGTTATCGCTGCCGGCCTGCACCGCCCCCGAAAAAAACAAACGGGGCGTTAAGACCCGGTACCACCCGGATCCGCCCCGTTTTAAACTGAGATCAACGGCCACCACAGCCTCCCTCAGTTCATGAGGAGACCATGTTTTGAAGCATGGCCACACGAAAGAGATATGCCTTCCGCGGCAGACTGTCAATCTTTCGCAACAAGCGCACTTGCGTACACCCAATGTAACCACCAGACATTCGCCACCCTGACACCACCAGGGACTATTGAGGAGACCAAATGAGACCTAGAGCAATCTCGGCCGAGGCACTTTCCGTGCTTCGTGAAATGAAGCGCAGCGGCGCAAGCTACCAGACACTCGCTGATTTCTACGGATGCGGTAAGAAAACCGTCATCGACGCCTTCAACGGCCGCAAACCGGCCCGCCCGGCTCGCACCGAGCACCCCGACCGCATCACGGTCATGTCCGCCCACAACGGCGGGTGCTCCACGACATCCGGCCTTATGCCGGTCACGCTCCCGCGCCTTTGTTGCCTGGATCCCCGCGTTGTGGCGAACGACAACCGCATGCCGGAAATGGCGGTGGCGGCATGAGTTGCCCTGATTGCGGAGGTATCGACGTCGGTGACGTCGTCGAGCACAAGATGAACACCGACATCGTCGGCATTGTCATAGGCTTCATGGGAAGCCTTGCGGTTATCCGCACCAGCCCGACGCTCGAAACAATGTCTTTCCACGAGTGGGAACTGCGAGAGATCGCAGACGAGGACGCGCCGCCGGCCAATGCGGAAGAGCCGCCGACGGCCGTCATCATCAATTTCGAAGACTATTTGCGCGGCGTGAAGCCGCAGGGGAGAGCGTGATTATGGGTAAGTTCAAGGTAGGTGACAGAGTAACGCATAACGCGGCGTCGAATGTGGATGTCGAGCGGCACTGGAATGAGAACTTCCGCCGAACTCAGGGAGACATCATCGACGGCGCGCTCGTCATTGTTGGCGTATACGAATGGAACGTCGGCCTCAGCAACAAACCAGGCCCGGCATTCTTCTACATGCCTCCGGATAAGCTCAAGCTGGCGGATCCAGTCGAATGGGTGCCGAAGGTCGGCGAGCGAGTCCGCTGGCTCGGAAAATTCAAATCCGGAATGTATACGAAGGGTAAGATCTATCAGATCCACAAATCCACGGAGTACAGCCTTTTCGTCACCGACGATACCGGCAGCCTGGAGCACACGTGGAGCCAAGGCGAGCTCATCAAAAACTTCGAACTCGTCACGTCCCTCACCATTGAAGCCGGCAAGTTCTACAAAACGCGCGACGGCCGGAGGGTCGGGCCGATGGACGAATGGACCTCGGGACAATTTCGCGAGAAAGCGGGTAACGGACGTTTCTGGATGAAGAGCGGCGAAGGCGTCCATGAGCCCGACCTCGTCGCCGAATGGGTCGACGAGGTCGTCGAGCAGCCAGCCAATTCCAGCAACGACAACGAGAATCCGGTAAAGCCGAATTTCAAGGTCGGTGATCGGGTGCGGGCGATTAAGTCCAGCTTCGGTGGCGCCGTTTCGGCTGGTGATGTCTATTCGGTGACCGAAGTCACTGACTATGGCATTCGCTTCATCAATAAGCGTGGCCGAAAGGACGGATGGAACTCGGAAAATTTCGAACTCGTCACTCCCGCCACACCGACCAACCCCGCCATTGTCTGCCTGATCGAAGACGGCCAGCCGAAGCCTTCGAGGTATCCGCGCGTCCATGCCGGCGAAGGAGAGGCAAGCGGGGAGGCTGCTCGTCTGGCGCAAGTCTACAAGGGCCAGAAGTTCGGCGTCTACGTGCTGACCCAGGCCGTCAGCGAAGGGCAGATCTACGCCCACGAATGGCAGAACTTGGCCGCCAACGGCAACAAGATCGGCGCAATCAAGGCCCTGCGCGAATTGGCCAGCCTTGACCTCCTGTCGGCAAAGAAGGCCGTCGAGGTCTTCGCCGAGAAGGCCGCCTAACCCCACCAACCTTCACCACAGCAACAGCCGTGCGCCTAACCAGCGCACGGCGAGAGGAGACCTATGTCCACAGCATTCCAGAAAGTGCTCGATAAGGAGCACGAGAACGACAGCAAGCTCGGCATGCCGTCGACGAGCTATGAGCACCACGTCCGTCGCAAGACGCTGATGGAGAAGCTTGCCGGCGGCAAAGGCTGGCGCGTGCCCGCCAAGGAAGTCCGCAAATTTGCCGATGGCACCACGCGCGGCCAGCGCAAGCGCGCCCTGCGTGCCGTCTTTGATGCCAAGGTCAGCGAGGATCGGCCGCACATATACATGCACAGCGCGGCTCGTCGTCGTGCCTTGGCTGCAGAGGTGAGGGCGGCGGCATGAAAAGGGCCGTTCTCAATGCCTTGCTGGCGAGCCTGAACGACCCATCGGCTGGATGGGAGTTCAGTGAATACGAAGCCATCAACCGGCGCATCCAGTGCTCGATCTGGATCGCCAACAGCTACTACGGCCTGTCGGTCAAGTTCTGGGGTGAGAAGATCCAGGCCGGGACGAGAGAGTACAGCGCCGCAGTGGAATACGAGAACAACCATCTCGGCTTTTGGATTCCATGGCGTCATCGCCTCTACAACGCAGCGTACCGTCAGCAACAGGCCTATGTCGCCAAGAAAGCCGTTACAGTTGAGACACTCGTTGCCGCCATCCAGTCAGCGTCGGAGGCGGCATGACCAAATCCCCATGGGCATCCTACGCCACCACCGGCACGCCGCTCGATTACGTGCCGATCGACGCTCCTATCGTCGCCAAGTCCGACATTCCTGACCGGCCTTCGCGGCTGTGGTGCTGGGTCTACGCAACCGGCGCGCTGATCGTCGGCGTCATCATCGGAGCGCTGTTGTGACCGCCGCTCTCGCTCTGGTCGGAGGCTGCGTGCTCGTAGCCTTCACCGCACTGGGAATCGTCACCTACGTCGCCCCAAAACCCACCAAAACCACCACAAAGAGGAGACCCAAATAATGGGACGCATTTTCGGAGCCATCGTTGGCTTTTTCATCTTCCTTGCCGGCATCAGCGTTGTTTTCGGCAGCTGGTACACGATCGACGAAGGCGAGCGCGGGGTGCTCACCCGTAACGGCGCCGTAGTTGGCGTCGCAACGCCTGGCCTCGGCTTCAAGATGCCGTTCATGGATGGCGTCGAAAAGATCACGGTTCGTACGGAGATCATCAACTTCGACAAGCTCGGCGCCTACAGCCGAGACCAGCAGTCCGCCGAGATGCGCGTCTCGGTCAACTACCGCATCCTGCCGGATGCCGTGAAGGAGGTCTATTCCAACTATGGATCGGCCGAGGGCATCGCGGCCCGCCTTATCCAGCCTCGCATCTACGAGACCATCAAGACGGTATTCGGACAGTTTACCGCCGTCTCTGCCATCCAGGACCGCGAGAAGCTCAATGCCATGGTTCGTGAAGCTATCGGCAAGAACGTAGGTGGCCCGATTGTCATCGAAGGCGTGCAAATCGAGAATATCGACTTTTCCGATGCCTATGAGGCCAGCATCGAGCAACGCATGCTTGCCGAAGTCGAAGTGCAGAAGCTTCGTCAGAACGCGGAACGCGAGAAGGTGCAGGCAGAAATCACTGTGACGCAGGCTAAGGCCAAGGCCGACGCCGTCCGGGCCGCTGCCACCGCTGAAGCAGAAGCAATCCGCATCAAAGGCGAAGCCGAGGCATCTGCCATCAAGTCCCGCGGTGCTGCGCTTCGCGACAATCCCGGCCTCGTCGACCTGACGGCCGTCGAAAAGTGGAAGGGTGACCTGCCATCCACGATGGTGCCAGGTTCAGCCCTGCCGTTCGTCGGCATCAAGTAACCACCCACCACAGAGGAGACCACATGGCTATTTCATGGGACAAACTCGAAGACACTTCCGACACCGACCCGCCAATCGTGACGCTCTACGGCGGCGCGAAGCTCGGCAAGACCACCCTCGCATCCGAATTTCCGGCACCCTACTACTGCCGCACCGGCGAAGGCGAAAGACAGTCGGCAGGCGCGCCGATGAAGTCTTTCGGCGTGTCCGAGACCTACCAGGACGTCATCGACCAGATGGAGTACCTGCTGCAGGCGGAACACGACCGTCGGTCGTTCGTCCTCGACGCGCTCGATGGTCTGGAAATCATGATCCACGCCGAGGCGTGCGCTCGAAACAACTGGCCCGACATCGAGGCGCCGGGCTACGGTCGCGGCTATCAGGCTGCGCAGATGATCTGGCACGAGTTCATCAACAAGGCGCTCGAGCTCAAGAAGGCGGGCTTTTACATCGTCCTCATTGCGCACGTGAAGGCCAAGACCGTTCCGGGCGTCACCACCGACAGCTACCCGCGCTACATGCTCAACCTCCGCGACGACTCCGGCAGCGCAATCTGCGATGCGTCCGATCTGATCGGCTTCCTGCACCAGCCGGTGTCGATCAAGAAAGAAGACCTCGGCTTCAAGAAAACCGCCAATCGCGGGCAGGGCGGCGGCGACGTGTCCATCGCTGTACAGGAGAGGCCGGGATTTATCGCCGGCAACCGCTATCAGATGCCGAAGCCAACCGTTGCCTTCAAGCTGGGCAAGGGATTTGCAGCCCTGAATGCATTCTTCCCGCCGCAGAAGGACGTGACGACAGAAGCTGTTGTTGAGGAAGAGGAGGAGGCAGCGTGAGGTTCAACTGCGGGCCGGATGCCCGACAGAGGAAGCAGAGCGCGCGAGACTACTGGTGCCGGTGGCACCGTTGGTTTGCCTGGTTCCCAGTACGCATTGGTCAGAATGACTGCCGATGGCTCGAATACGTCGAACGCAAGGCTAACAGCATCCATGGTGCTGGTCTGATCTTCGAGTGGACGGGCTACGACTTCAGCTACCGCGCCATCAAAACCTAACCACACCACCACAGCAAGGAGACTAGCATGGCCAAGATTGGCTTCGACTACGAGGTAGACTTTGAGAATACCGACAAGCAAGGCGGTGGCGGCATTCTGCCGAACATGTACGCCCGCATCTGGGCGGAATCCATCGAACTGAAGGAGACCAACGACAGCAAGGGTCATCAAGCCGAAATCACGTTCGAAGTGCAGGAGCCGGAAGCCTACAAGGGCAAGAAGTTCTGGGCCTACTGGACCATTGTCCACTCCGACGGATTCAACTTCGGACAGTACAAGTACGGCAAGCCGATGTTTGACCGCCTGGCTCGCGCCGTCGATGTCAACGTGACCGGCGACACCGATACCGACGAGCTGCTCTTCAAGCCTTTCGTCGTCGAGATCGAGGTGCAGGAAGGCGGCCCGAAGAACGACGGTAGCGGCACGAGCTACAAGGACAAAAACCAGATCGCCAAGTTCTTCTTCGAGGATGACGCGGCGAAGGAACCTGTTCCGGAGCTCGGATTGATCGGAGATGGCTCGGCGAGACGCCCGCCCTTCGGCGGCAAGGCCAAGACAGCGGCGGCCAACGACAACCGCGCGCCTGCTGCGAACGACAATCGCACGGCTTCCAAGCCGGCAGCCGCTGGCGGCGCCAAGAAGAATCCTTGGGCTAAGTGATGACCGTCAACGAGTTCAAGGCATGGCTTGATGGCTTCGAGGAGGCGATGGGCGGAAATCCGCCCTCCGCCGAGCAGTGGAAGTCAATCAAGGCAAAACTGGCGAAGGTCAATGACGCGCCGAAGCCGGCTTACCGCGAGGACCGTCCTCGCAACTGGCTGGCGGGCCAGCTCGCCGATGGCGCAATCCAGATGCGCTAACCAACTTGGCGGGCCGCCGCACCAGCGGCTCGCCTGCCACCACAAGAGGAGACCACCATGCAGCTGACCATCAGCCGCACCGAACTCGCACGCGTCGTTGGCGCTGTGGGCAAGGTCATAGAATCCAGGAACACCATCCCCATTCTGTCGAACATCCTTCTCGAAGCTGAGGGCGACAGTCTGTCCGTCACCGGCACGGATCTCGACATACAGGCGACGACGACTGCCGAGGCCACCATCCAGAAGTCCGGCAAGATTACCGTCAGCGCCAAGCTGCTCGGCGACATCGTGCGCAAGGCGGCCGGCGACACCATCGCGATTGAGCTCAAGGATAGCCGCCTGCACGTCAAGGCTGGCCGGTCCAACTTCAGGCTCGAGACCCTGCCGGCCGCCGACTACCCTGATCTAGCCACCGGCACATATGCTGCGGAGTTCGAGATCGACCTGGCTGCGCTGTTTGCACCGGTGGCCTTTGCCATTTCGACCGAGGAGACCCGTTATTATCTAAATGGTATCTTCTTGCACGTGGTCGACGGGATCGCCGTGGCAGTATCGACTGACGGCCACCGTCTTGCTCGCAATCGCGGTCCACTGGTGCCCGACTTCGCCGGCATTATCGTGCCGCGGAAGACCGTTGGCTTGCTGCCAAAAGGATCTGCAAACGTATCAGTGTCAGACACCAAGATACGTATTCGGCACAATGACCTCGTCATCGTATCGAAGCTGATCGACGGCACATTCCCCGACTACGTTCGCGTCATTCCACGGGATAACGACAAGGTCGTCACCGTCAACCGAGATGAGATGATGAAAGCGTCCGACCGCGTCGCATCGGTCTCGACCGAAAAAGGCCGCGCGGTGAAGTTCTCGATTGCTCCGGGTGGAATTTCCCTCGCCGTTCGATCCGACGTCGACGAGGCGCAGGACGAGGTCGCGGCCGAGTATACCGGCGAGCCTTTCGATATCGGTTTCAACGCCGCCTACGTCCGAGACATCTTTACGGTCCTGCCGGCAGGCGATGTCGTATTGAAGCTCGCGGGTGCCGGGTCGCCAACAGTGATCACCGGCGGGCTCGAAGGATGGGACGGCGTTCTGATGCCCGTGCGCGTCTGATGACCACCACCGAGCTAGAAGGCGGGCTGTGGCGGCCCGCCAACGCGACCGATGGCCACGACTTCGAACGCAACTGGTGCAGTCACTGCTTGGAAGAGCGCGGCGAAGATTGGGAAGACGAGTTCGGCAATCATGTCGAAGGTTGGTGCCCGATACTCTCGCATGCTCGATGGGGCGGACAGCCCGAAGAATGGATCGTCCGTCACGGCCAGCCTTGGTGCACTGCTTTCCGCCAGGATCTAGGTCGGCCGGCGCGATGCCTATTGACAGAGGAGATGCCGCTTGGCTCCCATACCCAAACCGGAATCTAGCACCGTCTCCGCCATCTACGCGGCATACGAGGCCACCAACGAGCATTACGACAGTCTTGGCATCAGTGTCGGCTTGGCGGCGACGGATTGCGACCGCGCATTGTGGTTCATCTTTCGCTGGTGCGCCGACCCGGAACGCCCCGACGGTCAGAAAATCAGCATCTTCCGTACCGGCGACTTGTGGGAAGATCGGCTCGTCGCGGATCTTGAGGCAATCGGCTGCGAAGTCGAAGGGCAGCAGGACCGCATTAGGCTTTCGGCCGGTCATGTTCGCGGCAAGATCGACGGCCGTGCGATCGGGCTACCGGAGGCTCCGAAAACCGAGCACCTCTGCGAGTTCAAGTCGTCCAACGACAAGGCGTTCAAGGAACTGCAGAAGGACGGCTGCCAGAAGTCCAAGCCGCTCCACTATGCCCAGGTTCAACTGGGCATGCATGCGCTGGGTCTGAGCCGAGGGCTCTATCTCGTCGTCAACAAGAACACTGACGAGCGATACGCCGAGCGGATCGAGTACGATTTGGAATACTGCCTGCGGCTCTTAGCTCGCCTCGAGCGCATCATCGCCGCCGACGAACCGCCACTCCGCCTTTGCAAAAAGCGTGACGACTTTCGCGGCATGTTCTGCCGGCAGGCGGCTGTTTGCTGGGGAGAAGATACGCCGCGCGTGACTTGCCGCAGCTGCATTCACTCGACGCCACTGATGACCGGAAACGCCGCATGGGACTGCGCGCGGTGGCATCAACCGCTGTCTTTCGACGATCAGAAGGCCGCTTGTCCGGCTCATCTATTCATACCCGCAACGCTCGCCGGCCTAGAGATGGTTTCGGCAGACCAGGAGGCGGAGACCATCACCTACCGTCGACCAGACGGAACGAAATGGACTGACGGCGCCACCACCGCCTGAACACCACAGAGGAGACCTTACTATGCAGCCACCGCTGTACGACTTCGACGCTATGCAGTTGCGTATCGACTACGCGCGCGCTGCGCTGGACGACATTACATTTCTCTCAAAAGCATTCATCTGGCACCGCACGCCTCAGGGGCGCGAATATTGGGAGCGACAGGCTTCCGACGGCCTTGATGCCGAAGGCCGGTCAACTATTGCGTTCATGGTTGCTCAATCAATCGAGCTAGAGATCCAGTCATTTGTCGGGAGGACCGCAGCATGACCGCCGCCAACGACAACCGCCCGTCCGGATTCGACGCCGCCCTGACCGCCTACCTGCCTGCGCTTCGCCGGATGGCGAGGTGGCACGCAGGCAGAACGCTTGATGCAGACGATCTTTTACAAGAGGCGGTCTCCTCGATGCTTCGCAATTCCGGAAACTGCAGGATGGAGACATTCAGGACATGGGCGCAGATGCGCGTCCGCAGCGTCGCAAGCACAATGCGGGTTAGTGCTCGTCGCGCATTGCTTAGTCGCCCCACGGTATCGATCGACGGCGATGCTGACGAATCGCCCATGGAAAATCGATTCTCCGAGCTCTGCACCCCGGCAACGCAGGACGTTTCCGTCCATCTAGCGGATGTTATTAGCAAGCTGAGCCGTATTCCGAACGGTGACGTTTTGCTGCGAAATGCTTCTGGCGAACTACTGGAGGATCTCGGAGCTGAAACCGGGACCACCAAGCAAAATGCTGGCATAAAGGTCGTCGCGGCACGCAAGCTGCTCAAAAAGCGCCTCGGGATGGCCGCCTGATGCTTGAGCTCCGTTATTATCAAAGAAATGCGCTCGACGAGCTCTACAAATACTGGGCCGAGGGCGGCGGCAATGGGCTCATCGTTCTGCCGACAGGCGCCGGCAAGGCACTCGTGATTGCCAAACTCATTGAGGAGCTACTCGCCGACTTCCCGTCGATGCGCATCCTCAACATCACCCACGACGCCCGCCTGGTCGAGCAGAACTTCAAGGAGTTCATCGGCCTGTCGCCGTTCGCGCCGTCCGGCATCTATTCTGCCGGCCTTAACCGTCGTGACGCGCACGCGCAGGTGCTGTTCTGCGGCATCCAGTCGGTCTGGAACAAGGTCGAGCAGCTTGGCGATATCGATCTCATCATCGTCGACGAGGCGCACGGCATCAGCCGGAACGCCAACACGCAATACGGCAAATTCTTTCGATCGGTGCGCGAGCACAATCCGGACAGCCGGACCTGCGGCACGACCGCGACCGACTACCGGATGGATTCGGGCCGCTTGACTGATGCGCTCGACGAGGACGGCGCAGTTGATCCGATCACTGGCGAAACCGCCAAGTTCAAGCTGTTCGATGACGTGGTATATGAGATTGGCATCGGCGAGCTTATCGAGCAGGGCTACCTCACGCGCCTGACCAGCCAGAAGACCGCGGCGAAGATTGACCTGAAGGGCGTTGGCACGCGCGGCGGCGAGTACATTCCCGGTCAAGTGTCGGAAGCCGCCGAGCAGATCATCGAGGAGGCCATCGCCGAGGACATGGCACTATCTGAGGGCAGGCGTGCCGGCCTATTCTTCTCGACCAGCAAGGAGAACGCCAACCACATTGCCGAGGCGATCCGCCGCTATGGCCGGCCCTGCGCTGTCCTCACTAGTGACAACGCGCACCAGACAAAGGAGATCTTCGAGGGCTTCAAGGCTGGGAAGTATTGGGCCATCTCATCGGTGAGCATGATCACGACAGGCACTAACTTTCCGTGGGTCGATTTCATCAGCCTGATCCTCTCGACGAAATCGGCGGGAAAACTGGTGCAGATCCTCGGTCGGGGCACTCGCAACTTCCCGGGCAAGACCGATTGCCTCGTTGCAGACCACGGCAAGAACCTCGCATATCATGGTCCAATCGACCAAATCCGGCCTCGCGAACCGGGCAAGGGGCTTGGCGACCAGCCAAGAAAGCTATGCCCGCAGGATAAGCACGACATCCAAGGCAAGTGCGGTTGCGGCGAGCTCATCGCCATATCGATCATGGAGTGCCAGTGCTGCGGCTATATCTTCCCACCGAATGAGGAGGAGAAGATCACTGCCAAGGCAGATCTGACGCCTGTGCTCTCGACAGAGAAGCCATGGCACGAGGTCTCATCGCGCAGCTTCTTCCATCACCCTGGCAAAGAGGGAAAGCCGGATTCGGTGAAGGTGACGTATCTCGTCGGAATGAAGTCTGTCAACGAATGGATCTGCTGCGCTCACACTGGTTTCCCGAAGTCTAAGGCCAACCGCTGGTGGATGACCCACGGCGGTAAGACGCCTTATCCAAATGGCGTCATCGAGTTCCTCGAGCGCCAGCACGAGCTGATGGACACGATTGAGGTGCAACTGGATTACGGCCGCAACCCGAAATACCCGGACATTGCCGCCCACCGCGTCGCACCGGCGAATGATAACCGCGAGCCGCCGGCGAACGACAACAAGCCTGCGTGGATGCAGGAGGATTGGGATGACATACCGTTCTGACGGTTGACGATGGGCAATGTAACCGCCGTTGTCATGAGCATGAGGCGCCTCACTAACGCCGAAGAAGACCACACCACAAGAGGAGACGAATATGAGCGAGAGAGCGGCCGACGATGGCCTGATTTCTGTGACCGTCAATGACGGCAAATATACCATCCAGCAGACATCACCTGGCACGTGGGAGGCACTTCGTTACGGCGAAGAGTGGCCGGCTTTCCGCGACAACGGTCCTGACAATCTCCACGTGGCGCTGGCATATGAGATTGCTGGCTTGCGCAAACAGGTTGCCGACCTTCGAGGTAAAGAGAACGGCTGCCAATGGTATTGGCCAGAGGATGACACGTCTTCCGACGCCTGCGTCGACCACCCCTTCGAAGTTTTGGAGTGGGATAAAGACGGCACAGTGGCCGCCGTTTCGCGTGGCGGCGTGATCGAGACGCGCTACTACGCGGTTCTTCCCGCCGCGGCAGATTCTGAAAGCGACGACGACTTCGAGGTCGACGAGGCTACTCACGAAGCGGCGCAAGACAAGGTGAACGCGGAGCTTGCTCGCCGGGCACAGGTGCAGGTGGCGGCATGAGCGAGTTCAACCCCACCGACATCGCCGGCTCCGTCCCCAAGACGCACAACCATCCGCCATACATAGCCATCTTCACCGAGATCGACGACCTCTTTGACGAGGCCAAGAATTTCGCCGACGGCGAGGCCATCTCCAGCCAGGACATGCACGACGCTATCGAGCGCTTGTATGACGGCCTGCACGAGGCCGGCAAGAAAGCCGATGCGCTGCGCGTCGAGGAGAAGAAGCCGCTCGACGAGAAGGTCAAGGAGATCCAGGACCGCTACAACAAGTACATCCAGCCGAAGAAGGGCAGAGTGGACCTCGCCAAGTCGACACTCGGCGCGTTGCTCGCGCCGTGGCGCAAAAAGGTCGCCGATAAAAAGGCTGCCGAGGCCGCAAATCAGGTGGCCGAAGCAGCGGCCGCTCTGGCCGAAGCACAAGCCGCAATCCGATCGTCGTCCGGCAACCTTGCCGCTCGCGAGGAAGCCGAGGAACTGCTGGCCGATGCGAAGAAGCTGGCGCGCGGCGCGAAGCGTGCCGACAAGGCCGCGACGACAGGCTTGGGGTTGCGGTCGGTGTGGAACGTCAACATCGTCGACGAGGAGAAGGCTCTGGAATGGGCTTACCTGCTTGCGCCGGGCGACTTCATGGCGCTTGCCTTGTCTATGGCTGAGGAGAAGGTACGCAGCGGCGTGCGCTCTATCGAGGGGTTCTCGATCGTTGAAGACAAGGTGGCTCGGTGATGACCTTCTACGTCTATGACCCCGGCGCCGACGAATACGCTGCATATCAGAGCCTCGGCTTTGCGATGCGCGAAGCCCGTAGCTTGATCGACACCTATCGCGAAGACTGCGATCCGGAATGGCCGGAATATGTTGAGGGCATCGTGATCTACGAGTCGGAAAATGCCAATGAGCCCGGCGATGGCCGAATGGTTGCTAGATCCGTAATCTGCGACCGGATCGAGATGCCAGACGATGTCGCCGAGGATGGCTACTCGCCTTCTCTGGGTATGGATTTCGGCGTGGTCGAATTCTACTGCGACTACAAGATGGAGGCGGTGTGAGCAGCAGCCAATACGTCGTCATCGCCCGCAACGACGAGACCGGAGAGATCCAGCTTCCGCTAGAAAATATGACGCTCTACGGTATGGGGATCGTCGACGGCGGATATGTTGAGGAGAGCGTGGTGCAAACCTGCGCAGCGAGCTACGGGCCGGAGTGGACATTGACGCTCTACGGGCCGCTCGGGGCGAGCTACTCCGGCACCAAGAAATAAACCGTCCAGAGTTTGTACCGAAATTTCGGACGAACTAGCTCGCCACCACCGCGCAAAGCACCACAAGAGGAGACTATATGGCAACGCGCCTGATGATTGGCGACGTGCGTGATCAGCTGTTGCAGCTTGACGCTGACAGCATCGATTGCGTCGTCACCTCACCCCCGTACTGGGGACTTAGAGACTACGGAGTTGAAGGACAGATCGGCCTAGAGCCAACTCTCGCAGAGCATCTGGCCGTAATGGTCCATGTGTTCTCGCTGGTGAAGCGTGTCCTTAAACCGACTGGCACGCTGTGGGTCAACTATGGCGACTGCTATGCGACTGCCCCGAACGGTCGGAGTGCGGCGGCCACGAAGGCAGCGGGTACGGACGACCGTACTTTCCGAGACAAGCCGTTTTCGACAGTTCAGGGAATCCTCAAGCCGAAGGATCTCTGCATGGTCCCGAACCGGCTCGCCATCGCGCTGCAAGAGGCTGGCTGGTGGGTTCGCTCTGAGATCGTGTGGGGCAAAACCAATCCAATGCCCGACAGCGTGAAGGATCGACCAGGCACCGCCCACGAGAAGATCTTCATGCTGACCAAATCGGCGCGCTATTGGTACGACGCTGAGGCTGTGCGTTTCGACCTGAAGCCAAAGACGCTTACCACGTACGGGACGGTGCGTAACGAGGTTGAGGACGATGGCTCCGGCAAGGTCAAGAAGGCCAACTTCGCCAAGTCTATTCCCATTCGGAAACCACGCGAGAAGGTCCGTGCATCTGATGTCGCGGATCCCCGACATGCCGGTCATATCAACCATACCGGTATCGAGAGCACGCCTCGCGGTGAGGGGCGGAATCTACGCAATTATGAACCGGCTCCGGTGGATGTCTGGCCGATCGCGACAAAGCCGTTCTCAGAGGCTCACTTTGCTACATTTCCGCCTGAGCTTGCCGAGCGTTGCATTCTTGCGGGATGCCCGGTTGGCGGCACCGTTCTAGACCCGTTTGGCGGCGCTGGCACGACCGCACTCGTTGCTGAGCGTATGGGGCGTAACGCGATCCTTATCGAGCTCAATCCCGAATATGCGGATATCACCAAGCGGAGACTTGAGGCCGATGGTGGCCTTTTTGCGCAGGTGGCAGCATGACCGACGTTTTCGGATCGCGCCTTTACCGGACGCCGTATCTTGTCATACCGCGCTTGGCTCTTGAGGCTATGCCGATCGACTGGCAGCAGCGCTTCGAGGGTCTGCTAAAGGAAGCCGACGAAGCCGGCATTGCAACGCCTGCCTATCATGTCTTCCGCGACCTTTCGGATGGCAACCCCGACGGCATCAAGGGCTGCAAGCAGGTCAATCGAGGGAAGTGGGATCAGGAGCCGTTCTACCGCCTGACCGGCGGATGGCATGGAGATCCATGGGCAAACTATCGGCACGGCGATGCCATGGCGTTGTCGAAGGCGGTGGCAGCATGACCAAAATCCCCGGCAACCCTGTCCTACCTATCACACCGACGGTCGACGACGACCACAACCCCACCACCTGCATGGCCTGCGGCCGCGTGGCCATGGGCCTCGGCAGGGCACTAAAGAAGGGCGGCAAGATGATCGACCCGGGTTTTCTCTGCAAAGGATGCGTTGTGGCGGTTCATGACCTTGCCAAGTTCGACCGGCTTTCGGTCTTCGAGTTGCAGGCGCTGGATGCCGGCGTCGAGGCAGTCGGCGAATACATCCAGGACAACGGCGGCATTACCGACCTTGCGCACATGGACGAGCTCGGCGCGCGAATGCTCGTGAAGAGCGCATGGGAGGGGTGCATTCGTGGGGTGCGGGAAGCTTTGAAGGAGTCGCCGTTTTGATGAAGCACCGCATAATCATGGGCGCATTGCTTGTCGCCTTGGCGTGGTCGCCGGCTGTCGTCGTCGCTGTCGTAGTCATAGTTGACAGGATGGTGAAATGAAGCACGCAAACGACAACCACACCGGCCTGACCTATCTCTCGGTCTGCTCCGGCATCGAGGCCGCCTCGGTCGCTTGGCATCCTTTAGGCTGGCGCGCCGTAGCTTACTCGGAAATCGAGAATTTTCCGTCGGCTGTACTCAAGCACCATTACCCTGATGTGCCGAACCTCGGCGACTTCACCAAGATCGACGTCCGAACGCTGGGTCGCGTGGACATTTTAGCCGGTGGCACGCCATGTCAGGCATTCAGCGTCGCTGGCCTTCGCCGGTCTCTCGCCGATGCGCGAGGTAACTTGTCACTCGAATTCGTGAGGCTTGCGCATGAGCTTGCAGCTAGCAATGGACTTCGGAATGTCGTCTGGGAAAACGTCGTCGGCGTCCTCAGCACCAAAGACAATGCCTTCGGATGCTTCCTTGCCGGACTTGTGGGAGCGGATTCCGCCATCGAGCCACCGCGAAGAGGAAAGTGGGGCGGTGCGGGTATGGTCTCTGGACCAAAAGGAACTGCCGCCTGGCGTGTCCTCGACGCTCAATACTTCGGAGTGGCCCAACGACGCCGCCGTGTCATCGTTGTCGCAGATTTTGGAAACGGGGCAGATCCCGCAGAGGTTCTTTTTGAGCAGGACGGCCTGCGCCGGTATTCTCCGCCGAGCCGAGAAAAGGGGAAAGACGTTGCCCTCACAATTAGCGCACGCACTAAGGGCGGTGGCGGACTCGGAACCGACTTCGACCTAGATGGCGGGTTGGTTGAGACGGCCGTCCTGCGCGGTCATTCCGACTACGGTCCAGGAGCTCCAACACTGCGCGCCAAGGGCGGCGACTGCGCGGGAGGGTCTGAGGCGTTGGTTTTTGCCCCTGAAATAGCGCGTTGCGTCGCAACGCGCGAAGGATCGTCCCAGGACTATGAGACCACGACGATGGTGGCGGTCGCAGGGGCGCTGTGTAAGGATAGCTTCGCCGGTGGTGCAGGAGGCCGACCAGAAGGTGCTGTGGCTGGTCACTTCATTGCCGTCAGTGTCACTGGCGAAGTCGCACACACGCTTAAGGCGGAAGGTGCCGACGCCAGCGAGGATGGTACGGGTCGCGGAACGCCTATTGTTTGCATCCATGCTGATGCAATCGGCCGCACCGGCGACGCAAAAACGCCAAGTGTTGATGCCGCTGGCGTATCGCGGATCCGAGATCCCGGCATGGGCATCGCGTCGGACGGCACATCGTACAACTTGATGGCAAGCGGACAAGCTCATGCTGTTACTGTCGCCATTAGAGGCCGTGACGGCGGCGCAACCGCAGAACTCGGTGGTGAAGTCGCGACGGCGCTCGGCTCCAGCCAAGGCGGTGGCGACAAACCGCATATACTGACCTCAGCCGTTCGTCGCCTTACGCCCGTCGAGTGCGAACGTCTGCAGGGCTTTCCCGACGACTACACTGCTATCCCTTGGGGCAAGAAGACAGCCGACCAGTGCCCAGACGGCCCACGCTACAAGGCGCTCGGTAACAGCTGGGCCGTGCCGAAGTTTGCTTGGCTAGGCCGTCGCCTGGCTATGCAGCTTGCAGCCAACGACAACATCACTGCGCAATCTCTTTGCGCCGCTTAGTCTCTAGATAGTTGAGCAGGTCGGTCAAATCATCGGCCTGCTCCATTTCTAACCCGATCTGTGGGACGTTTTCGACCTCTGCCGGTTCACCGGTCTCGATGTCGAAGACCGTTCACGAGCCGTCGTCTTCCTTGCGCATGTCATATCGTTGCTGATGCATGCCGATATCTCCGGAGGGTTTATGCCTGATCCTATCACACCTACCACCACCCCCAAAGACCTCGCCCTCTCATACGTCTATCATGGCGTATCGGTCTTCCCGTGCCGCGCCGCGGACGAGGTCACCGATCAGGTCGACGAGGAGACGGGCGAGATACTCGTCCTCAAGGCAAAGACGCCACTCCGCTCGAATGGATTCAAGGGTGCAACCGTCAACGGCGGTCTTGTCCAACGCATGTGGGACAACTATCCCGACGCCATGGTCGGCATTCCCACCGGCGAGCAGCTGGGCGCTTGGGTGCTCGACGTCGATGTTCACAAGGATGAGAACGGCAACGTTATCAACGGCTACGAGACACTTTCTGCGCTGGAAGATCAGCACGGCATTCTCCCCGAAACCGCTCGCGCTAAAACCGCCGGCGGCGGCACCCACTACTATTTCAAGCACGTCCCATCCGTTCGCAATCGCGGCGGTCTCGGCGCGGGTCTCGATGTCCGTGGTTCCGGAGGCTATGTCATCGCCCCCGGCAGCCGCACCGGTGACGGCCGCGAGTATGTCTGGGTGGACTTCGATGGCGAAGGACTGCCGGAGATCGTTGACGCCCCCGAATGGCTACTCGAACTCGTGACGCCACCGCCGGCCACGTCGACGCCAGTCGACTACAGCTATGAGCCGGGTACCAACGACGCCTATATCGAGCGAGCGATCCGGCTCGAGCTTGAGGAGACGGCATCCGTGCCGATGGGTGGTGGCCGCAACAACCGCCTCAACCAGGCCTCCTACTCGCTCGGCACGCTGGTCGGCGCCGGTGCGCTTCGCGAGTCGGACGCCCGCGCCCTTCTTCAGGACGTCGCGCGCCAGTGGGGCAGAGACTGGACGCAGTGCTGCAAGACGATCGATAACGGACTCAAGGCTGGCATCGTGAACCCGCGCGTCATTCCGGAGCGGACCACGGCAGATAGCACGCCTTCCATCGACACCGAGCGGATGGTGGCGAACTCGCTGGCGAAGCGGGAGAAGCCAGAGCCCATTCAACTCGCCACCGAACAGGAAGACGAAGAGCTGCCGGAATACAAGCTCGAGGCGGTGCGCGAGCTTGAGGATCTGACCTACCCGGGCGGGCTGGTCGAGGATCTCATCGACTGGATCGTTTCTTCAGCCGAGCAGCCGAGCCGGCCTTTGGCGCTTGCGGCCGTACTGCCCTTTGTCGCTTCGCTATGCGGCCCCCGATACTCGACGACCAGTCGAGACACGCGCCCCAACATCTACTCCGTTGCCCTGGCTGACTCGGGCTTCGGCAAGGATCACGCGCGCTCGCAGATCAAGCGGCTGCTAATGTCGGACCATGGCGTATTCGAGAAGTACAGTGGCCCGGCGCGTATCATGTCCGCCTCGGCTCTACGTGAGGTGCTCGAAGCCAATCAATCAGTCAACTGCCAGATCGACGAGTTCGGCGGCTTCATCCGCGACATTACCGACCGAAAGGCTGGCAGCCACCAGCGGGCGATATCGACGGACTTGCGCGACTACTATTCGGCGAGCTCGACCTTCTTTGAGGGCGCGGCCTATCGCGGCACGCCCCCCAAGCGGATCTATAACCCGATCCTATGCGTCCACGGCACATCGACGCCGGAGCAGTTTTGGTCGGCGCTGTCTTCGTCTAGCGCAGAAGACGGACTTCTGCCTCGCCTGATCTTGTTTCACGTTACCGGCGCAAAGCCGGCCGTGGTCAAACCGTCGAAGACCGTGCGTGACGTTCCATATCTCCTCATGGAGCGCATGGCCGTGGTTGCGGGCATCGATGTTGCCAAGAAGCGTGGAAACCTTGCGAAGGCGGGTTATGTGGCCGATACCTCATCAAAGGAGGTGAAGCCGTACGTCATCCCATGGACGCCGGACGCGGAAAGCCTGCTCCGAGCCGTCAAGGAGACGATCGAGGAGAAGGAGAGGGCGGTTGCCGCCGAGGCGCAGCCATTCGTCCGACGTATCGTTGAGAACGCCATCAAGCTCGCCATCGTGGTGGCGGTCGGCCGTGATCCGGTCGAGCCGGTAATCAATGAGGAAGTATTCGAGTGGGCGGCTGCCGTGGCGTGGACCTGCGCCGCATCCATGCTGTCGGAGGTCGGAGAGCGATTGGCGGACAACCAGCGCGAGGCGAACTACAAGAAGATCGAGGGACTGATCCGCAAATCAAAGGGCGGCATCACCGAAGGAAAGCTTGCGGACAAGTGCAAGGCTATCGACGGCTGGCAACGCGATGAGATCGTGAAGGATCTATGCAAGACCGGGCGAGTGGAATTGCGTGAGGAGAAAACCAAAGGGCGGCCATCACGGCGTCTGATATGGATAGGATGATGAGGGCGCCGAAAGGCGCCCTTTTTATTTAGCGAGGAAGCTTACTTGTCAGCCAGTCATTTGTTGCCTTGGAGGCTTGACCCCAGTAGGTCTGCCTAATCGGGATAATAAGCAGGGTGTCGTTTCCATCCAGATGCTTTTTTAGACGCTCATAGACCTGAACCGCAGTTTCGGCGGTCTCTATCGCGTAGGACGACTCGGATAGCTGAACCCAGCTACCTTTGCGGATATCCTTAAGAATATCCGGTCGCTTCTTCTCCAAATTCAAGTCATAAGTAACTACATAGACTGCCATGCATTGGCCTCCCAGCCATCGTTGAACAACCACGATGTAGGATGTCCAAATGCAAGGTTGAAGATGCAGACCTTACAATTTTTGAGAGCCCCAATCCCGCCCTTTTTCTTTCGTCTAAACTTCCGTCCTAAACGCCGACTTTCATCCTAGGACGAAACTTTCTTTCGTCCTTTTGTCCGACTTTCGTCCTAACGGGAAAAAGACAAAAGTTTTTCCGAAAAACCCAATGAATTCAATAATATAATATCTATATATATACTTTCATCTTTTATCTTCTACGTTATAGTAAGTAGTGTATTTTCACCTATTTTCCTGATTTGTGTAGAATACAGGGGAGGAAAGGACGAAACGCCTCCCCCCGGATTTTTTCGTCACCCCGGCATGACCAGCGACCGCCGCCGCCTACTAAATCGGCATGGCAAAAATTCCTCCCCAGAGAACCACGCAGACCACGCGCTACCAAGGTCGCAAGGTCCGCATCACCCAGACCACGACGGCATCCGGAACGAAGGTCACGGTGACCGACGCGCCGGTCGAAGAGTGGATCCTCCAGGCAGCTGCAGTCGCTGCGCTTAAGTCGATGCCGGAATATGCTGGCGACGCCGAGAGGGTCGCAACAAACGACAACGTAGGCCGGCCAAGCTTCACCATTGCCGCCGACATGAACGGCGACAACCGCAGCCGCCAGGCTGCCATGAAGGCAACTGCAACCGGCATTGCAGCCGGCGACCCGGATCTTCGGATTTACCTGCCCAACGGCGTCCTCAAGCTGATCGAGTACAAGAACGCCGAGGGCGTGCTCACGAAAAGCCAGCGCATCCGTCATCCGCTTCTATCCAAGCTCGGTCATCCGGTCGTCACGCTCAAAGTGGCCAGCAAGGAAGAAGCGGCGAAGCGGACGGTCGATTTAGTCAAAAGCTGGCTCGCCGCCTAACCACCACCACCACAGAGGAGACCGCATGGCCCGACACGGATCACTGGCAGAGCAGTTGGCTGCAACGCTCATCTTCGCAACGGCTCCCGATCACGAGCCGGAGCCAATCGAGACCAACTGGACCGTCACACCCGCGAACGACAACAATCCGGAAGATGTCGCGGACATGAAGACCGAGAAGCTGTGGGACATCTCGCCATCGGTCGAGGAGATCATGAAGCAGATCAAGGCTGGCCCGGTCCAGAAGAACGACGCTGGCCAGACCGTCCGCATAGGTCGCCTACGTTTCTCCGATGGCACACAGACCGAGCAGGCCATGAAGGTTACGATCGACGGAAAGGTTGTCACTTTCCAGGATCGCATGCCCACCGGTGCCATGCTCGGCACGTCCGACAAGGAGCGCGCTCAGCGAGGCGGCGATGAGAACCCCCAGGAACTCACGGACAGCAATGACTATTTCGTCGAGATGTTTGGTACGAAGAAACCCAGATACCTCAAAGCGACGAAGAAGCGGCAGCCAAGGCAGCAGATCAGCCATGAAGACGCCAAGCGGATGTTGGCGGACGCCTATGCCAAGGCCGGAGATGTCAGTAAGCTAATCACGCGCTATCCCGATGGTCTTCCATGCGGATCTCAGAAGGTGGCGGACAGCTTCCTCGGTATGCGGAAGACGACATGCGCCGGTGGTGGATCAATGGCCTGGCAGGACGTCGTCTCGGAAACCGAGCAGCGCAGGTCATGGCACGACGCAGTCGGATACATGGCAGACGAGCACTTCGACGTTCTGACGCACGCCAGCAAGGCCAAGAGCCTCAAGGAGATCGGACAGGCCAGAGGCTTCAAAGGCCAGTACGCAATCGAAGCGGGAAGGCGTCTCCTCATCGCAGCAAACGATGATTTCGCAGAAGCGCTTGAATTGGCGCGATACGCCAAGTCGGCCTGACTTTCTGCGAAGTTGCCACCTGTATAGGTGAAGGGGTTGCCGATAGGTGCCCCACATCTATCCGGGCGCACCGATGTTGCGACGGACGCTCGGCCAGCGATGAGCCGGGCGTAACTATATGTGGCCGATAAGATCGTGCACTGAGTACGGCGCCACATCACTCATGAGCATCCTAGCCCTCTGTGCTTTCTATCGTGCCGGGTTTTGTACCGTCACCATGGCGAGCGCATGCCTAACGTCACGAAATAACGTGAGGGCGCTGCTGACGAGCAGTGGCTGGATGCAGGGAACGACTTATCGCCAAGGCCTAAGCGTTCCCATCTATCACCCATTGCCTGGCGCGCCTCCTCTCGCGACAGGCAGTCCTGCGGCAGGTAGAGCATGGCGACGCTACAGGCGCTGCGCTCCCTGCCGCTTTTGTTTTCTTGGAATGTAGCTCAGACGGTAGAGCGGGTGACTGTTAATCACTAGGTCGATGGTTCGATACCATCCATTCCAGCCAATACGGGACGTGCTCTGGGTAAGCGGGTAATCCTTGCAAGATTGCTGCCGGTCGGTTCGATTCCGACACGCTCCACCATTTTCCATGCGACGATAGCTCAGTCGGAAGAGCTTCCGGTTGAAGCCCGGAGCGCGGTGGTTCGATCCCATCTCGTCGCACCAACCCAATGCGCGTCTGGCCGAGTGGTTGAGGCAACGGTCTCCAAAACCGTATAGGTCGGTTCGATCCCGGCGGCGCTGCGCCAGTTGAACATTACCTGATCGGCGCAATTCTCGACCTCTTGCGCTGGTGTCGCGGGTGGGCTTCGGCTCACCCGCTTTCACATGAGGTCGACAAGGAGTCGAGACCTTGATGGATGCACTTTTCGGCGGCCCCGTTGCCGCCAATGATAATTCTCCAAAGCCGCGCAAGCGTAACCTAGCTCGTGAAAACGAACTGAGGCACGCCAATGCTCCCGAGCGCACCTGCGAACATTGCGAAGCAGTGTTTCGGCGGAAAGTAAGCCGCAAGAATGCGGGCCGCTTTTGTTCGCGTGAATGTGCGTTCGCGGCGGGAGCCACCGGCGGGAAGTCACCTGAGCCTTATGTAGACCCTTACCTCCTTAGCGTGGCTGAGACTGTTTTTTCGGTCAGTTTCACCATCAATATGTCGAAATGCACCGTGTGCAGAGGCAATCTCAGTGTCGGTGCCAGGTCTAAAGTTTGCTCCGACGCGTGCCGCAGAGCACGTTACGTGTGTGCCAATGATAACATCATGCGAGCGCCACGTCTCTGCGCCGAATGCGGATCGACATTCTCCACATCGTATGGTGACAAGAGATCAGTCTATTGTTCGCAGGCATGTTCATCGAAGAACTCGCGTCGACGTAAACGAAAGAAAGAGCGTGCCCGAATGCGCGGCGCTCTGGTGGAGACTGTTGATCCCATCAAGGTATTCGAGCGCGACAAGTGGCGATGCCAGATTTGCGGCGTAAAGACGCCACGTAAGTTGCGTGGCTCGTACGACGATAAGGCTCCTGAGTTGGATCATGTCATGCCGCTTAGTCTTGGTGGCGCTCACAGCTACATGAACACTCAGTGCGCATGTCGCAGATGCAACGCAGACAAGAGCAACGCGCCGCCTGACCAGCCAAATCTATTTTCTATGGTCGTATGAGCAAGCATCGAGCCAGTAGTCAATGGCTGCATCTGTACAAGTCAGCGCGATGGCGAAGGATTCGTGATGCGCAGCTGACGCTTCACCCACTATGCGAGTGGTGCTTGGAGAGGGAAGAGGTCACGGCTGCGAACGAGGTGCATCACGCAATCGCTCATAAAGGTAACGAGGATCTATTTTGGACGGGACCATTCGTCTCGACTTGCAAGCCTTGCCACTCCTCGCGTGGCCAGCTCGAAGACCACGGCAAGGTTGTGATCCGATATGGGCCGGATGGATGGCCATTGTGATTGTGTTGCACATTTGCAACGAATGACGGGGGGTGTTGCAAAGTCGCAACATGCCCTGCCTAGGTAACGGCGTGGGTCATTCGCGCGCATTTTTCCAATTCAAAATATGACCCCTAGAGGGGCTAGGAGCTGAAAATGGCAAGGCCACGGACGCCGAAGGCGAAGGCCGCGGCAACCGGGCAGGCTGCCGTTCGGCGAAAGAAGTTTGAGGAACGGCAAGAGCCGGAAGTCGCAGAGGATCTTGGCGACCCGCCGCTGTGGATGCCTGAAAATCAACAGCAAGCATGGCGCGTCATCGCCACGGAGATCCCGTGGCTGAACAGCTCGCACCGTGCCCTGGTGGAAATTGCAAGTTACGTCCGCGGAAGGCTGATGGCCGGCGAGGACGTTGGCGTGCAGGCTTTGAACCTGTTGAGGCAGTGCCTAGGCCAGATGGGCGCGACACCGGCGGATGCATCGAAGGCGGGAGCTAAGCCTAGTGGCGAAGAAAAAGACCCTGCCGACCAGTACTTCACCTGATCCTGTCACGGATTACGCTGAGGCTGTGGTCCGTGGCGACATCGTCGCTGGGCCGCACGTCCGTAACGCTTGCCGTCGGCACATGGCCGACATGACGGACGGCCACAAGCGCGGTCTGATCTGGGATCTCGCGGCCGCAAACCGTTTTATCGGCTACTGCCGCGACGTGTTGCGCCTCAACGGCGGCCAGTTCGAAGGCAAGCCATTCATTCTGCAGCCCAGCCAGGCATTCGTCGCGGGCTCTATCTTTGGATGGAAGCGCACCAACGACGAAGGCAAGATCGTGCGTCGCTTTCGGCGCGCTTACATCGAGCAGGCAAAAGGGCAGGGCAAGTCGCCACTGGCCGGCGCGATCGGTCTTTATTGCATGACTGCAGACGGCGAGGCTGCCGCGGAAATATACGCCGCCGGCAAGGACAAGGCGCAGGCCTTCGTTCTCTTTCGCGACTCGGTCGCCATGTACGAGCAGTCGCCGGCCTTGAAGTCGAGGCTGACGCCGTCTGGAGGCAATCCGGTCTGGAACTTGGCCGACCTCAAGAGCCGGTCGTTCTATCGGCCGATTTCTCGCGAGCAGGCGCACAGTGGTCCTCGTCCTTACGTCGCGTTGTGCGACGAGATCCACGAGCACCCAGACGGCAAGACCCTTGAGATGCTCGAGCGCGGCTTCAAATTCCGCGACCAGCCTCTGTTGCTGATGATCACGAACTCCGGTTCGGATCGTAACAGCGTCTGCTGGGCCGAGCATCAGTGGGCAGTGCAGGTTGCGGCCGGCACCAGGACGCCTGACGACGACTTCACGTATGTCGGTGAGGTGCTGGGGCAGGCGGGCGAGGAATCGTTCTCCTACGTCTGCGCACTCGACAAAGGCGACGACCCGTTCACGGACCCGTCGTGCTGGATCAAGGCCAACCCGCTGCTCGGCGTCACGCTCAAGTACGAGTACATCGAAGGTGTCGTTGCCCAGGCGCGCGACATTCCATCGAAGCGGAACGGCATTCTCAGGCTGCACTTCTGCGTCTGGACGGAGGCGGACACTGCATGGATACCACGCCCGATCTTAGAGAAGGTGATGGCGGATTTCGATCCGTATGAGGAGCATGCTGGCAAGCTGATCAATGCAGCCGGACTCGACTTGTCCGGCGCCAAGGATTTGACCGCTGCTGCCTTCGTTGTGGAAACCGGCAGCAAGCGCGTGCTGCGCGCCGACGGCACCGAAGCCGACCTACCTACCTTCGACTTGTGGATCGAGGCCTTCACGCCTCGCGACACGATGGACGAGCGCGGCAAGGTGGACCACGTGCCTTACCGGTTGTGGTGGGAGCAGGGATACATCAACGCTCCTGAGGGGGCGCGTGTCCGATATGACCACGTGGCGGCTCTATTTGCCCGCCTGAGCGTCGAGCATGGCATCGGGATATTGGCGTACGACAAATACGTCTACGACAAGTTCCAGGAGGAGCTCGACAACTACGGGATCGAGCTCAACACGGTGATGCATCCACAGGGCGGCAAGAAGCGCGCCAAGCCAGATGACGAGAAAGTGCAGGCGGCGAAGGATGCCGGCTTGGATCCTCCTCTCGGGCTATGGATGCCAGGTTCCGTATCGGCACTCGAGACGCTCATTCTTGAGGAGCGCATCAGGCTCCGCCGATCACCGGTGTTGCTTGGTGCTCTAATGGGCGTCCATATCGAGACTGACCCTCTCATGGGCAATCAGTGGTTCTCGAAAAAGAAGTCGACTGTTCGTATTGACCCGGCGGTAGCCGCGGCGATGGCGGTTGGCGCAGCGCTGGACGGCATGGCTGAGCCAGGGCCTGATATCGGCGACTTCATCAACAACATGGTTATGGTGATCTAATGGGCCTCTTCGACAGATGGCGCGGAGTGCCCATCAAACTCACTGATGGCGAGTTCTGGCGTGGCTTCTTTGGCCTCGGCACGACGTCAGGCGAATGCGTGACGATCGAAAGCTCGTTGCAGCTCGATGCTGTGTGGGCTTGCGTCAATCTTATCCGCAACGCGGTCGTGATGCTGCCGTGCCTGGTCTACAAGGCTGACGGCGTGACCGTCGACAATGAATCAATCCTCTACGAGCTTCTGCATGACATGCCCAACATGGACGACACCGCGTCGGATTTCTGGGCAATGGCTGCACTTTGCCTCTGCCTAGATGGAAATTTCTTCGCCGAGAAGAAATTCAACGGCGAGAAGCTAGTCGCGCTCAATCCGCTGCCGCCCTTGGCGGTGAATGTCTGTCGCGACCGAAGCAACAACCGCTATTATGAGTTGACCGAGGACGGCAAGAAGCGCCGCATCCCAGAAAATAGGATGTTCCACGTCCGAGGGGCGACGCTCCCAGGCTGCGACCGTGGAATGTCTCCCATCGGCGTCGTGCGCAATGCCATCGGCAATGCTTTGGCGGGCGAGCGGGTGGCCGGCAAGATGTTCGCCAATGGCTTTCAGGTTGCGGGCGTTCTCTCGTCTGACCAGATTCTCAAGGCTGAGCAGCGCAAGCAGCTTGGCGACGTTCTAGGCCAGTTCGCCGGATCCGACCGGGCTGGCAAGATCGCTGTACTTGAGGCCGGTCTCAAATACCAGCAGCTGACGATCGATCCAAAAGATGCGCAAATGCTGGAGACGCGCCAATACAGTGTGGAGCAGATTTGCCGCATCTTCGGCGTGCCGCCGGTCATGATTGGCCACGCAGCTAATGGTACGACGACATGGGGCAGCGGCATTGAGCAGCTGATCCTGCAGTTCACCAAGACGTGCCTCGGGCCACTGGTAAAAAGCATCGAATCCGCGATTTACCGAGACCTTCTGGATAGTAAGACGCGCAAATCCGTGTTCGTAAAGTTTAGCATGGAAGGCATTCTGCGCGGTGATAGCTCCGCAAGGGCTGAATTCCTATCTAAGATGGTTCAGTCGGGCACTTACACCGTGAACGAGGCCCGCGCCTACGAAAACAAGGCGCCTGTCGCCGGTGGTGACCAGTCGATCGTCAACGGCACGATGACGCCACTCGACAAGCTCGGCCAAGAGCCGGTTGCGCAGCCTACAACGCCTGCAGCGCGCGCTGCGTAAGGACAAATCATGAAGTTCGAACACCTTATCTCGGCCTTTTTGGCCGAGCCTTGGGCGATTCAGCGCGAAAAACTCGGTGTTTTGGCCGATATTCTTGTCGCGCGCGCCGAAGGCGAGAAATTCGTTTCCACTGAGCTTGCGGCGTCGATTGACGACGCTCGATCCAAGGAAATCGCTGAAACCAACGGCAAAGTCGCGATTATCCCCGTTTATGGGGTTTTGGCGCAGAAAATGGACCTGTTTTCGGCGATGAGCGGCGGCACGTCCTACGCCGGCATCAAGCGGGCGCTCCATTCGGCGCTCGCGAACGACGACGTGAAGGCCGTTATTCTCGATGTCGACAGCCCCGGCGGCACCGTGCCTGGTACAGATGAGCTCGCAACGGAGATCCGTAAGCTTCGCGGTGGCGAAAAGCCGATTATCGCCCAGGTCAACAGCCTTGCAGCGAGCGCTGCTTACTGGGTCGCATCTTCGGCCGACGAAATTGTCGTCACGCCTTCCGGCCGCGCCGGTTCGATCGGCGTCTACACGGCTCACGACGATGTTTCCGCCGCTCTCGAGCAGCGTGGCATCAAGCGGACCTATATTTCTGCCGGCAAGCACAAGGTCGAAGGCAACGAGACCGAGCCGCTGAGCAAGGAAACGCTCGTGCATGTGCAGGATGGCGTCAATCGGTCCTATAACCGGTTCGTTGCAGCCGTCGCGGAGGGCCGCGGCACGACGGTCGGCAAGGTCGAAGACGGATACGGGCAGGGCAGGGTGTTTTACGCCGAGGCGCTGTTCGATCGCGGCATGGTCGACAGGATAGCCACGCTCGACGAGACGCTTGAGCGCTTTGGCGCCGATACGCAGCCGCCGTCGATCCGTCGCATCAAGTCAGCGAACGCCGCACGCGCCGAATCCGCCAGCATGTTGGCGGCAAAGATGGCAGCCGGCGAACCAATCACGAAACGCGAGTTCGAAAACGGCATCAGGGGACTGATGGGTTTGACGGGCTCTGAGGCAGAGCGGGCCGCTCGGCTCTACCTCAAGGATGGTCAGGGGGCTCCTGACGTCGATGCGGATGCTGCTGCTTTGGCAGCCCTAGACCGGCTTCTAGCCGAAGCAAAATCACCACTAATTCGATAAGGAGCCACCATGGCTGACAATCAACTTGCCGATAAGATCGGCGAGCTCGGTACTTCGCTTGCCTCCATCAAGGAGCAGGTCGGCAACCTAGCCACCGACTTCACTTCCAAGCTTTCCGCCAACGGCGAGGTTTCGGCCGAGCTGAAGGAAAAGACCGACAAGGCTCTGTCTGAACTCGGCGCCGTGACCACTCGCCTTGGCGACTTGGAAAAGCGTGCGGCTCGCGAGAAGGAAGATGGCGTCGACGAGCACAAGTCGCTCGGCGATCTCGTTCTGGATTCTGCTGAATACAAGGCCGGCATGCTCACCGGCGCCTCGCGCGGCTCGATCCGCGTCAAGGCCGACCGTGCTGCCATCACCTCCGCCAACACGACCGTCGGCGCGGGCCGTTCGCAGGGTACCTCGCTTGTACCTGGCGCTCGCGTCCCAGGTATCTTCGGCCTTCCGGAACGCCAGCTCACGATCCGCGACCTCGTCCTGCCCGGCCAGACTGCGTCGAGCTCGATCGAGTACGTCAAGGAAACCGGCTACACGAACAACGCCGCTCCGGTCGCTGAAACGACCGCGAAGCCGTATTCGGATCTGACGTTCGACATGACGTCCGCGCCGGTCCGCACGATCGCGCACCTCTTTAAGGCCTCCCGCCAGATTCTGGACGATGCTCCGGCGCTTCGCTCCTACATCGACGGCCGCGCCCGCTACGGTCTGCGCTTCGCCGAGGAGAGCCAGCTGCTGAACGGGTCTGGCACCGGCCAGAACATCCACGGCCTCGTGCCACAGGCGACTGCCTTCAATCCGGCCTTTGCTGCTGCCGACGAGACTGGCATCGACCGTCTGCGTCTGGCCGTCCTTCAGGTCGTCCTCGCCGAGTACCCGGCGACTGCCTTCGTTTTGAACCCAATCGACTGGGCGAAGATCGAGCTAACCAAGGATGCCGGCGGCAACTACATCATCGGCAATCCACAGGGCTCGCTCACGCCGACGCTCTGGAACCTTCCGGTTGTGTCGACGCAGGCCATGGCTGCAGGTGAGTTCCTCACCGGCGCATTCTCCTTCGCTGCTCAGATCTTCGACCGCATGGAAATCGAGGTTCTGCTGTCCAGCGAGAACGTCGACGACTTCGAGAAGAACATGTTCACGATCCGCGCCGAAGAGCGCCTCGCGTTCGCTGTGTTCCGTCCCGAATCCTTCGTCACCGGCGACGTCGAAGGCGCCTAATTGGTTCGGGGAGCTTCGGCTCCCCGTTTCCGAAAGGAGATCCCATGACTGATTATCTCGAAGTCAAAGCCATCCGTACCTTCGCGGTCGGCAAAGACTTGAAGACCAAGAAGAGTGACCCGTTCACGGTCGAGGCAGGTGAAGCGAAGCTGCTTGAGGCCCAAGGCCTCGTCACCATCGTCGGTGAAGCAGAGGCGCCTGTCGTCGAAGACGTCGAGCCACCGGTTATCTCGTCTGAGCGACCGAAGCGAAAGGCGAAGGCCGATGCTGTCAACGAAGGTTCGTAAGCGCCGCGTCGCCAGCTACATCGGGGCTGGCGTGGTAGTTGTCGACCCGCCGGATGAACCCACTCCCGAGGCGCGGCAGGCACCGGCAGAAAATCCCCCAGCCGACAGCGAGTAACTTATGGCACTCATCGATCTCGACACACTGAAGGCGCACCTGCGCGTGCTGCATTCCGATGAAGATGCCGAGATCGAACTCTATGGCGGCGCCGCTGAAGGTATCGTCGTCGAGTATCTCGACCGCATCGTCGTCGCAGCTGACGCAACGCTGCCTGCCGAGGGCGAGGAGGGTTACGACCCAAATGCCATCAAGGTGACGAAGCCGATAGTCGCCGCAATACTTCTCGTCGCTGGCGATCTCTACGAGGTGCGCGAAGCCGATCCGAAGCTGACTGGGGACGCAGTTCTGCCGCGTGCCGTGCGTGCGCTTCTAGCGCCGTACCGCGTCTGGCGGTCGCTGCCTGAGACCTGTTGATGTGGGTCCGCTTCACACGCCGCCACGTCTGGAAGGCCAGCGAAGCGACCAACGTCGCCTATCGACCTGACGGCGGCCCGCTCAAGGATGGCCGCTATTCTGTCACGCGCGAATGCGCCACCGATGCTGTTGCCAAGGGCGCGGCGGTCAAAGTCCCTACACCGAAGAGGCAGAGGTGATTAAACGAGAAACGTGGTTGTCGCAGATTGGCGGCACATGGATTGAGCATCCTGCCGCATGGTATGTTGCGCCGCTGCGATGGTTCGGTTCGTTCGGCCAGGTTGTGCTCGACGCGAAGATCGGTGCCGACCTCGGCTATTCCTGGCCGGAGGCAATTCGCTTCGCCTGGTCGATCTGGGGCTGGCAGACCGCAAGAGCATGAGCGCCGGCAAACGCCGGCAGGTCATGCTGATGCAGCGCCGCGAACTGGTTGATGACGGCTATGGCAACGAGCAGGCCGGCGACTTCGCCACCGTGTTCGAAACCACCGCGGAACTCATCCCGATGAAGGGCAGCGAGCCTGTCATCGCGGCCCGCCTGACCGGCACGCAACCTTATGTCGTCCGCATCCCAAGTTGCGCTGCGGCGCGCGAGGTCACGACGGCCTGGCGTATCGTCGACAAGCGCGATCCGCGCCGGGTCTTTAACGTCACGTCGGTTGCCGACATGGACCAGAAGAACCGGACCATCGATATTCTGGCGACACAGGGTGAAGCGGCATGATGACCGCACAGCTGCGTGGCCGCGAGGCGCTGATGCGCCGGCTTAATCAGCTGGCGCCGAACGTCGAGAAATACACGGCAGAGGCGAAGATCAAGGCGGCCGATCAGCTTGCCGACGAGATCCGCACTCGCGCGCCGACAGGCGCCACGCTCGAGTACATGGAAAGCATCGAGGGTGATCTGCTGTCGAGCCGACCTGCTCAAGAGCGCGTGAACATCACCGCCACCAAAGATCCTGGCGCGACCGGGATCTTCGCACGCTTCTATTGGCGCTTTCTGGAATTCGGGACTGCTCCGCACAGCACTGCCAAAGGCGGCGGCACGGTCGCTGGCAAGGCGCAGGCGGCGCAAGGGCAGGGGCAAATGCACCCGGGCACGGTCGCACAACCACATATCTTTCCGACATACCGCGCCTCTCGGCCGAAAATCCGGCGAATGATCCTCGCCGCTGTCAACAAGGCGGTGCGCGAAGCCCGCAAGGGGTAGCGATGTCCGCCGAACTTGAATTGCAGGGTGCGATCAACGCGCGTCTTCGCTCCGACGTGCCGCTTACGGCGCTCGTCAATAAGCGGGTCTATGACCAGCCGCCGACACCCGTCACCTATCCCTACGTGACGATCGGCGAGGCGCAAACGATTCGCGACGATGCCACATGTCTTCGAGCCGAGCAGGTCTTTTTGACGCTGCATGCGTGGTCTCAAGGCGTCGGATACCCGGAAGTGAAGCGGATCGCCGCTGCCGTCGAGGATAGCCTGCATCTCGCGCCCTTGGTCCTACCGACCAATCGCCTGGTTTCGATCATGCACCAACGGACGCGGATCTTCCGCGACGCCGACGGCCTGACCTCGCACGCGGTCATTGAGCTCGTCGCCAATACGGAAAAGCCGCTGGCTTAGCCGACCAACCACACCACATCAGGAGACCGCTATGGCAGAAGGCCAGCAGCTTGGCCGCCTGTTGCTGATTAAGATCGGCGACGGCGCAGACCCGGAAGTATTCATCAATCTTTGCGGTCTCAAGACCCGCAGTTTCAATATGTCGGCGACGGAGATCGATACTACGATCCCGAGCTGCACCAACCCCGGCGGCCCGGTCGTGAAGACCAGCCGGCCCGGCATTTCCAACCGAACCTTCACTGGTTCGGGCAACTTCGTTTCGAGTGTCGCCTCTAAGGCATTTCTCGACAAGGTCCGCGCATCGGAATCGTTCAATGCGCAGGTCATCGTCCCTGGCGATGGCACATACGAAGGCGAGTGGATGGTTACGGACTTTTCGTTCAGCGGTGATGTCGAGCCGAACATGGAATTCAGTGCCACGTTCGTCGCGTCCTCGGTTCCGACCTTCGAAGCGGAGGCGTAATCGATGGCTGTAGAGGAGAAGCCTTTCCCACTGGCGGTCAATGAAGCGCGTGGCGAAGTAGCCCTATGGGTCGGTGAGGTGCCATTGGTCATCGCGGCCGAGATGAAGCGCCTATCGGCACTTTCTAGCCGACTGCAGTGCAAATCGCTCAATGACCTATTCATCCGCCTTTCGGATGTTGAGGTTTCCGCCACCGTTGCTGCCATTGAGCTTCTGACAATCCGCGGCAAGCCGCTCGAGGCCATCGAAATTCTCGACCTAAGCCACTTCGGCGCCTGCCGCGTCGCGTTCATGGCCGTTCTTGCTCATCACTTCGATGAGGAAGACGAGGGAAACGTGGAAGCCGTCGACAAGGCGGCGTAGCGAAGGAAGATCCATTCCCTTGGCGGCAATGGATGCGTATTGGGATCGGCGGCCTCAAATGGAGGCCTGCCGATTTCTGGGCTGCGACGCTCACTGAGTTCTTTGAGGCAATCAACGGCCACAACGAAGCGCAGGGAGGCGAAGCTGAGCCGGAGGCTCCGAAGCAGAGTGAAATGGCTGCGCTGCTCGAAAAGTACGGTTAGCAGCCAGTGTTGCCGACGTAGATCTTGCGGCGGTCGATGATGTAGCGGAATGGCTTGAAGCCAGCGTAGCCTCCATAGGCATTCTTGGCATTCACCAGTCCGCAGATCGACCCCGCATCTCCATCGCGTGGCCGCAGCGACTTGAATTGCACAGCCAGAGGATCGGCAAATGTTGCCGATACATCCTCAACCATTGCCGCAACGGCGGTTTCATCGAGATTTTCAGCTGATTTGTCGACGATCGTTTGAGCGTTTGCGCTCGCGGCCGACAGCAACAGC
This sequence comes from [Rhizobium] kunmingense, assembly GCF_977018605.1. Lineage (NCBI taxonomy): Bacteria > Pseudomonadati > Pseudomonadota > Alphaproteobacteria > Hyphomicrobiales > Rhizobiaceae > Rhizobium > [Rhizobium] kunmingense. Next base: position 2,774,044 of record NZ_CDRNXG010000001.1, read on the forward strand.
AACACTACAGCGTATTTCACGACGCGCCCCATTCTAGCCCGCCATCGCGCGGGCTTCCTCATTTCTAGGATGCTCGCATGGCGGTCGACAATACCGATGACCTGATTATCAGCATTTCGACTGACCAGGCAACGCTCCGCCGATCGATCCGCCGCATTGAGGCTGACGTTGGCACGATGGCGAATGTCATCAAGCGCCAGTTTGATGCGGTCGGCAAGTCAGTTGACGCTTCTATGACGACATCGTTGCAGAACCGCATCAACGCCATGACGGGTGTCGGTACGAAAGCAGCGAAGGAGTGGACAGGCGCGCTTGCTGATCAGGGCAAAGAGCTTGAGCGCCTGCGCGCTCGCTATTCACCGCTGTTCAATGTGATGAACAATTACAAAAAGCAGCAGGCGGAAATCCGCACGCTGTATAGAAGCGGCACCATTGGTGCTGATGAATATGCGGCATCTATGTCGCGCGCACGTCAAGCTGCTTTGGCGGAAACCGCAGCTATCAAAGGTCGTAATGCAGCTGCGGCGGATACACCCGTGCAGCGCGGCATGTCTTCCGGCGGCCAGTCGTTCAACACTTCCAACCTGTCGGCGCAGGGCTTCGACATCGCCTCCACCGCGGCATTTATGCCTTGGTATATGGTCGCGTTGCAGCAAGGCCCGCAGGTTTCGGCCGTCTTCAACGATATCCGAGCAAGCGGTCAGGCAGTCGGACCTGCGGTGGCCGGCGCGTTTGCTCAGATAATCAATCCGGTATCGCTCGTCACAATCGGTGTCATCGGTGCTTCTGCGGCCTTGGTTCAGTATCTAGCCAGCGCCGACGACATAAAGTCAGCAGACGAAATCCTCAAAGGCCACGCCGAATCCATCGCGCTGCTCAAAGAGCGATACGGTGAGGCGGCGCAGGGCCTCCGCGAATACGTAAACGAAGGCATGTCCGGCACGGTCGTCGATATCCGCGATCGTCTCAAGGACGCTCGTGACGCGATCGTCGATGCGGCGGAAAACCGTAGTACCTATTCGACGTTCATCCAGCCATTCGTCGGCTCGACGGACGCCAAGACAGTTTCCGACTACCGTAACGCCTTCATCGAGTTGCGCGCGTCGATCCGCGAAGGCGAACCGGACCTCCTGAAGTTCCGTGATGCGATGGCTCGTATCGCAGATAATCCGGAAGTACCGGAGAAGGTGCGGGAGCTTGCGCGCGAAATGCGTGAGTTCGATCCAGAGATTGTCAAGGTTGCTCGTTCCATCCCCGGCATGGTCGATCAGCTTGATCTGATTGAGGGCACGGCAGATCGGCAGGCATTGGCCATCAGCCGACTGACAAAGTCGCTGCGGGAGCTCAATGAGATCGGCGTCGCTCCGCTGAGGGACATCGAAAAAGTCGAAGAAGCGTATCAGCGTGCGCGTTCCAATGCTTCGACGCGCGAAGATCGCGATGACGCAGATGCAGCCAGACGTGCCGCGTTGCGTCGATTGGATGACAATGATCCGACCGTCATCAATTCCGACGGCAACAGGACCAACGTCCCCATTCCTGGCCAGCGACCAGTCACGCTCGGCGACAAGCCCGACGGCGAGAGCAAAAAGGCCGAGACAGCCGCCCAGCGCGCCGCCATCGCCTACCGAGACCTGAAGAAGTCAGCCGACGATCGCATCTCCCAGATGCAGATGGAGGTCGCACTACTCGGCAAGTTTGGCGTAGAGGCTGATGCTGCGCGGTTCGCGCTAGATCTGCTACAGCAGTCCGAAGACAAAGGCCGGTCGCTTAGCGACGCGCAGCGCGGCGAGCTGCAACAGAAGGTGGAGCTCTACCGGCAGTATTCGGATCAGCTGGCCAAGGCCAAGCTTGCGCAGGATCTGCTAGAGCAACGCCGCTACAACTCGTTGTCGGCGCAAGATCAGCAGGTATTCTCGACGCTCCAGCAATACGGACTGTCGACCGATCTGAATAGCCAAGAGGCTGGCCAGATCCGGCAGTCGTTGCAGGATCAGCGTATTACTGATGCTGCGGATTCTTTCATTGACGACTTCACCGGCGCTCTTCTGAGTGGCGGCGATGACATCGGCAAGCGGCTTGGACAGACAATCCTTAGAGGATTGATGGAATCGTCGCAGGAACAGTTGTCGAACCTTCTCAAGCAACTGTTTCGCGCGGCATTCGGGTCGTCGTCTAGTTCTCCGGTCGGCGCTGCGTCGTCCATCTTCGGTGGCGGCGGTGGTTCATCGGGCGGCAAGAGTGCCGTCGATCTAGCCGGAGGTCTGCTGGGCAAGTCCGAGACTGCCAATCGCGGCCAGATCAACTCGTTCCTCAAGGCGGGCGGCGTCAACCTCGATGCGGCTCAGCAGGCGTGGTGCGCTGGCTTCGTCAATTCGTCTTTGGCGCAGATAGGTATCAAGGGCAGCGGATCATCGGTTGCCAACTCGTTCCAGAATTGGGGCTCTGCGGTCGATCCGTCAAGCGTCATGCGCGGCGACGTTCTGTTGCAGACCCGCGGCCTCGGCGCAGGCCAGACCGGCGGCCACGTTGGGTTCGCCACCGGCGCGACGCGTATGGCGGAAGGCCAGATGCAGCTGCAGATGCTTTCGGGCAACTCGAGCAACGCGGTATCCAATACTTGGGTTAACGCAACCGAGCTACAGGTAAAGCGCGCCACTGAGGCGGCATCCGCCTTGAGCAGCGTTGCCGACAGCTCGAAGATCGCCACGCAGGGGCTAGGGTCTCTCGGCCAAATGTCAGCGAACTTCTTCCCGGCCGCACCTTCTGCGCCAAGTGGCGGCGGTCTAGGTGGATTGTTCTCCGGCCTATTTGGGGGCGGACTTAGCGCTGCTCAAATTGCGAAATACACGCCGATGGTTGGTCTATTTTCCAACGGTGGCGATGTCCGTGGTCCTGGGACCGGCACAAGCGACAGCATCCCGGCCATGCTTTCCGACGGCGAGTTCGTCGTCAAGGCAAGCGCTACGCGGAAGCACCGCGCCCTCTTGCACGCCATCAACGGCGGCAGAGTGGGGCACTTTGCTGAAGGCGGCTTAGTCACTCGCGGCGCTCCGACGGCCCCCACGTTCCGCTCCGCGAGGTCTGCTTCCAACGACAACCGCCAGCCCGGCGTCATGGTCATCCAGATCGACGGCGCCAATGGTGACGAGCATGTCCGGCAGCTGGTCAAGCAGGGCGTCAATGACGGCCTCGGCCAGTACAATAAGGCTCAAGAGCGCGGCGGCTTCGGCCAAGTGCAAGGCCAGTTCAACAAGAGAAAGGGCTGACCTTGGCGGTTTACACAAACGTGCCGACGCTCGAGGCTAACTTCCTCGGGCCGGCTACGGTGTCGGTCGATGTGCTTGGTTCGTCCGTCTCCGGCGGCCGTAACGGGTTCGGTGAAAGCCAGACAATCGAGATGTCGGGTGGCGGCCTTCTGGCTGCCACCTATTCCGATTGCAAGCTCACCGAGCCGGAACAATACGAATACGTCAACATGCTTGGCGCACGGATGAATGGCGGGTTCCGCTACATCAACGTGCCAATCATCACGGACTGGTTTGGGCCTTTTCCGAAGAAACCAACGCTTCCCACGCCGATCATCGAGACAATTTTTCGCCCCGACGGCGTGCTGCTCAACGGCAGCACATATACCGAAGCGACGGTCTACGGCGAGATCACTGCTGCGGCCAGATTGAATGCCGGCATCATCAAGATGCGGGTCTACGGCTTGTCGCGGCCTCTGCGCTGGTCCGACTGGTTCTCGATCTATCACGAGACCAAGGGCTGGCGGGCCTACCGATACTGGGACGTACTTGACGTCACCGACGAGACCAACCCGGTCTATACGCTGGCGTTAAGCCCGCCGCTCCGTGAGGCAGTTACAGTCGGCACTCGGGTCGAGTTCGCCCGGCCGCGCTTCGTGGCGAAGTTCAAGGACGGCTTCACACTGCCCTCGGTCGTCGAGGCGTTCTTCGTGACCCAGCAGACCATTCAGTTTTCGGAGGCTTTCTGATGACGAGGGCAGAGATGACGCGGCACAACGCGCGCATTGTCCTCGCGAGTGTCCGAGGGAAGTCGAAGGCTGATCGGCACGAGATCCTCAATCTCCTACGGTTCGGCCCTCTCGCTCCTGTTTTGCGATGCCTGACATCGAACCTGCCTGCACGACAGGCATAATCACCAATTCAGCACGAGGTGCCCATGGCCTATGTGCCCGATAACGTCATTGAGGCGTTGCGCGGAAGCCATCAGCTTGGCCTTTTTCTGCGCATCGACACCGATCCGGCGTTGCATATCTGGTTCGGTGTCAACGACGTGCCGATCGGCTTTGACAGCATTGACCCTGCCGGCACGGTCTACCTCGGCGGCGGCCGACTTATTGGCCTGCCTTCGCTCGAAATCCTCATCAACGGCACGTCCGATGCGGTCGACTTCACATTAAGCGGAGTGGATCCAGCCACCGGCGCGAAGATGCTGGACAGCATCCCGCCTGTGCGCGGCAAGAAGGTGCAGATCGGCCTTACGACGCTGGATCAGTACCACCAGCCGATGAGCAGCATCATTCCGATTTGGACCGGCACGGCGTCGCACCCGAAGGAATCGGGATCGTACGGGCAAGGCGATGCCGGGGCCACGCTGGCACTCAGCCTTGCCGTTGTCTCCGGTGAGAACACGCGGTCGAGGCCGTCCCGGGCTTTGTGGTCCGACGCCATGCAGCGATCGCTTTATCCGACAGATGCCTTCTGCGATGGCGTTGCGCGCCTGGCTCGCGGCATCCAGCCCAAATGGCCGGTGTTCAAAGTTGAAGATTAACGAGTTTCTGGCGCGGCCCCGCGAGTTTCGCTGGGGCGGCGTCGATGGCGAGGACTGCATGACGTTTTGCGCGTCATGGATCGCCGAATTGACGGGCACTGACCCGGCGGCTGAATTCCGCGGCACCTATCACACCGAGTTCGGCGCTGGCCGGCTGATTGCCAGTCACGGCGGCCTTGTGCCGCTGACGGCGAGGCTGGTTGAGCCGCTCGGCTTCACGCGCACGACGGACCCGCAACCGGGCGACGTCGGCATCATCAAAGCAATTTCCGAAACCGACCGGCGTGCCGGCGAGATGGCTGCCATCCGCTACGGGCCGCTGTGGGCGACGATGTCGCTCGCGGGCGTGCGCGCCAAGAAGGTCGAGTTCGTGGCAGCGTGGAGAGCGCCCCTTGAGCCTCAAGGCCTTGTACGAGAACGTGCCGAGTGAGGCGCAGCACTATTTTCTGAACTACGCCGATCCGCACTTTCTGCACCGCACGACCGCCTTCTACGACCCGATCTTTACGCCGCTTTTCACGGCGGTTCTCGGGACCGGTGGATTCACCATTGGCGCCACCACCATCACCTACGCGTCGGTAGCGGCTGCAATCGCGACCACAGCACTTTCCATCGGCATCCAAGCGCTGCTCGCGCCGAAACCCCCCAAGCCTGAGGACGGCAAGGTTCCCCGCACGCAAGCCGTGCCTTATCGGCAGTGGGGCGTTGGGCGGAACCGCGTTGCCGGCTCGTTCATGCTTTGGGAATCGTACGGCAAGACGCTTTACGCAGTCCAAGCTATTGCGGGGCATCGCATTAAGTCGGTCAATCGGTTTTGGCTGCACGATGACGAAGTATCCGTGGCATCGGACGGCAGGGCAACAGGCGCGAATTACCGTGACAGGGTAAGTGTTTTTCACCGGACTGGCCTCGTTCCTGAGACTTCTTACTCCAGCATCGTCAACATACTCGGTGCTCAAGGCGTTTGGACCAATTCACACCGTGGAGACGGGCAGGCCTCCATTGCGATGGCCGCTACCAGCGACAAGGCGGAGCGGCAGCAAAAGACGTTCCCATACGGCCCGCCGCAGTTGTCGGTCGAGGCCGACATGGCGCTGTGCTGGGATTTCCGCGATCCACTTCAGGATCCGGAGGATGATAGCACATGGCAGTGGACGCGCAATTCCGCCGTCATCATGGCGTGGCATCAGTGCTTTAATGAGTTTGGACACCGGCGGGACTACCGGCGCGCGATCCTTCCGCTCCTTGATATGTGGCAGGAAGAGGCTGACGTCTGCGACGAACTAGTACCCCTCAAGGGCGGCGGCTTCGAGCGGCGTTACGAGTGCAACGGCTTCGACACCACAGAAAACGATCCGAAGGCCGCCACGAATGCCATCCTGGCATCGTGCGACGGCTGGATCTGCGAACGCGGTGACGGCGCGCTTCAGTTCATCGTCGGCAAGTTCCGCGAGAAGTACGTCACGACGCTGACGGATGCCGACATCACCGGTCACCAGATCGAATACGACGTCCTTTTCGAGGATGAGTGCAACAGGCTGGTGCCGAAGTTTACGTATCCCGAAATTGGCTACGCCACGTCGGACACGGATTTCTTCGAGGATGTCGATGCGCAGATCACCGCCGGCCGCGTGCTGGCGCAGGAAGCCATCTATCAGTGGGTGCAGCAGTGGCGGCAGGCTCGCCGCCTCGGCAAGCGCGACTGGTTGCGGCTGATGCAGAAAGTCAGCGGCACGCTCAATCTTCGGCTGTCCGGCATCAACTCGGTCTATAGCCGATGGGTCCGGATGAATACGCCGCTCGCCCTGCCGCGCCTGAACGGCAAGGTGGTCGAGAACCGGAAGTCTCTACTTTCCCTGATGCAGGGCGCATTCAGCATGGACATCATGCTGCATCCCGAGAACATCGACGCTTGGAACCCTGCCACCGACGAAGGCAAGATGCCGCCAGTCCCGCCTCGTGTGGCTCTTGCTGGCGTGGACGTGCCGGTTATCAATCTGGTGCAGGCCAAACCGCGCGGGGAGAGCGTCTACATCAGGGTCGTTATCATCGACCCCGAAGACGATTCGCTTATGCCGGTGGTACGCTATCGCGTCGCCAACGACGACGGCAATCCGGGCTCATGGGTCGAACAGCGCTTTCCGAATGCTTCTCCGTCAGGTGGCTTCATCAACATGAGCACCAACGTCGTGCCATCGAATACGCTGCTCGACGTGCAAGTTGCCTACATCGCATCCGATGGTGACTACGGTGATTGGTCCGTCACGGCGAACGTAACCTCGACTGTCGATCCTAACAGACCTGGTACTCCGACCAACATGTCGGCCGTAAATTCGGCGGGCACTGTGACGATTTCGGCTCGCGCGGCGAATGACAACACCCGCTACCTGATCTTCAAGCGTGGCACGAACTCTCAGACGTTCGCGCAAGCAGCGACAATTGGCATCTACAACGTATCACCGAACCAGACGATCAGCTTCGCGGATATGCCGGTCGCTGGCGCCTGGGAATACTGGTGCGGCGCTGAGAATAGCTCGGGCATTGCCTCGCTGGCGCAAGCCTCCGCGACCGTCACGGTCAGCTAATTTATTGGAGGATTAAAATGGCAAGCATAAAGCCAGTCACAACGAACGACCCTCAGGCAATTGCCAAGGTGAACGCCGCTATCATTGAAGCAAATAAGGTTGATCGAAAGGCCGAACAGTCGGACCTGAATAACGAGATCAAAAGCCGCGAAATGAATGAACTAGCTGAAGAGCAGGCTCGCATGAAGGCTGACACGGAGCGCCCCAAATTCGCGCAGGTCAGCCCGATCATCAGGCCGGGTGATGGGCCATCCTATTTCACCGCGTCGATCTTCGGTCGACCCGATGACTTGACACCAATCCCGGTAGAGCTTGCAAAGATGTCTCCCGACGGAATGGTTGTTGCAATTGAAGGCGCCGGACGCATAGCTCGCGTCTCTCCTTGGCGATTGGAACCCGCAAGGGTCGTCAACCTTCGGTTTGTGGTGCGGCGAACCGTGGACACCGAAGACCCCGCCAACGACGCTGTCCAGCTAGGAGTAGCATGGATGCGACCCGATTTCTCCGAAATTGGAATAGTCGAGCTCGCCAATCTTATCGATATATCTGTCGGCGATGGCCGGCTAGAATACAACTTTCGGGCCTCCATGGTGATCGCCGAAGACGTTGACGTCGCCCCGCCGTCCGGTGCGGTATACTTCCGTCCATTCGTTCGGTCCTTTGGATCGGGCGTGACGCATGTGGAGGTCATTGAAGTGACTGATGCGACAAATTCAGTAGCATGGTCACCTAACGTCGATCTGATGCGTCGCGAGATTGCGGGGCTGTCTGCTCAACTGCAATTCGCTCTTGACCGCCTGGAAGCTCTCGAAGCAACCGCTTAACCAAGGACATCGATATGGCGACCTTTACGGTTGCCGCTGGCACAGACTGGATCGACACAATAGTGCTCGGTTCTGTCAATGAACGCTGGCGGCTCGACGACTATGATATTTGGCTGCATGTGCGAAAGGCCGGCGATGCCAATGTGCTTCTCGATCTTAATTTAGCTAACGGAAAGCTTGTTGTTTCCGATCCCGTCGGGCGCCGTCTCGATGTGAATGTTGGGTGGCAAGAGATAGGGGACGTCTCTCCCGGGCCATTCGAATTTGACCTCCTCTTCCAGAACAAGACGACGCAGATCCGTTCTCGAAGCGGCACCCACATCCTTTCCATCACACCTGGCATTACTTTTTCGGAGGCTTAAATGGCTCGCTCACTCTCCAATCCTGTCCGCCTTGCTTCTCCTGAGAAGGGCGTCGACGGGCGCACCACGCTCGCCAAGGCACGCGCACCACTGATCACGGATGGGCGTATTGGCGACTTCTTTGTCGACATCCAATCCAAGAAGCTTTACGGCCCTAAAAATGCGGCTGGTTGGCCAGATAATGGGCTAATCAAGGGCGATGGCGGATGGTCGCCTGTGCTTGGTGTCGCCACAGACGGCATTCGTCGTGTCTACAGGGTAAATGACTGGCAGGGAGGTGAAGGGGCCAAGCCTGAGTTCGGACAGTATGTAGGTGCATCTGGCCTTGTCGACGCTATCTCTGATGCGGCGGATGTTCGTGGGCCGATGGGACCGGAGATGTCGGTTGATGGCCTAGACCAGGCTCAAGAACAGATTAGTGATAATACCGTCGTTGCTTCTGCCGAACCAGGGGATGATAACAAAAAGAGGGCCGCAGTCGAGGTATTTGACATTGGATCGGTGCTGCAGCGGCGAAGCGTCGCACATGCTCAAAACTCCGAGATTAGGGGCGCTATCAAAGCGGTACACACCCGCGTTTTCTCTGATGCGACCGGCAAAGGCGCGGCTAGCTATCATCGTGTAAGTTCGGAACCGGAAGTGCCGTCATCAGCTAAGTTCAGATCCTTAGATAGATGGACGGCTGATGGGCAACATGATAGCGCCAATGGCGGATGGTGGATAATCTCAAACGAGGTAGTCACGCCTGAAATGGTTGGCGCCTACGCTGACGGCGTGCATGACGACTTCGAAGCCGTACAGGCGACAGCCACGCTTAACAGGATCACCGAGTGGCAGGGTGATATTTCACAAACCGCTCCGATCTACGTCTCGGCGAACGGTAAAGTATCCGGACGAGGTGCGAATCGCACGAGGGTCAAGCGAACATTCGGTACACTTCCTGTTATTCGGGCCGATGTTGCTGGGGCTACTATCGAAGGTCTACATATTGATAACCAGGCCTCCGATGGATTCAGGTCTGGTCACGTCGTTCGTGTTACTTGTGACGATTTTTCGGGGCGAGATCTCACGCTAGAGAACTTCGGCCTCATGGCTGGAAGCACCGGCGGCGGGACCGGCGTCTTGGTCACGCCGGGCGTTGGACGTCCGAAGAGGCCGCGCCTCGAAAACATGAACATCTACGGAAATCCTCTGTCGCAGGCATCCATCGGCTGGCTCTACGATCAGACGGACTACGGTTTTGTGTCGCATGTGTACGCCGAAACAATCGTCGGTTCCGCTGGCGTTGGCTATGCGCACGAGCTGAAGAACAGCGCAAAGTGGAACAACCTTCACGCTCTCACGGCAAGGGCGTCTGAAGTTGCCTTTGCATGCGGCCAGGAGGGCGCAGGGCTAGGCGAGGGGGCTGCGTATAACGTCTTATTTGGTCTCCTGGCCGATGGCGTTGATATGGGCATCGCTCAAGGTTTCTCGATCGGCAACGTCACTGTCGGCTCTGTCATCAACGCTGATGGTCGACCGGGAGACGCGACGCGTTCCTATGCGCTTTCGCTTTACAATGCGCAGAAGGAAATCCACGCGGCTATCAATAACTTTGGTGCTGGTGCGAATGCTCGCGCAGTGACCATCTCGGGCGAGTCAACGCGAAACGTAGTGCAGATTGCAAATCACGCGGAAGCAACCGCAGCAGTCACGATCGCCGACGCGTCGAGAGGCAATGTTATCGATTTGCTTCACCCTGGTGAGCAGACGTCAATCCTCGATATTTTTACCGACACAAGTGGCGCACCCACACATGGCGCTGGTGCGAATGTCATATACAGCCAAGCCACCGGCGAGCAACTTGGTACCATGTCGGGCCGCTTCCGTTGGTATCTGGGCAATCCAGGCGCGGTGTTCCAGACATCGCACCGGTTCCAGATGGCCCGCGATGCAGACGCCATCCTCGCGTTCGGTACGCCATCTGCAAACGTGGCCGGCATCGCGCACGCTACCCCAGGTGGGACGATCAGCACATTCATTCACACCCCTGGCGCGACACGCGATCTCGACGCATGGACCATGAATGGGTGGGGCGTAGGCAACCGATTTGCTTGGAGCAGGGATGATTATTCCCCAACCACTACAAACGCAGTCTCTCTGGGCACATCTGCTCTTCGTTGGCTCAAGGGTTGGTTTGGAAATATCAGCCTGTTTCCAGCCAATTCCGTCACGCCAACGGTCAACGGCGAGGTGACGTTCCAGCTTACGACCAACACTCAGTTGACGTTCAAGGTGCGCGGAACCGATGGTACTGTGCGGTCAGGATCGATTACACTGTCCTAAAAAGCGCGCTCGTATCCGCTGCCTCCTTGGCGTAGCGATCCCAGATCGAATAGGCGAGTTCGTCTTTCTCCGTTTCCCAAGGGTTGTTCGAAGAGCCAACGAAATGGAGGAGCTTGATCTTTGTGGCGAGCTCCTCCTGTTTCTCTGGGGGTAAACGCTTTAGGTAGCCGGCGTTGAAATTGTAGAGGGGCGACAAAGGCACGAAGTCGATACCTCCACGCTCAACCCGACGGCGGATCAAAGCCTGTTCGTTCGGTTCAACAAGCTCGCTGGCAAGGTCGATAAGTTCGTCTCGGAAATCTTGCGTCATTGTTTTCCCAGAGAAGGTAAGGACGCCAGAATTCAAACGGGAACTTGTCGGCGGAGAAAGAGCGAACTCTAGAATGTTATGAGTAACCTCTTCCGCTGGCAGCGGCTTACCCTCGCGGCTTTTCAGGATGGTTTCGAAGAAGATCGGAGAGGCTCCGATCTCCGCGTCGACCTCAATCAGTTCGTCGACGTTCGAAAGGCAGACGATATCGGCGTCGATGAAGATGCCTCTTTTATACCCGTAGTCTTTGAAAATAAGCCACTTAAGATAAGTGTATGCGGGGATCCAATCGAGCTTGACGGACTCGTGGATTTTGCCTGCATTCACATTCGCGAACAATTCGATGTCAGACTGGCTGACCGGAACCTTTGTGTCAGCGATAAGATCAACGAGCGGATCCTCAAACACTTCATCCTCATCGGAGATCACGACGATTGGTAGGTCGACAAGCGTTTGATGCTTGATTAGGCTGTAAATCAGAACGCGGAAGCCGGGGAGAAACCGGGCGTTTAGGTTGAAAAACAGCGCGGTATCACTGCGGCCGCTTGGGATGGTTCGATCGATTGCGGCGACTGCGCTGCGGATAGCCATTTGTGATCCTTGATGAAAGGTTATTTCTCGCGAACGCGGGAAACGTCGAATTTTGTAAAAACCATCATCCCGATAGCCAGCGCCACAAAAGCAACCTCGAGAAGGTAAGACTTATCCAAGCCGATCGATGCATGCTTTCCGTAGAAGCCTTCCCGAAACATCATGACCACGTGAGTCAAGGGGTTGATCAGCAAGTAATCCACGAAGGGATGGGGCATCGACGAGGGAACGTAGAAGACCCCTGAAAGGAGAAAAAGCGGACGGCTGACGATCTGGTAAATTTTCTCATAGATCGGGAAAAGGAAGAAACCAACCATGTTTGCTAGCGACACGCCAAGGGCTAGCAGCCACGCGAGCATGACCGCTTCGATGATGACTTCCCAGTTAAGTGTCGGCGCGTGACGGGATGTTTGCATTGCGCCGAGCAAGACGATGCCGGAAACCACCGCTGAAGTAGCGCCTTGAAGAATGAGGCGGCTCACCACTGCATCAATTGGGGCAACGATCGGATAGCTCATCAGGGATCGGTTGGCACTGATCGATGATGTTAAATAGCCTTCCATCGTCTTGAAAAGACTGAACCCGATATACCCAGTCGCGTAGAACAGAACGTAACTATCACCCAGTGGCGGAATATGGGTGAACGCTCCCATGATCACCGACATAATTGCGATGAACGCTATCGGCTCGAGGAAAGCCCACAAGTAACCGCCTGGGTTCCTGCCGTAACGAGTAGCGATTTCCCGCATGACAAATGCGGACACGATTCGCGCGTGTATCTTTATGTAAGACATGTCGCTCATTCATCATGAATCGTTGAGCCGGCGGGTCTTGTAGACAATGGTGAGGCTTTGGTCAAAATCTAAGCGCAAACCGCCTCCACCATCCGCACCAAGTCGTCATTTAGGCAAACCTTACCAAAAACGGAGTTCTCGATGCTCCTCCCAGACTGGCGCCGCCTCGTAAGGCGCGCTTGGTCGCTGCGGCTTATCGAAATCGCGGCCGCAGCTGACCTCATCCTCAACGTCGTTCCCTTCGTCTCCGACTGGCTTCCGTGGTGGCTCACCCTCGCGCTGCTCGTCGCTGCTTGGGGCGCGCGTCTCATTGCCCAACCTGAAAAGGAACAGGCCAATGCCAATCAACAAGATCTTGCCGTCGAGGCGGGCTAAGGCGGCCGTTGCCGCTGCGATCATCGCGGCTGCTACAAGCGGCTGGGCTGCCCTGTTCGGCGGCGCGGCACCTATTACCGCCACCGAGATCCGCGCAGCCATTGCGCAGGGCTATACGCCGCCGGCGGTCACGCTTGCGATCGACAAGCTCATCAAGCCTTGGGAGGGCGTCCACACCGTCGCCTACAAGGATATCGTCGGCGTCTGGACGATCTGCTGGGGCGAAACAAAGGGCGTGCGGCCCGGCATGCGCAAGACGCTTGCCGAGTGCGACGACATGCTTAAGAAGCGCGTCACCGCCGACTACTATCTCCCGCTAGTTGACGGCGTTCGCGGCTTTGCTTCCGCACCGGTGAGCCTGCAGTCATCGATGACGTCGCTGGCCTACAACGTCGGTTCCGACGGCGCGCGCGGCTCGTCTGCAGCTCGTCACCTGACTGCCGGCCGATACAAGCAGGCATGCGAAGCTGTAACGGCGTGGAATAAGGCCGGTGGCCGCGTAGTGCGCGGTCTCGTAAACCGTCGCGAGATGGGCGACGCGCAGCGGATCGGCGAGGCCGAGCTCTGCGTTTCTGGACTGTCTTCGGAGGCGCGGACATGATCGCACTCCTTGCAAACAAGGCCGGCGCCAAGGCCATTGCGGCATTGATCCTCGTTCTATCGCTCATGGCTGGCGCGTGGTGGATCCACAGTCACGGATATCAGGCGGCCGTCCTCGTCAAAGACGCAGAGATCGCCACCATCCTCCGCGACGCCGCCCAAGCCGATGCCGACGAGCAGCGCCGACAGACCATCGCCAACAACGCGGCGAAGAAGCGGGAGGCCGAGGCCATCGCCGCGCTCGAAGCCGAACAGGCCGCCAACATCGAACTGAGAAGGAAGCTGGCCAGTGAAGCTCGGCAAGATCCTGATGCTGACAAGCCTAGCCTTAGTGCTGGCAGCGTGCAGCGTATCAACCAAGTCCGTTAGCCCGGTAAAGCCGCCGGCACTGGCACGGCCAGACAGCGCGCTGCTGCGCGCATGTGAGAGGCCGGTTCTGCTGGAGCAGGGACCGCTTACGCAGGCCGAGGTCGAAGAACTTTGGATCATCGACCGCTCCGCATTGCTTGCCTGCTATCGCCGCCACTTGGCTCTTCGCAACTACATCATCGATCGCGACGACGCGCTGCGGGGCGCCCTATGACCGGGCCGGAAATTATGGCCGTGGTCGGCTTCTTCGTCATGCTCTCCGCGACGCTGTGGGGCATCTGGTGGCGGATTGAGGGCAAGGTCAAAGAGGCCAAGGATGGTGCGCTGGCCTCGGCCTCTGCGGCGCAGGCCCTTGCCGCGATGGCTCGAGATGACCTTGCCGCTCACAAGCTACACGTTGCCGAGCATTACGTGAGCAAGCAGGGCCTGCGCGAAACGACGGACCAGATCATGGAGGCCATCAGCGGCGTAAAAAGCGCCGTAGAGCACATGACCGTCCGTATCGATCGGGTTGTCGAAGGACAGCCAAAGGCTCGCACTACTCGGAGCAGCTGATGCCAGATTTCAGGTTTCCACGCCTCAGCGGGTTGCTTGGAATGATGCGCGACATGGGCGGTCGCACACCGGCACAGATCGCTGACTTCGATGAAGCCCTGTCCTATCTCGACGCGGCCTTGGCTACTCTATTTGGCATGTAACCCCACCGCCCTGACATCAAAGGATGGGTTAGCTGGTTTTCGAGATTGCCGAGGCTTTCAAAGCTTCGGCCTTCTTTTCCAGGTCTGCCCACGCTGCGGCTTTGTGATCCTGCAACTGCCAGATCGGTATCTCGACCAACTCAATCATGTGCGTGTGTTTGATGGCCGCTTCCGATAAATAACTGCCTGAATGTGTTAAGTCCGAGGGTTTCATAAAGATGATACCCACTTCGAATGTTCGAGGATTGATACCGAGGATCGCGACGCCAGGATCGACGTTCTTTCGTTTGACCATGGTCTTCATCCCTCCTGACTACGTCATCCGTCGGATCATCGACATGACCCGCTCTGTCTCTTCCACGCTGCGGTGAGCCAGCATCAGGTTGTCGGCAAGATCGCCCAGTGCGCCAAGTGCTTCAACGCGCGTCCACCCGGCCGTGACTGCAGTAGCAACGAGATCGATGACCGCGGACTCCATAGCCTCTTGGCAGGCGATTAGTCTGTCGGGGTGGTCATCTGGAAGGTTTGGGTGATCTATGTCCATTGTAAGGAGATGGGGCGCGTTTGTCCTTTGGCAATGTTTCAGTTCTCGACCCAGGATAAGCTCGGTTAGCGCTCTTATGGCTCACGATGTTCGATCCAGGGAGACCGCAGGAGATGCAGCGAAACACCGTGCCTATCGCCTTGCCATCCGCAGGCAAAGTCGCCATGTCGATAGACACGTGCCGATTGCAGGGAGAGCAGTAGACGTGCAGGGTTAGGTTGAGCGCCAGCATTCCGGCCCATGTCGTGTTGTCAGTCATAGTCCGTCAGCGATTTCCGCCGCCGCCAGTCTTGCCTCACCGTGACGTGGTAGGCCGCGATACAGCCGTGGCTGATGCTCCGGGCAATACCAGAGCGTTATCGACCTGCTTTCCTCAAAGCCGTAGCAGCCCCATTTCGTGCAGCCGTCGTGGTCGCAGTAATGCTCCACCAAGGTTGCGTCGGATCGTGCTGTTCGGCTTTCATCACTCATGTTCTGTATTTGTTCTATAATTTGAGAACCGTCAAGCGCCCTCTGCCTCACCGCGGAGGGCGCTTTTTTTGTTTTTGACAATTCCGAATGTAACCACCAGCGTCCCGGTCACCATCACCACAACAAGAGGAGACCGCCATGAAGCTCAGACGCATCGCATACGCAGCCCTCGCAATCGCTCTTTCGAGCGCCGCTTATTTCGTCGCACCGACCGTTGCGGCATACACCGCGCATCCGGCCACTGAGGCTGCGACCGTTAAGGTCATCCTTACGAGTGGACATGGCTCAGGCGTCCATATCGGTAACGGTTTTGTCGTCACTGCTGCGCACGTCGCCGGAAATGCTGCGACCGTGGAATTGAAGACAAAGGACGGCAAGACCCGGCCAGCCGATGTCCTCTGGATCAACAGGGCTTACGACATCGCACTGCTGCGCACGTCGCCGGAAATGCTGCCTGCGGCCAACCTGACTTGCAGAATGATCAGCGAGGGCTCGATCATCGAGGCCGTCGGCAATCCACAGAAGATCGAATTTGTGTCTGCATACGGCAAGATTGCCGGCGCGCCTCGCGAAGTCGGCCCATGGAAGTCTGTGTTCGTCACCGACATCACGACCGTGCAAGGCCAGTCTGGCGGACCTGTGTTCGCCGACGGCAAGCTCGTCGGCATCACTGTCGGTGTCATGTCCGCGCAGGCTGGCTTTTCTTCGTCGCTCGTTGGCTTTGGATTTGTTGTGCCTTCGTCGGATGTTTGCGCGCTGTTGGGGCGCAAGGCTTGATGACAGAGGCAAGCAAGGATGCGCAGCTGGAAATTGCGACGCAGTGGTTGGATGAGGCGGCAATGCTGCTGTCGGAGTTCAAGCGCAGTAAAGAAGCGGCGAACCTCCGGCGCGTGGCGAAGGACTGCGAACGATTGGCCAAGGTCGCCTAACTACCGGGCCGCGCGAATGCGGCCACCAATCACCACATCACAGGAGACTTAATGAGCAACCGAAGTAGCGGTGGGCCCGCGTTCCCGCTTGAGGAAGAAGGCAGATACTCGAACGTAGGCATGAGCCTCCGAGATTACTTCGCAGGGCAAGCCTTGATGGGTCTGGCGGCATTTAGTCGTGATGCCAGTGGCGACAACAAGCCAGAACATTTCGCTCGTTGGTCCTATGCACTGGCCGACGCGATGATTGCCCATGCAGCCCAGGAGACCGCCACTTGAGCTACCACAACATCCCACCCGAAAACATCGAACAGGCCGGCAGACTATACGCCGATCACAACAGCATCCGCGCCGTCGCGAAACTCATGGGCATCGGTTATGGCACGGCCCACAAGTACATTCACCGCGCATCGGAGCGGGGTCTGCTAGGGACGGATCCGGTTTTGCCGGGCTTTGCCATCAAGTCGATCGCCAGCAAACAGGGCGATGCCTGGATCAAGCAGACGAAGGCGCCCGGTGAGGTTTTCGCGCTTCCGCAGGGGCAGATCGTCAAAGGCGTGTCCGCACTCGTCGACGGACAGGGCAGGGAAGTCGCCAAGTGGATCAAGACCACGACGGACGCGGATAATGCCGCTGCGATCTTTGCTGCCGCGGTCGATGCCCTCAAGGAAGACCTGCCGCGCATCACCATCATGCCGCCGCCGGCAGCCGTTGAATCGGACTTGCTCAATCAGTTTACAGTGACCGACAACCATTTCGGGATGCTGTCGTGGCGTGAGGAGACCGGATCCGATTACGACCTGCGCATCGCCGAGCAGCTTATCCTCGACTGGTTTGCTGCGGCGATCGCCAACGCGCCGCAGGCTCACACGGCCGTCCTGGCGCAGATCGGCGACCTGATGCACCATGACGCGCTCGAGAGCGTGACGCCGGCGCACAAGCACGTTCTGGACGCTGACAGCCGCCTGCAGAAGGTGATCCGCGTCGTCATCCGAACCATCCGCCGGATCATCGACATGCTCCTGCAGAAGCACCAACACGTCCACGTCATCATGGCGTCGGGCAATCACGATCCGGCCTCATCGGCATGGCTACGCGAGATGCTGGCCGCCATGTACGAGAACGAGCCCCGTATCTCGGTCGATAACAGCCCGTCTCTCTACTATGCCTACGAGTGGGGCGCGACAGCTCTATTCTGGCATCACGGACACAAGCGAGGCGTCAACAACGTCGATGCGACCCTTGCCGGGATGTTCCGCGAACTCTACGGCCGGAGCAAGTTCGCTTACGCGCACATCGGCCACCTGCACAGCGACGAGGGCCGCAAGTCAGGCCTGATGTATGTGGAGCGCCACGAAACGCTTGCCGCGCCTGACGCCTACGCGGCTGGCGGTGGATGGCTATCCGGTCGGTCAGCAAAGGTCATCACTTATTCCAGGCAGTACGGTGAGGTCGGTAGATCCACGCTGCGGCCTGAAATGGTCGCGGGCAAGTATGCGGCGGCGAATGACAATGTGCGGGACAGGGCGGTGGCATGAGCCAATTCATCCTGGGGGACGACGCCCACAACTATCCATGCGTCGGTGGCGATAGCGCTGGTCACTTTCGTCGGCGAATACCGAACACTCAAGAGACCGCAAAAGGTCATCACATACCAACGTTTCGCAGACACTGCGATGGACCGGACTGCATTGCGTGGCGGTATCAGGATGAGGAATTCACGCCGCCAGACGATCGACATTCTGAGCCAGGATACTGTGGCTTAGCGGGACGACCAAGAACTAACTAATCACCGCACCGCCGGCCTCACCACCCGGCGGCAATCACCCACAAGAGGAGACTAGAATGCTGATGGAATCCGCATCCAGAGAAATGTCGACAAAACTTGCTGAGCAGTTCGCCAAAACGGCAAACGACAGCCCGGCACCAGCCTACACCCACGCCGCCGCCATCAACATCTTCGCGGCCGACTGCCATGGCCGCAGCCGCAAGGCCGGCTGGTACACCGACCTGGCGACCGGCAAGGCGCTGGACCGCAACGTGCCGGAAATGCTGATGCTCATCGTGTCCGAGATCAGCGAGGCGATGGAAGGCTTCCGCAAGAAGCTGGACGACGACAAGCTGCCGCACCGGAAGATGATGGAGGTCGAGCTTGCCGACGCCATGATCCGCATCGGCGACCTGGCAACGTTCATGGGCTACGACCTCGGCGGCGCGATCGTCGAGAAGATGGCTTACAACGACAACCGCGAGGATCATCGCATCGAGAATCGGCTTAAGGCCGGTGGGAAGGCGTTTTGATGTCGAAGGTCGCGAAGCACAAAGGCCTGCTAGAGGCGCACAAACTGCTGCTCGCATATCATGAAGAGATCGCATCGGAGCACGAGCGCTTGCCCGCATCATTCTTCGGCAGGCCGACCAAGCGTCACCATCAGTTGATCGGCGCAAGTCGGGCGCTCGTCGAGCTAGGAAGGCGCATGGTTATCCTTGGCGCCGAGATAGTCGCCGAAAAGGAGGCCGCATGATGCCCGGTTATACCGTTTCCGCAGATCTGGTAACAACCACCTTCGCCCCACTCGACAAGTATGTCGCTGCGAACGACAACGTGCCTGCACCGCGCGCAGCTGCGGTCACTGCATCCCTTCGGGGCAAGGGCATCTACCCGCCAGAGCGCCACGGCGACTGGATGCAGACCTACTCCGGTCGCCAGTTCTGGCCCATGGACCCAAGGCCGGAAGAAGTCCACATCGAGGACATTGCCCACGCCTTGAGCCTGCAGTGCCGATACGCGGGCCACTGCATCCAGTTCTATAGCGTCGCCGAGCACAGCTGCCACGTCGCTCTCTGGCTGCTGCGCGAGTTTGGCCCGATGACGGCGATGTATGGCCTGCTGCACGACGCCAGCGAGGCCTACCTCGTCGACGTGCCGCGCCCGGTGAAGCCCTACCTGACCGGCTACAAGGATGCGGAGACGAAGGTGCAGGACGTGGTGCATGTCCGGTTCGGCCTTGGCGTGGGCATACCCAAGGCCGTGAAGGAGGCCGACGATCGCATCATTGCCGACGAACTCGTGAACCTGCGGCCGATGGAATGGCACAAGCGGTTCGATGACCCGCTCGGCGTTCGGATCGGATGCTGGAAGCCTGACGCGGCTGAGGACGAGTTCTTGTCCATGTTCGTCATGCTGGATCGGAAGATGCGTGAGACGGGGAGGGTAGCTGCGTGAGTAAGGATGACATCGGCTGCTTTGCCGGCCTTTCCTATGTTGCTGTGGCGCTCGTCGTGTTCGGCTTCTTCGTGAAGACTTTCATTGCCAAAGGTCCGGCGGCAATGATCGTTGGGATTGGCGTTGCCGCCTTCTGGCCCGCATCAGGTTTGATCTGGTTGGGGACGTGGCTAGCATGACCCAATACGTCCTGCTGAAACGAGATCTCTACGAGAACCCCGGCCACATGGGATACACAGGTATTCGAGACAAGGCGGGCACCTGGCCGGCCGAGGATTTCGCCTGCCACGGTATCCCGATCAAGGAGAATTACTCGCCGAAGGAGCGCGACAGCTACGCCATCCCGTTCGACGTCGCGCCGGAGTTCACCAACGAGTGCTTCCACGACCTGTCGCTGGCGCACCTGCGCGGGAAGATTGACCGGCTTCAAGAGGCGTTAACGCCGAGCGGCGCGACCAAGGCGGCGTATATCGGCGAGTTCAGTTTCGACATCGCCGACCGAAACGAGGACGGCGAAGAGTGCTCGCGCAACGTCGTCGTGCCTTGGACGACGGTAAAGGAAATCATGGCGGCAATTCGGTCGCGAGCGGAAATGAAGGAGGCTGCGTGATGAATTATCCAAGTAGTGAACATGGGTTCATTGGAACTCGCGAACAGCTTGCTAATGCTCTCTACGAGTGCGGCGAGCGAAACGGGGCGACGGCTTCGGCAGTCTGCAAAACCGCGGCAGACCTGATCCGCGCAGAGGACTTGGATGCCGACGCTCGTGCCGAAGATTTGGCTGGTCGGGTATGGGCTTACTTCGACCGAACTGGTGGAGCGACTGCTACTCGCTGGTTCAACGAGAACAAAACACTCAACGGTCCCGCTCACATTATCGAGCTTTGCCGCAAGGCAATGAGCCCATCTCCGTCACCCGGTATCCGCACATGACCACCATCAAACGCGGCGACGAGATCGTCTGTATCGACGACGGCATCTACGCCGAGCAGTACCTCGGCATCACCAAGGGCCAAATCTACAAGGCCCGATGGATAGGCCCGGTTACCAGCTACATGAACGGCGACTACATCGGCGTGAGGCTGGAAGGCATCAACCGCGGCGTCTGCCCTGAGTTCGGTGACGAGGATCCGCCTTATCGGGCAAGCAGGTTCCGACCGGTGGTGAAGCCAGGCGCGCTAGCGAGAAAACTAGAGGAGGCACTATGAGCGAAGGCAAGTGGAATGATTGGGCCGGTGGCAAGTTTATGCCAGTCCCGGCCGACGCGATCGGTGACGTGCGGTTGCGCAGCGGCAATGAGATGCTCGGCGTGAAGGCCAGTGACGTGCTCTGGGGAAAGCCGAAGTGCCCTGTTGCAGCCAACGACAACTTCCGCAACGGCGGTGAGATCGTCGCGTATCGATTTGAAGGGGAGGCTGCGTAGTGTGGCCATTCAAACGAAAGCCGCCACCGGAGCCTGAAATCCACATCTGGGAGCTGCCGCTCATGTGGGTAGAGGCTCAGCGAAAAGCACGCCAGAGGTGGGAAGACTTCTGTCGGGAACAAGACGAGAAGAGGAGACAGGAACACATGACCATAGAATCACAAGACGATGGCTGCATTGCCGAGGTGCCGTTCGAACTTCGCGGGCTCGGTGCGGCAATTGGCAAGGTGCCGGCCAACGATAATAGCTTCTTCGATCGCGCCATGGCCGCACCGGGCACTCTGCCGTCCAGCAACCCGAAGCGTGCATTCGGTGTCCGCAAGCCGTCTGCTCAATTCATCCCGCCGGTGGCCATCGTTGAGGAAAGTGCAGTCATGGCTCTCGGTGCGGCCAAGTACGGGCCTTTCAACTGGCAAGATGAGCCTGTTGATGCCACCACCTACTACAGCGCGGCCATCAGGCACCTGCTGCAGTGGTTCTCTGGTGAGGACCGGGACGCTGAGAGCGGAGCTTCGCATCTGGCTCACGTCAGGGCATGCATGGGCATCTTGCTTGACGCGCAGGCGGCGGGCACGCTGATCGACGACCGGCCAGACTGCGCTTCGGCTGGAGACGCGATTGAGAGATTGAAGAAGTCTGCATGACTGATCTTGAAAAACACGCTCTCCGGTTTGCCACGAAGGCCCACGAAGGCCAGGTGCGAAAATACACAGGCGAGCCCTACATCAACCATCCCATGGCTGTGGCGGCAATTGTCGCCACGGTCGAGCACACGCCTGAAATGATCGCGGCGGCCTACCTTCACGACGTAGTTGAGGACTGCGGTGTGACACTGGCGGAAATCAAAGAGCGATTCGGTGGCAAGGTCGCGACCCTGGTGGCCTACCTCAGCGATATCTCGACGCCCTACCACGGCAATCGAGAGGACCGCAAAGCCCTTGACCGGCAGCACATCGCACTTGCTCCGGCTGATGCCAAGACCATCAAGCTCGCCGACCTGATTGACAACACCAAGACCATTGCCGCTCTCGATCCGAATTTTTGGAAGGTCTACCGCAAAGAGAAGCAGCGTCTCCTGGAAGTTCTGAACGACGGCGATCCGGCCTTATGGGCACAGGCGGCCGCTCAATGCGAATGATTATTGCGGACCATCTTGCTGAGCGGCATGCTGACGTGAGCAAGTACAGCGTGACGATTAATGATGAGGATGGCGTCGCAACCTTCCTTCTTTTCGATCTGAGTGGAGCCGTCGCAGGTTATCAGCAGTACCGCCCTGCGGCGGACAAAGTGAAGAAGAATCACCCGCGCGAGGGCCGCTACTTCACATACAAGTCGCCGGGCCGAAACGCCGTGTTTGGTCTAGAGAGTTGGAGCTGGAGCCGTCCTCTCTACCTCGTCGAGGGCATATTTGATTGCGTCCGGCTGCATAATCTCGGACTGTCCGCCATCGCTACGCTATCCAACGATCCGAGGCCGCTTAGATCTTGGCTGACGGCCACAGGCAGGCGGATCCACGCAATCTGCGACGCCGGGGAGGGCGGACGCAAGCTAGCGAGGTTCGCACATCGACACGTGACATGCGCTGAAAAGGATCTCGGCGCGATGTCTGATGCCGAGGTGGTAGAAACGGTCGGACGATTTACCTGAAACAAAAGCCCGTCAGCCTCACCGCTGGCGGGCTTTTCTAGTTTACGTCAGCCCCTCCGCCGAAACCACCCGATAAGGCCGGCCATAGGCTCGCCCCGTTATCCACAGGTCGTATGTCTCTCGCCCCATGGCGGAGCGCGACCTAGCCAGTACGATGGCTTGCAGATCGCCGCAGCGGACAGCGGCGCCGATTCGGAATTTCCAATATGCCTGATAGATGCGCCGTCTTCGAGTTGGCGGATCTTGGTATGCGACTGCCATCAGCATTGTAGTGAAGCCTTGCCAATGATCCCGGTACGCAGCACCGGAGCCGGGGGTTCACAACACGCCTCGAAGACGTGCCGATACGCCTTTAGGCCGAAGCCCTGGACATACGCGCACCGCCCGCCGGCCATGAAGCCCAGGCAATGCGCCTGCCGCTAAGCAGCGCATACGTTCAGCTGGCTCGCTTGCGCGAAGCCTATTCGAGGTCAGGGTTGTGAAGCCCAACGTGCGTTATAGATATGCGGCGGGTGAGCGCAACATGTGATTTAGCATATATGAGTTATCGGACGTCGATAGGGCGCTTGCGCAACCGACGATAGGCCGGTACTATATCGGAATAACAGTCAAGCAACCGGCGTCCCGGTTTGCAGTCGAACCGTAAGCCTTTGAAATGCGATAGAGCGTTTTGGAAGCAGTTCGCAACCATCTAATCAAAACCATTGAATAAACACCTAGCTTCTAAGCAGTAGGTCGCAGGTTCGAGTCCTGCAGGGGTCGCCACCTAATTCGTCATCTGAAGTATCACATCAGAAATGTCTGCTCGGGCTGCCGAATAGCGGTACGGGGTAGGCGTAGCTGCCATCGGCTGCGAAGCCGTTGCGGTACAGGCATGCGCGGATCGCGGCGCGGTTGAGGAAGTTGTCGCTGCGCGGATGTCCTCTCAACGGCTGGGCGGCTTCGATCTCGCAAGCCTGTTGCGCGGCGACAAAACGCAGGTCGACATCCGTGCCCTCGGTGATCGCAATGCTTCCATAGGTGATCGATGCGGCCGAGGCTGCGCCGAACGGCAAGAGAGTGGCTATGGCTAAGACGGCTGGCAGCGCTCTATGTTTCATCACCCGGTCCCCTTGAATTGCCACGCTCAACGTCAATCGCGCAATTTTGTTCCTTCGTGTGCGCCGCAACCAGATTTTACCCGTGCTTGTTCGCATCTGCGAAACGGCTTTTCGGATTCCCTATCTGAGCGTTTTCGGATATGTTTTGTCGTATCGGTTCCGTTGCATCGCGCAGGGGAAGGTAGATTTGGCGCATGGAGCAGGAGCTCCACGAGTGGCGCCTTCAATACATCGAGATCGGTTTTTGCAGGCTGCACGGGGCGGCCCGGACCTTTGCTATGTCGTTGAGCCTTCGAGTGGGGATACATATGAGCAGACATTCGCGTGCGGCGATCGCCGCCGGTGCCGCATTTTTCATGATCACCGCGGCGGGTGTCGCGCAGGCGCAGGAGCGCCCACTGATCTGGCAGCCGACGAAAAATTCCGACACGAGCTATTCCGTCAGGCTGGGTATGAAACTGCCGACCCGGCTGGAGCCCGAGGCTGGTTTCAATGTCGGTGTCGATGCCAACAAGCGCGGCAAGATCGTCGAAACGCCGTTGCGCTTCTGGAGCCGGATCAAGGCCGCCGAGGCCAACCGGCCGGCCTACGAGATGCGCCGGCATATCGGCGTCAGCATGGACCAGACGGCCGATACCGCATCGATCAGCATGAAGTCCTATGAAAAGCAGATCGCTACGCCTTCGATCAATGTCGAGCGTCAGGCGGATTATGTTCTCCGCTACGACGGCACCCAAGGCGATTGGGTGGGGCTCGATGTGACCCAGTCGATCAAGGTCAAGCGGCCGGATACGGGCACCGCCTTCGTCGCCGGAGCAAACAGCACCGCCAGCTTCGAGACGATCGGGGCGAGTTTTGGTGTCGAGCAGCAGTTCGGCCCCAACATCACTGTGAGCGGCAATGTGAACCGCAGCTTTACCGACCAGACCACCGTGTCCAGCGTCAATGCGCGTTATTCCTACAAGTGGTGAACCTCGGCGCTGGGCCGCATGCCGTAAACGAAAAGGGCGCCCCGAGAGGCGCCCTTCGTCGTTCCAGTCCTGGCCGCCTGCTAGTGCAGGATCTGGCTGAGGAAGTTGCGGGTGCGTTCGTGCTGCGGATTGTCGAAGAATTCCGCGGGAGAATTCTGTTCGACGATCTGGCCCTGGTCCATGAAGATGACGCGGTTGGCGACCTGGCGGGCAAAGCCCATTTCGTGGGTGACGCACATCATGGTCATGCCTTCCTCGGCAAGGCTCACCATCGTGTCGAGCACTTCCTTGACCATTTCCGGGTCGAGAGCCGAAGTCGGCTCGTCGAACAGCATGATCTTCGGCTTCATGCACAGCGAGCGGGCGATCGCCACGCGCTGCTGCTGGCCGCCGGATAGCTGGCCGGGATACTTGTGGGCCTGCTCGGGGATCTTGACGCGCTTCAGGTAGTGCATCGCGATCTCTTCGGCATCCTTCTTCGGCATCTTGCGGACCCAGATCGGGGCCAGCGTGCAGTTTTCCAGGATAGTCAGGTGCGGGAAGAGGTTGAAGTGCTGGAACACCATGCCGACTTCGCGGCGCACTTCATCGATCTTCTTCAGATCGTTGGTGAGCTCGATATTGTCGACGATGATGTTGCCCGACTGGTGTTCTTCCAGGCGGTTGATGCAGCGGATCATCGTCGACTTGCCGGAGCCGGACGGGCCGGCGATGACGATGCGTTCGCCCTTCATCACCTTGAGGTTGATGTCGCGCAGAACATGGAAATCGCCGTACCACTTGTTCATGCCGATGATTTCGACGGCGGTGTCGGTGGCGGAGACGGTCATTTTGGGTTGGGCTTCAGCCATTTTAATCCCCTTATCTTATTCGGTGTCGGTGTTAGCGCTTGTGGGCCGTGTCGAGATGCCGCTCCATGAAGGCGGAGTATCGCGACATGCCGAAGCAAAACACCCAGTAGACAAAACCTGCGAAGACCAGGCCGGTGATCGGGGTCACGGGCGAAATCCAGGTCGTGTCGGTAAAGTTGAGACGGATGATGTTCAGGAGGTCGAACATGCCGATGATCGACACGAGCGAGGTATCCTTGAACAGGCCGATGAAGGTGTTGACGATGCCGGGAATGACCAGCTTGATCGCCTGCGGCAGGATGATCAGGCGCATCTTCTGCCAATAGCTGAGGCCCAGCGAATCCGCACCTTCCGCCTGACCCTTCGGGATCGCCTGCAGACCGCCGCGGATGACCTCGGCCATATAGGCTGAGGCAAACAAGGCGACGGCGATGAGCGCCCGCAGGAAGTTGTCGAACGTCCAGCCGGTCGGCAGGAAGAGCGGCAACATGACGTTTGCCATGAACAGGACGGTGATCAGCGGCACACCACGCACGACCTCGATGAAGGTCACACAGAGCGTCTTGATCACCGGCATCTGCGAGCGGCGACCGAGCGCCAGAAGCGTGCCGAGCGGGAAGGACACCGCGATCCCGACGAAGGACAGGATCAGGGTGACCATCAGGCCGCCCCAGAGCGGGGTTTCTACGACCGGAAGGCCGGCGACGCCGCCGTGAAGCAGGAAGAAGGCGACGATCGGGAAGATGACGAAGAGCAGAAGGGCATTGAGGCCCTTGCGTGGTGCCTTCGGGATCAGCAGCGGCACGAGAAGCGCCACGAACATGATCGTCACGAGAATCGGACGCCAGCGTTCGTCGAGCGGATAGCGGCCGAAGAGGAACTGCACGAAGCGGTCCTCGATGAAGGCCCAGCAGGCGCCTTTCCAGCCGTCGGGCTGAATGCCGCCCTGGGCGATCGTCGCGCAGACGGACCGATCCGGGCCGAACCATGCGGCCTGGATGAACAGCCAGTTCACGGCACCTGGAATGATCGCCACGAGAATGGCGATGGCAATCAGCGTCAGGACCACATCCTTCGGCGTTGCCAGAAGGTTGGTTCTGATCCAGCCGGCGAAGCTGCCGACTGCGATGGGGGCCGGTTCCGGCGCCAGCATTTCGCCGCGCACGAAGGAGATTTTCTTTTCGGACATGGGCTTATCTCTCCACCAGCGCCACTTTGGCGTTGAACCAGTTCATGAACAGCGAGGTGGCGATGCTGATGGTCAGGTATACGATCAGCCAGATCGAGATCACTTCGACGGCCTGGCCGGTCTGGTTCATGGTCGTGCCGCCAGTCGAAACCAGTTCAGGGAAACCGATCGCAACGCCGAGCGAAGAGTTCTTCGTCAAGTTGAGATACTGGCTCGTCAGCGGCGGGATGATGATGCGCATGGCCTGCGGTACGACGACCAGGCGGGTCGTGGCGGACGGCTGAAGGCCAAGAGCAAAGGAGGCTTCCGACTGCCCCTTGGACACGGCGCGGATACCGGCGCGGATGATTTCCGCGATGAAGGCTGCAGTGTAGAAGGACAGGGCCAGATAGAGCGCGACGAACTCAGGTGCGATGACCGAGCCGCCTGTCAGGTTGAAGCGTCCGGCAACCGGGAAGTCGAAGGTCAGCGGTGCACCGGCGACCAGAAAGCCCAGGACCGGCAGGCCGATGATGAGCGCGATGCCCGTCCAGACCGTGTGGAACTGCTGGCCGGTGCGCATCTGGCGCGCCTTCGCCCATTTGGCAACCACGACGGTTGCGACGATGCCGATCAGCAGGCCGATCAGGATCAGCGATGCGCCATCGCCCCAGACGGGCTTGGGGAAGAACAGCCCGCGATTGTTCAGGAACATGCTGAACGGCATCTGCAACGATTCACGCACCTGGGGCAGGGACGACAGAACGCCCGAATACCAGAAGAAGATGACGAGCAGCGGCGGAATGTTGCGGAATACTTCGACATAGACGGTGCAGAGCTTGGCGATCAGCCAGTTCTTCGACAGGCGTCCGATACCGATGATGAAGCCGATGATGGTCGCGGTGATGATACCGGCGACGGCAACGAGAAGCGTGTTGAGAAGGCCGACGACAATCGCCCGGCCATAGGTGCTGTCACTGTTGTAACCAATCATCGAGAAGCCGATGTCGAAGCCGGAGCGGCCGGACAGGAAGCCGTAACCGGAAGCGATATTGGCCCTGGCGAGATTGGTTGCGACGTTGTTGCTGATCATCCAGATGCCGCCGACGACAATGACGGCCGTCAAAATCTGGAAGAAGATGCTGCGCACCTTCGGATCATATAGAAGGGATGTCTTGGCCTCTCCCTTTGGAGGTGACACACGTATGGCGTGATCAGTCATGCTTGCCTTTCCCCGCAGCCTTGGCCTTTGGCCTTATTGGTCGTGGCTATCGTACTTTTCTTATCGTTATGAAAAGTAAGGCGGCTTGCGCCGCCTTACCGTTCTCTTGATCGCCGGGATCAGCGAACCGGCGGTGCGTACTGCAGGCCGCCCTTGGTCCACAGGGCGTTGAGGCCGCGCTCGATCTTGAGCGGCGTGTTCAAGCCGATGTTGCGCTCGAAGACTTCGCCGTAGTTACCAACACCCTTGACGATGTT
Organism: [Rhizobium] kunmingense; assembly: GCF_977018605.1. Lineage (NCBI taxonomy): Bacteria > Pseudomonadati > Pseudomonadota > Alphaproteobacteria > Hyphomicrobiales > Rhizobiaceae > Rhizobium > [Rhizobium] kunmingense. The sequence continues at coordinate 2,802,483 of NZ_CDRNXG010000001.1, forward strand.
GTAGGCCCAGTCGTTGGTCAGGCCGAGGTCGGTACCGATCTTGGTATCGGCTTCGGCGCCGAGGAAGCGCTTGATGTCGGGGTTGGTCGAGTTCTTCATCTCGTCGACGTTAGCCTGGGTGATGCCGAATTCTTCGGCCTGAACCATGGCGTAGCCTGCCCAGGTTACAACGTCGAACCACTGGTCGTCGCCCTGGCGAACGGCCGGGCCGAGCGGCTCCTTGGAGATGATTTCCGGCAGGATGACGTGGTCAGCCGGGTTGGACAGCGACAGACGCAGCGAATACAGGCCCGACTGGTCGGTCGTGTAGACGTCGCAACGGCCGGCCTGATAGGCGGCGTTGACTTCTTCCAGCTTTTCGAAAACGACCGGCTTGTATTCCAGGTTGTTGGCGCGGAAGTAGTCGGCGAGGTTGAGTTCGGTCGTCGTGCCGGACTGGACGCAGACTGCGGCGCCAGACAGTTCGAGAGCCGACTTCACGTTCAGCGAGCTCGGGACCATGAAGCCCTGGCCGTCATAGTAGTTGACATAGCGGAAGTTGAAGCCCAGCGCGGTGTCGCGGCTGACGGTCCAGGTGGTGTTACGGGCGAGAAGGTCGATTTCGCCGGACTGCAGCGCCGTGAAGCGGCTCTGGGCCGTCGTCGGCGTGTAGCGTACCTTGGTTGCGTCGCCGAATACGGCAGCGGCGACGGCCTTGCAGTAATCGACGTCGAGGCCGGTCCAGTTGCCGGCGGAATCAGGCTGCGCAAAGCCGGCAAGGCCGGTGTTAACGCCGCACTGAACAAAGCCCTTCGCCTTGACGTCATCGAGCGTGGCTGCCGATGCTACCGAGGCGGAGCCCAGGACCGCAGCGCCAATCGCGGCTGACAGAAGCGTCTTTTTCATTTTCCCAACCTTTGTTTGTAGTTTTGTGTCGTGGTGATACCGAGCCGCTCCCCTAGCGTGTATTTTGAATACGGCCGGTTGCTTGTCACCCCTCCAGGTGCAAGTCGCGCTATCTCATTCGTAAAAGCATTTAGGGTCAAGTCTCGGCTGCGTGAATTGAGACCAAAATGAGGTAAATTTAATTTTTATGCTCAGTGGTTGAGCAAATGCGCAGTGTTTGATCGGTCGCTGATCAAAATGCGAGCTATCCGGGATGTGGATGATGTTGTCTCAACCTTGCGGCGTGGCTGGCGGGCTTGACCGAAGAACTCGACGGCGCGAGAAGAGGCTTCCTGCCCACGAAAGTTACTTCCCGATATGACCAAGAAATCTTCTCTGCTCGATGCCGCCGGCGTGAACACCCGTCTCGCCCATATCGGCAACGATCCTTCGGCCTATCACGGCTTCGTCAATCCGCCCGTCGTACACGCCTCGACCGTGCTGTTTCCCAACTCCGCTGCTATGGAAAACCGCACGCAGCGCTACACTTACGGCACGCGGGCGACGCCGACGACGGATGCGCTCTGTGCCGCGTTAGATGAATTGGAAGGCTCGGCAGGAACGATCCTCGTCCCGTCGGGGCTTGCGGCGATTTCGGTCCCGTTTCTCGCCTATCTCTCGGCCGGCGACCATGCGCTGATCGTCGATTCGGTCTACACGCCTTGCCGTCATTTCTGCAACACGATGCTGAGGCGTCTCGGCGTCGAGGTCGAGTATTACGATCCCGAGATCGGCGCCGGTATCGAGGCGCTGATCAGGCCGAATACCAAGCTGGTCCATACCGAGGCGCCGGGTTCCAACACGTTCGAAATGCAGGACATACCCGCCATCGCGGAGGCGGCGCACAGGCACGGCTGCGTGGTGACGATGGACAATACGTGGGCGACCCCGCTGTTTTTCCGCCCGCTCGATTTCGGCGTCGATGTGTCCATTCATGCGACGACGAAATACCCGTCTGGCCATTCGGATATCATCATGGGCTCCGTGTCGGCCAATGCGAAGTGGTGGCCGCAGCTTGAAGAAGCGCGCATCGCCATGGGAATTTGCGGTGCGCCCGACGATTCCTACCAGATCCTGCGCGGCCTGCGGACGATGGGCGTGCGCCTCGATCACCACCAGAAGAGCGCGCTCGCGATCGCCCAGTGGCTTGAGGGCCGCGACGACGTGGCGCGGGTGCTGCATCCGGCGCTGCCGAGCTTTCCGGGGCATGCGATCTGGAAGCGCGACTTCAAGGGCGCGAGCGGCATCTTTTCCTTCGTGCTGAGCGCCGATGCACAGAAGGCGAAGGCCAAAGCCCACGCGTTCCTCGATGCGTTGACATATTTCGGCCTCGGCTATTCCTGGGGCGGGTTCGAGAGCCTTGCCTTGCACGTCAACCTGTCCGACCGGACGATCTGCAAGCAGGCGGCGGACGGCCCGGTCATCCGTCTGCAGATCGGGCTGGAGGACGTGGTCGACCTGACACAGGATCTGGAACGCGGCTTTGCTGCGGCTTCCGCCGTCTGATCAGTCCGGCCTGTAGCCGTAGAGCCAGTCAAGGTCTGCCGCGAGCGATTGCGGCGGACGCAGTGACAGGACGAGATCGCGGCCTATGCGGAAAGGTCCGCGGGCGTGATAGGCGAAACGGTTGAAATCGCCGCGTGCCTTGACGCGCTTGGCCCTCGGTATGCGAAGGCTTTCATATCGGCTTAGTGCGGAGGGCAGGTCGCTTGAGGCCTCGACCGACCGGGCGAGGATTTCGGCGTCCTCGATGGCCATCGCGGCCCCTTGCGCCGAAAACGGCATCATCGCATGGGCCGCATCTCCGATCAGTACGATATCACGGCCATTGTGCCATTTGCCGGGCGTGACCTGGTGCAGAGGCCAGAAGGTCGGCAGGCCCGCCTGTGATAGAAGTGCTGCGACATCCGGGTGCCAATGGCGGAACTGGTCGATCAGCATCTGTTTCTGGCTGTCGCTCGCCTGGGCGTCCCAGGTTTCGCCGGGACTGATGCCGGAGGCGATGGCGACGATATTGAATGCGCTTTTTTCCTTCAGGGAGTAGGCGACAAGATGGGTGGACGGGCCCAGCAACGCCGTCACACTGTCGCGGCGCAGCCATGTCGGCGCACCTTCCTGCGGAATGGTGAAGCGCCAGGCAATATTGCCGGAAAAATCGGGCTGAGGCGCTTCCGGCACGGATGTTCTGACATTCGACCAGACGCCATCGGCGCCGATCACCAGCGGGTAGGTTTTGCCGGTGATCGTCCTGAGCGCTTCCACCGGATTGCCGCGAATGGCGGTGCCGAGTGTGACCGTGCAGAGCGGGTTGCGTTCAACGGCGCGGAGCAGCGCCATCTGCAAAGTGGACCGGTGGAGCACGCCATAGGGCGCTCCCCAGCGCCGACGCGCGAATTCGCCGGATGGTACTTCAGCGATGCATTTGAGCGAGACGCCGGAGACGAGCGCGATTTCGCTCGGTTCCGTCCATAAAGGCTCCAGTTCTTCCAGTATGCCGAAGTCGCGCAATATGGCCGACGCGTTGGGCGACATTTGCAGGCCGGCGCCTACTTCCACGAGCTGGCCGGCCTCCTCGAAAATATCGCATGCGGTTCCGTAGCGTGAAAAGCTCAGCGCTGCCGACAGGCCGGCCATGCCGGCCCCGACGATTGCTATCCTGTCTAGATGCATAGGCTTATCGTATGCGCGTTATGTCACGCGGCCTTGACGTGGAAGACGCAGCCCGGCGGATCGGTCTGCTCGGCCTTGAGGCCCGGATTGTAGCGGAACAGCGTCGAGCAGTAGGAGCAGACCTTCTCGTTGTCGTCGCCCAGATCGATGAAAATATGCGGATGGTCGAAGGGAACGGACGCGCCGGTGCACATGAATTCCTTCACGCCGATCTGGATGACCGGATAGCCGCCGTCGTTCTGGAAGTGAGGAATGCTGTGGCCAGCCATCATGATCTCCCTGCAGATGATTTGTGCGGCGGACCTTATAGCGGCGCCTCTCGAATGTGTAGGGGAAATCTCGCGGTTTCTCTCGTCATGGGCGAATGCCCGGCGTCCGCCGTTTATTTTTTACGTCGGGGCCTCTATAGGACGTTTCGCACGATTAAGGATCGAATACCGATGAACCTGAATGCTCCTGTCTTCTCGTCCTTCACCCATGACGGTATCAACCTGCGCTATTTCGACGAGGGCAACCCGTCCGGCGAGCCGGTTTTGCTGATCCACGGTTTTGCGTCGAGCGCGCTGGTCAACTGGGTGCATCCGGGATGGCTTAAGACACTCGGCGATGCCGGCTACCGGGTGATCGCGATCGACGATCGCGGTCATGGCGGCAGCGACAAGCCGCTGGATGCTGAAGCCTATCGTCCGTGGGTGATGGCGGAAGACGCGGTGGCGCTACTCGATCATCTGGGCGTCCCCGAAGCGCACTTCTTCGGCTACTCGATGGGCGCGCGCATTTCCGTATTTGCCGCGCTTGCCCATCCCGACCGCGTGCGTTCGCTGGTTCTCGGTGGCCTCGGCATCGGCATGACCGACGGGGTCGGCGACTGGGATCCGATCGCCGACGCGCTGCTTGCGCCGGTCGTCGAGGAAATCACCCATGAGCGGGGCCGCATGTTCCGCAATTTCGCCGACCAGACGAAAAGCGACAGAGAGGCGCTCGCCGCCTGTATTCGTGGCTCGCGTGATCTCGTCGCCCGCGCCGACATGGGCCGGATCGAGGTGCCGACGCTGATCGGCGTCGGTACGAAGGACGATATTGCCGGTTCGCCGCAGGAGCTCGCCGACCTCATGCCGTATGCCAAGGCGCTCGATATCCCGAACCGTGACCACATGCTGGCGGTGGGCGACAAGGTGTTCAAGGCGGCGGTTCTGGAATTCTACGCGGAACAGGCGAAAAGCTAACAGGTTCTCTCAACGTCACGATCAACGGAATGCGATTTTGCAGCCGTTGGTGATCGGGTAAACTTGTTCTATATAATGCTCTCGCAAGACCTGAGAGCGAACAGGGAGTGGGCCATGCCCCCTAGAATGGATATTCGAGCCAAGGACGCCGTCGCGACGGTCGATCCGATCTGGGATACGCTGAAGGAAGAAGCGCGGCTTGCCATCGAGCAGGATCCGCTGCTGGCCGCCTTTCTCTATTCCACGGTGCTGAACCACCGGTCGCTCGAAGAATGTGTCGTGCACCGGATCTGCGAACGTCTCGATCATCCCGATCTGCAGGCCGTTCTCCTGCGTCAGACTTTTATGGAAATGCTGGAAGACTGGCCGGAATGGGGTTCCATCCTGCGCGTCGATATCCAGGCGGTCTATGATCGCGACCCCGCATGCCTGCGCTTCCTCGAGCCGGTGCTCTATTTCAAGGGCTTTCACGCGATCCAGACGCATCGGCTGGCGAACTGGCTCTACAGCCGCGGCCGGCGCGATTTCGCGCTCTATCTGCAGAGCCGTTCTTCGAGCGTCTTCCAGACGGACATCAATCCAGCGGCGACGATCGGCAAGGGCATCTTCCTCGATCACGCAACGGGTCTCGTCGTCGGCGAGACGGCGGTGATCGGCGACAACGTGTCGATCCTGCATGGCGTGACGCTGGGCGGAACCGGCAAGGAAGGCGCCGACCGGCATCCTAAGATCGGTAACGGCGTGCTTATCGGCGCCGGTGCCAAAATCCTCGGCAATATCGAGATCGGCTCCTGCTCGCGCGTGGCGGCCGGTTCGGTCGTGCTGAAGCCGGTACCGTCCAAAACCACCGTTGCCGGCGTGCCGGCCAAGGTGGTGGGCGAGGCGGGCTGCTCGGAGCCTGCGCGCGTGATGGATCAGCTCCTCATGTCCGAGGATTGACGGGGATAAAATTCATTCCAGTTTATGAGCCGGCAGCAATGCGTCTGCCGGCTTTACTTTTGCCGTAGGCCCATGCCACAAGCGGCGGACTTTTAAAGAACAAGCAGACGGAGAGTTCCCGTGAAACCCGATGAAATCAAAAAGATCGACGCTTATTTCAAGCGCCTTCTGAACCCGCAGATCGTGGTCAAGGCACGTCCGCGCAAGAACGATTCGGCCGAGGTCTATCTCGGCGAAGAATTCCTCGGTGTCGTTTATATCGACGATGAGGATGGCGAGCGCTCCTACAATTTCTCGATGGCGATCCTCGACGTCGATCTCGACTGATATCGCGCCGTAACGGATGCTTGAGCGGGCCTTTCGGGGCCCGTTTTTGATTCTCCGTTGCGGCTGAGCCGACGGACGCGGTTGCGCCACCCTTGTAAGGCACGGACCGCATCACCATAAATAGGGAGCGGCCAGTCAGGCCGCCTCTGTGAGCTTGGCCTCACACCGTTTTCCAATGCACGTTCGATGCATGGTCGCACCTGATAATCGTCAGGTGTGGGCGCGCATGATTTGCATTTGACCGGGTGATGGGTGTTAATTCTTGCGGGTTGGACCGGGCTCTGGCGGAATAGTGATTGCACCGCCGCAAAGGGGGCTTAAAATCCGTGTCCAATAGATTAAGTTAGTAAGACTGGAGTTCGGTGGATCGCAGCTTCTAACGCGGTCGCCGGCACCTGGGGATGAAGAATGATGATCGCACTGCCGATCTCGATGCAAAACGAAAAAGGTGATGACGGGGATAAGACCGGCCGCGGCACCTCGGTTATCACGCGCACGAAGCCGAAGACGAAACGTCCGAACCTGTATCGCGTACTCCTTCTGAATGACGACTACACTCCCATGGATTTCGTCATCCATATTCTGGAACGGTTCTTCCAGAAGGATTCGGAGGAGGCGACGCGGATCATGTTGCAAGTGCACAAGAACGGCGTCGGTGAATGCGGTATCTATACCTACGAGGTAGCGGAGACCAAGGTGAGCCAGGTGATGGATTTCGCCAGACAGCATCAGCATCCGCTACAGTGTGTCATGGAAAAGAAGTGAGGAACCCGACGTGCCCACATTTTCGCCTAGTCTTGAAAAGGCGCTGCACCAGGCACTGACCTTCGCCAACGAGCGGCATCACGAATATGCCACGCTCGAACACCTGCTTCTCGCGTTGATCGACGACGCGGATGCGGCGGCGGTCATGGGCGCTTGTAACGTCAACCTTGAAAACCTGCGCAAGACGGTTGCCGACTATGTCGACAACGAACTTGCCAACCTCGTGACCGGCTATGACGAAGATAGCAAGCCGACATCCGGCTTCCAGCGCGTCATCCAGCGGGCCGTTATTCACGTCCAATCTTCCGGTCGCGAAGAGGTGACCGGTGCCAACGTGCTCGTCGCAATCTTTGCCGAGCGCGAAAGCCATGCCGCGTTCTTCCTGCAGGAGCAGGAAATGACGCGCTATGACGCGGTCAACTATATAAGCCACGGTATCGGCAAACGGCCGGGGTCCTCCCAGGCACGCACGCCGCGCGGTTCGGAAGAGCCGGATGCGGAGGCCAAGCCTTCGCGTGGCGGCGAGCCGGACGACGGCTCGGCCAAGAAGCCGGCCGACGCGCTGAAGGCCTATTGCGTCAACCTCAACGACAAGGCCAGGGATGGCCGGATCGATCCGCTGATCGGCCGCCATTCCGAGGTCAATCGGACGATCCAGGTCCTGTGCCGCAGATCCAAGAACAACCCGCTCTACGTGGGTGATCCGGGCGTCGGCAAGACGGCGATCGCCGAAGGTCTCGCCAAGCGCATCGTCGAAGGCAAGGTGCCGGAAGCGCTGCAGGATGCGACGATCTTCTCGCTCGACATGGGCACGCTGCTCGCCGGCACGCGCTATCGCGGTGACTTCGAGGAGCGCCTGAAGCAGGTGGTCAAGGAACTGGAAGATTTTCCAGGTGCGGTGCTGTTCATCGACGAGATCCACACCGTCATCGGTGCGGGTGCGACGTCGGGCGGCGCCATGGATGCGTCCAACCTGTTGAAGCCGGCTTTGTCCTCCGGACAGATCCGCTGCATCGGTTCGACCACCTACAAGGAATACCGCCAGTTCTTCGAAAAGGACCGGGCCCTGGTCCGACGCTTCCAGAAGATCGACGTCAACGAGCCGTCGATCGTCGACGCGATCGAGATCATGAAGGGTCTGAAGCCCTATTTCGAGGACTACCACAAGCTTCGCTACACCAACGAGGCGATCAAGTCGGCCGTCGAACTGTCGGCCCGCTACATCTCCGACCGCAAGCTGCCGGACAAGGCGATCGACGTGATCGACGAGACCGGTGCGGCGCAAATGCTGCTGCCGGCCTCCAAGCGCCGCAAGCTGATCACCGAGAAGGAGATCGAAGCCACCATCGCGACGATGGCGCGCATTCCGCCCAAGACCGTTTCCAAGGATGACGAGGCCGTTCTCGCCAACCTGGAGAAGGAACTGCGGTCTGTCGTCTACGGTCAGGATGCGGCGATCGAGGCGCTTTCGACGGCGATCAAGCTGGCACGTGCCGGCCTGCGCGAACCGAACAAGCCGATCGGCTCCTACGTCTTTTCCGGTCCGACAGGCGTCGGCAAGACGGAAGTGGCCAAGCAGCTCGCCGCGTCGCTGGGTGTCGAACTGCTGCGCTTCGACATGTCGGAATATATGGAACGCCACACGGTCTCGCGACTGCTCGGTGCGCCTCCCGGCTATGTCGGCTTCGATCAGGGCGGTCTGCTGACCGATCAGGTCGATCAGCATCCGCACAGCGTTCTGCTGCTCGACGAGATCGAGAAGGCGCATCCGGATATCTACAATATCCTCTTGCAGGTCATGGACCATGGTTCGCTGACAGACCACAACGGCAAGAAGATCGACTTCCGCAACGTCATCCTGATCATGACGACCAATGCGGGCGCTTCGGAAATGGCCAAGGCCGCCTTCGGCTTCGGCTCCTCCAAGCGTACCGGCGAAGACGAGGAGGCGCTCAACCGCCTGTTCACGCCGGAATTCCGCAATCGTCTCGACGCGACGATCCCGTTCGCGCCGTTGCCGACGGAAGTCATCCATCAGGTCGTCCAGAAGTTCGTCATGCAGCTGGAAACCCAGCTGTCCGAGCGCAACATCACGTTCGACCTGCAGGAAAATGCGATCGCATGGCTTGCCGAGCGGGGTTACGACGAGAAGATGGGCGCACGTCCGCTGTCTCGCGTGATCCAGGAGCATATCAAGAAGCCGCTTGCCAACGAGATCCTGTTCGGGGCTCTGCGCAAGGGCGGTGTGGTGCGCGTTTCCGTCGGCAAGGACGAAAACGGCAAGGACAAGCTGGTGCTCGATTCCATCCCGGAAGCCGTGCCGGTGAAGCCGAAGCCGGAGGCCGAGGTCGAAGAGGCCAAGGAAGAGGCGAAGGCCAAGGTCGCAAAGCCGAAGGCTGCCAAGAAGTCCGCACCGAAGGCGAAGGACGGGGCAAAGCCGTCCGCCAAGGGTGGCAGCTCCGCCAAGGCCAAGGCTGCCGATGACGGCGACGTGATTGCCGAAGACGCGCCCAAGCCGCGCAAAGGCAGCACCGTGCCGCGGGTGCCGAAAGCCAAGTAATCGGCTCATATCGTTTGAAATGAAGATGCCGGGCTTGTCCCGGCATCTTTGTGTTTGTAGGCATGTGTTCGGGTAACAGCGAATGGAATGCCGATGTCCGCAGAGCGCGATGAGCGCGGCAGTTTGAGTTGGTGTCTGACGGGCATGCGCGGCGTCCTGTCGCTTCCTGCCATCATCCTGATGACGTCCTATGTCGGTTTCAGCGCCTTTGCGCTGCAGGCTGGGCTGACGCGCGCCGAGGCGGTGATCATGACGCTCGGCGTCTGGGCCTTGCCGTCTCAGATGATCCTTGTCGGCTCCATGCTCGGCGGTGCCAATATAGCGGCGTCCTTCCTGGCCGTGACGCTTTCCGCTATCCGCATGATGCCGATGGTGGCGTCGATCGTGCCGGACATGCGCACGCCGAAGACGCCGGTGTGGAAACTGCTGTTCCTGTCGCATTTCATCGCCATCACCTCCTGGGTGTTCGCCACGATGCGTCTCGGCGATGTGCCGCGCGAGCATCGCGTCGCCTTCTTCGCCGGATTTGCGATCACGCTGACCTGCGCCAATTCAGCGATCGTCGGCATCAGCTACGGTATCGTCTCGCAGTTTCCGCCGGTCGTCGCCGGTGCGCTGTTCATGCTGACGCCGGTCTATTTCATCTCGTCGATCTGGGCGAGTGCGCGGCAATTCGTCGTCAAGCTCGCCTTCATCATCGGTATTGTCGCCGGTCCGCTGCTTGCGCTCGTCGTGCCGCAATTCGACGTGCTGATCGCCGGTATCGGCGGTGGCACGATAGCCTATCTGATCGACCGCTACCGCCGTAGACGGGCCGCCGGCCAGCGGGAGGCGGCGCGATGATCGAGGAATACTGGACCTATGTGCTGATCGTCGTTGCCGGCTTCATCGCAACCGATTTCTGGCGCTGGCTAGGGGTTCTCGCCGGCAACCGGCTGAACGAGGAATCGGAAGCGCTGAACTGGGTGAGGGCGGTTGCGACCGCGCTGGTGATGGCGGTCACGGCAAAGCTGATCGTCTTTCCGACCGGTACGCTGGCCGATTCGCCGCTCTGGCTGCGGCTTGCCGCGGCCGGGCTCGGCTTCGGGTTGTTTCTTCTTACCGGAAAGAAGGTGGCGGTCGGCGTCATCGCGCCGATCGCCATTCTCGTGGTCGGTCTTTATCTCGTCGCGCCCTGATCAGGCGCCGAGCGCCGTGATCACCTTTTTCGCATTCGCCGCCAAAACGGCATGATCTTCCATGGCGCCCGTATGCGGCTTCAGGCCGGCACCCTCGTAGCGCGGAATAATGTGGAAGTGCAGGTGATAGACGGTCTGGCCGGCCGCCGGTTCGTTGAACTGGGTGACGGTGATGCCGTCCGCCTCAAACGCTTCCCTGGCGGCATTGGCGAGTGTCTGCACGATCGGGATCAGTTTCGACAGAACGGCCGGGTCCGCATCGAGGATATTGCGCGACGGTGCCTTGGGGATCACCAGGAGGTGACCGGCGGATTGCGGCATCACATCCATGAAGGCCAGCGTATCGGCATCCTCATAGACCTTGTGGCAGGGGAATTCGCCACGCAGGATTTTTGCGAAGATGTTGGTGTCGTCATAGCTCATGGGTGTTCTTCTCCTTCAATCGTCCTGCTGCCGCTCGCCCTTGCGGAAGGGGCTGTGCTCGGTGAGGTATTCGTTCATGTGCTCGACGTCGTCGCGCTCTCGTTCGAGGTAATCGGCGATGGCGTTTCGAAGACCCGGATGGGCGATGTAGTGCATCGAGTGGGTGGTGACGGGAAGGTAGCCGCGGGCGAGTTTGTGCTCTCCTTGCGCGCCGGCTTCCACGCGTTTCAAGCCGTTCTTCAGGGCGAAATCGATTGCCTGATGGTAGCAGACCTCGAAATGCAGGAAGGGGTGATCCTCGATGCATCCCCAATGGCGGCCGTAGAGCGCATCCCCTCCGATGAAGTTGATGGCGCCTGCGACATAGCGGCCATCACGCTTGGCCATGACCAGCAGGATATCGTCCGGCATGCGCTCGCCGATCAGCGAATAGAATGTTCGCGTCAGGTAAGGCCGGCCCCATTTGCGGCCGCCGGTATCCATGTAAAAGGCGAAGAACTGGTCCCAGATCTCCTCGTTGAGGTCGCTGCCGGTCAGCCAGTCGATCGAGATACCGTTTTCGAGTGCTGAGCGCCGTTCCTTCTTAAGCGCCTTGCGCTTTCTCGAGGCGAGCGTTTCGAGGAAGGCATCGTGATCGGCATAGCCGTCATTGATGAAGTGGAATTGCTGGTCGGTACGGTGCAGGTAGCCGCTGTCGTCGAAGGCCTCGATCTCGGTCTCCGGCGCGAAGGTGACATGTGCCGAGGATATGCCGAGCTGACGTGTCACTTCCTGGAGACCTGCCGCAAGCGTTGCCTGCGTGACGTCACGGTCATAGCCGGCCGAGACCAGAAGCCGCGGGCCGGTGGCCGGTGTAAACGGGATGGCGCATTGTAGTTTCGGATAATAGCGGCCGCCGGCGCGCTCGAAGGCATCGGCCCAGCCGTGGTCGAAAACGTATTCGCCCTGACTGTGGCTTTTCAGGTAGCCGGGAATGGCGCCGATGAGGTCGCCTTTCTCGTTTTCCAGCAGGATGTGGTGGCCCAGCCAGCCGGACTTGGCCGTTGCCGACCCCGATTCCTCCAGAGCCGACAGGTAGGCATGCGAGAGAAACGGATTGTAGGGTACGTCCGATGAGGACTTCGAGGTGCCTGCAAGCCGCGACCAGCTTTCAAGACTGATCGCGGCAAAGGACTTTTCGATGCGGATGGTCAGGTTTGAGGTCATTCCTGATTATTACGACTTTCTAGCGGGCTGTAACCTCTTTGGGGTTGAAGCCTTCAAAGGTGATCTGATCGCCGTGAAGATAGCTATGAACGAGCGCATTTTCATCCCTGACCGTCCAGGTGATCACCGTTTTTCCAGACTGTCTCTGGGCGGTGATGAAGGAGTTCGGCAGGTCCGGCCAGTGGTAGGAGACGAAATCCAGCCCGAGCTGCATGGCCTCGTCGTGCTGGAAGAATTCTTCCGGCTTGTCGCCCATGGCTGTAAGGCCGAGCGGGTAGGGCGCTTCGACCCGCTTCAGGTCACGCAGGATGTGGTGGTCGAAGCTCATCAGCGCGACCTTGCCCTGATAGCCTTCCAGCACTTCCAGAACGTCTTCGACGAAACCGTCGTCTTCCGCCGCCGTTCGCCCCTTGATCTCGATGACCAGAGGCACGCGGCCAGCGACGAGAGCGAGCATCTGCTTCAAGGTCGGGATGCGGTCCGACGTGCCGCCGACGGCGAGCATGCCGAGTTCGGCGGCGGTGCGTTCGCGAACGTCGCCCGGGATGCCGCAGACGCGGTCCAGCTTGTCGTCATGAAAGACCATGGGGATGCTGTCGGCCGAGAGCTGCAGATCGCATTCGATGGCAAAGCCTGATTCCACGGCGCGCGTGAAGGCCGAGAGCGTGTTCTCCCAGACCTTGTCGTTCATGTCGTGATAGCCGCGATGGGCGATCGCTACGTCCTTGATCCATGATGCGGATGTCATGCTGCGATCTCGATGACGGCTTCGATTTCGACGGCTGCATTCATCGGCAGGGCGGCCATGCCGACGGCGGCGCGGGCGTGCTTGCCGGCTTCGCCAAGCACGTTGGCGACGAGGTTCGACGCGCCGTTGGTGACGATATGCTGATCGGTAAAGCCGGGGGCCGAGGCGACGAAGCTCGACAGCTTGACGACGCGCTTGATCTTGCCGAGGTCACCGCCGAGGGCAGCCTTGGCCTGCGAGAGAATGTTGATGGCGCAGAGTTCGGCAGCGCGGCTTGCGGTCGCGACATCGACATCCTTGCCAACGAGACCGGTGATCGCGAGCTTGCCATTCTCGGTCGGCAACTGGCCGGAGATGTAGAGCATGTTGCCGCTGATGACGTAGGATACGTAATTGGCGGCCGGTGCGGCGGCCTCCGGAAGCGTAATCCCAAGTTCGGCAAGGCGGCTGTCGATGGCGCTGGACATTTCAGTCTCCGGTTTTGTTGTCAAACATTCAAAAATCCTGCATCAAGGCCATAACCTTGACTGATGGCGTTCTTATAACAGCCAATCTTGAGTCCAACAGGAGAATATGAATGCTGCGCACGAGCCTCGGGATATTTCTTGTCGGCACCCTCGGCACGTCATCAGCTTTCGCTGCTCCCTTCAATGCGGAAAGTGCCGCGCGGCTGCTCGTTCCCCATCGTGCTGTCTATGACCTGAAGCTCAAGGATGCCTCGGAGCGTTCCGGCATCGAGGGCATGTTCGGTCGCATGGTCTACGAATTCAACGGCTCCGCATGCACAGGCTTCACCACGTCCTTCCGGCTGGTGACGAAGATCAGTACGGGCGAGGAGACCCGCGTCAGCGACCAGCAGACCAAGACGTTCGAGGACCTCTCTGCCAGGCAGTTCCATTTCGAGACCAAGTCGTTCACCGACGAACAGCTGGACAAGGATGTGAGCGGCGATGCGAGCCAGGCGGATGACGGGTTGAAGGTGGAGATTCGCGGTCAGGGGACGCGCGAAGTCGAACTGCCTGCCAGCGATTTCCCCACCGGCCACACGATCGACATCATTCGCAATGCCAAGGAGGGCAAGCGGATTTTCGAGACTCGGGTATTCGACGGTTCGGAGGACGGCGATCAGTCGCTTATGACCTCGACCGTGGTCGGCAAGGCGGAGCGGCCGCAGAAGGGCGACGTCGATGCCGACAAGGCCGGCGAATTCGCCAAGGCATCCTACTGGCCGGTGACGGTGGCTTATTTCAACGACGGCGCTGCGGGTGATCCGACGCCCGTCTACAACATGTCGTTCAAGCTCTATGAAAACGGCATTACCCGCGACCTGACCATGGATTACGGTGATTTCTCGCTGTCGGGAAGCCTCGTCAACCTCGAGGTCCTGAAACCCGTGCAGGACCCTTGCCCGGCGGCGGTGCGATAAGGAAACGGCGCTTTTACCAGTCTTGGCGGTTGTGCCGCGGGTGCTTGTGTCAGTTCTCGACACTGTCGATGAACCATGTCTCTATGCCGGCCGCATAAGGAGTGATTCATGGCATTGATCGGTTTCAAGACCACCCACAATCAGGAGATCTACATCAATCCGGCGCAGATCCTCTACGTCATGCCGTTCGAGGAAGGCGTCACGATCGTGGCTTTTGCGGCGTCGGGCGGCAGTGGTCAGCCGCACTCGGTCTATGTCCGCGGGCATGTCGACCAGGTGCGCCAGAAGCTCGGCACCTGAGGCTTCCTTCGGCTGCCCCCTCATGCTTCGGGCGGAAACTGTCCTGCGGCCCTTGCTTTTTGGTTTCTTGCCCTGTATGGGCAGCGACATTCCACACGCAAGGCATGGGGTGGTCCGGGAGAAATCCGGATCGTTCCGCCCGGTGGCATTCTGAATTAAGAGTGCTGTTCGCCTTGCGGGGGTTCAACCGGAAAAGGATAACTAGGCATGGCATTGCCCGATTTCTCTATGCGTCAGCTTCTCGAAGCAGGCGTCCACTTCGGCCACCAGACGCACCGCTGGAACCCGAAGATGAAGCCGTACATCTTCGGCGACCGCAGCAACATCCACATCATCGACCTGGCTCAGACCGTTCCGATGCTGTCGCGCGCCCTTCAGGTCGTGTCCGACACCGTCGCCCGTGGCGGCCGCGTTCTGTTCGTCGGCACGAAGCGTCAGGCTTCCGAGCTGATCGCCGATTCGGCCAAGCGTTCTGCCCAGTACTACGTCAACTCGCGTTGGCTCGGCGGCATGATGACCAACTGGAAGACCATTTCGAACTCGATCGCCCGTCTGCGCAAGCTCGACGAGATCCTGGCTTCGGAACAGTCCGGCTACAACAAGAAAGAGCGCCTGAACCTCGAGCGCGAGCGCGAGAAGCTTGAAAAGGCTCTCGGCGGTATCCGCGACATGGGCGGCGTTCCGGACCTGATGTTCATCATCGACACGAACAAGGAAAAGATCGCGATCGAAGAAGCCAAGCGCCTGGGTATCCCGGTCGTTGCCGTCATCGACTCGAACTGCGATCCGGACCAGATCGACTACGCAATTCCGGGCAACGACGACGCTTCGCGCGCCATCGCTCTGTACTGCGACCTGATCGCCCGCGCTGCCATCGACGGCATCGCTCGCCAGCAGGGCGCTTCCGGTCGTGACCTCGGCGCCTCCGCCGAAGCTCCGATCGAGCCGGCTCTCGAAGGCGAAGCCGAAGCCTGAGTTGAAGTCGGAGCGAGATCCTCGCTCCCGCTTTTCCCATTCGACCGAGGCCAGAGAGACGATCCCTGGCCTCGGTCTGTTTCAAAGACCCTGTCTGCCGATGATCCAGCGGATCGCGGCTTAAGGCTTAAAGGGGCCGGGGCGATCTTCATCACCCTGTCATACTTCCGGGTACATTCGTTCCCAAAACCTTGAGTTCGCCGAGGTTTTCCGGCGAGACGCAACATGAACCGACAAGAGGCTCACAATGGCTGAAATCACCGCTGCACTGGTGAAGGAACTGCGCGAAAAGTCCGGCGCAGGCATGATGGACTGCAAGAAGGCGCTGACCGAGAACAACGGCGACATCGAAGCGGCAATCGACTGGCTGCGCGCCAAGGGCATCGCCAAGGCCGACAAGAAGTCGGGCCGCACGGCTGCTGAAGGCCTGATCGGCGTCGCTTCTGCCGGCACCAAGGCTGTTGTTGTCGAAATCAACTCCGAAACCGACTTCGTTGCCCGTAACGATGCCTTCCAGGGCATGGTTCGCGGCGTAGCCGACGTTGCACTCACCACCGACGGTACCGTTGAAGCCGTTGGCGCTGCGATCTACCCGGAAACCGGCAAGTCGGTAACCGACACGATCAAGGACGCTGTCGCCACGATCGGCGAGAACATGAACCTGCGTCGTTCGGCAGCTCTCGAAGTCGAAGACGGCGTCGTCGCCACCTACATCCACAACGCTGCTGCCGACCGTCTGGGCAAGCTCGGCGTTCTGGTCGCGCTGAAGTCGACCGGCGACAAGGAAGCCCTGAACGCCATCGGCCGCCAGGTTGCCATGCACATCGCTGCAACGGCTCCGCTCGCCATCCGTTCGGAAGAAGTCGATGCTGCCGTCGCCGAGCGCGAACGCAACGTCTTCATCGAACAGTCGCGCGAATCCGGCAAGCCGGAAGCCATCATCGAAAAGATGGTCGAAGGCCGCATGCGCAAGTTCTTCGAAGAAGTAGCCCTTCTTTCGCAGGCTTTCGTCATTAATCCGGACCTGACGGTCGGTGAAGCCGTCAAGGCTGCCGAGAAGGAAGTCGGCGCGCCGATCGAAGTCACCGGCATGGCACGTCTTCTGCTCGGCGAAGGCGTCGACAAGGAAGAAACCGACTTCGCAGCCGAAGTCGCAGCTGCCGCAAAGGGCTGATTTCCTCCGCATTAGCGGTGAAAAGAACGAGGGCACCGGTGACAAGCCGGTGCCCTTCGTGTATCCGCAACCCGTTTGATCTCTCCGTTCAGTCCTGCTTTTTCAAGGAGCCGTCATGTCGTCCCAGCCCATTTACAAACGTGTTCTTCTCAAGGCCTCCGGCGAGGCGCTGATGGGCAGTCAGGGGTTCGGCATCGATGTCGCGGTAGCTGATCGCATCGCATCCGACATCGCCGAAGCCCGCCGCATGGGTGTCGAGGTCGGCGTCGTGGTCGGCGGCGGCAACATTTTTCGCGGCGTCGCCGTGGCATCCAAGGGCGGCGATCGGGTTACCGGCGACCATATGGGCATGCTGGCGACCGTCATCAATGCGCTGGCGCTTGCCACATCGCTGCGCAAGCTCGACATCGATACCGTCGTCCTCTCGGCCATCGCCATGCCGGAAATCTGCGAAAGCTTCTCCCAGCGCCAGGCGCTGCACCACATGGCCCAGGGCCGCGTGGTGATCTTTGCCGGCGGTACCGGCAATCCGTTCTTCACCACCGATTCGGCTGCAGCGCTGCGCGCGGCGGAAATCGGTGCACAGGCAATCTTCAAGGGCACCCAGGTCGACGGCATCTATTCCGCCGATCCGAAGAAGGATCCGAACGCGACGCGCTTCGACACGCTTACCCATAGCGAAGTACTCGACAAGGGGCTGGCCGTGATGGATGTCGCGGCCGTTGCGCTGGCGCGTGAAAACCACATTCCGATCGTCGTCTTCTCGATCCACGAGGCGGGCGGCTTTACCCAAATCTTGACCGGTGGTGGCCGCAAGACCATCGTATCAGACAACTGACAATCTACAGCGGTCGTTTTCCCGATTCTCGAAGCCGGGCAGGGCCGCCAATGACAAGACGGGAGTTCTTACCATGAGCGGATCAGTCGATCTCAACGATATCAAGCGCCGCATGGACGGCGCGATCAACGCGTTCAAGAGCGATATTGCGTCGCTGCGCACCGGCCGTGCATCCGCCAATGTCCTCGACCCGGTGACGGTCGATGCCTACGGTTCGCGCGTACCGCTCAACCAGGTGGCCAACATCACCGTGCCTGAGCCGCGCATGCTCGGCGTGTCGATCTGGGACAAGTCGATGGTCGCTGCCGTCGAGCGCGGTATCCGCGAATCGAATCTCGGCCTCAACCCGATCGTCGATGGTCAAAACCTGCGCATCCCGCTGCCGGAACTCAACGAAGAGCGCCGCAAGTCGCTGGTCAAGGTTGCCCATGATTATGCCGAAAAGGCGAAGGTCGCCGCACGGCATGTGCGCCGTGACGGCATGGAAGGCCTGAAAAAAGCCGAAAAGGATGGCGTAATCGGTCAGGACGAAAGCCGTTCGCAGTCGGACAAGGTCCAGAAGATGACTGACGATACGATTTCTGAAGTCGACCGCTTGCTTGCGGATAAGGAAAAGGAAATCATGCAGGTATAGTGCCTGCATGTGTTGCCTGCCTTTGCTGCTGAAGGAAATGCATAGGATATGCTGACGCCAGACATTGCCATCATCCCGGATCACGTTGCCATCATCATGGATGGCAATGGACGGTGGGCCAACAAGCGCGGCCTCGGCCGCACGATGGGGCACAGCAAGGGGGTAGAAGCCGTCAAGGAGAGTGTCCGGACGGCCGGTGAGCTCGGCATCAAGTACCTGACGCTGTTCGCCTTCTCGTCGGAGAACTGGAACAGGCCGGAAGCCGAGGTCAACGACCTCATGGGGCTTCTGCGCCGCTTCATCCGCCGCGACCTTGCCGAGCTGCATCGCGAGAATGTGCGGGTCAAGGTGATCGGCGAGCGCGAAAAGCTGCGCGGCGATCTCCTGCCGCTGCTGCTGGAGGCAGAGGAAACGACGAAGGACAATACCGGCCTGACGGTGGTGATCGCCTTCAATTACGGCTCGCGCGACGAAATCGCACGGGCGATGGCGAAGATCGCGTCCAAGGTAAAGGCCGGCCTGATCTTGCCCGAGGCGATCGGACCGGACTTGATCAACGATCACCTCGACACGGCAGGCATCCCTGATCCGGACCTGATCATCCGTACGAGCGGGGAAGAGCGGCTTTCCAACTTTCTTCTGTGGCAGGCCGCCTATTCGGAATTCGTCTTCCTTCCCGACTACTGGCCGGATTTCAACCGCAGTCTCTTCGTCGAGGCGCTGAAGATCTACGCTTCGCGCGATCGGCGCTTCGGGGGGCTGACGGCAATACCTGCCGCTGTTGTCGGATAATGAGCCGCGAACTCAAGCTTCGGACCCTGTCGGCGATCGTGCTGGCCGCCATCGTGCTGGCCTCGACCTGGTATGGCGGCGCGGCGTTCAGCCTGGTCGCCGCAGTCATCGCGCCGCTCGTCTATTACGAATGGTCGACCATCACGCGGCTTGCCGAGCAGAGCTTCAAGGCGAATGCCTTCGGCTGGCTGGTCATCGTCCTGATCTCGATCGATATCGTGTTCGGCGGCTCCGAGCTCGCCATGCCGCTGCTCGGCGGCGGCCTTGTCACGACCATGCTGCTTGCCGCGTTCGGCCGGGTCTCCTGGTGGTTGCCGGGCGGGGTCGTCTACGCGGGCCTCAGCGGTGTGGCGCTTGTTGCCATCCGCGGCGATAATCAGGCCGGTCTCGTCGCCACCCTGTTCGTCTTCGCCGTCGTCTGGGCGACCGATATCCTTGCCTATTTCTTCGGTCGCGCGATCGGCGGGCCGAAGCTTGCGCCGCGCATCTCGCCCGGCAAGACCTGGTCTGGAGCGATCGGCGGTACGCTGTCGGGCATCGCGGCAAGTTCGCTTCTGACGCTCGGCGTTTTCTCCCGTCTGTCTCTGTGGACCGTGGCGCTCGCCTTCCTGCTGTCGGTCGCCAGTCAGATCGGCGATCTGTTCGAGTCCTTCATCAAGCGCCGTTTCGGCGTGAAGGATTCCAGTCATCTGATCCCCGGTCACGGTGGCGTGATGGACCGCGTCGATGGGCTTGTGTTTGCCTGCTTTGCAGTGTTTCTGCTGACACTTGTGGATACCGCGATGAAGGGCCATGTTATCGGCTCTGTCGCTGCCTTCATCTTCGGGCTCTGATGTCCGCGGCTGCTTGGGAAATGTGAAACGGAAAACTCGATGGCCATCTTCAGTTTCATCACGGGCTATCTCGTCCCGTTCATCCTCGTCCTCTCGCTTCTCGTTTTCGTGCACGAGATGGGCCATTATCTGGTCGGGCGGTGGAGCGGAATTCGCGTCACCGCATTTTCGGTCGGCTTCGGCCCGGAGCTTCTCGGCTTTACCGACAGGCATGGAACGCGCTGGAAGCTCTCGCTCATCCCGCTGGGTGGCTACGTCAAGTTCTTCGGCGATGAAGACGCGTCCAGTCTGCCGGACGCATCCAGTGTCGCGCATATGAGCGAGGCCGACCGGTCGCGCACGCTCGCCGGCGCAAAACTCTGGAAGCGGGCGGCAACCGTCGCCGCCGGCCCGATCGCCAACTTCATCCTTGCCATCGTCATCTTCGCAGTCCTGTTCAGCGTCTATGGCAAGATGGTCGCCGATCCGGTGGTGGCCGAGGTCCGTCCCGACAGTGCCGCGGCCGAGGCCGGTATGCTGGTCGGTGACAAGCTGGTGGCGCTCGATGGCAGCCGCATCGCGACGTTCGACGATGTGCGTCGCTATGTCAGCGTGCGCCCGGAGACCTCGATCGTCGTGACCGTCGAGCGCAACGGCCAGGATGTCGATCTGCCTATGGTGCCGAAGCGAAGCGAGATCACCGACCAGTTCGGCAACAAGGTGGAGCTCGGTCTGATCGGCATCGTCACCAACGAGCAGTTGGGCAATTTCCGCCGCGAGACCTACACGCCCGTTCAGGCGGTGGTCGAGGGGGTGAAGGAAACCGGCAACATCATCACCGGGACGTTCCGCTATCTCGGCAATCTGGTCACCGGCCGGATGAGCGCGGATCAGCTTGGCGGTCCTGTGCGCGTGGCGCAGGCATCCGGCCAGATGGCGACGCTCGGCTTTGCCGCTGTCATCCAGCTCGCAGCCGTCCTGTCTGTTTCCATTGGTCTAATCAATCTTATGCCGGTACCGGTGCTTGACGGCGGCCATCTTGTTTTTTACGCAATAGAGGCAGTGAGGGGGAAACCGCTCGGCGCCGGCGCCCAGGAAGTCGCATTCCGTATCGGTCTCGCCATGGTGCTGAGCCTGATGGTGTTTGCAACCTTCAACGATATTTCCAGCCTTATCGGCTGATCCGTTCAGGCGGTAAAATAAACCGTCTGTTCACCATGTTTGCAGTGTTGCGTGGCCTCAAGGCCACGCTTCAAAAGGAAGTAAATAGAAATTAACGCGATAGCTTGCTTGTAGGGCAAAAGAAGGTAAAACGGCACACGTGGCCGGAGTCGGGCTCCACCCGCCGAGGGACAACGGGAAAAGGTAAGAATTGAATATGAAGGCTGGTTCAAAGTTTTTGAACGCAGTGTCGGCGTTTGCGCTGTCTGCTAGTGTTGTCGTGCCCGGCGCAGGTGTTGCGGTTCTTGCAACTGCTCCTTCGGCTGAAGCTGCGGTCATCCGCAGTGTTCAGGTTCGCGGCGCCGAGCGCGCCGGGGAAGAGGCCGTCCGTTCCAACCTCACCATCCGGCCGGGCGTTTCCTTTTCCCCCGCCGATATCGATGAGTCGGTAAAGCGCCTCTACGCGACGGGCTATTTCTCGGATGTCCGCATCAGCGTTGCCGGCAGCTCGCTCGTCGTGACCGTCAGTGAAAATCAGCTGGTCAATCAGGTTGTCTTCAACGGCAACCGCAAGATCAAGGATGACAGGCTCGCAGGCGTCGTTCAGACGCAGCCGCTGGGTCCGTACGACCAGGGTATGGTCGAGGCGGATATCGAGCGCATCCGCAGCGCCTATTCGCAGATTGGCCGCAGCGACATCGAAGTCACCACGCAGACCGTCAATGTCGGTCAGGGCCGCGTCAACATCGCTTTCGTCATCAACGAAGGTGATCGCACGAAGATCGCCGACATCAACTTCGTTGGTAACCAGGCTTATGGCGACGGTCGCCTGAAGGCTGTCATCGCCACCAAGGAATCCGGTCCGCTCTCCTTCCTGACCCGCAAGGACGTCTACAGCGAAGACAAGAAGCGCGCCGACGAAGAGGCACTGCGCCAGTTCTATTACAATCACGGTTATCCGGACTTCCGCGTCGTTTCGTCCGACGCCGTTCTCGATACCGAAACGAACAAGTACACGATCTCGTTCACGGTCGAAGAAGGTGCGCGCTATCAGTTCGGCGACATCAACGTCGAATCGAGCGTCGAGGGCATCAGCGGCGATGACCTTCGCGGTCTCGTCGAGACGAAGCCGGGCGCAGTCTATGACGCCCGCGAGATCCAGCAGTCGATGGAAGCGATTTCCCAGCGTGTTTCGTCGCAGGGCTATCCGTTTGCCCGCGTGACCCCGCGCGGCAACCGCGACCTCAACAACAACACGATCGGCGTCTCCTATATGGTCGACCAAGGCGAGCGCGCCTATGTCGAACGTATCGATATCCGTGGCAACACCCGCACGCGCGACTACGTCATTCGCCGCGAGTTCGATTTCTCCGAAGGCGATGCCTTCAATCAGGAAATGATCTCGCGCGCCAAGCGTCGTCTTGAAGCTCTCGGCTACTTCACCTCGGTCAATATCTCGACTGCACAGGGTAGCTCCGGTGACCGTGTTGTCGTTATCGTCGACGTCGTGGATCAGTCGACCGGTTCGTTCGGCATCGGTGCCGGCTACTCGGCCGGCGGTGACGGGTTCATTCTCGAAGCCTCGATCGAAGAAAAGAACTTCCTCGGTCGCGGTCAGTATGTCCGTGTTGCCGCAGGTGGCGGTCTCAACGATTCGCGTACCTACTCGCTGTCCTTCACCGAGCCCTACTTCCTCGGTTATCGTCTGGCGGCCGGTTTCGACGTGTTCAAGAGCCAGACCTCTTCGAACGACAATTACGACTACGAAGAACAGGGCTTCACGCTGCGCGTGACCGCGCCGATCACCGAGGATCTGGCAACGACGCTGCGTTACACCTACAAGCAGATCAACTACGACAGCGACGGCAGCGATTACGACGATCTGTCGCCGGTTTATCAGGATCTTGTCGATCATGGCGATTACGTTCAGTCGTCGGTTTCTCAGACGCTGACCTACAATACGGTCGATAGTCAGACGATGCCGCGCGAAGGTATCTTTGCCACGTTCACGCATGAATATGCCGGTCTTGGCGGCGATTCGGACTTCTACAAGATTTCCGCTCGTGCCCGTTACTTCCACACGCTTTCGACCGAAGCCGACCTGATCGGCTCGGTTGCCGTTGGCGCCGGTCACGTGTTCGGCACGTCCGACAACCTGAACGTCTTCGACCAGTTCAACCTTGGCGGTCGTCAGGTTCGCGGCTTCGAGAACAACGGTATCGGTCCGCGCACCGTCGAGGACGGCGATGCAATCGGCGGTACGACCTACTTCACCGCATCTGCGGAAGTCTCGATGCCGATGCCGGCCGTTCCGGAAGACATGGGCCTGCGTCTGGCAGCCTTCGCCGATGCCGGCACGCTTTACGGCAATGATGCCAGCGTCAGCGGCACTGACATCGAGGGCACCGGCATGAACTGGCGCGCATCGGTTGGTGCGGGCATCATGTGGGCCTCGCCGTTCGGCAATATCCGCGTCGACTACGCGGTGCCGGTGATGAAGGAAGACTTCGACGAGACGCAGGAATTCCGCTTCGGCATGTCGAACCAGTTCTGATCGTTTCCGGCCGCGAAAGCGGCCGGACGCCCGATCTGGAGTTCTGAGTTTATGAAACAAATTGACTTTTTTCCGCCCCATGACGGCGTGCGCCTGCGCGAGTTGGCCACCCATCTTGGGGTCGATCTTTTGGATGACGGCAAGGGTGATCGTATCATCCGTTCCGTTGCTCCGGTGGCGCGTGCTGTGGAAGGGCAGATCTGCTATCTCCTGTCGCGCAAGCACCGACACGAGCTGGAGACTTGCCAGGCGTCTGCGATCATCTGTGATCCCGGCCTTGCGAGCAGCGTCCCCGAACATATCGCGATCCTGACCACCAAGGCTGCCCATAGCGCGTTTGCGATGGCTGGTGCCTTTCTCCATGAAAAGGCCATGCGGCCGGTGCTGATGACGTCCGCTGGTGAAGGTGTTTCGCCGGCCGCGTTCGTCGATCCGACCGCCAGGCTCGAAGAGGGCGTCACCGTCGAGCCGATGGCCGTGATCGGTGCGGGCGCTCATGTCGGCGCAGGCACGCGCATTGGCGCCGGTGCAATCATCGGTTCCGAGGTTCAGATCGGCCGGAACTGTTCTGTTGCCGCAGGGGCGAGCGTTATCGCCGCGCTGGTCGGCAATGGTGTCATCATCCACAACGGCGCCCGTATCGGCCAGGACGGATTCGGGTTCGCTCCCGGCCCGCGCGGCATGCTCAAGATCGTCCAGATCGGCCGTGTCATCATCCAGGACAATGTCGAGATCGGCGCCAATACGACGATCGACCGCGGCGCGATGGATGATACGGTGATCGGCGAAGGCACGAAAATCGACAATCAGGTCCAGATCGCCCATAACGTGCAGATCGGCCGCCACTGCGGCATCGCGTCGGGAGCTGGCATCGCCGGTTCGACGAAGATCGGCAACGGCGTCCTGATCGGCGGTGCTTCGGGCATTAACGGGCACATCACGATCGGTGATGGCGTCCAGATTGCCGCAATGAGCGGCGTTGTGGCAAATATTCCGGCTGGCGCTATCTATGGCGGCATACCGGCCCGACCGATGCGGGATTTCCTCCGCGAGATGGCCGAGAAGATGTCCCAGTCGGACGATAGGGCAAAACGCAAAGGAGAAAAGACCAATGACTGATGAGACCAAGCCGGAGCTCGGCGCGGCCGATATTCAGGAAATCATGAAGCTGCTGCCCCATCGCTATCCGTTCCTGCTGGTGGACAAGATCATCGATATCGATGGTGACAATTCCGCAATCGGCATCAAGAACGTGACGGCGAACGAGCCGCATTTCACCGGTCACTTTCCAGAAAATCCGATCATGCCGGGCGTTCTGCTCGTTGAAGGCATGGCACAGACGGCGGGTGCCATCTGCGCGCGCAAACAGGGCGAAAGCGGCAGTCTCGTCTACTTCATGACGATCGACAATGCGCGTTTCCGCAAGCCTGTCGTGCCGGGCGACCGCGTCGAGTTCCATGTCGTCAAGCAGAAGCAGCGCGGCAACATCTGGAAGTTCCATTGCGACGCCAAGGTCGATGGCTCGCTCGTGGCTGAAGCCGATATCGGTGCGATGATCGTCCGTCAGGACGGCAAATGAGCACGATCGCTGCCAGCGCCCGCATTCATCCGCTCGCGGTTGTCGAGGAGGGTGCCGTCATCGGCGAGAATGTCGTCGTCGGACCGTTCAGCCATGTCGGCCCGCGCGTCGTCCTGAAGGACGATGTCGAACTGGTCTCGCATGCCGTCGTCACCGGCAAGACGCAGATCGGCCGTGGCAGTCGCATCTTTCCGATGGCCGTCATAGGCGGTCTTTCGCAGAGCCTGCACGAAGCCGGTGAAGAGTCGAGCCTGACTGTCGGTGAAAACTGCACAATGCGTGAAGGCGTGACGATGAACATGGGCACGGTTGGCGGTGGCGGCACGACCGTCGTCGGCGACAACTGCCTGTTCCTCGCCAACAGCCACGTCGCGCATGACTGCCAGCTCGGCAGTGGCATCATCATGTCCAACAACGTGATGCTCGCCGGCCACGTTCATGTCGGCGACCGGGCGATCCTCGGCGGCGGCTGCGCCGTGCACCAGTTTACCCGCATCGGCCGCCAGGCCTTCATCGGCGGGCTTTCCGCCGTCAATTACGACGTGATCCCCTATGGCATGCTGAATGGAAATCCGGGGCTTCTCGGTGGTCTTAACATCGTCGGCATGACCCGTGCGGGCATGGACAAGGCCACGCTCCATCGCGTTCGCCGTGCCTTCAAGGATATTTTCGAAGGCGAGAGTAATGTTCGCGCCAGCGCTGCCGCCATTCGTGATGCGTACGTCGACTGCAGTGAAGCGATGGAGATCATCGACTTCATCACCGCCGACAGCGATCGCGCCATTTCCTCGCCCTTCCGCAGGAAGGGATGAGCGCCATGGCCGGCGCGTCTGGCTTGGCTGATACGACTGACCGCGGCCGGCCCGAGGGCCGGCTTGCGATTATCGCCGGTCGGGGATTTCTGCCGCTGCATCTTGCAAGAGCGGCCAGGGACGGCGGCGAGAACCCGCTGATCATAGCACTCGCGTACGAGGCCGATCGCAGCTTCGACGGTTTCGACACCGTTCACGTGAGCGTCGGCAATCTCGCCGAGATCGAAAAGACCTTCAGACAGAAGAATATTGGCCGTGTCGTGATGTCCGGCGGCGTTGCCCGTCGGCCTGACTGGCGCGATATCCGGCCGACGATCAGGACGCTGGTGAAGATGCCATTCGTCGTCCGCACGCTTCTGTCGCGCGGCGACGATGCCGTTTTGCAGATGGTGATTCAGCTGATCGAAGCGATGGGCTGTGTGGTCGTCGGAGCGCACGATGTCGCGCCGGGTCTTCTTGCGAGACTGGGGCCTCTCGGCTCGACGTCTCCTGCCGGTGACGATCTGCGTGATATCGATCGCGGTGTCGAGGCGGCGCTGGCTCTCGGTCATCTGGATATAGGGCAGGGCGCCGTCAGTGTCGGCGGGCGCGTCGTTGCCATGGAAGGTGTCGAGGGTACCGATGCGATGCTGGAGCGGGTCGCAGCGCTGCGGGCCGCCGGTCGTATATCTGCACGACGCCGCGGTGTTCTGGTCAAGCTTTGCAAGCCGCAGCAGGATATGCGCGCCGATCTGCCGACGATCGGACCATCGACCGTCGACAGCGCCGTGCGCGCGGGTCTTGCAGGAATTGCAGTCGAGGCGGGGCGGGCTCTGGTGCTGGAAGAGGAAAAGATGATTGCGGCCGCCGATGCGGCAGGCATCTTCATCTGCGGCATAGAGCCGACGCTTGCGCATGGAGGTCTGGAATGAGTGGTCCGCTCAAGGTTGCCGTAATTGCCGGCGAGGTTTCCGGCGATCTTCTGGGGGGCGATCTGATCGCGGCGATGAAGCTTGCCCATGACGGCCCGATCGAGCTGGTCGGCGTCGGCGGCGATGCGCTGGCCGCGCAGGGGCTGACATCCTTCTTCGATTTTTCCGAACTGTCGATCATGGGGATTACGCAGGTTCTGTCGCGCCTGCCGGGCCTGATCAGCCGGATCAACCAGACTGCCGCCGCGATCGTCGAGGCGAAGCCAGATGTGCTGATCATCATCGACAGCCCGGACTTTACCCATCGTGTGGCGAAGAAGGTGAGGGCAGCATTGCCCGGCCTGCCGATCGTCAATTATGTCTGCCCCAGCGTCTGGGCCTGGAAGGAGTACCGTGCCAAGGCGATGCTGGCCTATGTCGACCGGGTGCTTGCGGTCCTGCCGTTCGAGCCCGAGGCGATGGCGTGGCTTGGCGGCCCGGAAACGATATTCGTCGGCCATCGGCTGACCCATGATGCGGATCTTCTGAAAGTACGCGGCCTGCGGGCCGCGAAGGCTCCCAAGGCCGCGTCCGAGGAGAAGACGATCCTGCTTCTGCCCGGCTCGCGCGGGGCGGAAATCAAGAGCCTGCTGCCGGTCTTCGGCGAGGCCGCGCGGGAATTTTCAAACCGCAATGGCAAGGCGCGCTTCGTGCTGCCGACCGTTCCGCGCCGCGAGGCGATGGTGCGTGAAATGGTGGCGAGCCTGCCGGTTTCCGTAGAGGTGACGACGGACAGCGAGGGCAAGTGGCGGGCCTTTGCCGAGGCCGACGCGGCAATGGCTGCGTCAGGCACCGTCCTCCTCGAACTCGGCCTTGCCACCGTCCCGGTCGTTTCCGCCTACAAGACTGACTGGCTGATCAAGCTCCTGGCCGGCAAGATCAAGATCTGGACAGGCGCGCTGCCCAACCTGATCGCCGATTATCCGGTCGTGCCGGAATATATCAACGAGGTCGTGCGGCCGGGAAGCCTTTGCCGCTGGGTGGAAAGACTGTCGCAGGACACGCCCCAGCGCCGGGCTATGCTCGACGGTTACGCGCTTGCGTGGCAGCGCCTGCAGGTGCCGGTGCCACCGGGCGAGGCTTCGGCGCGTGCCGTCCTTGATCTTCTCTCCAAAAAAAAACCCGGTCGTTTCTGACCGGGTTTTTGTTTGTGGCTGCGTCTTTATCAGCGCTTGGTGAGCGGCACGTAGTCGCGCTTCGGTTCGCCGGTATAGAGCTGGCGCGGACGGCCGATGCGTTGCTGCGGGTCCTCGATCATCTCGTTCCACTGGGCGATCCAGCCGACGGTGCGGGCAAGCGCGAAGAGCACAGTGAACATCGTCGTCGGGAAGCCCATCGCCTTCAGCGTGATGCCCGAATAGAAGTCGATGTTCGGATAGAGCTTCTTCTCGATGAAGTACTCGTCCGTCAGGGCGATGCGCTCCAGCTCCATGGCGACCTGCAGAAGCGGGTCGTCCTTGTGGCCGAGTTCGCCGAGAACCTCATGCGTGGTCTTCTGCATGATCTTGGCGCGCGGATCGTAGTTCTTGTAGACGCGGTGGCCGAAGCCCATCAGGCGGAACGGATCGTTCTTGTCCTTGGCGCGGGCGATGTATTCCGGGATCTTGTCGACCGTGCCGATTTCCTGCAGCATGTTGAGCGCTGCTTCGTTGGCGCCGCCATGTGCGGGGCCCCAGAGGCAGGCAATGCCGGCAGCGATGCAGGCGAACGGATTTGCACCGGACGAGCCTGCCAGGCGCACCGTCGAGGTCGACGCGTTCTGTTCGTGGTCGGCATGCAGGATGAAGATGCGGTCCATGGCGCGGGCCAGAACCGGGTTCACCTTGTACTCTTCGCACGGAACGGCAAAGCACATGCGCAGGAAGTTCGACGAGTAGTCGAGATTGTTCTGCGGATACACGAAGGGCTGGCCGATATGGTACTTATAGGCCATCGCCGCGATCGTCGGCATCTTCGCGATCATGCGCAACGATGCGACCATGCGCTGGTGCGGATCGGTGATGTCGGTTGAGTCATGATAGAAGGCGGAGAGCGCGCCGACCGTGCCGACCATGACAGCCATCGGATGGGCGTCGCGGCGGAAGCCGGTGAAGAAGCGGCTCATCTGCTCGTGAACCATCGTGTGATGTGTCACGCGATAGTCGAAATCCTTTTTCTGGGCGGCGGTCGGCAGTTCGCCGTAGAGAAGCAGGTAACAGGTTTCGAGGAAGTCGCCCTGTTCGGCCAGCTGCTCGATCGGGTAACCGCGGTGCAGAAGCACGCCTTCGTCACCATCGATATAGGTGATTTTCGATTCACAGGAAGCGGTCGAAGTAAATCCAGGGTCGTAGGTGAAAGCCCCGGTGTTCTTGTAGAGCGCGCCGATATCGATGACATCCGGGCCGATCGATCCGGAGCGAACCGGCAGTTCAACCGACTTTTCACCGAGAGCGAGATTTGCGCTTATTTCCGTCATTCTGATCCTCCAACCGGTTGGCGGGATGGCGCCTTGAAAGCGCCACAAGCATAAAGCGTCACGATTAGCTATATGATCCGAAAGCCTCTGCCAAGCGTTCCTGACGGCAATTTGTGCAGCGCGGAAACATATTAGGCATCAACCATGCCGGTTATCGCCAACCCTCTGTTGTAATCCGGTTTCGTCGAAATTCCTCCAGGCCCTGTGCGTCAGGTTGACGCAGGCGAAAAGAACGCCCAGGTTGTATTCTCCGGAGGCTGACGGGGCTGGTTTCCGCTATGGACAAGGTTAGCGAAAAATTGCACCTGAGCCGGCCGGAGGAGGCTTCAGCCGGAGTGTTTCTGCATGAGCTCTCCTCGAGTTTGCCGCTCGTGCGTGGCACTTCAACGGCGCGCTTTCCGCTGCATCCAAGGCCGGCCGGGCGAAATGCCTCTCACTTCCATCGGCTTTCCGCGCTGGTCAATGCGGCGCCAGCGGCAATCGCTGCGCTCGTCGAGAAGGAGAGGCAGTACGGCCACGGTTTTCTTTGGGTGCCGGTGGCGATAGGGGCGGGAGCCGCGTTCTGGTTTCTCCTGCCCGCCGAACCCTCCTTCGTCGCGACGACCGGCATCGCATCGCTGATTTTAGGGGCCGTTCCCTTCACGCGCGCCGGTTGGCTGCGTGCTCTGCTGTTGACGCTCGGACTGTTCTTGAGCGGCATGAGTCTCGCCGCGCTGGAGAGCCGGCGGAACGCGACCGTTATTCTCGATACGTCGGTGACGACCGATATCGTCGGACGGGTGGAGCGAGGCGAGGTCACAGGTGCTGGACGGATGCGTTACACGGTGAGCCTCTTGGAGACAGCCAATCCGCGGCTTCGCCGACCGCCGGGCACGGTGACGCTGGTTGCAAGGCGCGCGCATACGCCCTTCGACAACGGCGCAGTGATATCCGGCCGCGCGCGTCTTTCGCCGCCCTCCGGGCCGGCATTGCCGGGCCTTCATGATTTTGCCTTTTCTGCCTATTTCGATGGCATAGGTGCAGTTGGCTTTTTCTATTCGGCCCCGGTCGCGCATGCGGCTCAACCATTGCCGGATGGCCTGTGGCAGATGGCGGAACGATGGCTTTTTGCGCTGCGGGCCGATATCGGCAACCGTATCCGGCAACAGGTTCCGGGCGATGCAGGCGCGTTTGCGGCGGCGATTGTCACCGACGAGAGACGAGCGATCTCCGAGGACACGGTCGAGGCTCTGCGGCTGTCGGGGCTTGCGCATATCGTCGCGATCTCCGGCCTCAACATGGCGCTGGCCGCCGGCATCTGCTTCGTCGGGTTGCGCACGGCCCTCGCTCTGTCTCCCGCCGTCTCGCAGGCCTTGCCGGTCAAGAAGATCGCGGCGTGCGGTGCGCTTGCGATGGTCACCTGCTACTACCTGATTTCCGGCTTCGGTGTTTCGGCCCAGCGTGCCTATATCATGATGGCGGTCATGCTCGTCGCCGTGCTTCTCGACCGTGCGTCGATCAGCCTGCGCAATGTCGCGCTTTCGGCATTGATCATTCTCGCCTGGACACCATCGGAAATTCTGGGGCCGAGTTTCCAGATGTCGTTTGCGGCCACGGCTGCACTGGTGGCCGGGTATGCGCTCTGGGCGGAGCGGGCAAGGCGGCGCGTGCACGAACCGCTGCCGTTTCGTCACCCTCTGGTGACGGGCGCTGCCGCATCCTCTCGCTTCGTCGGCGGCATCGTGCTGACCTCGTTGATCGGCAGCCTTGCCACGGCGATCTTTTCGATCGAGCATTTTCACCGGATTTCGACCTATGGGCTTGCTGCCAATCTTGCCGCCATGCCGATCATCAGTTTCATGGTCATGCCGGCCGGGCTTGTTGCCATGCTTTTGATGCCGTTGGGGCTTGATGGGCCTTTTATCGCACTGATGGCGAAGGGACTGGAATGGGTGATCGCGATCGCGCACACGGTTGCCGGTTGGCGCGGCGATGCCCTGGTCGGCCAGCAGCAGGCGTTGTTTCTGCCGCTCGGCGTGGCCGGCATGTTGTTGCTGGCCTTGCTGCGGACCCGCCTTCGGCTCGCAGGCGTGCCGTTTCTGATCGCCGCCTTGGTGCTGTTTGTTCAGGGCGGCTCACATGCCGGATCCACCCTTCTCGTCTCGGAGGACGGTACACTCATTGCCTATCGCGACCGGAGCCTTGTGACGGTCAATCGCACCCGCCCATCCGCCTTCGTCTTCGACCAGTGGACGAGGGCCCTTGGTCTGCCTGAGCCGATCAAGCCTGTCATGCTCGACCCGGCTGCCGCGTTGCAAACGGTTCACCCTTCGCCATCTCCGACTGTTGCCCCTGAAGGGGCGGGCGACGAGAGGTTGGCGGACGATCTCGTGGCGGCTGCGCGCCGGCGCATGGCTTCCTTGACGGCTCCTCGTTTCTCCTGCGAGGCCAAGGCCTGGTGCGGCCTGCGCATCGGTGAGGACCGCGTTCGCGACAACGCCGGAGGTCTGCGCGAGCCGAATGCGTCGGACCAGAAGTCCGGACCGGAGGAAGGGATGCTCGTGATTGCGCTCGACGATGGCCGTTATGTCGGTGCGGCCTGTGATGTGGCTGATCTTGTCATCGCTCCCAGGGCGCGTTTCGATCAATGCCGATCCGGTACCCTGCTTCTTTCAGGCGCCACGCTCAGGAAAACCGGTGCGTTGGAAATCGCGCTGCCGGACCGCGCTCATGGCATCGATGATCACCGGAACTGGAAAATCACGCCGTCATTTGCCGGCACGCAACGACCGTGGGCCATACATCGCCAGTATGACTGGCGAGGGAACCGATATGACCCGAGCCTGCCCGGATGGCTTGCAGCCGCCATCGAGGCAAACGGTTTTGCCACGCAGCCATCGAGCGCCGGCGCAGCAACGAATGACGCAACCGGACGCGCAGGCGGCGTGCCCATAACAAATACGGCCATGTCACCGTCTGGTGATGCTGCGGAGACCAGTCAGCCCGGTCTCAGTGATAGCGGCGAATAAGGCCGACCAGCTTGCCCTGCACCTTGACGCGATCGGGCGGGAAGATGCGGGTCTCATAGGCCGGGTTTGCCGCTTCGAGCGCGATCGATGCCCCCTTGCGGCGGAAACGCTTCAACGTCGCTTCCTCGTCATCGACGAGTGCCACGACGATGTCGCCTGGATTGGCGGTGCTGCCGTTGCGAATGATCACGGTATCGCCGTCGAGAATGCCGGCCTCGATCATAGAGTCGCCCTTGACCTCGAGCGCGTAATGTTCGCCGGTGCCGATCATCTCGATCGGAACGGAAACATTGTGGGTGTTGTTCTGGATTGCCGAGATCGGTACGCCGGCGGCGATGCGGCCCATGACCGGAACGCTTGCGGAGGTGGCATCCTCAAGCGGCGCGGATCGAGCAGGTGCTGCGGGCTCGACCGGACGCTTGCCGAGGCTTCCCTCTATGACGCTCGGGGAGAAGCCGCGCTTCGGCTGCAGGCTTGGCACATAGGCTTCCGGCAGCTTGATGACTTCGAGCGCGCGCGCCCTGTTCGGCAGGCGGCGAATGAAGCCGCGTTCTTCCAGCGCCGTGATCAGGCGGTGAATACCCGACTTGGATGCGAGGTCGAGCGCATCCTTCATTTCATCGAAGGAAGGCGGTACGCCGGACTCCTTCATCCGCTCGTGGATGAAAAGAAGCAGTTCCTGTTGCTTGCGAGTCAGCATGGATGCGCACCTTCGGATTTTGAAACAAATGCAGAACGGACACTATATGTTCCATATGTGTTCCGCAAGTCCTTAAATTTGGGTGGAGATTTCATAACTTTCTGAAATGGCAGATCCATTTGTCCGCTTAAAGGGACTTGCGCTTGTCGGTTGTCTGACCAATCTAGCTTCCAGCTAACAAATGTCTGGGGGACATGCGTGACTGCGAAGAAAATCGATCATCTCGTATTGCCGGTCTGCGATCTAGCTGCGGCGCGCGGCCGGTTGTCGGCGCTGGGCTTTACGGTGGCGCCCGATGCCCTGCATCCGTTCGGGACGTCTAACGCCTGTGTCTTCCTCGATGACGGCATCTATCTGGAGCCGCTGGCGCTGGCGGACCGGCGCAAGGCGGGTGCAGCTGCCAAGCGCGGCAATGTTTTCGTGGCGCGTGATGTCGCATTCAGGGGGAAGCGTGGGAGGCAGGGGCTTTCGGCGCTGGTCGTGGCCAGTGATGATGCCGAGGCTGATGATCAACGCTTTGTCGCAGCCGGAGTATCGGCGGGCGAGGTGCTGGAATTTTCGCGCGTCATAAAGTCTCCGGATGGTGATGAGGCGGAGGGCCGCTTCAGGCTCGCCTTTGCGGCGGATGCTGCGGCTCCGGATTTCTTTGCCTTCGCCTGTCAGCGTGTGGTTTCATTCCCTCAGGATATGGGCAACTTACGCATCCATGCGAATTCGGTAACCGGCCTCAAGGAGGTGGTGCTCGCGGCGCGCGATCCCTCATCCTCTGTGCCGCTGCTTGTCCAGGTGCTTGGCGCGGAGGCGGAAGAAACCGAGGCGGGTCTGGTGTTTGCTGCCGAGAATGGCCGCGTCCGGGTTCTCGGTGAAGGGCAGCTCGACCATGAATTCGGCTTGCAATTCGATCCGTCGGCTGCGGGGTTTTATGGCAAGGTTCTGATTTTTCGCTCCGCCGATCTGGCCGTGACAGAGATCATCCTTGCTGCTAATGACGTCGCATTCATCCGCCGGGATGGCCGTGTGCTCGTGCAGCCGGCAGCCGGGCAGGGCGTCATGTTCGGCTTCGAGGAATAGACAATGGCAGTTTCCCCCAAATCAGAAGTTTCCGTCGGCGAGGGCACGAAGAAGGTCGTCTTTTCCAATGCCGGACGATTGTCGCTGATTGCGGGGCCCTGCCAGATGGAAAGCCGCGAGCATGCCTTCATGATCGCCGGAACGCTTGTCGAACTTTGCGACAAGCTCGGTGTCGGCCTCGTCTACAAATCCTCCTTCGACAAGGCGAACCGCACGTCGATCGCTGGCAAGCGCGGCATCGGGCTTGAGAATGCGATGGAAATCTTCGCCGACCTCAAGAAGGAATTCGGATTTCCGGTGCTGACCGACATCCACACCGAGGAACAGTGCAGCATCGTTGCCGAGACGGTCGATATTCTGCAGATCCCTGCCTTCCTGTCGCGCCAGACGGATCTGCTCGTCGCGGCCGCCAAGACCGGTCGCGCGATCAACGTCAAGAAGGGCCAGTTCCTGGCCCCCTGGGACATGAAGAACGTACAGGCGAAATTCCTCGAAAGCGGCAACGGCAATGTCATGCTGTGCGAGCGCGGTGCGTCCTTCGGCTACAACACGCTGGTGTCCGACATGCGTTCGCTGCCGATCATGGCTTCGCTCGGTTCGCCCGTCGTCTTCGACGCCACCCATTCGGTGCAGCAGCCGGGCGGGCAGGGCGGCTCCAGCGGCGGTCAGCGGGAATTCGTCGAGACTTTGGCACGCGCGGCGGTGGCCGTTGGTATTGCCGGCCTGTTCATCGAGACCCATGAGGACCCCGACAACGCACCGTCAGATGGCCCGAACATGGTTCACCTGAAGGACATGCCGCGGCTTCTGGACAAGCTTCTGGCGTTTGACGCCATCGCCAAGGCCGCCTGAGCAATCGGGCGGCGGTTGAGCGCGGTCAAAGTGTTGAGAGCGCTCGCATTGTAATTCGGATGTCATTGAACATGGTTCATTTCAATGACCGAGTGACTGTAAATCTGAGGAGAGACCCTTGACTGCTATTACCGATATCATCGCCCGCGAAATTCTCGACAGCCGCGGCAATCCGACGGTCGAAGTCGACGTTCATCTCGAAGACGGCTCGATGGGCCGTGCAGCCGTGCCGTCCGGCGCGTCTACCGGTGCGCATGAGGCTGTCGAACTGCGTGATGGCGGTAAGCGTTACGGCGGCAAGGGTGTCGAAAAGGCCGTCGAGGCCGTCAATGGCGAGATCTTCGATGCGATCGGCGGTTTCGATGCCGAGAGCCAGATCCATATCGACAAGATGCTCATCGCGCTCGACGGCACGCCGAACAAGTCGCGCCTCGGCGCCAACGCCATTCTCGGTGTATCGCTCGCCGTCGCCAAGGCCGCTGCGGAAGCGTCGGGCCTGCCGCTCTATCGCTACATCGGTGGCGCCGGCGCGCACGTTCTGCCGGTTCCGATGATGAACATCATCAATGGCGGCGCGCATGCCGACAATCCGATCGACTTCCAGGAATTCATGATCCTGCCGGTCGGCGCCGAGACGCTGAAGGATTCGGTCCGCATCGGTGCGGAAATCTTCCACGTCCTGAAGAAGGAACTGGCGTCGCAGGGGCATAACACCAATGTCGGCGACGAAGGCGGCTTTGCACCTGGCCTGAAGAGCGCGCCCGAAGCGCTCGACTTCATCGTCAAGTCGATCGAAAAGGCCGGATACAAGCCGGGTGAGGACGTGTTCCTCGGCCTCGATTGCGCCTCGACCGAGTTCTTCAAGAACGGCAAGTACGAGATGGAAGGCGAGGGCCGTACGCTCGAGCCGGAAGCTATGGCCGACTACCTTGCCGAACTCGCCGCCAAGTACCCGATCATCTCGATCGAAGACGGCATGGCGGAAGACGACTGGGATGGCTGGAAGTACCTGACGGACAAGATCGGCAAGACGGTTCAGCTCGTCGGCGACGACCTTTTCGTCACCAACTCGGCGCGCCTGCGCGACGGTATCAAGATGGGCGTCGCCAACTCGATCCTCGTCAAGGTCAACCAGATCGGCTCGCTGACGGAAACGCTCGATGCCGTCGAGACCGCGCACAAGGCAGCTTATACGGCCGTCATGTCGCACCGCTCGGGCGAGACCGAGGATTCCACGATCGCCGATCTCGCGGTCGCGACCAACTGCGGCCAGATCAAGACCGGCTCGCTGTCGCGCTCGGATCGTCTGGCGAAGTACAACCAGCTCATCCGCATCGAGGAGATGCTCGGTCCGCAGGCGGTTTATGCAGGTCGGTCCATTCTCAAGGGCTGATTGCTCTTGTCTGCCAACTCCGAGACTTCAAAGCCCGCGTTCTCGACGCGGGCTTTTTGCATCGCGGCATGAGAAACGAATGCTTAAGCAAGTTCTGCGAAATTGAATTATTCCGATCGGGGCGAATGATCGCTCTGCCGACCTAATTCCAGGGCGTTGAAGAGGCATGTGGACAAAGCATCATAAGAAGAGAAAATTCGGCCGCCTCGTCCTGCCTGCCATCACCGTCGCGTTCCTCTCCTATTTCGGCTACCATTCGATCCATGGCGACCTCGGTCTGATCGCGACCGACGAGTTCGAGCGCCAGCGGCTGGCGCGGGCTGCAGAGCTGGACGGCTTGACGCAGAGACGCGAGGCTCTCGAGCGTCAGGTGCATCTGATGAGCGATGGCTCGCTCGACAAGGATATGCTCGACGAAATTGCGCGTTATCAATTAAATGTCTCGCGTCCGGATGAAATTGTCATATTTAACAATTATTTCTGAATTAACCTGATTTCGGTTAACTTGTATTTTCTTGATAAATATCAGCGACTTAAATAGCATGTGAGCCATGCAATTATGTCATTGCTGGGGCGGTGTTTCTTGCCTATGGTATGTGCCGAAACCCGAGCGGGTTGTGGTGGGGTTGAAGTCCTGCACAATCGCGCTCTATTCAAGTGCAGCACATAGGGAGGGATCGATGGCGCCAGCTAAATCCGCGTCTGCATCCGGCCGCAAGCCAGCGGCAAAGTCTGCTAACAAGGCAACCTCAAAAGAATTCACCGGCAAGAATACGCCCGACTTCAGCAAGGACGATGAGCTTCACGCCTATCGCGAGATGCTGCTGATCCGCCGTTTCGAAGAGAAGGCCGGCCAGCTTTACGGCATGGGCTTCATCGGCGGCTTCTGCCATCTCTATATCGGCCAGGAAGCTGTCGTTGTCGGTATGCAGATGGCGCAGAAGGAAGGTGATCAGGTCATCACCGCCTATCGCGACCACGGCCACATGCTGGCAACGGGCATGACCGCACGCGGCGTCATGGCCGAGCTTACCGGACGCCAGGGCGGTTATTCGCGCGGCAAGGGCGGCTCGATGCACATGTTCTCCAAGGAGAAGCATTTCTACGGCGGCCACGGTATCGTCGGTGCGCAGGTGTCGCTCGGCACCGGTCTCGCCTTTGCGAATGCCTATCGCGGCAATGACTCGGTTTCGGTCGCCTATTTCGGCGACGGCGCCGCCAACCAGGGCCAGGTCTACGAGAGCTTCAACATGGCGGCTCTGTGGAAACTCCCGATCATCTATATCGTCGAGAACAACCGCTACGCCATGGGCACGTCGACAGCGCGCGCAACTGCGCAGTCGAACTACTCGCAGCGCGGTTCCGGCTTCGGTATTCCGGGCATCCAGGTGGATGGCATGGATGTGCGCGCCGTCAAGGCCGCCGGTGAAGAGGCGCTCGCCCACTGCCGTGCCGGCAAGGGTCCGATCATTCTCGAAATGTTGACCTATCGCTATCGCGGTCACTCCATGTCCGACCCGGCGAAGTATCGCTCCAAGGAAGAAGTGCAGAAGATCCGCTCCGAGCAGGACCCGATCGAGCAGGTGCGCCTGCGCATTCTCGATGGCGGCTGGGCTACCGAAGACGAGCTGAAGGCTATCGACAAGGATATCCGCGACATCGTCACGGATTCGGCCGACTTCGCCCAGAATGATCCGGAGCCGGATGTATCCGAGCTCTACACCGACATCCTGCTCTGAAGCGCGGGGAGGAAAGAACACATGCCTATCGATATCCTGATGCCTGCGCTGTCTCCGACAATGGAAGAAGGCACGCTGTCCAAGTGGCTCAAGAATGAAGGTGACGCCGTCAAGTCCGGCGATGTCATCGCCGAGATCGAAACAGACAAGGCGACGATGGAAGTCGAAGCCGTCGATGAAGGCGTGATCGGCAAGCTGCTGATCGAGGCCGGCACCGAAAACGTCAAGGTCAACACCAAGATCGCCATCCTTCTCGAAGAGGGCGAAAGCGCCGACGCGATCGGTTCGTCCGCGCCTGCTGCCGAGGCACCTAAGGCGGAAGCCTCCGACGCTGCCGGCGGCAAGGCTCGCGAAGCCAAGGACGAGACGCCGGCGACCGACAAGGTTCCGGCCCAGCCGAAGCTCGACGTCGCCGCCGATCCGGATATTCCGGAAGGTACCGAAATGGTTTCGATGACCGTTCGCGAAGCCTTGCGCGACGCGATGGCGGAAGAAATGCGCCGCGACGAAGATGTCTTCGTCATGGGTGAGGAAGTCGCCGAGTACCAGGGCGCCTACAAGATCACGCAAGGCCTGCTGCAGGAATTCGGCGCACGCCGCGTCATCGACACCCCGATCACCGAACACGGCTTTGCCGGCGTCGGCGTCGGTGCGGCGATGGCAGGCCTCAAGCCGATCGTCGAGTTCATGACCTTCAACTTCGCCATGCAGGCGATCGACCAGATCATCAACTCGGCAGCCAAGACGCTCTACATGTCCGGCGGCCAGATGGGTGCTCCGATCGTGTTCCGCGGTCCGAACGGTGCTGCTGCCCGCGTTGGCGCGCAGCACAGCCAGGATTACGCATCGTGGTACAGCCAGATCCCCGGCCTCAAGGTCGTCATGCCGTATACGGCTGCCGACGCCAAGGGCCTGTTGAAGGCTGCCATCCGCGATCCGAACCCGGTCGTCTTCCTCGAGAACGAAATCCTCTACGGTCAGCATTTCGACGTGCCGAAGCTCGATGATTTCGTCCTGCCGATCGGCAAGGCGCGCATCCACCGCAAGGGCAAGGACGTGACCGTCGTTTCCTTCGGTATCGGCATGACCTACGCCACCAAGGCGGTTGCCGAACTGGAGAAGGAAGGCATCGATGTCGAACTGATCGATCTGCGCACGCTGCGTCCGATGGACCTGCCGACCGTCATCGAATCCGTCAAGAAGACCGGCCGCCTCGTCACCGTCGAGGAAGGTTATCCGCAGAACTCGATCGGTGCCGAAATCGCCACCCGCGTGATGCAGCAGGCCTTCGACTATCTCGATGCCCCGGTGCTCACGATCGCCGGCAAGGACGTTCCGATGCCTTACGCCGCCAACCTCGAAAAGCTGGCTCTGCCGAATGTCGGTGAAGTCATCGAGGCGGTGAAGACCGTCTGCTACAAGTAAGGATGAGGTGATACGATGCCTATCAACATCACCATGCCGGCCCTGTCCCCCACGATGGAAGAGGGCAACCTTTCCAAGTGGCTGGTCAAGGAAGGCGACACGGTCAAGTCCGGCGATGTGATCGCCGAGATCGAAACCGACAAGGCGACGATGGAAGTCGAAGCCGTGGACGAGGGCGTGATCGCCAAGATCGTCGTCCCGGCCGGCACCGAAGCGGTCAAGGTCAACGCCCTGATCGCCATCATTGCCGAGGAAGGCGAAGACGTTGCCGCCGCTGCTGCCGGTGCGGGTTCCGCACCCAAGGCGGAAGCAAAGGCCGAGGCTCCCAAGGCCGAATCCGCTTCGGCTGAAAAGGCTGCGGAAGCACCGAAGGCGGCAACTCCCGTCACCGATGCTGCTCCGGCGCCGTCGACGCCTGCACCGAAGGCCGATGGCAAGCGTGTCTTCTCTTCGCCGCTTGCCCGTCGTCTCGCCAAGGAAGCCGGTCTCGATCTCTCTGCCGTCACCGGCACCGGCCCACATGGCCGTGTCGTCAAGGCGGACGTCGAGAAGGCTGCCACAGGCGGTTCGGCAAAGGCTGCTCCGGCCGCTTCGATACCTGCCGCTGCTGCGCCTGCTGTTGCCAAGGGTCCGTCGGACGACGCCACGCTCAAGCTGTTTGCGGAAGGCTCCTACGAGCTCCTGCCGCATGACGGCATGCGCAAGACGATCGCCGCGCGCCTGACCGAGTCGACCCAGACGGTTCCGTCCTACACGATCTCGATGGATTGCGAGCTCGATGCGCTGATGAAGCTTCGCGCCGAAATCAACGCTTCGGCACCGGTGAAGAAGACCGAGAAGGGTGAGGTTCCGGCCTTCAAGCTCTCCGTCAACGACTTCATCATCAAGGCGATGGCGCTGGCACTGCGCGATGTCCCGATGGCGAATGCCTCCTGGACCTCGACGGCGCGCGTGCTGCACAAGCATGCGGATGTGGGTGTTGCCGTGTCGATCCCCGATGGCCTGATCACGCCGATCGTTCGCAAGGCGGAAACCAAGTCTCTGTCGGTCATCTCCAACGAGGTGAAGGACATGGCCAAGCGCGCCCGCGACAAGAAGCTGAAGCCGGAAGAATACCAGGGCGGCACGACTTCGGTCTCCAACCTCGGCATGTTCGGCGTCTCGTCGTTCACCTCGATCGTCAACCTGCCGCAGGCCTCGATCGTGTCGATCGGCGCCGGTGTCGAGAAGCCGGTCGTTCGCGCCGGCAAGCTCGAAGTCGGCACGGT
Organism: [Rhizobium] kunmingense; assembly: GCF_977018605.1. Classification (NCBI taxonomy): domain Bacteria; kingdom Pseudomonadati; phylum Pseudomonadota; class Alphaproteobacteria; order Hyphomicrobiales; family Rhizobiaceae; genus Rhizobium; species [Rhizobium] kunmingense. The sequence goes on from NZ_CDRNXG010000001.1 coordinate 2,843,367, forward strand.
GATGACGGCGACCTTTGCCTTCGACCACCGCGTCATCGATGGCGCGCTCGGCGCGGAACTTGCTTCTGCCTTCAAGCGCTACATCGAAAACCCGATGTCGATGCTGGTGTAGTGGTTTTTGGTCGCGGTGAAAGCCGCGGCCTGTTCCACCTGAGGATGCCCCCGGAACGTGACATTTGTCGATCAACTATCCATATTTAATGGATGCCGATCTTGGCAAGAGGTGTGACGGAGAGTGTTCTATGGCGAATGAACCGGTAGACATGATCATGCCGATGCTGCGCGAAATGCGTAGTGAGATGAATGACCGATTTTCGCAAATCGATCGGCATATCGGTGATGTCGAGGACGAGCTGAAAAGTGTGCGCAAGATGTTGGTTGCGGACACGTTGATGTCCAAGCTCGCTACAGGTGATTTTGAGAAGCGAATCTCGGCGTTGGAAATCGACGTGCAAAGGCTGATGAGGGAGACCTAATCCCATCGACGCACGTCTGCAGGGAATGACTGACATATGGACAATATGAAAACCGTTCTTTGCTTCGGCGACAGCTTGACTTGGGGCTATGATCCGGAAGGCCCCGGCCGTCATGCGTTCGAGGATCGCTGGCCGAGTGCGCTCGGCTCTGCGCTTGGCGAGAGTGTCACCGTCATCGCTGAAGGGTTGAATGGGCGTACAACCGGTTACGACGATCATCTGGCCGATTGCGACCGGAACGGCGTGACGAATCTGCCCACGGTGCTTCACACCCATATGCCGCTCGACCTCGTCATCATCATGCTCGGCACCAACGACATGAAGCCGACGATTGCCGGGGCTGCGCACGCGGCGCGTGCCGGCATGCAGCGGCTGGTCGGGCTCATCCGCCACCATGAATGGTCTTTCGACTATGATGCGCCGGATGTCCTGATCGTGTCGCCGCCGCCGCTTTGCAGCACGGCGGATCCGGTGTTCGCGGCCATGTTCAAGGATGGCATCGAGCAATCCGCGATGCTTGCCTCGCTTTATCGGGACCTTGCCGATGACATGGGATGCGGCTTTTTCGATGCCGGTTCGGTTGCGCAGACCAGTCCGGTCGATGGTGTGCACCTGACGGCGGAGGGAACGCGGGCAATTGGTCGCGGCCTCGAGCCGATCGTGCGAATGATGCTTGGCCTGTGATCTGAATCAACGGAGGAATTTTTAGGCGGACCTAGCGTGGCCCTTTCCGAACGAAAGAGGGATTTGCACCATGCCTGGCACGCCGCATGAACTGGCCGCGGAATTTCCGGATTTCAGGGCGCTCTTGCATCATCTCCAGCAAACCGACGGGCATTTCGCCAGGCTTTGCCGGAGCTATGAGGAGCTGAGCCGAAAAGTCCGACTGGCCGAAAAACGCAACGAGCCCGCCGGCGATGCCTTGCTCATCGACATGTGCAATCAGCGCCGGCAGCTGAAGGAAGAAATCCACGGGATGCTGGTTCACCCCGAACCGGAGGCGGAGGCGATCAAGCTGGCGGTGTGACGCCAGGCGCTTCCATCCCGTCAAAGGCTGGAGGACGGGTGTCCTCAAGCTCTAAATAAACAGAGGATTGGAAGCGCTCATGTCCAACGCTTATGACGTCATCGTAATCGGCTCGGGCCCCGGCGGCTATATCGCCGCCATCCGTGCCAGCCAGCTCGGCATGAAGGTCGCCGTCGTCGAACGCGAACACCTCGCCGGCATCTGCTCGAACTGGGGCTGCATTCCGACCAAGGCGCTGCTGCGCACCGCCGACGTGCTGCACACCGCGACCCATGCCAAGGATTACGGTCTGACGCTCGAAGGCTCGATCAAGCCGGACGTCAAGGCGATCGTCGCCCGTTCGCGCGGCATTGCCGCGCGGATGAACAACGGCGTCGGCTTCCTGTTCAAGAAGAACAAGGTCGATATCATCTGGGGTGAGGCCAGGATCACCAAGCCGGGCGAAATTGTCGTCGGCAAGATAACCAAAGAGATCGTGCAGCCGCAGGGTCCGGTGCCGAAGAACACGCTGGGCGAGGGCACCTACACCGCCAAGCACATTATCGTTGCCACCGGTGCGCGTCCGCGCGCGCTTCCCGGCATCGAGCCGGATGGCAAGCTGATCTGGACCTATTTTGAAGCCATGAAGCCGGAAGAGCTGCCGAAGTCACTGCTGGTCATGGGCTCGGGCGCCATCGGCATCGAGTTCGCGAGCTTCTACCGCACAATGGGCGTCGACGTCACCGTCGTCGAAATCATGAGCCAGGTCATGCCGGTCGAAGATGCGGAAATCTCCGCTTTCGCCAAGAAGCAGTTCGAAAAGCAAGGCATCAAGATCCATCTGGAGGCGAAGGTCGCCAAGGTCGAGAAGGGTTCCAACTCGGTCACCGCCACTATCGAGAAGAAGGACGGTTCGTCCGAAAAGATCACCGCTGACCGGATGATCTCGGCCGTCGGCGTTCAGGCCAATATCGAAAATATCGGGCTCGAAGCCGCCGGCGTGAAGACCGATCGCGGTTTCATCGTCATCGACGGCTACGGCAAGACCAACGTCAACGGCATCTACGCGATCGGTGACGTTGCCGGTGGCCCGCTGCTCGCTCACAAGGCCGAGCATGAAGCCGTCGTCTGCGTCGAAAAGATTGCCGGCCTGCCGAACGTTCATGCCACCGACAAGAGCAAGATCCCTGGCTGCACCTATTGCAACCCGCAGGTCGCCTCGGTTGGTTTGACGGAAGCCAAGGCCAAGGAGCAGGGCCGCGACATTCGCGTCGGCCGCTTCTCCTTTGCCGCCAACGGCAAGGCCGTGGCGCTCGGTGAGGACCAGGGCATGGTCAAGACCATCTTCGACAAGAAGACGGGCGAACTGCTCGGCGCCCACATGGTCGGTGCGGAAGTCACCGAACTGATCCAGGGTTTTGTCGTCGCCATGAACCTGGAGACGACCGAAGAAGACCTGATGCACACGATCTTCCCGCATCCGACCATTTCGGAATCGATGAAGGAAAGCGTGCTGGACGCCTATGGTCGCGTGCTGAACGCCTGATATTGCAGGGCTTCATCCGGCATTGTGCCCGGATGAAGCCCTAACCATATCTGGGCTTTGAACATCAGGAGAATGGAATGGGCGTCGGCTGGTTTGCAGCAATCATCATCGGGGGCTTGGCGGGATGGCTCGCGGGCAAGCTGATGGATATGCGCTTCGGCATATTCATGAACATCATCATCGGCATTGTCGGTGCAGTGCTCGCCAATGCCATCTTCGACAGCGCCAATATCCATGTCGCCAGCGGATGGCTGGGTTACCTGGTGCAGGGTTTCGTTGGTTCTTGCATTTTGCTATTTGTCGCCAAACTCGTCAGACGGTGACGGGGGCCGCAGGTTCTCGCGGCGGAGGAGCATTCATATATGGTCACAATTCTCGACAGGACGTCGCTTAACGACGAAAAGCGCATCCGTCACCCTGAAAAGGCGCATCGGCCGGATACCGAGGTGATGCGCAAGCCCGAGTGGATCCGCGTCAAAGCGCCGGTCTCGAAAGGGTATCAGGAAACCCGTTCGATCGTGAAGGAGCACAAGCTCGTCACGGTTTGCGAAGAGGCGGGCTGTCCCAATATCGGTGAGTGCTGGGACAAGAAGCACGCCACCTTCATGATCATGGGCGAGATCTGCACCCGCGCCTGTGCCTTCTGCAATGTCGCGACCGGCAAACCGAACGCGCTCGATATGGCGGAACCGGAAAACGTCGCCAAGGCGGTGAAGGAAATGGGCCTGTCCCACGTCGTCATCACCTCGGTCGACCGTGACGATCTGGCAGATGGTGGTGCCGAGCACTTCGAAAAGGTGATCTGGGCGATCCGGGCGGCCTCGCCGCTGACGACGATCGAGATCCTGACGCCGGACTTTCTGAAGAAGCCGGGTGCGCTGGAGCGTGTCGTTGCCGCCAAGCCCGATGTGTTCAATCACAATATGGAGACGGTTCCGGGCAACTACCTCACGGTTCGCCCCGGCGCGCGGTATTTCCACTCCGTGCGCCTGCTGCAGCGGGTCAAGGAGCTGGATCCGACCATGTTCACCAAGTCCGGCATCATGGTCGGGCTGGGTGAAGAGCGCAACGAAGTGCTGCAGCTGATGGATGACCTCAGGACGGCGGACGTCGACTTCCTGACGATCGGCCAGTATCTGCAGCCGACGCGCAAGCATCACAAGGTCGAAAAATTCGTCACGCCGGACGAGTTCAAGTCCTATGAGACGGTTGCCTATACGAAGGGGTTCCTGATGGTCGCGTCGAGCCCGCTGACCCGGTCGTCGCACCATGCAGGCGACGATTTTGCGCGGCTTCGTGCAGCGCGCGAGAAGAAGCTTCTGGTTGCCGCCGAATAGGCGGCAACCAATCTCCGATATTTCAGGGTCTGTTATTCTGCTGCTTCGACCTTCGGACGCTTGTCCTGGCCGTGGCGGCGTTCGCGCAGGGTGCCTTTCTGGCCGCGCGCCTCACCCTTTGCCATTTCGATGAAATAGGCCAGCATGGGCATGCCGTTCATGTCTGCGAGCTGCTTCGCGGATTCGAGCAGCTTTATCATCTGTGCGAAATCGTCCATGGATATGCGTCTTTCGGATAGATCGTTCTTTTTAGAATATTGCAACGCACCAATATAGGGCAGATTGCGCGCTGGGAATATTACAACCCGCATGCGCTGCATTAAATTTCTTTAACTTGAAATTTGTCAAACGGGAAGCCGGGGAGGTGATCGGTGGACATCACATCGGACGCATCCGCGATATGCTGCGTGACAATGGGCGAGGCGGCCGGGCTTTTGCGCCAGTCCCGTCGCATTCTCGTGATCGGCTGTTCCGGCGGCGGCAAGTCGACGCTTTCGCAGAGAATCGCCGAGTGCTTTACTCTTCCCTATGTGTCGATGGACCGCGAATTTCTCTGGCAGCCCGGCTGGGTGAAGCGCGACAAGGTGGATGAACGTCGGCTGATCGCAAAGGCTGTTTCCGCCGATCAGTGGATTATGGATGGCAGCGGCGCCTCGACCTTCGACCTGCGCTTGCCGCGTACGGAGCTCGTCATCTGGCTCAGGGTGCCGCGCTGGCAGTGTCTCTTGGGCGTCTTCATGCGCGTCTTCCGCTATTTCGGCCGCACGAGACCCGACATGGCGCCCGGTTGCCCGGAGCGGCTGCCGGATGCCGACTTCCTTTCCTACATCTGGAATTTCGAGAGGGTGTTCGTGCCGGCGATCCTGCGCAATATCGAGCGATACGGGCCGGATGTCCCGGTGGTCATTCTCAAATCGCGGCGACAAATGCGGCAGCTTCTTGATCTTGCGAGGCAAGGCGATTAACTGCAGGCCATGCCCAAGTTCGAGATCCTCCGCCCCGTCAAGCACAGCCCCGAAAAGATGTATGCGCTCGTCGCCGACATCGAGCGCTACCCGGAATTCCTGCCGCTATGCGAGGCGCTTGCCGTGCGCACGCGCAAGGAACGGGACGGCAAGGTTCTGCTGCTGGCAGACATGACGGTGGGCTACAAGGCGATCCGCGAGACGTTCACGACCCAGGTATTGCTCAATCCGTCAGAGAAGGCGATCGACGTCAAATATATCGAGGGACCATTCAAGTATCTCGACAATCGCTGGCGCTTCGAGCCTGCTACGGATGGCGGTGACGGCTGCATCGTGCATTTCTATATCGACTACGAATTCAAGAGCATGATTCTCGGTGCACTGATGGGGTCGATGTTCGATCGTGCCTTCCGCATGTTCACCGACGCCTTCGAGGCCCGCGCCGACAAAATTTACGCTGCGGCCTAAATTTCGAGGTCAGCCGCCTCGCGCAGCATTTCGAAGGCGGTACGGATGGTTGCCAGCCTGATCTCCGTCCTGCCCAGATCGCCATAGCGCATTTCCCTGTGCAGGGGCGCTCCGGTGCGGGTGCGGGCTGCCAGATGGACGAGACCGACCGGCTTGTCCACCGAGCCGCCGCCGGGACCGGCAATGCCGGTAACGGCTACCGCGATGTTCGAGCGTGAGCGGAACAGCGCGCCGTTGACCATCTGCAGCGCGGTTTCCTGCGATACCGCCCCGTAGGTCGTCAATGTCGACGTATGGACGCCGAGCATGTCCGTCTTCGCCTCATTCGTATAGGTGACGAAGCCGCGGTCGACGACGGCGGAGGATCCGGGAATGTCCGTCAAGGCCCCGGCAATCAGGCCGCCGGTGCAGGATTCGGCGGTCGACAACATCAGGCCCAGACGGCCGAAATCCTCGATGATCCGCCGTGCTTCAGCCTCCATATCGGCCGGGAACAGGCTCATGCCGGCGATCCGCGATAAACGACGGTTGCCGTGGCGATCGCGGCGATGCCCTCGCGGCGGCCGACGAAGCCGATTGTCTCGTTGGTCGTCGCCTTGACTGAGCAACGGTCCATCGAGATGCCGAGGATCTCGGCAAGGTTGGCGCGCATCGCATCGCGGTGCGGCCCGACTTTCGGGGCTTCGGCGATCAGCGAGACGTCGGCATTCATGATCACGCCGCCCTTTTCGCGTACGATCTTTGCCGCATGGTCGAGAAAGATTTTTGATGCGGCACCCTTCCACTGCATGTCCGACGGCGGGAAATGGTCGCCGATATCGCCGGCACCACAGGTGGCGAGCAGGGCGTCCGTCAAGGCGTGCAGGGCAACGTCTGCATCGGAATGGCCGGACAGTTTTTGATCATGCGGGATGAAGACTCCGCAGAGTGTCACGCCATTTCCTTCGACCAGCTGGTGGACGTCGTAGCCGTTGCCGGTGCGCACGTCCGGCAGGGCCTGGGAAGAGAGTTTTTCGTCGGCCATGGCGATGTCCCGTTTCACAGTCAGTTTCACATTGTCGACCGATCCTTCGACGAGCGTCACCGGCAGGCCGGCCCATTCGGCGATGGCGGCGTCGTCGGTAAAGTCTTCGCGGCGAAGCGCCGCGGCCTTCTCGTGTGCGGCGCGGATTTCCGACAGGAGGAAGCTCTGCGGCGTCTGTGCGGCATAAAGCCCGGCACGCGACACGGTCTCATGCACCAGGCCGTCGCTGCCGCCGCGCTTCAGCGTGTCGCTGACAGCGATTGCCGGCAGGACTGCGTCTATGCCGCCATCGAACGCCTCCGCGATGCGGTCGAGAATCACGTGGTCGACGAAGGGGCGGGCGGCGTCATGGATCATCACATGCGTCGCGTCTGTTTCTGACAGGGCGCGCAGGCCCTCATAGACGGATCGCTGGCGCGTCTCGCCGCCGAATGTGGTTGTGACGGACGCCATGTCGCCGAGGGCGGATGTTGCCCCGGCATAAAGCGCTTCGTCATCCGGGTGAATGACAACCACGATCGGACCACGCTTGTCCCACTTCAGGAAGGTCTCAAGCGTGTGTGCAATCACTGGGCGGCCGCCGATCGCGCGGTATTGCTTCGGCCCTTCCTCGGGCGCGCCTGCTCTCTCACCGCGTCCTGCAGCGACGATAACGATGCCGATTGTCATGGTTTTGTCGTCCCAGTCCCGTAGCGAATTCAATTGACAGGCGCAGAACTATAGACTCAAAAGCCGCATTTCCAGCATGTCGCTTAAAAATAGCGCAGTCCGTAAATCGCTCTTGGCAAACGCTCAAGACCTGAATAAAAATAGTGCAGAATACTATTTTGCCTGAAAGATCATCATTTGCTGTCCTGCGATCTTGCCATGCCATTCGAGATTGGAAACGTCACCGTCCGCAACCGGTCGGTGCTCGCGCCCATGTCCGGCGTGACCGATCTTGCGTTCCGCAAGCTCGCCTGGCGTTACGGTGCGGGTCTTGTGGTGACGGAAATGGTCGCCAGTCGCGAGCTGGTGATGAACAAGGGCGAATCGTGGGCGCGGCTCAGGAATGCCGGAATGACGCCGCATATGGTGCAGCTTGCCGGACGCGAGGCGTACTGGATGGCCGAGGCGGCAAAGATTTCCGTCGATAACGGTGCCGATATCGTCGATATCAACATGGGGTGTCCCGCCAAGAAGGTGATCGGCGGCTATTCAGGCTCGGCGCTGATGCGCGATCCCGACCACGCCCTGTCGCTGATCGAGGCGGTGGTGAAGGCGGTCTCCGTTCCCGTCACCGTCAAGATGCGGCTCGGCTGGGATCATGACAGCCTGAACGCGCCGCTGATCGCACGGCGGGCGCAGGATGCCGGCGTGAAACTGATCACCATTCATGGCCGCACCCGCATGCAGTTCTATGAAGGCAAGGCGGACTGGGACGCGATCCGTGCCGTGCGGGAGGTCATCTCCCTTCCGCTGATCGCCAATGGCGATGTTCAGACCAAGGAAGATGCTGCCGAGATCATGCGCCGGTCCGGTGCCGACGCCGTGATGATCGGCCGCGGCGCGCAGGGGCGCCCGTGGCATGTCGGATGCCTGGCCGGTCACGCCGCGCCGACGGCATCGGAGATCGGTGCGATCGTCATCGAACATTACGAGGCGATGCTGGAGCTTTACGGCCGTGAGCCGGGGTTGAGGCATGCCCGTAAACATCTCGGCTGGTATATCGAGCGTTTCGCGCCTGATCTACCTGCTGAGGAAAAGGCGGCAATCATGGTTGCGAAAGACGCTGCGGATGTTATCCGCCGCCTTGCCGTTGCCTTCGACGCCGCATCAATACAGCCCCGAAGGGAGGCCGCATGACCAAGTCCGCCGTCCAGGACGCAGCCCACGGGCAGGCGCTGGCCATGGCCGTCCTCAATTCCGTGCAGAACCCGGTGATCCTCGTCGATCAATCGGGCGTGATCGCATTCGCCAACTGGGAAGCTGAAACCTTCTTCGGCGCCAGCGCCTCGCATCTGGCGAAATACAAGATTTCCAGTTTCATTCCGTTCGGCAGCCCGCTGCTGGCGCTGATCGATCAGGTGCGTGAGCGCAAGGCGCCGGTGAACGAATATCGCGTCGATCTGTCGTCGCCGAAGCTCGGCCAGGAAAAGCTGGTCGATCTTTATGTCGCGCCGGTCGTCAGCGAGCCGGGCTCGGTCGTCGTCGTTTTCCAGGAGCGTTCGATGGCCGACAAGATCGACCGTCAGCTGACGCACCGGGCGGCTGCGCGCTCCGTAACGGGATTGGCATCGATGCTGGCGCACGAGATCAAGAACCCGCTTTCGGGCATTCGCGGCGCGGCCCAGCTGCTTGAGAGCGTCGTGCCGGACGATGACCGGCCGCTGACGAGGCTGATCTGCGACGAGACCGACCGTATCGTCTCCCTGGTCGACCGCATGGAAGTGTTTTCCGACGAGCGCCCGGTCGATCGCTTGCCGCTCAACATCCATTCCATCCTCGATCACGTGAAGGCGGTGGCCAAAGCGGGCTTTGCCCGTGACATCAAGATTTCGGAAATGTACGACCCGTCGTTGCCGCCGGTCTATGCCAACCGCGACCAGCTGGTGCAGGTCTTCCTCAACCTGATCAAGAATGCATCCGAAGCCGTTGGTGATCAGCCAGACGCCGAAATCATGCTGACGACGGCCTACCGTCCGGGCATACGCCTGTCGGTTGCCGGTACGCGCGAAAAGATTTCGCTGCCGCTGGAATTCTGCGTCATCGACAACGGTCCCGGCGTTCCGTCGGATCTCGTGCCGCATCTGTTCGATCCGTTCATCACCACCAAGACCAACGGCTCCGGCCTCGGGCTTGCGCTGGTTGCCAAGATCATCGGCGCCCATGGCGGCATCGTCGAATGCGATAGCCAGGCGCGCCGCACCATATTCCGTGTTCTGATGCCCATGCACAAGGAAGAGGTCGTCGACGGCCGTACCTTGAACTCCACAGGAAACGATCAATGACTGCCACGATCCTTGTCGCCGACGACGACGCGGCCATCCGCACCGTGTTAAACCAGGCGCTGACCCGCGCCGGCTATGATGTGCGCATAACCTCGAATGCCGCGACGCTCTGGCGCTGGATTTCCGCCGGCGAAGGCGATCTCGTCGTCACCGACGTCGTCATGCCGGACGAGAACGCGTTCGATCTCCTGCCGCGCATCAAGAAATCGCGCCCGGATCTGCCGGTCCTCGTCATGAGCGCGCAGAACACGTTCATGACCGCCATTCGCGCATCCGAAAAGGGCGCCTATGACTATCTGCCGAAACCTTTCGACCTGACCGAGCTTATCGCCATCGTCGGCCGCGCTCTGGCCGAGCCGAAGCGCAAGCCTGCCCGTCTCGACGACGACATGCAGGACGGGATGCCGCTCGTCGGCCGTTCGGCGGCGATGCAGGAAATCTACCGCGTGCTCGCCCGCCTGATGCAGACGGATCTGACGCTGATGATCACCGGTGAATCCGGTACCGGCAAGGAGCTTGTCGCCCGCGCGCTGCACGATTACGGCAAGCGCCGCAACGGTCCGTTCGTCGCCATCAACATGGCGGCAATCCCGCGCGACCTGATCGAATCCGAACTGTTCGGCCACGAAAAGGGTGCCTTTACCGGTGCGCAGAACCGTTCGACCGGCCGTTTCGAGCAGGCCGAGGGCGGTACGCTGTTCCTCGACGAAATCGGCGACATGCCGATGGATGCGCAGACGCGTCTGTTGCGCGTTCTCCAGCAGGGCGAATATACGACAGTCGGCGGCCGTACGCCGATCCGCACCGACGTGCGTATCGTCGCGGCTACCAACAAAGACCTCAAGCATCTGATCAATCAGGGGCTTTTCCGTGAGGACCTGTATTATCGGCTTAACGTCGTGCCGCTGCGCCTGCCGCCGCTGCGCGACCGTGCCGAGGATATTCCCGATCTCGTCCGCCATTTCATGCAGATGGCGGAAAAGGAAGGACTGGAAGGCAAGCGGTTCGATTCGGAAGCGCTTGATGCGATGAAGGCCTATGCCTGGCCGGGCAACGTGCGCGAGCTTGAAAATCTTGTGCGCCGGCTGATGGCTCTCTATCCGCAGGAGGTCATCACCCGCGAGATCGTCGATACGGAACTCAGCTCGGATGTGCCCGACAGCCCGATCGACAAGGTTGCGCCGCGAAACGGTTCTTTGACCATCGCCCAGGCGGTGGAGGAGAACATGCGCAGCTATTTCGCCAGCTTCGGCGACAATCTGCCGCCGCCCGGCCTCTATGACCGAGTGCTGACCGAGATGGAGTATCCGCTCATTCTCGCGGCGCTGACTGCGACCCGCGGCAACCAGATCAAGGCGGCCGATCTGCTCGGTCTTAACCGCAATACGCTGCGTAAGAAGATTCGCGAACTCGGTGTATCCGTCTATCGCAGTTCACGTTCTGCGTGATCTGTGTGGACTGCTTGACAGCAGGTCGCCATCGTTGCATTTTCGCCACATTGCGTTGCTTAGAAGTCACGCAGGCCGTCGTGCCGCGCCGGGATGTTTCGGGTCCGGCCGGTCGGGCGGACATCCTTTACAGCGTGTGAATAATGCCTGCGCCGCATGACGCAGGCGATAGGCCATTAGGGCATCAAGGAGGCAGCGATGGTGGACGGCGGGACGATGCCTGTTGCCGACAATCATGCGGCGGCCTCCGCTCAGGACCGTCGCGCCTCGTTCGCGCTGCCGGGGCTGCTGCTGGCCAGCGGCGCGCTCATTTCGGGCATGTCGACGCTGCTTGTGCTGCTTGGCCTTACACCCATCCCGCCGACCGGCAATGTCGTCATCGCGTCCGCTGTCATCAATTCGGTTTTCATTCTCGGCCTGATGTACCTGATCGGCCGCGAGGTGACGCGTCTGGTGCGGGCGCGCAACCGTGGGCGTGCTGCCGCGCGCCTGCATGTGCGAATCGTTGCGCTGTTCTCCATCGTAGCGATCACGCCGGCCGTTCTGGTGGCGATCTTCGCTAGCCTGACGCTGAACGTCGGTCTCGACCGCTGGTTCTCACTTCGCACCCAATCCATCGTGCAGTCGTCGCAGGACGTGGCGCGCGCCTACATGATGGAGAATGCCAGCTACCTGCAGGGCCAGACCGTTTCGATGTCGAACGACCTCGAGCGCAACCGGGCGATGTTCTATCTCGACCGCATCGGCTTTGTCGACATGATGACGAGGCAGGCGAGGGGACGCGGCATGCTGGGCGCGTTTCTGGTGCGCGAAGATGGCGAGGCGATCGCCCAGGCCGATATCAAGACGGAGCGGCCGCTGCCGGCCATTCCCGCCGATGCGTTGAAATCGGCGGCCGCCGGTCAGCCGACGCTGATCCCGCCGGGTGTGACCAATCTCGTCGGCGCCATCATCAAGACGGATGCGATTTCGGGCACGTTCCTTTACACGATCCGTGCCGTAGACCCGCGCGTGATGAACGCGATGCGGCTGATGGAAGAGAATACGGCCGAGTATACGTCCATGGAGGCGGGACGCTCGTCGTTGCAGTTTGCCTTCGCCGTGCTTTATCTCGGTTTTGCGCTTATCGTTCTTCTTGCTTCGATCTGGGCGGCCATTGCGGTCGCAGACAGGATCGTGCGCCCGATCCGTCTCCTGATCAGCGCCGCGGACAGTGTCGGCAGCGGCAATCTCAATGTCGTCGTGCCGGTCCGCGCCGCTGATGGCGACGTCGGCAGCCTTTCGCGTACCTTCAACAAGATGATCTCCGAGATCCGCACGCAGCAGGACGAGATCCTCGAAGCAAAGGACGAAGTGGACGACCGCCGCCGCTTCATCGAGGCCGTTCTGTCAGGTGTCACAGCTGCCGTCATCGGTGTCGACGACCGGCGCATCAGCATCGTCAATCCGTCCGCCGAACTGCTGCTCGGCATGAGTACCGATGAGATGATCGGCCAGACGCTGCAGGACGTGGTGCCCGAGATCGATCATATCCTCACCGAAGCCACGACCCGATCGCGCGGCGATTTCCGCAAGGAAGTCAATCTGATGCGCGGCGGCAAGGAGCGGACGCTGTCGGTGCAGGTGACGCGGGAAGAACAGCGGGCCTCGAACGACAGCTATGTCATCACGCTCGACGACATTACCGATCTCGTCATCGCGCAGCGCTCGACCGCATGGGCAGACGTGGCGCGCCGTATCGCACACGAAATCAAGAACCCTCTGACGCCGATCCAGCTTTCCGCCGAGCGTCTGAAGCGCCGCTATGGCAGGCAGATCGACGAGAATGACCGGGCCGTCTTCGACCAGTGCACAGACACGATCGTTCGTCAGGTCGGCGATATCGGCCGGATGGTGGATGAATTCTCGTCATTCGCGCGCATGCCGAAACCGTCCAAGGAGATCGCCGACCTGCGCGATATTCTCAAGGATTCCATCTTCCTGCGCGAAATGGGCGCGAGCCATGTCGAGTTCATCCGCGATCTCGGCGACGAGCCGCTCAAGGGCATGTTCGATGCGCGCATGCTGGGGCAGGCTTTTGGCAATCTGGTGAAGAATGCGGTCGAGGCGATCGAATCGGTTCCGGCCGACGAGGAACGGGACGGCCGCAAGGTGATGGTCCGTACCGGCTTCGACGCGGCGCGCGACGTGTTCGTCGTCGACGTGATCGACAACGGCATCGGCCTGCCGGCGGAAAACCGCCACCGCATTCTCGAACCCTACATGACGATGCGCGACAAGGGCACGGGTCTCGGCCTCGCGATCGTCAAGAAGATCATTGAAGAACACGGGGGGCAGCTCGAACTGCATGACGCCCCCACCGATTTCGACCATGGCAAAGGCGCCATGATCCGGGTGCTCCTGCCGCATGCCGAGGCAGCGGGCGGGGCATCCACGACCGACAAAGACAAGGAAATGGCTTATGGCGTCTGACATTCTGGTCGTCGATGACGAGGCGGATATCCGCGAAATCGTTGCGGGCATCCTCTCCGACGAGGGGCATGAAACGCGCATGGCGCATGACAGCGACAGCGCGCTTGCGGCGATCTCCGATCGCGTGCCGAGGCTCGTGTTTCTCGATATCTGGATGCAGGGATCGAAGCTCGATGGTCTGGCGCTGCTCGACGAGATCAAGAGCCGGCATCCCGACCTGCCCGTGGTGATGATTTCCGGTCACGGTAATGTCGAGACGGCGGTTTCAGCGATCAAGCGCGGTGCTTTCGACTTCATCGAAAAGCCGTTCAAGGCCGACCGCCTGATCCTGATTGCCGAACGGGCGCTGGAAAATTCCAAGCTTAAGCGCGAGGTTTCCGAGCTGAAGCGGCGCACCGGCGACGCGGCCGAGCTCGTCGGCACTTCGGTTGCCGTCTCGCAGCTGCGCCAGACGATCGAGAAGGTGGCGCCGACCAACAGCCGCATCATGATCCTCGGTCCCTCCGGTTCCGGCAAGGAGCTGGTGGCCCGGATGATCCACCGCAAGTCGTCGCGCGCAAGCGGCCCGTTCGTCGCACTCAATGCGGCGACGATCACGCCGGACCGGATGGAAGTGGCGCTGTTCGGCACCGAGGGTGCCCCCGGCCAGGCACGCAAGATCGGCGCGCTGGAAGAGGCCCATCGCGGTATTCTCTATCTCGACGAGATCGGCGAGATGCCGCGCGAGACGCAGAACAAGATTTTGCGGGTGCTTGTCGACCAGCAGTTCGAGCGCGTCGGTGGCTCCAAGCGGGTCAAGGTCGATGTGCGGATCATTTCCTCGACCGCCTATAATCTCGAGAACCTGATCTCCGAAGGTGCGTTCCGCGAGGATCTCTACCATCGCCTGGCGGTCGTACCGGTGAAAGTGCCGGCACTTGCCGAGCGCCGCGAGGACATTCCGTTCCTCGTCGACATGTTCATGCGGCAAATTTCCGAACAGGCGGGCATCCGTTCGCGCAAGATCGGCGACGACGCAATGGCCGTGCTGCAGGCGCATGACTGGCCGGGCAACATTCGCCAGCTGCGCAACAACATCGAGCGGCTGATGATCCTGGCGCGGACCGACGGGCCGGACACGGCGATCTCCGCCGACATGCTGCCGACCGATCTCGGCGACATGCTGCCGAAGGTGTCGTCGACCGGCAATGTCCACATCATGACGCTGCCTTTGCGCGAGGCGCGCGAGATGTTCGAGCGCGACTACCTGATCGCCCAGATCAACCGGTTCGGCGGAAACATTTCCCGCACTGCCGAGTTCGTCGGCATGGAGCGCTCGGCTTTGCACCGCAAGCTGAAGTCGCTCGGGGTGTGAGGAACGCATCGGGCGATAGCGGTCGATCCAATCGGTTGAATGGCTAGAAATTCGGCATGGCGGCATCAAGCCATGTCGCATCGAGTGATCGCCAGCGCTTTTTCGCGATTGCGGAAAAGACGGCGATTTGATAACCAGACATTTGGGGGAAGGGAAACACGGGGCGTTTCCCCATCATCTCAAATTTCGAGAGATCATTATCCCGGCACATTGTCGGCAAGAAAGAAAGAATCGGCGCCATGGCGGAACGTTCTCAGAACCTGCAGGATTTATTTCTCAATACCGTTCGCAAGCAGAAGATTTCCCTGACAATATTCCTCATCAACGGGGTAAAGCTCACGGGTGTCGTCACTTCGTTCGACAACTTCTGCGTCCTTCTTCGTCGTGACGGGCACTCGCAGCTCGTGTATAAGCACGCGATCTCCACCATCATGCCGGGTCAGCCGATGCAGATGTTCGAGACCGAAGAAAACGCAGCTTAAGGACGAAGACAGATTTCCAATCGAGACACGTCTAACGAATCGCTTGTCCCGGAAGCCGAAAAGCACCGGGACGATATGCGCGCCGTGGTGGTGGTGCCTGTGCTCAAACAGGCGCGCTCGCGCGGCGGGCAGGGCGACAATCCGGTTGCAGCCGCGCCGCAGCGTTCCAACGAGGCCCGCCTCGAGGAAGCGTCGGGTCTTGCGCGCGCCATCGATCTCGACGTGGTCGAGGGGCTGATCGTCACAGTCAGCCAGCCGCGCCCTGCGACGCTCATGGGAACCGGCAAGATCGAGGAGATCAAGGCACTTCTCGACGAGAAGGATTGTGGTCTCGTCATCGTCGATCATCCGTTGACGCCGGTGCAGCAGCGCAATCTCGAAAAGGAACTGAATGCCAAGGTCATCGACCGCACCGGCCTGATCCTCGAGATCTTCGGCCGCCGGGCCTCCACCAAGGAGGGCACGCTACAGGTC
Organism: [Rhizobium] kunmingense; assembly: GCF_977018605.1. NCBI lineage: Bacteria > Pseudomonadati > Pseudomonadota > Alphaproteobacteria > Hyphomicrobiales > Rhizobiaceae > Rhizobium > [Rhizobium] kunmingense. The sequence continues at coordinate 2,859,409 of NZ_CDRNXG010000001.1, forward strand.
GATCTGGCGCATCTCAACTACCAGAAGGGCCGGCTCGTGCGGTCGTGGACCCACCTTGAACGCCAGCGTGGCGGCGGCGGGTTTATGGGCGGTCCGGGCGAAACCCAGATCGAGGCCGACCGTCGGCTGCTGCAGGATCGTATCGTCAAGCTGGAGCGCGAGCTGGAGCAGGTCGTGCGTACCCGCCAGCTGCATCGCGCCAAGCGCCGCAAGGTGCCGCATCCGATCGTGGCGCTGGTGGGCTATACCAATGCCGGCAAGTCGACGCTGTTCAACCGGATTACCGGTGCCGGCGTGCTGGCTGAAGACATGCTGTTTGCGACGCTCGACCCGACATTGCGCCGTATGAAGCTGCCGCATGGCCGCACCGTCATCCTGTCCGACACGGTCGGCTTCATTTCCGACCTGCCGACACATCTGGTTGCCGCCTTCCGCGCGACGCTGGAAGAGGTGCTGGAAGCGGATCTGATCCTGCATGTGCGCGACATGTCCGACCCGGATAATGCCGCCCAGTCACATGACGTACTGCGCATTCTCGCCGATCTGGGTATCGACGAGAAGGAAAGCTCCGAGCGGATCATCGAGGTCTGGAACAAGATCGACCGACTCGATCCGGAAACGCATGACGCGCTGTTTGCCCGCGCCGAGGGGCGTGACAATATCATGGCGCTCTCCGCCATCACCGGCGAGGGCCTCGATCCGTTAATGGACGAGATCGCCAAGCGGCTGTCCGGTGTGCTGACCGAAACCACGATCACCATTCCGGCGGACAAGCTTGCGCTCGTCTCGTGGATCTACGGCAACTCGATCGTCGATGGCCGCAAGGACAACGAGGACGGTTCGGTGACGATGGATGTGCGCATGTCGGAAGCGCAGGCGTCGGAGCTCGAGCGTAGGCTGGGCAACGGGACCAAGCGCGAAAAGGAAGACTGGGAACGGTAAACCGTTTTCTTGCGGATCTGTCTGCGGAAAGCTGCCCAGTCACCCGACTGCCGCCACCTTCTCCCGGTAACCGGACTGAAGGACGCAAGTCGCGAACTCTCCGACTTATATATCTTACCTATAGCGGGCCACGTCTCCCTCGCCCCGCATGCGGGGGGAGGGTTAGTGTGAGGGGCTTTTATCCGACGAAAGCCCGTTCAATAACAAACTCGCTCGGCTTGTTGTTGGCGCCCTCGGTCAGGCCAGCCTTTTCGAGCAGTTCCTTCGTGTCCTTCAGCATTGCGGCGGAGCCGCAGATCATGCCGCGGTCGATGGCGGGGTCCAGAGCGGGCACGCCGAGGTCGCTGAACATCTTGCCGTTTGCGATCAGATCGGTGATGCGGCCCTGGAACGGATAGTCCTCACGGGTCACGGTCGAATAGAGCTTCAGCTTGGTCCCGACCAGTTCGGAGAGGAACTCATGGTTCCTGATCTCTTCCACGAGGTCGAAGCCGTATTTCAGTTCGGCGACTTCACGGCAGGTATGGGTGAGGATGACTTCCTCGAACTTTTCATAGGTTTCCGGATCGCGGATCAGACTGGCGAAGGGGGCGATGCCGGTACCGGTCGAGAACATGTAGAGGCGTTTGCCCGGCGTCAGCGCGTCGAGTACCAGCGTGCCCGTCGGCTTCTTGCGCATCAGCACGGTGTCGCCCGGCTTGATTTTCTGCAGGTGCGAGGTCAGCGGGCCATCCGGCACCTTGATCGAGAAGAATTCCAGTTCCTCGTCCCAGGCCGGGCTTGCGATCGAGTAGGCGCGGTAGATCGGCTTTTCGCCGACCATAAGGCCGATCATGGCGAACTCACCCGAGCGGAAGCGGAAGCCTGCCGGGCGCGTCATGCGGAAGCGGAACAGGTGATCCGTATAATGCTGCACATCGAGAACCGTCTCGGCATAGACGCCGTCCGGGATTTTTGCGGCAAATTCTTCGTTCTTGGTGGGAGCGTTCATCGCGATCGGTCTTCCAGTCTCATCGTTTGACAGCGAGATATACTATCAAGCCGCGCATTTGAAGGCATCCGCGCCTGTTTGTCGCGGAGAACGGGAAAATATGTCCCGTTCTATCATGTTTTATCCACGGCGATATTTTCAGGCGGGCACGCTGCGGCGGCGCCAGCTGTAGCCTTCGCCCTGTTCCGCGGGACGCGCCGTCGGCTGATAATGCACGGCGATGCCGGGCAGGCGGCCTTCGGCAAGCCGTTTCAGCGCCGTTGCGTTGGTTACGGCAAAGCTGTCAACGCCGCAGCGCAGCATCAGCGGAACCTGGTCAATGAGCACGTCGCCAACAGCACGAAGCTCGTTCCGGTAGGCAAGCCGGTCGCGCAGCAGCGAGGCGTGGCTGAAGGCGCGGCCGTCGTTGAAGGCCGGGAAATCCACCGCGACCAGTTCGATACGGTAGAGGTATGGCTCAAGCTTGCGCACGTCGTCGGCAGGCCTGATCAGCACGCCGAGGCCGATATCGTTGCTTGCCTCGGCCTTCTCGATGAACTGGTCGAGCGGCAGAATCGGCTTCTGCTCTCCCTCGGCCTTCACCTCTTCCGTCTCGATTACCCACGGATCGTTGTCGACGAAGCCAGTCTCTCTCCAGATCTTGGTCATCACGCGGCCTCCGCCTTGGCGTCGCCATAGAGCGCATCCTTGAACGGCTGCGGTCCGACGCGGCGATAGGCCGCGAGGAAGGTTTCCTCCTTGCTCTCGCGCAGGCCGAGATAGGTGTCGACGATCGTCTCGATTGCGTCGGTCACCTTGGCTGGCTCGAAACCGCGGCCGATGATTTCGCCGATCGAGGTATTCTCGTCACCCGAGCCGCCGAGCGTGATCTGGTAGAGTTCGGCCCCCTTCTTCTCGACGCCCAGAAGGCCGATATGGCCGACATGGTGATGGCCGCAGGCGTTGATGCAGCCGGAGATCTTGATCTTCAGTTCGCCGATTTCAGCCTGGCGCTCCGGTGCGCCGAAGCGGGTGGAAATTTCCTGGGCTACCGGGATCGAACGGGCGTTCGCCAGGGCGCAGTAGTCCAGGCCGGGACAGGCAATGATATCGGTGATCAGGTTGGAATTAGCGGTGGCGAGGTTCTGGGCCACCAGCGCGCGGTAGAGCGGCTCGAGATCGGCCAGCGCCACATGCGGGAAGATGACGTTCTGCTCGTGGCTGATGCGGATCTCGTCATTTGAGAATTCCTCCGCCAGATCGGCAATCAAGTCCATCTGCACGTCCGACGCGTCGCCCGGAATGCCGCCGATCGGTTTCAGCGAGATCGTCACCATGCCGTAGTCTGGATGCTTGTGCGGCTGCACGTTCTGGTCAACCCAGCGGGCGAATTCCTCGTCCTGCTTCTTCCAGCCGGCAAGCTGCGCCCAGCCTTCGGCGCGGGGGAGCAGCGACGGCGGAGCGAAATAGGCGGTGATCGCCTCGATATCCGTCTCCGGCAGTTTCAGCTCGGTTTCCTTCAGGTGGGCGAACTCCTCTTCCACCTGTCGGGTCAGTTCCTCGACGCCGGTTTCATGCACGAGGATCTTGATGCGCGCCTTGTACTTGTTGTCGCGCCGGCCGTGCAGGTTGTACACGCGCATGATGGCGGTGATATAGGAGAGCAGGTCTTCCTCGGGCAGAAAGTCGTTGATCTTCTTGGCGATCAGCGGCGTGCGGCCCTGGCCGCCGCCGACATAGACGGCAAAGCCAATCTCGCCCGCCTCGTTCTTCTTCAGGTGAAGGCCGATGTCATGGACCTGGATCGCGGCGCGGTCGCGCTCGGCGCCGGTTACGGCGATCTTGAATTTGCGCGGCAGGAAGGAAAATTCCGGGTGGACGGAAGACCACTGGCGCAGGATTTCCGCGTAAGGGCGCGGGTCGGCGACCTCGTCGGCGGCGGCGCCGGCGAAATGGTCGGCCGTGACGTTCCTGATGCAATTGCCGGATGTCTGCAGTGCGTGCATCTCGACGCTTGCCAATTCAGCCAGGATATCCGGCGTGTCCGACAGCTTCGGCCAGTTGTACTGGATGTTCTGGCGAGTGGTGAAATGGCCGTAGCCGCGATCATATTTGCGGGCGATATGGGCCAGCATCCGCATCTGCTTGGCGTTCAGCGTACCATAGGGGATCGCGACGCGCAGCATGTAGGCGTGAAGCTGGAGGTAGACGCCGTTCATCAGGCGCAGCGGCTTGAACGCGTCCTCGGCAAGCTCGCCGGACAGACGGCGCTCGACCTGATCGCGAAACTGGTCCACGCGGCTGGAAACAAAGGCGTGGTCGAATTCATCGTAACGATACATGGGTTCCCGGACTTTCGGTATCAGACTGCGATAAAGGCTTTGTCCGCCGGTTTATAGCCGGCGGCGTATTCCATTGTGGGGCCGGCGGCGCGGATGCGCTCCCGCAGACGGGTCGGCCAGAGAATGCCGTTGGTTTCCTCGACATCGATCACGGCGACATCGACGACCTTGTTGTCGGCAAAGTCACGTTTGCCGATCGATTCCAGAGAGGCGATGGCTTCCGGGTGGCGTGCGACGAGCGCATCCTGCAGGCTTTCCGTCCAATGGCCTGCGGCGTCGAGCCAGACTGCGATGCCATCGGAGAGGCGGTTGGCTGTCAGAACCTTCTCGGTCATTGTTCCATTCCTGCTTCTTGCTGATTGCGAACTGCACTTCTGTAGGCGGAGAGCGGTTCGGATTTTTCGAAATTGGCGCCTGCCACAGCCTCGCCGATGATGACCATGACGGGACCCCTTAGAAATGGATTGGCAAGATCATCGCGAGCTTCAAGCGCCGGCAATTCGCCGAGCACGCCATGGAAGAGACGGCGATCGGCACGGCTGGCATTCTCGATAACGGCGACCGTTGTATCGGACGAAAGGCCCGCACCCATCAGGCGTTCGGCGACGGAGGCGGCGACCGTGCTGCCCATGTAGACGGCGATGGTCGCGCCCGAGATGGCGAGGCTCGCCCAATCGGGGAGGACCTTGCCGGTCAGGTCATGGCCGGTGGTGAAGATCAGCGACGAGGCAACGCCGCGCAGCGTCAGCGGCAGATCGAAATCCGCTGCAGCGGCAAAGGCAGAGGTGATGCCGGGGACTATCTCGTAGGTGATGCCTGCGTCGCGCAGCGCCGCCATTTCCTCGCCGGCGCGGCCATAGACCAACGGATCGCCGGATTTAAGCCGTACGACGCGCTTGCCCTGGCGGCCGAGATCGACGAGCAGCCGGTTGATCTCGGCCTGGCTCTTGGAGTGACAGTTCTTGCGCTTGCCGACAGACAGCCGCTCGGCATCGCGACGGCCCATGTCGACGATCGCCTGCGGCACCAGCGCGTCATAGACGATCGCATCGGCTTCCATCAGCACGCGCTGGGCGCGCAGCGTCAGAAGGTCTTCGGCGCCGGGGCCGGCACCGACGAGCCAGATCTTGCCTTCGGCCTTGCCGGAGGTCGACAGAAGCGCATTGGCGGCGCGGCGGGCGGAGGTGTTGTCATTGGCGTCGATGGCATCGGCGACATCGCCGGAGAAGAAACGACGCCAGAAGATGCGGCGCGAGACGCCGCGCGGGACCATGCGTTCCGCCGCGTCGCGGTAATCGGCTGCCAGCGAGGCGAGGCGGCCGAGCGAGGGAGAGAGCATCTGGTCAATGCGGGCGCGGATCAGCTGAGCGAGAACCGGGCCCGCACCCTCCGTGCCGATAGCGATGGCGACCGGAGCGCGGTTGACCAGAGCGGGCGTGAAGAAATCGCAGTAGTCCGGCTGGTCCACCGCATTGGCCGGAATTTTCTGCGCGCGGGCGGCCGTCACGATGATCCGGTCCTGTTCCGCTTCGCCGGTTGCGGCGAAGACGAGGGTGGCGCCGATCACCTGTTCGGGAGAAAATGCTGCAGACACGATCCCGACGCCATGCGCGGCGAGCCATGCGGCATAGTCGTGTTCGGGCGCATCGGCATAAGCGATGATCGTCGCATCCGTATTTGCGAGAAGCCGCGCTTTTGCATAGGCCTCATCGCCATTGCCGAAGATCGCGACGCTTTTGCCGCGCACACGGAAAAAGGCCGGGAAGGCCGACAGGCGATCCTGCGGACTGGTGGCGCGCTCGGTCGTGGAAGACATGCGAATATCCTGAACCATGGTTACGAGAGTATCCGCGAAGCGCCGGGCCAAATGAAGAAATGGAAGTGCGAACTCGTTTGGCCGACGATATTTCTTTTGCGCGGCAACGGGTTTCCGGAGCAAAACCCACCGTTTTCGGCGTTTCCCCAGCTTTTGTCGGGAATGCCCGCTTTTCGCTTCCGGCCGAAAGGACGAAGCTCTAATCTGTCGTCATTCGCCTTATCGGACAGATCGCCATGACCTCTTCACCCACCATTGCTGCCCGCCTTCTCGATGTCATCGAGCACGATATCCTGCCCTTGACGCAGCGGGGTGTTGCCGCCGGCAACAAGGTGTTCGGCGCGGCCATACTGAAAAAGTCCGACCTGTCGCTGGTTATCGCCGAGACCAATAACGAGCTGGAAAATCCACTCTGGCATGGCGAGGTTCATACGCTGAAGCGGTTTTATGAAAATACTTCAGGACTTTCCACCAATGATCTGATTTTCCTTTCTACTCACGAACCCTGCACGATGTGCATGTCGGCCATTACCTGGGCTGGTTTCGACAATTTCTATTCGTTCTTCAGCCACGAGGATTCGCGCGATGCGTTTGCGATTCCCCATGACCTGAAAATCCTCAAAGAGGTGTTCGGGCTGGAGCCGGGCGGCTATCGGCGCTCCAACTCTTTCTGGAATTCCTACTTCGTCGCGGAACTTGTCGAGGCCGTCGATGAGCCGCGACGGACCGAACTGACGGCACAGATCGCCCGCATCAAATCTGTTTATCAGCGGTTGTCCGACAGCTACCAGTCCGGCAAGGGCGACAACGACATTCCGCTCAACTGAATTCCGCTCCGCTGAGCGTTTGAGGACATTTTCATGGAAGCTTCGAAGGATATTTCACGCCTGATCGAGATCATGGCGGCGCTCAGAACGCCGGTGACCGGTTGCCCGTGGGATCTCGAACAGGATTTCGCGTCGATCAAGCCCTATACGATCGAGGAGGCCTATGAGGTTGCCGACGCGATCGAGCGCAACGACATGGACGATCTCTGCGAGGAACTGGGCGATCTGTTGCTGCAGGTCGTCTTTCACGCGCGGATGGCGGAGGAGGCGGGCGAGTTTTCCTTCGGCGATGTGGTGCATGCGGTCACGAGGAAGATGATCCGCCGTCATCCTCACGTCTTTGTTCCCCCCGGTGCTCGCTCCGATGCCGACACGCCGGATGCCGTCAAGGTACAGTGGGATACGATCAAGTCCGAGGAAAAGCGCGAGCGGGCCGAACGCCGGGCGGCGCGCGGCATCGTCGAGGATTTCAAGGCTGGTCATCTCGGCGCGGTGGACCGTGCGCTGCCGGCGCTGACGGAGGCGCTGAAGCTGCAGGAGCGGGCGGCGAAGGTCGGGTTCGACTGGTCCGAACCTGCGCCGATCCTCGACAAGATCGAGGAAGAGGTGGCGGAATTGCGCGAGGCGCTGGCGCAAGGGAGGCCGGAAAAGGTGGCCGACGAACTGGGCGATCTCATCTTCGCGCTCGTCAATATCGGCCGGCATGTCGATATCATGCCGGAAATGGCATTGCGCGGCACGAATGCGAAGTTCCGCCGTCGATTCAGTCATATCGAGGCGGAACTTGATAAATCAGGTGAAACGCTGGAGGCTGCCACGCTCGATCGTATGGAAGATCTCTGGCAGGCGGCCAAGGCGATAGAGCGGCAACTCGATGCCGCCCCCACCGATCGGCGTTGAGCGGTTTCAGGCGCGACGAAGCGTGATGACGGTCAGCTCCGAAGGTACGCCAAGGCGCAGCGCGAAACCGATCCATAGTGCCGTGCCGTTGTTGACGTAGAGCTGCATGTCGCCGACGTCGTAATGGCCGGAAACGAAGCCGTTGTTGAAGCGGGCGATGAGCCGGTCCATCCCGACGATCATGCCGCCGTGGGTGTGGCCGGACAGCTGCAGATCGGCGCCAGCTGCGGCGGACAGCGCCGCGTTGCGCGGCTGGTGATCCATCAGGATGACCGGCACGCCTTCCGGTGCGCCCGCCAGCGCCTTGACCGGATCCGGCCCTTCGAGGCCGAAGCGCGTCGCATTGATGTCGTTGACGCCGGCGAGCGTCAGACGGCCATCGCCACGCTGAAGAACCACATGGCCGTTGGAGATCGTCTTCAGGTTCAGTTCCTCGAACTTCGCCATCCAGCCGTCGTGACCGAAATAGTATTCGTGGTTGCCCGGAATGGTGTATACGCCGTCGGTGGCTCTCAGTCCCGCCAGCGGCGCCACATCGAGCGCGCGGTCTTCCAGGTCGCCATCGATAAGGTCGCCGGTGATGACGATCAGGTCGGCATTCTGCGCGTTTGTTCTCGCAACGGTTTCCTCGACCCAAGGGGCCTGGAAAAGCTTGCTGATATGAAGGTCTGTCAGCTGGATCATGCGATAGCCTTCGAACTCGGCGGGCAGGTCGCGGATACGGATCTCGACTTCCTTAACGGGCGGCACGCGGATCGCCTGGCTGACGGCGAATGCGGCGAGCAGGACGGTGACGACGCCGACGCCGTAGCGCAGCCTTGAAGGAACGAAGACGCGCCGGCGTCTGGCGGCCGCCAGCACGAGCGTCACGACATCGATCACCAACTGGGCCACGGCGGTCAGCAGCACGAAGCCGGAGAGCCAGTTGGCGAAGATCATGACGAAGCGGGGCACTTCGGGCGAGAACATCGTGCCGAACACAAGAAGCGTGAGCAGACTATGCTGGAACACCACCATCAGGACGATGGCGATGACGACTTTCAGCCATTTCGGCCAGGGCAAGGGTGCAATGAAACGAATGACGACGTAAAGGCAGAGAAGTGCTTTGACGAGATGAAACAAGGTGAAAGTATCCGGGATATAGGAAGGGACTACTCTCTTGTTCCGTTTTTCTGAAAGCCTCAAGCACCTGACGCGATTTTGATCGCGGTTTGCGGCCGCTCAGGCGGCATTCAGGCCGCAGCAAGCTCCCGCAGCAACCGTTTCAGTTCGCCGGATTGGGGCATTGGTTCAGGAGGCTCGGACTTTATCAGGTTGCGGTCGCCAAGTTCGAACTGATACCAGTTGAAAAGTCCGGACGCGATGGTCTGGGCCTCTTCGCTATCGGCGTCGACGCCGTTTTCCTCGCACCAGGCTTCAAGAAACCGTTGCAGAAGCTCCAGATCGTCCGATCCGAGCACCATCGCTGCCGAAGTATTGTCCTGAAGCATTTCGTCCTCACATGCAAAAGCTTGCCAAGCATACCGGTTCTCTCGATTGCCGGATAAGGCGGCGGATGTCTTGCATGACATGACATCCATGGGCGCATGTATTCCTGAAGCTACATACGCCTGCCGTGCCAATATAACGCACGAGTGTCGAAATGGTTCATGAGCCGGATACGAAGAAGGCGGCCAGTGGCCGCCTTCCGTCTTGTCGATAAGCTTTCGCTTACTCTGCCGCTTCCGCGTAGTCCTCGAGCGGAGGGCAGGAGCAGATCAGGTTGCGGTCGCCATAGACGTTGTCGACGCGGTTGACCGGCGACCAGTATTTGTCGACCCGGAAAGCGCCCGGCGGGTAGCAGGCCTGTTCGCGGCTGTATGGACGATCCCATTCACCGACGAGGTCTTCCACCGTGTGGGGTGCATTCTTCAGCGGGTTGTTGGTCTTGTCCATCCGGCCTTCCTCGATGGCGCGGGCTTCCTCGCGGATCGCCAGCATCGCATCGCAGAAACGGTCGAGTTCGGCCTTGGTTTCCGATTCCGTCGGCTCGACCATCAGCGTGCCGGCTACCGGGAAGCTCATCGTGGGGGCGTGGAAGCCGCAATCGATCAGGCGCTTGGCGATGTCGTCCACCGTGACGCCGGCAGAGGCGTTGAGCGGACGGGTGTCGAGGATGCATTCATGCGCCACGCGGCCGGCTTCCGACTTGTAGAGCACGTCGTAAGCGCCTTTCAGGCGTGCCGCGATATAGTTGGCGTTGAGGATCGCCACCTTCGTTGCCTGCGTCAGACCTTCGCCGCCCATCATCAGGGTGTAGGACCAGGAGATCGGCAGGATCGACGGCGAACCGAACGGAGCGGCCGACACCGCACCTTCGCGGCCATCCCATTGCAGGTGACCCGGAAGATGGGCCGCCAGATGCGCCTTGACACCGATCGGGCCCATGCCGGGACCGCCGCCGCCATGCGGGATGCAGAAGGTCTTGTGCAGGTTGAGATGGCTGACGTCGGAGCCGATGTCGCCGGGGCGGGCAAGGCCGACCATGGCGTTCATGTTGGCGCCGTCGAGATAGACCTGACCACCGTGTTTGTGGGTGATCTCGCAGATTTCCTTGACCGTTTCCTCGAACACGCCGTGCGTGGACGGATAGGTGATCATGCAGCAGGAGAGATTGGCCGCGTGGCTTTCCGCCTTGGCGCGAAAATCTTCGAGATCGATATCGCCGTTGTCACGCACCTTCACGACCACGACCTTCATGCCGACCATCTGTGCGGAGGCCGGATTGGTGCCGTGCGCGGAGGTGGGGATGAGGCAGACGTCGCGATGCGCATCACCATTGGCGATGTGGTAGTTGCGGATGGTGAGCAGGCCCGCATATTCGCCCTGCGCACCGGAATTCGGTTGCATGGAGAAAGCGTCGTAACCGGTGATCTGGCAGAGTTTTGCCGACAGATCGTCGATCATTTCCTTGTAGCCCAAGGCCTGATCCTGCGGAACGAACGGATGGATGTCCGAAAATTCCGGCCAGGTGATCGGCAGCATTTCCGCGGTCGCGTTCAGCTTCATCGTGCAGGAGCCGAGCGGGATCATTGACCGGTCGAGCGCGAGGTCGCGGTCCGACAGGCGGCGGATGTAGCGGGTCATCTCGCTTTCGGCGCGGTTCATGTGGAAGATCGGATGGGTCATGTACTCCGATTTCCGCAGAAGATCCTTCGGCAGACGATATTCGACCTCGAAGTCGGATACCTTGAAGTCACCACCGAATGCGCGCCAGACCGCTTCGAGCGTGACCGGGCGGGTGCGCTCGTCGAGCGACATGCCGACCTTGGTCTCGCCGACCTTGCGCAGGTTGACGCCTTCGGCGACGGCCGCGCGCAGGATCAGGCCCTGCATGTGGCCGACGTCTACGGTGATGGTATCGAAGAACGCGGCCGGCTCGATTTTATAGCCGAGCTTTTCGAGGCCCTTTGCCATCAGCACGGCCTTCTTATGGACCTGCTGCGCAATGGCTTTCAGGCCATCCGGGCCGTGGAAGACGCCGTACATCGAAGCCATGACGGCGAGCAGGACCTGCGCGGTGCAGATGTTCGACGTCGCCTTTTCGCGGCGGATATGCTGCTCGCGGGTCTGCAAGCTGAGGCGATAGGCGCGGTTACCGCGCGCATCGACCGAGACGCCGACGAGGCGGCCGGGCATGGCGCGCTTGTGGGCATCCTTGACCGACATATAGGCGGCGTGCGGGCCACCATAACCGACCGGAACGCCAAAGCGCTGGGTGGTGCCGATGGCGATATCGGCGCCCATTTCGCCGGGCGACTTCAGGAGCGTCAGCGCCAGAAGGTCGGCGGCGACGGCCGCGACGGCACCGGTCTGGTGCAGGCGGGCGATCAGGCCGGAGAAATCACGGACTTCGCCCTGTGTGCCGGGATACTGGAAGATCGCGCCGAACACGTCGACCGGGTCGAGATCGGTCATCGGATTGCCGATGATAACAGACCAGCCGAGCGGCTTTGCGCGGGTTTCGATGAGCGCGATGGTCTGCGGGTGGCAGGCGGCATCGACGAAGAAGGCCGTTGCCTTCGACTTCGCCTGACGCTGGCAGAGCGCCATGGCTTCGGCGGCCGAGGTGGCTTCATCGAGCAGCGAGGCGTTGGCGACGTCGAGGCCGGTCAGGTCGCAGATCATCGTCTGGAAGTTCAGAAGCGCTTCCAGGCGCCCCTGAGAGATTTCCGGCTGGTAAGGCGTATAGGCCGTGTACCAGGCCGGGTTTTCCAGAATGTTGCGCTGGATCACCGGCGGCGTGACGGTGCCGTAGTAGCCCTGTCCGATCAGCGAAGTGAGGACCTGGTTCTTGTTGGCGGTCTCGCGCAGCTTGTCGAGCGCTTCGCGTTCGGTCAGCGCGGCACCCCAGGCCAGCGGGGTCTGCTGGCGGATGGAGGCGGGAACCGTGGCTTCGATCAGGCCGTCGAGCGACTTGTAGCCGATAACCTTGAGCATCGCAGCCATTTCTGACGGCGAGGGGCCAATATGGCGGCGATTGGCAAAGTCATACGGATCGTAATCGGTGAAGTGAAAGTCGGTCTGGTCATTCATCCGATCAGGTCCTTGTAGGCGGCTTCGTCCATCAAGCTGTCGATGTCGGAGACGTTCTTGAGCTTGAGCTTGAAGAACCATGCGGCGGCCTGCGGGTCGGAATTGACCAGCGACGGATCATCGACGATCGCCTGGTTGACTTCGACGACTTCGCCATCGAGTGGCGAGTAGACGTCGGAGGCGGCCTTGACGCTTTCGACGGTGGCGGCGTTGCCGTCCTTGGTCAGTTCGGCGCCCACTTCCGGCAGTTCAACGAATACGAGATCGCCGAGCTGGTCGGCGGCGTGCTGGGTGATGCCGACGGTGGCGACATCGCCTTCGAGTTTCAGCCATTCGTGTTCGGCGGTGAATTTCAGCATTTTGTTCTCTCCGGAGGATTTCTTAGCGTTTGTAGGTGGGGGTAATGAAGGGAAGGGCGGCGACGGTCATCGGCAGATACTTGCCTCGTACTTCCGCATAAACCTGCGTGCCGGCGGGGACATGCGAGACCGGCAGGTAGCCCATGGCGACCGGGCCTTCGACGGTCGGGCCGAATGTGCCAGAGGTGACTTCGCCGAGTTCGGTCGTGCCTTCGGCATCGGCAAACAGTTTTGCATGCGAGCGCACCGGCGCCTTGCCTTCCGGCTTCAGGCCGACGCGGCGGCGGGTGGTGCCGTTGGCGAGTTCACCGAGGATGCGATCCGCGCCCGGAAAGCCGCCTTCGCGGTCGCCGCCGGCCTTGCGGGCCTTCTGCAGCGCCCATTCAAGCGAGGCCTCGATCGGCGAAGTGGTGGTGTCGATGTCGTTTCCGTAGAGACACAGGCCGGCTTCCAGACGGAGCGAATCGCGGGCGCCGAGGCCGATGGCTTCGCAATCCGGGTGTTCGAGTAGGGCGTTGGCGACATCGACGGCATGCGCTTCAGGCACGGAAATCTCAAAGCCGTCCTCGCCGGAATAGCCGGAGCGGGAGATGATGCAGGGCACGTCATGCAGCGGCACCTCGCGCACATCCATGAACTTCATGGCCGAGACACCGGCCCAAAGTTCAGCCAGAACCGCTTCGGCACGCGGCCCCTGCAGGGCGATGAGCGCGCGGTCTTCGAGAAGGGTGACGTCGCAGCCTTCCAGGTGCGCCTGCATATGGGCGAGGTCCTGATCCTTGCAGGCGGCGTTGACGACAACCAGCAGATGATCGCCGCGATTGGTGATCATCAGGTCATCGAGAATGCAGCCATTCTCGTCGGTGAAGAAGCCGTAACGCTGGCGGCCTTCCTTCAGACCGAGAATATCGACCGGGACCAGCTTTTCCAGAGCGAGCGCTGCGTCAGCATATTCGCCGGACTTCGCCTTCACGAGGACCTGGCCCATGTGGGAAACATCGAACAGGCCGGCTGCGGCGCGGGTGTGCAGGTGCTCCTTCATGACGCCGAGCGGATATTGCACCGGCATGTCGTAACCGGCGAACGGCACCATTTTCGCGCCGAGCGAAACGTGCAGGTCATGCAGCGGGGTGGTTTTCAGAACGGATTGATCGTCCAAAAAAGACGCCTCCAGGTTTGGCCGCGCCTGAAAACAGGTCGCACGCCGGCTCAGATTGGGACGTAAGCATCGCTACGCCGGTTTCGAGCCCCCTCTGTCCATTTCGCCTGAGATTGTTATCCCTTCGGCGAGCCCCCGATCAAACGGTTGCTTCTCTCCAGAGTTCCTGCAGTCTTCCCGTGGTCCTTTTGCCTGAGAGTTTCCGGGGCGGTTGCTCCTTCGGCTCCGCACTGAAGCGGTTTCTCCCTACGGGTCGGCTGCATTATCGTTGGAGCAGGGCATTTGGCAAGCGCAGAATGTCGCAGCGGACACGATTTCCGTCGTATTGTTTCGGATCGACTGCGTTCATCACGGGCAGTCACTGTTGGCGGCAGGTTCATGCGGAAACGTTTCGATCGTAATCTCTCGTTCAGGTCCCTCGGCTAGCTTGGCGTTCAAGGTCAGGGGGCGCAAACTGCGGGGGCGGCATGATAGGCACGAGCGAGGCGCATGCGCCGCAATTCCGGCGGCTGAACACGCTTGACGAGGTGGACGGCATTGCCGCCGAGTGGCGCGACCTCGAGATGCGCTGCGGTGACCAGCTCACCTATTTCCAGAGTTTCGACTGGTGTCGTGGCTGGATGGCCTCCTTTGCCGACGCTGCGGGTGGGCCGGAGTTCAGGATCAAGACCATCTGGCAAGGCGATCGGCTGATCGCCGTCTGGCCATTGATGGTGCAATCCACCGGAGGGGTGAGGGTGCTGCAGAGCCTAGGTGCGCCGCATTCGCAATACTGCAATTTGCTCCATGACACGACCTGCCTCGAAGACGATGCCGTCAGGGAACTCGTGGCGCGGATCGCGCGGGAGCCGGATTGCGATGTCGCGCTGTTCCATCCTGTGCCGAGGCAGTCGCGGATTGCTGCGCTGATGACGAGACGGCCGATGCCGGTCTATGACGGCAGCAGCGCGGTGCTCGACCTGTCGGTATTTGCCGATGCCGAGGCCTATCGCGCGCATGGCGGCAAGCTCAAGAAGCGTAACCGCAACCGGCGGCGCAATCATCTGGCGCGGTTGGGGGAAATCGATTTCGAAGTCGTCTGGCCGGACGATCCGCGTTTCGCCGAGCTTGTCGTTGCGTGCGCTGCAATGAAACGGGTCTGGTTGCAGGAAACCGGGCGGGCAAGCAGCGGATTTTCCTTCGAGGGGTTCGATCGGTTTCTTGCCGGGTTGACCGGTGATGCCGAGCTGCGCAGCGGCGCCTGCATTTCGGTGCTGCGTGCCGGTGAGACTGTCGTCGCCATGGAACTCGGGTTCCTGAAGGCCGGTCATTATTATGCCTATCTCGGCAGTTTCGACTGGGCGCTCAGCCGTCTCTCTCCCGGCAAGGTGCAGATGGAAATGACTGTCTGCTGGTTGATCGAAAACGGGGTGAAAAGCTATGACCTTCTGGGTGGCGATGGCGACTACAAGCAGTCGTGGTCAAACCGGGATGTCGCACTTGCAGGCTACAGCCTGCCGTTTTCGTGGAAAGGCCGGCTTTATGCAGAGGCGTGGCTGGCGGTGGTCAAGCCTCTGATGAAGAGCATCTATAAGGCGCTTCCTGAAGGCGTGCGGCGGATGGCGTCGCGTTTCCAGGCCATCGGCATGCTGGTGATGGTCGTTTAGGGCCGGTGCTACTCGTCGTCGAGATCGCGGTAGGCGCGTTCAACCTGCTGCATCAGATAATGCTGCTGCGGCTGCTCGCCGGTGGCCATGAAGCTGATGCCGAGGGTGACGGCCGGCGCCATGGGGCCGACGGCCTGCGGCTCGCCGACATTTTCCGCCCGCTTGGCGTTCTGATCCGCATCGGCCTTGACATCACGTACCTGGTCCTTCACCGAAATGCGGCGTGGCGTGCGCAGTGTCTCGATGTTCAGTGCCGCGGTATTCGCAGATATGCTCGCGATCTGGGTCATGGTGCTCACCTTCGATCGTTTATGTCTATTTCGTGACATGTTTTCCGGGCCTTAAGTAAAAGTCCGGCATTTTACCGAGATGTGCGTTTTTGCCTGTAAAACAAGAGTTCCCACCATGTTGAACATACTTCTCGTTGCTTTGGGTGGCGCGATCGGCTCCGTGTTGCGCTATCTCGTCGGCGTCTTCACGCTTCGCTGGTTCGGTCCTGCCTTTCCGTGGGGCACGCTGACGGTGAATGTCGTCGGCTCCTTTATCATCGGGCTTTCCGTCGAAATGATCGCCCGCCGGTTCAATGCTTCGCCGGAACTCAGGGTGTTCATTGTCACCGGCATTATCGGCGGGTTCACCACCTGGTCCTCGTTTTCCCTCGATACGATGGTGCTGATCGAGCGTGGCGCGACGACCGCTGCCATTGCCTATGTGATGGGCAGCCTGGTTATCTCGTTCGCCGCGGTGTTTGCCGGGCTGGCGCTCGGGCGGGCAATGCTCTAAAGACCGGCCATCATACAGATATAAGAAAGAGCTTTGATGGCAGGCATCGAGCATATCCTCGTTCAGCCGGACGAGTCGGGCATGCGCCTCGATCGCTGGTTCAAGATCCACTATCCGGGCCTCGGCTTCGGTCCGTTGCAGAAATTGCTGCGCTCCGGCCAGGTGCGTGTCGATGGCGGTCGCGTCAAGAGCGATAGCCGCGTGCAGCCCGGTCAGACAGTGCGCGTGCCGCCGATGGAGACCGACGCAAAGAAGGGGCCGATCGCCGGCAAGGATCTGAAGCATGCGGGCGACTATGAGCTGTTGCAGCGCATGGTGCTGCACGAGGACGACAAGGTTATCGTGCTCAACAAGCCGGCCGGCCTTGCCGTGCAGGGCGGTTCTGGCGTGACGCGCCATATCGACCAGATGCTCGAGGCCTGGATCAGCCCGAAGGGCGAGAAGCCGCGGCTCGTCCATCGTCTCGACCGCGACACGTCCGGCGTGCTGGTGATTGCCCGCACCCGCGGCGCCGCCCAGAAGCTGACGGCGGCGTTTCGTGAGCGCGATACGAAGAAGACCTACTGGTCGCTGGTCAAGGGCGTGCCGCGCAAACGCGAGGACAAGCTTTCCTCATGGCTGGTCAAGGAACAGACGCCGGATGGCGACCGCATGCGGATTGCCCGGCATGGCGAAGAAGGGGCAGATCATGCCATCTCCTTCTACCGCGTGCTTGAAACCGCCGCTCAATCGCTCGCCTGGCTGGAAATGGAGCCCTATACGGGCCGTACCCATCAGCTGCGTGTTCATGCGCTTTCGATCGGTCACCCGATCATCGGCGATCCCAAATATGTCGATGACGATGTCAACTGGCCGTTCCCCGGCGGTATCCAGAAGAAGCTGCATCTGCATGCCCGCCACATCGATATCCCGCATCCGTCCGGCGGCCGCCTGAAGGTTACCGCGCCTATGCCGCCGCATATGGTGCAGAGCTGGAACCTGCTCGGCTTCGATATGGAAAACGGCGCAAGGGATGACGACGAATGAAGCTGGTCCTGTTCGATTGCGACGGAACGCTGGTCGACAGCGCCGGCCTGATCCATGAAACCATGCGCCGCACCTTCCTCGAGTTCGGCAAGCCGGAACCGAGCTTTGCCGAGACGAAGGCGATCATCGGCCTGACGCTCGACATCGCGATTGCACGCATGCTCGGCCGCCAGCATGCCGGCGACGAGGAGGTGGCGATGATGGCCTATTACAAGTCGCTGTTTTCCGTCGTGCGCAACGATCTCGATTTCCGCCAACCGCTGTTTGACGGCATCGCCGACCTGATGGACACGCTCGCCGGCCGCGACGACATTCTGATTGGAGCCGTTACCGGCAAGTCGCGCCGCGGCCTCGACCTCGTTTCGGAAACGCATGGCTTCAGGTTCATCGCCTCGCGCACCGCGGACGATTGCCCGTCCAAGCCGCATCCGG
Organism: [Rhizobium] kunmingense; assembly: GCF_977018605.1. NCBI lineage: Bacteria > Pseudomonadati > Pseudomonadota > Alphaproteobacteria > Hyphomicrobiales > Rhizobiaceae > Rhizobium > [Rhizobium] kunmingense. Next base: position 2,877,186 of record NZ_CDRNXG010000001.1, read on the forward strand.
CAATGGTGACGGAATGCTGCGACGAGACCGGCATGCGCCCGGCCGATACTTTCGTCATCGGTGATGCGATCTACGACATGCAGATGGCGAAGGCTGCCGGTGCGACTGCCATCGGCGTTTCCTGGGGCTATGCTTCGGTGGACGAACTGAAACAGGCCGGTGCCGACGTGATCGTCGAGCATCCGCGCGACATACTGGCCCATATCGGCTGAGGACGAGACCATGCGTGAACTGTTCCCTGATCCTTGCGAGGCCATGAGCCATCCGGATCCGACGCGCCGCGCGCAGATCCAGATGCAGAAGCCGCTGCCGAAGCGTTTCTACACCGAAGTGTCGGTCGTCGAAGGCGAGGCTGGTCATGCCGTCCATCTCGACGGACGCCCGGTGAAGACGCCGGCCAAGAACACGCTCGCGGCTCCGACCATGCATCTGGCCGAGCTGCTGCGCGACGAATGGGCGAGCCAGGTCGAGATTATCGATCCGCGCACCATGCCCGTAACGCGTCTCGTCAATACGGCGATCGACGGCGTGGCTGTCGAACCGCAGGCGGTGTTCGAAGACATCCTGCGTTTTTCCGCCGGCGACATGCTCTGCTATCGCGCCGAAAACCCGGAAAATCTGGTTCTGCGCCAGCAGCAGCTCTGGGACCCGATCCTCGACTGGATGATCGAGGCGTATGCTGCGCGTTTCGAGCTGATCGAAGGCGTGATGCCGAAGGAGCAGCCGCGGGAGGCGACCGCAGCTTTCTCGTCCGCGCTGCGCAAATACGACACGCCGATCGAGCTTGCCGTCCTCCATACGGTGACGACGCTCACCGGATCCGCAATCCTGGCGCTCGCCTTTGCCGAAGGCCGCATCAGCGACGAGGAAGCCTGGACGCTTGCCCATGTTGACGAGGACTGGGCGATCGAACATTGGGGCGATGACGCCGAGGCGCAGAACCGCCGGCAGAAGCGCCATGACGAATTCAAGGCGGCAACCGCCGTTTTTGCCGCCCTGAGGCGGTGAGCTTTAAGGCTTCCCTAACCCTAAGATAGCAACATGCGGGTCCCTTTGTCCGGATATCCGCATGCCGCTCTCACCCTGCCGTATTGCCGCAGTCTCGTTGGCGCTGATCGCGCTGACGGGATTTCGTATGCCGGTAGGGCAAGAGCCGGCCGATGCGCTGCTCTACGATGTGCGCGGCGCCTTCGTCACCGCGCGGCCCGATGTGTCGGGCGATCTGATCACCCAAACCGACCTTCTCGTCGATTCGGCAATTCAGGCCACTTCCCGTTCGTTCATCCTTCCACGCGCAATCCTGACGGTCAGGATCGGCGATGCGAAGCAGGCGCCTGTCCTGTTCGGCACGCGCCATTCGGCGGTTGTCACCGTCAAGGCGATCTCTGTCGGTTCCGGCGATGCCGTGGCTGAAGGGTCGTTCGAGGTTTCCGTCGTCCGTTTCGGCAGGGATGGCGCGGAGGCCTATCTGGCGGAAAAGATCGCTGAACGGATCGCTGCGGAATTCCGACTCACACCGCCGCGCCGCGGTTCGGTCATGACGGCGCTTGTGGACGGTCGATAGCCGCCGCCGCGAGAAAAGTGCCAGCTTCCCGGCCTGCTCGAATGGTGCCATAAATGTGATTTCTGGCGGAATACACTCAAGATTATCGCTGGAGCGCATAGCACTCATCCGGGGAGACACCGATGGCAATTTTCGAACGACTGGCTGCCTATAGAGACCATGGTCTGGCAGCCTTGAGGATCATGACCGGCCTGCTTTTCATTGAGCACGGCACGATGAAGCTTTTCGCCTTTCCGGTGCCGCAGGGCGAGGGCGGTCCGCTTTCGACGCTGATGCTGTTTGCGGCATTGCTGGAATTCGTCGGCGGCATCCTCATCACCATCGGCTTTCTGACACGGCCTGTGGCCTTCGTGCTTTCCGGCCAGATGGCGTTCGCCTATTTCATGGCGCATGCGCCGCGCGGCTTCTGGCCCGCGCCGAACGGCGGCGACGCGTCGATCCTGTTCTGCTTCATCTTCCTCTATCTGGTGTTTGCCGGGGCGGGCGCATTCTCGGTCGACAACCGCCGCAAGGCCTGACGACATTAAAACTGAAAAGCCGGCGTCAAACGCCGGCTTTTCAAAAGATCAGCCCAGCCGCTCGGCATGCCAGCGCAGGTGATCGTCCATGAAAGTGGAGATGAAGTAGTAGGAGTGGTCGTAGCGCTCGTGCATGCGCAGCGTCAGGCCGATATCCTTGCCCGTCACGGCCTCTTCGAACAGCCACGGGCGCAGGCCGTTTTCAAGGAAACTGTCGGCCTTGCCCTGATCAATCAGGAATTCCGGGAAGCGGGCGCCGTCTTCCACCAGAGCGCAGGCATCGTACTGACGCCAGGCGGCCTTGTCGGCGCCGAGATATTTTTCCAATGCGGGAGCAGACCAGTCGGCCGTCGAGGGCTCGACGATCGGGGCGAAGGCCGAGCAGCTCTTGAACCGGTCCGGGTTCTTCAGCGCAATGGTCATTGCGCCATGGCCGCCCATCGAATGGCCGAAAATGCCCTGGCGGGTCATGTCGACGCGGAACTGTTCGCTGACGAGTGCCGGAAGCTCCTCGGTGATGTAGGTATACATCCGGTAATTGTCGGACCAGGGCTTTTCGGTTGCGTCGAGATAGAAGCCGGCGCCCTTGCCCATCTGCCAGTTGGTCAGTTCATCAGGCACGTCATTGCCGCGGGGGCTGACATCCGGGCAGACGATGATGAGGCCGAGTTCTGCCGCCAATCTGCGATATTCTCCCTTTTCCATGACGTTCGCATGGGTGCAGGTCAGGCCGGAGAGATACCACAGGACCGGGCGCGGCTCTTCGATCGCCTGCGGCGGAACGAAGACGGCGAAGGTCATCTCGCAGTTGCAGGCTTCCGACTGATGGGCGAATACGCCCTGCATTCCGCCAAAGGCGGTGTTCTGGGAGAGGATCTTCATGGGGATTGTCCTTTCGGGCTTCACGGCGGCTCATCAGGTCGCCAGAGAGACGACGGCGTTGACTGCTGCGGCTACCAGTATGGTGTTGAAAAAGAAAGACACGACGGCGTGGACCAGGTTGATTTTGCGCATCTCCGTCGCCGTGATCGCCACATCCGACGTCTGCGCTGTCATGCCGATGACGAAGCCGAAATAGAGAAAATCCCAGGCGCCGGGACGATCCGTCTGCGGAAAATCGAGTCCGCCGACGGAGCCCGCGTCTTTGCTTGCACCCGGACGCCAGTAAAGGTGGGCATAATGCAGGGAGAACATCGTGTGGATGGAAAACCAGGCAAGGATAACGGCTGCAAATCCCGCCGACACTTCCATGACGCCGATGGTCTTTCCCTCGTTGAGCGCCAGAAACAGGGTCGCCAGCGCAATACCTGCCGCCAGCAGTGTGACGGCGAGGATGATGGGGGCGGGTTCGTCGGTGTTCTGGCCACTGGCTTCCAGCTTGTCGGAATCGAGGCTTGGGATGCGCCAACCGATCAGCGCGAGGTATACGATGAAGAAGGTGATCGCCGTCAGCGCAGCGGACAATGCGGAGGCGACGGCCAGCCATAAGGGGAGGGCGACGAGGGCTGTGATTGTAGCCGCAAGGAACGGGCCGTGACGGTGATGGCGCCAGTGCGTTAATCGTCCGCCGTCTTTCACCATCGCGTCACCTCATGCGGGCGGGGAACTTGAGATGGATTTCGCCCGGCGACACAGGCGGTCGAGCGTTTCCAGAAAGGCAGATCGGTCCTTCGCGGAGAACGCGGCATTATAGCCCTTGCTCTCGCCGGTTTCGCGTAGATGGGCGCCGAGGTCGCGCATGGCGGTCGCCATACCAATATTGGCCTTGTCGAAGATACACCCGGTCGGGCCGGTGACGAAGGCGCCAGCGGCAACACAGCGACCGGCCAGTGGCACGTCGGCGGTAATAACGATGTCGCCGTCGCCGGCGCGTTCGGCAATCCAGTCGTCCGCTGCGTCGAACGCGCCCGAGACGATGACGTTCTTCACCATCGGATCACGCGATGGACGCAGGCCGGAATTGGCGACAAGCGTCACCTCCAGGCCGTGGCGTTCGGCAACCTTCAGGATCTCCGGCTTGACCGGGCAGGCATCGGCATCGACATAGATCAACGGCATTCGCTTTCATGCATGGTCTTGAAACGACAGGAAAGCGATGTAGCAGATCAGGCTACCGCTGTCGTCTGGTCGTCGACGGTCGCGCCCGGCGCATTTTTCTTGATGGATTCAATCGCGGCGATGGCCGAGGCTTTCGCGGCATAGCCCTCGGAGGAAAACATGCTCTGGCCATTCGAGGCCTTGAAGCGGAACCGAAATTCGCCGGCCTTATCCTTGTAGACTTCAAACTTGTACATGAGGATTTCCTCTCTGAGTGTCCCATTATGGAGGATAGATCGGGGATGAGGAAAAGCAAGTGGCGGAGTGTCCCGGTTCAGATCCAGAGCCGGGCCTGGTCGTCGAAGTAACGGTGGTAGTCTCTTGCCGCGTGAAGCAGGCGAACCAGCTCGATTCCAGCTCTATCGGGAAGAGGATCGTAGATAATCAGGTGGCTGCGGTAGGGGAATAGCCGCATCGTTGGATATTTGGGGAATCGCGTTGCGCCCAAGTCGGGATTGGCAGCCAGAAGCCGATACCGTTTTTCAAGTTCAAAAACGAACTTGTCCGCCTGCTGTTCGCTGTCCCTAGCTATGAAAGCCCAAACGTCTCAGAGGTCTTCGACAAACTGAGGGCGCCTGAGGATCGTGCTCAACGGGGTGCCCTTGAGCTGCGAAAGCGGACCAGAAGGTCCTCTGCATTCTCCATTGGCGCGGAGGCGCCGCTCGCAAGTCCGGCTTCGATTTCCGTTTCTATTCCAGCTATAAAGTCTTGCGCATCGCGCTCGCGCTCTTGGAGGAGCTTCAGTCCCATTGCGACGACATCGTTTGCGCCTCGGTAGCGCCCCGCGCGGATCAGACTCTCGACAAACGCCTGCTGCTCGTCGTCCAGTGATATCGCCGAGGTCTGTGCCATGGGGAACTCCGGTTTGTCCTAGGCAACAGTATCGCAGTTGAAGCGCCCGAGCCAGCGGGATGCTTCACGCTGATGATGACGGCCGTACCATGTCGACATGCGGGATGCCGTCTTCCAGGTATTCGTCGGAGGTTCTCTCGAAGCCGAGCGAGCCGTAGAATTTCTGCAGGTGCGCCTGGGCGGAGATTTCGATAGCTTCGCCCGGATACGCTTTTTCGCAGCCGGCGATCGCCTCGCGCATCAAAGCCTCGCCAAGCCGCTTGCCGCGGTGGTCGGGCGAGACCGTTACTCGGCCGATGCGCGGCAGATCATCATGCGTCGGACGCCACAGGCGGGCGCAGGCCAGCAGGTCTTCGCCGTCGAGAAGCCGCAGATGCAGGCAGTCCGGGTCGTTGCCGTCGATCTCCGGATAGGGGCAGTTCTGCTCGACAACGAAGACGTCGACGCGCATTTTCAGCATGTCGTGGAGGTCGCGTGCGGAGAAGTCTTCCAGTCTCCGCACGTCGACACGATAGGTCGCGATGGTGGTCAATAGACCACCACGCCGCGGATCGATTCACCCGAATGCATCAGTTCGAAGCCCTTGTTGATGTCTTCGAGCGGCATCGTGTGGGTGATCATCGGATCGATCTGGATCTTGCCTTCCATGTACCACTCGACGATCTTCGGAACGTCGGTGCGACCGCGCGCGCCGCCGAAAGCGGTGCCCATCCAGTTGCGGCCGGTGACCAGCTGGAACGGGCGTGTGGAGATTTCCTGGCCGGCACCGGCGACGCCGATGATGACCGACTTGCCCCAGCCACGATGCGAGCTTTCCAGCGCCTGGCGCATGACCTTGGTGTTGCCGGTGCAATCGAACGTGTAGTCCGCGCCGCCGATCAGGTCGCCGTTCCGCTTGGTCATGTTGACTAGGTAAGGCACGATGTCGTCACCGACTTCCTTCGGATTGACGAAATGCGTCATGCCGAACTTTTCGCCCCATTCCTTGCGGTCGTTGTTGATGTCTACGCCGATGATCATGTCGGCGCCGGCAAGACGCAGGCCCTGGAGCACGTTGAGGCCGATGCCGCCGAGACCGAAGACGATCGCGGTCGAGCCGATCTCGACCTTGGCCGTGTTGATGACGGCGCCGATGCCGGTCGTGACGCCGCAGCCGATATAGCAGACCTTGTCGAACGGGGCGTCGGGATTGATCTTGGCCAGCGCGATTTCCGGCAGGACCGTGAAGTTCGCGAAGGTCGAACAACCCATGTAGTGGTGGATCTTGTCCTTGCCGATCGAGAAGCGGCTGGTGCCGTCCGGCATGACGCCCTGACCCTGGGTCGAGCGGATCGAGGTGCAGAGGTTGGTCTTCTGGCTGGTGCAGGAATAGCATTCGCGGCATTCCGGCGTGTAGAGCGGAATGACGTGGTCGCCCTTTTTCAGCGATGTTACACCCGGCCCGACATCGACGACGATGCCGGCGCCCTCGTGGCCGAGGATCGCCGGGAAGAGGCCTTCCGGGTCGGCGCCGGAGAGCGTGAAGTCATCGGTATGGCAGATGCCGGTTGCCTTGATCTCGACCAGAACTTCGCCCGCCTTGGGGCCTTCCAGTTGAACGGTCATGACTTCCAGAGGCTTGCCTGCCTGAATAGCGACTGCGGCGCGGACATCCATGGTGTCTCTCCTTATTTATGAAATTAGCAATATCTTGTTGTCGAATGTGAATCGGCGCGGACATTCGCACGGTCCAGTGCAAACGCTCAAGCCGAAAGCGGACGTATTATCGCTTGAAAGCGACGAAGGCGGATCAAGCTTCGAGCAGCGGCACATGTGGTGCTGCGGTTTTCGGCATGCGGCCATCCAGACGAGGGTCGTCGCAGATCTCGACCATGAAGGCATAGGGCCGGAAGCCGGAGCGCTGGTAGAAGGCCAGTGCCGCGGGGTGGTCGAAATTGCAGGTATGGACCCAGAAACGTCGGATCGGCCGCGACCAGGCGTGTTCGATCGCCGCATTCATCATGATCCTGCCGGAGCCGTTGCCGATGGCTTCGGGCACGACACCGAAGAAGGCGATCTCGCATTCGCCTTCTTCGCGAAAATCGAGTTCGAGAAGGCCAAGGCGGCGTTCTCCATCCGTCAGCACGTAGACTTCGACCAGCGGATGCTGCACAATTGCCTCAAGCTCGGCCGCGTCCATGTAAAGGCGCGATACCCAGAGCCAATCCTCGCCAACTGCGCGGTAAAGATCGCGATATTGCTCGGCCGGCGGCATCTCCCAGCGCTCGACACGCAGACCGCTTGCCGCAGGGGCCGGCCGTACCGGCGGGCGGGCCGTCATTTCGAGGCAGGTGGCGATGTTGGCGAGTTTTCCCGCAGGAACGGGAGAATAGCCGAAAGGCAGTGTAGGATTCGAGCTTTGCATATTTCCTTGGACCGCGTCGCTTGACCGATGTCAACGGGTCTCTCAGTTGATCGACAAGCTCTTGGCCCTGAGCGGGCGGTCACCATTGCCTCTGCCCGCTGGCGGCTGTTTCGTGCGCATCCCGTCGGCGTTCTCCTGCCGGCTGAGGCCGCCTAGATCGATGCCCGTCAGCCAGGGTTTGCTGCGCAAGCTGGCCCTCGCATCCTCATGCTGCTTCACGCCGTCGATGATTTCCTGCCAGCCGTCATGATTATCCCTGCCGTCTACGAGATCGCCGATGCCGTGGAGGATCGATGTTTCGAGCGTCGACAATTGCAGGCGACCGTCGGACACGAGCGGTCCGAGTATGCGCCAGAGATAGGTGACGTCATCATGGATCATGCCAGCCGACGCCCTCGCATCACGATGATAGCCGCCACCGGTCCCGCCGGACAGCGGATGGCGAAGCTGCTGAAGGGCGAAGGCGCGCAGCATGTTGGGGCAGGTTTCGGCGTGCCACATCGCATTGAGGAGGAATTCCAACTGCAGCGGATTGGCGACGATGCCGTTCTGGCCGAGCGCACGGATCAGCCATGCCGCTTTGGTCTGGTCGATATATCCTGCCGGCTGGGCTCTGTAGACGATGAAGTTCGTCAATTGCTCGATGAAGTAATCCGGCCATTCGGGGCATTGAACGGGACAAAGGTCGTTCAATGCGAGAAGTTGCAATGCATCTTCATAGGTGGCGATTCCGTCCGCAAATGCATATTTGCGTAACAGCATCAGGTCATGCCTGTCGATCTGGCCTTTTCCGGCGATGACACATGCCGGAAAAGAAAAGCGTACACCGCTCATCTTTCTCTCCGTTTCATCATGAAACTGGATATGGCTCCTAAGCGAGAGAAGTTGAAAGCTGACGAACGAGCGCGGTTAATGGCGTCTATGCGACCGGAGGCTCGGCGGAAATCTGCCTCACTCTGACACGCTCGCGCCAGATGATGAACAGGCCGGAGCCGACGATGATGGCAATGCCGAACCATTTCGACAGCGTTGGGAAATCCGAGAACAGAAGGTAACCGAGCACGGTTGCCGAGATGATCTCGAAATACTGGAAGGGTGCGAGAAGCGAAAGCGGCGCCATGCGGAAGGCACGCACCACGAGCAGGTGCACATAGCCGGAGATGCTGCCGAGGATGACGAGCAGGATCAGGCCCATGCTTGACGCCGGCAGCGAGGCCTCGAATTCGACCGGTGAAATGAGATGGCCGACAAGCAGTCCAACGGTCATGAACAGCGTGCCGCCGACACCGGCGACGAACTGCATGACCAGAGGTGTGTCGCTTTCACCGATTGCCCGATTGAGAAACAGATAGAGTGTATAGAGAAATGCGCAGGCGACCGGCAGGAGTGCGGTCCAGCCGAAGATCGCATAGCTTGGCTGGATGACGATCATCGCGCCGCCGAAGCCGATGGCGATGGCCAGCCAGCGCCTCCAGCCTACCTTGTCACCCAGAAACAGCGCCGACATCATCGTCAGCATGAAGGGTTCGACGAAGTAGATGGCGAAGACGTCGGCAAGTGGCATGTATTTGACGGCCATGAAGAACATCAGGCTTGCCGCCGCATGCAGTGCGCCGCGCAAAAGGTTCATGAACGGGCGATTGCCGCCACGCATTGCACCCGGCACGAATAGGGCGATCGGTAACAGTGCGAGGAACTGAAAGAAGAAGCGATAGAAAGCCACCTGGCCGGGAGACATCGTCTCGAAGGTCGCCATGTATTTGGCGATCGCATCCATCATCGGTAGCACGATCATGCAGCCGGCCATGATCGCCATGCCCCTGATCGGGTTCTGCGGAGTCGTCTCGGGCATCGGCATCACTCGTGAAGGGCTATTCTCCTTCAATCACAGCCTGCAGCGCCGTTCAAGCGATGGCCGTGTCCGCCGCCGATGAAGATCCTATTTGATCGAACTGGTGAAGGTCGGATCGATCGTCTGAAGGCGGTCCCAGGAAACCGACACGCCGAACAATAGTAATGCGATGATGGGAATCACGAAAAGCACAAGGCCGCCGTTGATGCGCATGACCAACTCCATACAATTTTAGTCATTGCCGGAACCATGATCGTGCGGACTTAATGAGGTGTTAATCACATTGGTTGCGCACAGGTTAACCTGTGCCGCCCTGCGGCAGGGGAGTGTTGACCGATACGGCGGGTGAGTGGTCGGTTTGTGGCATCCCTGTGGCGGCGGTCACGTCGGCTTCCAATGTTCGCCTGCATTGCCGGTGTTTCCGGCGCGGGGCGTTTGTGGCGATGAGGTGATCATCAGCGTATCGGGATCCGGCTGGAGAGGTGCGTTTTCCACAGTTACGGTGCGAGTTTAACGTTGGCGCATAACGATCTGGTAAAAAACAAAAAACCCGGCCGAAGCCGGGTTAGTTTGGTGCGGTCGAGAAGACTCGAACTTCCACGGGTTGCCCCACAGCGACCTCAACGCTGCGCGTCTACCAATTCCGCCACGACCGCATCGTGGTAGGCCGACTTGCGCCGGCGAGGGAGCATCTAGCAAAAGGATTCCGGCAGCACAAGTGTGCCGTGACAGTTTTTTGAAGGAAAAAACAAAAGCCCACAGGCCGCTTAACCGGAAGCCCCGGAAAGCCGGGGTTTTTGCCGTCTTGAAAAGCTATCGTCTTCTTGCGAAAAGACTTTCCATGTTGACCAGAACCGATCTCGACCATTCGATGCTGCCCGGCGAGAACTGTCCGCCGGTGCGTTGGCGCATTTCAGACTGTCCCATCGCCTATGAAGAGGCGCTCGCGGAAATGGAGCGCGAGGTCGCCGCCATTGCCGATGGCAAGGCCAGCGAGCTTGTCTGGCTTCTGGAGCATCCGCCACTTTATACAGCGGGGACCAGCGCCAACCCGAGCGACCTGATCGAGCCGGGTCGCTTTCCTGTCCACGAGACGGGGCGGGGCGGGGAATACACCTATCATGGCCCCGGCCAGCGGGTCGCCTACGTGATGCTCGATCTCAAGCGCCGGCGTCAGGATGTTCGCGCCTATGTCGCCGCGCTCGAGCAACTGGTGATCCGTACGCTCGACCTGATGAATGTCCGTGGCGAGCGTCGCGAGGATCGCGTCGGCGTCTGGGTGCGTCGTCCCGAGAAGCCGCGCCTTCCCGATGGCAGCATGGCGGAAGACAAGATCGCCGCTTTCGGCATCAGGCTGCGGCGATGGGTAAGCTTTCACGGCCTGTCCATCAATGTCGATCCCGACCTGACGCATTTCTCCGGCATCGTGCCTTGCGGTGTCACCGCTTATGGAGTGACAAGCCTCGAGGATCTCGGCATGCTGGTGATGATGCAGGATGTGGATATCCGGTTGCGGCAGGCCTTCGAGGAAATTTTCGGGCCCACCGTGATCGAGGGGGAATGACCCTGTGGTCGATGTGAAGATCAAGAAGCGGCCGATCGGCGCGGTGGCGAGGCTCGATCGCAACGGTCACCCGGTGGTGACGAGCCGCACCGGCGGGCAGATCGACATCGTCACCGGCGCCTCGGACGAAGGCTTCAATCCGCTCGACCTGACATTTGCGTCGCTTTCCGCCTGCCTTGTGCTCAGCGCCCGCATTGCTGCCAGCAAGCTCGACCTGTTGCAGCGGTTCAAGGGGGCAACCGCCGACGTCAGCGGAGAAAAGAGCGCCGAGGAACCCTACCGTATAGAGCGGATGACAGTGGTCATCCACGTCGAGGGCGACTTTTCCGAGGCCGAGAAGCACCAGATCGTGGAGATGGCCGAAGAAATCTGCACCGTCAGCAACACGCTGAAGACACCACCGGCGATTTCCGTTTCAGTCAGCTAGTCTTCCGCGGGTATCCGGCTGTCGATACCGGCAAGGCGCAGATGGTTGCGTATATGGCGCACGCCGGAAACGGTCTGGACGGCGGCTAGAATGCGATGGCCGGTTGCCGCATCATCTACCTCGCCCTCTATCGTCGTCGTGCCGCGTTCGACGCGGACGTCGATCAGGTCCATATCGATGATCCCGAGTGAATCGATCGCATCGGTGACGCGTTCCTCCAGGTCGTCCGCATCTTCCAGGCCAACCGTTCCCGGACGCAGGCTGTCGCGCTGCGGCGGTTCTTCGCCATCGAATCCGGCTTGCTCAACAATGAAACCGGGATTGCGGTCTGTTTCGCTCCTGGCATTGGATCCGCCGTAAGGCGCATTGTCGATAGGGCCGGACGCGGCGCCGGGCCGATCGGCATAGGGCCAGCCATCATCGATGTTGCGTTCCTCGTAATCGCGGAAGTCTTCCTCGCGGGACGTGTCGTCGATATCCTTCTTCGGCATAAGAGCCTCCTTTGTCGGGTCACGCGTGTCATTTCCGCCCCGCCCGAAGGCTGATGCGGTCATAATCGTGCCGCGTCTGCGCTGCGACCATCCGGATTTCGGATGGGGCGGACAAGACCTGAAGCGACCTAATGGGCGCTTTCGCCCGTCCTACCCGTCAGGGTCATGTGGTTTTCAACATCATGCACCCCGTCGATCGTTTCGGCGGCCAGAACCACCTTGCGGGCTGACATGATCGTGTCGACCGAGCCCTCCAGAACCACCGTGGTCCCTTCGATATGCGCGTCGAGCGCGGATGTGTCCACATCCGGCAACGAGGCCAGACGTGCGGCTACCTTGGTGCCGAGTTCGGTATCTTCGATCTTGGATATTTCCGTCATGGTCGCTCTCCTCAATAACCACGGCTTTCAATCACCATGGTCGGAAAACGCATGAAGCGGCCTGGGGTTCTATCGATCGGCTATTTTTCTTTGGTCCATTTGCGCACCAGTCGGTCGCGCCTGATCCGCGACAGGCGGCGAAGCCAGAAGATGCCGTCCAGCTGATCGACCTCGTGCTGAATGCACACGGCGTGAAAATCCTGCGCGTCCTCCTCGATCACCTTGCCGGTGAGGTCCTGATAACGGATGCGTATCCGTCTCGGGCGCTCCACCTCGTCGGTCGCGCCGGGCATCGAGACGCTGCCTTCGGTATGGCGGATCGTTTCCGCGCTTGCCGAGAGGATTTCGGGATTGACGTAATGGAGCGGCCCCTGCTGCGGCGACAGTTCCAGCACGAACAGACGCTTGTAGACGCCGATATGGGCGGCGGTGATGCCGACGCCCGGTGCCGCGCGCATCGTTTCCAGCAGATCCTGCGCCAATGCTGACAGCGTTTCGTCGAACTCCGTTACGGTCGCGCAGGGGCTGGAAAGGCCCGGATCGGGATAGGTGAGGAGCGGGCGGACGGGCATGTCATTTCACTTTCTGCGGGATGGCGCTTCGCCGTGTTCAATCCCCGAGAAGCACGGCGAGGGCCGATATTGCGGCTGTCGATAAAGATGCTTCAGTCTTTCATGCTATCTGTTTGTTGGCTATATGTTTTCGGTCGCTAATCGAATGGCGGCGCGTGTCAGGCGAGGCGGCAGATGAGTGATATCCAGGAAGAGACCCTCGTCCGCGCCAAAGCCGGCGACGAAGGGCACGACATCTACTCGGAAGACGGCTCCATCCGGTCCGACTTTCTCGCCCGCGTCGGTGCCGCAATCGCCGATCGCGATGTCCTCTATCTGCGGCAGAACGTTGCCAGGCTGCACGAATCCGAACTTGGCGACCTGCTCGAATCGATCCTGCCGGACCAGCGACTTGCGCTGGTCAAACTTCTCGGCAAGGATTTCGACCTGACCGCGCTGACCGAGGTCGACGAGGCGATCCGTCTCGAAATCGTCGAGCAGATGCCGAATTCACAGATTGCCGCTGCGATCGGTGATCTCGATTCGGACGATGCGGTCTACATTCTCGAAGACCTAGATCATCAGGACCGGGAAGAGATCCTGGCGCAGCTGCCGTTCACCGAGCGCGTGCGCCTGCGCCGCGCGCTCGATTATCCGGAAAGCTCGGCCGGCCGGCGCATGCAGACGGAATTCGTCGCGGTGCCGCCGTTCTGGACCGTCGGCCAGACCATCGATTATCTGCGCGACGAGGAAAATCTGCCGGAAAGCTTTTCGCAGATCTTCGTCATCGACCCGACATTCCGGCTGCTCGGCATCATCGATCTCGACCGTATCCTGCGCACCAAGCGGGCGATCCGCATCGAAACGATCATGCGCGAGACGAACCACCCGATCCCGGCCGACATGGACCAGGAAGAGGCGGCGCAGATCTTCGAGCAGTACGACCTTCTGTCCGCCGCCGTGGTCGACGACAACGGCCGTCTCGTCGGCGTGCTTACCATCGACGACGTGGTCGACGTCATCCAGGAAGAGGCGGAGGAGGACCTTCGTCGCCTTTCAGGCGTCGGTGACGAAGAACTGTCCGACTCGGTCAAGGATACATCGCGGTCGCGCGTGCCGTGGCTGATGGTCAATCTCGTCACCGCCTTCCTGTCTGCCTCGGTGATCGGGCTGTTCGAGGCGACTATCGAGGAGATCGTGGCGCTTGCCATCCTGATGCCGATCGTTGCCGGCATGGGCGGCAATGCCGGATCGCAGACGATGACGGTGACGGTGCGCGCGCTCGCCACCCGCGATCTCGACATTCACAATTCCTGGCGTGTCGTGCGCCGTGAGGCCGGGGTCGGGCTGATCAACGGTCTTCTGTTCGGCTCGGCCGTCGGTGCGGTTGCGGGATGGTGGTTTGCCGATCTGCATCTCGGCATGGTGATTGCCACCGCGATGATCATCAACATGTTCGCCGCCGCCATGGCCGGCATGATGATCCCGATGCTGCTCAACAAGGCTGGCACCGACCCGGCCGTCTCTTCGGCGGTCTTCGTCACGGCGATCACCGACATGACGGGTTTCATGAGTTTTCTCGGGCTTGCCACCGTCTGGCTGCTGCGCTGACGTGGTTTGACTGTTACGTAAAAGTCAATTATTTTACGTCGCTGATATCAAGGAAGCGACGTGGACAAATATTACAGCATAACCGAACTGACCCGTGAATTCGGCGTGTCGACCCGCACGCTTCGCTTCTACGAGGATGAGGGACTTATCCATCCCGAGCGGCGCGGCCGGACGCGTCTGTTCCGTGCCGCCGATCGCCGGCTGATCCAGGAAATCCTGCGCGGTCGCCGCATCGGCTTCACGATCGCCGAGATCCGTCAGATCATTCAGGTCTACAAGGAGCCGCCGGGCGAAATCGGCCAGCTCAAGATGCTGATGAAGCATGTCGACGAGAAGCGTGAAGAATTGCGGCAGAAGCGCAAGGATATCGAAGAGACGCTGTCGGAACTCGACAATGTCGAGGAAGCCTGCCTTACGCGCCTTGCCGAAATCGGCGTCGGCACCTGATATCTCTCACGGCTGAGCCGGCGTGTCGATCTGCATCGAGCATTCGCCGGCGATGATCTGGATACGATCATCCTGCGCGTTGATCGTGCCGCTCTGCAGCGGCGTCATCAACTGCTCGCTGATCAGCCGGTCGGCGGTGCAGCCGCAGAACCGTTCGCACAGCGCCTCGTCGTTTGCCTGACCCATGCAGCTTGCCTGGCAACTGTTGACATAGCTCATGCGCGGATCGGCCGGCGGGGCTGGGTAGACGAGCGACACGAGATAGACGATCGCGATCAGTACCGGCTGATGCACCAGATAGACGATGAGGCTGTGGCGGCCGGCCTTCGCCAGCGTCGTGTCGCTGGTCTGGACGCTGGCAAGCGGCGTCGTCCAGCCGCGTGCCACGGCGATCCTCGTGAGGATCACGCCGGTCAGAAGTGCTGCAAGCCACGGGAACAACGGCACGTAATCATTCGAGCGCGGTGGAATGTCCGCAAAGCCGAGCCATGCCAGCCAGCGCGTGTCGAAGGCTGGCAATTGAAGAATGCCCGGCATAACGGTCGCATTCGCTGCCATCGCGGCAACGATCAGAACCGGCGCGGCAATGGCGAACGGCAGCGGCATGCGCAGGAAGGCGAGGCCGATCAGGCTCGACAGCGCGATATTGTGCAGGATGCCGAAAAAGATCCATTCCTGCGGGAAGGCGATGAACGTCGCGATGCTGATTGCGAGTGCTGCACCCGCAACGATGCCGAAACGCTTCCAGAAGGCCGGCCAGCGAGTGCCGGATCCATGTGCCAGCACGAGACCCACGCCTGCCAGAAACAGGAAGGAACTGGCAATCACGCGCGCATAGATGCGGAACCAGCCCTGGGTTGCCGTGCCGGGATCGAGATAGCCGAAGAATTCCAGATCCCATGTCAGGTGATAGGACGCCATTGCGATCAGCGCGATGCCACGCAACGTGTCGATGAGCAGGATGCGCGGCGGCCTTGCGGCCTGCATGGGCTTTTGGGTGTCTGCGGCAGTCAATATTTCAGGTCCTCAGTCGTCTTCCATGATCGCCAGCCGCGCATCGGAAAAATACTGGCGGCGCAAGAGTGCGACGATGATGATGATCGTCGTTGCCATGAATACATAGGGCCCGGCGAACCAACCGAGATAGCCGATCGACAGAAAAAGTGTGCGCAGGCCGGAATTGAAGTGACTGGCGGCGATCGTGTTCATCTTGATCACGTGATCGGCGGCCTTGCGCGCCGCCTCCGGATTGGCCTCCGCTTCCTTCATCATCGGCAAAGCGCCGAAGAGAATGGTGCAGTAGTTGAACAGGCGATAGGCCCAGCCGAACTTGAAGAAGGCATAGCCGAGGAGGAAGGCAAGCCCGCCGACCTTCATCTCGAATGCTGCCTGCCCGCCATAGGGAACGAAGGGCAGGTGGGAGAAGACGGCGTTCACCTTGTCGGTGGAGCCCAGAAGCGCAAAGCAGCTTCCGAGCGCGAAGATGGACGAGGTGGCGAAGAAGGCGGTGCCATTCTGCAGTCCGGCAAAGATCTGCGTGTCGATCATCCGCAGGTCGCGTTTCAGCGAATTGTAGATCCAGCGATGACGACGCTCTATCATTGCCTGGTTGAGGCTCAATCTCGGCAACAGGCCAGCGCCGGCGCCGGCGGTGAACCACGAGTAAAGGCCCGAGAGCAGGGCGAAAAGAGCAAGGGCGACGTAGTCTGCAAGGGTCATGGAACTCTGCCGGATTGCGCGATCATATCCTGTGCCTCTCTTGCTTTGTTTCGGCCGCGTCGGCAAGGGGCGAGTGGCATTGTGATCGGCGAAATGCCGGCGTGTCGGACTTGCGCTCGGCGGCGTGAAATCGCATATGAGCGGGCAATCAATGTCGCTTGCGTCACATGTCTTGTCGGCGCGTCACCATGGTGCCACGCTGCGATGACATAGGCTTTGTTCAGGCTGCACTTCCGCTCTACCCGGCGCCGCCGGAGCAATTGGATCTTCCATGTTTCTGTCCGTCTTCGACGTTTTCAAGATCGGTATCGGGCCTTCCAGCTCCCACACGATGGGGCCGATGTCGGCCGCCAACCGGTTTCTCGAGCTGATCCTGTCGGACGACTGGCCGCGTCCGGCCAGTGCCCATGTGGCGGGCCTTTCTGTTTCGCTGCACGGCTCGCTCGCCTTTACCGGCATCGGCCATGGAACGGGCAGGGCGGTGATCCTCGGCCTCACCGGAGAGGCGCCGAATACGGTCGATCCCGACCGCATGGAGGCTCTCATCGCAGAGGTCGAGCGGACGGGCCGCGTCACCCCGCCGGGGCACCCGACCTATATCTTCCAGCCGGCCACCGATCTGGTCTTCGACAAGAAGCAGCCGCTGCCGGGACATGCGAACGGAATGAGCTTTTCGGCGCTCGACAAGGATGGCCGGCTTCTCCTGAAGCGGATCTATTATTCGATCGGTGGCGGCTTCGTCGTCACCGACACGGAGCTTGAGGCGATGCGCGCCTCGAAGGGCGCGGCCGGCAGCGACCGGGTGCCCTATCCGTTCGCTACGGCACGACAGATGCTCGCCATGTCGCATGGCGCCGGTCTGTCTATCGCGCAAATGAAGCGCGCCAACGAGCTGACCAAAATGAGCGAGCAGGAGCTCGATGAGGGAATCGACGCGATCTGGGAAGCGATGAGCGGCTGTATCGATCGCGGCCTGAAGGTCGATGGCATCATGCCGGGCGGGCTGAACGTCAAGCGCCGCGCCCGCGCCATCCATGACAAGCTGAAGGAAGAATGGCGCAGCAACCGTGCCAATCCGCTGCTCGCCAATGACTGGCTGTCGGTCTATGCGATGGCGGTCAACGAGGAAAATGCCGGCGGCGGGCGCGTCGTCACCGCGCCGACCAACGGGGCGGCCGGCGTCATCCCGGCGACGCTCAAATACTTCCTGCATTTCCACGAGGACGCGACGCAGCAGGATGTCCGCGATTTTCTGCTGACGGCGGCGGCCGTCGGCGGCATCATCAAGCACAATGCCTCGATCTCGGGCGCCGAAGTCGGCTGTCAGGGGGAGGTCGGGTCTGCGGCGGCGATGGCGGCCGCCGGTCTTGCCGCCGTCATGGGCGGATCGCCGGAGCAGATCGAGAACGCGGCCGAGATCGCGCTCGAACACCATCTCGGCATGACCTGCGACCCGATCGCCGGCCTCGTGCAGGTGCCCTGCATCGAACGCAACGCGCTGGGCGCGGTGAAGGCGGTGACCGCCGCCTCGCTTGCCATCAAAGGCGACGGCACGCATTTCGTGCCGCTCGACGCCTGTATCGAGACGATGCGCCAGACCGGCAACGACATGAGCGAGAAATACAAGGAAACCTCGACGGGCGGTCTCGCCGTCAACGTCGTCGAGTGCTGAGGAACGCGTTGACTGTGGACACCTTGCCCGTCAGGTCTTGACGGGGAGGCCCCATGGGTCTTCAAGCAAGCCATGGCTCTTCATCTCATCAAGCTTTGTGTCGGCGCCGACAGTATTCAGGATCTTCGTGAGTGGGTGGCGGACCGTTCGCTCACCGCCATGGCGGCCGGTCTCGAACCGCACAGCATCCATACGACACGCATGGTGCCGAAGCGCGTCGACGAACTTCTCGACGGCGGATCGCTCTACTGGGTGATCAAGGGGCAGGTGGCGGCGCGGCAGAAACTGCTCGACCTTCGCACCTTTACCGGGGCTGACGGCATTCAACGCTGCGAACTGGTACTCGGACCCGAGGTCATCGAGACAGCCAACCAGCCCAAGCGGCCGTTCCAGGGCTGGCGCTATCTGAAAGCCGAGGAGGCGCCGCGCGATCTCGGTGCGCTCGGCGAGGATGTTGCGGCCATGCCGGAAGACCTGCGCCGCGAGCTTTCGGATCTCGGACTGCTCTGAAGCAATTCAGGCGATGCACCGGTCAGGCGCACCGCCAGTTCGATTGTATCTGGAAGAAGCTTCAGGCGACCGTTTTCGGCGGCAGCTTCATTCTGACCGGCGATCGGCCGGAATGGGCCAGCACATGCAGGTGTATGCCTGCTTCCGGCTGCGACTGCCGCCAGGCGCGTGCGCCGTGGCTGAGAAGCAGCGAAACCAGATCCCTCGTCTTTTCCTTCGACCGCGTCAGGCCGAGACCGGCAAGACGCATGGCCGCTTCGTGTAGCGGATTGAGTGTGACGCCCCTGGCGCGGGAAAACGGAGCCGCCCCAAGATCTGCACTGTTTTCATTCATTCCCATCGGAAACCCCGTAAACGCATTACAAGTCGAGATTTCTCCGCGCCGGATACACGTGGCGCGGCGGTGAAACGGTGGGGGCTACGCCCCCGCCCGCTATTGCATGGCAGCCCAGCAGCCGACGCCCTTCTTCTTCAGCGCGTTGCAGGCATTGACCGCCGATTTCTGATCATCGAAACCGCCGAAACGGGCACGATAGATCTGCGAGCCGCCATTGTTGAAGGCGACGGTGAAGGGCTTGGCGGAACGCAATACCTGTCCGCCTTTATCCTGCGCACTCTGCAGGAGGTCGAGGGCCATCTTCTCGCTCGGAGAGACGCCGATCTGGATGACCCAGCCGGTCATGGCCGGGGATTGCACCGGAGCGCGCGTCGATGCGGTGGTGACGGCATCGACATTGGCGACCGGCGCGTCGCGCTTTATCGAGGCTTCCTGACGCTTTGTCGGAACGTATTCCGGCGCAGGAGCCGGGATTGCAGCCGGCGGCGTCATGGCTGCGGCCAGTGCCTGGTCGGCGCCGCGGCGCTGGGCGCTTTCACCGGCATAGGCGGATGCCGATGCGGCGGCCATTTTCGGCACGGCGAGCGGTGCGGTCGGACGTGCCTCGCGCTGCCCGTAACGGGCATCCGGAACCGGGCCGGCATTCGGCAGGTCGAAGGAGGCGACTTCACGGCTTTCGGACACTTCTGCTGCGACCGCTGGCTGACGCGGAACCGGAACGGCCGGGTCTGCGATCGGGCCGCGCTGGGCGATCAGGTTGGTGCGGCCGCCACGGGACGCCTTCGGCAGATATTCCGCAACAAGCTTGCGCATCGTGGCATCACGGGCAGCGCTGGAGCGGCCGCCAAGCACAACGGCGACGATGGAGCGACCGTCGAGTTCGGCGGAAGTTGCCAGGTTGCTGCCGGCTGCACGGGTGTAGCCGGTCTTGATGCCGTCGACACCGCGGACATTGCCGACGAGACGGTTGTGATTGCCGATCGTAACCTTGCCGTACTGGAAGGTGCGGATGCCGAAATAATGGTAATACTGCGGGAAATGCTGACGAAGGGCGATGCCGAGACGGGCCTGGTCGCGCGCCGTGGTCATCTGCGCGGTATTCGGCAGGCCGTGGGCGTTACGATAGGTGGTGCGCGTCATGCCGAGCGCACGGGCCTTGTTGGTCATGATCTGCGCGAACCGCGGTTCCGAACCGCCGATGAATTCGCCGAGTGCGGTTGCCACGTCATTTGCCGAGCGGGTGACGAGCGCGCGGATCGCCTGGTCGACGGTGACGCTGTTGCCAGCCTTGACGAAAAGCTTGGACGGCGGTTCCTTGGCGGCGTTTGCCGAGACCGGAACCTTCGAGTCGAGGCTGAAGCGGCCGGCTTCGAGGCCTTCGAAGGTCAGGTAAAGCGTCATCATCTTGGTCAGCGACGCCGGGTAGCGAAGGCCATCCGGATCTTCACCGTACAGAACCTTGCCTGACTTCGCATCGACGACGATGCCCGCATATTTCGGCGCTGCTTGCGCTTCCGCTGGTCGAGTGACGCCGGAAAGCGCCATTGCCATGACGAAAAGAAAGCCTACGCGTTTCGCCTGCGCCCTGACATTTCCCTTCGAGGGATACGCAAACATCGTTTTCAACACTGCCGCACTCATTGAATTGGTCATTGTTCAATTGATCCAGACGTTCCCCCGCCAAGACCGTTTGTGACAATCTAGGAGAACAGCGTTACCAAGAGGTTTATGATGAACGACTGGTTTCCTCGCTCCGGTGCATTTTAGCGGCCGGGGAGGTTGATGCTCAGCGCCCGTCTGCCGCCGCAAGGCCCTGGCGCACAAAGGATGCAACTGCGGCATCAATATGTTGCCAGTCTTTCAGAAGTGTGCTGGAGAAGCGATACAGCACGGTCAGATCACGGCCGATGTGAATATCGCGCTGGCAGTCGCCGCTGGTGGGGGCGTCCCCCTGTGCCGGAATCAGGCATCGGACGGCATAGGGCTCGTGGCCCTCAATTTCGGCGGTCAGAATGACCTCGCGGCCATAGCCGCTGTCCGGCCGCATCCTGTGCAGGGTCAGTCCGTGGGCAAAGGGTATCGCCTGTCCGTCGAAGAGCTGGCTGTAGATCGGCTTCAGCCGTCCCGACATGTCCTTCGACATGGTGCTTTGCGAGACCTGCAGGAAAAGCAGACCGTCCATGCGTTCGATCGTGTCGAAGACGCCCCGCCGGTCGTCGCTGTAGCCCGTCATGTCGGGCCATGTGAGGTAAAGGTCGAGGCGCTCGGCTTTGCCGGAGCGCCTCTGTTCGGAAAAGCGGATCGTGTTGGCGGGGAGGGCGAGCGTGTCTTCGCCGATGATGATCGCAAACGGCGTCGTATCCGCCGTATGGCCGCCGAGCGACATTTGCTCGCCGAGCCAGCGTCCGCCGATGCTGATCGCCACCGTGGCGGCGACGAGCACGGCGACGACGATTGCCAGGCGAATGAGGAAGCGCTCGGACAGGAGCGGCAGTTCCTGGGCCTTGTTCGTCGGTGTCTGGCGGCTCATGGCGTGGTCCGATCGGGTTGCGCGGTGCGGGACCGGAACGCGGATACGGGGTCCAAACGAGAATGCCCGCGATAGTCTCGCGGGCATGGTTAATTTTCGATGAACTTGTCGTGTGCCGGCCGTTACTGGCTGATGCTGCCGACTGCCATGTTGCGGCCGTCCTGAAGCTTGACCCAGCGCGACGGATCGCGAGCGTCCTGACGCTTCAGGTAGGTGTATTCGGTATCCGACCAGACCATGACGCGGTTGCGCATGTTGTCGAGAATGTAGTCGCCGCGGTCGGTGCGAACGGTCAGGACGGCATGGCCTTCGCCATTCGGCTGCAGGACGACGGTGATCAGCAGCTGCGAGGCGTCGAAGCCCTTGTTCATCAGCATCTTGCGCTTGAGGAGGACGAAATCCTCGCAGTCGCCGACGGTGCGCGGATAGGCCCAGCGCTCTTCGACGCCGTAGATTTCCTGGTCGGTCATCGGGGTGATGGTGGTGTTGACCGTATAGTTGACGTCGAGAATGGTGCGCCACTTGTCTTCCGTCAGGGCGATCGGGCTGGCGTCGCCTTCGAGCGGACGGCATTCACTGACATAGGTGCGGCAGAACTCGTAATGACCGATCGGCGGGTTGGCCTTGCCGATGATGCGCATCGTATCCATCGGGCCTGCGAGTGCCGGTGCTGCGGCTGCAAGTGCCAGTGCGGCGGCCATGATGATCTGTGTCAGTGTCTTTGGAAGCGTCATTTTTCTTGTCTCCCCGTTCGTTAGGAAGACAATGCCGGAGCCGATTTGATCGACTGCAAAATACCGTCGTAAAATCAAACGCTTATTGTAATCGATATTGAAGAAAATTCGCGTCGAATGCGGGCAAAATTCAAATCAAATGCGCGTCGAATGCGCTTCAAATTTAGCTAAAATTCGAGGCAAATCCGCTCTTTCGGCGGTCAAGTTCCTGGCGGTATTGCGTTTTCCAAAAGATCAAAGGCGCGCAGTCCGGCGGCGATCTGCGCTTGCCGTCGGTGCGGTTGAGGTCGCGCCGCCTGTTCGGGTGTGCTGAAGTCTGTCGTTTCAGGCCGAAATCATGCCTCGGGAGGGCATGAAAAAAATCCCGAAAAGATACATTTTTTTCTGGAGGTGGCCGATTTTCGCACATCCGGCATCGGAAAACGCTCTTGCCGGGCTGCGTACGGCGCCTCTGGTGTGCTGAGCGGTTAAGCGTCGGCGGCGGCTTCGTGCGGCCGGACGCGGATGCGTTAACGCATGACGACTGGCAAAGGTCGCCGTCTGCTCATTCTTGAGGTGTCGGGATTTTTCGGGGTGGCCCTATGGCCGGCCCGCTGCAGTTCGCGCCGAAGCCGTCTTCGAGCTTAAAGGAATTCCGTCAGGGATTCGCGTGACTGGACCGAGGCGAACTCGATCGCGACGCCTTCCATGAAATGGCGCACGACGCGGCCGCGCATGTTGCCGAGGCGGACCGGGGTGCCTATCGCCGGGCGGATTTCGACGTCCACGGCTGCGCCCGAAAGCGAAAGGTCCATCAGGCGGCAATCGTAGCGCGTGCCGTCTTCCAGCGTCAGCTGGGTATTGGTCATGCGCGGCGTCAGGCGATCGTGCCTGCGGTCTTCCGGCAGGCCAAGTTCGTGCTTGTTGGCGATCCAGGTCAGCTGTGCGGCCAGTTTCTCGCGCTTGCGGTCGGTCGCGTTGATCGACATGACGAAGCCGTCCGGTGTCAGCGACAGGACGTTGCCTTCCAGTCGGCCGAGATGGTCGAGATAGGCGATGACCCGCTCCTGCAGGCGCGGCTGGCCGGCGCAGACGAATTCGACGTCGCCAGGCGACATGTCGGTGACCGAGCAGGGGTATTCGTCATGGCTTGCCAGCATCAGGCGGCCTTCGACATTCACCGTGACGCGCTGAAACGAGCGCTGCATGGCGGCCGTCGGCGTCGGTGTTGTCTGTGCCGGCTGGAAGGAAAACATGGGCAAGCGCGCTCTGGTCGGACTGATGACCGCTAGAGTTAGCAGGCGTCGGTTAATTTAGTCTTGTTTCGAAGCCTTCGAGGCCGCGTGTCAGTGGCCGATTTCGGCGATGCGATTGCCGACGAGCCTGCGGAAGAAAGTGACGGAGGGCGCTGCCTTGTCCTCGTCCTGCACGGCTGGCTGCGACCGGGTACCGTCCGGGCGCACGAAGCTCCAGGCCTGCAGTGCGAGCGCTGATATCGGCAGGCGTATGTCCGGCAATGCCGCCTGCTGTGGCAGAAGCGCGCCGAGAACGCGGTCGCTGCGTCGGCCGAGCGATCGCAGCGGCATCAGCAGCAGTTCGTAAGGGTAATCATCGCCATCCGGTGACAGCCTGATATCGAGCAGGGCGGGACGCTCGTAGAACAGCACGTGGTCGAGAATGTCGTTCGGCAGGACATGGGTCTGGTCCAGCCAAACGGACGCATATTCCTTAGCGCGCAGTTCGCGGCCGAAAAGTTCGCAGATCCGCGTTCCGGCAAGCGAGAAGGTCGGCTGGCCGGGAATGGTGGCGTTGATGATGAACAGTTGTGGCAGGAAATGGCGCAGCGCTGAAGGATCGATCTCTGAGCGCAGTGGTGCGGGCCTGTGCCCGCGCAAGCCGTTCCAATAGTTAAGGATTTCTTGTGTTGCCGTGTTGCGCATGCGGTTCGTCCTGTTTTATTTCGATCCAGAATGCCCCGTCCGGCCTGCTGGATCGTCATAACCCAGCGAAAACCGTGCCAGTTGGCTCGCGATTTTTCGCTGACGCGTGATCGGCCATGCCCGAGTGCTTGCCGCCGTGGTGGCGCGCTTTGCAAAGGCGGGGCGGCTGTTATAAGTCTTGGGGCTACTTCGGGCATTGCTCGAGACTACAGATTGCAAGGAAGGACCGGCCATGGACGACAGGCCCGACATGGCCCCGAATGATGCGAACCCGGACAACCGGCCGCAGAAGAAGTCCGTCCCGTCGGTCGGCGTCCGCGATGCGGGGCCCGGATACGATGGGGCCGGATATGACGGGGGCGGTCCCGGTGACGACGGTCCGCCGCGCTCGGAGCCGGCCATCAATCTGCCGCGTGTCCTGACGCTCAGCCTCGTGCTTGTGGCGGGGCTTTACGCCTTCCAGGAATATGTGCTTTCGGGCGATGATCGGATCGCCTTCATCGTCAATCTGGCGTTTTCACCGATCCGCTATGCCTTCCCGCTCGGCGGGCAGGGCTATGAGTGGCTGTGGACGCCGGTCACCTACTCGCTCCTGCATGGCAGCGTCGAGCATCTGGGGTTCAACGCACTCTGGCTTGCCGCTTTCGGCGCTCCGGTGGTGCGGCGTATCGGGGCGGTGCGCTACGTCATCTTCTGGGCACTATCGGCCGCCGCGTCCGCCTTCTTTCACGGTGCGCTGCACTGGGGCGACGAGACGATCCTGATCGGTGCGTCCGGCGTCGTTTCGGCGCTGATGGGCGCTGCCTGCCGTTTCGCCTTTCCCGATGGCGGCGGCTATGACCGGACGCATGGCCACCTCTATCCGCGCCAGTCCATTCTCGGCGCGCTTTCCAATCGCACCGTCCTCATCTTCACCGGCATGTGGCTGTTCGGTAACGTGCTCGTTGCCGTCGGCCTGCCGCTGATCGGCAGCGACGCCGGCAATATTGCCTGGGATGCCCATATCGGTGGCTTCCTCTTCGGTTTCCTGCTGTTTGGACTGTTCGACCCGATCCGCTATCGCGAAATCCGCTAGCTTTCCGGCTGCGGCTTGAAGTCGCTCCGCCGCCGCTCTACACTCTTTCGTGTTTGGAAGCGTGCCATGGCGCTTGAGGAGAGAGGCGTCACGGCCCGTTGATTGGCAGGGAGGAAGCCATGTCGACTACCGTGAAGATGATGCTCGACGCCAAGGGTCGCGATGTCGTGACCGTCGAGCCCGACCGAAAGCTTATCGAGGTCGCGACCATACTCAATGACAGGAAAATCGGTGCGGTCGTCGTTGCCGGACTGGAGGGACGGATTGCCGGCATCTTTACCGAGCGCGATCTCGTGCGGGTCATCGCCTCGAAAGGCGTGGCGGCGCTCGACCAGTCGGTGAAGTCGCTGATGACGACCAGCGTCGAGCGCTGTCGCGAGGAGCAGACGGTCGACGATGTGATGGGGATGATGACGGCGGGGCGCTTTCGTCACGTGCCGGTGGAAACCGCGGGCAAGCTCGCGGGGATCATTTCCATCGGTGACGTGGTCAAGGCCCGCATGCGGGAAGTCGAGCATGAGGCCGAGCAGATGAAGGCCTATATCGCCGGCTGAGGTCGACCGCAAAATTCGCCCCGGATTTCGCTTCGGGGCGTCTCTCATGCACGGGCGTCACCGAGCGAAGACATCCTGCATGCGCTTCAGGGCGCCGATCTGCGCCATGGTTTCCTCATAGCCGCGTTCTATCGCTTCGCCGGCGCGGTGGAACTCCGACAGGCCGATGGTGTTCATGCGCGGGTGCAGCGCCAGATCCGGCGGGTCGCCGGCAAGGCGGGCGCGCGAAATGCGTTCCTGAATGATGTTGAAGGCCTGCACCATCGTGCCGGTGACGCTGACGCGGGTGTCGTCGGCCTTCTCGCGGATCACCTCGTCGACCGTCTGGACACTGGCATTGTGCTTGACCACGGCGGAGCGGCCGAAAATATCGTAATTGAGGTTGACGGCTACCACGAGCGGCTGCTCGTAGGCGCGGCAGACGGAGGTCGGTACAGGGTTTACCAGCGCGCCGTCGACCAGCGTGCGGTTGTTGCATTTGACCGGCTCGAAAATGCCGGGCAGGGCGTAGGAGGCGCGCAGGCCGTTGATCAGCGAGCCGCTGGAAATCCAGACCTCGTGGCCGGTCAGGAGTTCGGTCGCCACGGCTACGAACGGACGATCAAGATCCTCTATCGCAAGGCCTTCGAGATGCTCCTGCATCCGCTTGGTCAGCCGCATGCCACCGAGCAACCCGCCGCCGCCGATCGTCAGATCGAGAAGGGCAGCGATGCGGCGCATGGTGAGCGAACGGGCGAAGGTTTCCAGTTCATCGAGCTTGCCGGCGAGGTAGCAGCCTCCGACCAGCGCCCCGATCGAGGTGCCGGCAATCATGCCGACTTCGATCTCGGCTTCGTCGAGGGCGCGCAGGACCCCGATATGGGCCCAGCCGCGGGCAGCCCCGCCACCCAGCGCCAGCGCCAGTTTTGCCTTCTTCGGAGGTGCGACGGGAATGGGTGGGAGCGAATGGTCCTGCCGCACGATGTCGCCATCCGGTGACGCGGCCTGACGATCCTGACGGTTCCAGCTCCAGTTCAGCATTGATCCTTACCTTCCACGGCATCGCCTTGTGTAATCGGCAATTAGCGCACCTTATGGTTGCCAAAGCGTTTACTCGTGCCGGGCAGGCCTGAAACGGCGAAGAATGCTAATCCGTTCCCTTCATCGCGCCCGAGCCGGAGTAAACGGCCTCGGGATCAAAGTGCCGCGCGTCATCGCGGATTTCAAGGACGGTACGGTTCTCATCTTTTGTTACGGCGCGATAGAAACAGGAGCGGCGGCCCGTATGGCAGGTCGCGTCGTGGCCGGCGACCGAGACCTTCAACCAGACTGCATCCTGATCACAATCGGTGCGGATTTCGTGGACCGTCTGCAGGTTGCCGGAGGTCTCGCCCTTCTTCCACAGCGACTTGCGCGAGCGGCTGTAATAATGGGCGATGCCGGTGTCGACGGTCAGGCGCAGGGCCTCGGCATTCATATGGGCGACCATCAGCAATTCGCCGTCGCGTGCGTCCGTCACCACGGCGGTGACGAGTCCGTTTTCGTCGAATTTGGGCGTGAAGGCACCGGCACCCTCAAGTATTGCCTTGTCGGCGGAGGGGGCTGCAAAGACTGCGTCGGTCATGTCGATCACTTGTCGCGGGCGAGGGTGAAGAAGCGCGCCTGCTCGGTTGCGTTCGTCTTGAATTCGCCGGTGAAGGTCGTGGTGAGCGTGCGCGAACCCTGCTTCTGCACGCCGCGCATTTCCATGCACATATGCTCGGCCTCGATCATCACTGCGACGCCGCGCGGCTTCAACGTCTCGTCGATCGCCTTGGCGATCTGTGCCGTCAGGTTTTCCTGCGTCTGCAATCGACGACCGAAGATTTCGACCACGCGGGCGATCTTCGACAGGCCGAGAACGCGGCCGGTCGGCAGATAGGCGACGCTCGCCTTGCCGATGATCGGCAGCATGTGGTGTTCGCAATGGGAGAAGAACGGAATGTCGCGCACGAGGACCATGTCGTCATAGCCCGACACTTCCTCGAATGTGCGGCCGAGCACATCCTCGGCGGAAAGCTCATAGCCACCGAAAAGCTCACGGTAGGCCTTGGCGACGCGTTTCGGCGTATCGACCAGGCCTTCGCGTGCCGGATTTTCGCCGGCCCAACGCAGCAATACACGTACCGCATCTTCTGCTTCCGCCTGTGACGGCCGGGACTGATCCTGGCTCGAGGCCGGAAAATTCTTCACAATTGCATCCATCTACTGTCTCCCGATGCGGTGCAAGGCCGCATCCGACGTCATATCCCGTCCCGTTTTGCGGGCGGAACGAAGGGTAAAATCCAAGTCTTCGGCGCTATCTGATAGCTGCGACGCCTTTTGACAAGATATTCTGTTTCTCTCAAGAAGCTGATTTTACAAAATCCGCCTTTCTTGATCGTCACCACGAGACATCTCATATAAGGATTGCGAAGCGTCGTTGATAGGTCTCAATACGAACGATCTGCTCAACGGATCACTGAATAACGGCCGGACGGATTGGCATGGACGACATTTACAACAGCAAGATCCTCGAATTCGCCGGCAATATCACCCGCAGCGGCGAACTCGCCGACGCGGATGCGAGTTCGGAAAAGCACTCCAAGCTCTGCGGCTCCAAGGTGAAGGTCTATCTCAAGGTGGAAGACGGCCGGATCGCCGATTTTTCGCACGTTGTTCGCGCCTGCGCGCTCGGCCAGGCGTCGTCCGCCATCATGGCGCTGCATGTCGTCGGGGCGGATGCCGACGAATTGCGTCAGGCGCGGCTCGATATGCTCGCTATGCTGAAGGAAGGCGGCGAGGGGCCGGCGGGTCGCTTCGCCGATATGCGCTACCTGAAACCGGTGAAGGACTACAAGGCCCGCCACGCCTCCACCATGCTCACCTTCGACGCCGTGGTCGACGCGCTCGACCGGATCGAGGCCGGAGAGGGCGTCAAGGCTGCGGCTGGCTGAGCCGATGTGCGGATCCCCCGATTGCGGTCATGAACGAGGTCGGCCCGAACAAGCGCGCTCCCGCAACTGGCAGGGCCCGTTCCGCAAGACGCCCGGACGTCTCTTCGGCATGGGCTCCATTCGCCTCTATCAGCTGACGCTATCCGGTTTCATTGGCAATTCGTGTCGCCATATCCCGACCTGTTCCGAATATGGTTATGAGGCGATCGCGCGTCATGGCCTGTGGTCCGGCGGCTGGCTGACGCTGTTTCGCGTTGCACGCTGCGGGCCGGGCGGCAGCGGCGGCTTGGACCCGGTCGCCGAAACGCTCTCTGAACGTCAGCACTGGTGGGCGCCCTGGCGCTTCTGGCGCCGTTACAGAACCTAGATCGACCCGAACGACAGAAGGCCATATGCATGGACGTCATCATTTATCACAACCCGCAATGCGGTACCTCGCGCAATACGCTGGCGATGATCCGCAATGCCGGGATCGAGCCGACGGTGATCGAATACGTGAAGACACCGCCGACCCGTGAACAGCTGGTGCGGATGATTGCTGACGCCGGACTGAGCGTCCGCCAATCCATTCGCGAAAAGGGCACCCCCTATGCCGAATTGGGGCTGGCCGATCCGTCGCTGAGCGATGATGTCCTCGTCGACGCGATGCTTGCCAACCCGATCCTGATCAATCGTCCCTTCGTGGTGACACCGCTCGGCACGCGACTGGCGCGGCCGTCCGAGCTGGTGCTCGATATTCTGCCCGCATCTCATAAGGGACCATTCGCCAAGGAAGACGGTGAACAGGTGCTGGATGAAGAGGGCAGACGCATCGTCTGATCGTCTGCATCGACCGTTGCGACTGCTTTACTAGAACGGCGAAACGCACTATCACGCGGGCGTTCGTTGCCGCGCAGATCCGTGTGTCTCGCGGCCCTTTTTTGACCACCCGCATTCGTTGGCGGGACTGGACAGGAGAATTTTGATGTCCGTTTCCCTTACATTTCCCGATGGTTCCGTTCGCGTCTACGACGCGGGCACGACCGGCCTTGCCGTCGCCGAATCCATCTCCAAGTCGCTGGCCAAGAAGGCCGTGGCGATCGCACTCGATGGCGAGCTGCGCGATCTCTCGGATGCCGTCAACGACGGTGCGATCGAGATCGTCACCCGCACCGACCCGCGCGCGCTCGAACTGATCCGCCACGATGCCGCCCACGTCATGGCGGAAGCCGTGCAGGACCTGTGGCCGGGTACGCAGGTGACGATCGGCCCGGTCATCGAAAACGGCTTCTATTACGACTTCAAGCGCGTCCATCCGGACAGCAAGGAAGACTGGCCCTTCACGCCCGAAGATCTGCCGAAGATCGAAAAGAAGATGAAGGAGATCATTCAGAAGAATGCCGCCTTCACCAAGGAAAACTGGACGCGCGAAAAAGCCAAACAGATTTTTGGCGACAAGGGCGAGACCTACAAGGTCGAGCTGGTCGACATGATCCCCGAAGGCCAGGACCTGAAGATCTACAATCAGGGCGGCTGGTTCGACCTCTGCCGTGGTCCGCACATGGCCTCGACGGGCCAGATCGGCACCGCCTTCAAGCTGATGAAGGTTGCCGGCGCCTACTGGCGCGGCGATTCCACCAAGCCGATGCTGACGCGCATCTACGGCACGGCATGGGCGACGCAGGAGGAACTGGACCAGTATCTGCACATTCTGGCCGAAGCCGAAAAGCGCGACCACCGCAAGCTCGGCCGCGAGATGGATCTCTTCCATTTCCAGGAAGAAGGTCCGGGCGTGGTGTTCTGGCACGGCAAGGGCTGGCGCATGTTCCAGACGCTGACGGCCTATATGCGCCGCCGCCTGGCCGGCACTTATGAGGAAGTCAACGCGCCGCAGGTGCTGGATAGCTCGCTCTGGGAGACCTCGGGTCACTGGGGCTGGTACCAGGAAAACATGTTCGCGGTAAAATCCGCCTATGCCTTCACCCATCCGAAGGACGAGGAAGCGGATAACCGTGTCTTCGCGCTGAAACCGATGAACTGCCCGGGTCACGTGCAGATCTTCAAGCATGGTCTGAAGTCCTACCGCGAACTGCCGATCCGTCTTGCGGAATTCGGTCTCGTTCATCGCTACGAGGCATCCGGCGCATTGCATGGCCTTATGCGCGTGCGCGGCTTTACCCAGGACGACGCGCATGTGTTCTGCACCGACGAGCAGCTGGCGGCGGAATGCCTGCGCATCAACGAGCTGATCCTGTCGGTCTATGAAGACTTCGGCTTCCAGGAAGTCGTCGTCAAGCTGTCGACTCGTCCTGAAAAGCGCGTCGGCACGGATGACCTTTGGGATCGCGCCGAAAGCGTCATGACCGACGTGTTGAAGACGATCGAGGAACAGTCCGGTGGCCGCATCAAGACCGGCATCCTGCCGGGCGAGGGCGCGTTCTACGGTCCGAAGTTCGAATACACGCTGAAGGACGCGATTGGCCGTGAATGGCAGTGCGGTACGACGCAGGTCGACTTCAACCTGCCGGAACGGTTTGGCGCCTTCTATATCGACCAGAACTCGGAAAAGACCCAGCCGGTGATGATCCACCGCGCCATCTGCGGCTCGATGGAGCGTTTCCTCGGCATCCTCATCGAAAACTTCGCCGGCCATATGCCTTTGTGGTTCGCACCGACGCAGGTCGTCGTCGCCACGATCACCTCGGATGCCGACGATTACGGTCGGGAAGTGGCCGAGCAGCTGCGCGAGGCGGGCCTGCAGGTCGACACCGACTTCCGCAACGAGAAGATCAACTACAAGGTCCGCGAGCACTCGGTCGCCAAGGTCCCGGTCATCATCGTCTGCGGCCGTCAGGAAGCCGAGCAGCGCTCGGTCAACATCCGCCGTCTCGGTTCGCAGGCCCAGACCGCCATGTCGCTCGACGAGGCAATCGCCTCGCTGGTTGACGAGGCGACACCGCCGGACGTCAAGCGTCGCAAGGCCAAGCGTATCACCGCCGCCTGAGCCGGCAATGATCGACAGCGCCCGTCATGCACGGGCGCTGTCAGAATTCTGTCATCGATCCGAAATATTCTATCCCCCTAATCAATGGCGGGTATTCCGCGGAGACTGAATGCGCTTCCAGGAACTCTCCTACGCCAACGAGCGAGACCCAAAGCTGAAACGCTGGTTCATCCGCTCGATCGAAGGCCTGTCCGGCCGCGACCGCTATGCCCGCCTCTATGACATCTGGCGTGCCGATATTGTCGGCAAGACGGATCGGGTGTTCGGCAAGATGCTCGACCTCATCGATGTCGAACTCGACGTGCAGGGCGCATGGCCGCCGCCGGTCGAGCAAGGGCGACCGCTCGTCATCGTCGCCAACCATCCGTTCGGCATAGGCGACGGGATCGCCGTTCTCGCCATGGCCGAGCAACTTGGCCGGCCGTTCCGCGTCCTCATCAACGATGAACTGCTGAAAGTGCCGGAAATGGCACCCTATTCGCTGCCCGTCTCCTTCGAGGAGACCAAGGAAGCGCTGGCGATCAACATGAAGACCCGTCACGAGTCGCTGCGACTGCTTCAGGAGGGGGTGACGATCATCATCTTCCCGGCGGGCGGCGTCGCCACCGCGCGCAAGGGTTTTGGCGCGGCCGAGGACCTGCCTTGGAAGATCTTTCCGGCCAAGCTCGTGCAGTCGGCCAAGGCCGATGTCGTTCCGGTCTATTTCGAAGGCCAGAACGGAGCGATCTTCCACATCGCCAGCAAACTGTCCCTGACATTGCGGCTGTCGCTGCTGATCCGCGAGTTCAAGCGCCTGTCGGGCTCGACAATCCGGGCGCGATCCGGTGCCATCATGCGCTGGGAAGAGCTGTCGGCGATCAGGGACCGCAAGGATCTGCTCACGGTGCTGCATGACGCGGTATTTTCCATGCGGCCGATGAAGCGTTCCCGGCTTGCAAAATTCCAGGCGCGCCGGCAGGCGGCGCGCGCAGCCGTCGACAGGCGCGCGGCCTGACAGGCTATTCCAGATCCGTCTGGATCCAGCGGGTGGAATGATGGATGTCGATCGTCTGCAGCCGTCCGGTGCCGATGTTCTCGAACCGGTGCGGAATCCCGGCAGGCCCGAGCACCGCTTCGCCCGCACCTGCCTCGATCACATGGTTGCCGACAAAGAAACGCGCCCTGCCTTCAATGACGATGAAGGTTTCGTCATAGGGGTGGACATGCAGTCTCGGCCCTTCGCCCGGCGTGTCATTGCCGTAGGCAAGGATGGTGACCGGCCCGCCGAGAACCTCGCCGAAGAGAGAGCCGCGCCACGCGCCCTCCCTGGACGGATCGAAGACCATGCCCTTTGAAGGTGGCCTGCCATCCGGCGTGATCGTGTCGGGATCGAAATCTCTGCGCGTCACCACTCACCTCCCTGATTTCGTGGCTGATCGTCGATGGTATCGCGTGGCTATTTCAGGTCGAGATTCTTTTCGAAATAGACGCGGTTGAAACCGTTTTCCGTTCGGCGGTCGATCTCGACATAGCCGAGGCGGGGATAGATCGACAGGTTCTCTGTCATCTTCTCGTTGGTGTAGAGCTGCACCGTCACGAAGCCCCGTCGCTTGGCCTCGATCTCGCAAAAGCCGATCAGCGACTTGCCGATGCCCTTGCCGGCGGCGGCGGGCAGGACGGCGACATTCTCCAGCATGATGTGATCATCTTTGGCAAAGAAGACGATGAAGCCCTGCAATTCGCCGTCGGGTTCTGTTGCGACATAAACGTCGCCGGCTGCGATATGGGCTGAGAAATCCGCATCCATGGGCGCCGGACGACGGCCGATCGCCTCAATATAGCGGGTATAAGCGCCTTCCGCGCAGGCCCTGATGCCACTCTCGTCCGCTGCGAATGCCGGTCTGATCACGATGCGATACCCAGTTTATCGATCTGGCGATATCATCACGGGAGCAGTTGGGACGAAAGCAGCAAATGCGGCATCGCATCCGCCATCAGATCATGATGGCGGGCGCGGCTGCGATCAGTCCTGCGGCTCCATCGCGGCCGTCTCGCCGGAATTGCGCGCGTCGCGCATCAGCACTTCGACATCCGAATTGCGCCCGGCGGCCACGCTGAACTCACGCTGGTAGACCTTGTCCTTGTTGCGGGCGACGGCAAGATAATTGCCTTCCGACAGGACCATGGTGGAGAAGGCGCTGACGCTTTCGTTGACGACGTCGCCGGCCTCCGTCAGCACCGACCATGCGGTGTCGGCGATCGCTTCGCCGCCGGCCTGCGAGACGAGCTTGAGCGTCACCTGGGCGGCCTTGTGCTGAAGCACGGCCTGGGTCAACTGGCCGGCTTCGACCTGGATATCGGCGCGAACAATGGCGTTGATATCGCCGTATTCGGAAACAACGTGATAGGTGCCGGCATTGAGCCTGACGATCGTGTTCGGCTTGACGTCAGCCATAACGAGCGCGCGGTCGCCATTATCGCGAACTTCCGACGAATAGACGGAGAAGCTGAGCTGGCCCGGCGGGATGCGCTGGTCGGTTCCGGCCACGGCGTTCAGCACGAATCCGCCGGCATCGAGCACGATCGTCTGTTCGGTCATCTTGCCGTCGGCCGGCACGGTCAGTTTCTTGGTCACCCCGGCGCGGCCAAAGGCGACGTTGACGAAATAATCGCCCGGCGCGAGCTGGAAATCGGCCGAGCCGCCATCGGAGCTCGCCACCAGCGGCAGCTTGCCGTCTTCGCCGGCAATCGGGCTGAACACGCGCCATGCCAGTCCGTCGCGCATCACATCTCCGTTATTGGTCAGCTTGGCGCTGAAACGGACATCCTTAGCGAGAGAGGCCTGCGGCACGATGGCTGCGGGAGAAAAGGCATTCAGCTTCGGCATCTTGGTTGAGCTGTCGAGCTGTCGAAAGCTCTTGAATGCGTCGCTGTCCTGAGCATAGCTCGCTGTCGCCGCAAGAAGCACCATGGCTTCTGCAATAAGGATGCGGCGAACAAGGGAAATGCCTGACATGCGATGAACCGGTTGACTCTTGTTTTCTGACTAGCCACTTGAAACGCAAGGGAAAGGCAATTTCAAGGCCTCATTCTACCACACCCGAGCGAATGGAAGTTTCCGACATGAATTCTGACGCAAAACTGATCGATTACCTGCGCGAACGCCACTCCACGCCGGTGGCCCAGATCAAGGGTCCGGGGCCGAACGAGAGCGAGCTTGAGGATATTCTCACCTCATCCGTGCGCGTACCTGACCATGGCAAGATCGCGCCCTGGCGTCTCGTCGTCTATCGCGGCGATGTCTGCGTCTCGCTTGGCGAGACCTTCCTCGAGATCGCGTCGGCACAGAACCCGGAAATGACGGATGCAGCAAAGGAAGCCGAGCGGGTTCGCTTCACCCGTGCACCGCTCGTCGTCGGCGTGATCAGTACGGCCGCACCGCATGCCAAGATCCCGGAATGGGAACAGGTGCTTTCCGCCGGCGCCGTCTGCCTCAACATGCTGATGGCCTGCGAGGCGCGGGGCTATGTCGCCAACTGGCGCACGGAATGGGTTTCCTATGATGCCAGGGCGCTCGCAGCACTCGGCGTCAGCGAGAACGAGAAGGTCGCGGGCTTCATCCATATCGGCTCCAGCGACTTCCCGACGCCGGATCGTCCGCGTCCGCAGTTGTCCGACATTCTCACCTACGCCTGAGAAAGCCGTCGTCCGATGTTCTATCGAACAGAAAGCAATGACCATGGCATGGCCCACGATCCCTTCAAGGCGATCGTGGCGCCACGGCCGATCGGCTGGATCGGGACGAAGGGCAGGGATGGCTCCCTGAACCTGTCACCCTATTCCTTCTTCAATATCGTTTCCGACAGTCCGAAGCTCGTGATGTTCTCGTCGTCTGGCCGCAAGCACAGCCTGCGCAATGCCGAAGAGAGCGGCGTCTTTACCGCCAGCCTCGCGAGCCGGAACCTTGCCGATCAGGTGAACGCATCCTCGGCGCCTGCCGATTACGGCGTCAGCGAATTCGATCTCGCCGGACTGACGGCGAAGATGGGCGAGGTCGTCGATGCGCCCTACGTGGCGGAAGCCTATGCGGTGCTCGAATGCCGGCTGACCGAAGTGATCCAGCCGAAGGGGCTGGATGGCAAGGCCGCCGAATCGTTCATGGTGTTTGGCCAGGTGGTCGGCATCCATATCGGCGAGGCGATCATTCGCGACGGGCGAATCGCCATGGAACTCGCCCGTCCGATCGCACGCATGGGCTATATGGACTATGCGGATGGCGGCGCGGGCGTTTTTCAGCTGAAAAGGCCGACCTGAGCGGGCCTGTAGCCCCGGTTTTCATGCGGTTAACAAACGTGGTGAACCTAAATTAACTTTTGCGACCTAGTGTTCGGACCAGTAGCCGCAAGACGGCGGCTGCAGGAGTTCCGGGGCGCATTGTGATCGTACAGGCATTTCTACGTTGGGCTGAGACCGCAAGGACAAGTGATC
Source organism: [Rhizobium] kunmingense (assembly GCF_977018605.1). Lineage (NCBI taxonomy): Bacteria > Pseudomonadati > Pseudomonadota > Alphaproteobacteria > Hyphomicrobiales > Rhizobiaceae > Rhizobium > [Rhizobium] kunmingense. The sequence continues at coordinate 2,913,398 of NZ_CDRNXG010000001.1, forward strand.
GCGCACGGGCTGCGCGGGCGCTGGCGAAAGCGTTTCTGCAGTCGAGCGAGGGATCTGAAGAACATCGCGCCGCGATCATGGCGATGACCTATCTGCTCGATGATCCATCGCCGAAGGTCCGCCTGTCGCTTGCCGAGGCGCTGGCAGTGGAGGTCGACGCGCCGCGTGCGATCATCATGGCGCTGGCGGAAGACCAGCCGGAGATTGCCTGTACGGTGATCGCCTCGTCACCGGTTCTGCGCGATGCCGATCTGGTCGAACTGGTCGGGCGTGGCGACAGTTTCACCCGCGGGCTTGTTGCGGCGCGGCCGGGCCTCGGCGCCAGCGCGTCGGCCGCCATTGCCGAGGTCGGCGAAGGTGGCGAAATCACCATTCTTCTTGAAAATGAATTGGCGTCGGTCAGCCGGGTTTCGCTGCGGCGCATGGCCGAACGTTTCGGCCATCTGGCAGGCGTTCGCCATCTTTTGCTGGAACGCGACGGGCTGACCGCCGACACGCGCCACATGCTGGCCGGGCACGTGGCGCAAGCGCTCGCCGCATCCGATCTGGTGCGCAACACGATCGGCCGCAGCCGTATCGATGTCCTCACCCGCGAGGCCTGTGCCGAGGCTGCCGTGGCGATTGCCGGTTCCGTTTCCCATGACGAAATCCCGACGCTGGTGGAGCATCTGCGCACAAGCGGCCGGCTGACGCCAGCGCTGCTGGTTCATGCATTGTGCAGCGGCAAGGTCGATTTCTTTGCGGCGTCCATCGTCACGCTTGTCAGTCTCGAGGAAAAGCGGGTGAGGGCGATCCTCGCCACCGGCCGTACGCATGCGGTCAGGGCGCTTTTCGAGGCAGCCGGCATTGGTCGCGATGTCGTCCCAGTCTTCGTCGAGGCCGTCTTCCTGTGGCGCAAGGCGTCTGCGGGCGGTGCGCTGGATGCCTGCTATCTCGGCCTCCTGGAGCGGTTCGGCGACGAACGCGATGACGGCGGTCCCGTCGGCGAACTGATCGAGATGGTAGATCTGCTCTATCGCGGCGAGATGCGCCGCAACGCCCGCTCCTATGCGAGCGATATCGCTCTTGTGGCGTGATGCTTCATTGCGACCTGTCGAATTTTCTCGCCACCCATGAATAGCTGTCTTCGACGAGCCTGACCGGCTTCGTCATCAGCGTCTTGACGCCTTCGGTGGTCGGAAGGACGTTTCGTACGCGCTGGATTGCCCGGCCCGCCAGCGTCTGCGTTTCCTGCTCCGTCATTTCCGCCGGCGGCGAGGCGTCCGCTTCTATCTGTGACTGTGCTTGCGGCGGGGCCGCGTCCGGCGCGGCGGCGGTTTCCGTCTGCGGGTTCTGGCAGACGGCGATGATCACCGGATAGGGATGGTTGGCGTAGGTCGGCAGGGTCTCTTCCGAGATCGCGTCGCACATGGCGATCGTCGGCCAGCGTTCCTGCGCGGTGGCGATATATTTGCAATCCGTGCCGCTGTCGTTGCAGCCGAGGATGGTCATCACGACAAGGGCAGCATTCATCGATCTCGTTCTCCGTTTGACGATGCGGAGATAAGGCGAAGATCATGGCCCGGTAAAGGCCGCGCCCCATGTCTTTTCATGTCTGTGGATCAGGGGCCTGCCGCCTTGCGCGGCGGCAAAGGCTCCACGTCGATCTCGCCGCTCAGCGTTGCGCCTTCGGCCGGCTGGTCGACGATGTCCGCCATCTTCACTTCGCGGATCCATTCACGCCAGATCGACACGATCAGTGCCATCAACACGGGACCGATGAACAGGCCGAGGAAGCCCATCGTCTTCACGCCGCCGACAAGGCCGAAGAAGGTCGGCAGGAAGGGCAGCTTGATCGGGCCGCCGACAAGCCGAGGCCTCAGCGTCTTGTCGACGATGAAGAGTTCGACGCTGCCCCACACGAACAGGCCTATGCCTTCGAGATAAGCGCCATTGGCGACCAGGTAGCCGGAAATCAGCGTGAACGACAGCGGCGCACCGCCGGGGATCAAAGCCATGATGCCGGTGAGCACGCCGAAGGTGATCGGCGAGGGAACGCCGGCTATCCAGTAGGCGATGCCGAGCACGATGCCTTCGCCGATGGCGATCAGCGTCATGCCGGTGACGGTCGAGCTGATGGTTGCCGGCACGACGCGGGAAATCCGCTCCCAACGGGCCGGGAAGATGCGCTCGCCGAGAAGGTCGATCTGCCGGCTGAAAGAGGCGCCGTCGCGATAGACGAAGAACAGCGCAATCAGCATGAACAGCAGCGTCAGCATGATGTGGAAGGCGCTGTTACCCGCCACCAGGACGCCGTGATAGATCGCACCGATATTAGCGCCGCTGACGAGCTGGGCGAATTCGCCGAGCGCGCCCGGTGCGCCGATGTGGCGGGTCCATTGCAGGCTGAGCCAATCGCCGACGAAGGGCAGGCCGGTAATCCAGCCGGGCGGCGGTGCGCCGTTGCGATTGACCTCGACGGCCCAGCGGAACCATTCCGCGATCTCACGGGCCGCATAGGATGCGCCGATGCCGACCGGCACGACGATGAAGGCGACGATGAAGATGATGGCGAGCGTCGCGCCGATCGTGGTGTTGCCGCCGACCTGGGTCAGCAGCCGGCGATAGAGAGGCCAGCTGGCAAAGCCGATGACGAGCGCGGCAAGGACGGGAACCAGAAAGCCGTAGAAGAAATAGATGGAAGCGATTGCAACCAATATCAGCAGCCAGCGCGCAGCCGAGATCGGCGCGATCAGCGCGATCCTGTTGGGGGACACGGGGCCGAGCCAACGAGGTTCGTTGGCGCCATTGCGGTTGCTGCTACGGTTCACTGCAAATCCCTGTCTTTTGCTCGCCCCTATATGGCGGCCAAACCTTTTGAAAACAAGCTTCGCATCGATTCCTTAAAACCCCACTGCCTTACTTGCGGTAAAGGTTGGATGCGATAGAAATATGAAATTGCCAAATGGCGATGCTGCTCCATGTAACTAGAGCATGTTTTCAACGTCTTGCCCTTTTGTTGACTGACTGGTTACAGGGGACAGGAGCAAGAGACCTTGCGTTTTATCAATCTCGCCGGGCCTTAGGGACAGATTTATGCGTCAGACTGAAGCGGTCAACCTTACCAATTGTGACCGCGAACCGATCCATATCCCAGGCTCCATCCAGCCGCATGGTTGCATGATCGTCTGCGACGGCAACGGTTCCATGATCGTTCAGAACTCCGTCAATGTCGCCGACATGCTCGGCATCGATCCGGAGATGATCGGCAAGCGGCTCGAGGAAGTGCTTGGCGGCGATGTGGCGCATACGCTCAGAAACGCGCTCGCAACCTCCGACGACCCGGCGCGGCCGGCACTCAGACATAGCCTCAAGCTGCCGTCAGGCCGTCATTTCGACGTGGCGCTGCACAGCAACGACCAGAAGGTGATCCTGGAGTTCGAGCCGGCTTCCAGCGATACCGACCAGCCACTGGAAGTGGCACGCATGCTGATCAGCCGCATCCGCAATGTCGGCAGCATCGACAAGCTGGTGCAGAGCGCAACCCGGCTGATGTATGCGATGCTCGGCTACGATCGGGTGATGGTCTACCGATTCGAGCAGGACGGCTCCGGCAAGGTCATCAGCGAATACAAGCGGCGCGATCTGGAAAGCTTTCGCGGCCAGTATTTCCCTGCCGGCGACATTCCGCGCCAGGCGCGCGCGCTGTACATCAAGAATACGATCCGGGTGATCTGCGACGCCGAGTATGAGGCCGTTCCGGTGCTGCCGTTGCTGGATGAGAACGAGCAGCCGCTCGACCTCTCCTTCGCGCATCTGCGCAGCGTCTCGCCGATCCATTGCGAATATCTGCGCAACATGGGCGTCGGCGCATCCATGTCGATCTCGATCGTTCTGGATGGCGAGCTGTGGGGGCTGATCGCCTGTCATCACTATTCGCCGAAGACGCTGTCGATGCCGCAGCGGATCGCGGCCGAAACCTTCGGCGAATTCTTTTCGCTGCATCTGTCGTCGCTGCGTCAGAAGGAACTGCATGAGACGGCGCGCAATGCGCGGCGTTCGCTCGACCGGTTTTTGCAGGAAGCCTCGCATCATCGCGATATCGCCGAATTGTTGAGAAGCTCGATCGGCGATTTCGTCTCGATGATGCCATGCGACGGTGTGGGTCTGTGGCTTGATGGAGAGTGGAGCGGCGAGGGCAGCGTACCGCCGCGTGCGAATATCGCCGAGCTGGCGGAGGAGATCGGCAATGTCTCGACCGGCAGGATCTGGTCGACGTTCCAGCTGTCGCAATCACTGCCGGGGTCGCCGATCTCGCCGGACGATGCCTGCGGCGTGCTCGCGATCCCGCTATCTCAACGCCCGCGTGATTACCTGTTCTTCTTCCGCAAGGAAGTGGTGCAGACGCTCGACTGGGCCGGCAATCCGGACAAATCCTACACGACCGGGCCGATGGGCGACCGGCTGACGCCACGCAAGAGCTTTGCAATCTGGAAGGAAACCGTCCGGTTGCAGGCGCAGCCCTGGACGGACGGCGATCGCGAAACCGCCGAGGCGATCCGCGCCGTGCTGGTGGAGATCGTCCTGCATCACAACGAATTGCTGGCGGACGAGCGCGGCAAGGCTGATGTGCGCCAGAGGATGCTCAATGAAGAGTTGAACCATCGGGTCAAGAACATCCTGTCGATCATCAAGGCGCTGGTCGGCCATCCGGTCGATGGCGGCCGCAGCCTCTCCGAATATATCGGTTCGCTCAAGGGCCGCATCCAGGCGCTGGCCTTCGCGCATGACCAGGTCGTGCGTGGCGGCGATGGAGGCTCGCTTCGCGATCTGCTGGAGGCTGAGTTGCGTCCCTATATGGAAGGCACCCGTCTGGTGATGCTGGATGGACCGCGCGTCTGGCTCGACGGCCGGTCCTTCTCCGTCATGGCGCTGGTGCTGCACGAGATGTCGACCAACGCTGCTAAATACGGCTCGCTGTCGGTGGCCGGTGGCCGGCTCGACGTCAAGTGGACGATGCAGGAGAACGGTGACTGCGAGATCTCCTGGGTCGAAAGCGGCGGCCCGGAGGCGCGGCCGCCAAGCCGCACAGGCTTTGGCAGCGTGCTGATCGGCCGTAGCATCCCTTACGAGCTCGACGGCGAGGCGGCTGTCGAATACCCGCGCGACGGTGTCGTGGCCCGCTTCCTCGTGCCGGCAAAGCACCTGCATGCGGACGAAGAGGCGAAGGCGATCGCGTTGAATGCGGCGGCTTCTCCCGAAGGCGGCAGCGGTGCAACACCGCTTTTGAGCGAGATGGAATTCCTGCTGGTCGAGGACCAGATGCTGATCGCCGCCGATGTGGAAGTGATGCTGGCCGACAACGGTGTGACGAAGGTCACCACTGCGCCCTCGGTCACGGAGGCGTTGCGTCGATTGAAGACATTCACGCCGGACGTGGCGATCCTCGATATCAATCTCGGTTCGGGTACATCGCTGCCGGTTGCGCAGGAGCTGGCAAGCCGCGGCGTGCCCTTCATCTTTGCCACCGGCTACAGCGACCGCTCGATCATCCCGCCGAACCTTGCGGCTCCGATCGTCAGGAAACCCTATGAAGCGGCAGCCTTGATCGCCGCCGTCACCAAGCTTTTCGAGAATCGCTGAACGGTTTCACCTCAAACCCCTTCCGGCGCCGCGATGGGGTTAGAGAACCTTGACGGCCAGCGGTGCGGGGCGGACGAAATCATCCTGGGCGGCGATCATGTTGAGCTCGCGGCGGCCGGCTGCACGGGTCTTCTCGAACAGCGCGAAGATGCTCGACGCCGTCTTCGACAGCGCCTGATCGAGCGGCGCGCCTGAAAGGATATGGCCGAGGAACAGCGCCGACGTACAGTCGCCCGCACCGTTCGGGGCCGGGTTCATGTCCAGTCTCGGGGTGGTGACAAGCACCTGTTCGCCGGATTTCGACGAAGCCAGCATCTGGATCTCGTCATCCTTCGTGCCGGTGTGAATGAGCGAGGTGAGGAGCACTGTTTCCGGCCCCATTTCGTGAATTTTGGCGCAGGCCTTGCGGGCGTCGTCGAGCGACAGGATCTGTCGGCCGGCGAGGTATTCGAGTTCGAACTGGTTCGGCGTGATGATCGCGGCTTTGGCGAGCGCCTTCTCGCGGAAATAGTCCGGAATGCCGGGGCGGACGAAAAAGCCGCGGCCGACATCGCCCATGACGGGGTCGCAAAGCCAGCGCGTGCCGTCCGGCAGGCGGTCGAGCACGGCAAGGATGATCTCGCCGACCGCCGGGTCGCCCAGATAACCGGTCAGAAGCGCATCCATCTTCTCCAGCGCGCCGAGGCTCTCCAGCCCATCCAGAATGCTCTCGATATGGGCGGCGGAGAAAACCTCGCCGGTCCATTTCAGATAACCCGTGTGGTTGGAAAACTGCACCGTGTTGATCACGGTGACTTCATGGCCCAGACGCTGCAGGGGCAGGGTGGCGGCCTTGTTGCCGACATAGCCGTAGGCGACGTGGGACTGGATGGAGAGGATCTGCTTCATGGCGGGATGCTTCTTCACGGGATCGAAAACACGATCCTTCCGGTGAAGCATGCAAAGTCCCGCCGTGCAATCCTCTGTGACGCATTTCCGCTGAAAGTGGGAGCCGGTCTTGCGTCCGGCATTACCTCAGATATCGAGATTTTGCGCGAAGGCGGCGCGTTCCTGGATGAAGCGGAAGCGGGCGTCGGCCTTCGTACCCATCAGGTTGTCGACCGCCTCGCGGGTGCCTTCGAAATCCACCTCGTCGATGCCGACGCGCAAAAGCGTGCGCTTTTGCGGGTCCATCGTGGTTTCCTTCAGCTGCGCCGCCATCATTTCGCCGAGGCCCTTGAAGCGGCCGATCTCGACCTTCTTGCCCTTGAAGACGGTTTCCATCAGCTCGGTACGGTGGGCGTCGTCACGGGCATAGACGGTCTTGCCGCCCTGGCGGATGACGTAAAGCGGTGGCACGGCCAGATAGAGATGGTTGCCGCGGATCAGTTCCGGCATTTCCTGATAGAAGAATGTGATCAGCAGCGAGGCAATGTGCGCGCCGTCGACGTCCGCATCGGTCATGATGATGATGCGCTCGTAACGCAGGTCTTCCTCGCGGTACTTCGTCCGGGTGCCGCAACCGAGCGCCTGCACCAGATCGGCGATCTGCTGGTTGGCGGAGAGCTTTTCGCGGCTGGCCGAGCCGACGTTGAGGATTTTTCCGCGCAACGGCAGGATCGCTTGGTTGGTACGGTTGCGGCCCTGTTTTGCCGAGCCACCCGCCGAATCACCCTCGACGATGAAGAGTTCGGCTCCCTCGGCGGTATTTTGCGAGCAGTCGGCAAGCTTGCCGGGCAGGCGCAGCTTGCGCACGGCCGTCTTGCGGTTGACTTCCTTTTCCTTGCGGCGGCGAAGGCGTTCCTCGGCACGTTCGATCACCCAGTCGAGCAGCTTTGCAGCCTCTCCCGGATTGCCGGCGAGATAGTGGTCGAAAGGGTCGCGCAGGGCGTTTTCGACAAGACGCTGGGCCTCGACGCTGGCCAGCTTGTCTTTCGTCTGGCCGACGAATTCCGGCTCGCGGATGAAGACCGACAGCATGCCGACGGCGGAGATCATCACGTCATCGGTGGTGATGTCCTTGGCGCGCTTGTTCTGCGTCAGGTCGGCATAGTTCTTCAGGCCCTTGGTCAGCGCGATGCGCAGACCGGCCTCGTGTGTTCCGCCTTCAGCGGTCGGAATGGTGTTGCAATAGGAGTGGACCTGCGGATCGCCGCCATACCAGGTGATCGCCCATTCGAGCGCGCCATGGCCACCGGTCTTCTCCGTCTTGCCGGCGAAAATTTCGCGGGTGACGGTGAAGTCCTTGCCGAGCGTGGCCGAGAGGTAATCCTTGAGGCCGCCGGGGAAGTGGAAGACGGCCTTTTCCGGGATCTCGCCGCCCGGCTGGACGACGCCCGGATCGCAGCTCCAGCGAATTTCGACGCCGCCGAAGAGATAGGCCTTGGAGCGCGCCATGCGGAAGATGCGGCCGGCATCGAATTTCGCATGCTCGCCAAAGATCTGCGCGTCGGGATGAAAGCGCACGCGGGTGCCGCGGCGGTTATGCACATCGCCGAGTTCCTGCAGGCCCCCTTGCGGAATACCGCGCGAAAATGTCTGGCGGTAGAGCTTGCGGTTACGGGCGACCTCGACTTCGAGGATGTCGGACAGCGCGTTGACGACCGAAATGCCGACGCCGTGCAGGCCGCCGGAGGTCTCGTAGGCCTTTCCGTCGAACTTGCCGCCGGCATGCAGCTTGGTCATGATCACTTCGAGCGTCGACTTGCCGGGTACCTGCGGATGGTTTTCCACCGGAATGCCGCGGCCGTTATCGGTCACCGTCAGGCAGCCTTCGAGATCGAGATGGACCTCGATGAAGTTCGCGTGGCCCGCGACCGCCTCGTCCATCGAGTTGTCGATGACTTCGGCAAACAGATGGTGCAGTGCCTTCTCGTCGGTGCCGCCGATATACATGCCGGGACGCATGCGCACCGGTTCCAGCCCCTCGAGAACGCGGATCGACGATGCGCCGTAGTCGTCGGCGCCGCCCGTCACCGGCGCAGCCGGAGGCGTAGGGCGCGGTGCGGACGGAGCGGCAGCCACGGGTGCGGGCACAGGCTGGGCTGCAGTGGCCGGCCTGTTTTCGACCGGCCGCGCATTCGCCGTGCTGTCGCCGAAAAGATCGTTGCTGTTGTCGTCCATCTGGTCTTTAGCTGCTATCTGTCGGGCGGCCGGGAAGGGCGCCGGATGTTTCGTGTCACTTGCGAACTTGTCACTTGCGGACCGGCCGCAAAACCGGCTTTTTCGCCATGCCGTCAGCGGACGGAGATTGCTGCCAGCAATGCTTGGCAGGGTCTGTCATGGCAAGCGTACATTACCGAAGGATCAGAATGAAACCCCGCATGTCCACAGTTCATTTCGTTCTCGGCACGTTTCTTGCCGTTTTCTCCGGCCTTGGCGGCGCGATTGCCACAGCGCAGGAAGGGCCGGTCAAGCCGTTCAAGGATCAGTTGTTCTCGGCCATGACGGTGCTCGAGACTGCCGATGGCGGCGCCTATCAGGTGTTTGATTACCAGGAGATGCGCGACATCAACGGTCGCGACCAGGTGCCCGAGCGGCGGGTGAAGGCGGCTTACGTCGATGCTTCCGTGCGTCGCCGGCAGGAGAACGAAACGCTGACACTCGGCAATCGCCGAGTCGATGTCACCAGGGTGGGACCGTCGTCCGGCGCGGCGTTTTCGGTGATCTTCATCCACGGCCGCGGCGGCGACCGGCGGCTTGGCGTCAACGACTACACGTTCGGTGGCAATTTCAACCGGCTGAAGAACCTCTCCGCCAGAAACGGCGGAACCTATTACTCCGTCAGCGTGCCGTCCTTCGATGCGGCGGGCGCGGCCGATATCGGCGCGCTGGTGCGTCACGCTTTCGAACAGTCTTCAGGCCGGCCGGTCATTCTCGCCTGCGCCTCGATGGGCGGCATCATCTGCCAGCATGTCGCCCGCGACGCGGAGGTGGTGCGATATCTCGGCGGCATGGCGCTTCTCGGCGGACCGCCCGATACGGGGCTTGCCACGACGCCGCTCGCGAAGCAGAAAATCCCTGTCTACTTCGCCCATGGCAGCGCCGACAGCGTCTACAAGTCCGAGGATCAGGTCAAAATCTACCGTGGATTGAAAGCCTCCGGCTATCCGGCGCGCTTTGCGATGTTTCAGACGGGAGGGCACGGAACGCCGATCAGGATGGTGGACTGGCGCGAACTCATCAATTTCATGCTTATTTCCCACAGATAAGCGGATTTCGACTTAAATCGATAAGCATGAGGCTTCAAACCGATTGAAACCGGGAATATGCTGTCAAAATACTGTCGGGCTCGACTACGTGGCCGCCGAAAGCCATTTCTCTTTCAAACCAAGCGCTTGAATAAAAGACATTTTTCAGCTTAGGAGGAGGAGCGTCCGCTGTTCTTTTGCAACGGATGCGCGTGCAGGTAGCGATCCGATGACTGGGTCGCCGATGAAAGAGGATGCGACCGCCGATGACGCCAGATGTTCGTCCGCTGATTGCGGGAAACTGGAAGATGAACGGCACGAGGGAGGCACTCGGCGAGATCAAGGCTATGGCGGAAGGCGTTTTCGGCCCGTTGGCCGAGCATGTCGATGTCCTGCTTTGCCCGCCGACGACGCTGCTCTATGTCGCGACGGCGCTTGCCACCGACAGCCCGCTGATGATCGGCGCACAGGATTGCCACCAGAATGTCTGCGGCCCGCATACGGGCGATATTTCCGCCGAGATGATCTCCGACTGTTTCGGCACGCATGTGATCGTCGGTCACTCGGAGCGCCGTACCGATCACGGCGAGACGGATCATGTCGTGCGCGACAAGGCATGCGCGGCGCATGAGGCGGATCTCGTCGCGATCGTCTGTGTCGGCGAGACCGAGGACGAGCGCGACGCCTATGCGACGCTCGACGTGCTGCGCCGCCAGCTCCGCGGCTCTGTTCCTGAAGGGGCAACCGCCGAAAACACGGTCATCGCCTACGAACCGGTCTGGGCGATCGGCTCGGGTGTGACGCCGACGAACGAGGATATCGCCGTCGCGCACGCCTTCATGCGTTCCGAACTCATCCACAGGTTCGGCGATGAGGGGAAGATGATGCGGCTTCTCTATGGCGGTTCGGTCAAGCCGGGCAATGCCGGGCAACTGCTCGGGATCGCCAATGTCGACGGTGCGCTGATCGGCGGCGCGAGCTTGAAAGCTGCGGATTTCCTCGCCATCTATGGGGTCTACGAGGGCCTGATGGCGGAAACCTTGTAATCAAGGCTTGGAAAGCGCGGACGCCTCATGTAAAGAGCCGCAAACTCTTAATCGATGCTCCGTTGATGGGGCAGGGACCCGATACATGCAGACCGTACTGATTGTCATCCATCTCATGATCGTGCTCGCGCTTGTCGGCGTGGTGCTTATCCAGCGCTCCGAAGGCGGTGGCCTCGGGATCGGCGGCGGCTCGGGCTTCATGTCCGCCCGCGGCACGGCCAATGCGCTTACCCGCACGACCGCGATCCTCGCGACGCTGTTCTTCATTACGTCGCTGGGCCTCGGCATTCTGGCGCGCTACGAAGCGCAGCCGTCCGATATCCTCAACCGTATTCCGCAGAGCCAGCAGGGTACCGGCAACGGCATCCTCGACCAGCTCGGCCCGGCGCCGGCCGCCGCACCGGCAGCGCCTGCGCAGTCCAGCAACGGCGTTCCGTCCGATACCGGCGCAGCCGCTCCGGCTACCGGCACGGCACCTGCCGCCCCGGCTCAGCCGGCCGCGCCGTCGACAACGGTTCCGACCGGCCAGTAAGGCTCCGGTCCGGCTTTCAAATCTCCGGCAGGCCAAAAGCCTGCCGGTTTTATTTTGTGAAGATTCCACAGCCGTTTTAGCGATCGGCAAAATTTGTGCTGGCGGAATCGTGTGTGAAAAGGTAACCGGTGACTCCCATGGCGCGATATGTATTCATCACTGGCGGCGTGGTCTCTTCCCTCGGGAAGGGCATTGCGGCCGCGGCCCTCGGAGCTTTGCTTCAGGCGAGGGGTTACCGGGTTCGGCTCAGAAAGCTCGATCCTTATCTCAACGTAGATCCGGGCACGATGTCCCCGACTCAACACGGCGAGGTCTTCGTGACCGACGACGGCGCGGAGACGGATCTCGATCTCGGTCACTACGAACGCTTTACCGGGCGTTCGGCGACCAAGACCGACAACATCACCACCGGCCGCATCTACAAGAACATCATCGACAAGGAACGCCGCGGCGATTACCTCGGTGCGACCGTTCAGGTCATTCCGCATGTGACGAACGAGATCAAGAATTTCGTTACCGAAGGTAACGAGGATTACGACTTCGTGCTCTGCGAAATCGGCGGCACCGTCGGCGATATCGAGGCGATGCCGTTCATGGAGGCGATCCGCCAGCTCGGCAACGATCTGCCGCGCGGCACCGCCGTCTACGTTCACCTGACGTTGATGCCCTATATCCCGGCAGCCGGCGAGTTGAAGACCAAGCCGACGCAGCATTCGGTCAAGGAACTGCAGGCGCTCGGTATCCATCCCGACATCCTGCTCGTTCGCGCCGATCGCGAGATCCCGGAAGCAGAGCGCCGCAAGCTGTCGCTGTTCTGCAACGTGCGCGAAAGCGCCGTCATCCAGGCGCTCGACGTCGCCAATATCTATGATGTTCCGGTTGCCTACCACAAGGAAGGCCTGGACAACGAGGTTCTGGCCGCCTTCGGCATCGAGCCGGCGCCGAAGCCGCGTCTCGACCAGTGGGAAGACGTCTGCAGCCGTATCAAGACGCCGGAAGGCGAAGTCACGATCGCGATCGTCGGCAAGTACACGGGCCTGAAAGACGCCTACAAGTCGCTGATCGAGGCGCTGCATCACGGCGGCATCGCCAATCACGTCAAGGTCAATCTCGAATGGATCGAGTCGGAAGTCTTCGAAAAGGAAGACCCGGCGCCCTACCTTGAAAAGGTGCACGGCATTCTCGTTCCCGGCGGCTTCGGCGAGCGCGGTTCGGAAGGCAAGATCCTGGCGGCGCAGTTCGCCCGCGAGCGCAAGGTGCCGTATTTCGGTATCTGCTTCGGCATGCAGATGGCGGTGGTGGAAGCCGCCCGTCATCTCGCCGGCATCGAAAAGGCGTCGTCGACCGAATTCGGCAAGACCGAGGAGCCGGTCGTCGGCCTGATGACCGAGTGGGTGAAGGGCAACGAGCTCGAGAAGCGCAATGCGGCCGGCAATCTCGGCGGCACGATGCGCCTCGGCGCCTATCAGGCAGCGCTCAAGAAGGATACGAAGATCGCCGAGATCTATGGATCCACCGATATCGCCGAGCGTCACCGTCACCGCTACGAGGTGAATGTCGACTACAAGGACCGCCTGGAAAACTGCGGTCTGGTCTTCTCGGGCATGTCGCCGGACGGCGTGCTGCCGGAAACGATCGAGTACCCGGATCATCCGTGGTTCATTGGCGTCCAGTACCACCCGGAATACAAGAGCCGCCCGCTCGATCCGCACCCGCTGTTCAGAAGCTTCATCGAAGCGGCGCTGGAACAGAGCCGGCTTGTATAAGGGCTGCTAAAAGCACAACAATTCGAGAGACCCGGCTTCGGCCGGGTCTTTTGCGTTTGGGGGGCGGGTTTGCGGCGCGGCCTTTACCCTTTGCCCCGCGCAGGCGGGATAGGAGGCAAGCAGCACCGCCCCGTAGCTCTCAATCCTGCCCTCTCAGCGCCTTGTACGCCGCCAAAGCCCTGTCTCGCGCCATGCCGTGATCGACGATCGGCTTCGGGTAGGTTCTGCCAAGCTCGATACCGGCCTTTTCCAGCACATGCACCGGCGCCTGAAACGGCTTGTGGATGTATTTCCGATCCAGATTCGCCAGCTCCGGCACATGCTCACGGACGTAATCGCCATCGGGATCGAATTTCTCTCCCTGGAGGATCGGGTTGAAGATGCGGAAGAAGGGCGAGGCGTCGGCGCCGGAGCCGGCAACCCATTGCCAGTTGGCGGGATTGTTGGCCGGGCAGGCATCGACCAGCGTGTCGCGGAACCATTGCTCGCCCTTGCGCCAGTCGATCATCAGGTCCTTGATCAGGAAGGAAGCCGTGATCATGCGCACCCGGTTGTGCATGAAACCGTATTTCCACAATTGCCGCATGCCGGCATCGACGATCGGATAACCGGTCAAGCCCTTCGTCCATGCGACAAAATCCTTCTCGTCATACTGCCATTCGAAACCGTCGAACTTGTCGTCCCAGTTGTCGCGGTCGAGTGCCGGAAATTCGATCAGCAGGCTGTGGCAGAAGTCGCGCCAGGCCAGCTCGCGACGGAAATGCGAGACCTCTTCGGCAGCCTTTGCCGGCAGGCCGCGGACCGCATGCCAGACGCGGGCAGGGGAGATCTCGCCGAATGCGAGATGCGGGGACAGGTTCGAGGTCGCCTCGACGGCGGGCAGGTCGCGGCCCTGTTTGTAACCGTGGAGTTCGCGGTCGATCAGGTCTTCGAGCTTTTCCCGCGCACCCGCCTCGCCGGGCGTCCACATCGACGAAAAATTCTTCGCCCAATTGGGTTTTGTCGGCAGCAGATCCCAGCTGTCGAGCGCTTCCGAGCGGGGAAAATGAGCGGGCGCGGGGATGGTGTCCGGTGCGTCGATCGGCTCATGCGGCTCGCCATGTTTCTGCATGGCGTTCCAGAAGGGAGTGAAAACCTTGAAGGCGTTGCCGGAGCCGGTGCGGATCGCCTTCGGCTCGTGCAGCAACTGCCCGTGGAAGGCGCGGATGGCGATGCCGTTGTCCCTGAGGGCGAAAGCGATTGCGCGGTCATGGTCGTTCCGCTCATAGGCGCGGTTGACATGAACGGTCTTCGCACCGGTCTTTTCGGCGATCTCGACGAGCACGTGCTCGGCCTTGCCGGTGGCAAGCACGAGATCGCTGCCGAGCGCCTTCAATGCCTCTTTCAGTGCGGCAAGAGAATGATGCAGCCACCAGACCTGCGCGCCGCCCAGCGGGCCGATATTCAGGTCGTCCGGCTCGCGGATATAGACGGGTATCACCGGGCCGCCGGCATCGATCGCCGCATGAAGGGCCGCATTGTCGTCGAGGCGCAGATCCTTGCGGAACCAGAGAATTGAGGCGGTGCCGCCTTCGGTCTTGTTCGAGGTGGTGTTGGCTTCGGTCACGTGTGTCTCCGCTGGGGCCTTAAGCCCCAACATACGGATTTCGTTCCGATTCGGATCAGTCGGACGTCACGTGAGAGGGCGGATCAGCAACAGGGTACAGGCTTCGCCAGCGGCGAGTTCCGGCGCATGCGGCGCGCGGATGATCAGGCCGTCCGCGTGGGCGAAGATCTTCATCATCGACGAATCCTGCTTCGGATTGGCGTCCGCGACCAGCGTGCCGTTGTCATCGCGGGTTATGACCGAGCGCAGGTAATCCTGCCGCTGGTCGTTGGCCTTAAGGTCGCGGGCCGTGATGCCCTGAACCTCGCGCTCGCGCTGCGGCAGATGGGCAAGGCGACGCAGCAGCGGCTCGAGAAAGAGCATGCCCGTGACCATGCTTGCGACCGGATTGCCGGGTAGACCGATAACATGCATGCCATCGAGCGAGCCGACCATCAGCGGCTTTCCCGGCCGCATGGCGATCCGCCAGAAATCGAGTTCCATGCCGGCCGACCTCAGCACTGACTGGACGAGATCGTGATCGCCGACCGAGGCGCCGCCGAGGGTGACGAGGATGTCGGCCCCTGCATCCCGCGCGCGTTCGACCGAGGCTGCGATGGCATCGGGCCGATCCGGCGCTATGCCGAGATCGATCACTTCGCCGCCATTGTCGCGTATCAAGGCTGCAACGCCGAAGGTATTGGAGGCGATGATCTGGGCAGGGGCTGGCTTGCCGCCCGGCTGCACAAGTTCGTCGCCGGTCGCCAGAAGTGCGACCTTCGGCTTGCGATGGACGGCAAGCGTCGGGTGGTTCATCGCGGCTGCGACGGTCAGGTGCGAGAAATCAATCTGCGTGCCGGCTTTCAGCACCGTCTCGCCTTCGGCGAAATCCTGACCTTTCGGGCGGATATGGCGACCGGCGACCACTTCGAACGACGTGCGAATACGGGCGCCATCCAGCTTTTCGGCATCTTCCTGTATGAGGATCGTATCGGCGCCTTCCGGTACCGGTGCGCCGGTGAAGATGCGCACCGTCTCGCCGGGACCGACCGTGCCGTCGAACGCGTGGCCGGCGGCGGCACTGCCGATCACGGCAAGTTCCGAGCCGATCTTCGGCGCGTCGGCGGCGCGCAGCGCGTAGCCGTCCATGGCGGAGGCGTTGAAGGGCGGCTGCGTCAGCCTTGCCCGGACATCTTTTGCCAGCACACGACCTGCGGCGTCATGCAGCGCCACCATCTCGATATCGGCAATCGGCGTTGCCGCGGCCAGAAGGCGGGATTTTGCGTCGGCAACGGGCAGTAGCGCCATGAAAGATCCTCGTTCAGGTTTCCGCGCGGTAATGACCGGATTTTCCGCCGATCTTTTCCATCAGCCTGATCCCGCCGATCTCCATGCCCTTGTCGGCGGCTTTCGCCATGTCATAAATCGTCAGGCAGGTGACGGAGACGGCGGTCAGCGCTTCCATCTCGACGCCGGTCTTGCCGGTGAGCTTTGCCGTCGCGGCAACGCGCAGGCCGGGCAGGGCCTCGTCCTCGGTGATCTCGACCGAAACCTTGGTCAGCATCAGCGGATGGCAGAGTGGAATGAGGTCGGATGTCTTCTTGGCCGCCATGATGCCGGCGAGCCGTGCCGTGCCGATTACATCGCCCTTCTTGGCATTGCCCTCGCGGATCAGCGAGAGCGTTTCCGGCAGCATGCGGACATAGCCTTCGGCGGTGGCCGAGCGGGTCGTCTCCGCCTTGTCACCGACATCCACCATATGGGCTTCGCCGGCGCTGTCGATATGCGTCAAACCTGCCATATCCCTTGGCATCATTCGGCCGCCAGCGTATCGGCCTTGCCGGTCAACAGCAGGCGCGTTGCAGCGGCGACGTCGTCCTTGCGCATCAGGCTTTCGCCGACAAGGAAAGTGCCTATATCGACCTTGGCGAGGCGCAGGCAGTCCTCATGGGTGAAGATGCCGCTTTCGCCGACAAGCAGGCGATCGGCCGGCACCATCGGCGCAAGCGCTTCGCTGGTCGCAAGATCCAGCTCGAAGGTGCGCAGGTTGCGGTTGTTGATGCCGATCAGCGGCGCCGGCAGTTTCAACGCGCGTTCCATCTCCTGCGCATCATGCACCTCGATCAGCGCATCCATGCCGAGTTCGCTTGCCGTCTCGTAGAGCGACAGGGCCTCGTCGTCAGTAAGCGATGCCATGATGATGAGGATGCAGTCGGCGCCCCAGGAGCGGGCCTCGAAGACCTGATAGGGCTCGAACATGAAATCCTTGCGCAGCGCGGGAAGCGCGCAGGCGTTGCGGGCGCCGACGAGGAATTCCGGTGCACCCTGGAAGCTCGGGGTATCGGTCAGGACGGACAGGCACGCAGCGCCGCCGGCCTCATAGGCGGCAGCCAGTGCCGGCGGATCGAAATCCGGACGGATCAGGCCCTTGGACGGACTTGCCTTCTTGATCTCGGCGATCAGGCCGAACTCGCCCTTTGCCTTCTTCGCCTTCAGCGCATTGAGGAAGCCGCGCGGGGAGGACTGGTCGGCGGCGCGCGCCTTGATCTCAGCCAGCGGCACGGCGGCCTTGGCGGCCTCGATCTCGACGCGCTTGTAGGCTTCTATCTTCTTCAGGATGTCGGCCATCGCCTTATTCCTTCTCGTTGGAGACCGAAACAAGCCGGTCAAGGGCTGCGCTTGCTGCGCCGCTGTCGAGCGATTGCGCGGCAAGTGCCATGCCGTTCTTTACGTCGGTCGCCTTGCCGGCCACGACAAGGGCTGCCGCCGCATTGCAGAGCGCGATGTCGCGATAGGCATTCTTCGCTCCGCCGAGTACGGCACGCAGCGCGGCCGCATTATAGACGCCGTCGCCACCCTTGAGGTCGGCAAGCGTTGCCCGCTCTACGCCAAAATCCTCCGGCGTCAGCTCGAACTCGCGGATCTGGCCGCCTTCGAGCGCAACGACCTGGCTTGCGCCCGTCGTGGTGATTTCGTCGAGACCCTGGCCGTGCACGACCCAGACCGTCTCCGACCCCATTTCCTTCAGCGTCTGCGCAATCGGCATCAGCCATTGCGGCGAATAGACACCGAGCAACTGGCGCTTGGCGCCGGCCGGGTTGGAGAGCGGACCGAGAAGATTGAAGATCGTGCGGGTGCCCAGTTCGACACGGCTCGGGCCGACATGGCGCATGGCGGCGTGGTGCATCGAGGCGAACATGAAGCCGATCCCGGCCTCGCGGATGCAGCGGGCAATCAGCGACGGACCAATCTCCAGATTGATACCAAGCGCCGACAGCGCGTCGGCCGTCCCCGATTTCGAGCTGACTGCCCGGTTGCCGTGCTTGGCCACGGGAACGCCGGCGCCCGCCACGATGATCGAGGCGAGCGTCGAGATATTGTAGGTGCCGGCTCCATCGCCGCCGGTTCCGACGATATCGACGGCGTCCGCCGGAGCATCGACCCGCAGCATCTTCGCCCGCATGGTCGATACCGCGCCGGTCATCTCGGTGACTGTTTCGCCGCGCACGCGCAGCGCCATCAGGAAGCCGCCGATCTGCGACGGGGTGGCTTCGCCCGACATCAGGATGCCGAAGGCGTCGCGCGCTTCCTCGAAGTTCAGCGGCTCGCCATTGGCGACCTTGGCCAGCAGGGGTTTCAAGTCAGGCATGGCGCAGGATCCGCTTCACTTACTGGATTGTCGATGCAGACTGCTCGAGCGCGGTCTGGTTGACGCTGACGCCGTAGCGGGTCTTCAGGCTATTGACCATCTGATCGAGCATGTCGTCGCCGGCCGATTCCGCCAGCCGGTTGAGCTGCTCGTCATCGGCAGGCTCGCCGGACGGCGACTGTTCGACCGAGGTCACCTTCATCAGCATACGGCTTTCGCGGTCGGCCGCCAGGGCCGTACCCGTCGTGTCGACCGGGCCGGAGAAGGCGATGGCCGAGGCGTCCGCGCCGAAGATCGGATCATCGGCACTGCGGCGCAGGCCCGTCTTCGTCTCGACGGCGATCCCGAGATCCTCGGCGATCGCCGCCAGCGTCTCGCCGCCGTCCAGACGGGTCTTCAGCTCGGTTGCCAGCGTCGTCAGGGCGGTGCTCTGCTGCTCGGCCGTCCAGTCGACGGTCGCCTTCTCGCGAGCTTCGTCGAGCGTGCGCTCGCGTTCGGCGATGACGTTGCTGACTTCGAACCAGACATAGCCGGTATTGCCGATGCTGACCGGGATCGTGTCCTGGCCGGGCTCGGTGCGGAAGACTTCCGAGATCAGGTTGGTCGAGGCCGGAAGCCCTGCCACCGGCTGTTCCTGCTCATTCTGGCCGGATGCATCGGCGGTGACCGTAACGGCCCTGAGGCGCAGGTCGGCCGCAGCTTCCTGCAGTGTCGATCCGCCGCCGCGCAGCTCCTCGAAACGGTCGTGGGCGCTGGTAATTTCGCGCGAGGCGGCGGCAACGGCCATCTGCTGGCGCAGCTCTTCCTTCACCTCGTCGAAGGAGCGGGTGCTTTCCGGGCGGATGTTGCTGATGCGCAGGATGACCGGGCCGAACGTGCCCTGAATGACCGGCGTCGTGCCGCCGTTTGCCGAAACGCGAAATGCCGGCTCGGCCCATGCCTGGTCCGGCATGTTTTCGCGGGTGAAATCGCCGAGGTTGACGTCGGCTGCCGTCTGGCCCTGATCGGTGATGATCTGGTCGAAGGTGGTGGTGCCGTCGCGCAGCTGGGTTGCCGCGGCATCCGCCATTTCCTTGTTCGGGAAGCCCAGACGCTCGATGGTGCGGGTCTCGTGCGTCTTGTAACCTTCCTTGCGGGTCTCGTATTCGGCGCGAACCTGATCGTCGGTGATCGAGGTTGCGTCGGCGAGATCGGAGGGCTCCAGCTTCACATAGGTGAAGTTGCGATATTCGGGGGCGCGGTAGCGCGCCTTGTTGGCCTCGAACCACGTCGCCAGAACATCGTTGGCCGGTGCCTTGACCGGGTCGATGTTGGCGTTCGAGAGAAGCACGTATTCGATCGTGCGGCTTTCGTCGCGATACTGTTTCAAGGCATCGAGCATGACCTGCGGCGGCCTGAAGCCATCGGAGACGGCCTCGACGACCTGGCTGCGCACGGCGACCTTGCTGCGTTCGGCAATATAGTCGTTCTCACGCAGGCCGGCGGTGCGCAGGCGCGAGGAGAACAGGTCGCGGTCGAACTGGCCGTTCGAGGCGCGGAAAGCCGGGTCCTCGGCGATCAGGCTGGCGAGGCGATCCTCGGACAGGCCAAGGTTCATGTCGTCGGCAAGCTGATCGAGAGCGGCACCTGCGGAAAGCTGGGCGATGACTTCCTGATCGATGCCGAAGGCGCGCGCCTGCTGCGGTGTCAGCTGGGTGCCGAACTGGCGGCTCAGATTGGCGATCTGCCGCTGGTAGGCGAGCCGGAATTGCTCGGTGGAGACTTCCTGGTCGCCGACCGTCAGGACGGTGTTGCCACCGGTGGCCAGCAGCGACTGGCTGCCGCCCCAGATCGCAAAGGAGGCGACGAGAAGCAGGAGCAGGGCCTTCGCAACCCAGGAGCGGGCCGCGTTTCTGAGAGAATCAAGCATCGAACAACATACCTAAAGACAGTCTGCCGCCGCATGATGGCGGATGAAGCACTGTCTCTAGAGCAATCCGCAGAGGAATTGAAGGTGCACGTCATGAAAAGCGTGAGAGCAAACGCGATCGTGTCACGGCGCTGTTTTCGTGCGGGCGCGTGGCAAGCTCAAAACAGCGGCTGATGACCTACTTGGTGAAGATGAAGAAGGCGCCGAGCGCGATGAAGCCGAAGCCGATCGCCTGTTTCCAGTGAAACGATTCCCCGAGATAGAAGACGGAGAAGATCACGAAGACCGAAAGGGTGATGATCTCCTGAATGGTCTTCAGCTGGGCAGCATTGAAGTAGCCGTAGCCGATGCGGTTGGCCGGCACCTGGGCGCAATATTCGAAAAAGGCGATCGACCAGCTTGCCAGGATGACGAGATAGAGCGGCTTGTTCTCGAATTTCAGATGCCCGTACCAGGCAAAGGTCATGAAGACGTTGGAAAGAATGAGAAGGCCGATGGTCAGAATGGGCGTCAGCGAGAGGCTCATTGGGGGCGTTCCAGCAAGGGTGGGGTTGCAGGTGGTGTATTCAGCGGCACGAACCGCCGGGACGGGCTTTTGCAGCACGCCGTCCGGGCGGTCCTTTATCGATCTCTGTTTGCGACGGCCTTAGTGCAGCGTCTCGGTCGCCACGTCGCCTTCCATGATGGAGAGCGCGTTGTGAAGCGCCTCGACCAGGATGTCGGTCAGGCCGTCCATATCGTTTTCCTGCAGGAAAAGCGCGATCGACTGGTCGGATGGCTGCGGCGTCTGCTGTTCAATCTCGTTCGACATTCATGTCCCTCTCTTTCCGTCCTCATGACGTATTGGACATGAGTGCATGCGTCGGCTTGTGCCGGGCTGACGTGGCCGTTTGGTGCCAATCCAGCCCCCTTGGCGATCACCGAAGATCACAAGATGGTGCATCAATATGGCACGACAAGGTTCAATTGGAACCAACCCGGTTACCTCGGGTTCACTCTTTGTGAAGGTCTAGCCGCGATTGTGGCCTCATCCACGGGCGATTCGCCCAGCGAGTATGGAGATGGCATGACACTGGTGCAGTTCCCCGCCGACAGACGCACGGCCGATATCAGACGGTGCGCAGACGCGCTGCAGACCCTTCACGGAGACGAGGCAAACCGCTTCTGGCGTTCGGAAATGGCGCTGTTTGCGCAAGGTTTTCGCGAGCGCGGCGCCGATGAAGGCGAGATCCGCCATCAGGCCGCGCTGTTCATGCATGCCGTCCAGATGGAACTGCAGGCCGCCTACGGCGAGCCGGAAGGCATGGACGCCCGCGCCTGAAGTGCATTCGACAGCGTCGACGAGAAATTGAAGGCGGCCTCGGCCGCCTTTTCGATTCTTGCTCGCGCTATTCGTGCCTCAGCGCCTCGATCGGGTTCAGCTGCGCTGCCCGCCTTGCCGGGAAATAGCCGAAGATCATGCCGATCGCCGCCGAAAAGGCGAAGGCCAGCGCGATGATCGTCGGGCTGACGACGAACGGCACTTCGAGGAAACTGACGACGCCATAGGCAAGCGCCAGGCCGGTGACGATGCCGGTGACCCCGCCAAAGATCGACAACATAACCGCTTCCACCAGAAACTGGGTCAGGACCTGATTTTCCAGAGCGCCGATCGCCAGCCGGATGCCGATTTCGCGGGTGCGCTCGGTGACCGATACCAGCATGATGTTCATGATGCCGATACCGCCGACCAGCAGGCTGACGGCCGCGACCGCGCCGAGCAGGCCGGTCAAAAGCACGGTCGTGCCGGTCATCGCGGCGGCGATCTGCGACATGTCGTTGACGGAAAAGTCGTCGTCACGGCCGATGGCGATGCGGCGGCGTTCGCGCAAAAGGTTCTCGACATCCGACTGCACCTTGGCGGTCGACACACCGTCCTGCGCGGAGAGGATGACGCTCGAAATCGTGGTCGTGCCGCCGATGCGGCGCTGGTGCAGTTTCAACGGCATGACGACCGTGTCGTCCTGGTCGTCGCCCATGCCCGACTGCCCCTTGGCCGCCAGCACGCCGACGATCGGGCAGGCGACATTGCTGACGCGCAATGTCTGGCCGACCGGATCGGCCGAGCCGTAGAGTTCACGCCTGACGGTCTCGCCGATGATGCAGGCGGCCTGGCTGCCACGATCTTCGGTCGGGGTGAATTCGCGACCGAGCGCGAGTTCCCAGTCCTGCGCAATCAGATAGTCGGAATTGGTGCCGATCGCACTCGTCGAACGGTTTGCACCGCCGGCAATCACCGTGACGGTGCTGCGATTGAAGGGGGCGACGGCGCGCAGGCCGGAAATCTGCTCGCGCATGGCGGCGATATCGGCATCGGTGAAGCGCTTGGCCTCGGTGCTGGCGCGGCCGGGACCCCATTGGCCGGGGCGGATGAACAGCGTGTTGGTGCCGAGGCGCGAGAGTTCGTCGCGCACCTTGGCCGTCGTACCGTTGCCGACGGTAACCATGGCGATAACGGCCGCGACGCCGATGACGACGCCGAGCACCGTCAAAAACGAGCGCAGCATGTTGCGGCTGATGGCGCGCCAGGCGAGTTTTGCCGTCTCAAACCACATGGGCGATCTCCCCGGCCTGATTTTCATCGCTGACCAGATGGCCGTCGGTGAAGCGCATCAGGCGTCTGGCATAGGCGGCGATATCCTCTTCATGGGTAACCATGATGACGGTGATGCGGTTGTCGCGGTTCAGCCTGGTGATCAGGTCCATGATCTCGATGCTGGTCTTCGTATCGAGATTGCCGGTCGGTTCGTCTGCCAGGAGCACGGCCGGGTTGGTGACGATGGCGCGGGCGATCGCGACGCGCTGCTGCTGGCCGCCGGAGAGTTCCTGCGTCGTATGATGCTCGCGGCCCTTCAGTCCTACCTGCTCGAGCGCCGAAAGCGCCCGTTTGCGTCGCTCCGAATGATCCATGCCGCGATAGACGAGCGGCAGTTCGACATTCTCGACGGCCGAGGTGCGGGCCAGAAGGTTGAAGCCCTGGAAGACGAAGCCGAGCATGTGGCGGCGCAGAAGCGTCAGTTGCTGGCGGTCGAAGCTGCTCGTGGGAATGCCCTGGAAGATGTATTCGCCGGATGTCGGTGTATCGAGGCCGCCGATGATGTTCATGGCAGTCGATTTGCCCGAACCGGACGGCCCCATGATCGAGACGAATTCACCGGCCGAAATGGTCAGGTCGATCTTGTCGAGCGCGCGGATCGTCGCTTCGCCATGACCGTACAGCCTGGAGACCTTGTCGAATTTGATCAGTGGGGTGGCCATCATGTCGCCTCCCATCATCTGCCGCTGGTGGTCGCGTCGGTGATCAGCTGGTCGCCATCCTTGAGTTCGCCGGATTTCAACACGGTGAACTGGCCGTCCGTCGGCCCCATCTCGACAGCGACCCGCTCCGGCGCTCCGGCACGCAGGACCCAGACCGAGCGGCCGGCCGTCGTCGCCGAATCGTTGCCGCCACGCCGACCGCCGCGCGGACGGGGCGGGGAGAAGAGGCGGGTGAGCACATTGCCGCGCGTCTGAGCCGTCGCCGGCGGAGAGTAGCGAAGTGCCGCATTGGGAACGAGAAGCGCATCCTCCACCGACTGAACGGTAATGTCGGATGTTGCCGTCATGCCCGGACGCAGGAGAAGGTCTTCATTGTCGACTGTCAGGATCGCCTTGTAGGTGACGACGTTGGAGACGGTTTCGGAGGCGAATCGCACGGCCTCGATCTTTGCCGGGAAGCTGCGCTCGGGATAGGCGTCGACGGAGAATTTCGCCTCCTGACCTTCGCGCACCTGTCCGACATCGGCCTCGTCGACGGCGACCTGCAATTCCATCTGCTTCAGGTCGCCGGCAATGGTGAAGAGGACGGGGGCGTTGAGCGACGAGGCGACGGTCGCACCCGGATCGACATCGCGGGTCAGTACCACGCCATCGATCGGCGAGACGATCCGCAGCTTCGACAGGTTGACCTCGGCGAGGCGAAGCGAGGCTTCCGCCGATTGAACGGCCGCCTGGTTTATCTCGATCGTGGCGACAGCCGAATCATAGCTGTATCGCGCCGCATCCAGTTCCTGTTGGGTGGAAATGCGGTTGCTGACCAGGCCGGTCAGGCGGTCGAGCGAGTTCTTCGCCGATGCCGCTTCAGCCTGCGCCTTCAGGACGTTGGCCTTGGCCGAGGAAAGCTGGGCGCGGGCGGACTGGACGTCGGCTTCCTGGCGGTTGGTATCGAGTTCCAGCAACACGTCGCCGGCCTTGACAGTGCTGTTATAGGTGACGTTGACCTGACGCACGGTGCCGGACAATTCGCTGGAAATATCCACCTGATCGGTCGGTTGCACCGATCCGGTGGCGGTGACGATGACCTGCAGGTTGCCGGTCTTGACCGGCTGGGTCGTATAGGCGAGCTGCTGGCCATCGCCTGCGCCGAAGGCATAGAATGCCGCGCCGCCGCCGATGACGAGGATCGCCGCTGCCGCCAACCACTTGCCGCGGCCGCGCTTTTTCTTGCCCCCGGAAGAGGACAGGATGGTGGCAAGATCCGGGGCGTCCGGTCTGCCGGAAGTCGAAGGATCGGTTGGCGCGTTCACTCTGATTACCTCGTCTTGTGTCTGGCCCGTCGTGATCGGTCAGCCTCTTCTGGCGCCCGGACAGGTGTTTCCCGCTCAATGCCACGAAACGCCCGACGGGAATAATTAAATAACAGTAAGCTCTTGGTTGTTCCGAGGATGTCGCGTGCGCAGATCGTCGCGGCGCTTGATGGCGGACACGAAAAGGCCCGGTCACGCAGCCGTGCCGGGCCTTCGGATCGAGTGATAATTTACTGCTGACTGCTGGGCACACCGAATCGCTCCGGCAGGAACGCGGTCTCGGTCTGATCGCCGCTCAGGCGGTCGGTCTTGGCTGTCTCTACCTGCTGCATCGGGGCTGCGACGAAGTAAAAGGTCGCGGCACCGGCAAGAGCGGCGAAAAGGGCAATGATCAGACTGTTCTGCTGCATGTCTTATCTCCCTGTCTGCAAGAAAGAAGAACGGCGCTCGGGACCAATCGTTCCGCAGGCTTTTGTGCGCGGCCTCTAGCTGTTGGCCGAAAGCTCGGAGGGCGAGGCCATGATCTTCTGCTCGCCGATGGAGCTATCCATATACTTGAAGCCGAGGATGCTGAGGATCGATGCAATAAGAACAACGAAGATGATTCGCATGGGTTACTCCTTGAGCCGGCAATAACCATTAAGACCTGTCGCCGGTTCCCATGATCTGCGCATTGCGCAGCGGAAGTGGCTTGAAGAATTGTTTCGCAAAGTGTGAAAAAGTTATCGCGTCATCTGCACGAAACACTGTTCGAATGGTGAGAGCGCAGGGGTTCGAACCCTGGACCTACTGATTAAAAGTCAGTTGCTCTACCGGCTGAGCTACGCTCTCTCACCTCGGGCGTCGAAGCGCCTTTCGAAAGTGCGCGATACATATGCAGGACACCTCTTGCGGTCAACCCGCAAAAAGACCAAAAAAAGCAAAGCCAGCAGGTTTTCATAACCTTCCTTAAAAGGTGATTGGCATCAGGCGCCTATCGAAGGTAGCGCCTCTGGCAGCATTCAAGTTCGGAGTTCGTCCCGCGTGTCCATTGCCGAGATCTCGATATTCACCGCCTTGCTCGCGGGGACACTGTCGTTTCTGTCGCCCTGCGTACTGCCGCTGGTGCCGCCCTATCTCTGTTACATGGCGGGTATCTCGGTCGACCAGTTCCGCGGCGAGGCGGGCGAACGGGTGTCGCCTGCACGATCGGCTGTGTTGCGTTCGGCGGTGTTCTTCACGCTCGGCTTCGCCACCGTTTTCGTCATGCTGGGGGCCGGGGCATCAACCGTCGGCGTGCTGCTTCGCCAGCATCTCGACCTCCTTTCGAAGATCGGCGGATTGATCATCATCGTCATGGGCCTGAATTTCCTCGGTGTCCTTCGAATCGGCTTCCTGTCGCGCGAGGCGCGCTTCCAGTCGTCCGGCCAGCCGGCGACGCTGTCGGGCGCCTATGTCATGGGGCTTGCCTTCGCCTTCGGCTGGACGCCGTGCATCGGGCCGGTGCTGGGCGCCATCCTCGGAGTTGCCGCATCGCGCGATACGGTGGGCGAGGGCGCCATGCTGCTCGGCATCTATTCGCTCGGCCTTGCCGTACCGTTCTGGATCGCGGCGGCCTTTTCAGGCGTGTTCATGCGTTTTATGACCCGTTTCCGTCGCCATCTCGGACTGGTCGAAAAGGCGATGGGCGTGTTCCTGATCGTCACCGGCTTCGCCTTCATCTTCGGCTTTGTCACGGCTGCGGCAATCTGGTTTCAGGAAACTTTTCCAATCCTGATGCAGATCGGATAACCGGTCTGCGGCCTCAAACCTTCAGATCGTGACTGCCCATGGCCGATGTCGTTGCTCTTCTCCTGCCGTTCTTCGGGCTGATCCTGATCGGCTATGTGGCGGCGAGGGCGACGGGGCAGCCAATGGAAGCGCTCGGCTGGCTCAACACATTCATCATCTATGCCGCGCTGCCGGCGCTGTTTTTCAAGCTCGTCTCACGCACGCCGATCGAGCAGCTGACGCGGTTCGACTTCATTTTCGGTCAGATCGCCGCCGTCTATCTGATCTTTATCCTGTCCTTTGCTATCGGCTATTTCGTCCGGCGCAGCGCGTTCGAGGAATGCACGATCCAGGGCTTTACCGGCGCCTATGGCAATATCGGCTATATGGGGCCGGGGCTGGCACTGCTTGCCTTCGGCGAGGCGGCGGCCGTGCCGGTGGCGTTGATCGTCTGTCTGGAGAATGCCGCCCATTTCATCGTCGCGCCGGCCATGATGGCGGCGGCAGGAGACGACAGGCGGCCGATGGGGCAGGTCATCGGATCGATCGTATCGAAAGTTGCGCTTCACCCGTTCATCTTGTCGACCGCGCTGGGCTTCGCATCCGCCGCGTCCGGTCTGCAATTGCCGGGGCCGGCGATTAAGCTCGTCGACTATCTGGCGCAGGCGGCCGCCCCTTGCGCCCTGTTCGCCATGGGCGTGACGCTGGCGCTGCGGCCCGTGCGGCGCATTCCCGGCGAACTTCCCTATCTCGCCGTCTTCAAGCTGATCCTGCTGCCGCTTGTCATCTATCTCGTTCTGTCGCTCGTCGGTGACTTCGAGCCTGTCTGGGTGCATACGGCCATGCTGCTTGCGGCCTTGCCGACAGCGACCAATGTCTTCGTCATCAGCCAACAGTATCAGGCATGGCAGGAGCGAGCCTCGGCCAGCATCCTCATCATCACGCTCGCCTCGATCGTGACACTGCCGGTCTGGCTCTACGTGATTTCGAGCGGCGTGTTACCGGCGGACCTGTTTCGCTAGGCCCTTGACCAGGTTCTTCAGTCCACGACCGGGTTCGACGCCTTCATGCATCAGCACGTTGCGCAAGGGCGAGACGGCGTTGAGCACATGCATGCCGGCGGCGCGCAGCATCTGAACTGGCAGGAAATCGGTCAACAGCGAGCGGTTCAGAAGGTCGACGCTGAAGGTACGGCTGATGATGTCCGGCCGGCGGCGGCGGTTGAAACGGTCACCGGCATCCGCGGGCACGGGCTTGTCGCGGGTGGCGGCCAGAAGTTCGGCAAGCGCCATGCTGTCACGCAGCGACAGGTTCAGGCCCTGTGCCCCGATCGGCGGGAAGGCATGCGCCGCCTCGCCGATCAGCGCCACGCGGCCGGAACCGAAGCGCTCTGCCATCATGCTCGAAAGCGGCCATGCCTGCACTTTACCCTCGACCGTCACCTTGCCGAGGATCGACTGCATGCGCGCCTCTACGATCGCCGACAGTTCGTCCAGCGGCAGGGCGGTCAGGCGCGTCGCCTCTTCCGGGCGCACGACCCAGACGAGACTGGAGCGCTGGCCGGGCAATGGCACCTGGGTGAAGGGGCCAGTCTCGGTGTGAAATTCCGTCGAGACATTTCCGTGCGGCAAGGCGTGGGCGAAATTCAGCACCAGGGCCGATTGCGGATAGGCCCACTTTTTCACGTCGATGCCTGCTGCTTCGCGCGTGATCGATTTGCGGCCATCAGCACCGATGGCGAAATCCGCCTCGACAATCTCGCCGTCAGCGATTGCAATCGTCACCTTGTCCGTCTGGACCGCAACGCTTTGTGCATTCTTCTCGATACGGGTGAGATTGGGTTCTGCGGCAATGGCGGCGTCGAAGACTTCGGCCAGCGCCTTGTTCGGAATGTTGTAGCCGAAGGCGGGCAAGCCGATATCCATGGCGCGGAACTGGGCCGGCGGGGCGCGCAGCAGGCGCGTCGTGCCATCGATGATCTGCATCACCGAAAGACCGGCAGACGAGGGCACTATCTTGTCCCAGACGCCGAGACGTTCGAGATAGCGCACCGACTGATCCATCAGCGCTGTGGTGCGGCCGTCGTCGTGAGCCGCCGGCGCCGATATCAGGCAGACCTTGCGGCCGGCCCGCGCGAGAGCCAGCGCCGCCACGCTTCCAGCCAGTCCGCCACCGATGACCGCGATCTCGTAATGCTGCATATCCGCTTTCCATTCTTTGCCTGACGCCTATCTAGTGCGTCTTTGGAGTTTGATCCATGGGGTAAGTCAAACGCATGCAACCTTGGACGGCTACGTAACCGGTGCAAAACCGGCCACCCGGCCTGCAGCCGGTTGCAATGCGCAGGGATTGGCAGCATATCGGAGGTTTGATTGGAAAAGCGGGACCGAGGCGTGTTCAGACGAATCTTCAACTACCGTAAAGTCCCGTATGCGGAAATCCGCGCTTTCTCGGTTCACCTTCTGACGGCTTCCGGCTCGTTTCTGGCTTTTCTCGGTGTCGTCGCCGCCGCCGAGCACCGTTTCGTCGACATGTTCTGGTGGCTGGGCCTGGCGCTCCTCGTCGACGGCATCGACGGGCCGATCGCCCGCAAGGTGCATGTCAAGGAAGTCCTGCCCAACTGGTCCGGCGACACGCTCGACAATATCATCGACTATGTGACCTATGTGCTCCTGCCGGCCTTTGCTCTCTACCAGAGCGGCATGATCGGCGAGCCGTGGTCCTTCGTCGCCGCCGGAATGATCGTCGTGTCGAGCGCCATCTATTATGCCGACATGGGCATGAAGACGGACGAATATTTCTTCTCCGGCTTCCCTGTCGTGTGGAACATGGTCGTCTTCACGCTGTTCGTCATCGACGCAACGGCGACGACGGCGATGATCGTCGTGACGGTTTCCGTCTTCCTGACATTCCTGCCGATCAATTTCCTGCATCCGGTGCGCGTCAAGCGTCTGCGACCGCTCAATCTGGCGGTCGGCGCCATCTGGTGCGCGCTTGGGGGATACTCGCTGCTGATGCATTTCAACTCGCCGGACTGGGTCGTGTGGGGCGTGGTGATCAGCGGCATCTATCTCTATTGCATCGGCGGCGTGCTGCAGCTTTTCCCCAATCTGGGGAAATAATGCGCTGCAGCGTGGATAACGCGCTTTCATATTGTAGAAGCCCGTAAAAACGGTATCAATATCAAGTGGCTGACATTCGACCTGCGGATGTGGGTCATTCCATTCGTTTTCAATTGCAGACTGCAGTGCAGCTTACGGACGGCATTGCACACAAGAGGGGGTTCCGTGACGTTTTCGAAAGGCGTTGAGGCCGGCCCGCTTTTGTCCGTCAAAGGGCTGACCAAGCTCTTCGGCAGCTTTGCTGCCTGCAATGCGATCGACCTCGACATCGGCCATGGCGAAATCCACGCGCTGCTCGGTGAAAACGGTGCCGGCAAGTCGACACTGGTAAAAATGCTGTTCGGCGTGCTTGAGCCGAGCGCCGGCACGATTTCCTGGGAAGGTCGTCCCGTGACGATCCCGTCTCCCGGCGAAGCCCGCCGTCTCGGCGTCGGCATGGTGTTCCAGCATTTCTCGCTGTTCGAAGCGCTGACGGTCGCCGAGAACATCGCCCTGTCGCTCGATCCGAAGACGCCGCTTGCCAGAATCGCGGAGGAGACGGCGACCGTCTCGAAGGCCTACGGCCTGCCGCTCGATCCTTCCGCGCATGTCGCCGACCTTTCCGTCGGCGAACGGCAGCGCATCGAGATCATCCGCGCGCTTCTGCAGAATCCGAAACTCATCATTCTCGACGAGCCGACCTCGGTTCTGACGCCGCAGGAAGCGGAGCGTCTGTTCGAGACGCTCATGCGGCTGAAGGCCGAAGGGCGCTCCGTCCTCTATATCAGCCACCGGCTCGATGAGGTGCGCCGCATCTGCGACCGCGCCACCGTGCTGCGCCACGGCAAGGTCACCGGCGCGTGCGATCCGAAGCAGGAAACGCCGGCTTCGCTCGCCCGCATGATGGTCGGTACCGAAGTCGCCGAGGTCAAGCGCGACGGCACTGCGGCGCTGGGCGAAGCGCTGGTCGAAATGAACGGCGTCTCGGTGGCGGCCCGCACGCCGTTTTCCATGTCGCTCAAGGATATTTCGCTGAAGGTGCGCGCAGGCGAAGTGCTGGCGATCGCCGGTGTCGCCGGCAACGGCCAGTCGGAACTGTTCGATGCGCTGTCGGGCGAATATCCGATCTTTGACAACGAGGCGATCCGGCTGCGCGGCAAGCCGGTCGGCAAGGTTCGCATCAATGGCCGCCGTCTGCTCGGCGCCGGTTTCGTGCCGGAAGAGCGCCACGGCCATGCCGCCGTTCCCGCATTGTCGCTGTCCGACAACCTGCTGCTTGCCCGCAGCCGTTCGGACAGGAAGGCGTTTCTCGCCGGTGGGCCGCTCTCCGTCGTCAAGCGCGACGCCATTCTGTCGGCCGCCCGCCGCATCTGTTCGGTCATGGATGTGCGCAAGAGCGGCGACGACCCGGCTGCCGGCTCGCTGTCGGGCGGCAACCTGCAGAAATTCATCGTCGGTCGCGAACTCGACCGCCAGCCGGCCGTGCTCATCGTCAACCAGCCGACCTGGGGCGTCGATGCCGGGGCCGCCAGCCGCATCCGTCAGGCCCTGATCGATCTTGCCAGGGCCGGGTCCGCCGTTATCGTCATCAGCCAGGATCTCGACGAGATTTTCGAGATCGCCACGACCATTGCCGTGATTTCGGACGGCAAGCTGTCGGCCCCCTATCCGGCCGGCGAATTGTCGCTCGAACAGATCGGCTTGCTGATGGGCGGCGTTCATGAAAGCCATCCGGTGCCGGAGACTGCCCATGCGCATTGAACTGCAAAAGCGCGCCGGCGCCTCGACGCTGTTTTCCATCGTTTCGCCGCTTCTGGCTCTGGCTTTGACGCTGCTTGTCGGCGGCATCATGTTCTGGATGCTCGGCAAGAGCCCGACCGGCGCGCTCTATTCGTTTTTCGTCGAACCGCTTCTCGACGTCTGGTCGCTGCACGAACTGGCGGTGAAAGCCGCACCGCTGATCCTCATCGCGGTCGGGTTGTCGATCTGTTACCGCTCCAACAACTGGAATATCGGCGCAGAAGGACAGTTCACCATCGGCGCGATCACCGGCTCGATCCTGCCGGTTCTGAACCCCGAATGGCATTCGCCGATGATCCTGCCTCTGATGCTGATCATGGGCATGCTCGGTGGTGCGCTCTACGCCGGCATTCCAGCGCTCCTGAAGACGCGGTTCAACACCAACGAGATCCTGACGAGCCTGATGCTCGTCTATATCGCCCAGCTTTTCCTCGACTGGCTGGTGCGCGGTCCGTGGCGCGATCCGCAGGGCTATAATTTTCCGCAGACGAAAAGTTTCCAGCCGGAAGCGGTGCTGCCGGAAATCCTCGATTCCGGTCGCGCCCATCTCGGCCTCGTCTTCGCCATCGTCGCAGCCGTCGCGCTCTGGTTCATGATGCGCTTCATGCTCAAGGGCTTTCAGGTCTCGGTTCTCGGCCAGTCGGAGCGGGCAGGGCGGTTTGCCGGCTTTTCGGCGCGTAACATGGTGTGGTTCTCGATGCTCTTGTCCGGCGCGCTCGCCGGGCTTGCCGGCATTTCGGAAGTTTCCGGCTCGATCGGCCACGTGCAGCCGGTCATCTCTCCCGGTTACGGCTTTACCGCGATCATCGTTGCCTTTCTCGGACGCCTCAATCCGCTCGGCATCGTCGCTTCGGGATTCGTGCTGGCGCTCACTTATCTGGGCGGCGAGGCGGCGCAGCTGTCCATCGGCATCTCGGACAAGGTCAGCCGCGTGTTCCAGGGCCTGATCCTGTTCTTCGTGCTCTCCTGCGACACGCTGATCCACTACCGGATCCGCTTGGTCTCCAATCCATCAACGAGCAGGGAGGCGAAGACCTGATGTTCGAGGCAATCCTCCTCACCGTCATTACCGCGTCGACACCGCTGGTCATCGCAGCCCTGGGCGAACTGGTGACCGAGCGTTCGGGCGTCCTCAACCTCGGCGTCGAGGGCATGATGATCATGGGCGCGGTCTGCGCCTTTGCTACCGCACAGCTCACCGGTTCGCCCTATCTCGGCATTCTCGGCGGCATCGTCGGCGGCGGGCTGTTTTCGCTGCTGTTCGGCTTCCTGACGCTGACGCTTGTCGCCAATCAGGTGGCGACCGGTCTGGCGCTGACCATTCTGGGCCTCGGCCTGTCCGGCCAGCTCGGCGAAGCCTTTGTCGGCATGCCGGGCGTGCGCCTGCAGCCGATCGTCATTCCGCTTTTGTCGGACATTCCCTTTTTCGGCCGCGTGCTGTTTTCCCAGGACCTGATCTTCTACCTGTCGGTGGCGCTCGTCATCGGCATCAGCTGGTTCCTGTTCAAAAGCCGCACCGGCCTGAAACTGCGGGCCATCGGCGACAGCCACGGCTCGGCGCATGCGCTCGGCATCAATGTCGTACGGACCCGCTATCTCGCAGTCCTGTTCGGCGGCGCCTGTGCGGGGCTGGCCGGCGCGCAGCTGTCGCTCGTCTACACGCCGCAATGGGTGGAGAACATGGCGGCGGGGCGCGGCTGGATCGCGCTGGCGCTCGTCGTCTTCGCTTCGTGGCGTCCGTGGCGGGTGCTGGCCGGCGGTTACCTGTTCGGTGCCGTCTCCATCGGCCAGCTTCATGCGCAGGCCTTCGGGCTGGGCATTCCGTCGCAGCTACTCTCCGCGCTTCCCTACGCGGCCACTATTGTCGTGCTGATCATCATTTCGCATAATCGCCGCACGACACTCATCAACACGCCGGCATCGCTCGGGAAACCATTTGTCCCCGATCGGTGACCGCGTTAACGTCAATGTCATACTCCATCAGAGGTTGGAACATGAAGAAACTCATTATTGCTCTCACCGCCACGGCCGCAGTGCTGGGCGGTTTTGCGGGCGGTGCGCAGGCGCAGGAAAAAAAGAAGGTCTGCTTCATCTACGTCGGTTCCAAGACCGATGGCGGCTGGACCCAGGCGCATGACATCGGCCGTCAGGCGCTGCAGAAGGCACTCGACGACAAGATCGAGACGCCGTTCCTGGAAAGCGTTCCGGAAGGCCCGGATGCCGAACGCGCGATCGAGCGCATGGCACGCTCCGGCTGCGCCATGATCTACACGACGTCCTTCGGCTTCATGGATGCAACCGTAAAGGTTGCGGCGAAGTTCCCGGACATCAAGTTCGAACACGCCACCGGCTTCAAGGCGTCTGAAAACCTCGCCACCTATAATTCGCGCTTCTACGAAGGCCGTTACATTCAGGGCCAGATCGCCGCGAAGATGTCGAAGAAGGGCCTTGCCGGCTACATCGCCTCCTTCCCGATCCCGGAAGTGGTCATGGGCATCAACGCCTTCGAACTCGGTGCGAAGTCGATCAACCCGGATTTCAAGCTGAAGGTCGTCTGGGCCAACACCTGGTTCGATCCGGGCAAGGAAGCCGACGCCGCCAAGGCGCTGATCGACCAGGGCGTCGATATCCTCACCCAGCACACCGACACGACCGCGCCGATGCAGGTTGCAGCCGAGCGCGGCATCATGGCCTTCGGTCAGGCCTCGGACATGATCGCCGCCGGCCCGAAGACGCAGCTGACCGCCATCATCGACAGCTGGGCGCCCTACTACGTCAAGCGCACCCAGGCGATGCTCGACGGTTCGTGGAAGTCGGAGCAGATCTGGGACGGTCTCAAGGACGGCATCCTCACCATGGCGCCCTACACCAACATGCCTGACGACGTGAAGGCGATGGCGGAAGAGACCGAAGCCAAGATCAAGTCCGGCGAACTGCACCCGTTCACCGGTCCGATCAACCGCCAGGACGGCACCGCATGGCTCGCCGCCGGCGAAAAGCCGGAAGACGGCGTATTGCTCGGCATGAACTTCTACGTCGAAGGCGTGGACGACAAGCTGCCGAACTGATCTTTCTTTCGATCTCATCGGAAAGGGCGTCTTCGGGCGCCCTTTTTCTTTTCAGCGGTTTGTTTCCCTCAGACACAAGCCGTTTATCGCGCTGCAACGATCTTGCTGCTAAAGCATCCGGCGAATGCCCAAGGAGATTCCCGCCATGACCCGTTCCTGTCTTGCCGTCATCCTCGCCGCTGGCGACAGCACGCGGATGAAATCGTCGATGTCGAAGGTGCTGCATCCGGTCGCAAACCGTCCGATGATCGCGCATGTGATGGCGGCGGTGGCATCGGCCGGCATGACGGACGCGGCGCTCGTCGTCGGTCGTGACGCGGAAAAGGTCGCCAAGGCCGGCTCGATCGACGGCATTTCGGTCAAGAGTTTTCTCCAGACCGAACGCCTCGGCACCGGCCACGCGGTTCTCGCCGCCCGCGAGGCGATCGCCCAAGGGTTCGACGACGTTCTGGTCGCTTATGGCGACGTGCCGCTGATCACCGCCGCTCCCTTCACTGCTGCCCGTGAAAAGCTTGCCGAGGGTGCGGATGTCGTCGTCATCGGCTTCCACACCGAAAATCCCACCGGCTACGGCCGTCTGCTCGTCGAAAACGGCGAACTCGTCGCCATCCGCGAGGAGAAGGATGCCACCGACGACGAGCGCAAGGTCACCTGGTGCAATAGCGGTCTGATGGC
This sequence comes from [Rhizobium] kunmingense, assembly GCF_977018605.1. Taxonomy (NCBI): domain Bacteria; kingdom Pseudomonadati; phylum Pseudomonadota; class Alphaproteobacteria; order Hyphomicrobiales; family Rhizobiaceae; genus Rhizobium; species [Rhizobium] kunmingense. Next base: position 2,948,673 of record NZ_CDRNXG010000001.1, read on the forward strand.
GATCAACGGCGATAAGGCGCTGGCGCTGCTGGACAGGATCGGCAACGCCAATGCCAAGGGCGAATACTATCTCACCGACCTTGTCGAGATCGCCCGGGCCGAGGGTGGCAAGGTCGTCGCCGTCGATGCACCCGAAACGGAGCTGACCGGCTGCAACAACCGCGCCGAGCTTGCCGTCATCGAAAAGCTCTGGCAGGACCGCCGCCGCAATGAACTGATGGTCTCGGGCGTGACGATGATCGCCCCGGAAACCGTCTTCCTCTCCCATGATACCCAAATCGGCCAGGATGCGCTGATCGAGCCGAATGTCGTGTTCGGCCCCGGCGTGACGATCGACGGCGGCGCGATCATCCACGCCTTTTCCTACATCGAGGGTGCGCATGTCAGCGCCGGCGCGATGGTCGGTCCGTTCGCGCGGTTGCGGCCCGGCGCGGATCTCGCCGAAGGCTCAAAGGTCGGCAATTTCTGTGAGGTGAAGAACGGCAAGCTGGGCGAGGGCGCCAAGGTCAACCATCTGACCTATATCGGCGACGCGGTCATCGGTGCGCATGCCAATATCGGCGCCGGTACGATCACCTGCAATTATGACGGGGTTAACAAGTACCAGACGGTGATAGGCGCCAATGCCTTCGTCGGCTCCAACTCGTCGCTCGTCGCGCCCGTCTCGATCGGCGTCGGCGCCTATGTCGCTTCCGGCAGCGTCATTACCGAAAACGTGCCGGACGACGCGCTTGCCCTCGGCCGCGCCCGCCAGGAGCTCAAGCCTGAGCGCGCCAAGGTGATTCGCGAGCGGGCGCTGGCGCTAAAGGCGTCGCGGAAGAACGGCTGAGTTCAGTCATCATCACGCATTTGTGAAATCCATCGGCCGCGGCTTGATTGTCGGCGGCCGATTTTGCGTTGGGCGCTTCACGGGCGAATTCGATTTCACCTTCGTTTCTTGGATTTTTGCCTGTTCTGTGGCGATCGGTCGCATGTCCAGAAGCGGGAGCATGACGATTGCATTCGGCAAATAACATGACTAGAAAAATCATGTTATTTGCCTTGAACCCTAAAAAGGCGTGGGTTTTCAATTGACATTGTGGCAGACTGGCGGCAATTCCGTGGCGCGATCATGTTGCATGGCTGTCAAGTGTGCAAATTGGCGCACCTCTTCGCTGCCCGTCCGGGTGGCGGTATTTTCATCATTACGGGAGAATTTCCTTGGCGGAGCTCACTTCCCACAAGTCATGCAGATGGCTTGTGATTGCACTCGCCGTCGTCCTCGCGCTCTTTGGAGCGGCCTTCGTGGCCGGGGGCGGTTATCTGATTACGCTTGGCGGTTCCTGGTATTACCTGATCGCCGGTGCAGCCCTTCTCGTCTCGGCGTGGCTTTTGCTGCGCGGGCGCGCTGCAGGTCTTGCGCTGTTCCTCGCCATCGGCGCGGCAACGGCGGCCTGGGGCGTCTATGAAGTCGGCTTCGCCTTCTGGGGCCTCGTGCCGCGTCTGGCACCGTTCGTCGTCATCGGTATCGTCGCCGCGCTGCTTCTGCCGGTTCTCGGCGGCGCGCGTGCCAGGGTGCCGGGCTTTGCCATCGCGGCCGTTCTGGTCGCGGTCGTGGCCTATGGCGCCTGGGGTGCCTTCCAGCCGCAGGGCGTTCTGCGCCCGGAAAATCCGGTGGCCGTGAAGGCGGGCGCGCAGCCCTCCGAACAGGCGTCGAACTGGCAGTATTACGGCTACAGCCCTGCCGGCACCCGCTTTGCACCTTACAATCAGATCACCGCGGAAAACGTCTCCAACATCGAGGTTGCCTGGACCTTCCGCACCGGCGAAGAGCCGGTCAAGGGATCCGAATTCCAGAACACCCCGACCCAGATCGGCGACAGCGTCTATGTCTGCACGCCGCTCAACAAGGTCATTTCGCTCGATGCGACGACGGGTGAGGAAAAGTGGCGCTTCGACCCGAAGGTCGAGAGCAACACGTTCTGGAACCGTTGCCGCGGCGTCGGCTATTATGAAAGCACCGTCGTGCCGGAAGGCGAGATGTGCCATGCGCGCATCATCCTGACGACGATCGACGCCCAGATGCTGGCGCTCGACGCCAATACGGGCGAGACCTGCGGCCAGTTCGGCGCCAATGGCGCGGCCAACCTCAAGGACGGCCTCGGCGACGTGAAGGCCACCTACTACTTCCCGACCTCGATGCCGACCGTGACCAACGGCCTCGTCATCATCGGTGGCTGGGTGCGCGACGGTCGCGATACCAACGAGCCGTCGGGCGTCATCCGCGCCTACAGCGCCGAAAACGGCGATCTGGTCTGGGCCTGGGATCTCGGCAATCCGGCGATCACGACGCTGCCGCCGGAAGGCGAGAGCTATACGCGCGGTACGCCGAACATGTGGTCGACGCCGGCATTCGACCCGGAACTCGGCCTCATCTACCTGCCGATGGGCAATGCGACGCCGGACTTCTGGGCCGGTCACCGCAACGAGGCCGGCAACAAGTACGGCGCGTCGCTCGTCGCACTCGATATCGCCACGGGCCGCGAACGCTGGCACTTCCAGTTCGTTCATCTGGACGTCTGGGACTACGACACCGCCTCGCAGCCGGCCCTCTATGACATGGCCGACGGTACGCCGGTCGTCGTGCAGACCACCAAGCAGGGCGATATCTACGTTCTCGACCGCCGCACCGGCGAACCGGTCAAGAAGGTCGAGGAGCGTCCGGTCGAACAGAGCCATCAGGAAGGTGACGCGATTTCCCCGACGCAGCCGTTCTCGGTGGACATGCCGCATCTGGGCGGTGCCGTCCTGACGGAAGCCGATATGTGGGGTGCAACCCCGTTCGACCAGCTGGCATGCCGCATTGCCTTCAAGAAGCTTCGCTATGAAGGTCGCTACACGCCGATGGTCAACGGCCAGCGCACGCTCATCTATCCGGGCTTCTACGGCGGCATGAACTGGGGCTCCATGGCGATCGACGAAAGCCGCGGCCTCGGCATCATCAACGACATCCGCATGCCGCAGATCGCAGAACTCATCCTGCGCGAAGATGCGACGCCGGAAATGTCGGCAAACATGAGCCATGATGCCGGCGTTCATCCGCAGGAAGGCACGCCGTTTGCGGCGCTGCGCGGCGGCTTCTACTCGCCGCTCGGCGTTCCGTGCCACATGCCGCCATGGGGCACGCTCTCGGCGGTCGATCTGGAAACCGGCGAACTTGTCTGGCAGCGCCCGATCGGTTCTGTCGAGGACAGCGTCCTGCCGAATGGCCTGAAAATGCCGCTGCCGATGCAGATCGGCATGCCGACCCTCGGCGGCCCGCTGACCACCGCCGGTGGCCTGACCTTCTATGCCGGTACGCAGGATTTCTACCTGCGCGCCATCGACACCGCGACCGGTGACGAAGTGTGGAAGGGCCGTATGCCGATCGGCGCCCAGGCAACCCCGATGACCTACATGGGCCGCGACGGCAACCAGTATGTCGTCATCGCCGCGGGCGGTGCTCGCCAGAGCGCCCAGCGTGGCGACTATGTGGTCGCCTACCGCCTGAAGACGGCCCGTTAATCGGGCTGCAACGGCTGGAGCTTGAGGGGAGGCAGAGCAATCTGCCTCCCTTTTTCGTCCGAATGGATGAAGCCGTTGGCTTTAGTCATGAAATTAAGGCTTTCGCGTTACGTTTGTATATTGAAAGTGACCGTGAAGATGATTGCACGGCGCGTGCGATCCGCTAGGACTTCGTGCGAAATGAATCATTCGGAGAAGTCTATATGTGCGGGATTGTTGGTATCGTCGGTCGAGAGCCGGTGGCTGAGCGTCTGGTCGATGCGCTTCGCAGGCTCGAATATCGCGGTTACGATTCCGCCGGCGTTGCGACGATCCACGAGGGCAAGCTCGATCGCCGCCGCGCCGAAGGCAAGCTCTTCAATCTGGAAAAGAAGCTCGACGGCGAGCCGCTTCCCGGCGTCATCGGCATCGCCCATACCCGCTGGGCCACCCATGGCGTGCCGAACGAGACGAACGCCCATCCGCATTTCGTCGATGGCGTCGCCGTCGTCCATAACGGCATCATCGAGAATTTTTCCGAACTGAAGGAAGAGCTTGCCGCCGAAGGTGCGATCTTCACCAGCCAGACGGATACCGAAGTCGTCGCGCATCTGCTGGCCAAATACACACGCGAGGGCAAGAGCCACCGCGAGGCGATGCTCGCCATGCTGAACCGCGTTTCGGGCGCCTATGCGCTCGTGGTGATGTTTAAGGATGATCCGGGCACGATCCTGTCGGCCCGGTTCGGGCCGCCGCTCGCCGTCGGCCACGGCAAGGGCGAGATGTTCCTAGGGTCGGATGCGATCGCGCTGTCGCCCTTTACCAACGAGATTACCTATCTGGTGGATGGCGACCTTGCCGTCATCACCCATGATCGTCTCGAGGTGATGGATTATCAGGGCCGCCCGGTCACCCGCAAAAGCCAGATCTCCCAGGCGACTGCCTTCATGGTCGACAAGGGCAATCATCGCCACTTCATGGAGAAGGAAATCTACGAGCAGCCGGAGATCATTTCCCACGCGCTCGGCCACTACATCGATTTCGCCAGCCATACGATCAAGCCGACCGATCAGGCGATCGACTTCTCCAGGCTGTCGGGCCTTGCCATTTCCGCATGCGGCACCGCCTACCTGTCCGGCCTCGTCGGCAAATACTGGTTCGAGCGTTATGCGCGCCTGCCGGTGGAAATCGACGTGGCGTCGGAATTCCGCTACCGCGAACTGCCGCTGTCGCCGACACAGGCGGCACTGTTCATCTCGCAGTCCGGCGAGACCGCCGATACGCTCGCCTCGCTGCGCTATGCCAAGGATGAGGGCCTGAAGATCGGCGCCATCGTCAACGTGCGCGAATCGACGATCGCACGGGAATCCGATGCGATTTTCCCGATCCTTGCCGGTCCCGAGATCGGCGTCGCCTCGACCAAGGCATTTACCTGCCAGCTGGCGGTTCTGGCTTCACTGTCGATCGCTGCCGGCCGCGCCCGCGGTACCGTTTCGGAGGCTGACGAGAAGGCGATGGTGAAGCATCTTGTCGAGATGCCGCGGATCATGAGCAAGGTGCTGAACGATATCCAGCCGGCGATCGAGGCTTTGTCACGCGATCTGTCGCGCTTCAAGGATGTGCTCTATCTCGGCCGCGGCACGAGCTTCCCGCTTGCGCTCGAAGGCGCGCTGAAACTCAAGGAAATTTCCTATATCCACGCCGAAGGCTATGCCGCCGGCGAGCTGAAGCACGGGCCGATCGCGCTGATCGACGAGCACATGCCGGTGATCGTCATTGCGCCGCATGACCGGTTCTTCGAAAAGACCGTGTCGAACATGCAGGAAGTGGCGGCCCGCGGCGGCAAGATCATCTTCATCACCGACGAGAAGGGCGCAGCCGCTTCCAAGCTCGAGACGATGGCAACAATCACGCTGCCCAATGTCGACGAGATCATCGCCCCGATGATCTTCTCGCTGCCGATCCAGTTGCTCGCCTACCATACGGCAGTCTTCATGGGCACCGATGTCGACCAGCCGCGGAACCTTGCGAAGTCCGTCACAGTTGAGTGATATCGGCCGGCTATAGCCGGTCTTGCATCCCTTTCACGCATCCGGCATTGTCGCGGTAAAGACTGCGGCAATGCCTTAAAATTCCTAGGATAATCATCATGAGCGACAGCCCCGAGCGGATTTCGATGGCCGGTCGGCTCAGGAACAACTTCCTTACTGGCCTGATCATCTGTGCGCCGCTGGCGATTACCATCTGGCTGACTTTCACCTTCATCGACTGGGCCGACAGCTGGGTCACGCCATACCTGCCGCAGCGCTACAATCCGCAATATTATTTCGACGTCACCATTCCAGGCACCGGCCTGCTGATCGCCGTCGTCTTCATCACCATCATCGGCTTTCTCGGGAAAAACCTGATCGGTCGCTCGATCGTCAATTTCGGCGAATCGATCCTGCAGCGCATGCCGCTGATCCGCAGCGTCTACAAGAGCATCAAGCAGATCTTCGAGACGGTGCTCAAAGAGCAGTCGACCTCGTTCAAGAAATGCGGATTGATCGAATTTCCGAGCTCCGGCATGTGGGCACTGGTCTTCATTGCCGGCGATGCACAGGGCGAAATTGCCGCCAAGCTCAACGAAAACGGAGAGGAAATGGTGGCCGTGTTCATGCCGCCGACGCCGGTTCCGACCGCGGGCTTTCTGATGTTCGTGCCGAAAAGCCGGATCATCCCGCTCGACATGACGCCGGAAGAGGGGGCCAAGCTGTTGATATCCGGTGGCCTGATCTCGCCCGAATACCATCCCGACGGCACGCCGCTGCCGGCCTTGCCCGCGCCGTCCAAACGCGCGACCAAGGCCGCGGAAAAGGCTGCCAAAGCGGCGACGAAATAAGGCTCAGCCCGCCCGCAGAAAACGGATCGCTTCGTCACGCCGGTGCAGGTAAAGCAGAATGCGCACTGCTTCGCCGCGTTCGCTCGTCAGATCGGGGTCGCGATCAAGCAGATAGGTCGCATCCTTGCGGGCAATCTCCAGCAGGTCGGCATGCGCCGCAAGGCTGGCTATCCTGAAACCGGGCGTGCCCGACTGGCGGGTGCCGAGCAACTCGCCTTCGCCACGCAGTTTCAGATCCTCCTCGGCGATCAGAAACCCGTCCTCGCTGTCGCGCAGGATCGAGAGCCGCGCATGGCCGGTTTCGCTGAGCGGCCCCTTGTAGAGCAGGATGCAGGTCGATGCCTCGTCACCACGGCCGACGCGGCCGCGCAGCTGGTGAAGCTGGGCAAGCCCGAAGCGTTCCGCATGTTCGATCACCATGATCGTCGCATCCGGCACGTCGACACCGACTTCCACCACGGTGGTGGCGACCAGCATGCGGATCTCGCCGGTCTTGAACGCGGCCATCACCGCGTCCTTCTCCGGCCCCGCCATGCGGCCATGCACGAGGCCGACATTCTTTGCCCCCAGTTCGCGGGCAAGAACGGCGTGGCGTTCTTCCGCTGACATCAGTTCGGAAACGTCCGATTCCTCCACCAGCGGGCAGATCCAGTAGGCCTTCTTGCCCTCGGCAATGGCACCTTTCAGGCGGGCGACGATGTCGCCGATGCGTTCCGTCGGCACGGTGACGGTCTGGATCGGTTTGCGGCCGGCAGGTTTTTCGGTGAGTTTCGAGACATCCATGTCGCCGAAAGCGGCGAGCACCAGGGTGCGCGGGATCGGCGTCGCGGTCATCACCAGCATATGCGGGGAAATGCCCTTGGCCGTCAGGCGCAGGCGCTGGTGGACGCCAAACCGGTGTTGTTCGTCGACCACGGCCATCATCAGGTTGGCGTAGCTCACCGTATCCTGAAACAGCGCATGGGTGCCGATGACGATCTGAGCTTCGCCCGATGCGATCCGCTCGACGATTGCGTCCCGCTCGCGCCCCTTGGTGCGGCCGGTCAGCAACTCGACCGTCACTCCGGCGGCCCCCGCCAGCTTCGAGATCGTCGCAAAATGCTGCCTTGCCAGAATTTCCGTCGGTGCCATCAGCACGGCCTGGCCGCCTGCCTCGACAGCGGCGGCCATGGAAAGCAGTGCGACCAGCGTCTTGCCGGCACCGACATCGCCCTGCAGCAGCCGCAACATGCGGTCTTCGCCGGCCATGTCCTTGGTAATGTCCTCGATGGCGGCGTTCTGGCTCGGTGTCAGCGAGAAGGGCAGGGCGTGGACGATCGAGGCCGCGAGATCGCCCTTCACCCGGATCGGCTGACCCGGCACCTTGCGGATTTTCTGGCGCACCAGCGCCAGCGATACCTGGCCGGCGAGGAATTCGTCATAGGCGAGCCTGCGTCTTGCCGACGCGTTCGGGTCGATGTCCTTTTCGTCTTCGGGATGATGCAGGCCGCGGAAGGCGTCGGTGACGGTCGGAAAGTTCTGCTTCTGGGTCAGCGCGCCGTCGGCCCATTCGGGAAGTTCCGGCAGGCGCTCGACGGCGCCTTCGATCACCTTCCTGAGCGTCTTTGGCGATAGGCCGGCGGTGAGGGGATAGACCGGCTCGACCAGTGCCAGGTTCTGCGCTTCCGAGACCTTCACCATGAAATCCGGATGCACCATCGAGGCTCGGCCGTTGAACCAGTCGACTTTGCCGCTGACCATGACCTGTTCGTCAACGGGCAGTGACTTCGACAGCCAGTCGCCCTTGGCGCGGAAGAAGGTGAGCGCCAGTTCGCCGGTCTCGTCGTGGAGAAAGACGCGGTACGGCTGGTTGGTGCCGCGCGCCGGCGGCTGATGGCGGTCGACACGTCCCTCGATGGTGACGATCGAACCTTGCGGGGCGAGCGCGATGCCCGGGCGGTTGCGGCGGTCGATCAGCGAGAAGGGGGCGTGGAACAGGAGATCGACGACACGGCAATCCTCGGCATCCTCGCGCCCGGTTACCTTGGCGATCAGGTCGGCGATCTTCGGGCCGACACCGGGCAGCGACGAGGCGGAAGCAAACAGCGGATCGAGTATGGCAGGGCGCATGGCGGATAAATGCGATAGATTTTGCCCATTTGGCAAGGTGACGCGGGCCGAAAACAATCCTATATGAACCGCAAAACAGGGACTTGGCTTATGACCGGATTGGCACGCACCAGCGCCGACCTCGACCCGCGCCGCAGGCGCATTCTCTATCGCTGCTGGCATCGCGGCATTCGCGAGATGGATCTCGTCTTCGGTTCGTTTGCGGAAGCCGAGATTGCCAACCTCTCCGATGAGGAACTCGACGAGTTCGAGCAGATCATGGCGGAGGATGACCACGACCTGCATGCCTGGATCACCGGCGCACAACCGTTGCCGGACGATCGCGACACGCCGATGTTTGCCCGTGTCGCCGCCTACAAGCCGGATTTCGATCCGGTCACCGAAGAGTCGCTGAAAGAGAAACTCGGCCAATGATTTCCGGATTTGATGCGAAGAAGATCGCGGCCGCTTCCGCGCCGCTGACAGTCGGCAATGTGCCGCCCGGTATGGAGCCCCTGTTGCTCGCCGAACTCGCGCGGTCCGGCCAGTCGGTGGCCTATGTTCTGTCCGACGGTCAGCGCATGCCGGATCTGGAGCAGATGCTCTCCTTCGTGGCGCCCGAAATTCCAGTCCTCTCTCTGCCGGCCTGGGACTGCCTCCCCTATGACCGCGTCTCTCCCAGTGCCGATGTCTCCGCGCGGCGACTATCGGCCTTGTCGGGTCTGATCGCCCATGCGAAAAAGCGGCATCCGGCGATCGTTCTCGTCACCGTCAATGCGATGCTGCAGAAGATCGCGCCGGCGGAAATCATCGAAAGCCTGGCGTTTTCGGCCCGTCCCGGCAACCAGATCCGGATGGACGATATTGCAGCAAGGCTGGAGCGCAACGGCTTCGACCGCGTGTCGACCGTGCGCGAAGTCGGCGAATTCGCCGTGCGCGGCGGCATTCTCGATGTCTTCGTGCCGGGCTCGGAAGAGCCGGTGCGGCTGGATTTCTTCGGCGATACGCTGGAAAGCATCCGCTCGTTCGATCCGGCAAGCCAGCGCACGACCGGCCAGGCACGCTCGCTCGATCTCAATCCGATGAGCGAGGTGACGCTGACGCCGGATACGATCAGCCGGTTCCGCACCAATTACCTGTCGCTGTTCGGTGCTGCCAACCGTGACGACGCGCTTTATCAGGCAGTCTCCGAAGGCCGGCGTTATGCCGGCATGGAACACTGGCTGCCGCTGTTTTACGAAAAGCTGGAAACGGCTTTCGACTATCTCGCCGGTTTCCGCATCGTCACCGATCACACGGCGCGCGAGGCGGCGGCGGAACGCTCCAAGCTGGTCATCGACTATTTCGAAGCCCGCCGTGATCAGGGGGCCCAAGGCCAGGGTGCTGCCGCCCATTCGACGCCCTACAAGCCGGTTTCGCCCGGCCAGCTCTATCTCGATGGCAAGGCGTTTGCTTCGGCTCTGGATGAGGCGGCGGCTCTGCGCCTGACGCCGTTCAACGAGATGGATGCGTCGGGTCGCCCGGTGGTGACACTCGATGCGCATACCGGTCCGCGCTGGGCAAAAAGCCAGGCGGAAGCCAGCTCCGAGACGCAGGATCGCGACGCCAACGACCAGGCCCGCGTCAATGTCTTCGACCTCGTCGTCAAGCATATCGCCGACAAGCGGGCTGAAGGCGCCAAGGTTCTCGTCACCGGCTGGTCTGCCGGCTCTCTCGACCGTCTGCTGCAGGTGCTGGACGAACGCGGGCTTAAGCGGATCAAGCAGATCGACAAGCTTGCCGATCTCGACAAGCTGGAGAAAGGCGAGGCGGCCTCGGCTGTGATGAGCCTCGAGGCAGGCTTTGAGACCGGCAATATCGTCGTCATCGGCGAGCAGGATATTCTCGGCGACCGCATGGTCCGTCGCGGCAAGCGACGCAAGCGCGGTGCGGATTTCCTCACCGAAGTAGCGGGCCTCGACGAAGGCTCGCTGGTCGTCCATGCCGAACACGGGATCGGCAAGTTCGTCGGGCTGATCACCATCGAGGCCGCCGGCGCGCCGCGCGCCTGCCTCGAGCTGCATTATGCCGATCAGGCAAAGCTGTTCCTGCCGGTCGAAAACATCGATCTCTTGTCGCGTTACGGTTCGGATGCGGCGGAAGCCAATCTCGACCGGCTCGGCGGCGGCGCCTGGCAGGCCCGCAAGGCCAAGCTGAAGAAGCGCCTGCTCGACATGGCGGGCGACCTGATCCGTATCGCCGCGACCCGCATGGTGCGCCGTGCGCCGGTTCTGGCGACGCCGGAAGGGCTTTATGACGAGTTCGCCGCGCGTTTTCCCTATGACGAGACCGAAGATCAGGAAAACGCTATCGAATCGGTGCGCGAGGACCTCGCGGCCGGTCGTCCGATGGATCGCCTCGTCTGCGGCGATGTCGGTTTCGGCAAGACCGAAGTGGCGCTGCGTGCCGCCTTCTTCGCGGCGATGAACGGGGCGCAGGTGGCAGTCGTCGTGCCGACGACGCTTCTTTCGCGCCAGCATTTCAAGACGTTTACCGAGCGTTTCCGCGGGCTGCCGATCAGGATCGCGCAGGCCTCGCGCCTCGTCTCGGCCAAGGAACTGGCGCAGACGAAGAAGGACATTGCCGAGGGCAAGGTCGATATCGTCGTCGGCACCCATGCGCTTCTGGGCACCGGCATCCAGTTCGCCAATCTCTCTCTCCTCATCATCGACGAGGAGCAGCACTTCGGCGTCAAGCACAAGGAACGGCTGAAGGACCTGAAAACCGACGTTCACGTTCTGACGCTTTCGGCAACGCCGATCCCGCGCACGCTGCAGCTGGCGATGACCGGTGTTCGTGAACTGTCGCTGATCACCACGCCGCCGGTGGACCGCATGGCGGTTCGCACATTCATCTCGCCGTTCGATCCGCTGGTCATTCGCGAGACGCTGATGCGCGAGCATTACCGCGGCGGCCAGAGCTTCTACGTCTGCCCGAGGCTGGCCGATCTTGCCGATATCCAGGCCTTCCTCCAGTCCGACGTGCCGGAACTGAAAGTGGCTGTCGCCCATGGCCAGATGGCGGCGGGCGAGCTGGAAGACATCATGAATGCCTTCTACGACGGCAAGTATGACGTGCTGCTTTCGACCACCATCGTCGAATCCGGTCTCGACGTGCCGACCGCCAACACGCTGATCGTCCACCGCGCCGACATGTTCGGTCTCGCCCAGCTCTACCAGCTGCGTGGCCGCGTCGGGCGCTCCAAGGTGCGGGCGTTCGCACTCTTCACCCTGCCGGTCAACAAGACGCTGACGCAGATGGCCGACCGTCGCCTCAAGGTGCTGCAGTCGCTCGACACACTCGGTGCAGGCTTCCAGCTGGCCAGCCACGACCTCGATATCCGCGGCGCCGGCAATCTCCTGGGCGAGGAGCAGTCCGGCCATATCAAGGAAGTCGGCTTCGAACTCTACCAGCAGATGCTGGAGGAGGCCGTCGCCGAAGTGAAGGGCGAGGATGAGATCGTCGATACCGGCTGGTCGCCGCAGATCTCGGTCGGCATCACGACGATGATCCCGGAAAATTATGTCCCCGATCTCCACCTGCGCATGGGCCTTTATCGCCGCCTCGGCGAAGTGCAGGAACTGTCCGAGATCGATGGTTTCGGCGCGGAAATGATCGACCGTTTCGGGCCGATGCCGCCGGAAGTGCAGAACCTCCTGAAGGTCGTCTATATCAAGACGCTGTGTCGCAAGGCGAATGTCGAGAAGGTCGATGCGGGACCGAAGGGCGTCGTCATCGCCTTCCGCGACAAGCAGTTCCCCAACCCTGCGAACCTCGTGGGCTATATCGCCAAGCAGGGATCGCTCGCCAAGATCCGGCCGGACCAGAGCATATTCCTCAACCGCGACCTGCCGACGCCGACCAAGCGCCTGACGGCCGCGGCGCAGATCATGACGCAGTTCGCCGAACTGGCGAAGGGCTAGTCGCTCGGCTGCCCGCTCGTCGACCACCGGCTCACCTCTCCACGGGCGGCAGGCGCTTTTGGCGGGCGCGGCGGGCGGCGTCCCAACGGGCGGGGTTCCAGCGGCCGGAATGGTTGCGGGCGATGGCGATGGCAGTCTCGTCGCTTATGCGGCGCTCGCCGTTCGGCGTATCGAATTCCTCGGCATGGGTGTCGAGGCAATGGCGGGCGTAATTCGCCATGTGGTAGAGTTCGGTGAAGACGTCGCGCTGGGCGGCGGTGAGGTTTTGCAGGCAGCAGGGTTCGCCGGTGGCGATGAAACGCCAGCGGCAGCTCTGGCCGCGACGGCACGAGCGACGGCGGCAGACCATCAGCGGCAGCGCCATGGCTTCGGCCGTGCGAGTGGCCAGCTGGTTGTCGATCTTCGGCAGGCTCCCGGCGCCGCTCTTCGTTTCGGGCGCGGGACGGATCATCGGCCCGGTCATAGACCAGATTCTGGGCCCGGTTTCGGGTATGCGCTTATCTGCGGACATGCTGCCCCCTTGGCGATCTCGAGAATTTTCAACGAACGGACGGGGCGCTGACAGCTGCCTCGTAAGTTGGTTTTATGTGGCACCTCTCAGCACCCCGTTCGGCGGTTTTTATCCGCGACTCCGGTCTCTCTGCCTTGGCCGTTGAGCGTGGTGTTCGTCTGGCGTGAGCCGGCACCGACGGCACGACGTGGCCGCCAGCACCAAAACTTCGCCGCCGCCGGGTGTTCCGCTTTCACGGATGGGCATGACGCCCGGCGAAACCACATCCCAGGGCCACCCTGTGTGCCGCACAGGCACATCCGACGCGCTGTTCGGGCATCAGAAGCGGGTGACATGACCATCGCCGTTCCCGCTTCCCCCGTGTCGCCGGAGGGAGACCATTTTCCGCGGACCCCGATGGCAGGGATTTACGTCCTCTCCCCACCACCAGCGCCGGCCCCGCCTCGCCGGAACGCCTTCCGGTGTATCCACGACGGAACGGGGGCATTATAGGCACAGGTTGAAAGGGCGGGGATGAGACTGCTCGCAACGCATTGATTTTGTTGAATCGATGTGCGGATTTTCGGAAGGTTGGGTGGAGAAGGCGGCATTATTGACCGTATCCGAGGAGGATATGGCAGCGGTTTGGCAAGACCTGACGCAGGTTTGCGCATGCGTGAACCATTGACGCAGGCTTGATGTCGTGGCTGGCTTCCCGGAGATATGACGTTGACGAAGGGAAGGCCTGATGGCGAGAAGCGAGGCCGGGGAAACGAATGCGCCTGTTTAGATGGCTGCTAATGGCGAGCGGGGTGGCGATCTTCATCGGGACGCTGGCCGCGTGGTATTGGGTGGCGGCCTTCGGCTGCGGAATGAATACGGCGGGCTGCAACGGGGTCAGCCTGCCTATGCCCTGTGAGGATCCTGAACTGTTCGGCGTATTAGGGCCGTTTCTTGCATTGGGTTTGGGCTTGTTCGGTGTCGGCAAGTGGGCTGTGCCGCGGAAGTGAAATCAGGGCCAAAAGCGCGCCGTGTGTAGCGGACGGATGGCATCAGAGCCTGCGCGGTTTGGCACCGAAGCGCTCAAGGACGGCGCTCACCTCTGTCTCGCTTGCGAAATCGCTACTCTTCGCCTCGGCAAGCCCGGCTTGGATCTCGGCTGTCTGCCGTTCCCCGCACGCCACGAATTCCTCGATCGCGTCGGCGGCGACGCTGTCGGCCGGGCGGCCGAGTTTCCGGGCCAGCCGGTCGAGCCGGTCGGCTGTTTCGTCGGGCATGCGGATGGTGATCGAATTCATCCGGCAACCTCGCGTTCAACGCGATTGTGGACTGGCGGAGGATACCGTCAAGCTCGCTTCACGCGGCACGGCAAAACGTTGCTTCGCGTTTCCCGACCTTCAGGCCGTGACAGAACCTTACTTCAGGTCCCCGTCTTCCGGCGCGATCACCGCGGCGGCCTGTGCATCCGTTCCCACGGCCGGCGGCAATGGCGTGCCGCGGACGCGTTCGCGCACCAGGGTCAGCATGCCGGAGCCGACGATCAGGAGGATACCCGCAAGCATCCACGCATCGATACCATCGCCGAAGACGAGGTAGCCGAAGGCGACGGCCCAGAGCATCTGACTGTATTGGATGGGGCCGATCATCGATGCGGGCACATAGGCCGCCGCATACATGACCAGAATGGCGGCAAGCGCTGCGAGGAGGCCGTAGCCTGCAAGCCATACCCATTGCATGCTGGTGGGTGCCTGGAAGCCGGGAAGGGCGAGCGCGCCGCAGACGATCAGGGTGCCGAGCACGCCGGCACCGTAGAGCGAGATGTTCTTTTCGGACGGTCCCATGGCGCGGAACACGACGATCGAGATCGCGCCGGACAGGCCGCCGAAGACGGCGCCGAGATGGCCGATCGACAGCTCGCGAAAGCCGGGGCGCAGCACCACCATGACGCCGATGAAGCCGATGGCGACGGCCGCCCAGCGGCGATAGCCGACCTGTTCCTTGAGAAAGATCACCGACATGATGGTGACGAAGGAGGGCAGCAGGAAGATCAGCGCGAAGGCTTCCGCCATAGACAGATGGGTGAAGGCGGTGACGCTGCCGATCGTGCCGCCGGCCTGAGCGATGAAGCGCAGCAACCAGAGCGGCCGGTTTGTCGTGCGGACGATATCGCTCCAGCGGTCGCCCTTCTTCATGATGAAGGGCAGGCCGACGAGGCAGAAGACCGCCCCGAGGAATGAGGACTGCATCGGGCTGATCTGTCCCTCGATCAGCTTGACGCTGGCATCACTCCAAGCATAGGCGGCAAAGGCCGCAAAGGCGAGGAGGACACCCTTGACTGTCTGGTCTTGTTGCACCGGCGTGACTTTCGAAAACGGATCAGATCATGCCCTTGCGGGCTTCGGCCTTGAGCTTGGCAATGTCACGGAAGGCATTGGCGAGAACGTCCGGCGTTTGCGCGCCGCTGACCGCATACTGGCCATCGATGATGAAGAAGGGAACGCCGTTGACGCCCATCTTCTGCGCCGCCTCGATTTCGCCGATGACGGTGTCCTTGTCTGCCTCCGAGGCGAGCAGGTTTTCCGCCAGCTCGCGGTCCATGCCGCTTGCCTCGGCAATGTCGGCGAGAACCGCGTGGTCGCCGATATTGCGGCCTTCCTCGAAATTGGCCTTGAAGAGGGCGGTCATGACGCGATCCTGCACGTCGCGGCCCTCCATCGAGGCCCAGTGCAGCAGGCGGTGCGCGTCGAGCGTATTCGGGCCGATCTTGATCGCCGCGAAATTGTAGGCGATGCCGACTTCCTGGCCGAGTTGCGTCAGCATTTCATGGGCGCGGGCAACCGCTTCGGCTCCTCCGAGCTTTTCCTCCAGATAGGCCTTCTGGTCGACACCTTCGGTCGGGATGTCCGGGTTGAGCCGGTAGGGGCGCCAGTTGATGTCGATCCCGACCTCGTCCTGCACTTCGGCAACGGCGAGTTCGAGGCGGGCCTTGCCGAGATAGCACCAGGGGCAGACGACGTCCGAGACGATGTCGATGTTAATGCGCTCCATGGCGGCATCCTTTGAACTGAATATTGGCTTTAAATCGGTGGACACCAGGGGCTTACTGGGCCCGCTGGTCCCACCAGGTATTGAGCTGGTAGCCGTAGAGCGGCAGTGTTTCGGGATAGCCGATATGCTTGCGCCGCGCCACCCATTGATCCGGCACGTGATAAAGCGGCACGAGATAGTGGCCGGAAAGCAGCAGCCGGTCATAGGCGCGCACGGTCGCCTGGAAATCCTCTTCCGAACGGGCCGACAGCATCGTTTCGATCAGCCGGTCGATATCCGGGTCGGCGGTGCCGACGAAGTTGAAACTGCCGTCGCGATCACGCGAGGCGGAGCCCCAGCGGCCGATCTGCTCGATGCCGGGCGACAGCGACGACGGATAGGATTTGAGGATCATGTCGTAGTCGAAGGCTGAAGACCGGGCCTGATACTGAGCATCGTCGACGGTGCGGATGCGCATGTCGACGCCGATCAGCCGCAGCGTGCGCTGGTAGGTGATGGCGAGCTTTTCCTGGTCGACCGTCTGGGTCATCACCTCGAAGGACAGAGGCCGGCCGGAGCGATCGCGCATGCGGCCGTTCTCGATGGTGAAACCGCCCTTGGCGAGCAGATCGACGGCCTGCCTGAGGACGGTGCGATCGGCACCCGAACCGTCGGTCTTGGCCAGGCGGTAAGTGCCGTCGAGGATTTCCGGTTCGATCCGATCCCTGGCGGTGCCGAGGATTGCGAGTTCGCGTTCGTCGGCCGGCTTGCCGAGCGAGGTCAGGGGCGAATCCTGCCAGTAGCTCTCCGTGCGTGTATAGGCGTTTTCGAAGAGGTTGCGGTTGGCCCATTCGAAATCGAAGGCGAGCGACAGGCCGGCGCGGACATTGACGTCGGCAAACAGGGCGCGGCGGGTGTTGAAGGCAAAGCCGAGCATGCCGGTGGGCAGTTGCGGCTTGAATACGTCCTTGATGACCTCGCCGTTATGGGCGGCGGGAAAATCGTAGGCGCGCGCCCAGTGTGTCGGACTGCCTTCCAGATAGATGTCGACCGCCCCCTTCTTGAAGGCTTCGAACAGGGTGTTTTCCTGCAGGAAATATTCGACCGAGATCTGGTCGTAATTGTCGAAGCCGATCTTGGCCGGGATATCGCGGCCCCAGTAATCCGGGTTGCGTTCATAGGTGATGCGCTCGCCGGGGGCGACGGACCTGATTTTGTAGGGGCCGGAGCCGATCGGCGGGGTGAGCGTCGACTGGTCGAAGGTTGCGGGATCGATCGCGTGTCTGGGCAGGATCGGCGTCGAGCTGGCGAGGATCAGCGGGAATTCCCGGTCGGCCCTGTCGTTGAACGTGAAGCGGACGCTGCGCTCGCCGATCTTCTCCATCTTTTCCACCGGGTTGAGGCGGGTGGAGAAGGGGATGCGGCCTTTTTCCTTCAACAGTTCGAAGGTGAAGATGACGTCGTCGGCGGTGACGGGTTCCCCGTCCGACCATCTGGCCTTCGGATTGAGGTTGAACTGGATGAAGGTGCGGGCGTCGTCCATCTCGACGCTTTCGGCCAGCAGGCCGTAGAGCGTGAAGGGCTCGTTGCTGGAGCGCACCATCAGCGGTTCATAGAGAAGATGGCCGAAGATCGTGTCCCACAGGCCGCGCGCCGTGGTGCGCATGCTTTTCAGGATGAACGGGTTGAGGCTGTCATAGGTGCCGACGACGCCGTAGCGGACGGAGCCGCCCTTCTTCGCCGCGGGATCGACATAGTCGAGATGCGAATAGTCGTCCGGCAGGTTCGGCGTTCCGTGCATGGCGATGCCGTGCAGGGCCTGAGCGCTCGCCGGTGTGCAGGCAAGCGGCAGCGGCAATGCCAGACCGAGAACCAGGAGAAGAAGGTGCCGCATCAAAAACCTCGAAGACATTATCGCCGATTCGGCGCAAAATAGCCCAGTCCGGCCTTGCGACCAACCTTTGGAGCCGCACAAAAACCGACCATCACGGCAGTTTGCAGGGTTCAAAACTTGGTGCAGGGGCTGGATATCGGCGTTGCAGCCATGTAACAGGGTCGCAGGGATGTGGGTCATTCAAATGCCTCATTTGAACCTCAGGTGACGCGTCAGTGGACAACCCGAGGGATTGACGGCAGCGGCCACGTCCGAAGGTTTTTAGGAGACGGATCTCGTGATGAATCTCAAGGCTACCAAAGTTATGCGGACTGCCATGTCCGCTCTGGCTCTCACCGCCGGCGCGGCAGCGATGCCGGTCGCGGCATCGGCCCAGCAGGCAGCTCCGGCCGGCGCTCCGCCGCTTGGTTGGTTCAAGACCTGCACGAAGCAGGACGACAGCGACCTTTGCGTCGTACAGAACGTGCTCCTGGCCCAGAACGGCCAGCTGATCACCGCTGTCGGCCTCATCACCCTGGAAGGCAAGGTTAACCGCAAGATCCTGCAGGTTTCGGTTCCGACCGCCCGTCTCGTGCCTCCGGGCGTCGTGATGCAGATCGACGGTGGCCGCGGCCAGAAGATCGATTACACCGTCTGCCTGCCGGACAAGTGCACCGCCGAAATCCCGCTGACCGATCCGATGATCGCCAGCCTGAAGAAGGGAGGCGAGGTGGTCTTCACTTCGATGAACTTCCGCCGCGCGCCGAACCCGATCCGCGTTTCGCTGAACGGCTTCACCGGCGCCTTCGATGGTCCGGCGATCACCCAGTCGCAGCTTGCCGAAAGCCAGCGTTCGCTGGAAGAGGGCATGCAGAAGAAGGCTGAGGAAGCGCGCAAGAAGCTTGAAGAAGCCCAGAACGCTGCAAAGCAGGGCCAGTAAGCCTCATTCGATCGAATTCAGCAAAAGGGCTGCGCTTCACGGCGCGGCCCTTTTTTGTTTGGCGGTATCGCCTGCTTTCGCGATGGCGAGTTGCCGGATGTCGTGAAAAAAGGTCGCCACATGCATGATGTGGCGACCTCGATCGTGGTCAAGACGGTGCAAGGGCCATCAGGCCTTCGGGTTATGCGGCTGGAATAGCTTTCCCTTCTCGCCGATGACGACGAAGAAGAGGCCGATGACCGAGACGGTGAAGAAGCCCGCCACCATCGGTGTTGCCGTGCCGTTGAAGGCCTGGCCGATCGCCGCGCCGATGATCGCACCGCCGACCGTGCCCATGAAGCCGAGCACGGACGAGGCCGTTCCGGCAACATGGCCGAGCGGCTCCATCGCCAGCGAATTGAAATTCGAGGCGATCAGGCCGAACAGGAACATCGCCAGCGCGAAGAATGCCAGGAACAGCAGGAAGGGCATCGGCCCCGGCGACAGGAGCTGGACGCTCAGCCACAGGAAGGTGACCGCGACAAAGCCGACCACCGCCGCATGCGACAGGCGGCGCATTCCCATCTTGCCGACCCAGCGCGAGTTGAGAAAGGCCGAAATCGACATGAACAGCGCCACCGCGGCAAAGGCGACAGGGAACCAGACGCCGAGTTCATAAATGCCGACATAGACCTGCTGGGCCGAGTTGATGAAGCCGAACAGCGCGCCGAAGATGAAGGTGCTGGCGAGCGTATAGCAGAGCGCCACGCGGTTGGTCAGCACGATGATGAAGCCGGAGATGATCGAGCTTGCGGTGAACGGGCGCACGTCTTCCGGGGACAACGTCTCCGGCAGGCGGCGGGCGACCCACCAGGTGACGATGGCGCCGACGACGGCGATGAAGGCGAAGATCAGGTGCCAGTTGCCGAACAGAAGCACGACCTGGCCGGTACCCGGTGCAATGATCGGCACGATCATGAAGACCATCATGATCAGCGACATGACCTCGGCCATTGCCCGACCGCCATAGACGTCACGCACGATCGAGACGGAGATGACGCGGGTCGCCGCCGAACCGACGCCCTGCATGAAGCGCAGTGCGAGCAGGCCCGAGAAGGAGGGGACGAAGACAATGGCGACGGCCGAGAGGATGTAGATGCCGAGACCGATCAGCAGCGGCTTGCGGCGACCGAACCGGTCGGACAACGGGCCGTAAAGCAGCTGTGCCACACCGAAGCCGAAGAGATAGGCGGAGACGACGTATTGGCGGTGATTGGGGTTTTCGACGCCGAGCGATTCGCCGATCTGCTGCAGGCCCGGAAGCATGATGTCGATGGCGAGCGCGTTCAGCGCCATCAGGGCCGCCATCATCGCGATGAACTGCGTCTTGCCCATGCCCTGCAATTTCGCCGGCACGATTTGTGAAGGATTTGTCACAGCTGTTTCCTGAAGAATGGGAAAGGCGCCGCGGGGGGCGGCGCCTTCGGACATGGTCTGCGATCAGCGCGAGGCTAGATCAGGCAGCGCGAACCGCGACCCCCTGGCCTTCGAAATGGGTCTTCAGTTCACCCGACTGGAACATTTCGCGGACGATATCGCAGCCGCCGATGAACTCGCCCTTGACGTAGAGCTGCGGGATGGTCGGCCAGTTGGAATAATCCTTGATGCCCTGGCGGATATCTGCGTCGGCCAGCACGTTGACGCCCTTGTAGTCGACGCCGAGGTAATCGAGGATCTGGACCACCTGGCCGGAGAAGCCACACTGCGGGAACTGCGGGGTGCCCTTCATGAACAGGACGACGTCGCTGCTCTTGACTTCGTTGTCGATGAGATCGTGAATGCCGCTCATGTCTTTATCCTTTCACATGCGGTTTCAAGGACCGCCGCGCTTGTACTTTGCCCTTAGATAGCAAGGCAACCTTATTAATTCCAGCGCAATTGCACCGGGTTCGATGTCTTATTTCAACGTCCGGGTGCTGCGGTCAGCGGCTGCGCTGCTTGCTGCGGCTGGCGGCCGTGCTTCGCTTGCTGACTTGCCGCTTCGCCGGCTTTGCGGTGCGCGACGCCGTTTTGGCGGCAGGGCGGGCTGTGGTGCCGGACGGCTTGGTCGCCGCCCGCTTCTTGCGCTTGCTGGCCGTCTTGCCATGGGACTTGCCGAGCAATTCCTTCATGACATTCTCGACCACGCTCACAACGATCTGCTTGACGAGATCGTTCATGGCGTCACTCCGCAGGTGCCGATGTCTGGAGCGCCAGGGCGTGCAGGACGCCGCCCATGTTGCCCTTCAGTGCCTCGTAGACCATCTGGTGCTGCTGCACGCGGCTTTTGCCGCGGAAGGCTTCGGCGACGACTTCGGCGGCGTAATGATCTCCATCGCCCGCGAGATCGCGGATGGTGACCTTGGCGCCGGGAATGCCGGCCTTGATCATGTCTTCTATATCGCCGGGTCGCATGGGCATTTGGTCATGTCCTTTTTGTCTGGATACTGGAATCGTTCCAGCATCTGTCTTTCCGAAGAACACTGCCTCAAACGCGCGGCGCGGTCAAAGCGACAATGCCGGCGCGTGGTACGCACCGGCATTGTATTTGCTTCTGCTTTGGCTTCGCTAAAAGGCCCGTGACGGGATCAGGCCATGAACGCCGGGAACCAGGCTTCATGGGCAGCCGTCAGTTCCGTGACGGCGACGTTGATGACGCCTTCGACGACGAGGCTGTCGCCGCCGACCTTGCCAAGCGTGCGGAACGGCACGCCGGCGCTTTCGGCGCTGGCGGTGACGAAGCCTGCGAGATCGGCCGGGACGGCGAGGACGTAGCGCGCCTGGTCTTCACCGAACAGCAGTGCATGTGCCGGGCCCTGCTGGTCTGCGAGGCTGACGGTCATGCCCTTGTTCGACGACATCGCCATTTCCGCGAGTGCCACGCCGAGACCGCCCGACGAAATGTCGTGGCAGGCCGTGACCTGGGCATTGCGAATGACGGCGCGGACGAACTCGCCGTTGCGGCGCTCGGCGACGAGATCGACCGTCGGGGCAGGGCCGTCTGTCGATGCCAGAACGTCGCGCAGATAGACGGAGGAGCCGAGATGGTTGCCGTCTGTGCCGATCATGATCAGCACGTCGCCGTCCTTGGCCGCGCCGATGCGGGCCATCTTCTGCCAGTCGCCCAAAAGGCCGACGCCGGCAATGGTCGGGGTCGGCAGGATCGCGACGCCGTTGGTCTCGTTGTAGAGCGAGACGTTGCCCGACACGATCGGGAAGTCGAGCGCGGTGCACGCCGCGCCGATGCCCTTGATGGCGCCGACGAGCTGGCCCATGATTTCCGGTTTTTCCGGATTGCCGAAATTGAGGTTGTCGGTGGCGGCGAGCGGCTCTGCGCCGGTCGCGACGATGTTGCGCCAGCATTCGGCAACCGCCTGCTTGCCGCCCTCATACGGGTCGGCCTCGACATAACGCGGGGTGACGTCGGAGGAGAAGGCAAGCGCCTTGGAGGCATGGCCTTCGACGCGCACGACGCCGGCGTCACCGCCGGGAAGCTGCAGCGAGTTGCCCTGGATCAGCGTGTCGTACTGTTCCCACACCCAGCGACGGCTGGACTGGTTCGGCGAGCCGACGAGCTTGATCAGCGCGATGTTATAGTCTTCCGGTTCTGCGACCTGAGAGGCGGGCAGCGGCGCACGCGCCGTATGCTGCACCCACGGGCGGTCGTATTCCGGTGCCTGGTCGCCGAGATCCTTGATCGGCAGGTCGGCGACTTCCTCACCCTGATGGATGACACGGAAGCGCAGGTCGTCGGTCGTCTTGCCGACGATGGCGAAGTCGAGACCCCACTTGACGAAGATCGCCTTGGCGACCTCTTCCTTGGAGGGCTCGAGAACCATGAGCATGCGCTCCTGGCTTTCCGACAGCATCATCTCATAGGCCGTCATCTGCTCTTCGCGGACGGGAACCTTGTCGAGATAGAGCTCGATGCCGAGGTCGCCCTTGGCGCCCATTTCGACGGCCGAGCAGGTGAGGCCGGCGGCACCCATGTCCTGGATGGCGATGACCGCGCCGGTCTTCATCAGTTCGAGGCAGGCTTCGAGCAGGCACTTTTCGGTGAAGGGGTCGCCGACCTGAACGGTCGGGCGCTTCTCTTCGATCGACTCGTCGAATTCCGCCGATGCCATGGTTGCGCCACCGACGCCGTCGCGGCCGGTCTTGGCGCCGAGATAGACGACGGGGAGGCCGACGCCCTTGGCTTCCGACAGGAAGATGCCGTCCGACTTTGCAAGGCCGGCTGCAAAGGCGTTGACGAGGATGTTGCCGTTGTAGCGCGGGTCGAACTCGACCTCGCCGCCGACGGTCGGTACGCCGAAGGAATTGCCGTAGCCGCCGACACCGGCAACGACGCCGGAAACGAGATGCTTGGTCTTGGCGTGGTCAGGCGCGCCGAAACGCAGCGCGTTCATCGCCGCAACCGGACGCGCGCCCATGGTGAAGACGTCGCGCAGAATGCCGCCGACGCCGGTCGCCGCACCCTGATAGGGTTCGATATAGGACGGGTGGTTGTGGCTCTCCATCTTGAACACGACGACGTCGCCGTCATCGATATCGACGACGCCGGCGTTCTCGCCCGGTCCCTGGATGACGCGGCGGCCCTTGGTCGGCAGCGTGCGCAGCCACTTCTTGGAGGACTTGTAGGAGCAGTGCTCGTTCCACATGGCGGAAAAGATGCCGAGTTCGGTGAAGCTCGGTTCGCGGCCGATCAGATCCAGGATGCGCTGGTATTCGTCCGGCTTGAGGCCGTGCGAGGCGATGAGTTCCGGGGTGATCTGGCGGGAATTTGAGATCGTCATCTTTTATCCTGGAATAGCGGCCGTTCGGGGCTTTTGCGGCCTCTTTAGCCTAACTAATCCGCGAGCGCGACAGGAAAATCAGTCCCGGCAGGCAATGTCGGGGGATAGTCGCGCCGGGGTGGCGGCGGGAGAGGCCGGAATGCGTCGGCATGACCGGCGACAGGGTCAACCGACGCTGTCGTAGCCGGCGGCGCTATTGTCCAGAAGACTTCGCACGACGTTGAAACCCTGCTCGACCTCGGCCCGCGTCTTCGGCGAGGAAAAGCCGAGCCGAACCCGGTGGGTGACCTTGTCCGTGCGTGCCGCCTTGAACTCGTCCTCATCGTCGATCAGGACGCCATCCGCATAGACCGCGTTCTTGAATGTGCCGGAAAGCCAGGGTTCCGGCAGCTTGAGCCACAGGAAGGGGATGTCGGGGTTGGAGTTGAAGTCGTAGCCGGAAAGTATTTGCCGCGCCATGGCCTCGCGCGCGTTGATTTCCGCCTTGCAGCGCTCCCATATGGCCTCCGCCTCGCCGCTGAGCACGAGGCGTGCGGCAAGTTCGGCGAGCAGAAAGGGCAGGCCGCCGGTGATCATCTTGTGGGCGACGCGGACGCGCTGGGCGAGATGCGGCGGGCAGGCGACCCAGCCGCCGCGAATGCCGGCAGAGACGGATTTCGACAGGCCGTCGATGACGAAGGTGCGGTCCGGCGCAAACGCGGCGATCAGCGGAATGTCCTTCTTGTCCATCGCGCCATAGAGATTGTCCTCAATCAGCCAGACATTGTGCCGGCGGGCGATCTCGGCAATCGCGCGGCGCCGCGCGATTGGCATGGTGGCGAGTGTCGGGTTCTGCGCCGACGACATGAAGAAGGCGATCTTCGGATGCTGCTGCACGCAGGCGCGTTCGAAATCATCCGGGATGACGCCCTGCTCATCTGTGCTGACGAGCGAGACGCGGCGGCCGACAAGGCCTGCGGCGCGGCTGACCTGGGAATAGGTCATCGGCTCGAAGACGATCCGGTCGCCGGGATTGGTCAGCACCGTGATGATCGACATGACGCCGGCATGGGCGCCGAGCGTCGGCACGACGCTGTCGATCTGCGGGCTCCAGTCGCCATAGCTCAGCCACCGCTTGCCGGCCTCG
This sequence comes from [Rhizobium] kunmingense, assembly GCF_977018605.1. Classification (NCBI taxonomy): domain Bacteria; kingdom Pseudomonadati; phylum Pseudomonadota; class Alphaproteobacteria; order Hyphomicrobiales; family Rhizobiaceae; genus Rhizobium; species [Rhizobium] kunmingense. The sequence goes on from NZ_CDRNXG010000001.1 coordinate 2,973,396, forward strand.
TTCCAATGGTCGGGAAAGCTGCGCGTATAACCGGAAGCCTCTTCGGGACAGTCCCGCATGATGTCTGAGACGACCCTTGCGAGGACCTCGTTCTGGCCGAGTTCGGGGGCGGCGGTACTGTCTAGGCGTATCTTGTCTGGCGGGGTGTATAGGGGACGCGTTCCGGCGAGGCTGGTGGAAATCGGGTCGCGCTCCGCATGTGGTCCCACTTCGTTGCGCGCCAGCACATAAGTGCCGCGGCCGACCTCGCCACTGACGAGGCCGCGTTCGTGGAGCAGCGAATAGGCGCGGCTGATCGTGCCGATTGTCACCCCGATATCATAGGCGAGGTTGCGCTGCGGCGGCAATTTGCTGCCGGCGGCCAGATCGCCTGTTTCCATGGCGTTTTCCATCTGGTCTGCGAGGCGGATGTAAAGCGGTCCGGAGCCACTTTCGAGATTGGGAAGCCAGCTTGTCATGGTGACAATGAATACATTGTCACCCTAAGTGAGTCAATGTATTTGGATTGTACCGAATGCAACTCAACCACCCACAGGTGCGATATGCGCAAGTATGATGAATATCTCGCGACAATCGATACAATCTATCCCGACCGCTATGAGCGCGAGACTTACAAGGGCGCGGCCGGGACCTATGTCATCGGCGAGCTTTTGCCGCCGGCCGCGATGCCGGTGCGTGCGGGTGTGATCGCCTTCCTGATCGACACATGCGGAAACTGGCTGGCGCGTCGGACGGGTAGGAAGGCCTTGATGGAGATGGGTGACGATCAGCTGGCCGATATCGGGGTGACCCGTATTGCCGCCCATCGCGAGGCGAGGCGCTCGCGTTTCATGATCTGAGGCCTAAAAGCGTATCGCGATCTTTCAGATTCGTTCTGCGCGCTTTAGTCGTTTGTTTTGGCGCGTGTCTTTAGCTCGAAACCGGCAACCCTTTCGAGCGACACGCTCTATATGGATATTGTCCGCGGCGGCGTGGCTGCGGATGCTTGAGGCCTATCCGGCAATCCCAACCGCCGGATAGGCCTTTTATTGTGTCAGCAATTGCTGTTGCCGGTTGCCCAACGCCTGACGTCCGTACCGATGCGGTTGCCGAGCTGTTCGCTCATCAGCGGGCCGAAGGCGCTCAGCTGTGCGGGGCGGCCTTCAGCCTGGACGACGAGGAGCGGACGGATATCCGCCGAACCCTTGCGGGTCAGAAGAATGCGCGGGCGGCCGGAAAACGAGGTCAGTTCCGGGGCGAAATCGTAGGTGCGGAATGCTGCATCGCCCGACCGGAACCAGCAGCGATTGGCGGCGACCGCCACCTTTTCCATAACGTCGAGTGCCGATGCGCTGGGTTGCGCAACGGGCTTGGCCTGGCAGGCCGCGAGCATGGCGCCGAGCACGGCAACAGAAATGGCATTGGAAATGCGGCAGGACATCTGCTGGTCGTTCCCGGTTGAAGGATGGTGTCCGGTGGCCGGCTTGCGGCCACCGCAACCGCCGTCAGGCAGCGATGACGTCGAGCGCCGATGCGAAGATGCCGCGGCCGTCGCTGCCGCCATGGGCGGCTTCGATCAGGTTTTCCGGGTGCGGCATCATGCCCAGCACGTTGCCGCGGGCGTTGACGACGCCGGCAATGTCCTCGATCGCGCCGTTCGGATTGGTGCCTTCGGCATAGCGGAAGACCACCTGGCCATTGCCGTTCATCGACTTCAGGGTTTCCTGGTCGACGAAATAGTTGCCCTCGTGATGGGCGACCGGGCAGCGGATGACCTGACCCTTTTCATAGGCGCGCGTGAAGTCGGTCTCGGCATTGACGACTTCGAGCTTCACTTCCTTGCAGACGAATTTCAGCGAGGCGTTCATCATCAGCGCACCGGGCAGAAGGCCCGCCTCGACGAGGATCTGGAAGCCGTTGCAGACGCCGAGAACCTTGACGCCCTTTTCGGCCTTTTCCTTAATCGCCTGCATGACCGGCATGCGGGCGGCGATCGCGCCGCAGCGCAGGTAATCACCGTAGGAGAAGCCGCCCGGAATGACGATCAGATCGATGTCGTCGGGAATGCTCGTCTCCGTCTGCCAGACGGTGATCGGCGCCTTGCCGGAAATCTTGGTGAGGGCGGCGATCATGTCGCGATCGCGGTTAAGGCCTGGGAGCTGGACGACGGCTGACTTCATGGCTGTGGTTCAAACCTTGCTTGGGCTTCCTGGAACTCGCGCAGTTCCAGGCGGTTTTCGATACGGTCGAGGCGTAGCTCGTGATGCGTCAGGACCGTGTAGATATTGTGAATGTCCTGATGCATGGAGATCATGGTTCCACGCATCGCATTCATTTCTGTCTTCAACTCGCGTTGGCCGAATTTCAGATCGGATATGTCCGCATGCACGCGCTTCAATAGTTCATACATGAGTTCATTTGTGATCTCGGCCATCACGCGCTTCCCGCAACCTTTAGTCGATTGCGATAGTGTAGTTCTCAATCACCGTGTTAGCCAGAAGCTTTTCGCACATGGCCTTGAGGTCGGCTTCGGCCTTGGCCTTGTCGGCGGTGTCGAGTTCGAGGTCGAAGACCTTGCCCTGGCGGGCCTGGTGAACGCCTTCGAAACCGAGGCTGCCGAGCGCGCCTTCAATCGCCTTGCCCTGCGGGTCGAGAACGCCGTTTTTCAGCGTGACAGTCACGCGTGCCTTGATCACTTTCACTACCCCCAGGGTTTACTTGACGAGAACCGGACCCGTACCGCGGATCGGTTCGTTTTCATTGATGATGCCGAGACGGCGGGCGACTTCGGAATAGGCTTCCAGAAGCCCACCCATATCGCGGCGAAAGCGGTCCTTGTCCATCTTTTCCTGCGTCTCGATGTCCCAAAGCCGGCAGCTATCGGGGGATATCTCGTCGGCGATGATGATCCGCATCATGTCGCCTTCGTAAAGGCGGCCGCATTCGATCTTGAAGTCGACGAGCTGGATGCCGACGCCGAGGAAGAGACCGGACAGGAAGTCGTTGACGCGGATGGCAAGCGCCATGATGTCGTCGAGTTCGGCGGGGTTGGCCCAGCCGAAGGCGGTGATGTGCTCTTCCGATACCATCGGATCGGCAAGCTGGTCCGACTTGTAGTAGAATTCGATGATCGAGCGCGGCAGGACGGTGCCTTCTTCAATGCCGAGGCGTTCCGACAGCGAACCGGCGGCGACATTGCGCACGACGATCTCGAGCGGGATCATCTCCACTTCCTTGATCAGCTGTTCGCGCATGTTCATCCGGCGGATGAAATGCGTCGGAATGCCGATCTTGTTCAGGTGGGTGAACAGGTATTCGGAAATGCGGTTGTTGAGCACGCCCTTGCCGTCGATGACGTCATGCTTCTTCTTGTTGAAGGCGGTGGCGTCGTCCTTGAAGAATTGGATCAGCGTGCCCGGCTCGGGACCCTCATACAGGATCTTGGCCTTGCCTTCGTAAATACGGCGGCGACGGTTCATGATGTTCTAATCTCGTTGTGAGCGCTTGGGGAAGCGCTGTGGGTCTTGCTTGAAGCGGTCCCATAAAGGAAAAGTTTCGTTTTCACAATGCGGGTGCTCCGGAGCCGGGGATTGACCTTGCTCGTGATGAGAGAATCAACCGGTACAGAGTACATCGAAACGGTGACGGTCCGAGCCGTCGTTGCTGCATTTTCCACCGCAGATCGGAGCGAGCCGAGGGGCAGTTTGCGCGCGCATGTTCGGCAAAGGCCGTCGCAGCCGGTCGAGCGTGTCTTCCATCGATCCGTTTAGCCACCGAAATGCGTCTTGAGTTTGTCATCGCGGCGGCTCGCTCATGGAGCGGAATGCCGTTTCGCGCGTTGATGCCGGACAAAATCGGGCTTTGCCCGTCCGTTTCGGCGGACAGGAGGGACCCGAATGTTGCATTCAGGGAGGAAGGCATGCATACGATCAGCATGAGCGACCGGGAAAAGGCGTTCGAAAACAAGTTTGCCCATGATGAGGAGCTGAAATTCAAGGCGTTGGCGCGGCGCAATCGGCTGGTCGGGCTGTGGGCCGCCGGCCTGCTGGCAAAGACTGATGCCGATGGCTATGCGCGCGAAGTGCTGGCCGCGGATTTTCTCGAGGCGGGCCATGAGGATGTCTTCCGCAAGCTGCGAGCCGATTTCGACGCATCCGGCGTCACTGTGAGCGACGAGGAGATCAGGCTGAGAATGGTCGAGGCGCTGGGCGAGGCGACCTTGCAGGTGGAGCAGGAATAGTATCGGCCAGGCCTCGCCGCGGGCGCTTCTTGCGAGCGGCATCTGTGCTTCGTCTTCAAAGCTGCTTCGCCTGGCGACCTATGCTTCCTTTGCGAAGAAGACACAGCGATTGCGGCCCTGCTGCTTGGCCTCGTAAAGAGCGATATCCGAGTTGCGCAGCAGCTGGCGGATCTCGATATCTCCGCCGTGGGCGGTGGCGACGCCGATGCTGGCGCCGATATGGCACGGTCGGCCCTCGTAGAGGCAGGGTTCGCATATGGCTTCGATCATGCGGGCCGCAACATCCGGCAAAGGCTCCTGGTCACCGTCGAGGCGCGAAACGACGATGAATTCATCGCCGCCGACGCGGGCGATGAAATCCTCCTTGCGCAGCGTGTCACGCAGCATGTTGGCGGCATGCAGCAGCATCGTGTCGCCGGCATCGTGGCCGAGCGTGTCGTTGACCTGCTTGAAGCGGTCGAGATCGACATGCAGGATGGCGATGCCCGAGCCGTCGCGCCGGCACTGCGCGCTCATCCGCTGCAGCATGTCGTCGAGATAGCGGCGGTTCGGCAGTTCCGTCAGGTAGTCGTGCATCGCCGTATGCTCGATGCGATCCCTGGCGATTTCCAGCTCGTGTGCACGCGCCTCGGCAAGCGTCTTGGCCCGTTCCAGTTCCCGATGCAGGCCGACGTCTTCGGTCACGTCCCAGTTGGCGCCGATCGTGACGTTGTGGCCGCTGGCGTCGAGGAAGGATGTGGTGCGGGCGCGGATGATGCGTTCGGCGCCGTCGCGCAGCCTGACGCGGAACTGCTCGGCGAAACGGGTGCCGTCACGCGCCTGATCGTCGAGCTTTCGGGTCATCTCCTCGGCATCGTCGGGATGGAGGAATGTCTCCCACAGACCGCCGACGCGGACGTCCTCGCGCGTCGGAAGCCCGTAGATGCGGTACATCCGGTCATCCCAGTCGACGATGCCGGTGGTGAGGTCGCATTCATAGGTGCCGACATCGGAGATTTCGAGCGCCATTTCCAGCCGTTTGGCAAGACGGGCCACAGCCTCCTCGGCAAGCTTGCGCTCGGTGACGTCGGTATCTGTGCCGACGATACGGGTCGGCTTGCCGGTCTCGTCCCAGGCGATACAGTCGCCGCGGCATTCGATCCACATCCAGTGGCCGTCCTTGTGGCGCTCCCGGTATTCGAAGACGGCGTAGTTGATATCCCCGGCGTTCTGTCGCTCGACGCAGTGGATGACATGGTCGCGATCGTCGGGATGCAGCGTGTCGATCCATGCGGCCGTGCTTTCCGGCAAGGGATCGTCCAGCGACATGCCGCGGATGCGACGCCAGGTCGGCGAATAGTATTTCTGGCCGGTCGCCCAGTTGTGGTCCCAAACACCGGTGAGCGAGCTGACAAGCGCGCTATTCCAGCGGTTCTCGCGATCCGTCAGTTCCGCGATTTCGGCCCGAAGCGGGGTGATGTCGGTGAACAGCGCGGCGGTGAACGGCCCGCCGCAGGACTGTTCGGAGGCCGGCGTCAGGCTGACGTCGACCCAGCGGATCTCGCCGTCACCGGCGGTCAGGCGGATTTGTATCCGTTCGGTGACCTCTGAGGCGTGGTCGCGCAATCTGGCGTGAAAGCCGTATCGGTCCTCTGGATGGATCAGGTTGGTCAGCCGTCCGGCATGCGGGCCGCACCACGCGCGCTCGAAGGCGGCATTCAAATGGAAGACGTTGCCCTCCTGGTCGATCAATGCGACCGGAAAGGGCATGGCATCATATACGGCGATCAAAGACCCGAGATCCTCGGGTGGCGCCATGGCGGCGCCGGCATGCGCAAGGTTCAATGGCATCACGTCGCCCAGGCTGGCAAAGGTGATGTAATTTAGCGATTGCAAATTAAGTTAGACTTAAAATTGCCATTCGAAGTCGATGCGAAGATGCCGGGCCGCGTGGCCCGGCAGGGCCGTTTTGTCAGGCCTTCAATTTCGCAAGGAACTGGGCGAAAACCATGGTTCCTTCCGGCCAGGGGCCGTGGCCGGATTCGGCGTTTATGTGGCCGGATTCGCCGGCGTCGACGAGTAGCGACCCCCAGGCATTGGTAATGTCGCCGGCATGTTCGTAGGAGCCGAACGGATCGTTGCGGCTGGCGATGGTGAGTGCCGGGAAGGGGAGCGGATCGCGCGGGTATGGGCCGAAGGTCATCAGGTGCTTGGGCCTGATCTTCGGGTTTTCCAGTTCCGGTGGCGCAACGAAGAATGCGCCGGCCACCGGCTTCTTGAAATGCGGGATCGCATGCACGACGCTCGGCACGCCGAGCGAATGGGCGACGAGGACGACCGGCCGCGTCGAGGCGTTGACCTCCTCGACGACGCGATCGACCCAGTCGTTCCTGACCGGTTTTGCCCATTCGGCCTGCTCCACCCGGCGGGCCGTTGCGAGCTTCTGCTCCCAACGGGTCTGCCAGTGGGCGGGGCCGGAATTGGTGTAACCGGGAACGATGAGGATATCGGCTTCTGACGCTTTCATGCCGCCTATCTGTGCTTTCGTGCCGTCAATATCAAGCTTCGCCGAAGACGCGTGTGAAGATCGTGTCGACGTGCTTGGTGTGGTAGCCGAGATCGAACTTTTCGCGGATCTCTTCCTCGGAAAGTGCTGCCCGCACTTCCTCGTCGGCGAGCAATTCCTCGAGGAAATCGGCGCCGCGTTCCCACACCTTCATGGCGTTACGCTGCACGAGGCGATAGCTGTCCTCGCGAGAAACGCCAGCCTGCGTGAGTGCCAGAAGGACGCGCTGGCTCATTACCAGGCCCTTGAACTTGTTCATGTTCTTCAACATGTTCTCGGGGTAGATGACGAGCTTTTCGACAACACCTGCAAGGCGATGCAGCGCAAAGTCGAGGGTGACGGTCGTGTCCGGGCCGATGGCGCGCTCGACGCTCGAATGGCTGATGTCACGCTCGTGCCACAGGGCCACGTTTTCCATCGCCGGGACGACCGACATGCGCACGAGGCGCGACAGGCCGGTAAGGTTTTCGGTCAAGACCGGGTTGCGCTTGTGCGGCATGGCCGACGAACCCTTCTGGCCCGGCGAGAAGAACTCTTCGGCTTCCAGAACTTCGGTGCGCTGCATGTGGCGGATTTCGATCGCGACGTTTTCGATCGACGAGGCGATGACGCCGAGTGTGGCGAAATACATGGCATGACGGTCACGCGGGATGACCTGGGTCGAGACCGGCTCGGCCTTCAGGCCCATGGCGGCGGCGACATGCTCCTCGACGCGCGGGTCGATATTGGCGAAGGTGCCGACGGCGCCGGAAATGGCGCAGGTGGCGATCTCTTCGCGGGCGGACAGAAGACGCGTCTTGTTACGGTCCATCTCGGCATAGAAGCGGGCGAAGGTGAGGCCCATCGTCGTCGGCTCGGCATGGATGCCGTGGCTGCGGCCGATGCGCACCGTGTTCTTGTGCTCGAAGGCGCGGGTCTTCAGGGCCGCCAGAACGCGGTCCATGCCGGCCAGCAGGATGTCGGTGGCACGCACGAGCTGGACGTTGAGCGTCGTGTCGAGAACGTCGGACGAGGTCATGCCCTGGTGGACGAAGCGCGAATCCGGGCCGATGAATTCGGCAAGATGGGTGAGGAAGGCGATGACGTCATGCTTGGTGACGGCCTCGATCTCGTCGATGCGGGCCACGTCGAATTCGGCCTTGCCGCCCTTTTCCCAGATCGTTTCGGCTGCCGACTTCGGAATGACGCCGATCGCGGCAAGCGCATCGCAGGCATGCGCCTCGATTTCGAACCAGATGCGGAACTTGGTTTCGGGCGACCAGATGGCGACCATTTCCGGTCGGGAGTAGCGGGGGATCATGGGCAGCTCGCTTGGCTAATGAAAGTTGCCGCCGCTCTATCAAGAACAGCGGCAAAGCTCAATGTTTTACGAATAAAGGTGGGGGTTTAGGGAGGACGGTGGGATTTTGACGATAAGAAAGGGTTACGCCCACGCAATCGCGGGCGCCTCAACCTTTCAAGGATCAGGCCTTGGCCGCCGCAACCAAAGCCGCGATATTGGCCTGATAGGCGGATTTCTCACCGCCCTTGTAGACGGCCGAGCCGGCGACGAAGACGTTGGCGCCGGCCTTGTGGGCGGCGCCGATCGTTTCCGTGGTGATGCCGCCATCGACTTCCAGTTCGATCGGCCGGTCACCGATCAGAGACTTGATGGCGGCGATCTTGTCGAGCGCCGAGGGAATGAATTTCTGGCCGCCGAAGCCGGGATTGACGCTCATCACCAGGATGAGGTCGACATCGTCGAGCACGTTCTCAAGAACCGAAACAGGGGTTGCGGGATTGAGCGTGACGCCGACCTTCTTGCCGAGCGCGCGGATCGTCTGCAGCGAGCGATGCAGATGCGCACCGGCTTCCGCATGCACGGTGATGCCGTCACAGCCGGCCTTGGCGAAGGCTTCGAGATAGGGATCGGCAGGCGCGATCATCAGGTGGCAGTCGAAGAAGGCGTCGGTATAGGGGCGCAGCGACTTGATGACATCCGGGCCGAAGGAGATGTTGGGGACGAAATGGCCGTCCATGACATCGAGATGCACCCAGTCGGCACCTGCATCGATGACATCCTTCACCTCCTGGCCGAGTTTTGAAAAATCGGAGGCGAGAATGGAGGGAGCGATGCGAAGCGGCAGGGTCATGGGTGGCGTGTCTCCTTTGGTTGCCGGCCAGTAGCATTGCAAAAGGCCGGCTGCAATCGTTGCGCGGTGTCAGGCACCAGGTCCCGGGTACCAAATGCCGGCCGGCGACGCGCTATTCCGTGGATGTGGCGGGCGCGACGAATTCGCTGCCGCGCCATTCCAGCAGGCGGTAGGGATTGTCTGCAAGTTCATGGGCGTTTGAAAAGCCGATCTCACCGATCACGGTCTGGAAACGCTCGCTGAGAAGCGCAGCCAGGATAGCCTTTGGATCGCCATCGCCACGCGCTGCGGCCTGGCCGGCAATCTGCACGGCGGCATAGGCCGGCAGGGCCAGACCTTCCGGTTCGATGTCGCGTGTGACGAGGGTGGCGGCGATCGTTGCCGCATCCGGCACGGTGCGGTATTCCGGCAAGGTTACGGCAAGCGTTGCGTCGCGCAAGGGGACGGGCCGGTTGGCCGCACGCATCGCATCGCCGCCGAGCAGGGTGAGGGCGACATTTTCCTGCCCCGCGTCACGGGCGATGACGGCTACATCGTTGCGGTCCGCGCCGATCAGAACATGTGTCGCGCCGGCCTTCTGCAGGCGGCGTACGAGCGCGATCTGCTGTTCCTGTCCAGGGCGCAGCGTATCGGTGAAGACCGGCCTGATGCCGAGCGGCTCAAGTCTCTGGCGCACGGCGCTGACTAGTTCCCGGCCATAGATCGTACCGTCGTCGACGAAAGCGATCGCGCCGGCTTTCCAGCGCGCGATGATTGCTTCGGCAACCGCGTCTGCCTCTGCCGTCTCGGATGGCGCCATGCGCACGAGCGGCCAGCCGTTGCGTAACGCGTCCTCCATCAGGATGCGGGAGCGCACGGACAGGGTGAGGGCGGGGATGTTGGCTGCAGCCAGCGCCGGCATGGCGGCGGTCAGCGTCTCGACGCAGAGAAAGCCGATGGCGATTTCCGCCTGCGCCTCGACGAGCATCTTGGCCGCTTCCGTTCCGCCGGCTTCCTCGCAGTTCTCGTTGATCTCGACGATCGTGTCGCCGGTTGCCGCGGCGGCAGCCTTGGCGCCGTCGAGAACCTGCGCGCCGAGCAAGGCATAGGGGCCGGCCCTAGGCGCAACGACGCCGATCGTGGCGCCATCGGCCTCAACCGCCGTCGCGCCGAGGCCGGCGCCGAAACCGGCGGTGGAGATCAGCAGCAGGGCGATGGCGGAGCGCAGGGACGGCATGCTTTTCCTTAAGGATCTGTTCGCGTCACATTTAACCGCAGCAGTGGCAGCGTCAAAGTCTTTCCCGTCCGCTGCAGCAGATAACAGCGGGATTGCACGAACTGGTGATGCAAATTTCGGATTTTTCATCTGGCAAATCTGCGGAACTCGTATCATTTGAAGCGGATCACCCTCCGTTTTCGCCAGAAGGACGTTTCATGAAGCCTGCCAGACCATTGGACCCGTTATTGACGGCACAGGACTGGGTCGATGCCGGACGGCAGGTCGCGATCGCCACGGTGATGGAGACATGGGGGTCGGCACCAAGGCCGGCCGGCAGCCATCTGGTCATCGATGCGGATGGCAATTTCGAAGGCTCCGTCTCCGGCGGCTGCGTCGAGGGTGCGGTGATTGCCGAGGCCGTCGACGTGATCGGCTCGGGCGAACCGAAAATGCTGGAATTCGGCGTTGCCGACGAAACGGCGTGGCGCGTCGGGCTTTCCTGCGGCGGGCGCATCCGCGTCTATGTCGAAAGGCTTGGCTGATGCGGATAGACTGTCTGATCAGACTGAATTCCGCGCGTTCCGCGCGCAAGGGCGCGGTGGCGGTAACGGCGCTTGCGACCGGCGAGACGCGCGTCGTGCTGGAGGACGAGATTACCGGCGACCTCTATGCTGAAGCGATTGCGGGCGCGATGCGCAGCGGCAAGGCGACCAATATCGAGACGGGCGAGGGCGCAGTCTTCCTCAATCCACACCTTCCGCCGCCGCGGATCGTCGCGATCGGCGCGGTTCACATCACCCAGGCGCTGGCGCAGATGGCGCCGGTCTGCGGCTACGATATCACGATCATCGATCCGCGCACGGCCTTTGCCACGGAAGAGCGTTTTTCCGGTGTGCGGCTTGCTGCCGACTGGCCGCAGGATGTGCTGCTTACCGAGCCGCTGGACCGCTATACGGCACTCGCCGCGGTGACCCATGATCCGAAGATCGACGACTTTCCGCTGGCGGAGGCACTGAAGGCCGGATGCTTCTATGTCGGTGCGCTCGGCAGCCGCAAGACCCATGCGAAACGCGTCGAGCGGTTGACCGAAATGGGCTGTCTGCCTGAGGATATCACCCGGATCGCCGCGCCGATCGGGCTCGATATCGGTGCAGCAAGCCCGGCCGAGATCGCGCTTGCGACCCTGGCGCAGATCGTCGAGGCCTTTCGCATGCGTCCCGTAACTGATGTGCGGATGCCCCGATGAAGTTCGGCAGTTTTCCGCTTCAAGACGCTGAAGGCATAACGCTTGCGCATGCGATAAGACTACCCGCGAGGCGGCTTGCCAAGGGTTCGGTCCTGTCGTCTGAGGATGTCGCGGATCTGGCGTTGCAGGGCGTTGACTCGGTCATCGGCGTCAAACTCGATGCGGACGATGTGGCAGAGGATGACGCGGCGGCACGGATCGCGGCCGTGCTCGATATCTCGCGGTTACGGCTTTCGGAAGCCTCGACCGGACGCGTCAATGTCTATGCGCTGGAGAGCGGGCTTTTCGTCGCCGACAGGCAGGTGGTCGATGCGATGAACCGGATCGATCCCGCCATCACGCTTGCCTGCCTCGCCGACCGCGTTGCCGTGCAGGCCGGCGACATGGTAGCGACGATCAAGATCATTCCGCTCGCCGTGCCGCGCGCAAGCGTGGAGAAAGCCGCCGCGTCGCTTTCCGGCAGGCCGCCTTTCGGGCTGAAGCCGTTCCATCCCCGGTCGGTGACATTGATCGCCACCCAGTTGCCGTCGCTGAAGTCCTCTGTCATGGACAAGACCGTAAAGACGCTTGGCCAGAGATTGGCGAAATACGGTAGCCGGATAATAAATGAAATCCGTATCGGACACGATGTGGAGGCGATTCGTTCGGCCATAGAGGGCTTCGCGGCAAGCCGAAACGATGAGCCGGCTATGGTTGTCATCTTCGGGGCGTCGGCAGTGGCCGATGCCGACGATGTTCTGCCGGCCGGAATTCGTGCCGCCGGCGGTGTGGTCGATCATATCGGCATGCCGGTCGATCCAGGCAATCTGCTGGTTCTGGGGCGAATAGGCGACGTACCCGTCATCGGTGCGCCGGGCTGCGCCCGGTCGCCGAAGGAAAACGGCTTCGACTGGATTCTGGATCGGATCATGGCCGGTGAAACGCCGACACCGGACGACATCGCCGGATTGGGTGTGGGAGGTCTGTTGATGGAGATTGCCACGAGGCCGCAGCCGCGTGATGCGGATGCGCGCGGCGAGGGGCCGGTGAGGGTGGCCGCGGTCCTACTCGCCGCCGGACAGGCGCGGCGCATGCGAGTGGATGAACACGGGAGCGAAGGGGTGATATGGCCGCACAAGCTTCTCGCCGAATTCGACGGCAAGCCGCTGGTGCGTCGCTCTGCCGAAATGCTGCTTTCATCCGATCTATCCTCGGTGATTGCCGTGACCGGGCATCGGCGGGAAGAGGTGGAGGCGGCGCTGTCCGGTCTCGACCTCTGTCTTGAATACAATCCCGACTATTCCGGCGGCATGGCAAGTTCGCTGGTCCGCGGCTTCAGGCGCCACGAGGCCGCAGCCGCCGACGGTGTTCTCGTCATGCTGGCAGACATGCCGGCGGTGACGGTCAGGGACGTCAACAGCCTGGTTTCCGCCTTCCGCGAGGCGGGCGGAGAGGCAATCATCCGCTCCGTCCATGGTGGAAAACGCGGCAATCCGATCATCCTGCCGCGGGAGGCCTTCGCGGCCGTGCTGCGCCTCGAAGGCGACATTGGTGCAAGGGCGATTATCGAAAATTCGGGATTGCCGGTTATCGATGTCGACATCGGCCCTGCAGCGCATATCGATGTCGATACGCAGGAATCGGTCATTTCGGCCGGTGGTGTGTTGAAGGCGTGAGGGACCGGTGATGGACGATGCTGCGATCGAGGAAATCTTCGAGGGACTGGGGCCGGTCTCGATCCGCCGCATGTTCGGCGGCAAGGGCATCTATCATCACGGGCTGATCATCGCGCTAGATCTCGGCGACGAGGTCCTTCTCAAGGCGGATGACAAGAGCCGTGCTGCATTCGTTGAGGCGGGCGCGCGGCAATGGTCGTATGAGGGCAAGAAGGGCCGGCCGGTGCTGATGCCCTATTGGTCGATCCCCGAGGACGCCTTCGACGATCCCGACCAGATGCGCCTTTGGGTCGCCATGGCCTATGAGGCGGCGGTTCGTGCCGAACGTGCCAAGTAAGCAGGTTTGACGACACGCAAGTGCTAGATTTCGCGTATTGCCGACAATCAAGCTGAGCGAGTATCGTGTTTCTCGTAATGGGGGATGTGGTTCAGTCTAGGCTGAGCCGACGACAGCATCCGGTTTGTTAGACTCGATTTTCATCAAGATCGCCGTCCTGCGCCGCCAGGGCGGCTTTTTTGTCGGGCGTCCCGACCTTATCTCGTCTTCGTCTGCAATGCTTCGAAGGCTGCTTTCGAAAAGACAGATAGCGGCTGGGGTGGCGCGCTGATATCGACCCAGGTGAGATCGGAATGCTTGTCCGGCTCCGTCAATGTCGGCTCGCCGGCAAAATCCTCGGTGACGTATATAAGCGAGATCCAGTGCTGGCCTTCCTCGTCGAGAATGCCTTCCACGACGCAGAGAAACTCGACCTTGCCGATCCGCAGCCCGGTTTCCTCTTCCGCCTCGCGGCGTGCCGAAACAGCCGCGCGCTCCATCATGTCGACCTTGCCGCCGACAATGTTCCAGTATCCCGCTTCCGGCGCCTTGAGGCGGCGGCACATCAAGACCCTGCCGTCGGCCCGACGAATGATCAGGCCGACGCCGATTCCGGGAAAGTCCCGGCCGGGGATGATGGAGGAATTCACTTCGCCGCGTTGGCGACGATCAGCATGAAGGCCGGAATGTCGTCGCCGAATCCGACCGGGGTCGGGCCGTCGTCGTGGTCGCGGTAGCGGCGACGATCACGGTTGTCGTTGTTGGCCGGGCTTGGGCTAGGGCTCGGGCGGCGGTCGCGGTTGCCGTTATTGGCAGACTGTTCGCGCTTGTCGCCGCGGCGGTCCGACTTCCTGTTATCCTGCACTGCTGCTTCCACGATTGTCTCTTCCGCGACTGTCTGTTTATCTTCCACTGCAACAACCGGCTCGGACCGTACGCCACGGCTGCGATCGCGATCCTTGTCGCGTTCCCGGCCACGCTCGCGACCACCCTTGCGGCCACGATCCTTGCTCTCATGGCTTTCCATCGGAGCCGGCAGGGCGGTAAGGTCGCCGCTCAGCCATTCGATGTTTTCGCCGATCAGCTTTTCGATCGCGTCGAGATACTTGGTGTCGGAACGTGTCACCATTGTGAACGCCTTGCCCGAACGGCCGGCGCGGCCGGTGCGGCCGATGCGGTGGACGTAGTCCTCCGCGTGGATCGGAATGTCGAAGTTGAAGACATGGCTGACATCGGGAATGTCGAGGCCGCGTGCAGCGACATCGGAAGCCACGAGAAGCTTGATATTGTTGTCCTTGAAGTTCGCCAGCATGGTCGTGCGCGAACGCTGGTCCATGTCGCCATGCAGCGCGCCGACCGAGAAGCCGTGACGCTCAAGCGAGCGGAATAGGTCGGCGACATCCTTCTTGCGGTTGCAGAAGATGATGCCGTTCTTCAGGTCGTCCTGCGCGTTGATGAGATCGCGCAGAACCGCGCGTTTCTCATAATCCTTGGCGTGAGCGGCAACGAGGCGCTGCGTCACGGTCTTGGCGGTCGAGGACGGCTTGGCGACTTCGATGCGTTCCGGGTTCTGCAGGAAGCGGTCTGCCAGCTTCTGGATTTCCGGCGGCATGGTGGCCGAAAAGAACAGCGTCTGGCGGGTGAACGGGATCATCTTGGCGATGCGTTCGATATCCGGGATGAAGCCCATGTCGAGCATGCGGTCGGCTTCGTCGATCACGAGGATCTCGACACCCGTCATCAGAAGCTTGCCGCGCTCGCAATGATCGAGCAGGCGGCCGGGAGTGCAGATAAGCACGTCAGCGCCGCGCTCCAGCTTGCGTTCCTGATCTTCGAACGACACGCCGCCGATCAGCAGCGCCACGTTAAGCTTGTGATTCTTTCCGTACTTCTCGAAATTCTCGGCGACCTGCGCCGCGAGTTCGCGGGTTGGTTCGAGAATAAGGGTGCGGGGCATGCGGGCCCGCGCGCGACCTTTTTCGAGCAGCGTCAGCATCGGAAGAACGAAGGATGCTGTCTTGCCCGTACCCGTCTGGGCGATACCGCAGATATCCCGCCGCTGCAGGGCGTGCGGGATTGCTCCAGCCTGGATCGGGGTCGGTATCGAGTAGCCGGCAGCGGTGACGGCGTCGAGGACTTTCTGGCTCAGGCCAAGATCAGCAAAAGTGGTCAAAGGAAATACGATTCCATTTCGTTCGGGAAGAACTTGTTCCGTCGCGGCTTAATAAATGAGGCGACAACAGGGCGCGACATATGACCAAATCCCCCGAAAGTCAAGGAAACCAAGACTAGGGCTCGCGTTTTTGGTGAATGAAAAGGCCTTGAGACTACCGAGGTCCTGTCAGGAGGGCTTACTTCAGGTAGGCGGCCAGTTTCTGGCCGGCATTGAGGAAGTGCATGGGATCGACGGGCTGGCCGTTGCGCCTGACCTCATAATGGACATGCGGGCCTGTGGAGCGCCCCGTGGAGCCGGCCTTGCCGATGACGTCGCCGGCCGCAACCTCGTCCCCTACATTGACGAGGATGCGCGACAGATGACCGTAGCGGGTCGAAATGCCACGGCCATGGTCGACTTCGACCATGTTGCCGTAGCCACCGGCCGGTCCGGCCGCAACGACCTTGCCGGAGCCGGTTGTCTTGACGGCGTCGCCGGTCCTTGCCTCGAAATCGACGCCTGCATGCAGCGCGAGGCGGCCGAGAAACGGATCGACGCGATTGCCGTAACGGCTGGTCACCGACTGGCCTGGCGCAGGGTTGGCGAAGGGCATGGCGCGTGCCGTTTCGCGAACGGTTTCAAGGCGCGTCAGGGCTATATCCAGCTCATCGATCGACGTGTCGAAACGGTTGGCGGATTGTTCTGGCTCCATATACGGGCCACCGACGCCGTTTGCGTCGTCGAAGGACGGACGGAAGGCGACATTGATGCCGCTGCGGCGCAGGATATGGGTGATGGCATCGGCCGTATCGGACGCGCCCGTCGTCAGGTTGGCGATCTTGGCGAGCTGCTGACTTTCCAGCGCCTTCAGCGACAGCGTGACCTTGGAGAAAAGCGTGTCCGCCCGGTCCGCCGCTCCTTCGCGGAGGCTGGTGGCGGCAAGGGCTGAGCCGATATCGAGCGGCGCTGGCTTTTCATGGGTGCCGCCGATCAGTTTGGCGATGGCCGCGGTACCGCCGGTCATTGAGGCTCTGCGACCGTCCTCGACGGGGGCGAATGCCGGTATGCTGCCGGTTGTCGGTGCAAGTTCCGGGGTATCCGTCTGTTCCGGCGAGATGCCGGATTCCTGCGCACGGTCGAGCAGGTTGCCGAGCTTTCCGTGGCGCGAGAAAAGCGCGTTCTGTTGCTCAAGCAGCTTCTCTACCTTCTTTTCCACCACCTGCTGGTCGAGCAGCTGACGGGACGTGATGCGGTCGAGCTGAGCCCGCAACGCCGCGATGCGGTCCTCGTAGTCATGCTGAATGCGCGCCTGCCGTGCGATGGTCGCGCCGATCAGGTCGTCGCGAATGACGAGATAGGAGGTCGCACCGAGATAGCCTACCATCGCCAGGCCGGCGAGGCTGAAGCCCAGCGCCAGCATCCACGGGCGGATCGTCATATGACGGAGCGTTTCGCCGCTTGCCAGAATGAGGACGTGATTCTGTGCCCGTTTTCCAAAAACCTTGTTTTCGGCGCGTTGGGCCACGTTCTGCTGCTCCTGGAAACGACTCTGGCATTCGATGCTTGCTGGACGCGATTACACATCCTTAAGGTTAACGAATGCTTGATTGTCGCATCTCTTCTGCGCACCGGCGCATCCCGCCGGAGCGATCGCTGCGGGATGATGCTCACTTTTGGAGTGATTATCGCAAAGAAGGGTGCTAGAGGCGGCCTTCCACCGTCAGAAAACATCGACAGAGTAGAGAGATGTCCAGGTTCAAGTCCGATTTCCTCCGTACGCTCGACGAGCGCGGCTTCATTCACCAGATCTCCGACGAGGCGGGTCTCGACGAACTGTTCGCCAAGGAAACCGTGACGGCCTATATCGGCTTCGACCCGACGGCACCTTCGCTGCATGCGGGTGGTCTCATCCAGATCATGATGCTGCACTGGATGCAGCAGACGGGCCACCAGCCGATTTCCTTGATGGGCGGCGGCACCGGCATGGTCGGCGACCCGTCCTTCAAGGACGATGCCCGTCAGCTGATGACGATCGACACGATCGAAAGCAACATCGCCTCCATCAAGCGCGTCTTCGCCAATTACCTTTCCTACGGGGAGGGCCCGAAGGATGCCATGATGATCAATAACGGCGACTGGCTGCGCGACATCAACTACCTTGAATTCCTGCGCGATGTCGGCCGTCACTTCTCGGTCAACCGCATGCTGTCCTTCGACAGCGTCAAGACGCGCCTCGACCGCGAACAGTCGCTGTCCTTCCTCGAATTCAACTACATGATCCTGCAGGCCTACGATTTCGTCGAACTGAACAAGCGCTACGGCTGCCGACTGCAGATGGGCGGCTCGGACCAGTGGGGCAATATCATCAACGGCATCGACCTCGGCCATCGCATGGGAACCGAGCAGCTATACGCGCTGACCTCGCCGCTGCTGACGACCTCTTCGGGCGCCAAGATGGGAAAATCGCTGAATGGTGCCGTCTGGCTGAACCCCGACATGCTCTCGGCCTACGACTTCTGGCAATACTGGCGCAACACCGAGGACGCCGACGTTTCGCGTTTCCTGAAGCTCTACACGACGCTGCCGATGGACGAGATCGCAAGGCTTTCGGCGCTTGGCGGCTCCGAGATCAACGAGGTCAAGAAAATCCTCGCGACCGAAGTGACAGCCATGCTGCATGGTCGCGGCAACGCCGAGCAGGCGGCCGAGACGGCGCGCAAGACCTTCGAGGAGGGCGCGCTCGCCGATAATCTGCCGTCGATCGATATTGCCGCGGGCGAGCTGGAGGCAGGCGTTGGCCTGCTGGCGCTGATCGTCAAGGCGGGTCTTGCCGCGTCGAACGGCGAGGCGCGCCGGCATGTTCAGGGCGGTGCAGTGCGCATCAACGACGTTGCGATCTCCGACGAACGCAAGGTGATCGGTTCCGGCGAGATCACAGCCGATGGCGTGATCAAGCTTTCCCTCGGCAAGAAGAAGCACATTCTGGTTCGCCCGGCCTGATCAGCCAACGCTATCAGCCAGCATACATCAAAAGCCGCGCCGGGTTTCCGGGGCGGCTTTTTGCTGCCGGAAGGATCAAGGACTGCGGTTACTGGAACTCGAAGATCTGGCGGAAGACACCCGGTGCGATCAGCGATAGCGGGTTGACTGCAAGTCGCGGTGCGTCGAACGGGCCCTGAAGCTTGAACGTGATGCCCAGCAGGCCGCGATCGCGGCCATTGCCGAGGATGGCGCCGATCAGCGGCAGTTCGCCGAACAGCCGGTTGAGGCCATAGGCCGGCATGAATGTGCCTGTCAGGTCCATGTCGCCGTTCTTGTCGCGCAGCGCGCCCTGGAAGGTGGCGCCGATCTGCTCACCGCGGACGACGCCATTGGCGATAAGCAGCGTTCCGTCGCGGTAGGCGAGGCCAGCAAAACCGCGCTGGAAGCGGGCCGAGGACACGTCGATATCGCGCTTGACGGCCGAGTTGAGGCTGCGCCCGTCATTGCCGACCGGCGTCGAGACGAGCGACTGCAGCCGCTGTTCGTTGTTGAGCGAGAAGCTCCTGATATCGAGCGAACCGACCCAGTCATTGCCCTGCGCGCGCAGCCTGAGGTTCAGCAGGCCGCCGTTGAGATTGTCGTAGATATCGGAAAACCGGGCGAGCGCGCCTGCGTCGCTGCTGGTCACGGTGATCGTTTCCCCGCGCGTCATCTGGGTGACGAGCGCCTGACCGCTGCCGGTTACGGCGGTCAGATCGGCGCGCGATATGGCGGAGCCGTTGGTGGAGAAATCCAGCTGCACGTTCGACAGCGATTCGTCGTTGAAGCCGATGGCGCGGTCGATCCGGCCACGCAGGCTGACGCCGGCGCCATCGCTGCCGCCGTCCGATGACTTGGCTCCGCTGCCGGAACGCAAGCGGGTGATCACCGGGCGGATATCGACACTCGATCCGCTGACGGCGACATCGTAACTGTTTCTGGCGCGCTTGATGCTGACGGCATAGTCGTCGGCCGGTGACAGTTTGACCTGCGAAAGATTGGCCGAGGTCAGCGCGCCGGCTGCCAGCTGAATGGTGCCGCGGGCGCCGAAACTCTCGCCGCTCAACTGGAAATCCTCTAGCGTCATGGCGCGGTTTTCACCGGTGACGGCATTGAACGCCGCCTTGGCGCCGATGCCGCTACCCTTGGTCCAGCCGAGCCATGGCACGGTGAGCGCTGCACGCGATAGATCCAGCCCCACCGCCTGACGCTTGTCGTCGATCCTGGTGATCTCGGCGGTGATCTGGCCGTCGACCAGTTCGGAAAGGCCGGGGACGAGCTTGTCGCGCTGGGTGTTGTTGAGCGTGGCCTTGATAACCTGCTCGGCTTTCACGCCGGCCGTCTTGTCGATCGGTTGGACAACGGTGAATTCGGCCGGGATATCGTCGAGCGCGCCCTTGGCGGAGAGCCGGGCTGACCGATTGTCGATATCGAGCGTGCCATTGAGGCCGCCGATCCTGTGGCCCTGCATGTCTTTGGCCAGGTTGACGCCGTCGAGCCGGACGGCCGCGTTCCATACCGGGCGCGGCGGCTTGTGATCGTTGATAAGCCCGAACCGTGCGGTCACATCAGCGCTTGCCTTGCCGGAAAAGTCGCCGGGCGCGAAGTCCGTGCCTCTCAATGCGTTGATCGGTGCGAAACTGGCCAGCTCGGTGATCGCGTCGGCATTGCCGGAAAGCTTGAGCGCAATGTCGGCCATCAGCGGGCGGGCATAGGTGGAGGGAATGCTGAAACGACTGCCCCTGGCGACGGATACGACACGGCCTGAAGGTGCGAACGTCGCCGCCTGATCGACATCGACGGCGAGTTTCTCACCGCGAAGCGAGAATTTTCCGGCGATATCGCGCAGCGGCGGCACGTCTCCGGGAAGGTTGAGGCGCGCGTCGGCAATGCCGAAACTGATCTGCAACTCGCTTTCGCCGAGGTTCATCGGCATGCCCGGTCCGCGCATGCGGCCGGCCGGAATGAAAACCGCCATCGTGCCGTTGCTGACCGTTCCACCGAAGAGGTTCTGCATGATCCATTCACGCGGCCTGCGGGCCATCCAGAACGGCCACATCTGCTTGACGCCGGTGACCTGCATCTGCGGGATTTGGCCGCCGAAGCTGATTTCCGGCGACCTGTCGCCGAAGCGGACCTTGAGCGATGCCGCCATGCGGCCGAGCGGGCTGGCAAGGCCCATCTCGTCGAATTCGAGCTGCCTGTCAGCGGCAAGATAGCGGCCGGTCGCCTTGAGGTCGAAGTGAGCCGGTTCCTCTCCCTCCGAGCCGCCGACGGCCGTGCCGCCGCTGACCAGAAGGTCGAGACCGAAGCCGATGCGGCTGTCTGCGGCATCCAGACGGTTGAGGTCGATCACGGCGCCGGTGAAAGGCAGGACGGTGGGCCCGAAGCGCGCCTCCGATTTCAGGATCTCGACGGAGTTCTTGTCGAAGTTATAGGCGATGTTGATGGTGGCGCCGCTGAACGTCTGCTGGATGCCGTCGAAATAGAAATGGCCGGGCGCATTGGTCAGCGTCGCCTGCATCGCGGGCTTCTGTGCTTCGCCGCGCGAGCGCGAGGCATTGAGATCGAGGTCGAGCGAGCTTTCCAGCCCCTCGCGGGGGGCGCCGCTTTCCATCCGCTGAAGCAGGAAAGGCGTCACTTCCAGATCGGAGAGTTTTGCCGAGAGTGCAGCGGTGACGCCCTCGACGGTGCGTGAGGTGGCCGTAAGGCTTGCATGGCGGCCGTTGACGGTGATCGTGCCGTTGACGCCGATTTCCCCATCATCCGTGCGGGCAAGTTCAAGATCGGTGATTTCGAGTGCCGTCGGCGTTCTGCCGGGCGGTGCGGGCAGGACGATCTGGATGCCGGCGAGGCGAATTGCTGCCGTGCCTGTCCGCTCGATCAGCCCGCGCGCCTCGTCGAGGCGCTGGAATGCCTGCTCCAGCAGTTGCGGCAGGGCATCGACGCGCACCTTGGAGAAGGCGATCGGATCGCCCTGCGGCAGTTGCGCGGTTTCCAGGCGGATCGACTGTGCGGCGATGCTGTTGATGGAGATTCGGCCGCCGAGCAGAGCCAATGGATCGACCGCCATGCGCAATACGCCGGTGCGGCTCAGATGCTGACCGGTGGCGCGCTCGACGATATCGACGTCGCGTGCTTCTATGGCGAGGCGGAAGTCGGTATCGAACCGGATGGCCGTCGAGCCGACGGTGGAAACATAGCGCGGCCCGATGGCGTTGTTGAGGGCGGTCTGGGCGCGATTCGTCAGCGCGCCGTCGACGATGCCGCCTTCGATGGCAAACACGGCGCTGCCGATCGCCACAAGAACCAGCACGACGAACAGGCCGACCATCTTGCAGGCGCGGAAAGTGTGGCTGCGATGCGGCGGGCAATGGACGATGATCGGGTCTTCGGCCTGGGCGGACGGGTAGTCGTGCAGGGGAACGATATCGTTCTTCCCGAAGCTTACCTTCTCTCCTCGAATTTCCGCCATTCAGTGAAGAACTCGTCCTTATGCATCCACAGGTGATCTGGACGCCTCTCCGGCCTGTATATACCCATGGCGGCAACCATCACTCAAGATACTGGCGAAAGAAAGGAAAACGATGGCTGAACTCAAAATTGGCGCAAAGGCGTCCGATTTCGACCTTCCGGGCAACGGCGGCAGCAGGATTTCGCTTGCCGATTACAAGGGAAAGGCGCTCGTTCTCTATTTCTACCCAAAGGACGATACGCCGGGCTGCACGACGGAGGCGATCGCTTTTTCACAGCTTCTTGCGGAATTCGAAAAACTCGGTGCGGCGGTTGTCGGGATTTCGGCCGACAGCGTCAAGAAGCACGACAATTTCGTCGCCAAGCGGGAGCTGACGGTGGCGCTAGGATCGGACGAGGACACGGTTGTCTGCCAGCGCTACGGCGTCTGGAAAGAAAAGAGCATGTACGGCAAGACCTATATGGGGATCGAGCGCTCGACGTTTTTAATCGACCGCGACGGAAAGATCGCCGGGATCTGGCCGAAGGTGAAGGTCGCCGGCCATGCCGAAGAGGTGCTGGAGGCGGTAAGGGCGCTCTGACGGCGCTATCCGAACGACGGGCGGCGAGCGATAAGGCCCGCCGCCCGGCATTGCTGATTGTTCAGTGCTTTCGACTCAGGCCGCGTTGATGAGCGGCAGGACCTCGACGGCGCCGTGATAAATCATCGTCGCTGCGACATAGACGATCACGGCAAGGCCGGCATAGGCGATCCAGCGATGGCGATTGAGCAGGCCGGCGACGAAATTAGCAGCCAGTCCCATCAGCGCGATCGAAAAGACCAGGCCGACGATCAGGATGGTCGTATGGTCCTGGGCTGCGCCCGCCACCGCGAGCACGTTGTCCAGCGACATCGAGACGTCGGCGATAATGATCTGGGTGGCGGCCTGAAAAAAGGTCTTTTCCTTGCGCTTTCCGTCTGCATGCGTGTCGGCGGCACCGTGTGCGTCTTCCGGCGACTGGCGCAGTTCCGTCCACATCTTCCAGCAGACCCAGGCGAGCAGCAGTCCGCCGATGAGCTGCAGACCGACGATGCCGAGAAGGTAGGAGGCAATCGCCGCAAACACGATCCTCAATATGGTCGCTGCCGCGATGCCGAAGATGATCGCCTTCTTGCGCTGATGGGCGGGAAGGCCGGCGGTGGCGAGGCCGATGACGATGGCATTGTCGCCCGACAGGACGAGATCGATCATGATGACCTGAGCGAATGCTGCAAGGCCGGCTAAAGTGAGGAATTCCGTCATTCTTGACCTGTCTGGATTGGGGCGACCTGAAAATGGATTGGGGCCGGAGATCATCCGGAGGACGTCGGCGATGCCGCGACAGCCATGCTGGGCTGCACCATCAACTTTTCGTCATCCGTAGTCCTCGCGGCCCGCCAAGGCAAGCGCAAGACGAGCGTGGCGGGACCGTTGTTTTTCACTTTTCGGCGACGCCTGTCTGGCGGAGCCGCCGAGGATGATCTTTCGCGAACGCCGCCAAGATGATAGGTCGGACGGGATAACCGCGTTGATTGATCCGATCCGACGAACGGAACGCCTGAGTGAACGGAATTCTGGAATGACGAAACTGAAATTGGTCGGCCTTGCAGGAAGCCATAGCCGGCCATCCAAGACTTTCTCACTGGTCGATCAGGTGGCGGAATTGGCCTGCGCCCGCTACGGGCTTGCAAAAGCGGTCTATGATCTCAACGATGTCGGCCCGTCTCTCGGTGCCGCCAAGTCTCAGGCCGATCTCGACGCCGATGCAGCCGCGGTGATTTCGGCGCTGGTCGACGCAGATATTATCGTCATCGGCTCGCCCACCTACAAGGGCAGCTATCCGGGCATGTTCAAGCATTTTATCGATCTGATCGATCCCGAGCAGTTGCGTGGCAAGCCGGTCCTGATCACGGCGACCGGCGGGGGCGAGCGGCATGCGCTGATGGTGGAGCACCAGATGCGGCCGCTGTTCGGCTTTTTCATGGCCCATACAATCCCGACTGCGATCTATGCGTCCGACCGCGATTTCTCAGGCTATCAGGTCGCTTCGCCAGCGCTTCGGGAACGTATCGGCTTTGCGGTCGAGGAACTCTCTGCTTTCACGGCCCGGTGACTTGAGGGGTTTTGGGGTATTGATGCGCTAGGACAGCGTGTTGGGGAGGGATCCATGTCGATCGAAGAGGATATCGCCCGCATCGCCGAGCAGGAGCGCGTACTCGTGTTCCAGCGTTTCGATGCGGATGCGGCGTGGGAACTCGGTAGTCGCCTGCGGCAGATCGCCGGCCGGCAGGCGCTGCCGGTGGCCATCGACATCACCCTGCATGCGATGCCGGTGTTTTACACGGCGCTCGACGGATCGACCGCCGACAATGCGCGCTGGGTTCGCCGCAAGCGTAATGTCACGCTGCATTTTTTCCAGTCCAGCTACCGTATCGGCCGCATGCTTGCGGCGCAGGATGCTACGCTCGAGGCGAAATTCGGGCTTTCCGATGCCGATTACGCCGCCCATGGCGGCAGTTTTCCGATCATGGTCGGGGGTGCGGGCTGCATCGGCGCCGTGACGCTTTCCGGCCTGCCGCAGCGCATGGATCATGCGATCGTTGTCGAGGCGCTAGCCGATATGCTGGGCCATGATCCAGCCGCGATCGCATTGCCGGCGTAAGGTCGAACACTCTCTCTGAATTCACGAGATCGCGGCTTTTGCGCTGCATTCAACGTAAAATGGCGCCGGTTGGCGCCATTTCCTCATCGTCTCGATATGATCGGTTCGGTCAGCGCCGGAAGGCGCGGGCAACCGCGATGAGAATGCAGGCGCCGATGAAGCCCGCGATCAGGTAGCCGATCCAGCCGCCGAGCACTATGCCGAACACACCGAGCAGCGCATTGGCGATGATGGCACCGACGATGCCGAGAATGATGTTCATGAAGATGCCCATGTCGCTCTTCATGAATTTTTCTGCCAGCCAGCCGGCAATACCGCCGATGATGATGGCTGCGAACCAGCCGATTCCTGCTTCTTCCATTGCCTTACCCCTTTTGGTGAATTGCGCTTAGGTAACGCACACAATTGTTCCAGGGTTCCGCCGTATTTGTGCAAGTCTGCAACATTCCTTTTCTTTGCCCAGAACTGTCCCTATTTTGCGGCGCGACTCGGTTAACCAGAAGAGAGACCATTGGCCTCCACCATATTCAGAAGCCTCTCGCAGGCCCGTTTTCTCGCTGCAGCCTTCATGACACTTGCCATTCTCGCCGGCGCCTTCGGTGTGTCCGGGAATGCGCAGGCGCAGGCTTTCGCCGCGCCGCCGGCCGCAGGCGCCGCCGATGTGACGGCGGATTCGATCAATATCGAGATGAAAGACAAGCTGCAGTCGATGCGGCAGCAACTCGAAGGGTTCCGCACCACGGTTCAGGAGGCGGCCGACGACGATTCGCGGCTGGCCGACGTCAGGGTGAAGGCGGAAGCGATCATCGAGGAGATGCGTGTCGCGTCCGACGCGATGAAATCCCGCATCGACCAGATCCAGGGGCGGTTGACCAGTCTTGGCGAGCCGCCGGCATCCGGCCAGCCGCCCGAGGCGCCGGCCGTCGCCGAGGAACGCTCCAAGCTGCAAAACGAGCGTTCCGAACTCAGCCTCATCGCCGACGATGCCGGCAGTCTTTCGAATGGTGCGACGCAGCTTGCCAACTCGATCACGACGCTGCGCCGCAACCTGTTTGCCCAGACGCTTTTCAAGCATACCGAACTGTCGCCAGAACTGTTCGTCGATGCCGGCAACGCCTTCGTCACCGAAGTGCATAACTTCAACGCGACGATCGGCAGCTGGATGGGCTTCGTCTGGCGCTTCAAGGCCTGGTCGCTCATAGGCGCCATCGTGCTCTCCGTCGGGGCGGGCTTTCTTTTCCTGTCGGGTGGCTATCGCCTGTTCGGCCGCTTCGTCACCCGCAGCGGCGACGGCGAACCCGCCTATATGAAGCGGCTGTCGTACACGTTCTGGTCGACGGTGCTGCAGAGCGTCTCCTTTGCCGCATTCCTGATTGCTTCCTACCTCTTCCTCGAAGGCTTCAATGTCCTGAGACCGGATGTGGCGCCGATCATCGCAACCTTCTTCGGTTTCATCTGGTTCCTGCATTTCGTCTGGAACCTCACCTATGCGGCGCTTTCGCCGGACGAGCCGGCATGGCGCCTGGTGAAGATCACCAACCGCGGCGCGCGGCTGCTGAGCCTGGCGATCATCGCCATGGCGGTCGTCAACGGGCTTGATTATCTTCTCGGAGCCGTCAGCGAGGCGCTCAACTCGCCGCTCGTGCTGACCATCGCCAAGAGCCTGCTTGCATCGGTCATCATCGGCATCATCCTGCTCTGCATCTCGTTCATCAGGCCGGTCGTGGCCGAGGGCGAGGATGTCTCGGGGCAGGGGCGGCCGTGGCCGCGTTCGCTGGCGATCCTGTTCAGGATCATGGGCGGGCTGCTTCTGCTCAGCGTCGTTGCCGGATATGTCGGGCTTGCCCGCTTTGCCTCGACGCAGATCGTTCTGACCGGTGCGGTCGTCGCGCTCATCTATATCGGCATTCTCTCCGGCAAGGCGATTTCCAAGCGTGGGGCATTCAACGACACGCTTCTGGGACGTCGGCTGGTCGAACGCTACAGGTTCGGCGAAATCGGGCTTGATCAGGCGGGGCTGTTTGTCGGTCTTGCCCTCTATGCGTTTGCGCTGGCACTCGGCATTCCGCTGATCCTGATCACCTGGGGCTTCCAGGTCAGCGATATCGAATCCTGGGTCGTCAACTTCTTCACCGAATTCCGCATCGGCAATATTTCCATCTCGATCGTCGGCATCTTCGGCGGCGTGCTTCTGTTCGCGCTGGGCTACACGGTCACCCGCTGGGTGCAGAAATGGGTCGACGGCAATGTCATGGCGCGTAGCCAGGTCGATGTCGGCGTCCGCAATTCGGTCAAGACCGGTATCGGCTATCTCGGGCTTGGCCTTGCCGCCATCATCGGCGTGTCGGCGGCGGGCATCAATCTCTCCAACCTCGCCCTCGTCGCCTCGGCCCTGTCGGTCGGTATCGGTTTCGGTCTGCAGAACATCGTGTCGAACTTCGTGTCCGGCCTGATCCTGCTCGTCGAGCGACCGTTCAAGGTGGGCGACCATGTGGTGACGGGAACGACGGAAGGCATCGTCAAGCGCATCTCCGTGCGCGCGACAGAAATCGAGACGTTCCGACAGCAGGCGATCGTCGTGCCGAATTCCGATCTCATCAACGCGCCGGTCGGCAACTGGACGCTGAAGAACCGCATCCAGCGGCAGGAGATCAAGGTTTCGGTCAGCTATGATTCCGATCCCGAACAGGTGATCGCGATTCTGATGGACATCGTCGAGCAGGTGCCGGAAATCCTGCGCAATCCCGGTCCGCATGTCGACTTCCTCGCGTTCGGCGGCTCGTCGCTCGATTTCGAGCTGCGCTTCCATCTCGCCGACATGGGCGACGGCATCCGCATCCGCAACGGCGTACGCATCGAGATCCTCAAGCGCTTCCGCAAGGAAGGGGTGGAGATCCCGTTCCCGCGTTCCGAAGTCGTCTATCACCAGGGACTGCCGATCCCGCCAGCAGAGGACGACGTGCGCGGCGGCGCATGACACAGGGAAGACGACAAGAACATGGATGACGAGAAAGGCGGCCGGATGCAGTCGCCTTTTCCATTCGCACACTCAAGTATCGTTAAGCATGCAAGTGCGCATTTGATTGACCTATTTTGCCGATTTGTACCGACACGATCCCGTAATGCTGCAGGCGCTTCCCCGTCGATTAACGCTTCCGCAAGTCGGCTAAAGTAAAAGCCGGTGCAGGGGTTATTCTTTATTGGTAAGGGGCAAAAATGACATTCCTCGGCATTTCCGGGATGCAGTATTCCGGCGAGTCACTCGGCAATTTCCGTATCCTCCTGGCAGAGGATTCCAATGTCTTTACATCCATGGTCGGCAAGCGGATGAAGGAACTCTTCGGTATCGACGTGGAGATCTGCCGCAATTTCGAAGACCTGCAGCTTGCCTATGACCGATCGAGCGATCCGATCACGCTGGCGATCTCGAACATCAATCTGCCGGGCGCGGAAAACGGCGAGGCGCTCGAATATCTGATCGACCTGTCGATCCCGACGATCGTCTTCACCGGCACATTCCATCAGGAAACCCGCGACAAGCTTCTGTCGAAGGATATCGTCGACTACATTCTGAAGGACAACGTCTTTGCCGTCGACATGCTGGCGGAATCGGTCTGCCGTTTCCTCACCAACCATCGCCACCACGTATTGATCGTTGACGACAGCCCGACGGCGCGTGCATTGCTGTCGAGCCGCCTGAAGCGCTACAATTTCCGCGTCAGCATCGCGGAGAGCGGCGCCAAGGCGCTGGAACTGCTCAAGCAGAACAAGGATATCGGCCTCGTCATCACCGACTACAACATGCCCGATATCGACGGTTTCGAACTGACGCGGCGGGTGCGCTCGGTACGCGGTTCGCATGAATTGCGCATCATCGGCGTTTCGTCCTCGTCGGACCGCCTGCTGTCGGCGCGCTTCCTCAAGGCCGGCGGCAACGACTTCATGCTGCGGCCGTTCATCGACGAGGAATTCTATTGCCGCGTCAATCAGAACCTCGATACGCTGATCCAGATCCGTTCGATGCGCTCCGGCCGTGCGGCTGACGCCATTAGGGACGTTGCCTAGGCCTCGGTCTCTACACGCAGAGTTTGCAATGCCGCCCCATCCGGGCGGCATTGCCTTTTTAGGCTGTCAGCCAATCAGCGCATCACGCTTGGCGACGAGGAAGTCGGCAAGCGGTGTCGGCTTTTCACCGGTCAGTGATGCGTAGTCGTCGGTGACGATGTCGAAATTGCCTGCCGCGATATTGGCGTCGGCCGATACCAGCATTTTCACGAGGAAATCGGGCAGGCCGGCCGCGGTCATGCCGCCGGCGAGCTGTTCTGTGTCGACCTGTACGACATTCAGGGGCTTGCCCGTGGCCGAGGTCACGAGGGCGGCGACTTCTGCGGCGTTGAATGTCTCCGCGCCGGTGAGCGTCAGCGTCGTGCTGCCAGCCGGCGGATTGGCGAGGGCTGCGGCGGCCGCGCGGGCGCAGTCGTCACGGCTGATATTGGAGACACGGCCTTCGCCTTGCGCCGTGTACCAGGTGCCGGTTTCCAGATTGTGCGGCATCGACATGAGGTAGTTGTCGTCATACCAGGCATTGCGCAGGATCGTGTAGGGCAGGCCTGTCGCCTTGATCGCCTCTTCGGTGCCGAGATGATCGGGCGCGAAGGACACCAGCGATTTGTCCGGGTTCGGCATCGATGTGTAGAGGATGTGCCCGACGCCGGCCTTTGCGGCGGCTGCTACGGCGTTTCTGTGCTGCGTCAGGCGTCCGCCCGGCGTTGCCAGGTCGTCGGTGGAGATGATCAGCACCCGGTCTATGCCTGAAAAGGCTGCGGCAAGCCCTGCTTCGGCGGTGAAATCCGCCTTGCGTGTCTCGATGCCAAGCGCTGCGAGATCCGACAGTTTGGACGGATCGCGGCTGGCCGCGACGATGTCTGATGCTGCGACCTTCGATGTTTCCAGAAGATGGCGAAGGGTTGCGCGGCCAAGCTGTCCGGCGGCGCCGGTGACGAGAAGTCTGGTCATGTCGTGTCCTTTTGTAATGCCGGATGCGCCGGCTGAATGCAGGTCTCAAAAAGAGACTAGCGCTAAAATAGGAATTGACCGTGATCTGTAAAGGAGGCACATTTCCGGCAGATCGTTACCAAAAGGGAACCACCATCATGGACGCGAAGGCACGCAACGCCACACTGTCCGGAGCACCATGCGACATGTCCGGCTGGGATGCGGGCAACTGTCCGGTGCGCGATGTGATGAACCAGATTGCCGGAAAATGGTCGACGCTCATCCTCCAGGCGCTAGCGGAACGGCCCTATCGATTCGGTGAGCTGCGCCGTCTGGTGCCGGACATTTCGCAGCGCATGCTGACGCAGACGCTGCGCGACCTGCAGCGCGACGGCTATATCCACCGCGAAGTGTTTCCGACCAAGCCGCCGAGCGTCGAATACAGCATGACGGATCTGGGCCGCTCGCTGTTTGCGCCGCTGTCGAAAGTGCTGACCTGGGCGGCGGACAATCACGCGGCGGTAAAGGCTGCGCGCACGCGCTTCGACGCAAGCGAACTGGCTTAGGTTCTCCGGTGTAACGGCATGAAAAAAGGGCGGCCCATAGGCCGCCCTTTCGCATGACTGTTGTTCCGTTCGATCAGGCGGCGTCGAGCGTCGCCATGTCGATGACGAAGCGGTAGCGAACGTCGCTCTTCAGCACGCGCTCATAGGCTTCGTTGACCTGGTCGATGCTGATCTTCTCGATTTCCGAGACGATGCCCTTCTCGCCGCAGAAATCCAGCATTTCCTGGGTTTCCTTGATCGAGCCGATCATAGAGCCGGAGAGTTCCTTGGCGCCGAAGATCAGCGAGAAGGCATGAACCGGGATCGGATGTTCCGGCGCGCCGACGACGACCATGGCGCCCTTCGGCTTGACGAGGCCGAGATAGGCGTTCCAGTCGATCGCCACACCTGCGGTGCAGATGATCAGGTCGAAATAGCCGGCCAGCTTCTTGAAGGTTTCCTCGTCGCTGGTGGCGTAGTAATCCTTGGCGCCGAGCTTGAGGCCGTCTTCCTTCTTCGACAGGGACTGCGAAAGAACGGTAACGTCCGCACCCATGGCGGCACCGATCTTGACGCCCATGTGGCCGAGGCCGCCCATGCCGACAATGGCAACCTTCTTGCCAGGGCCGGCCTGCCAGCGGTGCAGCGGCGAGTAGAGGGTGATGCCGGCGCACAGAAGCGGGGCTGCGGCGTCGAGCGGCAGGCTGTCCGGGATCGACAGGACATAGCCTTCCTTGACGACGATCGAGTCGGAATAGCCGCCCTGTGTCGGGGCATTGCCGTTCAGCGTGTCGACATCGTTATAGGTCTGTACGAGACCCGGCAGGTAATGCTCGTTGTCGAGGTCGCGCGTGGCGCAGCCGACGCAAGAATCGACGAAGCAGCCGACGCCGACGCGGTCGCCGACCTTGAACCTGGTGACCTTGGAGCCGACCGCCTTGACGATGCCGGCGATCTCGTGGCCCGGAACGATCGGGTAAACTGCGTTCTTCCACTCGTTGCGGACGGTGTGGATATCGGAATGGCAGATGCCGGCGAACTTGATGTCGATGACGACGTCATCGTCGTTCGGCTCGCGGCGCTCGAAGGTGAAGGGGGTCAACGGGCTGGTGGCGTCGGTGGCGGCATAGCCTCTGGCGATGGGCATGGAACACTCCATTCATAATGGGTTGAAAATCAACGGCGGCACTATGCGTCGGGCCGAGATAGAGCGTTAGATCGATCCTGCAAGCTTCTTGCACGATCCTCCAAAATTGCGCGTTAGCGCTCGTTGCCAAGACGGTGACACGCTATAGAATGGCAGTCCGCCATTCGCCCTTTTCGGAGACGTGCCCGATGACATTGCCCTTCAGCCCCTATCAGGAAATCGCGTCCATCGCGGCCCGCTTTGCAACCGCTGAGGGGGAGGCCTCCACGGCCATCGAGGGGTTTGGCATCAGCCGCCGCTCATCCCCCAGCGAGCCTTGCCATGGCAGCTATCGCCCCTGTTTCGCAATGGTCATTCAGGGGGCGAAATGCGTGCAATTAGGCGGAGATACAATCAATTACGGGGCCGGGGACTATCTTCTCACCTCTCAGGAACTGCCGGTCGCCTGGCGCGTGGTGGAGGCAAGCCGCGAAGTACCGCATTTCTGCATCACGGTGGCGATCAGCAGCGAAAAGGTGCTCGATCTGATGGGCAAGGCAGGGCTTTCCCGCAGCGCGCCGCCGTCCACGGCCCAGCGCGGCATTGTCGTCAATGCGGCGACGCCGGAGCTTCTCGATGCTTCGGTACGCCTGATGCGCTTGCTCGATCGTCCACAGGACATCGCCGCGATGGCGCCGCTGATCGAGCAGGAAATCCTCTATCGTATCCTCACCGGACCTGCCGGCGGCCAATTGATCAGCCTCGCCACCGCCGATAGCCACGGCAACCGGATCGCACGCGCGATCGCATGGCTGAGAGGCAATTATGCCGGAACGCTGCGCATCGACGATCTGGCGGAGCATGTCGGCATGAGCGCCTCATCCTTCCACCATCATTTCAAGACGATCACCGCGATGACGCCGGTCCAGTACCAGAAGCAGCTGCGCCTGCACGAAGCGCGCCGGCTGATGCTGATGGAAGGGCTGGATGTCGGCAATGCGGGCCACCGTGTCGGGTATCAAAGCCCGTCGCAGTTCAGCCGGGAATACAGCCGGCTCTACGGCATGTCGCCTGTGCGTGACATGGATGCGGTACTCAGGAGCGCGACCGGCTGACGCTCTTTCTTTTGCTCGCCGCATCTATGGCGCAACGCGGCTCTTGACGCGCCGCTGATTTGCTTTAAAAGGCAGAACCGTACCGTACGGTACTAAAGTGGAGCGACGCGGTGCTCGGGGCCTCGAATGGGGAGAGGGTGCTGCGAAGAGGTGAGCCGTGAGATCCGATAGCGTCGACATGCCCGAATTTTCCCCGCGCCAGAACGAGGTTCTGGAGCAGGCTTTGCGCCTGCTGGTCGAGGGTGGCGACAAGGCGCTGACGACCTCCGGTCTGGCGCGTGCCGCAAGCTGTTCGAAGGAAAGCCTCTATAAATGGTTCGGCGATCGCGACGGACTTCTGGCCGCGATGATTGCCTTCCAGGCCAGCAAGGTGCGCACCTTTGAGCGGTCTGGCGAGCGCCTGACCCATGAACTCCTTATCCATCACCTGGAACAGTTCGCCCACGATTTGCTGGACGTTCTCGCCGGCGACGTGTCGCTGGCGCTCAACCGGCTGGCGATCGGCCAGACCAGCCGCGACGGTTCAAAGCTCGGCAAGCTGCTCGTCGAGCACGGCCGCCGCCAGATCGATCGGCGCGCCGTGGCGCTGATGGAGGCCGGCAAGCGCGCGAGCCTCTTGCGCTTCGACAATGCCGACGCGGCCTATCACGTATTCTACGGCCTGATCGTCTCCGATCTGCATGTCCGCATGCTGTTGGGAGAGCCGGGGCCGAAGGACAGCACGCGCCAGGCGCAGAAGGCCGTCGAGGCCTTCCTGACGCTGCATGGCGCCGAACAGAAATCGGCGGACGCATTGCGCGTTTCCGCCGGACGCTAAACAAACCCAGACAAACACACGCATAGGGAAGGAATTTAAGATGCGCGTTTTTTACGATCGTGACGCCGACCTCAACCTGATCAAGGCCAAGAAGGTCGCCATCATCGGCTACGGTTCCCAGGGCCGCGCACACGCGCTGAACCTGAAGGACAGCGGCGCCAACAACGTCGTCATCGCACTCAAGGCCGGTTCGCCGACCATCAAGAAGGCAGAGGCCGACGGCTTCAAGGTCATGACGGTTTCCGAAGCCGCCGCATGGGCCGACTTGATGATGATGGCGACGCCGGACGAACTGCAGGCCGACATCTACAAGGCCGAGATCGCCGACAACATCCGTGACGGCGCGGCAATCGCGTTTGCGCACGGCCTCAACGTCCATTTCGGCCTGATCGAGCCGAAGGCATCGGTCGACGTCGTCATGATCGCGCCGAAGGGCCCGGGCCACACGGTTCGCGGTGAATACCAGAAGGGCGGCGGCGTTCCCTGCCTCGTTGCCATCCACCAGAACGCTTCGGGCAACGCGCTCGAAACCGCGCTCTCCTACGCCTGCGGCGTTGGCGGCGGTCGTTCGGGCATCATCGAGACCTCCTTCAAGGAAGAGTGCGAAACCGACCTCTTCGGCGAACAGGTCGTTCTCTGCGGCGGCCTGGTCGAACTGATCCGCGCCGGCTTCGAGACGCTGGTTGAAGGCGGCTATGCCCCGGAAATGGCCTATTTCGAGTGCCTGCACGAAGTGAAGCTGATCGTCGACCTGATCTATGAAGGCGGCATCGCCAACATGAACTACTCGATCTCCAACACGGCCGAGTGGGGCGAGTACGTTACCGGTCCGCGCATCATCACCGCCGAGACGAAGGCCGAGATGAAGCGAGTCCTCACCGACATCCAGACCGGCAAGTTCACCTCGGACTGGATGCAGGAATACCGCGCCGGCGGCGCCCGCTTCAAGGGCATCCGCCGCATGAACGACACCCACCAGATCGAGGAAGTCGGCACCAAGCTGCGTGCCATGATGCCCTGGATCGGCAAGAACAAGCTGGTCGACAAGACCGTCAACTAAGCTTCGGTTCCAAACCGCATCAAGACACTGCGCGAAGCCATTTCGCGCAGTGTCACGTTCGATCAGGCCTTCGGCGGAACGACGCCCTTGGTCAGGATGAAGCAGCCGTAGAAACGGGTTTCGCCGGTGGCGATGACGCAGTAGGCCTTTTTCGCCTGTTCGTAGAAGGCGAACCGCTCGATTCCGTACATCGGGGCAGTGGCGCCTTCGGCCGCATCGATTTCCGCCTGCACTTCGCGCTGGATGTGCGGGATTGTCTCCGGCTCGCCGATCACCTCCATACGCCCGACCGAAGGCTGCAGCGGCGTGTCGAGCGGGAAGACCGACAGGATCGCCTCGAAGGCGCGCGCCGACGATAGGTTGTCCATCCGCAGCACCTTGCCGAGCACAGTCTGCCGCGCCACCGAATCGGACGGAAAATTGGTGTCGGCGATCACCAGCGTATCGCCATGGCCCATAGATCTGAGCGCATAAAGGACATCGGCATTGAGTGCCGGATCCAGGTTCTTCAGCATGTATTCCTCCTCCACGACCGGACCTCCGCCGGTCGGTCATCGTTATGACAAGGAATTGGCAATGCATGCCAGAGAAATGTAAAGCAGTCCGGATGTCATTCGGATTGTCACGGAGACAAAAGCGTACCGAATATCGATAGGTCAGTATTGCTGACCTTACGATCTTTCTGTAAAGCTCCGGCCAACAAAATTGAAATATGAGGAAACATCCCGTGCTTGATTGGGAACATATCTTCGCCACCCGTTCCAGCCGCATGAAGGCTTCGGAAATCCGCGAACTGCTGAAGCTGCTCGAACAGCCGGACATCATCTCGTTTGCCGGCGGCATTCCCGATCCGGCGCTTTTTCCGGCAGAAGCCTTCCAGAAGGCCTATGCGGACATCTTTGCCGGCTCGCAGGTCAATTCGGCGCTGCAATATTCTGTCAGCGAAGGCTACAAGCCGCTGCGCGACTGGATCGTCGAGGACGTTGCCAAGATCGGCATCGACTGCACGGCCGACAACGTCTTCATCACCTCCGGTTCGCAGCAGGCGCTCGATTATCTCGGCAAGCTGTTCTTGTCGCCGAACGATACGGCGCTCGTCACCTGGCCGACCTATCTCGGCGCGCTCTCGGCCTTCAACGCCTACGAGCCCAACTATGATCAGCTGTCGCTGAACGGCAACCGCACGCCGGATGCCTATCGCGACACGGCCGCCAAGGCCGGCGGCGACGTCAAGTTCGCCTATCTCTCCGCCGACTTTTCCAACCCGACCGGCGAGACTGTCGATCTGGCTGGCCGCGAAAAGCTGCTGGCGCTGGCCGACGAACTGGATATCGCGATCCTCGAGGACGCGGCCTACCAGAACCTGCGTTTCGACGGTGAGGCGATCCCGCCGATCCTGTCGCTCGATATCGCCCGCAGTGGCGGCATCGAGAAGACCCGCACGATCTACAGCGGCAGCTTCTCCAAGACGCTGGCACCGGGTCTGCGTGTCGGCTTCGTCATCGCTTCCATGCCGGTCATCCGCAAACTGGTGCTGATGAAACAGGCTGCCGACCTGCATTCCTCGACGATCAACCAGATCGCCGTCGAACACGTCGCCTCGCGCGGGTTTGCCGAACAGATCGCCAAGCTGAAGCGCGTCTATAGTGGTCGCCGCGATGCGATGCTCGCGGCTCTCGAAAAATACATGCCGAAGAGCACCAGCTGGACGAAGCCCGAAGGCGGCATGTTCGTCTGGGTCACACTGCCGGAAGGCATGGACGGCGCCGAACTGCTGGCAAAGTCGCTGGCGACGGAAAAGGTCGCCTTCGTTCCCGGCAAGGCCTTCTATGCCGATGGCAGCAATGCCAACACGCTGCGCGTCTCCTTCTCCTGCGCCAACGACGAGATGATCGACGAGGGCATCAAGCGTCTCGGCCGGCTGATCGCAAACGCCTCCGTCGAAGAGCGTGAAAGCCTGCCGATTATCTGATCGGGATTCGTATTCAGAAGCTATAAAGGGCGGAAACTCGTTGTTTCCGCCCTTTTCCGTTGTATGCTTACCTATACGTCAATCGCTGTCACATGAGTGTCGTTGAATGTGTGTTTAAGCGCGTCATCTCAAACTGGATGACCACCCATGACGAAGCTTCTTTCCACCTTCACGGCGCTTGTCGCGCTTGGCCTCTCGGGCGTTGTCAACGCTGCCGATCTCGTGATCTACACCAGCCAGCCGAATGCGGACGCACAGGCGACGATCGACGGCTTCAAGGCCGAGAACCCGAACCTCGACGTCGAGTGGGTTCGTGACGGCACGCCGCAGATCATGGCGAAGCTCAACGCCGAAATCGCAGCCGGCAACCCGGTCGCCGACGTGCTTCTGATCGCCGACACCGTCACCTTCGAGCGCATGAAGGCCGCCGGCCAGCTGCTGGCCTACAAGTCGCCGGAAGCCAAGAATTTCGATGCTTCGCTCTACGATGCCGACGGCTACTATTACTCTACCAAGCTGATCACCACCGGCATCATGTACAACACCCAGGCTGCCATGAAGCCGGAAAGCTGGGCGGATCTCGCCAAGCCGGAAGCCAAGGGTCTCGTCACCATGCCGAGCCCTGTTGCTTCGGGTGCAGCTCTCATCCACGCCCAGACGCTGACAGCCGTCGAAGGCCTCGGCTGGGACTATTATCAGAAGCTCAAGGACAACGGCGCGGTTGCGGCCGGTGGTAACGGCGGCATCCTGAAGTCGGTTGCCTCGGGCGAGAAGGCCTACGGCGTCGTCGTCGATTACCTGCCGATCCGCGAAAAGGCCAAGGGTGCTCCGGTCGAGTTCGTCTTCCCGAAGGAGGGCGTGTCCGCCGTCACCGAGCCGGCGGCGATCCTCTCGTCGACCAAGCATCAGGACGCTGCCAAGAAGTTCATGGATTACCTCCTGTCGGAAAACGGTCAGAAGATCGCGTCCAGCCTCGGCTACATCCCGGCCCGTAACGGCATCGACCTGCCGGCCGGCTATCCGGCGCGCAGCGAGATCAAGGTTCTGCCGCTCAATGCCGCAGAGGCCCTCAAAAACTCGGAAAAGGACGTCAAGACGTTCTCCGATATCTTCGGCACCAAGGGCTGATATAAAGCCCTATGTCCCGATTTAAAAATCGAGGAAACAGCCAGCCCCGCTGGCTGTTTTCCTTTGTCGTCGTGGTGATCTTCTTCCTGAGCGTTCTACCGCTCGGACGCCTCGCCATGACCGGCTTCTCATCGATCTTCGATGGCGGTGCGCGCGAACTTCTCTCGGATCGCGCCGTCTGGCAGGCCGTCTATGACACGCTGACAACCTCCTTCCTCGGCATGATCGCCGCCGTCATTCTCGGTGGCGGTTTCGCCCTGCTGCTGACGCTGTTTGACGTGCGCGGCAAGACGGCGCTCGGCTTCCTTTTCATGCTGCCGACGATGATCCCGCCGCAGGTGACGGCACTTGCCTGGATCGGCATGACCGGGCCTTCGAGCGCGCTCCTGAAAGCGATCGGGATGGCCCCGCCACTCGGCTCGCCGCAGCCGCTCTATTCGGTCGGCGGCATCGCGCTTCTCTATGGCGTGCAGAACGCGCCGCTCGTCTTCCTGTCGCTACGCGCCGGCCTACTGGCATTGCCGCGCGACGGCGTCGAGGCCGCTCGCCTTTCCGGTGCATCGTCGTGGCAGGTGCTGAAGGATATCATCCTGCCTCTGTCGCTGCCGGGTTTCGTCGCTGGTGCTGCGATTGCCTTCGTCTCCTGCGTCGGCAATTTCGGCATTCCCGCCATTCTCGGCATTCCGGCCTCCATCTATACGCTGCCGACCCTGATCTACTCGAAATTCGCCGCTTTCGGCCCCAACACGTTCGGCGATGTCTCGCTGCTTTCCGGCCTGATCGCCATCCTCTCCATCATCGGCCTGACGGTCGAGGAACGGGTGCTGCGCGGTCGCGATTACCGTGTAATCGGCCTGTCCGGCCAAGTGGCGATGTTCCGGCTCGGACACTGGCGCTACCCCGGAGAATTGATTCTCTGGCTCCTGATCTTCATCATGCTGGTCATGCCGCTGACGGCGCTGGTGGCTAGCTCTCTCGCGCCCGCCTATGGCGTGCCGCTGACCCCGGCGACGGTAACGCTCGATGCCTATCGCGAGGTTCTGTTCCGCCAGGCGATCACCCGCACGGCCTTCTTCAACTCGGTGACGCTTTCGCTCGCGACGGCCCTGGGTCTCCTGGTGGTGACTGTATTGACCGGCTATTACCTCGTGCGCTCGAAAAGCCGTCTTGCCCCAATCCTCTCGGCGCTGGCGGAGATCCCTTATGCGCTGCCCGGCATCGTACTCGCCGTTGCCCTGATCCTCGTCTTCGCCGCGCCGATCCCGATCATCGGAATCTCGATCTACGGGACGATCTGGATCATCCTCGTCGCCTATTTCTCCAGCTTCTTCGCGGTCAGCCTGAAGCCGGTGGTGAGCGCTTTCCGTCAGCTTGATCCGTCACTGGAAGAGGCCGCACGCCTTTCCGGCGCGGGGTTCGGACGGCGGCTGATGGATATCGTCGTGCCGTTGGTGGCGCCGGCCGCTGGCGCGTCCGTCATTCTCGTATTCCTCATTGCCTGCAACGAGCTCACCGTTTCGGCCATCCTCTGGTCGGCCGGCACCCAGACGCTCGGCGTGGCAATCTACAATCTCGATGACAGCGGCAGCTTCAACCTCGCAGCAGCACTTTCCGTCCTCGTGGTCATCATGGTGGTCGCGATGATGCTGGTGCTGGAACTGATGGCGAAAAGACTGCCGAAAGGTGTGGTACCGTGGCGAAGCTGATCCTCAACCGCCTCTCAAAGGCATTCGAAACCGGCGGTCGCCTGGCCGTCAACGACGTGTCGCTGACGGTGCGCGACGGTGGGTTCCTTGCACTCCTCGGTCCCTCCGGCTGCGGCAAGACGACAGTCCTCAGGATGATCGCCGGCTTCGAACAGCCGACCGACGGCGCGATCCTGCTCGGCGACCGGGTTCTGGCCGATGCCGGTGATATGGTGCAGCCGGAACATCGCAACATGGCGATGGTCTTCCAGTCCTATGCGCTCTGGCCGCATATGAGCGTCGCCGACAATGTCGGTTATCCGCTTAAAGTTCGCGGTGTCACCGGCGAGCGACGCAAGGCGAAGATCCGCGAGGCGCTCAACGCCGTTCGGCTGGAAGCCTATGCCGACCGCAGGCCCGCCGATCTGTCCGGCGGCCAGCGGCAGCGCGTGGCGCTCGCGCGTTGCCTCGTCACCGAACCGGATGTGGTTCTGCTCGACGAGCCGCTCGCCAATCTCGATCGGCATCTGCGCCAGGAAATGGAGGAGACGTTCCGCGATTTCCACGCCCGGTCCGGCGCAACGATGATCTATGTCACCCACGATCAGGCCGAAGCCATGGCGCTGGCAACCGATGTGGCCGTGATGTCCGAAGGACGATTGCTGCAGGTAGCAAGCCCGCAGGAGATCTATGCGCGTCCCGAGGGCCGGCTGGTCGGCGGGCTTGTGGGGCAGGGGGCAGTTCTGAAATGGCCGGCTGCATCCGCAGCCAACCGTCTGATGGACTGGCCTGTACTGGAAGGCCTGCTCGGTCACTCCCAAGGCTCCGATTGCGCCGATATCCTCGTGCGCCCGCAGGATGTCGAGATCGGCGGCGAGGGCATGCCGGCGACCGTGACCTCGGTTCTTTTCGAGGGAGAGCGCTACGCGCTGAAGCTTATGCTCGGCGACGACCAGATGCTGCGTGCCTTCAGCCGTCTGCCGGTCAGCGTCGGCGACAAGGTCTCGCTCGTCATCCGCTCCGCCTGGAGGCTGTAGCCAGCCATGGGATGAGCCGCTAAGCTGTCGGTCGCAATTGGGAAGCTTGCATGTCTCTGCGCCTCGGCACCTTCAATATCGAAAACCTCATGACACGTTTCGATTTCACCGGCTGGCGCAATCAGTTGCGCCAGGACCGGGTGCTGCGCCTGTTCGAGGTCGGCAGCCGCGAGGAATACGAACAGCTCGAGCAGGCCCGCCTGATCGCCGAGACCGATGATACCCGCCAGCTTTCGGCACTCGCGATTGCCGATGCGGATGCCGACATCCTGTGCCTGCAGGAAGTCGACAACATGCCGGCGCTGCAGGCCTTCGAATATGGCTATCTCTACCGCATGGTGGGCAACGGCTATCGCCAGAAGTTCCTGGTCGAAGGCAATGACGGACGCGGTATCGACGTCGCGGTGCTGATGCGCGAGGAGACGCTGAGCGGCGAGAAGATCGAGGTGGTCGAGGTGCGCAGCCACGCGATGCTGACCTATCAGGATCTGGATCTGTTCAACGACGAGCTGGCGCTGACCAACAAGCCGGGCGACAAGGTCTTCAAGCGCGATTGCCTTGAGCTGGAACTGAAGATCGGGGCTAAGCCGTTCTTTCTTTATGTCACGCACTTCAAGTCCATGGGCAATGCGCGCGACAACCGCGATGGCAGGCTCGGTACGATGGCGATCCGCACGGCCGAGGCGAAGGCCGTCCGGCGGATCATCGAGCG
This sequence comes from [Rhizobium] kunmingense, assembly GCF_977018605.1. Classification (NCBI taxonomy): domain Bacteria; kingdom Pseudomonadati; phylum Pseudomonadota; class Alphaproteobacteria; order Hyphomicrobiales; family Rhizobiaceae; genus Rhizobium; species [Rhizobium] kunmingense. Next base: position 3,014,231 of record NZ_CDRNXG010000001.1, read on the forward strand.
GCAGCTGGGCGTGGATGGCGCTCGGCGGGCGAATTTCGCCATCTGCGGCGACATGAACGACTATCAGGAGCGGATAAAGGTGATCGGGACGCGCCGCAGCGGCTACGCGTTTGAGCCGGTGCGCGAGGAGACGAGTGCACTCGACATCTTCAGCCATGACGGCTTTGCCGAAAACGTCGTGAAGCGCCGCGATGTGATGGATCGCTGGACGCTCTATCACGCCAGAGGGCCGCAGGAGCAGCATCTCTGCCAGCTCGACTATATCTGGCTGTCGCCGTCGCTCAGTGCCGCCAATCCGTCCGCCGTGCCGGATATCATCCGCAACGGCCAGCCGTTCCGCACCGTCTTTCCGCCGGGGCAGGAGGTCGAGCGGTTTCCACGTATCGGCTGGGACCGGCCGAAGGCCTCCGATCATTGCCCCGTGGTCGTGGAGTTCGATCTGCAATGACGTTTCGCATTCGTGACAACCGCAACGACTGGCCTCCGGAAAAGACGATCTTCCCCTTGGATCATGTCACCATACGGCTACGTGATGGCGGCCACCCTGTCGTCGCCGACAATCAGGATGCCATTGCGGAAAACTGGCAGCGGGAAATTGCGGCCAATCCGGCGCTTTACGATGGCCGCATGCTCTTTCACGAGCGCGTTTCGATCGCCGACGGGTGTTTGACGAGCGAGGCCTATCTCACGCCCTTTTCCGCTTTCCTGTGGTGGCGCCGGCAGGCCGAGCGGCCGCCGGGACGGCATGTTTTCGGCTTTCCGGTCCTTGCCGGTTCCGATGGCGCGCTGGTGGCGATCCGTATGGGACAGCACACCGCCAATCCGGGGCAGGTCTATTTCGCCTCCGGCTCGCTTGAGGCGATCGATGTCGTAGACGGCGTCTGCGATGTTGATGCCAACATGCGCCGCGAGGTTCGGGAGGAGACGGGCTTCGATCTCAATGAAGCCGTCTCCGTCAGCGGTTATCACGCCAGCCATTTCCGCTCAGTCATCACGCTGATGCGCGTCTATCGCTTCGACATGACGGCTGCCGACATGGTCGCCCGCATCGAGGCGAACATGCCGGTGGCCGAGGATCAGGAAATTGCCGGCGCGGTGGCGATCCGTTCCGCCGATCCGGCGGCACACGGTTACAACATCGCCATGCTGCCCATCCTCGACTGGTATTTCGCGAGCGCAGGAAAATAAGTTCCCGCCTTGCGCGAAAAACTTTGCTCGGGCAGTGTGCCGGCATTCGCATGGGGAGGAGATTATGGCGAGACGCTACGCCATTTATGATGTGTTCACCGACCGGAGACTTGCCGGAAATCCGCTTGCGGTGATCTTCGATTGCGAAGGGCTTACGGATGCGGACATGCAGGCCATCGCACGCGAGATGAACCTTTCGGAGACCGCCTTTCTCTGGCCGGCACAGGGCAATGGCCATGCCGCAAGGCTGCGTATCTTCACACCGGCAAAGGAACTGCCGTTCGCCGGACATCCGACCGTCGGCTCGGCGATTGCACTGAGCGAGCGTGACCGCCAGCCGGGCGTGACGGAACTCGATCTCATGCTGGCGCTGGAGGAGGAGGTGGGGCCGGTGCGTTGCGCTATCCGCATGCGCCGGCAGGAGGCGACCTTTGCCGAATTTGAAATACCGCGCCGCCCGGCCCGTATCGACATACCGCTCGATCGTCAGGGCATTGCCGACGCGCTGACGGTCAAGGCGACGGACATGGCGTTTGAAAATCACGCGCTTTCGATCTGGAGCGCGGCCGTGCCGTTCGTCTTGATCCCGATCCGCAACCTGGCTGTCGTGCAGAGCCTCGAATTCGTCTCGACCCTATGGGAGCGCGTCGCGCCCTTCGTCGATGGTGCGCTGGCCTCGGCCTATGTCTATTGTCGCGGTGGCGTTCATCATCAGGCGAAATTCCATGCGCGGATGTTTTCGCCCGAGATGGGAATTGCCGAAGATCCGGCAACCGGTGGTGCGGTGGCCGCACTTGCCGGTGCGATCCAGCAGTTCGACGCATTGCCGGACGGTCACCACCCCATCATCGTGGAGCAGGGTTTCGAGATGAACCGTCCATCCCTCATTCACCTGCACATCGATTCAAAGGGTGGCGAGATCGCCAGGGCACGCATCGGCGGCCAGGCCGTGAAGGTCGCGGAAGGCGTGCTGGAAATCTGAAAATTCTTTCTGTGAGGCGAAATCCCTGCAAAATAAGGGGTTTAGATGGATCTCGTGATTTTTTTGAGCAGTTGCACAAAGAAAATCATTCTGACCGCTAGACAAGCCAAAAGAACCTCTTTATACGGCCTCTCACACCGCCGGTGACGCCAAAAACCGGACGGGTTGGACGGGTGATTAGCTCAGTTGGTAGAGCAGCTGACTCTTAATCAGCGGGTCGTAGGTTCGAGCCCTACATCACCCACCATCTTCTCTTAAGCATCAATTATGACAGGCCTTTGAATAAAGGCTCACAGGTTTGGAACCTGAAGTGGCGCTTGTGCATTTGTCTGCGAAATCCAGACAATGCGGTGCGGCCTTGAAATCGGTTCTCGTTCTCCTTTCCTCTCTGTCTGCCGCCGTGGCGCTGTTTCTCGCCGGCCTGGCGATCGCTGCCTATGTGATTGCCGATCCCGAGCCCCATCGGTTCGCCAATCTCGACACGCCGGACCTGTGGACCTCCCGTCCGGTCGCTGTCGATCCCTCGACGCAGGACTATGTACGTCTCTCCGCGCTGCCGACAGTGGCGGCGGTTCCGGCTTCACTCGCGGCAATCGGAGATTTTTCCGAAGCGGCAGGCAATGGGCAGCCGTCAGGCGCAGCGTCCGGCGAGATGGACGCTCGCTCGCTCGCTGATCAGGCGCCGACAGGTTCGGTGATGCCTGAAGCTGCGGCGCCGGATGGCGGCGCCTTGCCGTCGCCTGCGATTGATCCGCAGCATGCGGACTGGTGTTTCGCCCGTTACAGATCCTATAGCATCGAGGATGATGGCTATCAGCCCTATGGCGGTGGTCCGCGTCGGCGATGCCTTTCACCCTGGACGGAAATGCTCGAGGACGATGTGCAGGCGTCGAACGGCATGGACGGTGAGGGGGATCTGTCGCGGCCCGATGGCTTCTTTGGTGATGGCACTGACATGCCGATCATCGAAAATGCGAGTGCATCCATCGAAGCCGAGGCTTCGCCCGCCAGTCCGCATGAGCAATGGTGCTTTGCCCGCTACCGTTCCTATCGGGTTTCCGACAACAGCTACCAGCCTTTTGCCGGTGGCGCGCGACGCATCTGCTCGTCGCCTCAGCGTTGAGGCATGTTGGCGTCAGCTTGCCTCGCGCAGCATATGACGGTTTTCCTCGACCTTCAGCGACTGAACCCGTTTTGCAAGCCAGTCGACAACCACCCGCACCTTGTTGCTGAGATGGCGCGTCTGCGGGTAGACGATGTAGAGCGGGAATGATTCGCAGGCCCATTCGGAAAGGATGGGCACGAGCTTGCCTTCCTGCACAGGCTTGCTCGCCATGAACAGCGGCACCTGGGCCACCCCGACGCCCGCGATCGCCGCGTCGAGATAGGAGCGGGCGTCGTTGACCGATACGATGTAGTTAGGATCGATCTCGATCTCATCCTCGCCGTCCCGTGAAAAGCTCATCGGCATGATACGGCCGGAGGGGGCCTGCAGATAGCCGACGCAGCGATGGCCGTCGTTGAGGTCGAGCGGATGGGCGGGATGGCCTGCTTTTTCGAGATAGAGCGGCGAGGCGTAGGCCTGCATGCCGATCTCGCCGACCTTGCGGACGATCAGGTTCTGGTCGGTCGGCGTGCCGCCGCGCAGCGCGCAGTCCACGTTTTCCGCGATATAGTCGACCAGCCGGTCGCCGACGCCTATATCGAGCTTGATATCGGGATAGCGCTCGTGGAATTCGCACAGGTGCGGAATGATCAGAAGGTCGGCGAACGCGCCGGCCATTTCCAGCCGCACGCGCCCGCTCGGGCTTGTCTGCGAGTTGGACAGGCTGCCGTCCAGCTCGGCGATCTCGGCAAGGATCTGGATGGCACGTTCGTAGTAGAGCGCACCGTCTGTCGTCACCATCACGCGCCGCGTGGTGCGGTTGAGAAGCGTGGTGTGGAGATGCGCTTCGAGCGCCTGCACCATGTTGGTGACCGTCGTCTTCGGGATGTTGAGCGTGGTCGCTGCTCGGGTGAAATTGCCCGTCTCCACGACCCTGACGAAAACGCGCATTGCCGACAACTGATCCATGTCCGGTTCCTTGCGGTGTGATTGTCCATGATTTTGGAAAAGTGTTGCCGATGACGGCATATTGCACTTTTTATCCCGAACAATAATATCTGAATACGAATTCGCCGCAAGACCTGTGGCCGAAACGGAAGCAATCATAATGGCACTGCGCTGGGAAACATTGGAGATCGATGGGCCTTGGAAGGCTTCGATTCCCGTGCGTGTTCGCAAGGGCAACGTAAGCGGCGGCACGCCGCCGGTCGTCCTTTATCTGAAAGGCGACGCGTTTCAGTCTTCGACTGGTGACGAGCAGCCGGTTCCGGTGGCGGAAGCTCTCGAAGAGGCTGGTGCCGTGGTTGTCGAGGCGGATTACGGTCGCGTCTCGCAGAATGTTTTTCCGCGTGCGATGGAATGCGCTTTCCTCGCGCTCTATGGGCTCAGCCACAAGCTGAACGCCTATGGCAAGGGCAAGTCGCCGCTGCTGATCTGCGGCGACGAGGCGGGCGGCAATGTTGCTGCCGGAGCCGCCCTCAAGGCGCGCGATCAGATGCCGGGCCGGCTTGCCGGCCAGGTTCTTTTGTCGCCGATGATCGATCCGATGATGACATCGGCATCGATCCGCAAGGCGGACGAGATCGGCATGCGCGAGCGCTGGTCGGACGGATGGAGCCATTATCTCGGCTCTGCATGTTCGATGCAGCATCCGTACGCCGCACCGTGTCTGTGTTCGCGGCTTTCGGGTGTCGCGCCGGCTCTGGTCATGACATCGGATGACGACCCCCTTCGCGACGAGGCGTTGAGTTACGCCGACAAGCTGTCCGGGGCAGGGGTCGATGTAACCAAACGTATCCTTCCCGCCGGAAGCGGCTGGACGGGCCTGTATCATGGCGTTGGCGGGGCCTGGCTTGCCAGCCTCTGCACCGAGTTTTCCGCCTTCGTTCGTCAGGTGACGAGCTGAGGCCATCATTCAAGAAGATAGATAGATAACAGCCTCCCCCTGGGCTGAAGGAGTTCACAATGACAGCGAAAACAACCCGCTGGGCCCTTTGGGGCGCCGGCTTGGCTACTTCTGTGCTTGTTGCAGGCGCGGCCTTTTATCTCGACCTGCCGCAGGGCGCCAACGCGGCGCAGCCTGCGGAGGCCGCAGCGCCTGCAATCCCGGTGACGGTCGCGACCATTGCGCCGCGCCGCATCGGCACCTGGCAGGATTTTTCCGGCAGGCTTGAAGCCGTCGACCGCGTCGATGTCCGGCCGCGTGTGGCCGGCGCCGTGCAGTCGGTACACTTCCGGGAAGGCGGGCTGGTCAAGGCCGGCGATCTTCTCGTGACCATCGATCCTGAGCCCTACATGGCGGCGATGGCGCAAGCCGAAGGCCAGGTCGCATCGGCGGAAGCAAGGCTTGCCTTTGCTCAAACCGAACTCGAGCGCGGCAACAATCTTGTCGCCCGCAACACCATTTCGCAGAGCGATCTCGCTCAGCGTCAGTCCACCCAGCGCGATGCCCAGGCGAACCTCCAGTCAGCCAAGGCAGCGCTCAGGGTAGCCGAGCTCAACCTCGGCTACACCGAAATCCGCGCACCGATCGCCGGTCGCGCGGGTCGGATCGAGGTGACGGTCGGCAATCTCGTTGCCGGCGGCTCGTCTTCCGCGCCGCTGACCACGCTGGTTTCCTCCGACCCGATCTACGCAAGCTTCGATGCCGGTGAAGAACTTGTGACGCGCACGCTTGCCGAACTGCCGCTGGTCGACGGCCAGCCGGCGATCGATCAGGTTCCGGTGGAAATCGCAACGCTTGCGCCGGGCGCCGAGCCAGTGAAGGGCCACCTTCAGCTGATCGACAACCAGGTGAATGCCGGCACCGGCACGATCCGGGTAAGGGCCGTTTTCGGCAATCCGGGCGGCAGGCTGATCCCAGGCCAGTTCGTTCGCGTCCGCATGGGCGAGCCTGAGCCGATGGATCGCGTCGTCGTTAGCGAACGTGCCATCAGCAACGACCAGGACAAGAAATTCGTTCTCGTCGTCGATGGCAAGAATACCGTCGCCTATCGCCCGGTCGAACTCGGCGAAGCAATCGACGGCATGCGTATCGTCGAAAAGGGCCTGAGCGCCGGAGACCGGATCATCGTCAGCGGTATGCAGCGCGTGCGCCCCGGCGCAACCGTTGAACCGCAGGACGAGGCAAAGGTCGCCGCGAATTAATTGACGGGCCGGTTCGCCGGCCCACCGCATTCTCGAACATCAGACATGAACCAAACCATCGCCCGCGGCAGACGCTGCGGGCGCAAGGGCCCTTGCGCCCTGAACCATCGCCCAGGAGAGAGGGCCAAGATATGAACATTTCCCGCTTCTTTATCGACAGACCGGTATTTGCCGGCGTCCTGTCCGTGCTGATCGTGGTCGCCGGCCTTCTGGGCATGCGCGCACTGCCGATCTCAGAATATCCCAACGTCGTTCCGCCGTCGGTCGTCGTCAAGGCGACCTATCCAGGCGCAAACCCGAGGGTGATCGCCGAAACCGTGGCGACACCGCTCGAAGAGCAGATCAACGGCGTCGAGGACATGCTCTACATGTCCAGCCAGGCGACCTCCGACGGCGTCATGACGCTGACGGTCACCTTCAAGCTCGGCACCGACCCCGACAAGGCGCAGCAGCTGGTGCAGAACCGCGTCAGTCAGGCGGAACCCCGCCTGCCGGCGGAAGTGCGCTCGCTTGGCGTCACGACGGTCAAGAGCTCGCCGGACTTCATCATGGTGGTCAACCTGGTCTCGGCCAACGACCGCTATGACCTGACCTATCTGCGCAACTATGCGACGCTCAACATCAAGGACCGTCTGGCCCGTATCGAAGGCGTCGGACAGGTGCAGATTTTCGGCGCCGGCGACTATTCGATGCGCGTCTGGATCGACCCGCAGAAGGCAGCAGCACTGTCTCTTGCAGCCAGCGACATCACCGAAGCGATCCGCGGCCAGAACGTCCAGGCCGCGGCCGGCATCATCGGCGCATCGCCGTCGCTTAAGGGCGTCGACATGCAGCTCAACGTCAATGCGCAGGGCCGCCTGACGACGCCGGAGGAGTTCGGCAACATCATCGTCAAGACGGGCGCCGACGGCGAGATCACCCGTCTGCGCGACGTCGCCCGCATCGAACTCGGCGCTGCCGACTACACGCTGCGCTCGCTGCTCGATGGTGAACCTGCCGTCGCCATTCCGGTGCTGCAGGCACCGGGCTCCAATGCGATCGAGATCGCCGATCAGGTTCGTTCCACCATGGACGAGCTGCAGAAGGCAATGCCTGAAGGCGTGAAGTACGAGATCGTCTACGATACGACCGAATTCGTTCGCTCGTCGATCGAAAAGGTCATCGATACGCTGCTCGAAGCCGTGGCGCTGGTCGTGCTGGTCGTCATCATCTTCCTGCAGACATGGCGCGCCTCGATCATTCCGCTGATCGCGGTTCCGGTCTCCGTCATCGGCACGTTCGCGGTCATGTATGCCTTCGGCTTCTCGATCAACGCGCTGACGCTGTTCGGCCTCGTGCTGGCGATCGGTATCGTCGTCGATGACGCGATCGTCGTCGTCGAAAACGTCGAGCGTAACATCGAAAACGGCCTCAGTCCCCGTGCGGCGACATACAAGGCGATGAGCGAAGTCTCCGGCCCTATCATCGCGATTGCGCTGGTTCTGGTCGCCGTCTTCGTACCGCTCGCCTTCATCACCGGCCTGTCCGGCCAGTTCTACCGCCAGTTCGCGTTGACGATCGCCATTTCGACCGTCATCTCGGCCATCAACTCGCTCACCCTGTCCCCGGCGCTTGCAGCCCTTCTCCTGAAGGATCACCATGCGCCGAAGGATTGGCTGACACGTGGCATGGACAAGGCGTTCGGCTGGTTCTTCCGTGGCTTCAACCGCATGTTCGGTGCTGCGGCGAACGGCTATGGCCGCTCGGTGGGCGGCCTGCTGTCGCGCAAGAGCTTCGTCATGGTCGTCTATATGGCGCTGGTGGCTGCCACCTACGGCATGTTCTCGGCCGTCCCCGGCGGCTTCGTGCCGGCGCAGGACAAGCAGTACCTGATCGGCTTTGCCCAGCTTCCCGACGGCGCTTCGCTCGACAGGACGGAAGACGTGATCAAGCGGATGTCCGACATCGCCATGGAACAGCCTGGCGTCGAGCATGCGATTGCCTTCCCGGGCCTGTCGATCAACGGTTTCACCATCGGCTCCAACTCCGGCATCGTCTTCGCCGTGCTGGACGATTTCGAAAACCGAAAGTCGCCGGAACTGTCGGGCGGAGCCATCGCCATGGCACTGAACGAGAAGTATGCCGGTATCCAGGAAGCCTTCATCGCCATGTTCCCGCCGCCGCCGGTCAACGGTCTCGGCACGACGGGCGGCTTCAAGCTGCAGATCGAGGATCGCGCCGGCTACGGCTACGAAGCCCTCGACGAGGCAACCAAGGCCGTCATGGCCAAGGCTGCCGTGGCTCCGGAACTGACGGGCGTCTTCTCCAGCTTCCAGATCAACGTGCCGCAGCTCTATGCCGACCTCGATCGCGCCCGCGCCGAACAGCTCGGGGTCTCGGTCACGGACGTCTTCGAAACGCTGCAGATCTATCTCGGTTCGCTCTATGTGAACGACTTCAACGCCTTCGGCCGCACCTACAGCGTCCGCGTCCAGGCCGATGCGCAGTATCGCGCCAAGGCCGAGGATATCGGTGCGCTGAAGGTTCGCTCGCAGTCGGGTGAGATGATCCCGCTCTCGGCACTCCTGCGGGTCGATCCTTCGGCCGGTCCGGAACGCACGACGCGTTACAACGGCTTCCTGTCGTCGGATATAAACGGCGCTCCGGCACCGGGGTATTCGTCGGGGCAGGCCGAGGCTGCGATCACCAAGATCCTCGCCGAAACGCTGCCTTCCGGCATCGAATTCGAATGGACGGACCTGACCTATCAGCAGATCCTTGCCGGCAATTCGAGCCTCATCGTCTTCCCGCTGGCGCTGCTGCTCGTCTATCTGGTGCTGGCCGCCCAGTATGAAAGCCTGACACTGCCGATCGCGATCATCATGATCGTGCCGATGGGCGTGCTGGCGGCGCTGGTCGGCGTGTGGTTGACGGGAGGCGACAACAACATCTTCACCCAGATCGGGTTGGTGGTGTTGGTGGGCTTGTCGGCGAAGAACGCGATCCTGATCGTTGAATTCGCCCGCGAACTGGAGCTCGAAGGCAAGAAACCGTTCGAGGCTGCGGTCGAGGCAAGCCGCCTGCGCCTGCGTCCGATCCTGATGACGTCGATGGCTTTCATCATGGGCGTCGTGCCGCTGGTGATCTCCACAGGTGCGGGTGCGGAAATGCGCGCCGCCATGGGTGTCGCCGTCTTCTCCGGCATGATCGGCGTGACGCTGTTCGGCATCTTCATGACCCCGGTCTTCTACATGCTGGCAAGAGCAATGTCGGGTAACCGCCCTCTCGCCCGCCATGACCACGATCATGATCACGAGGTTGCGCCCGCTCTCACCCCGGCAGAGTAGCGCGACAGGCCGCGCGGGCATCTCTCTCCGCCCGCGCGGTATTCCTTTATCTAGAGTGCGCCGCCATCGACGATCATCGTCTGCGCCGTCATTCCGGCCGACGCATCGGAAGCCAGAAACAGGCAGGGACCGACCAGATCGGTTTCATCGAGCGGCAGCTTCAGGCACTGGCGTGCAAGCATCGCTGCCATGCCGTCTTCCGTCAGCCACAGCCGCTTCTGCCTTTCGGTGACGATCATGCCCGGCAAAAGCGCGTTGACGCGAATGCCCTCCGGCCCGAGTTTTCCGGCCAGTCCCTTGGTCAATCCGATAATCCCGGCCTTTGCCGCAGTGTAGCTCGGATACTCCCCCATATTGAGCAGATACGAGATCGACGAGAAATTGACGATCGCCCCGCCGCCCGCCCTGCGCAAATGCGGTACGGCTGCCTGCGAGACGAAGAACATCTGTTTCAGATTGATCGCCTGGGTCTGGTCCCAATAGGCCTCGGTGACGTCCTCCAGTTCATGCCGGTCGTCCCAGGCGGCGTTGTTGACAAGGACGGACAGCGAGCCGAGCACCGATACCGCGTCGCGCACCGCTGCCTGCGCCTGCGTGACATCGGCAAGGTCCGCGCGGATGAAATGCGGCGCGTGGCTGCCTGTCGTCGCCAGATTCTGGACAAGCGCCCGGCTCGGCTTTTCGGCAATGTCGATGAAGGCGACCCTGGCGCCTTGCCGGGCGAAGCCTTCAACGAGTGCCGCACCAATGCCCGAGCCGCCGCCGGTGACGAGAACGCCGCGGCCCTCAAGGTCCAAATGTCGTACCGATGGAAACGTCAAAAGCTCCTCCTCATTGAGATCCCGCGACAAATCTATCGCGGACAGAGAAAAAATCACCCGACGGTTTGCGACTTTCGCATCTGCGGGATAGTCATGGGCCGCGCATTGACCGCCAACCCGCCCTGAAGGATTTCCCTTGTCTTCCGAAAACTCAGCAAACGCCGTACTGCCGACCCGGACCTATGACGCTTTCCTGTTCGACATGGATGGCACGATCCTGACGTCCATTCTCGCCGCCGAACGCGTCTGGAGCCGCTGGGCGGAAGAGAAGGGGCTGGATGTCGAAAAGTTCCTGCCGGTCATGCATGGTCGCCGCGGCATAGACACGATCACCGACCTCAACCTGCCGGGCGTCGATCCGGTCGCCGAGGCCGAGAAAGTGATGCAGGCGGAAATCGACGATGTCGAGGGCGTGTCACCGCTTGGTGGCGCCACCGAATTCCTCTCCGCTCTGCCTGCCGATCGCTGGACGATCGTTACCTCCTCGCCGCTCCCGCTTGCCAAGGCACGTCTGAAGGCGGCAGGCATTCCGATCCCGCTCAACATCGTCTCCGCCGGTGACGTTACCCAGGGCAAGCCGGACCCGCAGGGATATCGTCTTGGCGCCGAGCGCCTCGGTTTCAAGCCGGAAGACGTTCTGGTGTTCGAGGATGTCCCGGCCGGCATCAAGGCGGGCGAGGCGGCGGGGTCCGATGTGATGGTCATCACGGTCACCCACACGCATCCCGTCGAAGGCGGCGAGTATCGTATGGTCGACTATTCGGCCGTCGCACCGCATATCGCAGCCGACGGCCGTCTCTCCATTCGCTCGAAATAAACCGCTTAGCCTGCCTGCTTCGCGGTCTTCATGAAGGTGACCGTGGCGAACCACAGGATCGTTCCGAGCACGAGCAGCGCACCGGCGATCACGTACTGGATGGGATCGCGGCCGGTCCACGGACCGGTCAGGAAAAGGCAGCAAATCGCGCCGAGCACCGGCAGGATCGTCGGCGTGCGGAAATGCTTGTGCTCGACCTTGTCCTTGCGCAGCACCAGCACGGCGATGTTGACGATGGCGAAGACGCAGAGCAGCAGCAATGCCGTGGTGCCGCCCAGTTCCTTGACGCCGCCGGCAAATACGATCAGTGCGACCGCCAGAAGCGAGGTGAAGACGATCGCCACGTAAGGGGTGCGGCGTTGCGCATGAACCTTGCCGAGAACGTCGGGCAGCACGCCCTGGCGGCTCATGCCGTATATCAGGCGGCTCGCCATCATCATGTTGATCAGCGCCGAGTTGGCCACTGCAAACATGGTGATCACGGCGAAGATGCCGATCGGGAAGCCCGGCGCACCGGCCTCGATGACCTTCAGCAGCGGTGTTTCGCCTTCACCAAGTTCGGCCGCAGGGACAAGAGTGATCGCTGAAATGGCGACGAGGATGTAGATCACGCCGGTGATTAGGAGGCCGCCGAGAAGAACTTTCGGAAAGATCTTGCTCGGCTGCTTGCATTCCTCGGCCATGTTGACCGAATCCTCGAAGCCGACCATCGCGAAGAAGGCGAGCGTGGTTGCCGCGACGACCGGCCAGAATGTGCCGGAGCCTTCCGGCGTCGAGAAGGTCCAGGCGCGCGAGACGTCGCCCTGTCCACCCCAGATCGCCCACATGCCGATGCCGATGATGATCAGGAGGCCGGTCAGTTCTACGACGGTCAGTACCACATTCATCTTGACGCTCTCGCCAACGCCGCGGAAATTGACGGCGCCGACAAGCGCGATGAAGCCCAGCGCGATCGCCATAACGCCCCAGTCGCCCGCTTCCAGGCCGAGCGAGGTCGAGAAATTTGCGGCAAATGCCCGTGATGCCGTCGAGGCCGACGTGATGCCCGAGGACATGACGGCAAAGGCGACGAGGAATGTGATGAAGTGGATGCCGAAGGCCTTGTGTGTGTAAAGGGCGGCACCGGCGGCCTGAGGATATTTGGTGACGAGTTCGAGATAGCTACAGGCAGTCAGAAGCGCCACGACGAAGGCGACGAGAAACGGCAGCCAGACGACGCCGCCGACTTCTGCCGCGACCTGCCCGGTCAAGGCATAAATGCCTGTACCGAGAATGTCGCCGACGATGAAGAGAAGCAGAAGGCCGGGTCCCATCACCCGTTTCAGCTCATGGCGCTCGCCATCCTCACTCGCAATCTTCTGCATGCCTAAAGTCCTCCCATCATGCGGATTGTCGCGGACAATGGGAGAAGAGGCTGCAAGGTTCCAAACAGATGGAACATTTTGCGGATCTAAGCGAGCGTCAGATATTCAGCAATCCCAGAGTGATAGCGGCGAGCACGAGATAGCGCACCGCCTTGCCGATGAAGACGAGGATCAGGAAGGTTGCAAAAGGCTCGCGCATCACGCCGGCCGCAACGGTCAGCGCATCGCCGCCGATCGGCAGCCAGCTCAACAGCAGCGACCACTTGCCGTAGCGCCGGTACCAACCCTGCGCCTTGTCGAGCTGGTGCGGCTTGACCGGGAACCAGCGCCGGTCCTTGAACCGTTCGACGCCTCGGCCGATCACCCAGTTGGTGGCGGCACCGAGGGTGTTGCCGACCGATGCCGTCAGCACGAGTGCTGCAACCGAATAGTCCCCCTTGAGGATCAGCCCGACAAGGATCGCTTCCGACTGTAGCGGGAAGAGCGTGGCGGCGATGAAGGCCGAGAAGAACAGGCCGGCATAGGCGGCGAGATCGATCATGGAACAGGGGATCCGGGGCAGGGGGCGGATATGGAAAAGGGGCGGGATCTCTCCCGCCCCTTTCGTATTTCGGGTATCGGCCGATCAGGCCTTGCTCGGCGTCTCGCCGTCGACGGCTTCCGCCTCGGTTGCAGCCACCTGGGCCGCACGGCGCGTGCGCCAGTCGCCGAGGAAGAGCAGGATCGGAGCGGCGATGAAGACCGAGGACGAGGCCGCGACAAGGATGCCGAAGACCATCGGGATCGCAAAGCTTTCCACGGCGCTGCCGCCCCAGATGGCCATCGGCAGCATGCAGAGGAAGGCCGTGCAGGACGTGTAGAGGCTTCGTGCCAGGGTTTCGTTGATCGACCGGTCGATCAGTTCGCGCAGCGGCATCTTCTTGTAGAGACGCATGTTTTCGCGCATGCGGTCATAGACGACGACCTTGTCGTTGACCGAGTAGCCGACAAGCGTCAGCAGTGCCGCGATGGCCGTCAGGTTGAAGTCGAGGCCGGTGAGCGCGAAGAAGCCGATCGTCTTCGTCACGTCGAGCACCAGCGTGGCGATCGCGCCGACGGCGAACGGCCATTCGAACCGTACCCAGATGTAGATCAGCATGGCGATCGAAGCGAGAAGCACGGCCAGGATACCGGCGGTCGCCAATTCGCCGGAGACCTTCGGTCCGACGACCTCTGTACGCTCGATCTTTGCGCTCGAGTCGATCTGGACGATTTCGGCGCGCAGCTTTTCGACGGCTGCCGTCTGAACTTCCTCGCCACCTTCCTGACGCTCGACACGGACCAGAAGGCGATTATGCGCGCCGAACTCCTGCAGGCCGACCTCGCCGAGGCCGAGTTCGCCAAGGCCGGAGCGGAAGGCTGCCAGATCGGCCTCGCCCTGCGTCGTCACTTCGATCTGAATGCCGCCGCGGAAGTCGACGCCGTAGTTCAGGCCAGGATTGATGAACAGGAAGATCGAGGCGGCCGAGAGCACCAGCGAGACGCCGATACCGATGAAGCGGCCCTTCATGAAGTTGATCTGCGTACCGTCCGGGATCAGGTCGATCGGCAGCAGCGGCTTGATGTTGATCTTCTTCAGCTTCTTGCGGCCGGCGATGTAGATCATGGCGACGCGGACGACCGATACGGCAGTAAACATCGAGATCGCGATGCCGAGGCCCATGGTGACGGCGAAGCCACGCACCGGACCGGTGCCGAACCAGAAGAGCAGCACGGTGGCGATCAGCGCCGTGACGTTGGAGTCGACGATCGTGGAATAGGCGCGGGCAAAGCCTGCGTCGATCGCGCCGAAGGCGCTCTTGCCCTTGCGGGTTTCTTCCTTGATGCGCTCGTTGATGAGGACGTTGGCGTCAACCGCAAGACCGATGCCGAGCACGATACCGGCAATGCCGGGCAGCGTCAGCGTCGAGCCGATCAGCGTGAGGCCGGCAAATGTCAGGATGATGTTGATGAACAGCGCGAGGTTCGCAAGGATGCCCCAGGTGCCGTAGAGGAAGAACATGAAGCCGACGACCAGCAGGAAGCCGATAAAGCCGGTGAAGATGCCCATCTCGATGGCGTCGGAACCGAGGTCGGCGCCGACGGTGCGTTCTTCGATGACGGTGAGCTTTGCCGGCAGCGAGCCGGCGCGCAGCAGGGCCGCCAGCGTCGTTGTTTCCTGAGGCGAGAAACTGCCCGAGATCTGGCCGGAACCGCCGGTGATCGGCGTCTGGATGACCGGGGCGCTGAGGACAGTGTTGTCGAGAACGATGGCAAAGGGCCGACCGACATTGGCAGTGGTGATCTGCGCGAAGCGGGTCGCACCGGCGCTGTCGAAGCGGAAGGACACGATCGGCTGCTGCGTCTGCTGCTCGAAGGCGGCGCGGGCATCGGTCAGGCGGTCACCGGACAGTTCGACGCGGTCGAGAACCGGATATTGCTGGCCGCTTTCGTCCGCAAGCATGGTGACGCCCGGCTCACCCGGATTGCCGAGAAGATGGAAGCTCATCTTGGCGGTGGAGCCGAGGAGCTGGCGAAGGCGCGACGGGTCCTGTTCGCCCGGAAGCTGGACGAGCACGCGGTCGGAGCCGACACGCTGGATCGTCGGCTCGGCGACGCCGACCTGGTCGACACGCTGGCGGATGATTTCAAGGCTCTGCTCGACGGCGGCCGTGATATGCGAATTGATGCCGGCATCGGTCTGGGCGATCTGGATCGAGTTTTCGCTCGGTGTGGTGATCGCGATATCGGTGCTGCCGACCGTGCCGAAGCCGACCGGGTTCGCCAGCGTTTCGAGCTGGGTAACGGCCTGGTCACGCTGGGCCGGATCGCGCAGCGTGACGATGATCGCATCACCGGCGCGGCGGATCGCCGACGTGTTGATGTTCTGGTCGCGCAGGACACGGCGGGTGTCCTGGGTGAGGCTCTGGACACGCTCGTTGATCAGGTCGGCGCGGTCGACTTCGAGAACTAGGTGCGAGCCGCCACGAAGGTCGAGGCCAAGCGATACGCGGCTATGGGGCAGCCACGACGGCATGCGATCCAGCGCCGACTGCGGAATGACATTCGGCAACGCCACCAGAATGCCGAAGATGATGATGAGAGCATAGCTTCCCACCAGCCACGGAGAGTTTCTCATTGTCTAGATCCTGTTTGGCCCGGACCATTCAGCGGTCGGCATGGCCGTCAAATTTCATGCTGCGAGGCGCTCCCAATCTGGAGAGCCAAAAATCAGGCAGCAAAAGGTGGCGCGCGCGGACGTGCGCCGGGCCATGTGCCGTAGTCGACGGCATTACGCCGATAAGATGGCGCGCGTGCGGCAACATAGTCATGCTCCGCAAGCACAAGCGAGGCAGGCGGAAGGAAGCCGTCGTCATGAACGAGATGGCCGCCAGCGCTGTCCTTGCGCTCGGCCACCGCCACGGCCCGAATAGGCTCGCGCTTGGTCAAGGTCGGAGAGCGATCGGAACGGTCGTCGAGCGGACGCGTAGATGTGGCGATGTCCGTATTGCGCGGCGTGCCGGGCAGAAGCCCGAAGAGCGCGATCAGGAATGCGGCGACGAGTACGGGCAGGCGCGCAAGATCAGCTCGCGCACTTGAACCCTTCCTGTGATGTCGCAGCGGCCGTACCGCCATCCGCACCTCTTTCGGAATTTTCAGAGATTCGGAATGTTTCCGAATGGCGACGCCTTCTAGAGAAAGGCGACCGCCCGGTCAACAAAACGGGCCGTGAAGACGGCCCGTCGAAGAATTAGCGGATCCGCTTGGCGGCGGGTTCCGGCACCAGTTCGCCATCGAGTCGGCGGTCGAGATAGTCCTCGCACTCGGCCATCAGCGTATCGACCTGGCCGTTGAAGAAGTGGTTGGCGCCCGGCACCGTCTTGTGGGTGATCAGGATGCCCTTCTGCGTCTTCAGCTTCTCGACCAGTCCATTGACGTCCTTCTCCGGCGCAACCTTGTCCGAATCGCCGTTGATGATCAGGCCGGAGGACGGGCAGGGGGCAAGGAAGGAGAAGTCGTAGGTGTTCGGCTGCGGCGCGATCGACATGAAGCCTTCGATTTCCGGACGGCGCATCAGAAGCTGCATGCCGATCCAGGCGCCGAAGGAATATCCGGCAACCCAGCAGCTTTTCGAATCGGGATGCAGGCTCTGCACCCAGTCGAGCGCCGATGCTGCGTCCGACAATTCGCCGGCGCCATGATCGAACTCGCCCTGGCTACGGCCGATCGAGCGGAAATTGAACCGGAGTGTCGTAAAACCGCGCTTCTGGAACATATAGAAAAGCTGGTACACGATCTGGTTGTTCATCGTGCCGCCGAACTGTGGGTGCGGGTGCAGGATGATCGCGATCGGTGCGCTCTTCTCCTTGGAAGGCTGGTAACGTCCTTCCAGGCGGCCGGCCGGGCCGTTGAAAATCACTTCGGGCATTGGTACTCCGGTCAAATCGTGGCTGGTTCCAACCTGCGCATAACGTCGAGTTTGACTTGACGAAGTCGCTCAGCTTTTCTAAAAGCCAGTTTAGAACCATTCGAAACTTTAGGCGAGCAATCGGATTGCCCGTTGCGAAGTCTCATAAGGCAAGGCCAGCCGGAATTTCAAGGAAAATGCGGTTTCGGCCCTTCACCTTGCGATGAATGCTTAACTTGGAACGGAAGTACGATCAGGCAATGGTGCTGCAGCGAACATATCTCGACTGGAATGCCACCGCTCCCTTGTCGGAAGCGGCGCGCCTGGCGATGATCGATGCGCTGTCGCTGCCGGGCAATGCGTCGTCCGTTCACACGGAAGGGCGGGCCGCCCGCGCGGCCGTCGAAAAGGCCCGCCGTCAGGTGGCTGCGCTCGTTGGCGCAGAGCCTGCGCATGTTACCTTCACCAGCGGCGCGACAGAGGCCGCCAACCACGTGCTTTCGCCGGAATACCGGATGGGACGTGCGCCGGTTGCGGTCTCCCACCTTTATGCGTCGGCCATCGAACATCCCGCCATTCGCGAAGGCGGGCGGTTTGCGAGCGGCCAGGTGACGGAAGTGGCGGTTACGCCGGCCGGAACGCTGGACCTTTCGGCTCTCGAATCAGCCCTTGCCTCCCACGATCAGGCGACGGGCATGCCGATGGTGGCGGTCATGCTGGTCAACAACGAGACCGGCATCATCCAGCCGGTCGCCGAAGCTGCGGCACTGGCCCACAAATATCGCGGTCTGATGGTCGTCGATGCGGTGCAGGCAGCCGGCCGCATTCCGCTCGATATCAATGCTCTCGACGCGGATTTCCTGTTTGTCTCCTCGCACAAGATCGGCGGACCGAAGGGTGTCGGCGCGCTCGTCTCGCGCGGCGAGGTTCTGATGCCGAAGCCGCTCATCCGCGGCGGCGGACAGGAAAAGGGCCACCGGTCGGGGACCGAGAATTTTCATGCGATCATAGGCTTCGGCGCGGCAGCTGACGTGATGTCTAAGGATATCGCGATGCGCAACGACCGGATCGGCACGCTGCGCGACAGGCTGGAAGCGGCAATGAAGGCCGCCGCATCCGATATCGTCATTCATGGCGAGGCGAGCCCGCGGGTTGCCAATACCAGCTTTTTCACCCTGCCTGGATTGAAGGCCGAGACGGGGCAGATCGCTTTCGATCTTGAGGCCGTGTCGCTGTCGGCGGGCTCCGCCTGCTCGTCGGGCAAGGTCGGGCAGAGCCATGTCCTGACGGCCATGGGACACGATCCCGACGTCGGCGGTCTGCGCATCTCGCTCGGGCCGGAAACGGCGGATGCCGACGTCGACAACGCTATTGCCGCGTTCGGGAAGATTGCCGGACGCCGCAAGCTTCCGGGCAAGGCCGCCTGAGGCGGTTTCGAGAATTAGCGGAAGTGCAAATTTCCGCTTGCCAAGAGGTGGGAAAACCGCCTTCTGGCGCCTACATGGGGAAGACAAGATTTTCCCCGCAAGACTGACGGAATTGCCGGAATTTGAACCGGCAACACAGGGAGTAAAAAGATGCCTGCTGTCCAGGAAACGATCGATCAGGTCCGTGAGATCGATATCGATCAGTACAAGTACGGCTTCGAGACCGTAATCGAAGTCGACAAGGCACCCAAGGGTCTGTCCGAAGACATCATCCGCTTCATTTCGGCAAAGAAGCAGGAGCCGGAGTGGATGCTGGAATGGCGTCTGGACGCCTATCAGCGCTGGCTGACGATGGAAGAGCCGACCTGGGCGCGCGTCGATTATCCGAAGATCGATTTCAACGACATCTATTATTACGCCGCGCCGAAGAACATCACCGGCCCTGTGTCGCTCGACGAAGTCGATCCGGAACTTCTTCGCACTTACGAAAAGCTCGGCATCCCGTTGCGTGAGCAGGAAATCCTGGCCGGTGTGCAGAATTCCCGCGTCGCTGTCGATGCCGTCTTCGATTCGGTTTCGGTCGTCACCACCTTCAAGAAGGAGCTTCAGAAGGCCGGCGTGATCTTCATGTCGATCTCGGAAGCCATCCGCGAGCATCCTGAACTGATCAAGCAGTATCTCGGCTCGGTCGTCCCGACCACCGACAACTACTACGCAACGCTGAACGCCGCCGTCTTCACCGACGGTTCCTTCGTCTTCGTGCCGAAGGGCGTCCGCTGCCCGATGGAACTGTCCACCTACTTCCGCATCAACGAGAAGAACACCGGTCAGTTCGAACGCACGCTGATCATCTGTGAGGAAGGCGCCTACGTTTCCTATCTGGAAGGCTGCACGGCGCCGCAGCGTGACGAAAACCAGCTCCACGCCGCCGTCGTCGAACTCGTCGCTCTCGATGACGCCGAGATCAAGTATTCCACCGTCCAGAACTGGTTCCCCGGCGACAAGGACGGCAAGGGCGGCATCTACAACTTCGTCACCAAGCGCGGCGATTGCCGCGGCAGGCGGTCGAAGATCTCCTGGACCCAGGTCGAGACCGGTTCGGCTATCACCTGGAAATACCCGTCCTGCATCCTGCGCGGCGATGAAAGCCAGGGCGAGTTCTACTCGATCGCCGTTTCCAACGGTCACCAGCAGATCGATTCAGGCACCAAGATGATCCATCTCGGCAAGAACACGTCGAGCCGCATCATCTCCAAGGGCATTTCCGCCGGCGTGTCGCAGAATACCTATCGCGGTCAGGTATCGATCAACCGCCGGGCCGAAAGCGCTCGCAACTTCACCAACTGCGATTCGCTTCTGATCGGCGACAAGTGCGGGGCACATACGGTACCCTACATCGAGGTTAAGAATTCTTCGGCGCAGATCGAGCACGAGGCGACCACCTCGAAGATCTCCGACGACCAGAAGTTCTACGCCATGCAGCGCGGCATTCCGGAAGAAGAGGCGATCGCGCTGATCGTCAACGGCTTCGTCAAGGATGTCATTCAGCAGCTTCCGATGGAATTCGCCGTCGAGGCCCAGAAGCTGATCGGCATCTCGCTAGAGGGTAGTGTGGGGTAAAGATCAGGCCGTCATCCTCGGGCTTGTCCCGAGGATCTACTGTCGCGGGATAGAGGATGAGTGGCTTCGTCTACATGATGTCTGATAAACCGCGCGGCGTGATCTACACCGGTGTCACGAGCGACATTCACGGTCGCATATGGGAGCATCGAAACGCAACCCACGAAGGATTTACGCAGAAATACAAGGCGAAAAATCTGGTCTGGTTTGAAAGCCACCCGAACATTGTCCTCGCCATACAGCGGGAGAAGTCGCTTAAACGTTATCTCCGTGAATGGAAAATCAAGCTCATAGAAGGTCTGAATCCAACTTGGGTCGATCTTTACGAGCGTATCGACGAAATAGAAAACGTATATCGCCCGCATCCGAATACGGAGGGGTGGAGCAACTACAACTGACGGCTTGGATCCTCGGGACAAGCCCGAGGATGACGAAATTCGAAGGGGCCTCGCTGCCCTAAGGTCTATCGGGCGGCCCTTGAACCGCCTTATGAATGGGAAAACGAAATGCTTGAGATCAAGAACCTGCACGCCCGCATCGCCGAAGACGGCACCGAGATCATCCGCGGCCTGAACCTGACCGTGAAGCCGGGCGAGATCGCCGCCATCATGGGCCCGAACGGGTCGGGCAAGTCGACACTGTCCTACATTCTGTCGGGCCGCGAGGACTACGAAGTCACCGAGGGCGAGATCACCTATAACGGCGAGAGCATTTTGGAACTCGACCCGGCCGAGCGCGCTTCGAAGGGCATCTTCCTCGCCTTCCAGTACCCGGTCGAAATTCCGGGCGTTGCCACCATGCAGTTTCTCAAGGTCGCGATGAACGAGCAGCGCAAGGCGCGCGGCGAGGACGAGCTGACAACGCCGGACTTCATGCGCCGCGTCAAGGAAGCCGCAGAAGGCCTAAAGATCGATCCGGCCATGCTGCGCCGCCCGCTCAATGTCGGCTTCTCCGGCGGTGAGAAGAAGCGCGCCGAAATCCTGCAGATGGCGCTGCTTGAGCCGACGCTCTGCATCCTCGACGAGACCGATTCGGGCCTCGACATCGACGCGCTCAAGATCGTCGCCGACGGCGTCAACGCGCTGCGTTCGCCGGATCGCGCCGTCATCGTCATCACCCACTACCAGCGCCTGCTCGACTACATCGTGCCGGATACCGTCCACGTTCTCTACAAGGGCCAGATCATCCGTTCGGGTGACAAGGAACTGGCGCAGGAACTGGAAGCCAACGGCTATGCCGACGTGATCGGCACCGCGGCCTGAGGTCGGAAGGATTTTGGCATGAACATTCAAGCGAACCAGCCCGCAGCCAAGCTCACCGCCGCCGAGACGGCGCTGGTCGAGGCCTTTGCGGCACAGATGGGCGAACTGCCCGGCAACGGCGCCGTCACCGGCACCCGCGACCGGCTGCTCGATGACCTCAAGAAGTCGGGCCTTCCGACCCGCCGGATCGAATCCTGGCACTATACCGACCTCAAAAGCCTGTTCCGCACCTTGCCGGAGCGGACCTCCGCTGGCGCCGCAGTCGAGGCGATCGCGCCTCTGGTCAAGGGATCGACGGTTCTCTCCGTCCTGCAGGGCAAGGCCGATGCCTCGGCATCGATCGAAGGTGTCACGGTCACCGCGTTTCGCGATCAGCTGACAGACGGCTCGGCCCTGGCCGGCCTGACCGCGCTCGACAAAGACGACGCGATCGGCCGCCTCAACGGCTCCTTCGTTCGCGATGGCCTGTCGCTCGCCATTTCGGCCGATGCCGAGATCGAAGAGGCGATCGAGCTGCAGGCGCTGCACGGCGCCGGCCAGATCCATACGCGCTTCCCGGTTTCCTTCGGTGCCGGTTCCAAGGCGACGATCATTGAACGCCACCAGGCGGTGACCGACACCGCGGCGCTCGTCTCATCGGTGAGCGACATCACGGTCGAAGACGGCGCGGAGATCACCTGGATCATCCTCCAGAGCCAAGGGGCCGAGGACACGCATCTGGCACAGATCCGCGTTTCCCTCGGCGCGGACGCCAAGCTGCGCCTTTATGTCGTCAATGCCGGCGGCAAGCTGGTGCGCCAGGAACTGCGCATTGAAGTTAAGGGCGAGGGTGCAGAACTGACGCTGCGTGGCGTCAATCTGCTCGGTGGCGACAGCCATACGGACGTGACGCTGGTGCTCGGTCACAACGTGCCGCATACCAACTCGACGGAAACCTTCCGCAATGTCATCTTCGACAAGGCGAGCGGCGTCTTCCAGGGCATGATCAAGGTCGCGCCCGACGCCCAGAAGACCGACGCGAAGATGGCGTGCAACACGCTGCTGATGTCCGATGACGGTGATTTCTCCGTCAAGCCGGAGTTGGAAATCTTCGCCGACGACGTCATCTGCGGCCATGGCGCAACCGTTGCCGATATCGACCGCAACCACCTCTTCTACCTGATGGCCCGCGGCGTGACGGAGAGCAAGGCCCGCGCCATGCTGGTCAACGCCTTCGTCGCCGAGATCGTCGAGGAACTGGAAGAGGAAAAACTGGTCGAGCCGCTCGAAGAGGTGATCTCCACCTGGCTCGAGAAGCACGCCTGACATGAGGCGGCGGAGGAGCACATAATTCCTCCGTCATGCTCGGGCTTGTCCCGAGCATCTGCGACCGTCGGTGGTCGCAACGTGACTGGATCCTCGGGACAAGCCCGAGGATGACGCCGTGGATGCGGCGATTGCCCAACCGGGTTCTTTGCGGGATTTCGCCCGAGGGCGTTATAGAAAGGGTCTGACATGGACCAGACGACACCGTTAGCCGCTTATGACGTCGAAGCCATCAGGCGGGATTTCCCGATCCTTTCGACCATGGTCCACGGCAACAAGCCGCTTGTCTACCTTGATAATGGTGCATCGGCCCAGAAGCCTCAGGCGGTGATCGAC
The DNA here is from genome assembly GCF_977018605.1 of [Rhizobium] kunmingense. Taxonomy (NCBI): domain Bacteria; kingdom Pseudomonadati; phylum Pseudomonadota; class Alphaproteobacteria; order Hyphomicrobiales; family Rhizobiaceae; genus Rhizobium; species [Rhizobium] kunmingense. The sequence goes on from NZ_CDRNXG010000001.1 coordinate 3,037,357, forward strand.
GCGATCTCCCACGCCTATTCCAGCGAATACGCCAACGTCCATCGCGGCCTCCACTACCTGTCGAACGCCGCAACCGACGCCTATGAGGCCGCGCGTGAAAAGGTGCGTCGCTTCCTCAATGCCGGTTCGGTGGACGAGATCGTCTTCACCAGCAATTCGACATCGGCGATCAACACGGTCGCCTACGGTTACGGAATGCCGCATATCGGCGAAGGTGACGAGATCGTCGTCACCATCATGGAACACCATTCCAACATCGTGCCGTGGCATTTCATCCGCGAGCGCCAGGGCGCCAAGATCACCTTTGTGCCGGTGGATGACGACGGTGCCTTCCATATCGAGGACTTCGAAAAGGCGCTGACGGAGAAGACCAAGCTCGTCGCCGTCACCCATATGTCGAATGCGCTCGGAACGGTCGTGCCGGTGAAGGACATCTGCCGCATCGCCCATGAGCGCGGCATCCCGGTTCTCGTCGATGGAAGCCAGAGCGCCGTCCATATGCCGATCGACGTCAGGGACATCGACTGCGACTGGTTCGTCATGACCGGCCACAAACTCTACGGCCCATCGGGCATCGGCGTCCTCTACGGCAAAATGGACCGGCTGAAGCAGATGCGTCCTTTCCAGGGCGGCGGCGAGATGATCATCGAGGTGGCCGAGGATGTCGTCACCTATAACGACCCACCGCACCGTTTCGAAGCGGGTACGCCGCCGATCGTCCAGGCAATCGGGTTGGGTTACGCGCTCGACTACATGGACAAGGTCGGCCGCGCAGCAATCGCTGCCCATGAGGCGGATCTGACGGCCTATGCGACGGAACGGCTGCAGGCGATCAATTCGCTGCGCATCATCGGCAACGCGCCGGGCAAGGGGGCGATCTTCTCCTTCGAGCTTGCCGGCATCCATGCCCATGACGTCTCTATGGTGATCGACCGCCGCGGCGTGGCTGTGCGCGCCGGCACCCATTGCGCCATGCCGCTCTTGAAACGCTTCGGCGTCACCTCCACATGCCGCGCATCCTTCGGCATGTATAATACCCGTGCCGAAGTAGACGCTTTGGCGGACGCGCTGGATTATGCGCGCAATTTCTTTGCCTGAGGACATTTGAAGGCCATGGACCAAGACATACCAAAGTGGGACGCCCGCGAAGGCATCATCGAATCCGCCATCCCGGCCGATGAGCTGGAACGCCTGTCCGACGATATCATCGCGGCGCTGAAGACCGTCTATGACCCGGAAATCCCGGCGGACATCTTCGAACTCGGCTTGATCTACAAGATCGACATCGAGGACGACCGCATGGTGAAGATCGCCATGACGCTGACGGCTCCGGGTTGCCCGGTTGCCGGCGAAATGCCGGGCTGGGTCGAAAACGCCGTGAGCGGCGTGCAAGGGGTATCCGGCGTCGAGGTCGAAATGACCTTCGATCCGCCGTGGACGCCCGAGCGCATGTCGGAAGAAGCGCAGGTCGCGGTCGGCTGGTACTGATGCCCGTGACCGGCTGACTTTGCACTCTCGGCCGGAGGCTTCGGCATGAACCATTTCCGGAAGGTTGGCTGAGCTGTCATCTCAGGCCGAAAGCCCGCCAGGATGTGTCGAAAATCATTGGCTACATCGCGGGCCGCGCCCCTCTGCCGCCCGAAAGTCACACGATGGAATGGTTCGCGTTTTCGACCTTCTCGGCGACAATCCGCTGATGGGCTCGCCCCTCAGGAGGTGGGGGCGCAGATCCGGAGGTTCCCGTCGGACCATTGCGTCGTGGTTTGCAGGCCAAGGTCTCAGGGAACCTCGTGTTGCGCGGCGGTCAAGCCGGGAGCGATTGGCGGCAGCAGCCGATCTCGGTCAAGTCCGTTGATTAGATTGGCTTGACGAACTACATAGGGAATGAAGCGCCGGGCCTTGAACCCGGTTGTGGAAGGAGAACGGGCCGATGGGCTTTGCAGTGATGACCATGACCGATGCTGCGGCAACGCGCGTCAATCAGATCGTTTCCAATTCCGGTCCGGATGCCAAGGGCATTCGCGTCGGGATCAAAAAGGGCGGTTGCGCTGGCATGGAATATACGATCGACCTCGTCACCGAAGTGAATGTAAAGGATGATCTCGTCGAACGTGGCGAGGCCAAGGTCTGGATCGAGCCTTCCGCCGTTCTCTATCTCCTCGGCACACAGATGGATTTCGAGACCACCAAGATGCGTTCCGGCTTTACCTTCGTGAACCCGAACCAGACCTCCGCTTGCGGCTGTGGTGAATCGGTCGAACTCAAGCCCGCCGATCTCGCGGCACTCGCCAAAGAGCGCGAAGCGCAGGCGCACGCCTGAATTCGGCTTCGATGATTGACTCGGTGAAGGGCTGCCGTTGACGCCGATGCGATTGGGCGATAAAGCCCAGTCAGCCGGATGGGTGGCCGAGTGGTTTAAGGCAACGGTCTTGAAAACCGTCGTGCGGGGAACCGTACCGTGGGTTCGAATCCCACCCCATCCGCCATGTTTCCTTTGTTAGTTCCGGCTGCTTTTGCAATGCGTGGTACTCACCTGAAACAGGCCTGCGGCCAATGGCGCCTGCGCAGTTGCAGGCGTTGTCGCATCGCAAGTATAAATCCCGGCTGTTTCCATTCGAAACAACATCGAAATTAACTGTCTATTTACCATAACAAGTTGAATTTTAACCATTCCACAGAATTCGTTCGCATTTCTGCCGCGAACGAAGCAAAAGTCGGACATCAACATGTCCGCACATACATTTGCGGGCGAGGGGATGTCTGCGAATGGTACGGGACACGAGAAACCGCACCAAAATCGCACAATGCGGAACGGGACGGATTTAACTTGAGTTTGAGTGGCGGCAAACTTCTCCTTTGGTCCAAGTGGCTGGGGATTTCGGTAATGTGTGCGACGATGGCATCCTGTGCCACGACGGACACCGCAGAGGCTCCAAAGAAGAAGAGCCGCAGCAAGGAATATTTCGCCGAGTCGGAATATGGCGTGAAGGCGAGCCCGCGCGTCGTTGCCGACGGCAAGAATGTGCCGAAGGGCGGCGGCCGTTTCATGGTCGGTCAGCCCTACGAAGTTAAGGGCAAGACCTACGTGCCCAGGGAAGATGCCGACTATAACAAGTCGGGCCTCGCATCCTGGTACGGTTCCGCCTTCCACGGTCGCCTGACCGCCAATGGCGAAGTCTATGACAGCTCGCATCTGTCTGCCGCGCACCCGACCTTTCCGCTGCCGAGCTATGCGCGTGTAACGAACCAGGAAAACGGCACGTCCGTCATCGTCCGTGTCAATGACCGTGGCCCGTTCCATGCAGGCCGCATCATCGACGTATCGGACAAGACGGCCGAAATGCTCGACATGAAGCGCACCGGTACCGCCAAGGTAAATGTGCAGTATGTCGGCCGCGCCCGCATGGATGGCGAGGACATGCCGTTCCTGATGGCATCCTATATCCGCAAGGGCGATCGTCTGCCGACCTTCAATCCGGGTGGCCAGATCGCAACCGGTGTCATGGTCGCATCGAACCAGCCGCTTGGTGACCAGTTGCAGAGCTACGGGTCGTCAATTCCTGTTCCGGTGACCTATTCGGGCCGCACCCCGAGCGGCAGCGCCAAGGCCAAACGTCCGGCAGCGCAGCAGTTCGAAGAACAGATCGCCCAGCAGACTGCCGCACCGGTACAGCGTGCCGTCGAACCGGCGCGCAAGGCAAAACCGGTGGCGGTTGCCGCCGTTCAGCCGAAGGCGCAAGCCGTTCAGGCAAGCCGCCAGATGGCGCAGCCGATCCAGCAGGCAAAGCCGCGGGTGCAGACCGCACAGGTCGCTCCGGCGCCGGCCACCCAGACTGCCTATGCGGCTGAACCGCAGGGCAAGATGCCGCGCGTGATGTTCGGCAACATGCTGCTCGAACCACCGAAACCGGGCCAGAAATACTGATATTCCAGTCCCCGCCAATGCCATGCGTGCTCGCGCCGCAATGGTATTGGCGGGTTCTTTTTTATCTGCATGCGGCATGGCGAAAGATCTGGCCGTTTTTCCCGGCATGGATGAGTGTCGCAGTTGCTGCCTGACGGACAGGCTGGTAGGCATGGGCGGATGGATTTCGGGGGAATAATGCGACGGTCTCTGTTACTTGGCGTCCTTCTGGCTGCGGGCCTCGTAAGCGCCTATCCACCTGCCAAGGCGCAGGAAGCGGCGCCCGCATTCACCACCAAGGCCCGGCAGGCCTATCTGGTCGAGGAAAAGACCGGAACGGTGCTGCTTTCCGTCAATGAGAACCAGGCCTTTCCGGCGGCCTCGCTGGCGAAGCTGATGACCATGGAAGTGGTTTTCAATGCCTTGAGGGCGGGCACGATCTCGCCCGGCATGCTTTACCCCGTCAGCGAATACGCCTGGCGCACAGGCGGCGCCCCCTCCGGTACGACGACGATGTTCGCCGCGCTGAAATCGCAGGTTCCTGTTGCCGATCTGATTCAGGGCGTCATGGTGCAGAACGCCAACGACGCCTGCATCATTCTGGCGGAAGGCATGTCCCGAACGGAGGCTGAATTTGCCGCTCTCATGACCGCACGGGCGAGGGATCTCGGCCTCACGCGTTCACGCTTCGGCAACGCCACGGGCCTTCCCTATGCGGAAAGCTGGACGACGGCCCATGATCTGGTTGCGCTGTCGCGGCATATCTACCGGACTTACCCAGACCGGTATCCGACCTACATCCAGCCTGAATTCCAGTGGAACAAGATCCTGCAGCGTAACAAGAACCCGTTGATCGGCCTTGGGCTCGGTGTCGATGGCCTTGGCGCAGGCTTTGCCGAAGGTGCCGGCTATGCGTTTGCGGCGTCCGTGGAGCGTGACGGCACGCGGCTTTTCCTTGCTATGGGCGGTCTCGGCTCCGACAAGGAGCGCTCGGATGAGGCGAAGCGGGTTCTCGAATGGGGGCTTTCCTCGTTTCAGGACAAGGTTCTTTTCGCCGCCGGCGAGGTGATCGGTCAGGCGAGTGTCTATGGCGGCACCGATGGTCGGGTGGATCTGATCGCCGATGAGCCGATCGAGGTCTATGTCCCGCGCGCCAACCCCGAGCGCCTTTCGGGACGAATCGTTTATCAGTGGCCGCTGAGGGCGCCGGTTGCCGCAGGCACTGAGGTTGCGGTGCTGAAAATCTCGTCCGGCGACAGGGTAATCCGCGAAGTGCCGCTGAAGGCGGCTGGCGCTGTCGAGGTCGGAGGGCTGCGCGCCCAGGCCGCGGATGCGCTGATGGAACTGATGTTCTTCTGGCTCTGAGCCGCGGAAAATCCGATTTTCCGCTGTCCGATTCGATCGCGTGAAACCGGATCGCAACGCGCCGGAAAATCGGTACCGATTTGTCATGCGATGGGTTATATGGCGGTCAGACGACAACAGGTATCTAAGCGCGCGTGGCAGATCGTTCCGGCATATTCATCACGTTCGAAGGCGGCGAGGGCGTCGGCAAGTCGACGCAGATCCGGCGTCTTGCCGATCGCCTGCGGCGGCAGGGGCGCGATGTCCTCGTGACCCGTGAACCCGGTGGTTCGCCGGGAGCTGAAGCGGTGCGCCACGTGCTCCTGAGCGGTGCGGCGGAGGAATTCGGCGTGCGCATGGAAGCGATCCTGTTTGCCGCCGCACGCAACGATCATGTCGAGGACGTCATTCGCCCGGCGCTGGAAACCGGCGCCGTGGTGCTTTGCGACCGGTTTGTCGATTCCTCGCGCGTCTATCAGGGCGTTACCGGAAATCTCGAACCCGACTATATCGAGGCGTTGCAGCGCATCGCTACTAACGGCGTCATGCCGGACCTGACTTTCATGCTCGATATGCCGGCGGAAGCAGGGCTGGCGCGCGCGCGCCGGCGTGGCGGTGACAAAGCTCCCGATCGCTTCGAGAAGGAAGAGATCGACACCCATGAAAAGCGCCGACAGGCCTATCTCGACATAGCCACCGCGGAACCTCTGCGTTGCCGCGTGATCGACGCCGGCGGCAGCGAGGACGAGATCGCCGACGCCATTCTGGCAGCGGTCGAGCCGGCGCTCGACGAGGCGCGGAAGAAAGCGACGGTCGCGTGAGCGAGGCTAATGCACAGGTCCTGGACGGCGCTGTCCCACCGGCTGCCAACAACCGCCTTTTCGGCCATGCCGAAGCGCAGGCGTTTCTGGCACGCAGCTACCGCACCGGAAAATCGCATCATGCCATCCTGATCGAGGGGCCGGAAGGTATCGGCAAGGCGACGCTCGCCTTCCGTTTCGCCAATTACGTCCTGTCCAACCCCGAGCCGGGCGCCGCACCTGTCGACATGCAGGACCCGGATCTCACAACGCCGATCAGCCGCCAGATCCTCTCCGGTGCCTCGCATAACCTTCTGCATCTGTCGCGCCCGGTAGACGACAAGACCGGCAAGGTGAAGAGCGCGATCACGGTGGACGAGGTGAGGCGGGCAGGGCACTTCTTCTCCCAGACATCCGGCACCGGAAATCGTCGGATAGTCATTATCGATCCGGCCGATGATCTTAACCGCAATGCCGCCAACGCCATCCTCAAGATCCTGGAGGAGCCGCCACGCGGCGCGATGTTCCTCGTGCTCTCGCATGCGCCGGGCAAACTTCTGCCGACCATAAGATCCCGCTGCCAGACGCTGAAACTGTCACCACTGAGTGACGGCGAGCTTACGGCGGCGCTTGCCGCACTTGGTCAGTCGCTGGATGGCGGCCGGACGCAGGAACACGTGATGGCGCTCGCGAAAGGCAGCGTCTCGCGGGCGCTGAAACTGACCAATTACGGCGGCCTCGACATCATTACCGCCTTCGACGACATCATCCGCGGGCAGGGCGCGTCCGCCCGCAAGTCGATGCATCGGCTGGCCGACGTCCTGTCGGGCAAGGACAGCGAGGTGATCTTCACTTTCTTCCTCGAGCATCTGAGCGAGTATCTGGTCGACGAGGCGCGCAGCGCGGCGTTGCAGGGCGAGCTGGCCTTGGCCGACCGGCGGGCAAGGCTGGTGAGCGAGATCGGCGAGAAGATCACTGTCTCGACGGCCTATAATCTCGACAAGAAACAGACGCTGCTCTCGGTTCTGGAAGCCGTCCGCTCCGTCTGAGCAGGCCGCAAAGGCCAAGTTTGGGTTTCGCTGCCGCGCAACATGCGCTAAGAGCGGCATGAGCAGCGCCATGTTCGCGCCAAACCCATGTTCTCGACCCAAGTTCCGAGTGACCGAATGTCCGACAAGACGCCTTTCTACATCACGACTGCGATTTCCTATCCGAACGGCAAGCCGCATATCGGCCATGCCTACGAACTGATCGCGACCGATACGATGGCGCGCTTCCAGCGCCTCGACGGCCGCGACGTGTTCTTCCTGACCGGCACGGATGAACACGGCCAGAAGATGCAGCAGACGGCACGCAAGGAAGACATTTCGCCGGAAGAACTGGCCGAGCGCAATTCGAATGAATTCCGCCAGATGGGCAAGCTTCTCAACGCGTCCAACGACGATTTCATCCGTACCACCGAACCGCGCCATCACGAGGCATGCCAGGTGATGTGGACCCGCATGGCCGACGCCGGCGATATCTACAAGGACAGCTATGCCGGCTGGTACTCGGTGCGTGACGAGGCCTATTACGCCGAGGATGAAACAGAGGTTCGCCCCGACGGCATTCGCTACGGGCCGCAGGGTACACCGGTCGAATGGGTGGAGGAATCCAGCTATTTCTTCAAGCTTTCCTCCTACCAGGACAGGCTTCTCAAGCTCTATGAAGAGCAGCCCGATTTCATCGGTCCTGCCGAGCGTCGCAATGAGATCATCGCCTTTGTCAAGTCGGGCCTGCGCGACCTGTCGATCTCGCGAACGACATTCGACTGGGGCGTCAAGGTGCCCAACGATCCGGAACACGTCATGTACGTGTGGGTCGACGCTCTGACCAACTATCTGACCGCGACGGGTCTGTTGACGGACGAGAACGGTCCGCGGGCAAAATTCTGGCCGGCGAACGCGCATATCATCGGCAAGGACATCATCCGCTTCCATACCGTCTACTGGCCGGCCTTCCTGATGTCCGCCAACCTGCCGCTGCCCAAGCATGTCTATGCGCATGGCTTCGTGCTGGCCAAGAGCGGCGAGAAGATGTCGAAGTCGCTCGGCAACGTGCTCGATCCGTTCGAGCTGATCGAACATTTCGGCCTCGACCAGATCCGCTATTACCTGATGCGCGAAATCTCCTTCGGTCAGGACGGTTATTGCAGTGAAGATGCGATCGGCACTCGCATCAATGCGGACCTCGCCAACGGTATCGGCAACCTTGCCAGCCGCTCGCTGTCGATGATCTTCAAGAACTGCGACGGCAAGATCCCGCAGCCGGGCGAGCTGACGGATGCAGATCGCCAGATGCTGGCATCGGCCGATGCGCTGATCGCCATCTGCCGTGAAGAGATGGACAAGCATCTGCTGCACAAGGCGCTGACCGCCATCATCGCCGTCGTCTCCGAAACCGACCGCTATTTCGCCGTCCAGGAGCCGTGGGCGCTGAAGAAGACGGATGTCGAGCGCATGGGCACAGTGCTCTATGTGACCGCCGAGGTGGTGCGCCAGATCGCCATCCTTCTTCAGCCGTTCATGCCGGAATCCTCATCCAGACTGCTCGACCTTGTCGCCGCCGGTCCTGATGCGCGTGACTTTGCCGCCCTCGGCGAGGCCGGTCGCCTGAAGCCCGGCACGCCGCTCGAAGCGCCGACGCCGGTCTTCCCGCGCTACGTGGCGCCGACGCCGGCTGCCTGATCCTTTCGTAAAATACGGCTGGCCCGAAAACTTCCGGGCCGGCCGCATCATGCCTCAAACCGTTCATGACCTGCCCATGTTGATCGATACCCATTGCCACCTGGATTTTGCCGATTTCGACGAGGAGCGCGATCTGTTGATCGAGCGCGCCCATCAGGCCGGCGTCAAGCAGATGGTGACGATCTCGACGCGGGTCGCCAAGCTCGACACGCTTCTGGCCATCACGGAAAAATACCCGTCGGTCTTCTGCTCGGTCGGCACGCATCCAAACAATGCCGCCGAAGAGCTGGACATTCAGTCCGTGGATCTTATCCGTCTCGCCAACGCCCACGAAAAGATCGTCGCGATCGGTGAGGCGGGCCTCGACTATTTCTACGATACGCAGACGCCGGCCGACCAGAAGACAGGCTTTGTCCGCCATATCGAGGCTGCGCGCGAGACGCAGCTGCCGCTGGTCATCCATAGCCGCAGCGCCGACGAGGATATGATCGAGATCCTGACCCGTGAAAGCGGGAAGGGGGCCTTCCCTTTCATCCTGCATTGCTTCTCGGCCGGTCCCGAACTCGCGCGTGCCGGCGTCGAACTCGGCGGCTACATATCGTTTTCCGGCATCCTGACATTCCCGAAATCGCAGGATATTCGCGACATCGCCAAAACGCTGCCGCTCGACCGCCTGCTGGTGGAAACCGATGCGCCGTATCTGGCGCCGAAGCGCTGGCGTGGAAAGCGCAACGAGCCATCCTACGTCGTCAACACGGCCGAGGTTCTGGCCGAGGTGCATGATGTGAGCTACGCCGAAATGGCCCGGATCACGACGGACAACGCATTTCGCTGCTTCTCCAAGATGCCGAGGCTTTAACGGTGTCAGGATACCGGCGTCGCTTCACCATCCTCGGCTGCTCGTCTTCGCCCGGCGTGCCGCGTCTGAATGGCGACTGGGGCGACTGCGATCCGGAAAATCCGAAGAACAGGCGCACCCGCGCGGCCTTTCTCGTCGAGCAGATCGCCCCGGACGGCGCGACGACGGTTGTGGCGATCGACACCGGTCCGGATTTTCGCCAGCAGATGATCGCGGCCAAGGTGCCGCGCATTGATGCCGTTCTCTATACCCACGCGCATGCCGACCATCTTCACGGCATCGACGACCTGCGCGGTTATTTCATCCTGCAGCGCAAGCGTATTCCGATCCACGCCGACCCGTTCACCATGGACCGGATCCGCCAGGGCTTCGGCTATTGCCTGGAAACGCCGCCGGGTGGCAATTATCCGGCGATCGTCGAACCGGTTTTGATCGAGGATCTCGACCGCGACATCGTCGTCGAAGGGCCGGGTGGTGCGATCCGCTTCAAGCCGCACCTGCAAGCCCACGGCGATATCAAGTCGTTGGGATTTCGCATCGGTGACGTTGCCTACTGCACCGATGTCAGCGATTTTCCGCAGGACAGCATTGCGCGACTTTCGGGCCTCGATACGCTGATCATCGATGCGCTCCAGTACACGCGCCATCCGAGCCATCTGTCGCTCGAACAGGCACTAGGCTGGATAGAACGCCTCGGCGCCCGGCGGGCCATTCTCACCCACATGCATATTCCGTTGGACTACGCGCGCGTGATGGCCGAAACGCCGGACAATGTCGAACCGGCCTTTGACGGCCTGAGCTTCGAGGTTGAGGGAATTTCCGTCTGCCAGTAAAGGAAGGGCCGGGCGACAGCATCACCCGACCCGCTTGCTTGCCTTGCCGTTCGGCTCAGCCTTGCATGGCCTGCCTGTGGGCGTCGGCCAGATCCTTCATGCTGTTGAAACGGAAATCATATTTCGGCATGTCGCCAGGATGCATCGTGGCGCCGAATCCGTCCTTGTCGAAGCGACGGTAGATCCAGCAGGATGCAAGCCCGTGGCGATTGGCCGGCCCATGGTCGTGGAACATGCTTTCGGCCGTGTGCAAGACATCGCCCCGCGCAATCCCGAGCGTCTCCAGGTTGCGCAGCATGTAATCGAAATTACCGTCCGCCGGCTTGTAGGAGCCGATGTCCTCGGCGGTATAGATCGCGTCGAATTCGACGCCGAGCTTTGCGTTGCTGGCGGCAAAGCTCTCGTTGTCGACATTCGACAGGATGATCAGCTTGTAATGCTGTTTTAGGTAAGCGAGCGCTTCCGCCGAATCGCTGAAGGCCGGCCAGTTTTTCACCGACTGGCCATAGGCAACGCATTCGTCCCATGTCACCGGGATCGCCCATTCCTCGGCAAGCCGCTTGTAGACGATCGGCAGAAGGTGCCGATAGGACTTGCCCGGCGTCTGCAGCTGCTGGGCCGATTCGTGTCGTGCATGCGCCTCGAGAATTGCATCTCGTGCGAGCGGAGTGGACATGCGGCGGGTCAACGGCGTCAGTCCGGCAACCATGCCGGTCTCCCAGTCAATAAGCGTCCCATAGCAGTCGAATGTCAGAGCCTTGAAATCGGTGAGTTTCATTGTCGACAGATCCTTGATGCAAAATGGATTATGCTGTTTCAAATGCAGGCACGATGGGCAGCGAGAACAGCACGGCTGTTCTTCAGACCACGAAGAGCAGTGTCGCGTTGATCTCTCACAAGTTCAAGTCTGCCATGAAAATCAGAGGTTTGGGGGACGTGCCGGATATTCGAGCCGGGCTGGACGAATACGTCCTTTAGTTCCATAATCTATCTTATGCGATCTTTGTGTGTGGCCGGGTACATTCTATTTCCAAGTGCGACATGCCAGTAATTTCAATGGCTTCACTTTGGAGATTTTTGCATGGCCGGATGCTACACGCAATTGACCCTCGCCGATCGCCGCCTCCTTCACCGTCTGGTTGATCAGAAAGTCACCGTCAACGAAATGGCCCGGCGGCTGGGACGCCATCGTTCAACCATCTATCGTGAAATCCGTCGCAACACCTTCCATGACAATGAACTGCCCGAGTACACTGGCTACTTTGGTACGATCGCTGATGAACTGAGGCGCGAGCGGCGGCGGCGTCTGCGCAAGCTTCGGCGCCATCCAGATCTTCGTGCCGAAGTTATTCGTCAGTTGGAGGCCCGGTGGTCACCCGAACAGATCGCCGGGCGTCTGGTATCGGAGAGATTGAGCCTTGTCCGTGTCTGCGCCGAGACCATTTACCGGTTCATCTACAGCAAGGAAGATTATCAGCTCGGTCTCTATCACTATCTACCGGAAGCACGCCGCAAACGTCGGCCACTGCGGTCAAGAAAGCCTCGCGACGGTGCATTCCCGGCAAGCCATCGCATTTCGCAAAGGCCTGATTTCATTGGAAATAGATCACGGTTTGGGCACTGGGAGGGTGACCTTATCATCTTCGAGCGACCGTTTGGCCATGCAAATGTGACGTCCCTCGTCGAACGCAAAAGCCGCTACACTGTGCTGATCAAGAACCCGAGCCGGCATTCGCGACCAATCATGGACAAGATCGTACGGGCATTCTCCCGCCTGCCCGCCTTTGCACGTCAGAGCTTCACGTTTGATCGCGGCACAGAGTTTGCGGCATTCCGGGCTTTGGAAGATGGTATCGGTGCACGAAGCTGGTTCTGTGATCCAAGCGCGCCCTGGCAGAAAGGCGCCGTCGAAAACGCCAACAAGCGCATCCGCCGCTTTTTGCCGTCGAACACCGACCTCAGCCAGATGTCGCAAGTAACCCTGAACCAAGTCGCACGCATCCTCAACGACCAACCCAGAAAGTGCCTTGGATACCGGACACCAGCCGAAGCATTTATGGCCCATTTGCAAGAGGAGGCCTGATCCCCTACCCTCAAAAACAAGCATGATGCACTTGGGGTAGGATGTCCACCGGGCAGCTTCCATTTTTAAATGTGACGGTCGACCCAGTTAGAGATGCGAATGTCTCGCCTCTCTCCCATAACTCAGCCCTTTGCGAAGTCTTTCAGCGCATCGCCAGCCATCCGGTAGCGGAGCCATTCACTCTGCGGCTCTGCGCCGACCGCGTCATAGACCTTGATCGCCGGTTCATTCCAGTCGAGCACGCTCCATTCAAAACGGCCGCAGCCGTTTTCGATGGCAATCTGTGCCAGCCGCTTCAACAGCGCCTTGCCGGCGCCAAGGCCGCGTGCGCTGGGCGTGACATAGAGGTCTTCCAGGTACAGGCCGTTGCGGGCCTGCCATGTGGAATAGTTGAAGAACCAGATTGCCATGCCGATTGCCTGCCCGTCCTTTTCACAGATCAGCGCCTGCGTCACCGACCGGATACCGAAGATGGAATCCTCGATCGTTTCGACGGTGGCCGCAACCTCGTGCTCGGCCTTTTCATAGATCGCCAGTTCCCGGATGAAACTCAGAAGCGTGGCGGCGTCGGCGCGGGTTGCGGGACGGATGGTGATCGACATTATCGGGTTGGCTCCGCAAGCGATGTGGCAGGATCGGAAGTGCGTATGGCGGCCGATTATTCGGCAGCGTCCTGGAGGTCTTCGACAAGCTCCAGCTCGTAGCTGTAGCCTTCCAGCATGACATAGGCCTGCTCGATCGTCCGGATCTCTGCTTCGGATTTGTTGATCGCCTCGCCGATCGTCTCGCAACGCGCCTTCAGCATGCGGCCGAGAACATCGGTGCCGGGCTTGCGGCCCATGCGGTCCATGTGGTTGCGAATGCGGGCGCGATGGCGCTCCATCTCGAGAATGTGGAAGCGCGCGCTGACGATCCGGTCGGTCAGCTTGCGGCGCATCGAGGCCACGGGATCGAATGACCCCGGTTCGCGCTCGTCGAGGATCATTTCGTTGACCAGCGTCTCGAGAATGACCAGTCCCTGCAGGTCCTTGGTGTCGGCCAGCTCCGGGTCGTATCCGGTATCATCGAAGACCTTGCGGCGCACCGGATCGTTCAGCAACTCATAGGCACGCTTCAGGTCGGCAAAACCCTCGGCATCGCCGCCCGTGTCGGGATGCGCCGATTTCACGCGCTTCCTGTAGGCTGACTTGATGGCGGCGGCATCCGCATCGCGCGCAACGCCAAGGATGTCATAGGGGTCGATCAAGGAGCGTCACCTGTCTTCGGCATTCCGGTTTTATCGTGATGCGCTGGTTCTAAACGTCTACAGCGCAATTTGAGCGCCATGCACGGCGCCGGACGCTGTAGTGGTAAGGGTTATGGTCCGATGGCTCAAGACCTGATCCATTCTTATGGCCAATTGGCGGCAGGCTCACCTGGAAAGGCGCCCCTGCCCGTCTTACCCACAACTATCGTTTTCTGAACCTGAACGGCCGTTTCCCCTCCGCCACCGGCGCCATCAGGAAGCTTACGAGGATACAGGGCAGCAGCACCAGGAATGTGGCCGAAAGGCTGACATGTTCGGCGATGAAACCGAGAAGCGGCGGCACGCCGATGGTCGAAAGCATCAATGTCAGCGCCAGGGCCGCGAGATTTTCCGACGGCTGGCCCTTGCCGAGCGCGATCGTGGTGGCGACGGCCAGAGGGAAAGCCAGCGCGATGCCGCAGCCGATGAGGAAGAGCGCCGCGCCGGCTAGCCAGAAGGAGACGGCCGTGACGAGCAGCACCACGCCGATGGCGACTGCGACCGCCGACATGCGGATCAGCGCCAGTGCCCCCAACCGGTCGCGCAAGGCGTCGCCCACCATGCGGGTGGCGCCCATGCCGATGGTGAAGGCGGCGTAGAGAACACCGGCCAATGCCGGGTCGGCTCCCAGTTCCTCGCGCAGGAAGAATATGCCCCAGTCATAGATGGCACCCTCGACGATGCAGAGGCCGAAGACCATGACGCAGATCAGAAGAATGGTGCGATCGGGCAGGACATAGGCCGTTCCCCGCCTGACGGCCGGAACAGCCGGCGGATCGGCCGGTGTGAGAAGAAAGACGGCGAGACAGGCAAGAAGCGTCAGGCCGGCCGCGATGCTCTGCTGGATGGTCGGCGAGATGCCCTCGCCCGCCATGAAACCCGATGCCAGCGAGCCGACAAACAGCCCCACCGACCAGAATCCATGGCTGCGCGACAAAACCTTGACTCCGCTGCGTGCCTCGATGCCGGCGGCAATCATGTTGGCCGAGACATCGAAAATGGTCCGGAAAAAACCGAACAGAAAGAAACAGATCATGAAGCCCGGCAGCGAAAATACGGTCAGGAGCGGGCTCAAAAGCGCGCAGATCGGCAGCATGATCACGGCTGTCAGGCGCGGCGTCAGCCGGTCGGTGATGCGCCCCGCAAGCGGCAGCGCCAGGAAGGTGCCGACCGGCGCGCTGAGCAGCGCCAGCCCCAGCATCGCCTTGTCGATCTGCATCGTTTCCTGAATGGACGGTAGACGCGTGAACAGCGAGACGAACAGGATGGAATTGCTGAAATAGAGCAGTGCTGGCGGTAGAAGCGTCATCAAGTATTCCGATCGAATCAGTCCGGGCATTCGTCGCACCACGCCATGGCAACAACAAGCGCTTAAGACGGGACCCTGCCCTGCAGCTATAAATTTCGCTGGCAGAACAATGCGGGCGACCTCCTTTGGCGAAATAATCCGCACGCCCATCTTTTCAGCAGCGGGAAACGCGTTACCATTTCCCTATCGTCGCTGGAGAACACCTGATGGCTGTTAGATTTGCTTCTCTCGTTGCTACGCTTGCCCTGATATCCGTGCCGCCCGCCCATGCGGAGGACCCCGTCGCCGAGGCGCAGGCGGTCATCTCCCACCAGATCGCCGCACTGCGATCCTCGGATGCCGACAAGGCCTATTCCTACGCCTCGCCGGATATTCGCAGCCTCTATCCCGACAAGGACAGTTTCCTGGCCATGGTGCAGAAGAATTACCAGCCGGTCTATCATGCCGGCAACTATGCCTTCGGCCGCTCGAAACTCGTCGGTGGCGGAGAACTGGTGCTGCAGGAGGTTATGATCAGTGCCCGCGAAGGCAAGGACTGGACCGCCATCTACGAAATGCGGCTCATGGATGACGGGTCGTATAAGGTGAAAGGCGTGCGGATGATGCCGAATACGGCAAGCCAGGGGATTTGAGCGCCCGATCCGGCGTAGGCATGCAGCGTCGGCGTCATCGCGGAATGGGGCCGCGCGGCTTGCCTCCTCTCCCCACGCGAGAAGAGAAGTGTCGGAGCATCAAAGTGGTGATGAGGGCTAGAAGGTCAAGGCCTTGAGAACGAGGGGCCCCCTCGTCGGCCTGCCGGTACCGTCTCCCCGTTCCACGGGGAGAAGGAAGACCGCGGCAAGCCTTATACCGGGTCGATATCGCCCTTTGCCCAGGCTTCCTGCGTCTCTGCATAGAAATCGGCGAACCGGCCTTCCTCGATCGACTGGCGGATGCCCTTCATCAGGTCCTGATAGTAGTTGAGGTTGTTCCACGACAGAAGCATGCCGCCGAGCGCCTCGTCGGAACGGACGAGATGGTGAAGATAGGCGCGGGAATAATCGCGGGCTGCCGGGCAATTCGATTCCTCGTCGAGCGGACGCAGGTCCTCGGCATGGCGGGCGTTGCGAATGTTGACGCGGCCGCGCCGGGTAAACGCCAACCCATGCCGGCCAGAGCGGGTCGGCATCACGCAGTCGAACATGTCGATACCGCGGGCTACCGATTTCAGAAGGTCGTCCGGCGTGCCGACACCCATCAGGTAGCGTGGCTTTTCGCTGGGAAGAACCGGCACCGTCGTTTCCAGCATCGCCAGCATCACGTCCTGCGGCTCGCCGACGGCCAGACCGCCGACCGCATAGCCCTTGAGATCGAGCTGCTTGAGGCCCTCGGCCGAGCGGATGCGCAGTGCCGGGATATCGCCCCCCTGAACGATGCCGAACATCGCCTTGCCCGGCTGCTCACCGAAGGCGACGCGGCAACGCTCCGCCCAGCGCAGCGACATTTCCATGGCGCGCTCGATTTCCCGCGGTTCGGCCGGCAGGGCGACGCACTCGTCGAGCTGCATCTGGATATCGGAGCCGAGCAGTCCCTGGATCTCGATCGAACGCTCCGGCGACATGTGGTGCAGCGAACCGTCGACATGGCTCTTGAAGGTGACGCCCTGTTCGTCGAGTTTCCTGAGGCCCGACAGTGACATTACCTGGAACCCGCCCGAATCGGTGAGGATCGGACCGTTCCAGCGGATCAGATTGTGCAGGCCGCCAAGGCGGGCGACGCGCTCTGCGCCGGGACGCAGCATCAGGTGGTAGGTGTTGCCGAGAATGATATCGGCGCCTGTATCCTTCACCTGGTCGAGATACATGGCCTTGACCGTGCCGACGGTACCGACCGGCATGAAGGCCGGGGTGCGAATTGTGCCGCGCGGCATGGAGACCTCGCCCAGGCGCGCGCCGGCATCGGTCTTCTTCAGGGTGAACTGGAAGGTCTCGGTCGTCATCTAGTCTTTCCGGAAAAGCAGGCTGGAATCGCCATAGGAATAGAAGCGATAGCCCGTCTGAATGGCGTGGGAATAGGCGTCTTGCATCACCTCCAGGCCGCAAAAGGCCGAGACGAGCATGAACAGGGTGGTTTTAGGCAGGTGAAAATTGGTCATCAGCATGTCCACCGCCTTGAAGCGGTAGCCGGGCGTGATGAAAATGCCGGTCGGGCCGCTCCAAGGCGCGATCGTGCCGTCATCTTCAGCGGCGCTCTCGATCAGCCGCAGCGACGTGGTGCCGACGCAGACGATGCGCCCGCCCCTCGCCTTCACGGCGTTTAGCTTTTCGGCTGTCCCGGCGCTCACATAGCCGATTTCCTGGTGCATTTTGTGATCGACCGTGTCGTCCACCTTCATCGGCAGAAAGGTGCCGGCACCAACATGCAGCGTGACGAAGTGTCGTTCTACACCGGCCGCATCGAGCTTTGAGAACAGGTCCGGGGTAAAATGCAGCCCGGCGGTCGGGGCGGCGACGGCACCGTCTTCACGGGCATAGATGGTCTGATAATCCTGCCGGTCCTTGTCGTCCTCGGCGCGCTTGGCGGCAATGTAGGGCGGAAGCGGGATATGGCCGACCGACATAATCGCCTCGTCCAGCGCCGGGCCGGATAGATCGAAGCGCAGCGTTACTTCGCCGCCCTCGCCCTTTTCCTCGACCGTCGCCATCAGCGAGCCGGCCATGCATGTCTCCGCCGAGTGACCGAATTCGATGCGGTCGCCGATCTTGATGCGCTTGCCCGGCTTGGCGAATGCCTTCCAGACGTCAGGCTCGGTGCGCATGTGCAGCGTTGCCGAGACCTGTTGTCCCTGTGACCCCTCGCCGGCCCCGTCACGATGACGGATGCCTTCGAGTTGCGCGGGGATGACCTTGGTGTCGTTGAAGACGAGCGCATCGCCGGCTTTAAGGAAATCGGCAAGTTCGAAGACGCGATGATCGGCCAGAACAGTGGCCGCATCCGGCTTGACGACCAGCAAACGCGCGCTGTCACGCGGGTTTGCTGGTCGCAAGGCGATGTTGTCTTCCGGCAGATCGAAATCGAATAGGTCTACGCGCATGGTTCTCTCAAACAGGCAGGCCCGCCCCGCCCTTTTAAAGGTCGGAGCGGGCCAGGAGCGACAGCTCTGATCAGACGTCGGCAGCGACGCGGACGGAAACGATCGAATCGGGGTCCTGAACCGGCTCGCCCTTCTTGACTTGGTCGATCACGTCCATGCCCTCGATGACCTGACCCCAGACGGAGTACTGCTTGTTCAGCCAGGGTGCGTCGGTGAAGCAGATGAAGAACTGCGAGTTGGCCGAGTTCGGGCTCTGCGAGCGGGCCATGGAGCAGGTGCCGCGAACGTGCGGAACTGCCGAGAATTCAGCCTGCAGGTCCGGCTTGTCGGAGCCGCCCATGCCGGCGCGCGACGGGTTGAAGCTCTCGCCGCCCTTCTTGCCGAACTTGACGTCACCGGTCTGAGCCATGAAGTCGGGGATGACGCGGTGGAAGACGACGCCGTCATAAGCCTGTTCGCGGGCCAGTTCCTTGATGCGGGCAACGTGGCCCGGCGCCAGGTCCGGCAGAAGCGAGATCACGACCTTGCCCTTGGTGGTTTCCATGATGAGGGTGTTTTCGGGATCCTTGATGTCCGCCATGTGCGTCTCCTTTATGCGCCCTTTCGGGCTTTTCTCTTGTTGGAAGATAAGGCGCTTGCGCCGTTATTTCTTTTCGACAGTGACCTTGATCATCTTGTCGGGATTGCTGACTTCGCCATTGCCGCCTTCGCCGCGCTTGATCTTGTCGACGAATTCCATGCCGGACTGGACCTGGCCGACGACCGTGTACTGGCCGTTGAGGAAGGCACCTTCGTCGAACATGATGAAGAACTGTGAATTGGCCGAGTTCGGGCTCTGCGAGCGTGCCATGCCGACGGTGCCGCGCTTGAACGGTACCTTGGAGAATTCGGCCGGGATATCCGGCAGGTCGGAACCGCCCATGCCGGCATTGCGTGGATTGAAGCTTGCGCCGCCTTCCTTGCCGAACTGCACGTCGCCAGTCTGGGCCATGAAGCCTTCGATGACCCGGTGGAAGACGACGTTGTCATAGGCGCCCTTACCCGCCAGCGCCTCGATCTGTGCGACGTGCTTCGGCGCGACCTCAGGAGCGAGCTTGATGACGACCGGGCCGTCCTTCAGCTGAATGGTCATCAGGTCGTCTGCATTGGCCGTACCGAGCGTCGAGGCAAACGCGACGAGACCGGCAAAACCGAGGTGAAGCAATTTCATTTTAGTCTCCGTTTTTCGAAGAAATCGGCTGGGTTTTCGAAGAGATCAGCTGGCGAATCTGGTTTTCAGGGCAGCAAGAACGGGTGCCGGCACGAATGCGCTGACATCGCCGCCCATGGATGCGATCTGGCGAACCAATGTGGCGGTAATGGGCCGCGAGGCGGTTGCTGCCGGCAGGAATACCGTTTGCACGTCCGGCGCCATCTGCCGGTTCATGCCGGCCATCTGCATTTCATAGTCGAGATCCGAACCATCGCGCAGGCCGCGGATCAGGAGTTTCGCGCCATTGGCGCGGGCCGCATCCACCACCAGTCGGTCGAAGGACACGACCTCGATATTCTTCGCCTTTGCCGGCAACGCCTGTTCCAGCGATGCGCGGATCAGATAGGCCCGTTCATCAAATGAAAATATCGGCGCCTTGCCCGGATGAACCCCGATCGCCACGATTACCCTGTCGGCCACGTCGAGCGCCTGAACGAGCACGTCGAGATGTCCGTTGGTCATCGGATCGAAGGAACCGGGATAAAAAGCAGTCGTCATACGTTAGCCGGCCGGTTGAAATTCTTGCGCCTTTTGTCACGTCGGGCCGCCATCTGCAAGGGTTTGCGGCCTGAATGGAAGATGAACGCCGCATTCAAGGTCGTTTCAGCCGCGGTTTGATTAATTGCGAGCGTCGAAGGGGCCAAGGTCCCGCTCATGGAGAAATGAAATGCTGGTTTTGCTGGTGGTGGCTGCCGTTCTTGCATCGTTGATGCTCGAAGCCCTGCTCGTCGCCACAGACCGGATCGATCCCTAAAGGGTCGAGAAACCTGAACGCCAGATGAACAGACCCTTCAGGGACGCTTCAGAGCCGTTCAGTTAAATTTCTCTCAACATACGGTGAACCTGTGGCGTCATAAGGCGCTCGGGCCAACAAAAAGGAAAGCGAACATGTTCTCCAAGAAGAACCCGGCAATGCTCGACAAGGTTACGATGATCAATCTCGTCTGGACGTCGATGATCGCTGTGATGCTGACGGCAACCGTCACGCTTTACCAGGATCGCGCCAACACCAATGAAGCCGGCTTCCAGCAGGTTACCGGTCGCTACAGCGACGTTTCCTACTACTAAGGCTTGAGAAAAGGCGCCCGAAGGGTCCCTTGCGTCGCCTGCCCTCACCGCTCTCCCAAGGTGGATCGAGTGTGGCTTGAGTGGCATGGGATGAGTTCGGGGCTGGTTTGGCGGCAT
Source organism: [Rhizobium] kunmingense (assembly GCF_977018605.1). Classification (NCBI taxonomy): domain Bacteria; kingdom Pseudomonadati; phylum Pseudomonadota; class Alphaproteobacteria; order Hyphomicrobiales; family Rhizobiaceae; genus Rhizobium; species [Rhizobium] kunmingense. The sequence continues at coordinate 3,058,010 of NZ_CDRNXG010000001.1, forward strand.
CTTTTGCCGACGCTTTCCAGGCAAAGAGATCGCCAAGTGGCCTTCAGAGCGACAGGTGTCAGAAATTTCAAAAGCCGGAGAACTAAAGTTTTCCGGCTTTTTTCGTGCCCTGAAACCGAATGGGTCTAAGCGAAAAAGAAAACGGCGCCAGAGGCGCCGTTTTCGTTCTTGTTTATTTTTTACAGCTTATTCCGCTTCGGGAGCGTCCGGTGTCTGGTCGAGATCACCGGCCTCGACGGCCGCATCCTCGCCCTCGACACCGTTTTCCTCGTCGCCTTCCGGCTCGCTGATACGCTCGACGGATACGACCTTTTCACCCTTGGCGGTGGAGAAGATCGTCACGCCCTTGGTTGCGCGGCTGGCGATGCGGATGCCGCCGACCGGTACGCGGATCAACACGCCACCATCCGAAACGAGCATGATCTGGTCGGCTTCGTCGATCGGGAAGGCGGCAACCTGCTCGCCGATTTCCGCCGTCTTCGACGTGTCGGTGGCGCGGATACCCTTGCCACCACGACCGGACGTGCGGAAATCGTAGGATGACGAGCGCTTGCCAAAGCCCTTTTCCGACACGGTCAGAACGAACTGCTCGCGCGACTTGAGGTATTCGTAGCGGTCGTCGGAAAGCTGTCCCTCTTCGGTGACTTCTTCGCCGACCAGTGCGATATCCTCTTCATCGACGCCCGCAGCGCGACGCTCGGTGGCCGAGCGCTTCAGGTAAGCGGCGCGTTCCCACGGCTCGGCATCGACATGGTTGACGATCGTCATCGAGATGATGCGGTCGCCATCGGCCAGGTTGATGCCGCGCACGCCGATCGAGTTGCGGCCAGCAAACACGCGAACCTCGTCGACCGGGAAGCGGATCGCCTGGCCGAGTGCCGTCGTCAGAAGCACGTCGTCGCCCGGAATGCCGAGATCGTGGTTCGGCGCCGTGCAGGTTTCGACGGAGAGGATTTCGTCGCCCTCTTCCTCGAGCTTCATGGCGATCTTGCCGTTGCGGTTGACCTGAACGAAGTCCGACAGCTTGTTGCGACGAACCGTGCCGCGGGTCGTGGCGAACATGACGTCGAGGTTTTCCCAGGAGGCTTCATCCTCGGGCAGCGGCATGATCGTGGTGATGCGCTCGCCGGCTTCCAGCGGCAGCATGTTGATCAGCGCCTTGCCGCGAGACTGCGGCGTACCGATCGGCAGGCGCCAGACCTTTTCCTTGTAGACGATGCCACGCGAGGAGAAGAACAGCACCGGCGTGTGGGTATTGACCACGAACAGGCGGGAGACGAAATCCTCGTCACGCGTCGCCATGCCCGAACGGCCCTTGCCGCCGCGACGCTGCGCCCGGTAGGTATTGAGCGGAACGCGCTTGATGTAGCCGAGATGCGAAACGGTGACGACCATGTCTTCACGGGCGATGAGGTCTTCATCGTCCATGTCGAGGCCGGCATCCATGATCTGGGTGCGGCGCGGCGTGCCGAATTCGTCGCGAACGGCGGCAAGCTCTTCCTTGACCAGCGTCTGGATGCGGACACGCGACGACAGGATGTCGAGGTAATCCGAAATCTCGGCGCCGATCTTGTTCAGTTCGTCGGCGATTTCATCGCGGCCGAGAGCCGTCAGGCGGGCGAGACGCAGTTCGAGGATGGCGCGGGCCTGTTCCTCGGAGAGGTTGTAGGTCGCGTCGTCGTTGATCCTGTGGCGCGGGTCGTCGATCAGGCGGATCAGGCCTTCGACGTCATGCGCCGGCCAGCGGCGGGTCATAAGCTGTTCGCGGGCGGTCGCCGGATCGGGCGCACGACGGATAAGCTGGATGACCTCGTCGATGTTGGCGACGGCAATCGCGAGACCGACCAACACGTGGGCGCGCTCGCGCGCCTTGCGCAGCAGGTATTTCGTGCGGCGGCTGACGACGTCTTCGCGGAACGAGCAGAAGGCGCGCAGCATGTCGAGCAGCGTCAGCTGTTCCGGCTTGCCGCCATTGAGCGCCACCATGTTGCAGCCGAAGGAGGTCTGCAGCGGCGTGTAGCGGTAAAGCTGGTTGAGGATGACATCGGCATTGGCATCGCGCTTCAGCTCGATGACGACGCGGTAGCCCTGACGGTCGCTCTCGTCGCGCAGGTCGGAAATGCCCTCGATGCGCTTTTCCTTGACCAGTTCGGCCATCTTTTCGATCATCGTCGCCTTGTTCACCTGATAGGGAACTTCGGTGATGATGATCTGCTCGCGGTCACCACGCATCGGTTCAACGGTGGCGACGCCACGCATCATCACCGAACCGCGACCGGTCTCGTAGGCCGAACGGATGCCGTGCTTGCCAAGGATCATGGCGCCGGTCGGAAAATCCGGGCCGGGTATGATCTCCATCATCTCCGGCAGGTCGATCGCCGGATTTTCGATCACCGCGATACAGCCGTTGATCACTTCGATGAGGTTGTGTGGCGGAATGTTGGTGGCCATGCCGACGGCGATGCCGCCCGCACCATTGACCAGCAGGTTCGGGAACTTTGCCGGAACGACGACGGGTTCCGACATCGTGCCGTCGTAGTTGTCACGGAAGTCGACGGTTTCTTTGTCGAGGTCGTCGAGAAGCGAATGTGCAACCTTCTCGAGACGGCACTCGGTATAGCGCTGTGCTGCCGGCGGATCCCCGTCGATCGAGCCGAAGTTACCCTGACCGTCGATCAGCGGCATGCGCAGCGACCAGTCCTGTGCCATGCGGGCCAGCGCGTCATAGATCGCCGAGTCGCCGTGCGGATGGTATTTACCCATCACGTCACCGGTAACGCGGGCGCTCTTGACGTATTTCTTGTTCCAGTCGAGGCCCAGCTCGTTCATCCCGTAAAGAATGCGGCGATGAACCGGCTTCAGTCCGTCACGGACATCAGGAAGAGCGCGGCTGACGATGACGCTCATGGCGTAATCGAGATAGGACCGCTGCATCTCCTCCATAATGGAAATGGGTTCGATGCCTGGTGGCAGCTTTCCGCCGCCGGGTGTGCTTTGCTCAGTCAAAACGGATCACGATCTCTATTCGGAATCAGGTGTGTTTTTATATCGGAAAGCGATCGGGAGCGCCAATTTCCCAGCCTTTTCCGCTCGAGTTTTGAACAGGTTTTGCGACGGAAGGAAGGCGATCGCACCCGCCTGGAGCGACAGATGACGCTCCGATGTCACTTGGGCATAGGATATGCCGTCTGCCCGCGCAACCCCCGCCTTTTCGCCCTGCCCCGCGGCGCCCCTTGCAGCCATGGCCGGGACCTTCTACACGGGCGTGCAATCATGGCGATACGAACTGCCTCCAAGACACGCTGAAGACAACCTCCAGACACGACATCCCGACACGGCAGACGACAAGAAGGACAGGATATGGCCACCGCTGACGCACTTATCAACGCGATGACCACCATGCTGGTAACGCTCGACCCGCCTGGGCTTGCGCCGGTCTTTCTCGGCCTCACAGTCGGCATGACTGCGGCCCAGCGCCGCCAGGTGGCGCTGCGTGGCTCGATCATCGCCTTCGGCATTCTGACCGTTTTCGCCCTGTTCGGCGCCGGCGTGCTCGGGCTGCTCGGCATTTCCATGGGCGCTTTCCGTATCGCCGGTGGCCTGTTGCTGTTCTGGATCGCTTTCGAAATGGTGTTCGAGCGGCGTCAGGAGCGCAAGGAAAAGACCTCTCAGGCCGCAATCACCATTGATCACCTGCGTGATCTCGCCGTCTTCCCGCTCGCCATTCCGCTGATCGCCGGTCCCGGCGCCATCTCGGCAACCGTGCTTCTCGCCGGCAGCTTCACTTCGGCGCTGGATCGCGTGTTGCTGATCGCAATCCTCGCCCTGATGATGGTGATCCTCTACGTGACGCTGCTGCTTGCCGAAAAGCTCGACCGATTCCTCGGTGTCACTGGTAGGGCTATCCTGACGCGGCTGCTCGGCGTATTGCTTGCCGCGCTTTCCGTCCAGTTCGTCGTCGATGGGGTCCGGGCGGCCTTCGGCTTCTAGGGGCAAAACCGGCGAGTTCGTTGGAGCCAGTGTTTCGGGAGGGAAACCAGAGTGCAATCGTTCATGCGGCGGATCATGCCGGATATGCGTTCAGTCAGCGCACGCGAAAAATTGCGCGCCGCTTTGGGTGCATGCCTCGGCATCCTCGTTACCGGCGTCATCGGACGTGCTGTCATCGGGTTCGATCCGGCCCTGCCGGCGCTTGTTGCGCCGATGGGTGCTTCTGCCGTTCTCCTCTTCGCCGTGCCCGCCAGCCCATTGGCACAGCCGTGGTCCATTCTCGGTGGAAATGGCGTGGCGGCGCTTGTCGGGGTCAGTGCCGCACTTCTCGTGCCCGACCCGTTCGTCGCCGCCGCTATTGCAATCGGCATCGCCATTGCAGCCATGATGGCCATGCGCTGCCTGCACCCGCCAAGCGGCGCGATCGCGCTGACGGCGGTTCTGGGCGGGCCGGCCATCGAAAAGCTCGGCTATGGCTTCGTGCTCTGGCCGGTGCTCGGCAATTCGCTGGCGCTGCTTCTGCTGGCGGTCGTCTTCAACAATCTGACCGGCCGCCTCTATCCGCACCGTGCCCAGCCTGTATCCGTCCACGGGACCACCGATCCCGCGCCGTTGCAGCGCATCGGCTTCCGCCCCGACGATCTGGATCAGGTGCTGAAAGAATATGACCAGGTTCTCGATATCGATCGCGACGATCTCGAACACATCCTGCGCCTCACCGAACTCCGCTCTTATAGAAATCGCGCAAACGGTCTGACCTGCGGCGACATCATGAGCCGCGATGTGGTGGCGGTTTCTCCGGATGCGTCTCTTGTTCGCGCCTACGACATCATGCGCAGCCGCCACCTGAAAGCGCTTCCGGTGACCAACGATGTTGCCGAAGTCATCGGCATCGTCACGCAATCGGATCTTCTCGAAAAATCGGACTGGACAGATGGGCGGCCGGTGATCGGCCTCCGTCATCGCCTGCGCCGCGTCGTACAGGGAGCAACGGCACCCAATGCCGTCGTCAGGGACATCATGACGGTGCCGGTGACGACAATCGATCCCGCAGCCACATTGGCCGATGCCATACTGTTGTTTGCCGGAGAGGGGCTGCACTATCTCCCTGTCATTTCGGAAAACGGCAAGATGGTCGGCCTGCTTGCGCAGTCCGACGTTCTGGTCGCCACGCTAGAAGCCACGACCAAGGCGTAGAGCCCGGTCAAATCGCGGACATGAAAAAGGCGCCTCTCGGGCGCCTTTCGTCAAGTGGAACGGTCTCGATCAGAACGGGATGTCGTCGTCGAGGTCGCGGGAGAAATTGCCGCCGGAAGTCTGTCCGCCGCGACCAGCCTGCCCGCCGCTCGGATTGCCGCCCTGCCCACCGGAGCGCGGACGGTCGTAATCGTTGCCGCCGCCATAGCCGCCGCCAAAATCGTCGCCACCGCCGCCGCCGAAGTCACTCGAACCACCGCGGCCGCCACGATCGCCGCCGCCTTCGCCGCGACCATCCAGCATGGTCAGCGTCGAATTGAAGCCTTGCAGCACGATTTCCGTCGAGTAGCGATCATTGCCGGTCTGGTCCTGCCACTTGCGGGTCTGCAGCGCGCCTTCGATATAGAGCTTGGCGCCCTTCTTCACATACTGTTCGACGACCTTGCAGAGACCTTCGTTGAAGACGACCACCGTGTGCCATTCCGTCTTTTCGCGGCGCTCGCCGGAATTGCGATCCCGCCAGGTTTCCGACGTGGCGATCCGCAGGTTGGCGATCGGGCGGCCATCCTGGGTCCGACGGATTTCGGGATCTGCTCCCACGTTGCCGATCAGGATGACCTTGTTGACGCTTCCTGCCATAATCTTCTCACCTTACTCTGCCGCCACCGCGGCCAAAAAACCGATGCGCGCACCATAGACCATAGGTCGGCGGGGACGCGACCTCCCGTTTTCCCGCATCCACAGTTTCTGGCGCCTGAATTTTGTTCTTTATTTGTTCTAATTTATTCCTATACTCCTGTCAACGGATCAGGAACCTCGTTCTATCGTGGCAGTTTCGCCTCGACAGGCGCGGATCAATGACTACATAAGGGCCTTCAAATCCTCCCCATATGGGCCTCCCAAAAGGCATGACGATGAGCGAACTCAAGACCATTTCCATACGTGGTGCGCGCGAGCACAACCTGAAGGGCATCGATCTCGACCTGCCCCGCAATTCGCTGATCGTGATGACCGGCCTGTCCGGCTCGGGCAAGTCGTCGCTCGCCTTCGACACGATTTATGCGGAAGGCCAGCGCCGTTATGTGGAAAGCCTGTCGGCCTATGCCCGTCAGTTCCTCGAAATGATGCAGAAGCCGGATGTCGACCAGATCGAGGGCCTGTCGCCGGCAATCTCGATCGAGCAGAAGACGACCTCGCGCAACCCGCGCTCGACGGTCGGCACGGTCACCGAGATCTACGACTACATGCGCCTTCTCTTCGCGCGCGTCGGCGTCCCCTATTCGCCGGCGACCGGCCTGCCGATCGAAAGCCAGACCGTCAGCCAGATGGTCGACCGGGTGCTTGCCTTCGAGGAAGGCACGCGTCTCTATATCCTTGCGCCGCTGATCCGCGGCCGCAAGGGCGAGTATAAAAAGGAACTCGCCGACCTGATGAAGAAGGGCTTTCAGCGCGTCAAGGTCGACGGCCAATTCTACGAGATCGCCGATGTCCCGGCGCTCGACAAGAAATACAAGCACGACATCGATGTCGTGGTCGACCGTCTCGTCGTGCGTTCCGATATCGGCGCGCGCCTGGCGGACAGCCTCGAAACCTCGTTGAAACTGGCCGACGGTCTCGCCGTCGCCGAATTCGCCGACAAGCCGCTGCCGCCCACCGAGACGGCCGCCGGTGGCGCAGCCAACAAGTCGCTCAACGAGACCCACGAGCGCGTGCTCTTCTCCGAGAAATTTGCCTGCCCGGTTTCCGGTTTTACCATCTCCGAAATTGAGCCACGGCTGTTTTCCTTCAACAATCCGTTCGGCGCCTGCCCGACCTGCGATGGCCTCGGTTCGCAGCAGAAGGTCGACGAGAACCTGATCGTGCCGGAACCCGCCCGCACCCTGCGCGACGGCGCGATCGCCCCGTGGGCGAAATCCTCGTCGCCCTATTACAACCAGACGCTCGAAGGCCTTGGAAAAGTGTTCGGCTTCAAGCTGTCCGATCGCTGGGACGCGCTTCCGAGGAGCGCACAGACCGCGATCCTTCAGGGCACGCAGGAAAAGATCGAGTTCCATTACGCCGACGGTGCCCGCTCCTACAAGACGACGAAGGATTTCGAGGGCATCGTGCCGAACCTCGAACGCCGCTGGAAGGAAACCGACAGCGCCTGGGCGCGCGAGGAAATCGAGCGCTACATGTCGGCCGCCCCCTGCCCGGCCTGCGCCGGTTACCGCCTCAAGCCGGAAGCCTTGGCGGTGAAGATCAACAAGCTGCATATCGGCGAGACGACGGAAATGTCGATCAAGGTGGCGCGCGACTGGTTCTCGGCCCTTCCCGAGCACCTCAATTCCAAGCAGAACGAGATTGCCGTCCGTATCCTCAAGGAAATTCGCGAACGCCTGCAGTTCCTCAATGATGTCGGCCTCGATTACCTCAGCCTGTCGCGCAATTCCGGCACGCTGTCGGGTGGTGAAAGCCAGCGTATCCGGCTTGCTTCGCAGATCGGATCGGGCCTGACCGGCGTTCTTTACGTGCTCGACGAACCGTCCATCGGCCTGCACCAGCGCGACAATGCCCGCCTGCTGGAAACGCTGAAACACCTGCGCGACATCGGCAATACCGTGATCGTCGTCGAACATGACGAGGACGCCATTCTGACCGCCGACTACGTGGTCGATATTGGCCCCGCGGCAGGCATCCATGGCGGCACCGTTGTCGCCGAGGGAACGCCGAACCAGGTCATGGCGAACCCCAAGTCACTGACCGGTAAATACCTGTCCGGCGAACTCGGCGTGGCCGTGCCGGCCGAACGTCGCAAGCCGAAAAAGGGCAAGGAACTCAAGGTTTTTGGCGCCCGCGGCAACAACCTCAAGAACGTCACGGCAGCGGTGCCGCTCGGCGTGTTCACCGCGGTGACCGGCGTGTCGGGCGGCGGCAAGTCCACCTTTCTCATCGAGACGCTCTACAAATCCGCCGCCCGTCGCGTGATGGGTGCGCGCGAGATCCCGGCCGAGCACGACCGCATCGACGGTTTCGAGCATATCGACAAGGTCATAGACATCGACCAGTCGCCGATCGGCCGTACCCCGCGTTCCAACCCGGCGACTTATACAGGCGCGTTCACGCCGATCCGCGACTGGTTCGCCGGCCTGCCGGACGCGAAGGCGCGCGGTTATGCACCGGGACGCTTCTCCTTTAACGTCAAGGGCGGCCGTTGCGAGGCCTGCCAGGGCGATGGCGTCATCAAGATCGAGATGCACTTCCTGCCGGATGTCTATGTCACCTGCGACGTTTGCCACGGCAAGCGCTACAATCGCGAGACGCTGGACGTGCATTTCAAGGGCAAGTCGATCGCCGACGTGCTCGACATGACCGTCGAGGAAGGTGTCGAGTTCTTCTCCGCGGTTCCGGCCGTGCGCGACAAGCTGCAGGCGCTGTTCGATGTCGGCCTCGGCTATATCAAGGTCGGCCAGCAGGCCAACACCCTGTCCGGCGGCGAGGCGCAACGCGTAAAGCTCGCCAAGGAACTGTCGAAGCGTTCGACCGGTCGCACGCTCTACATCCTCGACGAACCGACCACCGGTCTTCATTTCCACGACGTGGCGAAACTTCTGGAAATGCTGCACGAACTGGTCAACCAGGGCAATTCGGTCGTCGTCATCGAGCATAACCTCGAAGTCATCAAGACGGCAGACTGGGTGATCGACATCGGCCCCGAAGGCGGTACCGGCGGCGGCGAGATCGTGGCATCCGGCACGCCGGAGGCGATCGTCAAGGAAGCGCGTTCCTATACCGGCCAGTTCCTCAAGGAACTGCTCGAGCGACGCCCGGCAAAGAAGGTTCAGGCGGCGGAGTGATCCGCTGCTGCCAGATCGTGGGAGGATGATGTGACTATGGCAGGAACGATACGAACCGGCATAGGAGGCTGGACCTTCGATCCGTGGGAAGGCACGTTTTATCCGGAGAAGCTGGCGAAGAAGCGCCAGCTGGAATATGCGGCCGGCAAGCTTTCCGTCATCGAGGTCAACGGCACCTATTACGGCTCGCAGAAGCCTGAGACGTTTGCCAAATGGGCATCCGAGGTTCCCGATGGCTTCATCTTCTCGCTGAAGGCCAGCCGCTTCACCACCAACCGCAAGGTTCTGGCCGAGGCGGAGGAATCGATTGGAAAATTTCTCAACCAGGGAATTGCCGAACTCGGCGACCATCTCGGGCCGCTTCTGTGGCAGTTCGCGCCGACCAAGAAATTCGAACCCGACGATTTCGAGGCATTTCTGAAGCTCCTTCCGGAGACGCTGCAAGGACTGCCGCTGCGCCATGTGGTGGAGGTGCGGCATGACAGTTTCAAGGTCCCGGAATTTGTCGCCCTCCTGGAGACATACAAGGTCGCGCCCGTCTGCGCCGAGCATTTCGACTATCCGATGATTGCCGACGTGACGGCCGATTTCGTTTATGCCCGCCTGCAAAAGGGGTCGGACGAGATCGCCACATGCTATCCCGACGCGGATATGCAAGCCTGGGCCGGACGGCTGGAGACCTGGTCGCAAGGTGGCGTTCCAACCGACCTGCCGCTTGTCGACGGCAACCGGAAAGTCGCGCAAACGCCACGCGATGTGTTTGCCTTCTTCATTCACGAGGGCAAGGTCAACGCCCCACAGGGCGCGATGGCATTGCAGGCGCTTGTCGACAAAGGCCGGGCCTAGGGAATTACGGCAGAGCCGCGCGTCGGTTTCTCGCTCGCAACTGCGTTGCAACAACAACCTGGTGCGGATCTGCGTTTAAGGGGCCTTAAATACGCTCTACGGGGCAATCCGTAACAGCGCATTGCCGGCGTGCCAGGCAAGATCCTCTGCCGTCATGGCGGGACCGGCGATATTCGCAGCTTCGCCATGCATGTAGACACCCGCTGCCGCGGCCTCGAAAATCGGCATGCCCTGAGCCAGAAGGGCGCCGATCATGCCGGCCAGAACGTCGCCGGAGCCGGCCGTCGCAAGCCATGGCGGGCCGTTGCTGTTGATCGCGGCTCGACCATCCGGCGACGCAATCACCGTATCCGCGCCCTTGTAAACAATGACCGCATGCGCTCGCTTTGCCGCTTCGCGTGCCTTTTCGACCTTGCTCATCCGCTCGTCGGCGGCAAGGTCTGGAAACAGCCTGCCGAACTCCCCTTCATGCGGCGTCAGAACCAGCCGAGGCGCACCGCCGGCAAACATCTCAAAGAGCGCCGGCGGGTTATCCTTGAATGCGGTGATACCGTCGGCATCCAGAACGAGTGGATGGTCGCGCAGATGCGAGACGAAGTCTCGCGTTCTCTCGCCGAGGCCAAAGCCGGGGCCGAATACGAAGGCCGACAGCTTGGCCACTTCCAGCCAGGCGCGCAATTCGTCGCCCTGGTCCACCTGCCGCAGCATCACGGCCGTCAGCTGCGCGGCATTCTCTGCCATCGCATCTGCCGGCGATGCCACGGTGACAAGCCCCGCCCCGGCCTTCAGCCCGGCAGCCGCGGCAAGGCGCGCAGCGCCCGTTCTGCCAGCACCGCCGGAAAAGACGGCAAGATGGCCGCGTCGGTATTTATGCGAGGCAGCGCCGATCATCGGCAGCACACCAGACCAGAGCGCCGGCCCGTTCTCGACGATTTTCCCTGCGACCGAATCGATCACCCTGCGCGGTATGCCGATGTCGTGAACCTCTATGTCACCGCAAAGCGACCGTCCCGGCAAAAGCAGGTGGCCGGGCTTGCGGGCCATGAACGTCACCGTGCATGTCGCCGCAAATGCCGCTCCAAGCGCATGGCCGCTCAGTCCGCTGGCACCGGAGGGGAGATCCACGGCAAGTACCGGAACCTGCGATGCTGCGACCTGCGCGATCAGCTCGGCCACCACAGACGGAACGGGCCTTGATAGCCCGGAGCCGAAGATCGCATCGATCACCACGTCGCCGGTAGACGGCCGGTAATCCTGCAATGGAAAAGCATCCCCGCTCCAGAGCTGCGCCGCCCGCCTTGCGTCTCCCTTCAGGGCGGAAACATCACTCAGGGTATGGAGCCGTACCTGCGCACCGCTTTGGCGCAGCTTTTCCGCCGCGATGTATCCGTCCCCGCCATTGTTGCCTGGCCCGCAGAGAACCACAAATCGCTGTGCCTGCGGAAACCGCGCCAAGGCGGTCGCCGCAACCGCGTGGCCAGCCCGCAGCATGAGGTCGAAGCTCGGGATGCCCGATTGCGCTGCGATGGCGTCGGCACGCGACATTTCATCGGGCGTCAGCAGTGTTTGAGACGGAGATGAGGAAGCTGATGTGTAAATCATATTGCCCAGTTGAACTGAGCCTCTTGGCAAAGGCAATAGGCAAAGCTGACGCTCAAATGTGGGCAAATTCGATGCACTTGCTTAATTTTAACTCATTCACGCACGCCTGAAGACGAAAGACGATTTATATAAATTTGTCATCAATCAGGGAATTTAGCCCAATTTTGGTGTCTGCTTTCCGAAGGTAGCCTTGAAATGAAGCGCTGAGCCGCGAAAACGGGCAGGAACTGGTGCAAAAGGCGAATATCCCTTTGAAACTCTAACATTAGTTTGGCACGATATCTGCATTGGCATGCCCGAGCGGGTTACATACCCGTACACGGGGAGAAGCGGAGAGAAAGTTTCTCATGAAGAAGATCGAAGCGATCATTAAGCCTTTCAAGCTCGACGAAGTGAAGGAAGCCCTTCAGGAAGTCGGCCTGCAGGGTATTACGGTAACCGAAGCCAAAGGTTTCGGGCGCCAGAAGGGCCACACCGAGCTTTATCGTGGCGCGGAATACGTCGTCGACTTTCTGCCCAAGGTAAAGGTCGAAGTCGTGCTGGCAGACGAGAATGCCGATGCCGTCATCGAAGCGATCCGCAACGCGGCGCAGACTGGACGTATCGGCGACGGCAAGATATTCGTGTCTAACGTCGAGGAGGTCATCCGTATTCGCACAGGCGAGACGGGTGTAGACGCGATTTAAGCCGGCTCGGCGAACCGTTCACATCGTTACAGAAATTGAGGAACCCGTAATGACGAGCGCAAGCGAAATCATGAAACAGATCAAGGAAAACGACGTAAAGTTCGTTGACCTTCGCTTCACCGACCCGCGCGGTAAGCTGCAGCATGTGACGATGGATATTTCCGCCGTCGATGAGGACATGTTCGCCGATGGCGTGATGTTCGACGGTTCCTCGATTGCCGGCTGGAAGGCGATCAACGAGTCCGACATGGTGCTGATGCCGGACCCGGCGACCGTGCACATGGACCCGTTCTTCGCACAATCGACCATGGTCATCTTCTGCGACATTCTCGATCCCGTTTCCGGTGAAGCCTATAACCGCGATCCGCGCGGTACGGCCAAGAAGGCCGAAGCCTACCTCAAGGCGTCCGGCGTGGGCGATACGGTCTATGTCGGCCCCGAGCCGGAATTCTTCGTCTTCGACGACGTCAAGTACAAGGCCGACCCCTACAATACCGGTTTCAAGCTCGACAGTTCCGAACTGCCGTCCAACGACGATACCGACTATGAGACCGGCAACCTCGGTCACCGTCCGCGCATCAAAGGCGGCTATTTCCCGGTTCCTCCGGTCGACAGCCTGCAGGACATGCGCTCCGAAATGTTGACGGTGCTGACCGAAATGGGCGTCGTCGTCGAGAAGCATCACCATGAGGTCGCATCCGCTCAGCACGAGCTCGGCGTCAAGTTCGACACGCTGGTGCGCAACGCCGACAAGATGCAGATCTACAAATATGTCGTGCATCAGGTTGCCAATGCCTACGGCAAGACCGCGACCTTCATGCCGAAGCCGGTCTATGGCGACAACGGCTCGGGCATGCATGTGCACCAGTCGATCTGGAAGGATGGCAAGCCCACTTTCGCCGGCGACGAATATGCCGGCCTGTCGGAATCGTGCCTCTATTACATCGGCGGCATCATCAAGCATGCCAAGGCGATCAACGCCTTCACCAACCCGACGACGAACTCCTACAAGCGTCTCGTTCCGGGCTACGAAGCGCCGGTCCTGCTCGCCTATTCGGCCCGCAACCGCTCGGCGTCCTGCCGCATTCCCTTCGGCTCCAATCCGAAGGCAAAGCGTGTCGAAGTCCGCTTCCCCGACCCGGCGCAGAACCCCTATCTGGGCTTTGCCGCGATGCTGATGGCCGGTCTCGACGGCATCAAGAACAAGATCCATCCGGGCAAAGCCATGGACAAGGATCTCTACGACCTGCCGCCTAAGGAACTGAAAAAGATCCCGACCGTCTGCGGCTCACTGCGCGAAGCGCTGGAAAGCCTCGACAAGGACCGCAAGTTCCTCACCGCAGGCGGCGTGTTCGACGACGACCAGATCGATGCCTATATCGAGCTGAAAATGACCGAAGTGATGCGCTACGAAATGACGCCTCACCCGGTCGAGTTCGATATGTATTACTCGGCTTGATCGAGCCCAAAGATCTAATGTGTTGCGTTAGGTAACACCTGGAAACGGCGGGCCTCCCGCCGTTTTTCTGTTTTCAGCGATGCCCGGCAAAGGTGCATCCGTTTTTCATAGTGACATGTCATGGCAAGTTCCCCAAAGCCCCGGCCCGTCGACTGGCTGATTTTCTCGCTGGTACCGATCTTCTTTTCCTCCAACATGATTTTCGGCCGCGGCATTACCGGCGATGTCGCACCCTACACGACGGCTTTCCTGCGCTGGGGCGGTTCTACCCTCATCATGCTGCCGTTCATCTATGGGGACCGGACCCGCAGTCTTTCCTTCATCCGCAGCCATTTCTGGCTGTGGCTCTTGCTTGGCGGTCTCGGCATGGGTGTCTGCGGTGGACTGGTCTACTGGGCCCTCACCCATACGACCGCGGCCAACGGCACGCTGATCTACACCACTTCACCGCTCTTCATCATTCTGTTCCAGTGGCTATTCTCCGGGCGCCAAATCGGCTGGCGCGAACTCGCAGGAATGACCGTCGCTTTTGCCGGCGTCATGGCCATCGTTTTGCGTGGTGATCCGGCCGCATTGCTCCATCTCGATTTCAACCTCGGCGATCTCGGCATTCTCGTTGCTGCGATCGCCTTCGCCATCTACTCGATCCTTCTCAAGGACGAGGCATTGCGGCAGCTGCGCCCACTGGCGCTGTTCGGCGTCATCGCGCTTTCCGGTGCTCTGGTATTGCTTCCGCCGAGCCTTCTAGAGATCGTCAATGGCGGTGCATTGCCCGATAGCGCTGCCGACTGGTGGAAGATTGCCGGCATGGTGATCTTTGCATCGCTTGCCGCCTTTTTCTGCTTTCAGCATGTGGTACGCACCTTCGGCCCCGCGACCGCCGGCATCACGCTCTATCTGATGCCCCCGGTCTCGATCGTCATGGCCGTGATTTTTCTCGGCGAAGCGTTCGAGCCCTATCATGCGCTCGGCATTATCCTCGTTCTCGGCGGCGTGGTTCTTGCTTCACTCAAAAGCGCCAAGCCGCCGGAAACCGCGGCGGTTGCATTTGACCGAAGCAATGGCACATCTTGATGTTTGCGGAATTCATTCCCACATGATGTTGCGAAAGGACATCGCACCATGAAACAGAAAAATGCAAAATTCACGATCGGTGAAGTCGTCCGTCACAAGGTATTCCCGTTCCGTGGCGTCATATTCGACGTCGACCCGGAATTTGCCAATACCGATGAATGGTGGAACTCGATCCCGTCCGAAATCCGGCCCGCCAAGGACCAGCCCTTCTATCATCTTCTCGCCGAGAATGATGAGACCGAATATGTCGCCTATGTCTCCGAGCAAAACCTCGAGCATGACGAAAGCGAGCAGCCGCTGCGCAATCCGCAGGTCTACCAGATCTTCGAACCGCTCGATGGCGGGCAGTTGAAGCCGAAGGCGATGCTGGCGCATTGAGCGCCCGGACCACACCGAACAAATGAGAAAAGCCCGGGAAATCCGGGCTTTATCTTTATCTATCGAGGATTTCGCGCTGGAGTGTTTTCCAGCTTTCTTCGTCCACTGCGGCCAGAAGCCCGCCGTCGACATGGCTCGGCAGGTAGGGCGATCCGTCGAAGCGCCGCACATGGGCGCCAGCCTCGGTGGCGATCAACGTCCCCGCCAGGTGATCCCAGGGCATCAACTTGTTGTAAAGCGCGAACTGAACATGTCCGCCGATGAAAGCGCG
The DNA here is from genome assembly GCF_977018605.1 of [Rhizobium] kunmingense. Classification (NCBI taxonomy): domain Bacteria; kingdom Pseudomonadati; phylum Pseudomonadota; class Alphaproteobacteria; order Hyphomicrobiales; family Rhizobiaceae; genus Rhizobium; species [Rhizobium] kunmingense. Next base: position 3,073,349 of record NZ_CDRNXG010000001.1, read on the forward strand.
GTATTCATGCGCGGCACATCGGTAGCTCGCAAAGGACCGAACCTTACCGAGATTGGCGAGAATGTGTTGCCTTTCCTCACCGAAGAAATAGCCGGTTGAGGCCATGCCCACCATCTGCTCGAGCGGCAGCGCCGGCGCCACCGACATCCTGATCGCCTCGCCATCAGGCCGTTTCAGATAGGAGCCGGCCCCCTTTTCGGCCATCACCCAATCATCGCCCATCGGATCATAGATCAGGCCAGCGACGGTCTCGCCCTTCCAGATCACCGATGCCATGACGCCGAAGGCCGGAATTCCCGAAGCGAAGTTGAATGTGCCATCGACGGGGTCGACGACGATCGCGAAATCCGCCTCGGCAAGCTTGGGCAGAAGTGTCGGGTCGGCCGCCACGGATTCCTCGCCGACGAACAGGGCGTCGGGAGCGATCGTCGAGATTTCCCGGCGGATCAGCCGCTCGGCAGCCTCATCCGCCTCCGTCACGAGGTCGGACGCCTCGCTCTTCGAACGCACATCGCCTTCACCAAGCCTGCGAAAGCGCGGCAGGATTTCGGTCTTGGCGGCTCGCCGCAGAATGTCGGCAAGTGCCTGCGTGTCTAAAGGCAAGGTCATCGGGGATCCAATCTGAATGTTGAGATCAGTCGGCGGGCTTGGCCATCAGGCCGGAAAATTCGAAAAGCTTGGGGTCGAGAAGATGTGACGGGTTCACATGCGCCAATGCGCGCAGCATGGTGTCCTTGCGGCCAGGCATGCGTGTTTCGATATCCGTCAACATCTGCTTCATCGCATTGCGCTGCAGGCCGTCCTGGGAGCCGCACAGGTCGCAGGGAATGATCGGAAATTCCATGGCCGCGGCAAATTTGGCCAGATCGTCCTCGGCGCAATAGGCAAGCGGGCGCAGCACCATCAGGTCGCCTTCGTCGTTCAGAAGCTTTGCCGGCATCCCGGCCAACCGGCCGCCGTGGAAGAAATTCATGAAGAAGGTTTCGAGAATGTCTTCGCGGTGATGGCCGAGCACCAGCGCCTGACAGCCCTCCTCCCGCGCGATGCGGTAGAGATTGCCACGCCGCAGGCGCGAACAGAGCGAGCAATAGGTGCCGCCGGCCGGCACCTTTTCCTTCACGATCGAATATGTGTCGCGATACTCGATCCGGTGTTTAACCCCGATCGATGCCAGATAGTCCGGCAGGATGTGTTTCGGAAAGTTCGGCTGCCCTTGGTCGAGATTGCAGGCGATCAACTCGACCGGCAGCAGGCCCCGCCATTGCAGGTCGAGCAACACCGCGAGCAGCGAATAGCTGTCCTTGCCGCCCGACAGGCCTACGAGCCAGCGCTCCTGCCCCTTGAGCATGCCGAAATCTTCGAATGCCTGCCGCACCTGACGAAGCAGACGCTTGCGCAACTTGTTGAAGGAAACGGAACTCGGCGCATCGCGAAACAATGCCGGCGCAAGACCACCGACGGCCTCGTCCATCTCGTCTTCGATTACGGTATTCAGTCCCATCTTTAATCCTCACACGAAACGGGCGGCCGAAGCCGCCCGATCAATCCCTTGCCTCAGGCGCCAAGCGCTGCGGAGACCGCCTCGATCGCCTCATCCGCCTTGGCGCCGTCCGGACCACCGGCCTGCGCCATGTCCGGGCGACCGCCGCCGCCCTTGCCACCAAGCGCGGCAGAGGCGATGCGAACGAGATCGACGGCGCTGAAGCGCCCGACGAGATCCTCCGTGACGGCGACAACGGCGCTTGCCTTGCCGTCTTCCGACACGCCGACCAGCGTCACGACGCCGGAACCGACCGAAGCCTTGGCTTCATCCGCCAGGCCTTTCAGATCCTTGGCATCGATACCCGCCAGCGCGCGCCCCATGAACTTGACGCCCGCGACTTCGCGGATATCGGAGGCCGTACCGCCCTGACCACCGCCCATGGCAAGACGGCGCTTGGCATCCGCCAGTTCCTTTTCCAGCTTGCGACGCTCGTCGAGCAGGGCTTCGACGCGGGACACGACGTCGGCCGGCTGCACTTTCAGCGCACCGGCAAGCGTCTTCACGCGCTCATCCTGTTCGGATAGATACGCGCGGGCAGCATCTCCGGTGACGGCTTCGACGCGACGGACGCCGGCGCCGACAGCGCTTTCGCCGAGTACGCGGACGAGGCCGATATCGCCGGTCGCGTTCACATGCGTGCCGCCGCACAGTTCAATCGAGTAGGGCTTGCCGACCTTGTCGCCATCGACGGCGGTGCCCATGGACACCACGCGCACCTCATCGCCGTACTTTTCGCCGAACAGCGCCATCGCACCTTCGGCGATCGCGTCGTCGACGCTCATCAGGCGGGTCGTGACGCGAGCGTTCTGGAGAATGATGGCGTTGGCCATGTCCTCGACCTGCTGCAATTCTTCGGCCGACATCGGCTTCGGATGCGAAACGTCGAAGCGCAGACGTTCCGGTGCAACGAGCGATCCCTTCTGGGCGACGTGAGTGCCGAGCACTTCGCGCATCGCCTCATGCAGAAGGTGGGTCGCGGAGTGGTTGGAGCGCAGCTGCGAGCGGCGCGCGTGATCGACCGTCAGGATGACCGCATCGCCAACCTTGAGGCCGCCTTCGGTGACCTTGGCAACGTGAACGAAAAGGCCTTCGCCCTTCTTCTGCGTGTCGGAGACATTGACCTTGGCATGATCGGTGGAGATCACGCCGGTATCGCCCATCTGGCCACCCGATTCACCGTAGAACGGCGTCTGGCTGACGACGACCTGAACCTCGTCGCCGGCAGCTGCGGCATCGATTGCCTTGCCATCGCGAACGATCGCCTGGACCACGCCTTCGGCCTGCTCGGTGTCGTAGCCGAGGAATTCGGTCGCGCCGAACTTTTCCTTCAGTTCGAACCAGACGGTTTCCGTCGCCTTGTCGCCGGAGCCTGCCCAGTGCGAGCGGGCTTCCGCCTTCTGGCGTTCCATCGCATCGGTGAAGCCGGCAATGTCGACGCCGATTTCACGGGCACGCAGGGCATCCTGCGTCAGGTCGAGAGGGAAGCCATAGGTGTCGTAAAGCTTGAAAGCGGTCTCGCCGTCGAGCATGTCACCCTTGTCGAGATCGGTCGTCGCGTCGGAGAGAAGCGAAAGGCCACGTTCCAGCGTCTTGCGGAAACGGGTTTCTTCCAGCTTGAGGGTCTCGGAGGTGAGCGCCTCGGCACGGACGAGTTCAGGATAGGCGCGGCCCATTTCCTGCACCAGCGTCGGCAGCAGCTTGTACATCACCGGTTCTTTTGCACCCAGCAACTGGGCGTGGCGCATGGCGCGGCGCATGATGCGGCGCAACACGTAGCCACGGCCCTCATTCGACGGCAGAACGCCATCGGCAATCAGGAAGGCGGACGAGCGCAGATGGTCGGCGATGACGCGGTGGCTTGCGCTGCCCTCGGCCTTCACACCCATGACGTCCTCGATCGTGCCGATCAGCGTGCGGAACAGGTCGGTATCGAACACGCTCTGCTTGCCCTGGAGCACGCAGGCCATGCGCTCAAGCCCCATGCCGGTGTCGATGGACGGGCGCGGCAGGAGTGAACGCTCGCCCGGCGCGGTCTGTTCGAACTGCATGAAGACGAGGTTCCAGAATTCGAGGAAACGGTCGCCATCCTCTTCCGCCGAACCGGGAGGGCCACCCCAGACATTTTCGCCCTGGTCGATGAAGATTTCCGAGCAGGGGCCGCAAGGACCAGTATCGCCCATCTGCCAGAAATTGTCAGAGGTCGGGATGCGGATGATCTTGTCGTCGGAGAAACCGGCGATCTTCTTCCACAGCGTCGCAGCCTCTTCATCCTCGGAATAGACGGTCACGAGAAGCCGGTTTTTCGGCAGGTCGAAACCTTCCGTCACGAGCTTCCAGGCAAGCTCGATCGCATTCTCCTTGAAATAATCGCCGAAGGAGAAGTTGCCGAGCATCTCGAAGAAGGTCAGGTGGCGTGCGGTGTAGCCGACATTGTCGAGGTCGTTATGCTTGCCGCCGGCGCGCACGCATTTCTGCGAGGTCGTCGCCGTCGAATAAGGGCGCTTTTCCAGGCCGGTAAAGACGTTCTTGAACTGAACCATGCCGGCATTGGTGAACATCAGCGTCGGGTCGTTGCGCGGAACCAGCGGACTGGAGTCCAGGACCGTGTGGCCATTCTTCTTGAAATAGTCGAGGAAGGTCGACCGGATGTCATTCACGCCGCTCATGCTACGCCCTTTTCAACCGCAGATGCGGTAATCCCATTTGAAGTCCAGAGGCTTGTATCGCCGACATCCAAAACTGTCCAGCCGAACAGAAAACCGGCCGCACATCTTTCGATGGCGACCGGCCAGAGCAAGCGGTCAAGAAGCCCTTACAGGCCTTCCGAGTGCGGCGGAACCGCTTCGCCTCCGATTGAAAAACCGTCGAGCGACTATGCGTCGTCGTCGCCACCCTCGCCTGCATCCGGTCCGCCGTTCTGCAGGAACTTGTCGGCGATCAGGCCGGCATTCTGGCGCAGCGACGTTTCGATCTCGCGCGCCACTTCCGGATTGTCCTTCAGGAACGTCTTGGCGTTCTCGCGCCCCTGGCCGAGGCGCTGGCTGTTGTAGGAGAACCAGGCGCCGGATTTTTCCACGATTCCCGCCTTGACGCCGAGATCGACGAGTTCGCCGGTCTTGGATACGCCTTCGCCATACATGATGTCGAATTCGACCTGCTTGAAGGGAGGCGCCATCTTGTTCTTGACGACCTTGACGCGGGTCTGGTTGCCGACAACTTCCTCGCGCTCCTTGACCTGGCCGATGCGACGGATGTCGAGACGGACAGAGGCATAGAATTTCAGCGCGTTGCCGCCCGTCGTCGTTTCCGGCGAACCGAACATGACGCCGATCTTCATGCGGATCTGGTTGATGAAGATCACCATCGTTTTCGATTTGGAGATCGATGCGGTCAATTTGCGCAGCGCCTGGCTCATCAGGCGGGCCTGAAGACCCGGCAGGCTGTCGCCCATCTCGCCTTCGATTTCGGCACGCGGCGTCAGGGCTGCAACCGAGTCGACGACGAGAACGTCGACGGCGCCGGAGCGAACCAGCGTATCGGTGATTTCGAGCGCCTGTTCGCCGGTATCCGGCTGCGAGATCAGAAGGTTCTGCAGATCGACGCCAAGCTTGCGGGCATAGACCGGATCGAGCGCGTGTTCGGCGTCGACGAAGGCGCAGATGCCGCCCTTCTTCTGGGCTTCCGCAATCGTCTGCAGCGCCAGCGTCGTCTTGCCCGAGCTTTCCGGACCATAGATCTCGATGATGCGGCCCTTGGGCAGGCCGCCGATGCCGAGCGCGATATCGAGGCTGAGAGAGCCGGTCGATACCGTCTCGATCTCAACGATATTCTCGTTCGAACCAAGCTTCATGATCGATCCTTTGCCGAAGGATCTTTCAATCTGCGACAGTGCCGCTTCCAGGGCCTTACTCTTGTCCACGCCTTTTTCCTCTACGAGCCGCAATGTGTTCTGTGCCATGAGTTCCCACCTTTAGGTTATTGCCGCCGCGCAAGCAATGAAGCAGCCGATGGGAGTTTTGTACTCATTTTGTTCCTGTTTTGCAAGAGCCATTCAAGCCCTTGCAGCGAAACCGTTATTTCGCCTTCGTTCCACTCTTGTTCACGGCGGCAAGGAGCTGTGGAAACAGCGTTTCAAATCAGCCTCTTGGCCGCCTCGCAGATGCCTGCGCGAGATGTGTCGCGGCAAATGACGCGCTATTCCGAATCGAGCATTTCCCGGACGGCAACCGCAAGCTGCTTTAGCGAAAACGGCTTGGGCAGGAAGCCGAACTTGGCGTCGGCCGGCAGATTGCGGGCAAAGGCATCCTCCGCATAGCCGGAGACGAAGATGAATTTCAGGTCCGGATAGGTTTTGCGCAATTCCGTCAACAGTGTCGGGCCGTCCATTTCAGGCATGACGACGTCGGAGACGACGATATCCACCTTGCCGTCCAACTCGTCCATGATGTCGAGCGCTTCCGTGCCGGAGCCGGCCTCATGCACCGTATAGCCGCGCGTCTCAAGCATCCGCTTGCCGCCGCGACGCACCGCCTCCTCGTCCTCGACGAGCAGGACTACGGCCGATTTTCCGGTGAGATCGACGGGTTCGGCAGACGCTGTTGCCGCAAGCGCCTGGACCTTCTGGGCCGCAACTGCGGCATCCGCCAGCGCGGGCGTTGCGCTGACCGGCACGACTTCCGGCACGTGACGTGGCAGGAAGATGCGGAAGCTGGTGCCCTTGCCGAGGTCAGATTCGGGATAGAGGTAGCCGCCGGACTGCTTGACGATACCGTAGACCATCGACAGGCCGAGGCCGGTTCCCTTGCCCACTTCCTTGGTGGTGAAGAAGGGCTCGAAGATCTTGTCCATGATTTCCGGCGGAATACCGGTTCCGTTGTCGGAGACCTCGATCATCACAAGGTCTTCGCTCGGCAGATCGGCCTGATGGAACGAGCCGACGTCGTCGGCCGTCACATTGCGCGTCTTGATCAGGATCGTGCCGCCGCCCGGCATGGCATCGCGGGCGTTGACGCAGAGGTTGATCAGCACCTGTTCGAACTGCGAAAGATCGGTGCGCACTGGCCACAGGTCACGGCCGTAATCGACCTCCAGCTTGACATTGGTGCCGGAGATCAGCCGGTCGACCAGCATGCGAAGGTCGCCAACCACGTCGGTGAGGTTCAGCACCGCCGGCCGCATCGTCTGCTTGCGCGAGAAGGCAAGCAGCTGGCGCACCAGAACCGCGGCGCGGTTGGCATTGCGCTTGATCTCCATCAGATCGGCGAAGCTCGCATCCGATGGGCGTGCCTGCAACAGAAGATGGTCGGAGGACAACAGGATGGCGGTCAGCACGTTGTTGAAGTCGTGTGCGATACCGCCGGCCAGCGTGCCCACGGCATTCAGCTTCTGGGTCTGCGCCATCTGGGTTTCCAGCGCCTTCTGCTCGGTCGTCTCGACCGCATAGACGATCGCCGCCTCTTCCGGCGCCTCGTCGCTCTCGTCGATCACCGCATGCACATAGAAGCGGACATAGCGGTTTTCGTCGCCAGGATAGCGGCTCTCGATCGGGGTGATGTCCCCCTGGCGATCCTTGGCGGCGGCAAGCGCTTCCATCAGCAGGCTGCGGGCGCTGTCGTGAACGATCCGTTCCAGCTCTGCGGCACCGGTATCGACATCGTCGCGCGAGACGATGCCGGCGAACAGGCGCAGGAAGGGCGCATTGATGCGCAGGATGCGGCCATTGCCGTCGACCGAGGCGATCGCCATCGGCGTATTGTTGAAGAAACGGGTAAAGCGCATGGCCGAGGCCGACTGGTCGCCCTCGCCGCCCTTTGCGGCGCGCATCAGCACCACCGTGCGGCTGTCGCCGGGGGCGCCGTCACGCATGGCGCTGGCGCTGTGCACCAGCCGTGCCGGCAGGCTCTGGCCGTTGGCGCGGCGCAGATCTAGATCGAGCGTCTCGGTGCGCTTGTTGCCCGGGGCGGCTTGCACCGACTGGATCAGCGCCATGCCCTCGCCGGCGACAAGATCGGAAATCGTCATCGATTGCGGCGTGAATTTGGTGAGATCAAGTCCCAGCCATTCGGCAAGCGTCGCATTCAGATAGAAGATCTCGCCCTTACGGCCGGCGGAGAAGAAACCGACCGGCGCGTGATCGAGATAATCGATGGCATTCTGCAATTCGCGGAAGAAACGCTCCTGGTCGTCGCGTTCGGACGTGATGTCGGTTATTTCCCAGATATCCAGCGCCTTGGGGCCGGTCGCACCCATGATGCGGGCCTTCAGCCGGTACCAATGGGCGTCCGCGCCATTGCCGGTCGAGCGGCCAAGCGGCTGCAGCAGCCGGAATTCCTCATGCCCCTCGCGCCCGTCCCGTAGTGCTGATGTCAGGCGGTAGAGCGCCTCGGTCGATTCCCGCGTCTTGGAAAGCAGTGCTTCAAGCGACTGGACGTTATGCGCGCTCGTCGCCCCGGTCATCCGGCCATAGGCGGCATTGGCATAGATGACGCGACCCTTGGCGTCCGTGACGACGATGCCGTCGGGATGACCGGCAAGAAAACTGCGGGCCAGTTCGTCCGAGCGCGATTGCGGCATGACCTCAATCAGGCCGATCAGTGACGAAACGATGAAGAATATGCCGACCATGGCAAGAATGCCGAGAAGGCCAAGCACGAGTTCATTGTCCAGCGCCTGCTGGAACACGACGAAAGCCACCGCCACGCCGATCAGCACCAGTGCCAGAAGAATGATCCTTACGACCGTGCCGCTCCGCGCGCCCTGATTGACCAGGGGGGCTTCGTCGTTGCCGGCCTTCGGCGAACTCGTCATCAGTACCTCACGTTCCGCGGCGGGTGTGCCGTAGGGAGCGAATACGCGCATGCGCCGCCCGCGATTCTCTACTTAGCAATTTGAAGATGAAGCAAAAAGCTCCGCAACACCACAAAAGACGGGACAGGCCGGCAAGACGCCCTATCTCACTTCGCCTGGCGATAGATTTAGCCGGTGACGACAGTTCAATGGTCTTGCTTCGCCGGATAAAAAATCGTCTGTTCAAAAGCATATTTCGCATGAGGAGTTACAAAACATGGTCCCGGATTTGATGGGCGAATATGGCCCCAAAATCGTGGTGGCGGTCGTCGGTGTCGGCCTGGCGCTCCTCTGCCTGGTGGGAATTCTGTGGATAGTGCGTGGTCGCGCAGGCCCCTCGCCCTTCGTGCGCGGCGGTCGCAACCGCAATCCGCGCCTGCAGGTGCTCGATGCCGCTGCGGTCGATACCCGCCGCCGCCTCGTCCTCGTGCGCCGTGACGATGTGGAACACCTGCTGATGATCGGCGGACCGACCGATATCGTTGTGGAGAGCCGTATCCTGACGAGCGAGCGGCGCGACGACGCCTCCGCCCCTGAGCATGGGCCTGTCGCAACTCCCGCTGCCGTGCCTTCGCCGGCAGCAGTCCCGGCCGCAACGGTATCCGCCCCGAAGTCGGCTGCGCCTCCAGCCACTCCCGCGCCGCGTCCGCAGCCGGCGCCCGCATCACCCGCGGCAGCGCCCACGCCGTCGCCAGCATCTCTTGCAGCACGCGAACCTGAAAGGGAAATGCCGCTGCGAGAACTTCGCTCGCCGGCAGCCTCGCCCATTCCCGCTGCGGCTCCGGTCTTCAGGCCCCAGCCAACCGCGGCCGCCGCGCCGGTCGCCAACACCGCGTCCGCACGGCTTGATCCGCCGATCGCCGCGACGGCATCGGCCGTGTCCGCCGCTGCATTCCGACCGGAACTCGACGATGCTGCGGTCCTGCTCGACAGCGCCCGTGACCGGGTATTCGCCGATCATGGTCCAGCAGTCAGCAGTCCGCCGACAACGATCCAGCAGGCGACGATCCAGCCGCCGACGATGGCGCCTTCCGCCGTCGCGCCTCCGCAGTCACCCGCTCCCCTGATCGATAGGCCGACCGCGCTCGGCAGCGAGTTCGAGCGCATCCTCGAAGAGGAAATGGCCACCAACATGGCTGCGCGCGAAGCGGCCATCCCGGCCCGCTCCGGTGGCACGGTCGCCCCTTCCTCGCCTGTTCCGGCAAGCGCCATCACACTTGGTCCGGCGGTTCCTGTTCGAGGCGGAATCTCAAAGGAAGACCCTGCGCTGCAGAACGAAGTGGCTCGCATCTTCGGAGAAATGTCGGCCAGCCGCGACAAGTAAGGCGTGCGGCTGATATCCGATAGCTGCAAAAGAAAAAGGCACGTCTCGCGACGTGCCTTTTTAAATTTGTTGCTTATCGCGAAGATTATTCGTCGCGATAAACCTTTTCCCGCCGCTCGTGGCGCTCCTGCGCCTCGATCGACAGCGTTGCGATCGGGCGTGCATCGAGCCGTTTCAGGCCGATCGGTTCCCCGGTTTCCTCGCAATAGCCATAGGTTCCATCATCGATACGCTGCATGGCGGCGTCGATCTTGGAAATCAGTTTTCGTTGACGATCCCGAGCTCGCAGTTCAATCGCCCTGTCGGTTTCCGAAGAAGCGCGGTCGGCGAGGTCCGGGTGGTTTGCACTTTCCTCAGCAAGGTGGCCGAGCGTTTCACGCGCTTCCCTGAGGATATCATTTTTCCATGCAATCAGCTTGGCCCTGAAGTAAGCCTTCTGATTTGCATTCATGAACTCGTCGTTTTCCGAGAGCACATAGTTACTAAGATCGATCTTCTCACTCAACGCGATTCTCCTGAAGAACATCTCTGGCGCCCCTATACTCCATTAACCAGTCCTCGTTCAAGCCTTACGCCCACATTTGCAGCAGTTTTAAAAATGTCACAAAAATCGGCTAAGTGATTAATTTTTATGCTTTTCCCGTAATCGCCTGAGTAGGCAGGCCAAAAACACCTCAACTTCAGGCTTTCCAATCCGGTTGACCGGTCGAGGGCGGCAGCGCTAGGTTTTTTACTCGGCGTTTCACTTGGCGGTACAAAGATGATCGAGCCTGAACCATACCGTATTTATTTGATGCGCCATGCGCAGGCGGCGCCCGCTGCGCCCGGCGGCCGCGATTTCGATCGTGTTCTCGACGATACCGGTTACGCTCAGGCGGAGCTTGTCGCAGATCGGGCGGCGGATCTGCGCTACATTCCCGACTGTATCATCTCATCCACGGCGAAACGCTGTCGCCAGACTGCGGAGATCGTCCGCCGCACCATTCGGGAAACGCTCGATGTGCAGTTCATCGACGAGATCTACAGCGGCACGCTTGAAACCTATGCGATGCTGATCGCTGGTCAGCGCCCTGCCCGTGCCGTCATGCTGATCGGCCACAACCCGGTCATCGATCACCTTCTCGAAGGCCTTGTCGGGCTGGATCAGCGCCGGGCCGCCATGCCGGGCGGCTATCCGACGGCCGCCATGGCGGTTCTCGACCATTCGGGCAACGACGGCTGGCGGCTGACGGACCTGCTCAAGCCCTGACCTGAATGCGCCTGCTGATCGATCATTGCGGGGCCGCCGCGAGCGCCTATATAGGGTGAAACATCAATTGGGATCAGACCTTGGCGCCCTCGCTGACCAGTTTTACCGACGACGCTCTCATCGCATTCGACAATCTCGCCGACCGCGCCGCAGGCCTGGTTCATCCGACCATCCGCCTCGGGGTCACCGGCCTGTCGCGCGCCGGCAAGACCGTGCTGATATCCTCGATCGTTCACAACCTGCTCAATGGCGGCCGCCTGTCGCTGTTCGAGGCGCAGCGTTCCGGGCGGATATCGTCGATCAGGCTGGAGGAGCAGCCCGACGATGCCGTACCCCGCTTTCAATACGAGGATCACATCCAGGCGCTGGTCCGTGACCGGATCTGGCCGGATTCCACCCGCGCCGTGTCGGAACTGCGGCTGACGATCGAATACCAGAGTGCCAGTGGCTGGAACCGCCTGTTTTCGCCCGGCAAGCTTTCCCTCGATATCGTCGATTATCCCGGCGAATGGCTTCTCGACCTGCCGCTGCTGACGCAGGACTATCGCCAGTTCAGCCGCGCCACGGCAGAGCTTGCCGCGACCGGCATCCGCCGCGAACTGGCGACGGACTGGATCGAACTTTGCTCCGGCCTAGACATGGACGCTCCCGCCGACGAAATGACGGCACGCAGACTGTTCGAGACCTTCTCGGCCTATCTGAAGGCCTGCAAATCGGATGAGCGGTCGCTTTCGACCCTGCCGCCCGGACGTTTCCTCATGCCCGGCGACCTAGAAGGATCGCCGGCACTCACCTTCGCGCCGCTGCCGGACCTGCCCGAGACGCCGCCGGCGCCGAAGGGCTCGCTGCGGGCGATGATGGAGCGGCGCTTCGAGGCCTACAAGAGCGTTGTCGTCAAACCCTTCTTCCGCCACCACTTCGCCCGGCTTGATCGCCAGATCGTGCTGGTCGACGCGCTGCAGGCGATCAATCGCGGGCCCGAGGCCTTGCAGGATCTCGAACGGGCGCTCGGCGACGTCCTCGGATGCTTCCGGCCCGGTCACAACAGCCTATTCTCCGCGCTTGTCGGCCGCCGGATCGACAAGGTCCTGATCGTAGCAACCAAGGCCGACCACCTGCATCACGAGAGCCATGACCGGCTCGAACGCCTGACCGGCCGGCTGGTCGACCGCGCCATCCAGCGCATCGGGCTCTCCGGCGCCGGTTTCGAGGTGATGGCGATCGCCTCCGTCCGCGCGACACGGGAAGCACGGGTGAAGGAGGACGGCCACATGCTGCCCGTCATCGTCGGCACCCCGATGGAGGGTGAGACGATCAACGGCGAGCGTTTCGACGGGATCAAGACGACGGCTATTTTTCCGGGCGACCTGCCCGAGGACGCTGCCCACATGTTCCGCACGCTCGATACGGATACGCCTGAACTTCCTGACATCAATTTCGTCCGCTTCCGGCCGCCGACATTGGAAAGCAGTCCGCGCGAGACACGCCTCGCCGTCCCGCATATCCGGCTCGACCGCGCCCTGCAGTTCCTGCTTGGAGACCGCCTCGCATGAGACCGACCATCACCAGCGGATCGAAAAGCCGCCGTCCGTCTTCCTTCGCCATAGACGACGACACCAACCCGAAAGGGCCGCCCATCGCGGCGCCGCGCAGCCCGAGGAGCTTCGACCAGCCGGCGGCCGTCATCGCCGACGAGGTCGACCCGTTCGATGCCGCCGAAGAACTGGATGCAACTCCCCTGCCGGTCGCGACACCCCGCCGGCGCCGAAGCTTCTCTTTCGCCGGTCTCGCTGCCGCGGCGCTCGGCACATTCCTGTCGCTCGCCTTTGGCCTCTGGGCAGACGAGGTCATTCGCAATCTCTTCGCCCGCGCCGACTGGCTGGGCTATGCGGCGCTGACCGCGCTGGGGATCGCGGCCATAGGCCTGGCGGTCGTCATCGGCCGCGAGATTTTGGGGATCGCCAAGCTCGCAGCAGTTCAGAGCCTCAAGACGGAGGCGGAAACGGCTGCGGCCTCGGTCCAGGCGGATCCGGCCCGCAAGGTGGTCGACAAGCTCGCCTCCCTTCTCAGTCACCGGGCAGAGACGGCCAGAGGGCGCAAGGCACTCGAAGCGACGCGCGATGAAATCATCGACGGCCCTCACCTCATCGATCTCGCCGAGCGCGAATTGCTGACCCCACTCGACCGCAAGGCCCGCGGGCTTATCCTCAATGCTTCGAAACGGGTTGCCGTCGTCACCGCGATCAGCCCGCGGGCGGTGGTCGATCTTGCCTATGTGCTGTTTGAGGTGACGCGTCTTGTCCGCGCCATGGCCGAGCTTTATGGGGCGCGGCCGGGCAAGCTTGGCCTTCTACGGCTGATCCGTGATGTCATCGCTCACCTTGCGGTGACCGGTTCGATCGCGGTCGGCGATGGCCTGGCACAACAGGTTCTTGGCCACGGCGTCGCCTCGCGATTGTCGCGCAGGCTGGGAGAAGGCGTGATCAACGGCCTGCTGACTGCACGAATCGGCATTGCCGCGATGGACCTGTGCCGGCCTTTGCCGTTTCGCGCACTTCCGCGTCCCGGTATCGGCGATTTCCTCTCGGATATTACCACCGCCGGCCGTACGGATGACAAGGAATAGCCGTCTCGCCACGGCTGCGAAAAGGCTAAAATACACCAACCATTAATCATTCCGATTTAGATTTGCCCCACTAACGATTGTCGTCTCCCACGGAAAAATCCCAAGGGACCAAGGGGAAAATGTCCATGTATTCGCGCTTCTTTTCGCTTTTCGGCGGGCTCGCCGCTTTGACGCTGGCCACTGCCGGAACGGCCCTCGCCCCTCAGGCGGAAGCGGCCCCGCGCGACAAGCAGTTCTTCCAGTCCGTCGCCGGTGTCTGGAAGGGTCCGGGCGAGATCGTCGCCGGGAAATACAAGGGCACCAAGTTCAGCTGCAACATCACCGGCACATCGTCGCCGGATGGTGACACAGGCATGAAACTCGACGGCACCTGCCGCGTCGGCGTCTTCCAGCAGCCGATGTCGGCGGTCATCACCGAAAACGGCCGAGGCTACACCGGCAAGTTCCTCGACGGCGCCGAAGGCAAGGGCCTCGACATCGTCTCCGGTTCCGTCAATGGCGACAAGGTCGTCATGGGCATCAACCGCGCCAAGCTGAATGGTGCGATGGTTGCCAGCCTGCGGGGCGAAAACAAGATGAACATCACCATCTCTGTGAAGGTCGACGAGCAGATGGTCCCGGTCATCGGCCTGTCGCTCGATCGGGATCTCGATTCAATCGCGGTCGGTTCGATCAAGGAGTAATTCGGCGAGGAATGATCAGGAGGCGGCAATTCCCTGCCGCCACCACAGCCCGTCCGGCCGCTCGATCCTGATGCCCGTCGAATTCAGGCTTCCCGCCCAGCTTTCCGTCTTGCGGCCATTGATCATCAGCTGCGGCACCAGATCGGCAAGCGGCAGCATTACAAAGGCTCTGTCGGTCATGCGCGGGTGCGGCAGTTCCAGTTCCCGTGTCTTCTGGTGACGCTCGCCATAGGTGAGCAAATCGATATCGAGCGTTCTAGGCCCCCACCGCTCGTCACGCACTCGCTTCATTTCGCTTTCCAGAGCGAGGCAGAGATGCAGCAGTTCCTCCGGCTCCAGCTCGGTCTCGACCAGCGCGCAGCAATTGTAGAAATCCGCCTGATCCGTCTTGCCCCATGGCGGGGTCAGGTAGAGCCGGGACACGAGCGAGACGCGGCAATCCCTGCGTTCGTCGATTGTCCGCAGCGCATGCGCCATCGCGGCCGGCGGATCGCCGATATTGCCGCCGAGGCCAAGGGCGGCCGTTTCCCATATATGATCAGACCCGGTGTTCAACGCGCACCTCCACATAGTCCAGTACGCCGGCGATCGGCGCGCTCGGCTTGCGGATCGCCACCTCGACACGACGTATCCGCGGCGACCAATCGGCTAGCCCGATGGCCACGTCATGGGCGAGCGTCTCGATCAGGTTGCGCCTTGTGCCGGCAACGATCTTCTCGACGATCGCGAATGCCTCGCCGTAGTGAACGGTGTCCTCGACCGCATCGGAGGTCAGCGCATGTCCTGCCTCGACATCCATGACGACATCGACAAAGAACCGCTGCCCGAGCGCCACCTCGGCCTCGAAAACACCGTGGCGGGCAAAGAAGGCGCAGTTCTTCAGGGTGATCTGACAGGTCGCCATCATGACTTGTCCTCCGCGTTGATTGGTCTTGCACCCGCAAGGACGGCATCCGCCATCCGCAGGGCATCGAGGTTGCCGCCGACATTGTGCACGCGAAAGATCGCCGCGCCGGCCATACGCAGCATGGCCGTCGTCGCCGCCGTGCCAAAATCCCGCTCCGAAGGAGTATCCCGACCGGTGACCGCGCCGACGAACCGTTTGCGCGAGGTCCCGGCCAGCAACGGATAACCAAGCCCGTGCAGATCGCCAAACCGCAGCATCAACTCCACATCCTGCTTGCGTTCATGCACGAAACCGAATCCCGGATCGAGCACGATTGCGTCATCGGCAACGCCAGCCGCAGCCGCCATCTTCAGCGAGCGACCGAAGAAAGCCAGCTCGTCGTCAATGATGTCGTCCCTCAGGTCGTCCCGATCGCGCGATGTGTACATGATGCACACGCCGGCGCCTGTTTCAGCCACGACATCCGCCATGTTAGGGTCATGCTGCAGACCGTAGACGTCGTTGACGATGTGCGCGCCGGCTGCAATCGCAAGCCTTGCCGTCTCGGCCCGGTAGGTATCGATCGAAATCAGCGCATCGCTTTCGCTGGCAAGCCTTTCGATCACCGGAAGCACCCTGTCCTGCTCTTGCGCAGGACTGACGGAAGCCGCGCCCGGCCGGGTCGATTCGCCGCCGATATCGACAATCACGGCCCCTTCCTTCAGGCAGGAGGCCGCGTGCATGAACGCCTTTTCCGTATCTGCATGCCTGCCGCCATCGGAGAAGCTGTCCGGCGTCACATTGACGATCGCCATGATGTGGCCGGTCTCGCCAAGCGCCAGGCTGCGGTCGTGAGCCAGCGTCCAGATTCTGTTGCGAAAGGATGTCACGACTGATGCATCTTTCTGAAAGTAACGCAAAATTTCATGCCTTCGTGTTGCGCTCAAGCTGGCTATGCCCCAAGCTTGATCCAACATCAACGTATCAGGCTAGAGAATGTTTTCGATGCGCAGGGTCCACCGTATTTTCGGTGCCGCTTTTCTTTTCTGCGTGATCGAGGCACCGGCATTGGCCGAGCCGCTCATCACCAAGAGCTATTCATATTTCCGCATCGGCGGGCGCACGGCGGAAGAACTCGACCGTGAGCTGGAACGCCGTGGCCCGTTGACGAAAACCACCGGCAGCCGCCATCCGGGCGCGACCGAAATCAAGTTCGGCGGTGAGGTCACCTATATCGAACGGGACGGCCGCTGCGCCGTCGGCGGCGCCAAGGTGACGCTTGACACCAGAATAATCCTGCCGCGCTGGAGCAATGGCGCACGCGCGCAGAAGGATCTCCGCTTCATCTGGGCCACGCTTTCCTCCGACATCAAGCGCCACGAGGAACGTCACGCCGAGATCGCCCGCAACCATGCCCGCCAGCTGGAACGCGAACTTCTTGCCCTGCCCTCGCGCCGCACCTGCGACGATGTGGAAAAACTGGTCAGCGAGACGACCCAGACCGTGCTTGCCGAGCACGATCGCCAGCAGATGCGCTTCGACCGCGTCGAATCCCGCAATTTCGATGCGCGCATGACGCGCTTGTTGAAATATCGCATGGGCCAGGACCAGGCTCAGGATTGATGCTGCGCCGCGCCGCGAATCTTGCCTAAAGCTGACGTCCAGCCCGGTCTATCACGGGTAATTTATCGCGCTGGCGGACACGGCGAATGCGCGATACTAAATTAGACACTGCTTGTTCGCATTGTCATTCAATCGATGCCGGACAGGCAGGCAACCGGCGATCAGCTTCGCTGCATGAGGCAGCGAACCGGCTGCACCCCAAGTTTCCGTTTGCGTTTTCGACCTGGTTCTCCTGGCGCGTTCCCATGCCGCGGGTGGTCCTCCCTCGCCCGCCGGCAAGCGCCCACCTTGCCTCGCGGGCAATCGTGCCGCGAGGCTCTTTTTTTGGGGCGGAGCGATTTACGCCTGGCGTTCGGGAATGTTGACGACGAGGCCGTCGAAATCGGCCTTCATCTTGATCTGACAGGAAAGACGCGACGTCGGGCGAACCTCGAAGGCGAAGTCCAGCATGTCTTCCTCCATGGCGGCCGGCGGACCGACCTTTTCGGTCCAGCCCTCGTCGACATAGACATGACAGGTGGCACAGGCACAGGCGCCGCCGCATTCCGCATCTATGCCAGGCACCGAGTTGCGAACGGCATTCTCCATCACTGTCGAGCCATTGTCGGCGTCGATTTCGAAGCGAGTTCCGTCGAAGGCTACGATGGTCAGTTTCGTCATGGTGGGAAGATCCGGCTCGTGGGAGGAAAAGGCCCGTTCCAGGGCCAATGGGGTAAACCCCGTCTCTGCCACCAAAGCATCGGTCCAGTCAATCGCGCGCGCGACGCCGGCTTTGTCACCGGCGTCGGCATGAAAAATGTCAGCGGCAGAGGCCGGTAATGAAGTTCTCGGCCTCGACGACTGAGGCATGCAGTTGCGCAAGTGCCGCGGCGTCCTGCGCATCGGCCTCGACCCGCTCACCGGCCGTCGCAACGCGGAATGCGCCGATTGCCTTTGCTGCGCCCTGGAGGCGATGCGCGAGCGCTTTGACGTCGGCATCCCCGCTTGCCATCTGCTGCATGAGGCCGCGTGCCTGGCGTGCGAACATCTGGAGGATTTCGGCTTCGAGCGCCTTGTCGCCCATCGTCTGGCGCGCAAGATGGACGAGATCGATCGGACGTTCCTTGGACGGACGAAGGGCCTGCTGGTTGTCGGGGCCTTCAAACGCTACACGGACTGCCATTGCCATCAGCTTGTTTCCTTGGCTAGAAATGGTTTCAACTCCGGATTGTCTGCCGGAGCCATGGCTATCCCGTTAAATTTCGGCACAATCGCGGCGCAAATCGTCACGAATGGTTAATTTGCATTAAAGTGCCGGGATCGCAGGGCTTTCGCCTGATCGCATGGTTTAAATCCTGTTAACAATCGTAATCGAGCGGTCTCGTCCTGAAGCGTTTTGTTTGTGCCAAATCCGCGGATGTGCCACTACAATACGCTTTGATCGGCACTCGTCTGTGGACGACGGCCGAAACCTGACGACCGGTAAGCTTTCATTATCATCCATTTGAAAGAACGGTTGTCAAAATGGAGCATGGTGGGTGTCTGCAGCCTTCAGGGGCGCAATCATCCGCAGGAGTATCCCGCTCATCCGATCTGCAGGCGGCAGCACGTGGAGCAGGGTGCCGGGCGAGTATGTAACGAGGCGTAACCGCATGGCGAAGAAGACCGGCAATGAATCGATCGACCAGACCGCTTTCCAGGCACTGGAAGACGCGCTGAAGATCGATTTCAACGAAGAAGAGCCACGCGCGAAACCCGCTGCCTCGGAGGCCCGAGTGTCCGATACGCCACGTCCCCGCCCTGCCCAGCCGCAAGCCGCAACTCCGCGCCGAGATCGCGCGCCGGAGCCTCAGCGCACGGCCGATCCGGCCCCGCGCCAGCCCAGCTTCGAGCCAGCCAACGATTCCGGTCGCCGCAACACCTCTTCCCTTCTGCGCTCGCTCGATGGCGGTTCCATGCGCGGCGCGATCCGCAATGCGTCGATCGCCTCGGTCCTGTGGGCCGTCGCCGGCGTCGGCCTCGGACAACTCATCTATGGCGATCAGCTGTGGCAGGTCTCGTCCGTCGCGGGCGTCCTTGCCGCGCCGGGCCTCGTCGCGCTTGCCGTCGGCATTCTCGTGCCGATCCTCATTTTCTTTGCCTTCTCCATCATGATGGCCCGCGCGCAGGACCTGCGCAACGCCGCCCGTTCGATGGCGGAGGTCGCGCTGCGCCTGTCCGAGCCGGAAACCATCGCATCCGAACGCATCATGAGCGTCGGCCAGGCCGTTCGCCGCGAAGTGTCGGCGATGAACGAAGGCATCGAACGCACCATCGCCCGCGCCACCGAACTCGAGACACTTGTCCATTCCGAGGTCAATGCGCTGGAGCGCAGCTATACCGACAACGAATTGCGCGTGCGCGGCCTCGTTCATGAGCTGGGTGCCGAGCGCGAGGCAATCGTCAACCATGCGGAGCGCATCCGTTCGTCCATGGTCGGCGCACATGACCAGCTGAAGGAAGAGCTGGCGCTCGCGACCGAAGAAATCTCGATCCGCCTTGCCACCTCCGGCGAGGCTTTCGCGTCGATGATCGACACCCGCGCCGCAGCCCTGCTCGAAAAGTCGGATGCCGCCGGTGAAGCGCTCGCCTCCCTGCTCGCCGCCAAGACAGAAGGGCTGATCGATACGCTGACGACGTCCAGCATTGCGCTTGCCACCGAATTCGACATCCGCCTGGAATCGCTCGGCTCGACCATGTCGGAGCACGGCAATGCAATCCTGTCCGAATTCGAGACACGCGCCTCCAGCCTCGACGCCAATACCGAAAAGCTGAACGCGGCGCTTGCCGACCGCACCCGCCAGCTCAACGACACCCTGCTTGCCCGCACCCGCGAAATCACCGAGGGCCTGTCGAACAGCGAGCGGACGATGACCGGCTCGCTCGACGGCGTCCTCGCCGCCCTCAACCGTTCGCTCGACGACAAGAGCGCGTCCTTCCGCCAGAGCCTGCAGTCGGCCGCCGACGATGCGGTCATGGATCTCGACCTGCGCTCCGGCTTCTTCGAAGAGCGCATGCAGACGACGATCGGCCAGCTCAGCACTTCGTTCGACACCGGCCTGTCGCAGTTCACCACGGCCTTCGACCAGCGCGCCGGCAGCCTCGACAGCAAGCTGATGGACAGCCTTGCCCGCATCAATGAGACCGTCGCCGGCGGTTCCGAAGCTATCGAGGGCATCCTGTCGACCAGCATCGAGCGCATCGGCAATGCGATGACCGACCAGCAGTTCGCCATCGCGACGACGCTCGGAACCGGCCAGGAAGTACTCGACGGCATGCTGGAAAGCCGCTCGAAGGAGTTTTCCGACGCGCTTGCAGCCCGCTCTAGCGAGATCAGCGGTGCCTTCGGCGATGCCCACAACAAGATCGACATGGTCATGGCGGCGCGCAGCGGTGAAATTTCCGCCAGCCTCGCCGACAGCCAGAAGCGTTTCGAAGACAGCATTTCGGATCGCACCTCGGCCATCATCACCTCGGTCACCGAAAGCCATGCGCGTTTCGCCGGCGCAGTCGACGAAAAGGCCGGTGCCTTGCAGTCGCTGATGTCCGAGACCCCGGATCGCCTCGCCTCCATCCTCGACCAGAAGAGCGACGAGATTTCCCGCGCGCTCTCCGATAGCGAAATTCGCCTCACCGGCGAAATGGATCGCCGCGCCAGCGCCCTCGATACGACGCTTGCCGCCAACCGCGACCGCCTGTCGGAGATCCTCGACGACAAGTCGATGGAAATCTCCACATCGCTCGCGCTGCACGAGGATCGCCTTACGGGTGAACTGGAGCGGCGCACGACGACGCTCGATACGACGCTTTCCGCAAGCCGTGATCGCTTGTCGGAAATCCTCGAAGACAAGTCGATGGAGATCTCCACGTCGCTCGCTCTGCATGAGGATCGCCTCACGGGAGAGCTGGACCGTCGCACGACGACGCTCGATACGACGCTTTCCGCCAATCGCGACCGCCTGTCGGAAATCCTCGACGACAAGTCGATGGAAATCTCCACCTCGCTTGCGCTGCACGAGGATCGCCTGACGACCTCGCTTGCCGAGCACACCAACACGCTCGTCAGCACCGTATCGGATGCCGACGCGCAGCTGGAGCAGGCCTTCACCAAGCGCGCCGACGCCATCCGCGAAGCCTTTGCCGACAACCAGCTCAACCTCGATATTTCGCTCGAAACCCGCACGTCCGAACTGGCAGACTTGCTTCAGAACAGCAGCGAGCGCCTGGAGCAGACTGTCGGCGGCGCTGCCGGCCGCATTGAAACTGCCTTGACCGAGGGCAACCAGCAGTTCGCCTCGGCGATGGGTGAAGGCGTGGAGCGCATCGAAGGATCGCTCGGCACCGCTCACGACCGGTTCTCTACGTCGATCGGCTCTGCACATGACCAGTTCGCCGCCACCGTGGGCGACGGCCATCAGCGTATCGCCGACACGCTGGGCACGGCCCATCGCCAGATCTCCGAGACGCTGTCCGAAAACGGCGCCCTGCTTGACGATACGGTCGGCTCGGCGCATCTGCGCATGGCTGACGTCCTTGGCCAGGCCAATCGCGAAATGTCGGAACAGCTCGACGCGGGCTACGACCGCCTGCGTACGACGCTTGACGACCGTACCGGCATGATCTCCTCGACGCTTGCCGAGGCGCAGAACCAGCTCGGCGACCTGCTTGCCGACCAGGCGACCTCGATCGGCACGACGATTGCTACCAGCGCCGGCATGCTCGAAATGTCGCTTGAAAGCCAGCAGGAATCCCTGCGCGCCACGATCGATGGTGCCGGCGAAATGCTGGAGGGTCGCCTGCGTGACAATGTCGGCACACTTGCCGGCCAGATCAGCGACGCCGCCCGCGAGATCTCGCAGTCCACAGACTCCTTCACTTCGCGCGTCGAACAGACGGTCGGCGGCGTATCTTCCGCGCTCGACGATGCCGGAAACCGTATCGAAGTCACCTTCGGCGGACTGGAAGACCGCATCCGTAACGAGATCGGCAATGTCAGCACCCTCGTCGACAATGCCGGCACGAACCTCGCCGACACGCTCGGCGCCCGTACCGCCGATCTGGAGCGTATCTCCAACGACGCAGCCGAACGCATTTCGGATGCCGTCAGCAGCAGCAGCATCGGTATCGAGCTGGCCTCTGCAGAGGCTGCCGAGCGCATCGCCCGCACGATCGACGAACGCTCCGACGCGCTGGAACGGACCAGCACCAGCGCCGCCGCGCGTATCAGTGAAACTTTGGACGGGCGCACCGCCCATATCGAAGAACGCTTCGGCACCATGGACCGCGCCCTGTCGCTCGGCCTCGAGAACGTCGCCAAGACGATCGAAGGCAAGGCAGTCGGCTTCGCCTCCTCGCTGCGAGACGCTGTCGCCACGGCCGGCCAGGGCATGAACGACGAAGCCAACCGCTCGGCCGAAACGCTGACGCGCGCCGGCACGGAGTTCACCCAGGAGCTGACCAGCCGCAACGACGAGTTTGCCCGCGCCATCGAAAATCGATCGACCGAGATCGTCGGCCGTATTTCGGAAACGCAGAACCGCCTCGCCGGCCAGGCCGCGACCGTCGCCCAGGCATTCTCCGACGCCGGCAGCGCCATCGTGAACAAGGTCGCCGAGGCCGACAAGCTGGTCAAACAGCAGGTCGAGGCGATCTCGACCGCGCTCGGTGATGCCGAGAAGGCGCTCGACAACCGCGGCCAGTCGATCCGCTCGACCCTGTCGGAAACTGCAAACGAGCTCGACGTCGCTCTCAATGCCGTCGACCGTGCGCTCGCCGCCCGTGGCGAGGCCATCCGTGCGTCTATCGACGGTCGCTCGCGTGACCTCAACTCGATGCTGTCCAGCCGTTCGGAAGAACTTTCGCGTCTCCTCGACGAGAAGGCGAAGCCGATGATCGACGCCTATACGGAAACCGGCCGCATGGCCGCCGCCCGCATGGAATCGGCCGCCCAGCAGGGTGCCGAGCGTCTGGCCGCAGCGGCGCAGGAAACCAGCGCCCGCATCCGCGAGGAAAATGCCGCTCTCGTCGATGCGATCGCGGCCCGCACCAACGATGCGCTTGCCGCCCTTACGCAGCGCACCGAGAATGCAAGCCTGATGATGCGTGGCGCCGAACAGAGCCTGATCGGCAATGTCGACGGCATCATCGAGCGCCTGTCTTCCAGCAACCTCAACATAGCCTCGCTCGTCGAACAGGCCGCAAACCAGCTCGCCTCGACCGACCAGAAACTCGATGAGACAGCGGCCCGCTTTGCCCATTCGGCTGGTTCGGCGGCGGATCTCGTCTCCGGCTCCACCCGTCTTCTGGAAAACAATATCGATCGCCTGGTCAATATTTCCGGCCAGACGCTCAGCCAGGTTGGTGGCATCGTCGGTCGTTTCGACGACCATTCCAAGGTTCTGGCTCAGGCCTCCGAGCTTCTCGCAGCCGCTCAGTCCAACCTCGCCAGCACGCTCGACGAGCGCCAGGAGGCGCTTCGCGGCCTGTCCGTCGGTCTGGTCAAGCGCTCCGACGAAATCGAGGCGACGCTCAAAAACCTCACGGCACTGGTCGATGGCGCCTTCGAGCGTGCCGAGGAACGCACCGCCAGCGTCGGCGACAAGCTGCGTGACGGCCTGCATGCCTCGTTCGCCGATATCGGCCGCCGTCTCGGCGAAACCCAGCAGCGCGCCGAGCAGACCGCCCAGGTCATGCGCGCCGCCATGCTCGATGCCGGTGGCGAAGCCAACCGTGCGATCGAAGAGACGCTTTCCGAGGCGGGAAAACGCGCCAACGCACTTGCAGCACAGATGCGCAGCAACATTTCCGGCTCGCTGTCCGATGTCGAACGCCTGATGGGCGAAGCCTCGCAGCGTTCCGATACGGCCGCCCAGCATCTGCGCGAAACGCTGCGTCAGTCGGTGGAAGAAGCCGTCGGCCGCTTCTCCGGCGCAACCGACGAAATCCGTCGTTCGGCGCAGGATATCCGTCAGGAACTGGATGCCACCCGCACCGAACTGAAGCGTGGCGCCTTCGACCTGCCGGAAGAAGCCAAGGAAAGCGCCGCCGCCATGCGTCGCGCCGTCAGCGAACAGATCAAGGCGCTGCAGGAAATCTCGCAGCTCGTCGGCCGCTCGTCGCAGCAGCTGGAAGTGGCAGAACCTGCCCCTGCCCGCGTCGCCGCGCCGCAACCGGCTCCCGTCCGTCCGCAGCAGATTGCCCAGCAGACCAGACCTGCGGCCGCTCCGATCACAGCTCCTGTTCAGGCTCCCGCTGTACCGCGCACCGACGCTTATGCAGGCGGCCTGCGTGGCAGCCTACCGCTCGATCGCGCGCCGTCGGCACCGATCACCACGCAGGCGCCGACTGTTGCCCGCCCGGCGCAGCCGGCATCCCCTGTCGGTCAGGCGGGTCAGGGCGGCTGGATCAGCGATCTTCTGAGGGGCGCCTCGCGCGATGAAAGTGCCGCACCGGCGCAGGCCCGCGCCGCAGCCCGTCCGGCTGAGGCCGCTCAGGCGCCGCGCTCGATCAATGGCGACAACCGCAATCCGCGCCACATGGTGGAATCGCTGAACTCGCTGTCCGTGGATATCGCCCGCGCCATCGATCACGATGCCTCGGTCGAGCTGTGGCGCCGCTACCAGCGCGGCGAGCGCGACGTGTTTACGCGTCGCCTCTACACGCTGAAGGGCCAGCAGACCTTCGACGACATCAAGAGCAAGTATGACCGCGAGCCGGAATTCCGAACCGCCGTCGACCGCTACATCTCGGATTTCGAGAAGCTGCTCGCCGACGTTGCCCGCACCGATCGTGACCGCACCGTCACCCAGAGCTACCTGACCTCGGATACCGGCAAGGTCTACACGATGCTCGCCCACGCCGCCGGTCGCTTCGGCTGAGCTGAAAAGTGCTTTGTGAATTGAAGAAAGCCGCCTCTCGGGGCGGCTTTCTCGTTTTGGGCGCAGGCGGCAGAAGTGGCACGCTTGCCTGAAAGTGAAGCGAGACGACATGCCTCCTCTTTCTTCCGGACGCTGTTGAACCACATAGCTGCTAAGGCTACTGCATCATCTTCCGAAACCAATTCGGACAACAGGAAATACGTCATGAAGACCATCATCGCTCTCTCCGCCGCGGCGCTCATGCTGGCCGCCTGCAGCGCCACACCAGATCCGGAGCTGCGCGGCTTCGATTACGGCCCCGGCATCGAGCCGATACGCGGCAGTCTCACCTATGGCGATAGGGCGTCGATGCGCTCGCAGCTGCCGCCGGGGCAGCGCTTCACGCATGAATTCTTCGGCAAGTTCGGAGATAGGATCACCGAGCGTTACCGCGTCATGGATGATGGAAGGCTTGAACTTTATAGCCGCCGCGTTCAGCCGATCAGCATACCGCGCTGAAGCGGCTTTTGGGCAGGCCAAGGTTTGCCGCGCAAGACCTGCGCGGCAAACGGTCGATCACATGGAGCGCAACGACCAGTCGACGATATCCGCGCCGACCTTGGCAAAGGCGCGATCGAGTGCTTCGATGAAGTTCCGGTTGTCGGCGCCGGAGACCGGCGACGTCGCCTTGAATACCGACTGTGCCCGAACCGAACCGTTGCGGTCGTTGAGGATCTTTGCCGAGATTTCAACAGTCGCCACGCGGCTGCCGCCGGTCGTCACCTCGAAGGCACGGATATCGGTCACGACCTGATAGTCGATCGCCAGGCCCTGCCCCGGCTTGCCGACGCCGCCGAGCCGGCCGGAATTTTCAAACCCTTCGACGAGCTTCGACTGGACGAGACGCGGCAGCGTATCGCCCCAGCGCGAATTGGCGAGATACTGCACTTCCGACGCCGAAACGCGCACCACGACCTGCTCGCTGTCCAGCATCTTCACCGCGGTCGGTTGCGGCACGAGGATCTGGCGATTGCGCGCCGAAGGACCGTCGCCAGACGGCGTCAACGACAGGTCGAACGTGTCGTTGTTGGCCTTGGTGCCGCAGCCGCTGACAAGCGCCGCAATGACCGGCAAAACCAGTGCCATTGCGCGGCCATTGGCGGGCAGTCGGCGAACATTGGATACACTCATAAATCTCTACCCCTGCCTTGAGCCTTAGCGACGCGTCCGGCCGTCATATTCCTTGACGGTGTCACCGCCAAAGATGAGCCGCTGCGGATTCTCGTCGAAATTGGTGATGGTCTGGTTCAGCGAATTGACCGTGCGACGCGTATCGTCGACCAGCGTCTGGATATCCCTCAACCCGCTGGCAGAGAAACGCTGCAGGTTGTCGGCGATCGGCCCGACGCGTGCATTGATGTTGTCGGCGACCGTGCGGAAGGACTGCAGCGTCTGGCGCGCCTCGGCGAACAGGCCCTGCGACTCGTCGCTGGAAACGAGACCGTCGACCTTTTCGAGAATGCCGTTGACCTGCGTCGATGCGTTGTTGAGCTTGGTCGCCAGTTCGGTGAAGTCGGTGATCGCGCGGTTGATGTCTTCCGAGCGGTGGGCGACGTCGTCGACCACGCCGCGCGCCGAGGACAACGTCTGGCGCGCGTCCTCGGAGGCTGCCGTGATATTCTGGATCGCCGTGCCGACCTGGGCCGGATCGACCGCTGCCATCAGCGCATCGGCGCGGCGCAGCACGCCCTGGGCATCCGTGCCGACCTGGGCGAAGCTCTCGGCCGCGGTGCGCACGGTCGCGACCAGCGGACCGAAATTCTCCGAGGCGTCGGCGACATTGCGCGACACGCGCTCGGCATTGGTGACGACCTGGTTGACCCGTTCGGCATCGATGGCGCGAACAAGCTGGTCGGCGGCCTCAAGCGTCGAATTCAGCGTGCCCGAGACACGATCGACGGTCGCAGACAGGCTCGAAAGGCTGTTGAGGAATTCGTCGATACTGTCGGAATTGTTGGAGAGCGCGCCGGTGAATGTCTCGACATTGCGGATCGTCTGGGTCAGCGGCCCGCGCGCATCGCCGACGAATCCCTGAATGTCACCAATCGCCTGGTCGGCGCGTTCGAGGATCTTGTCGGCCGTCGCAAGCAGGTTGGTCACGCTCGACTGGTCGGCGATCAACACAGCCGGACGACCGGCCTCCATCGCCTTTTGCAGGATGTTTTCCTCGCCCTTGGCACCGCCTGAAAGCTCGATATAGGCGGCACCCGTCAGCCCCTGCACTTCCAGAACCGCCTTGGTCGTCTGATAAACCGGCGCGTCGGCGCGAACCTCGGTAAAAGCGATCGAGTAGCGCGGATCGTCCGGATCGATGGTCAGTCCACGAACCGAGCCGACGGCGATACCGTTGAAGCGCACCGGGGAGCCGACGGACAGGCCGTTTGCGGAGCCCGGAATGCGAATCGCAAGCTCGGCGGTCGGGCCGCCGCGACCCGACTGCGCCATCCAGTAGACGAAGCCGAAGGCGGCCGCCATGACGAGCAGCGTGAAGAAACCGACAATGGCGTAATTTGCTTTGGTTTCCATGGGTTACTTCACTTTCTCACGTCTGCCGGCTGCTGGTTTTCATTGGTCACGACGGAGCGCGCGCGCTTTCCGCGGAAATAGGATTGAACCCACGGATCATCGAAGGCGAACATATCCTCAAGCGTACCCTCCACCAATACCCGTTTCTGCCCGAGAACGGCAATCCGGTCACAGACCGAAAACAGGCTGTCGAGGTCGTGGGTGACCATGTAGACGGTCAGTCCCAGCGTATCGCGGAGCTTGGCGATCAGCGCATCGAAATCCGCAGCGCCGATCGGATCGAGGCCGGATGTCGGCTCGTCGAGGAAAACGAGATCGGGGTCGAGCGCCAACGCACGCGCCAGGGCCGCGCGCTTGATCATGCCGCCCGACAGTTCCGACGGGTATTTGTCCGCAGCGTCTGCCGGCAGGCCGACCATTTCGAGCTTCACATAGGCAAGCTCGTCCATCAGCGACTGCGGCAGGTCGAGATATTCCCGCATCGGCAGCTGGATGTTTTCCTTCACCGTCAGCGCCGAAAACAGCGCACCGTGCTGGAATAGCACGCCGAGCCGCGTGTCGAGCGCGATGCGCTCCTCGTCGGTTGCCGTCTCGTAGTTGGAACCGAGAATTTCGATCGAGCCGGAGCGGTGCGGCAGAAGGCGCAGCACCGTGCGCATCAGCACCGATTTGCCGGTGCCCGATGCGCCGACGAATCCGAGGATCTCGCCGCGGTAAATATCCAGGTTGAGATTGTCGAGCACCAGCTTTTCGCCGAAGCCGACGGTCAGGTCGCGCACGGAGAGAACGACCTTGCGATCGTCCTTCTGTGCCTCCCGTTCCATTGTCTGCCGATCGTCCATCAAGCTTGCCCCATCAGAAATCGATTGCGGAGTAGAAGATGGCGAAAAGCGCATCGATGAGAATGACCGCAAAGATGGCTTTCACCACCGAGGCCGTCACATGCTGGCCAAGCGACTCGGCACTGCCGCCGACCTTCATGCCTTCGACGGCGGCGACGATCCCGATTGCCAGCGCCATGAATGGTGCCTTGATCATGCCGGACGCAATCGACGTGTGGTCGATCGCCTCATGCAGGCGTGACAGATAGGTGTCGAAGGTAATGCCCGAATAGAGCAGCGCCACCACGGCCGCGCCGTAGAGAGCGGCAAAATTGGCAACGATCGTCAGAAGCGGCAACGCAATCGAGAGCGCTACCAACCGCGGGAAAATCAGTACCCCAACCGGATTGAGACCGATGACCGTCAGCGCATCGATCTCCTCGCGCATCTTCATCGAGCCGATCTCGGCGGTGATCGCGCTTCCGGAGCGGCCGGCGATCATGATGGCGGTCAGAAGCACGCCGATCTCGCGCAACTGCAGGATGCCGACGAGGTCGACGACGAAGATTTCGGCGCCGAAATAGCGTAGCTGGAACGCTCCCTGCTGGGCGATGATCGCACCGATCAGGAAGGACATCAGCACGATGATCGGCACGGCGCGAACGCCCATGCGGTCGATATGCGTGACGACGGATGCAGGCGATACGCCCGTGCCGCGGCCGAATTTGAGCTGTGCGCCGCGCACGGCGGAGCCCAGAATATGCATCGCCGCGTAGAAGTCGCGGCCGATCTCGACCGCAAGCCTGCCGGGCGGCGTGAATATCTTCTCGAACAGGCTGCGCTTGTCTGCGGCGTTCTTTTCAGGCGCCGGCGTCTTTTCCGGCAGGGCCGCAATCAGTTCCTCGATCGCGCCATTGCCGCCGGAAAGCGATGCCTGGCCTCCGTCACCCGTCTTCGACGTCATCAATCGGCGAATCAGCCAGGCGCCCGCGGTATCGATGCTGGTGATTCCCGAAAGCTCGATTTCGACCGCCCCCGCACTGCCGGATTTCTCCAGGCGCTCGAGGTCCTTGAGCACGGTCGCAATCGAATGATTGCGCCAATCCCCCGTTAAAACATACCGATTTCCGCCGCTTGGCAGGTCTTCTGCGTCGATCTTGGCCAGGCTGGGACTCACGGGGCGCGGGTGCTCACTTTAAAAGGTCTGTACCGGCAATGCATTGATCGCGCACCGGGAAACCGCAATATAGCGGCATCGCCCGCTTTTGCCACATTAGGACATTTAAAACCATGTCGCGTCACCTTGAAGCAACAATCGAGGCCTTTCCTATCGCCGGCAGCTTCACGATCTCGCGCGGCTCGAAGACGGCGGCGGAGGTGATCGTCTGCACAATTTCAACCAACGGCCGGAAGGGCCGAGGCGAATGCGTGCCCTATCGCCGCTACGGCGAGACGGTCGAGGGTGTTTTCGCTGACATTCTGTCGACAAGGCAGGCGATAGAGGCCGGAATGACACGGGCGGAATTGCAGCACGCAATGAAGCCGGGTGCTGCCCGCAATGCCGTCGATTGTGCATTCTGGGATCTCGATGCCAAGACGCGCGGATCGAGCGTCGCCACCATTCTCGATATCGTCGCCAAGGAGCCGATCGTCACCGCGTTCACTTTATCGCTATCCGATGCGGCAAGCATGGCAAAGGACGCGCAAAAGAATCGCGATCGACCGCTCCTCAAGATCAAACTCGGCACGGAAGACGACGAGGAGCGTATGCGCGCGGTGCGCAGCGCCGCACCCGATTCGCGCATCATCATCGACGCCAACGAAGGCTGGACGGAAGAAAATCTCCGCCACCACCTGTCCGTTGCCCGTGAACTCGGCATCGCGATGATCGAGCAGCCACTGCCGGCGGGCAAGGATGAAATCCTGTCGCGGATCGAGCGCCCGGTGGCCGTCTGCGCCGACGAGAGCGTTCACTCGACCGCCGATCTTGCCGCACTGCGCAATCGTTATGACGCGGTCAACATCAAGCTCGACAAGACCGGCGGCCTGACCGAGGCGATGGTGATGAAACAGGAGGCCCAGCGACTGGGCTTTCAGGTCATGGTCGGCTGCATGGTCGGCACCTCGCTCGCCATGGCACCGGCGGTGCTCTTGGCGCAGGACGCCGACTATGCCGATCTGGACGGGCCGCTGCTGCTCGCCAAGGACAGGGAGGGCGGCCTGCGCTACGACGGGTCGCTCGTCTACCCACCCTCACCCGGCCTCTGGGGCTGAGCGGGCGCGACCCTTCCCATTCAGGCCGCCTGCATATCCTTGATCTTCGACGGTGCCGGAAGCGCGTGAAGCTCAGCGGTTGCGGCGATATTGCGCCAGGTGATCAGCTCCAGCGTTCCGTCGAAATGCTCGACGATTGCCGTGCAGCTTTCCACCCAGTCTCCGGTATTGACGTAGTGAATGCCGTCGATGTCTTCCATCACCGCATGATGGATATGGCCGCAGATGACGCCGTCGACCTTGTGGCGGCGCGCTTCCTCGGCCACCACCTTCTGGAATTCGCCGATGAAATTGACCGCATGCTTGACCTGCAGCTTGGCCCAGGCCGAAAACGACCAGTAGGGCATGCCAAGCTTGCGACGCACCGCGGCCAGCACGACGTTGATGGCGATCGCCGCGTCATAGGCCCAGTCGCCGAGATAGGCGAGAAGACGGGCGTTGCGGACGACGACGTCGAACTCGTCGCCATGCAGGATCAGATATTTCTTGCCGTCGGCCATCTCGTAGGTGGCGCGGTCGGCCACTTCGATGCCGCCGAAATGGGTGCCGGGGAAATCGCGCAGGAACTCGTCGTGATTGCCGGGGATATAAACGATGCGGCTGCCCTTGCGCGCCTTGCGCAGCAGTTTCTGCACCACGTCGTTGCAGCCCTGCGGCCAGAACCAGGAGCGCTTCAGACGCCATCCGTCGACGATGTCACCGACCAGGAACACGGTGTCGGCTTCATGATGCTTCAGGAAATCCAGAAGCAGATCCGTGCGTGCGGCTTTTGAGCCCAGATGCACGTCGGAGATGAACAGAGTGCGGAATTTGCGTGCTTCAACTGTCTCTGCCACGGAAGCCGTCCTTTCATAGTCTGCCCCGCGCCTTCCAAAACCAGACTCGTGTATCAGGATGATGACACGCAGCCGGTTTGAGCCGTCTGCGCATTGCGCTTCGATTTCCGCTGCGGGACGAAAATAGCTGCTGTTCCAGCGGCACGATTGTTGTAAGGAGAAGGCCCATATTCGCCGGGTGACCGGCAGAAAATGAGCAAGGCAGGAGACATTATGGACGCGAAAGAAAATCCGAAATCGGCCCTCCCGAGCAGCGCCGACCTCGACGAACAGGCACTGTTCTTCCACCGGTATCCGCGTCCCGGCAAGCTGGAAATCCAGGCCACCAAGCCGCTCGGCAATCAGCGCGATCTCGCGCTCGCTTATTCTCCGGGCGTTGCCGCTCCCTGTCTTGCGATCCGCGACAACCCGGAAATGGCGGCCGAATACACGGCCCGCGCCAATCTCGTCGCGGTCATTTCCAACGGCACCGCTGTTCTCGGCCTCGGCAATATCGGACCGCTCGCCTCCAAGCCGGTGATGGAAGGCAAGGCGGTCCTTTTCAAGAAATTCGCCGGCATCGACGTTTTCGACATCGAGATCGACGCCAACAGCATCGGCGAGATGGTTTCCACCGTATCGGCGCTGGAACCGACCTTCGGCGGCATCAACCTGGAAGACATCAAGGCGCCCGAATGCTTTGAAGTCGAGCGCCAGCTGCGCGAGAAGATGAACATCCCGGTCTTCCACGACGACCAGCACGGCACCGCGATCATCGTTGCCGCCGCGATCCTGAACGGCCTGGAACTGGCCGGCAAGTCGATCACCGACGTCAAGATCGTTACCTCGGGCGCCGGTGCAGCCGCACTGGCCTGCCTCAATCTTCTGGTTTCGCTCGGCGCGAAGAAGGAAAATATCTGGGTCCACGATATCGAAGGTCTGGTCTACGAGGGCCGCACCGAACTGATGGACGA
Organism: [Rhizobium] kunmingense; assembly: GCF_977018605.1. Lineage (NCBI taxonomy): Bacteria > Pseudomonadati > Pseudomonadota > Alphaproteobacteria > Hyphomicrobiales > Rhizobiaceae > Rhizobium > [Rhizobium] kunmingense. The sequence goes on from NZ_CDRNXG010000001.1 coordinate 3,105,473, forward strand.
ATGGAAATCGGTGTTCTCGCAGAACAGCGACAAGCGCGTTCTGGCCGAGAGCATCGATGATGCCGACGTCTTCCTCGGCCTCTCTGCCGCGGGCGTGCTGAAGCCCGAACTTCTGGCCCGCATGGCACCGAAGCCGCTGATCATGGCGCTTGCCAACCCGACGCCGGAAATCATGCCGGAACTGGCCCGTCAGGCACGCCCGGACGCGATGATCTGCACCGGCCGCTCGGATTTCGCCAACCAGGTCAACAACGTCCTTTGCTTCCCCTACATCTTCCGTGGCGCGCTGGATTGCGGCGCGAGCACGATCAACGAAGAGATGAAGATGGCGGCGGTCAAGGCGATCGCAGCACTCGCCCGAGAGGAAGTTTCCGACGTCGCGGCCAAGGCCTATAGCGGCGAAACCCCGGTCTTCGGCCCGGATTACCTCATCCCTTCGCCGTTCGACCCGCGCCTCATCCTGCGCATTGCTCCGGCCGTCGCCCGTGCTGCCGCCGAAACCGGCGTTGCTGCCCGTCCGATCCAGGATTTCGAAGCCTATCTCGACCAGTTGAACCGCTTTGTCTGGCGCTCCGGCTTCGTCATGAAGCCGATCTTCACCGCCGCAAAGGTGGCCGAGAAGAAGCGCGTCATCTTTGCCGAAGGCGAAGACGAGCGCGTGTTGCGCGCCGCCCAGGTGCTCCTTGAAGAAGAGATTGCCAAGCCGATCCTCATCGGCCGTCCCTCCGTCATCGAAGCGCGCCTGAAGCGCTTCGGCATCCGCATTCGCCCGAATGTCGATTTCGCCGTCGTCAACCCGGAAGACGATCCGCGATACCGCGACTATGTCGAGGATTATTTCGCGCTGGTCGGCCGCGAGGGCGTCAATCCGGAAGCGGCGCGCACTATCATCCGCACCAACAACACCGTCATCGGTGCGCTGTCGGTCAAGCGCGATGAAGCAGACGCGCTGATCTGCGGTCTCGAGGGACGCTATGACCGCCACCTGCGCGATGTTCGCCAGATCATCGGCAAACGCGACGGCGCATCGACCTTCGCCGGCCTCAGCCTGCTGATTTCGCAGCGTGGCGCGATCTTCTTCACCGACACGTTCGTCAACTACAATCCGACGGCCGAAGAGATCGCCGAGATCACCATTCTCGCCGCCCGCGAAGTACGCCGCTTCGGCATCGAGCCGAAGGCGGCGCTGATGTGCCATTCCAATTTCGGCTCCCGCGATTCCGAAAGCGCCCGCAAGATGCGCGCAGCACTTGCCATCATCCGCGACCAAGCGCCGGAACTGCAGGTCGATGGCGAGATGCAGGGCGGATCGGCCCTCAATGAAGCACTGCGCAAGCGCGCCATGCCCGACAGCCCGTTGCAGGGCGAAGCCAATCTGCTGATCTTTCCCAACCTCGATGCGGCCAACATTTCGCTCGGCGTCGTGCGCATGATGACGGAATCCCTGCATGTCGGGCCGATCCTGCTCGGCACGGCCAAGCCCGCCCATGTCCTGTCATCGACCGTCACCTCGCGCGGCGTCGTCAACATGGCGGCACTCGCCGTCGTCGAGGCCTCGCAGCCGGATGCGGTGCTGCAGGCACGGTAAAGACGCCTCCAGTCCCATCTGCGGCAAGCTTCCGGCATGGCGCAGATGGCAACCGACCTGACGAAACAATGCGACGGGTGTGAGATGGGCTTTAGGGCTTCGCGCATGCTGACATCGCTGGCAATCGCTTTTCTGGCGCTCCCTCATGCAGGGATTGCCAGAGATGCCATGCTCTGCGCCGACCTCTACCGCCGTCTCAACAATGCACCACAGATCATCGGCGGCAATCCGGCGTTCCGCCAGAACGATGCCCGCCAGCTCAGCCAGTTGAACGCCGACATCCGCCAGCTGCGCATCGCGATGCGCGGCCAAGGATGCGGGTCCGGCAGCATCGTGTCACTTGGCGGTGGCAACGGTGACGGCTCCTGTACCGGCATGCAGGATGCGCTGGCGCAGATGGAGGCGGAACGCGACCGCATGAGCGAGGCCCGCAACGGCGCCCGCTCGCTGCTCCAGCCGTCCGAGGAACGCGTGGCACTTCTGTCGGCAATCCGGCAAAGCGGCTGCACGCCGACGGATCTCGATGCGCAGGACGACCTCGACGAGCATGAGCGGGTTCGCATCCGAGGACTGGCCCTGCCGCTACCGGAAGATGCGACGGATACTGCGGCCTCCGCCCGCTCGCCGGAAAATCCCGTCAGCGAGGGCGCAAGCATCACCCGCTTCGGCAGCGCAACGCCCGCACAGGCCAAGCCTGAACCGATCGAGTTCCCGCCCGATCGCCCCTATGATCCCGACAGGAAGGTTCGCACCGTCGGTCCTCAATTTTTCCCATCGGAAGACATCGATCTCGCCAACCCGAAGGTCAGCGGCCCGCAACCGCTGCAATGATCAACGACGTCCCCAGCCGTCGTTGAAGATCAGATCCTCCAGCGGCAATCGCTGGCGCCACCCCTTCAGGGCCAGTTCCGGCTCGCTATAAAGTTCGTCGACATACCCCAGACACAGCCAGGCGACGATCTCGACGCTCTCGGGTATGCCCAGAATGTCGCGCACATCCGCATCGTGAAAAATGCTGACCCAGCCGACGCCGATCCCTTCGGCGCGTGCGGCAAGCCATAGGTTCTGGATGGCGCAGACCGTAGAATAGCTGTCCATCCGCCGGTTGTGCGTGCGTCCCAGAACCACCGGCCCCGCCCGATCGGGATCGCAGGTGACGCAGATCGACAAAGGCGCCTTGCGGATGCCTTCAAGCTTGAGGCTCGCATAGAGAGCCTGCTTCTCTTCCGGAAACATCGAAACGGCTTCCGCATTGGCTCTGGAGAACGCTTCCCAGGCGGCGTGACGCAGCGCCGCGTCACGCACGAGGGTGAAATTCCACGGCTGCATGAAGCCGACCGACGGCGCCGCGTGGGCGGCACCCAGCAGCCTTTGCAGCACATCCTCGGGGATCGGGTGGGAAAGGAACTGGTCGCGCACGTCGCGTCGCGTCTCGATCGCGCGATAGACGGCATCGCGCTCGCCCTGCGAAAATGCCTCGGCGGATACCAGCCCGCTTGCGGACCTTTTGTCGTCGTTGTTCATCACATGCTCTTAAAAGCAGCCGTTCAGGCCGGAAAATAGCGGACATAGGCGAACCGATCGCCGTCCGCTGCCCAGTTGGGCGAGTTCATCGTGCCCTGCCCGCCGAACAGATCGAACAGCGTCTCGACATTGCCGCCATCCATATCCATCAGCCGCACGCGAACATCAAGGTCGCGCGGGTGGTCTAAGACATCGCCGTCATAGGAGATGAAAACCACCTTGTCACCCTTGGGTGACGGGTGTGGAAACCAGTCGCCATAAAGGCTGTCGGTCATCCGCTCGGCCGCCCCGCCCATGGCTGGAACGCGCCAGATCTGCATGCGTCCGCTGCGGCTGGAGTTGAAGTAGATCCACTGCCCGTCCGGCGAATAATCCGGCCCGTCATTGCGGCCCTCGCCAAAGGTCAGCCGCGTCTCGTCAAGCCCATCGATCCCGATCGTATAGATATCGAAGACCTGATCCCGGATGCCGCAATAGGTGAAGCTCTTTCCGTCCGGCGACCAGCCATGCCAATAGGAGGGCAGGTTCTGCGTCACCAGCCGAGGCTTGCCGCCTTCTACCGGCAGGACATAGATCGCCGACTTGCCGAACTCCACCTTGTCCGACACGGCGATCAGGGACCCGTCCGGCGAAATGCCGTGGTCATTGTTGCAGCGCGTAGCAAAGCCCGTATCGACCCGCTGCGTCGGCGCATCACCGTCCGGGGACAGCCTGTAGACCAGGCCATCGGCGTTGAGCATCAGGTAGCGTCCATCGGGCGACCAGTTCGGCGCTTCGAACAGAGCGTCCGTCTGCCATACGACGCGGTTTTCGCGCGTCCGGATATCGAAGATCTCGATCGAGCTGCGCAGCGGCATTCCTGCCTCCCTCAGCGATCCCTGAACCGGTTGGTGATCGGGTAGCGGCGGTCGCGACCAAAATTCTTCTTGGTGATCTTGACGCCCGGCGCCGACTGGCGGCGCTTGTATTCGGCGAGATAAAGCAGGTGCTCGATGCGGTGCACGGTCACTGCGTCATGGCCGCGCGCAACAATCTCCTCCGTGCCCATCTCCAGCTCGACGAGGCATTCGAGGATATCGTCGAGCACCGGATATGGCGGCAGCGAATCCTGGTCCGTCTGGTCGGGACGCAGTTCGGCGGACGGTGCCTTGGAGATGATGTTGACCGGGATCACCTCCCCCGCAGGCCCGAGCGCGCCCGCCGGGACATGCGCATTACGCCACTCTGCCAGCGCATAGACCTGCATCTTGTAGAGGTCCTTGATCGGGTTGAAACCGCCGTTCATGTCGCCATAGAGCGTTGCATAGCCGACAGACATTTCCGACTTGTTGCCGGTCGTCACCACCATCGAGCCGAACTTGTTGGAGATCGCCATCAGGATCGTGCCGCGCGTACGGCTCTGCAGGTTCTCTTCGGTAATGCCTTCTTCGGTTCCCTCGAACATCTCCGAGAGCGACGCGAGAAATCCCTCGACCGGATCGGCAATCGGCACGATGTCATAGCGGCAACCGAGCGCCCTGGCGCAGTCGGCAGCATCCTGAAAAGAGGCTTCCGACGTGTAGCGATAGGGCAGCATGACGGTGCGCACCCTCTCATCGCCGAGCGCATCCACGGCGATCGCCGCGCAGACGGCCGAATCGATGCCGCCGGAAAGGCCGAGAACGACCGACTTGAAGCCGTTCTTGTTGACGTAATCGCGAAAGCCCAACATGCAGGCGAGGTAGTCGGCCGCCTCCTTTTCGGGGATCTGCGCCATCGGCCCAGGCAGGCAGCGCCAGCCATCCGCCTCGCGTCGCCAGTCGGTGACGACGATGGCCGGCTCGAATTGCGGCAGCTGGAAGGCGATCGTCTTGTCGGCATTGAAGGCAAAGCTCGCGCCGTCGAAAACGAGTTCGTCCTGGCCGCCGAGCTGGTTGGCGAAGGCAAGCGGCAGTCCCGTCTCGATCACCTGACGAAGCGCCACCTGATAGCGGATATCGAGCTTGCCGCGATAATAGGGCGATCCGTTCGGTACGAGCAGGATCTCCGCGCCACTTTCCGCCAGCGCCTCGCAGACGCCCAGATCGTTCCAGATCTCCTCGCAAATCGGGATGCCGATGCGCACGCCGCGGAAATTGTAGGGACCGGAGATCGAGCCTTCCGTAAACACGCGCTTTTCGTCGAACTCGCCGTAGTTGGGCAAGTCGACCTTGTCGCGAATGGCGATGATGCGGCCCGCATCGAGAAGCGCCACGGAATTGTGCCGACCGGCCTCGCCCTGTCGCGGAAAGCCGATGATCACGCCGGGACCGCCATCGGCGGTGTCCGCCGCCAACTCCTCGACCGCCTTGAGGCAGGCCTTGAGGAATGCCGGTTTCAACACGAGGTCTTCCGGCGGATAGCCCGAAAGAAACAGCTCGGTCAGCATCAGCAGATCAGCCCCTTCGCGGGCCGCTTCGTTGCGTGCCGCGCGCGCCATGGCAAGGTTGCCGGCGACGTCACCGACAGTCGGGTTCAGCTGGGCTATGGCGATGCGCAAGGCACTGAGATCATTCTGGGTCATGTCGCAGATTTAAAGCGAGCCGGCCCGCGCTGCAACGGTCACAGATGCAAATTTCACCCGCACGTCATCGGTCGCCCGCCGCCCGCAACTCTACTGCGCTCGTAGTGCAGTTTCATCCATATATATTCGTAATATCTATTTTAGAGAGTCCTTAATAGATGGCGCGCATGATCCGGCAAAAGAAAATGCCCTGGAGGAATCCATGTCCATCCGTCGCTATCTTGCCAATACATCCGGAGCGGCCGCGGTAGAGTTCGCGATTGTCGCGCCGCTCTTCTTCATGACCCTGCTCAGCATGATCGCTTACGGAATATACTTCTCCGCCGCGAGTTCCGTCCAGCAGATTGCGGCCGATGCGGCAAGGACGGCCGTTGCCGGCATGAACGAGACGGAACGACAGAGCCTCGTCACCGACTTCGTCAACAAGTCGACCATGGAGCATGCCCTGCTCGACAAGTCCCGACTGACCTTGCAAGTGCAGTCCGACCCGAGCAACCCCAACCAGTTCACCGTCGCCTTGAGCTATGATGCGAGCAACCTGCCGATCTTCAACCTCTTCAGCTACGCCATGCCGAGCAGCCAGATCCGCCGCTTCTCGACCGTGCGCGTGGGAGGCATCTGAATGTCGGCGCGCCACTGGTTCTCCGAAAAGTCCGGCAATGTCGCGATCACCGCAGCGATCTGCCTACCGCTCATCATCAGCACGCTTGCGCTCGGCGTCGACTACGGCTCGCTGACGCTGCAGCAGCGCCAGTTGCAGACGACAGCCGACCTCTCGGCCATCTCGGCTGCCGCCACGCCGAGCAATCCGGAAGCCGGCGTGCTCGACTTCATGAACCTCAACGGCAAGAACATCGCCGTCCTGAAGAACGGCCAGCTTCTCAACAAGGGCCAGCCGGTCACCTTCGATGCAGCGACCGTCTTCGACCGGTTCGAGGCCTATGCCGTCGTCACCAACGGCAACTACAAGTCCGACAGCACCATCCCAGTCGCCTCTCGCTTCCAGGGCGGCGTGGCGCCCTATGATGCGGTGCGGGTGACGCTTTACCAGCGCGGTGGGCTCTATTTCGGAGCCAGCATCACCAAACCGCCGACGCTGAATGCCAGCGGCACGGCGGCGATCGACCGGATGGCATCCTTCTCCGTCGGCTCACGCCTCGCCAGTCTCAACAACGGCATCCTGAATGCGCTGCTCAGCCAGTTGCTCGGCACCAATATCTCACTGTCGGTGATGGACTACCAGTCGCTGCTCAATGCCAATGTCGATCTGCTGAAAGTACTGGAAAAGCTGTCGATCAAGCTCAACCTGACGGCCGGCACCTATAGTGACCTGCTGGACACCAACATCACCTATGGCGCACTGCTGAATGCGATCGGCCAGACCACAGGCGTGACGCCCGCCGTGCAATCCATCGTCAAGGGCCTGGAAAAGACGCTCGAAAAAAGCAAGGTCACCGTCAAGCTCAGCAACGTACTCGACATCGGCCCGCTCGGCTCACGGCTGATAGGCCAAAGCAACGGCCTCGCCGTGCAGACCGACATTCTCGGCCTGATCAACGCGGTCGCCACCACCGCCAACGGCAAGAACCAGATCGACCTGGATCTCGGTGCGACGATACCCGGCCTTGCGTCCATCACCGCGTCACTGGCGATCGGCGAACCGCCGGTCGGCGCGAAGGCGATGGGTATCGGCAAGACAGGCGCGATCGTGCGCACCGCCCAGACCCGCGTGGCATTGACCGCCACGGTCGACGGCATCACCGGCCTGCTCGGGATCAAGGTCAAGGTTCCGCTCTATCTGGAGATCGCCCATGCCGAGGCCCGCATGGCCTCGATCACCTGCACGACGGGCTCTTCAGGTGCGACGGTCGGCGTCGAGGCAGCCCCCGGCGTACTCGAGCTGTCGCTCGGCGATGTCGACAAGTCGGCTTTCGCCAACTTCGGCAAAGACCCGCGCGTGACGAAGACCAAAATGGTGGCGACGCCTGCCCTCAATCTGACGGCGCTTGCCTATACCAATGCCACGAACATGAACCTGAGCCAGGTCAGTTTCTCACCTTCGGACATCCAGACGCAGAAGGTGAAGCAGGTATCCACCCGCAACACGGTCGAAACGCTGATGGATTCGCTGATCCGCGACCTGACGCTGGAAGTCGAGCTTCTCGGCATTCGGGTCGCCATCCCGCAGGCGCTGCTCGGCGGACTGGCCGACACGCTGCGCCTCGTTACCGCTCCGCTCGATAACGTACTTTACGCCCTGCTCTCCACACTCGGGGTGAAGATCGGCGAAGCCGATATCCGCGTCGGCGGCGCCACCTGCCACAATTCGGTTCTCGTCCAGTAATTGTTCAGCGCATGGACGGGAAACGACAAGGCCGGCGAAATCGCCGGCCTTGTTTGTTCTTGCTCTGCGGTGTCCCGGCCCTTAGCCGTTGACGACCATCCGCTTTTCATCGCGGCCGCTCTTCATGCGCTCGGCCAGGAGGAAGGCCAGTTCCAGTGCCTGGTCGGCATTGAGGCGCGGGTCGCAATGTGTATGGTAGCGATCCTGCAGGTCGGCACCGGTGACGGCGCGCGCACCACCGGTGCACTCGGTCACATCCTTGCCGGTCATCTCGACATGGATGCCGCCCGGATGCGTGCCTTCGGCGCGATGGATCTGGAAGAAGCTTTCGACTTCCGACAGGATCCGCTCGAACGGGCGGGTCTTGTAGTTGTTGAGCGTGATCGTGTTGCCATGCATCGGATCGCAGGACCAAACCACCTTCTTGCCTTCCCGCTCGACCGCGCGGACCAGCTTGGGCAGGTTTTCAGCAACCTTGTCATGACCGAAACGGCAGATTAGCGTCAGACGGCCGGCTTCGTTTGCCGGGTTCAACGCGTCGATCAGCTCGATCAGGTTGTCGGGTGTCAGCGACGGGCCGCACTTCAGGCCGATCGGGTTCTTGATGCCGCGGAAATATTCCACATGCGCATGGTCAAGCTGGCGGGTGCGGTCGCCGATCCACAGCATGTGGCCGGAGGTCGCGTACCAGTCGCCCGAAGTGGAATCGACGCGCGTGAACGCTTCCTCATAGCCCAGAAGCAGCGCCTCGTGGCTGGTGAAGAAATCGGTCTCGCGCAGGCTCGGCTGGTTGTCGGCCGAGATGCCGATCGCGCGCATGAAGTCCATCGTCTCGCTGATGCGATCCGCCAGCTTCTTGTAGCGCTCGCCCTGCGGGCTATCCTTGACGAAGCCGAGCATCCACTTGTGGACGTTTTCGAGGTTGGCATAGCCACCCATCGCGAACGCGCGCAAGAGGTTCAGCGTTGCTGCCGACTGACGGTAGGCGTCGAGCTGGCGCTCCGGTGCGGGAATACGGCTTTCCGGCGTGAAGTCGATGCCGTTGATGATGTCACCGCGGTAGGACGGCAGCTCGATATCGCCCTGCTTCTCGAAATTCGAGGAGCGCGGCTTGGCGAACTGGCCGGCAATACGACCGACCTTAACGACGGGCAACTGCGCGCCATAGGTCAGAACGACGGCCATCTGCAGGAACGAGCGGAAGAAGTCGCGGATATTGTCCGCGCCATGTTCAGCAAAGCTTTCCGCGCAATCGCCACCCTGCAGCAGGAAGGCATCGCCTTCCGCAACCTTCGCAAGCTGCGACTTCAGACGGCGAGCCTCGCCGGCGAAGACGAGCGGCGGAAAGGTCGCCAACTGGGCTTCTGTCGCCGCCAGAGCGGCCTGATCGGGATATGCCGGAACCTGCTGGATCGGCTTGTTGCGCCAGCTGTTCGGGGTCCAATTCTGTGCCATTTGTCTCACCTGTGCATCCGGACCACCGAGCCCGGACGTTTCCTCTTCGAAATAGGGGCGGCTTATACCCCCTAACATTGCCTTTGACCAGCCGCCTTGAGGCCCCTTCCGTCGTGAACGGTGCGTTGCCGATTGGCGCACTTTAATATCGGTCATTAACCAGGAAATGAGCTGCCTCGAACCGCGTTAAAATGCGATTCACAATCATATATTATTATAGGCCACATCTGAAACATTGACGGCTTTGGGGGGCTGCAATGCGTGGGTTCGGGGATTTCTTGCGCCACGATGGCGGCAATTTCGGGATATTGACTGCTCTGATTATGGTGCCACTGGTAGGGGTGGCCGGGCTTGCTATCGACTTCGGTCGCGCGCTCGATCTTCGCGCGCAGCTGGCAGCCGCCGCCGATGCCGCGGCAGTTGGCGCGATCGCGGAAAAATCGGCAGCGGTTGCGCAGGCCATGGCGGCGCCGGGAAACGCAACAGTGGCGCTTGATACGAGCGAGGCGCGCAAGCTGTTCTTCGGTCAGCTATCGACCAACATCATCGACATTCCCGTCGACGTCGACATCCAGCTCGTCAAGTCGGACAATGTCATAACCTCATGGGTCAGTTACAGCGGCACACTTCCGACGACCTTCATGCAGGTTCTCGGCAAGAAAGACATTACAGTTTCCAACACCGCAACGGCGACCTACCAGACACCGTCCTTCATGGATTTTTACATGCTGCTCGACAACACCCCTTCCATGGGCGTCGCCGCAACCATGGATGCGATCGACGACATGAAGCATGCGACGCGTTACGGCTATCAGAAACCCGGCAACGAAAAGGGTAAAGATGCCAATTGCGCCTTCGCGTGCCATATCGTCTCCGAAAGCGGCGTCGAAGACCGTTACAGCTATTATCGACTGGCGCAATCGGAAGGCATTCCCATCCGCATCGACGTGGTGGCGGCAGCCGTCAAGTCGCTGATGGCGACGGCGAAAACGACCCAGACCATGTCCGGCCAGTTCCGGATGGCCGCATATACATTCGGCGAGAAGGCGCAGGACGCCAAACTCTTTAAGGTCGCGGAACTGAACGAAAGCCTGACCACGGTCGGCAATGCCACCGACAAGATCAAGCTGATGAGCATTCCCTATCAGAACTACAACAACGACCAGCAAACGAGCTTCGATGACGCCCTCAAGGGGGTAAAAGACGAAATCCTGACGAAGACCAGCACGTTCGGTGTTCCAGGCTATGGCACGAGCCGCACCGACCGACAGAAGATCGTTTTCATGGTCGCCGATGGCGTAGGAGACAGCTACAAGCCAAACAAGTGCACACGGCAGACAAGCGGCGGGCGCTGCATCGAGCCTATCGACCCGCGCGCATGCCAGGCGCTCAAGGACAGCAACATACGGGTCGCGGTTCTCTACACAACCTATCTGCCTTTGAAAGACAATGATTTCTGGAAATCCTGGGTCAAACCCTTCGATGGCAATATCGACGACAAGATGCGCGAATGCGCCAGTCCCGGCTATTTCTTCGAGGTGACATTGGAACAAGGCATCGAGGACGCGATGAAGACCCTGTTCCGCAAGATCGTCGCCATGCCGCGGATCACCAGCTGATCCGCGGCACTTGGGCGTTCTTCAGACGCGCTCGCCGTTCTTCACCCGGTAGGACGGGCTATACATGGTCACCAGCTCTTCCGCGGCGGAAGGATGCAGCGCCATGGTGCGGTCGAAGTCGTCCTTCGTCGCGCCGGCCTTGAGGCAGATGCCGATGATCTGCGCCATCTCGCCGGCCTCGTGGCCGAGGATATGGGCACCGACGACCTTGCGGCTTGCGGCATCGACGATCAGCTTCATGATCATCCGCTCGGCGCGGCCCGATAGCGTCGCCTTCATCGGCCGGAACTCGGCACGATAGACTTCCAGCTCTTCGTAACGCTTGGCGGCGTCTTCTTCCGACAGGCCGACCGTGCCGATTTCCGGCTGCGAGAAGACGGCGGTCGGGATGAGGTCGTAATCCGGCGAAGTCGGCTTGTCGCGATACACTGTGTCGATGAAGCACATGGCCTCGTGGATCGCCACCGGCGTCAGCTGCACCCGGTCGGTGACATCGCCCAGCGCGTAGATGTTCTCGACATTGGTGCGGGAGAACTTGTCTACGATGATGGCGCCGCGCTCGTCCATCTTCACGCCTGCGGCCTCGAGGCCGAGACCCTTCGTGTAGGGATCGCGACCAAGCGCCAGCATGACGGTGTCGACGTTGAACTTCTCGCCACCTTTGGTGCGTGCGGTCAAGCCGCCTTCCGGCGCCTTGGCAACGTCTTCGATGACGTCGGTGAGAATGATCCGGATGCCCTTGTCGACCATTGCCTTATGCAGGCCCTGACGCATGTCGTGGTCGAAACGCGACAGGATTTCCCTGCCGCGATAGATCAGCGTCGTCTCGACGCCGAGGCCGTGGAAGATGTTGGCGAATTCGACCGCAATATAACCGCCGCCGGCGATCAGGATCGACTTCGGCAGCGTTTCCAGATGGAAGGCCTCGTTGGAGGTGATGCACAACTCGTGGCCGGGCAGCGAGGCATGCGGGTTGGCGACGCCGCCGGTGGCAATCACGATGCGCTCGGCCGTGACGGTTTGGCCGGTCTTGGTCAGGCGAACGGTATGGGCATCGACGAGTTCGGCGCGGCTGTCGAAGACGTCCGCCTTGTTGTTTTCCAGGCCGCGACGGTAGATGGCTTCGAGACGCTCGATCTCCTTGTCCTTGGCGGCGATCAGCTTCTTCCAGTCGAACGTGCTTTCGCCGACCGTCCAACCGAAGCCGGCCGCATCTTCGAAATGCTCGTGAAACTGCGACGCGTAGACGAACAGTTTCTTCGGAACGCAACCGCGAATGACGCAGGTCCCGCCAAAACGATATTCTTCCGCAATGCCGACCTTCTTGCCGAGACTGGCTGCGACACGGCCGGCGCGCACGCCACCTGAGCCTCCACCGATTACAAACAGGTCATAGTCATAGGCGGCCATCGTCATCTCCTTCGGCATGCGGAACGGATGCCGCATATAGGCATATTGCAGCGCAATAAAAAGCCCGGATCTCTCCGGGCTTTCGATAATCTGTGTGGGCTAAGCTTACTGTGCCGGAGCGGCCGGCGCGGGTGCCGGATCGGCAGCCGGCATCTCGCCCGGATTGGCATCGATGACGGTGCGCAGCTTGGCCGTCGACTGGGCAGACAGGTCGCGGGACACGCCGTTGCTCCAGATTTCGGCAGCACGGCCGAGTTCGCGGGCGACGAGCGGCGTGCTCGTCATCAGCTTCTTGCCGGCTTCGGTGTTGAAGAAGGTGGCAATCGCCTTCAGCTCGTCAGCCGAGAAGCTCTTGGCATAAATGGTCGCCGCTTCGCGCTCGAGATCGGCACGACGCGGTGCCAGCGCCAGTGCCTCTTCATCGACAGCCGCCGAGATCTGGTCCTGGAAGTTCGGCGAGGACTGGATGAACTGCGCCTTCAGACGCTCGGCCAGTGCCGGAAGAATGTTGTCGTAGCGATCGGTGACGCTGAGCGCGCTGATCGCCTCGCGTGCGGCGGCAAGATGCGCCTCAGGAATGTCCTGCGCCTGCGCCTGCATGGCCACCGAACCCGACAGAAGAACGGATAGCGCGATGGCACGGCCGAAAACCGCGGATTTGATCATGAGTAAGTGCTCCTACTTCTATTTCGCCTGAAGCGTCCGCGCTCCTGCCGGTCCGGCAATGATCGCAAGCGACGCCATATGAATGAAAAGTCCGTGTTCGACCACGCCTGGGATGGCATGCAGTTCTCTCGAAAGTGCCTCTGCATCAGGAATACGGCCAAAAGATGCGTCGAGAATATAGTGTCCACCGTCCGTGGTGAACAGATCATCGCCCGATTTGCGCAGCGCAAGACCACCCGAAAGCCCGAGCCTCGACGCAGCCTTTTCGACCGCGACGCGGGTGGCGACCTCGCCGAAGGGATTGATCTCGATCGGCAGCGGAAATGCGCCGAGCATATCGACGACCTTGCTTTCGTCGGCAATGACGATCATGCGCGACGAAGCGGCCGCGACGATCTTTTCGCGCAGAAGCGCGCCGCCGCCGCCCTTGACGAGCGTGAGGTCGGCATCGAGTTCATCGGCGCCGTCGATCGTCAGGTCGAGTTCGGGCAGTTCATCGAGGGACTTCAGCGTGATGCCGAGTTCGAGGCAGAGCCGCGCCGTGCGCTCGGATGTCGGAACGCCCTCGACACGCAGGCCGCCATGCACCTTCTCGGCCAGAAGCCGGACGAATTCCTCCGCCGTCGACCCGGTACCGATGCCGAGCCTCATGCCGTCCTCGACATAAGTCAGCGCGTCCGCCGCAGCCTTGATCTTCATTTCCCTGGCGTCCATGCGCCGCATGCTCCCCGCTGTTCTAGCCGATCCGCTGTTTACACGCCTCATCCGGGGAGCGGAAGACCCCCGCTCCTGTTTCTCACTGGATCAGGAATGTCTCACACACTCCACCACAGCCGCCGCCAAGCCTTTCCAAGCTGCTCGAGGCATGCTTAACCGGAACCCGTCATGTGAGCAGCAGTGAGGTATGTTCGTGAATTCTCCCCTCGTCATCTTCGATCTCGACGGAACCCTGATCGACACCGGCCCCGACCTGATCGACAGCCTGAACCACACGATCGCGGCCGCCGGCCTCGACCCCGTCAGCTTCGACGACCTGACCCATCTCGTCGGCCAAGGCGCGCGGGTGATGATCAAGCGGGCCTTCGACCTGCGTGGCAGACCACTCGACGAGTCAGAACTGGAACCGCTGCTGCAGCGCTTCCTCGCCCATTACAAAAGCCACATGCCCGGAGACAGCAAAACCTATCCCGGCATCATCGAGGCGCTGGACCGGCTGGAACAGGCCGGAATGCGGCTTGCCGTCTGCACCAACAAGCTGGAGGAACTGGCGCTACCGCTTCTCGACACGCTCGGGCTGGCACCGCGCTTCGTCGCGATCACCGGCGGTGACACGTTTGCCGTGCGCAAGCCCGATGCCGGGCATATCCTCGGCACGATCGAAAAAGCCGGCGGTGACGCAGGCCGGACGATCATGATCGGCGACAGCGTCAATGATATCCGCGCCGCCCAGAATGCCGGCATCCCGTCGATCGCCGTCACCTTCGGTTATTCCGACGTACCAGTCGAAAGCCTGGCCCCCACTCGCGTCATCAGCCATTACGACGCGCTGACGGTCGAGATGGTGGAGACGATCCTCGCAGAGACAGCCACGGCCTGACGGTACGGCACCTGGGCCTGAACAGCCTGGACGACAAAAGACGGCCCGAGAGCCGCCTTTTTCAATTCCTGCACGTCGACTTGTTCAAATGTCGCCGGTCCGGCGATCAGATGCGCGCCTTTGTCGTTGCATCGAACGCCTTTTCGACGGCCGTATCACGGTCATAGACGTCGTCGAAATATTCGACCGCACCGTCCTTGTTGGGCCAGGCGGTGAAATAGGAAACATAGACCGGAATATCGGCCGTCACCTTGGCGGCGACATTCTTGCCGGCGGCGATACGCGCATCGACATCGGCTTCCGTCGTGCCGAGAACGGCGGCCGCCATCTTGCGCGGCTCGGCCAGACGTACGCAACCGTGGCTCAGCGCCCGCATGTCCCGCTGGAAGAAGCTCTTCGACGGCGTGTCATGCATGTAGATCGCATGCGCGTTCGGGAAAAGGATCTTCAGATCGCCGAGCGCATTGTCGCTGGACGGCGGCTGGCGCACAGAAATACTCTGGGTCGAACCGTACCAGTTGACGCTGGAAGACGGCACGGCGCGGCCATTGACGGCCACTTCATAGCCCATCCGGTCGAGATAGCTCGGGTCCTGACGCAGATGCGGCAGCATTTCATTGACGATGATCGACTGCGGAACGCCCCAGTAGGGGTTGAACTCGACCGTCTGGATTTTGTCGTTGAAGAAGAAGGTCTGGTGCGCCTTGGAGCCGACGACCGTGCGCATAGAGAACTGCTCGACGCCCTGTTCGTGGTAGTAGACTCGGAAGGCCGGCTGATTGATGAAGACGTAGCGCTGGCCGAGTTCGTCAGGCAGCCAGCGCGCCTGCTCCATGGCGACCACGACCTTCTCGATCTTGTCCTGAACCGTGTGGCCCGTCATCTTGCGCAGCGTCGCAGCACCGATCACGCCGTCGGCCTTCAGCCCCGCTTCGCTCTGGAACGACTTCACCAGTTCTACAAGCTCCGGCGTGTATTCAGGCGTCTGCTGGTAGCCGGCAAGGGTCGCGGCATGCTCGGCCTTTAGCGTCTCGGAGCCGCGTTTGCCGATCAACGCGACGACATTCGGCAGATCCGGGCTGCTGTTGCCGGGCTTCAGCAGCAGCTTTTCCGGCAGCACGATCGTGTCGCCTGCATCCGCTGCCTCAACCTTCAGCTTGGCAAGCTCTGCCTTGAGGGCAAGGAAATTCGAGCCTTTCGGCGCCATGCCTTCCAGATGGGCGGCAGCGTCCGGCGCCGAGGCCATAGCGGCAAGCACCGGTGCCAGCGCAACGGTATGGCGCTTGAGGTCGTGGAAGCCGGAAATCCGGTTCGGGTCGATACGGCCGCGCACCATGTCCTGCGCGAACAGAAGCGCCTTTGCCGACAGCGCCAGTTCGAACTGCATCATTTCGCGCTGGTGCTCGACGGAAACGGGCGCAACGGTGACAGGCTGTGCAGCCGCAGGCTCGGCGACGGTGGCCGCACTTGTGGGTTCTGCCTCAGGCGCCTCGGCCACGGCCGGCGATACCGGGGCTTGCGCCTCCGTTGCAACACCGGTCGCAGGGGCGGCATCAGCCGGGACTACCGGTTCGGCAGCGGATGCGGCGGTTTCAGCCGAACCGACCGCGGTCGGCGCAGGCTCGGCAGCAACGGCGCCCTCTGCCGGCATTGCAGAGGATGCGACAGAAGCAGCATCGGCGGCGGCATCGATATTTGGCGTCGCGGCCGGTGTGGCAGGCTGGACGCTCGCGGTCGTCAGCGCCGGCACATCGACGGCATAGTCGGCCGGATCGAGGCCGAATTCGCCTGCCCGCTGCAACAGCGCCATCACGGCGCGCGCCTTGTCGTTGACATCGTCCTGCGACACCCAGAGCGGCTGCGCCGCAGTGGCGTAATACGCTTCCAGCGCGGAGGCGATATCCGAGGGCGCGGACAGCTTGGCCTCGGCAAGGGTTGCATAGGCGCCCGCCGCTGTGGCTGCGGCAAATGCGCCGGTTTTCACAAGGCGCTGGCCGTCGGTCTTGTAGGTATAGTAGCGGGGACCGGAAACCTTTGGCAGCGGCTCGGGGTCGGCCAGAGCCCGTTCGCTCGGCGCCGCCTCCTGACCGCGCTGTCCTGCCTGCGCACTACCGTCGCGCTTGCCGGGCCCGCCGCGCAGGATATCCATCAGCGTGATGGCGTGCGCCGGCGCGGTCGCACCGGCAAAAACGGAAATGCCCGACACCAGCGCGACGGCCAAGGATGTCTTCTTGTAGATATGCTGCAATGTAGTCCCCGTGACCTTCGTTCGCGTCGCGCGCAAACTCTTCTTCAGTGTCACGCCATCTATCCGATCGCGTGAAGGATGGAAAGAAATTCGCCGTTCACATCTCCATTTCGGCAAGAAGACAGACGTGATCCGACGCAGGATGCAAAGGTTAAGAATTCCTTGGTTAATTTTTCATTGATGCGCATTCATTTCCCACATCGAACTACAATCTTGCCACGCCAAAAATCAGGTCCGCGTGTCATAAACGCCACGCCAATACGAGGGCGAAATACGCCGATCGCGACTTGCAGACACAGGCTATTCGTATAGTAATGCGCCCGCCGGAGCAGTCATGCGCCTCTCGCGCTTTCATGGACTTACGCACCGGCGGGAGCATCAGGGAGAAAAGGCAGCGAAGATGGCATCCACCCGTACAGAAACCGACACATTCGGCCCGATCGACGTCGCGAGCGACCGTTACTGGGGCGCGCAGGCGCAGCGCTCACTGGGCAATTTCAAGATCGGTTGGGAAAAGCAGCCTCTCGCAGTCGTGCGCGCGCTTGGCATCGTCAAGCAGGCCGCCGCCCGTGCCAACATGGAGCTTTCCGGCCTCGACGCCGCCATCGGCAAGGCCGTCATCGACGCAGCCCAGGAAGTCATCGACGGCAAGCTCAACGAGCACTTTCCGCTCGTCGTCTGGCAGACCGGTTCCGGCACCCAGTCCAACATGAACGCCAACGAGGTGATCTCCAACCGGGCGATCGAAATGCTCGGCGGCGAAATGGGCTCCAAGAAGCCGGTTCACCCGAACGACCACGTCAACATGAGCCAGTCGTCGAACGACACCTATCCGACGGCCATGCACATCGCCTGCGTCGAGCAGATCCACCACCACCTCCTGCCGTCTCTCAAGCACCTGCATCAGGCGCTCGAAGCGAAGGTGAAGGCATTCAGCCACATCATCAAGATCGGCCGCACGCACACGCAGGATGCAACCCCGCTGACACTCGGCCAGGAGTTCTCCGGCTATGCGGCACAGGTCGCCTCGGCGATTGCCAATATCGAACTGACGCTCCCTGCCCTGTCCAAGCTTGCCCAGGGCGGCACGGCGGTCGGCACGGGACTGAACGCCCCGATCGGCTTTGCCGAAAAGGTCGCCGACGAAATCTCCAGGATCACCGGCCTGCCCTTCGTCACCGCGCCGAACAAGTTCGAGGCGCTGGCGTCGCACGATTCAATGGTCTTTTCGCACGGTGCGATCAACGCCGCCGCCGCTGCACTGTTCAAGATCGCCAACGACATCCGCTTCCTCGGCTCCGGCCCGCGCGCTGGCCTCGGAGAACTGTCGCTGCCGGAAAACGAGCCGGGCTCGTCGATCATGCCGGGCAAGGTCAACCCGACCCAGTCGGAAGCCCTCACCCAGGTCTGCGCCCACATCTTCGGCAACCATGCAGCCCTCACATTTGCCGGCAGCCAGGGGCATTTCGAACTCAACGTCTACAATCCGATGATGGCCTACAACTTCCTGCAGTCGGTGCAGTTGCTCGGCGATGCCGCCGTCTCCTTCACCGACAATTGCGTTGTCGGCATCGAGGCCCGTGAAGACAACATCCGCAAGGGTGTCGAAAACTCGCTGATGCTGGTCACCGCGCTCAACTCCAGGCTCGGCTACGACGCCTGCGCCAAGATCGCAAAGACCGCCCACAAGAACGGCACGACACTGCGCGAAGAGACCGTCGGCGGCGGCTACCTGACGAACGAGGAGTTCGACCAGTACGTTCGCCCGGAAAACATGATCGGCCCAAAGTAATACAAAATCACATTTCCGATAACTGTGCCGGCGTTACTGTGCCGGCACAGCAATAAATATAATATATTTTCAAGAACCCAGGATCGCCACCTGCCATCCGACTACCATAGCGCCCTGGGGAGTTGCCGTAAAACACTGATTTACATAAATTAAATTCCAAAGTAAGCATCCTCGCCCTATCCGAACGAGGAGCGCAACCGATGCACACTTTAATGCTTTGCCAATACTTTTAACTTAGAGATTTACCAAACTTTATGCAGCAGGAACAAATGGGGGTCGTCGATGACGACGATATCTGCACCTAAAGTGCAATCGGCCGATCTGATGGGGCAGATCATCTATGCGGTGAAGTCCATGGGGCTTTCACCCATTCCGCGTAATTATCAGCTGTTCTACGAAGCCTATATCGGCTCCAATCCGGACCTCACCCGCGACCTTGCGGCGCTTGGAAGCCGCGCGACGCAAGAAGATCTCGACAAGATCGCCGAGCAGTATCTCGGCGCATCGCACTCAGCCGTGATCGAAAAGGCCAACGACAAGATTCTCGGCGAAGTCGACGCGCTCTTGAAACTCCTGCGACAGGAGCAGAACTCGCTCGAAAGCTATGGCCGTCTGCTCAGCGAAACGGCGGCACGGATCAATTCGAAGAACACCTTCTCCTCGGAAATCCTGCGTAGCGCCATCAGCCTGTTGCATCAGGCGACCGACGACAAGATGGCTCACGGCGAAAAGACCGTCGACGACATGGTGCAGCGCTCCAACGAGATGGATCAGGTCCGCCGCGAACTCGACGA
Organism: [Rhizobium] kunmingense; assembly: GCF_977018605.1. NCBI lineage: Bacteria > Pseudomonadati > Pseudomonadota > Alphaproteobacteria > Hyphomicrobiales > Rhizobiaceae > Rhizobium > [Rhizobium] kunmingense. The sequence goes on from NZ_CDRNXG010000001.1 coordinate 3,125,052, forward strand.
GTACAAGCGGATCGCCAACACCGACTCGCTCACCCGGCTCTCCAACCGTCGCGCCTTCGACGAACGCCTGGCACTTGCCTATGACAATCCGACGGCCCTGCCGCTCACCGGCCTGATCCTTGCCGACATCGATAATTTCAAGAAGATCAACGACAATTTCGGCCATCCGGTCGGCGACAAGATCCTTGCGACCGTCGCCTCCGTCATCCGCGCCAATGTCCGAAAGGATGTCTTCGTCGCCCGCACCGGCGGCGAGGAATTCGCCATCCTCGTCGAAGGCAACACGCCGGACGAAGTGATGATCATCTGCGAGCGGGTGCGCCGTGCGCTCGAAACGCGCAATTTCCGCAATTCGCGTTCAGGCGTGAATTACGGGCCGGTGACGATCTCGCTCGGCTATTCGATGGCCGCGCAGGCAACCGATCCGAGCGAATTCTATGCACAGTCGGATGCCGCTCTTTACCACGCCAAGAACGGCGGGCGTAATCGCTCCATGTACTTCGAGGAAAGCATGAAGAGCCACTACATCAACAAGAACTGGCTGATCTACAAGAAATAGCGGTTTAACGCTCCGGCTTTCTGGCCGGAGCCGCCTTTCACCACATGGTCTTCGCCGCACGTTGCGGCCATTCGCGGTCATAGGTCTCGTGATCGAAGTCCGCCTTTGCCGCCTTGAGAAGTTCTCCCGGCGTCGGCAGCCCCTTCGGATCGACGAAACGCTGCGGGTTCCACAATTGCGACCGCATCAGGGCGCGCGCGCACTGGAAATAGACCTCGCCGATCGTGATCAGCGCCACGGTGCGCGGATGCCGGCCATCCATCTCGAAACTTTCGAGCAATGCCGGATCGACAGAAACCACTGCCGTTCCATTGACCCGCATCACCGTATTCGAACCGGGGATCAGGAACATCAGCGCCACCCGTGGATCACGGACGATATTGATCAGCGAATCGACCCTGTTGTTGCCGCGCCAGTCGGGCAGCGCCAGTGTCCGCTCGTCCTCCACCCTTACGACCCCGCCGAGATCGCCGCGCGGCGAACAGTCGAGCCCTTCCGGCCCGACGGTTGCCAGCGCCACGAACGGCGCGGTCTCGATCATCTGCCGGTATTCCGCCGTCAGGCAGGAGGTGACCTTGGCGACGGCAGCTTCCGCCACGCCGTCATAGATCGCCTTCAGTTGCTCGACGGAGGTGATGATGTCCGGCGTCGCGTTCATGTGGCGGCGCCTTCCGCCGCCGCCTGTGCCGCCTCGCGGCGCTCGCGCTCGCGGCCCGTTCTTGCGGCGATGACATCGGCCGGCTGCGCATTGCCCTTGATCAGTGAGCGACCGGCATAGATGCCGCCGACCTGTTCCATGGCAAAGCGTTCGCGATCGACCTCGCGGAATTCCTCGATCATCTGCGCTGCCAGTTCCTCGTCTTCGCCCAGAACCTGCAGGACTTCGCTGCCGAAGTTCAGTGCTGATTCGTAGGTTTCTCGGATCTGATAGTCGACGCCGGCCTTAAGGAGGTCGATTGCATGACCTCGGTCATATGCGCGCGCCAGAACCGGGATCATCGGGTATTCTTCCTTGACGATCTCGGCGATCTTGATAGCCGCTTCCTTGTCGTCGACACAGATCAGGATCGCCTTGGCGGTTGCCGCTCCTGCTGCATGCAGAATCTCGGGCCGCGACCCGTCGCCGTAAAACACCTTGAAGCCGAAATCGCCGATGTCGCGGATGAATTCCGCATCCCGGTCGATAATCGACAAGGTATAGCCGCGCGCGAGCATCGGCTGGCTGACAATCTGGCCGAACCGGCCGAAGCCGATCATCAGCACCGTGTTCTCGATGTTTTCCGGCTGGTTGAGGCCGCTCGTATCGACCTGAGGCTTTGGCGCGATACGGACATAGAAGGCGACGATCAGCGGTGTCACGGCCATCGACAGCACGATGGTCGCCGTCAGAACCGCATTGGTATCGGCATCGAAAATGCCTTCTGCGGCGGCGGCGGCATACAGCACGAAGGCGAATTCGCCGCCTTGCGCCATCAGGATCGCCCGTCCGACGCTCTCAGGATGTGGCGCACCCAGAAGTCGCGCCACGCCATAGATCACCAGTGCCTTGACGATCATGTAGGCAACGACAGCCAGCAGAACGTGCTGCCAGTTGGCGGCAATCACCGCGAGGTCGACCGCCATGCCGACGCCGAGGAAGAAGAGGCCGAGAAGAATGCCGCGGAACGGTTCGATATCGGCTTCCAGCTGATGGCGGAAGGACGATTCGGACAACAGAACGCCGGCGAGAAACGCCCCCATCGCCATCGACAGGCCGGCAAGATCCATCAGCAGCGCCGAGCCGAGCACGACGAGCAGGGCGGCTGCCGTCATCACCTCGCGGGCACCGGAGCTGGCAAGCAGCCGGAAAAACGGATTGAGCAGATAGCGACCGGCGACGCCGAGCGCCAGAAGCGCCGCAATGCCGATCCCGACAGATTGCAGCCGCTCGTAAACGGTCACTTCGCCGCCGCCGGCGGCGAGCAATGCGACGATCGCCAGAAGCGGCACGATGGCAAGATCCTCGAACAACAGGATCGAAACGATATGCTGGCCCTTCGGCGTGTGCAGGTGATTGCGCTCCTGCAGCATCTGCATGACGATCGCCGTCGAAGTGAGGACGAAGCCGGTTCCGGCGACGAAGGCGACGGGCGCAGACTGCCCGAAGGCGAGGCCGATCGCCATCAGCGCCACGATACTGGCGCAGACCTGCAAGGCGCCTAGGCCGAAAATATCCTTGCGCATGTTCCACAGCCTCGACGGCTGCATCTCCAGACCGATGATGAACAGGAACATCACCACGCCCAGTTCCGCGATATGCAGGATCGCCTGCGGATCGGAAACCAGTTTCAGCCCGAACGGCCCGATCACCAGGCCGGCGGCCAGATAGCCGAGCACCGAGCCCAGCCCGATCCGCTTGAACAGCGGCGCGGCGATGACGCCTGCACCCAGAAGCGCCACGACCTGGATCAGTTCACTCGCATTTGTTTCCGCTGCCACCCGTCTGTTCCCCTTTTCAAGCCTTGTTGGTTATCGCGCCCGTATCACAGTTTCGCGACTGAGACCCTTGGCCTCCAATTCACGTTCGTATTCCCGAAACAGGCCGCCGCCGTCCGTACCCAGTTCATGCAGGTAACGCCAGGTAAAGATGCCGCTATCGTGACCATCGTCGAAGGCGAGGCGGACGGCATAATTTCCCGCGGGCACGATGTTGCGGATCGTCACCATTCGCTTGCCCGGCACGGTCACCTTCTGCCCCGGTCCATGACCCTGAACCTCGGCGGAAGGCGACAGGACCCGCAGCATCTCGGCGGCAAGGTCGAAATGCCCACCATCGTCGAATGTCACTGCCAGGGTCCGCTTGTCCTGCGACAGGCGCAACTCCGTCGGCCACGGATCGTTTACTGGGCTGGTCATATCTGCTCTTCCAATTTCATCGGCTCAGGATTATGGATTTCGTCAACTTGTCGCAAGTCTTTCGGCCGCGGCGCAAACACCCGAGACTGCCTTTGCCGGACCGCGACGCTTGACGTTGGTCAATGCCGTCACCAGATTCCGGTCAGCAGGAGTAAGATGACGTGAATTACCCAGTGAGCAAGCCCCTCGTCGCCGATCCGGCCGTTGCGCCGATGATCGACCCGTTCGGCCGCGCCGTCAGCTATCTGCGTGTCTCCGTCACCGACCGCTGCGACTTCCGCTGCACCTATTGCATGGCGGAAAACATGACCTTCCTGCCGAAGAAGGACCTGTTGACGCTCGAAGAGCTGAACCTGCTCTGTTCGGCCTTCATCGCCAAGGGCGTACGAAAGCTGAGACTGACCGGCGGCGAACCGCTGGTGCGCAAAAACATCATGTTTCTCATCGAGGAACTCGGCCGTCACGTCAAGGCCGGCCGCCTCGACGAACTGACGCTGACCACCAACGGCTCGCAGCTCGCCCGCTACGCGCAGGACCTGTTCGACAACGGTGTGCGCCGTATCAACGTATCGCTCGACACGCTCGATCCCGCCAAGTTCAAGACGATCACCCGCTGGGGCGACATTGCCAAAGTGATGGAAGGCATCGAGGCGGCGCAGAAGGCGGGGATCAGGATCAAGCTCAATGCCGTGGCGCTGAAGGGGTTCAACGATCTGGAAATCCCCGAAATGATCCGCTTCGCCCACGCGCGCGGCATGGACCTGACGCTGATCGAGACGATGCCGATGGGCGAGATCGACGAGGATCGCACAGATCAGTATCTGCCTTTGAGCCAAGTCCGCGCCTCACTGATGGACCAGTTCACGCTTAATGACATTCCCTATATGACAGGCGGGCCTGCCCGCTATGTCGAGGTCAAGGAAACCGGCGGCCGGCTCGGCTTCATCACGCCGATGACGCATAACTTCTGCGAAAGCTGCAACCGGGTGCGCCTCACCTGCACCGGCACGCTCTACATGTGCCTCGGGCAGAACGACGCCGCCGACCTGCGCGCAGCGTTGCGCGCATCAGACAGCGACGAACATCTGTCGAACGCCATCGACGAGGCGATCACCCGCAAGCCCAAGGGGCACGATTTCATCATCGACCGCACCCACAACCGCCCCGCCGTCGCCCGCCACATGAGCGTCACCGGCGGGTGACGCTCATTCGTCCCTGACAGCAGCGGGCAAAGCGGTGCTGATGTTAAGCCGCCCGGTTGCCGCCGTTGGTCAGCGCCTGCATGGTCAAGCGTTGGCGCACATCTTCTTTCTGCTTCGCGACCATGCCAGGGATCAGAAACGCATCGACAAGCGCCCAGAGACCGACAGCGATCAGCAGAATAGCGCCGACACCGATGACCGATGTCAGCAAACCCAGTACCAAAAGCACGAGCATGACCACTCCCGAGCCCGTCCGCCCGAGATAGAAACGATGGCCGCCCAACCCGCCCAAGAATAACCAAAGCAGATAGGCTGCACCTATCGATTTGGCCTCATTGGTTACCCTTTGCTCAATAAGCATCTGCTCCTGCACTGAAAGTGCCATAGCGTCCCCCGACTTTATAATTTCATTATACTTCAAACACCGCATGATTTGCCGAGTTCGAATCGCGCGTCAAGAATATGATCGCGTCGGAACAGCGATCTATTGGTACAGCCGCGAAACAGCAGTTCCGTGGCTGTACAACAATCAAGGTTGGATATCAGGCAGCGTCGCTTCGGCGATAGGGAGCGCTGTAGGACACCTCTTCGTAAGCACTTTCCGATCCGGTCTGGAACCGCCCGATCTTGTGGGTCAGGTCCTCGACGCGGCGGCGCAAGCCGTGGATTTCGGCGTTGTTTTCCTCCACCATCGCGGCGTTCTGCTGGGTGATCAATTCGACCTCCTGCACCGCCTGGGTGACTTCGGTAATACCCGTCGACTGTTCGGTTGCCGCAGAGGAAATCTGCGCCACGAGTTTGCGCACATCGCTCACATGCCCGATGATCTTCGACAAAGCGTCGCCGGTCTGCTCGACGAGCTGCACGCCGCTCTCGACCTGGGTCGAGCTTGCCGAAATCAGCTGCTTGATCTCGCGTGCGGCGCCGGCACAGCGCTGGGCGAGTTCACGGACTTCCTGCGCAACGACGGCGAAGCCGCGGCCGGCTTCACCGGCGCGAGCCGCCTCGACGCCGGCATTCAGCGCCAGAAGATTTGTCTGGAAGGCGATCTCGTCGATCACGCCGATGATCTGGCTGATCTTGTCCGACGAGCGGCTGATCTCTCCCATGGCGTTGACGGCGCGTGCGACCACCTCGCCGGACCGCACGGCGAACTCCTCCGTCTCATTGACCGACTGCGAGGTTTGCTTGGCGTTTGCGGCGGTGCTGCGTACGACGTCGTTGAGATGACGCAGTGCCCTGGAGCTTTCTTCCAGCGCTGCGGCCTGCTGCTCGGTGCGGCGTGCCAGATCGTCGGCCGAGGACGAGAGGTTGGCGGTACCGCCATCGATCTCCTGTGCGGCGAACCGCACTTCCGAAAGCGTCGCACGCAGCGCCTCAACAGCCTGGTTATAGGTCCGCGCCATGGTGACGAAGTCTTCCGGCAGGTTCTCGTCCATGCCGGTCGCAAGATCGCCCTCGGCGAGATTGCCGAGCACGTCGGAGAGTGCCGTCAGCGCATGTTCCTGCTCGGCCGCTATACGGGCACGCTCGCTTGCGCGCCGCTCGGCCTCTGCCGTCGACAATTGACGGGCAGCTGCAGCCTCCTGTTCGAGGCGGATATTCTCCTTGGCGGCATCGCGGAAGACGGTAACCGAACGCACCATGTCACCGATCTCGTCGCCGCGCTCGCGGCCCTCGATCGACACTTCCAGATCGCCGTCGGCCAGACGCTTCATCACCTCGGTGACGCGGCGCAACGGACCACGCAGCGTTTCCACCAGCATCAGGCCGCCGGCAATCGCCAGAACCGTACCGATGACCATGGCCGCCACCGAAAGCGTTGCCGAACGCTCGCTATCCTCCTTGCCGACTTCCTGTGCCTGGGCAACGAAATCCTTCAGCCCGGCCATGCCGCCGGTCACCGAGGCCCCCGCATCCAAACGCTTCTGCTGCCAGTCGGCGGCAATCGCGATCAGCTTTCCGGATGCGCTCTCGAGCATCGACAGATGCGTGGCGACCTTGCCGGCAAACTCGGCCATCGTCACATTGGTGCGCGCCAGTTCCGAGACGCGGGCGCTGACGTTACGAAAGCCTGCGATGCTTTCAATTAGAGCTGTCCGTGAATCTTCGGAAACGGTGCTGCGCACCCGCTCTACGAGCAGCTGCAACTCGCCGATGCGGCGCAGCAGGTCCTCGGTCTGGGCCAGAAGTTCGCGCTGGGCGGTGACATCGCCTTCCAGCCCGACGAACCGCTCAGCGGCCGTGACGGCCTTCTTCGTCGTCAGAGCGTCGAGTTCGCCCTGAATACGCATGAAGGCACTGGCGCCGATACGGGCCGCGCGGGCCTTGTCGGCAACCGGCGCGCCACCGGATAGCGCAGCGTTGAGATCGGACGCGGCCTGACGTGCCGGATCGAATGCCTTGGCGGCCCTTTCAGGCACCAGTCCGTTGATCTTGGAAAACTCTTCGTCGAGGGCGCCGAGATAGAGTTTGGCAGTATTGATGGCGGCATCGTCGCTTTCCGCGCGGCGCATGGCATCGCGCAGGTTGGCGATACGGCCGGCGATGGCGTTGTAGGCGAAGGATTCGAGCAGCATCCCCTTGGCAAAGTTCTCCTTGCCCTCGGTCTGCTTGCGCAATGTGCCCACCTGCTTCTCGACGCCGCTGCCAAGCGCTGCGATCTCCGTCATGCCGGCATCGAGCGAAACTTCGGTCGCGTCCCGTTCCGTCTTGACCGCCCAGAGCGTGTCGGCATGGGCACGCATCGCCGAAGCAAGTCCGGTCACCGGCTGGAGACGGGCGCGGTCGTCATCCGAGACCAGCAGCCCTTCCAGTGTCACGACACCTCTCTCCTGCGCATCGACAGCGGCACGCAGGTCGGCAAGCGTTGCATCGCTCGGCATGGCCGAAAACTCCTGCAGGCTGGTCTGCAGGTTTTCGAAGTCGCCGATGTTCTCGATCGTCGCTCGGGTCACGGTCATATGGCCGTTAAGCGTACTTGCCGTATAATAGCCGGCCAGTCCCACGCCGGCGATCAGCAATACGAGCGGAATGACGAAAAGCAGGACCTTGGTGACGATCCTGCGGCCCTGAAGAAGGCGATCCACGAACATTTTTTCCCCATCATTGGCCATGCCGCAGCCGCGACCCCATGCGCGGGCAACAAAGCGATTCCAGCCTCATGCGGGAAGATTTTCGCCACCTTCGCCACAATCGGTTGAGTAACCGTTAATTGCGTGTGCGGCGCAATTACCCGCAGGCCATGCCCTGCAGGCAGATCGGACAGGCAACCGACAACTGGCGGCAATCCACGCATTGGCTTAGGAAGAATGTCGTCGGGATGAGGGAATCAGCATGGCATTGTCGGAAAACACGCGCGGCGCGCTCTTCATGGCTACCGCCATGGCAACGTTTGCCTGCAACGATGCGATGGTGAAGACCCTGACGCAGGATCTCGGGATCGCCCAGATCATGGCGGTGCGCGGAATCATCACCACCGCACTGGTCTTTGCCCTGACGCTGTATCTCAGGCAGCGCATCTCGCTTCGCACCCTCACCCACCCGCTCGTGCTTCTGCGCACCGCCTTCGAACTCGGCGCAACGCTGACATTCTTCAATGCGCTCGCCCGGATCGATTTCGCCGCGGCCTCGTCGATCATGCAGTCGCTGCCGCTGGCAGTGACGCTCGGCGCGGCGCTGCTGTTCAAGGAGCCGGTCGGCTGGCGGCGCTGGAGCGCCATCATCGTCGGCTTCTGCGGCGTGCTCCTGATCATCCGCCCAGGCCCGGAGGGCTTTTCCTCCGACGCCCTGTTTCCGCTCGCAGCCGTCTGTTTCACCGCTTGCCGCGATCTGACGACGCGACGCATGGCCAAGGATATCCCGACACTGCACGTCACCTTCTTCACCTCGCTCGTCACCATGGTCGTCGGCTTCGCGCTGGTTCTGCCCTTCGGTGGCTGGCGGCCGATATCGGACACCAGCTGGCTGCTTCTGGCGCTGACCGCCATTACCGTCTTCTGCGGCTACCAGACGGTGATCATGGCGATGCGCGCCGGCGAGATTTCGTTCATCGCTCCCTTCCGCTACACCAGCCTCATCTGGGCGCTCCTGATCGGCGTGGTGATCTTTTCCGAGCGTCCCGGCACATCCGTGCTTCTGGGCGCTGCCATCGTCATCTGTTCCGGGCTTTATACCTTCTACCGTGAAAGCCGCCGCGCCATCGACACCGCCAAGAAGGCCGCCATTCCGCCTGCGGGCGGCTGAGACGTGCGGCGGTTGGAGCATCGGCGGCATTTCCTGCCCTGCGACATCTTGTGGCAGCCGGCAAGCTCGGCTAACAGCCGTCGGCAGCAACGAAACCCAGCCGAAGGAGAACGGTATGGCCAGTCTTTCGCGCCCGCCCGGCTTCATTCTGGCCGGCGGAAAATCAAGCCGCATGGGAGCCAACAAGGCGCTCCTGCCGCTTGGCCGCGATACCGTGCTCGGCCATGTCGTCCGCCGTGTGACACCGCAGGTCTCCACCTTGGCCATCAACGCCACGGCATCGTTCGAGGAGTTCGCGCTTCCGGTCATCTCGGATGATCCGGGAGGCCAGCTCGGCCCGCTTGCGGGCATTCTCACAGGCATGCGCCATCACGCGCAAGCCGGTGCCGGCACCACCCATTTTCTCACCACCCCTTGCGACAGCCCGTTCCTGCCGCTCGACCTGACGCAGCGTCTCGCCGCAACATATCCCGACGCGCAGACGATCGTCATCGCCTCTTCGCTCGGTCGCCATCATCCGGTCTTTGCGCTCTGGCCCATTGCCCTGTCGGCGTCCCTGCAACGCTGGCTCGTCGAAGAGGACAACCGCCGCATCATGGCGTTCATAGATCATCACCGGTCGGTGACGGTCGATTTCCCGGTCATCGAGACGGATCACGGCACGCTCGACCCATTCCTCAATCTCAACACGCAGGAAGACCTGGCGCGTGCCGCAGGCTTCGCCGAGGTACTTGCATGACGATGACGACAAAGGTGAAGGCTACCCCGGCATTCGGCGTATCCGGCTGGAAAAACTCCGGCAAGACCGGCCTCACCAGCCGCCTCGTCAGCGAACTGACAGGCCGCGGCTATCGCATATCGACCGTCAAGCATGCTCATCATGATTTCGACATCGACCGCGAAGGCGCCGATTCCTTCCGTCACCGCGAAGCGGGCGCCGAGGAAGTGACGATCGTGTCGGGCACCCGCTTTGCCATCATGCACGAGCTGCGTGGTGCGCCGGAGCCGACGCTTACAGAAATCCTTGCCCGTATCGCCCCTTGCGATCTCGTCCTCGTCGAAGGCTACAAGCGCGAGGCCATCCCGAAAATCGAGGCCCGCCGGACGGAATCGAAAAGCCGCGAGCCACTGGCTCCGAACGACCCGCATATCGTCGCCATCGCGGCCGACCATCCGGTCCAGGACGCTACCCTGCCCGTCTTCGACCTCGACGACACTGTCGCGATCGCCGATTTCATCATCGAAAAGATCGGCCTGCCAAAGCGTTGACTTCGATACCGCAGGCACTGCGGCAATCATGAAAAAGCCGCCAGCATCGCTGCCGACGGCTATTGTTTCAAGTCATGACACCTACTGGTTCGACGCGACCGGCTTTACCAGCGGCGTGATGCGGCGGATCGTGACGCGGCGGTTCTCCTGGTTTGCAGCATCCGTATTCACCTTCAGATACTGCTCGCCATAGCCTTGTGTCGTGAGGTTTTCCGGCGGAATGCCGAACGCCTCCGACAGCACGACCGCAACGGATTCCGCCCGCTCGTCGGAAAGAATCAGATTGCTATCGTCCGATCCGACAGCATCCGTATGGCCTTCGATCAGGAAGGTTTCCGACGGGTCCTTTTCGAGCACCTGATTGATCGCATCCGCCACCTTGCGCAGCGAACGCGCCTGGTTCATCGGCACTTCGGCACTGCCCGTGGCAAAGGTGATCGTATCGAGGTCGATGCGCGGAACCTTGTCGCGGATACGCGCGGAGTAACGAACCTCGTCCAGCGAATAGGGTCTTTCGACCCGCTCCACCGGCGGCTGCTCCAGGAATTCGTAATAGTCGCGGTCCGGCTCGCTCGACGTATCGATGATGTAATCGTCGACCGGCACGGTTAGGCGCATCGGCGGCAGATCATCGCCCGGATCGCGCCAGGTGTAATCACGGCGATCCTCCAGCAGTTCCGGGGCGTAATAGAGCACGTATTCCTCGCCGCCTCGCACGATGCGCGAGCGCTGCACCACCTCGCCGTAACGGTTGCGGATCGTCACCACCCGCGTGCCGTCGCTGCGTTCCACCACCTCACGATAACGGCCGTCGCCGAGACGCTCGTATTCCGGTCCGCGTCCGTCCTCGTAGAAACGGCGGCTGTCGTTGTGGCGAACATAGTTCTGGTTGTCGATCGAGATGATCACCCGACCACTGTCACGGTCGCGGCCACGCGCGCCGTCACGGTCACGCCCCTGGTTTCGACCTTGGTCGCGATCTCTTCCTGCAACCGGCCCCTGAATATCCCAGCCGCGCGGCCGCTCGAATTCGGGCCGCTCGTTCATCCGTTCGCCGCGTTCCTCGACCAGTTCGCGACGGTCACGACGCCATTGTTCGCGCTGTTCGTTGCTGATGCGCTCGTTGGCCTGCGCATCAGCATCGTTGCGCGGCGGCGGTGCCGCCGGCTCCTGCGCCTGCTGGCGGGCAGGATCACGCGGGCGTTCGCCGCGCGGACGCTCACCGTCGCGGGCGGGACGGTCCGGGCGCTGTTCCTTGGCGCTGTCGAGCACCGCTGCACCGTTTTCGACCGGCAGCATCGGCTGCTCGGCGCTCTGTTCCACAGGGCGCGGTTCGGTACGCTCGCCGCCACTGGTGGCGCGCTGTTCCGACGGTTGCCCGTCACGCGGCGGCCTGCCGGGCGACTGACCATCCTGAGCCTCTTGGCGAGGAGGCCGCGGCGTAGTTTCGCTCTCACCGGCCTGCTGCTCGCGCTGGCGCGGACGTTCGCCGGCCGGCTGCTCGGCGCTGCGCGGCGTCGGCTCGGGACGTGCAGCGGGATCTTCGGCCTGCTGCGCGGGCTTGCTCTCAGCCGGCTGCTCGGCATTCTGCTGCTCGCGACGCGGCCTTTCGCGCTGCGGTTCCTCGGCCGGACGTTCAGCCTGCGACGGACGCTCCGCCTGCGGCTGTTCGGCGGCACGCTGTTCGCGAGGCTTGGGCTCTTCCGCCTGTTGCACGGGCGCCGGCTGCTCGGCTGCTGGCTCCCGGGTCTGCCGCTGCTGCTGTTCGGGCGCCTGTTCCGGAGCCTGCTCAGCGTTTTCGCGGCGCTGTTCACGACGAGGGCGCTCGGGTGCCTGCTCCTCGGCCTGTTGCGCGCGCTGGCGTGTCGGCTCACCGCCCTCACCCTGCTCGGCCTGACGTTCCCGCTGGCGTGGACGTTCCGCCTCCGGTTCTTCGGCGCGCTGCTCTCGGCGGGGCCGTTCCTGCTGCTGCTCTTCCGCCTGGCGTTCGCGGCGCTGCGGCCGTTCGCCGCCCTCGCCGTTATCGTCCTGCGCCCGCTGCTCGCGGCGGGACGGACGTTCGCCCTGAGGTTCCTCGGCATTTTCGCGGCTCTGGCGACGCTTGATGATTTCCTCGCCCTCTTCGGCGGCCGGCTGTTCCTGAACCTGTACAAGGTTCGAAGCCGCGACCGGCGGGTTCACGGTGCTCAAGCCAATGGGCCCTGCATGCACCGGTTGGATGATCAGCGGCAGGGACAGGACCGGCACCGCCACGCTGGCGAACAGTCTCGATTTGATCGGCATTTGGAATTCCTTCTCTTCGGTTCGTCCCTAGATGCGCATCGCCGCCTCTGCGGGCGGTCTTTAGCGGCCCTTCAACTTTTCCGCCTCGATTTGGTTCCCATTGAGGCGGGCAGCAAAGGTCCGCATCATCCGGTTCGCAGTCTGAACCGGTTTTGAACGGGACGTTCATACTGCGCGGCGGCCGTCCATTTGTCCCTGTGGTTGCGCTGCAAAATGCCGTTGCAATTTTTCCGGCGTCGGTATCTATAAAAAGCCAAGGGGCCAACGAGCCCTTCCCCGGTCGTGATAGAACAGGAACACGCCGCCGGGCTGCCAACAGAGAGGACCATCATGATCAATTCCACCCGTCTGCTCGCCGCGGCGTCGCTCGCAGCACTTTCGCTTTTCGCTGGCGCCGCATCCGCCCAGGAAAAGCTGGTGATCGGCACCGAAGGCGCATATCCGCCCTTCAACGTTCTGGAATCGAACGGTGAACTGACCGGCTTCGACGTCGACATCGCCAAGGCGCTCTGCACCGAGATGAAGACCGAATGCACCTTCGTCACCAATGACTGGGACGGCATCATCCCGGCGCTGCAGTCGAAGAAATTCGACGCCATCATCGCCTCCATGTCGATCACGCCGGAGCGCCAGCAGCAGGTCACTTTCTCCAAGAAGTACTACAACACGCCGCCGGCAATCGCCGTACCGAAGGATTCGCCGCTGACGGAAGCCACCGCTGCATCGCTTGCCGGCAAGGCCATCGGCGCGCAGGGCTCCACCAGCCATGCCAACTATGTCGAAAAGCACTTTGCCGATTCCGACGCGAAGCTCTACCCGACGGCTGACGAGTACAAGCTCGATCTCACCAACGGCCGCGTCGACGGCGTCGTCGATGACATCGTCGTTCTGACCGAGTGGGTGAAGTCGGATGCCGGCTCCTGCTGCAAGATCCTGACGCCGCTGCCGGTCGACCCGGAAATCAACGGCGAAGGCGCAGGCATCGCGGTCCGAAAGGACGAGCAGGCGCTCGCCGACAAGTTCACCACCGCGATCGCCGCGATCCGCGCCAATGGCGAATACAAGAAGATCCAGGACAAGTATTTCGACTTCGACGTCTACGGCGGCGAATAATCGGACCAGTTCTCGTTAGAAAAAACGGCGGAAGGCTTGTTCTTCCGCCGTTTTCATTTTTGTGAACCTCTTGTCCTCAGCAAATTTTCCCTTTTAACTGGCAATCGAAAGCGGCACGGAATAAGCCGCGGGGGACTATGAACTGGAACATGATCCTATGAGCGGCTGGCTTTCCGCCCTCTTTGCCACACTCGACCCGTTCTGCGGACCCGTCGGGATTTTCACATTGCTCGGCGGCGACGGCCTTATCTCCTGCGGCGATACCGGCTGGGGCGACGAGATCGCCTTCGGCGTCAAGGTGACGATCACCCTGGCGCTGGCGACCCTGCCCATCGGCCTCGTCCTCGGCTTCCTCATCGCGCTCGCGGCGCAATCGGAAGAAAAGACACTGCGGCTTGCCGCCGGCATCTATACGACGATCTTCCGCGGCCTGCCGGAACTGCTGACGCTGTTCATCGTCTATTACGGCGCGCAGATGCTGATCCAGTCGGTCGCAGCCACGCTCGGCTATGAGGGACGGATCGAGATCAACGCCTTTCTGGCCGGTCTCATAGCCCTCGCCGTGGTGTTTTCCTCCTACTCCTCGGAAGTGCTTCTCTCCGCCTTTCGCGCCATCCCGCGCGGCCAGTACGAGGCGGGCGATGCGCTCGGCCTTCGTCGTGGCAGGACGATGTTGCTGATCGTCCTGCCACAGCTCGTGCGCATCGCGCTGCCGGGGCTGACCAACCTCTGGCTGATCCTGCTGAAGGACACGTCCTACGTCTCCGTCATCGGGCTTGCCGACATCGTCCGCCAGACCGGGATTGCCGCACGCGTCAGCAAGGAAGCCTTCTTCTTCTATTTCATCGCCTGCCTTCTCTACCTCGTGCTCGCCATGATCTCCTCCTTCGGCCTTGGCTTCGTCGAGCGCTGGGCCAAGCGTTCGGAGGTCAGCCGATGAGCATTTCGCACGAACTCATTGCGCCGCGTCCTGCACCCGCCGTCCTCAACCGCCCGATGACGGCTTCGAAAGTGCTCGGTATCGGCGTTCTTGCCGTCTGGGTGATCCTCGCCATTGTGCTTGTCACCATGGTCATCGAGGGCTGGGACCCGGCCAAGTTCGAACGCTACGGGCCGCGCTATCTGAACGGCCTGTGGACGACGATCTCGATCGTCGGCATCTCGATTGCGCTTGGCGCCATCCTCTCCCTGCCTATCGCATTCGCGCGCATGTCGAAGAACCGCGTGCTCAACACGATCGCCTATGCCTATGTCTACATTTTCCGCTCCACCCCGCTGCTCGCTCAGCTTTTCCTCATCTATTACGGCCTCGGCAGCTTTCGCCCGCAACTGGAAGCAGTCGGCCTGTGGTGGTTCTTTCGCGAGGCCTGGTATTGCGGCCTGTTCTCGCTGACCATCAACACCGCCGCCTATCAGGCGGAAATCCTGCGCGGCGCGATCCAGAGCGTCGCGCGCGGTCAACATGAGGGTGCAGCGGCACTCGGCCTTTCCAAGCGCGTGACCTTCTGGAAGATCATCCTGCCGCAGGCGCTGATCGTCGCACTGCGCCCCTATGGCAACGAGATCATCCTGATGATCAAGGGCTCGGCGGTCGTCGCCATCGTCACGGTCTACGACCTGATGGGCGAGACCCGTTACGCGTTTTCGCGCACCTTCGATTACCAGACATATCTCTGGGCGGCGATCTTCTACCTCACCATGGTCGAGGCGCTGCGCCACCTCTGGGCCTTCATCGAGCGTCGCCTGACCCGCCACCTCGTCCGCTAGCCGATCATTGCCAAACGGCGCGATCGCGCTTAAAGCGCACGCGACAACAAGGAATTGCGGCTATGGCGAAGATCGACGAAGAAGCATTGGCGGAAGCCTATAACCGGGCACTGGCACACGAAAAGGCCGGCGAAATCGATGCGGCTGTCGAAGCCTATCGGCAGGTGCTCGACATCGACCCCGAGGATCACGGCGGCGCTGCCGTTCGCATCGCCTCGATGGGCCGTGGCGACGCGCCTCCGAAGGCGCCCGACGCCTATGTCGAGACCCTGTTCGACCAGCACGCCGAAGGTTTCGAGGATATCCTCGTCGAGCAGCTCGGCTACGCCGTGCCGGTCATGGTGCGCCAGCGCCTGCAGGAGCTTAAACTCGGCCCCTTCAAGCGGATGCTCGATCTCGGCTGCGGCACAGGTCTTACCGGCGGCACGCTGCGCGACATGGTGGGCGACATTACCGGTATCGACATTTCCGAGAACATGGTCGAGATCGCCCATGAGAAGGATCTCTACGAGACGCTCTATGTCGCCGAAGTCGAGGATTTTCTCGAAGACAACGACGATGACGCCTTCGACCTGATCACCGCGACCGACGTGCTGCCCTATCTCGGCGCGCTCGAACCGCTGTTCTTCGGCGCGGCCGAAAACATGGTTGCCGGCGGCCTCTTCATCTTCTCCTCGGAAACCCTGCCGGAAGGCGACGCGCGCAGCTATATCGTCGGCCCCCACCAGCGCTTCCTGCATTCGCCCGCCTATATCCGCACAAGACTTTCCGATACCGGCTTCGAGATCGTCGAGATGACCGATATCAACGTGCGCATGCAGGACGGCAACCCGAGCCCCGGCCATCTAGTCATTGCCAAGTTGAAGGGCTAGTTTCTCGACAGGCGACGCGGTGATGGGGAATATTCTTCCCCTCACCCGCATACCGGCATCTTCTTCCCAAAACGGAGAGAAGGAGCTGTGATGCAGCCTCTCCGTCTCCGGCAGATGCAAAGCGGGGCATGTCGCCTCGCCCCGTTTGAGGTCAGAGGGTTGGGGTGAGGAACAGGCCCTCGGACCAGGGAGAAGGCGTCAATGACACCGCAACGCTACATTCTCGCCCAAGCCTATAACAACGGCTGGTCCAACCATCGTCTTCTCAGCGCCTGTTCCCTGCTTTCCGGCCAGGAACTCGCCGCCGCAAGAACGAGTTTCTTCCCCTCCATCATCCACACGCTGAACCACATCCTCACCGTCGACTGGCTCTATATCGGTGCGCTCGAAGGACACTGTCCCGGCGCGTCCGCCTTCGAGCCTGAAGTTCCGTTTCCGGCTTTCGTCGATCTCGCGCGCGAA
The DNA here is from genome assembly GCF_977018605.1 of [Rhizobium] kunmingense. Taxonomy (NCBI): domain Bacteria; kingdom Pseudomonadati; phylum Pseudomonadota; class Alphaproteobacteria; order Hyphomicrobiales; family Rhizobiaceae; genus Rhizobium; species [Rhizobium] kunmingense. Next base: position 3,141,719 of record NZ_CDRNXG010000001.1, read on the forward strand.
CAGCGTGCGGCCGACAAACGGCTGATCGACCACTGTCGCGGGCTGACGGCCGATGGCTTGTCGGCAACGGTCCGCATCCCGCGCGAGACCCATGTGCAGATCGAGCCTGCCGAGCGCGCGCTCCTCCACCTCTTCCAGCACCAGATCCACCATCGCGGTCAGGTGCATGCGATGCTTTCGGGCACATCGGTCAAACCGCCACAGCTCGACGAATTCTTTCCCGGCGACCCATCCGAGCAAGCGCTGCGCCAGCGTGATTTTAGAGAACTCGGCTATACCGAATCCATGATCTGGAGTGATTGATCCATGCTGTATTTTATCATCAAGGCCCTGCACCTTCTGTCCGATTTCCTGCTGATCGGCGGCATGCTGATCAATGCCTTCGTCATCTCCATGGTACCGGCGCCGATCCGCATCGGCGTGATCGAAGCGCTGCGCAAATACGATCGCACCGTCACCACGGCGGCCCTTGCGGGCGTCTGGATCTTCGGCCTCTGGCTCGCCTTCGCCTATACCGGCTTTTCGGGCAATGGCTGGCTGCATGCCAAGATTACCCTCGTCGTTGTCCTGTCGGCGCTGCACGGCATGCAGCAGGCCGCGATGCGCAAGATGGCCGCCGACCCGAAGCTCGACCCCAACGCCTTCGTGCGCATCGGCATGCCGGTCGTCCTCGTCTGTCTCGTGCTGATCGTCGCACTTGCGGTGATCAAACCGTTCTGATCGGCATGTCTAACGCAGCCGCAGCTTGAAGATCGCGTAGATCAACAGGGAAAGGAAGCCCGCCGCAGCGAGCAGGAAAGGCGCCCTCAGCGCCATATCCCTGCCCGCTTCGGTTTCGAGCACCGCGACCACCAGGCCACCGGCCATCGCCCCAAGCGGCATCGCACCCCAGCCGAAACACCGGTAGATGCTGTTGACCCGGCCCAGAAGTTCGCCCGGCACGCGCCGTTGTCGCCACGAGACGGTGATGACGTTCCAGAGCATCGATCCCGACATGAAGACGAAGATGGCAGCCGCGACAACGATCGTGTTCGAACTCGAACCGATCACCGCATAGCTGCATGCCCAGATAGTCAGCGCCAGATAGAGACTGGCCTGTCCCCCCAGGCGCCTTGCCACCGCCGGTGCGCACAGGCTGCCCACGACCGCGCCAAGCGCCCCGATCGAAAGCAGCAATCCATGCTCGACGGCGGTGAGACCAAGGATTTCCTGTGCATAGAGAACGGTGACCGTCACCGCCATCAAATCGAGAAAATTCACGCAGCCCAGCACGATGGCAAGACGCAGCAGTGCCGTGTCGCGCCGCATGAAGCCGAGGCCTTCGACCAATGCGGTCCAGAAGCGCGCCGATATCCGCATCTGCGGCGGCAACGTCATCATCCACACCATGCCTGCGGCAAGGATCAGCGCCACCGCATCGATACCGAAGGGCACGGCAATCCCCGCGCCGATCAAGAGCCCCGCGAGCGGCGGGCCGACGAACTGCCCGGTGATCTGCTCGGCGCTCCACATCTGTCCGTTCGCCGTTTCCAGATCGGCAGGATGAACGATGGATGGCAGGATCGTCTGCGCCGCATTATCCCGCATCACTTCCGCTGATCCCAGCAGAAAGGCGAGCGCTGCCAAGACCCATTCCGCCCCGGCGAATGGTCCACTCAAAGCCAACAACATGATGGCGAAGATGAGTGCGGCGCGCAGAAGATCTGTCCGAGCGATCAGCTTTCGACGATCGGCCCGGTCGATGATAACGCCGGCCGGGATGGAAAACAGCAACCAAGGCAGTCGCGAGGCCGCCGTGACGGCCGCGATCAGCAGCGGATCGCGCGTTAGAAGCGTAGCCAGCCATGGCAGAGCAAGAATGACCAGCCCGTCGCCGAGATTGGTCAATGTGCCGGCTGCGAACAGCAACCGGTAGTTCCTGTTTCGCATCAGCAACCGTGCCGCCATTCTCGCCATTCCCCTGTTGTCAGACAAGAGAATGCGGAACGGGGCGAACGCTCGTCAATCACAGATTGCAATGCGGAAGGTTTTTCTTTGTCGCTCCCGCATCGACGGGCGCAGGCCCGTCACCCGCGTCCAAGGATCCGGTCCAGCAATTTCCCCTCCAGCTCCGCCAGAACCGGGTCGCCGTGCCGTCTCGTACCCGTCTGAGGGATCTCCAGGTCGAGGCTGATGCGGCCTTCGTCGAGCACGATCACCCGGTCGGCCAGATGCACGGCCTCCGACACGTCGTGGGTGACGAGAACCGCGGTGAAGCCGAGTTCGCGCCAGACGTCCGTGACCAGATCCTGCATGCCGATCCGCGTCAGGGCATCGAGCGCCCCGAGCGGCTCGTCGAGCGCCAGAAGCCCGGGACGGCTGACGAGCGCCCGTGCCAGCGCCACGCGCTGCCTTTGACCGCCCGACAGTTTCGAAGGCCATTCGCCCGCCTTTTCGGCAAGCTGCACGGCCGACAGCGCCCGTTCGGCCTCCTTGCGTCCGTAGGCCTTGGCCACCCCGTCGCCCAGTCCGACCGCCACATTGTCGGCCACCGAGAACCACGGCAGAAGCCGCGGCTCCTGGAAGACGATGCGAGCGTTCGGATCGACGGCATCGCCCTGCGCCCCATGAAAGGAAATCTCTCCCGAGGTCGGCTCATCCAGCCCGACAAGCAAGCGCAACAGCGTGCTCTTGCCGCAACCGCTCTTGCCGACAATCGCGACGAATTGCCCGGCCGGCACATCGAGATCGATCGACTTCAGCACGACGTTGTCGCCGAAGCGCTTTTCGACGCCGCGCAGCTTGAGCCCGGCGGGCTGAGGCGGTGCTTCACTGCGCGGCGGCTCGTCCGGGGCCTCTGGAAAGCGCAGGTCGAGTTCGCTGTCGGAGACGAAGGCGAGCGGCGATTGAAAGGGTCCGATCGGCATATCCTGTCTCCTCAACCTTGATAGACGGCGTTCCAGGCGAGCGCCCGGCGTTCCAGCATACGTGCAACGACATCGGCAAGCTTGCCGAGAACCGCATAGATGACGAGCGCCAGCACCACGACATCGGTCATCATGAATTCACGGGCGGTATTGGCCATGTAGCCGATGCCGGAATTGGCGGCGATCGATTCCGACACGATCAGCGTCAGCCACATGATGCCGAGCGCATAGCGAAGCCCGACGAAAATCGATGGAAGCGCACCGGGCAGGATTACCTTGCGGAACAGCGACCAACTGCTCATCCCATAGATCCGTCCCATCTCGATCAGGTCGCGATCGACATTCCTCACCCCATGATAGGTGTTGAGATAGATCGGGAAGAGAACGCCGAGCGAGGTGAGGAACAGTTTTGCCTCCTCGCCGATTCCGAACCACAGGATGACAAGCGGTATCATCGCCAGGTGCGGAATGGTGCGCAGCATCTGCAAGGTCGTGTCGGTCAGTTGCTCCGACAGTTTCGACACGCCGTTGGCGATGCCGAGCAAAAAGCCGATCGATCCGCCGATCAGAAGCCCGCTAAGCGCCCGTGCGCCGCTGACGCCGATGTCCCGCGCCAGCTCGCCGGAGAGTAGCCTCTCCCAGAAGGCGGCGACCACCGCCACCGGCGATGGCATGATACGGTCGGCAATGATCCCCGCCAGAGATCCTGCCTGCCAGAGCAGCACCAGTGTCACCGGCAGGAGATAAGGCAGCCAGACGGCTCGGCCGACGCGGCCCGCCGCCGCTCCGCTCGCTGCCCTGCCTGTTGCGGCACGCGGGGATAAAGGTCCCCGCGCACCGCTCTCCGCCGCAGCCCTGGGAGGGGATGGCTTGCCCGCAGCCGCCTGCGGGTTTTCGTCTCGAATGCGCCGAAGGCCGCGGCCCTCGGAAAACGTATCGACTGTCGTCATCGCTTGCCCCTTGGCGCGAGTTGTCAGGATGCCGCAACGGCGCGGATGGTCGCGTGGCCGCCACCGCCGAAAAGCGGCTTGTCGGAGGCGAACTCGTTGCCGAAGCCTGCCCGCTGTTCCTCGCGCGTCAGCCCCAGTTCCGGGAACAGCAGCTCCGCGACCCGGTAAGCCTCCTCAAGATGCGGATAACCCGATCCGATCACCGTCTCGATGCCGAGGTCCTGGTATTCTCTGAGACGCGCCGCCACCGTCTTCGGCGAGCCGACCAGTGCCGTGCCGGCGCCCGAGCGCACCAGCCCGATCCCGGCCCAAAGATTGGGCGAGACTTCAAGGCTGTCGCGCCGGCCGTTATGCAATGCCGCCATGCGCCGCTGGCCGACCGAGTCGGAATCCTTGGCGAAATGCGCCTGTGCCTTGGCGATCGTCTCGTCCGAAAGTTTGGAGATCAGCCGGTCTGCCGCTTCCCACGCTTCCTCGTCCGTCTCGCGCACGATGAAATGCAGGCGGATACCGAAGGACACGTCCCTGCCCCGCTTTTCGGCCGCGGCGCGCACGGCCTTGATCTTTTCCTCGACCTGCTCCGGTGGCTCCCCCCAGGTGAGGTACTTGTCGCCGCGCCCGGCAAAGAAATCGATGCCGGCATCCGACGAGCCGCCGAAATAAAGCGGCGGGCGCGGTTGCTGGATGGTCGGGAATCCGAGCTTGGCCCCCTTCGCCTTGATGTGCTTGCCGTCGAGATCCGCATGGCCGGTGGTCACCAGATCCTCGAAAACCTGGAAAAATTCCTCGGCATGAGCATAGCGCTCGTCATGCTCGAGAAAGATCCCGTCACCCGCCAGTTCCGATGGATTGCCACCGACGACGATGTTGAGCAGCAGCCTGCCATTCGTCACCCGGTCGAGCGCCGCCGCCAGCCGTGCGTAATAGGCCGGAGCCGCCGTTCCGGGACGGATCGCCACGAGGAATTTCAGCTTCTCCGTGAACGGCGCCAGCGATGCGGCCGTCACGAAGGATTCCTCGCAGGAAACGCCGGTCGGCAGAAGCACGCCGGAAAACCCGAGCCGGTCGACGGTCTGCGCCAGCTCGCGCAGGTAGCGGTTTTCCGGCGGCCGGTTCAGCTCGCTGCCGCCGAGATAGCTGCCGTCACCGCCGGTCGGGATGAACCAGAGAAAATCGATCGGTTTCTTTTGATCGGTCATGATGAAAATCCTTTGTTCCGCACCGCGCGTGTCAGGGCAATTCGCCGCCAGCTCAGCTCGCCTTCGGCCGCCAGACGATCTCGCTGATGTCGAGCTTGCGCGGGATGATCTTGAGATCGAAGAACTCGTCGGCCAGTGCCTGCTGGTACTGCACGGCGGCATCCGGCACGGTCGACACGGCACCGAGATCGGCCCCGCGGCGCGACAGAACCACGTTCGTCACCTTTTCCGGAACGCCTGTAATCGACGCGATCGCCTTCACCGTTTCGTCGAAATTCGACTGCGCCGCACCACCCACCTTCTTCAACTCGTCGATCACCTCGACGATCAGCTCGCCATTTTCGGCGGCGAAATCGCCATTGCCGAGGAAGTAACTCCAGGAGTCGACGATGCCTTCCGCCGTCGTCAGCACCCGCGTATTCGCATCTGCCTCGGCGATTGCCGTATACGGGTCCCAGATCGACCAGGCATCGATGGAGCCGTTCTTGAATGCGGCGGCCGCATCCGGCGGCGCGAGGTCGAGCTGGGTGACGTCTGCCGGCGAAAGCCCACCCTTGCGCAGAACCTTGACGGCCACGTTATGGGCGCTCGAACCGCGCTTGAAGGCAAGCCGCTTTCCCTTCAGGTCCTCGATCGACTGGATGGGGCTATCCTTGTGCACCAGGACGGCCGATCCCTGGGAACTGCCGCGATAGGTGCCGACATAGAGAAGATTGCCGCGTGCGGCCTGGGCAAACAGCGGCGGTACATCGCCGGTCGGGCCGAAGTCGAGCGCGCCGGCGCCAAGCGCCTCGAGAAGCGGCGGACCCGAGGTGAATTCCGACCAGGTCACCGTGATGCCGCGATCGGCAAACCTCTTCTCCAGAGCCCCCTGGCTTTTCGCCAGCGCCAGCACGCCGTTCTTCTGCCAGCCGATGCGCAGCTCCTTGGCCGCTGCCCGCGCCTTGCCGGCGATCGGCAGGGTGCCTATCGCAGCTGCCGCACCGATGAGACCAAGTGTCTGTCTGCGTGAAATTGCCATGGGAGTGTCCCTTTCCCTTCTCCGTCACCAGCCATGCTCGCCATGGCCGGCATCCCTTCGATAAGGAAATGCTCCCATACTCTATCGAATTGGTCGACATTCCATTGTTTCAAAGAAACCCGGCAGAGTGAGATTTCATTTCTCTTTTTTGGCGGGATCGGAATGCAAAACTGCTAAACCTCAATTCCCTACCGCATCGCGAAAAATCATTTTCGCTTTGCGGCAACCCCTCTTTGTTCTAATCCTCAGGCAGCAAAGAATCTGGAGGTTCGGCATGGCGAAAGTGGCATTCATCGGTCTTGGCGTGATGGGGTTTCCCATGGCGGGGCACCTCAAGGAAAAAGGCGGCCACGACGTAACCGTCTATAACCGTACCGCCGCCAGGGCGGCAGAATGGGCAAAGAAGTTCGGCGGTTCGACCGGCGCCACCCCGGCCCAGGCCGCGAAAGATGCCGATTTCGTCTTCACCTGCGTCGGCAACGACGACGATCTCCGCTCGGTGACGGTGGGCGAGAACGGTGTCTTCTCGGGCATGAAGTCCGGCGCGATCCTGATCGACAACACGACCGCCAGCGCCGAAGTCGCCCGCGAACTGGACGCCGCGGCGAAGGAAAAGGGCTTGAGCTTCATCGACGCCCCCGTCTCGGGCGGCCAGGCAGGCGCCGAAGGCGGCGTACTGACCGTGATGTGCGGTGGCGATCAGGCAACCTTCGACAAGGCAAAACCCGTCATCGACGCCTTTGCCCGTATGGTCGGTCTGATGGGGCCGGTCGGCGCCGGCCAGCTGACCAAGATGATGAACCAGATCTGCATAGCAGGCATCGTTCAGGGCCTTTCGGAATCGATCCATTTCGGCAAGCAGTCCGGCCTGGACATCGAAAAGGTCATCGAGGTGATTTCCAAGGGCGCTGCGGGCTCATGGCAGATGGAAAACCGCCACAAGACCATGGAGCAGGGCAAGTATGATTTCGGCTTCGCCGTCGACTGGATGCGCAAGGACCTCGACATCGTCCTGACCGAAGCCCGCCGCAACGGCGCCAAACTGCCGCTGACGGCGCTGGTCGACCAGTTCTACGGCGATGTGCAGGCGATGGGCGGCAATCGTTGGGATACATCCTCGCTGCTCGCAAGGCTTGAGCGCAAATAGCATTGGAAACGCAGAAAGGGCCTCACCGGAGGCCCTTTCCTTTAATTCCTCGAGACCTTCTGATAGCCCGAAGTGGCCGTGCCGCTCAGTCCTCGCCGGACTTGTTGCTGTCGATCATCATGTAGTCGAGCGGCAGTTCGGTCGTGTACTTGATCTGCTCCATGGCGAAGACGGAGGATACGTCGCGGATCTCGATCTTCGCGATCAACCGCTTGTAGAAGGCGTCATAGGCGGCGATATCAGGCACGACGACGCGCAGCAGGTAATCGACGTCACCGCTCATGCGGTAGAACTCCACAACCTCCGGGAACTCGACGACGACTTCGGAAAAACGCTTCAGCCATTCGATCGAGTGGCTGGCGGTCCGGATCGAGACGAAGACGGTGACCTTGGTGTTGACCTTGCCCGGATCGAGCAGCGCCACACGACGGCGGATGACGCCATCCTCTTCCATCTTCTGGATACGGCGCCAGCACGGCGTCGTCGACAGACCGACCTTCTTGGCGAGATCCGCAACTGCGAGCGTGGAATCCTCCTGCAGAATACGCAGGATCTTGCGGTCAAGACGGTCCATTGAAAGTCCCCTTCGAAATGATTTTCCACTTATAGCGCTCTTTTGGCGCAGTTAACCGAAATTCTTTCCGCGCATCAAGCTATCCACAACCCGCCTCAGGACAGGTAGCACATCCTCGCCGAACCAAGGGTTGTTTTTCAGCCACGCCGTATTGCGCCAACTCGGATGCGGTAGCGGCAGGATGCGCGGCCCATCGTTGACGAGAAAATACTCCCGCCAGCTCCTCACCGTTTCCGTCATGCTCTTTTTTCGGCGCGCCCCCAGATGCCACGCCGCCGCATACTGGCCGATGACGATGATCGTATCGATCTGCGGCATCGCCGCCATCACCTCATTCCGCCACGCCGGCGCACATTCGCGCCGCGGCGGCAGATCGTTTCCCTTCGCGTCATAACCGGGAAAACAAAAGCCCATCGGCACGATCGCCAGACGGCCGGGATCATAGAATTCCTCGCGTGTCGCGCCCATCCAGTCGCGCAGGCGGTTGCCGGATGCGTCGTTGAAAGGAAGTCCGCTTTCATGCACCTTCAATCCCGGGGCCTGCCCCGCCAGAAGCAGCCGCGCGGTGGAAGACAGGACCGCCACCGGCCTCGGCTCATGCGGCAGTGGCCTTGCCTGTGTCGGATGATCGCGACAGATACGACAGCGGCCGATCGCAGCACTCAATGAACCGACATCGATGCCGCGATATTCGGTCAAGAGAACAGACCTTTCAGCCAGTCGAGCAACGAGCCACCCTCGCCGTCATCCCGCTCAGCTTCAAGCCCCTTTGACGCACGAAAGGCGCGCGGGCTCTCAAATTCTCCAGCCCAGACACCCGCCCGCTCCGCCTGTGCCGCGGCCTCCTCGCCGACATGTTCGCCCGCCGCAACCGCCATGCCCTTGCGAACCATGGTGGCGTTGATATCGACCGCACCGGACTGGCAGCGCACCAGCATCCGGCCATAGCGATCCCTGGAACTGCCGGCGCATTCAGCCTGCGCCGAATTCGCCATGGCGGCCAGCGCCTCGCGAGCGGCGTCGCCGCAGGCCCAGACAGCATCGCCCGCGCCGCAGCGCTGCTCCGCTTCCGGCGCATCGATACCGATCAGACGCAGTCGTTCCGCGCCGGCCGCAAGCGTGTCGCCATCGATGGCGAAGAATGGGCCGACAATGCGCGCGTCATCGTCTAGATCGATCTTTGCGATGATCATGGAGGCAAGGATCAGGAAGGCACCGAAGAACAGGCCGTCCTTCAGGATCTTGGTCAGTCGGGTCACAATGCGGCCTTAATCAACAACGGAAGCTTCAGGGAAATGGCAAACAAAACCTTTCCCGGCAGTATCTTCTTAAGGTTTGGAACATAAGCTCTCAATCATCGGAGACAGTAGTTCACAATCAATGCGTAGCGGCGTCAGCACCTCGACCGACAAGAACATCGTTGATCGATCCCGCGGCAACCGCAACAAGGCGGTGTCGAAGACCATCCGCGCGACACGCGAACGTCTCCAGCTCAGCAACAGCGGCAATCAGGCCTTCGACCGCGAAATGCTGTCGCTGCATGTGACCGCCGTCCTCCAATCCGCGTCGATCACGCCCTTCTTCGTCGCGCTCGTCACCGCCATCGGCATGTATATGTCGCCGAGCGCCGATCTCATCGGCTGGGCGCTGCTCATGCTGTCGCTGCATGCGATCAACCTGCTCCTCTCCCGCCGTTTCTCCCGCAAGGAGATCACCGCGGCGGAAACGGAAAAATGGCGCCGCCGCCTTCTTCTGTCGCAGGTTCTCGTCTGCGTCGGCTGGGCGGCATTCGCACTGCAATCCTGCGACGCCTGCGGCGGCGACGGTTTCTATTTCTACAAGGGCGCCGTGCTTCTCTTCGCCATCTCCATCACGGCGATGAGTTCCTTCATGCTGCGCCAGAGCATTCTGATCGGCTTTGTGCCGATGGTGGCAGCGCTGCTCGTCAACGCCGCTCTGTCGCGCCATCCGCTTGAAATCGGCATGACCGCGATCTGCGCCACCGCCGTCGTCTTCTTCCACTATATCGGCGATCGCCTCTACCGTTCCAACCTGACCCTGATAGCCTACCAGTCGGAAAAGGACGACCTGATCGCCGAGCTTGAAGTGGCGAAATCGATGTCGGACGAGGCGCGGCGCCGTGCCGAGGAAGCCAACCTCGCAAAATCCCGCTTCCTCGCCTCGATGTCGCACGAGTTGCGCACGCCGCTCAACGCCATTCTCGGCTTTTCCGAGGTGATGAGTTCGGAAGTGCTCGGCCCCCTGCCGAACCCGACCTACAAGGAATATGCCGGCGACATCCATCATTCGGGCGAGCACCTCCTCAACCTGATCAACGAGATCCTCGACCTCTCCCGTATCGAGGCGGGCCGTTATGACCTGAGCGAGGATTCGCTGTCGCTTCTGGAAGTCGCCGAGGATTGCATCGGCATGGTGCAGCTGCGCGCCCGCGCCAAGAACATCACCATCCGGCCACAGTTCGAGCCAGACATGCCGCATGTCTGGGCCGACGAGAAATCTATACGCCAGGTCATGCTCAACCTTCTGTCCAACGCCGTCAAATTCACCAACCAGGGCGGCGACGTCACCGTCAAGGTCGGGTGGACGGCCGGCGGCGGCCAGTATGTGGCCATAAAGGACAATGGCCCCGGCATCCCCGAAGAGGAGATCCCGATCGTGCTTTCCGCCTTCGGCCAGGGTTCGATCGCGATCAAGAGCGCCGAACAGGGCACCGGCCTCGGCCTGCCGATCGTCCAGGCGATCCTTGCCAAGCATGACGGCCAGTTCGTGCTGCGCTCCAAGCTGCGCGAAGGCACAGAAGCGATCGCCATCCTGCCGGCCACCCGCGTGATGCAGAGCCTGCCTGCCGTGGCCGACACCACCGCCATCGAAAAACGCCGCCGAAGCTTCGCCTGACACGCCTCAAAGTTCGCTTCCGAAAGCCTGCATTCGCGGGCATAATTGCGAAATGACCACACTTCTCGACATGGCCATAGATGCCTCGCGCGAACTGCAGGACGAACTCGCTCGCATCATGCTGACCTTCGTCAATGACGGACAGGAGGTGTATCAGCTGACGCCTGAGGAGGAGGCAGACCTCGACGAGGCGTTGCGAGAGGCCGAGCGCGGCGAAGTCGTGGAGGAGGAAGACGTACACGCCATGCTTGTTGAAGTTCCAGCAGTGACCGTTCGATTTGCCGCACGCTCGTCGCGTCAGATCGAGGAGGCAATGACGTATATCCGCCAGCACTCCCCAAAGCGCGCAGACAATGTGTCTCGACGATTACCGAAGCGATCGACCTGTTGACCGAGCAGCCGAGAGCTGGGCAACAGACATCGAAGTCGCAGGTCCGTCGCCTTGGGCTGCATCCATTTCCATATATACTTCTCTATCGTGTATTACGAAATGGCGATGTTACGGTTCTACAATTCGGACATGCCGCGCGCCAGCCGGAATAGCGGCAATAGAAAGCCACAATCAATCGTTTGCGGCATCGCGCCTGTTCCCATCATCGATCCCTGAGGCCATGGCACCGCCTCTCCTGCTCAGCGCACCCGATCCTGATCCTCTGCCCGGCCGCCCATGAGTTGGCATGGTCGGCCATGTGAAAGACGCGCTCGTTTACCGCTCCGTCCTCGACAATCCGGACGACCCAACAACTGTCACGCTCGAAAACTTCGACCTTGTTCTCAGACAACCTGATCGATTCCGCCCCGTTGAAAACATGACAAATGCTAATTTTCGAGATATTGGGCGTCCACCCCAAAACTTACGCCCTAGCTTCACACGGGCGTGAATGTGTGCTGCGCGTGGATCAGACAACGTCCGCCACGACAAGTGTCCGGAAAAGCACGAAGAGGACGAACAGCCCGTTGACGAAGAGAAGGCAGAAGACGGCGAAGGAGCCGAGGTCCTTCGCATGGCGCCCGACGGTGGAGATCTCCGGCGAGATCCGGTCGACCAGTTCCTCAATCGCCGTATTCAGCGCCTCGACGGCAAACAGGCTCAGCATCAGGATGACGAAGATCAGATAGTCGATAGCGGCGGCCCCGACCGCCGCAAACAGCACGACACCGAGGGCAAACGCGATCGCCTCGTGGCGAAACGCCTCCTCCCGCCACAGCCTCTGCAGCCCTTGCATGGAATATCGTGTCGCCGCGATGATGCGCCGGACGCCGCTCGCTCTCTCGATATTGCTGTCGAGCGGCGTCTTTTCCGTCAAAGCCCTCAGGCCTCCTTGTTGGTGACGCCCGCCTGGGCGAAGGTCGCCATGCCTGAATGGCAGGCGGCTGCAGACTTGACGATACCGGCCGCAAGTGCGGCCCCCGTACCTTCGCCAAGCCGCATGCCGAGCGCCAGAAGCGGCGTCTTGCCGAGCTTTTCGATCGACAACAAATGCCCCGGCTCGCCGGAGACATGGCCGATCAGGCAATGGTCGATAGCCGAAGGATTGATCGCCTTGAGGATCGCCGCCGCCGCCGTCACCACATAGCCGTCGAGCAGAACCGGGATCTTCTCCATACGTGCGGCAAGGATGGCACCGGCGATCGCTGCGATCTCGCGGCCGCCGAGGCGGCGCAGGATTTCCAGCGGATCGTTGAGGTGGTCCTTGTGCAGCTCCACCGCCTGTTTGACGATGGCGATCTTGCGGGCCATCAGCTCGCCATGCGAGCCGGTACCCGGCCCGACCCAGTCTTCTGCCTCGCCGCCATAGAGCGCCAGGTTGATCGCCGCCGCGATCGTCGTGTTGCCGATGCCCATTTCGCCGAGGCACAGAAGATCGGTGCCGCCGGCAATCGCCTCCATGCCGAAAGCCATGGTGGCGGCGCAGTCGCGCTCGGAAAGCGCCGCTTCGGTGGCGATGTCACCGGTCGGGTAATCGAGCGCCAGATCGAAGATCTTCAACCCCAGGTCGTGGGTCACGCAGATCTGGTTGATCGCCGCGCCACCTGCGGCGAAATTCTCCACCATCTGCTGGGTCACCGAGGAGGGATAGGGCGTGATGCCGTGCTTCGTCACGCCATGGTTTCCGGCAAAGATCGCCACGAGCGGGCGATTGACCGCCGGCGCCCTGCCCGTCCATGCGGCCAGCCAGTAGGCGATTTCCTCCAGCCGTCCGAGCGAACCGGGGGGCTTGGTCAGCTGCGCGTCGCGCTCGCGCGCATCCACCAGCGCCCGCGGGTCCGGCCCCGGCAGGTTGGCGATGAGGTTGCGGAAATCGTCGAAAGGCAGGCCGCTCAAACTCATGGATAGTCTCTCTGCTTCTGACCGGCCCACTTGTGTTTGCCGGCAAATCACGCTTGTTTGCGCACTTCTTAATCGCCTAGCCGTGGAGCGACAACTGCCAAACGCGACGGATTTCATTGCCGACCTCGCCCGCTCGGTCGCATTCCTGAGCCGCATCCCCGTGCCGGACCGGTTTTTCCTTGGCCAAACCGGCTCGTTCTCCCGCACCGTGCGCGCCTTTCCGCTCGCCGGAATGTTGATCGCGGTCGCCCCCGCGCTGGTTCTCTACGTTCTATCGCCGGTCGGTGACACGCTCGTGGCAGTGTTGATCGCGCTGACCGTCATGACGCTCCTGACCGGCGCACTGCACGAAGACGGGCTGGCCGATGCCGCCGATGGCCTCGGCGGCGGCCGCGACAGGGAACACGCTCTGATCATCATGAAGGATAGCCGCATCGGCGCCTACGGGGTCGTCGCGCTCATCCTCTCGTTTGCGCTGCGCGCCGCGGCCCTTTCGGCACTCGCCCGCGTCGACGCGAGCCTCGCCGCCGTCGCCTTCCTCGCAGCCGCCGCCGTGAGCCGCGCCGCGATGATCTGGCACTGGAGCGCCCTACCGTCGGCCCGCGAAACCGGTGTCGCGGCCTCCGTCGGCACCCCCGAGCCTGCCGCCCGCACCGTCGCGCTCGCCACCGGCGGTCTGATAGGCCTCGTCTTCATCGGCTCGCATCTCGGCATCGCGACCGGCCTCGTCGCCATCGCCATCGCGTCCTGTGCCGCCTTCGGCTTCACCCGCTTCGTTCGCGGCAAACTCGGCGGCCATACCGGCGATACGATCGGCGCCACCCAACAAATCTGCGAGATCGCGCTTCTCGCCGCCCTTGCGATCATCGCCTGAACCGCCGATATAATTGTCCATGATCTCGCCCTGCACTCTCGTCTGTTCGATCGACGCCAGGACCGGCTACTGCTTCGGCTGCGGCCGCACGCGCGACGAGATCGGCGGCTGGATCTCCTATTCCGACACGGAGCGCCAAACGATCATGGCCGCCCTGCCCGCCCGGCTCGAAACGGTCGAGAGAAAACCCCGCCGCGAAACGCGCCGGCGCCGGCTGGCCGCCGTTCAGGACAGTGAAGGAAGACAGGACCCATGAACGCCCTGAACGTGATCCTCCTCGTGCTCGGCGCAGGCCTGGCGCTGCTCGTCTTCAACCACGAGAGCGGTCAGACATTCGGCATCGCCAACGACGATTTCGGCCAGCTGATCTACATGATCCCGATTGCCGGCCTGCTTGCCGCCGGCCTGCTCGCCGGACGCCGCGGAAACATGGGCGAAGTGCTGCGCAACCTGGCGATCTGGCTCGTCATCATCATGGGCCTCGTCGCTGCCTATCTCTACCGCAACGATGCCGGCCAGTTCGCCGGCCGCATGGTCGCCGGCCTCGTTCCCGGCCGCGCCGTCGTCGTCAATGGGCCGGACGGCCAGGAAGTGATCCTCCAGAAGTCGCTCGGCGGCCATTTCCAGGCGGATGTTCTGGTCGATGGCAAAACCATACCGATGCTGGTCGATACGGGTGCCAGCAGCGTCGTCCTGTCCTTCGACGATGCTGCCGCCATCGGCATCGATACGAATACGCTTGCCTATACCGTCCGCGTCATGACCGCCAACGGCGCCGCCATGGCCGCCCCCGTCCGCCTCAACGAGATCGCCATCGGCCCGATCACCAGAACCGGTGTCCGCGCCATGGTGGCACAGGATGGAATGCTGAGCGAAAGCCTTCTCGGCATGAGTTTTCTATCGACGCTCAGTTCGCTGCAGATGCAGACGGACGAGCTAAGGCTCAGAGACTAGGCCTCGTCGGTCGCCGGCGTTCTACCCCTGACGGCCGTTCGTCTTGCCCGGCCATGCAGACAACGCCACATCCACCAGACGCTTCAGCCTCACGGTACAGGCGCCGTCGCAGGCCTGCGCCGACATGCCCTGCACGACCGCGCCATAGAAACGCGCCAGCGTGTCGGTATCGGTGCCCTCCGGAAGCTCCCCCTCGGTCGCCGCCCGGTCGAAGCGCGCCTTGAGGCACTGGACCGACGCCTCCCGGCGGGCAGCAGTCGTCTGCGCCACAGTCTCGTTTTCCTCCGCATGCTGCAGCACCGCCGTCGAGACGATGCAGCCGCGCGGGTTTTCGGGATTGGAGATGCCTTCCGCGACGTCATGGAGAAAGAAGGCAAGCGCGTCATAGGCCGGCATACCGCCGCCCATCGCGTCGTTGCGCCGCCGGCTCTCCCGTTCGATCGTCCGATCGAGCGCCTGACGGTAAAGCTCCTCCTTCGAACCGAAGGCCGCATAAAGCGACGGCGGCGTCACCCCCATTGCCTGCGTCAGGTCCGAAATCGAGGTTCCCTCATAGCCGCGCTCCCAAAACAGACGGGCTGCGATGTCCAGGCCGGATTCCCGATCCAGCACTCTCGGCCTCCCCCGTTTGCGAACTGGCTCAGACATTTTATATCGATCCCTACATTAATATTGACAAACACCGTCTGCAATTAATATATCGATCACTACGATAAATCGCAACGGAGTAAAAAACATGACCAAGAGACTGGCGAACAAGGCTGCCCTGATCACGGGCGGCTCCCGCGGCATCGGCAAGGCGATCGCACTCTCCTTCGCCCGCGAAGGCGCAGCCCTCGTTGGCGTTCACTACGGCAACAATGCCGAAGCGGCACAGCGCACGATCGACGAAATCGAGGCGCTCGGCGCAAAGGCGGTCGCGATCCATGCAGACCTCAAACAGGGCAAGCAGGCAGCCGACAGCATCTGGGAACAGTTCCAGACGGCCGCGACCAAGATCATCGGAGAACCGAATCTCGACATCCTCGTCAACAATGCCGGCATCGCCCACGCCCTGTCGCTCACCCAGACGACGGAAGACATCTATGACGACCTGATGGCGATCAACGTCAAGGCGCCCTTCTTCCTCATCCAGGCCGTCGCCGATCACATCCGCAACGACGGACGCATCATCAACATATCGACCGGCTTCACCCGTGTCGCCGCCCCCACCCATCCGGCCTATGCGTCGACCAAGGGCGCGATCGAAACCCTGACGCTGGCGCTTGCCCCGGAATTCGGTCCGCGCGGCATCACCGTCAACGCCGTCCTGCCCGGCGTCACGGCGACCGACATGAATGCCGAATGGCTGGCCGATCCTCAAGCACGGGCCGGCGCCGAAGCGATGTCCGCCTTCGGCCGCCTCGGCCACCCGGATGACATCGCCGACGTCGTCACCTTCCTCGCCTCGAACGAAGCCCGATGGACAACCGGCCAGCGCATCGACGCAACCGGCGGCGCTCGCCTCTAACGACAGCTTCGGCGATTGCCTAGGCGGCAATCGCCGAAGGTCCCGGGCTGATATGCGCCCGGACGAAAAAACACACCCGCCATTCACGGACACCGGCGCGAACAGGGTTGCCCTCCGGCATAGCACCAAGGCGATCCCGGCGCGATCGGCACCGAAACCGCTGCTTGCCTGAACGGTCTGCTTCAAGACCGCCGACAGAGCCCCGGACTGGGAATCGACACCTGCTTGAGTGAGGATGATCGCTCTCGGCGCGATGCGGACTTTTGCGCAATCGACACTCTCGATTTAAGCCTTGACCACATCCCGAGTCCAAGAGTATGCGGCGGCGAATTCAAATGCGATTTCTGTTGCGTTAACACTTTGCTAGGCCCTAATGCCACAAAAAGAGCATTAAGATTCGTTTTCGCAAGCCGCCAGTAAACGAGCCCCGTCGGGCTCGTGACCGCGGCTGCACTGAAGCCCGAGCCGCATGATCGCCTTTATCCTCGCCCGCAAACGCCGTGCTCATATCGGCTTCGCCAAAACTACCAACCGAAGTCTGCTTGGTACCGCGTTCTCGCGACAGAAGCAGGCTCGGCGCAGGCTCGTGATACTCATCGGAGGGTTTGCCCTCTTCTATCTGGTGATCGCGCTTCGGCTGTTTCAGTATGGTCTCGTGTCGCCGCTGACAACGGCATCGATTGGTCCGAGCGACCACTATGCGGCGTCGCGCCCCGATATCGTTGACCGCAACGGCGAGCTATTGGCAACGGACCTCAACATGGTCTCCCTGTATGCAGAGCCGCGACGCATTGTCGATGCCGATGAGGTCGTCGAAAAGCTGGCAACTGTGATGCCGGCAATCGATTGGTCCGACATTCATAGGAAACTGAAGTCGAGAACCGCATTTCAATGGCTGAAGCGGCAACTGACACCGCGACAGCAAGCAGACATCATGAAGCTGGGCATCCCAGGCATCGGTTTTCGCCCGGAAAAACGTCGCTTCTATCCCGGAGGACGGACAGCGGCTCACATCCTCGGGCATGTCAACGTCGATAACCAGGGGCTTGCAGGCCTAGAGCGATATATCGACCGCCAGGGGGTCGCCGATCTCCGCGCCTTGGGCATGACGGGTAGCGACTCATTGACTCCTGTGCAGCTCTCTATCGATCTGCGGGTACAAAGTATCGTCGACAGCATCGTCGCCGATGCGATGACGAATTACCAGGCCGAAGCAGCGGGTGCCGTGATCCTCGACGCCAATACCGGTGAGGTTGTCGCCATGGCGTCGGTGCCTGACTACGACCCCAATGAGCCGACCCGGCTGCTGCCGGACGGGAGCATCGACAAGGACTATGAGAAGGGCTGGTTCAATCGCATTACCAACGCCACCTTCGAAATGGGATCGACTTTCAAGAGCTTTACGCTGGCCATGGGCCTGGACATGAACAAGGTCAGCCTGAACTCGGTGATGGACGCTACCAAGCCCATACGGATGGGCGGCTTCACAATTCGGGATGATCACGCTCAAGGCCGTCGGCTCACAATTCCTGAGGTATTCCAATACTCCTCGAACATCGGCACGGCAGCGGTCGCATCCATGGTGGACATTCCGGATCATCAAGCTTTCTTGACGAAGCTGGGATTGCTGTCGAAGATGTCGACAGAACTGCCGGAGGTAGCGACGCCGACGCAACCCAAAACCTGGAGGAAGATCAACCAGGTCACAATCTCCTTTGGGCACGGCGTTGCAACGACGCCGCTTCAGACCGCAGTTGCCGGAGCCGCACTGATGAACGGCGGGAAGCTCATATCGCCGACGTTCCTGAAGCGGACAGTTGAGGAAGCGAACGCTGCCGCTGTGCAGGTCATCAAGCCCGAAACCAGTTCCAGCATGCGTTATCTGTTTCACTGGAATGGTGTGAAAGGGTCGGGTCGCAACGCACTCGTACCGGGCTTGAATGTCGGCGGCAAAACCGGGACAGCCGACAAGGTCATCAATGGCCGCTACGCCGCTCACCTGAACTTCAACGCATTCCTAGCGGGATTCCCGATCGACCAACCACGCTATGTGGTGCTGACAATTATCGACGCGCCTCTCACAGGACAGAATGGAGGCCGGACAGCTGCATTCACGGCAGCCCCTATGGCGAAAAAGATCATAGAAAGGACGGCCTCCCTGCTTGGCGTTCAACCCAAGTTTGGAGACGGAAATGCGCATTTGCTGATGAATTATTGAGGATCGTTTTCGTAGAGAACGTAATCGCGGATGGAGGGCTGGTTCTTGAACGAAAGTGTCACGCCTTTCGAGCTGAGGGCGTTGTCGATAAGTTCGAGTTGATAGCCTTTCGAGATCGTCTGCCCCGTGAAAAAGATACGGTAGACGATGGGTGCGAAGATCATGTCCATGAGACGATCCGGGTCCGGTACAGGTTCACCACGTCCCTCGCATCGGTCACACAGACATACGAGGTTTTGGAATGTGTAACCTGCGGCCGTTTGGGCGACCCTCACATTGGTGAAGCGCTCGCGCAGCAACGTGTGGCCTGGCCCGGATGAAATGTCGTCAACCAACTGTTCCAGCCAGATCTCCAGATCTCCCTGGAACGATCCCGTATTTTTTGGAATGCTGTCAGGCAAAAAACGTTCACTGGCCACGTCTTCCAACAGCTTCTGCAAGGTTTCCCATCGACGGTAGATTGTGGACGGTGGAACCTCGGCGCGAACGGCAATCATGGCGACTGACAATTCCCGGCCGGGTTCTTCCGCCATAAGTGTCTTGACGGCTTTGTGCACGGCGATCTGAATACGTTCGCTACGGCCGCCGGGACGAATCAGGGTTCGGGCCATGGATACTTCCTGTTGCTGTCAGGGTCTCCTATCACATGGGCTTTTGTAGCCAAACCCTCGATTAGATGTGAATGACCGCAATTGGCGCAAGGCCGCCGCGACTTTGACGGCTGGCGGCCCATTCCGATCCACGAAGCGTCAACTGCCGCCACCTCTACTTCCGGCCTGCCTATCCCGGCAGATTGAGAGATCGCATGTTGCACAAGACACCGGACGTGTGACTGTCATGTCCGCCGGCGCGCAAGGTCATCTTTCACCCTCAGGGCCGTCGGCGTTCCCATTCTCGCTTGCCGGAACATCCATATTCGCGTCACCACGAGTGGATAGCCTGCTTTCCTTGCCACAAATGCATTGAAGCTTTTTGCGGCCCGCCCTACACCCTCCTGCCGCACGTTATCGATGCTTGCGGTGGCCGCTCCTTGGTCCCAGCGGCATATGGCGGTTTGAGTGGACGCTTGAGAAAAGGA
Source organism: [Rhizobium] kunmingense (assembly GCF_977018605.1). Lineage (NCBI taxonomy): Bacteria > Pseudomonadati > Pseudomonadota > Alphaproteobacteria > Hyphomicrobiales > Rhizobiaceae > Rhizobium > [Rhizobium] kunmingense. The sequence goes on from NZ_CDRNXG010000001.1 coordinate 3,161,398, forward strand.
ATGCAGATGTCGATCACCGTGGAGAAGACGATCCCCACCGCGCGTATGCGGCAGTTCCACCAGATGGTTGAGCGGTGGCTGGAAGAGGGTCCGATCAAACTTGCGACCAATGCCACGATAACGGCGATGGACAATGCCGAAATCCCGAAGGCTGAGCAGGCAGCGATCATCGAGGACAGGGATATCATCATGAAGCACAACATGCGCCTCGGCCTGATCAGCGAAATATTCGCACCGGCTATCGAAATGGCGGTGAAATCGTCTCGGTCCGGAACCGAAGCACAGGACGAGATCGCTCGGTTGATTGTTACCGCCGTCGGCATCCGTCAGGATGATGACAGTGAAGTGGTCACCTTCACGTTTGCTACTCAAAGTGAAGCGGATGCCTTTCGCGGCTCGATCTGAAAGGATCGAGATCGGCGGCTTCAGCCAGCGGAAAACCGCGGTGATGTTCGTGAAAAGCGTCAATCGCCCGATATCAGCCCTTCGGTAATTGCAGGCATCACGGTCACGGTGACCGTTTCCGATGGGCCTAAAGTGCCCTTTGGCAGCACGCCGCTTACTCTGAAGTCGGCGTTCGCCGCGAACCCGCGAGCGCAGATGCGGGAAATCATGCCACCTCGGCCAATTGGCCTGCCTCACCGCGACCACGAAAATAGCTCGGCGGATCGCCGATGATGCGCTTGAAGGCGCGGCTGAACGACGCCTCGGCGTCATAGCCGAGCTTTTCAGCAACCGTCGCCACCCGCATACCGTCCTTCAGCCATTGCCGCGCCTGGTGCATGCGCACCAGCGCCACATAACGCGCCGGCGTCTCGCCCACCACACGGGCAAATCGTTCGGCAAAGCCCGAGCGGGACGCGCCCATCAGCCTGGCCAACTCCGTCACCGTCCAGTCGCGATCCGGCTCCAGATGGATGGCCGCCAGAACCCGGCCGATCTCGGGATTGCGCACGGCAGCGATCCAGCCCGTCGTATCGCCGCAGCCATGCTCCACCCAGGTGCGGATGATCGTCGCCGTCAAGACATCCGCCAGTCGCGCCAGAATACCGCCGGCGCCCACCCGGTCCATGTCCACCTCGCGCGCCATTGCGTCGAGAAGATGCGGGATCGCCGGTTCGTTGCGGGCCAGATCGCTGGTCAGCATCGTGTCCGGCATCATCTGCAGAAGCGGATGCAGCCTGTCGACGTTGAAACGCATCGACGCCGTCAGGGCCACCGTGCCGCAGCGGGCATCGGCGCAATGCAGGTCGTAGACGCCCTGGCAGACTTCCTTCTTGCCGTAGCGGCCGAAGGGCAGCGGCTCGACGGTCTCGGCGCTGGCGATCACATGCGCATGCCCGCGCGGCAGGATCACGGCATCGCCGGCATTGAGCGTCAGCCACTCGCCCGACGGCGCCTTCAGCACCGCGGATCCCGACGAGATGAAATGAAACCGTGCCGCATCTTCGGCAGGAAACGCCGTCGCCCACGGTGCTGCCAGCCGGCACCGCCCGTATTCGACACCATCGAGCCGCAGGCCACGCAGCATTTCCGAAAGGGGGTCGGCGACGGATGCGATGTATGTTTTGGACGAATGATCAAGCATGACGGCGTTTTTAGCATTCAAACGCCAGCGCGTCACGCCTATTTCTGACAACAGTCAATTTCGACCGATTTCAGGAGTCCCCATGCACGGCAGCCCTTTACCATCCGACGACGAAACGCGTAGCGGACATGGTGTCGCACACGAGAAGGCCCGCTGGGGTGCAGTGGCATCGCTGACGCTCGGCGTCTTCGGTCTCGTCACCGCCGAATTCCTCCCCGTCAGCCTGCTCACGCCCATGTCCGCTGATCTCGGCGTCGGCACCGGCATCGCCGGCCAGACGATCACCACGACCGCCGTCATGGCCGCCATCGCCGCCCCCGGCGTGGTCATCGGCACCCGCAATATCGACCGCCGCTACACGGTGCTGGCGCTGACAGCACTTCTGGTCGTCTCCAGCCTGATCGCCGCCACAGCCGCCAATATATACATGGTGCTGTTTGCCCGCCTTCTGCTCGGCATCGGGCTTGGCGGCTTCTGGGCCATGTCGGCAGCGCTCGCCATGCGCCTCGTTCCGCCGGCGCGCATGCCGCGTGCCATGGCCATCATCATGGCCGGCGTCTCGCTCGCCACCGTCTGTGCCGCCCCGCTCGGCGCCTGGATCGGCGAAACGCTCGGCTGGCGGGCGGCCTTCCATCTGTCTGCCGCCGTCGGCGTCGTCGCGTTTGTGGCACAGGCAACCATGCTTCCTGCCCTGCGCCCCACCGGCCATGCAGGCCTCGGCACCCTGATCGCCGTCATGCGCCGCCCGGCGATCCGCACCGCGCTGTTCACCATCCTCCTCTTCGTCGCGGGTCATTTCGCCGGCTTCACCTATATCCGCCCGTTCCTCGAACAGGTGACCAATCTCGATGTCGAAACGATCTCGCTGATCCTGCTCGCCTATGGCGTCGCCGGCTTCTTCGGCAACATTCTCGGCGGCATGGTGTCGGAGCGCAGCCCACGCCTGTCCGTCACACTGTTTGCCACGCTGACGGCCGCTGCCGCCGTGGTGCTGGCGATCGGCGGTTCCTCGGTGGTCGTCGCGGCCAGCTCGATCGCCTTCTGGGGCCTCGCCTTCGGCGCCTTCCCGGTCAGCATCCAGAGCTTCGTCGTCGCCCACGCGCCGGATGAGGCCGAAAGCGCCGGTGCACTGGTCATCCCCGCCTTCCAGATCGCCATTTCCAGCGGCGCCATCTTCGGCGGCATCCTGATCGAGACGCAGGGACCGGTCGCCGTCATCGGCCTGCTCGCCATCGCCGCACTTCTGGGCGGTTCGGTCATGGCCGCCCGCGGCCAGCGCCGACAGGTTTCGCTCGGCTGAACGACCCTCCAAACAAAAACGCCCGCAGCGAAATCTCGCTGCGGGCGTTTGTCTATCCGGGCGCGAAAGCCGCCCCGCGACCATCAGAGAAGCCGCTCCAGCGCATCTTCCCCGGTCAAATCCACGTTCGCCCGCATGAACGTCGCAGCTGGCAGCGGCCCCGCCGTCACCAGACCGAAATCGAAATTCGTCCGGCGGTCCGAAGCCAGCACATATTGCCGGTGCACGCGCAGAAAATCCCGTTTGATCCGGCGATAACGATCCGGTTCCAGCATGTTGCGGATCCGCATGAAGATCAGCCCGGCCGGCGCCGCATCCCCGTGACCGGTCAGCCGCGTGACCGAGGTCTTGTAGAAGCTGACGATGTCGGTCAGGCACTGCACTTCGATGAACGTGACGCCATCGGCTTTCGCGATCGCGCCGACGCGAGCGCGCAACACCTTCGCCGAGCGCAGAAACGCACATTGCAGGATCGCCCCGCCGAGCGTCATGAAAACGATCCGCTTACCGGCAAACAGTGCCGGCTCGCGCTCCAGAAACAGGCCGACCGCCTGCACCGCCATGCTCGCGCCCATGCTGTGGGAGGTGACGAGATACTCGTCGGCCTCCTGGGAAAGCGCGACGCGCAGCTGCGCCGCGGCAGTCTCGATCCAGTCGTTGATGGCCGCATTATCGAGCCGCGAAACCGCGACCGCCATCTCCCAGTCGGAAAACAGATGCAGCGTGTGAAACCGCTCCGACCAGGGGATCAGCAGCTTGAGGAAGAAGACCAACCCCAGCGCGATACCGATCGGATACTGCCACGCGCCCAGCCCCAGCCAGTATGGATAGGTCGCGAGCGCCAGAAAGATCGCCAGTCCGACGATCATCAGCAGGAAGGGAAAGACGAAGAACAGCCCGAACCGCCAGGCATGGCGAAAATAGCCGAGAGCCCCACCTTCAAAAGCAACGGCCGCAGCACTTTTGAATCCGCGGGCAAGCCGGGTGACGAGCGGCCGGCCGGCCAGCTGCGCCACGATCGCGTCATGGTCGATGACGAAAACCCGGCTGGACACCCGCCATCCGTCGTTTACCGCCACCGCACCGACATCGAAATGCGGACAGCGCCCTTCGTCCATCAACGGTCCGACATCGGCCGACAGACCCCATAGCCTTGCCGTATTGCCCATGGCGCGCGCATAGCGCTCGCGGTGCCTTGCCGCATCCAGAGGCTCGAAGCCGGGAAAATGCACGACGACGCGCTTTGCAACGCGCGCGACTGACTTGTCTGTGTCCACACGGTCTACTTTCTAACACCGAGAGCAAGATCGCCCTCGCGAAATGCCGGAATGCAGCGCCCCTATCGCGCCATATCCGCTGGCCGCGCGGCATAAGCGCAAACCTGTGGCATGATCAAGGTGGTTCAGGCAGACCCGAGCGAATAAGTGGAAATCTCCGCGAAAAACCAGGCGCTCCGGCCACCGGCCTGTCGCACTGTCAGCTCCGCAGCCGATACCCCGTCCTGAACATCCACGCCAGAACCGACAGGCAGGCGGCGAGAAACACGCCGATCATCACTAGGCTGATCAAAGGATTGACGTCGGCGATCTCGTAAAAGCTCCAGCGGAAACCGCTGACGAGATAGAGGACCGGGTTCAGGTGGCTTACCGCCTGCCAGAACGGCGGCAGCATGTCGATCGAGTAGAAACTGCCGCCGAGGAAGGTCAAGGGCGGCACGATCAGCATCGGCACGACATTGAGCTGCTCGAAATTCTTCGCCCACACGCCGATGATGAAGCCGAACAGGCTGAAGGTGATGGCCGTCAGCACCAGAAACAGCACCATGACGAACGGATGCGCGATGCGGATATCGACGAAGAACGAGGCCGTGGCCAAAATGATCAGGCCGATGATCAGCCCCTTGCTGGCCGCCGCGCCGACATAGCCGATCAGGACTTCCGTCATCGCCACCGGTGCCGAAAGGATTTCGTAGATCGTGCCGGTAAATTTCGGAAAGTAGATGCCGATCGAACCGTTCGCCGTGCATTGCGTCAGAAGCGTCAACATGATCAGCCCCGGCGTGATGAAAGAACCATAGGGCACGCCTTCCACCGACTGGATGCGCGAACCGATCGCCGTGCCGAAGACGATTAAATAGAGCGAGGTGGTAATGACAGGCGAGATGACGCTCTGCAGCAGCGTGCGCCTCATGCGCGCCATTTCGAAGAAATAGATGGATTTGATCGCTTCGAAATTCATGCCTTTTCCTCCACCAGAGCGACGAAAATGTCCTCCAGCGAGCTTTGCCGCGTCGAGAGGTCCTTGAAATGGATATTGGCGGACGAAAGCGCCGCCAGCAGCGAGGCGATGCTGTCCTGGCTCTCCTCATGCCCGTAATCGTGCACAAGCCGCATCCCGTCGTCAGAAAGCGCCAGATTGAAGGCGCTGAGGCTTTCCGGCAGGCCGCCAAGCGGTTCCGACAGCTCCAGCGTCAGCTGTTTGCGGCCAAGCTTTTTCATCAGCGCCGCCTTGTCTTCGAGCAGCAGCAGCTTGCCGCCGTTGATCACACCGACGCGGTCGGCGATCTCTTCGGCTTCCTCGATATAGTGGGTAGTCAGAATGATCGTCACGCCGCGCTGCCGCAACGTTTTCACCACCTCCCACATGTCGCGTCTGAGGTTCACGTCGACGCCCGCCGTCGGCTCGTCGAGAAACAGGATGTCCGGCTCGTGGCTGAGCGCCTTGGCGATCAGCACGCGCCGCTTCATGCCGCCGGAAAGTTCGCGCAGCATGTTGTCCTTCTTCTTCCACAGCGACAGGTCGCGCAGGATCTTCTCGATCACCGCCGGATCGGCCTTCTTGCCGAACACGCCGCGCGAAAAGCTCACCGTGTTCCACACCGTCTCGAACTGGTCGGTCGTCAGCTCCTGCGGCACCAGCCCGATCATCGATCGGGTCTGGCGAAAATCCTTCACCACATTGTAGCCGCCGACTAGCACCTGCCCGCCGGTCGGGTTGACGATGCCGCAGATGATCGAGATCAGCGTGGTCTTGCCCGCGCCGTTGGGGCCGAGCAGCGCGAGGATCTCGCCGCGTTCGATGGCGAGATCGACACCCTTGAGGGCCTCGAACCCGTTGCCATAGGTCTTGGTCAAATTCTCGACGGAAATGATCGGGGGCATGTGGACTGCACTTCTGCTGGAAGATGTTTCGCAAGGAAGGCGCAATATAGGTTCGGTTTCGCGTCGTTCTATCCCACGATGGTAGAATATTGCGTTCCGATTTCCGGCCTAATCCGCCCTAAAGCCTTTCCCGGTTAAAATGAAATGCTCTGTTGGCTCGAACGGAGTCGGATGGTCCTCTGGCGGAGCGCTTCAATCTAACCAGGAAAGGCTCTAAAGGATCACGCTGGCGAAGAACTGCATCGATACGCAGATGAGGAACACCGCGAAGGCGAATTCCAGATGCTTCTTCGACAGCGCATGCGCCAGCCGTGCACCATAGGGCGCGGTGTAGAGCGTCACCGGGATCAGCAGCGCCACCGCGATCCAGTTGATGTAGCCGGTCGAAAACGGCGGCAGGCCGTCGGCACCCCAGCCGCCCCATACATAGCCGACAAGGCCCGGTATCGAGATCAGCACGCCGACGCCGGAAGACGTCGCCACCGCCTGATGGATGGTGCGCCCGTAAAGCGTCATGAACGTATTGTTCATGACACCGCCGCCGATACCCATCAATCCGGACAGGATGCCGATCCCCGTCCCCACCGCAAACCGCGCCGGGTTCTTCGGCAAGTCGGTCCCCAGCCGCCAGCTGTCCTTGGCAAGGATCATCCGCAGCGCCAGTGCCAGTGCGATACAGGCGAAGATAAGCCGAAGCTCGGTGCTGGAAGCCCAGGCGGCCACGATCGTCGCAATCAGCGTGCCGAGCGGCACGGCGACGATCCAGCCCTTCAGCAGCGCGACATCCACCGCGCCGCGCTGCCTGTGCGCCATGAACGAACGGATGGAGGTCGGCACGATGATGGCAAGCGAGGTGCCGAGCGCCAGATGCATGCGCACCGCATCGCCCACGCCAAGCAGCCCGAATACGTGGAAGAAGATCGGCACCAGAATGGCGCCGCCGCCGATGCCGAAAAGGCCTGCCAGAATGCCGGCCAAAACGCCGGCAGCAAGAAGCGCCACGATGAAGGGAATAAGATCGATCAGGCCCGGCATGTCACTCTCTGTGCGGCATCAGCCGAGGAAGGGAATCACCCGGAAAGCCGTGTTCGTTGTAGTTAGAACTGCATGGCAGCAACATGCGGGCGCGGCAAGCTCGGTCGACAACCGCCTCCCCGTTTCCGGCCTGTTAACGCTGATCAGACACCGGAATGAACCAAACCCCGCCGTTCGACGTAATGCAACCTGCAATGACTTGCAGTAAAAGCGGTGTCAGGATACCCGGAATCCGCATTCCTCTACATGATTGCCTTACTCGAAAGATTACAGCCATGCCGAATGCCGCGAAGAAATCCAGACCGGGTGATCAGGGTTCCATCCAGCAGACCCAGGTTGAACAGACATCGGCCGAACCCGATGCGGAAGAGGATTTCGATATGGATCAGCTGGAAGACATGGCGGCGTTGCTGATCGACGCGCTGACGATCCCCCTGCCCGCCGACGACATACCGGCGACCGATGACCACGAAGATCGGGCGACGGACGAAACGCCCCGCCCGCCTTCACCCCGTCAGCTGCAATAGCGCCGTCCGCCTTTGCGCGAGCGCAGGTCGAAGTGGAAGTGGTTCCAGTGCTCCGCATTGCTGCCGGGTCCGAGAACGGTGTTGAAATACTTGCAGCTGTCGCCGCGCACCGATTTCAAAAGACCGCCCTCGCGGAACGAGAACAGACCTTTCTTGCGCACGTCGATGTCGTGGCCGTTCTTCAGAACGATCGCGCCAATATCGATCGCGTTGCCGCGTGCATGTTCCGACATGGGATTGTTGCGCTGACGGCTGTTGTTCATCTTGCGGCAGGAATAGCCGCCCATCGGCTGGATCTCGCGAATGCCTGTGAGGTAGCGGGTGCGGGCGGAAATCGCCAGCTCATTCTTCACCCATTTGGCGAAGGCCAGCGTCACCTGGCAGTTCAACGTCACTGCCGGCTTGACGTTGATGCCGCCGGAAAGGCCGGAAAGCTTGACCGGATGGTCGATACCGCAGCTGGCGCCTTGCGAAATCCGCGGCAGATCCCTGAACTCTACACCGAGACGGCGCAACTCGCTACGGCAGGCGACCTCCGATTGCGGCATGACGCTGCGCTGCCATGCACCCTCGGGCATGCTCATCGGCGCATCGCTACGGCTCGGGCCACGGGTCGGATCATTCGGCCGCAGCATGGCGACTTCCTGAACCTCCGCCGGCGCGCGGCTGGGAGGCGTAACCGGCGAGCGATCGCTCCACGTCATTCCAGCGGCCTGCCGCTTCGGCGGCACGATCACGCGGTCGTCGGCAATCGGCTGGCGACGCGCACCGAGCGCAACCGGAGTGTCCGTCCCAATCCCGTCGACCACCGGCTGCTCGCCGACGCCTTCGGCAATATCGGTATCCTGTTCCTCGGCCAGCCCCACGACATCGCTCTCGTCCGGCGCAAAGCCGAACTCGCCATCCATGTTGACACCTTCGGTCGGGATCGTCGCCGGCACCCCATTCGGAGTGCGCAGATAGTTACCGCCGTCGCTGCCGCGATAACTGCCATCGGCAACGCCCGGCGCCGGCGGCACCAGATAGCCGCCATTCTGCATGGAAGATACGGGCGCCGATGCCGTGCGATAGGATTGATCCGGCATCGGCTGCGACACGGTGCCGACCGGTTCCGGCGGCAGCGAACGGGAAATCGAGCCGACCTGCGTGCCGCTGTCGATGGAAGCCGGCGGCACGAGCCCCTCTGCGGAACAGGCAACCAGCATTGTCGAGACCAACAGCGAGCCGATCACCCGCGTCGATAGGGAAGCATACGCCATACCAGTGGCCGCCTTTTCGATGCCGAAATGATACAGACATCAAGTTTAGGCAGGTTAGGTAAACGAAAGCTTGACGAGTCATGGCGGTTTCCGGGCCATTTCGGGTCACGGTTGCGGCAGAAGATGGCGTTCCGGCCTATGAAGCGCTACGCATGCACCGATTGGTGACGAAATCCGGCTATCGCCGACGTCTCCTTTTTTTCAACAGAGCAACCACAAAGGACAGTCCCCGTATGACCGAAGCCGCCAAGCCGACCGGCGAACTCACACTCAGAACGCTTGCTATGCCGAGCGACACCAATCCGGCCGGCGACATTTTCGGCGGCTGGGTCATGGCCCAAATGGACCTTGCAAGCGGCATTCGCGCCGCCGAGCGTGCGCGAGGACGCGTCGTTACCGCGGCGGTGAAGGAAATGGCATTCCAGCTGCCGATCAAGATCGGCGACACCGTCAATATCTACACCGAGATCACCCGCGTCGGCACCACCTCGATCACGCTGAACGTAGAAGCCTGGGCACAGCGCGCCCGCCACCGCGCGCTGGAAAAGGTCACAGAGGCCACCTTCATCATGGTCTCGCTCGACGAAGCCGGCCGCCCGAACCCGGTCCCGGCGGAATGACGACACTCTGTCGCTAGGGTTTCTCCAGCGAGAGCGGCCCCCGGTCCCACCTCAAGGCCGCAGAGATCAGAGAGCGTCGATCGCACATTTCGTGGCGTTCGTTCGAGCACGCCACGAAATCCCGCCCGCGATCGACTTGGCCGGGTCATCCATTGCTGCAGATGTAGGTTTTTCGTACAATCTCAATCGCCATCATTGCGGAAATACTTTATTATTAGTCGTTCCTTATGTTACTTGAGCAACTCGGCAAGTTGGCGACATGGGAATGCGGGAAAATTTGATAAGCGATGTGAAGGCACCCGAACTGGCGCTTGCGCTCAAACGCGCGCAGGCTGCGGCAACCCTTGAGCGATTGCCGACCACGCTCACCGTCAATGCCGCCGTCTCCTTCTCGGCGCTGCTGATGAGCGCCATCGAGCGCGGCATCACCGCTCCTGCGATCGGCTGGTTTGCCGCAACGATCGTCACCATCATCTGCCGTCTTGCCCTCGGAATCACGATCAGGCGCAGCGGCCTACAGGACCGCGACCCGGTCCGCTGTCTCCACCTGATGGTGACAGGCGCACTCGTCAGCGGCGTCGCCTGGGCCGCATTGCCCTTCGTCCTGCCGAATTTCGACGCGATCGGCGTCGATGGCGGGATCTACATCCTGATGTGCGGCATGGCGACCGGGGCGGTGCTTCTCGGCACCGGCCACGCGCTCACCGCGCTCGCTTTCGCCTTCCCCGTCCATATCGCCGTCGTCGTCACGCTGATGATGAGCAAGGAGGCCGGCGGCCACCTTCTGGCGCTCAACGTGCTGGCGCTCACTCTGGTCCTCTACAAGAGCAGCATGAAGGGCCAGTCGATCGTCATCGGCAATATCGAGGCGCAGGTGCGCGCCACGGCGCTGGCCGAATCGCTGAAACAGGCCAATGCCGACATCCTCGACGCCAACCAGAGCCTCGAACTGCTCGCCAATCGCGACCCGCTCACCGGGCTTGCCAACCGCGCCGCCTTCAATGCCTCGCTGTCGACCGGGATAGAAGCCGCCCGCCAGAGGCAGGAACGCCTGGCCCTGCTGATCCTCGATCTCGACCGCTTCAAGACCGTCAACGACACGTTCGGCCATTCCGCCGGCGACGAGCTGCTGCTGCAGGCAAGCCACCGGCTGCGCGAGGCGATCGGCGACAGCGGCCTGATCGCGCGCCTCGGCGGCGACGAATTCGCCGTCGTCATCGGCGGCGCCGCCGCCGGTCTCGACGGACGCCGGCTCGCCTCGGCGATCATCGAGCGCTGCCGCGCACCCTTCGTCATCCACGGCCGCCCGGTCACCTCCGGCGTCTCGGTCGGCATCGGCATCTGGCCGGAACATGCGGCCAGCGCCGCCGACCTCTTCGTCTCCGCCGACATGGCGCTCTACCGCGCCAAGGACGAGGGCCGCGGCCTGTGGCGCGAATTCGACCCGTCGCTCAGGACCCGCGCCGAACGCCGCCATCAGATCGAGCAGGATCTCGCCGATGCGATCGCCGCCGGCGCCGTCACCACCGTCTTCCAGCCGCAGGTCGAGCTGAATGGCAACACCGTCATCGGCTTCGAGACACTGGTGCGCTGGCAGCACCCGCAGCTAGGGCCGATCGCCCCACCGGAGATCGTTGCTGCCGCCCATACGGCCAATCTGTCGGAAGCGCTCACCGCCAGCATCGCTACCGGCGCCTGCCGCCTGCTGACGACGCTCCCCTCCCTCGGCCTCCCCGACGCCACGGTTGCGGTCAACGTCTCGCCACGCGAATTCGAACTCTATTCGGTCGCCGATACGCTCGACCGCATCACCCGCGCCCATGGCATCGAGCCCGGCCTCTTCGAGATCGAGATCACCGAGGAGGCGATCCTCGACACGCTGATCGCCGGCGAGCAGCTCAAGCATATCGAACGATCCGGCTACAAGCTCGCCGTCGACGATTTCGGCGCCGGTCACTCGTCGCTCGCCTACCTCGTCACGCTCAAGGTCGACCGGCTGAAGCTCGACCGCCGCTTCGTCGCCGGCATCGAGAAGAGTTTCCAGAACCAGGAAATCGTCGGCGCCATGGCCGGCCTCGGCAAGGCGCTGTCGATGGATATCGTCGCCGAGGGCGTCGAAACCGCCGAGGAGGCGACGACGCTGCGTTCGCTCGGCTGCCCCGCCGCCCAGGGCTATTTCCTCGGCCGCCCGATGCCCGTCGAGGCGATCGCCGGCTGGCTCGTCACCCGGATGCTCACCCCGGCGGCCTGACCCGCATCGACACCAGATCGCCGTTTCCCTTTTGTACTCGTTTTCCGCCGCCGCCCCCTTCACATCCCGGCGGACTCTCTCCATATTCGCCGCATGGCCAGATCCCCGAAGAAATCCTCCTCCGAAAGCTCAAGCGGTTTCGGTGAATCCCCGCAATCCGCCTTCGAAGGCGCCCCACTTGAAGGCAGCGTCGCCGACTGGGTGAAGCAGCTGGAGGCGGAAGCGGAAGCATCCGGCGTCGAGACCCAGCGCGAGATCGCCTCCAAGGCCGGCAAGCACCGCAAGAAGATCGAGATCGCCGCCCGCGAGGAAGCCATCAAGGCCGCCGCCAAGGACAAGCCGAAACCGGCCCAGAAGGCGGGACAGAAAACCGCCAAGAACACCACCGCGTCGAAAACATCGCGCGGCGTCTCCATCGGCGCCTCATCGGACCCCAAGACGCGCGCCGCCGCCGGCCTCAATCCGGTCGCCGGCATGGATGTCTCGCTGGAAGAGGCGGAACATCTCGCCACCGGTGCCGTCACCGCCACGGTCGAGGCCCTCTCCGCCCTGATCGAAAGCGGCAACCCGCTGTTCAAGGACGGAAAACTGTGGACGCCGCACCGGCCGCAGCGCCCGGAAAAATCCGAGGGCGGCGTCACCATCCGCATGGATTCCGAATACCAGCCCGCCGGCGACCAGCCGACCGCCATCGCCGATCTCGTCGAGGGCATCAACAACAACGAGCGTTCCCAGGTCCTGCTCGGCGTCACCGGCTCGGGCAAGACCTTCACCATGGCCAAGGTGATCGAGGAGACCCAGCGCCCCGCCGTCATCCTCGCGCCCAACAAGACGCTGGCGGCGCAGCTCTATTCCGAGTTCAAGAATTTCTTTCCGGACAACGCCGTCGAATATTTCGTCTCCTATTACGACTATTACCAGCCGGAAGCCTATGTGCCGCGCTCCGACACGTTCATCGAGAAGGAAAGCTCGATCAACGAACAGATCGACCGCATGCGCCACTCCGCCACCCGCTCGCTTTTGGAACGCGACGACTGCATCATCGTCGCCTCGGTCTCCTGCATCTATGGTATCGGCTCGGTCGAAACCTACACCGCCATGACCTTCCAGATGGAGGTCGGCGACCGCCTCGACCAGCGCCAGCTTCTCGCCGACCTCGTGGCGCAGCAATACAAACGCCAGGACATCAATTTTATCCGCGGTTCGTTCCGGGTCCGCGGCGACACGATCGAAATCTTCCCCGCCCACCTGGAAGATGCCGCATGGCGCATCTCGATGTTCGGCGACGAGATCGACAGCATTACCGAGTTCGACCCGCTCACCGGCCACAAGACCGGCGACCTGAAGTCGGTCAAAATCTACGCCAACTCGCACTATGTCACGCCACGCCCCACCCTCAACGGCGCCATCAAATCCATCAAGGAAGAGCTTAAGATCCGCCTTGCAGAGCTGGAAAAGGGCGGCCGCCTTCTGGAAGCGCAGCGCCTCGAACAGCGCACCCGCTACGATATCGAAATGCTCGAAGCCACCGGCTCCTGCGCCGGCATCGAGAACTATTCGCGTTATCTCACCGGCCGCAATCCCGGCGAACCGCCACCGACCCTGTTCGAATATATTCCCGACAACGCTCTTCTGTTCATCGACGAAAGCCACGTCTCCGTCAGCCAGATCGGCGGCATGTATCGCGGCGACTTTCGGCGCAAGGCGACGCTCGCCGAATACGGTTTCCGCCTGCCGTCGTGCATGGACAACCGCCCGCTGCGCTTCGAGGAATGGGACGCGATGCGCCCGCTCACCGTTGCGGTCTCGGCCACGCCCGGTAATTGGGAAATGGAACAGTCCGGCGGCGTGTTTGCCGAACAGGTCATCCGCCCCACGGGCCTGATCGATCCGCCGGTGGAAGTGCGCTCCGCCCGCTCCCAGGTCGACGACGTTTTGGGCGAAATCCGGGAAACCGCGCAAAAAGGCTACCGCACGCTCTGCACGGTCCTCACCAAGCGCATGGCCGAAGATCTTACCGAATATCTACACGAACAGGGTGTCCGCGTCCGCTACATGCACAGTGACATCGACACGCTGGAACGCATCGAGATCATCCGCGACCTGCGCCTCGGCGCCTTCGACGTGCTGGTCGGCATCAACCTGCTGCGCGAGGGTCTCGACATTCCCGAATGCGGTTTCGTCGCCATCCTCGACGCCGACAAGGAAGGTTTTTTGCGCTCGGAAACGTCGCTGATCCAGACCATCGGGCGTGCGGCGCGTAACGTCGACGGCAAGGTCATTCTTTACGCCGACAAGATCACCGGCTCGATGCAGCGGGCGATGGACGAAACCGCCCGCCGCCGCGAAAAGCAGGTCGCCTATAACACCGAACACGGCATCACGCCGGAATCGGTGAAAGCCCGCATCTCCGACATCCTCGACAGTGTCTACGAACGCGACCACGTCCGCGCCGACATTTCCGGCGCTTCGGGCAAGGGTTTTGCAGATGGCGGCCACCTCGTCGGCAACAATCTCCAGAGCCACCTCAACGCGCTGGAAAAATCCATGCGCGATGCCGCCGCCGATCTCGACTTCGAAAAGGCCGCCCGCCTGCGCGACGAAATCAAACGCCTCAAGGCCGCAGAGCTTGCAACCATGGACGACCCGATCGCACGAGACGAGGCGAAGAGCCAGGAAGGTGTAGGAAAGAACGGCAAGCGCGCGGCAAACGCGACGCCTACCTCTCCCCTTGAGGGAGAGGATAGTTCGCCCCGCGAGGCGCAGCCGAGTGGATCGGCGAACTTGGCGAGGGGAGCAGACGCGTCCTTTGAAGACGCGGCCAACTCCCTCTTCCGCCGCAACACGCTCGACGAAATGACGGTCGGCCGCACGGAAAAGCCGGTCACCGGCAAGCTGCCCGAAAAGCCGGCCACCGAGCCGGGAAAGCGCTTCTCACCGCTGCTGGAAGGCCAACCGGAACGCGCCGACCGCGACGATCCCCGCCCGATCGTCCGCGGCAAAGTCGGCGCAGGGTCCTACGAGGATGCCGGGGAGCAGAAGCGCAAGGGACGGACGAAGGGGAAGACCGGGCGGCCTGGGCGGTGACGTCACGGGCAGTATAGTTAGAGGCACAAAGGGAATCTGCTCAATTGCTTAAACTTACGAAATGACTCACAAAAAATCTAAGTCGCGCCTTTTTCACGATATTTCGTGCCTTTTCCACGAGTATTCGGAACCTTCTCAATAACTCCGGCAGTAATCATCGAGTGAAAAAGTTTTCTAATAACACTGTCAGACTGCACGTTACAAACCGTACGGGCGGTCGTGTTATTTATTTGCTTATTCTTCTCTAGATATTTTAAAATAAGCTCTTCCTTAGACGCAAGCGGCTCATGCTTTAGACGCACAATGACACTGCCTTCAGTTTCGCTGATCTCCGGCTTACCCAAATTAAGCATCTGCATAGAGCGGAAGGCAGTATTAAGGCCTTCACCTACATCTTTATTAGGAGGGGATGGGAACTTTGCGATCATTCTGACAATTTTTTTATTCCTAGCAAACCTCTGCTTCAGAATATTCTTAACCGTAATTGGCCCAGCCAAACGCCCCGGGCTCTCGACTTCTATTCTATTATCAAAAACACGAATATGGACATAATCATTAATACTATAATCGCGATGAAGAAGAGCATTGCATATCACTTCATGTATCGCTTCTTCCGGATATTTTATGGTGGCCAAACCACCGTCACCCATCATGGGTATTTCCTCAACTTTTTCTTTTGTTTTCAAAACAGCTTTATATATGAGATCATAAATAGGACCCTCGATTGTAGCAGGCTGCCCCTCAAGATCCTCGCGGTCCCCCTCACTCGCCAGAGTTCTATAGCGATAAAGTTTTACAGCCGCCTGCGGCAAAAGCGACTGGGGATTTTCGTCAAAGAGCAATAATGCACACGCCCTAAGACGATCATTGGAGGCAAGCCGCTCCTTTCTAAGAAGATCTTCAAGTGTAGCGTGGGGCACCACGTGAGCCAAAAAATTCTTTGTTAGCGGTGCGTCAGCAATCTCACTAGGCTCCGCCTCTACTGAAGAGTCTTCAAAGCTACGAACTCCCTTTTCCAAAAGCAAAGACTGGCGATCCTGAGGTGTCTTCAGTTCTCTGTAAGCCGCGTTCTGCCGCTTGAAGATTTTCCCGTCAGAAGACTCAACCACAAATGGCGTCTTTTGCACTATGACATGAAGGCAGAGCCCTCCACTTGGGAACTTCAAATACTCCAAATACAAATACTCAACACCATCAGAAAAACGTTTATAAAGCTCCTGAACTAGGCCATTCGCCTCTTCCTGATTTTCAAAAAGGTTTTGCAGCCTCTGGCTTTCCGCTTTATCCCGAATTCCGATATAAAGGTCGCCTCCATCGGCATTTGCAAAAGCACTTAATGTTTTTGTACACTTTGCAATATTAGATTTATCTTTGAAATCACAAAATTGATCTTCATCTTTAGAAAGAAGAGCATCAACTCCATCCGAATTCAACTCTATTACTTACCACATCATATCAAACATCACACCTAAAATTTTTAGCCCAACAGTCACGAAATACCGTAGATCCGACACCAAGTCCAAAGAAACATTTTTCAATATATATTCTGTTTTACAATGACTTAACAGCCTCGTTCGGATGTCTTTTTCATCTCTCTGTTAATCGAACTACATTCTCGCTGATCAGAGCCCCACTAGCGCGTAATGATATTGGATTGATTTCATGCACCTGGTGATACGCAAATACCGAACGAAATACGGCTCACATAGTTTCCGAGATTGCGCCGCCCTCCGAAAATCCGCACATCGATTCAATGAAATCAATGCGTTGCGAGCAGTCTCATCCCCGTCCTTCTAACCTGTGCCTATAATGCCCCCGTTCCGTCGCGGATACACCGGAAGGCGTTCCGGCGAGGCGGGGCCGGCGCTGGTGGTGGGGAGAGGACGTAAATCTCAACCATCGGGGTCCGCGGAAAATGGTCTCCCTCCGGCGACACGGGGGAAGCGGGAACGACGATGGTCATGTCACCCGCTTCTGATGCCCGAACAGCGCGTCGGATGTGCCTGTGCGGCACACAGGGTGGCCCTGGGATGTGGTTTCGCCGGGCGTCATGCCCATCCGTGAAAGCGGAACACCCGGCGGCGGCGAAGTTCTGGTTCTGGCGGCCAGGTCGTGCCGTCGGTGCCGGCTCACGCCAGACGAACACCACGCTCCAAGGCCAAGGCAGAGAGACCGGAGTCGCGGATAAAAACCGCCGAACGGGGCGCTGAGAGGTGCCACATAAAACCAACTTACGAGGCAGCTGTCAGCGCCCCGTCCGTTCGTTGAAAATTCTCGAGATCGCCAAGGGGGCAGCATGTCCGCAGATAAGCGCATACCCGAAACCGGAGCCAGAATCTGGTCGATGACTTGGCGGATGAGCTGGTCGATGACCGGGCCCAAGACCGGGCCGATGATCAGCCCCGCGCCCGAAACGAAGAGCGGCGCCGGGAGCCTGCCGAAGATCGACAACCAGCTGGCCACCCGCACGGCCGAAGCCATGGCGCTGCCGCTGATGGTCTGCCGCCGTCGCTCGTGCCGCCGCGGCCAGAGCTGCCGCTGGCGCTTCATCGCCACGGGCGAACCCTGCTGCCTGCAAAACCTCACCGCCGCCCAGCGCGACGTCTTCAACGAACTCTACCGCATGGCGAATTACGCCCGCTATTGCCTCGACACCCATGCCGAGGAATTCGATACGCCGAACGGCGAGCGCCGCATAAGCGACGAGACTGCCATCGCCATCGCCCGCAACCATTCCGGCCGCTGGAACCCCGCCCGCTGGGACGCCGCCCGCCGCGCCCGCCAAAAGCGCCTGCCGCCCGTGGAGGGGTAAATGGATCGGCTCGCCGATTTTCACGCGGATAGGCCGGCGGGCTTATCCGCCAACCGGCCGGTGACATGCCCTGAGGGCTGGTGGTGCAGGGCCTAACGCGTGGGGTACTGCGTGGGCTGCTGTGAGGAGCGGGCGAACGCCCGCCCCTATCCTCGTTTACGGAACGGTGGGACGCGGCGGTTGCCGGAGAGGACTTCCACCTCGCCGGCGCTTTTCGGTTTGCCGAGCAGAAACCCCTGCAATTGCTCGATACCATCCTCGATCACCATCCGGTGCTGGCCGAAGGTCTCTATGCCTTCGGCGACGACCGGCAGTTCGAGGCTCTTGCCGAGCCCGATGATCGCCTTGACGATGGCGCGGGCGCTGTCGCTTTCCTCCATCTGCCAGATGAAGCTGCGATCAATCTTGATCTTGTCGAAGGGGAAGGCCTGCAGGTTGGAGAGCGACGAATATCCGGTACCGAAATCGTCGATCACCACATGCACGCCGAGCGCCTTCAGCTTCTGCAGCATGGCCAGCACCGTGTCGCGGTTTTCGAGAAGCGCGGTCTCGGTGATTTCCAGCTCCAGCCGCTGCGGTTCCAGGCCGCTGTCGGTCAGCGCCGCTGCCACCGTGCCGACGAGGTCGGGGAAACGGAACTGCACGGCCGAGACGTTGACCGCCACGGCCAGTCCGTCATCCCACTGCACCGCCGTCTTGCAGGCCTCGCGAAGCGCCCATTCGCCGAGCGTGACGATGATGCCGGTCTCCTCGGCAACGGGGATGAAGCTTGCCGGCGAGACCTGGCCGAGTTCCGGATGCTTCCAGCGCATCAGCGCCTCATAGCCGGTGCAGATGCCGTTCGAGGCGTCGAAGAGCGGCTGGAAGACGAGCGAAAGCTGATCGCGCAGCACCGCGTGGCGCAGCTCGCTTTCAATCAGCCGGCGCTGGCGCAGTTCGGCATCCATGTCGGCGGAATAGAAGGCGGCCGTGCCGCGACCGCTGAACTTGGCATTGTAGAGCGCCATGTCGGCGGCATTGCGCAGGTCGTCGGCGGTGCGGCCATCCTCCGGGAAGATCGACACGCCGATCGACACGCCGACGGCCTTGGGGTCGAAGTTGACGTTCATCTCCTGCCGGAACGTGTCAAGGATGCGGTCGGCGAGAAGATAGGCCGCCGTCGGCTGATCGAGACCGGGCTGGAGGATGATGAACTCGTCGCCGCCGATGCGTGCCGGCGTATCGGACGGGCCGATGCAGCGGCGCAGGATATCGGCGACCTTCATCAACACCCGGTCGCCTTCCGCATGACCGAAGACGTCGTTGACCGCCTTGAAGCGGTCGAGGTCGAGCGCCAGTACCGCCAGCCGCTCGTCGGAACTGGTGGCAAGGTCGATGGCGGTTTGCAGCTTTTCGGAAAACATCGTGCGGTTCGGCAGGTCGGTCAGCGCGTCGTGGCGCGCCATGTGCTCGACCCGCATTTCGGCGATGCGCTTCTCGGTGAGGTCGCGGACGGCGAGAACCTGGCACTGGCGACCACGGTATTCGATGGTGTGGACCGCCACTTCGAGGAAGGTTTCGCCCCGCCCCGGTTTCAGCGGACCGCTGATCAGCGGAGCGGCCTCCACGGCGCGGGTGCGCTCCTCGTCGATCAGTGAGATCCCGTCGGCGGCAACCAAAAGGCTGTCGGGCGAGCGGCCGATGACATCGCGGTCGCGCAGGCCGAGCATGCTGGCAAAGCGGGCGTTCGCCTCGATGATCACACCCTCGCGCACGACGGCCAGACCCTCGAGCGTCGCATTGGCAAAGCCACGCAGGTCGGTGAGATAGCGGTCGAGGAAGCTTGCCGTGACGCCCGCCAGAATGATCATGCCGGTGACGATCGACACCGCCCAGACCATCCACAGCCGGCCGCTGTCACCATCGAGCGACACTTCCGGCATGGACGGATCGGGCACGAGCGTGGTGGCCGACATGGCGGAGAAATGCAGGAGGCAGATCGACAGCACGCTCGCCGCGACCGCCGCCCACAGCCCGCGCCGGCCCTTGCGGCGCAGCGACATGCGGAAGGCAAAGGTCAGCAGGCCGATCGACAGGACGGCGGCGAGCGGGATGACGCCGATTTCGTAGCGAATAGCCGCAGCCGCGCGGATCGCCGCCGTGCCGGTGAAATGCATGGCCGCGATCGTCAGCGTCGCGGCAACGCCCGCCAGGACTTCGCCCCAGCGGCCGCCGTCTTCGAGAATTCTGAGGCTCGCCCAGAAGCCGGCGACGGCGATCACGGCGGAAAGAAGGGTGCGGAACAGCTCGAACTCTATGGCGACCGTGCCTTCATAGGCGAGCATGGCGACGAAATGCGTCGCCCAGACCGAAAGGCCACCGGTGACGGCCGCCACGACCAGCCAGAAATTCCGCCGCTTTTCCGTGCACTCCACCGCGCGGCGGTGAATGAGGAAGAAAGCCAGCATGCCGACGACACATATGCCGGCGGCGAGAGCAACCAGGGCGTGGTCATGCTGGACAGCCACGCATTCCAGAACCTTGAACATCAGACGCTACCACATTCGCGCGATGACGGAATTCACCGCGATACCGTCTGGAACATTACGGGTACGCTATTTAAGAAATATCTAATACGAAGCAACGCCAGCGTGTCGTGTTTCGATACACGCAATCAACCCCTCAGTTCATGGGGGTTATCCGGTCGCCCGCTCCACCTGGCGGCCCGCTTCACCATCAAGATCGACGGCGGCGAAGGCGGCGGTGATGATCTCGGTGCCGGCGCCGGGTTTGGTTGCCTCCGACGAGAGGATCTGCCGGAAGCGGCGGGCGCCGGCATAACCCTGGAAAAGCCCGACCATATGGCGGGTGACGTGATGCAGGCGTCCACCGGAGGCGATCACCTCTTCGGCATAGGCGATCATCGTGTCGCGCAGGGCAAGCCAGTCGAATTCCGGCGCCTGCGCCTCGCGGCCGGCGGCACTGTCCAGCATCGCGTCGACGCCGGTCAGCAGGCCGGCATTCTGGTAGGCGGCGCGGCCGAGCATGACACCATCCATCACGGTCAGATGCTCTCTTGCCTGATCGAGATCGGCAATGCCGCCATTGATACCTAGAAAGACATCGGGGTTTTCACGCTTCATCCGGTAGACGAGATCGTAATCGAGCGGCGGGACTTCGCGGTTCTCCTTCGGGCTCAAGCCCTGCAGCCATGCCTTGCGGGCGTGGACCCAGATCGCATCCGCCCCTGCCCCGACCATGCGGATGAGAAAATCCGGCAGCACCTCGCTCGGGTCCTGGTCATCGACGCCGATGCGGCATTTGACCGTGACCGGGACGGACGAAACCTTCTTCATCGCGGCAATCAGATCGGCCACATGGCCGGGATCGCGCATCAGGCAGGCGCCGAACGTGCCGGACTGGACGCGGTCCGAGGGGCAGCCGACATTCAAGCCGATCTCGTCATAGCCGTAATCGGCGGCAATGCGGATCGCCTCGGTGAGCTTTGCGGCATCCGAACCGCCAAGCTGGAGCGCGACGGGATGTTCCTGCGGCGAAAAGCCGAGAAGCCGCTCGCGCGGCCCATGGATGATCGCATCGGCGACGACCATTTCGGTATAGAGAAGCGCACGCGACGAAAGCTGACGGTGGAGGTACCTGCACCTCGAATCCGTCCAGTCGATCATGGGGGCCACGGCGAAGATTTTTTCGCCCGACGTTCTGGCCTTTTCGTAAAAATTCACGTCATTCGCTCCGCGTCGCATCCCTTTATCCGAACAAGGTCCGGCATGATCGCCTGCGTTTATGGCGCGCGACAGGCCGGCGGGGATTTCGTGCATCAATCATCTACGGCCGATATCGGGCAATCGGCCGCCTGGGCCTTGGCCCTTCGGCGGTCCTATACAGCGCAGGGTGTAAAAAAGATAGGTACGGGCCCCGGCACCGACCTTATCGCCGACGGGTGGCGGAAAACCAAGGAACCGGATCGAAGCTTTGCCGTTGATGGATGCAATCCGATGAAACAAGGAACCACCATGGCCCGCGACCTCACCTCCGATATCGACCGTCTCTCCAGCCAGATCGCCGATCTTCGCGCATCCCTTGCCAAGCAGGCCAGCGCGTCGGCCGACGACGCATCCCGCTATATCGTTCCGCGCGCACGGCAGGTGGCCCGCCAGTTCCGCGATGGCGGGCATGATCTTTCCGATGTGGTTCGCCGCAACCCCGGCACGACCACCGGTGCGGTGGTCGGCGCTCTGGCGCTGACGGCGCTGGTGGCGTTTCTGGTATCGAAGTCCGAACGGGGCTGACGATACTTTTATACGCAGAATAGTCTTTTATGCAGGAAGGGCGGCCTAATGGGCCGCTTTCGTCGGTCCGGGCATTCGCGCCCGGTCTGCCCCGGAAAACATGGCGTCAATGAACAGAGGGTTCGTCCTCGCCTTCTTCAAGAAAGCTCTCAAGCCCGTCCTTTTCGGCCGTCGCCAGGAATTCTTCCCAGGCATCCTTGTCGGTCGCAAAGCCCGATTCCCACGTGGTGACGACCTCGGTCTGGCTGATCACTTCCAGCGTCCAGTCCTCGTTAGTGCCGGCATTACGATAGATATCGACCAGAATGGTAATGCCCTCGTCTTCGAACTCGCCGGAAAATTCGGAATGTTCGAGTTCCGGCTCCTTGGTCTTCTTCGGCTTGTTCTGGTTCGGCTTTGGCGGCTTGGACATGAAATCCGGTCCTTCGATGCTCTTCGTCTGATCTGGTCATGGGGTCCGGTCTAGTCATTGGCCGGAATTGGCGGCCAAGGCAAGCCGGGCGTGCCGGCATCCAATATTTCTGCGGCAGATCTTAACCGTTGCGAGAAACAGGCTAGGCTTGACGGCAAATTTGTTGGACAAAGCCTCCGGCATTTCAGTGAATTGAGGATTTTCCATGCGCGCTACCGTGATCCCTGCCCCAGAACCCGTGCTGCTCGATGTTGTCGGCGCGACCGAACAGTTTCCGGTGCGCCGGGTCTACTGCGTCGGCCGCAACTATGCCGACCACGCGATCGAGATGGGGCACGATCCCTCGCGCGAGCCGCCCTTCTTCTTCCAGAAGAACGCCGACAACGTCTATAACGGCGAGACCTTCCCATATCCGCCGCTGTCGTCCAACGTCCATTTCGAGGTGGAACTGGTGATCGCCATGGCGTCCGGCGGCTCCGACATCGCGCCGGAAGAGGCGCTTTCGAAGGTCTATGGTTATGCCGTCGGCATCGATTTCACCCGCCGCGACCTGCAGGACCAGATGAAGAAGATGGGCCGGTCGTGGGAAGTCGCCAAGGCATTCGAGAAATCCGCACCGGTGACGGCCCTCGTCCCGGCGGCGGCGATCGGCCATCCGCAGGACGGGTCGATCTGGCTCGACGTCAACGGCGTTCGCAAGCAGGACGGCGATCTCAACCAGATGATCTGGAAACTGCCGGAAATCATCGCCGAAGTCTCCAAGCTGTTCGAGATCGCACCGGGCGACATCATCATGACCGGCACGCCGGCCGGCGTCGGTGCCATCGTCAAGGGTGACAAGGTCACTTGCGGCGTGGCGGGTGTCGGCGAGCTTTCGCTGACGGTCGCGTAATCGGACTTCCGGGGAGCTGGCGCGATGCCGATCTATGAACTCGGCGATTTCTCGCCCTCACTCCCCGATCCCGGCCGCTACTGGGTGGCGCCGGATGCGAATGTCATCGGCAAGGTGACGCTCGGCGAGGATGTCGGGATCTGGTTCGGCGCGACCTTACGCGGCGACAACGAGCCGATCACGATCGGGGCGCGCTCCAATATCCAGGAAGGCGTGATGGTGCATACCGATCCCGCCTTCCCGGTTTCGATCGGGGCGGACTGCACGATCGGGCATCATGCGATCGTGCATGGCTGTACGATCGGCGACAATTCTCTGGTCGGCATGGGAGCGACGATCCTGAACGGAGCGAAGATCGGCAGGAACTGCCTGATCGGCGCGAATGCGCTGGTGACCGAGGGCAAGGAGTTTCCCGACAATTCGCTGATCGTCGGATCGCCGGCAAAGGCGATCCGGGTTCTCGACGACGAGGCGGCGGCGAAGCTGACCGCATCGGCCGCGCGCTACGTGGAAAACTGGAAACGATTTTCGCACGATCTCAGAGAGATATAGAGCGCTGCTTGACTTCGCCGGCACAGCCGGTTTTCGGCTGTGCCGGAAGCGCTCACATCACGCGGCGCATTTCTCGCACAGGCCGCGGATCTCGATCGTCGTCTTCGACGGCTTGAAGCCCTTCGACTTTGCCCAGTCACCGAGATTGTGATCGACCTTGTGGTCGTGGAATTCGAGAACCTGATTGCAGCTTTCGCAGATGGCGAAGGCAACCGTGCCATGACCATGGCCATGGGCGCCACCGCAACATTCATGCTCGCGGTGGGCACAGGCGACAAAGGCATTGAGACTTTCCAGCCGGTGTACCATGCCGAATTCGGTCAGCTTGTCGAGCGCTCGATAGACCTGAAGCGGCGCGCGAAACCCATGGTCGCGCAGCTTGTCGAGGATCGTGTAGGCACTCATCGGGCCTTCGGACTTCTCCAGAACATCGAAGACCAGCGTCTGGTTCTTGGTCAGGGCCGGATTGACGATCGGGGCGTTCATCCTCGTACTCCCTTGTTGGCTGCGCGTTCGGCGGTGTTGCGGCCGAAGGCTGGAATGAGACTTACGATGAAAAGCAGGAGTGCCGCGACGACGATGGACGGGCCGGACGGCGTGTCATAGGTGAGCGAGCCGAACAAGCCACCGACGACGGCGAGCGCGCCGATCAGCCCGGCGAAGACCGCCATCCATTCGGGGCTGAGCGAAAAGCGGCGCGCTGTGGCGGCGGGGATGATCAGCAGCGAGGTGATCAGCATGATGCCGACGATCTTCATCGCAATCGCGATGACGAGCGCCATCAGCAGCATGAAGAAGAGTTTTGTCCGCGCCGGGTTCATGCCTTCGGCCTCGGCCACGTCCTCGCTGACGGTGGAGGCGATCAGCGGCCTCCAGAGCCAGGCGATGGCCGCGACCACCACCGCGCCGCCGCCCCAGATGAGGGCGATGTCGGACGGTGTGACGGCGAGGATATCGCCGAAAAGGAAGGCGATCAGATCGATGCGGACCCAGGTCATGAAGGCGACGAGTACGAGGCCGATGGCCAGTGCCGAATGCGACAGGATACCGAGCAGCGCATCCGCCGACAGCGACTGACGGCGTTGCAGCAGAAGCAGCATGACGGACACGAGGACGGCGACCCCGAAGACCGAAAGGAGAAGGTTGACCTCGAAGAACAGCGACAGAGCCACGCCGAGCAACGCCGAATGGGCCATGGTGTCGCCGAAATAGGCCATGCGCCGCCAGACGACGAAACAGCCGAGCGGACCGGCGGTGAATGCGACGCCTATGCCGGCGATGAGGGCGCGGGTGAAGAAGTCGTCAAGCATGGCGGCTGCCCTCGCCTTCATGTGCGGCATGACCATGGTGGACATGGTCGCGATGGTCATGGTGGGCGTGATCATGACCATCGTCGTGGCCATGGGAATGGCCTTGGTCATGATCATGGCTGTGGCCGTGGTGGTGACCGTCATCCTTGTGACAGTGGTCGGTGACAGAGCCATCGGCGTGGCGCACGCGGCCATCGGGCAGATGGGTGTGGTCGTGCTGATGGTTATAGACCGCAAGCGCGCGGGCATTGCCGCCGAAGAGTTTGGCGTAGTCCGAGCTTTGGCTGACCACTTCCGGCGTGCCGCGGCAGCAGACATGGCCGTTGAGGCAGATCACCGTGTCAGTGCCGGCCATGACCATGTGCAGGTCATGCGAGATCATCAGGATACCGCAGCCGGTAGCATTGCGGATGGTGCGGATGAGATCGTAGAGCGCCGCCTCGCCGGCGAAATCGACGCCCTGGACCGGCTCGTCGAGCACCAGAAGATCGGGCTTTCGGCCGATGGCGCGGGCCAGCAGCGCACGCTGGAACTCGCCGCCGGACAGATGGCGGACCTCGGAGCCGGCCAGATGCGGGATGCCGGTCGCTTCCAGCGCAGCCATGATCTCCGGCTCCTTCAGCGGGCCGGTCAGCGTCATCAGCCGGCGCACGGTGAGCGGCATGGTCCAGTCGATCGCCAGTTTCTGCGGCACATAGCCGATGCGCAGCGTTCTGGCACGATCGACAGTGCCTTCGTCTGCCTTCAGCACGCCGATCGCCATTTTCGCGGTGGTCGACTTGCCGGCGCCGTTGGGGCCGATCAGCGTCACGACCTCGCCACGGGCGATATCGAAATCGACGCCGCGGACGAGCCAGCGGCCATCGCGGCGAATGCCGGCATTGCGCAAGGATACGAGAGTTTCGGCGCCCTTCCCCTTATCGGGCCCCTGAATGGGCCGGGGTTCGGCAGCGCGGCTGTTCATCAGCATGATCGGCGAATTTTCCTGTTGTCACCCGTCATGCCACACGTTATAGCATAACGCAATTGATGTAATAACATTACGTCTATCAGACAAGGAAGCCTGTCCATGAAATTTGCCGCTGCCCTCCTCCTCTCCTCGGCTGCGATGATCGCCGCTCCGAGCGCCTACGCCGCAGCACCCGAAGTCGTCGTCTCGATCAAGCCGATCCACTCGCTGGTCGCGGCGATCATGAAAGGCGTGGCCGAGCCGAAGCTGATCGTCGATGGCGCGGCCTCGCCGCACACTTTCACCATGAAGCCGTCTAACGCCCGCGCGCTGGAAGGCGCCGACATGGTGTTCTGGGTCGGCCATGGAATGGAGGCGTTCCTGGAGAAGCCGCTGGAGGCGCTGGCATCCAAGGCCACCGTCGTGACGCTGGAAGACGCGCCCGGACTGGAGAAACTGCCGTTCCGCGAGGGCGGCGCATTCGAGGCACACGACCATGGAGATCACGATCACGCCCATGAAGGTGGCGATCATGAGGGCCACGATCATGCCGGCGACGATCATGCGGACGGCGAAAAACACGCTGGGCACGAAGGCCATGATCACGACGAACAGGCTCACGAGGAGCAGGGGCACGAGGGGCATGATCACGGTGCATTCGACACGCATCTGTGGCTCGACCCGATGAATGCCAAGGCATTTGCGGCCGAGATCGAAAAGCAGCTGGTGCAGGCGGATGCGGAAAATGCAGCAACTTACCAGAAGAACGCCGCCGAACTGATGCAGCAGATCGACGCGATGGATGCGGAGATCAAGGCCGAGCTGGAACCGGTGAAGGACAAGCCTTTCGTCGTCTTCCACGACGCCTACCAGTATTTCGAGCACCATTACGGCGTGAAGGTCGCAGGCTCGATCACGGTCAGCCCGGAGACAATGCCGGGCGCGGAACGGGTCAAGCAGATCCACGACAAGGTGACCGAGCTTGGCGCCACCTGCGTGTTCGCCGAACCGCAGTTCGAGCCGAAGCTGGTCAATGTAGTGACCGAAGGCACGCCGGCGAAATCGGCGACGCTCGACCCGGAGGCGGCGACGATTGCCGCCGGCCCGGATCTCTATTTCACCCTGATGCGCGGCCTTTCGACCTCGATGAAGACCTGCCTGTCGCAGTAAGAAACGGATCGATTGGAAAGGGTGAGGACGGAACACCCTCGCGGCCTTTTCCATGACAGCAAACCGGCGGATGTTGGAGACAACATCCGCCGGTTTTGTTTTTCGAGCTACAGGGCCGGGTTAGCGGCCGGCGACGATGCTGGCGATGACGCCGGAGGCAATGCCGACCAGCAGGAAGTCGTTATCGACCTTGACCCAGCGCTGGCCGCGCGGCGGAGCGGACAGGCGGTAGCGGCGATAGTCGCGGATCTCGGCCATGCGGCGGCGCTCGGCGGCCGACATGCGATGGCCCTTGGCCCAGCGATGCTTGTGGACCACGACCCGCTTGTTGACGTGGACTTCCTTGTTGACCCGCTTGTCGACGTGGCGATCTACATGGCGTTCGACCTGACGGCCGCGATCGCGGTCGCGGTCGTGGCGCCAGTCCTGCGCCTGCGCGGCGGTTGCGATCGGGCCAGCCAGAACGGTGGCGGCAAGCATGGCAATGACGAACTTCTTCATGAGCGTTTCCTCGCTTTGAACACGCCCCGAAACTAGTGTTCGCGCGATGAATGCCAAATGAATGCAAGATTAAATATGCGTAATTATACGAGTGACTTGGGAGGCTTCGCTGACATAGATTGTTAACGAATTACGCGCGCCTCCCATATCTCCTCACCGCAGCTTTCGAGGCAGTTACGCCGGTGTCGGGCGTCCGTCACTTGTTGCGCGAAGGCCCTGCCCGTTCGGCAGACGCCGCCCAGATGTTGATATCGGCGTCCTTGGCGAAGCGGTCGATCTCGGCGAGTTCCTCCGCCGTGAAATCACGCCTGTCGAGTGCCTTGACGCAATCCTCCACCTGTTCGGGGCGGCTTGCGCCGATCAGGGCGGTCGTCACGCGGTTGCCGCGCAGAACCCAGGCTAGCGCCATCTGCGCCAGGGTCTGGCCGCGGCGTTCGGCGATCGCGTTGAGGCCCCTGAGGTTGTCGATATTGCTGTCGGTGAGGAAGGCGGGGCGCAGCGACTTGCCCTGGGCGGCGCGGCTGTCATCCGGGACGCCGCCGAGATATTTTGAAGTCAGCATGCCCTGCGCCAGCGGCGAAAAGACGATCGAGCCGATACCGAGGTCTTCGAGCGTGTCGAGCAGCCCGTCTTCCTCCACCCAGCGGTTGATCATCGAATAGCTCGGCTGATGGATGAGGACCGGGGTGCCGAGCCGCTTGAGGATTTCGGCGGCCTCTCGGGTGCGCTTCGAATTGTAGGAGGATAGACCGATGTAAAGCGCCCTGCCCGAGCGGACGATGTGATCGAGCGCGCCGCAGGTTTCCTCGAGCGGCGTATCGGGGTCGAAGCGGTGCGAGTAGAAGATGTCGACATAGTCCAGCCCCATGCGCTTGAGGCTCTGGTCGCAGGAGGCGATCAGGTACTTGCGGCTACCCCATTCACCGTAAGGCCCGGGCCACATGTTGTACCCGGCCTTGGACGAAATGATCAGCTCGTCGCGCAGTCCATGAAATTCCTCGCGCAGGATCTGGCCGAAAGCGAGTTCCGCCGAGCCGGGCTTGGGGCCGTAATTGTTGGCGAGGTCGAAATGGGTGATGCCGAGATCGAAGGCTTTCGTGCAGATATCGACCTTGCGCTGATGCGGCGTGTCGTCGCCGAAATTGTGCCACAGGCCGAGCGAGATCGCCGGCAGCTTGAGGCCGGATCTGCCGCAGCGATTGTAAGTCATGCTGTCGTAGCGACTGCCCGACGGATGCCATGATGTGGAAAACGCCATGCTGAAAAATCCTCCGAATGAAACGGGCGCCGACCTCTTCTCCGGCGCCGACAGTCTTTGTAACGGCTCGGAGGCGAAGCGCCAGTACATCTTTGGCGCAGGGTTCAGTTTGGCAGGGCGATGACACGATTGCCTCCCCGTCCACGTCTTGCGCATGTCTCTTCGAAGGCAGCTGGAGGCAAACACGAAAAAGCCCGGCGTAAAGCCGGGCTTTCGTTGTCTACTATTCTTACGCCCGGATCAGGCGAAGTCGGCGAGGCCGCTGCCCCAGGGGCCGTGGTGCTTGTCGACGCCATCCAGGCGATCGAAGCCGTGGGCGCCGAAGAAGTCGCGCTGGGCCTGGATCAGGTTGGCCGTGCCGCGACCGCGACGATAGGCGTCGAAATAGGTCAGCGCCGAGGTGAGTGCCGGAGCCGGCAGGCCGTTCAGCGCCGCGTAGGAAACGATGCGACGCAGCGCGCCATCGGTTTCCTTGACCATCTGCGAGAAGGCCGGGGTGACGATGAGGTTGGCGACATCCGGGTCCTTGCTGAAGGCCGAGGTGATCTCGTCGAGGAACTGCGAACGGATGATGCAGCCGGCGCGCCAGATCTTGGCGATCGTTGGCATAGGCAGGTTCCAGCCGTATTCCTTCGAGGCGGCCGACATGACGGCAAAGCCCTGCGCATAGGCACCGATCTTGGCGGCGAGAAGCGCCAGTTCCAGGTCGGCTAGGAAGGCCATGCCGTCCTTCGGCTTTTCGACCAGAGCCGGCTTGCCGAGGATCTTTTCGGCGGCTTCACGCTCGGATTTCAGCGAGGAGATGACGCGGCCGGCGACGGCTGCCTCGATCGCGGTCGCGGCAACGCCCATGTTCTGGGCCTCGATGACCGACCACTTGCCGGTGCCCTTCTGGCCGGCCGAGTCAACGATGATGTCGACCATCGGCTTCTTGGTGATCGGATCGACCGCCTTCAGCACCTTTTCGGAGATTTCCATCAGGTAGGAATCGAGACGGCCCTCGTTCCAGCGGCCGAAGACCTGTCCGATTTCGGCAGCGCTCATGCCCAAACCGTCGCGCAGGATGCCGTAGATTTCGGCGATCATCTGCATGTCGGCGTATTCGATGCCGTTGTGGATGGTCTTGACGAAGTGGCCGGCGCCGTTTTCGCCGAGCCAGTCGACGCAGGGCTCGCCGTTGAACTTGGCAGAGATGGAGGTCAGAACCTTCTCGACGCGCTTCCAGCTTTCTTCGGTGCCGCCGACCATGATCGAGGGACCGTGGCGCGCGCCTTCCTCACCGCCGGACACGCCCATGCCGATGAAGGTCAGGTCGCTGCCTTCGAGGCTTTCGAAGCGGCGCATCGTATCGCGGAAGTTTGCATTGCCGGCGTCGATCATGATGTCGCCGGATTCCAGGTAAGGCTTCAACAGCTCCATCTGCTGGTCGACCGGTTCGCCGGCCTTGATCATGATGATGATCGGGCGCGGCGGGCGGATGGACTTGATGAAGTCTTCGAGCGTCTCGCAGGGAATGATCTGGCTCTGGAGATCGCCCGCTTCCGCGTAGAATTTCTTCGTCACTTCGGGCGTGCGGTTGAAGACCGCGATCTTGTTGCCCTTTTCGGCGATGTTGAGCGAAAGGTTGGCGCCCATGACGCCAAGACCGATTAGGCCGATTTCTGCCTGTTCCACGGGATAGCCTCCAATTTGGTTGGAGCTTCTTTTGGCATCCGGGCGGCGAAGGGGCAAGGGACCGATTGCCCAAATCGGCTATATTAGCCGATTGCATGCCGCGTCAGTCGGGGCGATCGCCGCCATCGTCGATGATGCGCCATGCGGCGCCATCGAGATCGTCGTACTGGCCGTTCTTCAGCGACCAGAGGAAGGCCGCCAGGCCGAGACCTCCGAGGAATAGGGCAACCGGAATAAGGTAGATGAGCATGTTCATGCGGCGCGTGCCTCCGGCTCGGTGGTGCGCGCGGAGGCACTGCCCTGCGACATTATGCCTTCCCGGCCGACACGGTTCAGCCGCAGCGCATTGGCGACGACGATGATCGACGAGGTGGACATGGCGACCGCCGCGATCAGCGGTGTCGCATAGCCGGCAAGCGCGATCGGCACGGCGATGATGTTGTAACCTATGGCGAGAGCGAAATTCTCGCGGATCAGCCTGCCGGCGCGGCGGGAAATCTCGATGGCCGAGGTCACGGAATTCAGGCTTTCGTGCATGAAGACGAAATCGGCCGCCTGACGACCGATATCTGCAGCAGTGGCCGGCGCCATCGAGACATGGGCAGCGGCGAGCGCCGGCGCGTCGTTTATGCCGTCGCCGACCATCAGCACCTTGCGGCCTTCACCTGCCGAAGCGGCGCAGTGATCCGCCTTGCCCTTGGGCGAGACTTCGGCCTTCCAGTGGTCGATGCCGAGCTGTTCGGCCAACGTCCTGACGGGAGCTGCCCGGTCGCCGGAGACGACGCCGATCTCGACGCCCTCGTCCTTCAACGCCGCAATCGTCGATGCGGCGTCCTGACGGGGTGCATCCTCGAAGCGGATGACGGCCACCTCGTGGCCATCGCGGGAAAGGACGACTTCGAGGCTGTTATCGTCGGCCGTAGCCTCCTCGCAGCAGGCGAAGCGGCGGTTGCCGAGACGATAGAGACCTTCCGGGCGGCGCGCTTCCAATCCGCTTCCGGGGATTTCGATGACATTGTCGAAGGACGGGAACGGACCGGTGGCGGCCGCGCAGACGGCGCGCGACAAAGGATGGCGGGAATGGGCGGCAAGGCCTGCGGCGAGCGACAGGACGGGGCCTGGGATATCGGCGCCATTGGTGATGCGTGGACGGCCGAGCGTCAGGGTGCCGGTCTTGTCGAAGAGAACGCTATCGATCTGCGCCAGTCGTTCCATCGCCGAGCCATCCTTGACCATGATGCCGTTCTTGAACAGCCGACCGGCGGCAACGACCTGGACGACGGGAACGGCAAGGCCGAGCGCGCAGGGGCAGGTAATGATCAGGACCGCGATGGCGATCAGCATGGCGCGCTTCCAGTCGCCGCCGGCAAGCCCCCAGGCGAGGAAAGCGGTCAGGGCAAGCAGGTGGACGGCCGGCGAATAGTATTGCGCGGCGCGGTCTGCGAGGCGGCGGTAACCGGCCTTGGCGCCCTCGGCGACTTCCATCAGCGAAATGACCTCGGCGAGAAAGCTGTCTTTCGCGGCAGCCGTAACGCGGATGGTCAGTGCGCCGGTGAGGCTGAGCGTGCCGGCATGGACGCGCGATCCGGGGGCGACCGCCTGTGGTACGCTTTCGCCGTTGACGATCGAGACGTCGAGATCGCTCGCGCCCCATTCCACCGTGCCGTCGACGGGAATACGTTCGCCCATGGCGATCGCCACGCGGTCTCCGGGCTTCACATCCTCGACGGGACGGTATTCGCGGCCGCCATCCGCTGCCACGATCATGGCACCGCGCGGTGACAGACGGGCAAGCCCGCTGATCGCCGCCCTCGCCCGATCGCGCATGACATGGTCGAGCGTGCGGCCGATGAGCAGGAAGAAGAGCAGCGAAACGGTCGCATCGAACCAGGCATGTTCGCCGTGATGCATCGTCTCCCACAGCGAGACCACGTAGGAGAGCGTGATGGCGAGCGCGATCGGCACATCCATGTTGGTGCGGCCGCGCTTCAATGCGGCCCAGGCGGAGGCATAAAAGAAGCGGCCGCCATAGATCAGCGCCGGCGCGGCGATCAGGGCGGAAATCCAGTGAAACAGATCGCGCGTGGCGGAATCGGCACCGGACCAGACGGAAACCGAGAGCAGCATGATGTTGGCGGCCGCGAAACCGCAGAGGGCAACCGCGCGGATCAGATCGCGCTGCAGCCTGTCGCCGTCATCGAGCGCGGCGTCGAAGAGATAGGCGTCGTAACCGGTGGCGGAGGCGATCTTTTCGACGAACTCTCCAGGATCGACGGTCGGCGTATCGGCGGCTTGCCTCCAGACGATCGAGACGCGTTTGGTGGAGAGGTTGACACGGGCCTTTTCGATGACCGGGAGCGCCTTAAGAGCGGTTTCGACCGAGGTGATGCAGGCGCCGCAATGGACGCCGGGGACGCTCAGGTCGATCTGCCGTCGGCCCTCGCCGAGGTCGCGGCTGGCGAGCATCATTTCTTCCGAGGAGGGCGCGGTGCGGAGGATTTCGCCTTCCGATCCGGGGGCACAGCAGCTCATTTGACGGCTCCATGAACCGAGACGCGCTCGGCGTGATGAAGGATGCGTTCGCCGCCGCGTTCGGCGACCGTCTCGACGATCCAGTGGCCGGGAAGGATAGCGCGACCGAGTGCGAAGACGCCCTCGCCCTCCCGCGTCAGTTCAGCGGAAAAATCCTGCTTTTCGCCGACCGGGCGCTTGAAATTGACTGTCAGGCGATCGGCCGGTGCCGGCCGGCCGTCGACATCGAGGATCTCGTAGCGGATGCCGGTGGCGGTAACGGCGAGTTTTCCGGAAATGCCGGTGGCCGCGAGCGCACGGGCTTCTGCCACCTTGCCGTTGAACTGCTGGCTGGCGACATAGGTGTTTTCGACAACCAGCCCGCTCCAGGTGGTGACGGCGTTATAGGCCATGTAGAAATTGACCGAGATGATGGTGGCGAAGAAGAGCACCATGACGCCCGCCATGTGCCATCCGGTGAAGACGAATCCCTTTTGCGATGTCGTGGTCATTTCCTGCCTCCCGGTGTGAAGAAATTGGCCGAGTAACTGTTGCTCTCGTGGCTTGCGCGGTCCTCGGCGATAAATCGGAACGTGGTGTCGTCGCGCGCGGCTTCGCGCGGCAGCGTGACATAGGCTTTCAGCGCCATCGTCCTGTCCGGCGGCACCTCGATCGCGAATGTGCGGGCCGGCACGTCGCTTACGCCGATGATCTTCATCGTCGCCTCAGGCACGCCATCGAGCGACAGCATGATGGTGCGCGGTTCGGGGATCATGTTGAGAAGGCGGATCGTGTAGCCGTTGCGGATCGAGCTGTCCGATTCCAGGACGAATTGCGGATTGCGGTCATGGATGACGTTGATTTCCAGCCGGTCCCTCGACAGGAGCGCCACGACGAGGGCCGCACCGACGGCCGACCAGATGCCCATGTAGAGAAGCGTGCGCAGGCGAATGAGGATCCTCCAGTCGAAATGGCGGACCTGATCGACGAAGCCGCCTTCGGGTTTGCGCACCCGTGCTGGGCTGATCGGTGCGGTGCCGCCGCCGGTGGCGAGCGCCATATTGACGTCGTATTCCTCCAGCGTCGCATAGGCGATCAGGCCGCGTTCCCGGCCAAGCTTGTCCATGACGCCATCGCAGGCATCGATACAGAGCGCACAGGTGATGCAGGCCATCTGCTGGCCTTCGCGAATGTCGATGCCCATGGGACAGACCGCGACGCAGGCGTTGCAATCGACGCAATCGCCGACCATTTGGCCAGCCGCGAGCGCCTTCTTGGCGTGGCGGCTGCGCGGTTCACCGCGCCAGTCGTTATAGGTGACCGTCAGCGAGTGCTCGTCGAGCATGGCGCCCTGGATGCGTGGCCAGGGACACATGTAGATGCAGACCTGCTCGCGCATAAGGCCGCCGAGCAGGTAGGTGGTGGCGGTCAGCACGGCGACGGTGGAATAGGCGACGAGCGCCGCCTGCCCGGTGACGAAGTCGAAGGCGAGCGACGGGGCATCGGCAAAGTAGAAGATCCATGCACCGCCGGTGGCGATGGCAATCGCGATCCAGATTGCGTGCTTGGCGACGCGCTTGATGATCTTGTCGACGGTCCAGGGAGCTGCATCGAGCTTGATGCGAGCATTGCGATCCCCCTCGACGAAGCGTTCCACGGCGAGGAAGAGATCGACCCAGACCGTCTGGGGACAGGCATAACCGCACCAGGCGCGTCCGACGGCGGATGTCAGCAGGAAGAGGCCAAAGCCGGCCATGACGAGCAGGCCGGCTACGAAGAAGAATTCCTGCGGCCAGATCTCGATGAAGAAGAAATAGAAACGCCGGGCCGACAGATCGATCAGCACCGCCTGATCCGGCGCGAAGGGGCCACGGTCCCAGCGGATCCACGGCGTCAGGTAATAGATGCCGAGCGTCACGGCCATGATCAGCCATTTGAGATTACGGAAGCGACCTTGCGTGCGCTTGGGAAAGATCTTCTTCCGCTTTTCGTAGAGCGGCTCACGCGGCTGGCCGGGCGGGTGGACCGCCTTGACATCGATACGTTCGACAGATGCGCCGGCGGGGGCGACGCTTTCGGCGGTGTAGAGATTCATGGAACCTTCCTTTATCGGACATCTTGTCCCACCGGGCGCGGCCTGCTTCCTTGACTTAAGTCAAGCGTGTGGCGCGAGGTCGCAACGGTTCGGTACGCACCGGGAAAACACGAGGGAGAGACATGATGACGACGATGCCGGCACGCATCATCCACACGACGATCGCACGGCCATGGCGCGAGGTTTATGCCTTTGCCTCGAAGCCTCAAAACATGCCGCTGTGGGCGGCGGGGCTTGCCGCCGGGCTGACGCAGGATGGTGACGACTGGGTCGGCGATGGCGGGCCGATCGGTGCAATCCGGGTACGGTTTGCGCCGCTTAACGATCACGGCGTGATCGACCATACCGTGACGCTTCAGACCGGGGCGCAGTTCGAGAACGCTTTGCGCGTGGTGCCGAATGGCGACGGCGCGGAGGTTCTATTCGTGCTGCTGCGGCACGAGGGCGTCGAGGACAGCGCCTACGAGGCGGATGCGGCGGCGATTGCCAAGGATCTTGCAACGCTGAAAGGCCTGATCGAGCGGTGATTCTGGCTTGTGGGCCACGGATGTGATAGCTTGTATGCTTGGGTCTGGAGCGCTGCGATGGGCATTCACAAGCTGGAAATCGAGCTGAGCGACGAGTTGCTTAGGAAGGTCGAGCGAATTTCTGAGAAAACCAACTCTTCAACTTCGGAAATCGTCGTTGAAGCCATCGAGAACCTGGTTGAAGATCGAGCTAGCGCGGTAGCCGATATAGCTAAACGTCGCGCGGCGATGAACGGCATATTCGAGCGTGTCTCCAAGTCCGCCCCCGGCCTATCGAAAGAAGAAATAGACCAGCAAATCAGAGACTTCCGAGCTGATCGTGAGCACATCTGACCGCATTTACATCGACAGCAACATTCTCATCTACGCCATAGAGGCCGACGAAAGCGTTGCGGCTTCGGCGAGGGATACTCTGCATCTTCACAACGATAAAGGCGATCGCCTGTATACGAGTGAGATAACGCTCGGAGAATGTCTGCGTGGCGCCCACCGTAAAGGTGTCGTATATATCGACGCTTATATGGATATGCTGATCAATGAGGGCATGTTTACTCTTGAGCCAGTCTCCTTAGACATCATCCGTCGCGCCGCCCTCATCGGCGCAAACCTCAACATGAAGCTCGTCGATGCGATTCATGTGGCGACTGCGGAGGCGTGTGGCTGCAGTGTCTTCATGACGAACGACCGGGGCATTCGCGCCCCGGCCGCCATAGAGCTGCGATATCCGCCAGGGATCGCCTGACGCATCGGCAAAGCTCTACTCCCCGCCCCCCAAGGAATGGACATAGACGGCCAGCTGCTTGACGGTGACGTCGCCGAGACGCGTGGTCCAGGCGGGCATGACGCCGTGTTTCGGCTGGCGGATCTGGGCGGCGATCCCCTCCTCGCCCTCGGCCTTCAGCCAGATGGCGTCGGCAAGATTGGGCGCGCCCAGATCGCGATTGCCCTCGGCGCTTTCGCCGTGGCAGGAGGCACAGTTGTCGGTGAACAGGAGCTTGCCTGGCTCGACCATCGCGGCGTCGCGGGGCGTCCCGGTGAGGCTGACGACATAGGCTGCGACCTGACGGATCTCGTCGGATTGAAGCATGTCGGCGAAGGCCGGCATTTCGGAAATGCGGGTTTCCTGATCGACCGCATCGCGGATGCCATGGGCGACCGTCTGGTAGATGGCATCGACGCTGCCGCCCCAGAGCCAGTCGTCGTCGTTGAGGTTCGGATAGCCTTCGCCGCCGGCAGCACCCGAGCCGTGGCAGGGGGTGCAGTTGACGCGGAAGGCGGCTGCACCGCCGGCGGTGGCGAACTGGTTCATTTCCAGATTGGCGACGATCTCGTCCGGCGTTGCTGCCGCGATCCGTTCCAGCATCGCGCCCTGGGCGGCACGGGCGGCATCCACCTCGGCCGTCAGTTCGGCGCGGCTGGAATAGTTCAGCACGCCCCGCGTCGCATCGTTGACCAGCGGCCAGGCGGGATAGAAGACCGTGTAGCCGAGCGCCCAGACAATACAGGCATAGAACGTCCACAGCCACCAGCGCGGCAAGGGATTGTTCAGTTCGCGGATGCCGTCCCATTCATGGCCGGTGGTTTCGACGCCGCTGATCTCATCGATATGTCTGTCAGCCATGTTAGTCTTCCTCCAGGGGAATTTGGGCCGCGCGGTCGGCAGCGGTGCCGCCGCCGGGGCGAAGCGTGAAGATCAATACGCCGATGAAGAACAGGGTCATGCCGAGAAGGCCCCAGCTATCGGCGAAGTGGCGCATTGCCGTGTAGACTTCCATCTTAGTGCCTCCTCAGCGATAACCGGTGGTTTCGTCATAGGTGGAGAAGTCGACGAGCGTGCCGAGCATCTGCAGATAGGCGACAAGCGCATCCATCTCCGTCAGCTCGCGCGGGTTGCCGTCGAAATCGCCGATCTTGGCCTTCGGATAGCGGGCCAGCAGCGCGCTCGTGTCGGCGTTCGGGTCTGCCTGGGCATTGAGATCAGCTTCGGCCTCGGCCAGCATCTCGTCGCTATAGGGCACGCCGACAGCACGGTTGGCCTTCAGCTCCATCGACACGTCGGTGACTTTAAGTGGCGTTTCCTTGAGGAACGCGTAGCTCGGCATGACCGATTCCGGCACGACGTCGCGCGGTTCGGTCAGGTGCTGGACGTGCCATTCGTTGGAATAGCGGTCGCCGACGCGGGCGAGATCCGGCCCGGTGCGCTTGGACCCCCACTGGAACGGATGGTCGTACATGCTTTCCGCAGCAAGGCTGTAATGGCCGTAGCGCTCGACCTCGTCGCGGAACGGGCGGATCATCTGGCTATGGCAGGTGTAACAGCCTTCGCGGATGTAGACGTTGCGACCGGCGAGCTCCAGCGGCGTGTAGGGTCGCATCCCCTCCACTTTCTCGATCGTGTTTTCGAGATAGAAGAGCGGCGCGATCTCGACGATGCCGCCGATGGAGACGACGAGGAGCGAGCCGACCAGGAGGAGCGTGGCATTGCGCTCGATGAAGTGGTGTTTATCGAGAAGAGACATTCGTCAGCTCCTTATTCGGCCGGCTGCAGGGCGGCGGGCGCGACACCGGGAGTGCGCTCCTGCCGCTCGTGGCCGAGGATGGTCATGGTGATGTTGAAGGCCATGATGAGGCCGCCTGCGAGGTACATGGCGCCGCCGACGGCGCGCAGCAGATAGTAGGGGAACATGGCGGCGACGGTTTCGGCGAAGGAATAGACGAGGAAGCCCTGGTCATCGTATTCGCGCCACATCAGGCCCTGCTGGACGCCGGCAACCCACATGACCGCCGCGTAGACGACGATGCCGAGCG
The DNA here is from genome assembly GCF_977018605.1 of [Rhizobium] kunmingense. Classification (NCBI taxonomy): domain Bacteria; kingdom Pseudomonadati; phylum Pseudomonadota; class Alphaproteobacteria; order Hyphomicrobiales; family Rhizobiaceae; genus Rhizobium; species [Rhizobium] kunmingense. The sequence continues at coordinate 3,199,986 of NZ_CDRNXG010000001.1, forward strand.
TGGCGAGCCAGAAGTGCCAGTTGACCATGGCGAGGCTGTAAAGCCGGTTGCGGTTCCACAGTTTCGGGACAAGGAAGTAGATCGCGCCGAAGGAGATCATGCCGACCCAGCCGAGCGCGCCGGAATGGACGTGGCCAATGGTCCAGTCGGTATAGTGGCTGAGCGAGTTGACGGCCTTGATCGACATGACCGGGCCTTCGAAGGTCGACATGCCGTAGAAGGCGATGGCAATGACCATCATGCGGATGATCGGGTCGGTGCGGATCTTGTCCCAGGCGCCCGACAGCGTCATCAGGCCGTTGATCATGCCGCCCCAGGACGGCATCCAGAGCATGATCGAGAAGACCATGCCGAGCGTCTGCGCCCAGTCAGGCAGCGCCGTATAGTGCAGGTGGTGGGGACCTGCCCAGATGTACATGAAGATCAGCGCCCAGAAGTGGATGATCGACAGACGGTAGGAATAGACCGGGCGACCGGCCTGCTTGGGCACGAAATAGTACATCATGCCGAGGAAGCCCGCGGTCAGGAAGAAGCCGACGGCGTTATGGCCGTACCACCATTGCGTCAGCGCATCCTGCACGCCGGCGAAGGCCGAATAGCTCTTTACCCCGAGGAAGGAGACCGGCACCGCCAGGTTGTTGACGATGTGCAGCATGGCGATCGTCACGATGAAGGCGAGGTAGAACCAGTTCGCAACATAGATATGCGGCTCCCGGCGCTTGAGGATCGTGCCGAGGAAGACGACCAGATAGGCGACCCAGACGACGGTCACCCACAGGTCCACATACCATTCCGGCTCCGCATATTCCTTGCCCTGGGTGATGCCGAGCAGATAGCCGGTGGCGGCCATGACGATGAACAGCTGGTAACCCCAGAAGACGAACCAAGCGAGATTGCCGCCGAACAGCCGCGCCCGCGAGGTGCGCTGGACGACGTAGAAGGAGGTACAGAGAAGCGCATTGCCGCCGAAGGCGAAGATGACGGCGGAGGTGTGCAGCGGGCGGGTGCGGCCGAAATTCAGCCATGGCTCGATGTTGAGGTCGGGGAAAGCCAGCTGCAGCGCCACGACGACACCGACGAGGAAGCCAACGACACCCCAGAAGACGGTGGCGATCGTGCCGTATTTGATCACCTCGTCGAAATATTCCGTCTTTGCCGGATTGGCGCGCGGGGCGCCGGCCGGCGCAAAGGAGACGCGGCGCAGCATGACGATGCTGCTGATGGCCAGCGTGAAGAACAGCACCCACATGTGGGCGGCAAACAGGTCGTCATGCGCATAGGCTGCGCCGAGCAGCGCCAGGAAGGTCCCGATGACCAGCGCTGCAGTTTCCAATGGGTAGTTCATTGTTGGTTTCCCCCAACGTCCGGATTGTCCGTCGCGAGGATGGAGAAGCTGCAGTTCTCAGCCGAACCCGGACCGAATCCCCCTGCCACCTTCCGTCGCGATCACCGCGACAGATGGCAGCAGCAAGCCGCAGCCGCCTTGATTTGAATCAACGCAGGCAGGGCAGCGATGGAGGAACGTCCGAGCATCAACGGTCGGCACTGTTCCATGAGGGCGCGAGTTGGTGACCGGTCGGCTTGCGGAGGTCGGATTTGAGGCACGACATCAATTTAACCGACGCCCTGCGCGTCGAGCTTCCGGATCATCCGTCGGAGCGCGAACTCATCATGTCCTGGATCGACCGCGCCCATTGCGAGCAGCTTGCGCTGTGCAGCGAGCTGGAAGAAATCGCGGACTCGCTTCCAGCCTCCGTCAACCGGCAGAAATGCATCTATGCGGCCAAGAGCCTCTGTCCGCTGATCCGCAGCGTTCACCACTATGAAGAAACGGTGCTGTTCCCCTATCTGGTGCGCACAGGAACCGCCGTGGGGGAGCTGCAGATCACCCTTTCACGGCTGAAATACGAGCATTTCGAAGACGAGTGTTATGCCGAGGAACTGACCGAAGCGCTGCTTCGCCTCGGCTCCGGCAGTCGCGTCAACGAGGAAGCGGTCGGCTACATGCTGCGCGGGTTCTTCGAGGGGGTGCGACGGCATATCGCCTTCGAAAAGGTGCATCTGCTGCGTGACCACCTGCCGTTTAGCCCGATGACAGAATAGCGTCAGGCCGCCGAGGCGCGACGGCGGCGGTCTTCCCGCTCCTGCATGACAACCAGAGCACCGATCAGGGTCGAAGACCGGGTGATCGGCGACATGCGGCAATGGACGACCATCGTCCTGCCGTCGAGCTTTTCGGCATAAGTGAGCGTCAGGCTCTGGCCGGCAAAGCAGCGATCGAGGCTCGGCTGCAGATCCTGGCGAAAATGATGGACACCGACGAACTCGGCGAAATGGCGGCCGATCAGGGCTTCGCGCGGCAGGTCCATGCGCCGCGCATTCGTCTCGTTGCTGTAGAATATGCGGTAGCCGGGTGCGACGACGACGACGCGCTCGGAAAGCTCGTTCAGCAACGCATCATCCAGATAGCCATCGGCGATCGCCTGCGCAACGTCGACAGGTTTCGGTGTTTCGCCATCCTCTTCCGATCTGGAGGATGGCATATGCTCCATGGCGAGATAACGCTCGACGAGCATCTGCAAGAGGTGGCCGTTGCGGCGGACGCAGCCACCATCGTCGGCTTCCTCGTTGAGCAGGTCGAGGGCGAAACGAAACTGGAGGCGAATTGCCGACTGGTCGGCGCCCTGAGCGCCGAGGATCGCCTTGACGAGCGGATCTATCTCCCGATCGAGCCGGGAAACGGCCGCGTCATCTTCCATGTCGACTGCCCGGCGGAGTTCCGAATATTTCGACCAGAACAGATCAATCAACGCTTTCAAACTCTACCCCTCTGCGCAATGCGAGAAGCGGCACCTTCATCACAAGGCAAGACTAGCCCCAATAAACCCGATTCGAATTAATCAATTCGTCTAAACAACAATATCATTATTCGCCCCCTCTAAAACAGGGGCGCCGTTGGGCAAAACGCCTCAGCGTTCCACGGTCTTCTTGATCGCCCAGCGGTCGTGATACCACAGCCACTGTTCGGGATGTTGACGCACCCAGCTCTCGACCTTGTCGTTGAGCATCTGCGCGGTCGCCTGCACATCGACATTGCCCTTGTCGTCACGCGGGACATCGATACGTGGCTCGATCTCGAGCCGGTAACGGTTGTCGGGCAGACGGATGCAGCGGGCCGGATAGACATCGGCGTCGAACTGGCGCACCAGCTTGGCGAGCAGCGGATTGGTCTTCACCGGCCGGCCGAAGAATTGCGTCGAGAGCCCCTTGCCGAACTTCTGATCGACGAGGACGCCAACACTGCCGCCCGCTTCGAGACGACGCGCCAGCGCAAAGGACGATCCGCCATGCGACGGTACGAGGCTGCCCATGCGGGCGGCGCGGAAGGAGAAGACCTTGTCGGCGATGTAAGGGTTGTTCGGCGGCCGGAAGAGAACCATCACCTCCATGCCGAACGCCTTGCCGGCAACCGGCAGAAGCTCGAAATTGCCGGTATGGGCGGTGAAGACGATGAAGGGACGAGGGTTGTCGCGCAGGTCGACGAAGATCGGTATGCCCGAGACTTCCACCCTGCCCGGCTTTTCCTGTTCCGGGTCGAAATCGAAGAGACGGTCCAGAAAGACGTATTCGGCCGCCATGCGGCCCATATGTCCCCAGCTGGCGACAGCGATCTCTTCAAGCTCTTCCTTAGACTTTTCCGGGAAAGCGTTGGCGAGATTGGTCATCATCAGCTTGTGACGCCACAGCTTCGGGCCGATGTAACGCGCCAGGCGATCGGCGAAGCGGATGGCGGGATCGGCCGGCAGAACCTTCAGCAGGTTGAGCAAGCCGAAGGTCATCTGGGCGACCGACCATTGCTGAAATTTGCGGAGCGTCAGAACGATCCGGGTGATGACCATTTTCACAGGCGTCAGTCCATCCTCAGGACGATCTTGCCGAAGATCTGGCGGCTTTCCATGCGTTCCAGCGCCTTGTCGATCTCCTCGAAGGTGACTTCGGTATCGATGACCGGATGAACAATGCCCTGCGCCATCTTCTGCATGGCGTCTGCCATGTTTTCCATGCGGCAACCGAAGGAGCCGAGCAGTTTCAGCTGCTGCTGGAAAAGCATCATCAGGTTGACGTCGGTCGAAACGCCCGAGGTCGAGCCGCAGGTGACCAGTCGGCCGCCGCGCTTCAGGCAGAACATCGAGGCGGCGAACGTATCCTTGCCGACATGTTCGAAGACGACGTCGACGCCCTTCTTCTTCGTCAGCTTGCGCACGACGCCTTCGAAGCGGTCGGTACGGTAGTTGATGACGTGATCGGCGCCGAGTGCCTTGGCGCGCTCGATCTTGTCGTCGGAGCCGACGGTGGTGATGACTGTGCAGCCGATCTTCTTGGCCAGCTGGATGGCCGCCGAGCCGATGCCGGAGCCGCCGGCATGGACGAGGATCGTTTCGCCCGGCTGGAGTTTTGCGTTGTCGAACAGCATGTGCTCGACGGTGCCGAAGGTGACCGGAGCAAGGGCTGCGGCGACGGCATCGACACCCGGAGGGGCCGGGACGAGCTGGCGGGCCGGGATATTGGCCTTTTCCTGCGCAAAGCCATCGAGGTGGAAGCCGTGGACGCCGGAGACGTTTTCGCAGAGGTTGTCGCGCTTTTCGCGGCAAGGCTTGCAGAGGCCACAGACGCGTGCGCCGTAGATCGATACGAGCTGGCCCGGCAGGACGTTGGAAACGCCGGGGCCGATCGCCTCGACGACGCCGGAAGCTTCCGCGCCGATCGTCAGCGGCATCTTGCGCTTGGCAAAGGCCATGCCGCGCCAGCCCCAGACGTCGATATGGTTCAAGGCGACGGCCTTGACGCGCAGCGTCACTTCGCCTGGACCGGGGGCTTCCGGCTCGGGGATATCGACGGCTTCGAGCCTGCGGTCATCGATCAGTTGCAGCGCGCGCATGTTTTTCGTTTCCTTCCGGATGCATGGGTCAGGTGCAGCGTTCCACACGCAGACGTCATGCTCGGGCTTGTCCCGAGCATCTACCGACCTTCATTCTTATAAGCGACGTCAATAGATCCCCGGCACAAGGCCGGGAATGACGTCAGATCTGTGGCGCAGGCCTTAGACCGGTTCCAGCGTCATGACAAGGCTGGCGTTCTGGCCGCCGAAGCCGAAGGAGTTGGAAAGCACGGCCTTAGGCGCTCCATCGCGCTTCACGTTCGGCACCGCATCAAGAACGATGGTCGGGTCCGGGTTGGTGTAGTTGATGGTCGGCGGCAGGGTTCCCGTCAGCATGGTCTGGATCGAGAACACGGCTTCGACGGCGCCGGCCGCAGTCAACGTGTGGCCGATCATCGACTTGTTCGACGAAACCGGAATTTCCTTCAGGCCTTCGCCGAAGACGGCGGCCATGGAGGAATATTCCATCTTGTCGTTTTCAGGCGTCGAGGTGCCGTGGGCGTTGATGTAGCCGATGCCGCTCTCATCCATGCCGGCGTCTTCGAGGGCAGCACGGATCGTCGCGATCGCAGGGCCGCCATCCGGCGAAGACCGGGTGCGGTGGAAGTGATCGGCCTTTTCGCCGAGGCCCTTGATGATGCCGAGCACGGTTGCGCCGCGCGCCAATGCGGATTCGACCGATTCGAGCACCAGCGTGGCTGCGCCTTCGGCGATGACGAAACCGTCGCGGTCCTTGCTGAACGGCTTGGATGCCTTTTCCGGCGGGTCGTTCTGAGTGGAGAGCGCCGAAAGCAGCGAGAAGCGGACAAGCGCCTCGACGCTGACGGAGCCGTCGGTTGCGGCAACCAGCGCACGGTCGGTGCGACCCTGGCGGATCGCCTCGACGCCGAGCTGGATGGCCGTTGCACCCGAGGCGCAGGCCGTCGACAGCGTCACCGGCAGGCCGCGGGTGCCGAACATGTCGGCAAGACGTTCCGAGATCGAGCCGAACTGCACGGCTTCGAGGAAGACCGGATCCGGGCGTTCGCGCATGGCGGTGAGGAAGCGCTCATAGGCATCGCCTTCGGCCTTCGACGGCGGCGAACGATCGGCAAGCGCGAAACGGTCGTGCCATTCGGGTTCGACCGGCGGAGCGGCGAGGAAGAGCGGGCCGTCGAAATCGCCGGAAAGGCCGGCCTGGGCCAGGGCTTCCTTCGTGGTTTCGCGGGCAAACGCGAAAGAGCGCTCGACGGAATTGTTGGCCGGGACGGCGATGAAATCGACCGTGCCGCTGATGCGGGTCGACAGGCCGTCGGTCGGGAAACGGGTGATCTTGTGGATGCCCGAGGTACCCGATGTCAGCGCCGACCAGTTGTCGGTCAGGCCCTGGCCGAGCGAGGTGATGACGCCCATGCCGGTGACCGCGACGAGCGGACGGCCGAGGTGGTCGGTGAAGCGGTTGTCACTCATCTTGTGCTCCTTCACGCATTCGCCGAGAGGACGGCAACGCCCTCGCCGCGCGTGTAACCGACCGTCGTCACCACGGCGTGGCTTGCAGGTTTCGTCATCGGCTTTTCGTTTGCCGCATCGAAGGCCGGCACGAGGCTCTTGCCGTCGAGCGACAGGGCCGCGAGTGCGAGGCCAAGCGGGAACTGGGCTTCCATGCCATGGCCGGTCGCGCCACCGAAGCCGCGGATTGCAGCACCTTCGAACCGGCTTTCCAGCAGCGCTTTTTCACGGGCTGCGAGTTCAACGAGACCGCTTGCGCCGGAGAAGACGACCGTGTCTTCGCCCTTGAGGTTTTCTGCCGGGCTCGAAAGACGCGTCAGGCGCTTTTCGAGCCTGCCTTCGTCGCGGTTGCCGCGGTCGCCTTCGACGGCATCGATGACGGCGTAGATGTGAGCGCCTCGGCTTTCCGCGCGGGCGCGGCTTTCGAGCACGAGGAAAGCGCCGACCGAACCGGTGACCATGCCGCCGCCATTGTCTTCAGAGCGCGACCATAGCGGCTGCCAGTCACCCGTCGCATGCGCACGGATGCCCTCGACGAGAAGCAGGATATCGGCGCGCTCGGCAATGAAGGCGCCGCCGACGAGGCTGTGGCTCGACTGGCCGGCCTTGATGCGGTGATAGGCGGTCTCGACGGCCGAGATACCGGCCGATTCTTCGCCCATGAAGGTGCGCGAGGAGCCGGTTACCTTGTGGACGATCGAGATGTTGCCGGCCATCAGGTTGGACAACTGGGCGAGGAACAACGTCGGGCGCAGTTCCGTCGTCAGTTTCTCATTGAGAAGAATGTCGCGGTCGTTGCGCTTCAGGGCCTCGTCGACGATCAGCGAATCGACCTTGATGTCGCGCTCCCCACCGCCGGCGGCAACGATCATGTCCATCGACGAACAGGCTTCGGCATCGTCCTTGAGGCCTGCGTCATCGAGCGCGAGACCGGCGGAAAACACGCCGAGGCGCTGCCAGTTTTCCATCTGGCGCTGGTCGCGCTTGACGATCTGGGCAGACCAGTCGATTTCCGGCAGCGGATGGACCGGATAGGGGGCGAAACGTTCGGTGTCGACGGTCGGCCTGGCCGAGGTGGCCTCGGACAGGAGCGCCACATGCGCATCCTTGCCGACGCCTTGGCCGGTGACGATGCCGATACCGGTGATCACAACATCATTGTCAGACTTCATCTTCTGTCCTCTTTCGCGGACTTCGCCCGATCGCCGGGCCTCAAACGACGATCCGAAGCGCGGCAAGCCCTCATGAGTGGCCGCAGCGCTTCGGATCCATATTCTTTTCCGCATGCCGGAATGACAGAAGCGTTACACGCCCCTGCCCCGGAATGCCTCAGCTTCGAACGCCCTGGCTTTGCATGGCGGCGACGAGACCGACCTCTTCCGCCCGCTTGCGCACGATCGGCGCCAGCGGGATTTCGGAAAAGGGCATGGTGCGCAGCTTCAACTGGGCGTCGCAGACCTTCTTGCCGCCGGACGAGATCTTCGCCTTGGTGACGGCATAGCCGGAGCCTTCGTGTTCCAGATAGGCCTCGATGTCGAGCACGGCTTCCGGCTCGACGAAGGCGCGCATCTTGGCGCCATCGACCGACATCAGGAAGGGCATGGCGGCAAAGTCGGTCGCGGCAAGCACGAGCATGCCCGACGCCTGCGCCATCGTCTCGATCAGAAGCACGCCCGGCACGAGCGGCATGCCGGGAAAGTGACCTTCGAACACGGGGCTTTGCGCCGGCACGGTGGAGCGCGCCTTCAGCGTCTTTCCTTCGAGATCGAGCGTTTCCACCCGATCGATCATCTGGAAATATTCAAGCAGCATCTGGATTACGGTCGGGGCTTAGCCCTTGGCCGCCTTCAGCTCGTCGATCTTGGCGCAGAGGTTCTTCAGAACGAAGTATTCCTCGGTCGAAACCTTGCCTTCGTTGACTTCCTGCGTCCACTGCTCGAGCGGGATCTTGATGCCGAATTCCTTGTCGATCGCAAAGACGATGTCGAGGAAGTCGAGGCTGTCGATGCCCAGATCGTCGATCGTGTGGCTTTCCGGCGTGATCGTCTCGCGATCGATTTCACTGGTGTCTGCGATGATGTCGGCAACTTTGTCGAAGGTAGCGGTCACGCCCATATCCTCTGAAATTAGGTAAATCAGGCCCCCACATAGGGAAAACAGTTCCAAATGCCAATGCCTTCGTCAAGCACGGCTAAAATTTGCACCGAAACTGTTGCTCAAACACCGATGTTTCACACCGCAATCGAGTGGCGGCCAAGACCCGTCTCAAGGTAACGGTCGAAGACTGCCGCGATGGTACGCACGAAGGGACGCCCCGCTTCGGTGACCTCGAAGGCGGCGTTGCCGATACGGCAGATATCGTCGGGGTTCCGGTGCGCAAAGGCCCTGGCCTCCATGATCAGCTGGGGGGCGCCTTCGGGGAACTCGGCGAGAATCGGAGCGAAATCGAAGCCGAAGTCGCACATCAGCCGCTCGATGACATGGGCGCGAAGGCGGTCGTCCTGCGACAGTTCGACGCCACGGACGGCGGCCAGTCCGCCACCTTCGACCATGCGTTGGTATTCCCCGGTGGCCGGCATGTTCTGGATATAGCCCTGCGGCAGTTGGCTGATCGAGGATGCACCCATGCCGATCAGCGCATCGGCGGTATCGGTCGTATAGCCCTGAAAATTGCGGCGCAGGGTGCCGGCTCTGGCGGCGATCGCCATGCTGTCGGACGGTCTGGCAAAATGGTCGATGCCGATCGGCTCGTAGCCTGCAGCGAGCAGCATGTCGGCGGCATGGGTGCTCTGGCGGTAGCGCTCACCGATGCTCGGCAGGGCCGCCTCGGGAATCATCGTCTGGTGTTTCTTCATCCACGGCACGTGGGCATAGCCGAACAGGGCGACGCGATCCGGCGAGAGCGACAGGATGTCGGAGACGGTGCGCTCGATGCCCTGCAGCGTCTGATACGGCAGACCGTAGAGAATGTCGCAATTGACGGAACCGACACCCCTCGCCCGCACGGCATTCACGACGGATTTCGTCTGATCAAAGGTCTGGATGCGGTTGATCGCCTTCTGCACCGCCGGATCGAAATCCTGCACGCCGAGGCTGGCACGGGTGAGACCGATCTCGGCCAGCGCATCATAGCGCGCACCATCGAGGTCGTTCGGGTCCATCTCGACACTGATCTCGGCATCGTCCGCGACATCGAACGATGCCCGAAGACAGGCCATCAGCGCAACCATGTCCTGCGGCTTCAGCATGGTCGGCGAGCCGCCGCCGAAATGGATGGCAGTGACCTTGGCACCATCGCCGACCCTTTCGCCGACCGTTTCGATCTCCCTGTGGAGTGCTGCGAGATAGGCGGCGATCGGCTCATAGCGCAGCGTCTGCTTGGTGTGGCAGGCGCAGAACCAACAGAGACGATCACAATAGGGAATGTGCAGATAGAGAGAGAGACTGTTGTCGGAGCCCAGCATCGACAGCCACTGCGAATAGATGTCGCAACCTATGCCGGTGTGAAAATGCGGTGCAGTCGGATAGCTAGTGTAGCGCGGAACCGCAGCTGAATATTTCGCAAGCAATCTCTCGTTCATCGCGCACCTCTTCTTCTTGTGCGTTCAGAGGTAGCGCGGATTATTTCTGCGACTTTGACCTGGATCAAGCATGAGAACGTGTCCTGAACCAAGGTCGGGTCTGAAGCCGCCGCTCGATTGGGGGAAGACCATGGACGCTCAGCTGAAGATTTTCGACGTGCAGGAGATACCGCTCCTGTGCCGCGCCTGCGAGGCACGCCATGGCGGCATCTGTTCAACATTATCGGCCCAGCAATTGGGCGAGCTGAACAAGCATTCGCAGCGCAAGGCGGTGGAGGCCGGCACAGAGCTGATCGGCCAGGGCGAACAGGTCGGCTCCTATTCCAACATCCTCAACGGGGTGGTGAAACTGTCCAAGATCATGGCCGACGGCCGCCAGCAGATCGTCGGCCTGCAATTCGCCCCCGATTTCATGGGACGCCCGTTTCTCGGCGAAAGCCTGATGACGGCGGAGGCCGCGACGGACACGGAACTCTGCGTGCTGCCGAAAAGGCTGCTCGAGCGGATGATCGCCGAATCGCCGGAACTCGGCAACCGGCTGCACAATCAGGCGCTGACCGAGCTCGACGAGGCGCGCGACTGGATGCTGACGCTCGGCCGCAAATCCGCCCGCGAGAAGGTGGCCAGCCTGCTGGTGCTGATCGCCGCGCATACGGACCCCGAAGGGTTGGACGAAAGCGTATTCGACCTGCCGCTATCGCGCGCCGACATTGCCGATTTTCTGGGACTGACGATCGAGACCGTCAGCCGCCAGATGACCAAGCTGCGCAAGGACGGCCTCATCCATATCGAGAACAACCGGCACGTCATCGTGCCGGATCTGGAGCGGCTGGAAATGGCGGCCGGCGGCGACTGACACTCGGACGCCGGCCTTTTCAGCCGATCAGGCCCGAGGCGCCTTGCCCTCGACCAGAACCGTGCGGATCGTGGCCAGAACGGCATCGGCATCGATGCCGGTGCAGATGGTCTGGCTTGGCACACCGTCCCATGCGCTGTCGGCGAACTTGCGGCCGCTATCGGGCGCCTGGATCGTCTTGCCATCGGCCAGGCCGCCACAGACGACGCGGACGGGTCCGGTTCTGACGTCGAAGAGATGCGGTTCGGTGAGATAGACGCAGGCGCAGCTGTCATGCAGGGCCATTCCATCGAGGCCGACGCGCTGGCGGTAGAAATCGATGTAGAACTGCGACAGGTCCGACAGGAGCTGCAGGTCCTGTCCGCCGGCGCCCACCATCTGAGCCATGTAATCGGCCGACATCAGCGTCTTCATCGTCACGTCGAGGCCGATGATCGTCACCTTCCAGGGCGCGATGAAGACCGCGTCGGCGGCTTCCGGGTCACCGTGGATATTGGCTTCGGCGGCAGGCGTGACATTGCCGTTGACGTCAAAGGCGCCACCCATGATGACGACCTCCTTCACCAGCGCGGCAATCTCCGGTTCCGCCTTGAGCGCCAGCGCCAGATTGGTCATGCGACCGACGGCGACGATCGTCACGTTGCCGGGATCGGCCTTGACCATATCGATGATGAATTGCGCGGCCGAACGTTCGTCGAGCGGATGATCGATATCGAGCGGCACGCCGATATTGCCGAGCCCATCCTCGCCGTGGACGAAGGTGGCGAAATGGGCGGCATCGCGCGTCTCGTCATAGGCCGCACCTGCGCCGCGGGCGATCGGGGCGGCAATGTTCCATTTGGCATGCAGGAACTGGGCGTTGCGGGTGGTGATCTCGATCGGCGCATTGCCGAAGACCGTCGTCACGCCGACAAGGTCGATTTCGGGATGCCGATGCAGATAAAGAAGGGCCATGGCGTCGTCCACGCCGGGGTCGGTGTCGAATATGACTTTCTGCATCGGTCTTTCCAGTCTTGCATATGGTGTTACGGCGCGCACCATAGCGGCATTGCCTGCCCGCGCAATGCTGCCGGATGAACTGGCTGTGGGCATTCAAACGATGCGCCGAAAGCGGTGCGATCGTCCCTTGCCGGGCGGCGCGTTCGATGCCAGAAGGCCCCGGCGTTCCGCACGCGCACTCCCTATACCCCTTCTTCCCTGCCCCCGAGTACCCTCCCCGTGCCCGATATCGCTTATGAACTGCTTGTCGTCCTGTTTCTGGCCGCGTGTTTTGCCGGCTTCATCGATTCGATAGCCGGTGGTGGCGGATTGATCACCATTCCGGTTCTGCTGATATCCGGCATCCCGCCGCTGGAGGCGATCGCGACCAACAAGCTGCAGGGCCAGTTCGCGGCCGGTTCGGCGACGATCGCCTATGCTCGCAAGGGGCATATCAACCTGCGCTCCCAGCTGCCGATGGCGGTGATGGCGATGGCAGGCGGTGCGGCGGGCGCTCTTTTAGCCTCGCTCGTGCCGGCCTCGGCGCTTGCGGCGGCAATTCCCTTCCTGCTGGTGGCGATCGCGCTGTTCTTCGCACTGAAACCGAACCTCGCCGACATCGACGGTCACCGCAAGGTGACGCCGTTCATCTTCGGCATGACGGTCGTGCCGCTGCTCGGCGTCTATGACGGTGTTTTCGGTCCGGGTGCCGGGTCGTTCTACATGCTCGGCTTCGTGCTTCTGGCCGGCTACGGCATGCTGAAGGCGACGGCGCATACGAAGCTTCTCAATTTCGGCTCCAACTTCGGCGCCTTCCTGGTGTTTGCCGCGACCGGATCGATCCTCTGGAAGGTCGGTCTGATGATGGGGCTCGGCCAGTTCATCGGCGCGCAGATCGGTTCGGGTCTCGCCATGAAGAAGGGGGCCAAGCTGATCAAGCCGTTGCTGGTCGTTTCCTGCCTCGTGCTGGCAACCAAGCTGCTCTCCGACCCTAACCACCCGCTGCGGATGTGGCTCGGCTGGTAACGGCCGTCTTCAGCCTTTCATTCTGAGCGAGAGGCCGGCGGCGACGAAGAAGACATCGTCGGCGACTGCCGCGATCTGCTGGTGCAGCCTGCCGGCGTGATCGCGAAATTCGCGCGCCATGCGGTTTTCCGGCACGATACCGAGGCCGACCTCGTTGGAGACGAAGACGGTGGTCGCCTTCGAAGACCGTATTTGCGACAGCAGTTCGGCGAAGCGGAGCGGCATGTCCGCCTCCTCCATCATCAGGTTCGTCACCCAAAGCGTCAGGCAATCGACGAGGACGACGCGATCCTTTGCATCGATAGCGGAAAGCGCCTCGGCCAGCCGTATCGGCTCTTCATGGGTGATCCAGGACGGTCCACGATCATCGCGATGGCGGACAATGCGGTCGCGCATCTCGTCATCATAGGCGCGGCCGGTGGCGATATAGTGCCGTTCAAGGCCGGTGGCCTGAACCAGCCGCTCGGAAAACGCAGATTTGCCGGAACGGGCGCCGCCAAGAACGAGCGCGGTTCTGCCGGTCAGGGTCGAGCTTGAAGAGGGGGTCATCGTGAGGATGTCATGGGGAAATGGCCGCGGTCAGGCCAGACGAAACCGGACGATTCGTAGATGTCAGAGGCGTCCGGCCCGTGTTGGGGTTTGTCTGGTTTGCTATTGCGACATCCATGGTGGAGATTCGGCCGACCGATGTCAACAGGCGGCCGCCGCGGCCCCTGAAATACAAGGAGCCCGCGCATTTTGACGCACTATCTTGATTGCGACACGACATGACGACTTGCCGCGTTGTGGAGCGCTTCGCTCAGGCGTATTTGAGCGATCAAACATAAGGCTTCGCGAGATGGTCGCGGCCACCGAGGAAACACCCACATGCTCTACGTTTTCAGGAACAACAAAGGCGTCCAGATTGCCTGGAACTCCGAAGCTCCGCGCGCCTTCCGCGAGGCCCGCACCTCGGACAGCGAGAAGCGTTCGATCTTCGGCTTCATCCGCATATCTAACCTCGGCTGAACACAGGCGGAGAGGCCTTGCGGGGCCTCGTCGCACTCGGCATTTCGAGATGTCAGGAAAACAAAAACAAGGGCGGCCGGTACGCACTACCAAGTCCGGCGCCACTTGCGGACTATCCCGTCCACGGCCGGATCATTAGACGGACATCGTTACCGGATGGTTATTATGGTCGTCCGGGACATGCTTTTGTCGCAAAAACATCTTATTCCTGTCGAACGTCAAAAAAACTTGCAGCGCACACAACGGCGCTAATCGACTATAAAACGTCAAATCTCAGGCGTGACTTTTCCGCCTTTCCTGTCTGCACCGCGTAAAGCGCAAATCCAACAGCGCAGATAGACGGCATTTGACCGCTTTTAGACCTTCCACATCCGACAAATCACGTTCTTCCAACACGTTACGCTGTCCGGAACGATAAGCGTCACTGACAGCTACTGTTGATTTATTTGATTTAGGCCGTACGCTGCCCCCTGCTGAAACGGAAATGCGCACTATCTGCGGCGATGGCCCAGACAAAAAGAAGACGCATCGGGAACAGCCAAACGCAATGCGCGCAGCCTCGGCTGCCTCTGACATGTCTTCGTCATCGGATTTCGCTAGCACCGGCTCCGAACCTGATTTTTCAACAATGAGACTGGGAGGTCTTAACGATGCAAAAACTCCTCGCTTCCACCGCCTTTGCAGCCGGTCTTTATGCATTCGCGGGCGCTGCCCAGGCAGACTGTGGCTCCATCTCGATCGCCGAAATGAACTGGGCGTCCGCGGGCGTTGCCGCCAATGTCGACAAGATCATCCTCGAAGAAGGCTATGACTGCACCGTCGAGCTGGTTACCGGCGACACGATGCCGACCTTCACCTCGATGAACGAAAAGGGTCAACCGGACATGGCGCCCGAGTTCTGGGTGAATGCCGTACGCACGCCGCTCGATGCCGCCGTCAAGGAAGGCCGCCTGATCGAGGCCGCCGAAATTCTCGCCGATGGCGCAGTCGAAGGCTGGTGGATCCCGAAATTCCTGGCCGACGCGCATCCCGACATCAAGACCGTGCAGCAGGCGCTCGAACACCCCGACCTGTTCCCGGCGCCGGAAGACCCATCCAAGGGTGCCGTGACCAACTGCCCGTCGGGCTGGAACTGCCAGGTTTCGACCGCCAATCTCTACAAGGCGATCGGCGCCAAGGACAAGGGTTTCGACCTCGTCGATACGGGTTCTGCCGCGGGCCTCGACGGCTCTATCGCCAGCGCCTTCGAGAAAAAGACCGGCTGGCTCGGCTATTACTGGGCGCCGACCGCCATTCTCGGCAAGTACGAGATGGTGAAGCTTTCCTTCGACGCGCCGCATGACAAGGCCGACTGGGACGCCTGCACGGCTGTTCCCGATTGCGCCAACCCGAAGATCAACTCCTATCCGACCTCGCAGGCCTTTACCGTCGTGACCAAGGAATTCGCCGACAAGGCGGGCGTCGCCATGGATTACGTCAAGGCGCGCAAATGGTCGAACGCTACCGTCAACGGCATCCTCGCCTGGCAGACGGACAACCAGGGCACCAACGAGGACGCCGCCAAGCATTTCCTCGAAACCATGCCGGAAGTCTGGGAAAAGTGGGTTTCGCCGGACGTTGCCGAAAAGGTCAAGGCATCGCTCTGATGCATTACGACACGAATGACGGCGTGCCCTCGCCGTCATTCGCACATTGCCTGCCTTCGTGCACATATCGCGCCTTAGTGTGAGGCATGTCCGCCATTGCGTAATGCAGCCCGTCCGACAGCGAAGACCGCGCGCGAGAGCCATGTCGCAGTGCGGCCGGCGGACCGGCCCAGACCAAAATAAACACAAAGGGGAAAAGCATGGCGATCTGCGAATTTCTGCCCCGAGCCCTGTGTCGGTTCCCGGCGATCAGCGACAGCTATATCCGCGAAGCGCGCCGGGTCATCGACGACGGTTTCAGAGGCCTCGTGCGCGAATATAGCGGCTTCATCGACATCGTGATGCATCCGCTGCAGCTGTTCCTCAACTATCTGGAACGGCTGTTCACCAACTCGCCGTGGTCGATCGTGCTGGTCGTCATGCTGCTGATCGTCTATTTCGGCAGCCGCAGCGTGAGGATCACCATCGGCACAGCGATCGGCATGTTCTTCATCGGTCTGTTCGGGCTGTGGGAGGACACGATGACGACGCTTGCGATCGTCACCGTCTCGACACTGATCGCCATCATCATCGGCTTGCCGATCGGCATCCTGATGGCGCGCTCCGACCGTATCCAGGGTGTCGTCAACCCCATCCTCGACGTGATGCAGACGATGCCGAGCTTCGTCTATCTGATCCCCGTCGTCGTCATCTTCGGCATCGGCAAGGTGCCGGGGCTGATCGCGGTCGTCATCTATGCCGTGCCGCCGATGATCCGCCTGACCAATCTCGGTATCCGGCTGGTCGACAAGGAAGTGCTGGAGGCGGCCGATGCTTTCGGTTCGTCGCCGGGACAGAAGCTGTGGAACGTGCAGATGCCGCTAGCCTTGCCGACGATCATGGCCGGCATCAACCAGACGATCATGATGTCGCTTGCCATGGTCGTGGTCGCCTCGATGGTCGGTGTCGGCGGGCTTGGCCGCAACACGCTGCAGGCGATCAACAACCAGTTCTTCACCTTCGGCTTCCTCAACGGCTTTGCGCTCGTGGCGATCGCCATCATTTTCGACCGCACCAGCCAGGCCTTCGGCAAGCGTCTTCAGCGTCATTCGGAGGTGGTCCATGGCTAGTCACGGCATCGAAATCAAAGGCCTCTACAAGATATTCGGCCCGAATGGGCGCGCGCATGTCGAGGCGGTCAAGAACGGGCTTTCCAAGGCCGAACTCAACGAGCGCCACGGCCATGTGCTGGGCCTGAAAGACATCAACATATCGATGCCGGCTGGCGGCATCACCGTCGTCATGGGCCTGTCGGGTTCGGGCAAATCGACACTGATCCGCCACATCAACCGGCTGATCGAGCCGACCGCCGGCGAGGTCATCTATGACGGCGTCAATGTCTGCGGCATGAGCGAGCGGGATCTTCGCGATTTCCGCCGCCACAAGACGGCGATGGTGTTCCAGAAATTCGCGCTGCTGCCGCATCGTACCGTGATCGAGAACACGGTCTACGGCCTCGACATCCAGGGGATCTCGCGTTCGGAAAGCACGAAGAAGGCGCAGAACTGGATCGAGCGCGTCGGTCTTTCCGGGTTCGAGAACCACTATCCGAACCAGCTTTCCGGCGGCATGCAGCAGCGCGTCGGGCTTGCCCGTGCGCTCACCAACGATGCCGACATCCTTTTGATGGACGAGGCCTATTCAGCGCTCGATCCGCTGATCCGCGTCGACATGCAGACAGTGCTTCTCGACCTGCAGGCGGAATTGAAGAAGACCGTGGTGTTCATCACCCACGATCTCGACGAGGCGCTGAGGCTCGGCGACAAGATCACCATTCTACGTGACGGTCAGGTCGTGCAGCAGGGAACGGGACAGGACATCGTCCTGTCACCGGCCGATGACTATATCTCCTCGTTCGTCAAGGAGGTGAACCGCGGCCGCGTGATCCAGGCGAAGACGGTGATGAAGCCTTTCGACGGATTGGCGGACGGTGTGCGGATCGAAGCCACCACCACGCTCGAAGCCACCGCCAAGGCGATGACCGAGAGCGGCATGGCGAAGGCCACAGTTGTCGACGACACCGGAGCGCCGATCGGCACGCTCGACATGCAGACGATGATCGCCGCCATGGTGACGCCGGCGGGTTCCGACGCATCCAGGATGGCGGCGGAATAAGAGCCGCCGAGGTCGCAGGTTGCGCATGGCATCGCGTTGAAACCCTGTAGGGCGTTCTTTATATCTCGTTATGAGGAACGCCCGCATAGGGTCACCCGCTGGAGGATGCGATGCCGACACCAAATCCACTGACCGATCTGCTTGCCGAAAAAGGTGTTCTTCTGGCCGACGGCGCAACGGGGACCAATCTCTTTGCAGCAGGTCTCGAGGCCGGCGAAGCGCCGGAATTGTGGAACGAGGCGCATCCCGAGCGGATCACCAAGCTGCATCAGGATTTCGTCGATGCGGGCGCCGACATCATTCTCACCAACACGTTCGGCGGCACCCGGCACAGGCTGAAGCTGCATCACGCGCAGGACCGGGTCTTCGACCTCAACAAGCGCGCAGCGGAAATTGCCCGCGCAGTTGCCGATGGTGCGGAACGCAAGGTGATCGTCGCCGGCTCCGTCGGGCCGACCGGCGAGCTGCTGATCCCGCTGGGCGCGATGTCCTACGAGGATGCGGTGGCGGCATTCGTCGAGCAGATGGAAGGCCTCAAGGCCGGCGGCGTCGATGTTGCTTGGATCGAGACCATGTCGGCCGTAGACGAGATCCGCGCGGCCGCGGAAGCGGCGGTGAAGGTCGGCCTGCCCTATACCTATACCGGCTCGTTCGATACGGCCGGCAAGACGATGATGGGGCTGAACCCGAAGGATATTCACGGCGTGGCCGCCGATATCGGTTCCGGTCCGGAAGCCGTCGGAGCCAATTGCGGCGTCGGCGCTTCGGATATCCTGTCGTCGCTGATCGACATGACCGAGGCCGAGCCGAATGCGATCGTCATCGTCAAGGGCAATTGCGGCATCCCGGAATTTCGCGGCTCGGAGATCTTCTATTCCGGCACGCCGCCGCTGATGGCGGAGTATGCGCGGCTTGCCCGCGATGCCGGGGCAAAGATCATCGGCGGCTGCTGCGGCACGTCCTGCGAGCATCTGGCCGCGATGCGCTCGGCACTCGACGATTATACACCGCGGCCTCGCCCGACGATCGAGGAAATCGTCGACAAGATCGGCCCTCTCCGCAATAAGACGGCGAGCGAATCCGGCGGCGATTCCGGCCGGGAACGCCGACGTCGCCGGGGTTAGAGCATTTTTGCTGGAACGGCCTTATCGGCAACGGGGACAAGAACATGACGAGCGTATCGCCGATCGGCAGCAGGGAAACGGTCGCAGAAGGACTGGCCAGCCTTTCCGACGACAAGCAGAACTGGCTGAAGCTTCTGATGGAAAGCCCGGCAAGCGACGAGCTGATGCTGGCCGGCCTGCGTCTCCATCTCGATCAGGCTTCGGAAGCGCCGTTCCTCAATACGCTGAAATTGCAGAAATGCGGCGAATGGCTGGGACACGCAGCCCCCGACCGGATGCAGATCCGGCTTGCGGAAGCGGCAAAATCCAGCCAGCACCCCGCCTATGAAGCATTCCGGCAAGGCCTGTCCCGCTCCGGCGGACTTGAACGGGCCTATCCGAAGGCGCCGGTCTGATCGACCGGCCTCCTTCTTCGCAATCCATCATTCCGCGGACATCGCAGGCGGTCAGGCCGCGACGGCGGCCTCGCTTACGTCATCCAGCAGGAAGAAGGCCGTGATGTATTTCCTGCTGCGCCTTGCACCGCTCTCGGTGACGATCTCCTCGGTGCCGCCATCGGCGGGATGCCATGGATGATAATGGGGGTTGTTGGCGATCAGCGTGACGGCCTGACCGGTCCGCTCTCCGCCCAGCCGATAGCGCGCTTCGGCGAGCGGCCATAGCCATTCCAGATCCTGGTCAGGCAGCCGAACCTTCAAGGCCTTGCGATTGATCGCCTCATGCTGAAGGCCATCCTTGCTGGTGAAAGCCGGCGCTTCCAGCGTCACAGTCTCGGCGTTTTCGAAAATGTAGTCGAATTCGTCGGGCCACATGCGTTTCATAAAATCACTCCTCCCAGGTGTTTTCATCGTTCAGCATTGAAGAATGTAACGCGTCGGCAGGAAGACGCAATGCGCATTTATGACGCGCATCACGCCAAGGCCTGCATGTGAAATTCGATCTGCTCCGGTGGATAACGGTACGTGGCCCCGACGGGACAGGCGTTGCGGGCGAGACAGCCGGCGACCATGCAATTCCCCTGTTCCTCCCGTCGCCCTTTCCCCACGCCGGCCTGCGTCGCAAGGTGGCCACGACAGGCGACGAGGGCGAAATCCGCGGGATCGGGCGCGATGGCCGCGACCGGACAGGCGGTGAGGCAGGGTTTTCCGACGCAAGTCTCACAGACATGTCGCCGCGCGGAGACAGGTACGCCAATCGCCTCCTTGAGGCCGATCGCGCCGCGATAACCGTGCCAGAGGCCGTAGCTTGGATGGATGAGAATTCCGAGCGGCGACGGCCCGATACCTTCCGCACGCATGGCCCATTGCTGGAACGGCTGCCATGGCGGGTCTGATGGGAAATAGGCGGTACCGCCCAGACTTTTTGCGAGTGGCCGGATGACGTGCTTCGACCATGCGTCGAGCGGATCAGGACCGTCATGGCCCTGTCGCCAGCGCGAGAATTCCGGCCAGATCGAGCCGCCGACATTGCCGAGAAGGATCACGGAGGCGGCATGGCTGCCGTCTTCGAGCAATGGCCCCTCGCCTTGCGAAAAATCCACCGTGCCGCGCGTGAGGATGCCGCTCGGTCGCAGGGCCGTTTCTATCTCGCGACAAAGGGAGGACGAGCCGCTCATGCCTCTAGCGCGGCCCTTTATATTCGTAATGCGGACGCCAGACGCTGCCTTGAATGAAGTCTGCGACCTTCCGCGCTCCGCCTTGCTCCCTGGCGGCCTCGGGCTCTCTTCAGGTGAAGGCGTCGGGCATCGAATCCTTGCGGTCCTTGATGAAGGCGAGCAGCGCCTCGTCGATCGCCGGATCGAGCGGCGGCGCGTCATACGCGTCGAGCCAGGAGCGGCACAGCGCATTGGCACGATCCTCGATACGCTTTGCGCCTTCGATCTCCCACTGTTCGAAGGAATTGTTGTCGGCGAGCGGCGAGCGGTAAAAGGCCGTCTGGAAATGCGCCTGGGTGTGGCCGCAACCGAGATAATGACTGCCTGGGCCGACTTCGCGGATCGCGTCGAGCGCCTGGCCTTCGGCCGACAGATCGACGCCTTCGGCCATTTTCTGCATCATGCCGAGCTGATCCTGGTCGATCATGAATTTCTCATAGGACGAGACGAGACCGCCTTCGAGCCAGCCGGCGGCATGCAGGACGAAATTGGTGCCGGCCAGCAGCGTCATGTTGAGCGTGTTGGCCGATTCGTGCGCTGCCTGTGCATCGGGCACCTTGGAGGCGCAGAGCGAGCCACCGGTGCGAAACGGCAGGCCGAGGCGGCGGGCGAGCTGGGCTGCACCATAGGAGACGAGCGACGGCTCCGGCGTGCCGAAGGTCGGCGCACCCGATTGCATCGAGATAGAGGCGGCAAACGTGCCGAACAGGACCGGTGCGCCGGGACGGATAAGCTGGGTGGTTGCGGCACCGGCCAGAACTTCGGCAAGGATCTGCGTCAGCGTGCCGGCGACAGTCACCGGGCTCATTGCGCCCGACAGGATGAAGGGCGAAACGACCGAGGCCTGGTTGTGGCGCGCATAGACTTTAAGCGCGCCAAGCATCGTACCGTCGAAGACCATCGGCGAGTTGGCGTTGATGAGGTTGAGCGTGACGCAATTGTTCTCGACGAACTCGTCGCCGAAGACGAGCTTGGCCATGGCGATCGTGTCTTCGGCGCGCTCAGGCGCGGTGACCGAGCCCATGAAGGGCTTGTCGGAGTATTTGATATGGCTGTAGACCATGTCGAGATGGCGCTTGTTGACCGGCACATCGACCGGCTCGCAGACCGTGCCGCCCGAGGAATGCATCGACGGGGCGAGATAAGAGAGCTTCACGAAATTGCGGAAATCCTCGATCGTCGCATAACGGCGGTTGCCGTCGAGATCGCGGACGAAGGGCGGGCCGTAGACGGGTGCGAAGATCGTTGCCTTGCCGCCGACATGGACGCTGCGTTCCGGGTTGCGGGCATGCCAGGTGAATTCGCTCGGCGCGGTTTTCAGAAGCTCGCGGCACAGGCCCCTGGGGAAATGCACGCGGCTGCCGCGCACGTCCGCGCCGGACTTGGCCCAGAGTTCCAGCGCTTCCTCGTCGTCACGGAACTCGATGCCGATTTCCTCGAGGATCGTGTCTGCATTGCGCTCGATCAGTTCCAGACCCGCCTCATCGAGCACCTCATAGGCGCCGATCCTGCGGGTGATGTAGGGCAAGGATGGACCGGGACCGCCGCCGGTGCGGGCAGCCCTGCGGCCGGCCGCTCCCCGCTCGCCACGACCACGCCGACCGGAGCCTGCGCCTTGATCCGTCTCCTGGCTGATATCGTCCATGATTTTCCTCACCCATGCCGTTTGTTGGCTTCGTTCCTGCATCGCATGCTAGGCCGATGGCGGCAGCCTCTCCTGCCTTCCTGCGTCACGCATTGGCGCGAGACAGACATTCGCGACGCCCCTCGCCCGCAAAGCCGCCTCCCTTGCGACCATTCTCTTTCCGACGCGGTTCTGTCGCTTACGAAAGAAATTGCGAAACAAAATAACGCTAGACATAGTTGCAGGTGTCAATGGCACCCAGGACAACTCAGGCGATTTGGGAAACGCCATCAACGAGGGAAGAGAATTCATGTCCGAAGACGATATCATTCTTTCCGAGCTTTCCGACGACGAACTCGTCCAACAAATGCATGACGATCTCTATGACGGCCTCAAGGAGGAGATCGAGGAAGCCACCAACATCCTGCTGGAGCGCGGCTGGACGCCCTATGACGTGCTGACCCAGGCGCTTGTCGAGGGCATGCGGATCGTCGGCATAGACTTTCGCGACGGTATTCTCTTCGTTCCGGAAGTGCTGCTGTCGGCCAATGCGATGAAGGCCGGCATGTTCATCCTGCGTCCTCTTCTCGCCGAGACAGGAGCGCCCAAGCTCGGCAAGGTGGTGATCGGCACGGTGAAGGGGGACATCCACGACATCGGCAAGAACCTCGTTGGAATGATGATGGAAGGCGCCGGTTTCGATGTGGTCGACCTTGGCATCAACAATCCGGTCGAGAATTATCTCGACGCGATCGAACGCGAAAAGCCCGACATTCTCGGCATGTCGGCGCTTCTGACGACGACCATGCCCTATATGAAGGTCGTGATCGACACGATGAAGGAAAAGGGCATTCGCGACGACTATGTCGTGCTGGTCGGCGGCGCGCCGCTGAACGAGGAATTCGGCAAGGCCGTGGGGGCCGATGCCTATTGCCGCGATGCGGCGATCGCTGTCGAAATGGCCAAGGATTTCATTGCCCGGCGGCACAACAGCCTGGGTGCCGGCGCCTGATGAAAATATTCACCGCGCCGGTTCAGGCGCGGTGAATATCTCGGCCAGGAATGCGCTTAACGGGAAGCCGCGCCGTCTACCCGGCGACCGGCGTCCTGCGTGGCATTGACGGTGTTGGCCGCATCCTGTCCCATGCCGCGGATGGTATTGCCGCAGGACGTGAGGGAAGCCGTGATCGCGAAGAGGGCAGCAGCAAGGGTAACTGTCTTGGCCGTCATGATGGAATACTCCGATGGGTAAGGATCAAAATGTGTCGGAAATTGATTTTCCGGCTATGGAACGTACAAGTCGCGAAAAAGTTCACGTGATCGCGTGCGGCGCGATCGCACGGGAAATTCTGGCCGTTTCCCGACAGCAGGGTCTCGACCATATCGACCTGAACTGCCTGCCCGCCATCTGGCATGCCTACCCGCAAAAGATCGTGCCGGGGCTTGAGGCGGCAGTCGCCGAAGCGCGCGCCGCAGGGTTCGATAAAATATTTTTCGCCTATGCCGATTGCGGCACCGGCGGCGAGATCGACAGGCTTTGCGAGCGCGAGGGGATCGCCCGCATCAAAGGGCCGCATTGCTATTCCTTCTTTTCCGGCAATGACGTCTTCACCGCGAAAGCCGACGACGACCTGATGTCGTTCTTCCTCACCGATTTTCTCGCCCGGCAGTTCCGCGCCTTCGTCATCGAACCGCTCGGCCTCGACCGGCATCCGGAGCTGAAGGCGATGTATTTCGGCAATTACGAGAGGCTGATCTATCTGTCGCAGGAAGAGGACACAGGCCTGCAGGACAAGGCGCGGGCAGCGGCGGATTATCTGGGGCTTGCCTACGAATACCGCTTCACCGGCTATGGCGACCTGAGCGCGGCCATGCGCTCGGCCTGAGGCTATCGAAGCGACGTCGCTTTTGGCCACTTGCGACGTCGTGGCAAGCGCAGACGGGCGGCGTTTGCGGATGCATGCTGACGAGAACGAGGAGGAGTTGAGTTGGCCGATCGCATTATCGTCTATTGGCGGGATATTCCTGCCCAGGTGATCATCAAGAAAGGTCGCCAGACCGCCAAACGCGAGCTTTCGCTGCGCTTTACCGAAGCGATCGACATGTGCGCGATGCGCACGGGCGCTGCGGAAACGGGCGATTATCTGGCGGAATGGCGTAAGGCCGATCCGGTTGCCGTTACCGACGATCTGGAAGTGGAGGCGGACCGCGCTGCCGCTGAGCTGGAAGCCACCTATGACAAGGACAGGCTCGTTGCGCTGGTCAAGGCGGGCGGACGGGACACCGCATGACGCGCCGCGACTGAACGCATTCCTTATTTCCCACAGCCCTCATTATCCCAGCCGGAGACCGCAATGACCCGCACCATCGTCGCATCCGCCACACGGGAAGTCATCATCGGCTTCGACCAGCCATTCTGCGTCATCGGCGAGCGGATCAACCCGACGGGCCGCAAGAAGCTTGCGGCGGAGATGATCGAGGGCAATTTCGACACCGTCATCAAGGATGCGCTGGAACAGGTGGCAGCCGGCGCAACCATGCTCGACGTCAATGCCGGCGTCACCTCGGTCAACCCGAACGAGACAGAACCCGGCCTGCTCGTGCAGACGCTGGAGATCGTCCAGGGACTGGTCGATGTGCCGCTGTCGATCGACAGTTCGGTGAGTGCTGCTATCGAGGCGGCGCTGAAGGTCGCCAAGGGACGGCCGCTGGTGAATTCGGTGACCGGCGAGGAAGAAAAGCTGGAAGCGATCCTGCCGCTCTGCAAGAAATACGACGTGCCTGTCGTGGCCATATCGAATGACGAGACCGGCATTTCGATGGACCCGGATGTGCGGTTCGCGGTGGCGAAGAAGATCGTCGAGCGGGCGGCCGATTACGGTATCAAGCCGCATGATATCGTCGTCGATCCGCTGGTCATGCCGATCGGCGCACTCGGCTCGGCAGGGCTGCAGGTGTTCGCACTGCTGCGGCGCCTGCGCGAGGAGCTGAAGGTCAACACGACCTGCGGGCTCTCCAACATTTCCTTCGGCCTGCCGCATCGCCATGGCATCAACGCCGGTTTCATTCCGATGGTGATCGGCGCGGGCATGACGTCGGCGATCATGAACCCCTGCCGGCCACAGGAAATGGAAGCGGTGCGCGCCGCCAACGTGCTGAACGGCACCGACCAGAACTGCGGCAACTGGATCATGACCTATCGCGACCACAAGCCAGCGGAAGGCGGGATCGCAATGGCTGCCCCCGCCCCGTCTGCCGGCGGCGGGCGGCGCGGAGGCAGGGCTGCCAGGGCTGGTGCCGGCGCGAGGACGGAGTAAGCGAGTTAGAATGGCGGACGCTGCACATATAGATCCCCTCGTCCTGTTCATGCCGTCCGGCAAGCGTGGCCGGTTTGCGGTGGGTACGCCTGTGCTGGAGGCTGCGCGGCAGCTCGGGGTCTATGTGGAAAGCGTGTGCGGCGGGCGGGCCACCTGCGGGCGATGCCAGATCTCCGTGCAGGAAGGCAGTTTCGCCAAGCACGGGATCACGTCCTCGGTCGAGCACATCTCGGCGACAGGGCCGAAGGAGGAACGGTACGACCGGGTGCGCGGCCTGCCTTCCGGACGCCGCCTCTCCTGTTCGACGCAGATCCTCGGCGATCTCGTCATAGACGTGCCGCAGGATACGGTGATCAACGCCCAGGTGGTGCGCAAGGCGGCCGACGAGCGGGTGTTCGACCGCAATCCGGCGGTCCGCATGTGCTATGTCGAGGTCGAAGAACCCGACATGGAAAAGCCGCTCGGCGATCTCGACCGGCTGAAGGCGGCGCTTGCGAGCGACTGGCATTTTGATGATGTGGAGGTGGATTTCCATATCGTACCGCAGGTGCAGCAGATCCTGCGCCGTGGCGAGTGGAAGGTGACGGCGGCGATCCACAAGGACCGCGACGACGAGCGCCCTCGCCTGATCGCGCTCTATCCGGGCCTCAAGAACGAGGCCTATGGCATTGCCTGCGATATTGGCTCGACGACCATCGCCATGCATCTTTCGTCGCTTCTGTCCGGTCGAACGGTCGCCTCAGCCGGTACATCCAACCCGCAGATCCGCTTCGGCGAAGACCTGATGAGCCGCGTCTCCTATGTGATGATGAACCCGAACGGGCGGGCCGCGATGACCGACGCCGTGCGCGAGGCGCTGAATGGGCTGATCGACAAGGTTTGCGCTGATGGCGGGATTGCGCGCGAAGACATCCTCGACAGCGTCTTTGTCGGCAATCCGATCATGCACCACCTGTTTCTCGGCATCGACCCGACCGAACTGGGCGGCGCGCCGTTTGCGCTTGCAGTGTCCGGTGCGGTCGAGGTGAGGTCGTCGGAGATCGGGCTGCCGATGAACGCCGGCACGCGGACCTATCTCCTGCCCTGCATTGCCGGGCATGTAGGGGCCGATGCGGCGGCAGCGACCCTGTCGGAAGGTCCGCACCGGCAGGACGCGATGATGCTGCTCGTCGATATCGGCACCAATGCGGAAATCGTGCTCGGCAATCGAGCGCGTGTGGTTGCCGCCTCCTCGCCGACCGGGCCGGCCTTCGAAGGGGCGGAGATTTCATCCGGGCAACGCGCTGCGCCGGGGGCGATCGAGCGGGTTCGGATCGACCCGGTGACGCTGGTGCCGCGGTTCCGGGTGATCGGCGTGGAGCCGTGGTCGGACGAGCCGGGATTTGCCGAGGCGGCAGACGCGGTGGGCGTGACCGGCATATGCGGCTCCGGGATCATCGAGGTGATCGCCGAAATGTATCTGGCGGGGATCATTTCCGAAGACGGCGTGATCGATGGGGCGATGGCCGCGCGCAGCGCCCTGATCGTCGAGAATGGCCGCACCTTCTCCTATCTGCTGCATGACGGTACGCCGCGGATCACCGTCACGCAGGGCGACGTGCGCGCCATACAGCTTGCCAAGGCGGCCCTTTATGCGGGCGTCAAGCTGCTGCTGGACAAGCAGGGGGTGGATCACGTCGATGGAATAGGGCTGGCCGGTGCCTTCGGCACGTTCATCGATCCGAAATATGCGATGGTGCTGGGCCTGATCCCAGATTGCGACCTCGCGCAGGTGAAGGCTGTCGGCAATGCCGCCGGTACCGGTGCCCGCATGTGCCTGCTCAACCGGGATTACCGGCGCGAAATCGAAAAGACGGTCACCGTGATCGAAAAGGTGGAGACGGCGCTGGAGGCGAAATTCCAGGAGCATTTCGTCGCAGCGATGGCGCTGCCCAACAAGGTCGATGCGTTTCCCCATCTCGGCATGGTCGTGACATTGCCGGAGCGCAAGGCGGTTGCCGACGCCGGTACCGACGGTGGACGCCGCCGGCGGCGCTCGCGCGAGTGAGCACCGCCGTGCAGCGGCTTTGTCGTGACAAGATCAGGCAGCGACCGCATCCAGCGAGCTGAACGTGTCCCTGATGCCCTCGGCGACGGCCTTGGCCGGTACCGACAGGTTCGGCGCGGTCATCAGCCTGATATCGAAGCTGATCAGTTCCGGCATGCCCTCCTTGGAGCCGAGCACCTGCATGTCGTCGGTTATGTAGGAGAGCGGGAACGGCGCGATGGCGAGGTCGGAAACGACCGCCGCGCGTTGCGCCATCGTGTGGGCGCTCGCATAGGCGATGCGATAGGGACGCTTCTGCCTGTCCAGCTGCGAGATCGCATCCTGACGCCAGACGCAGCCCTCTTCCCATACGGAAATGGGCAATGGATCGCGCAGATAGGCGGTGCCGCATTTGGCGCCGGCCCAGACCAGCTTTTCGGTGTGGATGATCTCGCCACCGGTCGGGAACGGACGCGTGGCACAGTTGATCAGCGCCAGATCGAGGCGCTGCTCCTCCATCCGCTTCCTCAGAAGCAGGCTCTGATCGACGGTGACATCGACCATGATGCCGGGAAACTGCTCGCCGAAATCCTTCAGGAGCCTCGGCAGCAGACGCTCGGCTATGTCGTCCGGCGCGCCAAGCCGCACCACGCCCGACAATTCCGGCATGACGAAGCGCGACACCGCCTCGTTGGACAGCGCCAGCATGCGCCGTGCGTAGGATAACAGCATTTCGCCGCTCTGGGTCAGCGATACCGAGCGCGCATCGCGCAGGAACAGCGTCGTCTTCAGCTGCTCTTCGAGTTTCTTGATCTGCATGGAGACAGCCGATGGCGTTCGCAGCACCACTTCGGCGGCGGTGGAAAAATTGCCGGTCTCGGCAATCGCGACGAAGGTGCGCAGGACATCATTGTCGAGCAATGGCAGAGGGGTTCTGAACGGGACGGTCATGGCGATATCCATCAATTTTTCTGAACATAAGCACCATATCATTTCGTTTGATTGAAAGTCAAACCCGGCAGATAGTCTCAATCATCGAAATGAGGCGCTGATCCACCACCCTCATGAATGAAACACCCCTCACCCATCCGAAGACATGA
Organism: [Rhizobium] kunmingense; assembly: GCF_977018605.1. Classification (NCBI taxonomy): domain Bacteria; kingdom Pseudomonadati; phylum Pseudomonadota; class Alphaproteobacteria; order Hyphomicrobiales; family Rhizobiaceae; genus Rhizobium; species [Rhizobium] kunmingense. The sequence continues at coordinate 3,228,507 of NZ_CDRNXG010000001.1, forward strand.
TGGATGAACGACGTGCGGCTCTGTCGACCACCGATGGCCCGACAGATACGCAGAGCACCAAGGAGCAGAAACATGACCATGATAACCTATCTCGACGAACATAGAGTATCGGCCCGTGCACAGGGCAAAACAGCCAGGAAGAGCTGGATTTCCGCCTTCTCCGAACGCGTTCATGCCAACTGGAACCGCCGCAAGACCGAGCGGATGCTGGAAGGCCTGCCGCAGGAAATCCGCAAGGACATCGGCTGGCCGACAATGGCTGGAAAATGACGATCGCCCCTGTCGCATGCGCCACAACACGGCAAGGGCGGAGGCCAAAGTGAGATCTATAGCCTTCTAGACATGGTCCGCAGCACGTCGCGCGGGCCATGTCGCGTTTCGGCAACCACCGCATCCGGCAGAAAGCCGACCACATGTCACGACAGCGACGCCTATATGTCGCAAAAATGCCATTTCCCTGTCGTCAAAAGCTCTTCTAATCGCTAGCATCCATGCGAGTGTCGCATTCACGACGTGCAAGACCGTAACAAGCGGCAGCAAGGGGAACGACGACAATGGATCTTACCAGCAAGAATCCCGGCAAGAAGCGCGCGATCGTCTTCTTTCTGGTCCCGCATTTCACCATGCTGCCGTTTTCGGCGGCCGTGGAGACGCTTCGCATCGCCAACCGCATGCTCGGCTACACCGCCTATACATGGCGGCTCTGTTCCGCCGACGGCCAGAAGGTATATTCGTCGAGCGGCATCGGCATAGAGGTCAATTCGTCGCTGGCCGACGAGCGGCGTCATCTCGGCGGCGAGAACCGGCCGAACATGGTGCTGGTCTGTTCCGGCGTCTATGTCGAGGAATTCAACAACAAGTCGGTAAATGCCTGGCTGCGCGAAACCTATAACCGCGGCATTGCAGTGGGCAGCCTGTGCACCGGCGCGCATGTGCTGGCGCAGGCGGGGCTTCTCAACGGCAAGCGATGCGCCATCCATTGGGAGAACCTGCCGGGCTTTGCCGAAGCATTCCCGCAGGCGGAGGTCTATGCCGATCTCTACGAGGTCGACGGCAATCTCTATACCTGCGCCGGCGGCACGGCATCGCTCGACATGATGCTCAACCTGATCGGCCAGGATTTCGGCGACAACCTCGTCAACCGGGTCTGCGAGCAGCAGCTGACCGACCGGGTGCGCAATCCGCATGATCGCCAGCGCCTCCCCCTCAGGGCGCGTCTCGGCGTACAGAACTCCAAGGTCCTGTCGATCATCGAGCTGATGGAGAACAATCTGGCCGAGCCGCTGTCGCTGATCGAGATCGCCGACGATGCAGACCTGTCGCGCCGTCAGATTGAGCGGCTGTTCCGCCAGGAAATGGGCCGTTCTCCAGCCCGCTACTATCTGGAAATCCGGCTGGACCGGGCACGGCACCTGCTTGTGCAGTCCTCCATGCCGGTGGTGGAAGTGGCGGTCGCCTGCGGCTTTGTCTCGGCGTCACATTTTTCCAAATGCTACCGCGAGGTCTATAACCGCTCGCCGCAGCAGGAACGCGCCGAACGCAAGCTGACGATCAACACGTCACGCACCGGCGTGGTGGTGTAAGGGCAGAAGGCCGCGTCGAAAGCCGCTGGCTATCATGCACCTCGGGCGCGACCCGAGGTGCCATTCCCGCAGAACAAGACTAGACGTTGAAATACTCGGGACGAGCCCGAGCATGACTTAGGTGAGCGATGCCACATTCTGCGGCGACGCGCCTCAGGACTCGTCCTTGACCGTTTCCTTCTGGGTGATCAGGCGAGCGCTGTGCTGGCCGGACAGATAGATCCACAGCCAGCTCCAAGCGACGGCTGCGCGTGAGCGGGTGCCGATCAGGAAGTAGATATGGGCGAGACCCCATATCCACCAGGCGAGCCCACCCTTCAGCTTGAACTTGCCGAAATCGATGACGGCGGCGCGCTTGCCGATCGTCGCCAGGCTGCCCTGGTGCTTGTACTTGAAGGGAGCAGGCGCAGCCTTGCTCTGAAGCCGTGCCTTGATGACGTTGGCAACATAGGAACCCTGCTGCTTGGCGGCGGGCGCAATGCCGGGAACCGGCTTGCCGTCTTCCTGGGTGACAAGCGCCGTGTCGCCGATGACGAAGATGCTCGGATCCGTCTTGACCGCCAGATCGGGACCGACGACGGCGCGCCCTGCCCGGTCGGCCTCGGAGCCGATCCATCGGGCGGCCGGCGACGCCTGGACGCCGGCGGCCCAGACGACGGTACGGCACGGAATGAACGTATCACCGACGGTGACACCTTCCTCGGTAATGGCGGTGACCGGCTTGCCGACATGCACTTCGACGCCGAGCTTTTCGAGCGCCGACTTGGTGTAGGCCGACAGGTCTTCGGTAAAGGCCGGCAGAACGCGCGGGCCGGCCTCGATCAGCAGAACCCGTGTGCGGGTCGTATCGATGCGGCGAAATTCCTTCGGCAGAACCTTGTTGGCAAGTTCGGCGATCATGCCGGCCATTTCAACGCCGGTCGGACCGGCACCGATGATGGCGAAAGTCAGCTGCGAATCGAGATCGGCCGTCTTTTCGGCGGCTTCCGCACGCTCGAAGGCGAGCAGGATGCGGCGGCGCAGCGTCGTCGCGTCCTCCAGCGTCTTCAGACCGGGAGCAACGCTTTCCCATTCGTCACGGCCGAAATAAGCATGGCGGGCGCCGGTTGCCAGAACGAGCGTGTCGTAATTGACCGTGTGGCCCGAGCTGAGCCTGACGGCCTTTGCCTCCGTATCGACGTCGAGCACTTCATCGAGAAGCGTCGTGACATCCTTGCGATCGCGGTACAGCCGGCGGATCGGCCAGGCGATTTCGGAGGTCGCAAGGACGGTCGTCGCGACCTGATAGAGAAGCGGCTGGAAGAGATGGTGATTGCGCCGGTCGATCAGCGTAATCTCTGCCCCGGCTCCCGCGAGCCCATGGACAGTTTGCAGTCCTCCAAATCCTCCACCGACGACGACGATCCTGTGCTTGGTCACCTTAGGCATTTCCCTGACTGACGAATGACAACTTATTGCTGCATGGCAGCGTGCTCTTAGTCCGAGTTGCGGCAAAACCGAACTGCGGCACATTGTCTTATCTTGATCGGAATCAAGGACAAATGCGCTGAGCGCATATCTCCAATCCACCTGACGCGGGTGCGCGGCCGCGAATCGGGTCGTGGATCAGTCGATCTTCTGGCCGCAGGCGCGGCGGAAACGACGCACCGTTTCAGCCATTCCGTATTCCAGGGCATCGGCCGTCAGACCGTGGCCGATCGAGACTTCGGCCAGCCGAGGGATACGCTTGACCAATGCGGGGAGGTTTTCGACCGTCAGGTCATGGCCGGCATTGACCCCGAGCCCGAGCGCCAGCGCGGCATCTGCGGTCCTGCCGAGATCCTCGAGGATGTCGGCGGCGCGTTCGGGCGCATCGAAGCAGCCGCCATAGGGGCCGGTATAGAGTTCGATCCGATCGGCGCCCGTCGCCCTGGCAAGCCCGACCGCCTGCTCGTCGCCGTCGCCATCGGCAAAAAGCGAGACGCGCATGCCGGATTTCTTCAGCCGCGCCACGACCGGCTTCAGCATTTCGCCATCGCGGCGGAAATCGAATCCGTGGTCGGATGTCGCCTGCGACGGATCATCCGGCACGAGCGTGACCTGTTCCGGCTGGATGCGTTCGCAAAGTGCCAGAAAATCCTCGCTCGGATAGCCCTCGATATTGAACTCGGCCTGAGGAAACTCGTCGTCGATCAGGGCGCGGATGACAGGCAGATCGGCAAAGCGGATATGCCGCTGATCCGGGCGCGGGTGGACTGTTAGACCAGACGCACCCGCCTTCAGCGCAATCCGGCCCAGAGCCTCGACACTCGGCCATGGCAGATCACGGCGATTGCGGAGCATGGCGACTGCATTGAGATTGACGGAGAGCAAGGTGGGCATGGGGCGGGCATCCGGGCTTCGACTATGACGCCATTCCTACGTCATGAGAACGGCAATGACCACCGGCTGAGCGCGATGATTTTCATCAAGATTCTTAATGCGTAGCGTGCCGTACGTGAGTTTACGCCTTACGCGGGCTTGGCTTGAATCGCATTTTATATTAGATTTATCTAACAGAATTCGCCACGTCACCCACCGGACTGACGGCGGCGGCGGACCGGGCCTGTCGGGGCGAATTCTGTCACCGTTCTTTTCGTCGGGTCTGGAATTCCAAGATCTCTTACTTGGCGCGGCATCTGGTCCGCTCGCTCTCGCCACACGATCAATCCCACACTGCGCGCGCAACATGCATTGGCGCGCTACGTTCAGCGCTACATCCTATTGATATGATGGGAAAACTTGGTCGGAGTGGAGAGATTCGAACTCCCGACCCTCTGGTCCCAAACCAGATGCGCTACCAGACTGCGCTACACTCCGTATCCAAGGTGGAGGCGAGATACACGGTTACGGGCAAGGCCGCAACTGCAAAATTCGATTTTTCTCTCTCAGTATCAGCCGCTGCCCGGAATTGCCTTGCCGATGACCTTGTCGCCGACGCGAATGCCGAGCTTTCGTGTCGCACCTGCATTGAGTTCAAGCACATAGCGGACGGGTCCGTGCGAATCGATGACTTCGCGCGAATAGGGAACCGCGTTCTGGCGAATGTGTGAAATCGTGCCGTCCAGCTGGATGAACAGCATGTCGAGCGGCAGGACGGTGTTTTCCATCCACATGGCAACCGGGCGCACGGCGCCGAAATCGAACAGCATGCCGGCATCCGCCGCCATCTGGGTGCGGAACATCAGGCCGTGAGCGCGCTGATCATTGTTCAGCGCCAGTTCGACGGTGAAAGGATGATAGCGGCCGGCCTTGGTCTGGATGGTCAGTTCGGACTTGCCGAACACGACCTGCTGATCTTGCGTCTGCGCAATGGCATTTCCTGCCGTGGCGACGCCTGACAATGCTATGGAGACCGCGAGTACGGCCGCTTTTGAAACCAAGGCCACCCGTGACGCGACGGAAGACTGGGCTACTGCGGATGACGCCCGCGACATCAGTGCGACCGGCTTGCCGGGACAACGTTGTCCGGGTGGATTTCTGCCGCCATGAGCCCCTTGTCGCCGGGTCCGAAGCGGACGAGAACGACCTGTCCGGGGCGCAGTTCGGCCAGACCGAAGCGACGCAGCGTTTCCATATGGACGAAGATGTCCTCGGTCCCCTCGCCGCGCGTCAGAAAGCCGAAGCCCTTGGTGCGGTTGAACCATTTGACCAGAGCGCGCTCCAGCCCGCTCGTCGGCGTGACCTGAACATGGGTGCGCACCGGCGGCATCTGCGACGGGTGAACAGCCGTCGACTGGTCCATGGAGAGAATGCGGAAGACCTGGTAGCCGCGTTCGCGTCGCTGGACGAGCGCCACGATGCGCGTGCCTTCCAGAATGGTCTGGTAGCCGTCGCGGCGCAGGCAGGTGACATGCAACAACACGTCCTGCATGCCGTTGTCCGGTACGATGAAGCCAAAACCCTTGGCGACATCGAACCATTTCACCACGCCGGTGATCTCGACGAGGTCGACTGGTTCGCCTGCGAGTTCCTCGAACGTCGCAATGCCCTTCGATGACATCCTGTCTGCCATATTCAATCGGCCCCTCGGTTACGCGTCACAACACGACGGTTAACTGATTCTTAGACATTAGATTAACATTGCGCCAACCGTCCAGCGCAAGTCTCGTGTTCTTCTTATTCACTCCCTTTCTAGTCGCGGTGGCTTGCTCCAGGCTGGCGGCTGATCCATATCGGGTGCGGTCGCACTGCATCAATGAGGAGACCAGAATGCGCTATCTCCACACCATGGTCCGGGTCAAGGATCTGGAAACCTCCCTTCATTTCTACACAACGGTGCTCGGGTTGAAAGAGATCCGCCGCATCGAAAACGACAAGGGACGCTTTACGCTCGTTTTCCTGGCTGGTGACAAGGATGTCGCCCAGGCGAGCGAGACCCAGGCGCCCTGCCTCGAACTGACCTATAACTGGGACACCGAGGATTATACCGGTGGCCGCAATTTCGGTCATCTCGCCTATGAGGTCGACAACATCTACGAGTTCTGCGAGCACCTGCAGAAGAACGGCGTGACCATCAACCGCCCGCCGCGCGAGGGTCGCATGGCGTTCGTGCGCTCGCCGGACGGGATTTCGATCGAACTTCTGCAGAAGGGCGAAAACCTGCCGGTCGCCGAACCCTGGGCATCCGCGCCGAATATCGGCAGCTGGTAAGCTTTGAAATTGCGACAGCGGCGTGTTGCGCGCCGCCGTCTTCTCTCCTCACTCATATCTGCCCCTTGCCCGATCGGGTCATTCGGGCGATTCTTCGGACATGATTCGCCGGCGCATGAGGCGCAGAACGGCCAAGAGGCATGTCCATTGAAATTCGCCCCTTCCCCTCAACCATCCTTACCGCCCGTATCCTTGCCGCCCAAACGGACGGCGCTTGTTCGCGGCGCGCTCATCATCGGCATGGCAACGGTTCTTGCCGGCTGCTCGACCAGCAAGGAGGCTGCCGACACGGGTGATGGCGCGACTATTCCTCTGGTCGGCACGGCGCCCGGCGCCGATGGCACGCCTGACGGCAGCCGCGCATCTCGTTCCGGCCGTTATGTCGATCCCATGATCTCGACAGCAGGCGGGCAGACGTCGGCGCGCGCCGGCGCGCAGGCGGGACGTTCCGCCGCCTCGCCGGCTGCGGCGACCAACGCATTCCCCGAAGCACCGCCGTCGATCGCCGGCATGACGACTCAACCGACCGGGGTGCAGGCCGGCAGTTTCAGCATATTCTCGTCCGCACAGCCGCAGGCTCAGGCTCCTGTGGCGCAAGTACCGGCGAATGGTACTGCCTCGATGGCGCCGGTCGCGCCGCAAGGTGGGGCCGGCGTCAGCGCGGCGCGGCGCAGCGTATTCAGTTCGAATACGCCGGCAACCGTCCCGACTTGCGGAACCGACGCTCAAGGGGTTCCGCTAAGCTGCTGATTGCGCGGCTTATTCCGCGATTTCCCACAGGCGCAAGGCGGCTGTCATTTTTTTGAAGAAAAGCGCGTTTTGGCGCTTGCGGGAAAGAAATCCCCTCTCTATAAGGGCGCCACAGCACGCGCCCTTCGTCTATCGGTTAGGACGTCAGATTTTCATTCTGAAAAGAGGGGTTCGACTCCCCTAGGGCGTGCCACTCCCCTTTTCCCAAGTATTTGTTTCCAAACAGATATCCGCGTCAATCCACGGGTTTGGAGCGCTTCTAAAATTGTCGTCCGAAAGTGCATTTTTGCGCTTGCGGTCTTTCAAAACCGCCCCTATAAGGGCGCCACAGCACGCGCCCTTCGTCTATCGGTTAGGACGTCAGATTTTCATTCTGAAAAGAGGGGTTCGACTCCCCTAGGGCGTGCCACTCCCCTTCTCCCAAGTTATTACGATCACAGACGAAAAGCGGATTTGCACGCGTATTGCCGCGCTGTAATTTTTCTGTCGCACAGATACATTTTTCGCTTGCGGACTCATCAAGCAGCCCCTATTAGAGCGCTCACCGCACGCGCCCTTCGTCTATCGGTTAGGACGTCAGATTTTCATTCTGAAAAGAGGGGTTCGACTCCCCTAGGGCGTGCCACTCCCCTTCTCTTTTTCGACGTTGATCAAGACGCCTTCACGGCATCCAGAAGCCTGATCTGCATGCGGCGATTGCCCTGCCAGTAATCGGCGCTCAGCGTGCCGGCGGCATGGATCTGCAGTCCACGGGAATTCATCAACAGGTCACCGAGCGGCGTATCGGCAGCGCGGAACGCTATGCCATCGAGACGCGCGCCATCAGCGGCTTCGAGCGTGATCTTGATGTGCGCCGTACCGACCGGGCGCACATCGCGCAATCGGTGGGCGGGAATGGCGAAGATCGGCTGCGGGTGGCCCGAACCATAGGGACCGGCCTTTTCCAGCTGGTCGAACAGCGCCAGCGTTGCGCCCGAGGCGGAAAGCGCACCGTCGATCTTGAGCGAATGGCTGGAGACGAGCGCCGGCACGCGGGATGCCGCCATTTCCTCGAAGAAGGCGCGCAGCGCACCGAGTTTGGCGCGCTCGACGGTGAGGCCGGCCGCCATCGCGTGACCGCCGCCCTTGACCAGCAGGCCGCCATCCACGGCGGCGCGGACCATGTGGCCCATGTCGAAACCGTTGATCGAGCGGCCGGAGCCGGCACCCTTGCCTTGCGAATCGAAAGCGATGGCAAAGGCCGGGCGCTTGAACTTTTCCTTCAGGCGCGCGGCGAGAAGGCCGACGATACCCGGATGCCAGCCATCATGGGCGGTCACGAGGACGTTGGCGCCCTCGCCGTCTCCATACTCGGCCAGAACCTCGGCTTCCGCCTCGGCCAGCATCGCAGCTTCCATCGTCTGACGATCGCGGTTGAGTTCGTCGAGGCGCGCGGCGATTTCCTCTGCCTGCACGTCGTCGTCGAGCGTCAGGAGGCGGCTGCCGAGCGCCGCATCGCTGATACGGCCGCCGGCGTTGATTCTCGGACCGATCAGAAAGCCGAAATGATAGGGCGTGACGGGGCCGGAGAGCCCCGCCTTCTTGAACAGAGCGGCCAGGCCGGCATTGCTCATGTGACGGGCGGCGATCAGACCTTTCACCACATAGGCGCGGTTCAGGCCTTTCAGCGGAACGACGTCGCAGACAGTGGCGAGCGCCACGAGATCGATCCAGGAGAGGAGATCGAGATCGGCCGCACGCCTGTCACCGGCCTCGCGCAGCACGCGGGCCGTGGCGACGAGCACGAGAAAGACGACGCCGGCGGCACAGAGATGCCCCTGACCGGAGAGATCGTCCTCGCGGTTCGGATTGACGAGCGCGGTTGCAGGCGGCAGTTCGGTGCCCATCTGGTGATGGTCAATGACGACGACGTCGCAGCCTTTTGCCGCCGCTGCGGCCAGTGATTCGTGGCTGGTCGAGCCGCAGTCGACGGTGACAATCAGTCCGGCACCGCGCTCGATGAGCTGTTCCATGGCCGCGACATTGGGGCCATAGCCTTCGAAGATGCGGTCAGGGATGTAGATTTCGGCATCGACGTCGAAATGCTTGAGGAACCGGTAGAGCAGTGCCGAGGAGGCCGCGCCATCGACGTCATAGTCACCGAAGATCGCGACGCGCTGGCGCCTGGCGATCGCTTGCGCAATCCGGGCTGCGGCCTTGTCGCAATCGGTCAAGGTCAGCGGATCGGGCATCAGCGAGCGGATGGTCGGATCGAGAAATGCCGGCGCGTCGTCTATTCCCACGCCACGGCCTGCGAGCACGCGTGCGACGATCTCGGGGACGCCGTGAACCTGGGCGATCGCCAGCGCCCGGTTCTGGCCGCCCTGATCGAGGCGCGACATCCAGCGCTGGCCGGATGCCGAGCGCTCGACGCCGAGAAAGGCGCGCTGCACGGGGTCGGCCGGCTCTGGCGGAACGATGGGGGAAAAGATCTTCGTGTTCATCCGCTATCCTTAGCCGATGATTTTCAAAACCGGAATCGGTTTTAAACGAAAGGCCGGGCATCGCGGCGATACCCGGCCTTTCAAACAGAGAGCGTCTTTCAGGATCAGAGCGCCTTGGGGCGCTCGATGCGGATCACCTGCGGTTCGCCGACCAGATAGGTCTCGGCCTTGATGCCTTCGACCGCCTTGCGGACCGACGCCTCGGTCGTGGCATGGGTGACGAGGATGATCGTCTTGTCGGTTTCGCCCTCGGCCGGCTTGGCGCGCTGAACGATCGATTCCAGCGAGATGCTGTTTTCGGCCATGCGGGTGGCGACGCTGGCAAACACGCCGGCGCGGTCGGCGACCGTCAGGCGGATGAAATAGCCACCTTCATGGCTGCGCATCTGCGCCTGCCTGTAGGGCGCAAGGCTTGCCGCCGGCTTGCCGAGAACCGGGACCTGCTGGGCGCCCGGACGGCTCTTGGCGATGTCGGCGATATCGCCAAGCACGGCGGATGCCGTCGCATTGCCGCCGGCACCGGGGCCGACCATCAGCAGCTCGCCGAGAATGTCGGATTCGATCGCCACTGCATTGGTAACGCCATCGACCTGGGCAATGACGCTGTCATGCGGCACCATGGTCGGGTGGACGCGCTGCTCGATACCGCTTTCGGTGCGCTGGGCAACACCCAGAAGCTTGATGCGGTAGCCGAGATCGGACGCCGCATGGATGTCGTCGATCGAGATATTGGTGATGCCTTCAAGATAGATCTCGTCCGCGGCAATCTTCGTGCCGAAGGCGAGTGTCGTCAGGATCGACAGCTTGTGGGCCGTGTCGTTGCCCTCGATGTCGAAGGCCGGATCGGCTTCTGCATAGCCGAGACGCTGGGCTTCCTTGAGGCAATCCGCGAAGGAAAGGCCTTCCTTCTCCATCTTGGTGAGGATGTAGTTGCAGGTGCCGTTCATGATGCCGTAGACGCGCGACACGGTGTTGCCGGTCAGCGATTCACGCAGCGCCTTGATGACCGGGATACCGCCGGCAACGGCTGCTTCGAAATTCAGCAGCGCACCCTTTTCCTCGGCGATCGTCGCAAGTTCGACACCCGAGGCGGCGAGAAGCGCCTTGTTGGCGGTCACCACATGGAGACCACGCTGAAGCGCGGTGCGGACCGAGTTTGCGGCAGGGCCGTTGGCACCACCGATCAGCTCGACGAAAACGTCGATATCGGCTTCGGCGGCAAGCTGTTCAGGCGTATCGAACCAGGTGATGGCGGACAGGTCGACGCCACGGTCACGGCTCTTGTCGCGCGCCGTGACGGCGGTAATCGTAATGGCCCGGCCGCAGGTCGTCGCGAGTTCACCCGCGCGCTCTTGGAGGATCCGGACGAGCGAGGCACCCACGGTGCCAAGACCCGCAATGCCGACTTTCAGGGCATCAGCCATTCTTGTACTTCCTGCGGTTTTCATGGAAAAAATGACGGCCGGAAAACGGCCGCCACGGGAGTGTAACTTCAGCGGCGGGTGTTGAGCGAGACGACGTTGTGCATCGTGTCGTCGGCCGTCGAGAAGAACTTCTTGATGTTGCGCGCAGCCTGACGGATGCGGTGCTCGTTTTCGACGAGCGCCAGACGGACGTAATCATCGCCCATCTCGCCGAAGCCGATGCCGGGAGCAACGGCCACATCTGCCTTCTCGACGAGCAGCTTGGAGAATTCGAGGCTGCCGAGATGGCGGAACTTTTCCGGGATCTTTGCCCAGGCGAACATGGTGGCTGCCGGCGGCGGAACCTCGAATCCGGCCTTGCCGAACGTGTCGACCATGACGTCACGGCGACGCTTGTAGACATTGCGGACTTCCGCGATGTCGGAACCATCGCCGTTCAGCGCATGGGTGGCAGCGACCTGGATCGGGGTGAAGGCGCCGTAATCGAGGTAGGACTTCACGCGTGTCAGGGCCGCAATCAGGCGCTCGTTGCCGACGGCAAAGCCCATGCGCCAGCCGGGCATGGAAAAGGTCTTGGACATCGAGGTGAACTCGACGCAGACATCCATCGCGCCCTGCACTTCGAGCACGGAAGGCGGCGGATTGTTGTCGTCGAAATAGATCTCCGAATAGGCAAGGTCGGAGAGCACGATGAGATCGTGCTTCTTCGCGAACGCGATGACGTCCTTGTAGAAATCCAGCGAGGCGACATGCGCCGTCGGGTTGGACGGGTAATTGATGATCAGCGCCAGCGGCTTCGGGATCGAATGCTTGACCGCGCGTTCCAGCGGCGGGAAGAAGCTTTCGTCCGGCTCGACCGACATCGAACGGATAACGCCGCCTGCCATCAGGAAGCCGAAGGCATGGATGGGGTAGGTCGGGTTGGGGCAGAGAATGACGTCGCCCGGCGCGGTGATCGCCTGCGCCATGTTGGCGAAGCCTTCCTTCGATCCGAGGGTGGCGACAACCTGCGTATCCGGGTTCAGCTTGACGCCGAATCGACGGGCATAATAGGCAGCCTGCGCACGGCGCAGACCGGGAATGCCCTTCGACGAGGAATAACGGTGGGTGCGCGGGTCCTGGACCACTTCGCAGAGCTTGTCGACGATCGCCTTGGGGGTCGGCAGGTCGGGATTGCCCATGCCGAGATCGATAATGTCCGCGCCGCCCGCTCGCGCGCTGGCTTTCAAACGGTTGACCTGTTCGAAAACATAGGGCGGCAGTCTGCGGACTTTATGAAACTCTTCCATCTCTCTTCCCATTGGGCGCAAGGCCATCGAGGCGCGGGGCAAAGCGGCGCAAACCATGCGCCGCATCCGCCTGCTTTGCGGCCAAACGGTGCGAAACGCAAGAGCTATTTGGAAAAGCCGATCAGGCCGCCGTCAGGCCCCGATCAACGCCTGACGGTCAGGGGGACTTGGTGATCGTGCCGAGCGCATCGGTGCCGTGCTCGGCTGCGAGCTTGCGGTATTCGACGACGCGTCTGCGATACTCGGCTTCCGAAATGTTGCCGGCGCGGCGGGCGCGGGCAAGCGCGGCAAGGCGCGGCTCGGTGCTTTCGTAATCGGCATCCTCGATCTGTTCGTTGGCGGCGACAAGCGTCCGGTCGAAGGTGGGATAGGTGCCGGTATCCTTCCTGGCCAACGGACCGGGCTCACGCACGGTGGTCGTTTGCGAGATCACCGCGGGCGGCGGCGTATTCGGGCGACCGTCATCGAGCGCAAAGCTCTGGCTGTTGCAGGACGCCAGGAAGGGCAGCACCGCCAAAGGCGCCATGATGGACGCGCATCGCATTCCGTGCCTTACAAATCCCATAAGCCTGCCCCATCTCCGTCGAAACTGATGACGGGCCGTGCATCGGCGCAAAGCATGGCACAGACCCGTTTGCGGCACTTGTATTCGCTTTCACGGCCATTGTACAAACGAAAACAACGGTCATGCACGGGAGGCTGCGATTGGCCCACAAGTCCGACGATCACGGACCTGCCGGACAGGATTCTCCAGGCTTCGACACCAAGGGGTTCGGCGCCGGGTTCGATGCGTTGTTCGAGGCCTACACGATCAAGGACCCGCAATCGCTGATGATGAACGGCGCGCGGGCGCTGGAGAATCTCGGCCGCGCCGCCGCCGAATGGCTCGGACCACGCGAGCGCGGCGAGATTACCGACGACATGTTCGCCGCCCCGGTCGGCGATTTCATCAATACGATGTCGGCGCTGACCGAGTACTGGATGTCCGACCCGAAGCGGCTGATCGAGGCGCAGACGCTCATTCTGTCCACCTATGTCGAGATCTGGATGCGCAATGTGCAGCAGATGGGCGGCGTGGACGAATCCGGTGCCGCGGCAATGGCCAAGGCCGAGATGGCTGCGAACAAGGATCGTCGCTTTGCCGACGAGGACTGGTACAAGAACCCGTTCTTCGCCTTCCTGCGGCAGGTGTTTCAGGCCAGTGCTTCATGGGCCGACCGGCTGGTGACCGAGGCGGACGGCCTCGACGAGATCACACGATACAAGGCCCGTTTCTATATGCGGCAGATGACGGCGGCATTTTCACCGGCCAATTTTGCAGTCACCAATCCGGAAGTCTATCGCAAGACGGTGGAAAGCCACGGGATGAATTTCGTGACCGGCATGCGGATGTTTGCCGAGGACATCGTCGCCGGCGGCGGACATCTGCGGCTGCGCCAGACGGATAGCGAAGGGTTTGGCGTCGGACGCAATCTGGCGATCACGCCGGGCAAGGTTATCGCCCGCAACGGGCTTTGCGAAGTGCTGCAGTATGCGCCGGCGACGGAGACGGTACTGAAACGACCGCTCGTCATCGTGCCGCCGTGGATCAACAAGTTCTACATTCTCGACCTCACACCGGAAAAAAGCTTCATCAAGTGGTGTGTCGAGCAGGGGCATACGGTGTTCGTCATCTCCTGGGTCAACCCAGACAAAAGCCACGCGGCAAAGGACTGGGAGGCCTATATCCGTGAGGGCATAGACTTTGCGATCGCCGCCGCCACAGAGGCGACGGGCGAAAGCAAGGTGAACGCCATCGGCTATTGCGTCGGCGGCACGCTGCTTGCGGCGGCTCTTGCGCTGCATGCACAGGAGAAGGACGAGCGTGTCGCATCGGTCACCTTCCTGACGGCGCAGGTTGATTTCGAGGAGGCGGGCGACCTGAAGGTTTTCGTCGATGAAGAGCAGCTCGCGGTGATGGAAAAGCAGATGGCCGCGACCGGTTATCTGGCCGCCTCGCAGATGGCGGCCGTGTTCAACCTTCTGCGCTCGTCGGAACTGATCTGGCCCTATATGGTCAATAGCTACCTGATGGGCCGCGATCCCCTGCCCTTCGATCTTCTCTACTGGAATTCCGATTCCACCCGCGTGGCCGCCGCCAACCACGCCTATTACCTGCGCAACTGCTATCTCGACAACGCGATGAGCGGCGGGCGGATGACGCTCGGCGGCACGACAATCGACCTCAAGGACATCACCATTCCGATCTTCAATCTCGCCACGCGCGAAGACCATATCGCCCCTGCCCGCTCCGTCTATCGCGGCAGTGCCGCGTTCGGCGCACCGGTGGAATTCGTGCTCGCGGCGTCCGGCCATATCGCCGGCGTGGTCAATCCGCCGTCGCGCCACAAGTATCGCTACTGGAGCGGCGGCGGCAAAGCCGAGACGCTGGACGGCTGGCTCGAGACGGCTACGGAAACCGGCGGCTCGTGGTGGCCACACTGGCAGCGATGGGTGGAAGCGCAGGACGACGCGCGTGTTCCCGCTCGTCAGCCGGGCGATGGCGACCTGTCACCGGTCGGAGATGCGCCCGGTGCTTATGTTCTGGCGCGCGGCTGACGAGACCGGACATTCATGAAATTCGATCCGCCGCTTACACCCGCAACGCTGGTGCAGCGCTACAAGCGCTTTCTGTTCGACGCCGTGCTGAAAGACGGCACGCCGATTACCGGTTCGTGCCCCAATACCGGCTCGATGCGCGGGCTGACCACGCCCGGATCACGCATCTGGCTGTCCGAACATGACAGCCCGACGCGCAAATACCGCCATGTTTTCGAGATGATCGAGGCGGATGGCCAGATGGTCGGCGTCAATACCGGCATGCCGAACCGATTGGCCGAGGAGGCAATCCGGGCCGGCCTCGTGCCCAGCCTCTCCGATTATTCGACGATCCTCAGGGAACAGAAATACGGACGCAGTTCGCGCATCGACTTCCTTCTGAAAGAGGCCGGATTGCCGGACGCCTATGTCGAGGTGAAGAACGTGCATTTCAGCCGCGAACCGGGGTTTGCCGAATTTCCCGATACGGTGACGAAACGCGGCGCCAAGCATCTGGAGGAACTCGGCGACATGGCAGAGGCCGGTCACCGGGCGGTGATGATCTATCTGATCCAGCGGGCCGACTGCAAACGCTTTGCAATCTGCGCCGATCTCGACCCCTTCTATGCGGTGTCGTTTCAGCGGGCCAGGCTGCGCGGCGTTGAGGCCTATGCAATCCGCTGTGCCGTATCGCAAGAAGGGATCGCGGCGACCGGGCTGGTACCGGTTCTGGAGACACAAGGCGGCGTCCTGATCTAGCGCTTTCTGGCAGCCTCATAGACGGCATTGCGATCACGGCGGCCGATTGCGACAACGAGCACGATCAGTTGCCCATCCCTGACCTCATAGACAAGCCGATAGCCGGCGGATCGCAACTTGATCTTGTAGCGATCCTTGCTGCCATGAAGCTGAGCGGCCGGCACCCGAGGGATCTCCAGCCGCTCGGCAAGCTTCTTCCTGAACTGCTCGCGGATATTGGCGTCCAGTTTGCGCCATTCCTTCAGAGCCGCGTCGAGAAAAGCCAGCTCATAGCTCATCAAGCCTGACCTTGACGACGGGCTCATTGACCCGGCTGTCAGCCAGCGCATTGAGTTCCATGTCTTCCAAGCGCTCCAGCATGGCTTCATATGCGGCAGCAGGCACGCAGTAGAATGCCGGTTCGTTGCGGTTGAGGATAGCAACCGGCGAACCGTCTCCCGCAGCGACGGTTCCCATCGGGTTGCGCTTCAATTCCGAGATGCTGGCCGTCACTTCGGCAAGGACGATGCTGACCATGAATTTTTCTTTCGTGCCTTTAAGAGCACTCTATATAGCACTTGCAACAGGCAGATGGAATATGCGCTCAAGCGCGCTCGAACGACAATCCGGTCGAACTCGCTCAACGGCATGGACGAACCCCGCCATGCTGCATTATGAACGGGTAAGCGAAGAGAGAAACATGATGGTAAATTACATTGAGGCGGCTTCCGCCCCCCTGAAGAACACAGGCGCGATCCGTCTTTACAACACGACCGACGATTTTGCCGGGATGCGCAAGGCATGCCTTCTGACGGCACGATGCCTCGACGAGCTGGCATCGATCGTCAAGCCGGGCGTTACCACCAGCGCGATCGACCGCTTCGTCTTCGAATTCGGCATGGATCACGGCGCGCTGCCCGCGACGCTGAACTATCGCGGCTACAAATATTCCGTCTGCACCTCGATCAACCACGTCGTCTGCCACGGCATGCCCGACGACAAGCCGCTGCGCGAAGGCGAGATCGTCAATATAGACGTGACCTACATTCTCGACGGCTGGCACGGCGATTCAAGCCGCATGTATCCGGTCGGCGAAATCAAGCGCGCAGCAGAGCGGTTGATGGAAGTGACCTATGAGTGCCTGATGCGCGGCATTGCAGTGGTCAAACCCGGCGTGCGCACCGGCGCAATCGGCGAAGCGATCCAGACCTATGCCGAGGCCGAGCGCTGCTCCGTCGTGCGCGATTTCTGCGGCCACGGCGTCGGGCGGCTGTTCCACGACACCCCCAACATCCTGCATTACGGACGCGCCGACGAAGGCCCGGAATTGAAGGAAGGCATGATCTTCACGATCGAGCCGATGATCAATCTCGGCAAACCGCATGTGAAGGTGCTCGCCGACGGTTGGACGGCGGTGACCCGCGACCGATCGCTTTCGGCACAGTACGAACACGCCATCGGCGTGACCGCCACAGGCTGCGAAATCTTCACCCTATCGCCCGGCGGCTTCGATCGCCCCGGCCTGCCGCCGCTTCAGGGCTGACCGATGAACAAGCGCCCCCTTTCCTCGCAGGATCCTTCCGAACCGAACGAGGACATGGGGCGTGACGACCTGTTTGCCGACGAACGTGGATATTTTGCCGAACAGCCGGCAAAGCGCGCTTCCCTGAAGACGGGCCCGGCTGCCGAGGCCGACGAGCACTATCACGGCCACCGCGAACGCCTGCGCGAAAAATATCGCGAACACGGCGATACCTCGCTGGCCGATTACGAGATCCTCGAACTGCTGCTGTTCCGCTCCATCCCGAGACGCGACACCAAGCCGCTGGCGAAAGCGCTGCTTGCGCGGTTCGGTTCGCTTGCGGGTGTCTTCGGTGCGCCGGTAGCCCTGTTGCAGGAGGTGAAGGGGATCGGCGAGACGGTGGCACTGGACCTGAAACTCGTCGCCACCGTCGGACAGCGCATTCTGCGGAGTGAACTGCGCGAGAAGCAGGTTCTCTCATCCTGGTCTTCGGTGATCGACTATTGCCATGCGGTGATGGCGTATGAAGCCCGCGAACAATTCCGCGTCCTGTTTCTCGACAAGCGCAATGCGCTGATCGCCGATGAAATCCAGGGCAAGGGAACGGTGGATCACACGCCCGTCTATCCCCGTGAAGTGATGCGGCGGGCGCTGGAGCTTTCGGCGACGGCGATCATATTGGTGCACAACCACCCGAGCGGCGACCCGACGCCGTCACGGGCCGATATAGACATGACGAAGACGATCATCGAGACGGCCAAGCCACTCGGCATCACCGTCCACGATCACATCATCATCGGCAAGGATGGTCATGCCAGCCTCAAGGGACTGAGGCTGATCTGAGGCCAACAAAAAGCCGGCGCGATGGCCGGCTTCCGTTTGTTACGCCATCTGAACCATGTGGCCCGGCGATACTTCGCGGTATTCCCGCTTCGGGGGCTGGTAGTCCATGCCGCGCACCGGGCTTTTCAGTTCGTCGTTGGAAATGCCACGGCGGATGCCACGGCGCGACGGGTCAGGCACTGGAACGGCCGACATCAGCTTCTTGGTGTAGGGATGCTGCGGATTGTCGAAGACGGCAGCGCGCGGGCCGATCTCGACGATCTCGCCGAGATACATGACCGCGACACGATGGCTGACGCGCTCGACCACCGCCATGTCATGGGAGATGAACAGGAAGGCGAGGTTGAGGCTCTGCTGCAGGTCGAGCAGAAGATTGCAGACCTGCGCCTTGATCGACACGTCGAGCGCCGAGACGCTTTCGTCGGCGACGATGACCTTCGGGTCGAGGGCTAGCGCACGGGCAATGGCGATACGCTGGCGCTGGCCGCCCGAGAATTCATGCGGATAGCGGCTCGCCATGTCGGCTGCAAGGCCGACCTTTTCGAGCAGATCAGCCGTCTTTTCCTTGGCCTGTTTCGCAGTGCCGAGCTTGTGCTTGATGAAGGGCTCGGAGATCGCCGTGCCGACCGTCATGCGCGGGTTAAGCGAGGAGAACGGGTCCTGGAAGATCATCTGCACGGACTTGCGCATGTTGCGCAACGCCACCGTATCGAGCTTCATCACATCGTAGCCGTCGAGCGACACGTCGCCGGCTGTCGGCTCGACGAGGCGCATGATCGAACGGCCGGTCGTGGACTTGCCGCACCCGGATTCGCCGACGAGCGACAGCGTCTCGCCCTGGAAGAGATCGAAGGAGACGTTCTCGACCGCATGGACCGCACCGGTCTGGCGCGACAGAAGGCCTGACTTGATCGGGAAGCGGGTAATGAGGTTCCTCACCTGCAGAACCGGCGTCTTGCCGCCGGCCACCGTGTTGGCGACCTCGACCGGCTCTGCCGTCTCGCCGGTCGTAGCATCGAGAACCGGAAAACGCGTCGGCCACTTGCGGCCCTGCATCGAGCCGAGCTTCGGCACAGCCGACAGGAGTGCGCGGGTATACGGGTGCTTGCCGCGCAGGAAGATGTCTTCGGTCGGGCCGGTTTCGACTTCATCCCCGCGGAACATGACGATCGTGCGGTCGGCGATTTCGGCAACGACGCCCATGTCGTGGGTGATGAAGAGGACCGACATGCCCTCCTCTTCCTGCAGGATCTTGATCAGGTCGAGGATCTGTCCCTGGATGGTGACGTCGAGTGCCGTCGTGGGTTCGTCGGCAATCAGGAGCTTCGGGCGCGAGGCAAGCGCCATGGCGATCATGACGCGCTGGCGCATGCCGCCGGAAAACTGGTGCGGATACTCGTCAAAACGGCCGGCGGCGTTCGGGATACGGACCTTTTCGAGAAGACGGATCGTCTCGGCGCGAGCCTCGGCCTTCGACATGGCCTTGTGGCGGATCAGAACCTCAGAGATCTGTCGGCCGATGGTGAAGATCGGGTTGAGCGAGGTCATCGGCTCCTGGAAAATCATCGAGACTTCGTTGCCGCGCACCGCCCGCATCTCTTGCTCAGAAAGAGCGAGGAGATTGCGGCCGTTCAGCATGACCTCGCCTTCGATACGGCTCGCCGCCGGATTGAGGAGGCGCATCAGCGACAGCGAGGTGACGGACTTGCCGGAACCAGATTCGCCGACGATGGCAACGGTTTCGCCCGGCGCAACGTCGAAGGACATGTTGCGCACGACGCTCTTCCATTGGCCGTCAACCAGGAAGGAGGTGGAGAGGTTCTTGACGGAGAGGACGGGAGCTTGGGTCATAGTGGTTTCCAGGGGGTAGCAAAGGAAGCGGAGGCACGGCCTTCCGCGTCGCGGGCAGCTTCGAGCGCTGCGATTTTCTGATCGATGACGCTGCGGTCGATCATCCCGTGCGGGTTGTCGCGGGTGGGCATGGTCTCGGCAACATGAAGGTATCGCTCCTGCGCCACGGCATAGAGCCTGCGCAGTTCGACAAGCGGCTCTGCGTGGTCATCGGCATGGATGCGCAGCCAGGGATAATCCTGATCGCGGTAGATGACGATCGCTGCCGACTGACGCCCGCGCTTGTCGCCACCAGCGGCCTCGCCGGCATCCATCGCGTCGAGCAAGCATTCCGCCATCGGCTTTCCCGATGCGGCACGGTCCTTGTAGACCCGCAACGTCTCGGCGATAACCTCCGGTCCGGCGAGCATGTTGCCGGCGACGGAGACGTTGTCGTCCACCAGATGACCGGCCCAATCGACGCATTTTTCACCGGTGAAGGCGGCGGTGCGGCCTCGCCCGTCGATCAGGTGCATCTGGCGCTGGCGATAGCCGTCGTCGCGGGCGGTGAGCGTCGCGATGATCTCGTCCGGCGACTTGCCATCATCGAGAAGCGTCAGGCCGTCGGTGCCGTAGAGCGGGCTGACAAAGGCCTGGGTGGCGATTGCTCCCACCCCGCCCCTGACATGCGGCACCGTGCCGCCGACCGCGAAGAAGCGGCTGGCGACGGCGATGCCCAGATGGCCCGTCTTTTGATCGCGTGCGACGATCGACCAGGTCATGGCTTAGCGTCCAATCGCATAGGCCTGCATCAGGCGCGGGGTTGCAGCGGCGTGCAGCAGGCCGTCGGCATCACGGCGCGCAGCCGTCAGGCGACCCACCGTCCACGGATCGGCGACCTTGACCTTGTGGCCACGGCTGCGCAGCGCTTCGAGCGTCGCCTCGCCGATCGTGCTTTCCACCATGATCTCGCCCGGCGAACTGGTGCGAGGATAGAAAGAGCCGGGAAAGTGCGACGTGTGGAACAGCGGCATGTCGATCGTCGCCTGCAGGTTCTTTCCGTGATGGGCATAACGCAGGAAGAAGGGCAGTTGCCACTGGTCCTGCTGGTCACCACCCGGCGTACCGAACACCATTGAGGGCTTGCCCTGATGCAGTGCCAGCGACGGGGTGAGCGTCGTGCGCGGGCGCTTGCCCGGCGCGAGCGAGGTCGGCAGACCTTCCTTCAGCCAGAACATCTGGGCGCGGGAATTGAGCGCGAAACCGAGGCCCGGCACGATCGGCGAAGACTGCAGCCAGCCGCCCGACGGGGTGGTCGAGACCATGTTGCCCCAGCGATCGATGACGTCGATATGGACGGTGTCGCCCTTCTTCTCGGTGAGGTGCGACATGGTCGGCTCGTAGACCGTGCCGGTGCCGCTCATCTCGGCAAGCATGGCCATCGTCGCATCGACCTGGCGCTCATAGCCCGGTACGGTGCCGGGACGCAATTCGAGCGATGCGGTCGAGCCGATCAGCTTGCGGCGCTCGGCATTGTAGCCTTCCGACAGAAGATATTCGGTCGGGATCTGGCCGAATTCCGGATCGCCGTAGTACACCTCGCGGTCGGCATAGGCGAGCTTCATGGCTTCCACGATCGTGTGGACGAAATCCGGGCCGGAAGGGTCCATGGCGGCGAGATCGAAACCCTTGAGCAGCGCCAGCGACTGCAGGAGCACCGGCCCCTGCCCCCAGGCCGGCGTCTTGGCGATCGTCCAGTCCTGGTAGTCGAGCGTCTGCGGTGCTTCCACCGTGGCGCGCCAGTTGGCCATGTCTTCTGCCGTCAGCACGCCCTTGTGCTTCGAGCCGGAGGCATCCATGACCTCGGCGGTCCGGACGTAGCGATCGATCGCCTCGGCGACAAAGCCGCGATAGAAGGCGTCGCGAGCGGCTTCCACCTGATTTTCGCGACCTGTCTTCGCCTCGGATTCGGCGATGATGCGCTTGTAGGTTTCGGCCAGAACCGGGTTCTTGAAATTGGCATGGGCTTCCGGTGCAGCACCGCCGGGCAACCATGTCTCGTAGGAGGTCGGCCATTCCTTCTCGAAGAATTCGGCAAGGCCCTTGATCGTGGCGGATACGCGCGGCAGCGTCGGGTGGCCATGCTCGGCGTAGTAGATTGCCGGCTCAAGCACTTCGCGGACGGTCATCGTGCCGTAGTCGCGCAGCATCAGCATCCAGCCGTCGAAAGCGCCGGGAATGACGGTCGCCAGCAGGCCGTCGCCTGGGATCAGCTTCAGGCCTTCATTCGTGTAGTGCTCGATCGTGGCGCCAGCCGGCGCCGGAGCCTGAGCGCAGATGACCTCGACCTTGTCGGTCTTCTTCGAATAGAAGACGGCCGGCATGTCGCCGCCGGGACCGCACAGATGCGGCTCGACGATCTGCAGCACGAAGCCGGTGGCAACAGCCGCATCGAAGGCGTTGCCGCCCTTTTCGAGGATCGCCATGCCGACAGCGGACGCAATCCAGTGGGTGGAGGTGACGACGCCGAATGTGCCGAGGATTTCGGGGCGCGTGGTAAAGTCACTCATTATCGCATTCCTTGAGGATTAGTTTTCACGCGGGTCGAGCGCATCGCGCAGACCGTCGCCGAGCAGGTTGAAGCCGATCACCACGAAGAAGATCGCGATACCGGGCCACAGCGTCATCCATGGCGCCTGGCTCAGGAAGTTCTTGGCCGTGTTGAGCATGGAACCCCAGGAAGGCGCCGGCGCCTGCTGGCCGAGACCGAGGAAGGAAAGGCTCGCTTCGGCGATAATGGCGGTGGCGACCGTCAGGGTTGCCTGAACGATGATCGGGGCAAAGACGTTCGGCAGGATGTAGCGGACCATGATGTCCATGTGGTTGAGGCCGATCGAACGAGCGCCTTCCACATAGTCTTCCGTCTTGACGGCCAGAACCTGGCCGCGGGTCAGCCGCACGAAGATCGGCATGGCGGAAAGGCCGATGGCGATCATCGCGTTGGTCAGGCTCGGGCCGAGGAAGGCTGCGAGCGCGATCGCCATGATCAGGAACGGCATGGCCAGCAACGCCTCGGTGACACGCGAGATCACCATGTCGACCCAGCCGCCGAAATAGCCGGAGATCAGGCCGAAGGGAACGCCGATGGCAACCGCGATGAAGACCGAGATGACGCCCGCCATCAACGAGGCCTGCGCGCCCCAGATCATGCGCGAGAGGATGTCGCGGCCGAGATCGTCGGTGCCGAGCCAATGAGCGGCGGAAGGCGCACGGCGGATCGCACCCCAGCTTGTGGCGATCGGATCGGCGATCGGCAGGATAGGTGCCGCAACGGCGAGAAGGCTGAAGAAGGCAACGATGACGAGGCCGACAAGCGCCGACTTGTTGCGCTTCATCTTCTTCCAGGCGCGGCTTTCCTGTCGCTTGACCGGGACGGGAACGGTGGAGTTGAGTGCGGTCATATCGTCAGCCTCAGATAGTCGCCCTGAGGCGCGGATTGAGCATTACATAGGCGATGTCGGCGAGCAGGTTCATCAGGATGAAGCCGATGGCGGTGCACAGCACGATGCCCTGGACGACGGCGTAATCGCGGGTGAACACGGCATCGACGGTCATCTTGCCGAAACCCGGAATGGTAAAGATCTGTTCGGTCAGGACAGCGCCGCCCAGGAGTTCGCCGAAGAGCAGCGCAAGAAGCGTGATGACCGGCAGAAGCGCGTTGCGGAAACCGTGCGACATGACGATCTGCCAGGGTGAGAGACCCTTGGCGCGTGCCGTGCGGATGTAGTCGGAGCTCATGACTGCAAGCATGGCCGAGCGGGTATGGCGCATCAGCGTTGCAGCAAGCGCCGTGCCCAGTACGAAGGCCGGCATGATCATCGTCTCGATAGAGCGAACCGGATCGACAAAGATCGATTCGTAGCCCGAGGCCGGCAGCCAGCCGAGCTGGACGGAGACCAGCAGGATCAGCATGATGCCGAGCCAAAAATTCGGAATGGAAAGCCCCGACAACGCCACGATATTGGCCGTGTAGTCGATCCAGGTATTCTTCTTCACGGCCGCCAGAATGCCCATCGGGATGCCGATCATCATCGCGAAGATCATCGCCATGATGGAGAGCTGGATGGTGACAGGCAATTTCTGGCCGATCAGTTCCAGCACCGGCTGGTTGGTGCGCAGGGAAATGCCGAAATCGCCTGTCACGACGCCGCCCAGCCAATTGACGTACTGGATCGGCAGAGGATCGTTGAGGCGATACTTCTCGCGCAGGAATTCGATGGTCGCCGGATCGCGCTCTTCACCGGCCATGGCCAGGATAGGATCACCGGGCAGAAGCTTCTGCAGGGAGAAGACGAAGATCGAGATGATCAACAGGGTCGGGATGGCGACCAGCAGTCGCTTGCCGATGTAGACAGGCATGGCATTGCCCTCGTTTAGGGTAAGTCTGGCAGATAGGGATATTCCGGCCGCACGGAAAACGCGTGCGGCCGGAACGGATGCGGATTAGTCCTTGGAAACGCCGAGAAGGCGGATCATGCCGTCCGGCGAAGGCTTCCAGCCCTTGACGCTGTTGGAAACAGCATAGGCATAGGGCTGGTGGCCGAGGTAGATGATCGGCATGTCGTCCGCGAGGATGACGGATGCTGCGTCATACTTTTCCTTGCGAGCGGCATCTTCTGTCGAGGCGCGAGCTTCGTCGAGCAGCTTGTCGACTTCCGGGTTGCAGTACTTCACGTCGTTGATGCCGCCCTTGCAGGTGACGAACTGGTGAAGGTTACCGTCCGGATCGATACGGCCCGACCAGTCGGAACGCGACAGCTGGTAATTACCGGCGGTCTGCTCGGACAGAAGCGTGGCGAATTCGGTCGCCTTCAGCGTGACGTTGAAGCCGGCTTCCGCCACCATAGACTGGATGACCTGCATCATCTGCGTCTGCGTGGTGTTGTTGGCGTGCTGAAGCTCGACGTCGAGCGTCTCGTAGCCCGCTTCCTTCATCAGTTCCTTGGCCTTCTCGATATCACGAGCCGGGACCGGCAGGTTCTGGTTGAACCACGGGCTGGTCGGCGGATAGGGCTGGTTGCCGGCCTTGGCGGTGCCTTCATAGACGATCTGGCTGATCGCTTCGCGGTCGATGGCGAGCGAGAAGGCCTGACGCAGGCGCTTGTCCTTGCCGAGCGGGTTATCTGCACGCGCGCCGTTACCGACGTTGACATACATCGCCATGTAGCCCGGACCGATAACGTCGGCATAGGTCAGGTTCGAATCACTCTTCACCGACTCTGCGTCGGAGGCCGAGATGCGCTCCGCCATGTCGAGATCGCCCGAACGAAGGTTGGCGAGCTTTACGGTCGTGTCCGGGATCGGCAGGTAGGTTACCTTGTCGACGAGAACCTTGTCGGCATCCCAATAGTCGGCGAACTTTTCAAGCACGATGCGGTCCTGCGCGATGCGCTCGACGAACTTGAACGGACCAGCACAAACCGGAGCGCTGCCGAAGTTGGCGCCGAGTTCGGCTGCCGCCTTCGGAGCAACGATCATGCCGGCGCGGTCGGTCAGCTGGGCAAGCAACGTAACATCGGCAGACTTGAGCGTGAACTTGACTTCCAGCGGGCCGGTCGCCTCGACCTTTTCAACCGAGGACAGCTCGCTCTTGCGGCGCGATTCGGGCAGGGTCATGTTGCGAACGATCGTGGCGACGACGGCTGCTGCATCGAGCGCTTCGCCATCGTGGAACTTGACGCCTTCGCGGATCTTCATCGTCAGAACCTTGCCCTCTTCGGACCAGGCCCATTCGGTGGCGAGCTGCGGGACGATCTTCATGTTCTCGTCGATGTCGACGAGCTTGTCGCACATGGCGGTGTAGACGATACGGCCGACGAAGGTGCGCGACTGTGCCGGATCCAGCACGTCGGCATCGTCGTTGAGGCCGATTCGCAGTTCCGATGCCATGGCCGGGGCGGCCAGGAAGGCACTGGCGAGAAGCGCCGCAGTGAGAGTGGAGAATTTCTTCATGATTGGTCCTCTGGTCTGACTATCTCTGGTGGCTATTGTTGTTATTGGCCGGCAAGCGCCGGCGGGTGTTTCCGGCGGTTCACGATGCGGCGCTCAAGGGCGACGCGTCGGTCTCCGCAAGTTCTGAGGGGCCGCCTGCCGCCCCAACCTCGTCGAGAGCCTCGAGCGAGGTGGCGCGGATCAGGCGTTCCTGGTGCATGAGAAGATGCTGGCGCATTGCCTCGCCCGCCCTGCCCGGATCGCGGGCGGCAATTGCATCGACGATGGCCATATGCTGCTCGTAGGAGGTGCGGCCATTGGTGCCGGTGCGACGCGCGCGCTCGCGGATCGACTGCCAGGCTTCGTCCTGACGAATGCGGTTGATGACGTCGAAGATCGACAGGAAAAGCTTGTTGCCGGCGCTCTGGGCGATCTGGCGGTGCAGCGATCCGTCCCACAATTCCTTGCTGTCGGCATCGGTGCTCTGACCGGTCTTTTCGGCGAGGGCGCGCATGCGCTCGATCTCCGCCGGTTTGGCCCGCATCGCGGCAAGCTGTGCCAGCTGCGGCTCAATGCGCAGGCGCACTTCCATGATTTCCATGATGTCGGTACCCGCGACCAGCGCCTCCACATGGTCGCTCCAGCCATCCGGCTTTTCGCCGACAAAGGTCCCAGCGCCCTGACGACGCCAGATCAGGCCTTCCGACTCCAGCACTTCAAGCGCACGACGAACAGCCCGGCGACTGACGCCGAGCGCATCCGTCAGCGCGCGCTCGGTCGGCAAGCGGCCTTCGCTGCCGAATTCGTTCGAGGCGATCATCGCCCGCAAGCGCCCTAGAGCATAAGTTGAGTTGTCTGCGGCCAATTCGCCTACCGGACCATTCATTGAACCAATTATCGATTGGTCACAAAAAACCCGATCGCACCTCCGAGGTCAAGCCACTTTTTCATCAATTTTTTACTTGCCCATTTTTTGATCTTTTAGCTGCTTTTTGAGGCTTGTGCGCTGCAATCAAAATTTTAGAATAGACCTGTAGGTTTTCAGCGGTGGGCCAAGCCTAACCAGCAGTTTCAAGCGGAGAATTTCATGCACCAGTACGATCTGATCGTTGTCGGCAGCGGACCGGCCGGGCGCCGCGCGGCCATTCAGGCGGCCAAGCTCGACAAGAAGGTACTTGTGGTGGAACAGGGCCGCCGCGTCGGCGGGGTCTCCGTCCATACGGGCACGATCCCGTCGAAGACATTGCGCGAGACGGCACTGAACCTTTCGGGCTGGCGCGAGCGCGGATTCTATGGTCGCTCCTACCGCGTCAAACAGGAGATCAGCGCCGAAGACCTGCGCCGTCGCCTGCTGATCACGCTCGACCATGAGGTCGACGTTTTGGAACACCAGTTCGCCCGCAACCGCGTGCAGCACATTCGCGGCAAGGCAAGCTTCGCCTCCAAGGACACGCTGCAGATCGTCAAGGATGACGACGATATCGTCCATGTTACGGGCAAGAGCATACTGCTTGCCGTCGGCACCCGGCCCTACCGCCCCTCCTCTATCCCCTTCGACAACAAGACGGTTCTCGATAGCGACGAACTGCTGGAAATCCACAATCTGCCGCGATCGATCGTCGTCATCGGCGCGGGCGTCATCGGCATCGAATATGCGACGATCTTCTCGGCGCTCGATGCGGCCGTGACCGTCATCGATCCGAAGCCGACATTGCTCGACTTCATCGACAAGGAAATCATCGAGGACTTCACCTACCAGCTGCGCGACCGCAACATGAAGCTGCTGCTCGGCCAGAAAGCCGAGAAGGTGGAGAAGATGGCGGACGGCAAGATCGCCGTCACGGTCGATACCGGGCGCAAGATCATCGCCGACATGGTGCTCTATGCAGCCGGCCGCGTCGGCGCCACCGATACGCTGAACCTTGCCGCCGCCGGCCTCGAGGCCGACAGCCGCGGGCGCCTGCGCGTCAACCCGGAAACATTCGAGACGTCGGTTCCCGGCATCTATGCCGCCGGCGACGTCGTCGGCTTCCCGAGCCTTGCATCCACCTCGATGGAACAGGGTCGCATCGCCGCCCGCGTCGCAGTCGGTGCGATCGCCATGGAACCGCAGAAATACTTCCCCTACGGCATCTATGCCGTGCCGGAAATTTCCACCTGTGGCCTTACCGAGGAAGAGATGAAGGAGCGCGGCATTCCTTATGAATGCGGCGTCGCGCGTTTTCGCGAAACCTCGCGCGGCCATATCATGGGTCTCGACAGCGGCCTTCTGAAATTGATCTTCTCGCTGAAAACCCGCCGCCTGCTTGGCGTCCACATCGTCGGCGAAGGCGCGACAGAACTCGTGCATATCGGCCAGGCGGTTCTGAACCTCAAGGGAACGGTCGAGTATTTCGTCGAGAACACGTTCAACTACCCGACGCTTGCCGAAGCCTACAAGATCGCCGGCCTCGACGCCTGGAACCGGATGGGCGAGAAGAAGGACCAAGACGGCGCCAATACGGTAAAGACGACGGACGTGACGACAGCGACCACGGTCGAAAAGACCGTTACCTCGGAAAAGAAGACCTCCACCAAATAGGAGTGCCTTGCGGCAACACAACAAAAAAGCCGCTCCTTTTGGGGCGGCTTTTTTGTTGCTTTCGGCAGATACGAAAATGGCCCCTTGCGGGGCCATTCGTATTCCAGAATTTTCGTCGCGATTAACGCGAGTAGAATTCGACGACCAGCGACGGTTCCATGATGACCGGGTACGGTACATCAGACAGAGCCGGAACGCGGGCGAAGGTGGCAACCATCTTGTTGTGGTCGACTTCGATGTAGTCCGGAACGTCGCGTTCAGCGAGCGAAACGGCTTCGAGAACCGTAACGAGCTGCTTCGACTTCTGGCGGACCTCGATGACGTCGCCGGCCTTGCAACGGTAGGAACCGATGTTGACGCGGACGCCGTTGACCGTGACGTGGCCGTGGTTGACGAACTGACGGGCAGCAAAGACCGTCGGAACGAACTTGGCGCGGTAGACGATGGCGTCCAGACGGGCTTCGAGCAGACCGATCAGGTTTTCACCGGTGTCGCCCTTGCGGCGGTTGGCTTCTTCGTAGATCGCGCGGAACTGCTTCTCGCGGATGTCGCCGTAGTAGCCCTTCAGCTTCTGCTTGGCGCGGAGCTGAACACCGAAGTCGGAGAGCTTGCCCTTGCGGCGCTGACCGTGCTGGCCAGGGCCGTATTCGCGGCGGTTAACCGGGGACTTCGGGCGGCCCCAGATGTTTTCGCCCATACGGCGGTCAATTTTGTACTTGGACGATTCGCGCTTGCTCATCGCATTTCCTTTCAAACGGTTTCACCGGTTTGTTGCCAAACCGGATCAAGGAAACACGCCCTCCTCTGAACCCTCTATTTCAAGAGCTCTGACAGGTCTCTCACGACAGCGATCGGAGATGACCACGGGACATGTCAACAAAAACACCGGGCGTTGCCACCCGGCGCTGGCGGGTCTTTAGGCGGCTGTCATGGAATTGTCAACTGCTTCGGGCCGTTGTGCGCGCGATCTGCGGCGTTCGCCCCGTTGTTTTTGCAGCTGAACATCCGATGTCTGCCCCGCCTGCTTCAAACACGGCGGCCGACATCCGCCGCCGCGTTGGCGGCGTGGCATGCTGCGGTATTATTCCGCAGCGATCTTGGCGTCGACCTCGTCCGGGGCCTCGGCGGCTCCGGGGGCGGTTTCGGCCTGCAGATCCGGGAAGGCGACGATGCGCTTGCCGGCGAAATCCGCATGCACGACGATCAGCCCCTGCTCCTCGAAATAGCCGAGAAGGCGGCGGGCGCGGCGGGCGGAATGGGTGCCGTAGGCACGGGCAATACGGGCATCGGACGGGCAGGCCTCACCGCCGAGCGCTGCCTTCGCCATCATCAGGAAAACGCCCTGCAGATCGTCGGAAACGCCGTTCGACAGCGACAGAACGGTTGCCCAGGCATCGCTTGCGGCCATGGCTGCATCGACACCGGAACGGGCGATTGCGGTGCGGCGGCGGAAATCGCTGAGCGAGATCGGCGGGCCGGGCAGACGACGCATGCGGGCGCGGACGAGGAAATCCTGATAAAGTACGCTGTCGGTGCGATAGGCCGATTGCGGATCATCTAGGATTTCCGACAGAACCGCCATCAACCGCTCCTCCCGCTCCTCGTCGGTAAGCTCCGGCATCGGCACCCGCGCGTCGTTGGCGGCGGGCTGGATGGCTGCGGGCGTCGAGCGCGAAAGTTCGGCCAAGATATCGGTCGTCGGACGCGGTGCGGGCGTCGGGCGGCGCACGGCCGTCAGCGGCCTTGCGAATTCTTCCGGGTCCGGCGTGAAGATCAGATCCTCGACATCCTGCGGCGCATCCGGCAACGGCATCAGCTTCGGGCTAGACGAGCGGGCCGAGGTCTCGACATGGCCGATGACGATCGGCAGCGGTCGACGCGACAGAGCCGGGCCGAGGGCGACGAAATTGCCGCGCTTCAGATCGCGGAACATTTCCGCCTGGCGACGATCCATGCCGAGCAGATCTGCGGCGCGCGCCATGTCGATATCGAGGAAAGTCCGGCCCATCAGAAAGTTCGACGCTTCGGCCGCGACGTTCTTGGCAAGCTTTGCCAGACGCTGGGTGGCGATGACGCCGGCCAGACCGCGCTTACGGCCGCGGCACATCAGGTTGGTCATCGCGCCGAGCGACATCTTGCGGGCATCTTCGGACACATCGCCGCCGACGGAGGGCGCGAACATCTGCGCTTCATCGACGACGACGAGGACCGGATACCAGTAATCGCGATCGGCATCGAACATGCCATTCAGGAAGGCGGCGGCGGCACGCATCTGCTCTTCGAGGTCGAGACCTTCGAGCGTCAGCACGCAGGAAACGCGGTTCTTGCGGATGCGGTTGGCAATGCCGGCAAGCTCGGCCTCGGTGCGCTCGCCATCGACAACGACATGGCCGTACTTATCCGAAAGCGTGACGAAGTCGCCTTCCGGATCGATGACGACCTGCTGCACCCAAGGGGCCGATTGTTCGAGAAGGCGACGCAGAAGATGCGATTTTCCCGAGCCGGAATTGCCCTGCACCAGCAGACGCGTTGCCAGAAGCTCCTCGATATCGAGCTTGGCCGGCGCGCCGCCGGACACAGTTCCCATATCGATGCCGACCTGCAATGCCCTACCTCGTATGCTGTATTATGCTGTTCGTTCGGCGGTCTCTTCGCGGTGACGCGGCTTGCCGAACCCTCCCTTTAGCAGAGACTAGGATTCGTTTCGCCCGGCAAGTGAGAAAATCAACAGGGTTTGCAAATCAGGCCGAAGCCCGCCTGAAGCCGAGCGACAACAGCCCTGCCCCGATCATCAGCGAGCCGCCGGTGCGATTGACGATGCGCTGTACCTTCGGCTTGCGGATCGTGTCGCGCGCCATCGAGGCAAGCAGCCCGTAGAGTGCGGCGTTGAGCGTAGCGAGGATCAGGAAGGTCACTTCGAATATCGCCATCTGGAAGAAGAGCGGCTTCGCAAGATCAAGGAACTGCGGCAGGAAGGCGACGAAGAATACCATGCTCTTCGGGTTTAGCGCCGTAACGGCATAGGTATGAAGGAAAACGCGGAATGGACGCACCGCCGGGGGCTCCGCCTCATCCACCGCCACCGTCTTGTCGGCAACCGGCGCGCGCCAGAGCTTGATGCCGAGATAGATCAGATAGGCGGCACCGGCCCATTTCAGCACCGTGAACAGCATGGCGGAGGTCGCGAGCAGTGCGCCGAGGCCGAGCATCGATGCCGTCATGGCGGTGAAATCACCGAGTGCCACACCGGCAACGGTCGCGCTCGCCACCTTGCGCCCGTGGCTCAGCGAATAGGAAATGACGAGAAGAATGGTCGGCCCCGGTATCGCCAGAAGGATGGCCGAGGCGGCGACGAAGGCCAGCCAGTGTTCGAGCGACATGATATTCCTCCCTTGGATCACCGCGAGCAAGCCACGGAAAATGTGGATTGGCAAGCGACCCGCCGCAGCAGCCGTGCCGTACCTTCCGGATCGCAGGCACCCGCCGCGCAATCCCTGGGACGCAGGAAACCTGCGGTCGCCGGGCCAGAGCCGTTAAGGCAAGCTCGGCGACCGCTGATGGCACTATTCAGAGATAGTATTTCCACTGGTCGAAGCGTGCCTCAAGGACACGGTCGACATCACTGTCCAGCTCGCGCAGGCCGATATCCCTGCGCATATGGTTGTCGAGGTCGAGAACGTCGTTGACCTCCCGACGCAGCGACCGGCGGACAAGGCTGGCAAGGAGTGCCTGCATCAGCCGCCGGAAACCGTGCCGCTGATGGAGTGCGTCTATTTCGGCCGACAGGCCATCGGCAATCATTACGTGCATTTCACGCATGGCTTTTCCGCCCCGCATCGCTGTATCGAGCGGGTCCTTTCGAGGTTTGGAAGACGCGCGCGGAAATGCGGACGACAGAAGCCGCCGAACTGCCTAGCCGGTCACGTCAAATGTTTTTGAAGAATGGTGCCAAAAGGCGGTTTCCGGGCGCAATCAGCCCCAGAAAGCTAGTCCAAGCACAGGGCGCGGTCGGGTGACCCGCATGATTCGGACAGATCCGCCAGAGCGGCGCATATCGGCAGAAATTACAGTCATGTCGGCGCTCCCTTGATTGTGAGTTGCGGATGACGGAAACATGGCACGGTCTTCCCATTCGCGCAAGACGACACAATCGAAAATTGCACCAAGGACCTCGATCGTTGCGGATTTACAACAGCACTTCTGCAGAAAGCCCGAACAGCACCGTCGTATCGAAAGACAGAAACTTGGCCTTACACCGTCAGGCCAAAGCCCTGCATCAGACGGCGTGTGGAAAAATCCGGTTTGCCGGAGGTGAAGATGGCGAAATCGAATCCGTCCGGATGTTCGGCGCCGTCGATCAACGGCACCTTGCGGCGCGCCTGCCTAGCGATGGCCTCGGCCGGATCGAGCCAATCGACCGGCCATGGCGCCAGGCGGCGGAAAAGATTGGCCATGAACGGGTAATGGGTGCAGGCGAGCACGACGATATCGGTCTTTTCGCCATCCTTCTCGACGAAACACGGGGCGATTTCGGCGGCAACCGCCTCGTCGGCAATCGCATCGCCGCGAATATAGCTTTCCGCCATGCGGGCAAGGTTTTCCGAACCGACGAGCCGGACATGGCATTGCGTGGCAAATGACTGGATGAGATCGCGGGTATAGGCGCGTTTCACCGTACCGGGCGTCGCCAGCACCGAGACGAGGCCGGAGCGGGTGCGTTCCGCCGCAGGCTTGATGGCCGGCACCGTGCCGACGAAGGTCATACCGGGGAATTTTTCACGCAGGGCAGCGCCGGCGAGCGTGAAGGCGGTGTTGCAGGCGATGATGCAGAGTTCGGGGCGGTAATCGGCCAGCAGCGTTTCGAAGAGAGAGAGAATGCGCATCTGAAGAGCGCCCTCCTCCCAGCTGCCATAGGGAAAGGCTGCATCGTCGGCGATATAGATGAAGCCGCGTTCCGGCATCAGCACGCGGGCCTCGCGCAGCACGGTCAGGCCGCCGATGCCCGAATCGAACACCAGAACCGGCTTCAGCTCATTCGTCGGCGTCATTCCCCGCATTCTCCCCCGCATCAGCGGCCTTCTTCTGTCTCGGCGTCACCTTTCGCGGCCACTGGCGCGGGAAGCGGTCGAGCGAGTTGATCACGCCGCGAAAGACACTGATCTCCTGCTCGGAAAAAGCACGCCGCGACAGCACGGCGCGCAGGTTGTCGATCATTTTCGGCTTTTTTTCAGCGGGGTGGAAATAACCACGGGCATCAAGCGCCTCCTCGATATGCTCGAACATGCCGAGCACCTGATCCTTGGTCGACGGCTTCTGCTCAATGGGCTGGAAGCGGGTTTCCTCGAGGTCGTCGATGCCGGACTTCATCCAGTCATAGGACATCAGAAGTACGGCCTGGGCGATATTGAGCGAGGCGAAGGCGGGATTGACCGGGAATGTGACGATCTCGTCGGCGAGCGCCACTTCCTCGTTGTTGAGACCCCAGCGTTCGCGACCGAAGAGGATGCCGGTCTTTTCACCGGCCTTGAATTTTTCGCGCAACGTGGCGGCGGCGAAAACCGGCGAGCGGACCGGCTTGAAACCGTAACGCTCGCGCGCCGTCGTCGCATAGACGAAGTTCAGGTCGTTGATCGCGTCTTCGAGTGTCTCGTAGACCTTGGTGCCGTCGATGACATGGTCGGCCTTGGAGGCGGCAGAGCGCGCCTTTTCGCTCGGCCAGCCGTCCCGCGGGTTGACGAGGCGCAGTTCCGCCAGGCCGAAATTGGCCATGGCGCGCGCCACCATCCCGATATTTTCCCCGAGCTGCGGCTCGACCAGAATGATGGCCGGACCTTCCGCGATCAGTTCGCGCTCGCTGTTTGTCCCTGACATTTTCGCTTCCGCTGATGTTTTGCAGGGCAAATAGCGGCCATGCGGCAGCATCGCAAGGAGAAAGGGGCACTCGCCCGCTATTCGCCGCTTATTCCCCCTTGGCGATCGTTTCCATTTCGGCGATCAGGGAATCGCTTTCGCCATCGGCAACGCGGTGGATATCGTCGATGACCGGGCGACCGTCTTCGTCGATGACGTCGAAATGAACTTCCGAAATGCTGTCCTTCAGGTCGGCATCGTCGATGCAGGTCC
Organism: [Rhizobium] kunmingense; assembly: GCF_977018605.1. Lineage (NCBI taxonomy): Bacteria > Pseudomonadati > Pseudomonadota > Alphaproteobacteria > Hyphomicrobiales > Rhizobiaceae > Rhizobium > [Rhizobium] kunmingense. The sequence continues at coordinate 3,262,912 of NZ_CDRNXG010000001.1, forward strand.
ACTGCTTGAAAGTCACCTTGAAGCTCGTTCTGCCCGCCTCGGCATTACCGGAAACGATCGCAACATCCGTCAGCGGGCAACCATCCTGCGAGGCGGTGACGACGTCATAACCGAAGGGATCGCCGGGTGCATTGTTTTCCGTTTCATAGGCCGGATGCTTGGAGGCTTCCGCATAGGCCGCCTGGAACTTTTTGCTGAACAGGCGCGACAGCGGATCGGCATCGAAGATGAACTTCCAGTCGCTGTCGTTGCTTTTCCAGTTATCCTCGGTGATCTTCATCACTTCGTTCACGGGCGCTGCCGGATCGGTGGCGAGCGCGGCAGACGAGAGAAGCGAGAGGGCGAGCGCGAGGGGCAGAAGGCGCATGGGGCAATTCCGTATTCGATGCATTTTCGCGCGGACCTTACGCCTGAAAGGCCATTTGGCAATCACCAATATCATCGCTTCCACCGGGGAATTTCGACCCGTTCAAATCATGTCGAAATGACCAGAATCGGGACCTCACGCCTTTGCAGGGTTGCCACGCGATGCTATAGCGCAACCCGTTGATCAATCAGGGGCCGGTTGGCCCGCTCACGACAAGAGGAAGTCCATGCAGAAGATCAAGGTAGCGAACCCGGTCGTCGATCTCGACGGCGACGAGATGACCCGCATCATCTGGCAGCTCATCAAGGACAAGCTGATCCTTCCCTATCTCGATCTCGACATCGAATACTATGACCTCTCCGTCGAGAACCGCGATGCCACCGACGATCAGGTGACGATCGATGCCGCCAACGCCATCAAGAAGCACGGCGTCGGCATCAAGTGCGCCACGATCACGCCGGACGAGGCGCGCGTCGAGGAATTCAGCCTGAAGAAGATGTGGAAGAGCCCGAACGGCACGATCCGCAACATTCTCGGCGGCGTCATCTTCCGCGAACCGATCATCATGCAGAACGTGCCGCGCCTCGTTCCGGGCTGGACGAAGCCGATCATCGTCGGCCGCCACGCCTTCGGCGACCAGTACCGCGCAACCGACTTCAAGTTCCCCGGCAAGGGCAAGCTGTCGATCAAGTTCGTCGGCGACGATGGCCAGACCATCGAGCACGACGTCTTCGACGCCCCGTCCTCCGGCGTCGCGATGGCGATGTACAACCTCGACGACTCGATTCGCGACTTCGCCCGCGCTTCGTTCAACTACGCCCTGCAGCGCGGCGTTCCCTGCTACCTGTCGACCAAGAACACCATCCTCAAGGCTTATGACGGCCGCTTCAAGGATCTGTTCCAGGAGATCTTCGACGCCGAATTCAAGGAACAGTACGACGCTGCCAAGATCTGGTACGAACACCGCCTGATCGACGACATGGTCGCCTCTGCCCTGAAGTGGTCCGGCGGTTACGTCTGGGCGTGCAAGAACTACGACGGCGACGTGCAGTCGGATATCGTCGCGCAGGGCTTCGGCTCGCTCGGCCTGATGACCTCGGTCCTGATGACGCCGGATGGCAAGACGGTAGAAGCCGAAGCCGCACACGGCACCGTGACGCGCCATTACCGTCAGCACCAGAAGGGCCAGGAAACCTCGACGAACTCGATTGCCTCGATCTTCGCCTGGACCCGTGGCCTCGCGCACCGCGCCAAGCTGGACGACAATGCCGAACTTTCCAAGTTCGCGCTGACGCTCGAGAAGGTCTGCGTCGACACGGTCGAAGCCGGCTTCATGACCAAGGATCTGGCACTCCTGATCGGTCCGGACCAGCCGTGGCTGTCGACCACCGCATTCCTCGACAAGATCGACGAAAACCTGAAGAAGGCGATGGCGTAAGCCATAATCTTCGGAGTAGATTTGAACGGCGGGGCTTTCCCCGCCGTTTTCTTTTGTGCGAGGAGGCCCGCGTTGTCTGCACATCGTCCCGTTGAAATCCGTCCCCTCGAGCCTTCGGATCGCGCAGCGTGGCAGCCGCTGTTCGAGGCCTATATCCGCTTCTACGAATCGGAACTGCCGAAAGACCAGTACGACATCACATGGGCGCGCTTTCTCGATCCGGCCGAGCCGATGCATGCACTCGGCGCCTTCGACGACGGCAAGCTGGTCGGCATCGTGCATGCGCTCTTCCACCGCTCGACATGGCTGCCGGATACGACCTGCTACCTGCAGGATCTCTATGTCGACAACAGCCAGCGCGGCCGCGGTGTCGGCGAGGCGCTGATCGAGAAAGTGGCGCTTCTGGCGCGCGACAGGAATGCCGGTCGGCTCTACTGGCTGACGCAGGAACATAACGACGCGGCTCGCCGCCTTTATGACCGCGTCGCTGTGGCGCCCGGCTTCATCCAGTATCGCAAGCCTCTCTGAGCCTCCGGTCCCGTCGCTGCGCCTTGACTGTCCTTCCCTGCGCCCCACAACAAGGGGAGCGACAGGAGGACTGCGGATGTCAGACGAACTCGTGCTCTACACCAATCCGATGTCACGCGGGCGCATAGCCCGCTGGATGCTGGAGGAGGTCGGCGTTGCCTACAGGACAGAGATCCTGCAATTCGGAACCGACATGAAGGACGACAGCTACAAGTCCGTCAACCCGATGGGCAAGGTTCCGGCGATCGTCCATGGCAAGAAGACGGTGACGGAATGCGCCGCGATCTGCGCCTATCTGGCTGATGCGTTTCCACAGGCCGGCCTTGCGCCTTCACCTGCCGATCGCGCCGACTACTATCGCTGGATGTTCTTTGCCGCCGGGCCGCTGGAAGCCGCCGTCAGCAACAAGGCGCTCGGCTTCGATGTCCCGCCGGGGAGCGAGCGGATGATCGGCTATGGCAGCCATGCCGACGTGATGGATGCGCTGGAACTGGCAGTCCGGACCAACTCCTACATAGCCGGCGAAAAATTCTCGGCCGCCGATGTCTATGTCGGCTCGCAGGTCGGCTGGGGCCTGCAGTTCGGGACGGTCGAAAAGCGACCGGCCTTCGAACAGTATTTCGGCCGGCTCGCGCTGCGCGACGCCTATCAGCGAGCGACGGAGAAAGACGACACGGCGGCCGCTGAAATGCAGTCGATGTCCGAGGGTTAACAGCCGGATTCATCATGAATCGAAGCGCCGATTGCGAGCCAATTAGCTTGTGCTAATTTTAATCCGCCCGATCATGGGCTGGGAGGCTGCGATGAACAAATCCATCCGCATGGCCGCAGGCGTTTCTGCGGCCCTTTTCGTCATGACCGCGACTGCGCGCGCCGATGACCTGATCTTCATGCTGACAAACAAGACCGATGGCGTCGTCGAGCGCTTCTACACGTCGCCCGTCGGCGTCGACGAGTGGGAAGAGGATGTGTTCGGCAAGGATGTGCTGGAACCCGGCGACAGCGTAAAGATCACCATCGCCGACGGCAGGCGCGTGTGCAAATACGACCTGCGCTTCGAATTCACCGAGGATTCGGGCTATGAGGACATGGAGGATACCCAGGACCTCTGCCAGATGGGCTCCTACACGATCACCGAATAGTCGGGGCTCAATCCGTCTTCTTCTTGCGCGCATAGATGACGCAGTTGTCGATCATGCTGACGCACAGGCCGTTGAGGTCCGTCGCCGTATTGTTGTCGCCGGCGAATTCGACCTGCGTCAGCTTGGCGTCGGCGAAGCGGAACTGCGTGCTGCAATTGCCGCCGGATTGACCGCTCCTTGAGGTATTGACTGCCGGAATGGCGCCGAACAGCGTGATCGACGGATTGACGACATTCCAGCTGCCGCGCGGCATGTCCCGCCTGTAAGCCCATATGGATCCGCCATCGGCTGTCGCACTGCTGGCAGTGGGGAAGCCGGCGCACATCCTGACGTCGTCCTGATCGAGACCGACCAGTTCCTCGCGCGCCGCGGCTATGGTGGAATTTTCACCGACCACGCGCGAGGTATCCGGCGGGATAGTGCAGCCGGAAAGCATCAGGGCCAAAATAGACATTCGGGCGAGCGCCCGCAAACGCAGTGTCTGAAAATCCATAATCCAACATCGCCGTTTAACCTCCCATAGCCTCCTGAAGGCTAGCTAGGGGCACGGCACGATGGATCAAGGTTATCAGTCGACGACCGGCCGGTTGGCCGATCACGATTTGCCGATTGCAATCGACAGAATGTCAGGCAACGAGACCTGGCGCCTCGTAACCGGTGCGCTCGACATATTCGCGATACCCGCCGTCATAGCGGTGTATTCCATCCGACGAGACTTCGAGCACACGGTTCGACAGTTCCGACAGGAAATGGCGGTCGTGGCTGACGAAGAGCATCGTGCCTTCGTATTCCGACAGAGCCTTGATCAGCATTTCCTTGGTGTCGAGATCAAGATGGTTGGTCGGCTCGTCGAGAACGAGGAAGTTCGGCGGATCGAACAGCATCGCGGCCATCACGAGGCGGGCCTTTTCACCGCCCGACAGAACACGGCATTTCTTTTCAACGTCATCGCCGGAAAAGCCGAAGCAGCCGGCCAGCGTCCTCAAGGCTCCCTGCCCGGCGCGCGGAAATTCGGATTCCAGCCATTCGAAGACAGTCTGCTCGCCGTCGAGCACATCCATGGCATGCTGGGCGAAGTACCCCATCTTGACGCTCGCGCCGACCGCGACCGTGCCCTGATCCGGTTCGGCCGAACCGGCGATCAGCTTCAGGAGCGTCGACTTGCCCGCCCCGTTGACGCCCATGATGCACCAGCGTTCCTTGCGGCGGATGGAGAAATCCAGCCCTTCATAGATGACCTTGCTGCCATAGGCCTTGTGGATGCCCTTGAGGTTGGCGACATCCTCGCCCGAGCGTGGCGGCGCCTGAAATTCGAAGGCGACGGACTGTCGACGCTTCGGCGGCTCGACGCGTTCGATCTTGTCTAGCTTCTTCACCCGGCTCTGCACCTGGGCAGCGTGCGAGGCACGCGCCTTGAAGCGTTCGATGAACTTGATTTCCTTGGCCAGCATCGCCTGCTGACGCTCGAACTGCGCCTGCTGCTGCTTCTCGTTCTGCGCTCGCTGCGCTTCGTAGAAGCCGTAATCTCCTGCATAGGAATTGAGCGAACCGGCATCGATCTCGATGATCTTGTTGACGATGCGGTTCATGAACTCGCGGTCATGAGAGGTCATCAGCAGTGCGCCGTCATACCCCTTGAGGAACTGTTCGAGCCAGATCAGGCTTTCGAGATCCAGGTGGTTGGACGGTTCGTCGAGCAGCATCACGTCGGGGCGCATCAGCAGAATGCGGGCAAGCGCCACACGCATCTTCCAGCCGCCAGAGAGCTTGCCGACATCCCCGTCCATCATTTCCTCGCTGAAGGAGAGACCGGCCAGTACTTCGCGGGCACGGCTTTCCAGTCCATAGCCGTCGAGCTCCTCATAGCGGGCCTGCACCTCGCCATAGCGCTCGATGATCGCGTCCATCTCGTCGATGCGGTCGGGATCGACCATGGCGGCTTCCAGCTCGCGCAGTTCGGCGGCAACGGTGCTCACCGGCCCTGCCCCGTCCATCACTTCGGTGACGGCACTGACGCCGGACATCTCGCCGACATCCTGGTTGAAATAGCCGATGGTGACGTGCTTATCGACCGAGACCTGACCTTCGTCCGGCACTTCGCTGCCGGTGATCATGCGAAACAGCGTCGTCTTGCCGGCGCCATTCGGGCCGACCAGTCCAATCTTCTCGCCCTTGTTGAGAGCTGCCGATGCCTCGATATAGAGAATACGGTGGCTGTTCGACTTGCTGATGTTTTCGATGCGGATCATGGCTGCCGGTCTTCTTAGGGGAATTCGGCCTGCCTTATGTCACGAGACGTGGGGAATGTCGCGGGGTTTTATCCCGCTCCATTCCTCATTCCGCTGGATGCCTATCCCGCGGCGGCTTGGGGTCGTTGCGCGTTACATATGCCGCTATAGCCAGACCCGACGTGCCGATCAGAATCGGCAAGACATACCAGAAAAAGAAATATGCTGAGGTCATGAGCGTAAGCCTCCTAGCACTTGCCTTCCCGCAATATGTAACATTGATGCGCCGATGATCCAAATCGCAACTTCGAATAGCGACTGCCAGGATATTGACAAAGTTGTCGATTGGACGACTTGCCCGAACACCCCAAGTGCCAAACACGCTGTCGATGCTCGGTCGAATGCAACAGCCAAATACTTTCTACGCTCGTTATGCACCAGATCCATCTATGCGCCCCATTATTGCGACTATAAATCACATTAATGCGAAGCGCTGAAGAGTTTTCAAGCCTTCCCTACAACGCAAAAGGCCGGGTCGTTTCCGACCCGGCCTCTCGTCATTCATGGTCCGAAAAGATTACTCGGCGCTGTCTTCAGCAGCCTTCTTCTTCGGGGCAGCCTTCTTCTTCGGAGCGGCCTTCTTCTTGGCCGGCTTGTCTTCGCCTTCGGCTTCGTCGTCAGCCATCAGCTCTTCCTTGGAGACGGTCTTGTCGGTGACCTTCACTTCGGACAGAAGCTTGTCGATGACCTTCTCTTCGAAGATCGGGGCGCGCAGCGAGTTGGAAGCGCCAGGCGTGTTGCGGAAGAAATCGAGGATTTCCTTCTGCTGGCCCGGGAACTGCTGCAGCTGTGCGTAGAGCGCACGCTGCATTTCCTCTTCGGTCACTTCGACGCCGGCCTTCTCACCGATTTCGGAGAGGACGAGGCCGAGGCGAACGCGGCGTTCAGCCAGCTTGCGGTATTCCGCGCGGGCTTCTTCCTCGGTCGTGTCTTCGTCTTCGAAGGTCTTGCCGGACTGGGCGAGATCGGTGTTGATCTGGCGCCAGATGTTGTCGAACTCGGCGTCGACAAGCGACTGCGGGGTGTCGAACTGGTACATCTCGTCGAGCTGGTCGAGGATCTGACGCTTGACCTTCTGGCGGGTCAGGTTGCCGTACTGGCCTTCGATCTGGCCGCGGACGATTTCCTTCAGGCGGTCAGCCGATTCAAGGCCGAGCTTGGAAGCGAGCTCATCGTTGATTTCGACTTCGCCAGGAGCCGCAACGTCCTTGACGGTGATGTCGAAGGTAGCTTCCTTGCCTGCGAGGTTCGCAGCCGGATACTGTTCCGGGAAGGTGACGGTGATGACAGTCTCGTCACCGGCCTTGACGCCGACCAGCTGGTCTTCGAAGCCCGGAATGAACTGACCCGAACCGAGAACCAGTTCGGCATCTTCGGCGGTGCCGCCATCGAAGGCTACGCCGTCAACCTTGCCGAGATAGTTCATGGTGACGCGGTCGCCATTGGCAGCCTTGCCCTTCTTGGTTTCGAAGGTGCGGGCGCTCTCGGCGATCTTGAGGATCTGCTCGTTGACTTCCTCGTCGGCAATCTCGACGACTTCGCGGGTCACTTCGATCTTGTCGGTCGACTTCAATTCGATCGGCGGAATGACTTCATAGGATACCGTGAATTCGAAATCGGCCTGTGCAGACAGGATCTTTTCGGCTTCCGCTTCGTCCTCGGTCATGGAGATGGACGGCTGGGTCGCCGACTTCTCGCCGCGCTCCGACAGGATCTTGGTCGGGCGTTCACGAACGATCTCGTTGACGAGATCGGCCATGATCGACTTGCCGTAGGTCTTCTTGAGGTGCGCGAGCGGCACCTTGCCCGGACGGAAGCCGTTGATGCGGACCTTATCCTTGGCGTCGGCGAGACGAACATTCAGTTCGGCTTCCATGTCCTGCTTCGGGATAACGACCTTGATTTCGCGCTTCAGCCCTTCAGCGAGCGTTTCGGTAACCTGCATTTTTAAACCTTCATATCGTGGCGGCGGTACCCAGACACCCGACATACGGCCGGATTGAAGAATGAGCACATCGCCGGAACTTCTAAGAGACCAGCCGCGGCATTAAAGACGCCGGTCATTCGCCACCCTTGGCGTCGGACCGCACCTTGACGGCGCTGGTGCGGGTAGAGAGACTTGAACTCCCACGCCTTGCGGCACCAGAACCTAAATCTGGCGTGTCTACCAATTTCACCATACCCGCGCCCCAACCGCGTCGAAATCCTCGTCGCCTGAGGCCTTCCGGAGCGCGCGTCTCTATATCACCCGTTTTTCCGGGCGCAAAGGAAAAATGACGTTCCTGCAACAGAACCACAAACAAGTTTTCGCGCATGGCAAAGGCCGCGCCCACAGCTGACTTTGCAAGTCAGATCGCAACAATGGCAGAGCGAAATCGTCCCAGGACAAGCCGAACCGGAAGCCATGCGCATACGGCATGACATCCATTCGAAGTCTGCAGTGCACAAATCGATTAGATTTCTGTACATAAATCCCAACGAACGAAGCAAAGTCTTCTACAACACAATTCGGGACACGCACTCCTCCTCCCAAGCGTGAGCCCGTGCAGACTGGCGATACTCCTCCTCCCGATCGCCAGTCACCGATATGACGCCCGCCGGACCTCCTCCCCCGGTGGGCGTTATTCGTTTCATCGCCCCCTTCTCCATTGCCGCCAATCACCGCCACAACCTGCAATGCATCTGACGCATAGGTGGCATTCCTAATGGACGCTGTTTTTTAGGCAGAAGACGATTTAAAACGATTAGCAGATGAAGAGGGCGGTTGAAGTCGCCCACAGGGCAAAAGGATACCCACCATGAACATCGCTCAGAAATTCAGCAACTGGCGCAAGTACCGCGAAACCGTCACCGAACTCGGCCGCATGACCGACCGTGAGCTCGGCGACCTCGGCATCGGCCGCGCAGACATCCGCCGCGTCGCACGCACGGCAGTCGGCTTCTGATTAAAGCTTTGACATTTACGGTCGATCGAAAACGCCTCCTTCGGGAGGCGTTTTTCGTTTGAGCTGTAGCAAGTTCGGCGACACACCTCCCCTGCCGTCTTTTTCAGCTTCGCTCCTAAAAGCGGCAACCCACTGCACAATTGCATGGCAGTCGCACAGTTTTTGCACTCCACATTCTTATTATGCGAGCGTATAAGAACCTCATCGCCGGAGCCGATAACGAGCGCCGGGAAAAAGACGATTTGAGGAAACCACCATGAACCCGGTCCGCATCGCAAAGAACTGGATCAGCTACCGCCGTACGATGAACGAACTCGGCAGCCTGTCCAACCAGGCCCTGTCCGACATCGGCCTGACCCGCTACGACATCCGCAACATTGCGGCTCGTTCGTTCCGCTAATCCCCAAGCGGCCGGCGGCGTATCAACCGCCAGCGAATGATGGTCTAGCGACCGAAATGCCCAAGGATGATCAAAGGCACCTTTTCAGGTGCCTTTTTGATTCCTGCGGCATTGCTTTTTCTTTCCTGTCCACGGCCGGCCATGATAATGACGCGCCCCATGACAGATAGATCCCAAGCTACATCCTATTCCCCCATCCACGTCGTCGGCGGCGGGCTTGCCGGCTCCGAAGCCGCCTGGCAGATTGCACAGGCCGGTATCCCGGTCATCCTGCACGAGATGCGCGGCGTGCGCGGCACCGATGCGCACAAGACGGACGGCCTTGCCGAGCTCGTCTGCTCCAATTCCTTCCGCTCCGACGACGCGACGGCCAATGCGGTCGGCGTCATCCATGCGGAGATGCGGCTTGCCGGTTCGCTGATCATGGCCTGCGCAGACAGACATCAGGTTCCGGCCGGCGGCGCGCTCGCCGTCGATCGCGACGGGTTTTCCGACGCGGTGACTGCCGAGATCTCGGCTCATCCGCTGATCACTGTCGTACGCGAAGAAATCCAGGGGCTTCCGCCGAAGGAATGGGATCTGGCGATCGTTGCCACCGGGCCGCTCACCTCGCCGTCGCTCGCTGCAGCCATCCAGGCGGAAACCGGCGAAGACCAGCTTGCCTTCTTCGACGCGATCGCGCCGATCGTGCACCGCGAATCGATCGATATGGAAACCTGCTGGTACCAGTCCCGCTACGACAAGGTCGGACCGGGCGGCACGGGCAAGGACTATATCAACTGCCCGCTCGACAAGCACCAATATGACGCCTTCGTCGATGCGCTGATCGCCGGCGATACGGTCGGCTTCAAGGAATGGGAAGGCACGCCCTATTTCGACGGCTGCCTGCCGATCGAGGTGATGGCGGAACGCGGTCGTGAGACACTGCGCCATGGCCCGATGAAGCCGATGGGCCTGACCAATTCGCATAACCCGACGGTCAAGGCCTATGCGGTCGTGCAGCTGCGCCAGGACAATGCACTTGGCACGCTCTACAACATGGTCGGCTTCCAGACGAAGCTGAAATACGGGGCGCAGGCGGAGATCTTCCGCATGATTCCGGGCTTGCAGAATGCGGAATTCGCCCGTCTCGGCGGCCTGCACCGCAATACCTACATCCAGTCGCCGATCCTGCTCGACAAGTCGTTGACGCTGAAAAGCCGGCCGGGCCTGCGCTTTGCCGGCCAGATCACCGGCTGCGAAGGTTATGTGGAAAGTTCGGCGATCGGTCTTCTTGCCGGCCGCTTCGCCGCCGCCGAACGCAAGGGTGAGGCTTTGTCCGCGCCGCCCGCGACAACCGCCTTCGGCTCGCTGCTCGGCCACATTACCGGTGGTCACCTCATCCATGACGAGGAGCCGGGCAAGCGGTCGTTCCAGCCGATGAACATCAATTTCGGCCTGTTCCCGGAGCTGGAACCCGGCTCGATCGTCAAGCCGGAAGGCGTCAAGCGCTTCCGCGGCAAGGACAAGACGATCATGAAGCGGCAGCTTCTTTCGGCCCGCGCGCTGAAGGATTGCGCTAGCTGGCTGGGTCAGGCTTAGGCGTCTCGCCGCCTTCTGTCCCTTCGGCCTTACTCTTCGGGCCGCCATCCGCATCCTCGGCATGGCGGTCCGCAACGCTGACATAGTTGTCGAGCAACCACAGCGACACTTCCGCCGCCTCAGCCTCCCTGGCAAAGAGGAACTCGCCGTTATGGGTCGGATTGTCGAGAAACTCCGCCTCAAATCCCCGCGCATTGACCAATGGCGTGACACGCACGCGGCCGGGTTCGATGATGCTGCACGCATAATGATTGCGACGCGAGCGCATGAAGCCGGTCTTGTTGTTATGCAGGCGCACGAAGATCGCGCTGCCGTCGGCGGTGAAATGCAGGCTGCGGATCGCTTCGTCCGGAAAGGCACGACCGAATTCCATAAGCGCCACACCGACGTCATGGCCGCCCTGCTGCTCGCTCTTGGCTGCCATCCGGCTGATGTAGGCGATCAGGATGAGGATCAATCCAACGATCGTGGTCCAGACGATGATAGGACTCAAATCGCGTCTCCTTGGCGCAGCCTTGTTCTGGTTGCGCGATGTCTAACGCGTGAGGCTTGCGCGAGAATGTTATCGAGCGTGACCGTCTCGTCAGAGGCGGCGCAGAAGGCCGGCCTTGACCATGCGCAGCTGGCGGCGCCATTGCGGCGGCTGCAGGGACTTCTCGATTACGGCAGCGCCGAGCTTGCGGGCACGCAGCAGAACCGGTTCCGCCAGCGTGGCGGGCAGGAAGGCGGGGAAAACGGAGGCCGGGACCCTGCCCGCACCGCGCGCCTTCGACAGGTGTTCCAGGCCAAGACCGGCAAAGGCCTCGACTGCCGCAGAGATACGCACCTTGTCGGTTCCGGTCAGAAATCCTTCCCGGTCCAGACCGGTGGCGGATAGGATATCGAGCGGAATATAGAGCTGGTTGCGCCGCCCATGCAGCGGAAGAAGCAGCAGCATCCCGGCAATCGACTGGGCAACGCCGGCATGACCCGCAGTTTCGGCGGTTGTGGTCGCGTCTTCAGGCGCAAGGATCAGGCTCGCGAGCTGGATCAGCGCCGAGGCGGTTTCCCCGGCATAGCCTTCGAGCGCATTGCGGTCCGGCATGGCATCGTCATAGAGATCGAAAATGCGGGCCTCGGTCATGGCAACGAGTGTATTGCGCGGCAGACGGTAGCGTTCGATCGCCTGCAGAAGACCGACGGCGACGGGGTTGCCGCCGGTATCGCCTTCTGCTGTGCCTTCCAGCAGATCGCGCCACCATTGCAGGCGGATTTCGCCCGGCAGAGGCTCACGCGCCACGTCGCGAACACGGGCGATCTCGGCGTTGAAAGCATAGAGGGCGGCCAGCGCATCGCGCTTGTCCGGCGGCGACAGAAGACAGGCGAGATAGCGGTCGCGATCCGTCTCCCGCAATGTCGAAAGGCACAGGGACGCGTTGTCGGCCTGGTTTTCCGTCATGTCAGACCGCAATGAGCGCGGCCGCGACGGCGCGCGATTCGGCCAGCATGATATTGTAGGTGCGCACAGCAGCCCCGGTGCTCATCGGATCGGAGGCGATGCCTCTGGCCTTCAAAGCCGCCTTAAGCTCGGCCGGCAGAGGCTTGAGGTTGGCGCCGGTACCGACCAGCAGGACCTCGATATCACCGGATTCTTCGATGACACGGGCGAAATCGGCCGACGTAAGCGGCGCCCCCTCTTCCATAGCCCAGCCGTGGATGCCGGAGGGAAGGCAAAAAATGGAGCCACGATGCGACATGTCGGCGAAGCGGAAACCGCCATTTCCATAGGCATCGATCGGCGCGCGACCGGGGAAATGGGCTTCGCGAATTTCGATGCCTTTCGCCATGGCCGCATGCTTTCTCAAGAAATGTCATGATCGGCCAAGCCGGATATCATCCGGCCCGGCCATGATGGTTGCGATTACTTCGCAGGCGTCTCGGTCTTGACCGGCTCGCCCTTGACCTTCACTTCGGCGATATAGGCGCGCATGGCGCGGATCTTAACGCCTTCGGCGATTTCGACTTCCAGTTCGTTGTCATCGACGACCTTGCTCACCTTGCCCGTAATGCCGCCACCGAGAACGACCTGATCGCCGCGACGGATGCTGTTGAGCGTTTCCTGGCGCTTCTTGGCCTGGGCGCGCTGCGGACGGATGAGGAAGAAATACCACACCACCATCAGGGGCGCGAAAAGCAGGACCATCTGCAGGATCGAATCCGTGCTGGACGGTGCTGCTGCGCCGCTCGCCTGGGCGAATGCTTCGGTAATGAACATCGAGAACTCCTAAGACTGCCGGAGACGCTCTCAGATATTCTGGGCCCCCGTTTCAAGCCGCCGGAATATAGTTGCGATGGCTTCAAATGCAACAGAAAGCGGCAATCGGCCGTACCGAATCCACGGCTCTCTAGCTTTCTCTCCAATGACGAGCATGTTACCGCCAGCCGAAACTGACGTATCGACCGAAAGAGGGCATCATGAGCGACGATTTCAACGGCCAAGTGCTGGCCGAACTGAAGCGACTTTCGGACGCGGTCGAGCGCCTTGCCGGCCCTGCCCCCGCGGTCAACGATTTCGATGCGGCCGACTGTTTCGTCTGGGTTCCGGCGAACAAACGCCTGCAGCCGATCCCGCGGCCGAACCGGATTGCCCTCTCGCTGATCCGTGGCGTCGATCATGTGCGCGACATCCTGCATGAAAACACCTTGCGTTTCGCCGAAGGTTACCCGGCGAACAATGTGCTGCTCTGGGGCGCGCGCGGCATGGGCAAGTCGTCGCTGGTCAAGGCGGTGCATGCCGATGTCCGGGGTGAGACGGGTGCTGCGCTGAAGCTCGTCGAGGTGCATCGTGAAGACATTTCGTCGCTTCCGGCGCTGCTCGACATTCTCAAGACCTCGGGTCTGCGCGTCATCGTCTTCTGCGACGACCTGTCCTTCGATCACGACGATACGGCCTACAAGTCGCTGAAGGCCGCGCTCGACGGCGGGATCGAGGGCCGGCCGGACAATGTTCTGTTCTACGCCACCTCCAACCGCCGCCATCTTCTGCCGCGCAACATGATGGAAAACGAGCAGTCGACGGCGATCAATCCGGCAGAAGCCGTGGAAGAGAAGGTGTCACTCTCCGACCGGTTCGGCCTGTGGCTCGGCTTCCACAAATGCAGCCAGGACGATTATCTGGCGATGATCGACGGCTATGCCGCCCATTTCGATCTTGGCCTTGCGCGCGAAACGCTGCATCACGAGGCGCTGGAATGGGCCACCACGCGCGGTGGGCGCTCGGGCCGTGTCGCATGGCAGTACATCCAGGATCTCGCCGGCCGGATGCGCAAGCCGCTAGACCGGGCTTGAGACAACCGGACTGATGCACGCAAAAAAGCCCGGCACTGCCGGGCTTTTTCGTCATGACCTTGAAACGCACTACAATTATTCAAGGAAACTGATGGGGTTGATCGGGGTCGCGTCCTTGCGGACCTCGAAGTGAACCTGCGGACGCTGGGCGTCGCCGCTCATGCCGGAGGCAGCAAGCGTCTGACCACGGGTGACCTTCTGGCCGCGCGACACGTTGATCGAGCCGGCATGGCCGTAAACCGTGACCTTGCCGTCGTCGTGGCGCACGAGAACCGTATTGCCGAGCTGCTTCAAACCGTTGCCGGCATAGATGACAACGCCGTTCTCGGCTGCCTTGATCGGCGTACCCTCAGGGACGGAGATATCGATACCGTCATTGCGGCTGCCGTTGACGTTGGAACCGTAGCCGGCGATGACCGCGCCGTTGACCGGCCAGCGGTACTTGCCGATGCCGGTCGATTGCGGAGCGATCGAGGCGACTTCGGACTTCTTCTCGACTTCGCTGACCGATGCTTCCGGGGCAGGCCTTGCGGGAGCCGAGACCTGTTCGACCCTTGCGACGGCCGGCTGCTGCGGTGCGGCGGCAACCTTCGGGGCTGCGGGCGCCGGCTGGGCGGGAGCCTGCGGCACGGATGCCGTGCGAACCGGATCGGTGCCGGCGGCACCACCGGAAACCTTCAGCGTCTGGCCGATGCGGATATTGCCGTCGGTGAGGCCGTTTGCCGCCTTCAGCGCGTCGACAGACGTGCCGGTGGCGCGAGCCACCTTGGTCAGCGTGTCACCCGGCTTGACGGTATAGGTGCCGTCGAGCGGCTTGCCGCCGGGAGGAGAAACCTTGGCCGGTGCAGCAAGCGACTGGTCGCGCGATGGCAGGACGGCAACCTTCTGTTCCGACTGCGACGCCGGCTGCGGCGCGCGGTTCGGCAGGTCGATATCGCCTGCAGCGGTCTTTGCAGAGTTGCGGGCCGGACCGAAGGTCGGGATGACGACCGTCTGGCCGGCAGCAAGAGAGCCGCCGTTGGCCTTGAGGATTTCTGCTTCCGGCACGCCGTAGCGGTTGGCGAGCGTCTTGGCCGTTTCGCCGGGACGAAGCGTGATGCGCGGCGCGTTGGTCGTCGACCAGCCGGACATCGACCGGACGGTACCGGTGGTCAGGTTGTCGTCGTTGCGCGCTGCGGCCTGCTGCTGCGGGAAAGGCTGAGCCATCGCCTGCTGGCGGTTCTGAGGCTCGGCACCCGGCGCTGCGAGCTCAGTCCGCTGCACGGCCGCCGGGGCGGCAGCGACACGCGACGGAGACGAATAGCCGCCATTGCTCTGATAGGTCTGGGCCGGGGCTGAATTGTAGGAGCCGTACTGCTGCGGCATCTGCTGAGCCTGCGCGACATCGCCGCGTGGAACAGGAGCCTGACCATAGGCGCCAGCACCCTGGCGCTGAGGAACCGATGCCGTGGTGATGTTATCCGTGCCGTCGAACAGGCCCGAGAACCGTGTGGCGTCCGAACTGCAGCTCGTCGCAGCGCTTGCCAAAAGGGCTGCCGCTGCGAACTTTACAACGGATTTACCGAATTTATGGGTACTCTTAACGCGCATTGACTCGACCTACTCATGACGCAACCATCATGCTGATCATTAAAGCGCGTTAGTCTTACCGGTCAGTTAAGGTGATGCTCAAGAACTTACTTTTTTGACAAATCGCTAACCATGCCGGTCGCGGTCACAGCGCGGCCGCGACATGCGGCACGAGCGGGAGATAGGGCGCGATGAACAGATCCTCGCGCTCGAAACGGCTTCCGGTCTTGGTCAGCCGCACCATCGTGCATGTCTCATCTTCGTTCATCAGCGGCGCGATCATCGACCCGCCATGGGTCAACTGGTCCGCGTAGAATCGCGGCAACACCGGAAAGGCTGCGGTGACGAGAATGCGGTCGAACGTCCCCTCGCCCGGAACGCCGTTGCTGCCGTCGGCCTGGCGGATGACGACGTTGCGCAGGCCGAGCGCATCCATGCGGGTGTTGGCGGCTGCCACCAGCGTCTTGTAGCGCTCGACAGTCAGCACGCGCTCGGCGATGCGGCCCATGACGGCGGCCGTGAAGCCGCTACCGGTGCCGATTTCCAGCACGCGGTGGCCGGGCTTGACCTGAAGACGATGCAGCAGGCGCACGGCAAGATCGGCCCCTTCCATGAAGGAGCCGCAATCGATCGGGATCGTGCGGCTGGAATAGGCTTCCTCCGCCATCATCGCCGGAACGAACTGTGAGCGTTGCGCCTGCTCGACAGCCGTCAGGAGGTCGAGATCGGAAATGCCCTCCGAGCGCAGGCGCAGGACCAGCGCGGCAAAACCTTCCTTCTCGACCATTCCCGGTTTCAAGCTCTCAACTCCTCGTCTGCGCGGACAGAATCACTCGGCCAGCGCGGCTTCGAGGCGATCCTGCACCGAGTAGTCGGTCAGGTCCAGCTTCAGCGGCGTGACGGAAATCCTGTTCTCCTTCAGCGCCTGGATGTCCGTGCCGGCGGGGAAATCGCCGTTGCGGGCGGAGAATTTCAGCCAGTAATACGGACGCCCGCGCCCGTCCTCACGCGCCTCGGTGATCAGGCCATGGTCGAGCTTGCCCTGATGGGTAACGACGACGCCCTGAACCTCGTCCGGCTCGCAATGGGGGAAGTTGACATTGAGGAAGGTGCCGGCCGGCAAGTCGATGACCATCAGCTTCTTCAACAGATCGCCGGCATAGGCTTCCGCCACATGCCAGGGCGTGTAACGACCGTTGTCCTTGCGGGCGGTCTGGCTGATGGCGATCGAGCGCACACCCTGCAGCGCGCCTTCGATCGCACCGGCAACGGTGCC
Organism: [Rhizobium] kunmingense; assembly: GCF_977018605.1. Lineage (NCBI taxonomy): Bacteria > Pseudomonadati > Pseudomonadota > Alphaproteobacteria > Hyphomicrobiales > Rhizobiaceae > Rhizobium > [Rhizobium] kunmingense. The sequence continues at coordinate 3,279,773 of NZ_CDRNXG010000001.1, forward strand.
CGAATAGGTGATGTCGTCCGCCATGTTGCCGCCGTCATTGACGCCGGACAGGATGAGATCAGGCTTGACGTCCATGATCTCGCTCGTCGCCATGATGACGCAATCGGTCGGCGTGCCGCGCAGGGCGTAACGCTTGTCGTCGATCTTCCTCAGCCGCAGCGGTTCAGACAGGCTCAGCGAATGGGCAAGGCCGCTCTGATCGGTTTCCGGCGCGACGATCCAGACATCGTCGGACAGGCTGCGGGCGATCCGTTCGAGAACCGCCAGGCCTTCCGCATGAATGCCGTCGTCGTTGGTGAGGAGAATGCGCATTTCGTCGTCCTTCTTAAGCCTTTTCGATTTTCGTCAGGCCGCCCATGTAGGGCAGAAGGGCATCCGGAATTGTGACAGAACCGTCTTCATTCAGGTAATTTTCGAGAACCGCAATCATGCAGCGGCCGACGGCCGTGCCCGAACCGTTCAGCGTGTGGACGAAGCGCAGCGCCTTTTCATCCTTGACGCGGTAACGGGCGTTCATGCGGCGGCCCTGGAAATCGCCGCAGACCGAGCAGGACGAGATTTCGCGATAGGTATCCTGCCCCGGCAGCCAGACCTCGATGTCGTAGGTCTTGCGCGCGCCAAAGCCCATGTCGCCGGTGCAGAGCGTCATGGTGCGGAAATGCAGGCCGAGGCGCTTCAGCACGTTCTCGGCGCATTCCGTCATGCGCTCATGCTCGGCGACAGCGCTTTCGGCATCGGTGATCGAAACGAGTTCGCATTTCCAGAACTGGTGCTGGCGCAGCATGCCGCGGGTATCGCGGCCGGCAGAGCCGGCTTCCGAACGGAAGGACGGGGTGAGCGCGGTGAAGCGCAGCGGCAGCTTTTCCTGTTCCAGCGTTTCGGCCGAGACGAGATTTGTCAGCGTTACTTCGGCGGTCGGGATGAGGTAGCGGCCGTCCGTCGTCTTGAACAGGTCTTCCTCGAATTTCGGCAACTGGCCGGTGCCATACATGGCTTCCGCCTTCACCATCAGCGGCGAGGAGACTTCGGTGTACCCATGCTCCGTCGTGTGCATGTCGAGCATGAACTGGCCGAGTGCGCGCTCCAGACGGGCAAGCTGGCTGGTCAGAACGGTGAAGCGCGAGCCCGACAGCTTGGTGGCGCGCTCGAAATCCATGTAACCGAGCGCTTCGCCTATGTCGAAATGCTCCTTGGCCGGATGATTCCAGGCGGGCTTTTCGCCGACGACACGCTTGACGACATTGTCGTGCTCGTCCTTGCCGACAGGCACGTCATCGAAGGGGATATTGGGGATGCGCGACAGGGCATCGTCGAGCGCCGCAATCGCCTCGCGCTCGTCCTGCTCGGCGGCAGGCATCGTATCCTTGATGGCGGCGACTTCGGCCTTGAGCTTTTCGGCCAGCTCCATGTTCTTCTGCGCCATCGCGGCGCCGATTTCCTTGGAGGCGGCATTGCGGCGGGACTGCATGTCCTGCAGCTTCTGGATCACGTTGCGGCGGCGATCGTCCATCGCCGCAAGTTCCTTCGCCATCGGCTCGACGCCGCGCTTTGCAAGCGCTTCATCGAAAGCCTGTTCGTTTTCACGGATCCATTTGATATCGAGCATCGGTCCTCAAGCCTTGTACGCGAGACACCACGCGCACAGGCCAGGGAACAAAACCTCAGACCTTCTCGCTCTCGGCGACGTCCGACGACGATTCTTCGGTCTCGGAATCCTCATCACGTCTGCGCTCGACGAGTCGCGCGGCGTAGATGGCAATCTCGTAGAGAAGGATGGTGGGTATAGCAAGGCCGATCTGGGACATCGGATCCGGCGGCGTCAGCACGGCCGCGACGACGAAGGCGATGACGATGGCGAACTTGCGCTTTTCCCTCAACCAGTCGCTGGTCAGCAGGCCGACGCGAGCCAGAAGCGTGGTGACGACCGGCAGCTGGAATACCAGACCGAAGGACAAAACCAGCGTCATGATCAGGCTCAGATACTCCGAAACACGCGGCAGGAGCGAAATGCCCACCTCGCCTTCCGTCGGTGCCTGCTGCATGGCGAGGAAGAACCACATCACCATCGGCGTGAAGAAGAAATAGACGAGCGCGCCGCCAAGCAGGAACAGGATCGGCGAAGCGATCAGGAACGGCAGGAAAGCCGATCGTTCATTCTTGTAGAGGCCGGGCGCGACGAACTTGTAGATCTGCGAGGCAATCACCGGAAAGGCGATGACCAGCGCGCCGAACATCGCCACCTTCACCTGGGTGAAGAAGAATTCCTGCGGCGCGGTATAGATCAGTTCGGACTTGGCAAGGTCGAGACCGGCCCAGACGACCGCCCACTTGTAGGGCACGACGAGCAGGTTGAAGAGCTGCTTGGCGAAGAAGAAGCAGACGACGAAGGCGATGAAAAACGCGCCGATCGACCAGATCAGCCGGGTGCGCAGCTCCATCAGATGTTCGATGAGCGGCTGCGGCTTGTCCTCGTAGTCTCCGCTCATGCTTCGTCCTTCGGCGTTTCAGTCTTTTTCGTGGCCCGCTTGCGGGCAGCAGGCTTGGCAGCCTCGGTCTTTGCCGCGGCGGACTTTACCGGAGCGGATTTTACAGCGGGTGCCTTGTCGGCAGCGGTCTTCGACGCGGCCGTCTTTGGTGCCGCAGCCTTTGCAGAGGCCTTCGTTGCCGAGGCCTTTTCGGTAACGGCGGCTTCCACGGGCTTCTTTACGGCCACCTTGCGCGGTGCTCGCGGCTTGGCACTTGCTGCTGCCGATTCGACAGGAGCTGCCGCCGTTGTCACGGCCGGTGCGGCGCTGACAGAAGGCGCGGCGGCCGTCGCCGTCGCCGTTGAAGCCACGACCGGAGCTGCCGAGACAGGTGCGCTCGCGGCTGACGGCTTGGCGGCGGCAGGTTCGACACTTGCTGGAACTTCAGGCTCGATCGATGCCGGTTCGGCACCTTCCACGGCCTGCTGCGCCTCACTGTCGACCGGCGTAAGGTCCGTGGCGTTGCCGGTCAGGCCGGCAGGCGCCTGGGTCGCCTTCTGCAGATCGGCCTTGAGATCCTCGCCCATCTGCCGGAGCGGGTTCATCGCATCGCGCAGGGCATTGGTAGGATTAAGCCGCTGGGCTTCGGAGATCGTCTTGCGGACGTCGTCCATCTCGCTTTCCCGCAGCGCTTCATCGAACTGCGCCCGGAAATCACCAGCCATCTTGCGAAAATTCGCCGTCATCTTGCCAAACGCGCGCAGCATCGGCGGCAGGTCCTTCGGACCAACCACGACGATGAGCACGACCGCAATGACGAGCAGCTCGGTCCAACCAATATCCAACATGCAATGAGGCTCCTGAAACCCCTACCCGTCCGTTAGGAACGGGTGGTTTCCTTGACCTCGTCAGTCTTGTGGTCGACGGTCTTGCCGGTCGCGGCCGTCGTATCGGTCGGCGCAGCTTCGTCGTCGGTCATGCCCTTCTTGAAGCTCTTGATGCCCTTGGCTACGTCGCCCATCAATTCCGGAATCTTGCCGCGCCCGAACAAGACGAGCACGATGACCAGAACGATCAGCCAATGCCACACACTAAAAGAACCCATCAGTCCAACTCCAATTCGAATTCGGCTCCGATGTAAGCCCTTTGTGCCGCTTTTTCAAACACCAAAATAGCATGATGCATCGGTAATCACGCGGACTTTAAGTATTCGGTTGTTTTTCAATTTCCGTACAACAACTTGGCGGTTGCGATCCGAGCGCTAATCCTCGTCGCCGCCGCTGGGTGCGAGAAGGCCGAGCTCCTCCAGATCGAGCTGGGTAATCGGATCTTCCTCGTCGGCAAGCTCGTCGCCCAGGCCGGGGATTGGAATATGGAAACCGGGCGGAATTCGGCCGCTGAGCAGGCCGGCCCCCTTCAATTCTTCGAGACCCGGCAGGTCACGCAGTTCCTCAATACCGAAATGATCGAGGAAGTCGGGCGTCGTGCCGAGCGTGACCGGGCGCCCCGGCGAGCGGCGACGCCCGCGGAACCGGACCCAACCCGCTTCCATCAGCACATCGAGCGTCCCTCTCGACGTCTGCACGCCACGGATATCCTCGATCTCGGCGCGGGTGACCGGCTGGTGGTAAGCTATGATCGCAAGCACCTCGAGCGCGGCACGAGAGAGCTTCTTGACCTCGTTGTCGTCGTTGCGGATGACGAAGGAGAGATCGGCAGCGGTGCGAAAAGCCCAACGGTCTGCGGTGCGCACCAGATTGACGCCGCGACTGGCATAGACCTCAGCGAGCCTCGCCATCAATGCGGGTATATCCGTGCCCTTGGGCAACCGGTCGGCCAGAAAGCTTTCAGGCACCGGTTCCGCGGAGGCGAAGACCAGCGCCTCCGCGATCCGCTCCGCCTCCAGATCGGAAAACGGTTCCGGTTGACCTTCCCGCGCCTCAATCATGTCGGTCGCCTCGGCCGTGTCGGCATGCGGCTCCCTCTCGTCGGCTGCGGAATTCATTCGGTGTCTCCGGCGGATTGAAATGTCGGCGCCTTGCGCTCCCGGTCACCCTTGCGCAGGTAGATCGGCCGGAATGCGCCGTCCTGGCGGATTTCGAGTTTTCCTTCCCGCACCAGTTCCAGCGAGGCGGCAAAGGCACTTGCCGTCGCCGTCACCCTGTCTTCCGGCGGCAGATAGGGAAGCAGATAGGATTGCAGCGAGGTCCAGTCGACGGTCTCACCCAGCATGCGGGTCAAAAGCTCGCGGGCATCGACGAGCGACCAGACCTTGCGCCTTTCGATCGTCACCTGGGTGATCGCTGTGCGCTGCCGCAGATTGGCATAGGCGGACAGGAGATCGTAGAGGCTGGCATCATAGGCCGACTGCACCCGGTGCGGGATATGTTCCGGCGCACCGCGGGCAAAGACATCACGGCCCAGCCGGTTGCGGTTGACGAGCCGGCTGGCGACATCGCGCATGGCTTCAAGGCGGCGGAGACGAAAGGCAAGCGTTGCCGCCATTTCCTCACCGCTCGGCCCGTCGTCGACCTTCACCTGCTGCGGGATGAGCAAGCGGGATTTCAGGTAGGCGAGCCATGCCGCCATGACCAGATAATCAGCCGCGAGTTCTATGCGGACACGCCGGGCGCTATCGACGAAAATCAGATATTGCTCGGCCAGCGCCAGGACGGAGATGCGCGACAGATCGACCTTCTGGCTGCGCGCCAGGTGCAGGAGAAGATCGAGCGGACCTTCGAAACCGGCGACATCGATCACCAGCGACGGGTCATCGGCAGAACGCTCGGTCACGTCCTGCCAGAGCTTGTCCATCGGAATGGCGCCCTGCCCCGAATTACCCGCCAACCCCGTCGCCCTTCTCGCTCGCGGCCCGCCTTTTACGCGACCGCCATCATGTCATGGAATTCCGCACGCAGTTCCGCCTCGTCGGCACCGTCCGGTGCCGTGAAACCGCGCTCAACGGCCTCGGCACGCTCCAGCGGCTTGCCGGCAAGCGGCACGACTTCGCTGACCACGGCCTTCATTTCGTCCATCACGCCGTTGCAATGCAAGACTATATCGCACCCGCCCCCCATGATTCGTGCCGCACGCTCACCGATCGTGCCTTTCAACGCGTTCATGGAGGTATCGTCCGAGACAAGCAGCCCGTCGAAGCCGATATGGCCGCGGATGATCCTGTCGATCACGACGGGCGAGATCGTGGCCGGGTCCTTGTCGTCAACGGCGGTGAAGACGATGTGGGCACTCATCGCCATCAGCTCGTCCTTCATCGCGACGAAGGGCAGGAAGTCGTGGGTTTCCAGTTCGGCAAGCGATGCGGTGACGACCGGCAATTCATGGTGGCTGTCGGCCATGCCGCGGCCATGACCCGGCATGTGCTTCATGATCGGCAGCATGCCGCCTGCCTTGAGCCCCTCGGCGGCAGCCTTGCCCATGTCCGCCACCGTCTTGGGCAGGAAACCATAGGCGCGGTCACCGATGACGTTGCTTGCCCCTTCAACCGGCACGTCGAGAACCGGAAGCGCATCGACGGTAATGCCAAGCTTCATCAGGTCGAACGCGTGCAGGCGCGACATCAGCCAGGCGGCGCGCAGGCCCTTCTCCTCGTCCTGGCGGTAAAGCTCGCCGAGGGCTGCGGCCGACGGATAACGCTCGATCATCGGCGGGCGGATGCGCTGGACGCGGCCACCTTCCTGGTCGATCAGCACCGGAGCATCCGGCCGTCCGACGCTGTCGCGCATCTGCGCGACGAGGTCCCTGATCTGCGGCAGCTCGATGCAGTTACGGGCGAACAGGATGAAGCCCCAGGGGCGTTCGTCGCGATAGAGGGAAATCTCGTCCGGGGTAAGCGAAGCGCCGCTGGCGCCGAGGATCATGGCCTTCGATGCACTCATGTCAATTTTTCCGATGGTTGGGCATTGCAATGTCGATCAACGAAAAACGGGGCGCCTCGCGCCCCGTCTCTCCTGTTGGTTCAAAGCGCCTCAGCGTGCCACGAGGCAGCTGCCGCCAGCGGAGCGGTAGCGTTCGCAGAGCGCCACGGCTTCGGCCCGGTTGGCACCGGCCGGGATGCGGACGCGGTAGAACGTGCCCTTGCCGGCAATTTCAGCCGCCTTGATGTCGACGCCACGACCACCGATGACGTTTCCATAGCGGCTCGACAGGTTCTGATAAGAACGCTGCGCGTCCGCTTCGGAGGGAAGCGAGGCGATCTGGATCACGTAGCCGCCGGCTGCGGCAGCCGCCGGGGTAGCTGCTGCGGGAGCGGAAGCCACCTGCGTATTCTGAGCAGCGGGTGCTGCGGCCGGGCGGACATTGCCCTGATCGCTGACCGAGGCGACGACGTTGACCGGCTGTTGCGACGGACGCGAGGTCGGCACGGGTGCACGGGTGGCCGTGGCCGGAGCCGGATTTGCGAGCTGTTCGATCGCGGCCGGCGCCTGCGCCGCTTCCGGCAAGGTCGAGGCCGATGCCACATCGGCCGGAGCCGAGACCGGCACGATGCCGGCGGACTGCTGGGCGGAAGCCTGAGCAGTCGGGAACGGTGCTGCCGACTGCGGCGCCGTGGCGGCGGCTGCATCGGCGCGGGCCGGTGCGGCGGCGACCTTGTCGGCTGTCGCGGCGGCGGCCGGTACTTCGATCTCCTGCTCGACGAGCGTACCGTCGGCGCGGACGATCATCGTCTTGACCCGGCGCGGCATGACCATGACCTGCTGCGGATCGCCGGACTGTGCGTCCGCCTGACCATCCTGCGGCAGAAGACGTGCGTCCGATGTATCGGCGGCATCCGTCAGCTGCATGTCGTTCTCGCCCTCGAGCGGCATCGTCTCGGGCATCAGCGTCCGCTGGACGACGTCTACGGGTTCTTCGCTGCTGGAGATCAGCTGCTGTTGGCGCGGCGCTTCGGCAGCACCGCCGGCAACGCGATCATAAACAGCCTTGTCCTGGTTCGGAACCGTCTTGCCGCCTGGGTTGGCGGGGGCGACCTTGACCGGATCGCTATCGGCCGCGATGACGACCGGCTCGCCATTGGCGCCGGCACCAGGTCCCGTAGCGCTCAACCAAGCATAGGCACCGCCGCCAACGATGGCGACGAGGCCGACTGCGGCAAGCGACGCGATCCAGCGCTTGGGCGAGGCACGCCCTTCGTCCTCGATCTGCTGGTAGTCCTGCTCTCCGGCATAGGTTTCATTGGCCGCAAGCGGTGTTGCGAGGCTGCGACGGAAATCCTCTTCGAGCGCACGCTCGAAGTCGTCGAGATCGGCGTAGACGTTCTGGCCTGCGGGCTGACCGGCAGGCGCCTGAGCGATCGCCGCCGGTGCAGCGGCGGCAACGGCGATCTGCGGCGCAGTAGCTGCCCGCGATTGTGGCGCGGCAGGTTCTGGCGCTTCGAGCAGCGACGCAAGTTCGGCATCGATATCGAGGTCGAAATCGCTGCGATAGAGCGGCGCCTCTTCCTTTTCCTCGACGGTCAGAACCGGCACGTCGAGTTCGGCGATCGCTTCCGGCTGCTCGTCCGATTCGGCGATCAGCGCCGGATCGAAGGGAACGTCATCATCAAGATCGGCGACAACCGGTTGGGGCTGCGGCTGCACGGCAGAAGCATAGGCCGGCGCGGCCGACATGCCCGCGGCAACCGGTGCTGCGGCATAGGCGGCCGCGATTGGCGTGGCGGCGACGGAGACCGCGGGCTGCGGCACCGGTGCGACAACAGGTGTCGGCGCGAAAGACTGGTTAGAGACAAACGACTGAACAGGGGCAGCCGACGGCTGGCTGGCGACCGAGACCGGCGTCACACCCTTGCGGTTTTCCTCGCCGACCATATCGGCCAGATCGAGTTCGAGGTCGTCGAGCGCCAGTTCGAATTCGACATCGGCGAAAGGATCAGCGACGTCTTCCACGAGCGGAGCGGCAGGCTTTGCCACGACGGGAGCCACGGCCGGCGCTGCAACGGCTGCATCGACCTTGGGTTTCGACGAGTAACGGTCGACGTCATAGAGAAGTTCGTCGAGTTCGGAGAACTGCGCCTTTGCCTGAACCGGCTCGGCGGTCGGCAAGGACTTGACGGCGATCGGCTCTGCCGGACCGGCCATCGGGATACCCATGGTCGGCATGGAAAGACCGGAGGCGATCGGGGCGGACGCAGCGACCGATACTGAGGGCGCGGTCCAACCTTCGAACGAAAGGGCTTCGGTCTTTGCGGGCGCGACGGCTACAGGTTCGACCTTCGGCTCGACACGCGGCTGCGAGACGACACCCGCACCCGACTGGAAGTTGGCGAGCGGCATGCGGAAGCTTGGCGTGAAGGCCGCGGCCTTGCGCTTGAACTCCTGCACCGGAAGCGGTTCGGCGGGCACGGCGACAGAGGTCTCAAGCTCGCTTGCAAGATCCAGAGGTTCCGCTGCCAGTTGCGGCTCCTCGTAGGCAACCGGGGCGATCGGCTCGGCCTCAACCTGCGGCAGATCCGCCGGGAACTCAATATGCGTATCCGCCGCGTCAGCGACGCCTTCCGGCGATACGGGCACAAAGCCCTGATCGACGACGGTATCGATATACTGCTGTTCGGACGCGGCGTACTGGTCACTCCAGGCCTCATCGCCATCGACGAATGCCTGCTGCGACTGCCCATCGAGAGCACCGAGATCGGCCTCGAACTGCGCCGCATCGAAAAGCGGCTCCTCAGCGACAGGCGCGGCAACGGACGGCTCCACCGGCGTTTCGTGGACCGGCAGCGCGAAGTCAGGCTCCTGCGGGACCGGGGCGGACTGGAAGACACGTGGCTCGTGCAACGGCGCAGCGAATGCCTCGGCCGGACCGAGGTCGTCGGCGGGATCGAGGCGAGGCGCATCGTAGCGCTCGAACTCCCTGAGGAGCTCGTCTTCGAGGTTGAACACAGGCTCGCGACGCTCCGCCACAACGGACGGAGAGACGAGAGGTTCGGGCTTAGCGATTACTCGCTCTTCATAGCCGACGATACGGGCCAGCTCTGCCAACGGGTCTCCGTCGGCGAAGAAATCCGGACCATCATTCCGACTACGCGCAAGGTTGTTATCCGCCATTACCTAGTCCACTCACCTACATTACTACGCTTGTGCCAGAGCAATGTGGGTAAATGAGGGCGTTTAGCGCATCTCATCCGGTGCGGCAGTGCCCGTAATCGCGAGGCCAGACCTCAGTACGGAAGCGACTGCACGCACAAGCCCAAGCCTGGCGATGCTCAATTCTCGGTTTTTATCGTTAACAAACCGTAATTCAGGTTGTTCTTTACCTTTATTCCAGTGCGCATGGAAGAAGCTGGCCAGATCGTAAAGGTAAAATGCGATGCGGTGCGGCTCCTGCGAAAGCGCTGCACTCTCGACGATCCGTGGGAATTCCGCCAGCTTGGCAACGAGCTGCAACTCGTTCGGATCGGTGATTTCGCCGACAGTAGCGGCAAGATCAAGCGAATCGATATCGAGATCCGGGAAAGCATCCCTGCCCTGCCGGAAGACAGACATGCAGCGGGCATGCGCGTACTGCACGTAGAAGACCGGATTGTCCTTCGACTGTTCGGTGACCTTGGCGAAGTCGAAGTCGAGCGGTTCGGAATTCTTACGGTAAAGCATCATGAAGCGGACGGAATCACGGCCGACCTCATCCACGACCTCTCGCAAGGTCACGAAGTCGCCAGAGCGCTTCGACATCTTCACCGGCTCACCCTCACGGTAAAGCTTGACCAGCTGGCAGAGCAGCACGGTCAGCTTCGCCTTGCCGTCGGACACGGCGCGGGCGACGGCCTCGAGCCGCTTGACATAGCCGCCATGGTCGGCGCCGAGAACATAGATCATCTCGTCGAAGCCGCGGTCGTACTTTTCCTTGAAGTAGGCGACGTCGGCGGCGAAATAGGTATAGGCGCCATCCGACTTGATCAGCGGACGGTCGATGTCGTCCCCCACTTCGGTCGAGCGGAACAGCGTTTGGTCGCGGTCTTCCCAGTCTTCCGGCAGCTGGCCCTTCGGCGGCGGCAGCTTGCCCTTGTAGACATGGCCCTTGAACGTCAGGTCGTTGATCGCCGCACGGATAGGCTGCGCGCCGTTCTCGTGCAGGGTGCGCTCGGAGAAGAAGACGTCGTGGTGGACGTTGAGCGCCTGCAGGTCCTCGCGGATCATCACCATCATGGCGGCAACGGCGCGATCCTTGACGATCGGCATCCATTCCTCTTCCGGCATGTTGTGCAGGCGCGGGCCGAATTCATCGGCCAGCTCCTTGCCGACCGGCACGAGGTAATCGCCCGGATAGAGACCGGCCGGGATCTCGCCGATCGACTCACCCAGCGCCTCGCGGTAACGCAGGAAGACGGAGCGCGCCAGAACGTCGATCTGGCCGCCGGCGTCGTTGATGTAATATTCCTTCGTCACGTCATAGCCGGCAAAGGCCATGAGGTTGGCGAGCGCATCGCCGACGACGGCGCCACGGCAATGGCCGACATGCATCGGGCCGGTCGGGTTGGCCGAGACATATTCGACATTGGTCCTGTGACCCGCGCCGACCGTCGAGCGGCCGTAATCGGTGCCGGCGACGATCATCGAGGCCAGCAGGCGCTGCCAGTAACCGGTGGAAAGACGGATGTTGATGAAGCCTGGACCTGCGACGGAAACCTCGCTGACATCCGGATCATTCTTTAGCGCGGCGCAGATCAGGTCGGCGAGCGCACGCGGATTGGTACCGAGCGGCTTTGCCAGCACCATTGCGGCATTAGTAGCGACGTCGCCATGGCTCTGGTCGCGCGGCGGCTCTACCGTCAGTCGGCCGAAATCGACTTCGCTGCGCTTTTCCTTCACGATCTCAATCGTTTCCAGCGCGTTCTTAATTCTCGTGTCGAAATCAGCAAACAGATTCATGTCACTTACCCGAGCCTTGTCAGCGCGGGCCCTTGGAAAGCCGTTGGTCTTGAAGTGAGGGGCCTAGCGCAAATCGGGAGTCTGGTCAAACAGCTCCCCATGCACGCGCACGGCATAGGTATCGGTCATGCCGGCCAGATAATCGGCGACGTGGCGTGCACGCGCGGCTTCCTCAAGGCCGGACATGTGGTCGACCCAGTAATGACTGCGCATCAGCGCCGGGTCGTTCATATAGGCTTCGAACAGGTCTGTGACGATCTTCGCCGCGCCCTCGCGGATGCGCATGATGTGCGGGTGGCGGTAGATGCGCGAGAACAGCAGTTTCTTGATGCATCGGTCCGTCTCGGCCATGTGGGGCGAGAAAGTCGCGATCACGCGACCGGCGGCCCGCACGTCGGCGGCGCTCTGCGGCAGTACTGCGGCGAGGTTCGCCTGCGCCACGCCGATCACGTCCTCGACCATATGGGTAATCTGCCGACGGGTGACCTCGTAGGCGAAGCGGCTTGGATCGAGGTTCGGGTAGCGATCCCTCACCTCCTTCATCAGACCACCGAGGAACGGCACCTCCTCCAGCATCTCGAAGGTCAGGAGGCCGGACCGCAAACCGTCGTCGATATCGTGGGTGTTATAGGCGATGTCATCGGAAATCGCCGCGACCTGGGCCTCGAGGCTGGCAAAGCTCGCCAGTTCCAGATCGTGCAGCTCGCAGTAATCGCGGATCGGCTGCGGCACCGGGCCTTGTGTCCCCTCACCCTTCAGCGTCATCAGCGGGCCATTGTGCTTGACCAGACCTTCGAGACTTTCCCATGTGAGATTGATGCCGTCGAATTCCGCATAGCGGCGTTCCAACTTGGTGACGACGCGCAGAGACTGGGCGTTGTGGTCGAAACCTCCATAGGGCTTCATCACCTCGTCCAGCGCATCCTCGCCCGTGTGGCCAAACGGCGTGTGGCCGAAATCGTGGACCAGCGCCACGCCTTCCGCCAGATCCTCGTCGAGTTTCAAGGCACGGGCCAGCGCACGGGCGATCTGCGCCACCTCGATCGTGTGGGTCAGCCGGGTCCTATAGTGATCGCCATCAGGACTGATGAAGACCTGCGTCTTGTGCTTCAGGCGACGAAATGCGGTCGTATGAACGATGCGGTCGCGGTCGCGCTGGAATTCCGAGCGCGTCAGGCTGGAGCCTTCGGGGAACATCCGGCCGCGCGACGACCATGGGTCGGACGCGTAAATGGCGCGCTCGCCGCTGCCGAAACCGAGCGTCCTGGTATCGATTGTCATGCCTTCACCTGCATTTCACACCCTGCGGGACCATTGACGTGCCGTTCACGTCTTCATACCTATAGTAAGACCGTGCGCAAAGCCGGTGACAATCATCTGAGAGTTAATCGGGCCAGTCACCCGAAAACTCACCGGGCCTTGAACCCGGCAGGAGACCCTAGAAATGACCGAGAACGTAACCCTCTCCAATGCCGCGGCAAAGCGGATCTCCGAAATCGTCGCCGCCGATACCGGCAAGCAGGCGCTGCGCGTGACCGTCGAGGGCGGCGGCTGTTCCGGCTTTTCCTACAAGTTCGACCTGGCCGAATCGGCCGATGCCGACGATGTGGTAATCGAGAACGGCAGCGCCAAGGTGCTGATCGACAGCATGTCGCTGATCTACATGGCCGGCTCCGAGATCGATTTCGTCGACAACCTGCTCGGCCAGTCGTTCCAGATCAAGAACCCCAATGCGGTCGCCAGCTGCGGTTGCGGCACCAGCTTCTCCATCTGAAAACGCCATCTTTCCCTTTCCTCGCACGCGCTATCGTCTAAAAGAGACCGATAGACTGCGAGGGTGAAGGCATGAAGATCGCGACCTGGAACATCAACGGCGTCAAGGCACGCATCGACAACCTGCGCCAGTGGCTGAGTGACGCCTCGCCGGACATCGTCTGCCTGCAGGAAATCAAGTCGGTCGACGAGGGCTTTCCGCGGCTGGAAATCGAGACGCTCGGCTATCACGTCGAAACCCACGGCCAGAAGGGCTTTAACGGTGTCGCGATCCTGTCGAAGTTGAGGCCCGACGAAGTGATGCGCGGCCTGCCGGGCGGCGAGAACCCGGATGGCACGGTGGACGAGCAGTCGCGCTATATCGAATGCGTGTTCTCGGTCCCCGGCGGCGTCATCCGCGTCGCCTCGATCTACCTGCCGAACGGCAACCCGTCGGACGATCCGGTCAAATATCCTTACAAGCTCGCCTGGATGGAGCGCCTGCGCCGGCACGCGGAAAACTGCCTGGCACTGGAGGAACCGCTCATTCTGGCCGGCGACTACAATGTCATTCCCGAGCCGCATGATTGCTACGACCCGGCCGCCTGGGCGACCGATGCGCTGTTTTTGCCGCAGACGCGCGAAGCGTTTCGCCGGTTGGAAAATCTCGGCCTCATCGATGCCGTTCGCGCCACGACGGACGCGACAAAGCTCTATTCCTTCTGGGACTATCAGGCCGGCGCCTGGCAGAAGAACAACGGTATCCGCATCGATCACCTGCTGCTGTCACCGGAAGCGGCAGATCGCCTCAAGGCGACGTCGATCGAAAAGCAGGTGCGCGCGTGGGAAAAGCCGTCCGACCACGTACCGGTGATCGGCATCTTCGACTTCGCTGCATAATTTCAACGAGAGTTGCGGCCCGCTTACGAGCGGGCCTTTCCACGATCAGTCGTCTGTCGCAACCATCTGATGCGACATGGCGACGGCGTCGCGGCGATCGCGCTCGGCGGCCATCGAGAAGGCCTGTTCCTGCAACTGCTCCATCCAGCCGCAATCCTTGGCGGCGCAGCGGTCGAGCGCCGCCGTCAGGAATGCGAGTCCCCGGACCGACTGGCCTTCCTGGAACAGGATATTGCCGAATACGGCCATGGCGCCCGGATGGCCGCTCTTGCGGGCCTGGTTCAGCCACTTCTTGGCCTGTTGGGTGCTGACACCACCGCCCTCGCCCGACAGCATCATGCGGGCAAGCTGGTACTGCGCCTCGGCGACACCGAAGGTGGAGGCGACCTGGAAATAGATCTGGCGGGCCTGATAGGGATCGGCCTTGACCGGGCTTCCGGTGATGCCGTGGCTGTAATAGCTCGCCAGCGACAGGAGCGCGTTGACGAAGAAGCCGGTATCGTCCGAACCCGGTTCGACACCCTGGGCGGCAATCTCGTTATAGATCTTGAAGGCGGCGTAATCGTCCTTGGTCACACCGTCGCCATAGGCGTACATGTTGGCAAGCGCCCAGCGCGAGCCGGTATGACCCTTCTCGGCGGCATAACGGTAAGCCTCGACCGCATCTTCCTTCTGGCCGTTCTTGTAGGCCTTGAAGCCGAACTTGAAGAGATCGAAGGGGCCGGATTCCTTCGTCACCCCGGCCTGAATGTCAAAGGCCAAGGCATTTGCGGCACAACACGCCGCCAGCGATATTCCAAGAAGCAGTACTCTCATGGACCCGGTGCCAGACTTCCGCATGGTTCAGTTTCTTTCGAGCCGCGACGGGGTTTTCCCCGACACGTAGATTATTGGCCTTGCGGACAGAACATCCGGACCAGACGGACCGAACATTCCACCTCCCTGCAGGCGAGAGAAACTGTAGATGCCATTTTCGGCAAGACTAGGACCCCGCAACAAAGCTTTGCCAACCTTTGCAAATGGATCCGAAATCCACATGCCGGCAACGCCAAAGCCCCGTCTCTCTTCGAAAAACCCGCCCATGTTACTCCAACTTGCACGGCGAGCCCCCGCAGGCCGCGCTCTTTACTTCACTACCGCTGCGCTTCGTTTGTGGCGGGAAATGGACAAAAGTCCCAGCCTTGAAGCGCGGCGCGATCGTCCCAAAAAAGTGTTGCCAAATCGTCACGGTATTTTAGCTGAGGAACATGCAGCTGTGACAAACAAAAGCCCGGCTGAGGCCGGGCTTTTGTCTTTTCCTATCAATGAATCAGAAGCGGACCTTCAACGAGGTGGATAGCGCTGCCACGAGATCGTCATCGAATTCGTAGCTTGCCTCATCGCCGGAGGCCTGACCTTCGATGATAGTACCGCTCGACGAACCACCGGTGAGAATGCCTAGAACACCACCGAAACGGATTTCGACGCTTTCCGTCGGCGCATAAGCCACACCGGCACCGAATAGCCATGTATCCGTCTGGGTACCGAAATCCTGCGACGTGCCGCGATCCCAGGTCACGCTGACCGCACCGCTCCACTGATCGTTGAACTTGTGTCCGATACCGCCGGTCACCGTCCAACCATCACGATAGCCGAGATCGAGCGAGGTAACCTCCTGCCCGCCGGCATAGAACGGGATGCGCTGCAGCTGGCTCCAGTCGGTCCACTTGACGGAACCGAAGGCCAGCCAGCCAGGCGCAATGCCGGACTGCAGCTTGAGTTCAAGGGCATCGGGCATTGCCGTCTCGCCTGTCACGGGAATGACTGTGCCCGCACCGGGAACAAGGCCCAGTCCACCGGTGCCGAGTGCCGCCGGAACGCCCGTCAGATCGACAGTACCGCTGACGTCGTCCAGCTTGACCTGGCTGTAATACATCAGGCTCGCCCGGAAGGCATACTCGGTGATTTCATAGGCGACACCTGCGCGCCAGCCCCAACCGTCGCCCTCCAGATCGAGACGTCCAACACCGGAGCCGGACAGACCAGAAAGCGCGAGCGCCTCAGGTGCCACGATCAGGCGCTCCTTGAAACCATCCATGTCGAGATAATTAGTGCCACCAATGACACGAAACTGACCGGGACCGACGTCGAACTTGTAGGAGCAGGTGAACGCATAGTTGTCGCTGTTGACCTTGGTCTCGATATTGTCGTTGGCACCCGCCCAGTTGGAACCCGGCTTGGTATGCGCGCCATAAGGCTGCGAATAGTCGAACATACAGTCAAGAGCATCGCCAAGGCCGGCCTTGATGCCGATTCGCGGAGACCAGTAGCTCTCACTGTCATCGGCCGTATTTTTGTAGCCCAGCGTAGTGCCGAGATTGGGGTTGGTTGGCGAAGAAATCGAATCCTCGACATTCTTCAGCTTGCGCTGCGGCATTACATACGTAGCCGTCGCTTCGGTCGTAAAGCGCCCTGTATCGAACAGAAGATCGATATTGTAACCACCGCGCTCAAGCCCTCCCGCCAGCGCCGGCGATTGCAGTGCGCCGACGGCCGCCACCGCCAGAACTCCGCGTGAAATGATCCGTCTTACCATGTCTTCTCCCACTCCCGGCAAGTTACCGGAGCCACATTAGAGGGCTGAACCTAAACAACAACTTTCGGCTGTCGGGACGACTGCAGTGCACAATCGTTCAAAATTTACGTAAGCCCCCAAAGGAAGGGATTGGAATCGGCCGACACGAGATGAAAATACCTTCAGACTTGGCAAATCGCAGCCAGGGCTAGAATTATATCTTGTGGTAACACGCCGTTGTGTCATCCGCGCAACAGCACCCTTTTCTCGCCTTTTTGCACCTGCGCAAAGCAATGACGCATTCCGGCGCACGTAAAAATGCCGCATCCGGAAGCCGGATGCGGCATGAAACGAACCATCGGGACGAGTCGAGGATCAGCCGGCTTCGGCAATCCGTGTCAACGCGACTTTAAGGTTGGCAAGCTGGACTTCCAGCTCCGCGTAACGCTCGCGATCGGCAGCAACGACGTCCGGGTCGGCATTGGCGATGAACTTCTCGTTGGAAAGCTTCTTGTTCAAGCGTTCCATTTCCTGTTCGGTCTTTGCCACCGCCTTTTCGATGCGGGCCTTTTCGGCGGCCAGATCGATCAGGTTGCCGAGCGGCAGGCAGACTGTCGCCTCGCCGACGACGATCTGGGCGGCCCCCTTCGGCGCGACACCGGCCGGCTCGATGCTTTCGGCACGGGCCAGACGCTTGATCGCCGCTTCATGACGGCCGAGACGCGCAGTCGTGACCTCATTGGCGCCAACGACAATCAGCGGCGCGGTCGCGGACGGCGGAACGTTCATTTCAGAGCGCGCCGAACGCAGGC
This sequence comes from [Rhizobium] kunmingense, assembly GCF_977018605.1. Taxonomy (NCBI): domain Bacteria; kingdom Pseudomonadati; phylum Pseudomonadota; class Alphaproteobacteria; order Hyphomicrobiales; family Rhizobiaceae; genus Rhizobium; species [Rhizobium] kunmingense. The sequence continues at coordinate 3,297,138 of NZ_CDRNXG010000001.1, forward strand.
CGGAAACGATGTCGATCAACCAGTTGATCTCGTCGGCCGCGCTGTCATCGGCAAAGTCGGCCACCGGCCATTCGCCATGCACGAGCAGACCATCGCGCTCCGCCGTATGCGCCCACAGTTCTTCCGTCATGAACGGCATGAACGGGTGCAACAGCGCGTAGGCCTTTTCCATGACATAGGCCATGCAGGCCTGAGCTTCCGCCTTGGCTGCCTCGTCCTCTCCCATGAAGACAGGCTTGAGCAGTTCGACATACCAGTCGCAGACCTGGTTCCAGACGAAGCGATAGAGACCGCCAGCCGCCTCGTTGAAGCGGTAGGTCTCGATCGCCGTCGTCACCTCGTCGATCGTCTTCGACAGTTCGGTGAGGATCCAGCGGTTGACGGTCAGCTTCGCGTCTTCCGGCTTGAAGCCGGCATTGCGGGCAACGCCGTTCATCTCGCCGAAGCGGGTGGCGTTCCACAGCTTGGTGCCGAAATTGCGATAGCCGGCGATGCGGGCCGGATCGAGCTTCACGTCCCTGCCCTGCGCCGCCATGACGGCCAGCGTGAAGCGCAGCGCGTCGGCGCCGTATTCGTCGATCAGCTCCAGCGGGTCGATGACGTTGCCCTTGGACTTCGACATCTTCTGGCCGTTCTTGTCGCGAACCAGCGCATGGACATAGACGGTGTTGAACGGCTCGACCGGATTGCCTTCCTCGTCCTTCATGAAGTGCATGCCCATCATCATCATGCGGGCGACCCAGAAGAAGATGATGTCGAAACCGGTGACGAGAACATTGGTCGGATAATAGCGAGCAACCTCCGGCGTCTTGTCCGGCCAACCGAGCGTCGAGAACGGCCAGAGCGCAGACGAGAACCAGGTGTCGAGAACGTCTTCGTCGCGGGTCAGGATGTCGCCGGGCGCAAAGTTTTCAAGCTTCTCCTGAACCCAGGCCTTCCACGGACCTTCATGGGCCAGATAGTGCTGAATGGCCGCATCGAGCGCCTCTTCCTCGGTCTTTTCGACGAAGCACTGGCCATCCGGCCCGTACCAGGCCGGGATCTGATGGCCCCACCAGAGCTGACGCGAAATGCACCAGGGCTCGATGTTTTCCATCCAGTCGAAATAGGTCTTGTCCCAGTTCTTCGGAACGAAGTTAGTGCGCCCCTCGCGAACAGACGCGATCGCGGGCTCCGCCAGCGTCTTTGCGTCGGCAAACCACTGGTCGGTCAGCATCGGCTCGATGACGACGCCGGAGCGGTCACCGAACGGCTGCATGATCTTCTTCTTCTCGACATAGGGAATGTCGTTACCTTCGGCATCCCTGATCGTGACGGCAAGCCCCTCGGCATTGATCGTCTCGATGATCTTGGCACGGGCCACCATGCGGTCCAGGCCACGATATTCTTCCGGTACGAGGTTGATCTCGTCGACTTCGGCCTCGCTCGGCAGTTCGCCGGTCCGGGTGATTTCGGCAGCCCTTGCCGCGCATTCGGCATAGGTCTCGCCGTCGGCGCGCATGGCCGCAACCGTATCCATCAGGCGATAGAGCGGGATCCGATTGCGCTTGGCGACCTGATAGTCGTTGAAATCATGCGCGCCGGTGATCTTGACCGCGCCGGAGCCGAAATCCTTTTCCGGATATTCGTCGGTGATGATCGGGATCAGGCGGCGATGTTCCTTCGGGCCGACCGGGATTTCGCACAGCTTGCCGACGATCGGCGCATACCGCTCGTCGGTCGGGTGAACGGCGACCGCGCCATCGCCCAGCATTGTCTCAGGGCGCGTCGTCGCGATCGAGATATAGTCACGCTCTTCCGACAGGATGACGTTACCGTCGGCATCCTTCTCGACATAGGTATAGGTTTCGCCGCCGGCCAGCGGGTACTTGAAGTGCCACATATGGCCGTCGACTTCCTTGCTCTCAACTTCGAGATCGGAAATGGCCGTTTCGAACTTCGGGTCCCAGTTGACCAGTCGCTTGCCGCGGTAGATCAGGCCTTCCTTGTAGAGCGTAACGAAAACTTCGAGGACGGCCTTCGAAAGCCCTTCATCCATGGTGAAGCGCTCACGCGACCAGTCGCAGGAGGCACCGAGGCGCTTCAGCTGGTTGAAGATCAACCCGCCGGATTCGTCCTTCCATTCCCAGACCTTGTCGATGAAGGCCTCGCGGCCCATCTCGCGGCGGCCGGGGAGCTTTTCGGCAGCCAGCTTGCGCTCGACGACCATCTGCGTGGCGATGCCGGCATGGTCCATGCCCGGCTGCCACAGCACGTCCTTGCCGCGCATGCGCTCGAAGCGGACCATGATGTCCTGCAACGTATTATTGAGCGCATGGCCCATGTGCAGCGAACCGGTGACATTCGGCGGCGGGATCACGATGGTGAACGTCTCCGCACCCGGCTTGGCATTGGCACCGGCGCGGAAAGCATCCGCATCGTCCCAGGCCTTTGCGATCTTCGGTTCGACAGCGGCGGAATCGTAGGTCTTCTCGAGCATTTCCTGACCCGTTTTTCTTATGAATGAGATGGTCGGTTGTTAAAGAGATGGGGCGTGATGAGTCAATAAAAAAGCCGCCCCGTCGCCGGAGCGGCCATATTCGATGACGCAAGCGGCGCTCTCAGCGATCCATTAACGACGCGGGCCGCGGGCCACGCGTTCGATTTCCTCGCGCACGAGACGCTCCACCAGCGTCGGCAGATTGTCGTCCAGCCATTCCTGCAGCATCGGCCGCAGCATGTCCTGCGCAATATCCTCCACCGAGCGGCGATCGAGACCATCGAAAACATCGGCAAGCTCACCGAAGGATTTTGCCACCTGCGCACCGGCGGCATCCGAAATCAGTCCGGCGAAGGCGTCGAGCGAGGACGGCTGCTCCACCTTGACCGCAGATTGCGGGGCCGGAAACTGTTCGGCGGCAACCGGCTGGGCGACCAACGGCTGAGTTTCGATGGCATCGGCCTTCTCGACGTCTGCCTTGGGGCTTTCGTCCCTCACCATACTGGCAATATCTACGACGGGTGCGGAACGCGGGCTTTCTTCGGAACCGGCAAAAGACGGACGCAGTTCCGGCATCGGCAAGGAGGCGAGCGGTGCGCTGAATGTAGGCTCCCTGAAGGAAGGTTCCTTGTACGAAGGTATTGCCGCAACCTCCTCCGACTGGCGGAAGTCAACAGAAGACGGCTCGTCAACCCGTGCGACCGGACGCTGCATCGCGATATCCTGATGTCGCGCGGATGCGGCGCGGACACGCGCAGCAACATCGGCGAGCGACAGGGAGCGCTCGGCAGGCACCGCCGTCGGGTCAGGCTCCTGCCTGCTGGAGACCGGCTCCGGCGCGAAGCGGCGCTCCGGCTGCGGCGGCAGGCCTATATCATTGGCAACAAGCTCGGGCGTAAAGCCAACCGCCTCGACGTCGTCCTGATCATCGGCATAGGCCTCGGAGGCGCCATGCAATCCCGCCGCATCGGATGCCGGATCGTTGCTTTCGATGATCCGGCGGATAGAGGCCAGGATCTCCTCCATGGAGGGTTCGCGCGCTACATTTGGCTGAGCCATTTCGTCCTCGTATTCGGCGAGTGCCAGAGACCCCACCACCGGGAGTCGAACTAGCCCTAGTGTAAGGGCTCAGGCGACAGACACAATGAGTGGAAGTCGCCCGACTTTGACCATACACAGATTTTGATTCGATCTGAGTCCCGCGTGCCACAGGGGAGAGCCCACAAGACAAGGTGTCTCGAAGGCTTTCAGGCAGCCCCCATAGAAAAAGGGCGCAGACTGCGCCCTCCCCTGAACCTCAAATCAAAAATCGGCTGCGCTGATTACGATCAGAACACGAATTCCTTGGCCTTGCGGAACCCCGGAAGCGGCTTGACCGACAGGTTGAAGCGTGAGCTTTCGGACATCACGCCGCGCTCTTTCAGCAGCAGCTTTGCCTGGGCGGCATTGCCATAGCCGACAACAGCCACGAGACGGCCACCCTCGGCCATCTGATCGAGGAGCGCTGCGGGAATTTCCTCGACCGCGCCGTTGACGAAAATCAGATCGTAAGGCGCACCAGCGGGATTGCCCTTTTCGAGATCCCCGTGGACGAGATTGAGATTGGGACAGTCGATGGCGCCAAGCGTTTCCCTTGACTTGGAGACCAGCGCGTCGTCGCTTTCAACGGCCACAACGGATGCGGCGAGCTGCGACAGGAGCGCAGACACGTAACCGGTGCCTGCACCGACTTCCAGAACCTTGTCCTGCCCGGTAATCGCCGCCATCTGCAGCAGCTTGGCAAGCGGCGAGGCTTCCATCAGGAAGCGGCCTGGCGCGAGCTCGATATCGGTATCGATATAGGCGAGCACCTTGGACTTTTCCGGCACGAAAGCTTCGCGGGCGACCGTAAGGAAGGCGCGCAGCACGGAATGGGATGTCACGTCAGTGGTCCGGATCTGGTTGTCCACCATCTTCGTCCGTGCGGCTTCGAAATCTATCATGTCCTCGCCTCAAATCCTGCATGCTCGACTTTTCACCTGCTCGTAATACTGGTGAGTGTCGGCGGTTTCAAGACGCCGGACGCAGCCGAACCGCCGTTATGAAAAAATAAAGGCGCCCGAAGCTTTCGCCGGACGCCCATGTTCAGTTCACATTCCACCGCGGCCTTGCGCCGCTCTTGCGGCCAGGCGACGGTTCGCCGGCAACCGCTTGGCTCTTTCAGGAGTGCGCCCGCGGCGCCTCATTCATCTTCTTGGCGAGCAGATAATCCTGACCATAGGAGGATCGCATGCTGGCGCCGGTATCCGCTTCGGCCTGGCGCATGGCCAAAGCTGCGAATACGCCGTCCGGATAAGTGCCTGTTCCCTCGACATCCATGACCGACGGGCGGAAAGCATTGACGAACTTGTTGAACACGAAACCGATCCTCCATTGAACATTGCGAGCCTGAAAGCGAGCGAAGCGCCTTTCGGTTCCACGATCGCCTCAATAAGTTAAAAATTAACCATGATACGTGGCGCCATATGGACGGAGATGTGAAATTTTACCGGCAGTTTCGCCCGATCCTGCCGCCTGCCGACACGCGTCTTCACAACTGTCATGAATGGAACGAAAAAATACGCGACTTACCGATCAAGGCGCTTGCGCCACTCTTCGATTCGTTCTAAACGCCCCGTCACACGCCGCAGATTACTGCACTGGATGGCCTCGTGGCGGAGTGGTGACGCAGAGGACTGCAAATCCTCGTACCCCGGTTCAATTCCGGGCGAGGCCTCCAAATTCTTCTCAATCGTGTGACAGGATTGCAGGCGTTTTACGCCGCTTCAACGATCCGGATTAACCACTCCAATACAATGTTTGGCCGAGCGCGCTCAGCATGACCGTCGACATGGCGATCCAGACGTCCGATACGCCGCAAGGCGACCGCTCCTGCAACGGCTGTACGCTGTGCTGCAGGCTGCCGGACATCGACGCGCTCGACAAGCCCGCCGATACCTGGTGCCGCCACTGCGCCGCAGGAATGGGCTGCACTATATATGAAAGCCGCCCCCAGCTTTGCCGCGACTTCCTCTGTCTTTGGATGACCGATAGCCAGATGGATGACATTTGGGCGCCGTTACGCTCGCATCTGATGATCTATCGCCAAGGCCAGCAGATCACCATCCTGGCAGACCCCGACTTCCCAGACCTCTGGCGCCGGCCGCCCTATGCTTCGCGGATAAAGGCGATGGCGGACGATGCGGCGACATCCGGCGGCTATGTCATCGTCTTCTGGCGCGACGAGATCGTCAAGATTTGAGCAGCAGCAAGCCCCTGTCAGCGACGGCGTCCACAATGCTATTCCTCTCGAGCAGTACGGCCGGACGCCACATCTGACGGGCAGCCTATCGCCATGAATCTGTGGCACGAAACCGCATCAGGCGAATACCGATCACGGTGCTCGAAATATTCGTGAACAGGCGGAACCAAGACTTGGACCATCCGTTACCAGCGCCAGAAATGAAGGTGCGGTTCATGAATGACATCGATATCGACGAGCGAAACGAGTGGCTGGAACCGGTCAGGGTCAGGGTCGGCTACGGCTTTGCCGAAATCATCCGTGGCCCCCGCGAGGCGCTCGACTACCTCAACTGGCGCTGGCCGGTTCGCGACGGCATCTATTACGTGAAAGCATTGCGCGAATGCACCGCATCGCTCGCACGCCAGATCCCGATCGAGAAGGTTCGCGAGACCTTCGTTCTCGCCAGCATCGAGGCAAAGATGCTCGGATAGCGCAAAGCGGCAATCCAGGAGAATCCGGAAGGTTAATATTCGAAATTCCTAATTCATCGACAGTGCGATAACATTTTTTCGATAAACCAAGGACATACAAGCCAACATCCAAGTTTTCCCGGTCCGACATTAACCCGTCATTGACACTTTCCCTTAGGTCTTTCGTTAAGACGGTACCTTATTGATACAGGGGTGCGGCGATGTTGCCGCCCGCCCCATCAGAAGGATCGCCATGACGGCGATGGTCCGAATGAAGCCGAATGTTTCCGACGCGCTCGCCGCGTTCGCGACGATCGTGTCGCTTTGCAGCATCCTCTACGTCCTTAATCTGATCATGGCCTTCTTCTGACTCGGCCAGGCGCAGCCAAATCAAGGCACATGTCCGCCGCGCCGGATGACCGCTGCATACACCCCATAAAGCTGGCATCGATATCCGCGTGGCAGGGAGGCGTATGGCACAGCCCGGCGACCGGATGCGCGGAACATTGAGGCTGCCCGCCCCGACGAGCGGTCGATGGCAGGCTTATGCCGGTACAGGCACCATGTCGCAGCGACAGGGTCAGCCCTGACTGCTATTTTCTTTTTGCCGCGTAAATGATAACGTGAACGTGAACCTTGGTGTGGGAGAGACGCCGGGGAACGTTCATGCGGTAGGAGGAGACCGACATGCAGTATCTGGAATTCATCACGTCCATAAATCCGTTCATCCTCGCGATTCTCGTCGCGGTGATCGCTTGCGGCGTTTACGACCACTGGATCGAAACACACCATAAGTAGTCCTCGTAGCCAGGCAACGCCAGGCAGATGTGCGCCCGCCGCAGACCTGCTCAGCTGCGGGTATCGATGAATGCATTCGCGAGAACCATAGTGTTCAGTCGTCCGTTATCGTCTGCGTCTTGATGTTCGACGATGCAGGATGCGATGCCTTTGCTTGGCCTGCCGATGCTGGTATCCGTTGCCCCTTCATATGCGGCAACGGAGTTATACTTTGCACGAGAACGCCTCCTTCCAGGACACGAGCACTTCACTCAGCGAAACACTGCGGGGCCTCATCAGGGGCATACAGGGACCGACGGTCACGTTGCGCGAACTGATGGAACGGATCGGCGAACAGGGGCTGCTTCTGGTTTGCGCGGTCGCCTCCCTTCCCTTTCTCATTCCGGTTTCCATCCCCGGTGTCAGCACCGTGTTCGGCGCGGCGATTATCCTCATCAGCATCGCCATCACGCTCAACCGCATGCCGTGGCTGCCGAAAAAGATCCTCGATCGAAAGCTCGACACGCAAAAGCTTCTTCCCGCGCTGGAGAAGGGCGCGAACCTCGTCTCCAAGCTAGATCGCTACCTCAAGCCGCGCCTGCAGGCCTTCACCACCGGTGCAACCGTCAACCGCCTCAACGGCCTGGCGATAACGCTTGCCGGCGTGCTGCTGATGTTCCCGCTGGGGCTGATCCCCTTCTCCAATACCCTGCCCGGCATCGCCATTCTGCTTCTTTCAGCCGGCATGCTGCAGCGGGACGGCGCGATCGTGCTTGCCGGCCACCTCTTCAACGTCATCACGATCATCTATTTCGCAGCACTTGCCTATGCCGCGTTCAGCGCCGGCCAAGGGCTGGCGACATTCTTCAGCTGACACCCTGTCCGTTCGCAGCACGCGATCCGACACACTTTCGCATGACCCATTTTCGCGGCCGGCACGTTCGCCCGACATCCCGGCCGCGATGGGACCAGCGACGAAGCTCTCCTGCACAGCCAGCGCACGGCGCCCTGCCCAGCGGCGGAGAATTCTCCACATACCGCCCCCAAGACGCCCCCAAGCCGCCCTAAACACAGGCCAGCCAGACCCGCCATTCCTTGAAAAGAGTGGCGGCTCCCTTTTTATTGCACGTTCAATCTAAGCTGCACGCCCTTCGGAATTCTCGGCTGGCTCAAAACCGATATCTGAACGCGCTCATAGACTTCGCGACGCTCCCGCTCCTGACGTTCGCGCAAAGCGCGGGACGCAGCGACCAATTCCAGGGCCCTCTTTGCGACTTCTTCGGCACTATTCATCTGCACCTCCATCATGTTCACTATATGTTCTATTTATTTCCAGAAATGTCAAGCAGGATCGAATCGGCGCAAATAATAACGGGAAAGATTCGCCGGGAGGCTTTGCGAGCCGGCTTCCGCCAATCGGACCTAGCGCGGATGGAGCCCGCTCCTTGTCCACAGGACCTGACATGAAGATGATTTGAAGTTAAGGCTAAAACGCGAAACGCCTGCTCCTGATTGAACAGGAACAGGCGTTTTCTGAATTTGGCTCCCCGGGCCGGATTCGAACCGGCGACCTGTCGATTAACAGTCGAATGCTCTACCGCTGAGCTACCAGGGAAAAACCGCGTCGCCGCGGCGGTGAGCGGGGTAATACAAACGCTTTCCCGATTTGCCAAGCGCTTTTTCAAAAAAAATCCATTTTGCTTGTTTATTCCACAGGCAGTGCCCATCTTCCTTGGGTGGAAACGCTTGGAAAACAAGGATTTTTGACCTGATGGTCGTAACAGGACAGACGCGAAATTTTGGTATCGATCCCCGAACCGGCCGGCTCCGACTTGGTTCCTGGCACATTCCCATGCCCCGTTCGCGGATCGGACGCATCTGTCTCGGCTCAGCATTGATGGTTGGCGGCGCACTCGGCTTCCTTCCCATTCTCGGCTTCTGGATGTTGCCGCTCGGCTTCATCGTGCTGTCGAACGACATCCCCTTCATCAGGCGTCGACGCCGGCGCATTGCGGTCTGGTGGGCAAAGCGCAAAGGCAGTCGCGGTGGGGCCGCTCGCTCGCCGTCCAGGGCGGACCATGGCAGCGACAAAAAATCCGTGGCGCCCGCGGAACCTCGGGTGTAGGCTGTCAGTTGTGGAAGGCTGATCACTGGGAGGATGGTTCATGCCGCATACAGAATGGCAAAAGCCGGTTCAGGTCGTATTCGCAAATCTCGGCACCGAGGCGATCACCAGCCCCTATGAGGCGCTGGTGATACTGACGGACCGTTGGCCGGATCTTCGCGGACCGCATTTCGTCAAGGCAAGAAGTACATGCCGGGCAGCGCTCGACGGGCGTCGCACACCGGAGGAGGCTCGCAGGCAGTTCGAGCAGGCCGTCAGCGAAGCACAGATGCATGTGAATTGATATATCTGGCGCCGACCGCATCGGTTGGCGCCACTTAAGCCGCCCCGCATCCATCCAAGCCATGCCGCCGCGTTCACAAGCCGGCGAAGAGGATAGATTGTCCTGACGCTCCTGCGGGTTCTGCGACAGGCATGGTGGCTGCCATGCCGCAAAAACGCTATATCCCGAGAATGTCGGCGACGATCCTTACCGTCGAACCGCTGAGCGAAATCGGTGCGAGCAGTACTGAGAAGCAGAGGCACGGGCTCGCCTTGTCGGCGACAGGCCGATGAATGATCGTCTCGTCGGCCACAGATACGGAGCCTTCAGCAAACGCACCCCTATGGTCGTGGAAGGCGCCTTTGAGAACGAGCGTCAGCTCCACCCCGCCGTGACGATGGTGGGGCAGCGCCCTGCCGGGGCGGGCCCAGAGCAGGCTCGCCTCCATGCCGGACGTCTTCTCGATAACGTGCTGCTTCAGGCCCGGAAGTTTGGTTTTCCACGGCACATCCGCAAGGCGACGGCCGGCATAGCCGCGGAGAAAATTCGGCAGGACGGAATCATCATCGATGTCGCCATCGTCAGAGCCATGGGAACCGTTGCCGCCCTGCGCATCGTGGCGCGCGCCGGCATAAAATGTCGGGGCCGGCGCAGCATGCTTTTCAACAGGTCCCTTTTCACCAAGCGGCGCATCGGGATGCGACCGCATGATGGCGTTCAACCGATCCCTGGCAGAAGACAGCTCGATCGGCCTGGCGGCTTCCAGCGCCATGCCGGCGAGTTCATCCAGCTGCCCCGCCAGCCTTCCGGCCTGCGGCTGCATCTCAAGGTGAGAGCCCACGAGGACATGGGCCGGCTCCGGTAGGCAGCCAGCCGTGTAGTGAGCGATCAGGAGGTCGAGCCGTTCTAGGTTGAGCAACATATCTGGCGCGAAATTTATGGCCTGCGGCGTCTAACGTAAAGATGGTAGATTTAAGGGGTTACTCGCTGTATTGCGCACAATGTCCGGACGGCCTCAGGATGGCACTCGCATAAAGGCATTTTTCATTCGAAATCCCGCGGGTCATCGCGCTGCGAAGCAGGTTTTTTCCCATCTCATGAAATCGGGAATGGTTTTTCTTGCGGCTTCACGCTTGTCCATCCAAGACACGCAGCTTAAATCTGCCAAAAAAAGGCGCTGATCTCATGACCTCCTATCCCAACGTCATCGACATTATCGGTAACACCCCGCTGATCCGCCTGAAGAAGGCTTCGGAGCTGACGGGCTGCGAAATCCTCGGCAAGGCGGAGTTCCTCAATCCCGGCCAGTCGGTGAAGGATCGCGCGGCACTGTTCATCATCCGCGATGCGGAGCGGCGCGGCCTGTTGAAGCCGGGCGGCGTGATCGTCGAGGGCACGGCCGGCAATACCGGCATCGGCCTGACGCTGGTCGCCAAGGCGCTCGGTTACCGCACCGTCATCGTCATCCCGGAAACCCAGAGCCAGGAAAAGAAGGACGCCCTGAAACTTCTCGGCGCCGAGCTGGTCGAGGTTCCCGCAGTCCCCTACAAGAACCCCAACAATTACGTCAAAGTCTCCGGCAGGCTCGCCGAGCAGCTGGCGAAGACCGAGCCCGCAGGCGCCATCTGGGCGAACCAGTTCGACAATGTCGCCAACCGCCAGTCGCATATAGAGACGACCGCCCCGGAAATCTTCGAGCAGACCGGCGGCAAGGTCGACGGCTTCATCTGCTCGGTCGGCTCCGGCGGCACGCTGGTCGGCACCGCAATGGGCCTCAAGGCGAAGAAGCCGGACGTGAAGATCGGCATTGCCGATCCCGAAGGCGCAGCACTTTACGAGTATTACAGCCATGGCGAGCTGAAATCGGAAGGCAATTCGATCACCGAGGGCATCGGCCAAGGCCGCATCACCGCCAATCTCGAAGGTTTTACGCCCGATTTCTCCTACCGCATACCGGATGCAGAGGCACTGCCTTACATCTTCGATCTCGTCGAGACAGAGGGGCTTTGCCTCGGCGGCTCGTCGGGGGTCAACATTGCCGGCGCGATCCGGCTCGCCAGGGATCTCGGTCCGGGCCACACGATCGTCACGGTCCTCTGCGACTATGGCAACCGTTACCAGTCGAAACTGTTCAATCCGGATTTCCTCAAGTCAAAAAACCTGCCGTTGCCGCCGTGGCTGACGCAGAAGCGGCATATTCCCGTGCCGTTCGAAACCGTCTGATCAAGCCAGCGAGACAGATATGGCATCCGAACTGCTCTACCGCGACGACTTCACACTGACGACGACGCAAGCGGTCGTCACGGTCGTGCATGAAGATGGCGGAATCGAATTCGACCGCACCTGCTTCTATGCAACGTCCGGCGGCCAGCCGGGCGATACCGGCTTTCTCGACAGGGCGGATGGAAGTCGTATCCTTCTCGGCCAGACGAAGCACGGGGCGACGAAGGATATCGTCATCCATGTGCCGCTCGAGGGTCAGCCGCAGCCGCTGGTCGGTGAGGCGGTGACGCTTGCGATCGACTGGCCGCGCCGCTTCAACCTGATGCGCATGCACACGGCCTGCCACCTTCTGTCCGTCGTCTGCCAGTACCCGATCACCGGTGCTGCCGTCGGCGAAGAGGAATCGCGCGTCGATTTCGACATGACCGACGCCATCGACAAGCAGGATGTGACAGCAAGGCTGATGGCACTCGTAAATGCCGATCACCCCGTATACCTGCAATGGATCACCGACGAAGAGCTGGCGGCCAATCCGGGTATCGTCAAATCCAAGAATGTCCGCCCGCCGGTCGGCCTCGGGCGTGTCAGCCTTGTGTGCATCGGTGAAGACTCGGCGATCGACAGCCAGCCCTGCGGCGGAACGCATGTGGCCCGCACGAGCGAGGTCGGCGCGATCCACATTTCCAAGATCGAGAAGAAGGGCAAGGAAAACCGTCGTTTCCGCATCCGGTTCGGCGAACCCGCGACAGAGGCCTGAGCGATCAGGGCCGCAGACAAGACGTTTGGGAGAGAAAAAATGAGCGACAAGAGCCGTTTCACAGTGTCGTCCGACTGGCTGGCGAACGAACTCGGCGCGCCCGACCTCAAGGTCGTCGATGCGTCCTTCTATCTGCCGGCGCAGAACCGCGATGCGAATGCAGAATATCTTGCCGGCCATATTCCCGGTGCGGTGCGCTTCGATCACGACAAGATCGCCGATCACTCGACCGGTCTTCCGCACACGGTCCCGTCCGCGCAGATGTTTGCCGAAGCCGTCGGCAAGATGGGCATCAGGGAGACCGACCGGGTCGTCGTCTATGACGGCCCCGGTATCTTTTCGGCGCCGCGCGGCTGGTGGCTGTTCCGTATCATGGGAGCAAAAAACGTCTTCGTTCTCGATGGCGGCCTCGACGGCTGGAAGGCCGAAGGGCGGCCGCTCGAAACGGACGTCCCTGCCCCGCAACCGGTGACATTCGAGCCGAAGATCCGCGTCGACAAGATCATCGACCTGCAGACCATGCTCGGAATCATCAGCGACGGCTCGGCGCAGATCGCCGATGCGCGATCCGCCGGGCGCTTTGCCGGCACCGAACCTGAACCTCGTGCCGGCATGCGCTCCGGCCACATGCCCGGCGCCCACAGCCTTCCTTCCGGCAGTTTCTCGGTCAACGGCAAGCTGCGCAGCCTGCCGGAACTTCGCAAGGTGATCGAGGATGCGGGCATCGATTTCGACCAGCCGGTCGTCACCAGCTGCGGCTCCGGCATCACCGCTGCGATCATCACGCTGGCGCTCGAATCGCTCGGCCACGACGACAATGCGCTGTATGACGGATCGTGGAGCGAATGGGGTTCGCGTCCCGACACCCCTATCGTCACCGGTCCTGCTACCGGTGTCGCAAGCTAAGGTTTCCCATGCCCAAAATGAAGAAGCCTGCCCCGATAAAGGTCCATATCACGCAGCTGGCCATGACGGCGGCGCCGCGCAGCAGCCTGCCGGTGCCCGTCAACGTGCAGACGGCGATCATGCGCGCGCCGGAAATTCCGCTCAGCTTCTATCGCTATCTCTACCGGCAGATCGGCAAGCGCTGGCAATGGTACGAGCGGCTGCGGATGACCGATGCGGAACTGACGGCGACGATCCATGCGCCAGCCGTGTCGATCAGCGTGCTTTATGTCGACGGCGCTCCGGCCGGTTTCTTCGAACTTGCCAGACAGGCAGACGATGTTGTCGAACTGTCCTATTTCGGCCTGTTCGAGCGCGCCATGGGGCTGGGCATCGGCAAATGGTTTTTGCTGCAGGCCCTCTATGCGGCATGGCAGGACAACCCATCCAGAGTGACCGTCACCACCAACAATCTCGACCACCCGCGCGCGATCCAGCTCTACCAGATGATGGGCTTTTCGCCGGTCAGCACCAGCGAAGGTCTGATCGAGCCGCTGTCGGATGCGGACATCCTCACGGTGCTGGAGAGCTGACACAGGCATCGTAAACGCAATCCATCCCGCAGCCACCCATAACGGATGAGGAAGCTGGGGATTGCGGCCTTTGCGGTTGCCGACGACATGCGACTGTCATATTGCGGGCAGATGAACAGGCCAGCATGGCGCCCTTGCGCCACCATTCTTCTCAGCTTTTCCGTCATTCTTCTTGCGGCCTCTTATCCGCTGTCACTTGCCCTGCCATCCTCGTGGGGCCATGAGAACCAGCCGGTCGAAAACGCCCAGGTCGTGTTGATAGGCCTGGGTCTTGCTGCGTCGATCCTGTTCTTCGTCCAGGAAAAAGAGCCCGTGCGCTGGTTCGGACTTGCGGCTGCGCCCATTCTGCTCGTCCTGATCGGGCGTGAACTCAGTTGGGGCGCAGTGTTCTTCGATCCGACCAGCATGGGCGACCACGGGCCGCTGTTTGCCTCGCGGTTCCTCTGGTACAAGCCGGCTGTCGCACCTGTCGTGGCAGCCCTGATCGTCACGACGATCGTGATCATCATCATGAAACGGCTTGCACTGCTCGGCCTTGCATTGCTGAAGCAGCGCCGGATACCCTTCATGTCGCTGCTTTTGACGGCTGTCGGAATGCTCATCTCAACCGCTGCGGAAGGCCATATGCCGCTAATGCCGCTGGGCGACTGGATGGATGGCAATGCCGCACAGTTGCTGGAGGAACTCGCCGAGCTTTGCGCCTATCTGGCGATGATCGCCGGCCTGTTTTTCATCTTCGACGACCTGTGCGCGCAGGAAACGGGTGGCGAAGCCTCACGCTAGGCCGCATCCAGGGGCTCCCATTCCAAGGAGCCCGCCATGTCGTCGATCCGTTTCACCGCCATGCCCAGCGTCGAAGCCGCCCATCTGTGGAACGGCGGCACCGACGCCTATCAACGCCTGCCCGAAACCGCCTTATCAGACGGTCCCGGCCATCCCTGCCGCCATTGCCTGAAGAATATCGATGCCGGCGAGCGATATCTGATCCTTGCCTATCGCCCTTTCCCGGCGCTGCAACCCTATGCGGAAACCGGACCGATCTTCCTGCATGCGGCCCCTTGCGAGCGCTATATATGCGACGCACCTCTGCCGCCGATCCTCGAAAGCCCCGACTATATCGTTCGCGGCTATGGCGAGGGCGACCGGATCGTCTATGGCAGCGGTGCAGTGACGCCGACCGCAGACATACCGGCAAGGGCCGCCGAGCTGCTGTCGCGTTCAGACATCGCCTATCTGCATGTCCGCTCGGCGCGCAACAACTGCTACCAGTGCCGAATCGATGCCGTCGTCTGAAAAACCGCTGGACATTCCCCTCAAAAAGAAAGGCACGCCGCCCGGAGTGGACGGCGTGCCTTTTCTCGTAACGGGTCCGAAGCCTCAGTTGCGCATCGGATTATCAGTATCGTCCTTGCGGTCGAGATCTTCCGCCACCTGCAGCAGCAGCCGGACGATCCCACCCGCCTTCTTCTCATCCGCGGCAATTTTGGCAGCGATGACTTCGCGCAGGTTCAATAGGGCGGAGTCTATGCTGCGCGGCAGGTCCGGCCCGCGTTCGCCACTGCGATGCTCGGCACGTTCCTGGCGCTGCTTGATCCGCTCGGCGAGGTCCGACAGGCGATCGAGGATCGTCGCGGCAAAGCTGCGGTTTTCATCGAGATGGGCGCGCCCCTCGTCGGTGATCGAATAGCGCTTCTTGTTGCCATCGGCCTCCGAGGCCACGTAACCGGCTTCCTCGAGATAGGTCAGCGTCGGATAGATGACGCCCGGGCTCGGCGCATAGAATCCGTGGGTCATGTCCTCGATATGCTTGATGATCTCGTAGCCATGGCGAGGCTCCTTCTCGATCAGGGCCAGAACCAGAAGCCGCAGATCTCCCTGCATCAGAAAACGGCCGATACGGCCATCGCCGTCATCGCCGAAACCGCGACCACCGCCGCGTCCGTCCCGGCCGGGACCGCCGAAACCACGACCGAAGGGGCCTCCGCGCGTAGCGAGGAATTCCTCGAAGCCGCGCCGATTGCGGTGCTCGCCACATCCATGGCGGCCGCCGAATTTGTGTCCAAACATGATATATCTCCTAAGACTGTCTTTCGATATATCTAAAGATAGTCTTATCGGCGAAAACCACAATATCTTCGACATATCTAAATCATATCGAATTGATTTTGCGCGCAAAAAAATGCCGAATGCGCGAGCACCCGGCATTTCCATGAGCATCCGCGGCTTGAGGCGGATCACGCGACGTTCAGCAGGCTTTCGGCAGCGAATGCGTCATAGCCAAGCGCTTCGGCCACCGGCCGGTTGGTGACGCGTCCCTTATGGACGTTCAGGCCGTTGCGCAGATGCCGGTCCTCGGCAATCGCGCGTAAGCCATGATCCGCGAGCGCAAGCCCGTGCTGCAGCGTTGCGTTGTTGAGCGCATGGGCGGATGTCACCGGCACCGCGCCCGGCATGTTGGCGACGCAATAATGGACGATGCCGTCGACCTCGTAGGTCGGGTCGGAATGGGTTGTGGCATGGGAGGTCTCGAAGCACCCGCCCTGATCGATCGCGACATCGACCATGACGGCACCCTTTTTCATGCCCGACAGCATCTCCCGGCTGACGAGTTTCGGAGCCGCCGCACCGGGGATCAGCACCGCACCGATGACGAGATCGGCCGAAAACACCTCGTCCTCCAGCGCGTCGATCGTCGAATAGCGAGTATGGACGCGGCCACCGAACAGGTCGTCGAGCTGGCGCAGGCGCGGCAGCGAGCGGTCGAGGATAGAGACGTCGGCTCCGAGGCCGGCCGCCATGCGCGCCGCGTGCAGGCCGACAACACCGCCGCCGATGACCGTCACCTTTGCGGGCAACACGCCCGGTACGCCGCCGAGCAGGATGCCGCGCCCGCCATTGGCCTTTTGCAGCGCGGTTGCACCTGCCTGGATCGCCAGCCGGCCGGCGACTTCCGACATCGGCGCCAGAAGCGGCAGGCCACCGCGCTCGTCTGTCACCGTCTCATAGGCGACAGCCGTCACACCCGAGGCCAGCAGGCCCTTGGTCTGTTCCGGGTCTGGAGCCAGATGCAGGTAGGTATAGAGGATCTGGCCTTCGCGCAGCTGCACCCATTCGCCCGGCTGCGGCTCCTTGACCTTCACCACCATGTCGGATCTTTCAAAGATTTCCTTCGCCGTACCGACGATTTTTGCGCCGGCGGCCTGATATGCAGCGTCATCGGCGCCGATCCCGGCGCCAGCCTTCGTCTCGATCAGCACCTCATGGCCATGCGCCACATATTCGCGCACGGCGCCGGGGGTGAGGCCGACACGGTATTCATGGTTCTTGATTTCCTTCGGGCATCCGACACGCATCGGGCATTCCTCTCAGTTTCGGTCTTTAACCGTTGTTGTTCCCGAGAAAATCACACCAGAAACGCGACGGAATGTCCTTGCGAAGACGAATTGCGGGAGCACCGTTTTTCGCAGACAATTGCGTCAAAAGGTAAAATACGGGAGGAAACACGAATGCGCGGGTTCGACGCTATCGATCATGCGATCATGCGCACGCTGCAGGCGAATGGCCGGATCTCCAACGCGGAGCTTGCTGAACGGGTGGGCCTGTCACCGTCAGCCTGTTCACGGCGGCTCGACATACTGGAAAAGAACGGCACGATCAGCGGCTATTACGCCCGTCTCTCCAATGCCGCGCTCGACTTCAAGATGATGGCAATCGTGCATATCTCGCTGTCGGGTCAGTTCGCCAGGACGCTTGCCGAATTCGAGGCGGCGGTCAAACTCTGCCCCAACGTGCTGGTCTGCTACCTGATGTCGGGCGAATACGACTATATCCTGCGCGTCGCGGCAAAGGATCTGGAAGACTACGAGCGCATTCACCGCGACTGGCTGTCCGCCCTGCCGCATGTGGTGAAGATCAATTCCAGCTTCTCGCTGCGCGAGGTCATCGACCGGCCGAATGTCGGCCTATGAGACGCCGATCAGGATCGCGCCGATCGCCACCGTGATGCAGGCGATAATGCGCTTGCGCGTCAGCCTCTCGCCGAGGAACCGCCAGCCGATCAGGGCAGCGAAGACGACGCTCGTCTCGCGCAGCGCCGAGACCGGTCCCGCCGGTGCCATGGAATAGGCGACCAGCACCGTGCCATAGGAGCAGAGCGACACCAGCCCGCCACCGATCGCCTTGCGGGTTTCGGGCGAACCCAGATCGACGCGAAGCGGGCCACGCATGATCCAGTAGGCGGCGGTCAGAAGAATGCCCGGAAGAATGAAGACCCAGGCGATATAGGAGACGCGCGCACCGGCAACCCGGATGCCGATCGCATCGACGGTAGAGTAGCCGGCAATCGCCACACCCGTCGCCAGCGCAAACAGCATGGACGAGCCTGAGGCCTTGCCACGCCCGAGCGCCAGCACGACGATGCCGACCACGATCGACAGGACACCCAGCATGGCGAGCGGCGACAGGACCTCGCCGATCAGCAGAAAACTCGCTGCCGTGACGAGAAGCGGCGCACTGCCGCGAATGATCGGATAGACCTGCCCCAGTTCGCCATGCCTGTAAGCCGCAACCAGCAGCAGTCCATAGGCGACCTGAAACGCCGACGAGCCGAGGATGTAGGGCCAGGCATCGGCCACCGGTAGCGGAAAGATCAGTGCCACCGGCAGGGCGGCGACGGTGATGGCGAGGTTCATCACCGTCATCATCCAGAAGCGATCCGCGCCGGAGCGCAGAAAGGCATTCCAGCTGGCATGAAGGATGGCGGCAAACAGGGCCAGCAGCACAACGGACGTGCTCATCGCGCCCCTGCCCCGACCGCACCGTCATGCAACCCCGATCGCTTCCGTTCACTTACCGTCACGCTGGAATCACTCCCGTTCCACACGCTTCCATTCGCGCCCAAGCGCTGAGGAAGTAAAGCGGAGGCGAAGTGATTTGCTACAATTTTACGACGATAGCTAAACGCGTTTCAATTCCTGTCAGATATGACTTGTCGCAAGACAGGAGAATTCCGATGCCGGCAAACAATCTGAATATGAAGGTCCGCTCGTCCCCGAGGCGCAAGACGC
This sequence comes from [Rhizobium] kunmingense, assembly GCF_977018605.1. Classification (NCBI taxonomy): domain Bacteria; kingdom Pseudomonadati; phylum Pseudomonadota; class Alphaproteobacteria; order Hyphomicrobiales; family Rhizobiaceae; genus Rhizobium; species [Rhizobium] kunmingense. The sequence goes on from NZ_CDRNXG010000001.1 coordinate 3,316,037, forward strand.
GCATTGCCGGCACGATGCGCTATTACGGACAGGCGATCAGCGGCCGCGTCGTCGATCTGTCGCCCAACGGTCTGGCGCTCGATCTGGCCGCGCCGTTTTCAGGCGCTGCCGGCAGCCCGGTGAAGGTCGAAAGCGAAGAACTCGGCGCTCTCGAAGGCACCGTCAAATGGTGCCATGACGGACGGATCGGCATCCAGTTCCGCCCCAACACCAACGCCGCCGCCCAGGTCGCCGCCTATTTCCGCTTCTTCCATCAGGACATCAAGCCGGTGCTGAAGCGGTAGTTCGGGGTTACATGCCGGGCGTAACCTTGACGTCGAAGTCATAGGGTTGGATCGATTTATTGCCGAACGTGCGCCAGAGGTCATTGGTAATGTTGCGTTCACGATCCACCTGAAGGTTAAGTTCACCGCCTACCTGTCCGGCCTTGAATTGATCGAGCGGTATAACGGCAGAGTTTGTTCCCGGCGCCCACAAAATAATCTCGTCAGCATCCGGTGGAACTGTCACTGTTTTTGAGCCTTCGCCGGTCGCTAGCGGAGCAGTGGACAGCAAGCTGCCGTCTGAACGAAAGATTTTCAGTTCGCAGGCAAGGCACCCAGAAGCGCCTCCCGGCGCAACATTCAGCTGATAGCCGCCCGGCATGGTTGGCGGCGCTTGGGCGTAAGCGGAATTTATCCCGAGCTGCCATCTGGCGCTAAGTCTTACGACCGTATTATTCGCGCCGTCAGCGCTGCTACCTGCCGCCGCAGTAATCAAGCCGGGGGCGGACACTCCGATCACCAAAGCTTTCCAGTGATCGGTTTCCTTGTGCGCGAGCGCAACTATAGCACCAAGCAGGAAAAAGCAGATGGAACCGAACAGAAACATCAGAAATGCCGTCTGAACATCCGGCCCGTAGAACCCGCCGTATCCTTTGCCAACTATAAAGTCTTTCGCCTTGTCGACCAGGATGGGGCAGAGTCCACCAAAGCCTCCGAATAACAAAGTCGCAATCCGCCACATGGCCTCCCCCTATGATTGTCACGCCCAACGAAATCCATCACCGATTGCATTTCCAAGCAATACATTTTATAGTTGCGCCCGCGTGTACCCCCTTGATTTTGGTGATGCATGCCCAGGAGAATGGGCCTAGTGTCGCGGCGAATGATGAAAGAGGGAGATGTCATGTCGCTGTTTCACCCGTCCTCGACGATCTCGCGCCGCAGCGTGCTCGGCGGTATCGCCGCCTCCTCGGCGCTCGTTGCGCTGCATCCGTTCGCGGCGCGCGCTCAGGCCAATCAGGCGCATCTGAGGATCATGGAAACCACCGACATACATGTCCATGTCTTCCCATACGACTATTACGCCGACAGGCCGAACGATACGCTCGGCCTTGCCCGCACCGCCTCGCTGATCGACGCGATCCGCGCCGAGGCCGGCAATTCGCTGCTCGTCGACAACGGCGATTTCCTACAGGGCAATCCGCTCGGCGACTATATCGCCTATGAGCGCGGCATGAAGGATGGCGACAGCCATCCCGTCGTCACCGCCATGAACGTGCTCGGCTATGATGTCGGAACACTCGGAAACCACGAGTTCAACTACGGCCTCGACTTCATGTTCAAGGCGCTATCCGGTGCATCGCATCCTTACGTTTGTGCGAATCTTACCAAGGGTGTGCTGGCATCCGATGCTAAACAGGATGAGCTTTTCTTCAAGCCCTACGTGATCCTCGAGCGGCAGATCCGCGACGGCTCCGGAGCGACGTCTCCGATCAAGGTCGGCGTTATCGGCTTCGTGCCGCCGCAGATCATGGTCTGGGATGCCAAGAACCTCGAAGGCCGGGCACAGACGCGCGACATCGTCGATGCGGCCAAGGCCTGGGTGCCTCAGATGAAGGAGGAAGGCGCGGATATCGTCATCGCTCTTTCCCATTCCGGCATCGACGGCGCGGGACAGAGCGAGCGGATGGAGAACGCCTCGCTCTACCTCGCCGGCGTCGAGGGCATAGACGCAGTGTTTACCGGTCACCAGCATCTCGTCTTCCCCGGCCCGAGAGATTTCGACGGCATTGCCGGCGTCGATGCCAGGAATGGCACGCTGATGGGCAAGCCCGCCGTGATGGGCGGTTTCTGGGGTTCGCATATGGGGCTGATCGACCTTCTTCTCGAAAAAGAGGGCAACAGCTGGAAGATCATCTCCTCGACCTCCGAGGCGAGGCCCATCTATCACCGCGACGACAACCGCCGTATCGTCGCCGACGTTGCCGACACGCCGGAGGTTCTGGCCTCGGTGAAGGCCGAGCACGAGGCAACCCTCGCCTATGTGCGCCGCCCTGTCGGCAAGACCTCGGCGCCGCTCTACTCCTATTTTGCGCTGATCGCCGACGATCCGTCGGTGCAGATCGTCTCCAATGCCCAGACCTGGTACGTCAAGGACATGCTGAAGGACGGTGCATACAAGGATTATCCGGTGCTTTCGGCTGCCGCCCCGTTCAAGACCGGCGGTCGCGGCGGCGCCGAATATTATACCGACGTGCCGACCGGCGACATCGCCATCAGGAATGTCGCCGACCTCTACCTTTACCCGAACACCGTGCAGGCGGTGCTGGTGACCGGCGCACAGGTAAAGAACTGGCTGGAAATGTCGGCGGGCATGTTCAACAAGGTGGATCCGGGCGCCAAGGATGCGCCGCTTCTGGCCGACGGCTTCCCATCCTACAATTTCGACGTCATCGATGGCGTGACCTACCGTATCGACCTGTCGCAGCCCGCCCGTTTCGACAGGGACGGAACGCTGATCAATGAAAACTCCAACCGTATAACCGACTTGAGCTTCGACGGAAAACCGATTGATCCGGAACAAAAATTCGTCGTCGCAACAAACAACTATCGTGCCGGCGGCGGCGGCAAGTTTCCGGAGATCGCCGGCGACAAGGTGATCTTCGTCGCGCCCGATACGAACCGCGACGTCATCGTCCGCTACATCCTCGAACAGGGCGAGATCAATCCGTCCGCCGACGACAACTGGTCGTTCAAGCCGCAGCCCGGCACGACGGCCGTGTTCGAAACGGGGCCGAAAGGCCGCACGTTCGCCGGGGAGATCAAGGGCGCAAAAATCGAGGATGCCGGCGACGGCGAAAACGGGTTTGCAAAGTTCCGGCTGGTGCTCTAGCGACGGGAGCCCACCCCGACCAAAGGCTTGTCAGGGCTTGCCCCGCGGACCCGCTGCAACGACCTGTGGCAGGTCGTCAGGGTAGGAAGAACAATATAGCGAGGTGGGCCAGCCGGAGGCGCCCTATCCACCCTGTCGACTGCCGCCGAAACGAGCCTTGCCCAACAACCGAAATGTGATCCCGATGCCCTCATACCCCTTTCAGCAGGTCGACGTCTTCTCCGCCCAGCCGATGCGCGGCAATCCGCTCGCCGTCGTCATCGGCGCCGATGGCCTGTCGGATGCGCAGATGCAGTCCTTCGCCAACTGGACCAATCTCAGCGAGACGACCTTCCTGCTCGCCCCAACCGATCCGGCCGCGCATTACCGCGTGCGCATCTTCACGCCGACGCAGGAATTGCCGTTTGCCGGCCACCCGACGCTCGGCAGCGCGCATGTGTGGCTGAGCCAGGCCGATGACGCTCCGCAGGGCGAGATCGTGCAGGAATGCGGCGCAGGCCTCGTGCGCATCCGCCGCGACGGAAGCCGCCTCGCCTTCGCCGCACCGCCGCTGAAGCGCTCAGGCCCGGTCGATCCGGCACTCGTCGAACAGATCGCGCGCGGCATCGGCCTGCCAACCTCGATGATCAAGGCGTCGAACTGGTGCGAAAACGGCCCGGACTGGATCGGCGTGCTTCTGCCCACACGGGCGGATGTGCTGGCGGTGAAGCCGGACTATTCCATTCTCGCCGGCACGCGGGTCGGCCTCGTCGGCCCGTTCGAGCCGGTGCAGGATGGAACGGCCGCTCAGTTAGAGGTGCGCGCCTTCACCCGCAACGGCTACGAGGATCCGGTGACGGGAAGTCTGAATGCCGGCCTTGCCCAGTGGCTGATCGGTTCCGGTGTCGCTCCGGATCATTATGTTGCCGCACAGGGCACCGCGCTCGGCCGCGCCGGCAGGGTTCATGTCGACAAGATCGGCGACGACATCTGGGTCGGCGGCGAAGTCGCGACATGCATTTCCGGCACGCTGACGCTTTGAGTTAGCCAGCTCGCCTATTCGGCCGCCTGCGGAAATTCATCCGCCGCGCCGCCTTTCAATACAGCCATCAGATCGACCTTGTTCGGGCATGTGGAGAGCTTGGCGGCAAAGCTGTCGATCAGCCATTGCCCGGCCGGCCCGGGCGGATTGGCGGCTTTGCGCAGTGAGTAAAGCGGATACTCGCCCTGCTCGTAGGCGTCGAGTTCCAGCGCCACGAGATCGCCCTTGGCGATATCCTCGCGCACCAGCGAAACCGGCAATCCGCCCCAGCCGAGACCACCCTTGATCAGCTGGTATTTCGTCGCGATATCGCTCACCCGCCAGATCTTGTAGGAAAGGACGTTGAAGTTGCGGCCGGCGGTAATGCCCGATGCGTCTGTGACGACAAGCTGTGTTTCGTCGCGCACATCCGACAGGTTCAACGGCCGGCCGAGTTTGACCAGAGGATGGTCGGCGGCGGCGACCGGCACCATGAAGGCATGGCCGATCTTCTCGCTCACCAGACTGTCGTCCTGCTTCAAAAGCGCGCCGCCAATGCCGATGCTCGCCCGATCGCTCAGCACCATCTCCATCACCATGCCGAGTTCGCCGACATTGAGGTTCAGCGCCACGCTCGGAAAGATCTCGCGGAACTTGCGAAGCTCGCTCACCATCGCGTCGGCCGGCACCATGACGCTGATCGCCAGTGAAAGCTCGGCCTCGAGCCCCTGGCGAATACTCTTTGCTCGTGAGCGCATCACCTGCAGGTCGGCGACGATGCGGCGTGCGTCCGCCAGCATCGCCCTGCCCGCATCCGTCAGCTTCGGCTGGCGCGCACCGCTGCGCTCGAACAGCGAGACTTCCAGCTGCCCTTCCAGATTGGAGATCGTGTAGCTGACCACTGATTGAGCCCGGTTCAGGGCGCGGGCGGCAGCGGAAAAGCTACCCGTCTCGGCTGCGGCAATAAAGACTTGCAGCTGATCAAGTGTCGGATTTGCATCCATGAGACCTATCCAGATTTTCGATAAGAACCTTCGATATTATCCCCGTTTTATCGATGATGGTCCACTCCTATTTGTGACGTGAAACGAGTCCTCCAGTCTCGCCCGGCATCCGCTAACGTGCTCAACAGCTAACACAATCAGGGAATTGGCATCATGTCCTCGATCCTCCTCGTCACCTCCAGCCCGCGCGGCGCAGATTCGCTTTCGACCAAGATCGCTAGCGAATTCGTCGATAAGCTGAAGGTACAGAACGCGAATGCAACCGTGGCACACCGTGATCTCGGCGCGAACCCGATCGCGCATCTCGACACGGTCACAACCTCGGCCATCAAGAAGCAGCCGGCAGACCGCACGGCTGACGAGGCCGCAGCCGTCGTCACCTCGGACGCACTGACCGCCGAGCTTCTGGCCGCCGATACCGTGGTCCTCGCTACCGGCCTGATCAACTTCAACATCTACTCGACGCTGAAGAGCTGGATCGACAACGTCGCCCGCGCCGGCCTGACCTTCCGCTACACCGCAGAAGGCCCGGAGGGGCTCGCCAAGAACAAGAAGGTCTATGTCGTGCTGTCGGCCGCCGGCGTCTATTCCGATGGCCCGGCCAAGGGCATGGACCACGCCGTACCGTATCTGAAGACCGTTCTCGCCTTCATGGGCATGACCGATGTCGAAGTCATCTATGTCGAAGGCACTGCCTTCGGTCCGGAAGCGCTGGAAAAGGCGATCGCCTCCGCCCAGGAACGCACCCAGCAGCTGGCACTGGCTGCCTGATCCAGACGATCAGGCCGATCACACCAGATCGGCCTCGAACTTTCCAGAACGGCCGTGAACCGCATCACGGCCGTTATTTTTTGCGCTGTAGAGCCGTTCGTCGGCGCGGCCTAGAAGCAGGTCGAGGCTGCGGCCATCCTCCGGCGCTGTCGCGACCCCAACCGATACGGTGAGCTTGGAGCCGTCCGGGCGCGCCACGCAGGCGGTAACGTCGCGGCGCAGGCGATCGGCGATCTGCAGGGCCGACTGATGGTCGGCATCGGCCAGCAGCAGGACGAATTCCTCGCCGCCGAAGCGCGACAGGTGATCGCCGGAACGGGCGCTCCTGGCCAGACAGGCTGCCAGCTCCTTCAAAACGACATCACCGTGCTGGTGACCGAAGCGGTCGTTGATGGCCTTGAAATGATCTGCATCGACGATGATCATGCTGATCGGCTTGCCGCGAACGATGTGCTCGCGCAGCAGTTCCGGTCCGTCCGTCTCGTAGCGGCCGCGATCGAGAACACCTGTCAGTCCGTCCACTCCGGCCTTCGCCAGCAGTGCCTGATAGCGCTCGCGGAAGGTCAGGTCGTGGAAGATGTCCTTGATCTGGCGGGACGAGGCAGACCAGCGCTCGTTCTGGTCGATCCGCAGATAGATGGCGAAAAGGGCGCTATAGATGATCAGAGAGAACAGCTTGGCATACCAGCCGCCGAAGAAGACCGCGATCGGCACGTCTAGCAAAACGTGCAGCACGGTGAAGAAACCGACCTGATCGAAAGTGAGGATGATCGCGCCACTGATGGCAAAGCGGGCGACGACATTCTCGGTTATCTTGCCGAGCCGCTCGTAGAGAAGGATGATGGCGATGGCATCGATATAGAGAATGGTCGTGCCCCAGACCATCAGCCAGCCCATCTCGTCGAGAAAGCCCATGTCGGCGGCGCGACCGCCGGGCAGCGTCACTGCCGAATGCGCCTGCAGGATCTGGGCCAGGCCAACGGTCAGGAGATTGCCGAGCAGCAGGCCGTAGATCGGCTGACGCACGGTCGCGGCATCCTCCTTGATGTAGAGCATCAGGATCATCATCAGCTTGCCGGCGAAGAAGACCGAAGAACCGGGGGAAACGGTGCCGAACGGCAGCTGGACGTAAAAGACCGCCGCCAGATAGGTCTCCATGAAGTGCATGACGCCGAGCGCGGCGAGAAAGACACCGAGGCCGAGCGGTCGACGGAAATGCAGGAAGGCGGTCATGACGGCGAAGTAGACAATCGCCTCGATCACGAACATGCCCAGATTAAGCCATTGCATGGGAAGTCCCTGTCCCAACACGAGAACGCCGATCATGACGGCTTCCCGTTAAGTTTCCTTCAAACCAGCTCACCGCTTATGCCGATAGACGCTGCGGCGCGCGCGCACGGACGTAGGATCCGATGCCGCCGGAGTGCCGATATCGGCAGCGCGCCTGTCGAGAAGCTTTTCCACGAGCACCGGATCGACCTTCGCCGCCACGCCTGCGACCGGCACCGGACGCCCGAGCAGATAGCCCTGAAGCTCGTGGCAACCCGCATCGCAGAGGAACCGCGCCTCCTCGATCGTCTCGACGCCTTCGGCCACCACTTTCATGCCGAGCCCGGTACCCAGCGCAATGATCGTCCTGACGATCATGCGGGCCGTATCGGTGGCGCCGATGTTGCTGACGAAACTGCGGTCGATCTTGATCGCATCGAAGGGATAGCGGCTCAGATAGCTCAACGACGAATAGCCGGTGCCGAAATCGTCGAGCGCGATCGATACGCCCATCGCCTTCAGTTCGTTGAGAACCTGCAAGGCACGCCGGTCGTCGTCGATCAGCACGCTTTCGGTGATTTCAAGCTCCAGCCGCCCGGGATCGGCACCGCTGCGGCGAATGAGATCGGCCAAGTTCGCGACGAAATCCCGCTGGCGGAACTGCAACGGGCTGACATTGACGCTGATATGGCCATCGACCGTATCGAGCAGTTTCAGAGCCTCGGCAAGAACCCATTCGCCGAGCGGGACGATCTTGCCCGACGCCTCGGCTACCGGAATGAAATCGGCGGGACTGACCATGCCGCGCTCGGGATGGTTCCAGCGCAGGAGTGCTTCATATCCGCCGATGACGACATCGGCAGCCGTGACGCGCGGCTGCAGATAGATTTCGAACTGCCCCTGCTGCAGCGCCGGCTCCAGATCGCTTTCCAGCGCCCGGCGCTTTTCCAGCAAGGCATTCATGCCCTTGCGGAACACCCGGCAGGCATTGCGGCCGGAATTCTTGGCATGGAATAGCGCCATGTCGGCGCAGCCGATCAGGGCATCGACTTCGGATGCATGCCGGCCATGAAGGGCGGCGCCGATACTGACCGTGACATTGACCTCTTCGCCCGGACGAATGGCAATCGGCGCGGCCATGGCCGACAGGATGCGACCACCGAATTCCTCAAGTTCCTCCGGCGTCGTCACCCGGCAGACGATGGCGGCGAATTCGTCGCCTCCGAGCCTCGCGACCATGTCACCCGGCCCGGCCACCGCCTGCAGTCTTGCTGCGATTTCACGGATGACGCTGTCTCCGGCCACATGGCCGTGGATATCGTTGATGTCCTTGAAACGATCGAGATCGATGATGAGCACGCCGCAGCTTGCGGATTCGTCACTCCTGGAAGCAATCTCGCCGAGGCTTTCGGTGAAGAGGACGCGGTTCGGCAGGCTGGTCAGCGGATCGTGCAGGGCGAGATGGCGGATGCGCTTTTCCGCCTCGCGCCGCTCGCGCAGGTCGACGAAGCAGCCGACACGCGCCTTCTCGCCGCGAAAGACGATATCGCGTCCGCGGCCCGCCACCGGCACCAGTTCGCCATCGGGCAATGCGATCGAGATCTCGTGCCGCGCATCGTCATTCAGCTTGACCATTTCGGAAATGGCGATCGTGTTGCCGTCGCGCAGGAAGTCGTAGATGGAGCGACCGACCAGATCTTCGAGCGGACGGCCGACAAGCTTCACCAGTTCGTCATTGCCATCCACGACGATGCCGTTGCGATGGATCATGATGGCCTCGAACGTGGCCTTGGCCAGCGCCGCGACACGCTCCCCCTCGTCGTAGGGACGCGCCCATTGCAGCCCGCCATCCTCATCGTCGAGCGCTTCGTCATACCCTGTATCGCGAAGGATCATGAGGTGGTCGAGCAACCGGAAGAAAAGATAGGCGCCACCGAATGCCCAGTAGAAATTGATGCCGACAGCAACCGCCTGCACCCGCAACTGATCCAGCCAGTCGCCGGCCGGCAGTATTCCGATCGACGAGACCAGCGGCAGGGCGAGTGCCCCGATGGACCCGGCAAGCGCATAGGCCCCGACCATGCCGGTCGGGTCGTCGAGCCTCAGCACGCGCCTCGCAAAAGCGTTGCCGATGGTCGAAACCCCGCCGCCGACAAGGCCGACAAGCATCGCATCGGATGCCGAAAACAGATGGACGCCGGACGTCACCGCCGCCAGACCGCCCAGCATGCCGGCAAAAAAGGCCTGCGGCAGACGGCTGCGGTCGAACTGCAGCTTGAAGAGATAGCCGGAACAGCCACCTGCCCCGGCGGCGAGCAGCGACATCATGACGACCGGCAGGGCGTCGACGCCGGCAAGCAGTGCCGCCCCGCCGTTCAGTCCGCTCCAGCCGACGACCAACGGAATGACACCGGCAGCCGAGACCAGTGACGGACGGGCCGCCAGCATGCCGGCGTCGGCAGCACGCCGGCCGCCCTTGCCGCGACCGATCACCATCAGCCCCGCAAGACCGATCCAGCCGGACGTCGCATAGATGGAAACCCCGCCACCCAGATCGACAAAGCCGAGGTTGGCGAGAAAGGCCGTCGCATTGGGAAAGACCGCACTGCCCTTTGCCCAATGCAGGAACAGCGCGTAGCCGACACCGGCCACACCCAGGCAGGTTATGACGAAAGCCTTCGCGGTCAGCCTGTGAGCCACGGCTGCCGCGACGATCGTCACGGCGAGGCCGCAATAGACGATCTGAAACAACGCGAAGGCCGTATGCGCGGGGGCGAGGTCGTCAATCAGGATATAGGCGGGGCCGGTGCCGAAGGGCAGACCGGCAGACCGGCCAAATGCCAGCGTCATGCCGAAAATGGCGAAGGTGACGACACCGAGGGTGAAGGCCAGAAGCCCCTTCTGCACCGTCTGGGCGGCATTCCTGCGGCGCATATAGCCGGAGGAGAGCAGAAGATAGCCGGCCTGCATGAGAACAACACAGCCGGCGGCGGCCAGAACCCATAGCGTATCGGCGTTGGCCAGCGACAGCTGCCCATCCAGCGGAGCAACCGCCGCATATGCAAATTCCGGCCCTAACCCTGCAAAGATCGAAAGCCACGAAAAAAATATGAAATAAAGCCTGCGAAATCGCATGACAGAACGCTGGAGTTGATAAACGTCCAGTCTGTCTAAGTCTCAGGTTTTAATATTAAGTGAGTAATATGACTATTACATCTCGCGAGGCAGGCTTACGCTGAACGGGATTTCTCGCCATCGGAAAACAGCGATGCACCATTCTGCTCGATGATCTGCTCGGCCTTGCGAATGGTGAAGGTCACGGCATCGTCCATAGACGAGAACATGTCGGCTCGAATGACATTGCGCACCAGCGTCTCACCGTCCACCACCTTCTCGATCCGGCCGGCAAGACGGTACTGACCGCCCTCTGCCATCGGGGCTGCAAAGATCAGGCAGTCGTTATAGGCAACGGGTTCAGCGCCCGGCGCGACCTTGGCCGGCTTGTCCTTGCCCGAGAAGGCGGAAAGAAGAGAAGAGAAAAACGATGCCATGGCCCTGCCTATCTTGATGTCCCCGGCGCAGGTTTCTGCCGCCGGGGCTTGAATGGGTCATCCTCTATCAGATGATGAGGTTCGCCAGAATATCGTTTTCAGTAATATCCTCGTATCCAAGGCCGGCATTTTCGAAGCGCTGGTAAAGGTCCGCGAAATTCTCCGGCGCCGTCGTTTCGATGCCTATCAGGATCGAGCCGAAATTGCGGGCAGACTTCTTCAGGTATTCGAAGCGGGCAATATCGTCGTCCGGGCCAAGCAGGTTGAGGAAGTCGCGCAATGCGCCCGGACGCTGCGGCAGACGCAGGATGAAGTATTTCTTCAGGCCCGCGTAGCGCATCGCCCGTTCCTTGACGTCGGGCAGTCGCTCGAAATCGAAATTGCCGCCGGAGACGACGCAGACGATGGTCTTGCCGGCAATCCGTTCCGGCGGCAGAAGCGACAGCGCGGTGATCGACAGGCCGCCGGCCGGTTCCAGCACGACGCCCTCGACATTCAGCATGTCGGTCATCGTCACGCAGATCGCGTTTTCCGGCACCAGCATCACCTGATCGGCGGAGAACTGCTTCAGCGCATCGAAATTCATCGTGCCGATCCGTGCCACCGCGGCACCGTCGACGAAATTGTCGACCTTCGGCAGCGTCACCGGTTCGCCGGCTTCGAGGCTCGTCTTCAGGCTCGGCGCGCCGGTCGGCTCGGTGAAGATGAAACCGTTCTTGCCGACAGCGTCCATCAGATAACCGGTCACGCCCGAGGCGAGACCACCGCCGCCGACAGGCAGGATGACGAGATCGAGCGTGACGCCCTCAGGCAACTGGGTCTCGATTTCGGCGGCAACCGTTGCCTGGCCCTCGATGATGTCGAGCGCGTCGAAAGGCGGCACCATCATCGCACCCGTCTCCTCGACATAGGCGCGGGCGGCGGCATAGCACTGGTCGAAGATATCGCCGATCAGCTTGATGGTGATGAATTCGCCGCCGAACGTGCGGGTCTTGTCGATCTTCTGCTGCGGCGTGGTGACCGGCATGAAGACGACGCCCGGCACTTCGAAATGACGGCAGACGAAGGCGAAGCCCTGGGCGTGATTGCCGGCGGAAGCGCAAACGAAGGTCTTATCGCCGGCACCATTGGCAATCGCCTTGCGCATGAAGTTGAAGGCGCCCCTGATCTTGTAGGAACGAACCGGCGAGAGATCCTCGCGCTTCAGCCAGATATCCGCACCGAAGCGGCGGCTCAAATGCTCGTTCAGCTGCAGCGGCGTCTCCGGAAAGATCGTCCGCATTGCGGCTCTGGCGTCTTCAACACCCGTCTTGTTCACGTCTCATTCCACCCTATAGATCTTGGTTTTCTCCGCTATGCCACAGCGAGGCCGCGGGCACCAAGGCCGATTTGCACGCTATCGGTTCGGTGCGCTCGCGGGGGATCGTCAGTTCTGGAAGACGCCGCCGATGAAACGGGTCGCCTCCGGCAGGCCGGAGCGCCAATAGGCCCAGTCGTGTCCGCCTTCACGCGCCATGAAGCGATGCGGGATTTCAAGCTTCTGCAGCTTCAATGTCAACTCCGCATTGCCGACGAAGAAATCGTCGGACGAGCCGCAGTCGATATAGATCGCGGTCTCCTTGATCGCCGAAGGCGACGTCTTGTCGACGAGGTCGAGCACGCTGTTCTTGTAATAGGGTTCATTCAGACGGTCGCGCCCCGTCAGACCAGGCCCCCACGCCTTGCCATAACGGCGATCATAACCGGCCTGATCCATCTCGACGATCTGCTGGTCGGTGCGGAAGGCGGCGCTCAATGCTGCGGCACCGGCGAACATGTCGGGATATTTCAACGAATAGGCAATCGCCGCATAGCCTCCCATGGACAGCCCGATGACGCCGCGCGATTTCTTGCCGGGAATGACCGGCAGGCTCTTTTCGACATGCGGAATGAATTCCTTGACGAACATATCCTGCCACAGATAGCCGCCATCGGCGTCGTTCATATAATAGGTGTTGAACTTGTCGGTCTCGTCGCGACGGCCTTCCGGCGTCACTGCGATGAAGGGCGGCACGTCGCCGCTTTCGATCAGCGCGTCGAAAACCTTGTCGGCATTGCCATGGCGATACCAGTCCTGGTTCTTGCCGCCCCCGCCGCCATGCATCAGATAGACGACCGGATAGCGCCGCTCGTCACTGCCGAAGCCGGGCGGCAGGTACAGTGTGTATTCGACATTCTTCCTGAGGATCTCGCTGGACATGAACTGCCCTTCCCGCACCGTCCCATCCGCATGTGCCGCAGCCGCCCCGCCAAGGACAGCAAGAAAGACCAGCATTCTCATCAACATGGAACGTCCTCCGATTTCCCATGCGGAGATAGGAGCGAGAGGCACAAGGTCAATTACGGGAAACACGTTTGCCATGGTTGGTGCGGACGACGGGGGTCGAACCCGTAAGACCGAGGTCGGCAGATTTTAAGTCTGCTGCGTCTACCAATTTCGCCACGTCCGCATCGGATGTCCTGTTTCGTGAAGTTCGGCCCCGCCGTCAAGCGAGGAAATCGCCCTTCGCGTCTGATCGGTCCTCAATGCTCCATCCCTGACACGGAAAAGGCGCGGCAGATGCTGCCACGCCTCGCATTTCTCAAGATTTTGAAAGATCAGGCCGAAAGCTTGGCCGCGATCTTGGCGACATGGGCGCCCTGGAACCTTGCGGCTTCCAGCTCGATTTCGGACGGCTGGCGGGAGCCGTCGCCGTCGGCGATGGTCGAGGCGCCGTAGGGCGAGCCGCCCTTGACGGCCTCGACGCCCATTTGCCCCTGGAAGGCGTAAGGCAGGCCGACGACGGCCATGCCGTGGTGGAGAAGCGTCGGGATGAAGCCGAGGATGGTCGATTCCTGGCCGCCATGCTGGGTGGCCGACGAGGTGAAGACCGAACCGACCTTGCCGACCAGCTTGCCGTTGAACCACAGGCCGCCGGTCTGATCCCAGAAATTGCGCATCTGCGAGGCCACCGTGCCGAAACGGGTGCCGGCGCCGACGATGATCGCATCATACTGGTCGAGTTCGTCCGGCGTTGCGATCGGAGCTTCCTGATCGAGCTTGAAATGCGAGGACTTGGCGACCTCTTCCGGCACCAGCTCGGGAACGCGCTTGACCGTCACCTCGGCGCCGGTCGACTTGGCGCCCTCGGCCACCGCATAAGCCATCTTCTCGATATGGCCATAGGCGGAATAATAGAGAACCAGAACTTTCGTCATTTTCTTCGTTTCCTTTACCGGTGTGGAAGCCAATGCGGCACCCGTATCAGGTGCGCCGCCAAGCAGCTTTTTCAAGAACTCAAGGATCATCGTCATGCCTTTTAAAAAGCGTGTGACGAATAGCTAGCGGAGCCGGCGCGATGTCGCCAGACGGCAGGTTTGCGACGCAGTGTCCACCAATCGCGAACGATGAATTGATCTTGTTCAATTTCATCGGCGGGACAACGCGCCCTCTGCCTTGCAATCCGCGGCGGGCGGAATAACGTCCGTCTTCACCAGAAAGCGAGCCCGCCATGCAAGACCAGTCCGCCTCTCCCATCATCGTTACCGCCGCCATGCTCGCCATCGGCGACGAGCTTTTGTCGGGCCGGACGAAAGACAAGAATATCGGCCACCTCGCCGACATGCTGACGCTTTCGGCGATCGATCTGAAGGAGGTGCGGATCGTCGCCGACGAGGAAGATGCGATCGTCGAGGCGCTCAATGCGCTGCGCGGCCGCTACGACTACGTCTTTACCTCCGGCGGCATCGGCCCCACCCATGACGACATCACCGCCGATGCCGTGTCGAAAGCCTTCGGCGTGCCCTGCATCTACGACGAGCCGGCGATGACGCTTTTGGCCGACATGTACAGGCGGCGCGAGATGGAATTCACCCCTGCCCGCCAGCGGATGGCCCGCATGCCGCAGGGCGCAACGCATATTGCCAATCCGGTCTCCACCGCACCGGGGTTTGCCATCGGCAATGTCCATGTCATGGCCGGCGTGCCGCAGGTGTTCCAGGCGATGGTCGACAATGTCTTGCCGACGCTGCGCACGGGCGCGAAAATGCTGTCACGCGGCATAGAATGCCCGTTCGGCGAAGGCGATATCGGCCTCGTTCTCGCCGATATCCAGAAGGCGCATCCCGACACCAGCATCGGCTCCTATCCGCGTTTCGACGGGAAGAAATTCTCCACCGAAATCGTCGTGCGCGCCCGCGAGCAGGCGCCGCTCGACGCAGCCGCCGAGGCCGTCTCGGGCATGATCGCCACTCTTTCCGCCGCCGCCATGAAGGCCAATCCGACAGCCGACGCCTGAGACCCGGCCCACCGCCCGTTGACGCCGCCGCGGACGGCACCAAATTATTGGAACAAGGCCTGAAACAGGCCGGTCAATAAGGAGATGCCGATGTCCTACAAAACTGTTCTTGCCGTTCTCGACACCCAGCGCAATGCGGCGCAGATCAGCGATTTTGCCACCGCGATCGCCGAACAGTTTTCCGCTCATCTGGTCGGCATCCATACCGAGACGCTCGCCGCCGTGCCGCTGATCGCGCCGATGGAAATCCCGGACCCGACCGCAATCGAGATCCTGCAGGAAAGCGCGCGGAAGGAGACGGCGGCGATCGCCGACATTTTCAGGCAGCACACGGCGCGCGAGGGCCTGTCGGCGGAATGGCGCAGTTTCCTGTTCGCCTCCGGCTATGCCTCGTCGTCGGTCTTGGAAACGGCGCGCACGGCCGATCTGATCATCGCAAGCCAGACCGATCCGTCGCAGATCGATCATCGCGCCGATCTCGAAACCTTCCTGTTCGAAAGCGGCCGGCCGATGCTGCTCATTCCCTACACGATGAAACAGCCGAAACCGATCGAGCGCGTGCTCGTCGCCTGGAACGGCTCGCGCGAGGCGACCCGCGCCACATTCGACGCCCTGCCCTTTCTCAAGCGGGCGGCGTCGGTGGAAATCCTCGTCGTCGACCCACCCGAACGCGGCGACCGTGCGCCGGAACTGGCAGGAACAGAACTTGCCGCAACGCTTGCCCGTCACGGCGTCACCGTGACGGTGACGACGCAGGACAGCGGGGGCGCTTCGGCGGCAGCGGCCATCGAGAACCGGCTGTCTGACCAGAGCATCGACCTGCTGGTAATGGGTGGCTACGGCCATTCGCGCTGGTGGGAAATGTTCTTCGGCGGCGTCACCCGCAGCCTGCTCGATTCGATGACGGCGCTGACGCTCCTGTCGCGCTGATCCTTCAGCGCTTGCCGAATGTCTCGCGCACGGCATCGGCCTGCGTGATTTCGCGGATTACCCGCGCTGGATTGCCGGCGGCGACCACGTTGGCGGGAATATCCTTCGTCACCACGGCGCCGCCGCCGATAACCGCGCCGGCGCCGATCGTCACACCCGGCATGATCGACGCGCCGCCGCCGATCCAGACATTGTCGCCGATGGTGATCGGCAGCGCATATTCCAGCCCCGCATTGCGACGCTTGGCATCGAGCGGATGGCCGGCGGTGTAGATGCCGACATTCGGCGCAATGAAGACATTGTTGCCGATCGTCACCTTGGCGCCGTCGAGAATGACGAGGTTGACGTTGGCATAGAAATCGTCGCCGATCTCGATGTTGAAACCGTAGTCGCAATGCAGCGCGCCATCGAAGACGAAACGCTCGCCGATATGGCCGATCAGGTTGCGGATGATGCGGTTGCGCTCGTCGCCGTCATCGGGACCAAGGCCGTTCAGCCGGTGCAGCAAGCGTTTGGCCGCCTTTCGCTGCTCCAGCACCTTGGCATCGTAATTCGCGTCATAGAGCATGCCGCGGGCGGCCTTTTCGAGTTCGTCCATCATATCACCTCAGCTATCGAATGGATCACCCGACTGGCAGAGGATTGCGGCCAGATCTGGCCGCCATGGAAAAAGCCCGCCATTGCTGATTCCGATCAGGGGGTTGAAACGATTGCCTCATCCACTTTCACCGTCCCTCACACGGCGCGCCACAGCACAGAAATTCCGGACGACAGGCGATGTCGTGCCGCGCCGATAAGCGAGCGCGATCGCCACATGCTCGGATGCGCCGGCCAGTTCGCGGAAGACCGTGCCCTGCAGATTGACCTTGGCGATCGAACGGGGAACCAGCGACACGCCAAGGTCGGCCGCCACCAGCGACAGGATCGAGGCGATATGGGGTGCTGCGGGACCGTTCCTCGGCGTGAACCCCGCCTTGGCGCAGGCCCTGACGATCGCGTCGTGCAGGCTGATGCCGACACTGCGCGGGGTGAAGATGAAGGGATCGTCGCGCAGCTGCGCCAGCTCTATCGCCCCACCCCGCCGTGCCAGCGGATGCGAGGCCGGCAGCGCCGCCAGAAGCGGCTCCTCTGCCAGCATCTCCTCGCTCAGTCCTTCCGGGTCCGTTTCAGAAGGGCGCAGGATGGCGACATCGAGGCGATCGGCCATCAGCCCCTCGGTCAGTGCCACGGAGTTTTCTTCCGTCACCTTGATCTCGACCTCGGGAAAGGCCTGGCCGAAGCTGCGGATGCAGGTCGGTACGATCGGGTTGAGCGCCGCCGTCCCGGTAAAGCCGATACGCACAACACCGCTTTCGCCCGCCGCCGCCCGTCGCGCCAGCCGCACCGCCTCGCCGATCTGCTGCGGAATGGTGGCGACGGCCGACAGAAACGCCTCGCCGGCCGGCGTCAGCTCGACGCCGTGCGACAGACGGCGGAAAAGCTGCGTTCCAATGTCGCGCTCCAGAACCTTGATCTGCTGACTCAATGGCGGCTGGGCGATGCCCAGCT
Source organism: [Rhizobium] kunmingense (assembly GCF_977018605.1). Classification (NCBI taxonomy): domain Bacteria; kingdom Pseudomonadati; phylum Pseudomonadota; class Alphaproteobacteria; order Hyphomicrobiales; family Rhizobiaceae; genus Rhizobium; species [Rhizobium] kunmingense. The sequence goes on from NZ_CDRNXG010000001.1 coordinate 3,333,582, forward strand.
GCTCGGCAGCCCTTGTAAAGCTGCCCTCCTCGGCGATCGCCAGAAAATAGCGGACGTGCCTCAGCTCCATGATATTAGATCCATATATGGAAGATCATTGATCCATATATTATCACTGAAATGACGACGCGGCTATATGAACGGCGAAAGGAAATTCCATGTCGCCCTCCCAGCCGTTGCAGTCGCCTCGCCCCTCCTTCGAAGATACAACCATTTCCAATCAGCCGGATGCCGCGCAGTCCGTATCTGCGCCGGCGGAAGCACCGCGCTGGATCGTCGGCGGCAGCGACGAATTTCGACGTGCCAGTATCGCCCTTTTCCTTGCCGGCTTTGCCAGTTTTTCGCTGATCTATTGCGTCCAGCCGCTGCTGCCGGAATTTCCCGCCGAGTTCGGCGTCAATGCCGCAACCGCATCGTTGGCACTGTCGCTGACCACAGGGGCGCTCGCCTTCGCCATCCTCTTGTCAGGCGCCTTTGCCCAGATCGTCAGCCGCAAGAGCCTGATGTTCACCTCGATGATCCTGGCCGCCCTCTTCAACATGATTGCGGCTGCCGCCGGCGGCTGGGGCTTTCTGCTGGCCGCCCGTGCCGCCGAAGGCTTCGTTTTGGGCGGCGTGCCGGCGGTCGCCATGGCCTACCTTGCCGAAGAGATCGAACCCAAAAGCCTTGGCAGGGCGATGGGGCTCTATGTCGGCGGTACCGCTTTCGGGGCGATGATCGGCCGTGTCGGCATGGGCCTCGTCTCGGCCTTCACCTCCTGGCATGTCGCCATGTATGCGCTCGGCACGGCCTGCGTCATCGCGGCGATCGGCTTCTTCCTGCTTTTGCCGCCGTCGCGCAATTTCCAGCCGAAATCCATGCCGCTCGGCCGCCATCTTCAGCTCTGGCGCCAGCATCTGAAGAACCCGGTGCTGCTGCGGCTCTATTTCATCGGCTTCATGCTGACGAGCGTGTTCACCACCGTCTTCAACTATTCCGCCTTCCGGCTGTCTGCCCCGCCCTATGATCTCGGCCGCACCGCCGTCAGCATGATTTTTCTGACCTTCGCGCTCGGCATCGTCGCCTCCTCCTATGGCGGTGCGCTGGTCGACAGGCTCGGGCGTCGCCGCACGCTGTTTGTCGCCTTCTCGATCATTCTGGCCGGCGTGCTGTTGACCCTGCCTGCCAGCATCGTCTCCATGGCCGTCGGTATCTCGCTGATCACGATCGGCTTCTTCATCGGCCACGCGGGCGCCAGCAGCGGCGTCGGCGCCAGTTCCGGTTCGGCCAAGAGCCACGCATCGGCCCTCTACCTGCTGTTCTATTATATTGGCGCCAGCTTTACCGGCTGGATCGGCGGATGGTTCTGGCTCAATGGCGGCTGGATAGCCGTTGCCACCCTCACCGGCCTCTGCGCCACCGCCGGCATTCTCGTCAGCCTGTCCTTCGACAGGCCGCTGACGACCGCCGCCAACCGCAACGGCGTCCTCTGATACAACGATAAGGCGAACGGTGCGATCCGCTTGCCTTCCGCCCCTGCTTGCCGCTATTAGCGAGAGCCAACGAAACTCTCCATTCTGGCGGCAAGATCCATGTCTCTTCCTGAAAAAGCCTTCCCCGTTTCCTGGGACCAGTTCCACCGCGATACCCGTGCACTGTCCTGGCGCCTGTCGGGCCTCAACCAGGAATTCAAGGCGATCGTCTGCATCACCCGCGGCGGCCTTGTTCCGGCAGCGATCATCTCGCGCGAACTCAACATCCGCCTCATCGACACGGTCTGCATCGCCACCCGCCACGACTATGTCGATCAGGGCGACACGGTGCTGCTCAAGGGGATCGCCCCGGAACTGATGGAAAACGGCGGCGAAGGCATTCTCGTCGTCGACGATCTCACCGATACCGGCAAGACGGCACTCGAAGTGCGCCAGATGCTGCCCAAGGCGCATTTCGCCTGCGTCTACGCAAAACCGTCCGGCGTGCCGACCATCGACACTTTCGTCACCGAAGTCTCGCAGGACACCTGGATCTATTTTCCCTGGGACATGGGCTTCACCTACCAGGAGCCGATCGCCAAGGGCCATCGCGGCTAAGCCGCAGCACCGCCCGGCCATTTCGCTGTCAAGTGCAGACCCGTCATCCACAGGATGGCGGGTTTTTCTATATTTGGCGGGCGCTGTTACCCATATGTATCAATATGGTATCCGCATCCGCTAAAATGCCCTGTAACGGAGGCGTTTGCGGCCCCCGCTTTGCCCAGATCGCGCCACAATCGAAATTCGCAAGCCTTGCACAAGTTTCAGCATTGACCGCCAAGCGATTGAGAATCCACGCTGTTTTTTATTCCCCGTTATCCACAGCCCTGACCCACAATATCTTGTGGTTTAAAAACTACTGCAAACTACGGCTTGACCGAATCGCACCCGATCAGCCATGAATAAACCATGTTGCGGCGGCGACTGGACCGGGAGTAACGAGGCCGGTTCTTTTTACGAGTTTTACGGAAACATTAAAGCGCAGGGCGTGTTTTGATACACCGCCGGGCGACGGGTTTTCGCGTGCTTGCAAAATGTTGCCGAAACCGCATTCACGATTGGTGGCAAGACTGGTGGAAAGACTGCATTAACCCTATATTTAGTGTTGGCAGCCATCATCAGCCACAATATACAGATACACATCCAAGATGAATCACCTGGATGGAATTTCAGCAGGCTGCCCATGATGGCGAGCGGCCGCATCGGACACGTGCGCCTTTTGAGGCGCGAAGGATGAGGGACCAAAGGCAATGCGCATCGAACGTCGTTTCACCAAGCCTGAGACAGGCGCTTACGGAACCATCGAGTTCCGCAAGGCGACCAGCGAGATCCGCAACCCCGACGGTTCCATCGTGTTCCGCCTCGCCGATATCGACGTGCCGTCGCAGTTCTCTCAGGTCGCGACCGACGTTCTGGCGCAGAAGTATTTCCGCAAGGCCGGCGTTCCGAAGATCCTGAAGCGCGTCGAGGAAAACGACGTTCCGTCCTTCCTGTGGCGCTCGGTCGCCGACGAGAAGGCAATGAAGGATATTCCGGAAGGCGAGCGCTACGGTTCTGAAACCGATGCGCGCCAGGTCTTCACCCGCCTTGCCGGCACCTGGACCTACTGGGGCTGGAAGGGCGGCTATTTCACGTCGGAAGACGACGCGGCCGCCTTCATGGACGAGCTGGCCCACATGCTCGCCACCCAGCGCGTTGCCCCGAATTCCCCCCAGTGGTTCAACACGGGCCTGCATTGGGCCTATGGCATCGACGGTCCCGGACAGGGCCATTTCTACGTCGACCCCTTCACCGGCAAGCTGACCAAGTCCAAGTCGTCCTATGAGCATCCGCAGCCGCATGCCTGCTTCATCCAGTCCGTCGGCGACGATCTGGTCAACGAAGGCGGCATCATGGACCTGTGGGTTCGCGAAGCGCGCCTGTTCAAATACGGCTCCGGCACCGGCTCCAACTTCTCCCACCTGCGCGGTGAAGGCGAGCGCCTGTCCGGCGGCGGCCGTTCTTCCGGCCTGATGTCCTTCCTCAAGATCGGCGACCGTGCAGCGGGTGCCATCAAGTCGGGCGGCACGACCCGCCGCGCGGCCAAGATGGTCGTCGTCGATATCGATCACCCGGATATCGAGGAATACATCAACTGGAAGGTCAAGGAAGAGCAGAAGGTTGCTGCCCTCGTCACCGGTTCGAAGATCGTCGCCAAGCACCTGAAGGCGATCATGAAAGCCTGCGTCAACTGCGAGGCTGACGGCGACGATTGCTACGATCCGCTGAAGAACCCGGCCCTGAAGCGCGAAATCAAGGCTGCCAAGAAGGACCTGGTTCCCGAAAACTACGTCAAGCGCGTCATCCAGTTCGCCCAGCAGGGCTACAAGGACCTGCAGTTCAAGACCTATGACACGGACTGGGATTCGGAAGCCTACCTCACGGTTTCGGGCCAGAACTCCAACAACTCCGTCTCGCTGAAGGACGACTTCCTCAAGGCCGTCGAGAACGATGGCGAGTGGAACCTGACCGCCCGCAAGGACGGCAAGGTTATGAAGACCCTTAAGGCCAAGGATCTGTGGGAACAGATTTCCTATGCCGCGTGGGCATCCGCCGATCCGGGCATCCACTTCAACACGACGATGAACGACTGGCACACTTCGCCGGCCGGTGGCCCGATCCGCGGCTCCAACCCGTGCTCGGAATACATGTTCCTCGACGACACGGCCTGCAACCTCGCTTCGCTCAACCTTCTCCAGTTCAAGGACAAGGCAACGAAGAACATCGCGATCGCAGATTACGAACACGCCGTTCGCCTGTGGACCGTCGTTCTCGAAGTGTCGGTGATGATGGCGCAGTTCCCGTCGAAGGAAATTGCCGAACTCTCCTACCAGTACCGCACGCTCGGCCTCGGCTATGCAAACATCGGCGGCTTCCTGATGTCCTCGGGCATTCCGTACGACTCGAAGGAAGGCCGTGCGATCGCCGGTTCGCTGACCGCGATCATGACCGGTATTTCCTATGCCACGTCTGCCGAGATGGCCGGCGAGCTCGGTCCGTTCCCGAATTTCGCGCCGAACCGCGAAAGCATGCTGCGCGTCATCCGCAACCATCGCCGTGCAGCCTACGGTGAGACCAGCGGCTACGAACAGCTCTCCGTTGACCCGGTTCCGCTCTATCATTCGGAAAATCCGGACCAGACGCTTTCCGCCCATGCGAAGGCCGCCTGGGACAAGGCGCTGGAACTCGGCGAGAAGCACGGCTACCGCAACGCCCAGACGACCGTTATCGCGCCGACCGGCACGATCGGCCTCGTGATGGATTGCGACACGACCGGCATCGAGCCCGATTTCGCGCTGGTGAAGTTCAAGAAGCTTGCCGGTGGCGGCTACTTCAAGATCATCAACGGCGCCGTTCCTGAAGCGCTGCGGACGCTCGGCTATACCGAAAGCCAGATCGCCGAGATCGAGGCCTATGCCATCGGCCACGGCAATCTCAACCAGGCTCCGGGCGTCAACCCCGGTTCGCTGAAGGCCAAGGGCTTTTCCGACGAGAAGATCGCTGCCATCAACGGCGCCACCAAGGCCGCCTTCGACATCAAGTTCGTCTTCAACCAGTGGACGCTCGGCACCGACTTCCTCAAAGAGACCCTCAAGGTCACCGACGAGCAGCTCGCCGACATGAGCTTCAACCTGCTCGAGCATATCGGCTTCTCGAAGAAGGACATCGAAGCCGCCAATATCCATGTCTGCGGTGCGATGACGCTGGAAGGCGCGCCCTTCCTCAAGGACGAGCATCTCGCCGTCTTCGATTGCGCCAATCCCTGCGGCAAGATCGGCAAGCGCTACCTCTCGGTCGAAAGCCATATCCGCATGATGGCGGCTGCCCAGCCGTTCATCTCGGGCGCGATCTCCAAGACGATCAACATGCCGAACGAGGCGACCGTCGAGGATTGCGGCGCAGCCTACATGCTGTCCTGGAAGCTGGCTCTCAAGGCCAACGCCCTCTATCGCGACGGTTCCAAGCTGAGCCAGCCGCTCAATGCCTCGCTCATCGACGAGGACGATGCGGACGACGCGATCGAGGAGCTGGTACAGGCTCCGACCGCCGCCCAGGCCGTGCAGATCACCGAGAAGATCGTCGAACGCATCATCGAGCGCGTTACCCGCGAACGCGAAAAGCTGCCGAACCGTCGTCAGGGCTATACCCAGAAGGCGAATGTCGGCGGACACAAGGTCTATCTGCGCACCGGCGAATTCGGCGATGGCCGCATCGGCGAAATCTTCATCGACATGCACAAGGAAGGCGCCGCCTTCCGTGCGATGATGAACAATTTCGCCATCGCCATCTCGCTGGGTCTCCAGTACGGCGTGCCGCTGGAAGAATATGTGGAGGCCTTCACCTTCACCAAGTTCGAGCCGGCCGGCATCGTGACGGGCAATGACGCGATCAAGAACGCCACGTCGATCCTCGACTACGTGTTCCGCGAACTCGCCGTCTCCTATCTCGGCCGTCATGACCTTGCGCATGTCGATACGTCGGACTTCTCCAACACGGCACTCGGCAAGGGCATCCAGGAAGGCAAGACCAACCTGGTGTCGACCGGCTGGACACGCGGCTACAAGCCGACGCTCGTGTCGAGCACCGGCACGGATCGTACCGCATCCGGCGAGCCGAAGGGTGCAGCGACAGCAGCCCCTGCCCGCGCCTCGGCCAATGTCACGTCGATCGGCGGAACCTCGTTTGCCGGCTCCGCCGCCCGCAAGCTGGAACCGACAGTTGCCATTTCGACATCGGAAGTCGTCTCCTTCAAGCGTGACTACGAAGAACGCGCCAAGGAACTGGCCGAAGAGATCGCCGAGGAAGTGGTCGCCGACGAAAGCCAGCAGGCCGCCACCGCCCTCTTCTCCGACAAGGCCGCAGCCGACGCCGCTGCCGCCAAGACGGAAGCCAAGAAGGTGGAGGCAGACCGCCGCATGAAGTCGATCATGCAGGGCTACACAGGCAACATGTGCACCGAGTGCCAGAACTTCACGATGGTGCGTAACGGCACCTGCGAGAAGTGCGACACATGCGGCGCGACAAGCGGCTGCAGCTGACACCCAGGATCGCCACAGCGACGCCCCCCACGGAAGAATGAGAACGTGGGGGGCGCCATCGCAAGAAATTGCGCAAGCTGACGAAAAGAGCATCAGCGCAACTGCGGCGACCGCTCCGTCATCGGTGTAAATTATTATTTTCCAGGCAGTTACTTGCCTGGAAAATGCCAAAACGAACAAACCATAAACAAACTTCGAAGTCTGGCCCGAGACGTAATTCGCCGGTCAGCGCCGCTCCCTGCCGGACCTTTAGCAGCCGTCTTTCTCCAGTTACGGAGCCTCGACCCGGCGAAGGCGTGACGTATACTGGAAACGATCGGCCGGGTGCGTGCTGAGGGTCACTTCCACCATGTCGTTGCCCGAGAAGAAGTAACGCCGCCGGATCTCCAGAGCCGGCATGCCGGCCGCCGCATCGAGCCGTTCCGCCGTGGCAGCCCCGATCTCGGCTGCACTCAGCGTCTGCTCGATCTCGACCACCCGGCGGCCCGAGACTTCCTCGATGATCTGCGAGTAGGCACCGGGATATCCCTCCACCCGTTCGCGCAAGGGCTCCGCATATCGCGCGTCGATGTAGACTTCGGTGAGACAGATCGGCGGCTTCGACTGGTCGGTCGGGTCGCGCCTGACATGGGTGACCCGAAGCCAGCTGCTTCCCGCCCGCACACCCAGTTTCGCAGCCAGCGTCTTGTCGACGACGACGTCCGAAATATCGAGAATCGTCCGGCGCGTCTGCGCCGCATACTGAACCAGAGCGTCGATCGTCTCCAGCGTCTGGGCATATCCACCATGGCTTCCCACCGGACGAATGGAGTCCACCCGCGTGCCTGACGAAGGGCGTCGGCTGATCATTCCAAGTTGCTGCAATTCGGACAATGCGGCTCGCACCGTCGAACGGCTGACACCCAGTTCCTCGGCCAGTACGGGCTCGCTCGGAAGGCTTGATCCGAGGGGGTAATCGCCCGCGGCGATCCGCGCCGTCAGTGTCTGGGCAACCTCCTCGTAACGCTTCGCCATGAATGCTCCTGCAATGAATGTTGACATTGTTCGTACAAAGTGATTTGTTCGAACAAAAGGGAGGAATGCTTATATGTCTAGCACTGTATTCGATTCAATGCTGTTCCGGGATATGTTCGGAACGGAAGCCATGCGCAATGTTTTTTCCGACACCGCGCTCGTCGGCCGCTATCTCGAGGTCGAAGCGGCTCTCGCCCGCGCGCAGGCCAATCTCGGAACCATTCCCAAGGACGCCGGAGCGAGGATCGACGCGGCATCGCGCGACATCGAGATCGACTACGATCGCCTGCGCCGTGAAACTGAAATCGTCGGCTACCCGATCCTTCCGCTCGTCCATCAACTGTCGGAAGCGGCGGGCGAGGCAGGCGGCTACGTGCACTGGGGCGCGACCACCCAGGACATCATGGACACGGCGAACATCCTGCAGATCCGTGCTGCGCTTGATCTGGTCGACGCCGATATCGAAGCCCTGCGCGGCATTCTCGCGGCCCTTGCCAAAAAGTACCGCGACACGCCGATGGCCGGTCGCACGCATCTCCAGCAGGCCCTGCCCGTGACCTTCGGCTACAAGGTCGCCGTCTGGCTGGCGCCTCTCGACCGGCATGCCGAGCGCCTCCAGCAGCTTCGCGGCCGGGTGCTCTTCGGCGAATTCGCCGGCGCGGCCGGAACCCTCGCATCGATCGGTCAAGGCGGCCTCGAAATGCAGGCGGAGTTCTGCAAGGAACTCGACCTTGCCCAGCCGCCCGCCACCTGGCATGTCGCCCGCGACGGGATCGCCGAGGTCGTGACCTTCCTCGGACTGGTCACCGGCTCGCTGGCGAAGATCGCGACCGACGTCATGCTGATGATGTCGACGGAATTCGGCGAAGTGTCGGAGCCTTTCATTCCGGGCCGCGGCGCATCCTCGACCATGCCGCAGAAGCGCAATCCCATCTCGAGCGAACTGATCCTGGCGGCGGCCAAATCCGTCCGCCAGCAGGTGGCGACGATGCTCGACGGAATGATCCACGACTTCGAACGTGCCACGGGACCCTGGCACCTGGAATGGATCGCCGTGCCAGAGAGCTTCATCCTGACGGCATCCGCCCTGTCGAATGCCCGCTACATGCTGGACGGCCTGGTCGTGCACGAGGCCCGCATGCGCGAAAATCTCGACCTGACCAAGGGCCTGATCGTCGCCGAGGCGGTGATGATGGCTGCGGCGCCCAAGCTCGGTCGCCAGCACGCCCATGACGTCGTCTATGACGCTTGCCGCAAGGCGATCGAGGGCGGCGGCATGCTTGCCGATCTGCTCAAGCAGAACCAGGAAGTGGTCGATGCACTGGGCGGGCCGCAGGCCATCGACCGTGCATGCGATCCCGCCAACTATCTCGGCCTGAGCGGCGAGATGGTCGACCGCGCCCTCGCAGGGCGCTGATCGCCCGGAGCGGCGGCTTTTGCTGTTCGCTGAACGCATCAACCACTAATATACATATTGCGCATGCCGGGAGGGTATTGCGCGGGAGGAGACCTATGAGTGACGTTTCGCATTCGCATGCCCAAACGGCATCGCCGAAACCGAAGAAGGCAATATGGCGCGGCCTCGGGTTCCAGGTCATCGTCGGCATGGTGCTCGGCATCATCGTCGGCCTGATCTGGCCCGAATTCGGCGCATCGCTGAAACTTCTCGGCGACATTTTTCTGCGCCTGATCAAGACTGCGGTCGCACCGCTCGTCTTCCTCACTGTGGTGGCGGGCATTGCCGCGGCCGGCGACTTCAAGCGCGTCGGCAAGGTCGGGCTGATCGCCACCGTGTATTTCGAGATCATCTCGACCATCGCCATCGTCTTCGGCCTGGCGGCGGCCTACATGTTCAATGTCGGTGTCGGCATGGGACAGACGACCGCTTCCGCGGGCGCCGCGAAGGGCGCCGCCGATGCGGCGCAGAAGGCGGCAGAATCGCATACGACGTTCAGCCAGTTCTTCCTCAACGTCTTCCCCGACAATTTCATGGGTGCCTTCGCGAGGGGCGAACTTCTGCAGGTGCTGGTGATCGCAATCATCTTTGGCGCAGCACTTCTGTCGCTCAAGCCGGCCAAACGCCAACCGATCGAAAACGGCCTGGCGACGATCTCGACCGCATTCTTCGAGTTCATCCACCTGATCATGAAGCTCGCACCGATCGGCACATTCGGAGCCGTCGCCTATGCGGTCGGCGCCAACGGCACCGACGTGCTGATCGCACTCGCCTGGCTGGTCGTCAGCTTCTATCTCACGATCCTGGCCTTCATCGCCATCGTGCTCGGTACCGTCTGCGCCATATTCAAGATCAACCTGATTGGCCTGCTGCGCTACATCAAGGACGAGATCATCGTCGTGCTGGGCACGGCCTCCTCAGAAAGCGTCCTGCCCAAGCTGCTCGAAAAGCTTCCCGGCTACGGCGCGTCGAAGCAGACCGTCGGCCTGGTCATGCCGACCGGTTATGCCTTCAACCTCGATGGCACATCCATCTACATGGGCATGGGCGTCGTCTTCCTCAGCCACGCCTACGGCATCAGCATGAGCTGGACCCAGCTCGGCACCCTGATGGCGATCATGCTGCTGACCTCGAAGGGTGCAGCGACCGTGTCGGGCGGCACGTTCGTCGTCTTCGCCGCCACCGTGACCGCATCGGGCTTCATCCCGGTCGAAGGCCTGGCCCTGCTGTTCGGCGTCTACCGCTTCATGTCGATGGCGGTCGCCTCCTGCAACGTCGTCGGCAATTGCGTCGCGACGATCGTCACCGCCAAGCTTTGCAATGAGTTCGACGGCGACATGGCGGCGCTGGCCAATCGCGATCCGAAGGCGGCCGAGGCGCGGATCACCACGGAATACGAGATGGCGAGCGCCCAGCCCGCCTGATCCCCAACCCCAGGACAGAGAACCCCACGACCTCTGCTGCGAGGTCGTGGGGTCTTTTTATCCGATCGATTTCGCATCCACCGCGAAAGCCGACCGCATGAACGGCCGCCCCTCTGCCGCTTGCCGCTGAGATGCCCCCTGCCCCTTCACGAGCAGGCGCAACCGTCATGCAGAACACGGGCGGCATGCGTCCCTTGGCACCTATTCGGCGCGATCCTCCTGCCAGATCCCCTTGTGCTCCTGGAACCACTGCCAGCAGGCGCGGTTGGCGGAGTGGCGGCCGTAGCCTTCGAGTTCGAAATCGAGAAGCGCGTCCTGGCCGGCGATGCGGCGTTCGTGGGAAATCGGGCTGTTGGCATTCATCCAGATGCCGACGCCGTTGGTCACCAGGCAACCCGACAACCAGATATCGTCGACAGTCCAGAGAATGTCCGGGATATCGTAGGCGAAGTCGGGGATGAAATCCGGACGCAGCATGGCGCCGGCATAGCCCTTGAATATATCGACATGGCCGGACGCGACGAATTTCGGCGGACGGTGAAGGCCGAGCGTGGCTGCTCGGGTGAGCCGATAGCGCCAGTCCTTCGTCCGGCGCACAGCAAGTGGGCGACGCGGGCAATGATGCCCTCCGACATGGCAACCGTCCTCGGCGATGACGCAATCGGGCTGCCGAGCGCGGGCAGCAGCGAAACGCGTGGTCCAATTGCGATCATAGATGCGGTCGTCGTCGCACAGAAGAAGCTCGACCTGCCTGCCGGCAAAATCCCGCACCGCCGGAAGCAGCTTTGTCGCCGGCCCCAGATCCTCCTCGACCCGCACAACCGTCACACCCGCAGGCACGTCCGGCAGCGTGCCATCCCAGTCGGGAAAACGGCGATAGGCCACCGGAATATGCAGCCTGATCTCGCTCGCCGGCAGGTTCTGCCGCAAGAGAGACTGGAGTGTCGGACCAAGATGCTTGAAGCGGGAGGGGATGGAAGACAGCGTTATGACGATGGGAAGCAAGCGGCACCAGGCAGTTGAAAGAGATGTCGCGGGCAAGCCGCATGCATTTCCGGAGGAATGACGGGGTGGTTCATAGGCGGGAAAAACGATCCGAATGAGGCGTCATCACGGCAGACCTCACGAATTTGTGTTCTATCCGCAATGCCGCGTAGCTAGCCATCCGCAGTGGCCGCGTCAACAGATGAACATAGTCGAAAAGACGCAAAAACCCTGTGTGAACAGTATTTTGGCCCGTATCATACGCCAACGGATCATCGATCAATCAGCGCCGCCGTATTTCCGCGCAACAAAAATCCGGCCCGCACGCAGACCGCGCAGGCCGGACAAGGTGTCGTTAGTAAAACAGTCCGGGACTATGCCTCAGACCACCTTCGCCAGTGCATCAACAGCAAGGATCGCGTCCGCCACTTCTTGCGCGGTAAAATCGCTCCGCAGGTTCTTCAGCGTGTCCTGGTCGCTGTTGGCGAGTTCGCCGACCTTGATCAGCTCCTCGCGCGTCACCCCTTCTAGATGCAGCTCGGCCAGCGTTACCGGCATCCTGATCGACCGGTAGAAGTCGATATAGCCGGCGATCTCGTCGTCCGGGCGCTGTTCGAGAATCATGTGGGCGAGCGTGCCATAAGCCACCTTCTCGCCATGGGTCAGGTGGTGGATATCGCCGGCAAGCGCGGTGAACCCGTTGTGGATCGCATGTGCCGCCGCCAGGCCGCCGTTCTCGAATCCGAGGCCGGAGAGAAGCGTCGCCGCCTCGACCACCGCTTCCACCGCCGGCGTCACCAGTTTCTGTTCCACCGCCTGATAGGCGCTGACGCCATAGGTCAGCAGCGTCTTTTCGCAGGCCTCGGCAATCGCCATGCCGGCGATTGTGGCAGATCCGCCGACCATCGTCTTGGAATTGGAGCGCTGCACCGCAAGCGCCTCGACATAGGTCGCCAGGCCATCGGCAATGCCGGAGGCGAAGAGACGCACCGGCGCCTGAGCGCAAACCCAGGTATCGACCAGAACCAGATCAGGGTTCTTGGCATAGAAGCGATACTGCTCGAACACGCCGTCATCGGTATAGATGACCGACAGCGCGCTACAGGGTGCATCGGTAGACGCAATCGTCGGCACGATGATCACCGGCTGCTTGAGCTCGTCGGCCACGGCCTTGACCGTATCCAGCGTCTTGCCGCCGCCGATGCCGACAACGAGCGTTGATCCGGCCTTCCTCGCCACCTCGACGAGCCGGGCGATCTCGTTGCCGGAAGCCTCGCCGCCAAAGCGCTCGCGGAAAGACTTCACCTTGCCGGCAACCGCCGTCTCGACTTTTTCTCCTATCAAGCCCCAGACGATGTCGTCGGCCACAAGCAGCGCATGGTCACCCATCGGCGCCAGGTAATCGCCCAGTTCGGCAATCACGCCGCTGCCCTGAACATAGCGGCCGGGGGAGGCAAAAATTCGCTTCGTCATCTTTGTCACTTCCAATTCATCAATGGATATAACTACCTAACGGATATCGGCCACTTCATCGCGAAGGCAAGTCTCACGGCAAGGACAAAACCGATGCCCAAGACACGCGTGATCGCAACCACAAGCGGGCCACCGCCCTAAACGATAGGATTTCTGCAACCGTTCTATGACGTGGATCAAATTCGAGGCGCCCGGCGCTGCGCCATCGCAATGGCCTCAACTCACGAAACCGTGTCATCCCGACACATGCAACCTTTCGTCAACCTCCTATTAGCAATTCATTGACCATAATGGGTGCTTGAACCGGGCAGATCGGCATTGATCGCCCGCATGTGTTTCCTGGGTCTGAGTGAGTTGTCCGTGTCCGAGTATCAGTCGAGTGGGTCTTTGCCGGGTGCATCTGGCACCGTTGCGGGCTTTGTCGCGGATGCGGCTTGCGCGCTTAGAAACATCGCCGCCAGATCGGCGAAAGCCTCGCGCACGCTGGCACTTGTCGCCGCAGCGCTGGTAGGATCGGCAGCTGTCGCGCAGGCGGAAACGCGCTCGCTGAAACTGCTCTTCACCCATACGGGCGAGCGGGCCGAAATCACCTTCAAGCGCAACGGCCGCTTCGACCAGAAGGGCCTGGCCCAGGCCAACCGCATACTGCGCGATTTCCGCCGCAATGAATCGACGCGCATGGACCCGCGACTGCTCGATCTCGTCTGGGAAGTCTACCAGCGCAGCGGCGCGACCGGCTATATCCATGTCGTCTCGGCCTATCGCTCGCCGGCCACCAACAGCATGCTGCGCGGTCGCTCGCGCAGCACTGGCGTCGCCAAGAAGAGCCAGCACATGCTCGGCAAGGCAATGGACTTCTTCATTCCCGGCGTGAAGATCTCGACGCTGCGCCAGATCGCCATGCAGGCGCAGGTCGGCGGCGTCGGATTCTATCCGACGTCCGGCTCTCCCTTCGTGCATCTGGATGTCGGCAGCGTGCGCGCCTGGCCGCGCATGTCGCGGCGCGAACTCGCCCGGGTCTTTCCCGACGGTCGCACCATGCACCTTCCGGCCGATGGCAAGCCGCTTCCCGGCTATGCGCAGGCGGTTGCCGATTACAAGCGCCGCGTCGGCTCCCAGTCGATCCAGCTCGCCAGCACCCTTGCCGATGACGACGATGACGATACGCCACGTTCGGCCAAGCGCGCCGGCAGCGGCATCCTGACCGCGATGCTGCCGACACCGAAAAGCCGCGCCATCGCAGCACTCGACGAGCAGACCAGCCCGCGTGCGGCCGCCGCCGCAGCGGCCGCAGAGGCCACGCCAAGCACCCGGCCGACCGGCCCATTTACCGATCTTGCAAGCCTGAGCGCTCCCATTCCGGCACTTCGCCCGGTCACCGCTCCCGCGGTCGACCCCATCCAGACCGCAGCCCTTACGCCTGCGCCGCTGCTTGCGCCGGTACCATCGCCGGCCCCGATCCCATCCCCTGCAGCACCGTCGCTTGCCGCAGCCTCCGCATTGCCGCGGCCCGCTCCCGGCCGCATCCTGAAAGCCCCCTCCGGCTCGATCGGCCTGCTGCGCATCACCCCGGACTATTCCGACGAGGAAGACGAGTTCGACAGCGAGGACACTCTCCTCTCCTGGGCGCTCTCCGCCCCCGGCACGAATGGCGGCATGACCGCACCGCTGCCCGTGCTGCGCGCGCTCTCGCCGGCCGAAAGCGGCATAGACGCCGCTCCACTGCCGGTCGCCGTCTCGCAGGAATTCGATTCCGACCGCTTCCAGTCGGGCGGCTGACGCCTCGAGCGTCTTTTCCAGGCTGAGCGGAGGCGGCCCCTGCCCCCACCTCGCCCACAAGGTGCGGTAACGCCGTCGGTGCGCGCCAGCCACCTTCCCCCGCCCGTGGGGAAAATCCGGCAGCGGCCGGATAAGGGGCAATTGCCTCCAAATCACACCCAATCTTTCGAAAATCTGCACGCCTCTTCAACGAAATCAATGCGTTGCGCGCAGTCTCATCCCCGTCATTCCAACCTGTGCCTATAATCGCCCCGTTCCGTCGCGGATACACCGGAAGGCGTTCCGGCGAGGCGGGGCCGGCGCTGGTGGTGGGGAGAGGACGTAAATCCCTGCCATCGGGGTCCGCGGAAAATGGTCTCCCTCCGGCGACACGGGGGAAGCGGGAACGGCGATGGTCATGTCGCCCGCTTCTGATGCCCGAACAGCGCGTCGGATGTGCCTGTGCGGCACACAGGGTGGCTTTGGGATGTGGTTTCGCCGGGCGTCATGCCCATCCGTGAAAGCGGAACACCCGGCGGCGGCGAAGTTTTGGTGCCGGCGGCCAGGTCGTGCCGTCGGCGCCGGCTCACGCCAGACGAACACCACGCCCAAGGCCAAGGCAGAGAGACCGGATCGCGGATAAAAACTGCCGAACGGGGTGCTGAGAGGTGCCACATAAAACCAACTTACGAGGCAGCTTTCAGCGCCCCGTCCGTTCGTTGAAAACTCTCGAGATCGCCAAGGGGGCAACATGTCCAGTCGACAGGCTGCCCGGATGCGCTGAGCGCAACGCAAAACGGCGGGGCACCGAAGGCACCCCGCCGCTTGAAGCATCGATCCGTGAGCGGATCAGAACCTGTAGTTCACGCCAGCCTTGATCGTGTGGTCGCCGATCGAGGATTCCGTGGTGCCGTCACCGGCGCGGAAGTTACGAACGTCGCTGGTGCGGGTGTAGTTGTATTCGACGCGACCCGACAGGTTGTCGGTGATCTTCTGCTCGACGCCAGCGCCGACCAGCCAGCCCGGCTTCCAGCCGTCCGGACCTTCGGTTGCGCCGTTGTCGCGCAGGCTGGTCATCGCTACACCGGCGGTGCCGTAAACGAGCGTGTTGCCGAGCGGTGCGCCGACCTTTGCCTTGGCGGCAACGCGGTAACGCTCCTTCAGCTGGCCGCGCGAAACGTCGACCTTGGCGTCGCCGAGATGCGACAGTTCGGCTTCGCCGCCAACGACGACGCCGTTCATTTCAGTGTTGTAGCCGGCGTGGATGCCGCCGGTGAATTCGCTGTCACCCGAGAACGGGTTGATGCTGTCGGACGCGGTGCCGGCATGCAGACCGACATAGGCGCCGCTCCAGTCCGAAGACGGGCCGATTGCCGGCTCGTTGTAGGACGGCGCTTCGTAGGCGTTGGTCAGATCTGCGGCAAAAACAGAGGTGGAAAGGGCGGTACCGGCAACAAAGGCGGCAAGCGCCACAGCAAAGGGCTTCATGGTCATGACAAGACTACTCCATACACAGCCTGCATCGGGGCGGATGAGCAGGCGACACATCCGGCTTCTAAACCGCGGCATCATGATGCGACCTGCCCTAACCCCACGGCCGCACCGGTGATCCCGCACCGATACCCTTTCTATTTTCACGAATTTATAAACACTCCATTAACCGAGCGAATTTCCGCGGCTGATTCATTTCGCACCGCATCACAAGACCGCGACCAGCCCGCCCTTCACGGGAAAACAACGGCGGAATTGACGGATGCGATGCGGCTCCGTACTGGACGAGAGCGGTTCAAGGCCCCACCTTGCCGCGATATTTCAGGGGATCGGACAGCACGATGACCAACGAAACGCCGCAACACGACCGCTTCGTCCTGCTCGACGGCCTGAGGGGCATCGCCGCGATCTTCATCATCCAGCGGCATGCCGAGGACCTTCTGGGAAAAGCGCTCGCTTCCAGCTATCTCGGCGTCGATCTGTTCTTCGGCCTCTCCGGCTTCGTGCTCGCGCATGCCTATGGCACGGCGCTGGCGCAACGGCGCATCTCGACGCGGCAGTTCATGACCGCGCGCTTCCTGCGACTTTACCCGCTCTATGCCATCGCCCTTGCCCTCGGCACCGGCTATTACATCCATATGTATTTTGCAGGCCTGCCGGTGATGGCCGACGAATATGTCGTGCCGAGCGAATTGCTCATCGCACTCGGCACCGGCCTGCTGTTCCTGCCCTCGCCGGTGACGATCTCCTTCAACGCGGCGCTGTTTCTCGTCCATCCGGCATGGTCGCTGTTCAACGAACTGGTCGTGAACCTCGCCTATGCCTGGCGCGGCGCGCGCGCCGGCGTGCGGCAGATTGCGATCGTGCTGGCGGTCAGCGCCGTTGTCCTGGTCATTGCGGCGCTGCATTTCGAGCGGCTGCATGCTGGCTTCCGCTGGCACGAAATGTATGCCGGCATGGCGCGCGTCTTCTTTTCCTTCTTCGCCGGGGTGCTGATCTATCGATACCGGCCAAGGGTCGCGAAGGTCCGGCCGCTGATGGCGCTCGCCTGCCTTGCCGTGCTCATCCTCGTGCTCGCCTTCCCGACGCCGAGAGACATGCGGTGGATCTTCGACCTCGTCGTCGTCTTCCTTGTCTGGCCGACGCTGCTCTATGTCTCCAGCGCCATCGTGCCGGGGCCGAAGACCTCCGCCGTCGCCACCTTCCTCGGCACGGCATCCTATGCGGTCTACGTTCTGCACACGCCGTTGCTCGACTGGGCGCATGTCATTCTTCCGGGCATCACCCAGCCGGATATCGCGCCCTATGCCGGCGCAATCCTGGTGGCGCTCGTCGTGCTTCTGTCCTGGTATCTGACCGTGCGGTTCGACCAGCCGCTTCAGGCAAGATTGAAAAGACGCAGGCAGGCGAAGCGGGCGGCGCGCGCTGCCTGAATTTTTTCTGAAAAAAACGGGAACCTTTTCTGCCTCTGCGAAATTGAAAGGATTCGACCGGAAGAAAGAGAGGAGAACAGCATCCATGCCGAACGAAGCACGCCAAGCCGTCACGCCGCCAGAAGACCACGTTCTCACCGTGCAGGAGGCGCTAGAGCCGCTCTTTCTGGCGCTGGAGGAAGAGGCTGAGGTCAAGATGATTGCCGCCGCCACGAAAGCCGGCTGGCCGTTGAAGGAGGCGATCGCCGCCATCGACGAGTTGCGACGCAACGAACTCCTGCCGCTCTACCGGCCGCATTGAGCCTTTAAACGGATCAAAGACAAAAACCGCTTCGCATCACCGTCGCCGCTCCCCTAGACTGTCGGATCATGACATCCGATTTGCATTGAGGAGCGGAGATGGCGATCAGGACGGTTTGTATCTATGGCGCGGGCGCACTCGGCGGGGCATTCGCCGCCAAGATCGCCCATATGCTTGGCGACGATGTCGAGGTTTCGGTCGTCGCCCGCGGCGCCCAGCTCGCCGCCATCCGCGAGAGCGGCCTTCGGGTCGTCTATGACGGCGACGCCTTCCCCGCAATCGAAGCCCGCGTCACCGCCACCGACGATCCCGCCACACTGCCGCCTCAGGATCTGGTGATCACCGGCATGAAAGGCCACCAGCTCGCCGCTGCCGCGGACGGGATAGCGGCGCTGATGAAGGACGACACGCGGGTGGTGATGATCCTCAACGGCATTCCGTGGTGGTATTTCCATCAGGACAAGGACAGCGCCTTTGCCGAGCGCCAGCTGCCGGAACTCGATCCGGACGGCAGCCTGTGGAACAAGGTCGGCGCCGGCCGCGTGATCGGCTGCGTCGCCTATCAGGGAGCTGAAGTCATCGAGCCCGGCCGTATTAAGCTCAATAGTAAGGGGCACTTCCACCTCGGCGAACCGAATGGCGACATGTCGACCGATCTGCGCGACATCGCAGACCTGCTGAAGCGCGCCGATCTCGACACCCGTCCGACGGCGCGTATCCGCGATGAGATCTGGGCAAAGCTCAGGGGCAATGCGGCCTTCAACCCGATCAGCGCGCTGACCCGCGCCCTGATGGTCGACCTCATGGCAAACCCTGCCCTTGCCGACATGGTGCGCAGGATCATGAACGAGGTGCAGGCCGTCGGAACGGCGCTCGGCTGCCGCTTCCAGCGCTCCGCCGACGAGCAGTTCGCAAGCGCCAGCGGCTTCGGCCCGGTCAAGACGTCGATGCTGCAGGATATGCTTGCCGGGCGCCCGTTCGAAATCGTGCCGCTCACCGGCATGGTCGTCTCACTCGGACGGCTCGCCGATGTGCCGACGCCGGTCTGTGAAACCGTGCTGACGCTCGCCGGCCAGCTGGACATCGAGAACCGGCGCTGAGACGGACGGAAGCGGGCAAAGAAAAACCTCGCCAGGGGACAGGGCGAGGTTTGAATTGGAGGTCTGTTTTATCGTTGTCGCGCAGCGCAGGGGACGAACACCGCACTCGTTGTTGCCGTCGACGTTGCAGACCTTGGGGCTGACCGGGGTACCGCTTCGTCGCTCGGATATACAACCCGCAAGCCGCCGCTTGGTTCCACCAATCCTTAACTGGCGGCGCTTATGATCACCGCAACAGATTAATTCCCACGGACCCGACATGAGCGCTCCAAGCTTCCGCTTCACCCATTACGACCTCAAGGGCCAACGCGCCGGTGCGGCGATCGAGGTCACCTTGAATGCGGTCAACAATGTCCGACTGATGAATGCGGTCAACTACCAGCGCTTTACCGAGCGGCTCGATTTCAAATATGTCGGCGGCGTCGCGCGCAAGTCGCCGGTGCGGCTGGTGGTGCCTGAAAACGGCCACTGGCACATCATCGTCGACATGGAAGGCCATCACGGCCTGGCGGAATCCTCGGTCAAGATGATCCCGGCTCCGGCACAGCAGAAACAGGCGTCCTGATCCCGTTTCCAATCCCGACAGGCGTCAGGCGTTGCGGTCCTTGCGCAGCTTCGACCACCAGTCGAGACGCTTTCTGATTTCCCGCTCGAAACCGCGTTCCGCAGGTTCGTAGAACGTATGGCGGCCCATCTTCTCGGGGAAATAATCCTGGCCCGAAAAGGCGTCCGGCTCGTCGTGATCGTAGCGATACCCGTCGTTATAGCCTTCCTGCTTCATCAGCTTGGTCGGCGCGTTGAGGATATGTTTTGGCGGCATGAGCGAGCCATATTGCCGGGCTGCCTGCGAAGCGGAAGCGAGAGCGATCTCGATCGCGTTGGATTTCGGCGCGGTGGCGATGTAGACGCAGGCCTGGGCGAACGCGAGTTCACCTTCCGGTGACCCCAGATAATCATAGGCATCCTTGGCGGCATTGGCGATGACCAGCGCCTGCGGATCGGCCAACCCGACATCCTCTATCGCCATGCGCACCAGCCGGCGGCCGATATAGAGCGGGTCCTCACCGGCATCGAACATGCGCGCGAGATAATAGAGCGCCGCATCCGGGTCCGATCCGCGCACGGATTTATGAAGGGCCGAGATGAGATTGTAGTGACCATCCTGCCCCTTGTCATAGACCGGCGCCCGGCGCTGGACGATCGCTCTCAAGGCAGACGGATCGAAGACCTCGCCCTGCCTTGCCGCACGCCAGACCTCCTCCGCAAGCGTCAGCACCGCACGACCGTCGCCATCGGCCATGCGGACAAGGGTCGCCCGCGCATCCTCATCGAGCGGCAGCGGCTTCTCCTCGACCTCTTCGGCGCGTTTCAGGAGTTCGCCCAGACTTGCCTCGTCATGCGAGCGGAAGGTCAGCACGCGGGCGCGGGACAAAAGAGCGGCGTTGAGTTCGAAACTCGGGTTTTCGGTCGTAGCGCCGACGAGAATGACGGTGCCATCCTCCATGACGGGCAGGAAACTGTCCTGCTGGGCGCGGTTGAAGCGGTGGATCTCGTCGACGAAAAGCAGCGTCTGGCGGCCGTCCATGCGGCGCATACGGGCCGTTTCGAAAACCTTCTTGAGGTCGGCGACGCCGGAAAAGATCGCCGAGATCTGCTCGAAGGCTAGCCCCGTCTCACCGGACAGAAGCCGCGCGATCGTCGTCTTGCCGGTCCCCGGCGGCCCCCAGAAGATCATCGAGCCGAGCGTGCCGGATGCGATCATCCGGCGCAAGGCCCCGTCCTCGCCCGTCAGATGCGGCTGGCCGGTAACCTCCGACAGAGATTTCGGCCGCAGCCGGTCGGCCAGCGGTCTCCGGCCGGCGACATCCTCAGGGATACGGGAACCGAACAGGTCGTTGCTCATCGGAAGAATTGCCGGATACGCTGGCCCTTGCGCTCGATCTCGACGCGCCAGAGGCTCGGATCTTCATCGACCATGGCCTCCAGCGACTGCGTCGTGCCGACCGGCGCTCCATTGATGGACACGATGATGTCGTTGGCCTGGAAGCCGAGACGCGCCGAGGGCGAACCGCGCGACACATCGGTGACGATGACGCCGGTCTTTTCGGCCGGTACGCGCAGTTCCGTCGCAAGCCGGGGGGAGAGATTGGCGATGCGCAGGCCGGCAAAGGGATTACGGCCCTCGATCAGCCGTTCGTCGCGCGGCGTGGTTTCCGGCGCGCTGTTGAGCGCCAATGTCACCTGCCGTTGACCATCGGTATCCTGCACCGTCAGGTCGGCCTGCTTGCCGAGGCCGGCGACGGTCAGGCGATAGCCAAGCGCGTCGGGATGTTCGACCGGGATGCCGTTGACGGCGGTGATGACCTCGCCGGGCTTTAGCCCCGCTTCGTCGGCCGGGCCGCCTTCGACGGTGCGGACCACCAGCGCGCCGCGGGCGGCTTTCAGGCCGATCGCTTCGGCGACATCGGAGGTGACGGCATCGAAGGTTGCACCGACGAAGGGGCGCTCAAAGGTCGACTTGCCTTCTTCGGCCGCGGCGAGAAACGCCTTTACCAGATTGGCGGGGATGGCGAAGCCGACACCGTTGGAGCCGCCGCCGCGCGAGAAGATCGCGGTGTTGATGCCGATCAGCTCGCCGTTCATGTTCATCAGCGCGCCGCCGGAATTGCCGGGGTTGATCGAGGCGTCGGTCTGGATGAAGAAGCCGAAATCGCCGTTCGACACCTGGTTACGGGCTAGCGCCGAGACGATGCCGCTCGTCACCGTCTGGCCGACGCCGAACGGGTTGCCGATGGCGAGAACCAGATCGCCGACTTCGGTGCGGTCGGAATCGCCGACGGGAAGTGCTGGAAAGGTTTCGCCGCTCTTGATGCGCAGCACCGCGAGATCCATGCTCTCATCCTTCAACACCAGCTCGCAGGGGAATTCCCGGCCATCTGCCAGCGCGATCTTGATATCGTCAGCGCCGTTGATGACGTGGTTGTTGGTGACGACCAGACCATTCGCCGAAAGAATGACGCCGGAACCGAGCGACGACTGCCGTTCCGAGCGGTTGGGCATGCGCTGGCCGAAGAACTGGTCGAAAAAGGGATCGCCGGTATAAAGCCCGCGCCGCTCGACAAGGCGCTCGGCATAGACATTGACGACGGCACCGGCCGTCTGCTTGACCAGCGGCGCGAAGGACAGCTGCATTTCCTGACGGCTCTGCGGCACCGTTCGGGCATCCTGCGCAAGGGCTGCCACCGGCGCGGGACATGCCAGCGACAGGGCAAGGAATGAAACCGACAGGTTCCTGAGCAGGGTTTGCCGTTTAAGCAGGGGCATGTGATTCCTCATGTGCGAATTCCGAAGCGAGTTTTAGCGCCGCAGGCGCGAAAAGAAAGATGGTCCGGACCAGACGACGGGACCAGAAAAAGGCTCTACCCGTTCGTTCATGGTAGGATGAAGTGCATATGGGAATATCAAGATGCTGAACAAGGCGAAAGCAAGGGCGACACGGTGGGCGAAGGCATTGAAGCGCGATGTGGTTGCGCTGTGGCTTGCCGCGCGTGATCCGCGCGTGCCGGTGGCGGCCAAGCTGGTCGCGGGGACGGTGGCCGCCTATGCGCTTTCGCCGATCGACCTGATCCCGGATTTCATTCCCGTGCTCGGCTATCTCGACGATCTGCTGCTGGTGCCGCTCGGCATTCTGCTGGCCATCCGGCTGGTGCCGGAAGCGCTGATGGCGGAATTTAGAACTCGGGCGGAGCAGCGCTCGGGACGCCCGGTCAGCCGCGCGGGGCTGGCCGCCATCCTTGCCATCTGGCTCGTCTGCATCATCTTCCTCGGCTGGAGCCTGAAGGATTACTTCTGAGCTTCGCGACGGCATCAGGAGTTAACGCCATGACATCGAGATTTTTCACCACGCCAACCGCCTCGGCACCGACTGCTGTGGCCGTCATGCCCGTCATGGCCCTCATGCTCGTCACGGCTTTCATGGCGACACCGGCAAAGTCCGCCAGCTTCGACTGCGAGCGGAGCGACCTTGCCGCAGACGAAAAGGTAATCTGCGAGACACGCGCACTCAACGATGCCGATGTGAAGATGGTGACGACCTTCGACATCCTGACCAGCCTGCTGGCCATGGGCAACCGCGACACGTTGCGCGACGAACAGAGCGAATGGCTGAAGAAGCGCCAGGCCTGTGCGGCCGATGTGGCATGCCTGACCGGGGCTTACGACGAGCGTATGAAGGCATTGGGGCAAGCGTTCGAGGGCTTGAGCCGGCCATTGTGAGGGGAGAATGCGACCTCAGCAGTGGCTGCGCTCCACACCGCAAACCGGTGGCACGACATATGACGAGATGTCTCTCCCACCCTCGCCATAGGAGACTGGCTTAAACAAGCCGCAGCGCTGTCCATGATCTGGCGCAAGCAAGGCCCCACCTGTTCTGCGGCTTTCCGCCGCATGGCCAACTTGCCCCATGCGAGCGGCCGGACGATCGATTAGGCTCGCGCCGTTACCGACCGTAGACGAGTCCCCGAAGGAGATGCGGGAGCAAGGGTGTCTTTGAGCGGCCGGTGACCGGGTCCGGCCCGTGACCGGAAATATATCTCCCCTCAGTCATTTTCTCCCGGCAGTCCAGCCATGATCATTCGTGAACGCCCTACCCTGTGGCAACTCTTCTTCATTCTCCGCGGCTCCGTTCTCATCCGCATCTTTCCGCAGATCCTCGTCGTCATGGGGATTTCCTCCTTCATCGTGCTCGGCCATCGTGAAATCCCGCAACTGGTGCCGGCTGTGGCCGGTGCGCCGTTTGCGTTGATCGGCATCGCACTGTCTATCTTCCTCTCCTTCCGCAACAGCGCCTGCTACGAGCGCTGGTGGGAGGCGCGCAAATTGTGGGGCGAATTGCTGGCCGTGAGCCGCCACATGGCGCGCCAGACCGAACTGTTCGAAGCGCGCAGCGACAGCGCGAAGGCGGCACGTCGGCGCATCCTGATGCTGACGGCGGCGATGGCCGACGAGACGGTGAAACTGTTGCGCGGCGGAGACTGTCCGAACGACAGTACAAGGCGGCTTCTCGCGCCGGAGATCGCGACGGCCGTGAAGGCTTCACGCCATCCGCCGAACGAGATCATCAACCGGATCGGCCGCGAGCTTGTCGGCCTGATAAACGACAAACTGCTCAGCGATATCGAATTCACCCTTCTCGACCGGACGCTGACGCGGCTTTCCGATGCGCTGGCGGCTTGCGAGCGGCTGCGCAACACGCCGGTGCCGTTCGGCTATACGCTGCTCATCCACCGCACGGCGCATCTCTTCTGCTTCATGGTGCCGTTCGGCTTTGCCGACGTTCTGGGACTGGCGACACCGCTTGCCGCCGGCCTCGTCGCCTATACGTTCTTCGGGCTGGATGCGCTCGGCGACGAACTGGAGGAGCCGTTCGGAACCATGCCGAACGACCTGCCGATCGCCGCCATCGCCACCGTCATCGAAATCGAGACGCGCGAGATGCTGGGCGATACCGACCTGCCGGAGATGCCCAAGCCGGTGGATTATGTGCTGATGTGAGGTCTGAACCTACCGTCCCCGCGCCTATCGCGGCACCGATGGCGCGGCAATAGAAACGGTGCTAGGCTTCGTGTGGATCATTCAAGGGGTTTAACCCATGTCTTCGAGAACGATGCTGACCATCGAGATCAGCGAGAGTACCCGAATTGGCCTTGATCGTCTGGCGAAGAGATCGGAAGAGGATAAGTCACGGATCGCGGCCGACGCCGTCACCCGCTATGTGGAACGCGAGATCGACACCGTCCGCGGCATAGAGGCCGGCCTTGCCGATCTGAACCACGGGCGGGTCGTAGCCCATGACGAGGCAATGGACGAGATTGCCGCGCTGATCGAGGCTGCACGGGCCAGAAAGGCGTGAGAGCCAAGCTTCAATGGTCGAGAGACGCATTGGAGGACTTCAAAACGCTGGTCGCCTATATCGCGGAACGAAATCCGGACGCGGCCCAGACGGTGTCACGCCGCGTGGATGATTGCGCGCAGAAGCTCACAATCCACTCATCAGGCCGACCGGGTCGAGTAGATGGGACATTCGAGAAGCCCGTTCAGGGACTTCCCTATATCATTGCCTATGCGATCTCATCGGATGGAGAGGGTACGACAACAACCGTGCTCCGGCTGATCCACATGTCCCGTGACTGGAAGAGTGGGCGCTGGCCGGAGTAGCGAAGCTCCGGCCAATCCCTGCCCCGCCTATTCCGGCAGAATGCGGACCGCGCCCTTGTCGGCCGATGCGGCGAAGGCCGCGTAGGCTTTCAGCGCCGTCGTGACATTGCGCTTGCGGGGTGCCGCCGGCTTCCAGCCGAGGGCTTCCTGCTCGTGGCGGCGGGCGGCGAGTTCGGCGTCGGTCACCTTGAGATTGATCGTGCGGTTGGGAATGTCGATCTCGATCAGGTCGCCTTCCTGGACGAGGCCGATGGCGCCGCCCTGGGCTGCTTCCGGCGAGGCATGGCCGATCGACAGGCCAGACGTGCCGCCGGAAAAGCGGCCGTCGGTGATAAGCGCGCAAGCCTTGCCGAGGCCCTTCGACTTCAAATAGCTGGTCGGATAGAGCATTTCCTGCATGCCCGGACCGCCCTTCGGACCTTCATAGCGGATGACGACGACATCGCCGGCCTTGACCTCGTTGGAGAGGATCGCCTTGACCGAGGCATCCTGGCTTTCGAAGACGCGGGCGGGGCCTGAAAATTTCAGGATCGATTCATCGACGCCTGCGGTCTTCACGATGCAGCCGTCGAGCGCGATGTTGCCGTAGAGAACGGCCAGACCGCCATCCTTGGAGAACGGCTTCTCGACGGAGCGGATGACGCCCTTTTCACTGTCGGTATCCAGATCATCCCAGCGCGAGGACTGGGAGAAGGCAACCTGGGTCGGCACGCCGCCGGGGGCTGCCTTGAAGAAGGTGCGGACGGTCTCGGAATTGGTGCGGGTGATATCCCAGCGGTCGATGGCGTCCCCCAGGGTCGGCTCGTGGACCGTGACGCAATCGCGATGGATCAGGCCGCCGCGTTCGAGTTCGCCCAGAATGCGCATGATGCCGCCGGCACGGTGGACGTCTTCCATGTGGACATCCTGCTTGGCGGGCGCGACCTTCGACAGGCAAGGCACCTTGCGCGACAGGCGATCGATATCCTCCATGCCGAAATCGATACCGCCTTCATAGGCTGCGGCGAGGATGTGGAGAACCGTGTTGGTGGAGCCGCCCATGGCGATGTCGAGCGACATGGCGTTTTCGAACGCCTGCTTGGTGGCGATGTTGCGCGGCAGGACGGTTTCGTCTTCCTGCTCGTAATAGCGGCGGGCCAGATCGACGATCAGGTGACCGGCCTCGACGAAGAGGCGCCTGCGGTCCGAATGGGTGGCGAGCGTCGAACCGTTGCCGGGCAGCGACAGGCCGAGCGCTTCGGTCAGGCAGTTCATCGAGTTGGCGGTGAACATGCCGGAGCAAGAGCCGCAGGTGGGACAGGCCGAGCGCTCGATCGTCGCGACTTCCTCGTCCGTATAGCTTTCGTCGGCGGCAGCGACCATGGCATCGACCAGATCGAGGGCGACGGTCTTGCCGTGGACGGTGGCCTTGCCGGCTTCCATCGGGCCGCCGGAAACGAAGACGGCCGGGATGTTGAGGCGCATGGCGGCGTTGAGCATGCCGGGCGTGATCTTGTCGCAGTTCGAAATGCAGACCATGGCGTCGGCGCAGTGGGCGTTGACCATGTACTCGACCGAGTCGGCGATGATCTCACGCGAGGGCAGCGAATAGAGCATGCCGTCATGACCCATGGCGATGCCGTCATCGACGGCGATCGTGTTGAATTCCTTGGCGACGCCGCCGGCCGCTTCGATTTCGCGGGCAACCAGCTGGCCGAGATCCTTCAGGTGCACGTGGCCGGGCACGAACTGGGTGAAAGAGTTGACCACCGCGATGATCGGCTTGCCGAAATCGCCGTCTTTCATGCCGGTAGCGCGCCAGAGGCCGCGCGCGCCCGCCATGTTGCGGCCGTGGGTGGAGGTTCTCGAACGATAGACAGGCATGGGGTATTCCTCGCTCACACATTTTTGCCCGGCATTCTATCCGTTTCGGGAGAGACGCGCAAAAGGGCCATTTTGGATGACGTGATTAGCGCAAGAGAAAACGGCTGTCACTGCCGGTTGGCGCAAAAACAGTACGGTACGGTACGGTTCGCATTTGGCAGCATGCCGGTGGCCGCTGACATACGAGTATGCTTCTAGCGCTCGGTGCCTCCGCGCCCTGCCCGCAGCTCATCCGCCCGCACGTCGAAATGCGCCAGGATGATATCGAGATTTCTGCGGTGGGATTTGAAGAAGAGGTCGAAGAGATCGCCGGCGACGGGCACGCTGCCGACAACGCCATCGATGGCGAGGTTGCCGATCATCTGGGCGAGCTTCTGTGACGGCACGCCCATGCGGCGTGCCTCGTTGACGATATAAAGGCCGACGAGCACGCCACCGGCATCGCCGACGACTGGGATCATGCCGAAGACCGAATCAGCGCCGAAGCGGATGCCCGTGCCGGGAATGCGAATGGCGGTATCCATCAGGCGCGCGAGGCCGGACAGCCGGCGCAGGCGCCGAAGCTTCTCGACGTGATCGAGATCACCCTTGATGAAACGCCCGCTTGCGGCATCCCAGGTCTTCGTCGCCATTCATCTTCCTCCATCGGCTGCGGCGGCAATCTGAACTATAAATGAGGATTGCGGCCTCGCGTTCCAAGAGGATGGCGGTGAGCCCGTGTTTTATCTGTCACGCAAACGTGGTTTTGGGAAAATTTGCCGGGCTGTGAAACCGCCGCAATCGGGATTACGTATAGGGAATAACAGAAGAGTTATCGCACCCTGGGAGATAACGCCATGGCAGCCTATCGTCCGCCGCATATCGCAGCTTCCGAAATCACGCCGAAAGGCATCTATCTGTCACGCCGGCATTTCATCGGCGGCGCGGCTGCGGCCGGCCTGGGATTGAGTGCCGGTGGCGACGCCCTTGCGGCGGCGCTGCAGACGGTGCCGGGGCCCTTTACGCTCGACGAAAAGCTGACACCGAAAGAAGCGATCACCAGCTACAACAATTTTTATGAATTCGGCGTGGGCAAGGAAGACCCGTCGCAAAATTCCGGGGCCTTCAAGCCGACGCCGTGGTCGGTGAAAGTGGAAGGGCTGGTCGGCAAGCCGAAGGAATTCGGGCTGGACGAGATCATGAAGATGAAGCTTGAGGAGCGCACCTACCGGATGCGCTGCGTCGAGGGCTGGTCGATGGTCATCCCCTGGGTCGGCTTTCCGCTGTCGGCCATTCTCGATCAGGTCGATCCGCTCGGCAGTGCCAAATATGTGGCGTTCGAAACGGTCGTCAGGCCTGAGGAAATGCCGGGGCAAGGCGGGCTGTTCCAGGCCCTTCCCTGGCCCTATGTCGAGGGACTGCGGATGGACGAGGCGCGGCACCCGCTGACGATCCTCGCCGTCGGGCTTTACGGCGAGACCTTGCCGAACCAGAACGGCGCGCCGATCCGGCTCGTCGTGCCCTGGAAATACGGGTTCAAGGGCATCAAGTCGATCGTCAGGATCAGGCTCGTGGAAGAACAGCCCGAGACGACCTGGAAGAATTCCAATGCGCGCGAATACGGCTTCTATTCCAACGTCAACCCGGCGGTCGATCATCCGCGCTGGAGCCAGGCGACGGAGCAGCGGATCGGTGAAGGCGGGTTCTTCGGCAACAAGCGTGTCGATACGCTGCCGTTCAACGGATATGCGGATGAAGTGGCGAGCCTGTATGCCGGGATGGATCTGAAGAAGAATTACTGAATATGGCCGCGCTCTCCAGCATCATCCCTGCCCTGCCCCGCAAATACCACGCGGCGAGCATCTGGGCGCTCTATGCAGTCGGTCTCTGTCCGGCGGCCTGGTATTTCTATCAGGCGGCGACCGGCGGACTGGGCTTCAATCCGGTCAAGACATTCGAACATCTTCTCGGCATCTGGGCGCTGCGGCTGATCATCGCGACACTTCTGATCACGCCCCTGCGCGATCTTGTCGGCATCAACTGGGTGCGCTACCGGCGGGCGCTGGGCCTGCTCGCCTTCTATTACGTGGCGATGCATTTTTCCGTCTACCTGCTGCTCGACCTGCAACTGAATTTTTCAGCGGTCGGCGGTGATATCGCAAGGCGGCCCTATATCACCATCGGTTTTGCCGCACTTCTCTCCCTCATTCCGCTAGCGGTGACCTCAAACAACTGGTCGATCCGCAAGATGGGCCAAGGGTGGATCAGGCTGCACAAGCTGGTCTATCTGATCGCGATTGCAGGCGCGCTGCATTATGTGCTCGCGGTCAAATCGGTTACGGCGGGGCCGTTCATCCATGTGGCGCTGATCGCACTTCTGCTCGTCTACCGACTGTTCCGCCGCCCGATATTGAACTGGAAGCGCGCGCGACGCCAGAACGTGGCCGCCGCCCGCTGACGTGACTGGAGGTCGAGGCCGGCAAGTGCATCCAAGCGCCGCGCTACAGTCTTTCGCCGGGCAGAAGGCTTGCCTGCCTGATCCAGCTTGCCAGGATCCGCTCATTCCAACCGTCGTTTTCATGAATGTGGAAATAGCGCGTCTGCGCCATTTTCGAGCTTTGCGGCGGAAGCGGATCGAGCGAGGCGCCGCGGAAGAAGGTGAGCTTGATGTAGCGGTTGAAACAGTGGATGCCGAGGAACCATCCCTGCCCTTCGATGCCGTAAAGCGGTGAATTCCACTTCACCGCCTTGTCAACGGCCGGAACGGTTCGTTCGATCAGAGCATCGAGCTTTCGGCCGATCTCGCTTTTCCAGCCGGGCATGGCAGCGATATAGGCCTGTACCGGCGCGTTGCCGTAGCCCTTGGGGATTTGCGGATTGCCGCCGGACAGAAGCCTGGGGCCGGAGCCGTCCTTCGAGGTCATCTCGCTCATACGTCCTCCCTTGCACCCTGCCCAAGTGGATCATAATCGCGTCTGCGGGCTCGTCCACCCCTCACCAAGGAACGAGCGGGACACGACAAGGCCGGATCACCACGACCCGGCCTTTCGTTGATAGTGCCTCGCCACCCGTCAGAACTGCTTCCTGAACAGAAGCCGGTCAAGCGACAGATAGCCGCCGCCAAAAGCGGCGAACAGGAAGGCACCCCCTGTCCAGAACAGCGAATCCTGAAATGCCTTTTCCTGAACCTGATGCAGGAAGGCCGTGCCGCCATCCGCCAGACGGGTCACGCCGTTGGCGGTGAAGACCTCGCTGCCGGCCTTCAGCGCATCTATGCCCTGCTGGGTCAGGAAGGACGCGCCGTAAGGATGGGAGACATGGAACCAGAGCGTGATGGCCAGCATCACGCCGCTGGCAAGTGCCGCCGGACGGGTGAAAAGCCCAAGCGCCAGGAGCAGGCCGCCGACCACCTGCAGGACCGCCAGGGCCGGCGACCAGAGCCAGCCCGGATAGAAACCGAGACTTTCGACAAAGCCGACCTGCGCCAGCGGCGCCATCAGCTTCGGCCAGCCCTCGACCATCAGCATGCCGCCGATGGCAATGCGGAAAACTCCCCAGGCCATGGGCTGGGCGAACTTCTCGTAAAAGCCGCCGAGTTGCGGGATGAGCAAACGATCCCGCTCGTTTTCAAATATCGGAGAATATGCCATATCGCCCTCTTAAATCGATTGAATGATTTAATCCGACGCTACACCCGACATGGTTTCGATCATTGATCACGATCAAGCGGTGCCCGCGAAGGGGGCGGCACGTTACGGCATAGAAAAAGGCCGGGCGTTTCCACCCGGCCTCTTCGAAAGTCAACGATCAAAGATCTAAATCAAGCGGCTTCAGCAGCTTCTGCTTCTGCAGCAACGCGGGCCTTGTCGGCCTTGCCCTTGGCGTCGACGTCGCGTTCAACGAACTCGATGACGGCCATAGGAGCGTTGTCGCCCTGGCGGTAGCCGGCCTTCATGATACGCAGGTAGCCGCCGTTGCGGGTGGCATAACGCGTAGCAATGACGTCGAACAGCTTGCGGACGGCGTCCTGGTCCTGAACCTGCGAAACTGCCTGACGGCGAGCGTGCAGATCGCCGCGCTTGCCGAGAGTGACGAGCTTTTCGACGATCGGGCGAATTTCCTTCGCCTTCGGCAGGGTGGTGACGATCTGCTCATGGGTGATGAGCGATGCAGCCATGTTGGTGAACATAGCCTTGCGGTGGCTTGCGGTGCGATTAAGCTTGCGGCCGGATTTTCCGTGGCGCATGTCTGGTCTCCTTCACTTGCAGGCATCCGCCTGCAGTCTGATTAATTAGTACTGGTCTTCGTAACGCTTAGCGAGATCTTCGATGTTTTCCGGCGGCCAGGCAGGAACTTCCATACCAAGATGGAGGCCCATGGATGCCAGAACTTCCTTGATCTCGTTCAGCGACTTGCGACCAAAGTTAGGAGTACGGAGCATTTCCGCCTCGGTCTTCTGGATGAGGTCGCCGATATAAACGATGTTGTCGTTCTTCAGGCAGTTGGCCGAACGGACGGAAAGTTCCAGTTCGTCAACCTTCTTGAGGAGTGCCGGGTTGAACGCAAGTTCAGTGACGGACTCTTCTTCCTGTTCCTTCTGCGGCTCGTCGAAGTTGACGAAGACCGACAGCTGGTCCTGAAGAATGCGGGCGGCGAAGGCTACGGCGTCTTCACCCGTGACCGAGCCATCGGTTTCGATGGTCATGGTCAGCTTGTCGTAGTCGAGAACCTGGCCTTCGCGGGTGTTTTCCACCTTGTAGGACACTTTCTTGACCGGCGAGTAGAGGCTGTCGACCGGAATGAGACCGATCGGGGCATCCTCTGCACGGTTACGCTCGGCCGGGACATAGCCCTTGCCGTTGTTGACCGTGAATTCCATGCGGATCTCAGCGCCGTCATCGAGCGTGCAGATCACGTGGTCGGGGTTGAGGATCTCGATATCGCCAACCGTCTGGATGTCTCCGGCGGTGACAGAGCCGGGACCCTGCTTGCGCACGACCATGCGCTTCGGATCATCGCCGTCCATCTTGATGGCGATTTCCTTGATGTTGAGCACGATGTCCGTCACATCTTCCCGGACGCCCGGGATGGAGGAGAACTCGTGCAGGACGCCGTCGATCTGGACAGCCGTTACGGCTGCACCGCGGAGCGACGACAGAAGCACGCGACGCAGCGCGTTGCCGAGCGTCAGGCCGAAGCCGCGCTCAAGAGGTTCGGCAACAAGCGTTACCTTGGTACGACCGGACGAGGTGAAATCCACCTTGTTCGGCTTAATCAGTTCCTGCCAGTTCTTCTGGATCATGACCTACTAACCTTCCGTTCGTTGCCACCATCCAATCGTGGCAACCGAGCACGAGGAACACCGGAAATATTACCCTTCCGGCGATACGGTGAAAGCCGCCTCGCAACTTTCAAGAGGCGAAGCGGCTATTCCCCGAGTTCAGATGGTGCGCGCCTGAAAAGCGAGCCCCAATACGTCCATTAGACGCGGCGCTTCTTGCGCGGACGGCAGCCGTTGTGCGGGATCGGCGTAACGTCACGGATCGAAGTGATCATGAAGCCGGCAGCCTGGAGGGCGCGAAGTGCAGATTCACGACCCGAACCCGGACCGCAAACTTCGACTTCGAGCGACTTCATGCCGTGCTCCTGAGCCTTCTTGGCGCAGTCTTCAGCGGCGATCTGGGCGGCAAACGGGGTCGACTTACGCGAACCCTTGAAGCCCTTTGCACCGGCAGACGACCAGGCAATAGCATTGCCCTGCGCGTCGGTGATGGTGATCATGGTGTTGTTGAAGGTAGAATTTACGTGGGCTACGCCCGACGTGATATTCTTGCGTTCGCGCCGGCGAACGCGGGTGGCTTCCTTGGCCATTTTATCCCTTTCGTTGATCTCTGCACCGCCGTAGTTCCAGCGGCTCCACCTGAATAGGCGTTAGCCAGTAGCCAATAGGCAATGGCAATCACTACTGCCAACTGCCTAAGACCGACTGCCTAGAAATTACTTCTTCTTACCAGCGATAGCCTTCGCCGGACCCTTGCGGGTGCGGGCGTTGGTGTGCGTGCGCTGACCGCGGACCGGAAGGCCACGACGGTGACGCAGGCCACGGTAGCAACCGAGGTCCATGAGGCGCTTGATGTTCATCGCGGTCTCGCGACGAAGATCGCCCTCGACGCGGTAATCGCGGTCGATGGTTTCGCGGATCTGAAGAACTTCAGAATCCGTCAGCTGATGGACGCGCTTCTCAGCCGGAAGACCGACCTTGTCCATGATTTCCTGCGCAAATTTCGGGCCGATCCCGTGAATGTAGGTCAGCGCGATAACAACGCGCTTCGCAGTCGGGATGTTGACGCCAGCGATACGTGCCACGTCTATTCTCCTTGCGTTCCGGTTGCCATCCGGCAAGCGGTACTTCTTCCATGATAGCGGCCCGATCAAGGCCACCAGTTCAACAACACCAAACGAGACAAATCAAAACGACCGGCCCCGGATACCCTTGCGGGACATCCGCGCCAATCGCTTAAATCTGTCGCGAGTTGGCGCGGTGTTTAACGGAATCAGTGGCCGAATGCAACTGTCGGCCCCAAGATTCTTTAACACTCAGATGACGGCTCTCAGAGAGCCGACAGGATCTTTTCGATTTCGGCGGTGACGACGTTCACGTCCGCCATGCCATCGATCGTCTTCAACTGGCCGGTCTGCTCGTAGTGAGCCGACAGAGGCGCAGTCTTTTCGCGATACTCGACCAGACGCTTCTTGAAAGCTTCCGGCATGTCGTCGGCGCGAACCTTGCCGCCGGCGGCGATGGTTTCGGCGACGCGGTTTTCGATTCGGCCCATCAGAGCACCCTCGTCCACCTTCAGTTCGATGACCGCATCAAGCGGGCATCCCTTGTCCTGCAGCATCTTCTCAAGCGCGACCGCCTGAGGCACCGTGCGCGGATAACCGTCGAGAATGAAGCCCTTGGCGCAATCGTCGGCATCGATACGTTCGGCAACGATGGCATTGACGATATCGTCGGAAACCAGCTGGCCGGCATCCATGACGGCTTTCGCCTTCAGGCCGATTTCGGTTTCCGCTTCCTTGGCGGCACGCAGCATGTCACCGGTGGAGAGCTGCGGAATACCGTATCTTTCGGTCAGCAGCTTTGCCTGCGTTCCCTTGCCGGCGCCGGGTGGCCCCAAGAATATAAGTCTCATCGTCCCCTCTTTCCTCCGCGCAGTTTCGACTTCTTGATCAGGCCCTCATACTGCTGCGCAATGAGGTGTCCCTGGATCTGTGCAACCGTATCGAGGGTTACACTGACGACAATCAAAAGCGAAGTACCACCAAGGGCTAATGGTACGCCCGTACGGGCGATCAGAAACTCTGGAAGAATGCAGACGAAGACGAGATAAATAGCGCCGACAACCGTGATGCGGGTAAGCACGTAGTCAATATATTCGGCGGTTCTTTCGCCCGGACGAATGCCCAGGATGAACCCACCGTGTTTCTTCAGATTATCGGCCGTCTCCTTCGGGTTGAAGACGATGGCCGTGTAGAAGAAGGCGAAAAAGGCGATCAGCAGACCGTAGAGCAGCATGAACAGCGGCTGGCCGTGGCCGAGCGACGCGATGATCGCTGTCACCCAGGGGGCCATGTTGGCGCTGTCCGTGAAGCCTGCGGCCGTCGCCGGCAGAAGCAGAAGCGACGAGGCGAAGATCGCCGGGATAACACCAGCGGTGTTAAGCTTGAGCGGCAGGTGCGACGTATCGCCCTGGAACATGCGGTTGCCGACCTGGCGCTTCGGATACTGGATCAGAAGGCGGCGCTGGGCGCGCTCGACGAAGACAATCAGCGCGATGACGCCGATGGCAACGAGGATGACCAGAAGAATCAGGCCCGTCGACAGGGCGCCGGTGCGGCCCAGTTCGAGCGTGCCGGCAAGCGCCGACGGCAGACCTGCGGCAATGCCGGCGAAGATGATCAGCGAGATGCCGTTGCCGATGCCGCGCGAGGTGATCTGCTCACCGAGCCACATCAGGAACATCGTGCCGCCGAGCAGCGTGATGACCGTCGACAGGCGGAAGAACAGGCCAGGATCGTTGACGATCCCCTGCCCGCTTTCGAGGCCGGCTGCGATGCCGTAGGCCTGAAGCGTGCCGAGAATGACCGTGCCGTAGCGGGTGTACTGGTTGATGATCTTGCGACCCGCCTCGCCTTCCTTTTTCAGGGCTTCGAGCGAGGGCACGACGGAGGTCATCAGCTGCACGATGATCGACGCGGAAATATAGGGCATGATGCCCAGCGCGAAGATCGCCATGCGCTCGACGGCGCCACCGGCAAACATGTTGAAGAGACCGAGGATACCGCCAGCCTGGCCGCGGAAGGCCTGCGCATAGGCTTCAGGGTTCAGGCCCGGAAGCGGGATATGCGTACCCAGGCGGTAGACGAGGAGAGCAGCGAGGGTAAACCAAAGCCGCTTCTTGAGATCCTCTGCCTTCGCGAAGGTCGAAAAATTGAGATTGGAGGCAAGTTGTTCCGCTGCAGAAGCCATGCGTTTCTCCGCCCGATCAGCTTTACCGAGGGCGCAATAAGCCTCTTGCGGAAAGCGATCGTAAAATTCTGTTTCGAAAAACCGGGCGCGGAGATTGCGGGAACAATCGGGTGCCTCACCCTGTCTTCATGTGATCAGCGCCCAATGGGGCCGCCAAATCGTGAGGCTCACATATGGACATAAAATCGCCCGGTGTGAAGCTCACCCCGGGCGATTTCAAACGTTTTACTCGGCGGCAGCTTCAGCTGCTTCGAGGAGCTTGATGGACGCACCAGCCTTTTCGATCTTCTCGACGGCAGCCTTGGAGGCACCGGCGACTTCGATCGAAACCTTGGTGGTCAGTTCGCCGTCGGACAGAACGCGAACGCCGTCCTTGAGGCGACGGATGACGCCGGCAGCCTTGAGGGCAGCAGCATCGATCGTTGCCTTCGGGTCGAGCTTCTTGGCATCGATCGCGGTCTGGATACGGCCGAGCGAAACGGTGACGTATTCAGATGCGAAGATGTTGTTGAAGCCGCGCTTCGGCAGGCGACGGTAGATGGGCATCTGACCGCCTTCGAAGCCGTTGATGGCAACGCCGGAACGGGCCTTCTGACCCTTGACGCCACGACCACCGGTCTTGCCCTTGCCGGAACCGATACCGCGACCTACGCGGATACGGTCCTTGGAAGCGCCTTCGTTGTCCTTGATCTCATTCAGTTTCATGGTCAAATCCTCGGTCTCACTTCTCGTCGACGACGCGAACGAGATGCTGGACGGCCCGGATCATGCCGCGAACGGAAGGAGTGTCTTCCAGCGTGCTTTTCCGGTGCATCTTGTTGAGGCCCAGACCAACCAGCGTTGCACGCTGAACGGCCGGACGGCGAATAGGCGATCCGATCTGTTCGACCGTAACCGTCTTTGCTTCAGTCTTCTTCGTAGCCTTAGCCATGTGTCAGACTCCTCTTATTCTTCCGACGCATTGCCGGAAGCGGCGCGGCGCGACTGCAGGGTAGCATACTTGATGCCACGCTGAGCTGCTACGTCCTTCGGATGCACCTGGTGCTTAAGGGCATCGAACGTCGCACGGATCATGTTGTACGGGTTCGACGAACCGGTCGACTTTGCAACGACGTCGTGCATGCCGAGGGTTTCGAAAACGGCACGCATCGGGCCACCGGCGATGATACCGGTACCAGCCTTGGCGGAGCGCAGCAGAACCTTGCCGGCGCCGTGACGGCCGTGGACGTCATGATGCAGCGTACGGCCGTCGCGCAGCGGTACGAAGATCAGGTCGCGCTTGGCAGATTCGGTTGCCTTGCGGATTGCTTCCGGAACTTCACGAGCCTTGCCGTGGCCGAAGCCGACGCGGCCCTTCTGGTCGCCGACGACGACGAGAGCAGCAAAACCGAAACGACGGCCGCCCTTGACGACCTTGGCGACGCGGTTGATCGCGACCAGCTTGTCGACGAATTCGCTATCGCGTTCTTCGCGGTTCTGGCGATCGTTGCCCGAACCTCTTCTTTCCTGTGCCATTGTCCTTTTCCTTTTTCTTTTGCGGGTGGAACGGCAGGTTGCAGATAATCCGGTCTTCCACGAAGGCAGGCCGGAGGGTGCGGAGAAACCGCATTTCGCCCGGCCTCCCCTATCGAAAGGAAGACCGGGCGAAAATTTTTTAGAAGCTCAGACCGCCTTCGCGGGCAGCTTCAGCAAGTGCCTTGATGCGGCCGTGGTAGATGAAGGCGCCGCGATCGAACACGACTTCCTTCACGCCAGCCTTGGAGGCGCGCTCTGCGACGAGCTTGCCAACGGCAGCAGCAGCTGCAACGTCGGCGCCGGTCTTCAGCGACTTGCGCAGATCGACGTCGAGCGTGGAGGCGGCTGCAAGCGTGCGGCCGGCCACGTCGTCGATGACCTGTACGTAGATGTTCTTGGACGAGCGGTGAACCGACAGACGCGGACGGCCGTTTGCGACCTTCTTGATCTGGCGGCGAACACGGCTCGCACGCTTGGTGAGTGCTTCTTTTCTGGTAGCCATGATCGCTCGTCCTTACTTCTTCTTGCCTTCCTTGCGGACGATCCGTTCCTCAGCGTACTTGACGCCTTTGCCCTTGTAGGGCTCGGGACCACGGTATTCGCGGATTTCCGCGGCAACCTGACCGACCTGCTGCTTATTAATGCCGGAGACGATGATTTCCGTCGGCTTCGGCACGGCAATGGTGATGCCCTCAGGGGCTTCGTAGACTACGTCGTGCGAGAAACCGAGCTGCAGCTGCAGGTTCTTGCCCTGCAGGGCTGCGCGGTAACCGACGCCGTTGATTTCGAGCTTGCGCTCGTAACCGTCCTTAACACCCTTGAAGATGTTCTCGATCATCGTGCGGGACATGCCCCACTTCGAACGAGCATCCTTGGTCTGGCTGACCGGGGTGACCGATACTGCGTTGTCGTTGAACTCAACCTTCACTTCGTCGTTGGCAACGAAGAAAAGTTCGCCCTTCGGACCCTTAGCGGTGATCTTCTGGCCTTCGACCGAAGCCGTAACGCCTGCAGGAACCGGAACGGGCTTCTTACCGATACGAGACATTTTGTTGTCCTGTCTGTCCGTTATGGAGATCCTTGCCCAGTCTTAGAAGACCGAGCAAAGAACCTCGCCGCCTACGTTCTGTTCGCGAGCCTGGTGATCGGCCATCACGCCCTTCGGGGTCGAAAGGATGGTGATGCCGAGGCCGTTCGCGACCTGCGGAATGGACTTGACCGAGACGTAAACTCGGCGGCCCGGCTTCGAAACGCGGCCGATCTCACGGATCACGGATGCGCCTTCGTAGTACTTCAGTTCAATTTCGATCTCGGCCTTGCCGTTACCGAAGTCGGTTTCCGTGTAGCCGCGGATGTAGCCTTCAGCCTGCAGAACGTCGAGAACGCGAGCGCGAAGCCTGGAAGCAGGCGTCGTGACGGTCGACTTGCGGCGGGAAGCGCCATTGCGGATGCGGGTGAGCATATCGCCCAAGGGATCAGTCATGGTCATCGAACGATCTCCTTACCAGCTCGACTTAACAATACCCGGCACCTTGCCGAGGTTGCCGAGCTCACGAAGCGCGATACGCGACATCTTGAGCTTGCGATAGAAAGCGCGCGGACGACCGGTGACTTCGCAACGGTTGCGGATACGCGTCTTCGAGCCATCGCGCGGCAGGGAAGCGAGCTTGATAGTTGCCTTGAACCGTTCTTCGATCGGAAGTTCCTGGTTCATGATGGTTGCCTTCAATGCAGCGCGCTTGGCGGCATGGTCGGCAACTGTCTTGCGGCGGCGCTTGTTCTTTTCAACTGCGCTGGTCTTCGCCATATCGTAGTTCCTTTTTAACGCTCGTCGTTACGGTTACGCACGGAACGGGAAGTTGAACTCTTTCAAAAGAGCCCGAGCTTCGTCGTCGTTCGTAGCCGTCGTGCAAACGATGATGTCCATGCCCCACATCTGATCAACCTTGTCGTAGTTGATTTCCGGGAACACAATGTGCTCCTTCAAGCCCATGGCGAAGTTGCCACGACCATCGAAGGACTTCGGGTTCAGGCCGCGGAAGTCGCGAACGCGCGGCAGCGCGATGTTGACCAGGCGATCCATGAACTCGTACATGCGGGCGCCGCGCAGGGTAACCTTCGCGCCGATCGGCATATGTTCGCGGACCTTGAAGCCAGCGATCGAGTTGCGGGCCTTGGTGATGACCGGCTTCTGACCGGCAATCGCAGCCAGGTCGGCAGCAGCAACGGTGGGCTTCTTGGAGTCGGCAGTCGCCTCGCCCACACCCATGTTGATGACGATCTTGTCCATCTTGGGGATCATCATCTCGTTGGCGAAGGAGAACTGCTCCTGCAGCGCGGCACGGATACGGTTGGTGTATTCCGTCTTGAGACGCGGCTCGTAATTAGCTTCAGCCATCGATCACATCTCCCGTACGCTTGGCTACACGCACCTT
This sequence comes from [Rhizobium] kunmingense, assembly GCF_977018605.1. Taxonomy (NCBI): domain Bacteria; kingdom Pseudomonadati; phylum Pseudomonadota; class Alphaproteobacteria; order Hyphomicrobiales; family Rhizobiaceae; genus Rhizobium; species [Rhizobium] kunmingense. Next base: position 3,373,146 of record NZ_CDRNXG010000001.1, read on the forward strand.
CTTACCGTCGATGACAGAGAAGCCAACGCGAGTCGGCTTACCGTCTTTCGCGGCAACCGCGATGTTCGACAGATGGATGGATGCTTCCTTGTTGATGATGCCAGCTTCCTGCGTCTGAGACTGACGCTGATGGCGCTTCACCATGTTGATGCCACGGACGACCGCACGGTCTTCCTTCGGCAGAACCTGGAGAACTTCACCGGTACGGCCCTTGTCCTTGCCGGCGAGTACGACGACGTTGTCGCCCTTTTTGATCTTCTGCATGGATCCCGCTCCTTACAGTACTTCTGGAGCCAGCGAGATGATCTTCATGTGGTTCTTGGCGCGAAGTTCGCGCGGAACCGGTCCGAAGATACGAGTGCCGATGGGCTCTTTCTTGTTGTCGATGAGGACCGCTGCGTTGTTATCGAAGCGGATGACGCTGCCGTCGGCGCGGCGGATGTCTTTAGCGGTACGCACAACAACCGCCTTCATCACGTCGCCCTTCTTCACGCGGCCGCGCGGAATAGCTTCCTTGATCGAAACGACGATAATGTCGCCGACCGAAGCGTACTTGCGCTTGGAGCCGCCCAGCACCTTGATGCACATGACACGACGTGCGCCGGAATTATCCGCCACGTCGAGGTTTGTTTGCATCTGAATCATGTCAGGTCGCCTTTTTCTAATGACCGACAACCAGACGCAGATTTGCCCGGTATCGGCTATGAACAGATTTTCAGTGTGCGCGGGATGGGTCTGCCAAGGTGGTTTCCCTGAAAGGGACCTTCCGTGCGCTCAAAGCAAAAGAACGCCCGTTTCCGAGCGTTCGACGCCAGTGGCGTGCTTCATACAGGATTCTCCGCCAGACGCAATAGGCATGCCCATACTCTGGCGGAAATTCCTGATCAGTTTAAGCCTGGGCAGAAATAACCGTCCAGCGCTTGTCCTTGGAGATCGGTGCGCATTCCTCGATGGAAACGACATCACCTACCTTGTACTGATTGGTCTCGTCGTGCGCCTTGTACTTCTTCGAACGGCGAACCGTCTTCTGGAGCAGCGGGTGAGCGAAACGGCGCTCGACGCGGACAACAACGGTCTTTTCGTTCTTGTCGGAAACGACAACGCCCTGCAGAATGCGTTTTGGCATATTATTCTTCCTTAGGCCTTGGCTTCTGCCGCCTTCTGGCGGGCAATGGTTTTCACGCGGGCGATGTCCTTGCGGACTTCGGTGATGCGCGAGGACTTCTCGAGCTGGCCGGTGGCCTTCTGGAAGCGCAGGTTGAACTGCTCTTTCTTCAGGTCAGCAAGCTTGTCCTTGAGCTGATCGGCCGTCAGGCCGCGTACTTCTTCGGCTTTCATCGTGCCTTCTCCTTACTCTGCGATGCGCTGAACAAAGCGCGTCGTGACCGAGAGCTTGGCAGAACCGAGGCGCAGAGCCTCGCGCGCGATTTCTTCCGAAACGCCGTCGATCTCGAACATGATACGACCAGGCTTGACCTTGCAAGCCCAGTATTCAACAGAACCCTTACCCTTACCCATACGAACTTCGGTGGGCTTGGCAGTTACCGGGACGTCAGGGAAGACGCGGATCCATACACGGCCCGCGCGCTTCATATAACGGGTGATCGCGCGGCGAGCCGCTTCGATCTCACGAGCGTTCACGCGGTTCGGTTCCTGAGCCTTCAGGCCGAATTCGCCGAATGCCAGATCAAAGCCGCCCTTTGCGACGCCCTTGATGCGGCCCTTGAACTGCTTGCGATACTTGGTACGCTTTGGCTGCAACATTTTATTACTTCTCCGAGCTTATCTTTCGCCAGCGATAATCAAGCGTTTTCGCGTTCGCGGCGACGATCGCCACGGTCGCCACGTTCACGGCTTGCCGGACCCTGTGCATCGCCTTCCATGGCGCGACGTTCGGAAGCCATCGGATCGTGCTCAAGGATTTCGCCCTTGAAGATCCAGACCTTGATGCCGCAGATGCCGAATGCGGTTTCGGCTTCAGCCGTACCGTAGTCGATGTCTGCACGCAGCGTGTGAAGCGGAACGCGGCCTTCGCGGTACCATTCGGTACGAGCGATTTCCGCGCCGCCAAGACGGCCGGCGCAAGTGATCTTGATGCCTTCGGCGCCAAGACGCATTGCCGACTGAACAGCACGCTTCATCGCACGGCGGAAAGCCACGCGGCGTTCGAGCTGCTGAGCGATCGACTGAGCAACCAGCGTCGCGTCAACTTCCGGCTTGCGCACTTCAACGATGTTGAGGTGCGTTTCCGAGTTGGTCATCGAAGCGATCTTCTTGCGAAGCTTCTCGATGTCTGCACCCTTCTTGCCGATGATCAGACCCGGACGAGCCGAGTGGATCGTGACGCGGCACTTCTTGTGCGGACGCTCGATGACGACCTTGGCGATACCGGCCTGCTTCAGCTCCTGCATGAGGTAAGCGCGGATCTTGAGGTCTTCGTGGAGCAGCTGGCCGTATTCGGCGTTGTCGGCGAACCAACGGCTGTCCCAGGTACGGTTAATGCCGAGGCGGAAACCGATAGGATTGATTTTCTGACCCATTATGCGGCCTCCCCTTTTTCCTCGACTTCGCGAACGACGATCGTCAGATGCGCGAACGGCTTTTCAATGCGCGATGCGCGGCCGCGACCACGAGCGTGGAAACGCTTCATGGTGATCGACTTGCCGACGTAAGCTTCCGCTACGATCAGAGAGTCGACGTCGAGGTCATGGTTGTTTTCAGCGTTGGCGATAGCAGACTCGAGGGTCTTCTTCACCGTGCCGGAGATGCGCTTGCGCGAGAACTCGAGTTCTGCGAGAGCGCGCTCTACCTTCTTGCCGCGGATCATGGCGGCAACCAGGTTCAGCTTCTGCGGGCTGACGCGAAGCGTACGGGCGATCGCCTGTGCTTCGTTGTCCTTCAGCCGGCGTTCGGTCTTTGCCTTGGCCATGATTACTTCCTCTTCGCCTTCTTGTCCGCGCCGTGACCATAGTAGGTACGGGTGGGAGCGAATTCACCGAACTTGTGACCGACCATGTCTTCGTTGACATTGACCGGGATGTGCTTCGAGCCATTGTAGACGCCGAAGGTGAGACCGACGAACTGCGGCAAGATCGTGGAGCGACGGCTCCACATCTTGATCACTTCGTTGCGGCCGCCTTCACGTACCTTCTCAGCCTTTGCGAGAAGATAGCCGTCAACAAACGGACCTTTCCATACTGAACGAGCCATTGAACGACTTCCTCTCTTACTTCTTCACGTGGCGCGAACGCATGATGAACTTGTCCGTGGACTTGTTCGAACGCGTACGCTTGCCCTTGGTGGGCTTGCCCCACGGCGACACCGGATGGCGACCACCGGAGGTGCGGCCTTCACCACCACCGTGCGGGTGGTCGACCGGGTTCATGACGACACCGCGGTTGTGCGGGGTCTTGCCACGCCAGCGGGTGCGACCAGCCTTGCCGTCGTTGATGTTGCCGTGATCCGGGTTGGAAACGGCGCCAACGGTGGCGAGGCAAGAACCCGGAACGAGGCGCTGCTCGCCAGAGTTCAGACGAAGGATAGCCATGCCGGCATCGCGGCCGACGAGCTGTACGTAGGTGCCAGCCGAACGAGCGATCTGGCCACCCTTGCCCGGCTTCATCTCGACGTTATGAACGATCGAGCCAACCGGGATGTACTGCAGGGGCATGGTGTTGCCCGGCTTTACGTCGACAGCCTTGTCGGAAGCGATGACCTTGTCGCCGGCAGCGAGACGCTGCGGAGCGAGGATGTAGGCCTGTTCGCCATCGGCATAGCTGATGAGCGCGATGAACGCGGTACGGTTCGGGTCGTATTCCAGACGCTCGACCGTGCCTTCAACGTCGAACTTGCGACGCTTGAAGTCGATCAGGCGGTAGGTACGCTTGTGACCGCCGCCGATGAAGCGGGCGGTGATGCGACCGAGGTTGTTACGGCCGCCGCTCTTGGAGAGACCTTCCGTCAGCGCCTTGACCGGCTTGCCCTTCCAGAGGCCCGAGCGGTCGACGATGACCAGCTGACGCTGGCTCGGGGTCGTCGGATTGTAGCTTTTCAATGCCATTGTTTCTTACCTCAAAGACCGGTGGAGACGTCGATCGTCTGACCTTCGGCCAGGGTGACGACAGCCTTCTTGACGTCTTTCTGCTTACCGATGAAGCCGCGGAAGCGCTTCGTCTTGCCCAAACGGACCAGCGTATTGACGGCAGTGACCTTCACACCGAAGAGAGCTTCTACGGCAGCCTTGATTTCCGGCTTCGAAGCAGTCTTGGCAACGTTGAAGACGACCTGGTTATGCTCAGACAACAGGGTCGACTTTTCGGTGATCGAGGGAGATACGATCACATCATAGTGGCGAATATCGGTCACTTGAAACGCTCCTCGAGGGCTTCAACCGCAGCCTTGGAAAGCACGAGCTTGCCGCGACGCAGGATGTCGTAAACATTGATGCCCTGAACCGGCAGAACATCGATGTTCGGGATGTTCTGGGCTGCGAGCTTGAAGTTGCTGTCGAGCTCAGCACCGCCGATAACCAGGGCGTTGGTGAGACCGAGCGATGCGAACGTGCCGATCAGAGCCTTGGTCTTTGCTTCGGTCGCAACCAGATCGTCGATGACGATCAGATCTTCAGACTTCAGCTTGGCAGACAGGGCGTGACGCAGGGCCAGAGCGCGAACCTTCTTGGGAAGGTCGAACGCGTGGCTGCGCGATACCGGACCGTGAGCCTTACCACCACCGCGGAACTGCGGAGCGCGAGCCGAATGGTGACGAGCGCGGCCCGTACCCTTCTGCTTGAACATCTTGGCGCCGGTGCGCGAAACTTCTGCGCGGGTCAGCGACTGATGCGTGCCCTGCTGCTTCTTAGCGAGCTGGTAACGGACCATACGAGCGAGGATGTCCTCGCGGGGATCGAGGCCGAAAATCGCGTCGGACAGGGAGACCTTGCCGGCGTCTTTTCCCTCGAGGGTCTTGACGTTGAATTCCATGATAATGGCTCCCTTACTTCGCAGCCGACTTGACGGCGTCGCGAACCACGATCCAGGCGCCCTTGGAGCCGGGGACGGCACCCTTGACGAGAATCAGGCCGCGGTCTTCGTCGGTGGAAACGACTTCGAGGTTCTGGGTGGTAACGCGGGTCGAACCCATGTGACCAGCCATACGCTTGCCCTTCCAGACCTTGCCCGGATCCTGGTTGTTACCAGTCGAACCGTGCGAACGGTGCGACACGGAAACACCGTGGGTAGCGCGAAGACCACCGAAGTTGTGGCGCTTCATGGCGCCGGCAAAGCCCTTACCGATCGTGGTACCGGTCACGTCGACGAGCTGGCCCGCCGTGAAGTGATCAGCCTTCAGCTCAGCGCCGACTTCAATCAGGTTGTCTTCAGAAACGCGAAACTCTACGAGCTTCGACTTCGGCTCGACATTGGCGATGGCAAAGTTGCCACGCATAGCCTTGGAGGTGTTCTTCACCTTGGCAGTGCCTGCACCCAGCTGAAGAGCGACGTAGCCGTTCTTCTCTTCGGTACGGTGAGCAACAACCTGGCAGTTGTCGAGACGCAATACGGTTACCGGGATATGCTCGCCGGCGTCGTTGTAGACGCGGGTCATCCCAATCTTTTGTGCAATTACACCCGAACGCATCGGTTCAATCCTTCTCACTCAGTCTGATGTCCTGGCAAAAAGCCCGGATCTCAGAGCTTGATCTCAACATCGACACCAGCGGCGAGGTCGAGCTTCATCAGCGCGTCCACCGTCTGGGGTGTCGGGTCAACGATATCGAGAAGGCGCTTATGCGTGCGCATCTCGAACTGCTCGCGGCTTTTCTTGTCGACGTGGGGGGACCGGTTAACCGTAAACTTCTCGATGCGGGTCGGAAGCGGAACGGGGCCCCGGACACTTGCTCCGGTGCGCTTCGCCGTCGACACGATCTCGCGCGTAGAAGCGTCGAGAATACGGTGATCGAATGCCTTAAGGCGAATGCGGATATTTTGGCCGTTCATTCGACGTTATCCTTGTTTTCTGTTCTCCCGAAACCAAACGTAATGGCACGGGTTGTTCGTTTACCTAAGGCGGATCACCGGTTTCAAAGATCGAAGAGGACACCGCAACTGCAGGCATCCCATTCCAGTCTTCAGGCCCGAAGGCCCACCTTAAATTTCTGTTCAATTTCCTGAATCGCATAAGCGAAGCAGGCGCAAATCGCGCTTGCGCGCCATTTGCTATGTTTTTGTGTCATAAGCAAGTCGCAATACGCCACTTGCTTAAAAAAAATTGAAGCGGGCGGCATCCGAAGATACCGCCCTGCCCTTATCGATTACTCGATGATCGAGGCTACGATGCCGGCGCCGACGGTACGGCCGCCTTCGCGGATAGCGAAGCGCAGCTTTTCTTCCATCGCGATCGGAACGATCAACTCAACCTGAACCGTGACGTTGTCGCCCGGCATAACCATTTCCGTGCCTTCCGGCAGCGAAACGATACCCGTCACGTCCGTCGTGCGGAAGTAGAACTGCGGACGGTAGTTGGTGAAGAACGGCGTATGACGGCCGCCTTCTTCCTTCGTCAGGATGTAGGCTTCAGCCATGAACTTCTTGTGCGGCTTGACCGAACCCGGCTTGCACAGGATCTGGCCACGCTCGACGCCGTTACGGTCAACGCCGCGAACGAGAGCGCCGATGTTGTCGCCAGCCTGGCCCTGGTCGAGCAGCTTGCGGAACATTTCAACGCCGGTAACCGTCGTCTTCGAAGTGTCCTTGATGCCGACGATTTCGACTTCTTCGCCAACCTTGACGACGCCGCGCTCGACGCGACCGGTCACAACCGTACCACGGCCGGAGATCGAGAACACGTCTTCGATCGGCATCAGGAACGGCTGGTCGATCGGACGCTCAGGCGTCGGGATGTAGGCGTCGACCTGGGCCATCAGTTCGCGAACGGCATCTTCGCCGATCGTCTTGTCCGAATCGTTGAGGGCGGCCAGAGCCGAACCCTTGACGACCGGAACGTCATCGCCCGGGAAGTCGTAGGACGACAGAAGTTCGCGAACTTCCATTTCGACCAGTTCGAGAAGTTCAGAGTCGTCGACCTGGTCGACCTTGTTGAGGAACACGACCAGAGCCGGAACGCCAACCTGACGGGCAAGCAGGATGTGCTCGCGGGTCTGCGGCATCGGGCCGTCGGCAGCCGAGCAAACCAGGATCGCGCCGTCCATCTGCGCAGCACCGGTGATCATGTTCTTGACGTAGTCGGCGTGGCCGGGGCAGTCAACGTGAGCGTAGTGGCGGTTCGCGGTCTCGTATTCGACGTGAGCCGTCGAGATGGTGATGCCACGCGCCTTTTCTTCCGGAGCAGCGTCGATCTGGTCGTACGCCTTGAACTCGCCGAAGAACTTCGTGATCGCTGCCGTCAACGACGTCTTGCCGTGGTCAACGTGACCAATCGTGCCGATGTTGACGTGCGGCTTGTTACGCTCAAACTTGCTCTTTGCCATTGCAGGCTCTCCATTTTATGTGGGCCGTTTCACGCCCTAATTCTTGTGTAATCGCCCCGGTGTTGAGACCGGGGCGTAGTCTGGTGTCGTATTCCGATTACTTCTGACCGGAATACTTAGCCTGGATTTCGGTCGCGACGTTCGACGGAACCGGTGCGTAGTGATCGAAGGTCATCGAGTACTGCGCGCGGCCCTGCGACATGGAGCGCAGGTTGTCGACGTACTTGAACATGTTCGCCAGCGGAACGTGTGCGTTGATGACGATCGCGATGCCGCGCTGTTCCTGGCCCTGGATCTGGCCACGACGCGAGTTCAGGTCGCCGATAACGTCACCGACATAGTCTTCCGGCGTTACGACTTCGACCTTCATCATCGGCTCGAGAAGCTGTGCACCAGCCTTCTTGGCTGCTTCGCGGAAGCAGGCACGCGATGCGATTTCGAAGGCGAGAACCGACGAGTCGACGTCGTGGAATGCGCCGTCGATGAGGGTCGCCTTGACGCCCAGCATCGGGAAGCCAGCCAGCGGACCGGAAGACAGAACGCTTTCGATACCCTTCTGAACGCCCGGTACGTATTCCTTCGGAACAGCACCGCCGACGATCTTGGATTCGAACAGGAAGTCTTCGCCATCCGGGTTCGGTTCGAAGATGATCTTGACGCGCGCGAACTGGCCGGTACCACCGGACTGCTTCTTGTGCGTGTAGTCTTCTTCGTGCTGACGCGTGATGGTTTCGCGGTAGGCAACCTGCGGAGCACCGACGTTGGCTTCAACCTTGAACTCGCGACGCATACGGTCAACGAGAATGTCGAGGTGAAGTTCGCCCATGCCGGCGATGATCGTCTGGCCGGATTCCTGGTCGGTCTTGACGCGGAACGACGGGTCTTCAGCAGCGAGGCGATTGAGCGCGAGGCCCATCTTTTCCTGGTCGCCCTTGGACTTCGGCTCGATCGCGATCTGGATGACCGGCTCGGGGAATTCCATGCGCTCGAGGATAACCGGCTTCAGCGGATCGCAGAGCGTATCGCCAGTGGTGGTTTCCTTGAGGCCTGCCAGAGCAACGATGTCGCCTGCGAAGGCTTCTTCGATGTCTTCACGCGAGTTCGAGTGCATCTGCAGCATGCGGCCGACGCGCTCGCGCTTGTCCTTGACCGTGTTCATGACCGACGAACCCTTTTCGAGCTTGCCGGAGTAGATACGGGTGAAGGTCAGCGAACCGACGAAGGGGTCGTTCATGATCTTGAACGCCAGCATCGAAAGCGGCTCGTTGTCGTCAGCGTGACGCTCGATTTCGGCTTCGGTCTTGAAGTCGATACCCTTGATGGCAGGGATGTCCATCGGCGACGGCAGGTAATCGACAACGGCGTCGAGAAGCGGCTGAACGCCCTTGTTCTTGAAGGCAGTGCCGCAGAACATCGGGTGGAACTTGACGTCGATCGTGCCGCGGCGAACCAGTTCACGGATCTTGTCGTTGTCCGGCATTTCACCGTTCAGGTAGGCTTCCATTGCCTCTTCGTCGATTTCGACGACCTGTTCGATCATCTTCTCGCGATATTCGGCAGCCTTTTCCTTCAGGTCGTCCGGGATCTCGACAACGTCCCATGCAGCGCCGAGCGATTCGTCGCGCCATACGAGAGCATTCATCTCAACCAGGTCGACAACGCCCTTGAATTCGGTTTCTGCACCGATCGGCAGCTGCATGACGACAGCGATCGCGCCCAGACGGGTCTTGATCATTTCGACCGAGCGGTAGAAGTCCGCACCGGTCTTGTCCATCTTGTTGCAGAAGATCATGCGCGGAACGTTGTACTTCTCGGCCTGACGCCAGACGGTTTCCGTCTGCGGCTCTACGCCTGCGTTGGCATCGAGAAGAGCAACCGCACCGTCGAGAACGCGCAGCGAGCGTTCGACTTCAATGGTGAAGTCGACGTGGCCGGGGGTGTCGATGATGTTGAAGCGGCGCTTCTTGCCATCGCGACCGGTCCAGAACGTGGTGGTGGCAGCAGAGGTGATCGTGATGCCACGCTCCTGCTCCTGCTCCATCCAGTCCATGGTGGCGGCGCCGTCATGGACTTCGCCGATCTTGTGCGACTTGCCGGTGTAGTAAAGAATACGCTCGGTGGTCGTGGTCTTACCGGCGTCGATATGCGCCATGATACCGAAGTTGCGGTAGTCTTCGATTTTATATTCGCGAGCCATAATGACTGCCTTTCGAAATTCGATCGGTTAAGATTACCAGCGGTAGTGCGAGAATGCGCGGTTCGCGTCTGCCATCTTGTGCGTGTCTTCACGCTTCTTGACGGCCGAGCCACGGTTGTTTGCGGCATCCATGAGTTCGCCGGAAAGACGATCGATCATGGTGGTTTCGTTGCGCTTGCGGGCAGCAGCGATCAACCAACGGATCGCGAGGGCCTGGCGACGTTCCGGACGCACGTCAACCGGAACCTGATAGGTCGCACCACCGACGCGGCGCGAGCGAACTTCAACATGCGGCGCGACATTGTCGAGCGCCGAATGGAAGATTGCCAGCGGCTCGGACTTGGCCTTGCCCTGCACGACGTCGAACGCGCCGTAAACAATGCTTTCAGCTACGGACTTCTTGCCGTGGAGCATGATGGCATTCATGAACTTGGTGACGATCAGATCGCCGAACTTCGGGTCCGGGTTGATCTCACGCTTCTCTGCACTATGGCGTCTGGACATACTACTCGTCTCTCAAACGTTATGGGCGCTTTATCACGCGGAGAACCTCGCGCAGCGCCAAATTGATAGCTCTCAGTATCCGAAGATTACTTCGGACGCTTTGCACCGTACTTCGAACGGCGCTGCTTACGGTTCTTGACACCCTGGGTATCGAGAACGCCGCGGATGATGTGGTAACGAACGCCCGGCAAGTCCTTTACGCGGCCGCCACGGATCATGACGACAGAGTGTTCCTGCAGGTTGTGGCCTTCACCCGGAATGTAGCCGATGACTTCGAAGCCATTGGTCAGACGGATCTTGGCAACCTTACGCAGAGCCGAGTTCGGCTTCTTCGGGGTCGTGGTGTAGACGCGGGTGCAAACGCCGCGCTTCTGCGGGTTTTCCTGCAGAGCAGGAACCTTATTGCGCTTTACGTTTGCCTGACGCGGCTTACGGATCAGCTGGTTTACGGTAGGCATATACCCATCCCTTGCAAAATCTTCTTCAAAGGCCCCTCAAGGGACCTCGCGATGCCGTTTCCGGCTACGATACGCACATTCCCCATGCACAAACGTGGCCCGATCCCAATACGGATGGACCACGGAAGACAGAGGACGCATTCTTCATGCGTCGTGCGTACAGCATTATTGTAGTCTACGTGCGTTTTTGGATGCCTGTTTGAGACGAACTCCAGAGCTTAGGACACTCTGGACGCACTAGCCTCACATGGCTTCCGATGCGGGGGCGTTTACTGTCTTAACGGTTCTGCGTCAAGGCCCGCCCCGGAAATAATGGCCGCAAGCCCGGTTTCGCGGGCTTTCGACGAGATGCTTCAGACGGCCGACAACGCTTTGGTAACGATTGCCGCGCTGGCCGGGAATTGTGTTTGGGAATCGCCGCTGCGCAGTCTATGGGAAGATGGAACCTTACGGCCAGCGGCGTCTTGGCCTCAAGACAACCGCTATTCAGGAGACTATCATGATTTCACCCGCCGACAACGACAATAGCGACGACCCGATGGTTTTCATCATCATCGGCAAGGGATACGAGAGCAAGGGCGGCGAAGGTGTGGAACTGCACATCATGCTGCGCGCCGCAGATGACGATTCTGCCGTACGCGAGGCGCTCAACGCGCTTTCAGAAGAAGGCTTCTTCGAAGCCGATCTCGACCAGATCGGCGTGATGCAGGAAGAGCCGCCGGAGGAACCGCATGCTTCCGCCTATCAGGGCGCGCTCGAAGGTGAAGTGGCGATCATCCGCTTCGACTGACCGATCGGAAATCCGCGCCGCGACATCCGGCGCGGGCCTTCCCTTGACGGCCGCCTCCCCTGCTGACCGGCTTCCATCGCGCAGGTGCTATCTTGCCGCGGGGATGATCTGGCTAACCGGGCGCGGCGTCGCGGCGGTCTCTGGCGGAAGGACAGGATAGCTGATGTCCGGCATTCTGCCGGTCAGGCTTTCCAGGAAGGCCACGATCAGCTCGACCTCCCCTTCCTCCAGTGTCTCGCCGAGTTGCGCCGTACCCATGATGGCGACAGCCTGTTTCAAATCCCAGACCTTGCCGGAGTGGAAGTAGGGCGCGGTGAGCGCGATGTTGCGCAAGGGCGCGGCGCGGAAGACATAGCTGTCATCCGCCGTGTTGGTGACGGCAAACCGGCCCTTGTCGTTTTCGGGCAGCACGTCGGCGCCGGGCTTCTCGATCAGGCCGAAGGGATAATAGCCCTCGCCGCCGACATTGACGCCGGCGTGGCAGGAGGCACAGCCCTTGTCTATGAACAATTGCAGCCCCTGCCCCGCCTGCGCGGTCAACGCCGCATCGTCGCCATTGAGAAATGCATCGAACGGTGCGGGGGTGATCAAAGTCGCCTCGAAGGCCTCGATCGCCCTGGCGAAATTGTCGAAGGTCACGGGATCGGCCTCATCCGGAAAAGCCGCCTCGAACCATTCGACATATTGCGGCATGGATTTGAGCGTCGCGACGACCTGCCCCGGCGTGTTGGCCATTTCGACGCCAGCCTGAACCGGTCCCTTGGCCTGCGCCTTCAGGTCCTCGGCGCGGCCATCCCAGAACTGGGCAATATTGAAAACGGCGTTGAGCGCCGTCGGCGCGTTGCGCGGCCCCTTCTGCCATCCGTGACCGATCGAGGTCTCCAGGTTGTCGTCGCCGCCGGTTGCCAGATTGTGGCAGGAATTGCAGGAAAACACGCCGGATGCAGACATGCGCGGATCAAAGAACAGCGCCTTGCCGAGCGCGATCTTTTCGGCGGTGATCCTGTTGTCCTTCACCGCCGGGACTGTCGAGGGCAATGGTTTGAACAGGTCCTGCGCCTGCTGCCTGAGATCGGCAGGATGGCTCGCCGCCGAAACCGTGTCGGCGGCATGGCCCGCGGTCGTCAGCAGAAGACAGGCAGCCATTGTTGTCAGGATGCGTTTCATTCGAGCCTCCATTCATCATCGAACGGCGCCCAGTTTAGAACTACTCCAATTCATCGCATTGCGCAGGATCAAGCCCAGAGTTGTGCAGGCATAAACAAAAGACGCCCGGATTGCTCCGGGCGTCTTTAAATCTCCGATCGGAAAGCGGCCGAGGCCGCTTGCCTGCCTTATTCGGCAGGCGTGTTTTCCGGGTTCATGTCCTGAAGCATCGGCGTGGCGGACCCCGAACCGGTGCCCTTCTTGCGCTCGTCCAGGATCAGATCGTCGCGCGTCGTGGCGATGCGGCGGATCTGCGTCATGGTGCCACCGGTACCGGCCGGGATGAGGCGGCCGACGATGACGTTTTCCTTCAGACCCTGCAGAGTATCCGTCTTGCCCGCGATTGCAGCTTCCGTGAGAACCTTGGTGGTTTCCTGGAAGGATGCAGCCGAGATGAAGGACGGCGTCTGCAGCGATGCCTTGGTGATGCCGAGAAGAACCGGCTCGCCATAGGCAGGCTTCTTGCCCACTTCGATCAGCTGATCGTTCATGTCTTCCAGCTCGATCCGGTCGACATTGTCACCGACGATGTACTGGCTGTCGCCGGCATCGGTGATCTCGACCTTCTGAAGCATCTGACGAACGATGACCTCGATGTGCTTGTCGTTGATGACAACGCCCTGCAGACGGTAGACTTCCTGGATTTCGTTCACGAGGTAGGAAGCGAGTGCTTCCACGCCCTTGATCGCCAGGATATCGTGCGGCGCCGGGTTACCGTCGAGGATGTAATCACCCTTTTCGATATAGTCGCCTTCCTGAAGGTGGAAGGGCTTGCCCTTCGGGATCAGGTACTCGACCGGTTCGACACCGTCTTCCGCCGGCTCGATCATGATGCGACGCTTGTTCTTGTAGTCGCGGCCGAGGCGGATGGTACCGTCGATCTCAGCGATGACGGCGTGATCCTTCGGACGACGCGCTTCGAACAGTTCGGCAACACGCGGCAGACCACCGGTGATGTCCTTGGTCTTGGCGCTTTCCATCGGAATACGCGCCAGAACGTCACCCTGCGAGACCTTGCTGCCCGGTTCTACGGACAGAATGGCATCGACGTTGAGGTGGAAGCGAGCTTCGCCACCACGTGCCAGCTTCATGATGTTGCCGGACGCGTCCTTGATGACGATCGCAGGCTTCAGGTCGACACCGCGCGGCGTGGAACGCCAATCGATGACCTGACGCTTGGTGATGCCGGTGGCTTCGTCGGTCGATTCCGTCACCGAGATCGCATCGACCACGTCCTCGAACTGAACCGTACCGGCGACTTCCGTCATCATCGGACGTGTGTAGGGGTCCCACTCTGCAAGGCGCTGACCGCGACGAACCTTGTCGCCGTCATCGACATTGAGCTTCGAACCGTAGGCCACACGCTGCGAAGAACGCTCGACACCACGCTCATCGAGAATGGTGATCGACATGTTGCGGCCCATCGCGACAAGCACGTTGTCGGAGTTGCGCAGCATGTTGCGGTTCTTGATGGCGATCGTACCTTCGTACGAGGCTTCCAGGAACGACGAGTCGACCACGTTTGCGGTACCGCCCAAGTGGAAGGTACGCATGGTGAGCTGGGTACCCGGCTCACCGATCGACTGCGCCGCGATGACGCCGACTGCTTCGCCCATGTTGACCGGCGTACCGCGAGCAAGGTCACGGCCGTAGCAGATCGAGCAGACGCCCGTCTGGACTTCGCAGGTCAGTGCGGAGCGAATGCGGATCGACTGGATGCCAGCCTTCTCGATTTCGATGACATCCGGCTCAAGGATCATCTTGCCGGCATCGACGATGCGCTCACCCGTGACCGGATGATCGATGTCGTCAAGAGCCGTACGACCCAGGACGCGGGTACCGATCGAAGCAACGACCTGACCGGCATCGACGATGGCGGTCATGGTGAGGCCGCTTTCGGTGCCGCAATCCACGAGGTTGACGATGCAATCCTGCGCCACGTCGACGAGACGACGGGTCAGGTATCCGGAGTTCGCCGTCTTCAAGGCGGTGTCTGCGAGACCCTTACGGGCACCGTGGGTCGAGTTGAAGTACTCGTTAACGGTCAGACCTTCCTTGAAGTTCGAGATGATCGGGGTCTCGATGATCTCGCCCGACGGCTTGGCCATGAGGCCGCGCATGCCGCCCAGCTGACGCATCTGGTTCGGAGAACCACGAGCACCCGAGTGCGACATCATGTAGATGGCGTTCATCGGCTTCTGGCGGTTGGTTTCCGGATCGAACTCGACGGCCTTAATGCGGGCCATCATGTCTTCGGCGACCTTCTCGGTTGCCTTGCCCCAGGCGTCAACGACCTTGTTGTACTTCTCGCCCTGAGTGATCAGGCCGTCGTTGTACTGCTGCTCGTATTCCTTGACCAGCGCTTCGGTGTCGCCAACGATCTTCTCCTTGGTGTCCGGGATGATCATGTCGTCCTTGCCGAACGAAATGCCAGCCTTGCACGCATGGGTGAAGCCGAGCTGCATGATACGGTCGCAGAAGATGACCGTGTCCTTCTGACCGCAATGACGGTAGACCGTATCGATCATCTTGGAGATGTTCTTCTTGGTCATTTCCTGGTTGCAGGTGTCGAACGGCACCTTGAAGTTCTTCGGCAGAAGTTCGCCGATGATCATGCGGCCAGGGGTCGTGTCATGGATCTTGGAAACCGGCTTGCCGTCTTCGTCGACCGTCTTGAAACGGCCCTTGATCTTGGCATGCAGGGTGACGACCTTGTTTTCCAGAGCATGGTGCAGTTCGCCCATGTCCGAGAAGACCATGCCTTCGCCCGGCTCGTTCTGGTTCATGATCGACAGGTAGTACAGGCCGAGAACCATGTCCTGCGACGGAACGATGATCGGTGCACCGTTGGCCGGGTGCAGGATGTTGTTCGTCGACATCATCAGGACGCGGGCTTCGAGCTGAGCTTCAAGCGACAGCGGCACGTGAACGGCCATCTGGTCACCGTCGAAGTCGGCGTTGAAGGCCGTGCAGACGAGCGGGTGCAGCTGGATGGCCTTGCCTTCGACCAGGATCGGTTCGAAGGCCTGGATGCCCAGGCGGTGCAGCGTCGGTGCGCGGTTCAGCAGAACCGGATGCTCGCGGATGACCTCGTCGAGGATATCCCAGACTTCCGGCTTTTCCTTTTCGACCAGCTTCTTGGCCTGCTTGACGGTGGACGAGAAGCCCTTGGCGTCGAGGCGGGCGTAGATGAACGGCTTGAACAGTTCGAGCGCCATCTTCTTCGGCAGGCCGCACTGGTGCAGCTTCAGTTCCGGACCGGTCACGATGACCGAACGACCGGAATAGTCGACGCGCTTGCCGAGAAGGTTCTGGCGGAAGCGGCCCTGCTTGCCCTTGAGCATGTCGGACAGCGACTTCAGCGGACGCTTGTTGGCGCCGGTGATGACGCGGCCACGGCGGCCGTTGTCGAACAGCGCGTCCACAGATTCCTGCAGCATGCGCTTTTCGTTACGGATGATGATGCCCGGAGCGCGCAGTTCGATCAGGCGCTTCAGACGGTTGTTACGGTTGATGACGCGACGATAGAGATCGTTCAGGTCAGACGTCGCGAAGCGGCCGCCATCGAGCGGAACCAGCGGGCGCAGGTCCGGCGGGATGACAGGAACGACCTTCATGATCATCCATTCCGGGCGGTTGCCGGATTCGATGAAGTTCTCGACGATCTTCAGGCGCTTCATGAACTTCTTCTGCTTCAGTTCAGAAGTCGTTTCAGCAAGCTCGGCACGCAGGTCGCCGGCGATCTTTTCGAGGTTCATCGATGCCAGCATCTCGTAGATGGCTTCGGCGCCGATCATGGCCGTGAACTGATCTTCACCGTATTCGTCGATGGCGATCATGTACTCTTCTTCGGAGAGAAGCTGGTTCTCCTTGAGAGCAGTCAGGCCCGGCTCGGTGACGATGTAGTTCTCGAAATAGAGAACGCGCTCGACATCCTTCAGCGTCATGTCGAGCAGGGTCGAGATGCGCGACGGAAGCGACTTGAGGAACCAGATATGGGCAACGGGAGCGGCGAGCTCGATATGGCCCATGCGCTCGCGGCGAACGCGCGACAGCGTGACTTCGACGCCGCACTTTTCGCAGATGATGCCCTTGTACTTCATGCGCTTGTACTTGCCGCACAGGCATTCGTAATCCTTGATCGGGCCAAAGATACGGGCGCAGAAGAGACCGTCGCGCTCAGGCTTGAACGTACGGTAGTTGATGGTTTCCGGCTTCTTGATCTCGCCGTAGGACCACGACAGGATTTTTTCCGGCGATGCGATCGAGATACGGATCGAATCGAAGTGCTGTGCCGGCACCTGCGGGTTGAAAAGGTTCATGACCTCTTGGTTCATGCCTGTCTCCTTGATGGGGCTCAAAAGCCCTCAAACGGGTCACGGTTTCGACGAATCGCGGGCTGTCGAAACCGGCCCAAAATGACAATAGACGCCAATTACGGCGAAACTCCCCTAGCCGCGCCGGTTGCCCGACGCTTGAGGGAATGGTGTGCGCGATCTCTCACGCACACCGTTGTCAATTCATTACTCGGCAGCGTCTGGAAGCTGGCCTTCCGCCGTTTCGAGCTTGGAATTCTCCAGCTCGACCGACAGACCAAGCGAGCGCATTTCCTTGACGAGAACGTTGAAGCTCTCCGGAATGCCCGCTTCGAACGTGTCGTCGCCACGTACGATCGCCTCGTAGACCTTGGTACGGCCTGCCACGTCGTCCGACTTCACGGTCAGCATTTCCTGCAGGGTGTAGGCGGCGCCGTAGGCTTCCAGAGCCCAGACTTCCATTTCCCCGAAGCGCTGGCCACCGAACTGCGCCTTACCACCGAGCGGCTGCTGGGTGACGAGCGAGTACGGACCGATCGAACGCGCGTGGATCTTGTCGTCCACAAGGTGGTTCAGCTTGATCATGTACATGTAGCCGACAGTGACCTTGCGGTCGAAGGGCTCACCCGTACGGCCATCGTACAGAACCGACTGACCGCTCTCGTGCAGGCCTGCCTTCTTCAGCATTTCCGCAACGTCCGGCTCATGCGCACCGTCGAAGACCGGCGTTGCGATGGAGACGCCCTTGCGGGACTGCTCGGCCAGCTTGACCAGTGCGTCGTCGTCGAAGGACGAGACTTCGTCCTTGGCTTCCGAGGCGTACACGTCCGTCAGAACCGTCTTCAGGTCGCTGATGTCCATGGTCTTGCGATACTCGTCGAGCATGTCGCCGATCTTCTTACCCATGCCGGCGCAAGCCCAGGCAAGGTGGGTTTCGAGGATCTGGCCGACGTTCATGCGCGAAGGCACGCCCAGCGGGTTCAAGCAGATGTCGACATGGGTACCGTCTTCGAGGAACGGCATGTCTTCGACAGGCACGATACGCGAGACGACGCCCTTGTTACCGTGACGGCCGGCCATCTTGTCGCCCGGCTGGATCTTGCGCTTCACAGCGACGAAGACCTTGACCATCTTCATGACGCCCGGAGGCATTTCGTCGCCGCGCTGGACCTTTTCGACCTTGTCCATAAAGCGATGCTCGAGCAGCGACTTCGACTCGTCGTACTGACCACGCAGGGCTTCGATCTCGCCCTGGACCTTTTCGTCCTCGACGGCAAACATCCACCATTGCGAACGCGGGTACTCGGAGACGACGGCGTTGGAGAGCTCGACGCCCTTCTTGAAGCCCTTCGGACCGGCAACCGACATCTGGCCACGCAGCATGTCGACCAGACGACCGTAGACGTTACGGTCGAGGATCGCCTGTTCGTCGTCGCGGTCCTTGGCGAGGCGTTCGATTTCCTCGCGTTCGATCGCCATCGCACGTTCGTCCTTTTCGACGCCGTGACGGTTGAAGACGCGAACTTCGACGATCGTGCCGAACGTGCCCGGAGGCATGCGCATGGACGTGTCGCGGACGTCGGAGGCCTTCTCACCGAAGATGGCGCGCAGAAGCTTTTCTTCCGGCGTCATCGGGCTTTCGCCCTTCGGCGTGATCTTGCCGACGAGGATGTCGCCAGGAGCCACTTCCGCACCGATGTAGACGATGCCGGCTTCGTCGAGGTTCTTCAGCGCTTCTTCCGAAACGTTCGGAATGTCGCGGGTGATTTCTTCCGGACCAAGCTTGGTGTCACGGGCAGCCACTTCGAATTCCTCGATGTGGATGGACGTGAAGACGTCGTCGGACACGATACGCTCGGACATGAGGATCGAGTCTTCGTAGTTGTAACCGTTCCAAGGCATGAACGCGACGAGCGCGTTGCGGCCGAGTGCCAGGTCACCGAGGTCGGTCGACGGACCGTCAGCGATGATGTCGCCCTTGTTCAGAATATCGCCAACGGCGACCAGCGGACGCTGGTTGACGCAGGTGTTCTGGTTGGAGCGCTGGAACTTCTGCAGACGGTAGATATCAACACCGGACTTGCCGGCATCGAGGTCTTCCGTTGCACGGATAACGATACGGGTCGCGTCAACCTGGTCGACCACGCCACCACGACGGGCAGCGATGGCAGCACCACTATCACGGGCAACGACCGGTTCCATGCCGGTACCGACGAACGGCGCTTCGGCGCGAACGAGCGGAACGGCCTGACGCTGCATGTTCGAGCCCATGAGAGCGCGGTTGGCGTCGTCGTTTTCGAGGAACGGGATCAGAGCCGCTGCGACGGAGACGAGCTGCTTGGGCGAAACGTCCATCAGGTTGATGGTGTCGCGCGGGGACAGCATGACTTCGCCCGAATGACGGCAAACGACGAATTCCTCGACGAATTCACCGGTGGACGTCAGTTCGGAATTGGCCTGTGCGACGTAGTATTTTGCCTCTTCCATAGCGGAGAGGTAGATAACGTCGGTCGTGACCTTGCCATCAACGATCTTGCGGTACGGGCTTTCGATGAAGCCGTACTTGTTGACGCGGGCAAAGGTTGCGAGCGAGTTGATCAGACCGATGTTCGGGCCTTCCGGCGTCTCGATCGGGCAAATACGGCCGTAGTGGGTCGGGTGAACGTCGCGGACTTCGAAGCCTGCGCGCTCGCGGGTCAGACCACCCGGTCCAAGAGCCGAAAGACGGCGCTTGTGGGTGATTTCCGAAAGCGGGTTCACCTGGTCCATGAACTGCGACAGCTGCGACGAACCAAAGAATTCGCGAACGGCGGCGGCAGCCGGCTTGGCGTTGATCAGATCCTGCGGCATGACGGTGTCGATCTCGATCGACGACATGCGTTCCTTGATCGCGCGCTCCATGCGGAGCAGACCGAGGCGGTACTGGTTTTCCATCAGCTCGCCGACAGAACGAACACGGCGGTTGCCGAGGTTGTCGATGTCGTCGATCTCGCCCTTGCCGTCGCGCAGTTCGACCAGCATCTTGACCACGGCCAGGATGTCGTCCTTGCGCAGAACGCGGACGGTATCCTCGACCTGCAGGTCGAGACGCATGTTCATCTTGACGCGACCGACGGCCGACAGGTCGTAGCGCTCGGCGTCGAAGAACAGCGAGTTGAACATGGCTTCCGCGGAATCCATGGTCGGCGGCTCACCCGGACGCATGACGCGGTAGATGTCGAACAGGGCGTCCTGACGGTTCTCGTTCTTGTCCGCATTCAGCGTGTTGCGGATGTAGGCGCCGACATTGATGTGGTCGATGCCGAGAACCGGGATCTCGTCGAAGCCGTTATCGAGGATGATCGGCAGGGTCTTCTCGTCGATCTCGTCGCCGGCTTCGAGATAGATCTCGCCCGTCTCGTAGTTGACGATGTCTTCGGCCAGATAGTTGCCGTAGAGGTCTTCGTCGGTTGCCTTGAGAGCCTTGAGGCCCTTCTCGGTCAGCTGGCGGAGCAGACGCGGGGTCAGCTTCTTGCCGGCTTCGACGACGACTTCGCCCGAATCCGCGTCGACCATGTCGGACAGCGCCTTGGCGCCCTTGAGCGTCTCGGCGTTGAACGGAATGCGCCAGCCATTGCCGTCGCGTTCATAGTTCGACTTCGAATAGAAGGTCGACAGAATTTCTTCGCCGTCCATGCCAAGCGCCATCAGCAGCGACGAGACCGGGATCTTGCGGCGACGGTCGATACGGGCAAAGACGATGTCCTTGGCGTCGAATTCGATATCGAGCCAGGAACCACGGTAAGGGATGACGCGTGCAGCAAACAGAAGCTTGCCGGACGAGTGGCTCTTGCCCTTGTCGTGATCGAAGAACACGCCCGGCGAACGGTGCATCTGAGACACGATCACGCGCTCGGTGCCGTTGACGATGAACGTGCCGTTGTCGGTCATGAGCGGCATGTCGCCCATGTAGACGGACTGTTCCTTGATGTCCTTGATGGACTTCGCGCCCGTATCCTCGTCGATATCGAACACGATGAGACGCAGCGTCACCTTGAGCGGCGCTGCGTAGGTCAGGTCGCGCTGACGGCATTCCTCGACGTCGAACTTCGGCGGGTCGAATTCGTAGGACACGAACTCGAGCATCGAAGCGCCGGAGAAATCGGTGATCGGGAAGACAGACTTGAAGACCGAATTGAGGCCTTCGTCCGGACGGCCGCCCTTGGGCTCCTCGACCATCAGGAACTGGTCATAGGATGCCTTCTGAACCTCGATCAGGTTCGGCATCTCCGTGACTTCAGGAATTTTACCAAAAAACTTGCGTACGCGCCTGCGACCATTAAACGAAAGGGTCTGCTGAGCCATCGTCGCTCCTTCAAAATTGCATCCGGGCCTGCAACGGACGGCTATCGGAGGCCAACCGATATACCGTCGAACATGGTTTCTCAATCTCGTCCCGCTTGCCGAAACCCTAGGCCGGATTGCCTAGTACCCCGGTGGGGACCATCCTCTTGAGAACCCATTACCCAGGAGCCGTTTTGACACGGATCCTGGGTAATAAGTTCGTAAAGGAAACGGGCGGAAGAGACAGGCTCTTCCGCCGCATTCCAGAATTACTTAACGTCGACCTTAGCGCCGGCGTCTTCGAGCTTCTTCTTGAGGTCAGCAGCTTCAGCCTTGGAAACAGCTTCCTTGACAGCCTTCGGAGCGCCTTCGACGAGGTCCTTGGCTTCCTTCAGGCCGAGACCTGTGATTGCGCGGACTTCCTTGATGACGTTGATCTTGTTTGCGCCGGCATCAGCGAGGATGACGTCAAACTCGGTCTTTTCTTCTTCAACGGCAGCAGCCGGGCCAGCAGCGGCAGCAACAGCTACCGGAGCAGCGGCGGAAACGCCCCACTTTTCTTCGAGAAGCTTGGAAAGCTCAGCAGCTTCCAGAACGGTCAGAGCCGAGAGGTCTTCAACGATCTTTGCGAGATCAGCCATTTTCATAGTTCCTTATATTGGTTCGAACTTGGTTTTGAACAGCGAAAAACCGCCTTAAGCGGCTTCGTCCTTCTTTGCATAGGCCGCGAACACGCGGGCAAGCTGGCTTGCCGGTGCTGCAACAACCCCTGCGATACGGGTAGCCGGCGTCTGGATCATGCCCAGAAGCTTTGCACGCAGCTCGTCGAGCGAAGGCAGGGTCGCAAGCGACTTGACTGCATCTGCTGTGAGCGTCGTGGAACCCATGGCACCACCCAGAACAACGACCTTGTCGTTGGTCTTGGCGAAATCCATGACGACCTTCGGTGCCGTGATCGGGTCGGCGCTATATGCGATAAGCGTCTGACCCTTGAAGAGATCGACGATCCCTTCCGACTCCGTACCCTGAAGAGCGATCTTGGCCAGGCGGTTCTTCGCGACTTTGACGGTGCCGCCAGCAGCGCGCATTTTCGAACGGAAGTCGTTCATCTGCGCAACTGTGACACCAGCATAGTGGGCCACGACAACCGAACCGGAAGCCTTGAAGACTTCGTTCAGCTCCGTGACGAATTCGCGTTTTTCCGCTCTTTCCACTGTCTGTCTCCAGTTGACGGGACCGCAATCCTGCAGGCCCCATCGGTTTGCCTTTGCCACAAAGGGCCTCTTTCAAGACCCCAAGTGACGCTTGAGGATCCTGCCCCCCTGCTCTGAAGCGTCTGCTACAGGCACAAGGCACACCAGGCTCGAACCAACTTTCACAAGACGCATGACGCATCTTCAAAACTCGGGTCTTACCCGTCTCATGCAGGTTTGAATTATTAAGGCCTTGATCCCGAAGGATTTAAGCCACCCACAATCTCGGACAGGAGTTCCGGATTTCTCCGGAAATTCCCGACCCCGCAAGAGGCCGGGAATTCTTTTTGACCGGGGAAGCCCCCCCGGCGAAACTTATGCGTTGACCGACGACGGGTCGATCTTGACGCCCGGACCCATGGTCGAGGAGATCGCTACGCGCTTGACGTAGTTACCCTTGGCGCCAGCCGGCTTAGCCTTGACGACGGCGTCAGCGAAGGCCTTGATGTTCTCTTCGAGCGCCTTGGCGTCGAAGGAAGCCTTGCCGATGCCGGCGTGAACGATACCGGCCTTTTCGACGCGGAACTCCACAGCACCGCCCTTGGAAGCCTTGACGGCACCAGCGACATCCATGGTCACCGTACCGACCTTCGGGTTCGGCATCATGCCACGCGGGCCGAGAACCTTACCGAGGCGACCGACGAGCGGCATCATGTCCGGGGTTGCGATGCAGCGATCGAAGTCGATCTTGCCGCCCTGGACGATTTCCAGCAGGTCTTCCGCGCCGACGATGTCTGCACCGGCTGCCTTGGCTTCGTCAGCCTTGACGCCACGTGCGAAGACGGCAACGCGAACGTCACGGCCAGTGCCGTTCGGCAGGTTGACAACGCCACGAACCATCTGGTCGGCGTGACGCGGGTCAACACCGAGGTTCATTGCGATTTCGATGGTTTCATCGAACTTGGCAACCGCACGTTCCTTGACCATCGAGATGGCGTCGGAAAGGGCTACGAGCTTGGTCGGATCAACGCCTTCGCGGATCTTCTGAATACGCTTTGCAAGCTTTGCCATGTTATGCCACCACTTCCAGACCCATGGCGCGGGCAGAGCCCTCGATCATGGCCATTGCGCCTTCGATATCGGCAGCGTTGAGATCCTTCATCTTGGCTTCGGCGATCGTCTTGATCTGAGCCTTGGTGAGGGTACCGGCCTTGCCGCCCTTACCAGGCGTCTTGGAACCGGAGGTGATCTTCGCTTCCTTCTTCAGCCAGTAGGAAACCGGCGGCTGCTTCATGACGAAGGTGAAGGACTTGTCCTGGTAATAGGTGATGACGACCGGGATCGGCATACCCTTTTCCATTTCCTGCGTGGCGGCATTGAACGCCTTGCAGAATTCCATGATGTTGATGCCACGCTGACCAAGCGCCGGGCCGATCGGCGGGGACGGGTTTGCCGATCCTGCCTTGACCTGAAGCTTGAGCTGGCCTGCTACTTTCTTAGCCATATCTCTCTGCCTTTCACTAACGGGGCGGCTTCCCGACCCAATTTACCGGTTTCACCCGGCGGCTGCGGTTGCGTGGTCCGGATATGCAGGGTCCGGCTAAGACCCCTCACCTTCCACGCGGTTCGCGGCTTTTGGCCGCGCGAGACCCGACAAGCGGGCCCCATCTCAAAGCATCAGACCTTCTCGACCTGTGCATATTCCAGTTCGACCGGGGTCGCACGACCGAAGATCGAAACCTCGACCTTGAGGCGCGAACGCTCCTCGTCGACATCCTGAACGACGCCATTGAACGACGCGAACGGACCGTCGGAAACGCGAACCTGCTCGCCGATCTCGAACGAGATCGAGGACTTCGGACGCTCGACGCCTTCCTGAACCTGGCCGAGGATACGCTCGGCCTCGAAGTCGGGAATCGGAACCGGCTTGTTGTCGGAACCGAGGAAACCCGTAACCTTCGGGGTATTCTTGATCAGGTGATAGGCATCATCCGTCAGGTTTGCGCGCACCAGCACGTAACCTGGGAAGAACTTGCGCTCCGCCTCGACCTTGCGGCCGCGGCGAACTTCCGTCACCTTTTCGGTCGGAACGAGAATCTTTTCGAACAGATGCTCAAGCCCCTTCTGGCGAGCCTTGTTCTCGATGTCGTCCGCAACCTTCTTTTCAAAATTCGAATATGCGTGGACGATGTACCAGCGTGCCGCCATCTTCACTCTCCAGTATCAAACGCTGACATTGAGGATCAGGCGCAGAACCCAACCCATCAGCTGGTCAGCTGCGAAGAAGAACAAAGCAGCAAAGACGACCATTACCAAGCACATAGCCGTGGAAATGCCAGTCTCACGGCGGGACGGCCACGTGATCTTGGCCGCTTCGGAGCGAACCTGCTTGAAGAACGTAACCGGATTAGTCTTGGATGCCATCGACTTTCCACGCAATTACGGCACGTAAGGCCGAAAACTTTCAGCCCCACGCACCGCGTGTCTGTTTTGCCCCTACATAAACACCGCACCTCCCTCACACAAGAGGGAAATACGACATTCGATGAAATTCGCAGCCTCACGACCAGCCATCCACCCGGCGCAAAAATAAATGCGACTTCGAGAGAATGGCAGGGGCAGCCGGGCTTGAACCGACGACCTGCGGTTTTGGAGACCGCCGCTCTACCAACTGAGCTATACCCCTTCGCCCTGGACGGTGGTGAATGACAAATCATTCGAACCGCCTCAAGCTGTGGCGAACCCTTTAAGGTGCGTCGCCATGGTTGGCAAGTGTGTTTTTTGAATTCTTGCGGCTATCGATAGCTGCCGCCGGGGCCATCCATCGTCTCGACCGCCCGCGCGGCAGAGAGCGCAGGCTCGGAGCCGACGAAAACCTCGCCGCCGTCGACATCGAGAATTCCCGGCCGGCCACCCGGCACGCCCTTGCGTTCCTGCGGCCAAGGCAGGCGGCGCCACGCGAGGCGCGGCGGCTTATCGACATAGGCATCAGGCTGATTGACCAGATTGCCGGTGATCCTGTCGATAATCGTGGCAATACCGATCTTGCGGCCCTCGACATGATAGAAATTGCCCTTCACCTGAATCGCACCGGCAAGCGCGCGGATGAAACAGGCAAGCAGGCTGCGGTCGATTCGCTCCGGGTGACGCCAGAAGACATCGAGGCCACCCTGATGGGTGAGGCCCGGAATGTCGAAGATCGCCGAACCCAGGACGATGGTCGGCACGTCGGCGCGCAGCGAATGCAGGCCGGTCGTCGAGTTGACGACGATGGCGCCATGGCTCTCGCGCAGCATCTCCTGGAGATTGCCCTTCTCGACGAAGACCACCCGATCCCTGACGCGGAACCGTTCGGAAATCTCGGTCACGACCTTGCGCCAGCTTTCCAGATCGTTGTCGAGCGGATGCTGCTTGATGATCAGGCGTCCATTTTCCGGCGCATGGCGGGAAAACGACTGAATGACCTGTTCGAGCATCTGTGACAGATGCCGGTAAGGCGAGTTCGCACGGATCTGGTAATCGCTCTGCAATTGCAGGGCCAGGAGATAGTTGCGCTTGAGCTTGTCGGCGAAAAAGTTCTCCGGCAGATCATGACGCTGGCGGAACATGCGCGGCAGCCAGGAGAGATAATCGAAGAGCGGATCGTAATACTTGTCCGAGCGATAGAAGGGGAACATCACCCGGCCGAAATAGGCGAGCAGATTATAGATGACCTCGTTGGTGCCTTCCTGGCCGAACGTATGCGGATAACGCGCCTTGAGATCGGGGTCCGGCACCTTAGCGGCAATCCGGCGAATGCTTTCCGGATCGTTGGGGAAATGCGAGAAGCGACCCATGCCGTCGCGTTCCAGCGTGATCCAGTCCGGACGCAGGTAGCCGAATTCGACCGCATGACAGCGCACGCCGAGGCGACGTCCAACACGGGCGGCGAACCGGTGATAGGGCAAGCGATCGGCATAATAGAGGATGTCGGTAATGCCTTCGCGCCTGATCAGCTCGGCAAGGTAGCGAGGCCACTTCTTGAGAGTGCCACGATAATTGATCGCGCCGCGCTTGAACCAGTAGGCCTGATCGCCGAGCGAGAAGTTCACCCGCTTCGTCTCTACCCCACGGACCTCGAAGGCATCGGAGAGTTCGCGCCAAAAAACCGAAGGTGGACCTTGCAGAAAGAGAACTTTGGTCATACGCGATCTGGTACCTTCGAAGACCTGAATGCGCCGACGGGTCGTGCGCAAAAAGCAGTGGGATCAGCTATTTGTCATTAAGGTGCTTGGCATTCTCATCAAACGCCTCCCGCCGTCAATGCAATTTGGGAGACATCCCGTTAAATCCCGTAATCGGTGTGACATGAAAGCACGCACATTCCTCTTCCTGCAGGGGCCGGCCTCCCCTTTCTTCCGCGTCGTCGCAGACCGGCTGGAGGCGCGCGGCGCAGCGGTCCACCGAATCAACTTCTGTGTCGGCGATGCAATCTTCTGGTTGCCGCGCAAGGCGACACTCTATCGCGGCAGCAAGGCGAACTGGCCGACCTATCTGGAGCGCTTCCTGCGTCACCAATCAGTGACCGACCTGGTCATGCTCGGTGATGGGCGTGACTATCATGCGGCGGCGGCCGAACTCGGACAGGCACTCGGCATCCAGGTCCATATCGTCGAGCATGGCTACCTGCGGCCAGACTGGCTGACCGTCGAGCCGGACGGCATGTCGGCGCATTCGCGTTTCCCGAATGAACCGGGTGCGATCCGGCAGCTGGCCAAAGGCGTTGAGGGCGTGTCCCGTGACGGGTTGTTCGCTTCCAGCTTTCTGACTTATGCGCTTTACGACCTGACCTATCATATCCCCAATGTCCTGCTCGGTCCCTTTCTGCATCGACATTACCGCACCCACGGGCCGGTTCATCCGATCGTCGAGTATGGCGGCTGGATCTGGAAAGGGCTGACGGCGAAGCACCGCCGACGGGAGGCGGAGCAGGCAATCGCTAAGGCCACGCAACTTCCGGATGGAAGCGATGCCCGTTTCTTTCTCTTCCCTCTGCAACTGGCCGGCGACTATCAGATCCTGCGCCACTCACCGGGTGGGGACCTGCGCCGAATCGTCGATGCGGTGATCGCGTCATTTGCCGCACATGGAGCGAAGGACAGCCGGCTGCTGTTCAAGGTTCATCCGATCGACAACGGGCTCGCCGGCTGGGCGGGGCAGATTTTGGCGACGGCATCGAGGCTTGGTGTCGGCGATCGCGTCTTTCTCGCAGACGGTGGCAATACGGATGCGCTGATCGAACGCTCGGCAGGCGTGGTGACCGTCAATTCGACCGTAGGTCTGACGGCGCTCGCGCTGCACCGGCCAGTCATCGCGCTCGGCGCGGCCATCTATGATTTGGCCGGACTGACGTCGCAGGCGTCGCTTGCCGACTTCTGGGTAAACCCTCCCCTGCCCGACGCCGGGCTGTTCGACGCCTTCATGCGGGCGCTTGCGGCAACCACGCAGGTGCGGGGCGGCTTTATCGGCCGAGAGGCGATCGGGATGGGGGCGGAAAACGTCGCCGAGCGACTGCTGGAAGCGGAACAGCGCCTGCCGGAGACACTGCGCAAGCCGCGCAACGCGGCTCAGTTCCGCTACGGCCATGAGCTTTTCGACGGCGAGCGCCGTTAGCCCTCTTTCTTGTTCGCGCGTGTACCGAGAGCACATTCACGATTGGCGCCGGTTCCCGGCGCATTCTCGAACGTGCAGCGGCTTTCCGGCGGTGCGCCGCAGATTTTCGCAAGCTCTCTGAAGCCGACGCATTTTCCGTCAGGACCGCGATAGCCGGGGCCGCCCTTGCAGCCGCAACCGGTGCAGCGCGGGCGCTCGGGGCATGCCGCATGAGCGATCGTCGTCACCGGCAAGGCAGACAAGCCCGACAGAGCGAAAAAGCCGATAGCGATCAGGTACCGCATCATTCTTTACAACCCGCCCATGCACCACCCTCTGCCCCGGGGCAGGCAGATACGAAAAAGGCCCCGCTGTTTCCAGCGGAGCCTTCTCAAGTCAATGATCGATCGAGATTACTCGATGATCGAGGCAACGATGCCGGCGCCGACGGTACGGCCACCTTCGCGGATAGCGAAGCGCAGCTTTTCTTCCATCGCGATCGGAACGATCAACTCAACCTGAACCGTGACGTTGTCGCCCGGCATAACCATTTCCGTGCCTTCCGGCAGCGAAACGATACCGGTAACGTCCGTCGTGCGGAAGTAGAACTGCGGACGGTAGTTGGTGAAGAACGGCGTATGACGGCCGCCTTCTTCCTTCGTCAGGATGTAGGCTTCAGCCATGAACTTCTTGTGCGGCTTGACCGAACCCGGCTTGCACAGGATCTGGCCACGCTCGACGCCGTTACGGTCAACGCCGCGAACGAGAGCGCCGATGTTGTCGCCAGCCTGGCCCTGGTCGAGCAGCTTGCGGAACATTTCAACGCCGGTAACCGTCGTCTTCGAAGTGTCCTTGATGCCGACGATTTCGACTTCTTCGCCAACCTTGACGATGCCGCGCTCGACGCGACCGGTCACAACCGTACCACGGCCGGAGATCGAGAACACGTCTTCGATCGGCATCAGGAACGGCTGGTCGATCGGACGCTCAGGCGTCGGGATGTAGGCGTCGACCTGGGCCATCAGTTCGCGAACGGCATCTTCGCCGATCGTCTTGTCCGAATCGTTGAGGGCGGCCAGAGCCGAACCCTTGACGACCGGAACGTCGTCGCCCGGGAAGTCGTAGGACGACAGAAGTTCGCGAACTTCCATTTCGACCAGTTCGAGAAGTTCAGAGTCGTCGACCTGGTCGACCTTGTTGAGGAACACGACCAGAGCCGGAACGCCAACCTGACGGGCAAGCAGGATGTGCTCGCGGGTCTGCGGCATCGGGCCGTCGGCAGCCGAGCAAACCAGGATCGCGCCGTCCATCTGGGCAGCACCGGTGATCATGTTCTTGACGTAGTCGGCGTGGCCGGGGCAGTCAACGTGAGCGTAGTGGCGGTTCGCGGTCTCGTATTCGACGTGAGCCGTCGAGATGGTGATGCCACGCGCCTTTTCTTCCGGAGCAGCGTCGATCTGGTCGTACGCCTTGAACTCGCCGAAGAACTTCGTGATCGCTGCCGTCAACGACGTCTTGCCGTGGTCAACGTGACCAATCGTGCCGATGTTGACGTGAGGCTTGTTGCGCTCAAACTTGCTCTTTGCCATTGAATGCTTCCTGTGAACATAAGAGGTGGACCCGGAACCGGGTTTGGTGCAGCCGTTTAAGGCTTTCGGTTAGATTGCGCAAGACATAATTACGCCGGGCCAAAGCGCAAGGGGCAGCCTGCCGTGAGAAGTGTCAACAGGCGGACCAGCCGTCGCTTTTGACCTCAGGACGCTTCCTGCGCGGAGAGTGCCTGGGCGATGAGGCGGCAATTGTCGTTGCCCTGCGGCAGAAGCGTGACCGGATCGACAAGCCCGGCTGCAACGCCAATCCCGTTGGCCGCTGCCCAACCCCAGTTCTGCTGCGCATAGTCCAGCAATTGCGGACCTTCGACCGTGATGCAGGCACGGCCCGCCTCGACCAGCCCTGCCTGGGAAACGCCCTGCAGTCGCTCGGAAATCTCCGCCTGCAACGGCGTTACGACGAAGATGGCGAACAGATAGCTGATGAATTCGGACAAACGGATCTCCTGGATTATGCGTGAGGGAGATAGGTATTGCCGAACGGATGCACCAGTGTGACAGAGCGTCAAAAACGACGATTATCGATGTGCTGAATATAAAGGTGAAAAAGTGGAGCGGGTAGCGGGAATCGAACCCGCGTATTCAGCTTGGAAGGCTGCTGCTCTACCATTGAGCTATACCCGCGGTATGTTTGGTTCTTCGATCCGATAACAGAATGGTGGAGGGAGTTGGATTTGAACCAACGTAGGCTGAGCCAACGGATTTACAGTCCGTCCCCTTTAACCACTCGGGCATCCCTCCAGTATTCCGTCTGGATCGTAAGACCAAGTTCGTCAGACCCTTGAGCTTGGCGCCCCGTCGTCTGTGGCGGCTATATGACCGCCTCGTTTCCTTCTGTCAACACGACCCCTTTGAAAAAATGACGAAAAAATTACGTTGTCCACCGAGCCCCCTGCGGAAGGGCTTTGCCGGACAGGGGCGCAGCTATATAAGGCGGCATGAGCACAAAAGATCCTAACGACAAATCCGCCCGCGACACGCATTACGCCACGCTTCGGCGCGCCGTGCGCGACCAGAAGCGCGAACGCGGCGAAATCCCAACCCCGCAGCAGCAGCGCCGACCGAAGACCAATACGGACTGGAAGCCGCCGCAATTGCAGCAGGATCAGGTGTTCCTGTACGGTCTCCATACGGTACGCGCCGCACTCGACAACCCTGAACGCAAGCTGATCAAGCTGACCGTCACGCAGAACGCGTTCGTGCGGTTGGATATAGGCAACTCGACCGACCAGGCCTTCCCGGTCGAATTCGTTTCGCCGCAGGATATCGACAAGGTGCTCGGCCCGGACGCGATCCACCAGGGCGTGATGCTGGAAACAAGGCCACTGCCGGTGCGTCGTCTGGATGCGCTGCAGGAAAGCCCTCTGCTTCTGGTTCTCGACCAGGTGACCGACCCGCACAACGTCGGCGCGATCATGCGTTCCGCCGTTGCATTCGGCGCCGGCGCCGTAATCACCACCCAGAGACACAGCCCGACGGAATCGGGCGTGCTGGCGAAATCGGCCTCGGGCGCGCTGGAAATGATCCCCTATATCCAGATCACCAACCTCGCCGATGCGCTGGGCGAGCTGCACAAGCTGGGCTTCACCACGGTCGGGCTCGATTCGGAGGGGCCGGCGCCGCTCGAAGAGGCGCTTTCCGGTGATCGCGTGGCGCTCGTGCTCGGCTCCGAAGGCAAGGGCATCCGCCAGAAGACCCGCGAGACCGTGACCACGCTTGCCCGTCTGGACATGCCAGGCGAGATCAAATCGCTGAACGTCTCCAATGCGGCGGCGATCGCCCTTTATGCAACGCGGCAGCACCTTGCCCGCAAGCCGTAGGCGATACGCCTCCACCGGCGGGGCTGAACAGCCTCGCCGGTCTCCGCTTTAGCACATCCTCATAAGTCCATCCTCGCGCAAGCTTTGCATGATGATCTCCTAATATTGAGCACGGGAGATGCACATGGAAACAGGTATCTGGAAAAGCCCCGTCGTCATCGAGATGTACGGACGGCCGGGATCGGTGATCATCACGGGGACGCTCGACGCGGCCCTGATGCTGATCGGCGCCTGGCCGACAAAGCGAACCGAGACCCACATATCCGCCGTTCTGGCCTGCCGCGATGTGTTGACGGGGCGCGGCGAACCCGGCCTCGCACGGATCAACTTCATCGAAGCGGCGATCGAGGCCGGTTACCGGATCGAGCCGGAAACCTTTCTCAGCGACC
This sequence comes from [Rhizobium] kunmingense, assembly GCF_977018605.1. Lineage (NCBI taxonomy): Bacteria > Pseudomonadati > Pseudomonadota > Alphaproteobacteria > Hyphomicrobiales > Rhizobiaceae > Rhizobium > [Rhizobium] kunmingense. The sequence continues at coordinate 3,405,069 of NZ_CDRNXG010000001.1, forward strand.
GCTGGGATCTGACGCCCCTGCCCGAAGAACTGCCCCGGCCGGCGCTGGGCTTGGCTGCCCTGATCCGAAAACGGGCGCAGCTTTCGAGCGATGTCGCATCCGCTGCCGGGCCGCAGCCTTCGGCGAAGGATGAACCGTTTGCCAGCCCGAAGATACGGCCGGCACCGCAGGCACGCGCCACGCCGCCGCCGCTTAGGGAGCTTCTCGGCCGGTTACTGTCTTTGCTGGGTCAGATCGGCCTGGAATTCGGCTGGCTGCTCACCGCCGCGCTGACGCTCGGCATGGTGCGGCGCACCGACCGGCAGGCGCATTGACGCGTGCGTGCCGGGACCTGCCCGACCACGGGACTCCCACGCGGCGCAAAAACATGGCATTGAGTAGGGATCATGACGATCACCTCTCCCAAGTCACGGCCCTCCCCCCCGGCCAAGGTGCCGGCCGAGCCGCTGTCAGAATCCATGGCGCGGTCGTCGATCCTCGAGATTTTCGAGCGGGCCGCACTTCTGGCCGGCAGGCCGATACTGGACATCCACAAGGCCGGACCGGACACGCGCTACAAAGCGGACAGTTCGCCGGTAACGGAAGCCGACGAAATGGCGGAAACGGTGATCTTGCGCGAGCTGGCGCGCGCCTGCCCGCAGATCCCCATCGTTGCGGAGGAACAGGTTGCCGCGGGGCGCATCCCCGATATCGAGGGCAAGAGTTTCATTCTCGTCGACCCGCTCGACGGCACGAAGGAATTCATCAACGGCCATGACGATTTCACCGTCAATATCGCGCTGATCGATGATGGCCGCCCGGTTGCAGGCGTCGTCTATGCCCCGGCGCTCGGGATTGCCTATAGCGGCGATGCCGAAGGGGCGGCCAAGCTTATCGTCGATGCGGAGTTCAAGGTTACAAGCCGCGAGAGGCTTGCCACGCGCCGGCTCGCCGCACCACAGATCGCGCTCTGCAGCCGTTCACACCGGTCAGTGGAAACGGACGACTATCTCGGCGGATGCGGAGCTGCCGAAATCCGCACCGTCGGGTCATCCCTGAAATTCTGTCTGATCGCCGAGGGCCTCGCCGATCTCTACCCGCGGTTCGGCCGCACGATGGAATGGGATACGGCAGCGGGCGACGCGGTTCTGCGCGCGGCTGGCGGCATGACCGCAGACCTTGCGGGCAACCCATTACGCTACGGCAAAACCGGACGGCCGCACGAGGCAGATTTCGCCAACCCGGATTTCATCGCACGGTGCCTGGGTGCCAGCGGCTGACACGCGATATCCGCGCCTTGCATCTAAGCAAGAGGCGAAATCTACAGCAATGTGCCTGGAAAAACGGTGCCCCCGACAAGGTTCGAACTCGTGACCCCCTGATTACAAATTCTGGGAAAGATCAAATGCGACTGATGGCGGCAACACATCGCTAACCTAGATATGCGGATATCCCATTGTAATTCAACAAATAAGTTAACTTTTCCTGATTTCTTAACCTTGCCCGCGTGAATACCGAGACCCCACTGTATCAGACTTGAACAGAATGAAGGTGCCCCTATGGTGCCCCCAATCAGTTCAAGTGCCCCCGACAAATCAGGAGGTCTAGGTGCCCGTCTTTATCGACAACAAGGTGATTGAGGATGCCCGCAAGGCCGCGGCAGATCGTAAGGTCGCGGAATACCGAGACAGTCAGGTCGCCGGCCTCGCCATCCGCATCAAGAACGGCAAGGCTGCCTGGTGGGTGCTGACGAAGCACAACAAGATCACGATCGGGCCTCTCGATGCCTTCCGCCACGATCAGGTTCCGCTGCTTCGAGAGGTGGCGACGAAGGTGAAAGCCAGTTGGTCGACTGGGCTCGTTAACAATCAGATCAGGACGATGCTGACGGCGCTGCTGACCCAGCCCACTCATGCTCCGTCGCTTGAGAGCGCTGAGAACACGGCCGCTGTTAAGATCGACGGCGCATGGACGTGGGAAGTGCTCCGAACCGAATATCTTCGATGGGCGGCCGAGCATCGTAGCGATGCAACCCATTCGACCTATCACAGCGCCCTTGGGGCGGCGAAGAACAGCAAGCTGGCGAACGATTTCAAGCATCTCAAAGGCAAGGCAATCGCGAACATCACGCAACTGGATATCCTGACGATCCGCCAGAGCATTATCGAGCGAGCTGGCATGACCAGCGGCGTACCCGGTGGACACTTCCGTGCCGCACAACAGACGGAGAACGGCCTACGGGCGGCGTTCAGGTTCGCGATGAACCCGACGCGCAAGACTGGGCTAAAAGTCAACCCGATGGTCGGTCTTCCGTCAATCGAGCGGCCCGACATGAAAAAGCGGGACATCGTAGACGCCGCGGCGATTTTCGAACGCCCGTATATGTCCCTCAAACAGATATATGATCTTCTATTCTGGATGCCGCAGCAGGGGTTCCCGAAAGAGGCCGAACTGGCGCTAACCCTGCAGGCGCTCACGGGCCAGCGCATCGAAACCGTCACGTCGACGTTCCACACGCAGGTCGTGCGGAGTTATGGAGGGAGCTCGCGGTATATCTGGTATCTTGGACCCGACAAGATGAGACTGTGGCGGCCGCTGCCGTTGCCATACTTCGCATCTTGGGCGGCCCATACCGCCCTGCTCCACTTCCAGAAGCGGGACCCGTCGAAAGGTCCGAACCACTTCCTTTTCCCCCAGATCAAGAAGAGGTACGCGCATATCCCTGCGAACGGGCATATCTCCAATCACCTGGTGAACGACATATTCCAAGCCGCAAGAAAAAAAGGCGGACCACTCGAAGGGACGACCTTCGCAAGCCATGACTTACGTCGGGCATTTGTGACGCATCTCCGTCACAAGGGCAAAAGGCTTGGGCTTGGATACGACGACATTCTCGGGCTTATCGAACGAGTGACCCACAAGGGTGCGGGCAAAATCTCCGTCATCGAAAAGCACTATGACTTGGACCCCGAGACGGTGTTTTCATTCCGCATCCTGCTCCTATGGCAGGATATGATCTTGGGCGCACATGGCGAGGAGAAACGCCCCGATGATCGGTGGTTCGATTTGGACGAACCCTACACCGACTACACCGCAGAGGAATGGGCACAATTGATGGAGAGCGCCGACCATCGAAACAAACTCCAGGGCTAGTTGCCCAGCCCCCTTAATGAAGGGGCTGTGCTCCATCCCCTTCGGGCTCGGGGGGCATGCTCTTCGGTTTAAGAAAAGTGTCGTTCTTCAGGGCATTGAAAACTTCATCCTGAATGAAAGCCATAATACTCCGAGCGGCAACGAGATATTCTGCGACTTGCTCCTTTTTGGGTTCCTTCAGGCGGTCACCATGAGCGATCGCATTGCGCGTCCCAAGTAGCCGATTCAGGACCGACCTATGTGTTTCGACGCTCTCAAAATCGAGGCCCAACTGGAACAGCAGCTTCTTCAAGATGTCGGTATCTACGTTGGATTTCATATCGATAAGCTTGTCGGGGATTTGCACGTTGATTTTGGAAATTGTCTCGTAGTCGACAACGAACTGTTGTTCACGAGCGCTCAGGTGAAGAGCAGTGTCGTTAGGTAAAGCCTTACGAAATACGTCATGCTTCCGCTGAGAATCTCTCAATGCGCCGAAGACATTACTGAGTCCCGCCGCCGCAATTGCAGGTGATGCTGTTGAGCAGGTCAGGCCCATACCATTTATGGTACTCGCATAAGCTGTTAGCGCGAAGCGACAGAAGCCCTCCAAATGGGCATAGGTCAGCATCACGATAATTCGCCTAAGTCGGACCTGATCATCTTCATTGTCCGAGCTGTCATGCATCTGCTCGATCAGTCGGATTTCGGCTTCTCTGCTTGCCCGATCAGCCTCTAGCTCAGCGTGGACATCAAGGGCCGAAGGCATCAACAAGCGCCTTTTCTACGAGGTTGATTCTGGCATTAAGGGGGCCAGGGGAGTTCTTACCGCCACCTGTCGTGATCTCAACAAACCCTGGGTCGGTTTTGATTGCCGTGAGAACGTCGCTCACCCGCGCCATCTGTGCGGGGTCTGCCGCGTCCAATTCATTAATAACCGCCTGGAGGCCCATAGTTACCGCTTCGTAGTGATATATGCCGAACGCATTCGTCAACTTGCCCGTTCTCTTATTCAGGAACGAGAAAGCGAATTCACCAATAGAAGCCTCGAGTACCGCGAACGTCTTTTCGAAGAGAGCTTTTTCCGAAGCGTAGTCAAACGGGATTTCTTTATTCGCTACTCCCTCCATGTATTCTGTAAGGAAGTCTCCGACTTCATGTTTGAAGTTCTGCCGGCTATTTTTCAGCGCGAAGAACCTGAGCACGAGTTCGTCGTTTACACCAGATAGAATACGACCTTGGGTCAGATTGCCGACACACACCTGGAACGCGCTCAGTGCGCTTAATTCCGACAGGAAGTCAGGCATTTCGTTGCCAAGCATTCGAACCGTCGCATTCCTAATTTGCTGGTCGGAAAGGCGTTCGCCACCTGTGTTAAGTCTCTTGAACATATGATACTTGAAGCGAGGGTCAGACTCTTTGCGAACGACCTCGACTCGAATGAACGAGCGTTTCAGTCGTATCTGAAGAGATGACGGCAGATCATTCCAAGTTAGGCCATTAAGTGCGGTAACGATATCGCAGTCTGCGAGCTCCAAGAACTGCCCTGGCGTAACGGGAGGGTCCAAATGTGGCGCGTCAAGCTGACCTCTCAGGTGTAGGTATGATGAGATACGCTGAAGACCATCTATAAGCTGATAGTGGTTTTCTTCATCCTCGATTACGAAAATTGGTGGTATCGGCATTTCAAGAAGCAAAGACTCGATCAGTCGGGACCTTTGCCCCTCAGACCAGCGAAATAGCCGTTGGTAATCTGGCGCAATGTTCAGTTCGCCGCTCTCATGCATGTCAAGCAACTCGTTAAACGAGATATCAAGCGATTGCGTATGGGCTTGACGAAGAGCGGAGCTAACCTCGTTAACAATATCAATGTTTTTAGTCATTCGCTTCAACCTTAAACAGCTTCAAAACAAAGTACGGACTCTACAGCTCCCGACTTCCGACTGTAATTCCTTGAACTTGGATTTAGTCCCGACATTGAACGGCGCACATTGAAGTCTTCCCTCCGACGCAACTGTAGATCGAAGGACGATCCCATTTCCGATAAAATGGTCGGTAGGTCGTTATGAAGCTCCTTGTAAAAGGAATCTTGAACAACCAAAATCGCCTGCCCCTTTTCTTTCAATGCTTCTCTTATCGCGCGCATGCTGGTGGCCATCTTGTTGAAGTAGTCGAGATGAGTCTTGAGGTAGTATCCGCTTGACGCTTTCGATGGGTGATCTTTAACGTCGCGAAGGAAGTGGCAGCATGTCTCACCCCACTTCTCGTCAACTTCAATGTCAGCCTGTGGAACGCGGATCGATCCAACCATGTCGCGAGAGAGGTCACTACCGTTCACTGAACAGAATGGCCCCAATATCGCCAACTCAACTCGTGTCGCCGCGGTGTAGTCGATACGTGTGCAGTAAGGCGGCGAGGTTAAGACGAGATCGACAACCCCAGTTCCCGCCTTGCACTGTCGGCTGTCCGCAATTGCGATTTCAGTGGCTGCCAAATCTCTCGCATTACCGTTTGATGATCGCGAAAGCTCATCGATCATTCCGTACATGTATTTCTTAAATTGATCGTAGATCACCCTCCGCTTGATTAGCAATTTATCTTGGTCTGTCTTCGCGACGCGAACCCATGTCGGGTTGGTCGACTGAAAGCTGGAGAGCATGCTCCTGCTCACAGCGAACAGCGCAACATAGAACGCCGCGGCGATCGACGACAGGTATCCAAGATTAACCCCGGACGGGCCGAGCGTCAGTTTTCCTACCAGACGTTTCCGGATCGAACGTTCAAGACTACGCAGATCGGCCACAGTCTCTTGGTGGAACCAGTTCGCCAATGGGTCATCTGTCGAAACTTTTCGGTCTCGGCGTACTCCATCCAATATCTGTTGGAGGATGGGTTCCAACGCATCGGCTTCAGAAGCTGGCAGCAACCTGGCGCGGGCTATAACCACCATGACAGGGTTAAGGTCATATCCGATAGATCGGAAGCCATGCCTCGCTGCTATGGACGTGGTGGTACCGCTACCGTTCCAAGGGTCGAGGACCACCGAGCCTGGATTAAGGCCGGCTGACCGTAGAATACCGTCGACAAAAATCTCGGGGTAGCCAGCGTAATACGGGAAAAACGCTTCCCACCCCTTCTGAACGCGCCGATCTCGCTTAGGTGATAAAATCGTCAGGCCCTGCACGTTACAATACTTTCCACTTCACATCCCGACCAACCCGAAGCGGTTGTATCCGGGGAATTAGATTCTGTCGAATGAGTGTCAGCTAATTCAATAGATATCTATTCTCTTCGATGTCTTGAACACATACCCTCGGCGCAGGGGTTCCCCTCGGCTTACCCCATGACGATGCTCCGGCATTTCGACCAGGGCCACTGGTCCCTGCTCGATCGCTTCGCGACCATTCCTCTCGCATAGTCAAGGGGCCCCGCGCCTCGGTGACGGCCAGTCGGGCCGCTCGAAACGGCCTGCGGCCTGCGGCATCCCCCTTGTGGGGCATGCCTTCTCCGAGCATGGCGGCCCGCCCCGCCGTCAACCCCAGCGCCTGCCCACATCACATGCAAACCAGGTATTCGACTTGCTAAAGGCACGCAGTCACACATGCATTTTATCTGATAGTCACATTTCTATATTGACTGATAGTCAGATAGGAATGATGCTGGTTATCAGGCAGCAAACAAGCTGACGAGAAGGAGCCAAGCATAATGCAGTTTCGAGTGAGTGCTAACGGTCGCAGGGTTCAATGCCTTGCCGCGGTGTATGATGCGGTAACGAAACGGACTAGGCAAAAACTCGTCTGGACTATCGACCTACATGATATCGACGAAGGCAAATGGCCGCGCTCGATGCCCGACGAGCTGGCAGCAGGCACGCCAGAACAGCGGCAAAAGTGGTCAGCCGAAATCGACCAGTACCTAGTCGAACAACACGATCAGAGATATCAAAACAAAGTTCGGAACGCCTACGATGCCGTAAAGAACCTGATGGCGATGATACTTGTTGACCTCGACTGCCCTACACCAACCCTCACTCAGGAAGAAAGGTGGCGGCTCGAAGGAAATGTCATCGGCTGGGTCAACGCTCTCGGCATCGCGTCACGAATACCGAGTACACCACCAGAGCACATTTCCTAAAAGTTTAGGGATTTAGTTAGGAAAGCCCGCGTCGTAGCCGCGGGTTCCCCTGGGCACCTTCCGGCAAAAATTGTAAACATAACCTCATGAAATCAATTACTTATGAGGCTATACATGAAAGTCACGACGACAAGAATACGGGCGTTGACGTTTACAGTTCTCATCGAAGAAGCCACCAGCGCGGCACCTGATGGTCAGTCACTTTTCTATCTAGCGTCAGTCTATAAAATGACTGACGACGGCGGCAAGCAGCTCCTCCGACGATCACGCCTACCAGGAGCGGCACTCACATTGAAAATCGTACTGCAACGCGACGGCCTGCGGGCTTTCGACCGACTGTAACGGAGACGACTCATGCACAACGACGACAAATTCCCCTGGAACATGACGCACGAACTCAGCACTACTTGCGAGATCGGAGACTTCGCTCTGTATTCTGGTGAACTCCCCGACCTTGACGGAGAGGCGGCTTGGTTCGTTCGTCACCGCGGACGTGTCGTCGCGAGCGGCATCGCCGACGATCTAGGTGCCGCTCAAGCCCAAGCCGAGCAGGCAACTGAGAATTGGACAGATCGAGATTTACGCGTTTACGGATGACCCGAGATACATCCGAGGCCCGCAACCGCACTCCACGGGCCTCCTAGACGCACAGAATGTTGACGATCAAGGTTTGAAGGACGATTCATCGACTTTCAAACCTTTTTTCGGTTTCCTGCCTTTCTTAATTTTCGGCTCCATAGCTTCCCGCCATTCCTGCGCGGCACGCTTCAGTCGGTTTCCTGTCGCTTCCTCGTCACCGACGACGAGGCAGCGCGTGAGGTCCGACCATTCCAGCCAATGAGCACGATCGTCGACCCATGCCGAAGCCGAAGGCGCAACGCGTTTCAGGACATCGAGCGAAGCCCGAACCCTCGGTGTCAATTGACGAGCGCTCCTGATGTGACGCATGGCCTCGTCAATCGAGATGCTGCGTACCATCTGCGGCCTCGGCGCTGGCGGTGCAGCAGGTGAAACCGTCGTCGCCGCCCGCGACGGAGACGGCACGAGCGGCATAGAGCCGACAAGCGCCGCGAAGATCGCAAAAAGCTGGGCCACTGCCCCTTGCGCGGATAGCTCGCGATGCGCCCGCCGCGCCCGATGCACACGCATCATGACCTTGTGTCCGCAATGCCGCGACCTCTCCCGTTCTCGTTTCTTAGTCATTTCGGTCTGTACCCCCTCGTCATGTTCATATCCGCGGCTTGCGGCCTGTACTGCGCAAGCTCCGCCGTCAGTTGCTGGACTTCCTGCCACGCCTCGTTCCGCTGCGCGGCGAGCTCACGCACCGACGCTGCCGACGCATCCGCTTTTTTCTCGGCTTCGCGGCGGCGCTCTCGCTCTGTCCGAACATCGCCGCGGGCTTGGTCGAGCAACCGTTGCGCCTGGTCGACCTTCTCGCGGAACTCAGCGGCGATGGTGTCGCGGACTTTCGAAATCCTCAAACCGTCGAAAAATGAGCGCACGCGCCCGCTGAAGCCCTTCAGGCGCTCGGCTGACCGCTGGGCCATTTCTGCCGACTGACGTGCCCTGTTGGCCTCGGCTGACGCTTTTTCGGCCTTCTCTCGCTCTTGGCGGGCCTGATCGACCGCACGATCGGCGGCCGCCTTCGCCTGGGCGGCTTTTGCGGTCTCGGCCGAGGCCGTCGCCTTTGCCTGAGCGATAAACTCTTGTCCCTTGGCCTGGACGGTTTTTGCCCGCTCGACCGTCTGCTGCAGGGCCTTTGCCTGAACCTTTTCAGCCTGCCATTCCGCACGCGTCAGACGACGCTTTGCAGGCCCCAGCCTAGTCAGGCCGCAGGGGACCGCCACCGCCTGGTGGTACCCATCCTGCCATTTCCGCATGGCGGTTTTGTATGCATGGTCAGACCGTTTTATGACTGACCTCTGGTCCTCATCAGGCTGCGGGCTGGCGAGCACCGCCGCCTTTGCAACCTGACCTGGATGCAGCAGCGAAGCTTTCATCGCCCGATCGGGCGGCAGGGCATAGGCATGCAGGTGACAATGCGCCTCGTCTTCATGTCGAATAACCGAGACGAGCGCGGTCCCAAACTCCTCTTTCAGCCAAGCGACGTTGCGGCGCTCCCATTCCGCGACCTCCCGCTGTTTTGCGGGATCGGCTTTCACCTCCTGGACGGTGTAAGGATGACTCGCGACGACGGTGACAAGCGTATGCTGGTCCTGCCGAATAGCCTTCTCTTTCCCGCCTTTCGGCGTGGTCCGAGCGTTCGCTGCCTGAGTATCGTGCAGCCGTTCGACCTCATCCAGCGGCAGGCCATGGATGACTACGGGAGGCAGGGGGGCGCGGACATGCAGCGACGCATCGGGACGGCGTGTAGCTTCACCGAAAACGAAACTCGTGGACCGCCCTTTACGATCGCCTTTGCGACTGAAATTCTCCATGTGAACAAACTGGTTCGCCACGGCATCACCTCAATAGACAACGATGCGGTGCCAGGTCGTATGTGCAGGCTCGACATAACTGGAGCCTGGCGAGGCGCACGCATCCGTGTCTAGCGCGATATCGTAAGAGCCGCGTCCGGGACTGCCGTACAAATTGCCGCCTTCTGGGCTTCCGCGGCGGTAGCTGAAACCAGGCGGATAGCGCAACGACCAGCGCCCGCGGCAGGCGGAAGGCAGGTACACCGCAAAAGCGATATCGACTTGGTAAACCCCGAGGCGCACCCGTTCGGCGGAAAACCTCATCGTATCCGCCGCGGCAGATGTGGCGATAGATGCCGACACAGCGGCGGCGAGAATGGCTCTGTTAATCGTCATGCTGCACCCCACCCCTCGGACACAGGCAGGCCGAATTCGGCCCATTCGCATACCCGCTGAAGTGTCACCGCTCGCCGCCGATCGCGCTCCTGTAGGAGACGATCGAGCATGCGCTGACCGTGAGCCAACTGCTCAACAACCCGCGGATCGTTATTGCGGAACCCGAGCAGTGTCTCAGACGCAGAATCGAATTCGATGTCGTCAAATTCAGATGGCCGCGAAAACGCATTACGGAACTCACGCCGCCTCGAAACACCCCCGCTCAGAGCCGACATTGCCTCGGTCAAAGCGCCGATAACAAGCTCCAACTCACCGTCCGTAAATTCCCTATCACCCATGCGGCACCTCCCTGTTTCCAAGAAGAATGGTGTGTGCCGGCGGAAGCGAAAGCAAGAATTAGAGACAGACTAATGTTTCTCCCGTTGGTCGAAACGTCTGCTCTCCGAGGGGTCTTTCAGACGGACCCGCTGGGGCCTATGCCGCCTTGTACAATTCGGCGAACGTCAAGCGGCGCGAGCCCGGGAACGCCGCCGCCGCCTGATCGATGACCGCGGCGATGCGATCCCGCGTGCCATGGGCTTCGCTTCGGCACCGCAGCCGATCAAGCGCGTATGCCTTGGCGAACTCGGTCGCCGTCTTAGCCCGCCTCGCAGCTTGTTCCTGCTGGAGCGCCGCGGCCTTCCGCTCATGCTCCAATCGCCATGCGGCAGCACGAGCGGCCCGCAGGCGCTGATACTCCGCCTCAAGGGGCTCCGCGTCGATTTCGGTCTGGTCCACTGCGGCCGAAAAGCCCTCTTCACCGCCATGCTCGACACGGCTAAGGAAGGTTGCCGCCAGACCGTGGCGCATCCATTTTTTCCATACGGGGGCATCGACACGGCCGACGACCTCGTCGTTATCGTGGAGCACCTGCTCGCCGTCCTCGGTCTCGGTGGTAACATTGATTCCGAGTTCCTTCGCCAGCGCTGCCGAAATGACGCAGGAGCGCGTACCAGGCATAGTCTCGACATATTCCCGCCAAAGGGCGAACATGGCCGTTTCGCCACCCGAAGCGGCAACCGCGATGTCCCATGGAGTCATGGACGTGTCGGCTTTGGTCACGTCCTTATGTCCGCCGGCGATTTCCCACGCCATCGAGCCCTTGGCCGTGTAGTTGCTGGCATCTTTGGCATCGATCGCCACCCGGACATGCCATCCGTGGCGATCGGACACCTTGCCACCCGCAGCGCGGACTTTGGCGGTGTAGGCGTTCGCGATCCAGCTTCCCGCAGCCTTAGCGCGGTCACGAACGTCGCCCGAGGTCTCACCATCCCTGGGGCCGTCAACCATGACGGAAAGGTGCTGGTGGTAATGCCACCCATTCTTGACGCTGTAGGTTACCTCTTGACCTACTACGACACCGAGAATGCCGAAGTCACGACTTGCCGCGACCCACGCGCGTCCTTTGCGCGCAGCGCTGGACGCGCCTTGAACGAGGGTCTTGATTTGCGCCAGAGTCGTATCCCGCGAATGCGATGCAGTGAGAACGACGAGCGCGGCCGCGCCGCCTCTGGCGAAAGTAGCATCTGCCGCGATCTGGACACGCTCGGCCCGTTCATGAGCCTTGCCAACCGCGCAGACGGGACAGAGCCATGGGGAGCCGCACCGATAGATGCCGGACACACCAGCGCGAATTTCTCCCGTCGCCGCAGTGCGAAGATGAATATTGACGTTGGAGGCATCATGTCCAGGCATTCCGCAGCCGACGACAGCGGGACCGCGCTTGCCCTCTTCGACGGGACGACATAGGCGTTGGATACGGGATAGAAGACTCCACCGTTTGACGGTCGATGACCCTAATGGGGTATGTACCCTGATGTCTTGGAAGGGAAGTGTAGAAGCCCCGTTCCCGCGGTGCGGAACCGTAGCTCCTCCACTTCCGAGGGCGGGGGCTTTGCCACCCGCCGTGGTGGCATCCAGCGACTCCGAGACGACCGTGCGGATACGGGTCTCGGCATCGCCATAGGGATCAATTTGGAGGTCGGAGGACTTATCGAAAAGCCTGAGGGCCGGTGCCTTTGTTTTCGGCCAAATTTGTTGACGCGGCAGGTTGCAGAAGTCCGACGTAGAGGCTGGGGTATATCCCAGCCTGGCGGTCAACTATCCGCCAAAGGGGTCTTTACTGCTGCATAGCCAAAAGGCATCATAAGAATACTTTCCTAAAGCCGCCTGAGGGTTCCAGCCCTGTGAGGGCGGCTTTTTTCATGGTCCACGCTGACAGCGCCCCCGTCAAGCGCCGATACAATGTTAAGGACCCGTAATGACTGACGCGAGGCAACAGTCTAAGGAGTCACATAAGTTGTTAACAACCGCGGAAAAAAGGCAGGTGCCCCCAGGGTGCCCCTGAAACAAAAACGCTGCACTACCCATTTCCGAATAATGCAGCGTTTTCAAATAACTAAGTGGTGCCCCCGGCAGGGTTCGAACCCGCGACCCCCTGATTACAAATCAGGTGCTCTACCAACTGAGCTACAAGGGCGACCGTGAGGTGGAGTTACCATATTTTATCCGGCTGTAAAGCAAAAACGTCGCAGGGGCGCGCAATTGTGCAGACTTATCAAGCGGGCGTGAGCCAATGCCCGTGTCGGGTGCTTGTCGTCGCGGCGGTTTTTCCTGTACCAGTGTTGCGCCAGTCGCGTTCAGCGGCCTCGTAGGCACGCCCATTCCTGAACGCCGTCATGGCTGCCCTATGCGGCGCCCTACGGCAACACCGTCAAAGGCCGCTCCTTCATGCCAACGCGCCGCGAAAAGCTTTCCTTCATCGCCTCGACGGCACCGGATGCGCAGGCGGCGCTGCAGGAGCTGACGGCGCTCTACGGCGGCTGCCCGCTCGAGGAGGCGGACGTCATCGTGGCCCTGGGCGGCGACGGCTTCATGCTGCAGACATTGCATGAGACGATAAGGTCCGGGCCGCGGGTCTACGGCATGAACCGTGGTTCGGTCGGCTTCCTGATGAATGACTACCGCACCGACGACCTGCCGGCGCGCGTCGCAACAGCCGTGGAAAACGAGTTCCACCCGCTGAAGATGACGACCACCGATGTCGACGGGGCGACGTCCGTCTCGCTGGCGATCAACGAGGTCTATCTGTTTCGCCAGTCCTACCAGGCGGCGAAGCTGAAGGTGGAGATCGACGGACATGTGCGGCTGGAAGAACTGATCTGCGACGGGGTGATGGTGGCGACGCCCGCCGGCTCGACCGCCTACAATCTTTCTGCCCACGGGCCCATACTGCCGCTCGAAGCGCCGCTTCTGGCGATGACGCCGGTTTCGGCCTATCGGCCGCGGCGCTGGCGCGGGGCGCTGCTGCCGAACAAGGTCTGCGTCGACATCAGCATCATCGAGCCGGAGAAGCGCCCGGTGAATGCGGTGGCCGACAATGCGGAGGTCAAGTCCGTGCTGCATGTGCGCATTTCGCAGGCGACCGACATGACGGCGCGCATCCTCTCCGATCCCGACCATTCCTGGTCCGACCGCATTCTTGCCGAACAGTTCAATACCGACGGCGCCTGATCCCATTGCATTAAACGCAAAAGGCCGGGTGCGAGCCCCGGCCTTTCCGTATGCGATAATCCGCTGATCAGTCGACGTCGCCGACGTCGACATCGGGCTTGCCGCTGATGCGGTGGGCCAGTGCGGCTTCCATGAACTCGTTGAGTTCGCCATCCAGAACGTCGCCCGGCGCAGTCGATTCGACGCCCGTGCGCAGGTCCTTGACCAGCTGGTAGGGCTGCAGGACGTAGGAGCGGATCTGGTGGCCCCAGCCGATATCCGTCTTCGATGCGGCTTCGGCGTTGGCGGCGTCCTCACGCTTCTTCAGTTCCGCCTCGTAGAGACGGGCACGCAGCATGTCCCAGGCCTTGGCGCGATTCTTGTGCTGCGAGCGTTCCTGCTGGCAGGCGACCACGATGCCGGTCGGGATATGGGTGATGCGTACGGCCGAATCGGTGGTGTTGACGTGCTGACCGCCGGCGCCCGACGCACGATAAGTATCGATGCGGCAGTCGCTCTCGTTGACTTCGATGTTGATCGAGTCGTCGATGACCGGATAGACCCAGACCGACGAGAAGGACGTGTGGCGACGCGCGGCGCTGTCATAGGGCGAGATGCGGACCAGGCGGTGAACACCCGATTCGGTCTTCATCCAGCCATAGGCATTGTTGCCCTTGACCAGCATTGTCGCGGACTTGATGCCGGCTTCTTCGCCGTCATGGACCTCCATGAGCTCGACCTTGAAGCCCGAACGCTCCGCCCAGCGCGTATACATGCGCAGGAGAATGTTGGCCCAGTCCTGGCTTTCGGTACCGCCGGCGCCTGAATGGATTTCGACATAGGTGTCGTTGCCATCGGCCTCGCCCGAAAGCATGGCTTCCACCTGACGGCGGGCGGCCTCGGTCTTCAATGCCTTCAGCGCGGCTTCGGCGTCCTTGACGATGTCGTCGTCGCCTTCTTCCTCGCCCATCTCGATGAGTTCGATATTGTCGGAGAGCTGCGTCTCCATCGCCCTGACGCCGGAAATTCCATCCTCAAGCTGCTGACGCTCGCGCATCAGCTTCTGGGCTTCCTGGGCATCGTTCCAGAGGTTCGGATCCTCTGCCTTGTTGTTCAACCAGTCCAGTCTTCTTACAGCCTGATCCCAGTCAAAGATGCCTCCTCAGCAGGCTTATGGCCTGCTTGATTTCGTCGACAACATTCAGCATTTCCGCGCGCATGGCGTATTCTTCTCTCTCTGTAATCTTCAGGGATTGGAGATGGGTTGGGACATAGTTGCGCCGGACGCGGATGTAAAGACCGCGCCCGGCGTCAGACTGTTCCCGAAATCGGTGTCAGTAGAGACCTGATGCCCCCGAGGTGATGGCCTGCTGGGCCTGCGGGGAGGAATCGAGGATCTGGTCCTGGGTCATGTATTCGCCCTCGCCGATGACCTGGAAGACATCCGCCGGGCCGGTGCCGGGCTTGAAGGCCTCGGTGATCGTGTCGGGTTCGCCGTCGAAGGCCATCATGCCGGTCTTGCGGTTGACGGCGATGAACTGCATGCCGTCCGGCACCTGAAACTTTTCGGCCGGCATGCGCTTGGCCGCCTCTTCCAGAAACGCGCCGAAGATGGGGGCGGCCAGACCGCCGCCCGTCGCGCGGTTACCGAGCGGAGCCGGCGTGTCGAAACCGATATAGAGACCGGCCACGAGGTTCGGCGTGAAGCCGACAAACCAGGTGTCCTTTGCATCATTGGTGGTACCGGTCTTGCCGGCAACCGAACGATCCTTGACCGGGATCTTGCCGGCAGCGCTGCCGCGCTGGACAACGCCTTCCATCATCGAGGTGATCTGGTAGGCCGTCATCGGGTCGAGAACCTGTTCGCGGTTGTCGACGAGCACCGGTTCTTCCTGATTGGCCCACTGGCTGGCATTGCAGGCCTCGCAGGCGCGTTCCTCATGGCGGAAAATGGTCTTGCCGTAACGGTCCTGAATGCGGTCGATGATGGTCGGCTTGATCTGCTTGCCGCCGTTGGCGATGACGGCATAGGCCGAAACCATGCGCATGACGGTTGTCTCGCCCGAGCCGAGCGACATCGGCAGGTAAGGCGCCATCTTGTCATAGATGCCGAAACGCTCGGCATATTCGGCGACGACTTCCATGCCCATGTCCTGGGCCAGGCGAACGGTCATCTGGTTGCGCGAGCGTTCGATGCCGGTTCGCAGCGTCGCGGGGCCGGTGCCGTCTTCCTCGCCATAGTTGGACGGGCGCCAGACCTGATTGCCGGAAACGACCTCGATCGGCGCGTCGAGCACGACGGAGGCCGGCGTGTAGCCCATGTCGAGCGCCGCCGCATAAACGAAAGGCTTGAAGGACGAGCCCGGCTGACGCATCGCCTGGGTGGCGCGGTTGAACTCCGACTGCGAATAGGAAAAGCCGCCGGCCATGGCGAGAACGCGGCCGGTATTCGGGTCCATGGCGACGAAACCGCCCTGAACCTTGGGCGGCTGACGCAGGCGGTAGGCATTGCCGTTTTCGCCAAGCGACTCGACATAGATGACATCGCCCGACTTCAAGACACCTTCGGGGCTTCTTGCCGCGCGGCGCTCGCCCTCGGCGTCACGATAGGCCCATTCCATGTCCTTGGCGGCGATCGTACCGGTCTTGCGGTCAGGCTCGGTCTTGCTGCCGTTTGCCGGCTCGAGACCGATCTCGACTTCGCTTGCGGAAACATTGAGAACGACTGCAAGCGACCATTCCGGTACGTCGCGCAACTTCGGCACCTTGTTGTCGGCGATCAGGGTGGCCAGCGCGACCGCCCAATCCGGCGAGGTGTCGATCGTTGCCGCCGCACCGTGGTAGCCGCGACGCTGGTCGTAATCGACCAGTCCGTTCTGCAACGCGCGGCGGGCGAAGACCTGGAGTTCCGGGTCCAGCGAGGTACGCACCGACAGGCCACCTTCGTAAAGCGCCTTGTCGCCGTAGCGGCTGATGATCTGGCGGCGGACTTCCTCGGAGAAATATTCGGACGCGGCGACGGTGCCGGAACCGCGGCGCAACTGCACGCCGAGCGGCTTTGTCTTGGCGTCGTCGGCATCTACCTGGGTGATGTAGCCGTTTTCGGCCATCCGATCGATGACCCAGTTGCGGCGCTCGAGAGCTGCCTGCTCGTGGCGGAACGGATGATAGTTGTTGGGGCCCTTGGGCAGAGCGGCCAGATAGGCCGCTTCCGCCGTCGTCAACTCCGTCACCGACTTGTCGAAATAGGTGAGCGCGGCGCCGGCGATGCCATAGGAATTGAGGCCGAAGAAGATCTCGTTCAGATAGAGTTCGAGGATCTTGTCCTTCGAATAGGCCTGTTCGATGCGGAAGGAGAGGATCGCTTCCTTGACCTTGCGGTCCATCGTCTGGTCGGCGGAAAGAAGGAAGTTCTTGGCGACCTGCTGGGTGATGGTCGAGGCGCCCTCGGGGCGACGGCCGGAACCGATGTTCTGCAGGTTGTTGACGACCGCACGGGCAAGGCCGATCGGATCGACGCCGGGGTGGTTGTAGAAATTCTTGTCTTCGGCGGAGAGGAAGGCAGCCTTGACGCGATCCGGGATCGCCTGAATGGGCAGGAACAGACGCCGTTCACGGGCATATTCCGACATCAGCGCGCCGTTGCCGGCGTGAACGCGGGTGGCAACCGGCGGCTCGTAGGAGGCCAGCACTTCGTAATCGGGAAGATCCTTGGTCATGCCGACGAGGTAGACGGCGACGGCTGCGGCGACGCACAGAAACAGCACGCAGCCCAATCCAAAGAAATATCCAATCAGTCTGATCATATCCGAGCTACCGTTAGCTTTCTTTCGGCGCGAAACGCACCATCGCATGCCTTGAGGCCTTTTGCACGACAGTCACAGCAGTGCAAGTGAGGCCGGATCAACTCTGTGAAACCTGAGGCCGCGTCAAATCCATACCGCGACCTGCCCTTCGAATGTGAGGAAAGTAGGGCTTTTCACAAGTATTTCCGTACCTTCGATACCGATTTTCCGGATCGGACAAGCGGTGTTGTATGGATGCCACTGCCCCTCGCCCGCCCGGACGCTTCAACCGCCGTTGGCAGTCGAGCGCTTGCGGTAGCGATCGACTGCATCGGCCACCAGATCCGAAACCTTGGTTCGCCACGCCTCATCGAGCAGAAGCTTTTCGTCCTCGACATTGGACAGGAAGCCGAGCTCCAGAAGGACCGACGGGATATCCGGCGCCCGAAGGACCTGGAAATTGGCCTGCCGATGGGGATTGTTGATCAGCCCCACCTGTCCCTCGAAGGATTTTACCACGTTTTCCGCAAGTGCCACCGAGAAGGCCTGCGTCTCGCGGCGGGTCAGGTCGAGCAGAATGTCGGCAACCTCCGGCGGCCCTTCCGAGATGCTGTAGCCGGCCAACTGGTCGGAGAGGTTTTCGCGCACCGCCAGGTTTTCCGCCATACGGTCGGAGGCGCGGTCGGAGAGCGTATAGATGGTGGCGCCGCGGATATCCCGCTGCGACAGCGTATCGGCATGCAGCGAGATGAAGAGATCGGCATGCCGTTGACGGCCGATGGTGACGCGCTCGGAAAGGGACAGGAACGTGTCATCCTCGCGCGTCAGGAAAGCCTTCACGCCGTCGATCTTGTTCAGGCGGGCTGCGAGCAGCCTTGCGAAGTCCAGCGTCACCGTCTTTTCAGGTGTCTTTGTGGCCGCGCCGCTTGCGCCGGCATCGATACCGCCATGGCCCGCGTCGACCGCAACGGAAAAGACGCCATCCTCAACGACCGGGCCGACATCCTGCGGCGGTACCGCCGCCGATGTGCTCCAGTCCTGATCCTTGAGCATCGCGGCGAATTGTTCTCTCGTGGTCATCTCTGCATCGAGGACGAGGCGAAAGCCCCTCTCCTCGTTCTTCTGCACCTCGGCCATGACCAGCTTCACCGGCCGCTCGGTGGTGAAGACCATACGGGCGCTGTCGGCATCCATCGTGCCGTAGCGAATATCCTTGAACAGACCGCGCGCCGAAAGGTCCGCCGCCGGAAAGCCGAAGGCGGTGGCCGACAGGTCGACGATGATGCGCTCGGGGCTACCTATATAGTGAATGGTGAAATCCGGCTTCTGCTCGAAATCGATGACGACGCGCGTGCGCGCCGCATCGCCCGCCACCCTGGCTGCAAACGCCAGGACCGGCTTCTGGGACGCCTGCGACGGCGCCGTCGATGCAACGAGGAGGACGGCTGAGGCCGCCATGACGCAGAAGGCGATTCGCCGGACGCATCCGGCGAGGCCGAAGCCAGTCGCCGCACTGATGGTTAGCACCCTATCCAACTTCAAGCCGCATCCCGCCTTTTCATATTCGCCGCCAAACCCGCCACGTCCACGAAACGCCCGCATTTCAGGCATTTCTTTCCGAGAGCCTCGAATCGGACGTTGGCACCCCACTTTCGATAAGGCCGCTAAATCCATCGACAATATGGCGGATACGGCTTTTCCCTTGCTATTGTGACAGATAAACCATACAACACCAGACAGGTTAGAAGGTTGACGGGATAGTCTGCCGAAGGGCTGCCAGCCGCCAAAATGGACTGGCGCCAGGTACCGGCAAACATCAGCCGTCGCAACTCTTTAGCCCTTGTTTAGTCGATCACTCCGGCCGCGGCCGGAACAATGCCGGGTGGTACGCCACCCACCGCTCGCACGGAGCACCCCATCGGACCCGCAAGGGTCCAGTTATCGTCATTCTCGTTTGGTCCTTATGTTGCGGCAAATTTTCAAGATAGCGGAGAGAAGAAGGAAGCCCTTAGCTTCACCGCCTTTCCGCTTGCCGTATTCCCTTGACCCTGCGGGATCATCATCATCCGGCGCCATGACCGTTATGCATTACGAGCCTGTCTTCGCGGCAGGCTTTCGTGCATTTGCCCGGCTGCGCCGAGGAGCAGAATCCTTATGGCAGACAAAATGCTTATCGACGCGTCTCACGAAGAGGAGACGCGGGTAGTCGTCGTACGCGGCAACCGCATCGAAGAATTCGACTTTGAATCGCAGCACAAGAAGCAGATACGCGGCAATATCTACCTGGCAAAAGTGACGCGTGTAGAGCCGTCGCTGCAGGCAGCCTTCGTCGACTACGGTGGCAATCGCCACGGCTTCCTGGCATTTGCCGAAATCCATCCCGACTACTACCAGATCCCGCTCGCAGACCGTCAGGCGCTGATGCAGCAGGAAGCGGAAGACCAGCGCAAGATCGCCGAAGCCGAATCGGCAGATCCGGTCGTCGACCTCGCCAACGAAGACCAGCCGGATGTCGGCATCGTCGCGGCCGACGCCGCGGAAGCCGCAACCGTGGAAACGCCTGCGGATGCGCCGGCTGCCGAGCCTGAAAAGAAGGCAAAGCCGAAGCGGACCCGCGCACGCAAGAAGGCCGTCGAGGCTGCACCGGAAGAGGCCTCGGCCGAAGCCGAAGCCGCCACTGTCGAGACGTCGTCCAGCGATGACGACAGCACGCCGGAATCGATGGCTGCGATGATCGAGACCGACTCGATCTCCGAGGATGTCGATTCCCGCCGTCGCAACGACGACAACGATGATGACGACGACGATCATCACGAGAAGGAAGAAATCGAATCCGTCGGCGCCGAAGACGCGATGGAAGAGGTTCCGGACCGCGTGCAGCGCAAGCCGCGCAAGCAGTACCGCATCCAGGAAGTGATCAAGCGCCGGCAGATCCTGCTCGTGCAGGTCGCCAAGGAAGAACGCGGCAACAAGGGCGCTGCCCTGACCACCTATCTGTCGCTTGCCGGCCGTTACTCGGTGTTGATGCCGAACACGGCGCGTGGCGGCGGCATTTCCCGCAAGATCACCCAGCCGCAGGATCGTAAGCGCCTCAAGGAAATCGCCCGCGAGCTGGACGTGCCGCAGGGCATGGGCGTCATCCTGCGCACCGCCGGCGCCAACCGTACCCGCGTCGAAGTCAAGCGCGACTTCGAATACCTGATGCGTCTTTGGGAAAACGTCCGCACGCTGACGCTGCAGTCGACGGCTCCCTGCCTCGTCTATGAGGAAGGCTCGCTGATCAAGCGTTCGATCCGCGACCTGTACAACAAGGATATCGGCGAGATCATCGTGTCCGGCGAAGACGGCTATCGTGAAGCGAAAGACTTCATGAAGATGCTGATGCCGAGCCATGCCAAGGTGGTTCAGCCCTATCGCGACCTGCACCCGATCTTCTCGCGCTCCGGCATCGAGGCGCAGCTTGACCGCATGCTGCAGCCGCAGGTGACACTGAAGTCCGGCGGCTACCTGATCATCAACCAGACCGAAGCTCTGGTTGCCGTCGACGTCAACTCCGGTCGTTCGACCCGCGAGCACTCGATCGAGGACACCGCGCTTCAGACGAACCTCGAAGCGGCCGAAGAAGTCGCCCGCCAGCTGCGCCTGCGCGACCTTGCCGGCCTGATCGTCATCGACTTCATCGACATGGAAGAAAAGCGCAACAACCGCGCCGTCGAGAAGAAGCTGAAGGATTGCCTGAAGAACGACCGCGCCCGCATCCAGGTCGGCCGCATCTCGCATTTCGGCCTGCTGGAAATGTCGCGCCAGCGCATCCGCGCCTCGGTTCTGGAATCGACGACGCAGATCTGCTCGCATTGCGGTGGCACCGGTCACGTCCGTTCGCAGTCCTCCGTTGCCCTGCATGTGCTGCGCGGCATCGAGGAATACCTGCTCAAGAACACCACGCATGACATTACCGTGCGCACCACGCCGGACATCGCGCTGTTCCTGCTCAACCACAAGCGCCAGACCGTGGTCGACTATGAGAACCGATTCGGCGTCTCGATCTTCATCGAGTCGGACGGCAATGTCGGCGCGACCCATTTTGCCATCGACCGCGGCGAAGCCGTCGAAAACCCGGTCAAGATCGAAAGCCTGATGCAGTTTGCAGCCCTTCCGGTCGAAGAGGACGACGATGTCGTCATCGAGATGGATGAGGAAGAGGACGAGGAAATCGTCACGGCCGAGCCCGCCGCCAAGGCAGAACGGGCCGAAGCGGACGCCGACGATCAGAATGGTCGCAAGCGCAAGCGCCGCCGCCGCCGCCGTAACCGTAACGGTGAACGCAATGGCGATGCCCAGGCGCAGGGCGCGGAGGACGATTCCATCTCCGAAGACGCCGATGAGGGCGACGACGAGGCAGAGGACGATGCCGCAGTGGCCTCGACCAAGGTCGAAACCGCGGACGATTCAGAAACGGACGAGAACGGTCGCCGCAAGCGCCGTCGCCGTGGCAAGCGTGGCGGTCGCCGCAATCGCAATGGCGAAGAGGGTGTAGAGGCCAGCGCCGAAGGCGAAGAAGGTGACGGCGAGGAAGCATCGGAACAGGGCGAAAGCGCCGCCGAAATGACCCAGGCGGAAGTGCCCCAGGCCCCAGCCGAAGTCGTCGCCGAACCTGCCCCGGTTGAAGCGGTCGTCGAAACCGTTGCCGTCGAAATTGCAGCTGAGGACGCACCGGTCGCCAAGCCGAAGCGCGCCCGCCGCAGCAAGAAGGCGATCGAGGCGGAAGCAGCAGCCGCGGCGGCTGCAGAAGCAGAGGCCACCGCTGAGGTTGCTGTCCCTGAAGTTACCCCTGCCCCGGCTATCGAGCCGGTCGTGGAACAGGCCGTTGCCGCCACTCCGGCGGCAGAGCCGAAGGTGGAAGCACCGGTTGCCGAAGACGCAGCCGTTGAGGGCGACGATGGCAAGCCGGTACGCGCCAACCGCGCCTCCAACATCTCGTCCTCCGCCGAAGCGGTGGTGAAAAGCTCGGAGCCGACGGCTGCGCCGGAAGGCGACAGCGACCCGTCCAAGCCGAAAAAGGCCGGCTGGTGGCAGCGCCGCGGCTTCTTCTGAGCCGATTGACAGTTCAAACCGAAAATGGCCGCTGATGCGGCCATTTTCTTTTTTCGGGCTTTTCGCGGTGGTCGTTCCATCCATAGGTCGGCTGACAAGATGATTCCGGAAAACCATCCAACCGCATGATCCGAAACGCTTATTCTCCGTCTCCCAGGTTTTCGTCCACATAGAAGTGAAGCCTTGGCCCTGCCGCATTGCGGATTTTCTGTTTCGTGGCAGGCCAGAGTGGCTTAGCGTTCGCACCAACCATATTTACGGCAGCCCGGATTCGCGGTCGCCAGCCATGAAGAGGATTTTCATGACCCGCCTGTTCAAGATCTTTGCCGCCGGCACCGCCCTGACGCTGGCGCTCGGCGCCGCCGTGCCGGCGCTCGCACTGGACGACGCACAGAAGAAGGAATTCGGCGCGTTCATTCGCGAATACCTGATCGAGAACCCGGAGGTGATGATCGAGGTGCAGAACGCGCTGGAGGCCAAGCAGCAGGCGCAGCGCACCAGCCAGTCGACCCAGGCGGTCGCCTCATACAAGGATGCGATCTTCTCATCGGCAAACGACGTGGTTCTCGGCAATCCGAAGGGCGATGTCACCGTCGTCGAGTTCTTCGATTACAATTGCGGCTACTGCAAGCGCGCCATGGGCGACATGGACGAGATGCTCGCCAAGGACAAGAACATCCGTTTCGTGTTGAAGGAATTCCCTATCCTCGGACCCGACTCCCTGGCAGCCCACAAGGTTGCCGACGCCGTGCGCATTCTGGCACCGGAAAAATACCCCGAGTTCCACCGCGAACTTCTGGTCGGGCAGGAACACGCATCCGAGGCGACCGCGATCGCCGTTGCAGGTGAGCTTGGCGTCGAAGAGGCTGCGATCCGCAAGACGATGACGGAAAAGCCGAATGACGATATCGTCCGCGAGGCCTACCAGCTGGCCAATGCCATCGGCATTACCGGTACACCGACCTATATCGTCGGCGACGAAGCCGTGTTCGGCGCGGTCGGTCAGGCTCAGATAGAGGAAAAGGTCGGCAACGTGCGCGCCTGCGGCAAGGCAAGCTGCTGACTTCGCGACCGAACACCCCAAATGAGTTCGCCAATCGACGGCGGCATTAACTCCATCAGTGGACCAGCGGCGTTTCGGCGCGGCGGGGGCTTTCCCTTGCAGTGATGGCGGTCTATAGGTGGCCGCTGAATTCGGATGGAACATAAGATCGGTATGAGCAAGACGGTTTTCGTCCTCAACGGCCCCAACCTCAACATGCTCGGCAAAAGAGAGCCAGGCATCTATGGCGGGCAGACGCTTGACGATGTGAAGCAGCAATGCCTGTCGGCAGGCCGCGAGCTTGGTTTCGATGTCGATTTTCGACAGAGCAACCACGAGGGCACGCTTATCGACTGGATTCACGAAGCCGGCGACAAGGCCGTCGGCGTCGCAATCAATGCCGGTGCCTACACGCATACCTCGATCGCGCTGCATGATGCGATCAAGGCCGTATCGGTACCGGTCATCGAGCTGCACATCTCGAATGTTCATGCACGGGAAGAGTTTCGTCATCACTCGATGATCGCGCCGGCGGCCAAGGGCGTCATCTGCGGCTTCGGCACGACGAGCTACATTCTCGCGCTGCATGCCTTGAAATACACAATTGCCTGACAAGATAGAAGACAACAGTAGGGTTAGCCATGTCTGAGAAGAAGAACGGAATCGACAAGGGATTGATCCGCGACCTCGCGAACATCCTCAACGAAACCGACCTCACCGAGATCGAAGTCGAGCAGGACGATCTGCGCATCCGCGTTTCGCGCCAGTCTGCAACGCAGTATGTCCAGGCGCCTATGGCCGCCGCTCCGGCTGCCGTCGCCGCACCTGCTGCAGCCGCTCCGGCCGCCGCAGCGCCTGTCGCCGCCGCTGATAACAAGAACGCCGTGACCGCACCGATGGTCGGCACCGCCTACCTCGCGCCGGCTCCGGGCGCCAAGGCATTCATCGAAGTCGGCGCAACGGTCAAGGAAGGCCAGACGCTGCTGATCATCGAAGCCATGAAGACCATGAACCAGATCCCGGCACCGCGCTCCGGCAAGGTCACCGAGATCCTGATCAGCGATTCGCAGCCAGTCGAATACGGCCAGCCACTCGTCATCGTCGAATAAGGCCAGTCCATGATTTCCAAGATCCTCATAGCCAATCGCGGTGAAATCGCGTTGCGCGTGCTGAGAGCCGCCAAGGAACTCGGCATTGCAACCGTCGCCGTGCATTCCACGGCCGATGCGGACGCCATGCATGTCCGTCTCGCCGACGAAAGCGTTTGCATCGGACCGCCGCCGTCGCGCGAGAGCTATCTCAACATCCACCAGATCGTGGCTGCCTGCGAGATCACCGGCGCGGATGCCGTGCATCCAGGCTACGGCTTCCTTTCGGAAAACGCCAAGTTCGCGGAAATCCTGGAAGCTCACGGCATCACCTTCATCGGCCCGACTGCCGAACACATCCGGCTGATGGGCGACAAGATCACCGCCAAGCAGACGGCGATGGAACTCGGCATTCCGGTCGTACCGGGTTCCGAGGGCGAAGTGACGCCTGAAAACGCCATGGAAATCGCCAAGGAGATCGGCTTCCCGGTCCTCATCAAGGCGACCGCCGGTGGCGGTGGACGCGGCATGAAGGTCGCCAAGACCGAAGCCGATCTGGACGAAGCCGTCAACACCGCCCGCACCGAGGCGCTCGCCGCTTTCGGCAACGGCGCTGTCTACATGGAAAAATACCTCGGCAAGCCGCGGCACATCGAAATCCAGGTCGTCGGCGACGGTGAAGGCAACGCTATCCATCTGGGAGAACGCGACTGCTCGCTGCAGCGCCGTCACCAGAAGGTATGGGAAGAGGCCAACTCCCCGGCTCTGACCGTCGAACAGCGCATGGAGATCGGCCAGATCTGCGCCGATGCCATGAAGAAGATGAAGTATCGCGGTGCCGGTACGGTCGAGTTCCTCTACGAAAACGGCGAGTTCTATTTCATCGAAATGAACACCCGCCTGCAGGTGGAGCACCCGATCACCGAGGCGATCACCAATATCGACCTGGTGCACGAGCAGATCCGCGTCGCGGCCGGCGACGGCCTGTCCGTCACCCAGGACGAGATCACCTTCTCGGGCCATGCAATCGAGTGCCGCATCAACGCGGAAGATGCGCGGACCTTCGTTCCCTCGCCGGGCACGATCACGCATTTCCACGTTCCGGGCGGTCTCGGCGTTCGCGTCGATTCAGGCGCCTATGCCGGCTACAAGATCCCGCCCTATTATGACAGCCTCATCGGCAAGCTGATCGTGCATGGTCGCTCGCGCGAAGAATGCATGATGCGTCTGCGCCGCGTTCTCGACGAATTCGTCGTCGACGGTATCAAGACGACGCTGCCGCTGTTCCGGGATCTCGTCGACAACCCGGATATCGCCAAGGGTGACTACGACATCCACTGGCTGGAAAAATATCTGGCCGAGACCAAGTAAGACCGACTATGATGAAGCGCCCGGAGCACATGCTGCCGGGCGTTTCTCTGTCTCGCCCTCTTCGCCTCCCTAAGACTGGCAAGGGGCTATACGGATATCAAATCATTCGCATCGATTTGCTTTTAGCCGCTTTCGGCTTGGGCCTTCGTTGCTGCAAGGAGCGAAATGGCAGGTCGGCGCGGCAGATATTACCCGGCAATCACCCCGGATGTTCTGTTGCGCGCCTATTCGATAGGCCTGTTTCCGATGGCCGAGGCGGCCGACGATCCGGAAATATTCTGGGTCGAACCGGAAATGCGAGGCGTCATTCCGCTCGACGATTTTCACATCTCCAAAAGCCTTTCCAAGACGATTCGAAAGGCCCCTTTCGACATCCGCTTCGACAGCGCTTTCGAAGCCGTGATGGGCATGTGCGCGGAAGCGGCGCCCGATCGGCCGAGCACCTGGATCAATGCGACGATCCGTAGACTCTATGCGGAACTGCACGCGATGGGGCATGCGCACAGCGTCGAGGCCTGGGAAGGCGACGAGCTGGTCGGCGGGCTTTACGGCGTCTCCCTGGGGGCGGCGTTTTTCGGCGAGAGCATGTTCTCGCGCCGCACCGATGCATCGAAGATCTGCCTCGTGCATCTGGTCGAGCGTCTGAATGGCAACGACTTCCGGCTGCTCGACACGCAGTTCACCACCGACCATCTGAAGACGTTCGGGGCGATCGATATTCCCAAGGATGATTATCTGGTTCTACTGAGGGCCGCCGTGGACTGCCCTCACCTGCCGTTCTGATCTGCCGCCTGAACCAAGCGGAATCAGTTCGTCGCGTTCGACGGCGACGGGACATCGGACTGCTGCTTGCAGCCGGTCAGCCAGACGTCATAGATCGGATGCTCCACGGCATTGAGGCCGGGGCTGTCTGCGAACATCCAGCCGGAGAAGATGCGGCGGATCTTGCGGTCGAGCGTGATCTCGTCGACCTCGACGAAGCTGTCGATCTTCTGCGCTTCGGTCTCGTCACGCGAGTAACAGACCTTCGGCGTCACCTGAAGCGCACCATATTGGACCGTCTCGTTGACATAGACGTCGAAGGTGGTGATGCGGCCGGTGATCTTGTCGATGCCGGCAAAGACGGCGACAGGGTTTTCAAGACGGGCAGCGGACGCATTTCCGACGGTCAGAAGCGAACCCAGCGACAGCAGGCCGCCGATCAGCAATGTACGTGAAAAAAACGTCGTCTTCGTCATTCTCTATCCCGTCCCGGAAAATGGCCCTGAAATTCCGAGCGCACCCTGCCGAGGGTTAGAATTGGATTGTGGCCAAAACAGGTGGGATGGCGCAGAACGCCATCCTTGGCCAGGTGTCATGCGTGGGAGATCAGTTTCCAGGCGTCCAGGCGTCATAGTCGCCGGTGACGCGGGCGCGCTCGCCGGCGGCCGCCATGGAACCCTGCGGGCGATAGGCAAGTGCCGAGCCGGTCAGGTTTTCCTTGTGCGGCTTCTGCCATTCGCGGGCCGTATAGGCTTCCTGAGACGGCGGAGTGTCGGTGCGGTAGTGCATCCAGCCGTGCCAGCCCGGAGGAATGGCGGAAGCCTCTGCGTAACCCTTGTAGATGACCCAGCGCTTCGGCTTGCCCCACGAGGTCATCGGACCTTCGTAATAGACATTGCCCATCTCGTCTTCGCCGACCTTCTTGCCGTGGCGCCAAGTGAAGAAACGCGTCCCCATCGTCTGACCGTTCCACCAGGTAAATATCTGCAGCAGAAGTTCTTTCATGGGGTCATTTCCGTCAATTTGACACGTCAAGGGCCGACATACGGTTGCTCTGCTTATGACGCCTCGCGTCCGGCATGTCCAGTGATTCCGAAATGGGTAAAGCCTATTTGAGCTTCATCTTGAAGCCCGCATGGCTTCTGGCGAAGCCCAGGCGCTCGTAGAAGCGATGGGCGTCCTCGCGGGATATGTTGGAGGTGAGCTGGACCAGCCGGCAGTCGCGCCGTTTCGCCTCTTCCATCGCATAGGCCATCATCGCAGCCCCTATGCCGCGGCTACGCATGTCCGGCCTCGTCTGCACCGCCTCGATGATCATCGACAGCGATCCACGCCCCGTTAGAGTACGGTTGAAGAGGATCTGGAACGTGCCGACGATCTCGCCATCCAGCTCAGCGACGAACAGCTGCTCGTTGCCGGAAGCCATGATCATGTGGAAGGCGCGCAGATAATCCTCGTAGGCTTCAGGATCGGTCGTATCGCCATGGTCGCCGACATTGTCGGCGGCGAAGATCGCGATCAGGGCGGAGAGATCCTCCTCATGCGCCCTACGGATAATCATTTCGCTCATCGACGTCCTCCCCTCGTCTGCGCTCAGCGCCGTTATTGCTGCGCCAGCCGCTTTTCCATGATGACGGCGGGCAAGCCGGAATTCGGCGCGCCCCACTCTTCCATACGGTCCGCCTCGGAAAAGCCGAGACGCTCATAGAAGGACATGGCGCGGACATTCGGCAGGGCAACCTCGACGCGCATGATTTCCGCATCCGGGAAGCATGTTTCCATCTCGGCGAACAGGTCGCGGCCGATGCCCTCATTCTGGCAGGAGGGCCGCACGTAGAGCTGATGCAGCATCACGGTCTTGGCCATTTTCGGATAGACGGCGGCATAGGCGACGCCGCCGAGCTTGCGGCCGTCATCGGCGACCAGAAACTCGCCGTCGCGCTTGCCGATGCGCGAGCGGATCGCATTCGCCGAATGCCAGCCGCTCACCATCTTCGCCACCTCGACCGCTCCATAGAACGGATCGTAGGCGGCGTGAAAGGTTTCAGACAGAAGGGCGCGGATCTTCTCCACGTCCTCTTCGCCGGCTGTTCTGACGAAGAACAAGGCTTATTCCTCGATGCCGAGCTTGGCCTTTACCAGCGCCTGGACGGCCTGCGGGTTGGCCTTGCCGCCGGTCGACTTCATCACCTGACCGACGAACCAGCCGGCAAGCGTCGGCTTGGCCTTGACCTTCTCGACCTGATCCGGGTTGACGGCGATGATCTCGTCGACGGCCTTCTCGATGGCGCCGGTATCGGTCACCTGCTTCATGCCGCGGGCCTCGACGATCTCCGCCGGATCGCCACCTTCGGCGAGCACGATCTCGAACAGGTCCTTGGCGATCTTGCCGGAGATGGTCTCGGCCTTGATCAGGTCGATGATGCCGCCCAGCTGGGCGGGAGAAACCGGAGTCTCTTCAATGTCTTTGCCGAGTTTGTTCAAGGCGCCCAGCAGGTCGTTGATGACCCAGTTGGCCGCCGTCTTGCCGTCACGGCCTTCGGCAACGGCTTCGAAATAGTCGGCAATCGCCTTCTCCGACACGAGAACCGAGGCGTCATAAATCGACAGGCCAAGTTCAGAAACGAAACGCGCCTTCTTGTCATCCGGCAGTTCGGTCAGGTCGGCGCGCAGGGCCTCGATGAAGGCATCGTCGAATTCCAGCGGCAGCAGGTCCGGATCGGGGAAGTAGCGATAGTCATGCGCGTCTTCCTTGGAGCGCATCGAGCGGGTTTCGCCCTTGCCCGGATCGAAGAGGCGGGTTTCCTGGTCGATGGAACCGCCATCTTCGAGAATGGCGATCTGCCGGCGCGCCTCGTATTCGATCGCCTGGCCGATGAAACGGATCGAGTTGACGTTCTTGATCTCGCAGCGCGTGCCGAAGGCCGCGCCCGGGCGGCGGACGGAGACGTTGACGTCGGCGCGCATAGAACCTTCGTCCATGTTGCCGTCGCAGGTGCCGAGATAGCGCACGATCGAGCGCAGCTTCGTCATATAGGCCTTGGCCTCATCCGACGAGCGCATGTCGGGCTTCGACACGATTTCCATCAGCGCCACGCCCGAACGGTTTAGGTCGACATAGGACATGGTCGGATGCTGGTCGTGCATCGACTTGCCGGCGTCCTGCTCGAGGTGCAGGCGCTCGATGCCGATCTCGATATCCTCGAACTGGCCCTGGCGATCCGGACCGAGCGAGATGACGATCTGGCCTTCGCCGACGATCGGGTCCTTGAACTGCGAGATCTGGTAGCCCTGCGGCAGGTCGGGATAGAAATAGTTCTTGCGGTCGAAGATCGAGCGCTTGTTGATCTGGGCCTTGAGGCCGAGACCGGTGCGCACAGCCTGGGCGACGCATTCTTCGTTGATGACCGGCAGCATTCCCGGCATGGCGGCATCGACGAGCGACACGTTGCCGTTGGCCGGCTTGCCGAATTCGGTCGAGGCGCCGGAGAAGAGTTTCGAATTGGAGAGGACCTGCGCGTGAACCTCCATGCCGATGATCACTTCCCAGTCGCCGGTGGCGCCGGGAATGAAGCGTTTCGGATCAGGGGTACGGACGTCGACTAGGGTCATCTTAATGCTCGTCTCTTGGTCTCTGTGGTGAGTTCTGGAGGTAGAGCAAATGACGGCATGGCGCAAGCATGTGCCACGCGCCCGCCGAAAAACAGCAGGGTAGATCACAGCAGGTTCTTAATCACGGGATGCGATAACGGGATCATGCAACTCGAAGCGCCGCAAACACTCTTTCTGATCTACCTTCTCGCCAACGTCGTGGTCTTCTGCGTCTACTGGTGGGACAAGCAAGCGGCGATCGAGGGCGCATGGCGGATCAGCGAGAATACGCTGCTGACGCTCGCCCTTCTGGGCGGCAGCCTCGGCGCGGTGGTCGCGCAGCAGAGCCTGCGGCACAAGACCCGCAAAGAGCCGTTCAGAACGGTGCTTATGACGATCGTCGGGCTTCACATCGCCCTCGCCTGCTTCTGGGCATTTGCGCCAGCCGGTACAGTCGGGCGTATGGTGGACATATCACGGCAGCCCTAGAATTCCAGGCCGTAACCTTCGGTAGGCGCCTCGACGAGTGCCTTGGACAGGCCAACGGATTGAACATCGCGATCGATCTTGGGTGAATAGGCAACCGAAAGCCAGTGAATCCGGTAACCGCTCGTTTCAAAGAAGCCGATCGCATCGCTGTTCTGGGCGTGGGTTTCGATACGCGCGGCCTCGAAACCCTGGCGCAGGATTTCCGCTTCGACCTCGTCGAGAAGCACCCGCCCCAGCCCCTGCCGCTGGTATGGCGGATCTATCCAGAAGTCGGAAATCAGTTCGTCGAGATGCTCGCGCGCCGCCCAGCCGGCGAGATAGCCGCCTGTTTCGACGACCGTGATCGTCAGCCATGAGGACCGGGCAAAATTGAGGAAGGCTT
Source organism: [Rhizobium] kunmingense (assembly GCF_977018605.1). Classification (NCBI taxonomy): domain Bacteria; kingdom Pseudomonadati; phylum Pseudomonadota; class Alphaproteobacteria; order Hyphomicrobiales; family Rhizobiaceae; genus Rhizobium; species [Rhizobium] kunmingense. The sequence goes on from NZ_CDRNXG010000001.1 coordinate 3,436,262, forward strand.
CGCGGGCGCTGTCGCGCATGCCGCTCATCTCGCCGATCGTCTCCATCGCCTTTTCCCAGGCACGGAAGCCGATCTCGGCCAAAACATCCACATCGTCTTCGCGGGCGTTACGGGTCGTGGCCATGCTTTCCCCTGTTATGGGGATCAGTAGAGCATTGAGTCTGGGCATTTGACCAGAGGGAGAGCCGAATATGCGCAGCTTATACGTGAGATCGGGAGAGAAACTGTAGACGGCTACAAACAAAATCGCCGACCACAGAGTGATCGGCGACCGTCATTTTGCGAATTCAAATCCCGATTACCACCACTTGGCCGGCGTGAACTTGCCGGCGGCCTGTTCGATGACATGGGCGGTGCGGAAGAGCGTTTCTTCCTCGAACGGCTTGCCGATCAGCTGCAGGCCGAGCGGCAGGCCCTTCTTGTCGAGGCCGGCCGGCACCGCGATGCCCGGAAGGCCCGCCATGTTGACCGTCACGGTGAAGATGTCGTTCAGGTACATGGCGACCGGATCGGCGGCGAGGTTTTCATCCGCGATGCCAAATGCCGACGAAGGGGTGGCCGGCGTCAGGATCGCATCGACACCGGCGTGGAAGGCCAGCTCGAAGTCGCGCTTGATCAGCGTGCGGACCTTCTGCGCCTGCAGGTAATAGGCGTCGTAGTAACCGGCAGACAGAACATAGGTGCCGATCATGATACGGCGCTTGACCTCGGTGCCGAAGCCGGCGGCGCGGGTCTTTTCGTACATGTCGACGATATCCTTGCCGTCGACGCGCAGGCCGTAGCGTACGCCGTCATAACGGGCAAGATTGGAAGAAGCTTCCGCAGGCGCCACGATGTAATAGGCCGGCAGGGCGTATTTGGTGTGCGGCAGGGTGATGTCGACGATCTCGGCACCGGCGTCCTTCAGATAGGCGATGCCCTTCTGCCAGAGCGCCTCGACGTCTTCCGGCATGCCGTCGACGCGATATTCCTTCGGAATGCCGATCTTCATGCCCTTGACCGACTGGCCGAGGGCTGCCTCGTAATCGGGGATCGGAAGATCGACAGAGGTGGTGTCCTTCCTGTCGACGGAGGCCATCGATTTCAGCATGATCGCGGCATCGCGCACGTCACGGGCGATCGGGCCTGCCTGGTCGAGCGAGGATGCGAAGGCGACCGTGCCCCAGCGCGAGCAGCGGCCGTAGGTCGGCTTGATGCCGACGGTGCCGGTGAAGGCGGCTGGCTGGCGGATCGATCCACCGGTATCGGTGGCGGTTGCGCCGGCGCAGAGATGGGCAGCAACGGCTGCGGCCGAACCGCCGGACGAGCCGCCCGGAACGAGCTGCTGATTGGAGCCTTCGGCCTTCCACGGGTTGATGACCGGACCGTAGAAGGAGGTCTCGTTCGACGAGCCCATGGCGAATTCGTCCATGTTCAGCTTGCCGAGCATGACGGCGCCATCGTCCCAGAGGTTCTGGGTGACGGTCGATTCGTATTTCGGCTTGAAGCCGTCGAGAATGTGGGAGCAAGCCTGGGTGTGCACGCCTTCGGTGGCGAACAGGTCCTTGATGCCGAGCGGAATGCCTTCCAGCGCACCGACTTTGCCGGCCGCACGGCGCTCGTCGGAAGCCTTCGCCATTTCCATCGCCTTTTCCGGCGTGGTGGTGACGTAGGCGTTGAACGTGCCGTTGAAGGCGTCGATCGCGTCGACATAGGCCTTGGTCAGTTCGACCGAGGTGATTTCCTTGGAGGCGAGCTTTTCGCGGGCTTCGGCAATGGTGAGGCTGGTGAGTTCGGTCATGGTCTCTTTACGAATGTTCGAATGCGTGGAGAGGGTCGGAAGCGCTTGGACGGGAAGCGGCTTATTCGACGACCTTCGGCACCAGGAAGAAATTGCGGTCGGTCACAGGCGCGTTGGCGACGATATCGTCAGCCTTGTCGCCATCGGTTACGGCGTCTGCGCGCTTGCGCATCTCCATGGGCGTGACCGAGGTCATCGGCTCGACGCCGGTCACATCGACTTCGGAAAGCTGCTCGACGAAGTCGATGATGCCATTCAGCTCGCCGACCATACGATTGGCCTCGTCTTCCGAGACGGCAATGCGGGCAAGGCGTGCAACGCGCTTGACGGTGGCGAGATCGACGGACATGGCTCAACTCCGGGCAATAAAAATCTAACTCGCTATAATGGCCATGCCCGCCCTTCGCAACGGGGGAATGTCAGAAGGCTTCAGTTGACGCTGTTGTCTTGAGCAGAGCATCGCCAAGCAGCGCTTCAAGCAGGCCATCGATACCGTCCACCAGCCTGAATTCCTTTTGTCGGATCAAACGGTGTCCGTCACGCAGTGCCTTGACACCATTGGCATCACCTTTGGTGTGTTTAGCCGTTTTCATATGGCTTACGTCAGGCAATGCGTGGCCAGGTGGATTTCCAAACCATCGAAACGCCTCAATATTCAGGTCGTCATCGACAATTATCCACACCACGCAGCCACTTGGCTTCACCGCCAATCGACGATTTACATTTATCTCGACGCGTCTTCCGCCAGAGCGGCTGACCTTCAATTGTATGTGACGGGTAATTTGACCGCGCGTCAGAACGAGATCATAGCCGCCCGCGTCGAACTCGCTCTTTAGTATTTCTGCGTCGACAATGTCCCTTTGCCACAGGCGTTTCAGCAACTCGCCGGCGAAAAGATGTTCGATAATGTTCTCTCTAAGCGTCGAATGGAGAGAGTGCTTTGCAATGTCTTCCATAACGTTCTCCAAGACCGATGCCCCAAAGGCATCCGGTCTTGGCTACTATGCCGTCAAGAAGTCGTCGAGCTTCAGTAGCTGAGCGTCGCGCCCACCGCCGGCGGCTCGACGCGGGTGCGGCTGCCTTCCATGCCCTTGACGAACTTTTCCGGCGTCTGCTCGATGATCGGGAACGTGCCGTAATGGCAGGGGATGGCGTGCTTGAAATCGAAGAAGCGCTGGCAGGCCAAAGCCGCCACCGCCCCGCCCATGGTGAAGCGGTCGCCGACCGGCACGATACCGATATCCGGCTGGTGCAGTTCGTTGATCAGTCCCATGTCGGTGAAGATGTCGGTATCGCCCATGTGCAGCACGGACATTTCATCGTCGAAATGCAGCATCAGGCCGTTGGCGGAGCCGAGCGAATGGGCAATGCCCATTTCATCGACCTGACCGGAGGAATGCAGCGCCTGGGTGAAGGTGGCGGTAAAGCCATCGAAGGCAACGGTGCCGCCGGTATTGCCCATCTCGATCTTGTCGACGCCCTTGGTGCCGAGCCATGCGGCAAGGTCGGCGTTGGCGAGCACCGTGGCGCCCTTGTCCTTGGCGATCTGAACCGTGTCGCCGACATGATCGCCATGGCCGTGGGTCAGGAGAATATGCGTGACGCCCTCTGTGACGTCCTTAAGCGCCAGACCAGCGTCGGCAAAAGGCTGGTTATAATTGAGGAAGGGGTCGATCAAGATTGTTGCCTTGGCGGTCTCGAGACGGAACGCGGCGTGGCCGAGCCAGGTGATCTTCATGGGAGAACGTCCTCCGAATTACGGTAAAATGTGGGGGAACAAGACCAAATCGAAATTTGATAGAATGGAAAGGTCGGAACGGAGGTTCCGACGCGACGAAAGGAGGTGAGACGATTGAAAATCCGGGTACGGTGACTGTGAAGTTCTTTGGTTACAGCCTGAGCTTCATATTACGCCGTTAACAGCACGGGGGTCGGGCGAAAGCCCGGCTCCCACCGGAAGGAAGGTCGTCTCACCTCCTCCCTCGACAATAACACGGCACCCGCTAATTTCAAACTTTACGAAAGCCAGATCACGCCGCCGTACACCCCCCACTCCTCCCCCTCTGTGGTCACCGACCGCCAGACATTGCAAGCATCCGGGGCGTAGGATAAGCGACGCGAGGCCGTTGCCAGCTCTATCGAGCAATATCGGCAACGGATGCTTTTCAGAACCTAGGGAAAAAGACATGGCTGCCAGCGACGACGACTATATCTATGACGAAGCGACAGGTGAGTGGCTGCCGGCTTCGGAAGCCGCGGCCAAGGCTGCAACCGAGAATGCGGTGCGCGATGCCGCCGGCAACATTCTGGTCGACGGCGATGCCGTGACGCTGATCAAGGATTTGAAGGTCAAGGGTGCCGGCCAGACGCTGAAACAGGGTACCGTCATCCGCTCGATCCGACTTACCGACAATCCGGAAGAGATCGATTGCCGGCATGACACGATCAAGGGGCTGGTGCTACGCACCGAATTCGTTCGCAAGAAAAGCTAGGAAAGACAATGGCAACGCTGACCATCGAGGAACTGGCCGAACAGCTTCAGCCCAATCAGGCGATCGCCGGGCTGGACCTCGGCACCAAGACGATCGGCCTTGCAATGTCTGATCTCGGCCGGCGGTTTTCGTCACCCCGGCCGGTGATCAAGCGGGTGAAGTTCACACAGGATGCGGAGGTCCTTCTGGCATTCGCGACGAAGGAAAAGGTCGCCGCCTTCGTCATCGGCCTGCCGATGAACATGGATGGCTCCGCCGGTCCGCGCGTACAGGCAACGCGTGCCTTCGTGCGCTCGATGTCGGACAAGACCACCCTGCCCTTCGTCTACTGGGACGAGCGCCTGTCAACGGTTGCAGCAGAACGGGCACTGCTGGAAATGGACGTATCAAGGGCAAAACGGGCCGAGCGGATCGATTCCGCCGCCGCCAGTTTCATTCTTCAAGGCGCGCTGGACAGGCTCTCGTCGCTGCGCACGGCCGCAGCCACGACCTTGGAAGACTGACGTTTCCTCCACCAACCGGCAATCGCCTTGCGCTTTCTGAAGCCGATGATGGCAAAGACGACAAGGCTGTCGACCACGATCGCGCGGGCAACAAGCGGCGGGATGCTTTCCGGCGCGATACCGAGAATATTGCCATAGACCTGGAACACGAGGTCATGGGTGTGGCGTGTCAGCATGTAGAAGCCGAAGCTCATGTCGTAATAAGACAGCCCGTACCAGCTGCTCAGCAAGGCGATGGGACCCGCCCAGAGTATCAAGAACCACTTCATGCGGTTTTACCTTCAAGCTCTGCCAGATCCACGTTCATCGAGATCAACCATCTCGACAAGCCCATCATGCTCAGCGCCACCGCGGGAACCGCGATATCGAGCGCCAAAGCCGCAAACGCCCCGGTCAGGACGATCAGCAGTGTACGCTCTTTGAGCAATGATAGAACACCCGGCATATGTCTTACGAAACTCGGTTAACAATATATTAACCACCGTAGAGACGCACCAGAACGACGCAACGGAAACTCGCCATCATGGTTAATTTCCGAGGATGAATGCGTAGTCGGGAAGTTGGCGGCGTTAGCCGTAGATGGCCCGAACGAGGCGGCGCACGGCGGCAGCGACCTTGTCCCAGTCCTTTTCCGTCTTCAGCGGAATGCCGGCGAACTGACCGCCCACGGAAGCGGAGATTACCAGATGCTGGATAGAGGCGAAGAGCAGCGCATTGGTGGTGGTCGTGTCGACGCCCTTCGGCGGCTTGAGGTTGCCCTGCATTCCATCCAGCCACTTGGCCAGCGCCTTCATGCGCGATTCCGACAGGCGGCGAACCTGCGGCGTGTCCTGCGATACTTCCCAGGCGACAATCTTGCAGACCAGTGGGTCATCGCGCAGCGCTTCCATGAAATACATGGAGAGCTTTTCCATCAGGTCACCATAAGTGAGGATGAACATGCCGCCGGTATCCTGCGGGATCTTGTCCTTGACCCAGCTGCCGAGTTCCTCGCCGATCGCATCGATCAGGCCGTCGAGACCGTTAAAGTAGCGGTAGATCAGCTGCTTGTCGCAACCGGCGCGGCGCGCGACCGCATTGATGCCGAAGCCCTGGAAACCCTGTTCGGCCAGCAGGCTGCGGGCGGCTAGAAAAATGGCACGTTCAGTGCTGGCGCGATTGCGCGGCCTGACGGCCTGGTTCTGTTGCGCCTGCGTATCGACGACCTGTAGCATTATCCGCTCATCTTTCAAGAAACACGTCCGAAAAGGCGATACGCCGCGGTCTGCCGACCGGCAAGTCGGCAGACCGGTGTTGGCAAGGCAATACACAGAATTGCGGATCAGGCACGACTGACCAGCCCTGCCAGCCCTCGCCGGCCTATGCTGCCGGCGGATACAGCAGGTCGACGATATAGCTCGCGTCGAAGCGGGCATCGAGCATGCCGTAGGTCGAGCGCCAGCCGCCGGCCAGACGGGTTTCGAGATAGGCGTCGGCGATTTTGCCGGCCCCAAGCCTTGCCAGTTCGGCGGCACCGGCCGCCAGTGCGAGTTGCTCGACGAGAAGGCGGGCCGCCCCCTCATCGCGCTCGCACAGCGCCATGGCGGCGCGCAGCACCTCGACCGTCTTGCGACCGGATGCGCCGAGATCGCGTTCGAAGCCGGCCAGCACGATATCGAAGAGGTCGCGGCCGCGCGACAGGACGCGCAGCACGTCCAGCGCCATGACATTGCCGGACCCTTCCCAGATCGCATTGACCGGGGCCTCGCGGTAATGGCGGGCGATGGGACGCTCCTCGACATAACCGTTGCCGCCAAGGCATTCCATCGCCTCATAGATCAGTGAAGGAGCAACCTTGCAGTTCCAGTATTTGATAACCGGCGTCATGACACGGGCGAAGGCCGCATCGGTGGGATCGCCCGCCGCGCGATCAAAGGCTTCGGCCAGACGGAAGCCGAGCGCCGTCGCAGCCGCGACATCGAGCGCCATGTCGGCGAGGACGCGGGTCATCAGCGGCTGATCGACGAGCTTTTTGCCGAAGACGCTGCGGCCACGGGTGTGATGGACGGCTTCGGCAAGCGAAGCTCGCATCATTCCAGCGGAGGCCACCGCGCAATCGAGCCGCGTCAGCGTGACCATGTCGAGAATGGTGCGGATGCCGGCACCGGGATCGCCAAGCAGATAACCGAAGGCATCGGAAAATTCGACTTCGGCCGAGGCGTTCGAGCGGTTGCCGAGCTTGTCCTTCAGCCGCTGGAACTGCAGGCCATTCGCCGAACCGTCTTCGAGGAGGCGCGGCACCAGGAAGCAGCCGACGCCGTCATTGGTCTTGGCCAGCATGACGAACGCGTCGCTCATCGGCGCCGACATGAACCACTTGTGACCTGAAAGGCGAAAGATACCCTCGCCGACGCGCTCGGCGGTCGAGCGGTTGGCGCGCACATCGGTTCCGCCCTGCTTTTCCGTCATGCCCATGCCGAGCGTGACGGCGGATTTCTGCATCGCCGGGCGGTTGGTGGAATCGTATTTGCGCGACAGGATTTTCGGCGCCCATTCCTTCTGTACCCGCGGCGAGGCCATCAGGGCCGCAACCGAGGCGCTGGTCATGGTCAGCGGGCAGAGATGCCCGGCCTCCAGCTGCGCCGTCAGATAGAAGCGCGTGGCACGGACCTTGTGTTCACTGCCCTTGGCTTCCGGCACATTTTCCCAGATCGACGAATGCAGGCCGCTCTGCATCGAGCGGCGCATCAGCGCGTGCCAGGCCGGATGGAATTCGGTGACATCGAGACGCTCGCCGCGCGGACCATGGGTCTTCAGCTTCGGCGGGTTTTCGTTCGCCATGCGCGCCAGTTCCTGCGCTTCCGGCGAGGTCACGTAGCGACCGAGCTGGTCGTATTCCTCGCGGATGGCGCGATTGAAGCCGCCGGTCAGGTCGACCAGCAACGGATCTGAGCGGTAGGCATTGATGCCGGACCAGGGCGCGGGCTGGTTCAGTTCGGCAAATTTTTCTTCGGCGCGGGTCAACTCGTTCATAGACCGCTTCTAGCGGAACTTGGTTTAAGTGGAAACGGGCGGGCGCCGCGAAATTGGGCTTCTCAACAAATGGCCGCAACACCAACGATATCATGCAGGATTTGCGAGAATTGCATTCGCAGCGTAGACTTCGTGGAATAGCTCGAAAGACAGGCCCATGAGTGTGAGAAAACTCGACGTGACCTTGCCGGACGATGTGATCAAGGCGATCGAAAGTCGCGTGAAAACCGGACGATATCGCTCGACGGATGAAGTCATGCAGGCCGCGGTCAATGCGCTGATGCGAGAGGAAGGCCCATCCGACGAGCCGCTACCGGGCATCCGCTATCATATCCATCAGTCCATGGAGGATCCAGCCCCGAGCATCAGCAGCGGTGACATGCGGGCGCATGTCGAACGGCCTTATGCACGACATCTGGGCTAAGCACCGTGTACAATATAACGGTGATCTATCGACCGTAGGCCGCAACGCAATCGACGCGATCTTTCCATAGGTGCTGATGGCAAATCAGCATTAGGAAAGAGCTGAAATTTCACGAACATATTTCTGGATCGCTGCGAGAGAATTGGCGATGCGCCCTTCGGCGGTGTTGCACGACCTGATATCGGCGAGGACATCCGTATCGTTCCGTTCGAAGGAAGCGCCGTCATCGTCTGCCGCATAGCGGGCGATGCGGTTGAGATCGTCAATATATTACACCGCGCACGCAACTATCAGGCGACCATGACAAACAAGCCGTAGATAATGCCGAAGATGCGCGCCCTGCCGCTTGCAGCCCGCCCCCCCGCGCCTTATAGACCGCCGAACGCAAGCGGAGACACGCCTCATGGTCTTCTTTCCCCATCGCCATCTTCTTGGCATCAAGGGTCTTACCGAACAGGACATCACCTTTCTTCTCGACAAGGCCGACGAGGCCGTGAAGATTTCCCGGCAGCGGGAGAAGAAGACGTCCACATTGCGTGGCCTCACGCAGATCAACCTTTTCTTCGAAGCCTCGACGCGGACGCAATCTTCCTTCGAACTGGCGGGCAAGCGCCTCGGCGCAGACGTGATGAACATGTCGGTCGGCAATTCGTCAGTGAAGAAGGGCGAGACGCTGATCGATACCGCGATGACGCTGAACGCCATGCGCCCCGACGTGCTGGTGCTGCGGCATTCTTCCGCGGGTGCGGCAGCACTTCTGGCACAGAAAGTCGCCTGCTCCGTGGTCAATGCCGGCGACGGACAGCACGAGCATCCGACCCAGGCGCTGCTCGACGCGCTGACCATCCGCCGCGCCAAGGGCAAGCTGATGGGCATCACGGTGGCGATCTGCGGCGACGTGCTGCATTCGCGCGTCGCCCGATCCAACATCATTCTTCTCAATGCGATGGGTGCGCGCGTGCGCGTCGTAGCTCCGTCGACACTTCTGCCTTCCGGCATCCGCGACATGAGCGTCGAAGTATTTCACTCCATGGAAGAAGGCCTGAAAGACGCCGACGTCGTCATGATGCTGCGGCTGCAGCGCGAGCGCATGGCCGGCTCCTTCGTACCGTCGGTGCGCGAGTATTTCCGCTTCTACGGGCTCGATGCCGAAAAGCTGAAGGCTGCCAAGGAAGATGCGCTCGTCATGCATCCCGGCCCGATGAACCGCGGCGTCGAGATCGCTTCCGAAGTTGCGGACGGCCCGCAGAGCGTCATCGAGCAACAGGTGGAAATGGGGGTCGCCGTGCGGATGGCCGTAATGGAGACGCTACTCACCTCCAACCAGGGAGAGTGGGCATGACCGTTACCGTCCTGAAGAACCTGCGCATCCTCGATCCGTCACGCGGTCTCGACGAGACCGGGACGATCATCATCGGCGATGACGGCCGCATCCTCGCCTCCGGCAGCGACGCCCAGAACCAGGGAATTCCCGAAGGCGCGACGGTGCGCGACTGCCAGGGTCTCGTTGCGACACCTGGCCTCGTCGATGCCCGCGTGTTCGTCGGCGAACCTGGCGCCGAGCATACCGAGACGATCGAATCGGCTAGCCGTGCTGCGGCGGCCGGTGGGGTCACCTCGTTCATCATGATGCCGGAGACGGATCCGGTGATCGACGACATCGCGCTGGTCGAATTCGTCCACAAGACCGCCCGCGACAAGGCGATCGTCAACGTTCATGCCGCCGCAGCGCTGACGCGCGGCCTGGACGGCAAGGAAATGACCGAATTCGGCCTGTTGCAGGAAGCTGGTGCGGTCGCCTTCACCAACGGTCGTCACGGGCTTTCGGACACGCTGCTGCTGCGCCGGGCGATGACCTATGCGCGGGAATTCGATGCGGTCATCTCGCTGGAGCTGAAGGAAAAGTATCTTGGCAACGGCGTGATGAACGAAGGACTGTTCGCCTCCTGGCTTGGCCTGTCGGGCGTGCCGAGGGAAGCCGAGCTTATTCCACTCGAACGGGATCTCAGGATCGCGGCGCTGACGAAGGGCAAGTATCACGCGGCTAAAATCTCGGTGCCGGAATCGGTCGAGGCAATGAAGGTGGCCCGCGCCCGCGGCGCCAACGCTACCTGCGGCATTTCGATCAATCATCTGTCGCTCAACGAGAACGACATCGGTGAATACCGTACCTTCTTCAAGCTGTCGCCGCCGCTCAGAACCGAAGACGATCGTATTTCGATGGCGGATGCGCTGGCCAAGGGTGATATCGACATCATCGTCTCGTCGCATGATCCGCAGGACGTCGACACCAAGCGCCTGCCGTTTGCCGATGCCGCCGATGGCGCGATCGGGCTGGAGACGATGCTCTCCGCCGCGCTTCGCCTGCACCATGACGGCCGCGTGCCGCTGATGCGACTGATCGACGCCATGTCGACCCGTCCGGCACAGATTTTCGGCCTCGACGCCGGGACGCTGAAGGTTGGCGCAAAGGCCGACATCACGCTGATCGACCTCGACGACCCGTGGATCGTCGCGAAGGACGCAATTGTCTCGCGCTCGAAGAACACGCCGTTCGACGAGGCCCGGTTCTCCGGTCGGGCAGTAGCGACATATGTGGCTGGTAGATGCGTGTATGATATGAGGTGATGGGGCGAAGTGTTCCCCTCACTTGCAATTTCTAGCACTTAGCTAAAGCTAAGATGCTGAAATTGCTTTCTCTCCCACAAGGGAGAGATACCGGTGCCGCAATCTTGGCGCTCTACCTCTCCCCCTGTGGGAGAGGATACAAAATCAAAATCTTAGCAAAGCTAAGTCTTCGATTTTGTTGGTGAGGGGATCAGGCGAACTGAGACAGAAGACGGATAGTTTTCGAGGAACCAAATGAGCGAACTTTTCAACTGGCAGATCACGCTGCCGATCGCAGCCGGTGCGCTGGTCCTCGGCTATCTGCTCGGCTCCATCCCGTTCGGGCTGATCCTCACCAAATCGGCCGGGCTTGGCGATATCCGCTCGATCGGCTCGGGCAATATCGGCGCAACCAATGTGCTGCGGACCGGCAACAGAAAACTTGCGGCGGCAACCCTGCTGCTCGACGCTTTGAAGGCGACGGCGGCGGCCGTGCTCGGATGGTATGTCTTCGGTTACGAGGCCGGGCTTCTCGCCGGCTTTGCAGCCTTTATCGGTCACCTCTATCCGGTCTGGCTCCGCTTCAAGGGCGGCAAGGGCGTGGCGACCTATATCGGCATGCTGCTCGGTGTCGCCCCTGCCATGGTGCTGGTCTTCGCCTTCGTGTGGCTCTCCATCGCCAAGCTCAGCAAGTATTCCTCGCTTTCGGCCCTGGTTGCCACGCTTGTCATCCCGGCTGTGCTGTGGTTCATACAGGAACCGAAGACTGCAATCGTCATGGCGATCATGACCGTCATTTCCTGGATCAAGCACAAGAGCAATATCGAGCGGTTGATTGCCGGCACCGAAAGCAAGATCGGCCAAAAGGGATAGGCTTTCCCATTAAGGCTGACCATGCCGGACGGCAGCGCAGGACGATCGGGGATAGCGCTGACGGAAAGACAGCGGATCGCATGGCTTCGGCTGATCCGCTCGGACAATGTCGGGCCGGCGACCTTCCGGCAACTCATCAATCATTGCGGCTCCGCCGAAAACGCGCTTGCCATGCTGCCCGAGCTTTCCCGCCGCGGTGGCGCAACACGTTCACTGCGGATCGCCAGCGTCGATGACGCCGAGCGCGAGATGGAGGCGGCACGGCGGCATGGTGCGGTGTTCATCGGCATCGGCGAGCCGGGTTATCCGCCGGCTCTGCGACATATAGATGGAGCGCCGCCGCTGATCGCGGTCAAGGGCGATCTGTCCAGCGCCACTCGCCCTTCGCTCGGCATCGTCGGATCGCGCAACGCCTCGGTCGTGGGGGCGAAGTTTGCCGCACTCATAGCGCAGCGCTGCGGCCGGGCGGGATATGTCATCACTTCCGGCCTGGCGCGTGGCATCGATACGGCGGCCCATCGCGCCAGCGTCGAAACGGGCACGATTGCGGTTCTGGCCGGCGGCCTCGACAAACCCTACCCACCCGAGAACCTGCGTCTTCTGGACGAGATCACCGATGGCGCCGGTCTGGCCGTCAGCGAAATGCCGTTCGGCTGGGAGCCGCGCGCGCGCGACTTTCCGCGCCGCAACCGGCTGATCGCCGGCATTTCTCTCGGTGTTGTGGTGGTCGAGGCGGCAGAGAAATCAGGCTCCCTGATTACCGCACGCATGGCCGCCGACTTCGGCCGTCTGGTCTTTGCCGTACCGGGTTCGCCGCTCGACCCGCGTTGCCACGGCACGAACGGGCTGCTCAAGCAGGGCGCGGTGGTCACGACAGGCCCGCAGGACGTGCTCGAGGCGCTGGCGCCACTTTCGCAGCTGGACCTTTTCACGCCGCCGATGATCGAGGAGCCGGTCAAGGCGGACACGCTTCTGCCACCGGACGACGACGACCGGCACCGGATCGTCTCGGCGCTCGGTCCAAGCCCCGCGGAGATAGACGACATCATTCGCCACACCGGCATGCCGGCTGCGTCCGTCTATCTCGTGCTGCTGGAGCTTGATCTTGCCGGCCGTCTATACCGGCATCCCGGCGGGGCCATATCGATCACGCTCGACGAGTGAGCGCGGTCGGCGGCCGGACTGGATGTCGCCCGCCTCGACATAGGCCATCTCGATCAGATAGCAGAGCATGTCCGCCCCCTCGCCCGAAGCGACCTGGCGAAGCTCGCCCAGCATCTGGCGGACATAGGAAACATTCTCGATGGATTGCTCCTCGCGGAGCGCATTCAGCTGAATTGACATGCCCCACCCCAACAGTTCGGCAACCTTCCGACTACAAGCCGAAATTCATCACCAACCCCAATATTATGGACTTTAGCGCATTTATTTATGATTGCAAATCACATTAATTCGCCTTCTGCTTGCGAACGGGGAAACCGGCTAATTTCAATAAAGCCCTTGACCGCAGAACAATCGCCCTCCATGTCGGGAAGTCAAAGTTCCGCCCGGATCGATCAGACTGCCGGGCCTTGCTCTATTACAGAGAACCCAAAATGAATGTTGTCGTTGTAGAATCTCCAGCCAAAGCCAAGACGATCAATAAGTATCTCGGCTCGGGCTACAAGGTTCTCGCATCCTTTGGCCACGTCCGCGATCTGCCCGCGAAAGACGGTTCCGTGCTTCCCGACCAGGACTTCGAAATGTCCTGGGAGGTCGACAGCGCGTCGCAGAAGCGGATGAAGGACATCGCCGACGCCGTCAAGAACTCCGACGGCCTGTTCCTCGCAACCGACCCGGATCGCGAAGGCGAGGCCATTTCCTGGCACGTGCTCGATCTTTTGAAGAAAAAGAAGGTGATCGGCGACAAGCCGGTAAAGCGCGTCGTCTTCAACGCCATCACCAAGAAGGCCGTGCTCGATGCGATGGCAGCGCCGCGCGACATCGACGTGCCGCTGGTCGACGCCTATCTGGCGCGCCGTGCACTCGACTATCTCGTCGGCTTCAACCTGTCTCCGGTTCTGTGGCGCAAGCTGCCCGGCGCACGGTCCGCCGGCCGTGTGCAGTCGGTGGCGCTGCGTCTCGTCTGCGACCGCGAAAACGAGATCGAGCGTTTCGTCTCGGAAGAATACTGGAACCTGTCCGCCCTCTTGAAGACGCCGCGCGGCGACGAATTCGAGGCAAAGCTGGTACAGGCCGACGGCAAGCGTCTGGCACCGCGCGCGATCAAGACGGGTGACGATGCCGGACGGCTGAAGTCGCTGCTGGAAGGCGCGAGCTACGTGGTGGAAAGCGTCGAGGCAAAGCCCGTCAAGCGCAATCCAGGCCCCCCCTTCACCACATCGAGCCTGCAGCAGGCGGCCTCGTCCAATATCGGCTTCAACGCATCCCGCACCATGCAGGTGGCGCAGAGGCTCTATGAAGGCATCGACATCGGCGGCGAGACCGTCGGTCTGATCACCTATATGCGTACCGACGGCGTACAGATGGCGCCCGAGGCGATCGATGCGGCGCGCGATGCCATTGTCGACCAGTTCGGTGCCCGCTATCTGCCGGAAAAGCCGCGCTTGTATTCGACCAAGGCGAAGAATGCCCAGGAAGCGCACGAAGCCATCCGCCCGACCGACTTCAACCGCACACCGGATCAGGTGCGCAAGTTCCTCGACGCGGATCAGGCGCGTCTCTACGAACTGATCTGGAAGCGCGGTATCGCCAGCCAGATGGCATCGGCTGAGATGGAGCGCACCACGGTCGAAATCCTTGCCGCCAACGGTTCCGAGCGCGCCGGCCTGCGCGCCGTCGGTTCGGTCGTCCGCTTCGACGGCTTCCTAGGCGCCTACATGGATCGCCGCGACGAGGACGACAAATCCGAGGATGACGACGAGGATGGCCGCCTCCCCGAGATCAATGCGCGCGAAAAGCTCGACAAGAACAAGGTGAATTCCAGCCAGCATTTCACCGAGCCGCCGCCGCGCTATTCGGAAGCATCGCTGATCAAGAAGATGGAAGAACTCGGCATCGGCCGCCCTTCCACCTATGCCGCAACGCTGAAGACACTGTCCGACCGCGAATATGTCGTCACTGAAAAGCGCAAGCTGATCCCGCATTCCAAGGGTCGGCTCGTCACGGCCTTCCTCGAAAACTTCTTCACCAAGTATGTGGAATACGATTTCACTGCGGATCTGGAGGAGAAGCTCGACCGGATTTCCGCCGGCGAACTCGACTGGAAGCAGGTCCTGCGCGATTTCTGGAGCGATTTCTTCGCCCAGATCGAAGACACGAAGGAACTGCGCGTCACCAACGTGCTCGATGCGCTGAACGAGGCGCTTGCGCCGCTCGTCTTCCCCAAGCGCGAAGACGGCTCCGATCCTCGCATCTGCCAGGTCTGCGGCACCGGAAACCTGTCGCTCAAGCTCGGCAAGTACGGCGCTTTCGTCGGCTGCTCGAACTATCCGGAATGCAATTTCACCCGCCAGCTTTCGTCTGACGGAGCCGAGGCGGATGCTTCCGGCCTCAACGAGCCGAAGGATCTCGGCGTCGATCAGGCAACCGGCGAGCAGCTGACCCTGCGGTCTGGCCGTTTCGGACCCTATATCCAGCGCGGCGACGGCAAGGAGGCCAAACGTTCTTCGTTGCCGAAGGGCTGGAAGCCGGAAGACATCGACCACGAGAAGGCGCTGTCGCTGATCAACCTGCCGCGTGACGTGGGCCAGAATCCGGAAACCGGAAAGATGATTTCCGCAGGCCTTGGCCGTTACGGACCGTTCCTGCTGCATGACGGCACGTATGCCAATCTGGAAAGCATCGAGGACGTATTCTCGATCGGCCTCAACCGTGCTGTTACCGTGCTGGCCGAAAAGGCAGCAAAGGGTCCGGGCGGACGCGGACGCGGCACGCCGGCGGCGCTCAAGGAACTCGGCGATCATCCCGATGGCGGTGCGATCACCGTGCGCGACGGCAAATACGGCCCCTATGTCAACTGGGGCAAGGTCAATGCGACCCTGCCGAAGGGCATGGAGCCGCAGTCGGTGACGGTCGAACAGGCCATGGCGCTGATCATCGAGAAGGGCGGCAAGGCTTCGACCGGCAAGGCCAAGGCAAAGCCGAAGAAGGCTGCCGCCAAGGCCGACGGCGATACCGCCACGACGAAGAAGACTGCGGCCAAGAAGCCGGCCGCCAAGAAGGCACCGGCAAAGAAGGCATCGGCAACAAAGACTGCCGCCAAGACGAAGAAGACGGATACGTGAGCCAAGAGCAGGACGACGACACCATATCGCACCGCCAGCGGAAGCGCGCCGAGCGAGCCGAACGCGGCATGGCCGCCGGTGCGAAGGGCAAGCCCGCCATCGTTCAGGGCGTCATCCCGCCCCGTGAGGTCCTGCTCGAGTTCATCTCCGACAATCCGGACAAGGCATCGAAGCGCGAGATTTCCAAGGCTTTCGGGCTGAAGGGCGAGACGCGCGTCGAGCTGAAGGATATTCTGCGCCAACTGGAAGACGAAGGCCTTCTGACGAAGAGCCGCAAGTCTCTCGCGCGCCCCGGCGCGCTGCCTCCGGTCACCGTGCTCGACATCACCACCCGCGACAAGGATGGCGAACTGATCGGCCGGCCGGCGGAATGGCCTGAAGATCAGGGCGCGGCACCGGCGGTGCTGATCCGCCAGTCATCGGACCATCGCGGCAAAGGCAAGGCGCCTGCCGCCGGCCTCAACGACCGGATTCTGGCAAAGATCTTCCCGAACAAGGATCGTACCGGCCCGGCCTATACGGCGCGCGTGATCAAGGTGATCGACAAGCGCCGCGGTGCATCGCTCGGCGTCATCCAGAAACTTGCCGATGGCGAAATCCGGCTTCTGCCCACCGACCGGCGCGGCGAGGAAATGGTCATCGAAGCCGACGGCATGGGCGACGCCAAGGACGGCGATCTGGTCGAAGCGGAAACCGTCCGTTCGGGCCGGTTCGGCCTGCCGCGCGCCCGCGTGCTCTCGGTCGTCGGCTCGGTCGCTTCCGAAAAGGCGATCTCGATGATCGCCATCTATTCGCACGGCATTCCGCATATCTTTCCCAAGCAGGTGATGGATGAAGCGGAAGCCGCAAAGCCCGCCTCGATGTCGAAGCGCGAAGACTGGCGCGACGTGCCGCTGGTGACAATCGACCCCGCGGACGCGAAAGACCATGACGATGCCGTCTACGCAGAACCGGACACGTCTCCCGACAATCCCGGCGGCGTGATCGTCACGGTCGCGATCGCCGACGTCTCCTGGTATGTGCGCACCAAATCTCCGCTCGACAGCGAGGCCTTGAAGCGCGGCAATTCGGTCTATTTCCCCGACCGCGTCGTGCCGATGCTGCCGGAGCGGATTTCCAACGACCTCTGCTCGCTGCGCGAAGGCGAGGACCGGCCGGCGATCGCCGTGCGCATGACCTTCTCCAAGGAAGGACGCAAGGCAGGCCATACGTTCCATCGCATCATGATGAAGAGTGCGGCCAAGCTCTCCTATCAACAGGCGCAGGCCGCCATTGACGGCAAGCCGGACGACAAGTCCGGTCCGCTGCTGGAGACGATCCTCAAGCCGCTGTGGGACGCCTACCGGATCATGAAGGTCGGCCGCGACCGTCGCCAGCCGCTCGAACTCGACATGCCGGAGCGCAAGATCCTGCTGAAGCCCGACGGCACCGTCGACCGGGTCTTCGTGCCGGATCGTCTCGATGCCCACAAGCTCATCGAAGAGATGATGATCCAGGCCAATGTCTGCGCCGCCGAGACGCTGGAGAAGAAGCGTCAGGCGCTGATCTATCGCACCCATGACGGCCCGTCGCTGGCGAAGCAGGAGACGCTGCGCGAGTTTCTCGCGACACTCGGCATCTCCATGGTCAAGGGCGGCAATATGCGCTCCAACTCGTTCAACGGCATCCTGTCGCAGGCGCAGGACACGCCGCACCAGATCATGGTCAACGAGATGGTGCTGCGCTCGCAGAGCCAGGCGGTCTACAGCCCGGAAAACATCGGCCATTTCGGCCTGAACCTGATGAAATACGCGCATTTCACCTCGCCGATCCGCCGCTATGCCGACCTCATCGTGCATCGCGCGCTGGTCGGCTCGCTGGGTCTCGGCGAAGGCGGTATCACGCCCGAGGAAGAAGCGCAGCTGGACGATATCGCGGCGGAAATCTCGACCTTCGAGCGCCGCGCGATGGCAGCCGAGCGCGACACGGTGAACCGTCTCATCGCCCATCATCTGGCAACGCGCATCGGGGAAGAATTCGAAGGGCGGATTTCCGGCGTCACCAAGGCCGGCCTGTTCGTCTCGCTGCCGACCTATGGCGCCGACGGTTTCGTGCCGGTCTCGACCATCGGGCAGGACTATTACGTCTATGACGAGGCGCATCAGGCGCTGACAGGCGATCGTACCGGTCTCGGCTATCAGCTGGGCGATACGGTCGAGGTCAGGTTGAAGGCCGCAGTGCCGCTTGCCGGTGCGCTGCAGTTCGAAATGCTCAGCGAAGGCAAGAAGCTGCCGACAGCCATGCGCTCCTTCCACAAGTCCGGCAAGCGCCACCGTCCGGGCGGAGCGAAGAAGCCCGGCACACGCCCGCCGCGCGGCCGCAAGAGGTAGTCATGGACGAGCGCTCACCCTCCCCCGTGAAATATGGCGGTGAGCGCCCGGCCGACCGACCGCTTGGCCGATCGATAAAGCGCGGACTTTTCTGCCGCTGTCCGCATTGCGGAGAAGGTCGATTGTTTCGTGCCTTCCTGAAGCCTGTCGATCATTGCGCCGGCTGCGGCGAGGATTTCACCCCGCAACGGGCCGACGACCTGCCGGCTTACATCGTCATCGTCGTGGTGGGCCATGTACTGATGACCGGCTACATGCTGACCGACATGATGTTTCGCGTATCGCCCTGGGTGCATCTGGCCGTATGGGCACCGCTGGCGGTGATTGCCGCGATACTCACGATCCAACCGATCAAGGGCGGTGTCATCGGCCTGCAATGGGCCAACCGCATGCATGGCTTCGATGCTTCCACCGACAAGGATCCCGCGCGCGGCGATCCGCTGCCATGAGCCTGCCGGATGACGATGCTCTGCCATCCTTGCGTCCCGGCATGGAGGAACTGACGGGGACCGAGCGACATCCGACCGTGCGGCCGCGTGATGCGGCGGCTGTGCTTCTTATCGATCGGTCCGGCCCTATGCCACGCGTGCTGATGGGAAGACGCGCGAGCGCGCATGTCTTCATGCCAGACGTCTACGTCTTTCCCGGCGGACGACGAGACAGGGCGGACAGTGCCGCTCCCTTTTCAACCGACCTCGACCCCATCATCCTCGACAAGCTGACAAGCGGCCCGATGCGGCACTGCAATGCACGTCGCGCACGCGCGCTGGCGCTTGCGGCGCTCAGGGAATTGCAGGAGGAAACCGGGATTGCGCCGGCCTCGCCGCACGGTGCCGATCTGGCGCCGTTACGCTATGTATCCCGCGCCATCACCCCACCCGGCAACGTGCGGCGATACGACACCCACTTCTTCCTCGCCTTTTGCGACGAAACTGTCTTGGACATGACGCATTTCGGCGATACGGACGAGTTGGAGGACTTGCAATGGGTTGACATCGCAACGAAATCCAGTCTGAAACTTGCCCGGATCACGCAGACGGTGCTGGAGGATGTCAGAGAGATCATGGCCGCCAGTGCAGATGTCCCTTACGGGCACCCCGTCAGCTTTTATGCCATGCGTCGCGGGCGTTTCGTCCACAGCCGCTTCTGAGGAACAGTGAATGCCGCAGCCGACGACCGATGCAAACGGCCATGTCGACAAGATCCATTGGCCGTCGCTTATCGCTGCGACTTCCGCAATCAGTGCGGTCGGCATTGCTATCGGGCTGGGCCTGCCGCTTCTGTCCATCATTCTGGAAAAGCGCGGCATTCCCTCGACGCTGATCGGCCTCAATGCCGCCATGGCGGGCGTAGCATCGATGCTGGCTGCGCCGCTGACGACCAAGCTCGCGCATGACTTCGGCGTCGCCCGCACGATGATCCTGGCGATCATCGTCGCTGCCGCCAGCGGTATCGGCTTCTACTACGCCGACGCGTTCTGGATGTGGTTCCCGCTGCGCTTCACCTTCCATGGCGCGACGACCATGCTGTTCATCCTGTCGGAATTCTGGATCAACGAGGCTGCACCGCCACGCCGCCGGGGGCTCGTACTCGGCATCTACGCGACCGTGCTCGCGGTGGGCTTCGCCGTCGGGCCATTGCTATTCTCCGCGCTCGGCAGCGACGGCATACTGCCCTTCCTCATCGGCGCGATCATCATTCTGATGGCCGTCATCCCGATCTTCATTGCCAGGCATGAGAGCCCGCAGCTGGACACCAAGCCGGAGCGACACTTCTTCTCCTACATCTTCCTGGTTCCGACCGCGACCGCCGCCGTGTTTGCCTTCGGCGCCGTGTCGGCAGGCGGGCTGTCGCTTTTCCCCATCTATGCACTGCGCGAATCGATGCCCGAATCGCAGGCGGCAATCCTGTTGACCGTCATGGGACTGGGCAACATGGCCTTCCAGATCCCGCTCGGACTGATTTCCGACAAAATGGGAGACCGCCGCCCTCTCCTTCTGGCCATGGCCTTTCTCGGCGTGATCGGCGCGCTGATGCTGCCGCATCTGATCCACAACTGGGTGATGATGGGCGTGGTGCTGTTTTTCTGGGGCGGCTGTGTCTCCGGCCTCTATACGGTCGGCCTTGCTCATCTTGGCGCACGACTCAGCGGGGCGGATCTTGTCGCCGCCAATGCAGCCTTCATCTTCTGCTATGCGGTCGGGACGGTCGCCGGTCCGCAGGGTATCGGAGCGGCGATGGATATCATCGGCAATGACGGTTTTGCCTGGGCATTGGCCGCTTTCTTCGGCTTTTACGTGCTCGTGGGTACCGGCCGCGCACTTTTCCATTCAAAACGGAGTTGACTTTTGGCCCGCGATTTGTAATTTCGCGCCAGATTTTGCCGTAGGCCTCCTGCGTCCGCGGCATTCATTTTTCTCAGAGGCAGAACGACCATGGCGAAAGCTACGACCATCAAGATCAAGCTGCTGTCGACGGCTGACACCGGTTTCTTCTACGTTACGACGAAGAACAGCCGTACGTTCACAGACAAGATGACCAAGACCAAGTATGACCCGGTTGCTAAGAAGCACGTCGAGTTCAAGGAAACCAAGATCAAGTAATCCTTGATCGATCGGTTTTAAAAGGCGCCGGCCCATCAGGTCAGGCGCCTTTTCTTTTGCGGCTTTTCCGTCTTCCTTACGCCCCACCGGCGGCCGACCCCGCCTAGCGCACCCAAGGCGCGAGCAGCCCGAAACGAAAAAACGCCGCTTCCCGGCAAGGAAGCGGCGTTTTCAAAATGGGGTCGACCAGCCTGCAATAACGGCACGAGGAACCGTATTGGCATGCCTGCCGGTCGACCGGCCCCACGACCCAGGAGATGCGGCGGACCTGAGCACCATGGGGTAACGCTGTGCCTCATAAGGACACATGTTTTTCGTTAGCGTCAAAATTGCGCAAAGAAAAAAGAAAATCAATAGATTCTTAACATGGGCGCCGGTTTGGTTGGTTGGTTGGTTAAAAATTGTACTCTAGCCACGTTTGTCGGCCGGAAAAATTCAGTAATTTTAAAGTAAGTTTAATCAACTCGAAAAAGAACGGCCTTGAGAGGCTGACGCCTGCCATGTCCTCGCGCATATTTCCGAACGGCGTTATATGAAAGCGCCGTAAAACCAGATGTACCCACTGCAAGAATACTGAAATCCGGGCAGATCGCAGCCGCGGATTTTCTCTTCCTTGAGTGTCCGATCTGGAAAATCACTTCTCCTACGAACACGGTAACTGCGGGATCCTACCTTACTTCCCATCCACAATTTCTTGTGGTCGGCACGACCGGTGCGCGGCCGCACACCTCCCCTTTGCGCCCGCCGACGGACGACATGACGAACGCTCACAATAATGTGGAAAAGCCATCAGGCTGCGTTGGCCACGACCCGGTTGCGGCCTTCAGCCTTCGCCTTGTAAAGCGCCTGGTCGGCCTGCTTGAGCAGTTGCTCCGGCGTCTCGGCACCGCCGGCTATCGAAGACAGGCCGAATGACGCGGTCAGGCTCAGCAGCTGTCCGCCGTTCTTCAGCTTGAACGGGGTCTTTTCGACAATCGCCCTCAGGCGCTCGGCAACGGCTGCCGCAGCCATCTGATCCGTGTCGGGCATGACGACGACGAATTCCTCGCCTCCGTAACGGCAGGCAAGATCCGCCCCGCGAACGGTCTGGCGTATGCGGCTGGCGAATTCGCGCAGCACATCGTCGCCGGCATCATGACCATGGACGTCGTTGACCTGCTTGAAGCGGTCGATGTCGACCAGGCAAAGCGATAGCGGTCTGGACCGGGCGGCGGCCCTGGCAAACAGGGTCTTGAGGTGATTATCGAGATAGCGCCTGTTGTTGAGCCCCGTCAGACCATCCGTCACCGCAAGCTCGATCGTGTGCCGGACGCTCTGGCGCAGGCGGTCGTTGTAGCGCTTGCGCTTGATCTGGGTGAGCGTGCGCGCCAGCAGTTCGTTCGGGTCGATAGGACGTACGATATAGTCGTTGACGCCGAGATCGAGTGCGCGGGCAATCATGTCGTCCGCCCCCACTTCGGTGGCGATCAGGATCGGCAGGAAGCGGGTACGCTCCAGCGAGCGCAGTTGCGAGCAGAGACGCAACGGATCGTAGTCATCGAAATTGGCATTGACGATGACGAGGTCCCAGGGCTTTTCCGCCGCCTCGAATATCGCCGCCTGGGGATCGGAGATAGCAACCGTGTTGCAGATAGGCTTCAGCGCCTTGATGATGCGCTCTTGAGAGCTGGCGCGACCATCGACGAGCAGAACCTGACCGATATCGTCCCGGCCATCCAGGCCCTTCATGATGTCCTCCGCAACAAGCCCCCTTGCGGTGTCTGCACGGATGCGCAACTCGTCGCTGAGCGTCTTCAGGCGAACGAGGCTGCGGACACGGGCAATCAGCTGGATATCGTTGACCGGCTTGGTGAGAAAATCGTCGGCACCGGCCTTCAGGCCGCGAACGCGGTCGGATGGCTGATCCAGCGCGGTGACCATGACGACCGGGATATGGGCGGTCTTCGGATTGGCTTTCAGCCGCTCGCAGACTTCAAACCCGTCGATGCCGGGCATCATGATGTCGAGCAGAATGAGGTCGACATGGGTGCTGTCACAAATCGACAACGCAATATGGCCGTCGGCGGCGGTCAGAACATCGAAATACTCCGCCAGAAGCCGTGCTTCCAGCAGCTTCACGTTGGCGGGTATGTCGTCGACGACTAGTATCCGTGCTGTCATGCCCGCTTCCCCCGCATCATGCGTCGCCGAGATAGGTCTTGATCGTCTCTATGAATTTCGGCACCGAGATCGGCTTGGAGACATAGGCCTCGCAACCACCCTGGCGAATGCGTTCCTCATCGCCCTTCATGGCAAATGCGGTGACGGCAATGACCGGGATGACGTGCAGTTCGTCGTCCTCCTTCAGCCATTTCGTCACTTCCAGACCGGAAACCTCCGGCAGCTGGATATCCATGAGAATGAGGTCGGGACGGTGCTTGCGCGCGAGATCGAGCGCTTCCATGCCGTTGCGCGTCTGGATGGTATCGTAGCCCGAGGCTTCGATCAGATCGCGGAAGAGCTTCATGTTCAGCTCGTTGTCTTCGACAATCATGACCCGTTTGGGCATCAAATTCCGTTCCTTAAATCGCGCCTTGCACGCATATCTCCGGTATATAAGCTCCCTGAACTGCGATTCCACGGAGCTGTGCTTCAGCCACGCTAAGCCCATTTGGTTGAAAAGAGGTAACTCGATAGCAATGCCAGCAAAAACGACACCAAGCGGACCATCGAATGCTGCAGCCGAAGAGACGGCTGCGCGCGTTCTCGGCTGGCTTGCCGGCGAACCGGACATGCTCGGCAGGTTTCTCGCACTCTCCGGCGTCAGCCCGGATCAGATCCGGACGGCCATCGGCGATCCCGGCTTTCTGGCCGGCATGATCGACTTCATCATGGAACATGAGCCCAGCCTCATGGCATTTTGCGAGGCAACGGGCACCAAACCCGAGACCGTGGTTGCCGCACATCACCACTATTCAGGCCGCTACTTCGGCCCCGGTGACTACTGATGAGCGATATCCTCGACCTGTCGCATGTCAGCCTCACGGACCGACCGCTGATCGTCTGCGATGTCGATGACGTCGTGCTCAATTTCGCCGCGCCGTTTACAGATTTCATTGCGAAAGACGGGCTGGAACTGTTGCCGCGCTCCTTCCGGCTGACAGGAAACATCGTTTCCATCGAAACGCAGGTCGCGATCGACGAGGCTGCGGTGCGGCAGCTGATCGGCGCGTTCTTCGAGTGCCAGGAAGACTGGCAGACGCCGTTCAATCTTGCGGCCGACACATTGCATTCGCTGGCAGGCGAGGCAGACATCCTTTTCCTCACCGCCATGCCGCCGCTTTACAGCATGCCAAGACGGCGACTTCTCGACCGGCTCGGCCTCGACTTTCCGCTCGTCGCCACGCTGGAGCCGAAAGGGCCTGTGATGCACCGCATCCATGGCGAGCGCGACCTGCCATCCGTCTTCATCGACGACATGGCGCATAACCTCCATTCCGTTCGCGACCATGTGAACGGCTGCCTCGTCCTGCACATGATGCCGGATTCGCCCCTGCATCTTCTGGCCCCCAAACCCGATGGCGGGATCGCCCGGGCGATGGACTGGCCGGAAGCCGGAGCCATGATACGGAACCACATCGGAAAGGCGTGAGCCTGGCGACAGTGGCACTTGAGCCGGCCGAAGAACGCGCCTATGGTGGCCATGTTCAATCTTTGTTCCCGACATGACCATCACCGCCGCCGCCCCCATGACCGGTTTCTGCCGCGACTGCCTTGCCGAGCAGAGGGCAGAGGTGCGCCGTTGCCGTGCCTGCGGGTCACCTCGCCTCGTCTATCACCGGGAACTCTACGATCTGACACTGGCGCATATCGATTGCGACGCCTTCTATGCGACGATCGAGAAACGCGACGACCCGACGCTTTCAGACAAGCCGGTGATCATCGGCGGGGGCAAGCGCGGCGTCGTGTCGACCGCGTGTTATATCGCTCGCATCAACGGGGTGCGCTCCGCCATGCCGATGTTCAAGGCGATGGAGCTGTGCCCCGACGCAGTCGTCATTTCGCCGAACATGGAGAAGTACGCGACTGTCGGCCGGCAAGTGCGCCAGTTGATGATGGAACTGACGCCGCTCGTACAACCGCTCTCCATAGATGAAGCATTCCTGGAACTGGCCGGGACCGAGAGGCTGCACCGTGACCCGCCGGCACGCATTCTGGCAAAGCTTGCGAAGCGGGTGGAAAGCGAGCTCGGCATCAGCATTTCCGTTGGCCTCTCCTACTGCAAGTTCCTCGCCAAAGTGGCGTCCGATCTGGAGAAGCCGCGCGGCTTTTCCGTCATCGGAGAAGCCGAGGCACGCGACTTTCTGGCGCCACGGCCGGTCACCACGATCTGGGGCGTCGGCAAGGCCTTCAACAGCACGCTGGAGGCGGATGGCATCCGTACCATCGGCCAGCTGCAGCACATGGAGGAAGGCGACCTGATGCGGCGCTACGGCTCGATGGGGCAGCGTCTCTATCGGCTCGCGCGCGGCATGGACGAGCGCGAGGTGCATATCAACGATCCGGCCAAGAGCGTTTCGGCCGAGACGACATTCTTCGACGATATATCCCGGCACGAGGATCTGGTTCCAATCCTGCGGCGGTTGTCCGAGAAGGTTTCGGCGCGGCTGAAGAAGCACGAGACCGCAGGGCACACGGTCGTCCTCAAGCTGAAGACATCCGATTTCAAGAGCCGCACCCGCAACAAACGACTGGAAGATCCGACCCAGCTTGCCGACCGGGTGTTCCGCACCGGGCTTTCGCTGTTGGAGAAGGAAACGGACGGAACGAAATTTCGCCTGCTGGGTATCGGGGTGACCGACCTCTGCGACCCGGTGCTGGCGGACCCGCCCGATCTCGTCGACCGGCAGGCAGGCCGACGGGCGGCGGCGGAAGCCGCGATGGACAAGCTGCGCGACAAGTTCGGCAAGGCTGCAGTCGAGACCGGCTATACGTTCGGCGGCAAGCGCAAGTAGCCGATCACGCGTGGCAGCGCCACAGCCACTCGCCGCCGCAACCCTTCACTGCCGCTCTCGCCCCGATCCCGCCGCAAAAATCGCGCCATCGTGATCAATTGACACGATCCCGCCACTTTTCAGAAAATTTTCATTAAGTTTGACACGCTAAATTGCAGGCCATTGTAAAGCGTATGAGGTTTTCATGTTGCGTGGTGTCTTGTTCAGCCTCGGACTTATGTCCGGGACCATTCTCTCTCATTCCGCTTTTGCCGATACCGCAACGCTCCAGATCATCGTTTCGAAAGACCAGCAGTCGATGACCGTCTATGACGGCGAGACCGTGGTGAAGACGACCAAGGTTTCCACGGGAAAGTCCGGCCACACGACGCCAAGCGGCATCTTTTCGATCCTGGAAAAGCGCAAGTATCACGAATCGAACATCTATTCGAATGCGCCCATGCCGTTCATGCAGCGCCTGACATGGTCGGGCATCGCGCTGCACGAGGGCGTCGTGCCGAATTATCCGGCCTCGCATGGCTGCGTGCGCATTCCTGTGGGAACTGCAAAGGCGCTCTTCGACATGACCGATCGCGGCGTGCATGTTCTCATATCGGATGCGCCGGTCGCCCCGGTAAAGATAGAAAACGCCAATCTCTTCATGCCGCTCAAGCCGCTTCCCTCGGAGCCGCTTTTCCCCGATGCGGACCTGCGCCCGACGGCGATGAAGAAGAAGGCGGACGGTTCCTATGACGTCGCGGCGGCAGGGACCGATCCGATGACGACGGGATCGCTGCAGGCCGTCGTGCCGGAAGATGCCGCACCGCTGCGCATCCTCATCCACCGCCGTGGCACGCGCGAGACGATGATGGACGTCCAGGCGTTGCTCGGCGATCTGGGCTTCGACGCGGGTGCAGCCGACGGTATCGCCGGCCCGATGACCCGCGATGCGATCGCCGGTTACAAACGCTGGAAGAACCTGCCGGTGAGCGGCCCGCTGATCACCAAGGAGTTTCTCTCGGCGCTCTACAGTTCGGCCGGCGAGGAAGAGGCTCCGGCCGGGCAGATCCTGGTGCGTCGCAATTTCGAGCCGCTGTTCGAGGCGCCTGTCGGGATCAGGGACCCGGAAACCGCGCTCGGCACGCATTTCTTCAGCGCCGATCATATCGAGCGCAAGACAGAGAGCGCTGAATGGCATGCGGTCACTCTGAAGAATGTCCTGAGCGCCGACGAGATGAAGGCTCTCGGCATCGAAAAGCCTGCGGACAGCAGCCAGCCGAATGCCGCTTCGGTCGTGCTCGACCGGCTCGACATCCCCAAGGACATCCGCAATGAGATCGCCGTGCTGATGACCAACGGCACCTCGCTGACGATCACCGACCAGGGGCTTGGCCCGGAAACCGGCAAGGGCACGGACTTCGTAACACTGACGAAGTCGCAGCCGAACCTCGCGCAGGCGCAGCCGTCAGACAGCCAACCGAAGCCTGTGCGTCGCTCAAAAAGAGAATCATATATCGGCGGTATCGGCTTGTATTGATTGATAGAAACAGATCGTAACTGTCTATCCTGCACTCAAGATATCCTGCCATCCCAAACAAGGGATGACAGGATAAACCGGCATCGTAACGAGACCCGAACAACAGTCTCATGATCGTGCCGGCCATGCGCCAACTGCCACCACGACCGATTTTAATCTCGGATATATGGAAATACCCCTCCCCGAAATTCACGTCTGCCAAGGACAGATCTTCCATCGGTGCAGGACGGTTATGTGTTGCGTTCCTTCATGACGGCCCTCCGGGGAAGCCGCATCGCCTGTCTGACCTGCGGCGGCGGCGCGCAGCAACGAGGAGCATGTGCAATGGCACATCTGCCAATTGATCGCATTTCGCCGATCGGTATAAACGGCCAAAACATTTACCTTTTTCCTGTCTAGGGAAAGCGCGGTCGGTATCCGGTCGGCGCCGCTCCGACTGCAGCGATGGACTGATGAACGGTGTAGCTTTCTTCCTGGGCGTGAATTTCGTCGTAGCCATGTGCTTCTGCGCGGTCTTTGTCGTCGTCGCGACCCGCAGCCGGTCCAGGCGGGCTGCATTGTGGCTCGCGGCTGGTTTCGGCGTCGCATCACTGTCCGCCGTATGCGAGCTGCTGGTCGCTTATACGGCTGCGCGGAAAATCTGGGCACTCGGCGCTTTCGCGACAGTTCTTTCCGGAATGATGCTGCTCAGGGTCGGGATCGGCCATCTCTACGCTCGCCGGCTCGACAAGCGGATCGCATCCTTCTTCGTCGGTGCAAGCATCTTGCTGAGCTACGTGATCTACGATCTGCCTCGTGGAACGCCGGTCCAGGCCTTCTCCTACCAGAGCCCATTCGCCATCGTCCTTCTCGACAGCGCCTTTGTCGTGCTTGCATCCCGCGGGCGCCAAGCAATCGACCGCTTTCTCGGCATGCTGATGCTGTTCACCGGTCTGCACTTCTTCGCCAAGGCCGGGCTGGCTGTGGTGGCGGGATCGGGCACGGTCGCGAAGGACTATATCCACACGAATTACGCACTGATATCGCAAAGCGCCACAGCCATCCTCGTCGTGGCCGTCGGGCTCACCCTGCTGGCGGCGCTGGTGCTGGAGATCATGGCGGACCAGCGCAGCGAATCGGAAAAGGACACCTTGTCGGCACTCGGCAATAGGCGCGGTTTCGACCGGCAGGTTCAATCGCTTCTGGATGCGGCGCCGAACGGGAAACACGCGGTCATCCTGTGCGACCTCGACCACTTCAAGCGCGTCAACGACACCTATGGCCATCATGTCGGGGATCTGGTGATCCAGAGTTTCGGCCAATTGATGAATGACTGCGCACCCAAGAGAGCCGCGCTCGGGCGGATCGGCGGCGAGGAGTTCGCAATCTTTTTGCCCGATACGGAGATCGGTGCTGCGGTCCTGTTCGCACAGGCCCTGCGCAGCGCGACGATGGCCCTCCCCGATCTGCCCGACGGCCTGATCGTCACGGCGAGCTTCGGTGTCTGCGCGCTAACGTCTGCCGACGGTCTGCCTCAAGCCTATCGTCAGGCAGACATCGCGCTTTACAAGGCCAAGCATGCCGGCAGGAACCAAGTGAAGCTGGCCGTCAGCGACCACCCGGGGGCAGAAGGCTATCGCGGCGACAACCGCGCCTAAAGCCTGCAGCGACCTTTCAGATTCGCTCCGCACGCTTAGGCTTTCGTTTTTGCGCCTGTCTTAGCCCGAAACCGGCAACCACGTTCGAGTGACACACTCCAGCAACTTCAGGCCTGACTTACACGAGTTCCACATCCAGAACTCCCGGAGCGGCTTTCAGTGCTGCCGCCATTTCCGGTGACAGGCGATATCTCTCCGTCAGCTCCACCTCGATCTCACGACGTCCATCGTCCTTGATGACGATGAAGGAGACCTGCCCCTCGCCTCTTGCATTCAAATGGCGTCGGACAGTGCCGATCGGGCCTGCGTCACGGACGAAGACGCGCAATGCCTTCTGCATGCGGACCGACTGTTCCTCCAGAGACGATGCGGTCTGGATGCGAAGGCCGATGCCTTCCGGTCGCTCATCCGCCTGAACAGTGATTACCAGCGACTTTCCGGGTTCCAGCAAATCGCGATACTGCGCCAGCGCTTCCGAAAACAGCACCGCCTCGAACTGGCCGGACGAATCCGAAAAGGTAATGATGCCCATCTTGTTGCCGGTCTTGGTCTTGCGCTCCTGGCGTCCGGTGACGGTACCGGCCAGGCGTCCGGCGGTCGCGCCCTGACGGACGGCGCCGGAGAAATCGGCGAATGTCTGCACCCGCATCTTGGCAAGGACATCGGTATAGGTATCGAGCGGATGGGCAGACAGGTAGAAGCCGAGAACCTGATACTCCCGCATCAGCTTTTCCGAGGGCATCCACGGATTGAAGGTCGGCAGGATCAACTTTTCCGGCCCTGCACTTGCCGAGGAGCCGAAGAAGTCCGACTGACCGGAAATCTTCTCCTCCTGGGAGCGCTGAGCATAGCCGATGACGCGGTCGAGGCCGGCACTCATCTGGGCGCGGTCGTGACCGAAACAATCGAAGGCACCAGCGGAAATCAGGCTTTCCAGGACGCGGCGGTTGATCTGCTTCGGATCGACCCGCATGCAGAAATCCTCGATGCCGGCAAATGGCTTGTCGCCACGCACTTCGGTAATGTGCTCGACGGCGGACTCGCCGACGCCCTTGATGGCCGCAAGCGCATAGTAGATCTTCGCCTCACCGGTTTCGAAATGGCGGAACGAGGTCTGTACCGATGGCGGTATGACCTTGATGCCGAGACGCCCCGCATCCTCGCGAAAATCGTTCAGTTTTTCACTGTTGGCCATATCGTAGGTCATCGTCGCGGCGAGGAACTCAACCGGATAATGCGCCTTCATGTAGGCAGTCTGGTAGGAAACGATGGCGTAGGCTGCGGCGTGCGACTTGTTGAAACCGTAGTTGGCGAACTTGGCGAGAAGTTCGAAAATGTTCTTCGCCTGCGGCTTCGAGACACCGTTCTTTATGGCGCCATCGACGAAACGCTCGCTCTGCTTGTCCATCTCCTCCTTGATCTTCTTACCCATGGCGCGGCGCAGAAGATCGGCCTCGCCGAGCGAATAGCCGGAGAGGACCTGAGCGATCTGCATGACCTGCTCCTGGTAGACGATAACGCCCTGCGTCTCCTTGAGCAGGTAATCGATCGACGGATGGACGGACTCGATCTCCTCCTCGCCATGCTTGCGGGCATTGTAGGTCGGGATGTTCTCCATCGGGCCCGGACGATAGAGCGCCACGAGCGCGATGATATCCTCGATACAGTCGGGCCGCATGCCGATCAGCGCCTTGCGCATGCCGGCGCTTTCCACCTGAAACACGCCGACCGTCTCGCCGCGCGAGAGCATCTCATAGGTCAGCTTGTCGTCGAGCGGGATCTTGGCCAGATCGACATGGATGTCGCGCTTGCGGCAGAAATCGACCGCCGTCTTCAACACGGTCAGCGTCTTCAGGCCGAGAAAGTCGAACTTGACCAGCCCCGCCTGCTCTACCCACTTCATGTTGAACTGGGTGACGGGCATATCCGATCGCGGATCGCGATACATCGGCACCAGCTTCGACAGCGGGCGGTCGCCGATGACGATGCCGGCAGCGTGGGTCGAGGCGTGGCGGTAAAGGCCCTCGATCTTCTGGGCAATATCGAGAAGGCGGGCGACGACCGGTTCGGCCTCGGCCTCCTCCCGCAGTTTCGGCTCCTCCTCGATCGCCTTTGACAGCGGCGTCGGATTGGCCGGATTGTTCGGCACGAGCTTGCAGATCTTGTCGACCTGGCCATAGGGCATTTCGAGCACGCGACCGACGTCGCGCAGTGCCGCGCGCGCCTGCAGCGAACCGAAGGTGATGATTTGCGCCACCTGCTCGCGCCCATATTTGCGCTGAACGTAGCGGATCACCTCTTCGCGACGATCCTGGCAGAAGTCGATATCGAAGTCGGGCATCGATACGCGGTCGGGATTGAGGAAGCGTTCGAAGAGGAGCGAGAAGCGCAACGGGTCGACGTCGGTAATCGTCAATGCATAGGCGACGAGCGAGCCCGCACCCGAACCACGGCCGGGACCGACCGGAATATTCTGGTTCTTGGCCCACTTGATGAAGTCGGCAACGATCAGGAAGTAGCCCGGAAACTTCATCTTCTCGATGACGCCGAGCTCGAAATCGAGACGCTCGCGGTAATCCTTTTCGGTAAAGCCGGCGCTCAGCCCAAGTTCGGCCATGCGGCTTTCCAGCCCCTCGACCGACTGGCGGCGAAGCTCGTCCGCTTCTGCCCGCTCGGCTTCGGCCGGATCATCCGTCGCACCGGTGAAACGCGGCAGGATCGGCGCACGGGTTTTCAGGATGAAGGAGCAGCGCCGGGCAATCTCGACGGTGTTTTCGAGCGCTTCGGGAAGATCGGCGAACAGCGTCGCCATTTCCTCGCGGCTTTTCAGATAATGGTCCGGCGTCAGGCGGAAACGCGTGTCGTCGGAGACGATCGCGCCATGAGCGACTGCCATCAGCGCGTCATGGGCCTCGTAATCGCCCTTCGACGGGAAGAAGGCCTCGTTGGTCGCCACCAACGGTATCTCATGGTCATAGGCAAGGCTGACCATGCGGTGCTCGTGCCGGCGGTCATAATTGCCATGGCGCTGCAACTCGACATAAAGGCGATCGCCGAAAAGCTGTTTCAGGTGCAAGAGCCGCGCTGCGGCCAGGGCAGCGTTGCCTTCCTTCACCATCCGATCGACCGGACCAAAAGCGGCCCCCGTCAGGCTGATCAGCCCCTCAGTTCCCACCTCTTCGAGCCAGGACGCCTTGATATGGGTCTCGGCACCGCTTTCGCCACCGAGATAGGCGCGGCTGACGAGATCGACGAGGCGTTCATAACCTTCGGCGGTCGCGGCCAGGAGGATGATCGTCGGCAGTTTGGCGAGCTGCTGGCCGTTGCGCCGCTCATCACCCTGATCTTCCATGTCGATCGACATCTGGCAGCCAATAATCGGCTGCAAGCCGTCGCCGATCGCCTTCTGGGCAAATTCGAGAGCGACGAAGAGGTTGTTGGTGTCGGTAACGGCAATCGCGGGCTGATTGTCCGAGACGGCCTTGCCGAGCACCTTCTTCAGAGGCAACGCCCCCTCGAGCAGCGAATAGGCGGAATGCAGGCGCAGATGCACGAATTGGGGCGTTTCCCCAACAATCCCGTCCGCAGCTGTCGAGCTTTTCTGTTCCGCCATATCTTCACGCCATTACCACTGATTCAAGTCCGGCTACTGTCGGCGGACAGAGCCGCCAAGTCCAGTTTTGAATCCGTCGGTCAACGGGTTTCAGGAATACAGGGGTCTAAGGAATTTCGAGTCGGCAAGCGCCCGACGGCTTGCGCAAGGCCGGGCGCTTCAAATTCTACATGGCGATCATGATCATCGACAGGCTGGCGACAAAAGTCGCGATGGATGCGAATGCGGCAATATCACGAAGAAGGTCGGTCATCGTTGTCTCCCGTGTTCGTTATGTTTTTAATTTGTTCTCTTTTTGTGCGCAAGTCAACAGGAGAACAAAACAAGAAACACGATATTTCGCTCATGGTTAATGCCACCGCAGAAACAGTGGCAATTCAAACCGTCACGCATAGGCCTCATATGCGTCGATCACGGCCTGGATCTGCTCGGCATTCATCGCGTTAGACTGGACGGCGGTGAGCGCCTGAAGCTGCTCCAGCTTGAGGTTCATGATGTCGGAGGGAGACAGGCCGGCGATCGCACCGGTGCTGATCGAGGAAATGTCGGAGGTCGAGAATGTGGTGAGATTGCTGCTGCTGAAGGCGGCAATCTGTCCGGCGGTGAAGCTTGCCACCTGCGTCGGCGTGAATGCCTCTGCCTGGATAGATGTCATCGCCGCGATCTGGTCGGCTGTCAGGCCCGCTATTGCCTGGGTGCTGATGGCCGCGATCTGGTCTGTCGAGAGACCGGCGATCCGGTCCGGTCCGAGCGAAGCCAGCTGAATGGAGTTGAACGCGCCGATCTGGGTCGGCGTCAGCGCCGCCACCTGATCGGCGCTCAGCGCTTTCAGCTGATAATAGGTGAGGCCAGCCATCTGCTCTCTGGTAACGGCGGCCATCTGTTCATAGTCCAGCGCGGCAAAGCTTTCCGGCGAGAGCCCGCCGAAGGACTTGACGTTGATCGCTGCGACATCGGTGCTGGAGAAGGTTGCGAGCTGTGCCGGGCTCAGCGCGCCGATCTGGGCGGCGCTCAGCGCTCCGATCTGCTCCCTGGAGAAGACATCGACCTGGGCGGGCGAAAGCACCGAGATCTGATCGGTCGTCAGGGCGGCGATAGACTTCGCACCCAGGGCGGAGACCTGTTCGTTGGTGAGGGCCGATATGGCCGCGCCGCTCAGCGACGGCAACTGGGTCGCGGTCAGGGCGGCGATCTGGGCCGTCGACAGAGACGTGATCTGCGAGGCGGTCAGCGCGCCGACCTGGGCCGGCGTCAAGGCCGCGACCTGCGCCGCGGTCAGGCCCGGCAACTGCGTCGGCGACAAGGACGCGACATTGTCGGTGCTCAGCCCCGGCAGAGCGCCGGTGCCTATCGCGGCGATCTTTTCCGCCGAAAGCGACGCTACCTGTTCGGGCAGAAGCGCGCCGACCTGCGTTGCGGTCAAGGCCGCCAGCTGGGTGGCCGAGAGCGCGTTGAGCTGCACCGTGCTCAGCGATGCAACCTGGGTGGGCGTCAATGCGGCGATCGTCTTCGGTCCGAAGGCGGCGATCTGATCGGCGGAGAAGGCGGCAAGGCGATCAAGCGGCAATGCCGCAATCTGCGGGGCGGAAAGGATGGCCAGCTGGGCAGCGGAGAGGCTCGATATCTGTCCGGCGGACAGGGCTGCGATCTGGGCGGGCTGCATGCCGACGATCTGCGCCGGCTTGAGAGAGGCAAGCTGATCCGTCGTCAGGTTGACGACGTTGTCGGGCGTGAGGCCGGCGAGCGCCGCCGCGGACAAGAGGCCGAGATCCTCGCCGGAGAATGTCGCGAGCTGTGCTGCGCTCAGCGCTGCGACCTGGCTGGCGCCGAGGCCGCCGATCTGCGCGGCGGAAAGGCTGTCGATCTGGGCGGGTGACATGGCGGCGATCTGGTCAGCCGTCAGTCCGGAGATGGTTTTCGCCGGCAGCGCAGCGAACTGGGCGGGAGACAGTCCTGCAAGGTTGGCGGGCGAGAGAGCCGCAACCTGTTCGCCCGTCATGCCGCTCATCTGGTCGGGCGTTAGAACCTGAAGCTGGGATGGGCCGAGCGCTGCGACCTGGGTCGGCGTCAATGCCGCAACCTGCGTCTTTTTCAGGATGGCGACCTGCGCCGTGGACAGCGAGGAGATGATCTCGACCGGCAGGCCGGAGATCGCGCCGGCGCTGATCGCGCCCATCTCCTCATCGGAGAACAGGGCGATGTCGGACGGCTTGAGAGCCGCGATCTGGGTCGCGGTCATGCCGGCAATCTGGGTCGCCGTCAGAGCCTCGACCTGCCCGGAGGTCAGCCCGGTCAGTTGCTCGTTGGTCAGGGCTGCGATCGCCTTGCTGCTGAGCGCCGCCATCTGCTCGGAGGAGAATACGGCAAGCTGCGCGGTCGGTATCGCCACAACCTGGTTGGCGGAAAGGGATCTGATCTGGGTCGGGGTCAGGGCCGACAATTGAGTCGATGTCAAAGCGCCGACCTGGGAAGGCGTCAAGGCGGTTATCTGGGCCGCGGTCAAGGCCGCCACCTGCTCCTGGCCAAGCGCTGCAACCAGCTGAGTCGGCAGGCCGGAGAGCGCCGTCGAGGTGATTGCGGCAATATTCGCCGGAGAGAAGGTTGCCAGCTGCTCGGCGCTGAAGGCGCCGAGTTGCGTCGAGGTGAAACCCGCGACCTGCGAAGGCGTAAGCGCACCGATGCTATCCGGCCGCAGCGCGGCAATCTGTGCCGCCGTCAAGCCGGACAGGGCTTTGGGCGTGATTGCGGCCAGCTGATCGTTGGAGAGCGCAGAAACGCTTTCGACGGTTAAAACGCCGACCTGAGCGGCGGAAAGCGCCCGGATCTGTGCCGTCGACAAGGCTTCGACCTGCACCGGATTCAACGCGGCAACCTGGTCGACCTTCAGAACGGCGATCTGGGCGGAGGTCAAAGCCGCCACCTGCTCGCCGCTCAGTGCGCCGATTGCGGCAGCGGGCAAACCGCTGAGTGCGCTGGGGGTGATTGCGGCAATCTTCGCCGGCGCGAAATTCTCCAGCTTTTCGGCTGAAATGGCGCCGAGATGGCGCGAACTCAACGCACCGATCTGCGCGGTCGTCAGCGCATCGAGCTGCATCTGGTCGAAGGCTGCCATCTGCTCGACCGTCAGACCGCTGACCGCACGCGTGTTCAGCGCCGCCACCTGTTCGGTCGACAGAGCCGCAATATTGGCAACCGGAATGGCCGCAACCTGGGTGCCGGTGAAGGCACGGATCTGCGGGGCCGACATGGCGCTGAGCTGGGTGGCGGTGAAGGCCGCCACTTGCGGTGCCTTCAAGGCGGTAATCTGGGCCGACAGCAAGGCTGCGGCCTGTTCGCTATTCATCGCCGCAATATTCTCTACGGGAACGCTGGAGAAAGCGGAGGCGGGAATGGCCGCGATATCGGCGGCGGAGAAACTGACGAATTGCTCGGCACTGAGGGCAGCCATCTGGCGGGTGGTGAAGGCACCGGCCTGGGAGGTGGTGAAGGCCTCGGTCTGGGTGACGCTCATGGCCGCCAGCTGGGTGGCTGTCAGGCCGGGAATGGCCCTGCCCGCGATTGCTGCGACCTGCGCCGTCGAAAAGGCAGAGATCGCATCGGGCGACAAGGTGGCGATCTGGGTCGATGTCATCGCCCCGATCTGCAACGGCGTCAGCGACACCACCTGAGCCGGCGTGACCGCGCCAAGCTGGGTCGCTTTCAGCGCCGCAATCTGGGTATTGGTGAATGCGGCAACCTGCGTTCCCGACAATGATGCCATGACATCGGCTGAAATTCCCGACAGCGACCGAGAGCTCAAGGCGGCGATATCGGTCGGCGTGAATACCGCGACCTGATCGGCGGTGAGACCTCCAAGCTGCTTGGAGCTCAGTGCTCCGAGCTGGGTTGCCGTAAAGGCATCGATCTGAGTCGTAGACATCGCCGTAAGCTGGGTTGCCGTCAGGCCTGCGATACCCCTTGCGCCGAAACCGGCGACCTGCGCGCCGGATAGTTGCGAAAGCATATCGACCTTGATGGCTGCCACCTGGGTGGCGGTCATCGCGCCGAGCTGTTCCGGCTTTACCGCTGCTATCTGAACGGCCGTGAAGGCTGCTATCTGGTCGGCTTTCAGGGCGGCGAACTGGGCGGGCTTCATCGCCGCGACCTGTTCCGGCGACAGGCCGGCGAATTTTTCTGCGGTGAGGCCGCGCATGGAAGCAGGCTTGATCGCTGCTATATCGGCAGGCGAGAACGCGGCAAGGTCCTCGGCGCTCAAGGCAGCGATCTGCGTCGAGCTCATCATCGCGATCTGCTCCGGCTTGAACGCTTCGGTCTGCTCGACCGAAAGACCAGTCAGCTGGCTTGCCGTGAGGGCCGCGACTTGCGACGTGCCGAGGCTCGAAATGCGGTCGGTGGACAGGACCGTCAACTGGTCAAGCGTCAAGCCGACGATCGATCGCGGCGCTATGGAGCGGATCTGGGTGGTGGACAGCGTCGAGACAGCATCTTCGGACAATGCCCCGATCTGGCGGGAATTGAGCGCTCCGACCTGGGCGGAATTCAGCGATGCGGCATCTTCTGCGGTCCATGCGGCAACCGCCGAAACGGGAAGACTGCGGATCTGGGTGACCGTGAGACCGGAAACGGTGGACATCGATAAGCCTCGACCTTCAAAACGGGAGGCAGCGCTCAATCACCGCGGAGAACGAAGAGGAAAAGACCGGGGATAATGATCCGCTCTCACCCTGTTGCCACTCGCAGTCTCGCCGGTTGCCTTACCCTGACCAAACCGGCTGATTGAATCACCCGCCCCTACTGCTGGATTGCCACGACCTCTACGTGTCCTAGCTTGCCTGAGGCTGTCACGTCACCGCGACAAAAACCACGCAGAGGGCATGAGTGAGGAGAGGCGAAAGGAGGGCATCATCGGCGGCGTGCAGCCTGCGCATGCAAGGTCGATGGCGCTTCAGGTGCCCCCCACCGATCGCGGTGGCAACGTGATGAAAACCGGCGCGGCACAGCCGTTTCGGGCACAAGCGGCTGTGCTCGTTTCTTCGATGATCGGCAGGTGATGTTAAGCGATCAGAACTCGACGACCTGGCCGCCTTCGATGGTGACACGGCGGTCCATGCGGGCTGCGAGTTCGTGGTTGTGGGTGGCGATCAACGCCGCAAGGCCCGACTGGCGCACAAGCGCCTCGAGCGCATCGAAGACATAGGATGCGGTATTCGGATCGAGATTGCCGGTCGGTTCGTCGGCAAGCAGGACGCGCGGGGCATTGGCAACCGCGCGGGCAATCGCCACACGCTGCTGCTCGCCACCGGAAAGTTCCGAAGGGCGATGCTCGGCGCGGTGGCCGATGCGCATGTAGTCGAGAAGCTGTGCCGCCCTCTCCTTCGCCTCGTTCTTCGTCAGGCCGCCGATCAGCTGCGGCATCATGATGTTCTCGATGGCGGAGAATTCCGGCAGAAGATGGTGGAACTGATAGACGAAACCGATCTCGGAACGGCGGATCGCGGTGCGCTCCTCGTCCGGCAGATCGTTGCATGACCGACCGCCGATCGAAACGTCGCCGGCATCGGGATGTTCGAGCAGGCCGGCCAGATGAAGGAGCGTCGACTTGCCCGTGCCGGATGGCGCCACGAGTGCGACGATCTCGCCGCTTCGCAGTTCGAAATCGGCGCCTTTCAGGATCGAAAGGGTCGTTTCTCCCTGGCCATAATGACGTTCGACGCCCGAGAGCTTCAAGACGGATTTACGAGGTGCCATGAGGGTTATGCGATCCTATTCGTAGCGAAGCGCCTGGACGGGATCGAGCCTGGAGGCCCGCCACGCCGGGAAGATGGTGGCGATGAAGGAGAGTGTCAGCGCCATGGTGACGACCGACACGGTTTCGCTGACGCTCATTTCGGCCGGCAGCTCGCTCAGGAAATAGAGTTCCGGGTTGAACAGGACGGTGCCCGAAATCCAGGAAAAGAACTGCCGGATCGATTCGATATTGAGGCAGACGAGAACGCCGAGCGCGACGCCTGCCAGCGTGCCGACCACGCCGATCGCCGCCCCCGTCATGAAGAAGATCCGCATGATAGAGCCGGAGCTTGCGCCCATCGTGCGCAGAATGGCGATATCCGATCCCTTGTCCTTCACCAGCATGATCAGGCCGGAAATGATGTTCAAGGCCGCGACAAGCACGATCAGCGTCAGGATCATGAACATGACGTTTCGCTCCACCTGAAGGGCGGAGAAGAAGGTCTGGTTGCGCTGGCGCCAGTCGGTGATGAAGATCTGCCGGCCGGCGGCCTGTTCGATCAGCGGCCTCAGGCTGTCGACCGCCTCCGGATCGTTGATGAACAGTTCGATCGACTGGACGATGCCTTCGGCATTGAAATAGAGCTGCGATTCTTCCAGCGGCATGTAGATCATCGACGCGTCATATTCCGACATGCCGATCTCAAAGATCCCCGAGACCGGGTAGGACTTGACGCGCGGATTGACGCCCATCGGCGTCACGTCGCCCTCCGGCGAGATCAGCGTGATCTGGTCGCCGGCGTTCAGACCTAACTGGGCTGCGAGCCTCGACCCGACCAGAACGCCCTGCCCCGAGGCAAAGCCGACGATATCGCCCTGCTTCACATTGCTGGAGACCTCGGTGAGCTTTTCGAGATCCTCGGCGCGCACGCCGCGCACCAGTGCACCGGAGCCAGCACCGCCACGGCCTGAGGCAAGCGTCTGGCCCTCGACGAGCGGCAGCGCCATGCGAACGCCCGGCACTTCGGCAAATCGCCTGGTCAACTCGGCGTAATCATTGAGCGGCGTGTCGATCGGTTGGACGATCATATGGCCGTTGATGCCGAGAATGCGGGAAATGAGTTCGGTACGAAAGCCGTTCATCACGGCCATCACGATGATCAGCGTCGCAACGCCGAGCATGATGCCGATGAAGGAAAAGCCGGCGATGACCGAAATGAAGGCTTCCTTGCGGCGCGAGCGAAGGTAGCGCCAGGCGACCATGCGCTCGAAGCTCGAAAAGGCTCCGGCGCGCGGGGCCTTTGGAGCCTTCTCCGCCTTTTCCTTCTCACCACCAGCCGCGACGCTCGCCATTCACGCTTTTCCTCGTTTTGTGAGTGAGACGCAGGCCAGCAGGCCCGTTCCTCACCCGATAGTTAGAACCGGAACGGCAATTGCCGTCAGCCGGTGATGCGGTTCAGTGCGGCCTCGAGGGTCATGACCTCGCGGGCACCGGTCTTGCGGTCCTTGACCTCGACTTCGCCGACGGCGGCAGAACGCGGACCGACGATGATCTGAACCGGTACGCCGATCAGATCGGCGGTGGCGAACTTCGTGCCGGCACGGTCATCGGTGTCGTCGTAAAGCACGTCCTTGCCGGCATTGCCGAGCGAGGCATAGAGATTTTCCGACAGGCGGTCGCAGGCTTCGTCACCCGGCTTCATGTTGATCACCACGACATCGAACGGTGCGACCGAGGCCGGCCAGATGATTCCGTTCTCGTCATGGGAGGCTTCGATGATGGCGGGAACGAGGCGGGTCGGGCCGATGCCGTAGGATCCCATGTGGACAAGGTGTTCCTTGCCGTCCGGTCCCTGCACCTTGGCACCCATCGGCTCGGAATACTTGGTTCCGAAATAGAAGATGTGGCCGACTTCGATACCGCGTGCCGACAGGCGATCGCCTTCCGGGATCGCATCGAATGCGGCTTCATCGTGCATTTCGGACGTTGCGGCGTAGACGGAGGTCCACTTGTCGAAGATCGCCTGCATGCCGGCAACGTCGTCGAAATCGACGTCGGCGGCCGGAATGTCGAAATTGACGAAATCGCGATGCGAGAAGACTTCCGATTCGCCGGTCTCGGCCAGGATGATGAACTCGTGGCTGTGGTTGCCGCCGATCGGGCCGGTGTCGGCACGCATCGGAATGGCGCGCAGGCCCAGACGATCGAAGGTGCGCAGGTAGGCCGCGAACATCTTGTTATAGGAGTGGACGGCCTCGTCCTTGGTCAGGTCGAAGGAATAGGCGTCCTTCATCAGGAATTCGCGCGAACGCATCGTGCCGAAGCGCGGACGGATCTCGTCGCGGAACTTCAGCTGGATGTGGTAGAGGTTCAGCGGCAGGCTCTTGTAGGACTTGACGTAGGACCGAAAGATATCCGTGACCATTTCCTCGTTGGTCGGGCCGTAGAGCATCGGGCGCTCCTGGCGGTCCTGTATGCGCAACATTTCCTTGCCATAGGCCTCGTAACGGCCGCTTTCCTGCCAGAGTTCGGCGGACTGCAGCGTCGGCATCAGAAGCTCGATGGCGCCGGCACGATCCTGTTCCTCGCGGATGATCTTGTTGACCTTGTCGAGAACGCGCTTGCCGAGCGGCAGCCAGGAATAGATGCCCTGGCTCTGCTGGCGCACCATGCCGGTGCGCAGCATCAGGCGATGCGAAACGATCTCCGCTTCCTTGGGGGTTTCCTTCAGGATGGGCATGAAATAGCGGGACAGGCGCATAGCGTTTTCCGAGGGTTACTGACCGTTCCGCATCAAACAGGAATCGGCCGATTTAAAGACCATTTGCGTGGCTTCATACCGGTTCCCTGCCCCCAAGGAAACCCGCGATCTCTGAAACGCTAGTGGATGAAATCAAACGCCCGACAAACGGATGGCGCGAAATCGCCTCGCTAATGAACGGAGGGGTGCGACATTTCCGCCGACAGTATTTTTTTCGCTTAAGTGTCGCAAATTTGCAAAAAAGTGGGTGACAAAGCCCAACCATTGAGCTAGTTTCAGCTCATAAAACAGGCATGAAGTTCAAATTCTTGCCAATCGCGGTAAAGTCTTGGGAGGATGAGATCTTAGGCGCGCTTGTCGCTGCCCCGGTAACGGTTGAGGATCACGCGAAACTGAAAAACAAGGCTTAAACGCCTTGTTTTTTTTTGGCTTGTAGACGGGCAAGGTGTCCATTCCTATCGCCAACCATGATGACAAGCCGATGACAGCCCAGCCCTAAAGCACGTCGCGATCTTTCAGATTCGCTCGCCGTGCTTCAGCTCATTGTTTTTGCGCATGTCTTTATCCCGAAACCGGCAACCACTTTCTGGAGACATGCCGTAGCGCCTTAAGACGTCGAGCCGAAATCCGGCACTATATCGGGGATGCTTCCGATGCCGAATCCGAAGTAGACGGATGCGAGATGGTAGGCCAGATAGATCGCCGCCGAAATCACGGTGGTCAGCAGGATCACCCGACCTCCCCTAAACCTTGCCGGTGCGCTCTCCACGGTCCCGAGCGTTATCTCGCCGTCCTCATGCTGGCTGCGATAACCGAGCGGCAGGACGATGAAGAGAACCGTCCACCAGAGAATGAAATAGATTGCGGCAACCGTCAGATAAGGCATGGGGTGCTCCCTCGCCCGTCCGTCAGGCCGGCCAGCCTGTTCATTCCTTGGCGACAGCGGCCTTGCGAAAATGATTCCGCCAAAGCGGCAAACCGTCTGTTTTCATTGACGATCATGACAGACATTAGACCTCCTCCAGTTCGATCAGCGTGCCGTTGAAATCCTTCGGGTGAAGGAAGAGGACCGGCTTGCCATGTGCACCGATCTTCGGCTTGCCATCGCCGAGAATGCGCGCGCCGGATGCGCGCAGCTGCTCGGCCGCCTTTTCGATATCCGCAGTCTCGTGGCAGATGTGGTGAATACCGCCTGACGGGTTACGCTCCAGAAAGGCGGCAATCGGGGAGCCATGGCCGAGCGGTTCGAGAAGTTCGATCTTGGTGTTCGCAAGCGTGACGAAAACGACTGTGACACCGTGCTCGGGCAGCGCCTGCGGCGCGGACACGTCGGCGCTCAGCGTATCGCGATAGATCGCGGCCGCCTCTTCGAGGATCGGCACTGCGATGGCGATGTGGTTGACGCGGCCGATCATCGTGATGCCCTCCCCCCGTTGAGGCAAAATCTCCCTCACCAACCAAATCCGAGGCCTAGCCTTCGGCCAGGATCCTGATTTTGTATCCTCTCCCACAAGGGGAGAGGTAGAAAGCCGAGGGTGCCGCGCCCTCCAGAATCTCTCTCCCTGCGGGAGAGATAGCGGCTTCAAAATCTTAGCCGAAGGCTAAATGTTCGAACTCGCAAGTGAGGGATCGGTCGGCACTCCTCAGCCAACCATCCCCACCGCCTTTACTGTACACGCGTCACGAACACCGTCACGACCGGCTTCTTGCCCCAAGCCAGGTTAGCGGCGGCACGAACTGCGCGGCGGACCGCTTCCCTTACCGTATCGATATCCTTGCGGCGGGCGCGCGGAATGCTTTCGACGGCGCCAAGGACGGCGTCGTAAAGGCCGTCTTCCATGTCTTCGCCCTCATCGTCGAATTCCGGC
This sequence comes from [Rhizobium] kunmingense, assembly GCF_977018605.1. NCBI lineage: Bacteria > Pseudomonadati > Pseudomonadota > Alphaproteobacteria > Hyphomicrobiales > Rhizobiaceae > Rhizobium > [Rhizobium] kunmingense. The sequence goes on from NZ_CDRNXG010000001.1 coordinate 3,479,328, forward strand.
AGGCCGTAGGCGACCAGATCCGGGTCGGCGAGGAATTCAAAGCGCGCGTCGAGCAACACGTTGACCGAAACATGGCCGGCAAAGGACAGCTTGCGGCGGTCGCCGATGGCCATCTCGTCGAAATCGCCGATCAGCTTGCCGTCCTTGAAGATGCGGCCATGCGGGGCATCGTCGATGATTTCGGCCGGGCCAGGCGCAAGGCGCAATATGTTGCCGTTGCGCACGCGCGGGATCGTCTGGATGCCGGCGGATGCGCCGAGTTCGGCCTGTGCCGTCAGATGAGCGGCCTCGCCGTGAACCGGAACGAGGATCTGCGGCTTCGTCCACTCATACATCTTCAGAAGCTCGTTGCGGCGCGGGTGGCCGGAGACGTGAACGAGCGCATCACCGTCGCCGATGATGTTGACGCCCTGCTCGATCAGCGCATTCTTGATGTCGAGAATGCCTTTCTCGTTGCCGGGAATGGTGCGCGACGAGAAGACGACGGTGTCGCCCTTGGTGAGCGCTACATGGCGCATCTCGTCGCGGGAGATCTTTGCCAGCGCCGCACGCGGCTCGCCCTGGCTTCCGGTGAGGATGACGACGACCTTGTCACGCGGGATATAGCCGTATTCGTCCTCGGCGATGAAGGGTTTGAGCCCTTCCATGATGCCGATATCCTGAGCAACATTGACGACGCGCTTCAGCGAGGAACCGAGCAGCAGGACTTCACGGCCGGCAGCGTTCGCGGCTTCGGCGATCGAGCGGATACGGCCGACGTTAGAGGAGAAGGTGGTAACGGCGACCCTGCCCTCGGCCTTCTCGATAACGTCCTGAAGGCCCTTGGAGACTTCCTCTTCCGACGGCGAGACGCCTTCGCGCATGGCGTTCGTCGAGTCGCACATCAGTGCCAGCACGCCCTCTTCGCCGATGGCGCGGAAACGGTCCTCGTCGGTCAGCGGTCCAAGCGTCGGCTTGGCGTCGATCTTCCAGTCGCCGGTATGCACGACATTGCCGAGCGGGGTGCGGATGACGAGCGACATCGGCTCGGGGATCGAGTGGTTGACGCCGACGGCCTCAACCTCGAAGGGGCCGATGTTCACACGATCGCCCGCCTTGAAGATGGTGATCGGGATTTCGGCGCGGGTGCCTTCATACTTGCGCTTGGCTTCCAGCATGCCGGCGGTGAACGGCGAGGCATAGACCGGCACGTTGAGGCCGGGCCACAGGTCGTTCAGCGCGCCGTAGTGGTCCTCGTGCGCGTGGGTGATGATGATCGCCTTCAGGTTATTACGCTGTTTGGCGAGGAAACGGATATCGGGAAGGACCAGATCGACGCCCGGGAGATCGGGGCCTGGAAAGGTCACACCGGCATCGACCATGATCCACTGGCGCTTCTCAGCCGGCCCATAGCCGTAAAGAGCGAGGTTCATGCCGATCTCGCCCACGCCGCCCAGCGGCAGAAACACCAGTTCGTCTTGCTTTGCCATTCTTCTTCTTATTCCGTTTTGTGAAAGAATACATCTCCTGCCGCGATCGGCATCAGATGTCCATCCCCCTGGTCGAGAAGCAGGAGGCCTGTTTCGTCTATCCCGGCAAATATGCCCTTTATCGAACGATCTGGGAAATTGACGGTAATCTGCTCGCCGATGCCGCAGGCAAGCTCACGCCAGCGCGACACGATGCGGGCGGTGCCGCGCCCTTCATTCCATGATTCCAGAACCTCAGCCATAGATTTGAAAAGATGCGGGAAAAACTCATCCGGCGAGACAGCCGCGCCATGATCTGCGAGACGCGTGACGCCATAGGGCGCGTTGTCGGGCATGTGACGGATATTGATGCCGATGCCGATGACGAGGGCGCGCCGGCCATCCGGCAGCATTTCGGCCTCGAGCAGAATGCCGCATGTCTTGTTGCGGTCGATGAGGATGTCGTTCGGCCATTTGACCTGAAGCGCAGCCTCGCCCGGCGGCAGGACCGCTCGTACCGCATCATGCACGGCGACCGCGACGGCAAGCGGCAGCGAGGCCGTCATTTCCAGAGGGGCCGGATCGATGAGCAGCAGGGAGGAATAAAGGTTTCCCGGCTCAGACGTCCAGGCGCGCCCGCGGCGACCGCGGCCTTCCGTCTGGCGGGTGGCGGTCACCCACAACAAACCTGCATCGCCCGCGCGAGCGCGGGCGAGACATTCACTGTTTGTCGATCCGATATCGTCGAAGGCGACGTGACGGAACGCCTCCATGGAGAGGCGTCCGTTATGCGTGTTCATAATCAGAAGAAGGACCTTGCGGCTGCTGTTGCAGCGGTACCGATCGGACCGCCGATCAGAACATAGGCCGTAACGAACAGGCCGGAAAGGCCAAAGATCAGCCGAAGCTCGCCGGAGGTGCGGGCGAACTGGCCCTTGGCCTCATCGAACCACATCAGCTTGACGATACGCAGGTAGTAATAGGCACCGACGACCGAGGAGAGAACACCGATGATGGCGAGCGCGTAGAGCTTCGCCTCGATCGCTGCGACAAAGACGAAGTACTTTGCGAAAAAGCCTGCCAGCGGCGGGATGCCGGCCATCGAGAACATCAGTGCCGTCAGCACCAGCGCCATGAACGGGCGGGTGGAGAAGAGACCAGCGAGATCATCAACATTCTCGACATAGGAGCCGTCCTCGCGCTGCATCGCCATGATGCAGGCGAAAGCGCCAAGCGTCATGATCATGTAGATGGTCATGTAGAGCACCACGCCGGAGACGCCCGTCTCCGTGCCGGCGGAAAGGCCGACCAGCGCGTAACCCATGTGACCAATGGAGGAATAGGCCATCAGGCGCTTGATGTTCTTCTGGCCGATCGCGGCAAAGGAGCCGAGCAGCATCGAGGCAATCGCGACGAAGACGATGACCTGGCGCCAGTCGGAGATGATCGGCAGGAAGGCTTCCGAGACGATGCGCACCAGGATTGCCATGGCGGCGACCTTGGGGCCGGAGGCGAAGAAGGCCGTGACCGGGGTCGGTGCGCCTTCATAGACGTCCGGCGTCCACATGTGGAACGGCACGGCGGAGATCTTGAAGCAGGCGCCGGCAAGCACGAAGACCATGCCGAAGACGATGCCGAGCTGACGGCCTTCGGCTGTCAGAACGCGGGCGATCTCGTCGAAACCGGTATTGCCGGTGAAGCCGTAGATCAGCGACATGCCGTAAAGCATCATGCCGGACGACAGGGCGCCGAGAACGAAATACTTGAGGCCCGCCTCGGTCGAGCGCAGGCTGTCGCGGTTGAAGGCGGCGACGACATAGAGCGACAGCGACATGAGTTCGAGGCCCATATAGAGCGCGATCAGGTCGTTGGCGGAGATCAGCACCATCATGCCGAGCGTCGCGAGCACCAGCAGAACCGGGTATTCGAACTGGTCGAGCTTCTGCGAGCGGGCGCTCGACAGGGTCATGACCATGGCGACGATCGAGCCGGTGAGTGCCAGCAGCTTCATGAAGCGGCCGAACGGATCGAGCAGGAAGGCGCCGTTGAAGCCTTCGCCTTCGCCGGTGAAGAAGATGAGCCAGAGGCCGGCGACCGCAACGAGCGCGATCGACAGAATGGTCACGAGCATTGCCGAGTTCTTGCCGGTAAAGACGCCGACCATGAGCAGCGCCAGCGCGCCCACGGCAAGGATCACTTCCGGCATTGCCAGCTGCAGGCTGAGGGAAAGTAGTTCAGGGGTCATAGCCAGTCTCGTCCCGTCTCACTGCACATTGAGTGCAAGGTTCGCCGCCGCCTGCAGGGCTGCGGAGTAATTGTTGACCACGAGGTCCACCGAAGCCGCCGTCGCATCGAAGATCGGAGCAGGATAGACGCCGTAGAAGATGGTCAGCGCGATCAGCGGATAAAGGATGATCTTCTCGCGCGTCGAAAGGTCGAGCAGGCCCTTGAGGCTGTCCTTCTCCAGCGCGCCGAAGACGACGCGGCGGTAGAGCCACAGCGCATAGCAGGCCGAGAGGATGACGCCCGTTGCGGCAAACAGAGCCACCCAGGTGTTGACGCGGAAGACACCCATGATCGTCAGGAATTCGCCGATGAAGCCGGATGTGCCCGGCAGGCCGACGTTCGCCATGGTGAAGATCATGAAGGCGACGGCGTATTTCGGCATGTTGTTGACGAGGCCGCCATAAGCCGAGATTTCGCGGGTGTGGAGGCGGTCATAGACGACGCCGACGCAGAGGAACAGAGCGCCCGAAACAATGCCGTGCGACAGCATCTGGAAGATCGCGCCCTGTACGCCCTGCGTATTGGCCGCGAAGATACCCATCGTGACGTAACCCATGTGGGCGACCGACGAATAGGCGATCAGCTTCTTGATGTCGTCCTGCATCATCGCGACCAGCGAGGTGTAGATGATGGCGATGACCGACAGCGAGAAGACCATCGGCGCGAAGTAATCGGACGCCAGCGGGAACATCTGCAACAGGATGCGGATCATGCCGTAGCCGCCGAGCTTCAGCATGACGCCGGCAAGGATGACGGAGCCTGCGGTCGGAGCCTGAACGTGCGCGTCGGGAAGCCAGGTATGGACCGGCCACATCGGCATTTTGACGGCGAAGGCAGCGAAGCAGGCGAGCCAGAGCCAGGTCTGCATGCCGGACGGGAAGCCGAATTTCAGAAGCTCGGTCATGTCCGTCGTGCCGGCCTGCCAGTACATGGCCATGACGGCAAGCATCATCAGCACGGAACCGAGCAGCGTGTAGAGGAACAGCTTGTAGGACGCGTAGACACGATCCTTGCCACCCCACACGCCGATGATGATGAACATCGGGATCAGCGTCGCTTCGAAGAAGATGTAGAAGAGGACGATATCGAGGCCGACGAAGACACCGGTCATGGCCACCTGCAGCAGCAGGAAGGCGATCATGTATTCCTTGATGCGCTTCTCGATGGCATTCCAGCTGGCCAGAACGCAGAAGGGCATGAGGAAGGTCGTCAGGATGACGAACAGCATGGAAATGCCGTCGACGCCAAGGTGATAGGCGATACCCGTGCCGAGCCACTCGTGCTTTTCGACCATCTGGAAACCGGGATCCGAATTATCGAAGCCGATCCAGATGAACAGCGACAGGATGAAGGTCACCACCGTCGTTGCAAGCGAGATATAGAGAACATTGCGGCGACCGTTTTCCCCCTGCCCGTTCATGAGCAGCAGGAGGAGAACGCCGACCAGCGGCAGGAAGGTGACTGTCGAGAGAATTGGCCAGTCGGTCATTACATGGAGCTCCCGAGCATCATCCAGGTCACAAGGGCGGCGATGCCGATCATCATTGCGAAGGCGTAGTGATAAAGATAACCGGACTGCAGCTTGACCACCCGGTTGGTGACGTCGACCACGCGGGCGGCAACGCCGTTCGGGCCGTAGGCATCGATGACCGCGACATCGCCCTTCTTCCAAAGGAACCGGCCAAGCGCCTTGGCGGAGCGGACGAAGAGGAAGTCGTAAAGTTCGTCAAAGTACCACTTGTTGAGCAGGAATTCGTAGAGCACGCGCTGCGAGGCTGCGAGGCGCTTCGGGGTTTCCGGCGACTTGATGTAGAAGTACCAGGAGGTGGCAAGGCCGATCAGCATGGCGACGAAGGGCGAAAGCTTGACCCAGACCGGCACGTAGTGGAACTCGTGAACCAGATGGTTGTCTTCCGCGGTGAACAGCGCGCCCTTCCAGAACACGTCATATTCGTGGCCGTAGAAATATTCCTTGAAGACGAAGCCTGCGATGACCGCGCCGATGCCGAGGATATAGAGCGGCACGAGCATGACCTGCGGGCTTTCATGCACATGGTGCATGACTTCGTGGCTGGCACGCGGCTTGCCGAAGAAAGTCAGGAAGATCAGGCGCCACGAGTAGAAGCTGGTGAACATCGCGGCGATGACGAGCAGCGTGAAGGCAAAGCCCGACACTGCCGAATGCGATGCGAAGGTGGCTTCGATGATGAAGTCCTTGGAGAAGAAGCCGGCAAAGCCGATCGAAGTCAGCGGAATGCCGACGCCGGTGATAGCGAGCGTGCCGAGCATCATCATCCAGAACGTCACCTTGATGTGCGGACGAAGGCCGCCCATGTGACGCATGTCCTGTTCGCCGTCGACCGCATGGATGACCGAGCCGGCGCATAGGAACAAAAGCGCCTTGAAGAAGGCGTGGGTGAAGAGGTGGAAGACGGCTGCACCATAAGCGCCAACGCCGAGTGCGACAAACATGTAGCCGAGCTGCGAGCAGGTCGAATAGGCGATGACGCGCTTGATGTCGTTCTGAACGAGGCCGACGGTTGCCGCGAAGAAGGCGGTGATGGCGCCGATGACGGTGACGACAGTCAGGGCATCATGCGACAGTTCGAAGATCGGCGACATGCGGGCGACGAGGAAGACGCCGGCGGTGACCATGGTTGCGGCATGGATGAGGGCCGAGACCGGGGTCGGGCCTTCCATCGCGTCCGGCAGCCAGGTGTGCAGCAGGAACTGCGCCGACTTACCCATCGCACCCATGAAGAGCAGAAGGCAGGTGACGGTGAGCGCACTGCTCCTGGTCAGTTCCATGCCGAAGAAGTTGACGACGATCGCGTTGGCGTCGGCGGCACCTTCGGCCGGCAGATAGGTCGCGGCGGCCGCAAAGATCGTTTCGAAATTGATCGAGCCGAAGAGGACGAAGACGCCGGCAATGCCGAGGATGAAGCCGAAGTCGCCGACGCGGTTGACGATGAAGGCCTTCATCGCCGCACCCGAGGCCGACGGCTTCTTGAACCAGAAGCCGATCAGCAGGTAGGAGGCAAGACCGACGCCTTCCCAGCCGAAGAACATCTGAAGCAGGTTATCCGACGTGATGAGCATCAGCATCGCGAAGGTGAAGAGAGACAGATAGGCGAAGAAGCGCGGCCGATGCGGATCGTGGTGCATGTAGCCGATCGAATAGACATGCACGAGCGTCGAGACGGTGTTGACGACGACGAACATGATCGACGACAGCGTGTCGATTCGTAAGGCCCATTCAACGTCGATGCCGCCGGACTGGATCCAGCGCAGGACGGAGACCTTGATGACTTCGCCGCTCTCGCCGTGGTGCAGAGCCACGTTGAAGAAGACGATCCACGACAGGATGGCGGCGATGATCATCAGGCCGCTGGTGACGTATTCGGATGCCTTGGCGCCGATCTGACGACCGAAAAGGCCGGCGATCAGGAAGCCGATCAGGGGAAGAAAGACGATTGCCTTGTAGATCATGACCCGATCAGCCCTTCATCATATTGACGTCTTCGACCGCGATCGAGCCGCGGTTGCGATAGAAGACGACGAGAATTGCAAGACCGATGGCGGCTTCCGCTGCCGCAACGGTCAGAATGAACAATGCGAAGACCTGGCCGACGATGTCGTTCAGGAAGGACGAGAAGGCCACCATATTGAGGTTGACCGACAGGAGGATCAATTCAACCGACATCAAAATGATGATAACGTTCTTGCGGTTCAGGAAGATACCGAAGACGCCGATCGTGAAGAGGATCGCGCTGACCGTGAGATAATGGGAAAGACCGATTTCCATTTTTCTGTTCCTTGCTCCCGCTGTCTCTAGAGGCCCTGGCCCGACTTCACCTTGACCACCTCGACGGCGGTTTCGGGCGTGCGGGCGACCTGGCGCGAGATATCCTGTCGCTTGACGTTCTGGCGGTGACGCAGCGTCAATACGATCGCTCCGATCATCGCGACCAGCAGCACCAGACCGGCGAGCTGGAAGAAATAGACGTAATTTGTATAGAGCACGTCGCCCAGCGCCGCCGTGTTGGTGCGTTCCGCCGGGTTGGGGATCGGCATGGTGATAGAGCTTGCTGCCTGGGGCGACAGAACACTGCCGCCGATGACGACGATAAGCTCGGCCGCAACGATCAGGCCGACCAGCACGCCGATCGGCGCGTTGCGCATGAAGCCGGTCCGCAATTCGGCGAAGTCGATGTCGAGCATCATGACGACGAAGAGGAAGAGCACCGCGACCGCGCCGATATAGACGACGAGCAGAATCATCGCCAGGAACTCCGCACCGGTCAGCAGAAAGAGACCCGCCGCGTTGAAGAAGACGAGGATGAGGTACAGCACCGAGTGCACCGGGTTCTTGGCCGATACGACCATGAACGCCGACGCCACTGCGACGAACGCGAAGAGATAGAAGAATATAGCCTGCAGACCCATCGTGGTGCCTTCTCGTCCCTCGTCGGGGTCGGGCTTCCCGCCCTACCCGCCTGGCCGATGCTGATCGAGCATCGGAACTAAACTCTGATAAGCCGGCGCCTTGTGGCTACCGGCGGACGCGCCTTAACGGTAAGGCGAGTCGATTGCGATGTTGCGGGCGATTTCCCGCTCCCAGCGGTCGCCATTTTCCAGGAGGCGCGCCTTGTCGAAATAGAGCTCCTCGCGGGTTTCCGTCGAGAACTCGAAATTCGGCCCTTCGACGATCGCGTCGACCGGGCAGGCTTCCTGGCAGAAACCGCAATAGATGCACTTCACCATGTCGATGTCGTAGCGCACCGTGCGGCGGGTACCGTCGTTACGGCGCGGGCCGGCTTCGATGGTGATCGCCTGAGCTGGACAGATCGCCTCGCACAGCTTGCAGGCGATGCAGCGCTCTTCACCGTTCGGATAACGGCGCAGCGCATGCTCGCCGCGGAAGCGCGGGGAAACCGGCCCCTTCTCGAACGGATAGTTGATCGTGGCCTTCTGCTTGAAGAAATAGCGCATCGACAGGAAGAAGGCGGCGACGAATTCCTTCAGGAACAGCGAGTTGATAGCCTGTGCAATAGCCATCTTATTCTCCAATCACGAGGCGGGCGGTCGGGATCATCATCATGCCCATCCCGTCAGCTTCAGTGTAAATGCAACGATGACGACCATGGCGAGCGAGAGCGGAAGGAACACCTTCCAGCCGAGGCGCATCAGCTGGTCATAGCGGTAGCGCGGTACGAATGCCTTCACCATGGCGAACATGAAGAAGACGAAACCGACCTTGAGCAGGAACCAGATGATGCCCGGTACCCAGTTGATGAGCCAGAAATCGACCGGGGGCAGCCAGCCGCCGAGGAAAAGGATCGTCGTCAGCGAGCAGATGAGCATGATGGCGGCATATTCGCCGAGCATCAGCATCATGTACGGGGCGGACGCGTATTCGACCATGTAACCGGCGACGAGTTCGGATTCTGCTTCCGGAAGGTCGAAGGGCGGACGGTTGGTTTCAGCCAGACCCGAGATGAAGAAGATCACGAACATCGGGAAGAGCGACAGCCAGTGCCAGTCGAGGAAGGAATTCGGCAGGCCAAGCTTGGTGCCGAGGCCGTCCTGCTGGGCATAGACGATATCCGTCAGGTTGAGCGAGCCGACGCAGAGAAGCACCGCGACGATGACGAAGCCGATCGAGACTTCGTAGGAGACCATCTGCGCCGCCGAGCGCAGCGCGCCGAGGAACGGATATTTCGAGTTCGACGCCCAGCCGGCCATGATGATGCCGTAGACTTCGAGCGATGAGATCGCGAAGACGTACAGAATGCCGACATTGATGTTGGCGACGACCCAGCCATCGTTGAGCGGGATGACCGCCCATGTGGCGAGCGCCAGCGTCACAGAGACAAGCGGGGCAAGCAGGAAGACGCCCTTGTTGGCGCCGGCCGGAATGATCGGCTCCTTGAAGACGAACTTCATCAGGTCGGCGAAGGACTGGAAGAGGCCGAAGGGACCGACGACGTTCGGGCCGCGGCGCAGCTGGACGGCAGCCCAGATCTTGCGGTCGGCAAGAATGACGTAGGCCACGGTGACCAACAGGCAGACGAGCAGCAGCAGAGACTGACCAACCATGATCAGCGCAGGCCAGACATAGGTCCAGAAGAACGAGTCCATATTCATATTACTCCGCCGCAGCCTGGAAATTGTTGCGGGCCAGCGCCGAGCATTCCGCCATGACGGCAGATGCGCGAGCGATCGGGTTTGTCAGATAGAAGTCCTTGACCGAGGAGACGAAGCCGTTCTTCGACATGGCGCCTGCAGCCTTCTGGCCGAAGGCAGCGATGTCATCGACAGAGCCGGCTGCGATTTCATCGATCGCCGCGAAATGCGGATAGTCCTGATAGAGTTTCGCACGCAGGGCCTGGAGGCTGTCGTAAGGCAGCTTCTTGCCCAGCACGTCCGACAGCGCACGCAGGATCGCCCATTCCTCGCGGGCATCGCCCGGTGCGAAGCCGGCGCGGTTGCCCATCTGGACGCGGCCTTCGGTGTTGACCCAGGTGCCGGACTTTTCGGTATAGGCCGCACCCGGCAGGATGACGTCGGCCGCCATCGCGCCCGCATCGCCGTGGCTGCCGATATAGACGGTGAGCTTGGCATACTTGGTGGCGAATTCCATTTCGTCGGCGCCGAGCAGGAAGAGAACATCCATCGACTTCAGCATGGTGGCGGCATTGGCACCCTTGGCGCCCGGCACGAAGCCAAGATCGAGGCCGCCGACGCGCGAGGCTGCGGTGTGGAGGACGGCGAGACCGTTCCACTCTTCCGTCAACGCGCCGACCGAGCCTGCGAGCTGCGAGGCTGCCTGAAGGATCGCCAGACCATCCGGACGGGCCAGAGCCCCCTGCCCTACGATGATCATCGGGTTCTTCACGCCACGCAGCTTTTCAGCGAAGCTGTTTGCGCCCGATGCGAGATCGGAAAGCGTTTCCGGACCGGCGCCGAGATAGTCGTAAGGATAGCGCAGTTCGTTGACTTCGCCGATCACGCCGATCGGGAAATTGCCGCGGCGGAAACGCTTGCGGATACGGGCATTGAGCACAGCGGCTTCCAGGCGCGGGTTGGCGCCGATGATGAGCAGCGCGCCGGCCTGTTCGATGCCTTCGATCGTCGGGTTGAAGATGTAGCTTGAGCGGCCGAGCGACGGATCGAGCGCCGTTCCATCCTGGCGACAGTCGTGGTTTTCCGATCCGAGCGAGGACAGCAGCGACTTCAGGGCGTACATTTCCTCGACCGAAGCGAGGTCGCCGGCGATCGCGCCGATCTTGTCGCCCGAGGTGGCAGAAACGGCCGTCTTGATGGCGCCGAACGCTTCACCCCAGGTGGCAGGCTGCAGGCGGCCGTCGCGGCGCACATAGGGGCGGTCAAGACGCTGGGTCTTCAGGCCGTCCCAGATGAAGCGGGTCTTGTCGGAGATCCACTCCTCGTTCACCTGTTCGTTGACGCGCGGCATGATGCGCATGACTTCGCGGCCACGGGTATCGACGCGGATGGCGGAGCCGACAGCGTCCATGACGTCGATCGATTCCGTTTTGCCGAGTTCCCACGGACGGGCGGTGAAGGCGAAGGGTTTTGAGGTGAGCGCGCCGACCGGGCACAGGTCAACGACGTTGCCCTGCAGTTCCGAGGTCATGGCGTGTTCGAGATAGGTGGTGATCTCGGCGTCCTCACCACGACCGATCAGGCCGAGTTCGGAAATGCCGCCGACTTCCGTCGTGAAGCGAACGCAGCGCGTGCAGTGGATGCAGCGGTTCATCACGGTCTTGACGAGCGGGCCGATATACTTGTCCTCGACGGCGCGCTTGTTCTCACCGTAGCGGGAACTGTCGATGCCGAAGGCCATGGCCTGGTCCTGCAGGTCGCATTCGCCACCCTGGTCGCAGATCGGGCAATCCAGCGGGTGGTTGATGAGCAGGAATTCCATCACGCCTTCGCGGGCCTTCTTGACCATAGGCGTGTTGGTGAAGACTTCCGGCAGCTCGCCATTCGGGCCGCCACGGATGTCGCGCACGCCCATGGCGCAGGATGCCGCCGGCTTCGGCGGGCCACCCTTCACCTCGATGAGGCACATGCGGCAGTTGCCCGCCACGGAAAGACGTTCATGAAAACAAAAGCGCGGGATCTCGGCGCCGGCCTCCTCACACGCCTGAAGCAGCGTGAAATGATCCGGGACTTCGATTTCCTTGCCGTCTACCTTCAGCTTCGTCATCGTATCACTTACGTCCTGTGTTCGACCCGGACCTCGACCCGGTATTCATTCCATTTCGACAGCCGGTCGCCTGCTTTTGGCAAGCGTTACTCGGCCGCCTCCATGACGGCGCCTACAGACGTCGCATTGTGCGTGTACTGGTCGATCCGCGCCTCGATTTCCGGGCGGAAGTTGCGGATCAGACCCTGGATCGGCCAGGCGGCAGCATCGCCGAGCGCACAGATCGTGTGGCCTTCGATCTGCTTGGACACCTGGAACAGCATGTCGATTTCGCGCTTCTGGGCATTGCCGCGGACCATGCGCTCAAGAACGCGCATCATCCAGCCGGTGCCTTCGCGGCACGGCGTGCACTGGCCGCAGCTCTCGTGCTTGAAGAAGGCCGCGATGCGCCAGATCGCCTTGATGACGTCCGTCGACTTGTCCATGACGATCATGCCGCCGGTACCGAAGGAGGATTTCACCTCGCGCATGCCGTCAAAATCCATGATCGCGTCGGCCATGTCTTCGCCGCGGACGATCGGGCAGGATGCGCCGCCCGGAATGACGCCAAGCAGGTTGTCCCATCCGCCGCGGATACCGCCGCAATGATGTTCGATGATCTCGCGGAAGGACAGGCCCATCGCTTCTTCGAACGTGCAGGGCTTGTTGACGTGGCCGGAGACCATGAACAGCTTGGTGCCGACATTGTTCGGACGACCGATCGCGGAGAACCAGGAGGCGCCGCGACGCAGAATGGTCGGTGCAACGGCGATGGATTCGACGTTGTTGACCGTGGTCGGGCAGCCGTAGAGACCCATGTTGGCCGGGAACGGCGGCTTGAGGCGCGGCTGGCCCTTCTTGCCTTCGAGGCTTTCGAGCAGCGCCGTCTCTTCACCGCAGATATAGGCACCCGCGCCATGGTGGACGTAGATGTCGTAATCCCAGCCGTTCTTGTTGTTCTTGCCTAGAAGACCCGCGGCATAGCATTCGTCGATCGCGGCCTGCAGGGCTTCGCGTTCTCGCATGTATTCGCCGCGGACATAGATGTAGGCGGTGTGTGCGCCCATGGCAAAACCGGCGATCACGCAGCCTTCGATCAGCGTATGCGGATCGTTGCGCATGATTTCGCGGTCCTTGCAGGTACCGGGCTCGGATTCGTCGGCATTGACGACGAGATAGTGCGGGCGACCATCCGATTCCTTCGGCATGAAGGACCATTTCAGGCCGGTCGGGAAGCCTGCACCACCCCGACCACGAAGGCCGGATGCCTTCATCTCGTTGATGATCCAGTCACGACCGTTTTCGATGATCGTCTTGGTGCCATCCCAGTGGCCACGGCTCATCGCGCCCTTCAGGGACTTGTCCTTGAGGCCGTAGATGTTGGTGAAGATGCGATCCTGATCCTTAAGCATGTTTCACCTCTCAGCGCGGCTTCTTGCCGAAGACTTTAATGTATTCGGCTTCGCCACCCTTGGCGAGCGCCTTGGCCTGCTTGACCCAGTCGTCACGGTCGATGCGGCCCTTGAAATTCAGGTAGCCGTCGACCCATTCGCGTTCGGCCTTCTTCCAGCCCGCCACCTGGGCGAAGGTGTAGATGCCGAGTTCGTGCAGCGTGCCTTCGATCTTCGGGCCAACGCCGGAGATGAGTTTGAGGTCATCGAGCGCTTCCGGCTTGTCGATGCCCTTCGGACGGTTCTTGTCTTCGAGAGACGGTTTTTCGGCCTTCGGCGCCGCAGCGGCCTTGGGGGCGACAGGTGCGCCCTCGGCGGTGCTGCCGGGTGTCTTGTCGGTCGGCGTGGCGGAGGCTTTGGCGGCAGACCCTTCGGCTTCGGCAGCTTTGGCGTTCTTCGCGGCAGCATTCGGTGCCGTCACCGGGGTCTTCAGCGACTTGTCGGTTTCAGGCGCCGTGTCCTTGGGACGCGCAGCTTCCGCCGGCGGAACCGATGCGGCATCTTCCACAGGCTCCGGCTTCGGCTCCAGATTGGTGCGGACGGGCTTGATCTCGTCGAGCAGCGTCACCGGGCCACCTGCGGGGGCGGATTCGTGACGATCGGTCTGCGGGCCGGTCTTGACGTCGGCACCCTTGCCGGCGTCGAACTGGTCGATGATCTCTTCCAGGCGCTCGGGCGTCAGGTCCTCGTAGGCATCCTTGAAGATGATGACCATCGGCGCGTTGACGCAGGCGCCCTGACATTCGACCTCTTCCCAGGACAGCGTGCCACTCTCGTTCTGGTGCAGCGGATCGTGGTGGATCTTCCTGCGACAGACGTTGATGAGGTCTTCGGCGCCGCGCAGCATGCAGGGCGTCGTGCCGCAGACCTGGATATGGGCGCGGGTGCCGATCGGCTTCAGCTGGAACTGGGTGTAGAAGGTCGCCACTTCCATGACGCGGATGAAGGCCATGTCGAGCTTGGCTGCGATATGTTCGATCGCCGAGCGGGTAACCCAGCCGTCCTGTTCCTGCGCTCGCATGAGCAGCGGGATGACGGCGGACTGCTGCCGGCCTTCCGGATACTTCCTGATCGTTGCCTCGGCCCAAGCCGCGTTTTCTTCGTTGAAGGCGAAGTTAGCGGGCTGGAACTGTTCTTCGGCTAGTCGACGAACGGACATTCTTTCTCACGCCTTATCAGTTTATTGAGACACGCCGCGCAGCCGCCGGAGCGAATGTCGCGGGTATAGAGGCAAGGTGTTTTGCGATGACGGGCGCCATCAGCGGTCAACCTCACCGAAAACGATGTCGAGCGAGCCGAGCACGGCGGAGACGTCCGCGAGCTGGTGGCCACGACAGATGAAATCCATAGCCTGCAGATGCGCATAACCCGGAGCGCGGATCTTGCAGCGATAGGGCTTGTTGGTGCCATCTGCGACGAGGAAGACGCCGAACTCGCCCTTCGGCGCCTCGACGGCCGCATAAACCTCGCCGGCCGGCACATGATAGCCTTCGGTGTAGAGCTTGAAGTGGTGGATGAGCGCTTCCATCGACCGCTTCATCTCGCCGCGCTTCGGGGGCACGACCTTGCCGTCGGTGGCCGAGAACGGGCCGACCTTGGCATCGGACAGCAGGCGGTTGACGCACTGCTTCATGATCTTGCAGGCTTCGCGCATCTCGATCATGCGGATCAGGTAACGGTCGTAGCAATCGCCGTTCTTGCCGATAGGGATGTCGAAATCCAGATCCGCATAGCATTCGTAGGGCTGCGACTTGCGCAGGTCCCATGCAGCGCCGGAGCCGCGGACCATGACGCCGGAGAAGCCCCAGGCCCAGGCATCGTCGAGGCTGACGACGCCGATATCGACGTTACGCTGCTTGAAGATGCGGTTGCCGGTCAGAAGGTCGTCGATATCGTCGAGCTTGGCCGGGAATTCGTCGCACCACTTGCCGATATCCTCGACCAGTTCATGCGGCAGGTCCTGGTGGACGCCGCCCGGGCGGAAATAGGCGGCGTGCATGCGCGCGCCGCAGGCCCGCTCGTAGAACACCATCAGCTTTTCGCGTTCCTCGAAGCCCCAGAGCGGCGGCGTCAGCGCGCCGACGTCCATGGCCTGGGTCGTGACGTTGAGGAGATGCGAGAGGATGCGGCCGATTTCCGAATAGAGCACGCGAATGAGCTGGCCACGGATCGGGATCTTGATGTCGAGCATCTTCTCGACCGCAAGCGCATAGGCGTGTTCCTGGTTCATCGGCGCGACGTAATCGAGACGGTCGAAATAGGGCACAGCCTGGAGATAGGTCTTCGTCTCGATCAGCTTTTCGGTGCCGCGATGCAGCAGGCCGATATGCGGATCGACGCGCTCGACGATCTCGCCATCGAGCTCAAGCACCAATCGAAGAACGCCGTGCGCCGCAGGATGCTGGGGCCCGAAGTTTATGTTAAAATTGCGTACGTTGTGCTCAGTCATGCTGCTTGCTCCGTGCCCGTAGGCGTCAAGCGAAAGAAGATGCGTTCAGTCCGGCGCGACTTCGCGCCAGTATCCAGTCTCAGCTATTGGCCTTCTCATCCCCAGGCAGAACGTAATCCGTTCCCTCCCACGGGCTCATGAAGTCGAAGCTGCGGAATTCCTGACGCAGCTCGACGGGTTCGTAGACGACGCGCTTGAGGCTGTCGTCGTAGCGAACCTCGACGAATCCGGTCGTCGGGAAGTCCTTGCGAAGCGGATGACCTTCGAAGCCGTAATCCGTGAGGATCCGGCGAAGGTCAGGGTGGCCGGTGAACAGGATGCCGTACATGTCCCAGGCTTCGCGCTCGAACCAGTCGGCGCCGGGGAAGACCGGGAATGCGGACGGGACCGCCTCGTCCTCCGCCGTCGCCAGCTTGACGCGGATGCGCAGGTTCCTCGTCGGCGACATCAGGTGATAGACGACATCGAAGCGTTTTGGGCGCGCGGGATAATCGACACCGCAGATGTCGATAAAGCTGACGAAACCACAGCGGGCGTCGTCGCGCAGGAAGGTCAGGAGCTCGATGATGCTCTCGCCATTGGTGACGAGCGTCAGCTCGTCATAGGCAAAGATAGCATCCTCGACCAGCGACGCACGCGCTTCGCGGATGTAGGTCGAAAGTTCGGTCAGGGCTTCAGTCATCATATCCTCCTCAAGCCCTCAGCGTTCGATCGTGCCGATGCGCCGGATCTTCTTCTGCAGCAGAAGCACGCCATAAAGCAGTGCCTCTGCCGTGGGGGGACAGCCCGGCACGTAGATATCGATCGGCACGACGCGGTCGCAGCCGCGCACGACGGAATAGGAATAATGGTAATAGCCTCCGCCATTGGCGCAGGAGCCCATCGAGATGACGTAGCGCGGTTCCGGCATCTGGTCGTAGACCTTGCGGAGTGCCGGCGCCATCTTGTTGGTCAGCGTGCCGGCGACGATCATGACGTCGGACTGGCGCGGGCTAGCGCGCGGAGCAAAGCCGAAACGTTCAACGTCGTAACGCGGCATGGAAAGCTGCATCATTTCCACGGCGCAACAGGCCAGACCGAAGGTCATCCACATGAGCGAGCCGGTGCGCGCCCAGTTGATCAGCTCGTCGGTCGAGGTGACGAGAAAGCCCTTGTCGGCGAGCTCGTTGTTGATCTCGCCGAAGAAAGCGTCGTCGCTGCCGATCGGCTTGCCGGTATTGGGATCAATGATGCCTTTAGACTGAGGCGCAACGAGGGTGCTGCCGCTATCGACTACTCCCATTCCAGCGCTCCTTTCTTCCATTCATAGATAAAGCCGATGGTCAGAACACCGAGGAAGACCATCATGGACCATACGCCGAACCAGCCCATGTCACCGAAGGAGACGGCCCAGGGGAACAGGAAGGCGACTTCGAGATCGAAGATGATGAAGAGAATCGACACGAGATAGAATCGGATGTCGAACTTCATGCGGGCATCATCGAAGGCATTGAAGCCGCATTCGTAGGCAGAGAGCTTTTCCGCATCGGGCGCCTTGTAGGCGACGGCGAAGGGCGCAATCAGCAGTGCCAGCCCGATGACCAGGGCAATGCCGATGAAAATCGCGATCGGGATATAAGACGCGAGAAGTTCACTCATGATATTCCATCCCTGCCTGCTGAAGCACCGGGAGGTACTTTTTCTAAACAATGCACGACAGGCGAACGTGCATTGCAAACAAGCCCGTGACTATCGCAGCAGACGCCCCCACGCAAGTGCTTTTGCCCAGCGCAGCACACGCATAGAGATGTGGAAGACGACGAAATGTCGCAGCCCCCACCAAAAAGCCCGAAAGACAGGGATTTGCACCATGCTGCGACTGCGAAATATTTTCACCCGATTATTAACAGGAGCAAAAAAGTCATGGTTTGCAGGCAAATTTGCGTTTTGCCAATTTCCACACCACGCAAACACGGTGCGACGATAGCGCACAGCCAAATCGGCAAACTTGACGATTTTCAAGGACGCAAAAGCCCTCAACGTATTCAAACACTTGCCGCGCCGCACAATGGAAATTCGCGCAAAACGGGAGAAGCTGGCAGCGGCAGTGAGGGCAATCCTAACCGAAGCCTCGCCAGCCCCACAGTCACAAACAATCACGCATTTGCGAAGAGCCGGCAGCGCGCGCGCCACGCGACGCAGCAGACACGAGAGTGACGACAAGGATAAGACAGAGGATTAATTGCCGCCCAGGACCGCGAGACCGATAACGGAAAGCAAGACGGCGGACCAAAGCGCGAAAAACGCAACTAGCCGCATAAGCGGCTTTTGCATTCAAATCACATGGAAAAGAATGGCGCGAGTGACGGGGCTCGAACCCGCGACCTCCGGCGTGACAGGCCGGCACTCTAACCGACTGAGCTACACCCGCGCATTTTGCCTTTCGGCGAACTTCCGTATGACCGGAAGAGAGTTTAGAGGACGAGAAGAATGGCGCGAGTGACGGGGCTCGAACCCGCGACCTCCGGCGTGACAGGCCGGCACTCTAACCGACTGAGCTACACCCGCACTTTCTTCAAGAAATCCTTTCGGAAGACCTTATCGGACCCCTTGGGAAACCTCTTGGCCGGGCGACCTCAATCGCTCGGTTGGCGGCTATCTATGGGGTTCGCTTTGAGGTGTCAAGCAGGTTTCAAGACAAAAGAATGACGTTTTCCACCTTTCCACCCTCACCCTCATATTTTGCGGGGTTTCGACGAAAATTTCAAAAAAACATCATGAAGGCTCTTGCGGTTTGTCCGCGATCCGCATAGATCACGGCCACCGACGCGGCGGACACGATCCGGTTGACGCGAAGGGCGATTAGCTCAGTTGGTAGAGCGCCTCGTTTACACCGAGGATGTCGGGAGTTCGAGTCTCTCATCGCCCACCATTACCCCTTCCAAAACAATTTCATATTAGCCTTTCTTAGGTCACTCCTATATCGCGCCCTTGCGGCCCACGTATCACGGCGTCGACGTGGCATTCCTTGGACTGTTTTTTTCACCAAACGTGAACCTGCGGCCTCCTACCCTTGTACGGCGCTAGAGAGATCAATGGTTCATGAGGTGATATTTGGCGACGACAGACGAGCGACCCTCCGTCAGATCGGCCTTGTCGGCCCTGCGAACTGCTTTTATCGGCATCGCGATCATCAGTGCTGTCAGCAATCTCCTGATGCTGGTCAGTCCGCTCTTCATGATGCAGGTCTATGATCGTGTCCTGACCAGCCACAGCATACCGACACTCGCCGCACTTTCCATCCTCGCCGCCGGGACCTATCTGGCGCTTGCCATCATCGAGATCCTGCGGGCCAAAATCCTGTTGCAGATCGGGCAGCGGCTGGATGAACAGCTTGCCCGTCCCGCGATCGAGGCGACGATCCGCCCTCCCCTAACGAGCCGTGACAACGGATCGGTACCGGTCGCCATTCGTGATCTCGACCAGATCAGACTGTTCATGAGCGGCCCAGGCCCCATCGCGATTGCCGATCTGCCCTGGGTGCCGATCTTCATCATCCTTCTCTATCTGTTTCACCCCGCCTTCGGTCTCGCCGTCATCGGCGGGGCGATCGTGCTGCTTGGCCTGACGCTTTGCAGCGAATTGATGTTCAGACGGCCGGCGAAGCGGGCAAGCCAGCTGCTCGCCAGCCGCTGGGACCTGATGCAGGCCGCACGGCGCAATGGAGACAGCGTGCATGCGATGGGGATGCGGCAATCGTTCATCACGAGAATCGACCGTCTCCACTCGGATTACAGCGCCCAGAACCTGCGCTCCAGCGATCTGACGGCGACGTTCAGCGCCATTGCGAGGATCTTCAGGATTGCTCTCCAGTCGGCAATCCTGGCGCTCGGGGCATTGCTGGTCATCGATCAGCTTGCGTCGCCGGGGGTGATCATCGCCGCGTCCGTGCTGGCTGCGAAAGCGCTGTCGCCGATCGAAATGGCAACGTCGAACTGGCGCGGCTTCCTTGCGGCCCGCCAATCGGCACGCAGCCTGCAGGAGATACTGAACAGCCTCCCCGCCCGGAAGGCGCCGATGGCGCTTCCCGCGCCCAGCCGTTCACTCTCGGTCGCCGGCCTTTGTGTCTCCGCTCCGGGGCAATCCGGGCCGATCGTGCAGGGCGTGACGTTCAATCTGTTTGCGGGCAGCGGCCTTGGCATTATCGGCCCGAGCGGCTGCGGCAAGTCGAGCCTCGGGCGGGCGATCGTCGGCGCATGGCCGGCGTTCAGGGGCGTCATCCGTCTGGATGGCGCAGAGATCGGCCAATGGGACAGCGAGGCGCTCGGCATGTCGATCGGCTATCTGCCGCAGACGGTCGAACTGTTTTCCGGCACGGTGGCGGAAAATATCAGCCGGTTTTCAGCGGACGCATCGAGCGACGACATCATCGACGCCGCCCGGCGCGCGCATGTGCACGAGATGATCCTGTCGCTTCCCAAGGGTTACGACACCGAGGTCGGCAGCGATGGGACCGCCGTGTCCGGCGGGCAGCGCCAGCGCATCGGCCTCGCCCGCGCGTTGTACCGGAACCCCTTCCTGATCGTGCTCGACGAACCGAACTCCAATCTCGACGCCGAAGGCGAGGACGCCCTGGCGCGCGCGATCAGTACTGCTCGCGAGCAAGGCTCCATCGTCATCGTGATCGCCCATCGCGCCAGTATGCTGCGCCTTATCGACCATGTTCTCGTGCTCAATGGCGGAGCGATGAGCGATTTCGGCACGCGCGACGCCGTCATGAAGAAGCTGAAGATGCCGGCCGCCGATTTAAGGAGGGCCGTCTCTTGAGCGATCAGGCAGCAAGCTCGGCCACTATCAAGCTCAGGCATTATCTTCTGGCCGCCGGTGTCACGGTCGGCGGCTTGGTGATCGCCGCCGGCGGCTGGGCCGCAACTTCGACCATAGCTTCGGCGGTGATCGCCTCGGGTTCAATCGGCATAGAAGGCAACAGCAAGCAGATACAGCATGCCCAAGGCGGCATCGTCCGGGAGATCAGGGTCGCGAACGGCAGCGCGGTTCGAGCCGGGGATATCCTCATCCGGCTGGATGGCACACAGGCATCGACAAGCCTTGCCGCCGTCACGCAGGAGATCGCCCAACTGGAGGCGCGGCGCCTGCGACTGGAAAGCGAGCGCGACGGCGGCGAGGCAATCGCCGGAAAGCCGCCTTTGGATACTGGTCCGCAGGCGGGGCTGTCCGGGCATCTTCTGTCGGAGACCGCACTTCTGGAAGCACGTCATCAACAGCTGGCCAGCAGGCGGGAACAGTTTCGCGAGCAGATCGCCCAATTGCAGCGGCAACGGGCGGCGGCGCGCGAACAGCTCGTCTCGAATGCCGAGGAAATATCCTGGACGGCGCAGCAGACGCAACGAATCGAAAGCCTTGCTGATCAAGGACTGGTGCAGTTTTTCCGGCTCGCCGAATCGAAACGCGCCGCCGCGCAGCTACAGGGTCAGCGAAGCCGGCTTCTGTCGGACGAATCGACGGCCGGGACCCGTATCGCCGAAACCACGTCGCAGATGCTGCAACTCGACCGGGATCGGCTTGCGGAGGTTCTCGACCAGCTGATCGAGACCAATGCGCAGCTGGCGAAATTGTCGGAGCAGCGGATCGCGCTTGAAGATCAGATCGCCCATCTCGACATCCGCTCTCCTGCCGATGGCATCGTCCATCAACTGACAACGCACACGATCGGCGGCGTGTTGAGCGCCGGAGATGTGGCGATGGACATCGTTCCATCGCACGATGGGCTGACGGTCGAGACGCGGGTGCGGCCGGCCGATATCGATCAGGTTGCCGCGGGCCAGATCGCGCGCCTGCGCTTCTCCGCCTTCAACCAGAGGAACACGGCGGAAATAGACGGCGTGGTCGAGACGGTCTCGGCCGATGTCAGCGTCAACTCGCAGACCGGCGAGACCTGGTATTCGGTCCGCATCGTCATTTCGGCGCAGGAGCGGGCGAAGCTCGGCAGTCTGGCGCTGCTGCCGGGCATGCCGGTGGAAGCTTTCATCAGCGGTGGCGAGCGCAGCGCGCTTTCCTATCTCGTCAAGCCGATCAGCGACCAGATGCAACGCGCGCTTCGGGAAAACTGACGTTAAATATGTTTCGACAAAGCCCACCTTCCGTCAGGCCGATCCGCTATGTAAAATTCAGCTGAAGCGCATATGGATCGGCAATGAAATTTGGTACCAGCGGCCTCAGAGGCCTCGTCACGGATCTCGAAGGTCGCGCAACGGCGCTCTATGCGCAGGCTTTCGCGCTGCATCTGATCGGAAGCGGACAGGCGAAGGCCGGAGATCCGATCCTCGTCGGCCGGGATCTGCGACCTTCCAGCCCTTCGATTTCGGCGACATGCATCGGTGCGCTCGCGCGCGCCGGACTGGTGCCGCTCGACTGCGCCGCACTGCCGACGCCGGCGCTGGCGCTCTATGGCCTGAAGACGGGCGCGGCCTCGCTGATGGTGACCGGCTCGCATATTCCGGCCGACCGGAACGGCATAAAATTCTACCGGGCCGATGGCGAGATCGACAAGAATGACGAAGCGCGGATTTCCGCGATCGCCGACGCGCTTACGACCGGCGAGATCGATTTCACGCCGGCGGCGGCCGAGAGCCGTGCCGATGCCGCCAACGCGCTGTTTGCCGAACGGGTGATGTCGATACTGCCGGCGGGCGGGCTTTCCGGCCTGCGGATCGGCGTCTACCAGCATTCGACCGTGGCACGCACACTGCTTGCCGAGACGCTGCGCTACTATGGTGCCGAGGTGGTGGAGCTTGGCTTTTCCGAGACCTTCATTCCCGTCGATACGGAAGCGGTGTCGGTCGATACGGTCGCGTTGCTGCGCGGCTGGTCGACCGAGCACAAGCTCGACGCGATCGTTTCCGCCGATGGCGACGGCGACCGGCCGCTGGTTGCCGACGAGACGGGAGAGCCGCTGCGTGGCGATCTTCTCGGCTTGATCGGTGCACGCTTCCTCGGCGCGGATGTGGTGGTCACGCCCGTGACCTCGAATTCCGGGATAGAGGCGAGCGGCAGGTTTCGGGTGGTTCGCACACGGGTCGGCTCCCCTTACGTGATCGCCGCCATGACCGAAGCCCTTGCGAGGGGCAGTACAAAGGTCATGGGTTTCGAAGCCAATGGCGGCTTGCTGACGGCGAGCGACTTTTCCCTGCCAGCCGGCACTCTTGCGGCCCTGCCGACACGCGACAGCTTTCTGCCCATTCTTGCCGCCCTGTGGCTGGCCGTGGAGACACGCCTGCCCCTCTCCCGGCTTGTCAGCCGCTTTCCGCTCGCCCATGCGCTGGCGGACCGGCTGGAGGCGTTTCCGGTCGAGACCAGCCGCGCACTGATGAGCCAGCTTCGCGGATCGGAAGAGGCGCTCAAGGGTTTTCTCGCGCCAACCGGCGATGTCCGGTCGTGGACCGATATCGACGGGCTGAGGATCACGCTTGGCGACGGTGCCATCATTCACTTGCGGCCCTCCGGCAATGCGCCGGAAATGCGATGCTATGTCGAGGCAGGCGACCCGGACGCAGCCGCGACGCTTTTGAGGGAGGGGCTTGACCTCATTCGAGGCTGGGCCACACAACATAACCAGCAGACACACTCTGCATGAAGCAGGATATGGGCATGACAGACAAGATCGTACCGGTCATCATGGCTGGCGGAAAAGGCACGCGGCTGTGGCCGCTGTCGCGCTCCAGCGCGCCGAAGCAGTTCATCCGCTTCGGCAGCGATCGCAGTCTTTTCCAGGCAACGCTTGCGCGGGTATCGGACACGGCGCGCTATGAAGCGCCGGTCGTGGTGACCAACGAGGATTTCCGCTTTCTTGTCGCCGAGCAGGCGCGTGAACTGGGCCTGCCGCTTTCCGGCATTCTTCTGGAGCCTTCGGCCCGCAACACCGCGCCGGCGATCGCCGCTGCCGCCGCCTATGTGACGCGGCGTTTCGGCGAGAGCGCCACGTTGCTGGTGCTGGCCTCCGATCACGAGATTACGGCTGGAAAGAGCTATCGCGACGCGGTCGAAGCGGCATTCAAGACCGCACGCTCGGGCAAGCTCGTCACCTTCGGCATCGAACCGACGGAGCCGGCGACCGGATATGGCTATATCGAGGTCGGCGCGGATCTTGCCCATGGCGCAAAGGTGGTGAAACGGTTCGTCGAAAAGCCCGATCTCGCCCGTGCCGAAACCATGCTGAAGAGCGGCGACTTTCTCTGGAATTCCGGCATCTTCATGTTCGGCGCCGGCCAGCTTATCGCCGAGATGCAGATGCATGCGGCAGCGGTTGCGACCGCTGCGGAAGCCTCGGTTGCCGCCGCGAAAGGCGATCTCGACTTCGTGCGCCTCGATGCGGGCGAATTCGAGAAGGCAACGGACATCTCCATCGACTACGCCATCATGGAAAAGACGACGAATGCCGCCGTCGTGCCATCCTCCTTCGACTGGTCGGACATGGGCAGTTGGGATGCTGTCTGGAAGCTCGGCAAGGCCGATGCCGACGGCAATGTCGCGATCGGCAATGCGACGATCGTCGGCACCCGTAATTCGCTGGTCGTGTCGCACAATTCCCATCTGGCCGTACAGGGGCTGGATGGGGTCGCGGTGATTGCCAGCGAGGATGCCGTCTATGTCGGTCGGCTGGATGACAGCCAAAGCGTTGGCGCCCTGGTCAAGCGGCTTGCCGCGACAGAGGCGACAGCCGGCCTGACACAGACCCATCCGACCGCCTATCGCCCGTGGGGCGGCTATACATCGATCCTCAACGGCAACCGTTTCCAGGTGAAGCGGCTGTTCGTCACGCCGGGCAAAAAGCTCTCGCTGCAGAAGCACCACCACCGCTCCGAGCACTGGGTCTGCGTCAAGGGTACGGCGGAAGTGACGCTCGGCACGGAGACGCTCACCTTGCGCGAAAACGAATCGGTCTATATTCCGCAAGGCGCGCTGCACCGGCTCGCCAATCCCGGCAAGATCACGCTCGAGATCATCGAGGTGCAGACTGGTTCCTATCTCGGTGAAGACGACATCATCCGTGTTGATGACGAGTTCGGCCGCGGATAAGACCTGAAACAGCAATAAATCCGGTGGACATGAATGACTGTCCGCCACCGCGTCATCGATTTGTCGGCACGAAGCCGTAAAAGTCGCTGCACGCGATTGAATTGAAAGGCAGTTACATGCGTATTGTCATGGTTGGCTCGGGTTATGTCGGCCTTGTGTCGGGAGCCTGCTTTGCCGATTTCGGCCACACGGTCATCTGCGTCGACAAGGCGGCGGAAAAGATCGAGGCGCTGAAGCAGGGCATCATCCCGATCTTTGAACCGGGGCTGGATGCGCTGGTCGACAGCAACGTCAAGTCCGGTCGCCTCTCCTTCACCACCGAGCTTGCACCTGCCGTTGCCGATGCGGACGTCGTCTTCATCGCCGTCGGCACCCCGTCGCGTCGCGGTGACGGTCATGCCGATCTCGGCTATGTCCACGCCGCCGCGCAGGAAATTGCGCAGGCGATGAAGGGCTTTACCGTCGTCGTGACGAAGTCGACCGTGCCGGTCGGCACCGGCGACGAGGTGGAGCGGATCATTCGCGAGAGCAACCCACAAGCCGATTTCGCCGTCGTCTCCAACCCGGAATTTTTGCGCGAAGGTGCGGCGATCGAGGACTTCAAGCGCCCCGACCGCATCGTTGTCGGCTTGTCGGACGAGCGTGCCCGCCCCGTCATGAACGAGGTCTATCGGCCGCTCTATCTCAACCATGCGCCGATCCTCTATACCAGCCGCCGCACGTCGGAGCTGATCAAGTATGCGGCCAACGCCTTCCTGGCGATGAAGATCACCTTCATCAACGAGATCGCCGATCTGTGCGAAAAGGTCGGCGCGGATGTGCAGGACGTTTCGCGCGGCATCGGCCTCGATGGCCGTATCGGCGCTAAATTCCTGCATGCCGGTCCGGGCTATGGCGGCTCGTGCTTCCCAAAGGATACGCTGGCGCTGGCGAAGACCGCGCAGGATTATGACAGCCCGGTGCGCCTGATCGAGACGACGATCGCCATCAACGACAACCGCAAGCGTGCCATGGGCCGCAAGGTGATCGCGGCAGCGGGCGGCGACGTGCGCGGCAAGAAGATCGCGATCTTCGGTCTGACCTTCAAGCCGAATACAGACGACATGCGTGACAGCCCGGCGATCGCCATCGTCCAGACGCTGAAGGATGCTGGCGCTATCGTTGCCGGCTACGATCCGGAGGGCATGGAGAATGCGAAGCAGATGATGGACATCGACTTTGCCGCCAGCCCCTATGCGGCGGCGGACGGTGCGGATGTCGCCGTTCTCGTGACCGAATGGAACGAGTTCCGCGCGCTCGATCTCGATCGATTGAAGGCAACGATGAAGACGCCGGTTCTCGTCGACCTACGCAATGTCTATCGCGCCCACGAGGTCGAGAGCCACGGCTTCTTCTATCACGGCGTCGGCAAGGCCGAGGGCTGAGCCGACACGGCCGACTGATCTCAAAAAGAATAGCCCCGGAAGGCAGATGCTTTCCGGGGCTATTTTCATCGAGGCGCGGCGGCCGCCTCGATGCGGCAGATGATCAGGCCAGATCGAAACGGTCGGCGTTCATGACCTTGACCCAGGCCGATACGAAATCCTTGACGAACTTCGTCTTGGCATCGGCCTGCGCATAGACTTCTGCGATGGCCCGCAGCTGCGAATGCGAACCGAAGATCAGGTCGATTCGCGTAGCGGTCCATTTCAGCGCGCCGGAGGTGCGGCCGCGGCCTTCATAGATCCCCTTCTCGCCCTCCTTCGGCGCCCAGACCGTTCCCATGTCGAGCAGGTTGACGAAGAAGTCGTTGGTGAGGGTCTCCGGCTTGTCGGTGAAGACGCCATGTTCGGGCGCGCCAACTTTAAGAACGCGCAGGCCGCCGACAAGTGCGGTCATCTGCGGCGCGGTGAGTGTCAGCAACTGGGCGCGATCGACCAGCGCTTCCTCCGGCTGCATGAACTGCTTGCGGGCGGGGTTCACGTAGTTGCGGAAACCATCGATGCGCGGCTCGATAGCTGCGAAGGATGCCGTGTCGGTCTGCTCCTGCGAGGCATCGGCACGGCCCGGCGTGAAGGGTACGACGACCGAATGGCCGGCCGCCTTCGCTGCCTTTTCGATACCGGCGGCACCGGCGAGCACGATGAGATCGGCGAGCGAGAGCTTTTTCCCGGTCGTCTGCGCAGCGTTGAAGTTCTGCTGGATGCCTTCGAGGACACCGAGAACCTTGGCGAGCTGGGCCGGCTGGTTGGCCTCCCAGTTCTTCTGCGGCTCGAGACGGATGCGCGCGCCGTTGGCGCCGCCGCGCTTGTCGGAACCGCGGAAGCTGGAGGCCGAGGCCCATGCAGTGGAGACCAGTTCCTGAACCGAAAGCCCCGTTGCGAGCACCTTCTCTTTCAGCGCGGCTATATCCGCGTCATCGACCAGCGGGTGATCGACGGCGGGCACGACATCCTGCCAAATCAGGTCTTCTGCCGGCACTTCCGGGCCGAGATAACGGACCTTCGGTCCCATGTCGCGGTGGGTCAGCTTGAACCAGGCGCGGGCGAAGGCATCGGCGAATTCAGCCGGATTTTCGAGGAAGCGGCGCGAGATCTTTTCGTAGATCGGATCGAAGCGCAGCGCGAGGTCTGAGGTCAGCATGGTCGGGCGGTGCTTCTTTGCACCGTCGAATGCGTCCGGTACCGAGGCGTCGGCATCCTTGGCGACCCACTGGTGGGCGCCGGCGGGGCTCTTGGTCAGCTCCCATTCGAAACCGAAGAGGTTTTCGAAGAAGTAGTTGCTCCACTGAGTCGGCGTCTGCGACCAGGTGACTTCGAGACCGCTGCCGATTGCATCGCGCCCGACGCCGCTGTTGAACTTGCTCGTCCAGCCAAGCCCCTGGGCTTCAAGCTCGCCGCCTTCCGGGTCGATGCCGACGAAGGACGCGTCGCCTGCGCCATGGGTCTTGCCGAAGGTGTGGCCACCGGCGATCAGGGCAACGGTTTCCTCGTCGTTCATCGCCATTCGAGCGAAGGTGTCGCGGATGTCGCGGGCAGAGGCAAGCGGATCCGGCGTGCCGTTCGGTCCTTCCGGGTTGACGTAGATCAGACCCAGCTGAACGGCGCCAAGCGGTTCGGCCAGCTCGCGTTCTCCACTATAGCGCTCGTCGCCCAACCAGGTGCCTTCCGGGCCCCAGTAGAGTTCTTCCGGTTCCCAGACATCGGCGCGGCCGCCGGCAAAGCCGAAGGTCTTGAAGCCCATCGATTCGAGCGCGACATTGCCGGTCAGGATCATCAGGTCGGCCCAGGAGATCTTGTTGCCGTATTTCTGCTTGATCGGCCACAGCAGACGGCGGGCCTTGTCGAGGTTGACGTTGTCCGGCCAGCTGTTGAGCGGCGCGAACCTCTGCTGGCCCATGCCGGCGCCGCCGCGACCGTCGGTGATGCGATAGGTGCCGGCCGAATGCCAGGCCATGCGGATGAACAGGCCGCCGTAATGGCCGAAGTCGGCCGGCCACCAGTCCTGGCTGTCGGTCATAAGTGCGTGAAGATCCTGCTTTACGGCTGCAAGATCGAGCGACTTGAATTCCTCGGCGTAGTCGAAGGCCTCGCCCATCGGGTCCGCCAGGGTCGAATGCGTGTGGAGGATCTGGACGTTGAGCTGGTTCGGCCACCAGTCGCGGTTAGTGCGGCCACGCGGTGTGGCGCCATGGGCGACGGGACACTTGCCGGCATTCTCGCTAGACTTGGCATCCATGACTATCTCCTTCCAATATATCGATTAAATGAGGGTGAAGCCGTGCAAACCAGCGTGGCTCGCCGCGACTTCCGTGCGGGTGCCTCCGCAGCTTAAGCTGGTGCAGTTCCGCCCTCCTGCAATAGCGAAAAGCAGCAATAATCTTAAGTTCGATTTATTGATGATCGTGATACATAAAAATTATCGATAGCAGCGTTCCAAAATGCCTCGCCGAAATCTCGCCTTACACGTTAAACCTTCATTAGGGCCGCCGATCCAAATGTCGGACATTGTAATGTCGGTGATTGGCGGCCCTTATGCGTAGACTTTTCGGCTGGAGAAAACCGCCCGCGATGCAACCGGTACAGCGCCAGGCCCGACGCCGGATCGACCTCGGCAACGAGCCCCCCTCCTATCCGATCTATGCGATCGGCGATGTGCATGGCTGCCTTGACGAGCTGAAGGGCGCCGAGCAGCGGATCGCAGACGATATAGAGCTGTCCGGTCGAAACGGCCTGGTCGTGCTTCTCGGAGACTATATCGATCGTGGACCGTATTCGGCGCAGGTGATCGAGCATCTTTTGACGCCGAGCGAACGTGGGCTGCGGCGACTGGCGCTGTGCGGCAATCACGACGACATTTTCTCGAAATTTCTCGACGATCCCGGCCGCTACGCAGAGTGGCTCGATCTCGGCGGCCGTCAGACGCTACAGTCCTATGGCATCGATCTCGCCCGTCTTCCGCAACGCAATGACGGCAGCCTTGCGGGCATGAAGGATCTGTTTATCGAGGCGGTGCCTGCCAACCACCGCACCTATCTCGCCAATCTGCCCATCCTTTTGAAAATCGGCAATATCGTCTTCGTCCATGCGGGCATCCGGCCGCGCCTGCCGCTTTCGGAGCAGGAGGACGAGGATCTGATGTGGATACGCGAGCCATTCCTTGGCCAGGGGCCGGGGCAACAGCTTCTCGTCGTGCACGGCCACACGCCGAATGCCAGGCCGGATGTCGGTCCCGGCCGGATCGGCATCGACACCGGTGCCTATTACAGCGGCAAGCTGACGGTGCTGAAGATAGATGGAGACCAGAAGACGCTTGTCTGACGCCACACCCCTTCAGCGGCTGATCCGCAGCCTGTACCAGGCTTCGATGACGGGTCTGGCCAGCCGTCCGAACAGAGCCAGAGCTGCAATCGACAGGGTGAAATACACCGTCGTCCTGCGGCGATCGATGCCGGCCACGATCTTTTCCGCGATCTCGGTTGCCGGACGGGGCCGAATGCGGCCCATCAGGATATCCGCCTCACGCGGCCTGACCTTAAGCTCGTTCGCCAATTGCGGCGTATCCGTATCCGGAGGGAAGCAGATACCGATCGAGACGCCGGAGCCAATTGCCTCAAGCCGCAGCGCATCGGCAAAACCGCAAAGTGCCGCCTTGGAGGCGCAATAGGCCGAATAGGCGGGAATGCCGATAAAGGCCGCGGCCGAGGAGACGACCATGATCCGGCCTTCGCCGCGCGTTCTCATACCGGAATAGATGTGGCGCACGGCGTTGACGGTGCCCGATACATTGGTCTGCCACTGGGCATCGAATGCGTCGCTCGACTGTTCGTGGAACAAGCCCGGCTCGACGATGCCGGCGGAGGCAACGAGAATATCACAGGGGCCGCAGGCTGCCTCGCATGCAGCAAGCGCATCCCGGATCTGTTGCGCGTTGGCCGTGTCGGCTGAAGCGACGAAGACACGCGCCCTGCCCGCTGAAGCCGTTTCGATGATCTCCTTTGCCTCTGCCAGTCGCCCGGCATTGCGGGCGATCAGCGAGACGGATGCGCCACGGGCCGCATATATCTTCGCAACCTCAAGACCGATACCGCTCGATCCACCGGTCACGACGACATGCATGGCCGGCTCCGATCAGCTGTTGGGGGTCTGCAGCAGTGGCGACAGCTGCATCATCTTTTCCATGTCGAGCGAGGCGAGACCGAACTTGCGGTCTTCCAGAGCCTTCAGGCGGCGCGCCGTTGCGGCCACCGCGTGACGGATCTGCTCGTCGGTGTGATTGCAGGTGATGAAGAAGCGCAGACGCGCCTGACCTTCCGGCACAGCCGGATGGATGATCGGCAGCGCGTTGACGCCGTCCTCCAGCAATTCGTTGGACAGCTGCACGGCCCGCAGCGAATCGCCGACCAGAACCGGGACGACGGAAAAGCCGACGCTGAGGCCCGTATCGAGACCGGCCTTCTTCGCCTCTTCCAGAAACAGGGAGCCATTGCGGTGCAGCCGCTCGGTACGTTCTGGCTCGGCGCGCAGGATTTCGAGGCCCGTCTTGGCGGCGGTCGCCAGAACCGGCGCCAGACCGACGCTATAGACGAAGCCGCCGGCCTCGGCCTTGAGGATGTCGGCCAACGCCTGGGAGCCGGCGACATAGCCGCCACAGCTCGACGTCGTCTTCGACAACGTACCCATCCAGATATCGATATCTTGCGGATCGATGCCGAAATGTTCGAACGTACCCCTGCCCGTTTGGCCGAGAACGCCGAGCGCATGGGCCTCATCAACCATCAGCCAGAAACCGTAGCGGTTGCGCAGTTCGAGCAGCTTCGGCAGGTCGGCGATATCGCCGTCCATCGAATAGACGCCTTCGACGATGACCAGCACGCGGCGGAAATCGGACGACAGCGTCTTCAGTACCGTCTCGAGGTTGTCGACGTCGTTGTGACGGAACAGGCGGCGTGTCGCGCCCGATTGCTTGATACCGGCCAGCGCGCTGTTGTGAATGAACTCATCGTGGATGACGAGGTCCTGCGGGCCGACAAGGCAGCTGATCGCCGCGACATTGGTCAGGTAACCGCTGACGAAGCAGACGGCCGCCTCGACGCCATAGACTTCGGCAAGCAACGACTCGAGCTCGGTGTGGACTGGACGTTCACCGGCCACGAGACGGCTGGCGGAGGCAGAGATGCCGTAACGGTCGATGGCTTCCTTGGCTCTGGCGGTGACCAGCGGATCGGTGTTTGTCGCGAGATAGTCGTAGGACGCGAAATTGGCGAAAGTCTTGCCATGCATGACGGTCGTCGCACCTGCCGCCATGTCGTGCGAACGATAGAACGGGTTGTCGACGCCAATCATCTCGCCGATCTTCCGCTGCGCCGAGACGCGCTGATATTCCGGCAGTTCACTGAATTTCTGGACGGCACGCACAGGAGCCTGGGGCTGGCGGTTGAGGCGGGCCTCGCGATTGCGGCCGGAAGCCTCGCTCGTCTGGCGCATCTGTTCCAGGAAGCCACGCTTGGCGCCCCCGGTGGGAGGCGTCGTCGTGTCCGGCTTGTCCTTGTTACTCACTGCGCGGCTGCTTTCTGGGGTTGGGTCGAGTGGCTCTTGACCAGACGGTCGAGCATCTCGTCCTGCGGAGCCTCCTCCTCCCCGCCGCTCTTCTTGGATACCCTCTCCCGCAGGCGTGTGACGACGTCGCTGACGGTCGTATCCTCGCCCACTCCGCTCAGCGGAATATCGAAACCGGTCTTCTGCTGGAAGCTCATGCCGAGTTCCATCGCCATCAGGCTGTCGAGGCCGACATCCTTCAGGATCTTTTCCGGCGTGATGCTGTCTTCGGTGACGCGCAGGATGGTGGCGATCTCGGCCGCGACGATCTTGTGCAGAAGCGCCTGAGCCTCATCGACCGACTTGCCGCGGATCAGGTCTTCCAGATCGATCCGGTCGCCATCGGCGGATGACTGCTGGCTGCCGGCCGCGCGCATGGCGGTCTCGAACAGCGAGGCCGTCGAGATCGGCAGCATGCGCACCGCGCTCCAGTCGACCTCAGCGATCATCACGGCAGCCGACCCGATGGAACCGTTGTCGGCCGCGATATAGCGTTCGACCTGCTCCAGCGCATCGCGCGCCTTCATGGCCGTCTTGCCGATACGCTTCGACAGTATCTCGTTGACCTCGGCATTGCGGGCCAGGAAGCCGGTATCGGCAATTGCACCGAAGCCGACCGCAAGGGCGGAACGACCGGCCGCGCGGCGGGCGCGGGCAAGACCTTCGAGGTAACCGTTGGCGATGACATAGTTCGCCTGGCCCGGATTGCCGAGCATGGTCGTGGCGGACGAGAAGAGCAGGAAGAGATCCAGATCGTCTTCGCGCGTCAGCTTGTCCAAGAGTTCGGCGCCGCGGACCTTGACGTCGACAACCGGGCGGTTGCGCTCGTCCGTCAGGTTCGACAGCAGCGCATCGTCCAGCACCATGGCGGCGTGGATGATGCCCTTGATCGGGGCGGAGCCGCGCAGTTCGGTCAGGAGACCGTTCAAGGACTGTTCGTCGGTGATGTCGCAGGCATGGATAGTCGCAACGACGCCGAGGCGGGTCCACTTTTCCAGCGCGCGGATGGTCGCTTCATCGGCAATGCCGCGACGCGAGCAAAGTGCAATACGACGCGCGCCCTTGGCGACAAGCCAATCCGCAGCCACCAGGCCGAACCCGCCAATACCGCCAGCGACGAGGAATGCCCCCTCACCGTCGAACTGGACCGTCTTGTCATTGGCCACCACGACACGGTCGCGACCGTGAACCGGCGGCTGAATGACGATCTTGCCGATCTGGCCGGCATTCTGCATCAGACGGAAGGCGCTGCCGATCTCGTCGAAGCCGAATGCGCGATATGGCAGAGGCGTCAGCTCGCCCTTCTGGAACAGATCGCCTATCTCGGCAAAGATGCGCTTCGTCACCGCCGGCAGGTTGACTAGCAGCTGGTCTGCATCGATGCCGAAATAGCTGATGTTGCGGCGGAACGGACGCAGACCGATCTTGCGGTCGGAATAGTAGTCACGCTTGCCGAGTTCGAGGAAGCGGCCGAACGGCTTGACCAGTTCAAGGCTGCGCTCCATCGCTTCGGAGAAGAGCGAATTGAGGACGAGATCGACGCCCTCACCCTTCGTCACCGAGCGAACCTGCGAGACAAAGTCCAGCGAACGGCTGTCGAAGATATGATCCGCACCGACCGCTTCGAGGAAGCGGCGCTTCTCGACAGTACCGGCAGTGGCAATGACGGTCGCGCCCTTGAGCTTGGCGATCTGCAAAGCCGCCAGGCCGACACCGCCGGCAGCGCCGTGAATGAGGATCGTTTCGCCCGGCTCGATATGGCCGAGCTGCACCATGGCGTAATAGGCGGTCAGGAAGGCGACAGGCACGGTTGCGGCAGCGGCGTAATCCAGGCGATCCGGGAACTTAGTCACGCCATCGCGGCGAACGCGGACATGGGTGGAGAAGGCTGCGGGGCCGATGCCCATGACGCGGTCGCCCGGCACCAGATCGGTGACGGCAGAGCCGACGCGCTCGACGCGGCCAGCCATTTCCATGCCGATTGTGGCTCCGGCAAAGCCGTCTTCCAGTGCTTCTTCCGGCAGAAGGCCCATGGACCACATCACGTCGCGGAAATTCAGGCCCGCGGCTTCGACGGCGATGATGACCTCGTCATCGCCGGGGACCTGCGGCTCGCAGCTTTCCCAAATAATGCTGTCGACGCGGCCGCTGACCGTCTGGCGGATTGTTGCGGCGGCAAAATCGCTGGTCGTCACATCCCTGCCGGCGAATGGGCCGGATGCGGCGCGGATTTCTACGATACCGGTATCTGCGGCCAGCCATTCGCGATTGGCGCTGCGGGTGACGGCAACGCTGTCGACCAGAGAGGCCACCGCTTGGTTCTCGGCATCGACCATATGGATGTCGATTGCGTCGTATTCGTTCTGCAGTACGCGGGCGAAGGTCCAGAGACCACCGTTCGCCTCGTCACTGCCGGTGCCAGCCAATGGCGAGCCGCCGGGTGCAACGATGATGAGACGTGGGCGACCGGCGGAAGCGGCGGCCTTGCGGGTCATGCCCTCGGCCAGCGCCTTGAACTGCGACAGTCGTTCGACGGCAAGCGTCGCGCCATCCTGACCGGCGCCAAGGGCCGCCAGATAGACGACTGTTGCCTGTGTCTCGCCGGCTTCCTGCAGCGTATCCACAGCCTGCTCGGCGTCAGCGGCAGCCAGCACCAATGCATTGGCGAAGGACGCAGCAAGCGTGTCTTTCATAGAAGGTTCGGCAACGACGATGATCCGGCCACGTTCGGCCGAGATTTCCGCCTCAGACTGGGCAGTGGCCTGGGCCAGCGCCACGACGAGCGCGCCTTCGGCCGTCTGAAGATCTTCCACCGATGGCGCGGCAAAGCCGAGATCGGAGAGAAGCGCCTCGATCTGCGTTACCGTACCAAGCTGACCGACAGGGAAATCGGCCGACTGACTTGCGGCAAACCAGCCATCGGAAAGACCGAAGGCAAAATCGTTGAAGGCGGACGGGGCGCGATCGGCGAAGACGAGAGCCGCTCCGCCTGCCGCAGCATTGCGCGCGGCCTGGCGAACATCATCGTCATTGGTAAGCATCGCCTGGCTCGGCAGGCCACCGGCGACGATCAGGTCGATGCCAGAGAGGCCGACAAGCGCCTTGGGTTCGACAACGCTGACATGCACGGACTGCTCGAAGGCAAGCTCCAGCATGCGGCGAGCATTTTCCTGCGGTTCGGCGATCACGAGCGTGGCGCCCATGGTGGCTGCCAGATCGGCAAGCTTGGTGCTCATCGACTGACTGGTCGTGCCGAGTTCGACGATGAAGCGGATCTTGCCCGCGTTCAGGTCGCAGACGCGCTTTGCGAGATCGAAACCGGCCTCAGCGCGGCCGCGGCCGAGCGGCGAATGAACGAGGACGTGGTCCAAAGTCGCTTCGCTGACATTGCGCAGCGCCACGATGTCGCCATCCGCATGCAGGTTGGCGGCGGAGAGCCGCTCCAGCGCATCGCGATAGACATCGTTGACGAGAACCGCCTCGGCGATGCGTGACGAATCCTCGCGGTAGATTTCCTGGATAAGCTCGTCGACCGTCGGGAAGGAGAATTCCTGCGGCACGGTCCAGCCGTTATCGGTTGCGGTGGCGATGCCGGCATCTTCCAGCGTGAAGAGGCACGATGTCAGGAATGAACGCAGTTGCTTGTCTTCCGGCAGGGCCGCCGAGGTGACATTGCCGGACTGGTCTGCAAGCGACAGGGCGATCTCGTGCGACGCACGATAGACGGCCGCATCGATCATCAGTGCCGCATTGTCCTTGCTCTCGGACGCAGCAGAATCGATCAGGGCCGGCAGCTTGCGGCTCGCGGCGGCGCTCGAAGCGATGAGTGTGCTCGGCACGGCCTCGAAATGGAAGGCGACCGTTTCCAGCGTGTGGTGACGGCGCAGCGAGGTGCGGCGGAAACGGCAATCCGACAGAGAGGCGATCTGCTCGCCATCCGCATCGAACAGGCGGAAGTTCACCTTGATGGAGTAGCTGCTGAAACGCTCGATCGAAATCGTCGCACGAGCGACCGCGCGCCCCTTGCCGCTGACGCGCACGGAGCCGAAACGTACCGGAATGTAAGGAGAACCTGCTTCGCTGCCCGAAAGCTTGTCGAACAGCGCGACGAGACCGTGGAAGACGGCATCGACGGAGAAGGGATTGAGGTTATAGCCGATATAGGGGTGCGCCGGGGCGGCAGCCTGTTTCAGCTCGACTTCAACCAGATCGTTGCCGAAGGCGACCGCCTTATCGAGAAGCTGGAAGCGCGGGCCGTAAGACAAGCCGAAGCGTTCGGCGGTCTCGTAGACTTCCGTCGACGACAGGCTCGATACGTCACCGTCACGAGAGTTCTCTGCGAAGCGGTGGCTCTCCTCCTCCACCGGGCGCCGACAACGGCCGACGGCATGGATCGTCCAGTCGTCGCTGCTCAGGCGTTCGCGCGAGCGGATTTCGATGTTGCCGGTCTCGGGTGACAGAAGCGTCGAGACTTCCAGCATGCGATCCGGGCGCAATTCCAGCGGACGGACGATTTCCATGTTGGAAATCTCGATCTCATCGGTTCCGAAGAAGGCCTGCGCCGCGTTGACCGCGATTTCGAGGAAGCCACTTCCCGGCAGGATGGCGCGGCCGTCGACGACGTGTTCGGCAAGATCGGGAAACAGCAGAGCGTCCATATGGTTCTTCCAGTGAGAACCATTGGGATCGTTGCGCCAGCCGAGCAGCGTATAGCGGCTTTTCAGGTCACGACCGAAGACATCGATCTCGTCGGTCGTCGAAGCGACCCTGAGTGACGTCGGCTCGAAAGGAAGCGGCGGAAGGCTGGCCTTTGCATTGCGCTTGCCGCTGTGGCGCGACTGGGCAGGCACGGCGCCGTGGGCAACGGCGCGAGCGAAGGAACGGGCGACCGGATCGCGCCCTTCAACTGCCGATTCACGCTGCAGCGAGCCGATGACCACGGCAGGCTGCGCCTTGCCCTTGGCGATTTCGGACACGTAGTTGGACAGGATCGTGCGCGGCGAGATCTCGATGAAGAGATTGCATCCTAGATCGAGCGCGGTTTCAGCGGCGGCGCGGAACAGCACCGGCTCGCGGACATTGTGCCACCAGTATTCGGCGTCCAGACCGCTGCCGTCGAAAACGTCGCCAGTCACTGTCGAGATGAAGGTGCAGGAGGCACTCTGCGGCTCGATTGCCGGCAGATCGACCAGGAAACCATCGCGGGCGCTGTCGATGATCGGGTGGTGGAACGGGTAGTTGATATCGAGGACGTGGACGACCGTCTGCGCCTTGCGGGCCGCGTCGCGGAAGGCCTGGATTTCGTCTGCCGGGCCGGAAATGGTGACCGAGTTCGCCGTGTTGACCGCGGCGACGCAGATGTTGGTGAGGCCGTGCTTCTGGGCGAACGCGTTTGCCGCATCCTCGCCCATGACGACCGCGGCCATCTTGCCCTGCCCTGCAAACAGATGCTGGGAGCGCGAGCGCTTGGCGACGATGGCAACGGCTTCGGCCGCCGTCAGCGCCTTGGATGCATAGGCGGCGGCAATCTCGCCCACCGAGTGGCCGAACACGACATCCGGGCGCACGCCATAGGCGGCGAGGCAATCGGACAGGGCCGCCTGAACGGCGAACAGAAGCGGCTGGGCGATCGTCGCATCGGCAAGACGCGCACCGACATCGTCGGCGACGATGAGGTCGGTCAGCTTCTCTCCGAGGTGATATTCGAAAAGCGCGCTGAAAGACTGGAAATACTGGCGGAAATGGCGATTCTCGCGATAGGCGTCGACCCCCATGCCGGCCCACTGGGCGCCGTTACCGGAAAAGACGAAGGCGAGCTTGCCGACGGAAGACGGTGCTTCGCCGCGCTCGCCATCGGATGCCTCACCGGCAAGATGCGCCTCGATGGCATGCAGCACGGCGTCATCACCGCGAGCATCCACCGCAAAGCGGTGCTTGAACGCATCGCGGTTGGTGGTCGAGGCGGCCACGATACGGCGCGCCTTTTCCGGCGTCGCGGATGCCAGACGATCGCGATAGCCTTCGAGCAGCGTCTGCAGCGCCGTGGCGCTGTGAGCGCTGGCCAGAAAGAGGATGTTGTCGTTCTTGGACGGAGCGGCAGCCTCGGTCGAAGGCTCCGGATCGCCGATGACGACGTGGGCGTTGGTGCCGCCGAACCCGAAGGAGTTGATACCGACGAGACGGGCCTCCTTGGCCGGAAGCAGCTTCAAGGCCGAGGTGTTGACGCGGACGTTGAGGCCATCGAAATCGATGTCTTCGTTGGTCTGCTCGATATGCAGGGTCGCAGGCAGATAATCGTTTTCCAAGGCCAGCATGGCCTTGATCAGGCCGAACAGGCCGGACACCGGTTCCGTATGGCCGATATTCGACTTGATCGAACCGATCGGCAGAGGTGCACGGCGCTTGCTCGCGATCACGCTGCCGATCGCCCATACTTCCGCCGGATCGCCGACGCGTGTGCCGGTTCCGTGACCTTCGACGAAGGCGACACGGTTCACATCGATATTGTTGCCCTCATAGATAGACCGTAGCAGGTCCGCCTGAGCTTCCTTCGAGGGAAGGCTGATGCC
The DNA here is from genome assembly GCF_977018605.1 of [Rhizobium] kunmingense. Lineage (NCBI taxonomy): Bacteria > Pseudomonadati > Pseudomonadota > Alphaproteobacteria > Hyphomicrobiales > Rhizobiaceae > Rhizobium > [Rhizobium] kunmingense. The sequence goes on from NZ_CDRNXG010000001.1 coordinate 3,517,894, forward strand.
GTTGGTGCGGCCGGACGAATTGACGCCGGTTGCATGAATGCGCGCATAGCTGCGGTCACCGAGTTCACGCGAGCGGTCGGAGCGGCGCAGCACGATCGCGACACCGCCTTCGGCACGGACATAGCCATGGCCGTTGGTGTCGTAAGCGCGGCAGAGGCCTTCCGGCGACAGCATGCGCGCCTGGGCAAAGCCGACGAAGGACAGCGGATGGACGAGCATGTTGACGCCGCCGACGATCGCAGTGTCGATATCGCCGCGTTCCAGCGCGCGCGCTGCCTGGTCGAGCGCGACCAGCGAGGACGAACAGGCCGTATCGATCGTCATGCTCGGACCATTGAGGCCGAAGACATGCGAGATACGGTTGGAAACGATGGAAAGCGTGTTGCCCGTCATGAAGTACGGGCTGCCGGAGGCCGGATCTTCAACGGAAAGGTTGCCGCTGTCGAGGCTGGACGCGCCGATATAGACACCGACCTTTTCGCCGGAAAGGTCGCTGGCCGGCAGGTTGGCGTCTTCAAGCGCCTTGTAGACGAGTGTCAGGAGAATGCGCTGCTGCGGGTCCATCTGCATGGCTTCGCGCTGCGAAAGGCCGAACACGGCCGGGTCGAAGTCGTAGACCGCATCGATGACGCCGGCTGCAAATGTATAAGTCTTGCCGGATGTGCCGGGTGTCGGATGCCAGAAGCGCGCGAGATCCCAACGGTCGGCAGGGATCTCAGTGACGGTGCACTCCCCCCTGCTCAAAACCTGCTGCAACGCTTCGATCGAATTTGCGCCAGGTGCTACACAGGCTCTGCCAATTACTTCTATCGTCATCGTCACTCTGTGTTTTTCACAGCTAGAAATAGCCAATGCCGATCAACGCCGACATAAACCTAACACCATACTTGCCTGCGGTTGTCACGAGAAAAGGAGCATAAACCACTACTTCGTAACATATCCGCGAGCTTAAAGACTAAACTGTAATAAAAGCGCCAGCGTTATTTCGACGTCAATAGCTCAGATTGCGGGATATTGCGGCACCCTGCGATGCAATCCCAACGGGTGCGCCGACGATCTGGAGGAACTTTGTGATATCCACAGCCGGGTGGCGCGAGGCGTAAATGACGTCGCGGCTCTTGACCGGGAAGGTCTGGCCAACGAGCAGGCTGTCCGGCCGGCTCATGTCGAAGCGATAGACGATCGGGTAACGGCCATCCTTGTTCGCCTGCATGCCCTTGTGGACCAGTTCGTCGAAGCGACGCTGACCGAGCAGGCCGAGAGCGACCTCAGGATCTTCGTAGCGGAACAGGAAATAGCCCTTGGCATCGACGGCGCGATCGTTACCGCCACGGCCAAGCGCGACAGCCTCAAGCAGGTTCAGGTCGTTGGCACCGAAGGGGATGCGTGCATTGGAATTTACCGAGCCGAGCAACGTGAACGTGCGCGGATCCTGGGTGACGAAAATCTGGTCGCCCGGCTGGACGTAGATGTTTTCCGACGGGTTCTCGATGATCGACTTCAGCAGCGCCGTGCCGGTGCGCTTGCCACGCACGAGCGTCACATAGGTCTCGTAAGGCTGCGACGACGGACCGCCTGCCTTGGCGATCACGTCGGAAATCTGCTCGCCGCTGAGGTTGAGCGGGATCTGCGAGGAGCGGTTGACGGCGCCGGCAACGGTCACCGAGCGCGACGGGGTTTCGCCGCTTGCAACGATGACATCCGGTTCGACGGCCTTGGCGCGCAGCGATTCGAGGATCGCCTGACGCGATTCCTCCAGCGTGCGGCCGGCAAAGCGGACAGTGCCGACATACGGGATCGCGGCCGTACCATCCGGCTGAACGACGACGTCGAGTGGCGTCTGCTTGCGTTCGCTGGTTGAGAACAGGCCATCGGCGCCCGCTTCGAAAATCGTGATTCGCAATTGATCGCCGACACCGATGACAGCGCGGCCGGGGCCGCCGCCGATACCGAAGCGGCGCTTCAAGGCGGTGGAGACATAGTCGGAGACAAGGCGAGCGGAGCGGCTGTCGACATCAACAACATCGAAAACGGCGGCATTGGTGCGACCGACTTCGGCGGCCGAGCGGCCTGCATCCTCGTTGATCGCGGAGGCGAGAGGTCCCTCACCCGGTACAGCCTGACAGCCGGCCAGGGCAGCACAGACAACGATCGCAGTTACTCGAACCAAATCTCGACACTCCAAGTCAGAACCGGACGCATGCCATTTGAAGCACCGAGCGGCTTAGAATTCGATGCTCTTGAAAGCACACCGGACGGCGAACAACAAGCACCATGACTTTGGCTCCCCGCAAAATAAAATCCGGTGCGGTTTTAAGGCCATAGTGGCAGGCGGACTGCCGATCACGTTCAACCGTAGAAAAGTTGATTTAAATGCTTGCTAACCGACATGGTTAACATCGCAGGCGCCATAGGGTCGCAGGAGTGATTTCTGGTGATTCGAGCAGGATTTCGATCTGCCTGCGTTCCTCGTGCGCGAATCAATCTTGGACATCCGGCAGACAATTATGGCAAAGCTGTCCGATTATAGCGAATGACGGAACGGAGCATATGTCCCTGGCGGACAAGGCGGGCACATTAACCCCGCTGATGCACTTGCAACGACGAAAGCGGGCGGCAAGGATTTTCGGGCTGCTCCTGACCCTCGGGATGATCGGGCTCGCGGGAACGATCCTGTTTGTCAATGACGGGCGCAATTACAAGCGGCTCGCCGAATGGCTCGGGGTCAGCGCCTATGTGATCGAATGGCCCGTCGCCTCGGCTCCTCCAGCACCCACCAGCCGCTACCGGCGGATCGTGCGGACAACGGTGGCGCCACCCAGGCTTACCGAACCGGCGACAACGACGCATGACGCATTTCGCCCGCAGGCAGAACATACGGCCTATGAACGTTGCACGGATCTCGAAGTGGATGGCGCAGAGGCGCCGACATTCCAGGCCTCGGGCAGCGAGTGGGAGTGCCTTTTCTCGGTGGAAATGGGCGCGCAACCGGAGCCATCCGTGCTGTTCGTCCAGATAAGGGGCCAATCGTCCGGCACGTTTCGAACATTCCGGCTGAAACTCAGCCTTTTGTCACCCGGAACAGAGACGATGATGATCAAGAACACGCTCGGCGTCATCGACCGCTTCGGCCTGCCCCTCAGCCCCGAGAGCCGCGCCTATCTCGACGAGCGATTGAAGGCACGGCAGGATTTTTCCTCGATCCTTGAAAACTACCGCGTCAGCTTCGACCGCGAACGGGATGATGCGCGTCGCTTCAACCTCATCATCACGCCGCGTCTCGCCAGTGGCGACTGCACTCCGGCGCTGGAGCGCAGCGACGGCGCGCGAATGCATTCGACGACCGTCCAAACGCACCTGTCGTGCCAGCCGCTTCGCCCAAGCATACCAAGCCAGCCGTCAAACCCGCTCCAGCCGAATTAGGTCGACGCCGTCGCCGAGTTCCCGCTCGGCCGTTTCGACCAGGCTCAACTGGTGGGTGAAGAGGATCGTCTGGAATTTTTCTCCGGCATCACCAAGCGTCCTCAGGCCGGCCGCGGTGCGTTCGTCGTCGAAGGTCTGGAAGATGTCGTCGAGGATAAGCGGTGCCGGTTCGTTGCGACGGCAATAGTCTTCGAGAAACGCCAGCCGCAGCGCAAGATACAGCTGGTCGCCGGTGCCTTCGCTCAGGCCGCTTAAGGGAAGCTGCCCGCCGCCACTGCGCTCGACGGCAAGGCGCAGCTCGTCGCTTTCGTCATAGACCTGAAGCAAGCGCGCGAATCGACCGCTGGTCAACTCGCTGAACACCTCGCTTGCCCGCTGCATCACCGGGTCGGCCTGCTGTTCGCGATAAGCCTCCATCGAATGCCCCAGCAATGCGCCCGCCAGTTTCAGCACGACCCAGCGGCGTGCCAGCTCGCGCGCCTCTTCCTCGGCGGCACGTTTCTGGAAGACCGCGCGCTCAGCGCCGATGCCCTTTTCAAGATCCCGGCGTCGGCGCTCGTTGTCGGTCTCGGCGGCGCGCAGGTCAGCGAGCCGGTTCACCTGCCGTGCGTCCTCGGCATCCAGACGTTCGATCTCGATGCCTGCGGCAATACGATCCAATCCGATCAGCGCCTCGCGGATGTCGGCCTCATTGGCGCCGTCGGCCTGCTGCTCGAAACGCGCCCTCGCCTCCTGTTCGCGCATCGCCACGCGGCGGCGCTCATGCAGCCGCCCGAGAAAAGCTGGCAGTTCCTCCGGCGGCAGGCCGGCGGTCACCGCCAGCGCGAGGCGATTTTCCTCCAGCGATGCAGCGCGGCCGACAAGCCCGTCATGCTTCTGCTCGGCGCGTGCCAAGCCCGTCGCGAGCGCGGACCGGCGATCGAGTGCCGAGCGTGCATTTGTCAGCCGGTCATTCAGCTCGGCCCCCGCCACGGCGGCGGCGACAGAAACGAGATCGGCGGCGACGGCCTTGCAGAGCCTGCCCACCTCATCTTCGAACGTCTCGATATCACGCACCATGCCACGCACGCGTCTGGCGCGGTTTTCCCGCTCCAACAGCGTGTCGGGAAGCGTGCGCCAAACATCCAGTGCGGCCGAAGCCATCGCCACGGTCGCGACTTCGGCAAGTCCGGCATTGGCGGATGCAGCGGCAAAATCCGAACGCCAGCGCTCGGCCTGACGCGAAAGCTCGGTGCGGCGTTCCTCAAGCCGCTCCAGCGCATCACCTGCCGCTTCGCGCATTTTCTCGTTCGAACGCCCATCGCTCCATTGACGCGACAGCTCTTCAAGCCTGCGGCCGATTTCGCGCGCAAGGCTGCGTGTCGGCAATTTTCCAGCGCCCGCGCCGATGGCATCGGCAAGCGACGCCAGCGCCGGCGTCAGCTTTTCCTCCTTCAGCCGCAGCACCTCGAACTCGTCCTCGGCAACCTTTACGGCGTTCGACAGGGCGGAAAGCCCATCAATCTCACGGCGCCATTCGATCATGCGCTCCGGGCTGCCCGGCTTCACGGGAACCGCGTGGAACAGGTCCTCGAATTCCGTCACCGCGTCGGAGGCGGCTATATCGGCCTCGCGCACGGCACGTTCCGCATCCGCCATCGTATCGGCAAGCTTGCGCTGGCGGAGCGTCATCTGGGCGTGGCGGGAGACGCGCTCGGCATCGGCCAAGGCGGCATCGGCGAGCCTGTCGGCGTGATCGACTGCCGATGTGGCGTGGGCAAGCACGTCACCGACCGGCGACGTCGCAAGTGTTGCGAGCAATTCGTCGCGGGCGGTGCGAGCCGTCTCGATCATACCCCTCGATACGACCTGCCCCGTGCTTTCCAGCAGCGACAACTGCTCGGAAATCTCTGCCATCTCCCGGCGCAATTCGGCCAGTTTATGGGATGCCTGCGCAGCATCCTGGCGCGCGGCCTCGATCTGGCGACGATGGTCCGCGAGCATATCGATGGTCGGCAACGAGAAGGCAGACAGTTGGGCAATATCGGCAACCGGCGGGTTCAGACGGGCTGCCGCCGCACCCAGCTCTCCCCTCGCTCGTGCGAGACGAACCGTTGCCGTTTCCAGATTTGTGAGTTCGTCGATCTCCGGCTTCAAGGCAGCAAGCTGCTCGAGCCAAGACCTCGGATCGACGATGCGCGAGGCCGGCAGCTCGGCATCCAGCGCCCGCAGCCGGTCGCTTTCCTCGTCGATACGTTTCGACAATTGCGCGATCTCGCGGTCAAGTTCCGTGCCCGTGTCCAGGATCTGCCGCAAGCCGGCGAGATCCGCATCGCTCGGCTGGGCCTTTTCCAGATCCGCCACTGTTGCCAATCCGAGACGGCGCGCGGCTTGGGCAAGGCGCTGATCGAATTCGTCCACTTCGCCCCGCACGCGAACGATATCTTCCTGCGCCTTGAGATAGACGCCGCTGCGGGCATGGGCGGAGAGAATGTCCGGCGCTGCAGCAAGCAGGGCCTCGTCGACCTCGATTGCGGCAATATCCTCGCGCAAACCTGCGATCTCGGCTTCGGAACGGCGATGGGCTTCGGCGTTCTGGCCATCCGCCTCAAGCTGGTCGGACAGTCTGGTGTCGAACCCTTCCGGCAGCGCCGGCAAATCACTGAACTGCGCCAGAAGCGCGTGTTCCCGGTCCAATTCACGCAGGAGCGGCTCCAGCGCCATGTGCCGGTTCAACCGTTCGAGCTGCCGCTTGGTGTCCTCACGGGTGGAGAGTGCTTCCTGCATGTCGGCGTCGATCGACGCACGTTCCTTCAACAGCGCCTTCCAGTCGCCGGATTTCAGCTCGCTGTCACGCTCCGACCTGCGGGCATCGTCATGGGCTTCGAGCGCCTGATAGAACAGCCGGTCCTTGGCCTTGCGCGGGCCATAGATGCGGTCGGCCTCGTCTTCCAGCGTGCGGCGAAGGCCGGTCAAACCAGTCAGACCGGAGGCGGCCGAAAACAAGAGACTGCCGATCTCGCCGCCCGACTTCAGCATCGTATCGCCGCCGGCACGCAGAAGGCCGGAATTGAGGCCGAAGGCACGTTCGAAAACATCGCGGGACAGTGTGCCGAGGAACGGGGTCAGTGCGTCATCCGCGAGCGCCTCTTCCGCATCCGTTGCAGACAGCAGCGTGTTCTTGCGCCCCTTGCGCCGGCGAAACGCCAATTGCGCACCGTCGTTCGCGGAAAGCACCGCGCCGACGCGCAAGGCATTTCCATCATGTAGAAAGCCGTAGTCCGTCCGCTCGGGAAAGCCGAAGAGCAGATCGGAGATTGCCGAAAGGGCAGAGGATTTTCCCGCCTCGTTCGGCCCATAGACGACATGCAGCCTGGCGCCCTTTCGGAACTTCAGACTGCGATCGGTCAGTGCGCCATAGCGCAGGATATCGAGACGATCGAAACGCATGGTCAGCCGGCCTCCACTGCGCGTGTCATCAAGAGGTCGCGCGCTTCCGCAAGCAGCGTGTCGATATCGCTGCCGAGAGGCAGGTCCTCGGCGCCGATGCCACCCGGCAGGCGTGCGGTGATCTCGGCAAGCCGGGCTTCGGCTTCCGCCAGCAGTTCTGGAGAAAAGGCATCCATGGCGACGATCCCCGCCAGCCCGAGCCCGCCGCCATCGGCCGATTGCACAGCGTCGTCCGGCAGCGTGACGCGCAGGTCGAGCTTTTCCAGCCAGATATCGGCATGGGCTCGGTGGCACGCGGCCTGCACCTCATCGCGGAAATCGGCAGGCCTTGCGATCAGCGCGTTGCGCACCCCGCTTTTGCCGGAAAGACGGATTCGCAGTGCCAAGGGCCTGCCCTCCATCGGTTCGATCAGCGTCTCGACGGCGGCCTCGATGCGGCGAAGCACGCTGGCAATCGTGTCTTCCTCTTCGACAGAGACTGCAAGTTCGGCAAAGCGGGCGCTGTCGGTGATCAGTCGCTCATGGGTTATGTGGCCATCCTCGACGGTGACGAGGACGGCGCCCTTTGCCCCCTGCTCGCGGATCGAACGTCCCTGCAGATTGCCGGGGAAGACGATGAGCGGATCGCGTGCGACGATTTCGAAATCGTGGACATGGCCGAGCGCCCAGTAGTCATAGCCACGCGAGCGCAGGTCCTCGACCGAGCACGGCGCATAGGGCGCATGCGGCTCGCGGCCGGTGAGCGAGGTGTGCAACACGCCGATATTGAACCAGCCGATTTCCGGCCTTGGATAGGTCAGTGCGAGATTTTCGTTCGCCGCACGCTCGGCAAACCCCTGGCCGTGCAGCGCCACTTTCAGATGATCGAGCTTGAAGGTTCCGGGCTTGGTCGTCGGGAATTCGCTGACATTCTTCGGCAGCGTGATCGTCTTGGTGATGACGCTTTCGGCGTCGTGATTGCCCTTGAGCAGGAAGACGGGAATGCCGGCGCGTTCCAGCCGCGCCACCTCACGGTTGAAGAACAGACCGATCTTGTTGTCCTTCCAGTCACCGTCATAGACGTCGCCTGCGACGATGAAGAAATCGACCTTGCGCTCGACAGCTTCATCGACAAGCGTCGTGAACGCCCTGCGGCTCGCCTCAACGAAAAGCTCGGCAAGATCGGCATCCTTCAGCGCCAGCCCCTGAAAAGGACTGCCGAGATGCAGGTCTGCGGCATGGATGAAGCGGAATGAGGTCATCGAGTCGCCCGTATGGAACACATCAGGAACGCCAGACTTAAGGTACGCTTTCCAAATAGAAAAGGCCGGGCATCGAAACACCCGGCCTTTTCCTCTTTATTTCAAACGGATCAGTTGCTGAGGTTGAGCGTGACCGGCAGGAACAGGGTTTCGCCGGACGAGTCATCAACACCGTCATTGTCGGTGACCATGAAGGCCTTGCCGGACTTGTCGAAGGCGAAACCTTCCAGCTTGTCGACGACATAGCCGTTGGTGGCGCTCTTCAGGTCAGGAAGGAAGTCGTGGACTTCTTCCTTGGTGACGACCGGAAGTTCGCCGCCGAGCTTTGCCGGCTTCAGATCGTTGAGCGAGACGCGGTAGAGCTTCTTCAGCTTGGCGGCGTCGCCGATCAGGTTGTCGCGCTCGACGATGTAGAGGTATTCGCCGCTTGCGGTGATTTCCGACAGTCCGACCCAGCCCTTTTCAGCCTTTTCGAGCGGGTAACGGACGGCTGCCCATTCCTTCGACTTCGGCTTGTAGGAGAGAAGCTTCGTCTGGCCCTTCGGATCGTCCTTCCATTCGCGCTGGACGGCCATCCACAGCGTCAGGTCGTCGCCCTCGCCGGTGGTGGTGATGCCTTCAAGACCGAAGCGGGTTTCGCCGGCCAGAAGTTCTGCCGGAAGGCCGATCTCGGTCTTGATCTCGCCCTTGGCGTTGACGTTATAGATGCCGTGGCCGACGAGCTTGGAGCTGTCACCTTCCGAAGCGAGCCAGAAGCCGCCCTTGCCGTCGAGTGCGATACCCTCGATGTCGAGCTTCTGAGCCGGCTGGCCGTTGCGGGTGATACGCAGGACGTTGGTGATTTCGGCCGGCTTCCTGGTGGCGTCGATGGTGAAGATCGACGGCTGCATGGCGTAGACGGAGTCGGAGACGGCGTAGAACATGCCATCCTTTTCAGCATCGCCGACGAGGCCCGAAAGCGCGCCCCAGCCGACGACCTTGCCGTCCACATCCTTGGAGACGAGAGTCGGATAGGCCTTTTCGCCTTCCGCCAGCTCATAGAGCATCACATGCGAGCGGGCGCCGCCATCTTCGCCGAGATCGGCTTCATTGGCGGTGGCAAGCAGGTTGCGGCCAGGAATGGCGACGGCACCTTCGGGCGAGATGCCCGACGGCAGAAGCTGCACGAGTTCAGGCTCGGCGCCGGTATCCTTGTAGACGGCAACCATAGAGCCGCGCTCGGAGAGCACGAAGAAATACTGCTGGCCGTTGAAGACGGCTGCTTCCATGCCTTCCGGCTCGATGCCCTTGTTCTTCGCGCGCTTTTCCGGGAAGTGACCGTGGCGGGCGATTTCGTGTTCGAGCGTCATGCCGGCGTCGAAAAGAACCTTGCCGGAGCGGTCGAAGATGGTGAAGCCGCGCGAACCGCCCTTGTAGTCGCCTTCGTTGGCGATGACGAGACGGTCGGTACCCAGCCACTTTACGGCGTCCGGCTCGCGCGGGACGGCGGTCAGCTTGCCGGAGAAATTCAGCGAACCGTCGGTCTTGGCATCGACGCCGTCGAGATCGACCGTGCCGGCGGTGAAGTGGCCGGTGACCTTGGCGGTCTTGCTATCGATGATGATGACGTGGTTGTTTTCCTGCAGCGTCAGGGCAATCTCGCCGTTGGCGTTGATGTTGACGAATTCCGGCTCCGGATCTTCCGGCGCGACGGTCGCCAGACCGGTGACGTCGACATGGCGGATGCTGTCGCAGGCGGGAACGCCATTGTTCAGTGTGACGATCAGCAGTTCGCCGGCCGGAAGCTGCGGCAGGGCGCCGTCGTTCAGGTCTTCGTCACGCTGGTTTTCGATGGCGATGGCGGCAAAAGTGCCGTCCGGGGCAACGACAACCGAGTCCGGCTGGCCGCCGAGATCGCAGGTGCTTTCAAGCTTCTTCGAGGCGATGTCGATGACGCCGAGCTGGCCCGCCGGCTTGGTCAGGTCTTCGGTCTTGTCGATGGTGATGAGAACCTTCGGGCCTGCGGCGGCAACCGAGTTCGGCTCGCCGTCGATGGCGATCGAGCCGCCGGCCTTCGGCGCCTTGGCGTCGGTGATGTCGATGAAACCGATCGTGCCGCCCGGTGCGTCGGAATAGATCAGCGTGTTGCCATCGGCCGTCGCGGTGATGATTTCCGACGATGTCGCCTTGTCCTCGCCCTTCGGCAGGTTCGAGGCGACCGGGAAGGACGCGATACGGTTGAATACCTGCTCGGCACTTGCCGGAACGGCAACCGAGGCGAGGAGCGCTGCCGTCAGGGCGGCGCGGAAAGAGAATGTCATGGGAACCCCTCCAAGGATGACAAGAGACAGCCGCTTTTGAGCCGGTTACGTGACAGGCCGATGACAGGAGGCTGTGGAGGGATGCGGTTGCCTGGGGCAAACAGGAAACAAAAAAGGCCCGGCTTGCGCCGGGCCTTCCATATCATGACGGACCAGCCGCCAGATAAAGCTCTTACTTGCCGTTCACGGCGTCCTTCAGGCCCTTGCCGGCCGAGAACTTCGGAACGTTGCGAGCCGGGATATCGACTTCTGCGCCGGTCGACGGGTTACGGCCCTTGGAGGCTTCGCGACGCGATACGGAGAAGCTGCCGAAGCCAGCGAGACGAATGTCGCCGCCGTTCTTCAGTTCGCCCTGGACGGTTTCAAATACTGCGTCCACTGCGGATGCTGCGTCAGCCTTGGAGAGGCCAGCTTTTTCGGCAACTGCGGATACCAGCTCGTTCTTGTTCATGTTTCCATCCCTTTCTACGGTTTTGGAACGACTCGATTAGTCGGCGCCGACAATAGTTTTGCGTCGGTGCTTGGCAACCCAAAAGCTCTTAGATCGCCTGAAAAACAAGGGCTTTCGTGCATTTTTCACAAAAAAAGCCGGCTTTCGCCGGCTTTCTCCACAATTCAAACTCGCTTTACATGAGCGTCTGCTCAATGGGCGATGGTCGTTGCACCATCTTCGGAACCTTCGACGGTTGCGATGACCGGCGTCTCCACCGTGCCGTCCCATTCGATCGGCTCGGGACGACGCACCAGCGCATGCTTGATCACCTCGCCCATGCGGGACACGGGGATGATCTCCATGTTGTTCTTCACGTTGTCCGGAATTTCCGCCAGATCCTTGGCGTTTTCCTCCGGTATCAGCACCTTCTTGATGCCTCCGCGAAGCGCTGCAAGCAGCTTTTCTTTCAGACCGCCGATCGGCAGGACGCGACCACGCAGCGTGATCTCACCGGTCATCGCGACATCCTTGGAAACCGGGATGCCGGTCATGATCGAGACGATCGCGGTTGCCATGGCGACACCGGCAGACGGGCCGTCCTTCGGGGTCGCACCTTCCGGCACGTGGACGTGGATGTCCGACTTGTCGAAACGCGGCGGCTCGATGCCGAAATCGACGGCGCGCGAACGGACATAGGATGCCGCCGCCGAGATCGATTCCTTCATCACGTCCTTCAGGTTGCCGGTCACGGTCATGCGACCCTTGCCCGGCATCATGACGCCTTCGATGGTCAGCAGCTCGCCGCCGACTTCCGTCCAGGCGAGACCCGTGACGACACCGACCTGATCCTCACCCTCGGCTTCACCATGGCGGTAACGCGGAACACCGAGGTAATCCGAGATGTTGGCGGCCGAAACGGCAACCGACTTCGTCTTGCCCTTGATGATCTCGGTCACGGCCTTGCGGGCGAGCTTCATCAGCTCACGCTCGAAGGAACGAACGCCGGCTTCACGGGTGTACTGCTGGCTGATGGCCATCAGGGCGTCGTCCGAAACCGAGAATTCGTTCGGCTGCAGGGCGTGTTCCTTGATCGCCTTCGGCAGAAGGTGACGCTTGGCGATCTCGCGCTTCTCATCTTCCGTGTAACCGGCGATGCGGATGATCTCCATGCGGTCCATCAGCGGACCCGGAATGTTGAGCGTGTTCGCCGTGGTGATGAACATCACGTCGGACAGGTCGTATTCGACTTCCAGGTAGTGGTCCATGAAGGTCGAGTTCTGCGCCGGATCGAGCACTTCGAGCAGGGCCGAAGACGGATCGCCACGGAAATCCGAGCCCATCTTGTCGATCTCGTCGAGCAGGAAGAGCGGGTTGGACTTCTTGGCCTTCTTCATCGACTGGATGATCTTGCCGGGCATCGAGCCGATATAGGTACGGCGGTGACCGCGGATCTCGGCTTCGTCACGAACGCCACCCAGAGCCATGCGCACGTATTCGCGGCCTGTCGCCTTGGCGATCGACTGGGCGAGCGAGGTCTTGCCGACGCCCGGAGGGCCGACGAGGCACAGGATCGGACCCTTGATCTTGGTGGCACGCGCCTGAACGGCCAGATATTCGACGATCCGTTCCTTGACCTTGTCGAGGCCGAAGTGATCCAGTTCGAGGATCTTTTCGGCGTTGTTGAGGTCGGTCTTGATCTTCGACTTCTTGGACCACGGAATACCCAGCAACCAGTCGAGGTAGTTGCGCACGACGGTGGCTTCCGCCGACATCGGGCTCATCTGGCGCAGCTTCTTCAGTTCCGCGTCGGCCTTTTCCTTGGCTTCCTTGGAAAGCTTGGTCTTGGAGATGCGCTCCTCCAGTTCGGCCATCTCGTCGCGGCCTTCCTCGCCGTCGCCGAGCTCCTTCTGGATCGCCTTCATCTGTTCGTTGAGGTAGTACTCGCGCTGGGTCTTCTCCATCTGGCGCTTTACACGCGAGCGGATGCGCTTTTCCACCTGCAGGACCGAGATTTCGCCTTCCATGAAGCCAAGCGCCTTTTCGAGGCGCAGCTTGACGGAAACCGTTTCCAGCATTTCCTGCTTTTCGGTGATCTTGATCGACAGATGCGAGGCAACCGTGTCAGCCAGCTTCGAGTAATCCTCGATCTGGCTGGCGGCGCCGACGACTTCCGGCGAGATCTTCTTGTTCAGCTTGACGTAGTTTTCGAATTCCGAGACGACCGAGCGAGACAGGGCCTCGACTTCGACGGCGTCTTCCTCCGGCTCGTCGAGCACATTGGCGCTCGCTTCGTAGAATTCTTCGCGGTCCGTGTAGGTGTCGATCTTGGCGCGCGCGCGGCCTTCGACGAGCACCTTGACGGTGCCGTCGGGCAGCTTCAGAAGCTGAAGCACGTTGGCGACGGTGCCGACCTTGTAGATCGCTTCCGGCTCCGGATCGTCATCGCTGGCATTGATCTGGGTGACGAGCATGATCTGCTTGTCGGAACCCATGACTTCCTCAAGCGCACGGATGGATTTCTCACGTCCGACAAACAAGGGAACGATCATGTGCGGGAAGACCACAATGTCGCGCAGCGGCAGGACCGGATAGGTCTCGGCGCCTTGTGCAGCAGACTTTGTATCTGTCATCGTATTTCCTTTCCATCGTCCCGTTTCCGGGATGGCCTGAGCAAATACCCAGGCACTTCACTCCCGCTCAAAGTGGAGTTTTCCTGCGCCGTTTTCAAGCCTTGCAGGAGCCCCCGCCCACAGCCGTGTAACAGGGATGTTACAAAGCGCTCACGCAAACACAACACACCACCCGGAGCCGAGTACAATTGCCCACCTTCAAAGATGAAGACAGGCCCCATGCGAAGCAGCCAATTCTGCAATGATCTTTGTGGTTCGTGTCTAAAGCAAGCGGAATATCGCGCAACCGCCTGTCGCGGAAAATTCGCGCAAACAGCGGGTTGAACCACAGTTACCAACGAAAAAAGGCCCCAATGTGGGGCCTTTTCCAATTCACTGCAGTGTGATCGCGATACCGTCTCGTTCAGGCCGAAACATTCGCCTTCTCTTCCTGGCGATCCGCATAGATGTAGAGCGGGCGGGCATTGCCCTTCACGACGTCGTCCGAGATGACGACTTCGCGTACGCCTTCCATCTCCGGAAGTTCGAACATCGTGTCGAGCAGGATCTTTTCCATGATCGAGCGGAGGCCGCGGGCGCCGGTCTTGCGCACGATCGCCTTGCGGGCGATTTCGCGAAGAGCGTCCTCGTGGAAGGTCAGTTCCACATCTTCCATCTCGAACAGGCGCTGATACTGCTTGATCAGTGCGTTCTTCGGCTCCGACAGGATCTGGATCAGGGCGTCCTCATCGAGATCCTCGAGCGTTGCCAATACCGGCAGACGACCGATAAATTCCGGGATCAGGCCGAACTTGACCAGGTCTTCCGGCTCCAGTTCGCGCAGCACTTCGCCGACGCGGCGATCGTCCGGAGACGAGACGCTGGCACCGAAGCCGATCGAGGTCTTTTCGCCACGGGCCGAAATGATCTTGTCGAGGCCGGCAAAAGCGCCGCCGCAGATGAACAGGATGTTCGTCGTGTCGACCTGCAGGAATTCCTGCTGCGGATGCTTGCGGCCGCCCTGCGGCGGAACCGAGGCAACCGTGCCTTCCATGATCTTCAACAGCGCCTGCTGCACGCCTTCGCCCGATACGTCACGGGTGATCGACGGGTTGTCGGACTTGCGCGAGATCTTGTCGACTTCGTCGATATAGACGATGCCGCGCTGGGCGCGCTCAACGTTGTAGTCGGCCGACTGCAGGAGCTTGAGGATGATGTTCTCGACGTCCTCGCCGACGTAACCGGCTTCGGTCAGCGTCGTGGCGTCTGCCATGGTGAACGGCACGTCGATGATGCGGGCGAGCGTCTGGGCAAGATAGGTCTTGCCGCAACCGGTCGGGCCGACGAGCATGATGTTCGACTTGGCAAGCTCGACATCACCGCCCTTGGACGCGTGCGCGAGACGCTTGTAATGGTTGTGAACAGCCACCGACAGAATGCGCTTGGCCTGCTTCTGGCCGATGACGTATTCGTCGAGAACCTTGATGATGTCCTGGGGCGTGGGAACGCCGTCGCGGGACTTGACCATAGAGGTCTTGTTCTCTTCGCGGATGATGTCCATGCACAGTTCGACGCATTCATCGCAGATGAATACGGTCGGCCCGGCAATCAATTTGCGGACCTCGTGCTGGCTCTTTCCGCAGAAGGAGCAGTACAGGGTATTCTTGGAGTCGCCGCCGTTGCCGCTGCTGACTTTGCTCATATCACTTTCCTTCCAGCACTCTGCGCTCACGTGAGATACGGGCGCAGTCCACTCAACCGCCGCCGGCACGTGACACCGACGGGCTTCACGTGCCTGCCCTGCCTCTAGGGTACTCTACCGGACCAGATATTGATCCGGCTGCAACGAAACCCTCAGAGGCGAATGCTATGTCATAAAAGTTCAACACAGCATTAATAGTTACTAATAGCGCTTTCGCGGCGACTTGAAACCCCTTTTTCCTCACATAGGGGTGACAGTCACCAGAAGCCTTTTGCCGCCTTAAGCCGCCGAACCGCCTTCGAGCTCCTCACGCGAGGTGAGGATCTTGTCGATGACGCCCCATTCCTGAGCCTCGTCGGAGGTCATGAAGTGGTCGCGATCGAGCGTCTTTTCGACTTCTTCCAGCGTGCGGCCAGTGTGCTTGACATAGACCTCGTTCAGGCGGCGCTTCATCTTGAGAATGTCGCGGGCGTGACGTTCGATGTCGGATGCCTGGCCCTGGAAGCCGCCGGACGGCTGGTGAACCATGATACGGGCGTTCGGCGTTGCGAACCGCATGCCCTTTTCGCCGGCGCACAACAGCAGGGAACCCATCGATGCAGCCTGACCGACGCAGAGCGTCGAGACGGCCGGCTTGATGAACTGCATCGTGTCATAGATCGCCATGCCGGCGGTGACGACGCCACCCGGCGAATTGATGTAGAGGGCGATTTCCTTCTTCGGGTTTTCCGCTTCGAGGAACAGAAGCTGGGCGCAGACGAGCGACGCCATGTGGTCTTCGACCGGACCCGTCAGAAAGATGATGCGTTCTTTCAAGAGACGCGAATAGATATCGTAGGAGCGTTCACCGCGGTTGGTCTGTTCGACGACCATCGGCACCAGGGCCATTGCGGTATCAACTGGATTTTTCATGTCCGTCCTTTGTCAAATGCCTTGCCGAAGGCAGCTCGCGCCCCGGAATCATTGGAATGGGTCCACCCCTACATAGAGTGTCAATGCCCGGTACTTCAAGACGGAGAGCCCGATATCCTTAACTCGATCGGGATGCATGGCTGACCGCATCCGCGCTTTCGCCAATAAGGGCGCCGATCTCAATCGCACCGGCAGCATAGCCCCAGCCATTTTCGCAGATAGGGTAAAGCGCAAGTAAATCGACATCGCGAATGCCGTGCGAAAGGCAAACACAATGACTAAACAGCGCGTTCACATGAATACGACGTCTTAAACTTTGCCCTTTATATGGCACGTATGCCGAATATGGCGGGGAGTATTGCGTTGGATATTATAACCGGTTTTCTGATCTGGGCTGTGGAAGCCAGCACGCTCGGCGTCCTGTTGTGGTCCCGCTGGTTCTACGAGCGCCGCGCATTCTATCTCAGCTGGGGTGCCGGCTTCATCCTGCACGGCCTCGGCGTCGCGCTGGTCGCCTATCGCGGCAGCATTCCCGATTTCATTTCGATCGAAATCGCCAATGTCATGGCGCTCAGCGGCATCGGCTTCTGGATCGCCGGGATGATGCAGTTCGACAACCGCAAGGTCGAGCCCTTCATCGCCATCCCCGCGCTGATCTTTGTCGCCGGCATGTTCCTCAATCCCGTTCGCGAGACATTCGCCTATCGTGTCGCGCTGTTCCACGGCGCCGCATCTGTCGGCTACCTGATCCTGATCGGTGCGACGCTGTGGGGCGAGAACGGCAAGTCGCAGACGCGCCGTCTTTTCGCCGCAGCGGTCAGCGTGCAGATCCTGTCGGGCGTGCTGGTTGCGACATCGGCGCTGATCAACGGGCCGCAATCCTTCAGTTCCGGCAGCAATGTAACGTCCATGTGGCTGCTGCTCGTCGCAGCGCTCTGCTTCGTCGCCGCCATCATGAGCGGTGCGCGGCTGATTACCGAGCGCTCCGAAAGCCGGTTGAGGCTGCTGGCCGTCACCGACCCGTTGACCGACGTGCTGAATCGCCGCGGACTGATCGACGAATTCCACAAGCTGAAGCGCAACCACGCCAATGACAGCGGGCTTTTGGCGATCATCCATCTCGACCTCGACGGCTTCAAGCAGATCAACGACATCTACGGCCATCAGGCGGGTGACGAGGTTCTCGTCGCCTTTGCCAGGATCGGCGTCGCCGCCCAGCGCGGACGCGGCTCGTTCGGCCGGATGGGCGGTGAGGAATTCGCCTCGATCATGCATGTCGCCAACATGATCGAGGCGGCAAGCGTCGCCGAAGCGATCAGGACGACGCTGAAGCGCCAACCGATCATCGTTGCCGAGCATCGTATTGCGGTCACGGTCAGCATCGGCATCGCGCTTGCCGACACAAGCTCGGCAGACCTCGATACCCTGCTCAGCACCGCCGACCGGGCGCTTTATGTCGCCAAGACGACCGGACGCGACCGCACCGCGATCGGCAGCGAAAACGATGTGTCCATCGTGCCTGCCGTCGATCATGCGGACGCCAGCGAACCGGTGCTCCAGGCCAGCATGACGCAGCAGGTGGCGGCGCTGAAGCGGATCGTGGCGATCGGCAAGTAACGCGCTTTTCAGCCGTTGGCGAAAGATCCGCACTTGCCTTGCAGGCATTCCTCTCCCAAATCTTCCGACAACCGGAACGAGGAGGAACGCCACATGACCAAGCCCATCTACGGAGCCATCGTTCTCGGCCTCCTCTCTTTCTCAACAGCCACGGCACAGCAGGCCTCCGATACGGTCGCACCGGAACGGGCGACCGGCACCACCAGCGCCAAGCGCGTCGAAGCCAAGGACTACATGGTCGCCGCCGCCAATCCGCTCGCCGCTCAGGCCGGCCGGGACGTTTTGGCCCGCGGCGGCAGCGCGATCGATGCGATGGTGGCGGTGCAGGCGGTTCTCGGTCTGGTCGAGCCACAGAGCTCCGGGCTGGGTGGCGGCGCCTTCCTCGTCTATTACGACACGTCCTCCGGCCGCCTCACCACATTCGACGGACGCGAAACCGCGCCGATGGAGGCAACGCCCAAGCTGTTTCTCGACGATCAGGGCCAGCCACTGAAATTCATGGATGCCGTGGTCGGCGGACGCTCCGTCGGCACGCCCGGCACGGTGCGGCTGATGGAGGATGTGCACAAGCGCTACGGCAAGGAAAGCTGGCCGTCGCTGCTAAAGCCCGCGATGGGGCTGGCCCGTGATGGCTTTGCCGTCTCGCCCAGGCTGGCATCGCTGATCGCTACCGAAGGCGACAAGCTGAAAACCTACGAGGGAACCCGCAACTATTTCTTCGACGCGGCCGGCGCACCGCTCGCCGCAGGCCATATCCTGAAAAATCCGGCTTACGCGGAAACGCTGGAAACCATTGCAAGCGGCGGCGCCGACGCCTTCTATCGCGGACCGATCGCCGACGATATCGTGAAAACGGTGCGCGGCGCACGCGGCAATCCCGGTGTCCTTTCGCCGACCGACCTTGCGACCTATCATATCAAGCAGCGCGATCCGGTCTGCTTCACCTACCGGGCGCTCGATGTCTGCGGCATGGGTCCCCCCTCTTCCGGCGCTATCGCCGTGAGCCAGATCCTCGGCATTGCTGAAAACTTCGACCTCAAGGGCTTCGGTCCCGACAATGTCGAGAGCTGGCGGGTCATCGGCGATGCCCAGCGGCTCGCATTCGCCGACCGTGAACGGTATGTCGCCGACAAGGATTTCCTGCCGCTGCCGATCAAGGGCATTCTCGACAAGGCCTATCTCGGCGAGCGCGCAAAGCTTCTCGACGGCGGCAAGGCGCTTTCCAGGGATGCGGTGAAAGCGGGCGAGCCGGAATGGGACCACGCGCTGCTGTTCGGCCGCGATGCCGCCATCGAACTTCCGTCGACCAGCCATTTCGTCATCGTCGATGCTCAGGGCAACGTCGTCTCGATGACGACGACGATCGAGAACGGTTTCGGCTCGCGGCTGATGACCAACGGCTTTCTGCTCAACAACGAACTGACCGACTTCTCCTTCAAGACCCATGACAATGGCGTGCCGGTGGCAAACCGGGTGGAACCCGGCAAGCGGCCGCGCTCCTCGATGGCGCCGACGATCGTGATGAAGGACGGCAAGCCGCTGCTTGCGATCGGCTCCCCCGGCGGCAGCCAGATCATCGGCTATGTGGCGCAGGCACTGATCGCCTATATCGACTGGGGCATGCCGGTGGAGCAGATCGTCGCCCAGCCGCATCTGATCAACCGCTTCGGCATTTATGACATAGAGGCAGGAACGAGCGCCGAGCGTTTTTCCGAACCGCTCAAGGCGCTCGGCTATGAGGTGAAGGCGGGCGAAATGAATTCCGGCCTGCACGCGATCGAGATCACCGGGAGCGGCCTGGTCGGCAGTGCCGATCCGCGACGCGAGGGTATTGCAATCGGCGAGTGAGGCGAAGGCGCAAACACGATTGCGAAGTGCTTCCCGGTTGCGCTACGCATCGGATATGACAACGCTTCCCGATTTCCTCCGCATCGACAAGGCCAACCGCCGCGTCTCCCTTGATGGTCGCAACCCGGCTTTCTACAGCGATCCGAACCGTGTCTATGCAGTGCTCCACCTGCACTGTCCGACGTTCTTCTGGGAGGAGCAGAAACAGTGGTTCTTTACCGGGTACGATCACGTCAACGCGCTTTTGCGCGACCGGCGCTTCGGCCGGCAGATCCTGCATGTCGCAAGCCGTGAGGAACTGGGCCTGCCGGAGCCGGAGGCGCATCTGGCCAATTTCGACCTCGCGGAACGCCATTCCCTGCTCGAAATCGAGCCGCCGGAACACACGCGGCTTCGAACGCTGGTCAACCGCGCCTTCGTATCGCGCCATATCGAGCGGCTGCGGCCTGAAATCACCGAGCTTGCGGAAGGGCTTATCGACGGTTTCGAACTGGACGGGAAGACGGAACTTCTCTCCGCCTTCGCCGACATCATTCCGGTTACGATGATCGCCCGCATGATCGGCATTCCCGACGAAATGGGACCGAAGCTTCTGAAATGGAGCCATGCCTATGTCGGCATGTACATGTTCAAGCGGACGCGCGAGGACGAGCATGCGGCCGACAAGGCGGCCAGGGAATTCGCCGACTATGTGAAGACACTGATCGACGAGCGCCGCGCGGAACCACGCGACGACCTGCTCAGCCACATGATCCATACGGAACACAAGGGCCAGCACCTGACCGACGACGAGCTGGTGTCCACAACGATCGTGCTGCTCAATGCCGGACACGAGGCGACCGTGCACCAGATCGGCAATTCGGTTCGGGTGATCCTCGAAAGCGGACTTGCACCCGCGGATCTCTTTTCTGACGAGGTGGCGACCGAGCGGACCGTCGAAGAAACACTGCGCATCTGCGCGCCGGTCCACATTTTTCAGCGCTGGGCGCTGGAGGACGTCGAGATAGACGGCGTCGCCCTGAAGCGCGGCGACAAGGTTAGCCTCATTCTTGCGGCGGCCAATCTCGATCCGGCGAAATTCTCCGATCCACTTGTGTTCAAGCCGGAGCGGAAGGAAGCAGCGAACCTCTCCTTCGGTGCCGGTATCCACTTCTGCATCGGTGCGCCGCTTGCCCGGCTGGAACTCAACATCGTCCTGCCGATCCTGTTCCGGCGCCTACCGGAGCTGCGGCTTGCCGCATCGCCTGCGGTGAAGGATGTCTATCACTTCCATGGTTTGGAGCGGCTGGACCTCGAGTGGTGAGCGCCCGCGACCTTTTCGCTCGATCCCTGCCATTTGCCGCGTTCCGCCGAAAACACATGGCTCGCATGCAGCAAGATCAATTGCTTGCGCGAAACAGTACCGTATAGTTCGCCTCAGGGAGGATCGTTGAATTTAGGGGGTCCATCCGTGACCAGGCGCAAGGCCTCCATTCTGCTGCACAAGAGCCTGCATCGCAGCCGCCTCGCCCAGGTGGGGCTGATCGTCGTGCTGTGGCTCGCCGGCGAAGCGATCTCGCGCAGCACCGGCCTGCCTATACCCGGAAGCGTCCTCGGGCTATTCGGCCTTCTCTGTCTGCTGGCCACCGGCACGATCCGGCTGCAGGCCATGCGTCGCGGCGCCTATGTGTTGCTCGCCGACATGCTGCTCTTCTTCGTCCCCGCCGTGCTTGCTGTTCTCGACCATGGCGAGTTTTTCGGGGTGACGGGCCTCAAGGTGCTTGCCGTCATCCTTGGAGGAACCCTGATGGTGATGTGCATGACGGCACTCGCCGTCGATTTCGGCTACCGGATGATGGTCCGGCTGGAGAACCGTCGTGCCGTCGCTTGAGACGGTTTTCGTCACCGTCTTCTGGTCAGCGGCGACGATTGCGATCTATTTTCTCTCCAAACGCCTCTACAGACGCTGGCCGTCGCTTTGGACGTCGACGCTGGTCATGACGCCGGTGCTTCTGGCCGTGATCGCGCTTTCGCTGCATACGAGCTACAGTGAGTATATCGGTGCCACCCGCTGGCTGATGGCTGTGCTCGGACCGGTCACGGTGGCGTTCGCCATTCCAATCTACGAGCAGCGCGCGATGATCATACGCTACTGGCCGGTGCTGATCTTCGGCATTGTCGTCGGCAGCGGCACCGCGATCCTGACCGCATGGGCGCTCGCCAGCCTTCTGTCGATCGACGGCGCGCTTCGCCTCAGCCTCCTGCCCCGTTCGGTCAGCTCGCCCTTTGCCATGGCAATCTCGCAAAGTATCGGCGGCGTGCCGGACCTGACCGCCCTGTTCGTCGTCGTCACCGGAGTGCTCGGCGCGGTGATCGGAGAGAACCTGTTGCGCTTCCTGCCGCTCAAGTCGTCGCTGGCGCGTGGCGCCTTGTTCGGCATGGGCGCGCATGGCGCGGGCGTGGCCAAAGCCAACCAGATCGGTAGCGAGGAAGGTTCGGTCGCCGGCCTCGTCATGGTGCTGGTCGGCCTCGTCAACGTGCTCACCGCCCCGCTTCTCGCCTATCTGCTGCGTTAGCCGACGCTTGACTTCGGTCAGGCCGCATGAAGCGCGGATCACAGCCGGATGACGTAGTCTTTGCGAGTCGTTTCAACGACTTCCCATATTCCCTTAAAGCCGGGCCTGACGATCAGCCGGTCGCCGGCGCGCAGTTGGATCGGGTCTTTCCCCTCTTCCGTCAAAACGGAGTGGCCGGCGAGAATGTGGAAATACTCCCACTCGTCATAGACGACCCGCCACGTGCCGGGTGTCGCTTCCCAGACACCGGCATAGACGCCACCTTCCGCCTCCTCGACGTTCCAGGTGCGAAATTTCGGCTCGCCTGCGATGACGCGCTCGGGCGCCGGCGCGCCCTCCTCCGGCTCGATGGATGCGAGATCGAAGGACTGGTGGAAAGCGGCTGTCGTCATGGTAGACCCTCTTGCGGCGCATGCTTGGCGCATTGGCAGTGAAGGTGCAGGCTAGCCGGACCCGCTACGCAACCGCAAGCCGGCAGGTCACCGCCGGGCACAGATAGCAATAGAGGTCGGCATCTCAGGCGCGGCGGCGAAGCGGTTCACCGTCCTTGCGCTCGATGCCTTTCAGGACATTGCCGACGGTCGTCAGAAGATTGGCCGCGGAGCATGGTTTGGACAGCCGGTGCGCCACATCCGGCAGGCCGGCAAGATCGCGGGTGCTGCGAGCGGACGACACGATGATACGGATGCGCGGCGCGCATTCGGCCACCATCCTGGCGAGATCGATGCCGTTCAATCCGCCGGGCATGTCGACATCGGTCAACAGCATATCGATTTCTTCATGCTGGCCGAGCTTGCCGATCGCCTCGAGGACCGTTGCGGCTTCCAGAACCGCGTAGCCTGCATCCTCCAATGCGTCGGCCATGGCGAAACGGATCAGCGCCTCGTCCTCCACGATCAGGATCGTCTTCTGCCGAAATGTGTTCATCGCCTCTATCCCTGTTCCATCCATGCGCCATCAACGCACGGCGAATGGAAAGGATTGAGGCAGAGCCTGTGTCAATTCGAAACATGTTTAATAAAATACGAATAAAATTGCCGCCGTCGTTTGCGTGCGGCGGCAATTGTCCGTCAGTCCGCCCATTCCGGGTCGCTGGTGAAGACGATCGTCAGCCAGCGGTCCGGCCCCTCACCGCCGATCGCATCGCCGATCTCGTCGCGGATCGCGTCCCATTCGGATAGATGCCGCGGCGGCAGGTCCGTCGGTGCGATGAAGAACAGCTCGATCTGGCGACCACGGCCGACGCGGGCGACATAGGCGCGGTAGGAAAGAAAGCCGTGACGCTCGACGATGTCTTCCGCGACCTTGTCGACATGGTTCTTCAGTTCCGCCGGCGTCACCAGCAGGATATCGGCCACGGCCTGGCGAACATTGGCGAGCGGCACCGGCGCAATGATCAGGCAGATGAGGGCCAAGGCACCCGGATCGATATAGGGGCTCAGCCATTCAAGCTCGGTTCCCTCGATCGAATGGCCGATGACGAAGGCGATCAGCAGTGCGGAGGTAAGCGCCGCCGTCATCGCCCAGGCCTGGCAGTCGAGCGCGACGAAGCCGGACTTTAGTTCCCTGTTGGCGCGGCGGCAGAACAGCCACATCGCCAGCGACACGATAACCGTGACGATGGTGAAGATGACGGCCGGGCCGAAATCGATCGGACGGCCACCGGCAATCAGGCTGCCGACCGCGCTGATGAAGGCATAGACCGCCGCGCCCATGAGAAGCGTGCCGTTCAAGCCCAGCACCATCGGCTCCAGATGCCAGAAACCGACGCTGAAGCGGTCGATCAGCTTGCCCCTGGCGGTTGGCTCCGCGGCAGTGACGATGAGTTTCGACACCCAGAGCGCCAGCAGCGTCATGAACGCGTCGGTCAGGGAATAGAAGCCATCGAAGACGATGGCGAAGGAGCCGGACAGAAGTCCGACGGTTATGCCGAATGCCGCAAGCGCGGCCGTGACGGCGATGGACAGCCGGAGAAGTGACTGCTCGCTCACGATGATACTCCACCGGAGCGCGGGCCTTCGCCCCCACTCCTTTTCTGATTTTCTTCTCTTGTTGTTATCGCCAAGAGGCGGCGTGCCGATGACAGCGCCGCAGCCGGCCTTAGCGGCCGACCGTGTCGAAAAAATTACATGAGCGTTCCCTATAGAAGGATCAGCTCACCTTTGCCAAGGCCTGTTCGAGGTCGGCAATTATATCCGCCACATCCTCGATGCCGACCGACAGGCGCACGACGTCCGGTCCGGCACCGGCGGCGACCTGCTGGTCCTCGGTCAGCTGCCTGTGGGTGGTCGAGGCCGGGTGGATGACCAGCGAGCGGGTGTCGCCGATATTGGCGAGATGGGAGAAAAGCTGCAGCCCCTCGACAAAGCTCTTGCCCGCCTCATAGCCGCCCTTGATGCCGAAGGTGAAGACGGCGCCTGCACCCTTCGGTGAATAGTGCTGTTGCAGCAAGTGATTGGGGTCGTCCTTCAACCCGGCGTAATTGACCCAGGCGATCTTGGGGTGCCGTTTCAGCCACTCCGCCACGGCCAGCGCATTGTCGCAATGTCTCTGCATGCGCAGCGGCAGGGTTTCTATGCCGGTCAGGATCATGAAGGCATTGAAGGGCGATATTGCCGGGCCGAGGTCGCGCAGGCCCAGAACGCGGGCGGCGATGGCGAAGGCGATATTGCCGAAGGTCTGATGCAGCACGAGGCCGGCATATTCGGGCCGCGGCTCCGACATCATCGGATATTTACCCGATTTCGACCAGTCGAACGTGCCGCCATCAACCAGAATGCCGCCCATCGAATTGCCATGGCCGCCCAGGAATTTGGTCAGCGAGTGGACGACGATGTCGGCACCGTGTTCGAGCGGTCGCAACAGATAGGGGCTTGCCATCGTGTTGTCGACGATGAGCGGCAGACCATGGCGACGGGCGATATCGGCGATGGCCGAAATATCCACGAAAGTGCCGCCGGGATTGGCGAGGCTTTCGATGAAGATAGCGCGGGTCTCGTCGTCGATTGCCGCCTCGAAGCTTGCCGGGTCATCCGTGTCGGCCCAGCGGACATGCCAGTCGAAATTCTTGAAGGCATGGCCGAACTGGTTGATCGACCCGCCATAGAGGCGCTTGGCGGCAACGAAATTGGCGCCCGGCTGCATGATGGTGTGGAAAATCAGCATCTGCGCCGCGTGACCGGACGCGACAGCGAGCGCCGCAGTGCCGCCTTCGAGCGCTGCCACCCGTTCCTCAAGCACCGCCTGGGTCGGGTTCATGATGCGGGTGTAGATATTGCCGAACTGCTGGAGCCCGAACAGGGCCGCGGCATGGTCCGTATCTTCGAAAACGAAGCTTGTCGTCTGGTAGATCGGCGTCGCCCGCGCTCCTGTCGTCGGGTCAGGTGCGGCGCCGGCGTGTACGGCAAGCGTGGAAAAACCGGGATTGAACGGCGTCATGGCATCCTCCCAAAATGAGCTGTTGTAGACTTTTCCCTAGCAAAGCGCGGACGTTGACGCGGATCAAGGAATATCATTCCAGCCGGCGCATCTTTCGGGAAACGGAGGAGGTTTGCATGGGAGGCATGGCATTTACCGACAATTCGACGATCCCGCGGCGGTTTCTGATGTGGTGCGCGAGGGCATGGTCGGCGGCAGCGGAAGCGGAGGAGATCGCCATGCTGGACGACGAGGTCATCCGGCAGATTTCCAAGGACTGCGCGATCGCGCCGGACGATCTTCTGCAACTGGCCAAGGCGGGGCCGCATGCCGCCGACGAAATGATCGAGATGATGCAGGTGCTCGACATCGATCCCGGCGACGTGGCAGCGCTGCACCCTGCACTTTACCGAGAGATGCAGATTACCTGCGCGAAATGCCGCGCCAAGCCGCGCTGTCGGCGTGACCTCGGCTCAGGCGCGGCGGATGCGCATTTCATCCGCTATTGCGGCAACGCATGGACACTCAACGAAATGCGTGCCAGCCCGGATCTTCTGCACCGGTGACCTGTTCGCCTGCCAATGTCAGCCAATGAGGCTCAGCCGACGAGCCGCGGGTACTCGATGGCTGGGCAACGATCCATGACGACCCGTATTCCGGCGGCTTGCGCGCGCTTTGCCGCTTCGTCGTCACGCACGCCGAGCTGCGCCCATACGACAAGCGGTGGCTGCGGCAGGGCGATTGCCTCGTCGACAACAGCGCCGAGATATTCGGGGGCTCGAAAAACATCGACCATGTCGACGGGCTCCGGCACGTCTGCAAGCGTCGCGTAGGTCTGCCGACCCAGTATTTCCTTACCCGCCTGCCCCGGATTGACCGGATACACCACGTATCCGCGCGCAAGCAGAAAACGCATGACGCCGTAGCTCGGCCTGTCGGGTTTCGGAGAGGCACCGACGAGCGCGATCGTGCGCGTCTCCTTCAGGATGCCGGCAATATAATCGTCCGGATAATGGTCGTGGTTCACAGCGCTCTCCCTGCGACCTGTCGGCCGCTTCCTGTTTGTTCGTGCCTACCTACGTCGTGATCCATCTGGCTGACAGTGTACGCACCGACGCAGGCTTAAGGTGTTACGAATATGGTCACATCCTCACGCTCGGCCAATTCCAAAGCCAGCCATACATTGCAGAAATTGTGACTGCTTATTTGTTTCTGGAACATTCCATCTTTGTTCGCGCGAACATTCCGTAAATCTAATATGTTGAATATATTTTCCTGTGCTGCGCCAACAAGTCGGAGGTGGACTGCAAATCACCCGATCCCTATGGCTTGCCGCGCGGACTGGGGGCGCTCGCGGCGCGATCAGGCACCGGCCGCCCCAGATGGAGGCCGGTGGAAAGAAGACTTTGTGTGGTATCCATAAACCACATAGTTAAGACGTTGTTTTTAAACGAGTATTTTTTAAGGTCGCTTATTTCGTCAACTTGACGGTAAAACGGGGCATCTGTATAAGCCACGCAGATTGCGGACCTTCGCTGGGCCGCTTTCTTTTTTTGGCGGTTTCGGCCTCCAATTCAAGCAACAAGAAACGCCCGAGTGCCGGTTTCGGTGGCTCGGGACCAACGAAAGAGAAAACCATGTCTACCTTCGTTCAGAAGCCTGCAGAGGTGGAGAAGAAGTGGGTGATCATCGACGCCGAAGGGCTCGTTGTCGGCCGCCTCGCCACCCTCGTTGCAAATCGCCTGCGCGGCAAGCACAAGGCCACCTACACCCCGCACGTCGACGACGGTGACAATGTCATCATCATCAACGCGGAAAAGTGCGTCTTCACCGGCAAGAAGTACACCGACAAGAAGTACTACTGGCACACCGGTTATCCGGGTGGCATCAAGGAGCGCACCGCACGCGCCATCATCGAAGGCCGCTTCCCGGAGCGCGTTCTCGAGAAGGCCATCGAGCGCATGGTTCCGCGCGGCCCGCTCGGCCGTCGCCAGATGAAGAACCTGCGCGTATACGCCGGCTCCAACCATCCCCATGAAGCACAGCAGCCGGTCGCTCTCGACGTGGCTTCGCTGAACAGCAAGAACGTAAGGAGCGCCTGATAATGGCCGATCTCTCCTCTTTGAAGGACCTCGCGCCGGCTGAAGGCCAGGCACCGGTTCACGTCCGCAAGGTCGATGCGCAGGGTCGCTCCTATGCAACCGGCAAGCGCAAGAACGCCGTCGCCCGCGTATGGGTCAAGGCTGGCTCGGGCAAGATCATCATCAACGGTCGCGACTTCACGGCCTACTTCGCCCGCCCGGTTCTGCAGATGATCCTGCAGCAGCCGCTGGTCGCCGCTGCCCGTTCGGGTCAGTTCGACATCATCGCCACCGTTGCCGGTGGTGGTCTGTCCGGTCAGGCCGGTGCTGTTCGTCACGGCGTTTCCAAGGCTCTCACCTACTTCGAACCGGGCCTGCGCGCCGTTCTGAAGAAGGGTGGCTTCCTGACCCGCGACAGCCGCGTTGTCGAGCGTAAGAAGTACGGTAAGGCCAAGGCTCGCCGTTCGTTCCAGTTCTCCAAGCGCTAATCGCTTACAGAACTTTTTGCATGCGGAAAGGCGGGGCTTTGGCTCCGCCTTTCTTCGTTTTGCGCTATCCGTAGGTTCCGCTGGATTGCGCGCACACAGCCCCGTAGAGCCCCGTGCCGATTTCCTTGTGATCCTCTGATAATTACGATCAAAATTTGTGGTTTGTCCTTCGTTCGAGCTTCGCGGATATGCGCTCTTTTGAAGCCGGAGAATTAGAACCCATGTCTTTACCGACCACGTCCCCTTTCGCCTCCCTGCCCGCGCCGCCCTATTACATCGTCGCCTTCTCCTCCTGTCGCACCGAGGGAGACCATGGCTACGGCAACATGGCCGATGCGATGGTCGAACTCGCCAGCCAGCAACCGGGATTTCTCGGCGTAGAGAGCGCGCGCGGCATTGACGGCTTCGGCATTACCAATTCCTATTGGGCCGATGAGGACAGTATTCGCGCCTGGAAGGCGGTCGTTTCCCACGAGGCGGCGCAGCGACTGGGGCGCGAGCGCTGGTACGAGGACTACCAGGTGCGGATCGCCAAGGTGGAACGCGCCTACGGGTTTAACCGATAGGCGATATCGACGGACAGGATTGAAGATGGCGAGCAAATCGATCGACAACGCGTTTACCGCCAAGGCGTCACGCGGCGCGGCAACCGACCCGACCTATGCGGGCGCGCTTTCCTTCATGCGTCGCCGCTACGGCAAGGATGTCGACGGGGCGGATGCGGTGGTGCTGGGCATTCCCTTCGATGCCGCCGTCTCCAACCGGCCCGGCGCCCGTTTCGGGCCGCAGGCAATCCGCCGCGCCTCGGCGATCTTCGACAACGATCCGCAATATCCGTTTTCCCGCGACCTGTTCGAACAGATGGCGGTGGTGGATTACGGCGATGTTCTGCTCGACTACGGCAACCACCGGAAGACGCCGGGGCTGATCGAGGCGGAAGCCGCCGATATCATCGCGTCCGGCGCGTTCCTGTTGTCGCTCGGCGGCGATCATTTCGTCACCTGGCCGCTTCTGAAGGCCCATGCCGCCAAGCACGGACCGCTGGCGCTCGTCCATTTCGACGCACACCAGGATACATGGGACGACAGCAATGGGGATGATGGCGGCGAACGCATCGACCACGGCTCCTTCGTTGCGCGGGCGGTGCGCGAAGGTGTCATCGATGCGGCGCATTCAGTCCAGATCGGTATCCGCACCCATGCGCCCGACGATTTCGGAATCCGGATCCTGCACGGCTACGAGGTGGAGGATATGAACGCGCAAACGATCGCCGATCTGATCCTCGCCCATGTCGGCGACCGGCCGGCCTATCTTACCTTCGATATCGACTGCCTCGACCCGGCCTATGCGCCGGGCACCGGTACGCCGGTTGCGGGCGGGCCTTCGAGCGCGAAAATCCTGTCGGTGCTGCGCAAGCTCGGTGCGCTGGATATCCGTGGCGCCGATGTCGTCGAGGTGGCGCCGGCCTATGATCATGCCGATATCACCGCCATTGCCGGGGCAACCGTTGCAATGTATATGCTCGGGCTGAAAGCCGAGCGGCTGGCAGCCAGCCGCGACGCTCGTTAAAAAACTGATTCAACACGCTGCTAGAATGATTCACGCGACCGATCCAAGGCGCTGAAAAAACAGGATAAAGGCAATGACAGCAAAGATCTTCATCGACGGCGAACACGGAACCACGGGCCTGCAGATCCGCACCCGCATGGCCGGCCGCCGCGACGTGGACCTGCTGTCGATCCCGGAAGCCGAGCGCCGCAATGCCGCGATGCGTGAGGACCTGCTCAACAGCGCCGACATCGCCATTCTCTGCCTGCCGGACGACGCTTCCAGGGAAGCCGTCTCGATGCTTTCGGGCAATAACAAGGTGCGCGTCATCGACACGTCGACCGCCTACCGGATCGCGCCCGACTGGGCTTACGGCTTTGCCGAGATGGACAAGACGCAGGCGGACAAGATCCGCTCTGCGCGCCATGTCGCCAATCCGGGCTGCTATCCGACCGGCGCGATTGGCCTCATTCGCCCGCTCAGAGCCGCCGGCATCCTGCCCGCCGGCTACCCGGTCTCGGTCAACGCGGTCTCCGGCTATACCGGCGGCGGCAAGCAGATGATCGCGCAGATGGAAGACGCATCGCGGGACGACGCGATTTCCGCCAACAACTTCCTCTACGGCCTCAACCTGAAGCACAAGCATGTGCCGGAAATGCAGGAACACGGCCTGCTCGACCGTGCGCCGCTGTTTTCGCCGTCCGTCGGCCGCTTCGCTCAAGGCATGATCGTTCAGGTGCCGCTCTTCCTTGAAGACCTGAAAGATGGCGCGAGTGTCGAGAACATCCATGCAGCGCTCGTTGCCCACTATGCCGGACAGGACATCGTCACGGTCGTTTCACTGGAGGAGAGCGCCAAGCTTGGCCGCATCGATGCCGAGGAACTGGCCAATACCGACCGCATGAAGCTCTTCGTCTTCGGCACGCCGGGTGGCGCGCATGTCAATCTCGTGGCGCTGCTCGACAATCTCGGCAAGGGCGCTTCGGGTGCTGCTGTCCAGAACATGGACCTGATGCTGTCGGCCTGAGCCTCCAGCCTATTCGGTGATGGAATTATCCGGCGGTGCGCTCAGCGCGCCGCCGTTTCCGTTTCGCGCGGATACTCGCCGAAGAAGGCGCGGAAATGCGCCACCGCAAAGCCGAGCACGATAAGCGCCATGCCCTGATGCGCCAGCGCCATGTCGAGCGGCACCTGCATGACCAAAGTCGTGACGCCGATCACCGCCTGGATGCAGACGAGATTGAAGAGCAGCACGGCGCGGCGGGCGTGGCCGCTGCCCGGCGCCTTCGCCAGCGTGACGATCATGTGCAGCAGCACGGCCGCCAGCAGCAGGTAGGCGCCGCAGCGATGAACGAACTGCACCGTCTTCGGGTTTTCGAACAGATTGATCCACCAGGGGTTCTGGACGAACAGATCACCGGGGATGAGCGCGCCATCCATCATCGGCCATGTCGTGTAGCTGAGGCCCGCGTCGAGACCGGCCACCAGCGCGCCGAGATAGATCTGGAAGAGGACGAGGAAGGCGATCGCGCCGGCAGCCCATTTCGACTTGTCCGTCGGCGCACGGTCCTTCGCATGCGGTGTCAGCCCGCGCATGATCCAGACGCAGGCGGCGAAGATCAGACAGGCGATGACGAGATGCGTCGCCAGACGATATTGCGAGACGCTGACGAGTTTGGTGAGGCCGGAGGAGACCATCCACCAGCCGATGAAGCCCTGAAACCCACCAAGCGCCAGCGTGCCGAGAAGCGGCATGCGGATGCGCTTTTCGATACGGCCTGTCAGCCAGAAAAAGGCAAGCGGCAGGGCGAAGATCAGGCCGATCGAGCGGGCAAGGAAACGATGAGCCCATTCCCACCAGAAGATCTGCTTGAACTCGTCGACCGTCATGCCCTTATTCAAGAGCTGATATTGCGGGATGCGCTGGTAAAGCTCGAATTCCTCCTGCCATTCGGCGGCATTGAGCGGCGGAATGACGCCGTGGATCGGCTTCCATTCGGTGATCGACAGGCCGCTGTCGGTCAGCCGCGTGGCACCGCCGACAAGCACGAGACAGAAGAGCGTGAGAAGCACGAGGCCGAGCCAGATGCGCACGGCCTTGCGGTCACGCCTCAGCTTCTGCGTATCCTGGGTGACATTGAGGACGACTGTGTCTGTTGCCGACATCGCGACTGCTCCTGCCATTCATGGCGGTTGGGCATGGCTGCCGGGCCAGGCCGCATTCGGGGTGTCAGCGGCCCGCCCTTATCTGGGACAACGCGACGCAGCGGCGCATCGTCTCTGGTTTACGCGTTGCTTTGCCTCAAGGTCCCGTGCAAAACAAGCCCCGAGGCTTTGCGGCATGGGGTCGCGGTTGTGTTCATGATCCGGGGGAGGAAACGTGGTTCCGCGTCTGAGAAGCTTTATCGGTACGATCCTGATCATCATTCTGGTGATCACTTATGCGTTGGCGGCCACGACGATCGCAACGCTGACGCTCGCCACCTCTCCCTGGTGGGTGCATTTCCTCTACTTCCTGCTGACCGGCGTCCTGTGGATCCTGCCGGCGATGCTGATCATCAAGTGGATGGCCGGACCGCGCCTGCGCAAATAGTCGTGAGCCACTAATCCCGCCTCCATTTCCACAAGGCCATAAACGCATTGTTTGCGCGCAGCCGTTATTCTGCCGCGCAAACCAAAGGTGAGACATGGCTGCCCCGGCCGATCAGAACATTCGCGACATGCCCGAACCGTCACCGACGCCAGCGACCGGATCGATCGCGCTGGCCGATCTCGACTTTCGGCTGGTTCGCGACATCGCACAGGTCGAAAATGCGTGGCGGCGGCTTGCAGCGCGTGAATGGGCTTCGCTCAACCAGAGCCTCGACTGGTGCCGCGCATGGGTGGATGCGAATGACAACCAACTCGTGGCTCTCACCGGTTCACGAGATGACGAGATCCTCTTCCTGCTGCCGCTCGAGATCGTCGGCGAAGGCTCGGGCCGTGTCGCACGCATGCCGGGCGGGCGGTTCAACAATTTCAATACCGGCCTCTTCGATGCGAGTGTCGCGCCCCTATCGGCCGACGACGCCGACCGTTTCAGGCAGGTGGTGAGCGCCGCGCTCAAGAACACGGTGGACCTTCTCAGCATAGATCAGGTTCCACTCGTCTGGAATGACATTCCGCATCCGCTGGCACCCCTCGTTTCGGTCGAGAACCAGAACCACTCCTTCCAGCTTCCCCTGCTCGGCTCCATGGACGCAACGCTGTCGCAGGTGAATGCCAAGGCGCGGCGCAAGAAGTTCCGCGTGCAGGTGCGCCGGCTTGAGGCCATCGGCGGGTTCGAGCATGTCGTCGCCGAAACGTCGGAGCAGCAGCACGCGCTGCTCGACGCCTTTTTCCGGCAGAAAGGCGAACGGCTGAACGCATCCGGCCTGCCGGATGTGTTTGCGTCCAGTACGACGCGGGAATTCCTGCATCGGCTGCTCGATGTGCCGACCGAAGGCGGCGACCGTTCGCTTGCCATGCACGCGATACGGCTCAAAGGTCCGCATGAGGGCCATCTCGCCGCGATCACCGGCCTGTCGCGCAAGGGCGGGCATGTGCTCTGCCAGTTCGGCTCGATCGACGACAGTATCGGGGCGGATGCCAGCCCCGGCGAATTGCTGTTCTGGCTGGTGATCGAACACTCGATCGCGGCAGGTGCTACAATCTTCGACTTCGGTATCGGCGACCAGCCCTACAAGCGCAGCTGGTGTAACCGAGAAACCGTGCTGCACGACATTCTTGTGGCCGTCAGCCTGCGCGGCCGCCTGCTCGGGCTGAAATACAGGGCGCTGACGAAGGCGAAGACGGCGGTGAAGCGCAATCCGCGCCTCTACGATCTTGTCCAGCGCTGGCGCGCCCGGCACGGAGCGCCGGTTTAAGCCGAACGCCTCAGGCGGCGCTGCGGCGGCGCGTTGGCGGTGACTGGCGGTCTTGCGGCTGCGCCATCACCAGAAGATGCCGGAAGCCGGCCTCGTCGAAGGAAACAACCAGTTCAGCAATATCCTCATCGGCATAGCCGGGAACGGAGAGGATGATTTCGGCCGTATCGCCGCGCACGAGGCGTTTCAAGCTGGCGACATCGGCAGGGCCGCATTCGATCAGGACCAAGTCATAGGCATCCGACAGCGCATCGATGATCATCGTCAGGCGATCGGCGGCGCGCATGGCGCGGGCGGGATCCGACACACCCTGCGGAACGATATGAGCGGTGGACAAGCGGTCGGTATGGATGGCCTCGCCAAAGGCGCTTTCGCCGCAGAGAAGGTCGGTAATACCGGCAAGCCGGTCATGCTCGGCCATCAGCCGCGTCGGGCAGGCCGTGCCTGTCAGGTCGACGAGAATGACGGTGCGACCGGCCTCGGCGACGGCGCGGGCAAGCATGACGGTGGCGGTCGATCCGTCATCGCCGGCCGGAGAAACGGAAACGGCAACCGGCACGGCATTGCGCTGCAGATAGTGCGCGACGGAAGCGATGGAGAAGCTGGTGTCGATCGGCTTCGACGGCTCGACGGGGGCGCTCGCCGCCACGGGCCGGTCCTCGGCCTGTGCAACCGCTGGCGGAGGCGGCATGGAATCATCCGCTTCGGTCAGATTTTGCTGTCGTTGCATCGGCACCGAGCGTTCGACGATCTGCGGTTCAGGCGATGTCTCGGCCGGTGCCGGTACCGGTTCGGAGACCGCCGCAGGTGATATCGCCGACGCGGCCGGTGTCGTGACGGGCGCATGGTTCGGTGCCGGCAAAAGTTCTGCAGGCAAAGATTCTGCAGGCTGGGCTTGTGCAGATGGGGTCTCAGCGAGCGATGCCTCGGCAGGCAAAGGCCCGCTGGATGGCGGCGCAACCACGCCCCTGTCCTCAGATGTGGCCTCCGGCTCGACCTCATCCCGTCTGCCGACCGGGCGGAGCGCGCGGCCGCTGAACAGTTCGGCGACCATGACGATCAGGCAGCTGATGATCAGCGTTGCCAGCGTCACGACGATGACGATCGGAATGACTTTCGGGAAATAGGGTTCGGACGGCTCCACCGCCTGCGAAACGATACGGGCATCGGCAGGCGTCGCATTGATGTCGAGCCTCGACGTCGCCTCGCGGTAACGGGCGAGATAGGTTTCGAGCAACTGGCGCTGGGCCGCGGCCTCACGTTCCAGCGCGCGCAGGCCGACCTCTTCCTCGCCGGCACGGGCGGAATCGGCCTTCAGCGTGTTGAGCTGCGCGACAAGCTGCTGCTCGCGCAGACGCGAGACTTCCGCCTCGCTGTCGAGGCTGCCGAGGATCTTGCGCGTTTCGTTGTCGATCTGCTGGCGGATGCCGGCAAGCTGGGCGCGCAGGCCGCGGATACGCGGGTGCCCTTCCATGAGCGAAATGGACTGGTCGGAAATCTGCGCCTGAATATTGGCCTCTGCTTCCTTCAGCCGCTGGATCACCTGCGAGCTGACGACATCGGCAATCGTATCGGATTCACGGCCGGACTGGAGCGCGGTGCGAACATTCTGCGCCCTCGCCTCCGCATTGGCGCGTTCGGCGCGCACACGCGTCAGTTCGGCGGAAATGTCGTTCAGCTGACGGGTGGAAAAGCTGTTGTTATCGGCCGTCTGGAACAGTCCGTTTTCGGCGCGGTATTCGGCAACCTTGCGCTCGGCATCCCGGACGCGCTCGGTCAGCGAGGCGATTTCCGGCTCCAGCCACTTGGCAGTCTCGGAATGATTTTCGAGCTTGGCGCCGCTCTGCAGCTGCAGATAGACCTCAGCCATCTTGTTCGGTACGGCGGCTGCCAGGACCGGATCGTGGGACGAGAACTCGACCGCGATCACGCGGGAATTCTCAACCGCGTAGACTTCCAGCTTCTCGCGGAATTTGCCAATCACCCGGTCTTCCGGATCGAGCGCCATCGGATCGGGTTTCAGGCCGGTCATGACCAGGAGATCGGGAATGAGCGATGGACGGGACGGATCGAATTCCCTGTGCTGCGTCAGGTTGAGGTCCTGAACGACACGCTTGATCAGGTCCGTCGACTGCAGAAGCTGTGCCTGGCTGGTAATGTTGAGGGCATCGAGCACCGGATCGTTGGCGGCCCCTGCCCCGTCGCCGGGCGTCAGGTTCTGCGAGCGGCTTTCGATCAGCAGCCGTGTCTCGGCGCGGTAGCTCGGCGTCATCAGGCTAGTGGATACCAGAGCGGCAGCGGCCACGAGCGCGGTCACGCCGATGATGCGGGCCTTGCGTGCCCATACCGCTGCGATCACCCGACCGAGATCGATGTCGACATCCTGATTGTTGCCGTTTGCGCCAGACATAACTCAACTCCGCTCTCGCAATCGTGCGGGATGGTAAAGGACTGCGGTAACCTTGCAGTTAATGGCTGTGTATTTTCGGGAATACTGAATTTCCCTTCGGCTTTTACCAGCCATTAACCCTAACACATCCATAACATCGTGACTGACGTGAATAAGCCGGAGCCTCGCGGGACATGGTCCTCGACCGAATTGACAAAGTGCTGGCCAGAAAGACGCTTGCGACCGCCCTCGTGGCAGCTGTCGCGGCCTTGAGCGGCTGCGCTTCGCCTGCGCCGACGAAGGGGTTCGAATCAACCGCGATGCAGGCCTACCGGCTCGACAGCGGCGACCGCCTGCGCGTCACCGTTTTCGAACAGCCCGGCCTCAGCAATACCTACACGGTCGATCAGGCCGGCTATATCGCCTTTCCGCTCGTCGGACAGGTTGCCGCACGCGGCCAGACCCTGCCGGCGCTCGAAGGTTCCATCGCCAGTCGCCTGAAGCAGGGCTATCTGCGCGACCCTGACGTCAGCATCGAGATCGACCGCTACCGCCCGGTCTTCGTCATGGGCGAAGTCGGCCGGCCCGGCCAGTATTCCTATGTCCCCGGCATGACGGCGCAGCATGCCGTGGCAATTGCCGGCGGCTTTACCTCGCGCGGCTACCAGAAGGATGTCGACGTCACCCGCAAGATCAACGACCAGACCGCGACCGGCCGCACCGTCATCACCGCACCGATTCTCGCCGGCGACACGATCTATGTGCGCGAACGGCTGTTCTGATCGGTATGTCGCTTGATCATGCAGCCCGGCCCTCCCCTGCGCATCCTGCACTGCTTCCGCAACCCGATCGGCGGCATCTTCCGCCATGTGCGGGATCTGGTGGAAGAACACAGCGCGGCCGGCCATCAGGTCGGCATCCTCTGCGACAGTTCCACGGGCGGCAGCTACGAGGACGCCCTGTTCGAGGCCTTGAAGCCGCGACTGGCGCTCGGCCTGACGCGCCTGCCGATGCAGCGATCGATTTCGCCGTCGGACATGATCGCTCTTGCCAAGAGCTATCGTCATATCAAAAGTTTGCAGCCGGACATTCTGCACGGACATGGCGCCAAGGGTGGCGCAGTGGCCCGCATGATCGGCTCAGTGTTGCGGGTTGGTAAGTCTCGCGTCGCCCGCGTCTATTCCCCCCATGGGGGCAGTCTCCACTTCGACCAGACCTCGCCCTCGGGCAAGGTCGTGCTGAAGCTGGAGCGTTTCCAGGAAAATTTCAGCGACGCCATCGTCTTCGTCTGCGATTACGAGCGGCGCACCTATGAGGCCAAGGTCGGGCGTCCCCGTCCGCATTGGCAGGTCGTCTATAACGGCATCCGCGAGGCGGAGTTTTCGCGCGTGGAGACGCTGGCCGACGCAGCGGATTTCCTTTTCATCGGCATGATGCGCGACATGAAGGGGCCGGATGTCTTCATCGACGCCTTTGCCCGCACAGAGCGCCGCCTCGGCCGACCGCTTTCCGCCCTCCTGATCGGCGACGGCCCCGACGAGGACAAATATCGGGCCCTTCTGTCCGAACTCGGACTATCACGCCGTATTCGCATGATGCCGGCCATGCCTGCACGGCAGGCCTTTGCGCTGGCGAAGACGGTCGTCGTACCGTCTCGCGCGGAAGCCATGCCCTATATCGTGCTCGAAGCGCTGGCCGCCGGGAAGCCCGTCATAGCATCGCGTGTCGGCGGCATTCCCGAAGTGCTGGGAGAGGCAAGCGCTGCACTGGCTGCCCCCGGCAATGCCGAGGATCTTTCACGCATCATGGTGGCGGCAGCGACGGAAGAAAACTGGCGTGAACGCACCATGCCGAAGCCGGCCGCTTTCAAATCCGTGTTCTCGACATCGGTCATGGCAGGTGACATGCTGGGCCTCTACCGGGAGCTTCAGACCGCGGCCAACGCAGCCCGCTAAAGGCTTCCTTAGCAACTTGACCCTATGATGTTCCATCGATGACCTCCCTGTCGGCGCGCGGGGGAACAGGGGCCGATCAATGAACGATTTTGACGATCCGGACGACCTTGACCTGGACGCACTGCGTCGCAAGGCAGCCGAGATGGCGTCCACCAAAAGCGGACCGGGAGACGCATCCGCCAAGACGGAACTCAATCCTTTCGCCCGCCAGATCGCCGAACAGTTTCGCGACAGCAATTATTCGCCGACGATGCTGATCGGCCAGTTCCGGCTGTTCGAGCTCGCCTCGATCATGCTGATCGGCACCGTCGTCAGCTATTTCATGGCGCCGCCGCCGGAAGGCAACGCGCTCGGCCGCTTCGTCGTTCTGGCCGTCGGTGCAACGCTGACCGTGCTTCTGTTGCAGCTGGTCGATACTTACCTGATCCCGGCAATCCGCGCGGCGCGGCGCACTGCCAAGCGTGTGGCGATCGCCTGGATCGTCGGCTTCTTCAGCACCTATGCGGCGATCTCGATTGCCGAGGGTGCGTTCTTCCCGATCCATGCTGCCATCGTCTGGCTGCTGGTCGGCCTCGGCTTTCTGCTCGGCGAGCGGCTTGCGACCGCCTTTGCGATCCGCAACTGGGCGCGCAACGGCATCATGGAACGCCGCGCCGTCATCGTCGGCGGTGGCGAGCCTGCCAAGCACCTGATCCGCCAGCTCGAACAGCAGCCCGACAACGACATCCGCATCTGTGGCATCTTCGACGATCGCGGCCGCGACCGTTCGCCGACCGTTGTTGCCGGCTATCCCAAGCTCGGCACATTCACCGAACTCGTCGAATTCGCCAGGCTTGCCCATATCGACATGCTGATCATCGCGCTGCCGGCCAGCGCCGAGGCGCGCATCCTGCAGCTGCTGCGCAAGCTGTGGGTCCTGCCGGTCGATATCCGTCTGGCAGCGCACGCCAACCGGCTGCGCTTCCGGCCACGCTCCTATTCGCATGTCGGCGCGGTGCCGATGTTCGATCTTTTCGACAAGCCGATCCGCGACTGGGATTCGGTTGCCAAGCGCGTCTTCGACGTCGTCTTCTCGGTCATCGGTATCGTTACGCTATGGCCGGTGATGCTGGCGGCGGCAATTGCGGTGAAAACGACGTCGCAGGGGCCGGCGCTGTTTCGCCAGAAGCGCCATGGCTTCAACAACGAAATCATCGACGTGCTGAAATTCCGCTCGATGTACACCAACATGAGCGACCTGACGGCGGTCAAGGCCGTCACCAAGGGCGATCCGCGCGTCACGCCGGTCGGCCGCTTCCTGCGCAAATCCTCGATCGACGAGCTGCCCCAGCTTTTCAACGTGTTGAAGGGCGAGCTTTCACTGATCGGACCGCGCCCGCATGCGGTGCAGGCCCAGACCGGCGACCGCAAATATGTCGATGTCGTCGAAAGCTATTTCGCCCGCCACCGCGTCAAGCCCGGCGTAACCGGCTGGGCGCAGATCAACGGCCTGCGCGGTGAACTTGATTCGGATGAAAAAATCCGCGCACGGACGCAATACGACCTCGACTATATCGAGAACTGGTCGCTGCTTTTCGATCTCAAGATCCTGCTGCTGACGCCGATCAGGCTGCTGAATACGGATAACGCGTATTGAAGACGGCGGCGCTTGAACAACGGGCGGAGCGCCCCTCGACATCGCAGGTCATGCGGCTCTTCGGCTCATGGCTCATCGCCTTCGGTGTCTTCCTGTCCGGCTTCGTCATGTCGGAGCCTGCACCCTACGAGCTGATCATGGTGGTGCAGATCGCCATCTGGTTCCTGCTCGGGCTGAAGATCTCGCGCACCGCCTGCGCCTTGCTGGTCCTGCTGATGGTTTTCAATATCGGTGGACTGTTCTCGATGCTGGTGATGAAGGACTTGAGCGGCGCGCCGATCTATTTCGCCGTATCGATCTTCCTCGGCCTCAGCTCCGTCTTCTACGTATCGATCGTCGAGGACGATCCGTCGCGTCTGGAGCTGATCTTCAAGGCCTGGATCCTGGCGGCGATCGCCACCGCCATGCTCGGCATACTTGGCTATTTCAACGCCTTTCCGGGCTCGCATGTGTTTACCCGCTACGACCGCGCCATGGGCGCCTTCCAGGACCCCAACGTCTTCGGGCCCTTCCTCGTCGCGCCGATCCTCTACATGGTCTACAGGTTGCTGACCGGCAGGATCATGGCCGCGCCGCTGTTGATCGCCGGTATCGTCGTGCTCGTCTTCGGCGTTTTCCTGTCCTTCTCGCGCGCGGCATGGGGCCTGCTTCTGTTTGCCGGCGTGGCTCTGATCGTGATCATGCTGCTGAAGGAACGGACCACGGCGTTTCGCCTGAAGATACTGACGATCTCGCTCGTCGCCCTTGTCGTTCTCGTCATCGCGCTCGTCATCGCACTGCAAATTCCGCAGGTCTCCGACCTCTTTACCAACCGCGCCCGGTTGGTGCAGGAATATGACGGCGCGCGGCTCGGCCGTTTCGAGCGTCACAAGATCGGCTTCCTGATGGCAATGGAACGGCCGCTCGGCATGGGACCGATGGCATTCGGCAAGATCTATGGCGAAGACGAGCACAATATCTGGCTGAAGTCGCTCACCACCTATGGCTGGCTCGGCGCCGTCACCTATCAGATCATGATCTGGTCGACGCTGTGGCTCGGCTTCCGGTATCTGCTGCGGGAGCGGCCGTGGCAGCCCTTCCTGATGATTACCTGGATCATGGTGCTCGGGCATACGCTGATCGGCAACGTCATCGATACCGACCACTGGCGGCACTTCTACCTGCTGCTCGGCCTGCTATGGGGCTGCATCGCACTGGAGCACCGACATATGCGCCGTCTGCGCGCTTCCGGCGGGTAGCGACCGTCCTGCCTGCCTTCGCTCCGCCTGGCCGTGTCCCGCTTGACGTCGCCTGCTTGACTTTGCAATCCGGCACTCCACTTCAATTTCCATGCTGACTTCATCGCAACTGCGCGCGGCGCGCGCCCTGATCAACATGACGATCGACGACGTGTCCGCCGCGTCCGGGCTGACCGTAGACGTCATCCGTGCGGCGGAAGCATCATCCGGATATCCTGCTGCGGAACCGGGCGAGCGGCTGCGCCGGCTCTTCGAATCGAAGGGTGTCATTTTCGTCGGCTCGGGCCAGCAGGATGCGTCGGGGCCGGGTGTCAGGCTGCGTCAGGTTCTGGCCGAAGAGGGCCTGCGGCCGCAGAATTTAAATTCTGCGAACGACGGCTAAAAACTTTAAAATCCCCGGAACCATTTGAGCGGCAACGCGTTTCCATGCCGCAATTCAAAATCGGGGATACGCATGGCACGCAGCAACAACCTCTATCTTATCATTGGCGCTCTCGTGGTGGTCGTCGCGGGACTGAGCTTCTACGTGTATCGCGAAGAGACGAAGCCTGAGGGCGTATCCATCAGCATCGGCGAAAACGGCGTCCAGGTTCAGGAAGAATAATCCTGGGCTTTGCGCATACAACTTTAACCATAAATCGCGCAGGCTGACACTAAAGACATTCATGCAGATCTTTTGAACGCAGAGGGGTTCAGAATGACATCGCATCTCAACAGTATCGACATCGAGGAAAAGGGCCTGAAGAAGGTCTGCAGCGTTGCGGATTTCGCCCGCCGCTATCGTCTCGATACCTATGAAGAAACACGTTTGATCAAGCTTCTCGGTCCTTTCGCGACCCAGCAGGAGCTGTTGATGAATGCGAGCCGTACGCCGCGGTTTCGCTAGACGCGTCTTCAATCGCTTTTCAACGCCACCGATCGGGATAGTGCCTGCGCTCTGATCCGGGCACGGAACCTTTACGATCGCCTTACAGTTAGTTCATCGTCAAACAAGACCTGGCATAGGCCGAAAACGGCTGCGCCGAAGGAGGAGA
The DNA here is from genome assembly GCF_977018605.1 of [Rhizobium] kunmingense. NCBI lineage: Bacteria > Pseudomonadati > Pseudomonadota > Alphaproteobacteria > Hyphomicrobiales > Rhizobiaceae > Rhizobium > [Rhizobium] kunmingense. The sequence goes on from NZ_CDRNXG010000001.1 coordinate 3,559,654, forward strand.
TATGCTTCGAATTACCGCCAGAACCGGGCTTGCCGCCATTCTCATGGCAGCATCATCGGTGATTTCGGTCGCGCCGGCTGCGGCACAGGGTGTCGAGTTGCGCATCGGCCCGGACGGAATACGTCCGGTCATCCGCGAGGATGACCGCTATCGGGACCGGGGACGTGACCGTGATCGCGGCTGCAGCCCGGGCGAAGCGCGCGCTGCAGCGCGTGGCGAAGGCCTTCGCCGCCCTGAAGTGGTGCGGGTGACAAGGCGCAGCGTGACGGTCGAAGGCATGACGCGCCGTGGTCCAGATCGCATCACCTTCGCCAATCGTCGCGGCTGCCCGATCATCTGATCGGCATCATTCCAATCGCCGAGAGCCCCGTTGCCATGACACGCGACGGGGCTTTTGTGCGACTATCGGTGCAAGTCCATTGCCGACCACGATTTTTCGCTTGCGCCACGCATGGCATGCCAGTATGGAAGTCGTGCTTCACGAAGCGGGTCGGAATGTAGCGCAGCCCGGTAGCGCACTTGACTGGGGGTCAAGGGGTCGTGGGTTCGAATCCCGCCATTCCGACCATTTATCCCCTGTCCAACCCGGACACATAGGTAACAATCTGTTCCTAAGACATAGGTAACAACCTCGTGCCGAACGGGTTGTCGATTGTTTGCAATGTCCTCTGTTCCAAGTCGATGTATCCGAGATCATAGCTCAAGAAGCTGACGAGCCAAATACCATCGTCGACTTCCTTGAGCCCGAGCCTCTGTCCTGCCAGCACCGTCGAGATATTGATCTTCTTGCGATGGATGCAAAGCCGCCCGCAGTTAGTGACGATGGCGTCGCGATCGTGGAAGGGGTAGTCGATGTCCGGTAGGCCCTGATAAGGTCTTGGCGATGTGGTGTAGAGCTCGGCCGGGACCTTCATGGACAGCGCCTCATGCGGCCGTTCTTCATTGAATTCACTGACGAAAGCGTCGAAACGCATCTGCTGCTGCAAGATATTGCGGCCCGGCGGCCTCGTCGCTTCCTTCTTGAGCGTTAGATGCATGCGCTCGTGACGGCCGTTCTCCTGCGGGTGACCGGGACGGATGCGCTCGATAGCGATGCCGAGCCTGAGCCACCAGACCGATAGCTTTGACAGATTGTAGAGCCCGTTGGGACTGGCGAAAGGCAGGCCGTTGTCGGAGCGGATCGCGGCCGGCAGGCCCCGCTCGGCAAAAACCCGCCGGAAGGCCTCGAAGACACCCTGTTCGCGCGTCGATTCGAAGGCCTCGCAACACAGAAGATAGCGCGAGAGCTGGTCGGTGATCGTCAGTGGGTAACAGTATTGGCCGTTGCCCAGCTTGAACTCCCCCTTGAAGTCGGCGCACCAGAGATCGTTGGGACCAGGTACTGCCGAAAGCGGCGTGCCGACGGCCTTGTTCGCAGGGTTCCTCTTGCGGGCCTGGCTTACAAGGCCGTAGCGGTCCAGCACGGCATGCACCGTACTTTTGGCCGGAATACGCACGTCGCCAGCCAGCCGCCGCACAAGCAGCTCGCGAATCTTGCGTGCGCCCCAGTGCGGCTTTTCCTTCTTGAACCGCACGATCATCGCCTCCACCGGCTCAGGCAACTGATTGGCATAGCGCACTGGCCGTCGAGACCGATCCGTAAGCGCCTCGAGCCCTTCATCCTTGTAGCGATTGAAGATCTTGTAGCCAGTCTTGCGCGAAATGCCGAACGAACGGCACACATCGCTCATGCTGTCGCCTTCCAGCAAGCGGGCGACAAATCGAAGACGCTCATCCATGACCGAAGTCTCTCTCCACGGCATCGACACCTCCCGATAAAGTCGAAAAGTGTAACCCATGTCTCCGGTACGATTTGTCACCTATCTCTCAGGTCGGGCACCCCTCGTATAATCCAAACATTTTCTTTTGAGACATTGTCAGTTGGCGGAAGGCATCAGCCCCATGTCGATCAATTTGCGTATTTACCTGTCTCTGGCTTTCAGCCTTGTATCAGCCGCCTCCGCGGGAGCCGCAGACATAGAGGCTGGCGCGCGTACCTACCGCACCTGCCTTCCCTGCCATGCGATCGACAGCGACACCAACAAGCTCGGTCCTCACCTGAAGGGCGTGTTCGGCCGTCAGGTCGGCAGCGTTGCCGAGTTCCGCTATTCGCAGGCCATGTCCGATGCGGGTAAAGACGGGCTCGTGTGGGATGAGGCCGCGCTTTCGGAGTTTCTCTCCAGCCCCGGCTCGAAAATTCCCGGCAACAGGATGCGCTTCTACGGCCTCTGGTTTCAATCGGAGATCGACAATGTCATCGCCTATCTGAAGGCAAATCCGTAACACCCTTGTCCTCGCTGCCTTGCCGCCATGAAAAAACCGCCCCGGCGAACCGGAGCGGTCTGATCATCATCCCATACGGATCAACGATACGGCGAATAGCACTGCTGGCGCGGACCGTTATAGGGCTGGAACGTGTTGTCGTAGGAGCGGTACGAACGGTAACGATTGTAGCACCAGCTCACATGGCTGTTGCCACCTCCGACATAGCGGCGCGGCGGCGGTGCGTAGCGCGGCTGTGCCAATGCACCGCCGATGATCGCACCCGCTGCAAGGCCGCCGATGATTGCGCCGGCATTCGAGCGATCGCGGTGGCGATAGCGTCCATAGTCACGACGGTCGTAGTAACGGTCACGACGCCAGTCCCGATCACGGCGCCAGTCGCGGCGATGGCGCCGTTCCCATCTGCGGTCACGGTCCCATTGGACGTTCTCGACCTGCTGCACTGTCTGAACCTTCGGCACGCCGACAGTCGGAAAAGCATTGGCCGGGGCGATACCCGTCAACGCGGTCACTGCCGTTACCAGGATGATTGCAAGTTTTCTCATCTTTATCTCCTCGGAATGTCTCCCTTGATAAAGATGTTCTCATTTCCGCTCTGAACCAGAGGTGAACGGTAAAATACCGGTGACATCGCAAGAAAAAGCGATGTTTTTATTCGCCGGCGGCGTTCAGCGGACCTGATCGAGCAGACGTTTGCATTCCAGAAGATCGAAAAGCGCCTCCTGGAGAAGCGCACGGTCTTCCTTGCCGACGCTCGACTTGCCCAGCGAAATCTCCGAGCCGTCATCATCCGCGGAACCGCCGAAGCCGAAGAAACGACCGCTCGGCTTCACCTTTGGCCGGCCGAGGACCTGGTCCTCGTCGCCGCCCGCCACCTTCGGCTCCGCCTGTCTTTCATTCGAGGACGCGATGATCGCATCCATCGTGGCGACATCGCCCGAGGCGATGGCGGCGACAAACTTGTTGCCGTTCATCTTCAGGAGCTTCTGGACGCCCTTGATCGTGTAGCCGTGATCATAGAGAAGGTGGCGGATACCCTTGAGGAGTTCGACGTCCTCGGGCCGATAGTATCTGCGGCCACCGCCTCGCTTCATCGGCTTGATCTGCGTGAAACGCGTCTCCCAGAACCGCAGGACGTGCTGCGGCAGATCGAGATCATCCGCCACCTCGCTGATGGTGCGGAACGCGTCCGGGCTCTTTTCCAAGATCAAACCTCCAGGCCGCTTGCAGCGCCGAATCCGGGAGATATCCCGACGCGACCGCAAGTTCCTTAAAATAAGCGACGAATCGCACCGATCTCAACGGGTTGAGCCGGTGAATTCAACTATCTTCACAGGATTGAGGCGGAGTGAGGTCCCGAAACCGGCCAACGGTCCTATCAGACGCCAATATCAAGCGACAGGCGTAGTCGTCTTTGCCTTGGCCTTGCGGCTCGTATGCGCCTTGAGTATCCGCTGCTTCAGGACATTGGACGCCTTGAAGGTCATCACACGGCGGGGAGAGATCGGAACCTCCTCGCCGGTCTTCGGATTACGGCCGATGCGCTCATTCTTGGAGCGCACCTGGAACGTGGCGAAGGACGACAGCTTGACGACCTCGCCACGCACGATCGCATGGCAGATTTCATCGATCACGGTCTCGACCAGTTCGGCGGATTCGGTTCTGGAGAGTCCCACTTTGCGAAATACCGATTCCGCCAAGTCTGCACGTGTCACTGTCTTTCCGGCCATGATCCCCGCCCAGTTTCCCAATTTGATCTCTCAAAAGCCAATTAAGACTATTTTGCTTGGCGACTAGGGTCAAGCACCTGTCGAAAATCTACTTTTGATCCGGGCGGTTAAGGCCGTTACCAGCGAACCAGTACCGAACCCCAGGTAAAGCCGCCGCCCATGGCTTCCAGCATCACGAGGTCACCCTTCTTGATGCGGCCGTCAGCACAGGCAACCGACAGCGCCAGCGGAATGGACGCCGCAGACGTATTGCCATGCAGATCGACGGTGACGACGACCTTTTCAATCGGAATACCGAGTTTCCTTGCGGAACCATCGATGATGCGGCGATTGGCCTGGTGCGGCACCAGCCAGTCGAGATCCTCGGCGGTCGTTCCGGTCGCCTCGAAGGCGGCGTCGATGACGTCGGTGATCATACCTACTGCATGCTTGAAGACTTCACGGCCTTCCATGCGCAGGTGACCGACCGTGCCGGTGCTCGACGGGCCGCCGTCGACGAAAAGCTTGTCCTTGTGCGAACCGTCGGAGCGCAGCTTGGCCGTGAGGACACCGCGATCGGCGGTCGTCCCCTCGCCTTCCTGGGCTTCGAGAATGAGTGCTCCGGCGCCGTCACCGAAGAGAACGCAGGTAGTGCGGTCCTTCCAGTCGAGAATGCGCGAGAACGTCTCGGCGCCGATGACCAGTGCGCGCCTTGCCATGCCGCCGCGGATGTGCAGATCCGCCGTGGCCATGGCGTAGACGAAGCCGGTACAGACGGCCTGCATGTCGAAGGCGTAGCCATGGCTCATGCCGAGGCGTCGCTGGATGTCGACGGCCGTGGCCGGGAAGGTATTGTCCGGGGTCGAGGTGGCGACCAGGATCAGATCGATATCGTCCGGCGTCAGGCCGGCATTGTCGAGGGCGGCGCGGGCCGCCTGCTCGCCGAGCGAAGCGGTCGTCTCGCCCTCGCCAGCGATATAGCGCTGGGTGATGCCCGTGCGCTGCACGATCCACTCATCGGAGGTTTCGACGATATCTTCCATCTCGCGGTTGGTCACCACCCGCTTGGGGAGTGCGGCTCCAAAACCGCGAACGACTGATCGGATCATTTTGGGCTCATATCCTGTCATCATGCCGCTTCAGGGCCGGCCGTAGGCTGGCGCTTGGCATGGTAAATCTTCAAATCCTGGGCGATCTTGGCATTCAGGTCGTTGCGCGCCATGTCGTAGCCGACGTCGATGGCCGCCGCGAAACCTTCGGAACTGGTGCCGCCATGGCTCTTGATGACGATGCCGTTCAGGCCGAGGAAGACGCCGCCATTGACCTTGTTCGGGTCCATCTTTTCGCGCAGGCGATCGAATGCCGGCTTGGCCAGCAGATAGCCGATCCGGGCGAGCCAGGTGCGCGACATCGATTCGCGCAGCAAGGTGGCGATCTGCTTGGCGGTGCCTTCGGCGGTCTTGAGCGCGATATTGCCGGTAAAGCCTTCGGTCACGACCACGTCAACGGTGCCCCTGCCGATATCGTCGCCCTCGACGAAGCCCTGATAGGCGATCGTCGGAAGATTGGCTTCGCGAATCAGACGACCCGCTTCCTTGACCTCTTCCTGCCCCTTCACCTCTTCGACGCCGACATTGAGGAGGCCGACCGTCGGACGGTCGATCTCGAAAAGCGCGCGCGCCATGGCGCCGCCCATCAGGGCGAAGTCCAGAAGCTGCTGGGCGTCGGCGCCGATCGTTGCGCCGATATCAAGGACGATGCTCTCGCCCTTCAATGTCGGCCAGATGCCGGCGATCGCCGGGCGTTCGATGCTCGCCATGGTGCGCAGGCAGAATTTTGCCATCGCCATCAGCGCACCGGTATTGCCGGCCGACACGGCAACATCGGCCTCACCGAGCTTCACCGCTTCAATCGCGCGCCACATCGACGAGACATAGCGGCCACGGCGCAAGGCCGCGCTCGGCTTCTCGTCCATTGTGACGGCCACTTCGCACTCGTGAAAAACGGAGTGCTCGCGCAGCTTCGGGTACCGGGCGAGCAGCGGCTCGCATTCGGCCTTTAAGCCGAATATGATGAAGGTCGCGTCGGGATGACGATCGAGAGCCTTGGCGATACCGGGTATAATAACCTCGGGACCAAAGTCGCCCCCCATTGCATCCACAGAAATTCTGACCACTATTTCCTGATCCTTATCTTGGCCCAGCCGGAGCTGCTTTTGGCACACATCCGGCGGCCGCGCCGTATCTTCGGCCACGCTCATGCGCGGCCCTGCCGGCGAAATCGTGGCCAAAATATAGTTTTCGGCCCCGCTTACAACAGGGTCAGTCCTTTTTCCAGTCTTTCAAGGCCGCGAAAGGGTTCGGCTTGTCGTCCTTGGCCGTTCCGTCGCTTTCAATCCGGTCGGCAAATTCTACCCCCGATTTACGCGGATAGGGATCAATCGCCAAAGCCGCGAACTCGGAGACGGCCTCGCCGACGTCGATCGTATCGCCGACAAACGATTCCGGCAGGTCCGGTCCATCCGGATCGAGGACCATTTCGGCAGCATCTTTGGCTGCAACGCGGGCGAGCTTGGAGCCTTCCGGCACGAAGATCTGCTCGAAATCCTCGGCGATTGCAGAGGAGACCGGTTCAAGCGAGACGACGCAGGCCTGGACGATCTCGGCCGTCACCTTGCCCTTGATCTTCACGCCGTCCTTCTTCCAGCGCGAGAGGTATACCTCCGCCTTGAAGGACTTCACCTCGACAACCTGCCAGAGTTCGGCCAGCCCCTGCAATTCGCGCTCATCCGCCGCCATTTTCACGGTGACGGCGTTTGCCGAGATGTTGCCGACCTTGACGGGATAGGAAAAGGGCGGCTTTTCCTGATGAATGTTCTCGTTGCTCATACTTCCTCGCTTGCGCGGCCCGGCTGCGGAATAACCGCGCCGCCGCGGGCAATATCGTCTTCGGCAGTGGCTGCCAGATGTGTTTCGGTTTCCACCATCCAGGCAGCCAGGGCCGCCATGTCCGGGGCCGGCTCCTCGCCGGGATGGATATTGCGGGCAAGGCTTGACGCCAGTTGCGGCACGTCGCCCGTATCCAGCGCCTTCGCGTAGGTCTCCAGCCGGCCATAGAACATGCCGGCCAGCTTCTTCATCCGCTTCGGCACGCCCTGGTCGCCGATGCCGAGTTCGCGGATCGAGTGATCGAGATCCTGAAAGAACGCATCGACGATCTCCTGTGCCAGTTCCTGACCGCTGGTGCCGGAGCGCGCCGTGCGGCGGAAAAACAGGATCATCACGATCGACAGCATCTCATAGCGGCCCATCACCGTGTCCGGCACACCGAGGTCGGTGTAGAAGACGGGCAAGCGCGCGGCCGATGTCAGCGCCGCATACTGACGCTCGACAATTGCCTGATTGTGTTTTTTCTTTTTGAACAGACCGAAGATCATCGATTAGTCCCGCGAATGACCGGACCCAATGTTGCATGGAAACGAAAGCTGGTTTACCGAAGCAGGCGCGAATTGCAATGCCGTTCGGCCAGGGCCGTCGACGGGGCGACCTCTTCCGGAAAACGTATGACGTTATCGGGACCGTCCCCGGAATAGCCACAATGGTGATGAACAGCGGATGCCGGCAGATATGCCGGCCTTGTTTACGGGGGATGCAGTTGAAGAAGCGGACTGCCGAGTACGGAATGAAATTCTTGAATAAAACCGCCATCAGCCTGATGCTTCTCGCCTCTGTCTCGGCCGCAGGATGCACGTCGATGAATATCGGCGACACGATGTATAACGGCTATGTGATCGATCAGGAATCGCTGGCGCTCATCCCCGAAGGATCGAGCCGCGAACAGGTTCTCCTGACCATGGGCACGCCGTCGACGACGGCGACGTTCGATGCGGAAGTGCTCTACTACATTTCCCAGAAGCGCGAGCGCTCGGTCGCCTTCATGAAACCGCGCCTCGTCGAGCAGAACATTCTCGCCATCTACATGAACCAGGAAGGCGTGGTTGCCCGCAAGGCGAACTATGCACTGCAGGATGGCAAGGTTTTCGATACGATCTCGCGCACGACGCCGACCGGCGGCCGCGACCTGACCTTCCTGCAGCAGATGCTGTCGGGTGCCGGCGGCGCGGGTGCCGGTGCGGCTGCGATGCGCAGCATGCTCGGTGGCGGTGGCGGCGGCGGCGGACCGGGCCTTTAAACGCCCCAACCGTTCTCCTTTTTTGCAGAAGCCCGCGGATGGCTCCGCGGGCTTTTTGTTTCGGGAAGGCCTGCCCTTCAGCCCGCAAGCACCGCCAGCAGCAGCAGGGCCACGATATTGGTGATCTTGATCGCCGGATTGACGGCGGGACCGGCTGTGTCCTTGTAGGGATCGCCAACCGTATCGCCGGTGACGGAGGCCTTGTGCGCTTCCGACCCCTTCATGTGGCGCACGCCGTCCTTGTCGACGAAACCGTCTTCAAAGCTCTTCTTGGCATTGTCCCAGGCGCCGCCGCCCGAGGTCATCGAGATCGCGACGAAGAGGCCGTTGACGATGACGCCGAGAAGCGAGGCGCCGAGGGCGGCAAAGGCGGATGCCTTGTCACCGCCGGAAATCAGCAGAACGCCGAAATAGACGACGATCGGCGCCAGCACCGGCAGGAGAGATGGAATGATCATCTCGCGGATGGCGGCTCGCGTCAGGATGTCGACGGCGCGGCCGTAATCCGGCGTGTCGGTTCCCTGCATGATGCCGGGCTTTTCGCGGAACTGGCGGCGAACTTCCTCGACGATTGAGCCGGCCGCCTTGCCGACTGCCGTCATGGCGATGCCGCCGAACAGATAGGGAATGAGGCCGCCGAAGATGAGACCGGCGACGACATAGGGGTTGGCCAGACTGAAGGAGATCGGGCCGACACCCTCAAAATAAGGATACTGTTGAGCGTTGGCGGCGAAATACTGCAGGTCGTTGGAATAGGCCGCAAACAGCACCAGCGCGCCGAGCCCGGCCGAACCGATGGCATAACCCTTGGTGACGGCCTTGGTCGTGTTGCCGACCGCATCGAGCGCGTCGGTCGACTTGCGCACCTCCGGCGGCAGATGCGCCATTTCCGCGATGCCGCCGGCATTGTCGGTGACGGGACCGAAGGCATCGAGCGCGACGATCATGCCGGCCAGGCCGAGCATGGCGGTGACCGCGATGCCGGTGCCGAACAGGCCCCCGAACTGATAGGTGGCAATGATGCCGCCAACGATGACGATGGCCGGAAGTGCAGTCGATTCGAGCGAGACGGCAAGGCCCTGGATCACGTTCGTGCCGTGGCCGGTAACGGAAGCCTGGGCGATCGAGTTGACCGGCCGCTTGTTGGTGCCGGTATAATATTCGGTGATCACGACGATCAATGCCGTTACCACGAGGCCAACGAGACCGCAGACGAACAGGCTGGAACCGGTGATTTCCTGACCGGCAACCGTTCCGACGACACCCCAGCCGACCGTCATCGAGGTGGCTATGGCAAGGCCGAGGATGGACAGGATGCCGGTGGCGATCAGGCCCTTGTAGAGCGCGCCCATGATCGAGCCGTTGGAGCCGAGCTTGACGAAGAAGGTGCCGATGATCGAGGTGACGATGCAGGCGCCGCAGATGGCAAGCGGATAGAGCATCGCCGCTTCGAGCGTCGGCGCACCGGCGAAGAAGATGGCTGCGAGCACCATGGTGGCGACGACGGACACGGCATAGGTCTCGAACAGGTCGGCCGCCATGCCGGCGCAATCGCCGACATTGTCGCCGACGTTATCGGCGATGGTGGCCGGGTTGCGCGGGTCGTCTTCCGGAATGCCGGCCTCGACCTTGCCGACCAGATCGCCGCCGACATCGGCGCCCTTGGTGAAGATGCCGCCGCCGAGACGGGCGAAGATGGAGATGAGGGATGCGCCGAAACCGAGCGACACGAGTGCATCGATCACTTCACGCGAGCCGCCGGGATGCCCCAGGCCCGCGGTCAGAACCCAGTAATAGATGGAGACACCGAGCAAGGCGAGACCCGCCACCAGCATGCCGGTGATCGCACCGGACTTGAAGGCGATGTCGAGACCCGCGGCGAGGCTATGCGAGGAGGCCTGCGCCGTGCGAACATTGGCACGGACGGAGACATGCATTCCGATAAAGCCTGCGGCGCCGGAAAGCACCGCACCGATTATGAAGCCCAAGGCGGCCGTGCCGGACAGAAACAGCCATGCGAGGATGGCGACAACGACGCCGACGATGGCGATCGTCAGATACTGGCGGGCCAGATAGGCCTGCGCCCCTTCGCGGATATAGCCGGCAATCTCCTGCATGCGCTCGTTGCCCTGATCGGCGGCAAGCACGGAGCGCGTGGCCCACACGGCATAAATGATCGACAGCAGACCGCAGACGATCACACTCAAAATCACCGTCATTCGATTTTCCTCTCCCAGATGCCGGACCAATATCCGGCCGTGCAGTCCCAAGGCGGCCGCCCTCCCCTCCCAAGGAAGCGTTGCCGCCGTGCGGGCGAGATTGCGGTGGAGATGAAATGCCGTCAAGCCCTGCAACCGCAAGAGGCGAAACGACGCAGGCAGCGCAGAACCGTCAGGCGGCTCTGGACGGCGCGCGCCTGAAGAGAAGAGCGGCGATCAAGACGAGGCAGAGGATGCTCACCGGCCAGATCACCATGTTGATGAAGGACCAGCCCCAGGTGACGAAGACCTTGCCGGAGGAGAAGGACGACAGCGCCACCGTGCCGAACAGGACGATGTCGTGAAAGCCCTGCACCTTGTCGGCTTCCTGCGGCCGGTAGCTTGAGGCGACGATGGCTGTCGAGCCGATGAAGCCGAAATTCCAGCCGATGCCGAGCAGTACGAGCGCGCCCCAGAAATTCCAGAGCTCGATGCCCATATGCGCGACAATGGCACAGGCCATCATGGTGAAGAGGCCGGCCGCAACGATCTTTTCCGCGCCGAAGCGTGCAATCAGCGCGCCGGTGAAAAAGCTCGGGCCGAACATGGCAAGCACGTGCCACTGGATGCCGAGCGTCGCCATTTCGGTCGGAAAACCGCAACCGATGACCATGGCGAGCGGCGCACCGGTCATGACGAAGGTCATCAGTGCGTAGATGCAGATGCCGCAGATCATGCCCGTCATGAACCGCTGCGTCAGGACGATTTCCTTCAGCGGTCGCGCCGGCTGATCCGCATGGGCAGCTGCCTTGGCCGTCGGAAGCCTGAGGAAGGCGAGAATGCCGATCGACGCGAGGCAGAGAGGGATCAGGGCAATAAAGGCGCCGGCAAAGGTGACCGGCCAGAGCAGGTCCTTGGCCCAGATGGCGATCTGCGGACCGATGACGGCGGAAACGATACCGGCGCCGAGTATCCAGGAGATGGCTTTGGGCTTGTAGGAAGACGGGGAAGCGTCGGCAGCGGCAAAGCGGATCTTCTGGGTGAAGCCCGCACAGGTGCCGATCATCAGAAGGGCTGCGGCAAACATCCAGAAGTCACCGCGAAAGAGCGCGATCGCGGCAACAGCGCCGCCGCAAGCGCCGACGAGGCAACCGAAGATGAAGGCCTCGCGCCGCCCCAGGAACCGCGACAGAATGGCGATGACGACGGCACCACAGGCGGTGCCGACATTGAATGCCGTGATCGGCGCGGTGGCCAGCGACTTGTCGTCGCCAAGCAACTGGTAGCCGGCAAGCGAGCCGATGGAAATGGAGAGCGGCGCGGCAGCGCCCAGAATGGCCTGGGTGCCGGCAAGCAGCGCGACATTGCGGCGGGCCGAACGCATCTGCGCCTGAAGACCGTCCGCCACGCCATCCATGTGCCTACCGCCTACTTCTTGTCGCTGCGAACTTGCTTGGCAATCCGGTCGAGAACCGCGTTGACGACGCGCGGCTCGTCCTCCTCGAAGAAGGCACGGGCGATCTCGACATATTCGGTGACGATGACCGGGATCGGAACATCCTTGCGCTCGAGCAGCTCGAACGTGCCGGCACGCAGGATGGCGCGCAGCGTCGTATCGAGGCGCGACAGCGGCCAGTCTTCCTGCAGCGAGGAGCGGATGATCGGATCGATCTTCTGCTGGTCGCGCACGACGCCGGAAACGATCGAGCGGAACCACGACGGATCGGCCTTCAGGTAGGTATCGCCGTCCAGTTCCTGGCCCAGGCGATGTGCCTCGTATTCGGCCACGACTTCGAGAACGCCCGTTCCGCCGATATCCATCTGGTAGAGCGCCTGCACGGCGGCGAGACGCGCCGCGCCGCGCTGGTTGACGGTCTTGACCAGCTTTTCAGGGGTCTGCTTTTCCTGCTCGTTGGACATCAGCGTGCACCATTCAGCTTTTCGCGGAGCGCGATCATCGAAAGTGCGGCGCGGGCTGCAAAGCCGCCCTTGTCCTTGTCTGAACGGCGAACGCGCGCCCAGGCCTGCTCATCGTTCTCGACGGTCATGATGCCGTTACCGATCGCAAGCGATTCGGACACGGCAAGGTCCATCAGCGCGCGCGAGGATTCGTTCGAGACGATGTCGAAGTGATAGGTTTCGCCACGGATGACCATGCCGAGCGCGACAAAGCCCTCGTATTCGGTGCCGCCCTGCTCCGCCGCGTCGAGCGCCATGGCGATCGCCGGGGGGATTTCCAGCGCGCCGGGAACCGTGATCACGTCATAGGTCGCGCCCGCGTCCTTGAGAGCCGTCGTTGCGCCGTCGAGCAGAGCATCGGCCATATCGTCGTAAAAACGAGCTTCGACGATCAGGATGTGAGGAGCGGGTTCAGATGACATGGGTAACCTCGGGTAGTTGGCCCGACACACAAACGGGGCCATAAGCTTGGGCGCGGTCAAAACATGCCGCGCGGCCGTTGGCAAGCGATTTTGCGCGCAGGAGGCGTGTGTCTGTCACATAGACCGACAAAAGCGCCCGTCCAAATATATTAACAATGTGTTTCTATGCATCCGCCATCTATTCTGAAATGAAACATCTGCTAAACTAGTAGAAATCGCTAATGTCGCCCTTGCCACATTCGACTTATTAGACATCTTCTATATAGATCACGGACATGGACGCGGCTATGACCACTGAGAGATTTGTCCTGGATGACATGGACACCCTGCTTCTGGATATTTCCATGGCGCGAGGCCTTGATGAGATCATGGCCGTCGTCAGGGGTTCGGCGCGCCGCCTGATCGGTGCGGACGGGCTCGCCTTCATCCTGCGCGAGCGCAACGAGTGCTATTATGTCGACGAGGATGCAATCTCGCCCCTGTGGAAGGGGCAGCGCTTTCCGATGGCGTCCTGCATTTCCGGATGGGCCATGGCGCATTCGGAAGTGGTCGTCATAGACGACATCTACAATGATGCGCGCATACCGCATGACGCCTACCGCCCGACATTCGTGAAAAGCCTGGCCATGGTGCCTTTGCGTCCCGGCGATCCGCTGGGCGCGATCGGCGCCTACTGGGCCGTTCCCGGACCGCCGCCTTCGGAAAGCGTCTACCGCCTGCAGCGCATCGCCAACACGGCGGCGGTCGCCATGGCCAATGTGGCCTTGACCAATTCGCTGGCTGCGGCCCGCGACGAAGCGGCGCGCGCCCGCGACGCGATGATCCTGGCGATGGCGTCGCTTGCCGAAACCCGCGACCACGAGACGGGCGACCATATCCGCCGCACGCAGCATTATGTGCGCGCACTCGCCGAAGCGCTCAATCGCCGGCAGCCGGAAACGGAAGGGCTGGACGAGGAATTCGTCGACCTGCTCTACAAGTCGGCGCCGCTGCACGATATCGGCAAGGTCGGCATTCCGGACCGCATCCTGCAAAAGCCGGGGCGGCTCGACCTGGAAGAATTCGCCATCATGAAGACCCATGCAGATCTCGGCCGGGCGGCGATCGCCACCGCCGAGCGCTATATCGGGTCGAGCAATCCCTTTCTCAGCCTCGCCAAGGAAATCGCCCATTGCCACCACGAGCGGTGGGATGGCAGCGGCTATCCGCGTGGCCTGAAGGGGGAAGACATTCCGCTCGCCGGCCGCATCATGGCCGTTGCCGATGTGTATGACGCGCTCGTCTCGGAGCGCATCTACAAGCCGGCGATGACGCATGACGAGGCTGTCGATATCATCACCCGCGAAAGCGGAAAACATTTCGACCCGGCCGTCGTTGCCGCTTTCGACGAGATCGCACCGCAATTTGCCGCGATCCACCGGCAGTTTAATCAGGCCGTCTGATCGGCTGCAGAACCTGGCGTTAAAAAGCCCTGGCCGATCAGGCCCTTGCCGGGAATTCGGCAAGGCGGGCGGCATAGCGCGCCATCGTATCGACTTCAAAATTGATGAAATCGCCCGGCTTGCGGTCACCCCATGTGGTAACGGACAGCGTGTGACGGATCAGCAGGATATCGAAATCGGTGCCGTTCACGGCATTGACCGTCAGCGACGTGCCGTCGAGCGCCACCGATCCCTTCGGTGCGACGAAGCGGGCCAGTTCTTCCGGTGCGCGCAGGGTGATGCGGACCGCCTCGCCTTCCGGCTCGACAGCGAGAATTTCCGCCTTTCCATCCACATGGCCGGAGACGATGTGGCCGCCGAGTTCGTCGCCGATCTTCAACGCCCGCTCGAGATTGATCCGCGTACCCTTGGTCCAGGAGGCGATCGTCGTCAGACGCAGCGCCTCTTCCCAGGCCTCGACCTCGAACCAGCGCTCGTTGCTGCCATCTTCCGGCAGCGTCGTGACCGTCAGGCAGACGCCGCCATGGGCGATGGAGGCGCCGAGATCGATGGTCTTCGGATCATAGTTGGTGGCGATGCGCAGCTTGACGCCTTCATCGAGGGGGGTCAGTTCCGCAACCGTGCCGACGTCCGTGACAATACCGGTAAACATAATCAGCCTCTTTCGTATTCGATCCAGCGATCGGCGCCGAAGCGCTCGTCGCGAACGCAATGAAATCCTGCCGGAATATCGGTTGGCGTGAACGGCGCTTCAAGCCCGCCCTCGCCGACGACGAGGTCGGAGCGGGAGAAGACCAGACGGTCAACCAGATCGGCCTTGATGAAATCACGGGCGACGCGCGCGCCTCCCTCGACCATCAGCGAGGAGATGCCGCGGGTCGCAAGGTTGGCGAGCAGATCGGCAAGGTTCGCCACTTGCAGGATCTCGACACCGGCGGACATCAGGGCGCGGAGCTTTTCCTCGCTCGACGGATGCGCCTCGCAGAAGGGATCGGTCACCGCGATCACCGGAACGGTCTTGGCGGACATGACGAGTTTCGACGTCAGCGGCAGCTCCAGCCGGCGGTCGAGGACGATGCGCAGGGGCGAGCGGCCCTCAAGCCCCGGCAGGCGCACCGTCAGTTCGGGATCGTCGGTCAGCGCCGTGCCGATGCCGACGAGAATGGCATCATTCTCGGCGCGCATCATGTGGACCTGTGCACGCGATCTAGGCCCTGTGACCACGACTTCCTCACCCGGCCTGCCCATCATGCCATCGGCGGAAACCGCAAGCTTCAGAGTCACATAGGGGCGACCCTTCGTCTGACGCTCGAGATAGGCTGCCAAGACGCGACGGCCCTCCTCTTCCAGAAGCCCGGTCTCGACGACGATACCGGCCTCCCGCAGGATGCCGAAGCCGCGGCCGGAAACACGCGGATCGGGATCATTGAGACAGACGACGACGCGGGCGATGCCGGCGGCAACGAGCGCATTGGCGCAGGGGGGGGTGCGGCCGTGATGGGAGCAGGGTTCGAGCGTGACATAGGCGGTGGCGCCCTTCGCCATGTCACCGGCGACGGCAAGCGCCTGAGTTTCGGCATGCGGGCGACCACCAAGGGCCGTCACCGCCTGCCCGACGATCGCGCCATCCTTGACGACGATGCAGCCGACGGAAGGGTTGGTCGCCGTCAGACCGGAGTGCCACATGGACAGCCGCAGGGCAGCTGCCATGAAGCGCTGGTCGTCCGGCGCACCGGTCAATTGTCCAGCCCCGGATCGCGGCCGATCCTGGCATTGATCTCCTCGATCACCTTCTCGAAATCCTCCGCGTGGGAGAAATCGCGATAGACCGAGGCATAGCGGACGAAGCCGACGTCATCGAGGCTTTTCAAGGCTTCGAGTACCTGCAGGCCGATCTGTTCGGACGAGATCTCCGCTTCGCCCGAGCTTTCCAGACGACGAACGATGCCGGAGACGGCACGCTCGATGCGGTCGGCATCGACCGGGCGCTTGCGCAGCGCGATCTGGAAGGATCGCACCAGCTTGTCGCGGGCAAACGGCACCTTGCGGCCGGTCTTCTTCAGCACCATCAGCTCGCGCAGCTGTACGCGTTCGAAGGTGGTGAAACGGCCGCCGCAATCCGGGCAGATGCGCCGCCGGCGGATGGAGGTGAAATCCTCCGCCGGACGCGAATCCTTGACCTGGGTATCTTCCGAGCCGCAGAAGGGGCAGCGCATGCCGTCTCCTCGTTTTTCTTAGAGGTAAGGGTACATCGGGAAACGGTCCGTCAGGGCGACGACCTTTTCACGAACGGCGGCTTCGACAGCGGCATTGCCTTCATCCGAATTGGCCGTCTTGAGGCCATCGAGAACCTCGACGATGAGGTTGCCGATTTCCTTGAACTCGGCTTCCTTGAAGCCACGTGTCGTGCCGGCCGGCGTGCCGAGACGGACGCCGGAGGTAACGAAAGGCTTTTCAGGATCGAACGGGATGCCGTTCTTGTTGCAGGTGATGTAACCACGACCGAGAGCCGCTTCGGCGCGCTTGCCGGTGGCGTTCTTCTTGCGCAGGTCGACCAGCATCAGATGGTTGTCGGTGCCGCCCGATACGATGTCGAGACCGCCGGCCACCAGCGTTTCCGACAGCGCCTTGGCGTTCTTGACGATCTGGGCTGCATAATCCTTGAAGTCGGGCTGCAACGCCTCGCCGAAGGCAACGGCCTTAGCGGCGATGATGTGCATCAGCGGACCGCCCTGCAGGCCGGGGAAGACGGCCGAGTTGAACTTCTTCGCCAGATCCTCGTCATTGGTGAGGATAACGCCGCCGCGCGGGCCGCGCAGCGACTTGTGGGTCGTGGTCGTGGCGACGTGGCAATGCGGGAACGGCGACGGATGCTGGCCACCGGCCACGAGACCGGCGATATGCGCCATATCGACCATCAGGTATGCGCCGACTTCATCGG
This sequence comes from [Rhizobium] kunmingense, assembly GCF_977018605.1. Classification (NCBI taxonomy): domain Bacteria; kingdom Pseudomonadati; phylum Pseudomonadota; class Alphaproteobacteria; order Hyphomicrobiales; family Rhizobiaceae; genus Rhizobium; species [Rhizobium] kunmingense. The sequence goes on from NZ_CDRNXG010000001.1 coordinate 3,576,838, forward strand.
CAATCTCGCGGAAACGCTTCCAGTCCCAGATGCGGGAGTAAGCGGTGCCGCCGGCGATGATCAGCTTCGGCTTGTGTTCGCGTGCCTTGGCGGCAACGTCGTCCATGTCGAGCAGGTTGTCGTCTTCACGAACACCGTAGGACACGACGTTGAACCATTTACCGGACATGTTGACCGGCGAGCCGTGGGTCAGGTGACCGCCCGAGTTGAGGTCGAGGCCCATGAACGTGTCGCCCGGCTGCAGCAGCGCGAGGAAGACGGCCTGGTTCATCTGCGAACCGGAATTCGGCTGGACGTTTGCGAAGTTGACGCCGAACAGCTTCTTGGCACGTTCGATCGCAAGTTCTTCGGCGATATCGACGAACTGGCAGCCGCCGTAATAACGCTTGCCCGGATAGCCTTCGGCATACTTGTTGGTCATGATCGAGCCCTGGGCTTCGAGCACGGCGCGGGAAACGATGTTTTCCGATGCGATCAGTTCGATCTCGTGGCGCTGGCGACCGAGCTCCTTCTGGATCGAACCGAAGATTTCCGGATCGGTTTCGGCAAGCGGGCGGGAGAAGAAGACTTCGGTATTCGACATTGACGAGGCTCCACGAAAGGGATGGCAAGCAGTGTGAGGCGTCTTAGCGCCCTGCCCGCGCAAGGGCAATACGGCGCGCGACATTTGCACGTCAGGGACGGCCATGGAGAGCAGAAACACAAAGGCCGCGCCCTCTTGCAAGGACGCGGCCTGTTGAAATCGGTCGGTAGCAAAAAGATTACTGCGGCAGCATGTCGCTTTCGGTGATCGCGCCCTGACGCTGTTCGATACCGGTCGTGGTCTGCAGCGCCAGTTCCTGGTTGCCGTCCTTCTGGTAGATATCGTCGCGGAACTGCACAACCTGGTCCTTGGCCGACCATGCGGTGATGTAGACGATATAGACCGGCACTTCCTGGGAGAGCTTGATCGGCGTGTTCTGGCGCGTCGCGATGACGCGTTCCATTTCCTGACGCGACCAGCCGGGCGTATCGCGCAGCAGCCAGGCGTTCAGGTCGCGGACGTTCTGGACGCGGATACAGCCCGAGGATTCGAAACGAATAAGCTTGTTGAACAGGCCCTGCTGGGGCGTGTCGTGCATGTATTCGTTGTTCGGGTTGTGGAAGTTGATCTTCGTCGAAGCCATGGCATTGATCTTGCCCGGATCCTGACGGAACATCAGGTTCGGTGCCTTCGGCGCGTTCCAGTCGACGGTCTCCGGCGAAACTTCCTGACCACGGCCATCGAACAGGCGGATCTGGTTGCGTGTCAGATAAGTCGGGTCCTTGCGCATCAACGGCACGATATCCTTCTCGATGATCGAGCGAGGCGCCGTCCAGTAAGGGTTGAGGATAACCTCGTAGACCTTCGAGTTGATGGCATGCGTCGGGCGGTCGATACGACCGACGACGGCGGTGTTGCGCAGGGCCACTCGGTCGTTCTCGACGGCTTCCACGTAGGCGGCCGGAATGTTGACCATCATGTAGCGAGGACCGAGGTCGCCGGACATCGACTGAAGCCGCACAAGATTGGTTTCAAGCTGCATCAGACGCGTCTGGGCAGGCACGTTCATCGCTTTGAGCGAAAATTCGCCGAGAACGCCATCGGTCGGCAGGCCGTGACGGGCCTGGAAACGCTTCACGGCGCCATCGACATTGCTGTCGAAGGAGTTCGACAGACCCGCAGACTGATCGAGGTCGCCAGCGATCATCAGGCGGCGACGCAGGTTCTGAACGCCCGGATCGACCACGCCGAGTTGCAGGCGGGTGCCAGAGCCGACTTCCGGCCAGCCACCGTTGGAGACGATCTGCTGGTAGGCGAAGATCGCCTGCTGGATGTTGGCAGGGCCTTCGGAGCCGAGAACAGGATTGTTGGATGCAACGCCTGCCGCAGAGCGCGAACCGCGCGCATCGAACTGATCATCCCAGCTTCCGCGACGCGGTGCGTTGATCAGGGCATCGATCGGGCTCTGGGCCATGGCCGGCACAGCGAGAGCTGCGGCACCCGCAGACGCGGCAGTGCGCAGCAGGGAGCGGCGAGAGAGAAGTTCAGGTCCGATCTTTTTCGACATCATCCTATCCATCTGATCCCGGTCAACACACGAGGGTTACAGGGATATGGTTAAAAAGACGCAAAAGCCAAGCCGCCGCACCTCGATCCTGTGCCAGCTGCCTGCCGAATAACGCCATCTCACCAATTGCTTGAACTTGCCGGGTCCCATAGCAATATGGCCAATTCGTGTCGGTAAACGCCGGTTCACGAACCCGTGTGACCGGGGTGGCATCCCCGCCTATGCCCCTACCGATACGCCGCCCGCGACCGAAAGCGCCCAGCGAAAGCTTCATGCAAGCCGACAGGACTAATTGTAACGGCTTGTAATAAGAGGGGGAACGTCGTGACCTGGAACCCAACACATACGTTGGCGCCGAACAAGCTTGTGTTTCTGTTGTTCGATCATCTCGCGAGCGCCCAGTGGGTCGGCTATGTCAACGAGGACGGCATATGCGAATGGCCGCAGCAGGTTCGCGGCTACAAGCCGACAGCATGGCAGGACGTGATCGTCGACGTGAGCCGGATCACCGCCGTCGAGGGCTGAGCATCGCGCCAGACGCCCCATTGCGACATGGGGCAAGCGGATGGAACGTACGAAAAAGCAAAACGGAGCGCCTGAAAACGCTCCGTTTTGCTTTGTGCGTCACCGCATGACTGGAGGAAATGAGTAACGCCGGACCTTCCGGATTGCCCTCAGTGGCTTGAGGGCACGCGTCTCATTACATCCGGTAGGCGATCGAGTCGTTCCAGAAGCGGTCGAGACGCTGGAGCAGCTTGTTCATCTGCGAGAACTCGCCTTCGCCGATGCCGCCGACCTTTTCGATCGAGCCGATGTGGCGCTCATAGAGCTTGGCGACGGTTTCGGCGATCTGCTGGCCGGCCGGCGTCAGGCTGATACGGACCGAGCGACGGTCGATGCGCGAGCGGGAGTGGTTGATGAAGCCGAGATCGACCAGCTTCTTGACGTTGTAGGAAACGTTCGAGCCGAGGTAGTAACCGCGGGAGCGAAGTTCACCGGCAGTCAGTTCCGAGTTGCCGATGTTGAAGAGAAGAAGCGCCTGGACTGCGTTGACGTCGTCGCGACCCTGGCGGTCGAACTCGTCCTTGATGACGTCGAGAAGGCGGCGGTGAAGACGTTCGACCAGATGCAGCGACTCCATGTAGAGCGAGCGGATGGTGTCTTCCTGGATGTCTGCGACTGCCGGTGCCTGCGGCTTGAGCTTGGTGTTCATGATAACTGCCTCACTGTTTTGTTTGGCGGTGTGTTTGTTTGTTCCCGCCTTGAGACAGACCCTATCGAATGCTTTTAAAATTCGACTTAAAACACCTGGTTAACAAAACCTTGCCTGCATTTTCCAATTCCGGCGGCACTGTGGCGACCACCCCCGAACACCGAATTCACACCATTATTTTCAATAGGTTACGTCGAAAAATTAGATAAAATCCAACCTATTTGCCTTTAGGATCATGGTAAATCAGTCCTTACCCGTTCCTCCTTGCGGCGCTCATCCAGCCACATGGAGACCCGGAAGACGACATAAAGGGTGGCCACAAGCACGTGCAGAATGGGCACCAGCGTGTTCTCTCCGAACAGATCCGGCCAGACGACATACATCAAAATCTGGATGATCGCGGCGATTGCCCAGAGCACGGCGCCCCAGGCGGCCGTCAGCCACAGACCGAGCGCGGTGACCGGGAAAAGCACGGCGAGCGTCGGCGCGACGACACGCCAGGGAAGATTGAGCAGGTCGAAGCGTGCCTGACCATCCAGCGAATAGCCGACGAGCATCGCCCAATATTGCAGACCGAACCAGAAACAGGTGATCGCGATCATCCTCAGGAAGAAGACGAAAAGAAGCTCGGTCAACGTGCGCCGCGGCGTAGAAGGTTTATCAGGTTCCATGACGACAATGATATACAGAGGCATGGCGGCAGCCGCCAGCCACGCGCATGGCAGCAATGCCTGATCCAGCCCATTCATAAACAACTTGTCGCATGCTATTGAGCCGGCAACTCAGCATGCAATGGAGCCACCGTCATGGACAAGACGCATCTCGTCGACGAAATCACCGGACATCGCCGCATGCGACGCAACCGCAAGGCGGACTGGACGCGTCGCATGGTGCAGGAAAACCGGCTGACAGTGGACGACCTGATCTGGCCGATCTTCATCACTCACGGCACCGGCGTCGTCGATCCGATCCCGGCCATGCCGGGCGTCAACCGGATGAGCGTCGACAAGGCGGTCGAAGCCGTCAGGCAGGCTGCCGATCTCGGCATTCCGGCAATCGCCCCCTTCCCCGACATCGAGATGGAACTGCGCGACCCGACGGGTTCGGCCATTCTCGACCGCGACAACCTGATGAACCGGTTCATCCGCGAGGCAAAGAAGGCGGTGCCGAATATCGGCCTGATCACCGACGTCGCGCTCGACCCTTTCACAAGCCACGGTCACGACGGCATCCTGCGCGACGGCGTCATCGTCAATGACGAGACGGTCGACCAGGTGGTCAAAGCCGCGATCATGCAGGCCGATGCCGGCGCCGACATCATCTCGCCGTCGGAAATGATGGACGGACGCATCGGCGCCATCCGCCGCGGGCTTGACGCGGCCGGCCACCAGGATGTCGGCATCATGTCCTATGCGACGAAATTCTCGTCAGGATTCTATGGCCCCTATCGCGAGGCGATCAACACCGGTGGGCTTCTGAAGGGCGACAAGAATTCCTATTACATCTCGCCGGCCAACGGCACCGAGGCGCTGCGCGATGCCGCACTCGATGTCGAGGAAGGCGCCGACATGATGATGGTCAAGCCCGGCATCGCCTATCTCGACATCTGTTGGCGCGTGAAGGAAGCCTTCGGGCTTCCAACCTATGCCTATCAGGTCTCGGGCGAGTATTCGCAGATCAAGGCGGCAGCTATGAACGGCTGGATCGACGGCGAGCGGATCATGATGGAGACGCTTCTCTGCTTCAAGCGCGCCGGCTGCGACGGTATCCTCACCTATTTCGCCATGGACGTGGCGAAGAAACTTGCCGGCAAATAGGCCGGGACTTGTGAAAATCCGGTTTCCCCACCATATCTCTGGGGAAACCCAAGGAGACTACGCGCCGATGAGTATCGAACCGAACCCGACCTATGCCGCACCGGAAGACTGGCGCGCCTATAGCGGCGTTCTTTCGCGCCGGGTGTTTGCCTTCATCATCGACTACGTGATCGTGCTTCTGCTGTGCATTCCCGCAGCGGTCATCGTCTTCTTCCTCGGCATCATCACGCTTGGCCTCGGCTTCATGCTCTACCCGGCGCTGTTCGTGATCGTCGCGATCCTCTATTTCGGCATGACGCTCGGCGGCCCATCACAGGCCTCGCCCGGCATGCGGGCCATGGGTATCATGCTGATGCGGATGGACGGACGCCGCCTCGACTTCATGACAGCCATGGTGCACACCGTCCTCTTCTGGCTGATCAACTCGGTGCTGACGCCGCTGATCCTGCTTGCCGGCCTGTTCACCGAGAAATCGCGCCTCGTGCACGACATGCTTCTCGGCACCGTCATCGTCCGGACCTCGTAAGAGACAATAATCACAGGATTGTTGCTGTCGACGGGCGCGCAATACCGCGCGCCTGCAGGCCCACGGTTGACGTTTTCCATATATGCGCCATGGTATGACTTTCCCATAACGACGACGGGACCGGCTACGACGAGATGAATACGCAGGCGACGCCTTCACCGCAGTTCTATCTGACGGCTCCGGCAGTTTGTCCCTATCTGTCGGGCGAGATGGAGCGCAAGGTGTTTACCCACCTCGTCGGCCCCCGCGCGGCGGAAATGAACGACCTTCTCACCCAAGGCGGTTTCAGACGATCGCAGAACATCGCCTACCGCCCCGCCTGCGAGGCCTGTCGCGCCTGCGTCTCGGTGCGCATCCTCGCCGGGGAGTTCGAGCCGACGCGATCAATGAAGCGGGTGATCAACTTCAACCGGGATATTGTCTCGACAATCCAGCCTGCCCAGCCATCCACCGAGCAGTTCGGCCTGTTTCGCCGCTATCTCGATGACCGCCACCAGCACGGCGGCATGTCGGACATGTCGGCTCTCGACTATGCGATCATGGTGGAGGACAGCCATGTGAACACGCGGCTGATCGAATACCGTATTCGCGAACCCGGCCACGGCATCAGCGATGACGCGAAAGGCGAATTGATCGCGGTTGCGCTGACCGACATGATGAGCGACGGGATGTCGATGGTCTATTCCTTCTTCAATCCGAAGGCCGACAGGCGCTCGCTCGGCACCTACATGATCCTCGACCATATCAGCCGCACCCAGGCGCTCGGCCTGCCGCATGTCTATCTCGGCTACTGGGTCAAGGGATCCTCCAAGATGGACTACAAGACGCGCTATCAGCCGCAGGAACAGTTGACGGCGCGCGGCTGGGAACGGGCATTCCCCTTCGCCTCCCAAGAAGCCGACAGGCGCTAGATCGATGAACATCCACCGCAGAGGCTTGCTGATTACGGGTCTCGGCGGCGTCGCGCTGTCCTTCGACGTACCGCTGGTGCGGCTCGGCGGCGGCGAACTGTGGCAGACGCTGGCGCTGCGCAGCCTCTCGACCTTCATCCTCGGCATGGCGATCTGGCTGCTGATCCGCAGGCTGAACCCTGCCAACACCGCACTCAGGCCCGGCAAGGCAGGATTGCTCGCAGGACTGTTCTACGGGCTCTCCACCATCACCTTTCTTGGCGGCGTGTTCAACACGGCAACCGCCAACGTCGTCTTCATCGTCGCTTTCACGCCGATGTTTGCGGCGCTTTTCGGTTGGCTCTTCCTTAGAGAGCGACCGACGCGGGCGACGTGGATCACAATGATCGTGATGGTGTTCGGTGTCGGCCTTATCGTCTCCGGCGGGCTGTCTAGCGGCGAGTGGCTCGGCAATCTCTCGGCGTTTCTGACCACATTGCTGCTTGCCGGCGCAATCAGCATCGGTCGCAAGACACGCATCGATCTCGGTCTCGTGCCGCTGGTCGCGACAATCATTCCGGCGATCGTCGGCCTGTCCATGATGCAGCCGGGCGGGCTGACCTCCATTCCCCTTCCCTTCTGGGTGCTGCTCGACGGCCTGGTGCTGTTGCCGCTTGCATTCTGGTGCCTCGCGACCGGTCCGAAATACCTGACGGGCGCCGAGGTCGGCATGTGCTACCTGCTCGAGACGGTGCTGGCGCCGATATGGGTCTGGCTGATCTTCGCCGAGGCAATGCACGGCCGCACGCTTTTGGGCGGCGCGATCCTGATCCTGGCGCTCATCGGCCATGCGGTGTGGCAGATGCGCTGGGAACGAACGATATCGCAGCAATCGTGACTTGATTGCCGCGCGTCACACCTCATGTTATAACGCAGTTAGAACATGAGGACGAAGATGAACACGACAATTCGCAAAATCGGCAATTCGGAGGGCGTGATCATTCCAAAGGAAGTTCTCGACCGGTTGGGCCTGAAGGCGGGCGACAGCGTGGAAATCCGGGAGGAAAAGGGCAGTATCACCCTTGTTCCCGAGGAGGCCGATCTCGCCGAACAGCTGAAAGCTGCACGCCTCGGCATGGAGAAATACAAGGTAGCGCTTCGGGAACTGGCAAAATGACGGCCATCAAGTGGCTGTCGCGTCTTGCAATCGAGATCATCCATCAGGAGCAGCTGGAAGAGCACGGCGGCCTTCCAGGCTTGAAGGATGAGAACGCGCTCGAAGCAGCTCTTGCACGCCCATTGCATAAAAACGCCTATGGCGAGGATGACCTCTTCGTCCTAGGCGCCGCTTATCTTTTTGGCTTCGCCCGCACCCCCCCATTTTCCGATGGTAACAAGCGGACTGCCTATCTGGCCGCCTTCACGTTTCTGCTGATCAACGGCCACTTGGTCGAGGCGAGTCAGGCCGATGTCATCGCGTTTGTACTCGCGGTCGCAGCCGGCGAGATCGACGAGGACGGCGCGACGCGTTTCTTGCGCGATCACACCGTCCCTTATCCCTGATTGCTTGCCGGCCCTTTGATTACCCGGCAAACTTGCCGCTGCGCGGGAATCCCTTGGGCACGGTGCGGCCGGCGGAGGCGCGATCGCCCATCCATTCCAGAAGCTCGTCCCTGCTGCGGTTGAAGGCGCGGCCGGCACTGTCCTCCCAGGAAAGGCCTGCGTCCATGGCAAAACACTTGATGTCGGAAATGCCGCCATCCTTGTAGCGCTGCAGGCGCACGCCCTTGCCGCGGGTCATTTCCGGCAGCTGCTCCAGCGGGAAGACAACCATCTTGCGGTTCTCGCCGACGATTGCGACGTGATCGCCCGAGACCGGTACGACAAGCTTGGTCTCGTCCGGCATCGACACGTTCATCACCTGCTTGCCCTTGCGGGTGTTGGCGATCATCTCGCTCTCGGCAACGATGAAGCCGTAGCCTGCAGTCGAGGAGACGATCATCTTGCGGCTGGCATCGTGGACGAAGGCGGTCAGGATGTCCTGATCGTTCTCCATGTCGACCATGATGCGGATCGGCTCGCCATGGCCACGGCCGCCGGGCAGCTTGTCGCCGCCGAGCGTGTAGACCTTGCCGCCGGTGGTGACGAGCAGCAGCTTGTCGGTCGTCTGTGCCGGGAAGGCGATCTTCGGCCCGTCGCCCTCCTTGAAGGTGAGGCCCGACGTATCGGCGACATGACCTTTCAGCGCGCGGATCCAGCCCTTCTGAGAAATGACGATGGTGATCGGCTCCTTCTCGATCATCGCCTGCTGGATGGCTTCGAGATCGGCTTCCGGTGCGTCGGCGAACTGGGTGCGGCGGCGGCCGAGCTCGGTCGCCTTGGCATACTTCTTCTTGACGTCCTGGATCTCGATCTCGATCATCCGCCACTGCTTGTCGTCGGATGCGAGCAGCGCCTCGATCTCGGCCTTTTCCTTGGTCAGGTTGTCGTGCTCGGTGCGGATCTCGAATTCCTCGAGCTTGCGCAATGCACGAAGGCGCATGTTGAGGATCGCCTCGACCTGGATGTCGGTCAGCGCCCAGCGCTCCATCATCACCGGCTTCGGCTCATCTTCCTCGCGGATGATGCGGATCACTTCGTCGATGTTGAGATAGGCGACGAGAAGACCGCCGAGGATCTCCAGGCGACGATCGATCGCGGCAAGACGATGCTGCGATCGGCGGACGAGCACCTCCTTGCGGTGCGCCAGCCATTCGACCAGCACTTCGTTGATCGCCATCACCCTGGGCACGCGGCCCATGGAGAGCACGTTCATGTTCAGCGGAATGCGGCTTTCAAGCTCGGTGAGCTTGAACATCGATTCCATCAGAAGCGTCGCGTCGACCGTGCGGCTCTTCGGCACGATGACGACGCGCACGTCTTCGGCCGACTCGTCGCGGATATCGTCGAGCAGCGGCAGCTTGCGGGCGATCAGCAGTTCGGCGATCTTTTCGATCAGGCGCGACTTCTGCACCTGATAGGGAATTTCGGTGACGACGATCTGGTAGCCGCCGCGGCCGAGGTCTTCCACTTCCCACTTGGCGCGAACGCGAAAACCGCCGCGGCCGGTCTTGTAACTTTCGATGATGCTTTCGCGACTGTCGATGATGATGCCGCCGGTCGGCAGATCCGGGCCGGGAATGAACTCGACCAGCTTTTCGACCGTTGCATCGGGATGCTTGATCAGATGCAGGGCCGCATCGCAAAGCTCGTGGGCGTTGTGCGGCGGGATCGAGGTCGCCATGCCGACCGCGATGCCGGTGGCACCGTTGGCGAGCAGGTTAGGAAAGGCGCCCGGCAAAACGACCGGCTCGGAATTCGACTCGTCGTAAGTATCGCGGAAATCGACAGCATCCTCACCGATACCCTCAAGCAGCAGCTCGGCTACCGCCGTCATCTTGCTTTCGGTGTAACGCATCGCGGCGGGACTATCGCCGTCGATATTGCCGAAATTGCCCTGGCCGTTGACCAGCGGGTAGCGCAGCGAGAAATCCTGCGCCAGACGGGCCAGCGCATCATAGATCGCCTGGTCACCGTGCGGGTGATAGTTACCCATCACTTCGCCGACGATCTTGGCGCATTTGCGGAAGGCCGTGTTCGGGCGAAGACCCATCTCGCTCATCGCATAGACGATGCGGCGGTGGACGGGCTTCAGGCCGTCGCGAACGTCCGGCAGTGCACGATGCATGATGGTGGAAAGCGCATAGGCGAGGTAGCGCTCTTCAAGCGCTGCCTTCAAGTCCACCGGTTGTATATTGTCGCCGCCGTCGCCGCCAGGCGGATTCACGATCTGTCCCATGCGTCCTGCCTAGCGGAAAGCCCGGTTTTCGGCAACAAAGCGCGCCATTCTGGCTGTGGAGAACCTCAGCTCAACGCCTTGTGTTTCCGGCCTGCCACAAAAAGGGCCTGATAGCCGGTTGACAAAGCCATGGACGTTTCATTTGCCCGACCTATAAATGCCATTGATTTCATGGGTAGTTCCCTGCCCTTCAGGAGGTTCTTCATGCGTTATGCTTCCAAGGCCCGGCTGCTCGCAGCCGGCACAGCGCTTCTGGCGTTCGGTACACCCGCCTTCGCACTCGATGGCAACGATCTCGTCAACAAGATCAACAAGGCGCTCTACATGGAGCCGGGTGCCGGCATCACGCCGGGTTCGGTCGAAGTGAACGGATCGAACGTGACGCTGCGCGACAGCCGTTTTTCAGCTCCCAACGGCCAGGGCAGCCTGCCGCTCGGCACGATCGAGCTGGAAGGCATCGAAGAGGTCGATGGCGGCGGTTACACGATCGACAGCATGACCTTCGACAACGTCGCCATCCGTCAGGACAAGACCGAGATCAATGCTTCGGACATTGCGATGACCGGCGTGACGGTGCCGGGCGACCCCAACGGCAACACGCTCGACGCGATCCTGCTCTATGACGAAGCGAGCACCGGCGCGCTGGATATCAAGGTCGACGGCAGGCAAGTGATGTCGATCGCCTCCTCGACGATCACCACCGAGGTCTCCGACGACGACAAGAATGTCGGCTTCGACATGAAGGTGAACGACATCAAGGCTGACCTCGGCACGATCGACGACCCGAATACGCGCCAGACGATCTCCGATCTGGGCATAAGCTCGCTGAACGGCAGCGCCAATCTGACCGGTAGCTGGAGCCTTGATTCCGGTACGCTGGCCGTCGAGGAATATGTGCTCGACTTCGCCAATGTCGGCAAGCTCGACATGGCTTTCAGCCTATCGGGCTACACGCTCGACTTCGTCCGCTCCTCCAACGAGGTGGCCAAGGCCATGGAGAGCAATCCGAACAAGCAGGAGGCCCAACAGGCGGCCAATCTGGCGATGCTCGGCCTGATGCAGCGCCTGACCTTCAACAGCGCGATGATCCGTTTCGAGGATGCCGGCATCACCCAGAAGGCGCTCGATACGGCCGGCAAGCAGCAGGGCACGAGCGGCAGCCAGATGGCCCAGATGATCAAGGCCATGACGCCGATCGTGCTGTCCCAGTACAACATTCCCGAATTGCAGAACGCGCTCAGCCAGGCGGTCAACACCTATCTGGACGATCCGGGCAGCTTCACGCTGACTGCACAGCCGCAGAACCCCGTGCCCTTCCCGATGATCCTCGGCGCCGGCATGGGCGCGCCGAACACGCTGCCGCAGGTGCTCGGCGTGACGGTGAAGGCGAACGACTGATCGACCGCCGGCCGCATAGCCAAAGAAGCCCGGCGGATGACTGCCGGGCTTTTCTCGTTTCAGTGGGCGGCTGAATTCGCCAGCGAGGCATGGTCCTTGTCGTGCAGGGCGAAACGGTCGATCATGCCGGCACTGGCCTCGTTTGCCCCTTCGACATCGACGGCGACGCCGCGGCGGCGGAATTTCAGCACGACCTGATCGAGCGCACCGACAGCCGAGATATCCCAGAGATGGGCTCGGCTGACATCGATCGTCACTTCGGCCAGCTTCTCCTCGAAATCGAAGGCCTGCAGCAGGCTTTGGGTGGATGCGAAGAACAATTGCCCCTCGACCCGGTAGGTTCGCACGGTACCGTCAGACGACAGCCAGGACGTGACCGTGACCATGCGCGCCACCTTGCCGGCGAAGAAGACGCCGGACAGCAGCACGCCGACGATGACGCCCTGAGACAGGTCGTGCGTGGCAAGCACCGTTGCCATCGTCGCCAGCATGACGATCGAAGAGGTGCCGGGATGGCGTTTCAGATCGACGAGCGATGTCCAGGAAAACGTGCCGATCGACACGACGATCATGATCGAAACGAGTGCAGCAACCGGCACGATACGCAGGATATCGTCGAGGACGAGAAGCAGGACGAGCAGGAAGGCGCCGGCGACGAAGGTGGAAAGCCGGCCGCGACCGCCCGACGAGACGTTGATCACCGACTGGCCGATCATGGCGCAGCCGCCCATGCCGCCGAAGAGGGCGGAGACGATATTGCCGCTCCCCTGGCCGTAGCATTCGCGCGTCCTGCTGCTCGTCGTATCGGTCATGTCGTCGACAATCTGGGCTGTCAGCAGCGATTCCAGCAGGCCGACTGCGGCAAGCGCCAGAGAATAGGGGAAGATGATCTGCAGCGTCTCGAAGGTCAGAGGCACCATCGGGAACGCAAAGACCGGCAACGCGGTCGGCATTTCGCCGAGATCGGCGACGGTCGGCACATGAATACCGAAGCTGAGAGCCGTGACCGTCACCACGACGATGGCGACCAGCGGCGAAGGCACCGCCTTCGTCAGGTAGGGAAACAGATAGATGACGGCAAGTGCCAGCGCGATCAGCGCATAGGTGACGGGCGGCACGTTGGTGAGCTGCGGCAGCTGCGCCATGAAGATCAGGATGGCCAGGGAGTTGACGAAGCCGGTCATCACCGATTTCGACACGAAGCGCATCAGGCGTGCAAGCTTCAGCATGCCGGCAACGATCTGCAGGATGCCCATCAGGATGGTGGCGGCGAAGAGATACTCGATGCCGTGCTGCTTCACGAGCGGGGCCATGAGGACGGCGGTCGCCGCCGTTGCAGCCGAGATCATCGCCGGACGGCCGCCGGTGATCGCGGTGGTGCAGGCGATGGCGACGGAAGCGAACAGCCCGATCTTCGGGTCGACACCGGCGATGATGGAGAAGCCGACGGCCTCGGGTATGAGGGCGAGCGCCACGACGACGCCGGACAGGATGTCGCCACGGATGTTGGAAAACCACTCGCGGCGGTAGGTTACAAATCGGTTCATGGAAAATCGCACAAATTCATGCATGCCGGAGGGAGGTATCCAGTGAGAAATCGCGGCTGATGCTTTGTGTTGTCCGGCGGATCGGCGGCCGGAAGAGCCACTCGGGGGTCTCACCCAAGTCCTTGTGATGCCCAAGCTATAGCGGCGGAATGGAGATATGCCAAGTCTGCCCCCACATCCGTGGGGCTTCAGTGAGGTGGCGTTTGCGGCTAGGATCGGGAAAGGGATTTCGGGGGGAATGCCGATGGATGATGACGCGCAGCGAAAGCTGGTCAACAACGAGCGGCTGAAGCTGCTGGCAACGTTCATGAATGGAATTGCGATCGCAATGTTTGCCGTTGGCGGCATCGCGCCAATGATTTCGAACTTCTACGGTCCGAATGGCTTGACCGGCTCGGTGGCAATCACAAGCACCGTTTGTATTCTGGCGGCCTTCGTCCTACATTACTGGGGAAGTCTGCTTCTCAGAAGGCTCGTACCATGAACATGTGGGAACTCTTCGGAATGCTGCTCATGCCGATTTCCGGTCTCCTGTTCGGAGCGGTCGCGCTATACATCGTCAATCGCAAGTTCGGCCCCGGCTATCGTGACTGACCAGCCAAATAGGCAGGAATTCAAGCCACGGCAAAAGGCCGAGCTGTGTAGGCTCGGCCTTCTTTAGTCGCAGCATCATAATCTCGATCACTCGAGAACCTGGATCACCGTGCGCGTTTCCGGGTTCACGATGACGCGGCGTTCGTTGACGATCGTGTAGCCGTAATCCGCATAACCATCGACGGGACGAACTTCCACCGCCTCAGGCAGAACGCGTCCGACGAGGACGTCGCCCTCATAGGGTACGGACTCAACCGGCTGCTCCATCACATAGGTGCGGACCTCGCCAGGCATGACCACAGTCGAGTTGGTGGTCATCGGGTCCTGGGTGATCACCGTCGTCTGGGCGAAGGCGGTGCCGGTAAAGGCCATCAGGGCCGCAGAGGCGGCCAGCAGGTGCTTACGCATGTTGTTTCTCCCTTGCTTCTGCTGGCAACAACAACACGCCTGTCCCACTATGGTTCCGACAAAATGCCCGCCTTAATTGTGGCGCTCCCGGCCACAATGTCGACATGGTTGCGAAAAACCCGGCGACGCAAGGCCTCTCACGCAGACCATCGTCACCAGCCCCCCGATCGTCGAAGGCAACTCCGCCTTTCTTCAAATCACAAGACGGCTTCGTCTTTTTGATTTGGCGCGTTTCCAAACGCAAAACCGCTACGCAGTTTTGCTGGATCGGCTTCAGGCGGCGCGATGGACGTTTTCCTGCGCCGTGCTTGTTGCCAGGTTCTCCCGCAGGCGGAACATGGCGACCAGTTCGCGCAAGCGCTGGGCCTCGTCCATCAGGAGGGCGCTCGCCGCATTGTTCTCCTCCACCATGGCGGCATTCTGCTGCGTGCCCTGATCGAGAAGGTTGACGGCACTGTTGATTTCTCCCAACCCGACCGACTGTTCGCGGGCCGAGACGGCAATTGCCTCCACCTGCAGGTTGATCGCCTCGACGCGGCTGCCGATGCCGCTCAGGGCCTCGCCGGTCTCGCGCACGGAGCGCACGCCGTCCTTCACCTCTTCGGCAGAAACCCTGATGAGCTGCTTGATTTCGCGGGCGGCATCGGCCGATCGGCCGGCGAGTGCGCGCACTTCCTGCGCCACGACGGCGAAGCCGCGACCGGCCTCGCCGGCCCTCGCCGCTTCGACGCCGGCATTGAGCGCGAGCAGATTGGTCTGGAAGGCGATCTCGTCGATGACGCCGATGATGCCGGAAATCTTTTCCGACGAGCCTTCGATGCGACGCATCGCCTCCAGCGCATTGCTGACGAGACAGCGTGTATGTTCGGCCGCCTTGTTGGCGTCGCTGGCGATACCATGGGCCTCCTGCGAGCGGCGCGAGGAATTTCCGACATTGGCGGTGATCTGTTCCAGCGCGGCCGCCGTTTCTTCCAGCGAGGCGGCCTGCTGTTCGGTGCGGCGCGACAGGTCGTCGGCGCTGCCGGCGATCTCGCGGCTGCCGCCCTCGATCGTGCCGCTCGCCCTGGCGATTTCGGCCATGACCTCGGCGAGACGCGCGACCGTCTGGTTGAGATCGGCGCGCAGCTGCTCGAAATCGGGCGCGAATGGCTCGGAGAGCGTGAAGGACAGATCCCCGTCGGCCAGACGGTTCAGGCCCGCCGCAAGGCCGCTCGTTGCCTGCTGCAGCCTTGCGCGGGCCTCGGCCTCGGCCGTCTCCTGCATCTCACGGCGCTCACTCTCGGCACGGGCGCGCGAAGCCGCGGCTTCCTCTTCCAGACGGCGGTTGGTGATTGCCGCCTGCCGGAATGTTTCGAGCGCCCCTGCCATCGCGCCGAATTCGTTGCGGGCGCCGAGCGAGGGCACCGCAATGTCCGTCTCGCCGCCGGCAAGGGTGCGCATGGCGCCTGTCATGGCGACGACGGGACGGGTGATGGACCGCCCGATAAGCCAGACGCCGATCGCCAGGATTACGATCGCGGCGGCGATCATGCCGGCCACGAGCATCAGATTACGTTCGGCGATCCGGGTGTTCTCGGCAAGCGTTGCGGCGCGACGCGCCTCATAGCTGGTGCTGACCGCAGACACTTGCGGTTCAAGCGCATCATAGGCGCTTGAGACAGCTGCTTGCGATGCCGCCTCCTTCAGACTGCCTTCGGCATAGAGCTTGAAGGCGGTGCGGTAAACTTCCAGCGCATCCATCACACGGCTGCGCTGCGCGCCCGGCCGGAACGCCTGCTTGACGAGGCCGATGAAGAGTTCCGATTCGACCGCATGCCTATCAAGATAGGTCGGGTCACGGCGCAGGATGAAATCCTTCTCGTGGCGGCGCAGCATCAGCATGCTGGCGCGGATGGCTGCATCATCGACGGCCTGAAGTCTCTGCTCGATGGAATGGACGGCCGAGCGCATGGCGCCTTCCAGACCGCTGTTCTGGTCGAGGCCAAGGTTCTGGTTGTCGGCGACAAGCGTGACGAAGGAGGCTTCATAGGTTGAAAGGCCGCGATCAAGCTGGCCGAATGCGCCTGAAAGCTCTTCGCCGGCGGTGAGGCGCAGGTCGTCCAGAAGGACTCGCACACCCTTCATCGCCGCCTGAAACTTCTCGACCGACGCCATATCCCTGTGGATCAGAAAATACTGCTCCCAAAGCAGCGTATCACGCACCCCGGCCGACATCCGGGCGACATCGGCCTGGCTCTGCGTCAGCGTTTCCGCGGTTGCCCTGTAGCCAGCTTCCACCTGCCGCTGCGCCAGGAATATAGCTGCGATCGTACCGATGCCCGCAAGCGCAAGGACTGCGAGAAGCAGAACACGGTGGGAAATCCGAAGATTGGAGAAAAAGGCCAAAAGGTCGATCCCGTAACAGTTGAAGGTCGACGGGATAAGTGCAGCTCAGGGCTTAAATAAACTTCAAACCGGGTGCGAAATTTCGATGACAGTTTTATGACTGTGGAAAAGGTAGCGTATGCCTCAAAGCAAAAACGGCGACCCGAAAGCCGCCGTTTTCAAACCTACCGAAGTGTTTCGGTCGAGAACCGAAATCAGTCCTTCTTGACCGGCGGGATCGGGCGGATCGCCAGTTCGCGCAGCTGCTGCGTCGTTGCTTCCGAGGGCGCGCCCATCAGCAGGTCCTGCGCCTGCTGGTTCATCGGGAACAGCGTGATCTCGCGCAGGTTCTTTGCACCGGTCAAAAGCATGACGACGCGGTCGACGCCGGCTGCCATGCCGCCGTGCGGCGGCGCACCGTACTGGAAGGCGCGGTAGAGGCCGCCGAAGCGGTCTTCCACGTCCTGCTGGGAAAGACCGACCATTTCGAAGGCCTTGACCATGACCTCCGGCAGCTGGTTACGGATCGAGCCCGAGGCGATTTCGAAGCCGTTGCAGACCATGTCGTACTGGTAGGCCTTGATCGTCAGCGGATCCTGGTTTTCCAGCGCGTCGAGGCCGCCCTGCGGCATCGAAAACGGGTTGTGGGCGAAATCGATCTTCTTGTCTTCTTCGTTGTATTCGAAGAACGGGAAGTCGACGATCCAGCACAGGGCGAACTGGTCCTTGTTGGCGAGACCCAGTTCGTCGGCAGCGCGGTTACGGGCTTCGCCTGCGAACTTGTAGAACTTTTCCGGTTCGCCGGCGACGAAGAAGCAGGCGTCGCCCGCTTCGAGGCCGAGCTGGACGCGCAGCGCTTCGGTGCGCTCTTCGCCAATGTTCTTGGCGAGCGGACCGGAGCCTGCAACCTTGCCCTCTTCTTCCTTCCAGAAGATGTAGCCGAGACCCGGCTGGCCCTGTTGCTGCGCCCAGGCGTTCATACGGTCGCAGAATGCGCGGCTACCGCCGGTCTTGGCCGGGATCGCCCAGACTTCGACCTTCGGGTTGGAGGCGATCATGCCGGCGAACACCTTGAAGCCGGAGCCGGCAAAGTGCTCGGTGACGGCCTGCATCTCGATCGGGTTTCTGAGGTCCGGCTTGTCGGAACCATATTTGCGGATCGCAACGTCATACGGGATGCGCGGGAATTCCTGGGTGACCGGCTTGCCTTCGGCAAACTCTTCGAAGATGCCGCGCATGACCGGCTCCATCGTTTCCCAGACTTCTTCCTGGGTGACGAAGCTCATTTCGAGGTCGAGCTGGTAGAATTCGCCCGGCAGACGGTCGGCGCGCGGGTCTTCGTCGCGGAAGCACGGAGCGATCTGGAAGTAGCGGTCGAAACCGGCAACCATCATCAGCTGCTTGTACTGCTGCGGCGCCTGCGGCAGGGCGAAGAACTTGCCGGGATGGATACGCGACGGCACGAGGAAGTCGCGTGCGCCTTCCGGCGAGGAGGCGGTCAGGATCGGCGTCGAATATTCGGTGAAGCCACCGGCGGTCATTTCGCGGCGCATGGCAGCGATGATCTGGGTGCGCTTGACGATGTTCTTGTGCAGCGTTTCGCGGCGCAGGTCGAGGAAGCGGTACTTGAGGCGCACGTCTTCCGGATATTCCGGCTCGCCGAAGACCGGCAGCGGCAGTTCCTTGGCGGCGCCGAGGACTTCGATTTCCTTGGCGTAAAGTTCGATTTCGCCGGTCGCCATCGTCTTGTTGACGGTCTCTTCCGAACGCGCCTTGACGGTGCCATCGATGCGGATGACCCATTCGCCACGCACGGTTTCGGCAGCCTTGAAGGCCGGGCTGTCGGGGTCGCAGACGACCTGGGTCATGCCGTAATGGTCGCGCAGGTCGACGAACAGGACGCCGCCATGATCTCGCACGCGATGGACCCAGCCGGAAATGCGGACATTGGAGCCGACATCCGACTTGCGGAGGGCGGCACAGGTGTGGCTGCGGTAACGATGCATGACTTCAATCCTGGACTGATGCTTTTGAACGGCTTTTCCGGCATGCGAAGCGACGCCGCCGACCGTCATGGAAAATCGGCGCGAAAAGCGCATGGGCGGCCCGATTTGTCAAGGCTTGAGGGGTGCCGGACGCCCGCAAGACGGCATTTGGGCGGCTGCCGGGATGTTTTGCGGAGCCGTTATCCGCAAGTTGCCGAGACACGCGACGTCCGTGAGAGCTTGACGACTCACACCTGCCAGCCGCCGGGGTGCGGGGATATGTCCCCTTGGCGCCCTCTTCCCATGCAGCGGCCGGAATGCGATCTTTCGCGCATGGTCACGATGTTGCGGTTTGCATGTATGCTTCTGGCCGCGCTCTTCATCGCGCGGGGGCCAGTCGTTCATGCGTTTGAACCGACGCCATCGTTTGCCGGGCACATTCATGCCGATGCCGCGGGGCTGTTGCGTCACAGGAGCCACCTGCCCGTCGATGCCCACCTCTTAGATAACCGGTGCTCGAAGGCCGGCTGTCTGCTCGCCGCCTGCCAGATGCAGGTTACGGCTGTACTTGTCCCGACCCACCTGTCTGTAATGGCCCCTGCTTTGTCACCCGTGGTTTATGCCGAAGGCAGGTACGGCCCGCTCACATCGCTCAGGCGGGCGCCACCTGCTCCACCACCGAAATCGCCCTTCAGCCGAACCCGGACGGCATGACCGTCCGATCACCACTACCGTTCGCTGAACAAGGGAGATCATCCTTATGAACACTCAAACTCTGCTGGCGAGATCGCTCGCACTTGCGCTGACGGCCGGCGCGGCGCTCAGTGTTGCCAATGCCGCCCTGGCCGACATGGTCATGTACAAATCGCCCTATTGCGGCTGCTGCGAGGAATGGGGCAAGGCGCTCAAGGCATCAGGCATCGCGCTGACCGTCGAAAATATCGAGGATATGGATGCGCTGAAATCCAGCCATGCCGTTCCATCCGAGGCACAGAGCTGCCACACGGCGGTTGCCGATGGCTATGTCTTCGAAGGACACGTACCGCTCGAAGCCGTCAACAAGGTCCTGAGCGAAAGGCCGGACATAGCCGGTCTCGCCGTGCCCGGCATGCCGACCGGCGCGCTCGGCATGGGCGAGGATGCCGATGCCTCCTACGACGTGATCGCGCTTCATCGGGATGGCAGCCAGAGCGTCTATATGGAAATACGCCCGTAACGCCTCAGTCCTTGAAGGCGGGATCCGCCCCTTGTCGCAGGCGGGGCGGATCTTTTCGCATGAATGGAACGGACACGTCGTTTCAGACCTGTCGCTTTGCCACGTGCCGCGCTACAGCTTCTGGCAACATTTCCGCGGCACAGATTCCCTTCGCATCACCATGAGCCACATCCGCCCCCTCGTACCTCTCCTCGTCACCGCCGGCATCCTGATCGGCGGCAACGGTCTGCAGGGTACGTTCATCGCCTTGCGCGGCACGGCGGAAGGGTTTACCCCCTCGATCATCGGCCTGATCGGTGCTGCCTACAGTATCGGCTTTGCGATCGGCTGCATCTATGTCGGGCGACTGTTGCGATCCATCGGCCATATACGCACCTTCGCCGCGATGGCCGCAATCGGCGCATCCTGCTCGATCGTGCTGTCGCAGATCATCGATCCGGTCGCATGGGCGCTGATGCGCTTCTTCATCGGCATGGCAGTCGCCAGCCTCTTCGCTACCGTCGAGAGCTGGATCAACGCCAAGGTGACCAACGCCAACCGGGCGCGAACGCTTTCCATCTACCGTTTCGTCGATCTCGGCTCGGTCACGGCAGCGCAATATCTCATCCCGACGGTTGGCATAGAAGGACAGGCGATCTTCTCGATCATCGCAATCGCCATGACCCTTTCGCTGGTGCCGATCTCGGTTGCCGACAAATCCAGCCCCGCGCCGCCCGACGCGATCACCTTCGACCTCAAGGCTGTGTGGAAGATCTCGCCGCTTGCCGTCGTCGGCGTCGTGGCCGTCGGCCTCTCCATGGCCGCGTTCCGTAATATCGGCCCCGTTTATGCGCATGAGATCGGCATGGACATCACCTCGATCGCCACCTTCATGAGCGCCGGCATCATCGGTGGCGTGGTGCTGCAATATCCGCTCGGCCTCTATTCGGACCGGCTCGACCGGCGTCGGGTGATCATCTGGGCGACGATCGGGTCTATCATCACCGGCAGCTATCTTTCCTTCGGCGCCGGTGACAGCGAAACGGCCAATATCATCGCAATCTTCCTTTTCGGCGCGTTCTCGATGCCGCTCTATTCACTCTGTTCGGCGCATGGCAACGACCACGCCAAGCCCGGTGAATATGCGCTTGTCGCTGCCGGCCTTTTGTTCTTCTGGTCGGTCGGAGCAACCTTCGGCCCGTTGCTGGCCGCAACGCTGCTCGAATATTACGGCCCGCGCGCCTTCTTCGCCTATACGTCCTTCATCTTCCTCGGCTTCCTCATATTCACCCTGCGGCGCATGCGCGTGCGGGCGCCCGTACCGCCGAATGAGCGGCATTCCCGGTTCCGCGCCCTGTTGCGAACCTCAGCCTATTTCAACCGTCTTGCGGCGCCGACAGACAAAGATCGCCGGGACTAGAACCGCCCGATCCCTTGCAGCTATTGACATCAGCAGCTCAAAGGGAAAGGAAGGTGGATTACCGCACGTGAACGGAACGATGATCGATACAACCGCAGCTCTCGCCCAAGCCTGTCACCAACTGGCCCAATCGGATTTCATCACAATCGACACGGAGTTTCTGAGGGAAACGACGTTCTGGCCGGAACTCTGCCTGATCCAGATGGCGAGCCCGGACACGGAAGTGCTTGTCGATCCGCTCGCCAAGGGCCTGGATCTGACGCCCTTCTTCGAGCTGATGGCAAACCCGGCGGTGGTGAAGGTGTTTCACGCCGCGCGGCAGGATATCGAAATCATCCACCATCTCGGCAAGCTGGTGCCACACCCGATCTTCGACACGCAGGTCGCCGCCATGGTCTGCGGCTTCGGCGACAGCGTCTCCTATGACCAGCTCGTCAGCCGGGTGAAGAACGTCCAGATCGACAAGTCATCGCGCTTCACCGACTGGAGCCGCAGGCCACTGTCGGAAAAGCAGCTCGACTATGCGCTGGCCGACGTCACCCATCTGCGCGACGTCTACCTGCACCTCAAGGAACAGCTTGAGCGCGAAGGCCGCGCCCTGTGGCTGACCGAGGAAATGGCGATCCTGGAAAATCCGGGCACCTACGACCTGCATCCGGACGACGCCTGGCAGCGTCTCAAGGCGCGACTGCGCAAGCCGAGCGAGCTTGCAATCTTGAAATTCGTCGCCGCCTGGCGCGAGCGAGAGGCCCGCAGCCGCAACGTACCGCGGTCTCGCGTGCTGAAAGACGATGCGATCTATGAGATCGCCCAGCAGCAGCCGAAGGATAGCGAAGCGCTGGGCCGCCTGCGCACCATCCCGAAGGGTTGGGAACGCTCGGCATCGGGGGCTGCGATCGTCGAGGCGGTCAACGCGGCACTTGCGCTGCCGAAGGCCGACATGCCGCATCCGCCCAAGCACGCCCACGTGCCGGAAGGAACAGCCGCAGCCGTCGAACTGCTCAAGGTTCTGCTGAAGCTCGTCTCCGACAAGCAGGGCGTCGCCGCCAAGGTGATCGCCAATACGGATGATCTGGAAAAGATCGCGTCGGAAGGCGAGAGCGCACAGGTTGCCGCCCTTTCCGGCTGGCGTCGCGAGCTTTTCGGCGACACGGCGCTGAAGCTGATCGAAGGCGGCGTGGCGCTGCGCTTCGTCAACAAGAAGGTCGAGGCGGTCGAACTCTAAGACCGCCCGTCATTTCCACGGATCGATGACCGGCACACCGGCCGCGTCGAAAGGGGCGGTATCACGTGTTGCAATGGTGAAGCCGTGGACTTTGGCGATAGCTGCAATCTGGCCATCAGCGATCAGGATCGCCTTGCCCCTGGTGCGCGCTGCGGCAACGGACACACCGTAAAGATACGCGGCACGATCGTCGAAGGGCAGGATGCGAGAGCGAAAGTATCTTACGAAGACCTCCGCCATACCCCTCTTCAAACCAATTTTCCGTTTTCCATCGCTCAAAATCTCGATGCCGTAGAGCACTTCAGCAAGGCTAACCGAGGTTGCGAACAATGATTGCGGCGATTGTGCGCGCAGCCAAGTCCTTACATTGGCATCGACATTTTGCTTGTTGATCTCCGAAATAACATTCGTGTCGAGAATGATCATTCGAACGATGCAGCTCTGGCCGGGGTCTGGTCACGCTTGAACTCGATCTCTTCAAGCTCCGGATATTCCTCGCGCAACTTCTGAAAGGCCAGGATGAGGTCCTCCCCTGAGGCAGGCGTGTCATCCGGATCACCGTTGTCCGCATCCACGGCCAATGCCTCCTGTAATATCCGCTCTGCTTCGACGTCGGCTGTCGTGCCATTCTCGGCTGCGCGCGCTTCGAGCGCCTTTGCCGCCGCATCGGACAGGTTTCTTATCGTGATGGCATTCATCATCGCACCTCCGATCGGGTCACTTCGGTGGCCCAATGATAGGCGTTCCTCCCGCCCTTTTCAACGCGGCCGGCGCGTTCCGTGCGACGCAGCAGCTTGATCCTTCGCGCCACCGAAATTTCATCCAAGCTTCAAGATACCATCACCCACCCGTCATGCACGACGCCTATCGAGGCTTGCAGTTCAATGCGAGACAAGCGGGTGTTTTCATGACCAAAACCTTTATCACTTCCGTTGCAATCGCGGCCCTGATGGCCGGTTCCGCGCTGGCTGACGGCACGGAATTTCCGGCCAAGCTCGCCGGCCAGGCGATCCTGCCGGCCAACACGATCGAACAGGCGCCGGCCGATGCGCCGGAATTTCTCAAGGCGTCCGGCAAGTTCACCGCGCCCGGCAAGCGCGTCGAAGCGCTCGGCACGATCGACGGCAAGGATGGCGCGCGCGTCACCGACGTCAAGCTGCCGCTCGACGGCCAGCCGATCCAGGGTTTTTCCGGCATCAAGGCGATGGCCGACGGGACATTCTGGACCCTGTCCGACAACGGCTTCGGCTCCAAGGCCAACTCGTCCGACGCCATGCTTTTCCTGCATCAGGTGAAGTTCGACTGGGCAACCAACAAGGTCGAGGTGGTCAAAAATATCTTCCTGTCCGATCCGAACCGTATCGCCCCCTTCCCGATCACCATGGAGGGTTCGGAGAAGCGCTATCTGACGGGTGCGGATTTCGATATCGAGTCGATCCAGCCGGTGGCAGACGGCTTCTGGCTCGGTGAGGAGTTCGGCCCCTACCTGATGAAGGTCGATGCCGAAGGCCGTCTGACCGATGTCGTCGCGACGATGGTCGATGGCAAGCCGGTCAAGTCGCCCGACAACCAGACGCTTTCGATGCCGGCGAACCCGGCCGCCAAGCTGCCGGTGTTCAACCTGAAGCGTTCAGGCGGCTATGAGGGCATGGCGATGTCGAAGGACGGGTCGAAGCTCTACGGCATGCTGGAAGGCCCGCTCTTTCTCGAAGACGGCAAGGTCGAGCAGATCGATGGTCGCACGGCGCTGCGGGTCATAGAATTCGACGTCGCGTCGAAAGGCTGGACCGGCCGCTCCTGGCTTTATCCGCTGGCTGAAAAGGGCGTAGCGATCGGCGACTTCAACATGCTGGATGCAACGACCGCTCTCGTCATCGAGCGCGACAACGGCGCCGGCACCGCGGACAAGGCCTGCGCCGATCCGAAGCAGCCGAAGCCGGACTGCTTCGAGGCACCGGCCGAATTGAAGCGCGTCTACAAGATCGAGATGAGCGACGCCAATGTCGGCAAAGCTGTGCGCAAGATCGGTTATATCGACCTGATGAACATCAAGGACCCCGACAACAAGAAGAAGGCGGGTTCGAAAGATGGCGTCTATGACATGCCGTTCGTGACGATCGAGAATGTCGATCAGGTGGACGCCACCCATCTCGTCATCGGCAACGACAACAACCTGCCTTTCTCGGCCGGCCGCGCCGTCGACAAGGCGGATGACAACGAATTCAGCCTGATCGAAGCGGCAGAGTTCCTGTCGGCGAAGTAGCCGGCGCGATCGGCGCATCAGGTAACGCGGCCGGCTACCCGGTCGCGTTTTCTTTTTGCCGAAATACTGAGATTATTCTCATGCCGCCGGTCAGGAACCATCGGACAAGGTTCTTGGAGGAGAGAGCGGCACAGGAGGAGGATTTCAAAATGCCGAGCACGATCAGATTGCATCGCGTTCTCGCCGCAGGCCCGGAGAAGGTCTATCGCGCCTTTCTCGAGGCCGATGCGCTGACAAAATGGTTTCCGCCAAACGGCTTCACCTGCACGGTGCATCACCTCGATGCAAAAATCGGCGGCGCGTTCAGAATGTCATTCCGCAACTTCACGACGGGTGACAGCCACTCTTTCGGCGGCGAATTTCATGAACTCGTGCCGGCGAGCCTGATCCGCTATACGGATCGCTTCGACGATCCGAACCTGCCCGGCGAGATGGACGTGACGATTTCCCTGAAGGCGGTCTCCGTCGGCACCGATCTGGAGATCACGCAAGCCGGCGTGCCGGACGTCATTCCCGCCGAGGCCTGCTATCTGGGCTGGCAGGAATGCCTCAACAACCTGGCGCGGCTGGTGGAGCCGAATATCGAACAGTGAAAGGTCTCAAACATCACCTTTCACTGTTGTCAGCAAGGCACCCTATTCGAACCTGAAGGCCAGGCGCTTGCCAGTCAGCCTGGCCAGCTGCTGCAGGCGACCATCGAGACGCTCGCCGGCGAAATTGGCATAGCGATGCGGCACGACGAATTCGAGATCGAGATCCGGCGAGGCCGACTGACGGAAGGTCAGGTGGTTGACCAGCCCCGGCATCGATGCCGAGAAGAGATAGACCACGCGCAGCAGGCCGCCGAGCAGCTTGGCGAGCTCGAGAAGACGCGGTGTCGCGATCGTCGTCAGCGGCCCTGTGGCGCCGTTGTCGGACAAGCCCTCGAAACGGTAATAGTTGGCGAGCGCCAGATAGGCGCGACCGGGATGGCTGATGCCGACGAAGGACGAGTGGGCGATCACGTTGAGCGCCTGAGCGCCGCGGTAATCGGGATGAGCGCGCCAGCTGATGTCGGCGACGAGGCAGGCAGCCTCGCGGTAGCGGCGCTCCTCTTCCGTTTCCGTGATGCCGAAGAAGGACACCATGCGGCCGGTCCAATCGGCCAGTTCGCGGGCGTGCTCCGGCGAACGGGCACGCAGGATCGCCAACTGGTCGGCGGCGACGAGCAGCGGATCGGCCTGACGCTCTTCCTCCGACATCAGCGAATAGAGATAGCCTTCACGCACGCCTTGCGCGGAAAAGGTGATCGTTGCCGGCTTCATGACGCTCAGCACTTCCTGCATGGCGATGGCGCCATAGGGAAGAAGCGAGCGGCGGTTCTTCGACACGGCCTGCCAGGCGCTGTCCTTGCTGTCCCTTGCGGTCACCACCTCATTGAGGAAGCGCTGCATCTCGTCCAGCGAAAGCTCGTAGCCCTGCATCATGTGCAGCGGATAATCGGTCATTTCCATGTGCAGCTTGGCGATGTTGCGCCATGTGCCGCCGACCGCATAGAAGGTGCGCCCTGCGCCCTTCTCCAGAAAGCGGGCGGTATTGACCTGCTTGCGGGCGAAGGTACGAGCCTTGACCAGCGAGTTGCCGGAACTCTCCGATAGTCGGATACCGCCGAGCGGCAGGGTGATGCCGCGGCCGAATTCGTGGCCCTTGATGTCGATCAGTTCCAGCGAGCCGCCGCCGAGGTCGCCGGCAATGCCGTCGACATCGTGA
The DNA here is from genome assembly GCF_977018605.1 of [Rhizobium] kunmingense. Lineage (NCBI taxonomy): Bacteria > Pseudomonadati > Pseudomonadota > Alphaproteobacteria > Hyphomicrobiales > Rhizobiaceae > Rhizobium > [Rhizobium] kunmingense. Next base: position 3,603,360 of record NZ_CDRNXG010000001.1, read on the forward strand.
AAGCCGCTGATCACACCGAAAGCGGAATAGCGCGCTTCTTCCTCGCCGGAAAGGAGCTGGATTTCCTGACCGAGAATTTCCTCGGCATCGCGAATGAAGGCCGGGCCGTTGCTCGCCTCGCGGGCGGCAGCGGTCGCCAGAACGTAGATTGCCGTGGCACGGGCCTGATCGGAGAGCGCCTTGAACCGCTTGAGGGCCGCAAGTGCGCGCGCTACGCCTTCATCATCCATTCGGCCATTGGAGCCGAGCCCCTTGCCGAGGCCGCACAATACCTTCTCGTTGAAAAGAACGGTGGGTGCGCGAGACAGGCCTTCGTAGATGACGACGCGAACCGAGTTCGATCCGATATCGATAACCGTAACAGGGGCGATGCCGGGCAGCCGCCCCTGAGCTTCTGATCGTACCATACTGCCTATTCTTGCCTGACTACTTCTTGCGGCCTGACATCACGCCTGCAATCAGTTTCGGTGCGCTCGACTTCAAGGCTTCGCCCCGGCCGGAAAGGCTCGGGTTAGTCATGAAATAGTGCTGGGCGTTGAATGGTTCCTCACCCTGCCGCACCTCCATGCGCCTTGACGTCCCATCGGGCAGTATCTCGTAGCTCTGCTGGTTGTCAATCAGATTGCCCAGCATAATCTGTGATAGAACCTGCTCGTGCACCGTCGGGTTCAAGAGAGGCACCAGTGTTTCGACGCGACGGTCGAGGTTGCGCGGCATCATGTCGGCCGAGCCGATATAGACGAGCGCCTTGTCGGACGGCAGGCCCTGGCCGTTGCCGAAGCAGAAGATGCGGCTGTGTTCGAGGAAACGGCCGACGATCGACTTGACGCGGATGTTGTCAGACAATCCCTTGACCTGCGGGCGCAGGCAGCAGATGCCGCGGATGACCAGATCGACCTCGACGCCGGCATGGCTCGCACGATAGAGCGCATCGATGATTTCCGGGTCTACCAGCGAATTCATCTTCATCCAGATCGCCGCCGGCCGGCCCGCCTTGGCGTGTGCGATCTCCTCCTCGATATGGCGGAGGATGCGCGGACGCAGCGTGTAGGGCGAGACGGCAAGCTTCATGCTTTCCTTCGGCTCGCCGTAACCGGTGATGAAGTTGAAGATATTCGCCATGTCATGGGCGATCTTCGGATTGCAGGTGAAGAAGGACAGGTCGGTGTAAATCTTCGCCGTGATCGGGTGGTAGTTGCCGGTGCCGAGGTGGCAATAGGTCCTGAGCTTGCCGTCTTCACGGCGCACGACCATCGACATCTTGGCGTGGGTCTTCAGCTCGATGAAGCCGAACACGACCTGCACGCCGGCGCGTTCAAGGTCGCGCGCCCAGCGGATGTTCGCCTCTTCGTCGAAGCGTGCCTTCAGCTCGACCAGCGCCGTCACCGACTTGCCGGCTTCGGCGGCATCGATCAGGGCTCGGACGATGGGGCTGTCGTTGGAGGTTCTGTAGAGGGTCTGCTTGATGGCGAGGACGTCCGGGTCGCGGGCCGCCTGCAGAAGGAACTGCACCACCACGTCGAAACTCTCGTACGGATGGTGGACCACCATGTCCTTTTCGCGGATGGCGGCAAGGCAGTCTCCGGCGTGTTCACGGACGCGTTCGGGAAATCGCGCATTGTAGCTTTCAAAGCGCAGGTCGTCCCTGGGCGCCTTGGTGATTTCCGACATCGTGTTGAGGGCCAGCAGACCGGGCAGAACCGCGACGCGGTTTTCCGGCACACCGAGTTCCTGAACGACGAACTGGCGCAGCGACGCCGGCATTTCACTGTCCGTCTCGATGCGGATGACCTTGCCGCGGCGGCGGCGCTTCAGTGCCGTTTCGAAGAAACGAACGAGATCTTCGGCCTCTTCCTCCACTTCAAGATCGCTGTCGCGGATGATGCGGAACGTGCCGGCACCCTTTACCTCGTAACCGGGGAAAAGACGGTCGGTGAACATGCCGACGACATCTTCGAGCGTGATGTAGCGGGTCGTCGTACCCGCGTCCGGCAAGCGGATGAAACGGTCGAGCGTGGTGGGCAGGCGCAGAAGCCCCGTCATCGGCTCCTTGCCGTGCAGGCTGTGCAGCTGCAGGCCCATAGTGAAGCCGAGGTTGGGGATGAACGGGAAAGGATGCGCCGGATCGATCGCCAGCGGCGTGAGAACGGGGAAGAGATCATCCTCGAAATCGGTTGCAAGCCAGATCCGGTCTTCCTCGGACAGCGCCGCAGGGCGGACGATCAGGATGTCTTCCTGCGCAAGATACTGCTGCAGCACGGCAAGCGAAGCCTGCTGTTCCATCTGCAGGTTGTCGATTTCCTGCAGGATCGAATCAAGCTGTTCGGCAGGCGTCTTGCCGTCGGGGCTGCGGATGACGATGCCCTGACGGACCTGTCCTTCGAGGCCCGCGACGCGGACCATGAAGAACTCGTCGAGATTGGCGGCAGAGATCGACAGGAAGCGGACACGCTCCAGCAGCGGGTGCGCGGTATTCAACGTCTCTTCCAGAACGCGACGGTTGAACTGCAGCCAGGAAAATTCGCGGTTGATGAAGCGTTCGGGGCTTGAGAGCAACTCCTCGAAGCTCGGTGTCGCCTCGACTTCCTTGACGTCCTGTGGTTCGGCGATCTGATCCATGGCTGCGGCGGCTCCGTCCTCAAATGTTAAGCCTTTCGGCCGTATAATGTTTTGACGACGGAACTGTGACAGTCAATCGCCCGCGTCGGCTTGCCCGAGGCTCTCCAGCACTTCCGCAGCCAAGGCACGGTTGATGCGGGTGCCGCGTGACAGCGCCAGATGATCGAGCTGCTCGACGACGCGCTGGGCGATCTCCAGAGAGCGTTCCATCCGCGTCACGATATAGCCTATCAGTTTGTCATCAATGTTAAGCTGCCGGTCGGAAAACAGCTTGATCATCACCTGTGCCAGAAGCTCCTCGTCCGGCTCGCCGATTTCAACGACGGTCGCCGCCTTCAGCCGCGACTTCAGGTCCGGCAGATCGACATTCCAGGAGGTCGGCCAGAGGCGCGAGGTCATCAGCAGGGTCTGCCCGTGCTGGCGAACCGCATTGATGACGTGAAACAGTTCGGCAGCGTCGAAGCCGCGACGGTCGGCGTCCTCGAACAGGACCGGCCCTTGCGCCGCTATCTGCGAGGCGTTGGAGCCGGCGAGCGGGTGGATTTCGGTCGCACCCGACTGTTCGCGCCAGATATGGGCGAGATGGGTTTTTCCCGAGCCGATCGGGCCGGCAAGCACGACGACCGGCGACGGCCAGTTCGGCCACTCGTCGACGATCGACACGGCGGCAGCCATGCGCTCGGATACCATCAGGTCATCGCGGCCGCGGGCGGCATCGTGGGAAAATTGCAGGGGCAATTGCTCGCCCTTGCCGTGCGGGCGGTCTTTGGTCTCGGTCATCAGGTTCAGTTGTTCTTCGGTGCTTCGATTTCACGCAGATCGTCCTTGTGGTCGACTGCGTGGGGCGCACCTTCCTCCCAGGGAAGTTCGGTGGACCGGCCATAGTAGATATCGCTGTCAAGATACCGCGACAGGGCGAAACGGACAAGCACGCCGACGACGGCCGCGGCCGGAACTGCAATCAGCAGGCCGACAAAGCCGAACAGCGCGCCGAAGGCAAAGAGCGCGAACATCAGCCAGACCGGGTGCAGGCCGACGCTCTGGCCAACCAGTTTCGGCTGCAGGATGTTGCCTTCGATGAACTGGCCGGAAAAGAACACGGCAGCGACGGCGAGGATCCAGGGGAAGTCAGGCCAGAACTGCACGAGCGCCACGCCGATCGCCATGACGAGGCCGAGCAGCGAACCGATATAGGGGATGAAAGAGATCATGCCGGCGACGAAGCCGATCAAAAGGCCAAAGTTGAGGCCCACCAGCGACAGGCCGACGGCATAGTAAATGCCGAGGATGAGGCAGAGCGTGCCCTGTCCGCGAATGAAACCGGCGACCGACTGATCCATTTCACGGGCGATCTGGCGCACCACCACCACCTGATCGCGCGGTATCCAGCTGTCGACCTTGCGGACCATCCGGTCCCAGTCGAGCAGGATATAGAAGGCGACGACCGGCGTGACGACGAGAAGCGACATGACGTCGACGATCGCCTTGCCGGAGTTCCAGATCTGGCCGAGCAGCGAGCCGATGAAGCCGGCCCCCTGGCTCAGGACCTGCGAGAAGTTTTCCTTCACCGTCTCGATCTGCGATGAGATCCATGGCGGCAGGAAGGTGGTCTGCGGACTGGAAATGATCTGCTGCAATTCGGTGATGTAACCGGGCAATGCCGCCGCGAGCTGGGTGAACTGATTGATGATGATCGGAATGACCAGCATCAGCGCCAGCGCGAAAATGGTGACGAAGCAGACGAGGATGACCACGGTTGCCATGGTGCGGCTCAAGCCGCGGCGCTCCAGCCAGTCGGCGACCGGATCGAGAAAGTAGGCGAGCGCCATGCCGGCCACGAAGGGCAAGAGGATGGAGGAGAAGAACCAGAGGAACAGGATGAAGCCGACAAGGACGCCAAGCCAGAAAAGGATGTGACGCTTCAGGCTTGCGCCACTGACGTGGTATGGCATGTCTGCTCCTTATAAAAATGATAGACCGGGATAAAAATCATAGTCCGGCTTTAGCCATGGCATATGAGGGGCTTAACGGACGAGGTCAAGTTCACGTCTCACTTCACCACCCTGCCTGTGAAATGCCTTCAAAACATGGCCGAAACGCTTGCATATCCGGGCCGGTCGTGCAATTGGCGGCAACTTACAAGTTCCCATTGGTGCCGGACTGGAGATGGATATGAGCGAGGCGGGCAAGAACGGTCTCACCTATAGCGATGCAGGCGTCGATATCGATGCGGGCAACCTGATGGTCGAGAAGATCAAGCCGGCGGTGCGTTCGACCCGTCGTCCGGGCGCCGACGGTGAGATCGGCGGCTTCGGCGGCCTGTTCGATCTGAAGGCCGCGGGCTTCAACGACCCGATCCTGGTTGCGGCAAACGACGGCGTCGGCACCAAGCTGAAAATCGCCATCGATGCGGATTTCCACGATACGGTCGGCATCGACCTCGTCGCCATGTGCGTCAACGACCTCGTCGTGCAGGGCGCAGAGCCGCTGCTTTTCCTCGATTACTACGCCACCGGCAAGCTGGACCCTGATCAGGGTGCGGCGATCGTCAAGGGTATTGCTGCAGGCTGCGTCGAATCCGGCTGCGCGCTGATCGGCGGCGAGACGGCCGAAATGCCGGGCATGTATTCCGATGGCGATTATGACCTTGCAGGCTTTGCCGTCGGTGCTGCCGAACGCGGCCAGCTGCTGCCGGCCGGCGATATCGCACCCGGCGACGTCATCCTCGGCCTCACCTCTTCCGGCGTCCATTCCAATGGTTTCTCGCTGGTGCGCAAGATCGTGGCACTCTCCGGCCTCGGCTGGGACGCTCCTGCCCCGTTCGCGGCGGACAAGAAGCTCGGTGAAGCCCTGCTGACGCCGACCCGCATCTATGTGAAGCCGCTTCTGAAGGCGATCCGCGAGACGCATGCCTTGAAGGCGCTCGCCCACATCACCGGCGGCGGTTTTCCGGAAAACATTCCGCGCGTGCTGCCGAAGCATCTCGCGGCCGAAATCGAACTCGGCAACATTCCGGTTCCGGCCGTCTTCTCCTGGCTTTCGAAGACCGGCGGCGTCGAGCCGAAGGAAATGCTGCGCACCTTCAACTGCGGCGTCGGCATGATCGTCGTCGTTTCGGCTGAAAACGCTGAGGCCGTCACGAAGGCGCTTGCCGCCGAAGGTGAAACAGTCGTTCAGCTCGGCCGCATGGTCGAGCGCGCGGAAGGCGACGCCGGCGTCATCTACAAGGGCACGCTCGGCCTCTGATAGCTTCAAGCCTGACAAAGGGTGAGATCATGAATTCGGCCAGGAAGCGCGTCGTCGTCTTCATTTCCGGCGGCGGCTCCAACATGGTGTCGCTGGCGGATGCCTGTGCGGCACCGGATTTTCCGGCCGAAATCGTCGCGGTGATCTCCGACAAGCCGACCGCCGGCGGGCTTGAAAAGGCACGCGCGCGCGGCATTGTCACTCACGTCTTCGAGCGCAAGGCCTATGCCGGCAAGGCCGAGCACGAGGCCGCCATTCTGGCGGCACTTGCCGAAATTGCGCCGGACATCATCTGCCTTGCGGGCTATATGCGGCTGATCTCGGGCGATTTCATTCGCCCCTATGAGGGCCGCATCCTCAACATCCACCCTTCGCTTCTGCCGCTTTTCCCCGGCCTTCACACCCATGAACGCGCCATAGAGGCCGGCATGAAGATTGCCGGCTGCACCGTGCATTTCGTCACCGAAGGCATGGACGAGGGCCCGATCGTGGCGCAGGCCGCCGTGCCTGTTCCGGCAGGCGATACGGCCGATACGCTTGCGGCGAGAGTACTCACCGTCGAGCACAGGCTCTACCCGGCGGCGCTGAAGCTCATGGCCGAGGACAAGGTGAGGATGGAAGACGGCAAGGCCGTTTTCGCCGATACCGCAGATGGCCCACTGGCGGATCAGCGCATCCTCAGCGCCTGATATTCAGCCGCAATTGACGGCTTTTCCGGCCGGCTCTATCCTGCGACATCAGGTGGAGAGACGCCATGACGATCACCGTCAACATCGCAGACGCCGATCTGAACGAACTGCTTGCCAGGGTGGAAGCCGGCGAGGAGGTCATTCTTGTCAGAGACGGCATGCCCGTCGCGCAATTCAAAGGCCTCGCCAAGCCGGCGTTTGATCCGGAGAAACGACGGAAGGCGATCGAGGACATCAAAGCCTTTCGTGCAACGATGCCCAGCATCACGCAGGAAGAGATCGCGGAATGGAAGGCGATCGGTCGTAAATGACGGATAGCTTCGTCATAGATGCATCCGTCGTCTGCACATGGATATTGCCTGACGAAGCCTCGGCAAAAACCGAAGCTCTTCTCGCGCAGATAGAGGTGACGGGAGCGACCGCGCCGGACCTTCTGTGGCACGAAGTACGAAATGTCCTCATGATGTCGTATCGGCGCAACCGCATTCCGTTCGACAAGGTGGTCGAAGGGATGGGCAAGGTGCGCAACCTGCCGATCGACACCCACATCCCGCAAAGCGATATCGCAATCCTCACCCTTGCGGAACGCCACGATCTCACCGCATATGATGCGGCCTATCTGGCGCTTTCGATCGAAACGGGCCTGCCGCTTGCAACGCTCGACAAGAAATTGATGTCAGCCGCCCCGAAAGAAGGCGTGAGGCTCCTAAGCTGATGGCTAACCCACCAACCTTGCCCTATTCATCGCCGCCCATTGCAGCAACATGATCGTCTTGGCGTCGAATATTTCGCCGCTTGCGATCATCGCCATCGCCTCGTCGAGCGGCAGTTCCAGCACCTCGATATCCTCATGCTCTTCGGCCAGCCCGCCACCTTCCTCGACGCGATCGGAAAGGTCGATTGGCGCATGGAAGCAGTGGATGAGTTCGGTCACCGATCCGGGCGACGGCATCGACCTGAAGAGGAAGTTGACGTCTCGAACCCGGTAGCCCGTCTCTTCCATCGCCTCGCGACGGATGGCGGCCTCCGGATTGTCACCGTCGAGCAGGCCCGCCGGCACTTCGATCATGAACGGAACCTCGCCGATCAGATGCGCGGGAAGGCGGAATTGCCGGACCAGCACCACAACATCCCGCCTCGGATCATGAAGGAGAATGCAGGCGGCCGGGGTGCGGTGGAAGATTTCGCGATGGAGCCGATGGGTTTCGCCTTGACGGTCGGTGTAATCGAGCTGGTAGTCGGCAAGCCTTGTCCAGCCATCAGACAACGTCTTCTCGCCAACGATCTTTACCCGCCCGTTCACATCGCTCATGCCTGCACGTCTCCGGCAACGTCCTTGCGCAGCCAGACCTTGTTGTCGTGGACGGCAGCGCCGCCGAAGGGGGCGACCGGGTCGGCACCGGTCAACACATTGATGCCCTCGCCATCCAGATGCGCATCATTGGGCCAGAGCCCTTCGGCAATCAGGACACCGGGCCTTGCACCCGTTACCAGCTTGGCATGAAGGCGGATCTCGCCTCGCCCGTTGCCGAGACAGACGACATCGCCATCGACGATGCCCAACCGCCCGGCGTCGGTCGGCTCGATCATCACCTCCGGCCGGCCTTCCTTCTGAACCGAGCTTTTCGTTTCGGCGAAGGACGAGTTGAGGAAGCTGCGCGATGGCGAGGTCGCAAGCCGGAACGGATGTTCGGCATCCACGGTCTCGATCACGTCGACATGATCGGGGAAGCGCGGCAGTTGCGCATAGGGACCGAGCGGCCCGACGCTTTCGGGCGTGCGATCCGGCGATGGGCCGTTCAGCCAGTCCGGCGAGAAGTGGAATTTTCCATCGGCATGGCCGAAGCCATTGATGTAATGCGCCGTATCGAAATCCGGCTGCGCATCGATCCACTTGTCCGCCTTGAGCGTGTCATAGCTGCCCCAGCCGCTATCGCCCAGTATCCGGTCGATATGGCTTCGCTCGTCGTGACCGAAGCCGGCGAAGTGATCGACGCCAAGGCGCTTTGCCAGTTCCTCGATGACGAAGAGGTTGGTGCGCACCGTATCCGGAGGCTCGACCAGCTTGGGGCCGAGCAGGATATGCTGCTGGCCGCCGGCACGGTAGAGGTCGTCATGTTCGAGGAACATGGTGGCCGGCAGGACGATATCCGCCACCTTTGCCGTATCGGTCATGAACTGCTCGTGGACCGCCGTGAACAGGTCGTCGCGCAAAAAGCCTTCGCGGACGAGGCGTTGTTCCGGCGCGATGTTCATCGGGTTGGTGTTCTGGATCAGAAGCGCCGTGACCGGCCCGCGGTGGCGCAGCGCCTCCGCATCACCGGTCAGCACGCGGCCGATCTGTGACTGGTCGAGCATGCGGATATTCGGGTCGCAGTAGGCGGTGCCCATCAGTTCGGACTTGTTGAGCCGAAAAATCTCGCCGTTGTTGTGGAAGGCGCCGCCGCCCTCATATTGCCAGGAGCCGAGAACGGTTGCGACGGAAAGGGCTGCGTGCATGGCGGCCGTGCCGTTGCGCTGGCGCGAGAAACCGTAGCCAAGGCGGAAGAAGGTTTTCTTCGTCGTACCGACCAGTCTGGCGAAATCCTCGATCTCCTCGACCGACAGACCGGTGATCGCGGACGCCCATTCCGGCGTGCGGGTGACGAGATGCGCCTCCAGGCCTTTCGGATCATCGGCATATTTCGCCATGTAGTCGCGGTCGGCATGGCCGTCGCGGAAGGCGATGTGCATCACGGCGCAGGCGAGCGCCGCATCGGTGCCGGGGCGAAGCACGATCTTCACATCCGCCTGCTTCATCGTCGGATTGTCGTAGATGTCGATGACGACGATCTTGGCGCCGCGCTCCTTGCGGGCCTTTACCGCATGGGTCATGACGTTGACCTGGGTTGCCACCGCATTGGTACCCCAGATGACGACGCAGTCGGATTTCGCCATCTCGCGGGGATCGGGTCCGCGCAGCGCGCCGGTGCCCATCACATAGCCGGTCCAGGCCATGTTGGTGCAGATCGTGCCCATGAAGCCCGAATATTTCTTTGCATGGCGCAGGCGCTCGATACTGTCACGCTGCACCTGCCCCATCGTGCCGGCGTAGAAATAGGGCCAGACGGCCTCCGACCCATGTCTTGCCTCGGCCTTGACGAAGGCATCGGCGATCTCGTCGAGCGCCGCTGCCCAGGAAATCTCCTGCCAGCTCCCCTCGCCCTTCGCTCCCTTGCGACGCTGAGGCACCATCAGGCGGCCCGGATGGTAGATGCGCTCCGAATAGCGCGCGACCTTGGCGCAGATGACGCCGGCCGTATAGCTGTTGTCAGCGGCGCCGCGCACCCGGCCGATCCTGCCATCCTCGGTCAGATCGACATCGAGCGCGCAGGCCGACGGACAGTCATGCGGACAGACGGTATGGCCGACGGAATTGTGGCCGGACTTGCTTTTGACGGAGATGGGGGTCGCGATGTTCATGGCTTTTCTATATTGCAAGCTAAGGCGCGCCAAAAGCGGCATTTGGCAGCCATCAATTTAATTCAAGCGAGAAACAGGCCCAGATGAACTACCGGCATATCTATCACGCGGGCAATTTTGCCGATGTCCTCAAGCACGCCGTTCTGGCGCGGCTGGTGCGTTATGCGCAGAACAAGGACAAGGCGTTTCGCGTGCTCGATACGCATGCCGGGATCGGGCTCTACGACCTGTCTTCGGAAGAGGCGCAGAAGACAGGTGAGTGGATCGACGGGATCGGGCGGGTTCTCGACGCGGAACTGCCGGCCGATGTCGCCGAGATACTGGACCCCTATCTGGCCGCTGTCCGGGAGCTGAACCCGAAGGGCGGGATCAAGCTTTATCCCGGCTCGCCGAAACTTTCCCGCATGCTGTTTCGGCCACAGGATCGGCTATCGGCGATGGAACTTCACCCGGAAGACTATAACCGCCTGCACAACCTGTTCGAAGGCGATTATCAGGTTCGGGTAACCGAACTGGACGGCTGGCTGGCGCTTGGCGCACACCTGCCGCCGAAGGAAAAGCGCGGCATCGTTCTGGTCGACCCGCCGTTCGAGGAAGCCGGCGAATACGAGCGGCTGGTCAAGGGCCTTGCCGGCGCGCACAAGCGTTTTTCGGGCGGCACCTATTGCCTGTGGTACCCGATCAAGAAGGGTGCGCCGATAAAGGCCTTCCATGAGGAACTGCAGGCGCTGGAGATTCCGAAAATGCTCTGCGCCGAACTTTCGGTGAAGAGCGACCGGGAGATAACCGGCCTTTCCGGCACCGGCCTGATCATCGTCAACCCGCCCTTCACGCTGAAGGACGAGCTGCACACGCTGCTGCCGGCGTTGAAGACGATACTGGCGCAGGACCGTTTCGCCTCGCAGCGCGCCTTCTGGCTGCGCGGCGAGGACTGACGGTCGCGTTCAGGCCTCTTCCCGCTGCTTGCCGCGCTCGATATCGGGCAGGTGCTCCTGCTTGAACTGCGAGCGTTCGAAGACGAAGATCACCACCAGCGCCATGATGAACGGGATGATCAGGTAGAACAGCCGGAACACAAGCAGCGCTGCGATCACATCCGCCGGGTTCATTTCCGGCAGGCCCATGACGAAGACCAGTTCCAGCACGCCGAGCCCGCCCGGCGCATGCGACAGAAGTGCCGCCGAGAACGAGACGAGGAAGATGCCGAGGACGATCATGTAGCCCGGATTTCCCGCCTCCGGCAGGGCGAAATAGATGATGCCGGCGGCGCCGATCAGCTCGATCGGGGCGACGACGAGCTGGGGCAGCACGACGCGCGGCAGCGGATAGACGAGATTGAAAGAGCCGATCTTCCACGGCTTAAGCTTCAGGAAGCTGGCGACGATATAAAGCCCGATCAGCGCCAGGATGACGAACCCGGTCGCCGCCGTCGCCTCGACCGGCACCAGATCGCCGAACCGCTCGACCACTTCCGGCTCGATGACAAGGATGAAGCCGATCAGCAGCAGCGTTCCAAGCACGAAGGTCAGCGAGCACATGGCGATCAGCACGCCGATCTCGGCCGGCGTCAGGCCCTTGGTGGAATAGGCGCGGTAGCGAACGACGGCGCCGGAAACCACCGATGCACCGACATTATGCGATAGCGCATAGGTGGTGAAGGAGCAGACGGTGATGAAGAACCAGTCGATCTTGCGGCCCAGATGCATGAGGGCGATGCGGTCATAGCCGGCAAGTGCGGCATAGGCGAGCAGGCTCGATGCGGCCGCCAGCAACCAATGGCTGGCCTCGATCGCCGTCAGGCTGCCCCAGACCTCGTCGAGCGAAAGCCCTCTCAATTCCTTGTAGAGAAGCCAGCCCGAAAGCGCTATCGTCAGGCCGCCGACCGTTGGCCAAAGGTATTTCTTGAATGTCATTCCGCCGCTTCGCTCTTTGCTCCTCACCACGATCACTGCATGCAGCCATCAGCGAATTTCCAGTCTACCCGTCTGGACACTGAACATTCAACATTTACAAAGCCGTCGTGTTCCCTCGGCGAGGATTCGTGAACAAGATGAAGAAATTACCAACCCGGCGCGAGTTTCTTTTTGCCGCAGCGACAACGCTGGCGGCAATCTCCGCGACGCATCCGGCCACCGCCCAGGAGCGACGCCCTGACCAGGCCGGCCAGTTCGACTTCTACGTCCTGTCGCTCTCGTGGTCGCCGACATTCTGTGCCAGCGACAAGGGCGAGCGCAACGGCCAGCAATGCGGCCTGGACAAGGATTTCCGTTTCGTCGTGCACGGGCTGTGGCCGCAATACGAGCGCGGCTACCCGGATTTCTGCCGCACGTCGGAACCGGAACGGGTGCCGCGCGCGCTTGGCGAGACGATGTTCGACATCATGCCATCCATGGGCCTGGTCGGCCACCAGTGGCGCAAGCACGGCAGCTGCTCCGGCCTCGGCCAGAAGGCCTATTTCGACAAGACCCGTCAGGCCTTCGAGCGGGTCAAACTGCCGGCCGAGCTTTCGCGCGGCGAGCAGGCGGTCCGCTTTTCGGCAGACGAGATCGAGCAGAAATTCATCGACGCCAATCCGGGGCTTTCCCGCCGCGGCATCGCTGCAAGCTGCGAGGGGCGGCAGCTGGAGGAAATCCGCATCTGCCTGTCCAAGGACCTGAATTTTCGCGATTGCGCGGAAGTGGACCGCCGTGGCTGCACGATTACGCAGGTCACGCTGCCGCCGGCACGCTAAAAATATTTCGATTGAGGAAATGTCATGAAAATTCTCTATTCCCCCGCCTCTCCGTATTCCGCAAAGTGCCGCATGGCAGCCCGCCATCTCGGTATCGAACTGACCGAGGTAAAGACGGACACGAATGCCGCGCCGGCGGAACTGACCGACAACAATCCGCTCGGCAAGATCCCGGTGCTTTTGCGCGACGGCGAAGCGTCGATCTATGACAGTGTCGCGATCATGCATTTTCTCGACCGCAAGTCGGGTGGCAAGCTCTACCCGAAGAAGGACGAGAAGCGCACCGAGGCGGAAGTGCTGGAAGCGCTGTGCGACGGCGTGATGGACAGCCTTCTGTCGATCGTCTACGAGCGCCGCTTCCGCGAGGAGGGCATGGTCTACCAGCCATGGATCGACAAGCAGTGGGCCAAGGTCGTCAAGGCTCTGGACTATCTGGAGACGAACCTGCCCAAGACCGGCAAGAAGCTGCATGGCGGCCATTTCGCACTTGCTGCGATGATCGGCTATCTCGACCTGCGCTTCGAAGGCCAATGGGCCGAAGGCCGCCCGGAACTGGCCTCGTGGCCGGATGTCTTTGCCAAGCGCTTTGCGCAATATGCGGAAATGAAAGCGGCGAGCTGAGCTGCGAGCCTGCGCGAGCCAAATGCAAGGACCGTAATTGATGGTGAGCAGAGAGGTTCGAAGCTTCTCGTTGATCAGTCGGCCCACCCCGGCCCCTCTGCTCACCGAGACATTATCAGCTTTGCCATTTTTGGCAAAGCTGACCGTCCTCCCAAAAGAGTGCCACGGCATAAATTAACTGAGGCGTCACGACACTTAGACTTTCCTCCTATGCCGCAAAGCGGTTGAAAAGCTTGCCCCTCACCTCGCCTCCGCTACTATGAGACGAACGGCGAGGAGGCCGTGATGGAGGAAATTCAATGACGCTCTCTGCTTTGTCGCGGCGTGCCGCACTCGTTCTTGCCGGTTCGGCGCTGTCTGCCCTTTCGTTCGGGTTGCCTGCCACCGCGCAATCCTTCCCCGAACAGACGATCACCCTCGTCGTGCCGTTTGCGGCCGGTGGATCGACCGATGTCGTCGGCCGTGTCATCGCTCAGAAGATGGGCGACATCCTGGGCCAGCAGGTGGTGGTCGAGAACGTCGCCGGCGCCGGCGGCAATCTGGGTGCCGACCGCGTCGCCCGCGCCGAGCCTGACGGCTACACGATCCTGATGGGCACCGTCGCGACACACGCGCTCAACCCGCTGATCCTGAAACAGAAACCGTACGACCCGGAAAAGGATTTTGCGCCGGTCTCGCTGCTCGTCGTGGTGCCGAACGTGCTCGTCGTCAACCCCAAGCTCGGGGTCAATACGGTGGCCGAACTGGTCGACCTTCTGAAGAAGGAACCAGACAAGCATTCCTACGCGTCTTCCGGCAACGGCACGCCGCTGCATCTGTCCGGCGAACTGTTCAACAGCATGGCCGGGGTGACGATGCAGCATGTGCCCTACAAGGGCGCCGGGCCGGCACTCAACGATCTGATCGGCAACCAGATCTCGATCATGTTCGACAACCTGCCCTCCTCCTCCGGCCACATCAAGGCCGGGACTTTGAAGGCGCTCGGCGTGACGACGAAGGAACGAGCGCCGTCCTTCCCCGACGTGCCGACCGTGGCGGAGACGGTGCCGGGCTACGAGACCTATACGTGGAACGCGCTGTTTGCCCCGGCCGGCACGCCGCCGGAGGCCGTGGCAAAGCTGAACGAGGCCGCCAATGCAGCGCTGAAGGACCCGGCCGTCGTCGCGCGGATGAACGAATTCAGCGCCACGATCGTCGGCTCGACGCCCGAGGAACTGGGCAGCCATGTCACCGCCGAACTGGCCAAGTGGACGCCGGTTGTCAAGGACGCCAATATCCAGATGGATTGAGCGTCAGGTATAACGAAAAAAGCCCGCGGCATTCGCGCCGCGGGCTCCCCAGCCTGTACAGGCTCTATTCGATTGGCACGGATCAGAACTTGACGCCGATACCGACCTTGACGCTGTGATCGTCATAGCCCTTCGAGAAGGAACCGCTGTCGAGATCATAGTCCTCCGCACCGAAGTCGGTGTAGCGGTATTCGAGGCGGGCCGTGATGTTGTCGGTCACGAAGGCTTCCGCACCGGCACCGACCGTATAGCCGACGGCGGTCTTGCTCTGGGACGACGTGTCGTCGGAAAGCTCGTTGTCCTGAATGGCGACACCGGCCGTACCATAGATCAGGAAGGGGTTCATGTCGTAACCGACGCGACCGCGCAGCGAGCCGTTCCAGCCTGCCTTGCCTTCCAGATCCGGCGACGTGCCGTCCTTTTCGCCATTATAGCCGACATCGGCTTCGACACCGTAGACGATCTGGCCACTCTGCCAGTTGTAACCGGTGTAGAGACCGCCGCCGAGCTTGTCGCCATCGCGATCACCACCGCCGAAACGACCCCAGTCGTAAGCGCCGGTTGCACCGAGGTAGTAGCCCTGCCAGTTGCCGACTGCCGGAGCAGGTTCTTCGACCGCGATCGGTGCCTGCGGGATCTGCTCGACCGCGTCAGCCGCGTTCGCCGCGGAAAAGGCCGTGAGAGTGGCAGCCGAGGCCATCAGAGTTGCGACGAGGATACGCATACATATTTCTCCTTTTAATGCTGCCGGGAGGCGCCACATCAACTCGAAAGGTGACGCATTGGTTCCCTGCTGGCTGAGGAGAAACTTGATACCCAAATGAGGAATTGAAAGAGCCGAAATGTGAATTGATTGCGGCGGCCGAATGGCTAAATTTCGATGTTGCTTCAACGCAACATGTATTTCGTTAACACTAACAAAATACTAATTCGACAATTAACTCTTTTACATTTGTTACTTATTTCTTACCAGCCACCGGAATCCAAGTCAATACGTTCACAGCCGCATCCCTCGACGTAGGGAACCGAATGGAATTACTCTTATGCGGAGTTTATCCCCGATCTTTCCGGATATGGACCGGGTTTTTGTTCCGCCGATATACATTGAGCCACGCCATCTTCGAGGCCCATTCGGACGCGCTGATCCGATTGCCGCCGCAATTGGCGGAGCGATCGCCTACGCGTTGGCCGCAGACGTCGGCTTCCAAACCAACACGGCGGACACTATCTGTGGGTCAGAATGACGGGCCTCGATTCGAGACCGCCTGAGACACTGCCAGAGAGACGACGGAATGAACGACAAGAAGCTGCCGGATGGCGGCGTCCTTTATGACGAGATCGATGACGACGAGGATGATGCCGCGGCACCGGAGACGGTTGCCGACGTGCTGACCGCGTCGATCGACTGGAACGAGGCGGTGAAAAACGAGAGCGGCCTGAAAGGCGCCGAACTGATCGGTGAATTCGTCAAGCATCTGCCGAATTCACCGGGCGTCTACCGCATGTTCAACGAAGCCGGCGACGTCATGTATGTCGGCAAGGCGCGCAGCCTGAAGAAACGCGTCGGCAATTATGCGCAAGGGCGGCTGCATTCGAACCGCCTGACGCGCATGGTGCGAGAGACGACCCATATGGAATTCGTCACGACACGGACGGAAACCGAAGCGCTGCTGCTGGAAGCCAACCTGATCAAGCGCCTGCGGCCGCGCTTCAACGTGCTGTTGCGCGACGACAAGTCGTTTCCCTATATCCTGATCAGCGGCGATCACCGTGCCCCTGCCCTCTTGAAGCATCGCGGCGCGCGGGCGCGCAAGGGGCAGTATTTTGGCCCGTTCGCTTCGGCCTCGGCCGTCGGCCGTACGATCAATTCCCTGCAGCGCGCCTTTCTGCTGCGCACCTGCACCGACAGCGTTTTCGAGACGCGGACGCGGCCCTGCCTTCTTTACCAGATCAAGCGCTGTTCCGGCCCCTGTACGCACGAGGTCAGCGATGCGGGGTATGCCGAACTGGTCAAGGAAGCATCGGACTTCCTCTCGGGCGAGAGCCAGAACGTCAAGACGATGATCGCCAGACAGATGGCGGAGGCTTCGGACGATCTCGATTTCGAGCGCGCGGCGATCTATCGCGACCGGCTGGCCGCACTTTCGCATGTGCAGAGCCATCAGGGCATCAATCCGGCCGGCGTCGAGGAAGCAGATATCTTCGCCATCCATCACGAGGGCGGCCTGACCTGCATCCAGGTGTTCTTCTTCCGCACCGGACAGAACTGGGGCAACCGCGCCTATTTCCCGAAGGCCGATCCGCAGATGCCGGGCGCGGAAGTGCTAAACGCCTTCCTGGCGCAGTTCTACGACGACAAGCCCATACCCAAGCAGATCCTGCTGTCGGAGACGGTCGAGGAACAGGACCTGCTGGCGCTCGCCTTTTCGGAAAAGGCCGGACACAAGATCGCGATCCTGGTGCCGCAGCGGGGCGAAAAGCGTGATCTGGTCGATCACGTCGCGGCCAATGCCCGCGAGGCGCATGGGCGCAAGCTGGCCGAAACCTCGTCACAGGCGCGGTTGCTGGCAGGGCTGGCCGAGACATTCAAGCTGCCCTACGTGCCGCGCCGCATCGAGATCTACGACAATTCCCACATCATGGGCACCAATGCGGTCGGCGGCATGGTCGTGGCCGGACCGGAAGGCTTCGTCAAAGGCCAGTATCGAAAGTTCAACATCAAATCGACCGACATCACCCCCGGCGACGACTTCGGCATGATGAAGGAAGTGATGACCCGCCGCTTCTCCCGCCTGATCAAGGAAGAAGGCATTCCCGACCGCAGCATTTCGGCGGGCACGAATGCACAGGCCCCGGCCGAGGCGACCGGTGACGACATCAGCGATGCCGCCTTCCCGGCATGGCCCGACGTGATCCTGATCGACGGCGGTCAGGGGCAGATGACGGCGGTACGCGCCATTCTCGACGAACTCGGCATCCGCGACGTTGTGACGGCGATCGGTGTCGCCAAGGGCGTCGACCGTGACGCCGGTCGCGAGCGGTTCTTTGCCGATGGCCACAGCGATTTCTCGCTGCCGCCGCGTGATCCGGTGCTCTATTTCGTCCAGCGCATGCGCGACGAGGCGCATCGGTTCGCCATCGGATCGCACCGGGCGCGGCGCAAGAAGGAGATGATCAAGAACCCGCTGGACGAGATTTCCGGTATCGGGCCAGGCCGCAAGCGCAAGCTTCTGCAGCATTTCGGCACGGCAAAGGCGGTTTCGCGCGCCGGCCTGAACGACCTGATGGCCGTCGAGGGGATTTCCGAGGCGGTCGCCAAACAGGTCTACAATCATTTTCACGAAACGAGGGCCAATTAACCCGTCGACCGGCCGTAATCGGCGGTTTTGCAACCGATCACGAAACCACTGACGCAATCGTCTGTAAAAAAGCCGCGAAACCGGTTGACGCTTCGTGCGAGAAACATCAACTAGGGACAAACCGCAGATACAGGTCCGCCATGGCATCCCGCGCATACAACATTCCGAACCTCCTGACCTATGCGCGCATCCTTGCCGTGCCGGTAATCGTCTTGTGCTTCTTCGTCGAAGGCAGGCTGGAAAGCTCCGATTTCGCCCGTTGGGCCGGCTTCTGGCTATTCGTCGTCGCCTCGATCACCGATTATCTCGACGGCTATCTCGCCCGCATCTGGAACCAGACGTCGAATATCGGCCGCATGCTCGATCCGATCGCCGACAAACTGCTGGTCGCATCCGTGCTGCTGCTGATGGCGGCCGACGGCACGATTGCCGGCTGGTCACTGTGGGCGGCGATCACCATTCTCTGCCGTGAAATCCTGGTATCCGGCCTGCGCGAATATCTCGCCGCGCTCAAGGTCTCGGTGCCGGTGACGCGTGTCGCCAAGTGGAAGACGACGATCCAGATGGTGTCGATCGCCTTCCTGCTGGCGGGGCCTGCCGGCGACAAGATCCTGCCCTACACGACCGAAACGGGCATCGCGCTTCTCTGGGTTGCCGCATTCCTGACGTTCTATACCGGCTACGATTACTTCAAGGCCGGCGTCAAGCATCTGGTGGATGAGGAATGAAAGCGAACCTCGTCTATTTCGCCTGGGTACGCGAGCGTATCGGCCGGGCGGAAGAGGAAATCGAGCTTCCGGAAACGGTCGTCACCGTCGGTGATTTGTTGAATCATATGAAGGGGCTGGGCGAGGAATACGAGAACGCGCTTCAATATCCCGACGTGATCCGCGTGGCGATCAATCAGGAACATGTCGAACATTTCGAGAAGATCGCAGGCGCCCGCGAGATCGGTATCTTTCCGCCGATGACCGGCGGGTGAAAGCGATCCGGCAAAGCCGGAGAACACCATGACGATCCCGACGATCCGCGTCCAGCAACAGGACTTCGACCTGCAGGCGGAAATCGATGCGATGACTGCCGGCCGCACCGATATCGGCGCCGTTGTCTCCTTCACCGGCCTGTGCCGTGGTGAACAGGGCACGCTTTCGGCGCTCGAGCTCGAACATTATCCGGGCATGGCGGAAACCGAGATGCGGCGCATCGCCGATCTTGCCGTCCAGCGCTTTTCGCTGATGGGCCTGACCGCCATCCACCGCTATGGCCGTATCGAACCGGGCCAGAACATCGTGCTCGTCATCGCCGCCTCGCCACACCGCCAGGCCGCCTTCGACGGCGCGAATTTCGTCATGGATTACCTCAAGACCTCCGCGCCGTTCTGGAAAAAGGAACACGGCACCGACGGCAAGGCCGGCGACTGGGTCTCCGCCAAGGACGCCGACGACAGCGCGCGGGATCGCTGGACGTAAGCGTTCCGGACATCACCAGAGGCGTATAACATCTGGCAGGCTGTCCAAGACCGCATCTGCCGAGACGACCGCCATATTGCCGAGCAGTGCCGTTGCGGCCAGAATGCGGTCGAACGGATCGCGATGATCCCAAGTCATGATACCCGCGCGCACCGATATTTCCGGCGTCAGCGGGGCGACATGACCGCCCTGCTCGCTCAGCAGCCGTGGCAAGCTTTCGACGAAGGGTTCCATCTCCGGCCATTTGCCGATGCGCACTTTCTGGGCGATCTCAAAGAAACTAATCGGGCTGACGAGCACGCTGTCCGCACCGAGAATAACTGCGGCCGCGGCGGATGACAGGCGCTCATCGCCCGTCAGCGACCAAACCCAGGCATGGGTATCCAGGACAACCGCACTCACGATCTCCCTTCCCAGAGATCGATGTCTTCAGCCGACATTGGTTCGAGAAAGTCGGGCGCCTTGCCTAACCCGTTGTCCTTCAAAAGGCCGATCTTGAACGGGCCGTGGAGGATCGGGACGATGCGGGCGATGGGCGTGCCGCGCTCGGCGATGACCACCTCTCCCCCATTGCGTACACGCTCGATCAGTTTTGACAAATTGGTTTTGGCCGCTTGGATGGTGACTTGCATACGCTGCACCCCGGTTTTCTGACCGGCGCAAGATAGCAAACTGCAAGCGCTCGATCCAGAGACCGTAAACCCGTATGACGGAACACAAAAAAGCCGAGGCGAGCCCCGGCTTTTTCGTTTGGTCTTAAACCTGATCGGGCAATCAGCCGACGATTTCGGTTTCTGCGAACCAGTAGGCGATTTCCTGGGTGGCGGTTTCCGGAGCGTCCGAGCCGTGAACCGAGTTTTCGCCGATCGACAGGGCGAACTGCTTGCGGATCGTGCCTTCGTCAGCGTTTGCCGGGTTGGTGGCGCCCATGATTTCGCGGTTCTTGAGGATGGCGTTCTCGCCTTCCAGAACCTGAACGATGGTCGGGCCCGAGGTCATGCCTTCAACCAGTTCGCCGAAGAACGGACGTTCCTTGTGAACAGCGTAAAAGCCTTCGGCTTCGCGCTTGGACATCCATACGCGCTTGGAGGCGATGATGCGCAGGCCGTTGTCTTCGAATACCTTGGTGATGGCGCCGGTGAGGTTGCGCTTGGTTGCGTCCGGCTTGATCATCGAGAAGGTGCGTTCAATCGCCATGTGTCTAATCCTTTAACTTCCGTGGAAAGTGGGCGGTATCTACCCGCCCCTTTGACCGGAAACAAGGGGGTTTGGCCAATTTCACGCGGCCGTCACACTGCGACCGATGCCGTCGTGGAGATCGAGGCAGCGTTCGAACCATAAGGCGACGGGATCACCGGCGGCAAAGACTGTCGCGCCCGCCGTGATCCGCATCCATTGCAGAGCACCGAACAGGATGTAGTCGGCAAACAGCGGCGTCTCGCCGCCGAGGAACGGCTGGTAACCGAGCGTCTGGCGCAGCGGCTCCAGTTTGGCGGCGAAGGCTGAGACTGCCGCGGCCCTGTCTGCCCTTATCTCCTCCAGCGTTCGGCCCAGCAGCTTTTCGCGCGTGGTCCTGAAATAAAGCTGGTCCGTCTCGTCCAGCATGTCGTGGATGTCGGCGACCGCGATGCCGGTGACAGCCGGATGAATTATCGACTGGGAAAAACGCTCGACGAAGCGCGACAGCGCGATACCGCCCTCACCGCCGAATAGCGTCGGACGATCCGGGTAACGCTCCTCCAGATAGAGCGCGATATCGAAACTGTCGCGGACCAGTTCATGACCATCACGCAGGATCGGCACCGTCGCGGAGAACCCGCCTTCGATAACCGGAACCTTCGTGAAGGGCGTCGGCTTCTCGATGAAATCCAGCCCCTTGTGCTTCAGCGCCAGAACAACCTTCCAGCAATGGGGCGAAAACGGCCGGGCCTCGTCGGCGCCGCAGAGGGAATAGAGAATACGGGTGGGCATGTATGGGGCTCCATAAAATACGCTTGCCCGATCATGACGGCGAATGCCGGCACGATCCAATTAGAAGATTTCATGGATTGCATCAGCGTGGCGCACCGCGCTTTATTTGCACGGCAGGATCGGACGGGAGGAACAGATGCAGCGCCATTTCCAGATGCTTTCCCATTACAACCAGTGGGCCAACGGGCGCATCTATGACGCCTGCGCCGGGCTTTCGGACGAGGAATACCGGGCGGATCGCGGCGCGTTCTTCGGTTCGGCCCATCGCACGCTCAACCACCTGCTCGTCGCCGATCGCATCTGGCTGCGACGCATTACCGGCACCGGCACGGCACCGATGGAACTGAATGTCATTCTCTTCGAAGACTTCGCGTCTCTGCGAAAGGCACGCGCGGCAGAAGACCGGCGCTTCATCGACCTGACCGGCTCGCTCACCCCAGACGCCTTTTCCCGGACCGTCACCTACACTCCGGTAACAGTGAAAACGGAGATGACCGAACCGCTCGGCGGCATGCTGGCGCATGTGTTCAACCACCAGACGCATCACCGCGGGCAACTCCACGCGATCCTGACTTCGCTCGACAAGCCAAGCGTCGTGCTGGACATGATCAGCTTCCTGCGCAACGAGGGAAGAGAGTGGATGTGAACCGCTGCTTAACCCTGTTTTGGTTCAGGCCACGTCCAGCCGTGCAATCCAGAGCGGTATTTTAGCGGATATTAACGCGGCAGCCCGATCAATCATGATCAAAGATCAAGATTTGGGGACGAGACGGATGCCGAACCAGGCCCGCAGACCATCGCAGGACAGAACATTGCAGGCGGTGACGCAGCACATGCTGCGGCTGGAGGCGAGCGGACTGCCACGCAATTACGAACTGTTCCACGAGGCGCTGTCCAGCACCGACGCCAATCTCAGCCGCGAAATCATGGCTTTGCCGATCGCGCCGCGCCAGGCAGTGCTCGACGAGATCGGCGCGCGCTACCAGCTTTCCGGCTTCGTCGCGAGCGGACTGCCGAAATCGCGCGACCACGACATCCGCATCCTGTCCGACCTGCGCGAGAAGATGACGAGCGGCGTCGAGCAGAAACGCGGCTTTACCCGCGTACTGGAATCGGTGGCACGCAGCCTGCGCGAGGATACCGGCGCCGGTCCCGGCGACATTCTGGCCGAGATCGAATATCTGAGCGTCTCCTTGTCCGACGCCGTGGTCGCAGAGACCGAGCTTGAGGCCGCGCTTCGCTCCGGTGCGACGCTTCTCAGCGAAGCCGAGCGCGATGTTTCCACGGCCCGCGCCGTGATGCTGCGCGACCGCATGACCAGCCTGCCGAACCACGCAGCCTTTACCGAAAAGCTCGAAGCGCTATACGGCGACGACGGCGAGGCAATCGACACGGCGCTGTTTCTGGTGGCGATCACCGACATTTCCGACCTGGCCGACACTTACGGCGAGGCGGCTGCGACGCGCATCGTCAAGAAGGCGGCGGCGATCTTCCGCAAGACGATCAAGAAGGACGATTTCGTCGCCCGTATCGGCAAGGGCGAATTCGCCTTCCTGTTCCGCCATGTCAGCCGCGATGCAATCAGGCCGATTGCCGATCGCCTGACGGCCTCGATCGCCGACAATCTGGTGTTTGCCACCTCGGACGGTGCGCCGGGTTCGCCGCTCATCAAGCTGACCATCGGTGCCGCCTTGCGGGCCGATGCGTTTTCTCCGCAACTGCTGCGCCAGCAGGCGGTGCTGGCGGCGGAAGCCTCACGCGCCAATCCGCGCGCGGGCGTCATCCTCCACACGGACGGCAGCAAATCCGGTCTGTGAAAGAGCGGGCGGAGCGCGCCCTCAGGGCGTCAAATCTGATGCCGGCACTCCCTTGCCTTGCGGTTCAGTTTCAGCCAAAACCGCGGCCATGATCACGATTACCGATATTTCCGCCCGCATTGCCGGCCGCCTTCTTCTCGACCATGCCAGCGTCTCGCTTCCGGCGGGCGCAAAGGTGGGCCTTATCGGCCGCAACGGGGCGGGAAAATCGACGCTTTTTCGTGTCATTACCGGCGATCTGGTGGCCGAAAGCGGGGCGGTGACAATCCCCAAGAACGCGCGGATCGGCCAGGTGGCGCAGGAAGCGCCGGGAACGGAAGATTCGCTGATCTCCATCGTCATGGCCGCCGACAAGGAACGCACGGCGCTTCTGGCGGAAGCCGAAACGGCGACGGATCCGAACCGCATTGCCGAGATCCAGGTGCGGCTTGTCGATATCGACGCCCATTCGGCGGAAGCCCGCGCCGCAAGCATCCTGGCCGGCCTCGGGTTCAATGCGGAAGCACAGCTTCGCCCGGCCTCGTCCTTTTCCGGCGGCTGGCGCATGCGTGTGGCGCTTGCGGCCGTGCTGTTTGCCGAGCCGGATCTGCTGCTGCTCGATGAGCCGACCAACTATCTCGACCTCGAGGGAACGATGTGGCTGGAGGACTATGTCCGCCGCTACCCGCACACGGTCATCGTCATTTCCCATGACCGCGACATGCTGAACAACGCGGTCAGCTCGATCGTGCATCTTCATCAGCAGAAGCTGACCTTCTACCGCGGCAATTACGACCAGTTCGAACGCCAGAAGGCCGAAGCCGACGAATTGCAGATGAAGGCCAAGGCGAAAAACGACGCCGCGCGCAAACATCTGCAGAGCTTCATCGACCGCTTCAAGGCCAAGGCGACCAAGGCCAAGCAGGCGCAGAGCCGCGTCAAGGCGCTGGAACGGATGGGCACGGTGGCGGCCGTGATCGAGGATCATGTCCAGCCGATCAGCTTTCCAAAGCCGGAAAAAATTCCCGCATCGCCGATCGTGGCGATCAACAAGGGGTCGGTGGG
Organism: [Rhizobium] kunmingense; assembly: GCF_977018605.1. Taxonomy (NCBI): domain Bacteria; kingdom Pseudomonadati; phylum Pseudomonadota; class Alphaproteobacteria; order Hyphomicrobiales; family Rhizobiaceae; genus Rhizobium; species [Rhizobium] kunmingense. The sequence goes on from NZ_CDRNXG010000001.1 coordinate 3,627,677, forward strand.
CTACGAGCCGGGCAAGCCGATCCTGAAGAACATCAGCCTTCGCATCGACAATGACGATCGCATCGCGCTGCTCGGTTCGAACGGCAACGGCAAATCCACCTTCGCCAAGCTGATATCCGGTCGTCTGACAACGGAAGCCGGCGAGATGAAACTCGCATCGAGCCTGTCGATCGGCTTCTTCGCCCAGCACCAGCTGGATGACCTGATCCCCAACGAAACACCCGTCGACCACGTGCGCCGGCTGATGCCGCAGGCGGCGGAAGCGCAAGTGCGCGCCCGCGTGGCGCAGATGGGACTGGCGACGGAAAAGATGGCGACCGCCGCCAAGGACCTGTCAGGCGGCGAAAAGGCACGCCTGCTGATGGGCCTTGCTGCCTTCCATGCGCCGAACCTGCTGATCCTCGACGAACCGACCAACCACCTCGACATCGACAGCCGCCGGGCGCTGATCGAGGCGCTCAACGATTACGACGGCGCCGTCATCCTGATCTCCCACGATCGCCACCTGATCGAGGCGACGGTCGACCGGCTGTGGCTGGTCAACGAGGGTACGGTAAAGCCGTTCGAGGGCGATCTGGAAGAGTATCGCGACCTGATCGTCGCGAGCGCCCGCAAGAAGGACGACAAGGCGGCGGCGGCCGGCGACGAAACCGTTTCCAGGGCCGACCAGCGCAAGGCGAGTGCCGAACGACGCGCCTCGCTTGCGCCGTTGAAGAAAAAGATCAACGAAATCGAATCCTTGACGGGCAAGCTTGAGAAGCTGATTCAGGCGCTTGATAAAGAGCTTGCGGACCCGGCACTCTACGAAAAGGCTCCAGCCAAGGCTGCACAAAAGGCCAAGGAGCGCGGCGAGGCGGCAGCAAAGCTGTCGAATGCCGAAGAGGAATGGCTGATGCTGTCGTCCGAATATGAAGAGGCGATGGCGGGGTAAAACCGCGGCCGTCGCCGCCCCATATCTCGCACGCCATGTTAACCCTCGGGAAAATCTCAATTCCTAGGCTGACTGACATTTCCTGACGTCAGTACCTGTTGAAGAGATTTTCCCTTGGCCGAACTGAATTCTGTAAGCATCGAAAAAACGGATCGCCCGGTTGACCTGCCCGAAATGAGGATCAACGGAAATAGAGTCCGTTTCTTTACCGACACGATCCTGGATACGAGCAGCATTACAGCCAACGCGGACAACAGCCACATCCAGACGGCCTTCTTTGAAGGATCACGGTTTGAGACAGGCCTGACCGCTACATATACCAGTGAGACCAGAGGCGATTGCCTCTTGCGCGGCATGTTCATCAACAGTGCTCCGGATCAGGAAGCCGTCAGGAGGGCATCACGGTTCCTGAGGAACTCCGACAGCCTTCAGTTGGAAGACGCAGAACGGATGTCGCAGGATGGATTGCTCTTCGTTGGCAATGGCGGCTTCGTCTATGTCGGGAAATATCTCCATAGATTCGAGCGCATGGTTCTGATCGCCATGCTGTGCCGCACTTATGTGGACATTCTCGAAAAGCAGGTGAAGGAACTGTCTGCCGCGGTGCGGGAGGATCCCGTCGCGGAAAAGAGCATCAGGCTTTACGAGGAGATGCTCACGTTCAATGCAGGCTTTTATCAGCGCCTGCCGGTCAGCCTCGCAGGCCATGAGGTCAGTGCAGCCTGGGATAAATTTTCACGCAGCTATCGCATCGACGAACTGCGGCAGGAACTCGATGCCCAGCTATCCGCGCTTGCTCTCTGGGTCGAGCGGGATCAGGCCAGAAAGGACGGAGATGCGCGGGAGAGGACGCAGGCGCGGGATGCGAGACGCGTCTACCGCATCACGACCGGGCTCACGCTTCTTTCCCTGCTACTCACCGCCATCTCCACGCCTCAGGAGACGCTTGCGGAGAAGAGAGACTGGCTGGTGGAGACATACGGCGCAGTCAGGAATGCCATTCGATGATCGTCGACAGGTTGTCAGCTTCACCGTTCATGCCTAGGTAGAGGCTTCCAAAGCGCATGAGGAGGCCTGAGATGAACCTGTTTCTCGAAACCGACACCGATCCGAACACGATCGCCTTCGTCAGCGAGCAGAACGACAAGGCAGACCATGCGTTCCGAACGGCAGAATTTGAGAAGGATCGCGATGCGCTGAAGACGATGATCGAGCGCGAGGACCGGCTGATCGTGCCGACGCGGCGCGGCGGGTGGCTGTTCGATTTCCATCGCTCGAAGGACAATCCGCTCGGCATCTGGCGTCGTCTGCCGGCGGAGCAGGTGCCACGCCATAACGCCGAATGGGAAACCGTCTTCGATTTCGACGCCTTCTGTCTGAAGGAGGGCAAGCGCTGGATCTATTCCGGTGCCATAACCTCTCCTTACGCGCCGAACCGGGTCATCCTCATCCTCTCCGACGGCGGGTCCGACCAGCTGCGCATGCTGGAATTCGATACGGATGCTAAGGCGATCGTCGAGGGCGGTTTCGACACGCCCCCTGCCCGTGCCCATGCCGCGTGGCTGAGCCCGGACGAGCTTGCCTATTTCGGTTCGGTCGACGCGTTTTCCGCGACCCGTTCCGGCTGGCCGCGCGTCGGCCGCATTCTCAAACGCGGCGTCGATCCGAAGGATGCGCCGATCCTGTTCGAGGCCGGCAATGACGACGTCTATGGTGCTGCAAGCGTCATCGATCCGCTCTACTGGGGCGGCAAAGCGGATGAGCGGAAGATCGAATTCTTCTCGGTCGGTCACGAGATCGGCAAGACGAGCGTGCATATCCGCAACGACGCGGGCGTGATCGTGCGTCTCGACCTTCCCGTCGAAAGTGACAGCGACCTCAACCACACACATGCGGTCTGGCGGGCACGGGACAGCGAGCGATATCCGGCCGGCACGCTTATCCTGCAGGATTTCGCCCCGTTCGGCGAAGTGCCGCTCAGCAATCCTCGCATCCTGTTTTCACCGAAGCCGGGGCAGTCGGTGTCACAATTCATCCTGCTCAAGACCTGGATCGTCTTCATCGTCGTCGACCGGATGGAGCCGAAACTCTATCTAGTCGATCTGACGAGCCCGACCCCAACACCGGTCGAACTGCCTTTGCCGGAAGGCCTTCAGACGGTCAGCCTGAAGGTGCTCGATGCCGACCTGACGCTCGGAGAGGAAGTGCTTACCGTGGTCGGCCAGGGCTTTCTGCAGCCATCGACGGCCTACAGCCTCGACCTCACCGATCATGCCGCGAACCATCAGCTTGTGCCGGTCGGCACCTCACCCGCCTATTTCGATGCCGCCGGCATGACATCGGAGCTGCTCGAAGCGACCTCGGAGGATGGCACGAAAGTGCCTTATCACATCGTTCTGCCGAAGGATTTCACCAAGGGCGAGCTGCCGGTGCTGATGTATGCATATGGCGGCTTTGGCGTATCGCTGTCGCCGGTCTATTCGGGCGCCTACGGCCTGTGGCTCGATCAGGGCGGCGCTTTCGTACAGGCCTATATCCGCGGCGGCGGCGAGCTCGGGCCGGACTGGCATACGGTCGCCAAGGGTCGGGGGCGAACCAAGGCGTTCGAGGATTTCGTGGCCGTGGCGCGCGATCTGGTCAGGCGCGGCTATACGAAACCATCGCGCATCGCCTGCAACGGCGGCAGCAATGGCGGGCTTTTGACCTCGGTCATGGCGACACGCTACCCGAAGGATTTCGGCGCGGTCTGGACTTCGGTTCCCGTCATCGACATGTCTCGCTTCCATCTTTTCCCTTCCGGCAAGGCCTGGATGGACGAATACGGCAATCCGGATGTCGCCGAGGAGCTGGCCACGATGCTCGCCTATTCACCGCTTCATCAGGTGAAGACGAAGGACGAGATCACCTATCCGCCGATCTACATCGACAGCTCGACGAATGACGACCGCGTACATCCCTCGCATGCCCGCCGTTTCGCCAAGCGGCTGATCGATGCCGGACATACGCCGTTCTTCCGCGAATACGACACCGGCGGCCATGGCGGCGCCGGCGACACGACGGAAATGGCCGAACGCCACGCCATGGGCTACAGCTTTCTGCGCCAGACGATCATGAAGGATTGAGGCGGGCGGAAGACGCCACCGACGCGGTGGTTGTGGCAATCCCGGAGATACACTATCTTCGGACCGGATTACGCCGAGGCGACCCGATCATGGCTCTGGACCTGACAGATACGGAACTCGATGCGCTGGCCGAGCGTGCGCGCCAGGTTCTCAACGCGCCCAGCAAACAGGATGCAGTGCGGCAGGCGCTGGAGCGGGTGGTTGAAACGCCTGCAGAGACTTCGGGCGCGCTTGATCGCCCGAGCAAACCAGTGGGCGAGCGGCTGAAAGCGCTCCAGGAGCAGTTGAGCAAAATGGGCACGCCTAACCCTGATTTCGACGACAAGGCCTTCCTGGACGAAATGTGGGAAATCTGATGTTCGTCGATACATCGGCAATTGTCGAAGCACTCATCGTCGGGCCTCAGGCTGACCGGGTTGCTTCCATACTCAAGTCTTCCGAGACGCCGTTGGAAACAGGCCCAACTGTCATTTACGAGGCATCGGCAGTCATTGCCGGGAAGCAGAATGTCTCGGTACAGGACGCCGAGGCGATCGTACGTGCTTTCATCGAAGACTTCGGCATGTCCATCACGACCATTACGGATGAAACCGCCTCCATCGCCCTCGACGCCTTTTCCCGATATGGCAAGGGCCGGCACCCGGCGCGGCTTAATTTCGGCGACTGTTTTTCCTATGCGGGGGCCAGATCCGCGCGGGTTCGCCTGCTGTATGTCGGCAACGATTTCGCCCAGACGGATCTGGGCTGATCCCGCCTCACGGCAGGCTCAGGCCTTTTTCACCCAGCGACCTTCCGGCGATTGCTGCCAATAGGTCAGCGCATGCCCCTCGCCCTTCAGTCGTTTCCATTCCGCGCGGGCGCCTTCAAGCTGTTGCTGATCGTAGCCGTCGAACATGAAGACGACCCGTTCATAGGCGTCGAGCGGCGGCGTTTGCGCGCCATCGACGATGAAGCGGACGGTGGCGCCATTGGCGTTTTCGCCGGCCGTCGTCAAAAGCACCGGCTGGGCTTCGGCCATCGGCCCCGCATCGGTTCCGTGCGGCAGAAAGCTTTCGTCGCGAAAGGTCCACAGATGCGCGTCGAGCATGTCGCGGCGCGCATCGTCATTGGTCTGGACGACCACCTTCCAGCCGCGTTCGACGCTCTTTTCGAGGAGCGCCGGCAGCGCATCCTCCAGCTTCGATTCGGTCAGGTGGTAGAAGAGTATTTCGGTCATCAGCCTTCGTAGTTCGCCCGGACCAGTTCGTCCAGCAGGCGCACACCGTAACCAGAGGCCCAGGACTGGTTGATCTCGGTCTGCGGCGAGCTGAGCGCGGTCGCGGCGATATCGAGATGCGCCCAGGGCGTATCGCCGACGAAGCGCTTGAGGAACTGCGCCGCGGTGATCGATCCCGCCTGACGGCCGCCGCTGTTCTTCATGTCGGCAAAACGACTATCGATGATCTTGTCGTATTCCTTGCCGAGCGGCATGCGCCACAGCTTTTCGGACGTCACCTCGCCGGCAGCGGTCAGCTGGCCGGCCAGCGTGTCATCGTTGGAAAAGAGACCCGCATGGGCGTTACCGAGGGCAACGACGATCGCGCCGGTCAGCGTCGCGAGGTTGACCATGAATTTCGGCTTGAAACGCTCCTTCGAGTAAAACAGCGCATCGCCCAGAACCAGACGCCCTTCGGCATCGGTATTGATGATCTCAATGGTCTGGCCGGACATCGAGGTGACGATGTCGCCCGGACGCTGGGCATTGCCGTCAGGCATGTTTTCCACAAGACCGATGACGCCGATCGCATGGACCTTGGCCTTGCGTGCGGCCAGCGCATGCATGAGGCCGGTCACGGCGGCGGCGCCGCCCATGTCACCCTTCATGTCCTCCATGCCGGCGCTGGGCTTGATCGAGATACCGCCCGTATCGAAAACGACGCCCTTGCCGACGAAAACGATCGGCTGATCCTTGGCCTTGCCGCCCTTCCAGTGCATGACGGCAAGCCGTGGCGGACGCACCGACCCCTGCGCCACGCCGAGAAGCGCGCCCATGCCGAGCTTCTTCATTTCCTTTTCGGTCAGCACTTCGACCTCGATGCCGAGGCTCTCGAGTTCCTTCGCCTTGTCGGCGAACTCGACCGGGCCAAGCACGTTCGGCGGCAGGTTGACGAGATCTCGGGCAAGCGTGACACCTGCGGCAATCGCCTGGGTGGCGGCAAAAGCCTTCTTCGCGGCCGAATGCCCTTCAGCCACGATGACGACGTCGATGGCCTTGCCATTCTTGTCCTCGTCATCCTTCGGCTTGGTCTTGTAGGCATCGAATGCATAGCTGCGCAGAAGCATGCCGAGAGCGAAATCGGCGATCTGGGCCGCACCGACGTCCAGACCCGGCACATCGAAGAAGACTACAACCTTTTTCGCGGTCTTGATGTTTGCGGCCGCGACACCGCCGGCGCGCAGCCAGTCATAGGCGGCAATCGCATCCGGCTTGCCGAGACCGATGATCGTCAGGCGGTCGGCATCCGACCCGTGCGGCGCGATCACATCAAGCACCGTCATCGGCTTGCCGGAGAATTTTGCAATCCCCGCGGCGCGCGTACCGACAGCTTCCGGATCGGCGAGTGCCGCACCGGAAGCGGCTTCATCGCCTGCGAGCTTCAACTGAATGGCGAGGGCATTTTTGAGAGGGGCGGACTTGGCAAACGATATCTTCAAATCGACGGACATGGGTACTCCACGCATTTACTACAAAAACAGAGGTTCGATCTTCACGGTTTCCGCCGCGAACGCAAGTGCAGGCATGGTTCGGGCAAGCGCGGCATGGTTCACGAGCGATGCAGCTTGTCCGAAAGTCACAACAAAAAATAAAACGCGCCTAGCCAACATATTTGTGACATGGCATCTGTCGAAAATGCCCCGCCGATCACTTAGATAGGCGCGGTTCGGTCGCCTTCCGATAATGGCGAAACAGCAATAGACGGGCGGGAATGAAGCTTCTCGAAACTTACATCCTGCGCCGGATTTTCCAGATGTTCCTCGTGGCACTCGTTCCGGTGCTGACGATCATCTGGACGATCCAGGTGCTCGGGCGCATCAATCTGGTCACTGACAGTGGCCAGTCGATGGGCTCGTTCATGCTGCTCGCCAGTTTCATTCTGCCGACCATCGTGCCCGTCGTCATGCCTTTCGCGCTTGTCATCGGCATCACCCAGACGCTGACGGCGATGAACAACGACTCGGAGCTGCCGGTCATCGACGCGGCCGGCGCATCGCGCAGCATCCTCTATCGCCCGGTCATCGCGCTTTCGATCGTGCTCAGCCTGTTTTCCTTCGCCGTCACCAATTTTGCCGAGCCGCTGTCGCGGCAAGGTGTCCGCTCGATGATCGCAGCCGCTTACGCCGATCTTCTCTCGTCGGTGATCGAGGAGAAATCCTTCCGCACCATCGAGCCCGGCCTTTATGTGCAGATCTCGGAGCGTCATTCCGGCCGCCTGCTGAAGGGGCTGTTCGTCGTCGACTATCGCGACCCGAATTTCGACCTCATCTATTATGCGCGCGAAGGTTCGGTCGATCCGGGCGGCACGTCGCTGACCATGCGTGACGGCGAAGTGCACCGCAAGACCGCCGATGGCCGCATCTCCATCGTCAAGTTCGTCTCCTACGCGTTCGACCTGTCGGCTATGACCAAGTCGGAGGGGCCGATGCCGCTCAATGCCGGCCAGCGCGACCTTTCATTCCTGATCAATCCCGATCAGAGCGACCCGTCCTACCAGCGTTCACCCGAGAGTTTCCGGGCAGAACTGCATCGCCGTCTTTCCGACTGGCTCTATCCGATCGCCTTTGCGCTCGTATCGCTTGTCGTCGCCGGCAGCAGCCGATCGCATCGTCAGGCACGCGTGCATCCGATGATCTGGGGGCTCGTCGTCGCGTTCGCCATCCGCTGGATGGGCTTCTCGGTCACCAACCTGACGGAGCGCAGCGCCGCCTGGGTGCCGGCTGCCTACGGGGTGCCGATCGTGACTTCGCTGATCGCCATCTACATGCTGGCCACTAATCGCCAGATCAAGGTTCCGGATGCCGTTGGCCGCGGCCTCAGCCGCATGACCGGCCCGTTGCAGAAACGGCTGTCGCGGTCGGCAGCGAAATCCGGCGGAGGTGCCGCCTGATGATCTTCTCCACACTCGGCCGCTATTTCTTCAAGCGCTATATTGCCATCGCCTTCTGGTTCCTGCTCGGCGTCAGCGGCATCATCTTCCTGGCCGATTTCAGCGAGACGACGCGCAGGCTTTCCGACCTGACGGATTACAATGTGTTCGGTGCGCTGGCGATGACGCTGATGCGCCTGCCGTCGATCCTGCAGCAGACGATCCCGACGCTCAGCCTGTTCATCGGCATGACCGTGCTGATCGCGCTCAATCGCCGCTACGAGCTGGTGGTGACGCGCGCCGCCGGCATTTCCGTCTGGCAGTTCGCCTCGCCGTTCCTTCTCGGCGCCTTCCTGCTCGGCCTCTTCACGCTGTTCGTCATCAGCCCGCTCGGCGCCTGGGGCCAGCGCGAATCGGCAACGCTGGAAGCCGACTGGCGTCAAAGCAGCAACAAGGCACGCGCCAGCAGGTTCGTGCCATGGATCCGCCAGATCAGCGGCGACGAGGATGTCATCATCGGCGCCAAGAGCTACCGCAACAACGGGACCGAACTCATCGATGTCGTGGTTTTCCACTTCGACGACGACAGCCGCGTGACGCTCAGGCAGGATGCCGCGACGGCAAAACTGGAAGATGGTTACTGGCTTCTTACCGATGTGCTCGAGAACAGGCCAGGCGAGATTCCGGCCCGCAAGCCTACGGTGCAGGTTCGTACCAACCTGAAACAGGAATACATTCAGGAGAGCGTCGCGCAGCCCGAAACCGTTGGCTTCCTTGAGCTTTCGCGCAAGATCGAAGTCGGCCGCTCGTTCGGCATCTCAACAAAGGCGCTTGAGACTCAGTTTCATTCGCTGCTATCGCTGCCGGTACTGCTCGTGGCCATGACTCTCATTGCTGCAACAGTATCGTTAAAATTCAGTCGCTTCGCACAGTCTCGCTCCATGATTCTGGGTGGCATAGTTTCGGGCTTCGTGCTTTATGTCGTCAGCGTGCTTGTGAAAGCGTTTGGAAGCAGCGGGGCAATCCCTCCCTTCGTGGCGGTCTGGATACCAGTCGTCGTCGCGACAGCGGTGGGAGCTACGATCTTGCTTCATCAGGAGGACGGCTAGTGGCGGTCAGTAACCGCAAGAATATCAGACGGCTTGCCGCCGCCCTGCTGACAGGTGTGTCCGCGTTCGTATGTGGCATCAGCTCCGATCTGGCTTACGCTCAAGGTCTCGTGCCGGCTCAGTCCGATGACGCGAAGATGCTTCTGCGCGCCAACGAGCTTGTCTACAATCAGGATTCCCAGCGTGTCACCGCTCGCGGTGGCGTGCAGATCTATTACAATCGTTACCGCATGGTCGCCCAGAGGGTCGAATACGACCAGAACAGCGGCCGCGTCATGGCAACCGGCAATATCGAACTGATCGAGCCGGGCGGCACGCGCGTCTATGCGGACGAACTCGACGTCACCAACGACTTCGGCCAGGGCTTCCTGAACTCGCTGAGGGTCGAGACGACCGACAATACCCGTCTTGCGGCCGAAAGCGCCGAGCGTCAGAGCGGCGACCTGATGGTGCTCAACAACACCGTCTACACCGCCTGCCTTCCCTGCGCCGAGACGCCCGGAAAGGCGCCGTTGTGGCAGGTCAAGGCACAGCGCGTCATCCGCGACGGCAAGGCCCACACGATCCGGCTGGAAAACGCGCAGTTCGAACTGTTCGGCATGTCGCTCGGCCGCCTGCCCTTCCCGATCACGGTTCCCGACGAAACCGTCGAGCGCAAGTCCGGGCTTCTGTTCCCGCGCTTCAGCGCCGACGACAATCTCGGCTTCGGCTTCGGCATCCCGTATTACCATGTCTTTTCGCCGAGCATGGATGCGACGATCACGCCGACCTACTACACCAACCAGGGGCTTCTGCTCGAGGGTGAGATCCGCAATCGCTTCGAAAGCGGAGATCACACGTTCCGGTTCGCCGGCATCAACCAGCAGAACCCGGATTCGTTCGACGCCGGCAGCGACCGGGAAGCCGATACGCGCTTCATGGCTGCGTCCAAGGGCGAATTCCAGATCAACCCCCGCTGGACCTTCGGCTGGGACGTGATGGCGCAGAGCGACAACAATTTCTCGCGTACTTACGATCTTCAGGATCTCGACAGCGAGACGATCACCAATCAGGCCTATCTGACCGGTCTCGGCGCCCGCAACAATTTCGACCTGCGCGCCTATTACTTCGACGTGCAGGACGATGCAGAGACGAGCCGGCTGGAGCGTCAGCAGGCGGTCGTCTACCCGGTTCTCGACTACAGCTGGTATGCACCTGAGCCGCTTGCCGGCGGCCAGTTGATGTTCAACGCCAACCTGACCAACCTGTCGCGGCGCGAGGAAGACCTCTATGAACTGGGTGGCGACTACCGCTTCCCGGGCCTCGAGGGCAGCTATACGCGCATCACCGCCGAGGCAGAGTGGAAACGTACCTTCACCACCGGCATGGGGTTGCAGCTGACGCCGCTGTTCGCGCTTCGCGGCGACGGTCTGCGCAGCACCTCTTCGAGTGCCGGAACGAACTATGACGGCAGGCTCGAAAACGATCCGAGCGGCCGCTACATGGCGACCGCAGGTCTGGAAGCCCGCTATCCGTTCCTGATCACGGCCGGCAGCAGCACCCATATCATCGAGCCGATTGCGCAGCTTTATGCACGCCCGGACGAGCAGATGGCCGGCGGCCTGCCGAACGAGGACGCACAGAGCTTCGTCTTCGACGCCACCAGCCTTTTCGAACGCGACAAGTTCTCCGGCTATGACCGTATCGAAGGCGGTACGCGTGCCAATATCGGCATTCGCTACACCGGCTCCTTCGACAACGGCATCGGCCTGCGCAGCATCTTCGGCCAGTCCTACCAGCTGGCGGGCGAGAATTCGTTTGCCAGCGCCGACCTGGTTTCCGCAGGCGCCAATTCCGGCCTCGAAGACGATGTTTCCGACTTCGTCGCGATGGCCGCGATCGACCTGCCGCAGGGCATCAGCCTGTCGACCAACACGCGTCTGGACAAGGACACGCTCGACGTGCGCCGTACCGATGTCGCGGTCGACTACAAGACGCCGCGCGTATCGGGCGAACTCGTCTACACGAAGGTCGCAGCACAGCCGGATTACGGCTCTACGTCCTCGACCAACATTCTCGAAAAATCGATGAGCCTGCGCATCAACGAGAATTGGTCGCTGTCCGGCAAGGCCACCTGGGATCTGGACCAGAACGATCTCACCCGCCGCGGCATCGGCATCAGCTATGCGGACGAGTGCATGATCTTCTCGCTTGCCTATACCGAGAAGACCGGCGACACGACCGATGCGAACGACTGGTCGATCGGTGCCCGCCTGAGCTTCAGGACGCTCGGCGACGTCAACATCGGCTCGACGGACGATTACGACCAGGACCAGAGTTTCCGCTACCAGTAACAGTCGCGAAAATGTGACGGCTCCGATCACGGGGCCGTCATCGTTTTGCCGCAACGATTGCGCATCCGGTCGGGCCTGTAGTAAAAGACGGCCCGAAATCCGTTGAAAACGCGCCACCTACAAGGGAGTTGACAGATGTTTGGAGTGACCGGAACACGCAGGCTGGCCATTGCCATGGCCGCGCTGGCAGCTTCGATCGTCATCGATCCGATCGCCGCGTCGGCACAGTCGACCAGCGGAGTGGCGGCTGTCGTCAATCGTGTGCCGATCACCACGGCCGATGTCGCCCGCCGCGCCGCCTTCCTGCGGCTGCAGCGCCAGAAGGCCGACACGAAGACGGCCCGCGACGCGCTGATCGAGGAATCCCTCAAGCGCCAGGAAATCGCCCGCGTGCGGATGTCGGTCAGCACGGCGGATGTGGATGCGTCCTTCGCCCGGTTTGCCGCCAGCAACAAGATGACCACGCCGCAGATTACCCAGGTGCTCAACCAGGCGGGCGTCACTGCCGAGCATTTCAAAAGCTACATCGCCGTGCAGATGAGCTGGCCGCGTCTGCTGAATGCGCGCTATGGCGGCGGCGGAAGCCGCATGACGGGCCAGGAGCTTGTCAGCCGCATGATGGAGAGCAAGGAAAAGCCTGTCACCACCGAGTATTTCCTCAAGCAGGTCATCTTCGTCGTGCCAGCCTCCAAGCGCAATGCGATCCTCAACAAGCGCCGGGCCGAGGCGGAAGCGTCGCGTTCGAAGTTTCCGGGTTGCGATCAGGCCAAGCAGTTTGCAGCGACGATGCTCGATGTTTCGGTACGCGACCTCGGCCGCGTGATGACGCCGAATCTGCCGGATGACTGGAAGCCGCTGATCGAGAAGGCATCCAACGGCACGACCGCGACCAAGATCAGCGAGCGCGGCGTCGAGTTTCTGGCGATCTGCGACCAGCGCCAGGTTTCCGACGATCTTGCCGCCGAAGCCGTATTCCGCGCCGAAGACCTCAGCAAGGCCGAGGAAATCGGCGACAACGCCAACAGCAAGAAGTATCTCGACGAACTGCGCTCCAAGGCGCAGATCGAGCTTCGCTGACCACCATTCATTCCGTCTTCCGGAGCTTACATGGCATTCGATCGCCCGCTCGCTTTAACCCAGGGCGATCCTGCCGGTATAGGCCCCGACATCACACTCGCCGCTTGGGCGGCACGCGATCAGAACGGCATTCCGCCTTTCCTGTTCATCGGCGACCCGGCGGTGCTGAAAGCCCGCGCCGGTATGCTCGATCTCGACGTGCCGATCCGCGAGGCGACGGCGGAAACCGCTCTTTCCATGTTCGACACGGCCCTGCCCGTCCTGCCGATAGCAGCGGGCGCGGATGTCGCCGTCGGTGAGCCCCATGTGGCGACCGCGCGGGCGACGATCGCGGCGATCGCAACCGCCGTCGATCTCTGCCTTGCCGGACACGTCTCGGCGGTCGTGACCAATCCGATCGCCAAGTCGGTTCTCTACGAAGCCGGCTTCGAGTTTCCCGGCCACACGGAGTTTCTTGCGCATCTCGCCGAGAAGGCGACGGGCAAGCCTGTACTACCGGTGATGATGCTGGCCGGACCGAAGCTGCGCGCCATCCCGGTCACCATCCATATCCCGATCAAGGACGTGCCCACGGCGCTGACCGAGGACCTGATCCTCGAGACCTGCCGCATCGCCGCGCATGATCTGAAAACGCGCTTCGGCATCGAGAAACCACGCCTTGCCGTCGCCGGGCTCAACCCGCATGCGGGCGAGGATGGCGCGATCGGCCGCGAGGACCAGACCATCATTCACCCGGCGCTGGTCAAGCTGCGCACGGAGGGCCTGCATGTGTTCGGGCCGCTGCCTGCCGACACGATGTTCCATGACGAGGCGCGTGCCCGCTATGACGTGGCGGTCTGCATGTATCACGATCAGGCGCTGATCCCGGCCAAGGCGCTCGGCTTCGACACGTCCGTCAACGTGACGCTCGGCCTGCCCTTCATCCGCACATCACCGGATCACGGCACCGCCTTCGGCATTGCCGGACAGGGCATCGCTCGCGAAACAAGCCTTGTAGAAGCACTGAAACTCGCCGGCGATCTGGCCGGCAAAAGCAAGGGCATGGCCAGCTGATGGCGACACTCGACGGACTTCCGCCACTGCGCGACGTCATCCAGCGCCACGGCCTCGATGCGAAGAAATCGCTCGGACAGAACTTTCTCTTCGACCTGAACCTGACGCAGAAGATCGCCCGCTCGGCCGGTTCTCTCGATGGCGTCACCGTGTTCGAGGTCGGCCCCGGCCCCGGCGGCCTGACACGCTCCATCCTCGCACTCGGCGCGAAGAAGGTGATTGCCGTCGAGCGCGATCCCCGTACGCTGCCGGTTCTGGCGGAAGTCTCGGATTTCTATCCGGGCAGGCTGGAAGTCATCGAAGGCGATGCGCTGAAGACAGATTTCAAGGCTCTCGCCGCCGAGAAGGCCGATGGCGGGCCGGTGAAGATCATCGCCAACCTGCCCTATAATGTCGGCACGCAACTGCTGCTGAACTGGCTTCTGCCGGAAGACGGACAGTGGCCGCCTTTCTGGGAAAGCCTGACACTGATGTTCCAGAAGGAAGTCGGCCTGCGCATCGTCGCCGACGAGGAAGACGATCACTATGGCCGGCTGGGCGTCATCTGCGGCTGGCGCACCGATGCGCATATGGTGTTCGACGTGCCGCCGCAGGCATTTTCACCGCCGCCCAAGGTTAACTCCACGGTGGTGCATCTGACGCCGAAGGCAAATCCTTTGCCCTGCGACGTCAACAAGCTGGAGCGCATTACCCAGGCGGCTTTCGGCCAGCGCCGCAAGATGCTGCGCCAGAGCCTGAAGCCGGTGGGCGGCGAGGCGCTGCTCGCCAAGGTCGGCATCGAGCCGCAGCGCCGTGCGGAAACGCTTTCCGTTGCAGAATTCGTGGCGCTGGCGAACGCGCTTTAAACGCGTCCGCCCCTGTCACCGGGTCATGATGCCTGCCGTTCCCATACTGCGAAGGGATCCGGCAGGTTCGCCCAGTTTTCCGGCGTAAACCCATCCGCCTCGATCAGGCACGCATCCAGCTCTGCCGTGACCCGCGCTTGATCCATAGTATCGGTGCCGATGAAGACGATTTCCTGCCGCCGGTCGCCCCAGACGGGATCGAGATAGGGCTGCATCATCCTGTAGAACTCCGGGCTGTCGGGCCAACGCTCCTTCGGCACGGCCGACCACCACATGCCGGTGCGGCCGGTGCGCACCAGCGCCCCCGCCTGGCTGATCTCGCCGACGAAATGCGGCCGCGTCGCCAGCCAGAAGAAGCCCTTGGCCCGCACGACGCCCGGCCACGAGCGATCGATGAAGCGCTGGAATTTTTCGGGCTCGAAAGGCTGGCGGGCGCGGTAGACGAAGGAGCGGATGCCATATTCCTCCGTCTCCGGCACATGGTCCTTGAAACCATGCAGTTCCTTGAACCACAACGGGTGCTGCTCTGCCTTGTCGAAATCGAAGCGGCCGGTGCCCAGCACGTCCTTCAATTCCACCTTGCCGAAATCCGTCTCGATTAATTTTGCATCGGGATTGAGCGCCACGATGATCTTTCGCGCGGCGTCGCGGTCGTCAGGGGTCGCGGTGCCGATCTTGTTGAGGACGACGACATCGGCAAACTCGATCTGCTCGACAAGGAGGTCGACGATGGTGCGGTTGTCGCCCTCGCCCGCCGTCTCGCCGCGATCGGCGAGGAAGTCGCCGGAGCCGTAATCCTTCAACAGATTGGCGGCATCGACAACGGTGACCATCGTATCCAGCCGCGCAACGTCCGACAGGCTCAGACCATTCTCGTCGCGGAAATCGAATGTGGCGGCCACCGGCAGCGGCTCGGCAATGCCGGTCGATTCGATCAGCAGATAATCGAACCGCCCCTGTTCGGCGAGCGCCCTCACCTCCTGCAGAAGATCGTCGCGCAGCGTGCAACAGATGCAGCCATTGGTCATTTCGACCAGCTGTTCCTGCGTGCGCGACAGGTTGGCGCCGCCATCGCGCACCAGTGCGGCATCGATATTGACCTCGCTCATGTCGTTGACGATCAGCGCCACCCGCATGCCCTCGCGGTTCGACAGGATGTGATTGAGCATGGTCGTCTTGCCGGCGCCTAGAAAGCCGGAGAGCACGGTGACGGGAAGTTTGTCTTTCATTTGCAAAAGCCCATTGCGTCATTTGTTACGTTATACTATTACGAAATCACAAGCAGCGACTGCCGTCAAGCCTTGTAGAGAAGACATGACGTCCGGCGGGGCGGCGGGCCGGTCGTGCGCAAGTCAACGGACAAGCCCAAATCACTAGACAAGCTTTGGCCTGTCTCCTATCAAGGCTGCGCTACGGTTCTGCATTCGCAGATGAAAAGGGAACGCGGTGAGGTTTATCAAAACCGATCCCGCGACTGCCCTCGCAACTGTAAGCGGCGAGCTTTTCGTCACAGCCACTGGTTCTCGAACCGGGAAGGCGACGGGCAGCGTTCGAGCCGCGAGTCAGGAGACCTGCCGCAGCGAGGCTAAAACCAATACCGGACGAGGTGTTCCGGCGGGAGAATGATATGACGCAAGCGACACTGTCGCCCGCCATCCTGATGTGGACCGCAAACGCGGCCTTGCATCGTCCTGCCTTTCATCCCGGCAAAGCCATTTCCCTTGAAAGGACAGGACATGAAACTCGGCCTTATCGCCGCACTCTTTGCGATTTCCGCATCGGCACTTCCCGCAACAGCCTTCGCCGCCTCGACCAGCTATCCGCTGACACTTGAGAATTGCGGCCAGCAGATCACTTTCGACAAGGCTCCGGCCAAGATGGTTTCCATCGGCCAAGGCATGACGGAAGTGCTCTATTCGCTCGGCCTCGCCGACAAAGTCTCCGGCACCGCCGTCTGGGTCGGTCCGGTTCTGCCGGAATATGCCGAGGTCAACGCCAAAATCAAACGGCTTGCCGATAACGACCCGAGCTTCGAATCCATCGTCGGGCTGGAGCCGGATCTGGTCGCCGCCGAGTTCGAATGGCATGTCGGCCCGATGGGTTCGGTCGCCAAGCGCGAGCAGTTTTCCGATATCGGCGTCAACACCTACATCTCGCCGGCCGATTGCGTTGCCAAGACCAACACCGATGGTGGCGACGGGGTGCGCAAGGAGCTGTTTACGATGGACCTGATCTATCGCCAGATCGGTGAGCTGGCGCAGATCTTCGATGTGCAGGACCGCGGGGCCAAGCTGATCGCCGATCTGAAGACCCGCGAAGCCGCAGCCGTCGCCTCGATCAAGGGCGCGGAAGCGAAGAACCTGCCGGTGGTCTTCTGGTTCTCCAGCAAAGAAACCAAGGGAGACGCCTTCATCGCCGGCAAGAACAGCGCGCCGGCCTATATCCTCAAGACGCTCGGCGCACAGAATGTCGTGACAACCGAAGAGGAATGGCCGCTGGTCAGCTGGGAAACGATTGCCGAGGCCAACCCTGCCGTGATCGTCATCGCCACCATGGACCGCCGCCGCTATGCCGCCGACGACCCGGCGGTGAAGGTGTCCTTCCTCGAAACCGATCCGGTAGTCAGCGAACTCGACGCGGTGAAGAACAGGCATTTCGTGATGATGGACGCACAGTCGATGAACCCGACGATCCGCACGATCGAAGGCATCGAGATCCTGGCAAAGGGCATCCAGTCCTTCGGACTTGCGAACTGAACAAGCCCCTTATGTCGCGCCTGCCTCACGGTGGGCGTGACGCTTCTTTCGCATGTCCATGCCCTTCCGAAAGGACAGACCATGAAATCCGGCCTGATCGCCGCCCTTATCGCGCTCCCCTTCACCGCCCTTTCCTCCGCAGCCTTCGCCGCCCCGGCCGGCTATCCGCTGACGCTGGAAAACTGCGGCGCGGACATCGTCATCGAAAAGCCTCCACAAAAGGCCGTTGGCCTCGGCCAGAACAGCACCGAGATCCTGCTGATGCTCGGCCTTGCCGATCGCATGGCCGGCAGCGCCATCTGGGTGTCTCCGGTTCTGCCAGCGCTTGCGGCGGATAACGCCAAGGTGCACCGCATCGCCGCCAACACGCCGAATTTCGAGGCCGTCGTCGCCCGCGAGCCGGATTTCATCGCCGCACAGTTCTTGACCTCGGTCGGGCCGCAGGGCCGTGTGGGAACGCGCCAGCAGTTTGCCGATCTCGGCGTGCCGAGCTACGTCTCGCCGACCGACTGCACCGTGACCGACAATGCCGTCTCGGATGGCGCGCGCAAACAGATGTTTTCCATGGACCTGCTCTATCAGGAGATCGATGAACTCTCGCGTATCTTCGACGTCGCCGACCGTGGTGAAGCGCTGATCGCCGAACTGAAAGGTCGCGAGGCCTCGGTGCGCGCCCGTGTGGCCGACAAGGCGAAGGATGTCAGCCTCGTCTACTGGTTCTCCTCGCCGGAACTTGCCGGCGACGCCTGGATGGCCGGCAAGAACGGCGCCTCGGGCTACATCACCGAAGTGCTGGGCGCAAAGAACATCGTCACATCCGAACAGGAATGGCCGCTCATCGGCTGGGAGGCGATCGCGGCAGACAACCCGAGCGTCATCGTCATCGGCACGATGGACCGCCGCAACCAGACGGCAGACGATCCTGCCGCCAAGAAACAGTTCCTTTCCACAGATCCGGTCGCAAGCAAGCTCGATGCGGTCGAAAACGGTCGTATCGTGGAGATGGATGCGCAGGCGATGAACCCGACGATCCGCACCATCAACGGGCTTGAAATCGTCGCGGATGCTCTTGGCAGGTTCGGATTGCTGAAGTGACCCCATCACGCATCAAACCGTGGCTCGCCGGCATTGCCGGCGTGCTCATCGTCATTGTCGCCCTGTTCATCGCGATCACCGCCGGTGTGGCGATCGGCGAAATGACGATCCCGATGGAGACGACGATTGCCGCCGTCACCAACCGGCTCGGCCTGACGGATATCGCGGTGCCGCGCATCCAGGAGGCAGTGATCTGGGATTACCGCCTGTCGCGCTCGCTCGTCGCCGCCTTCTGCGGCGCGGGGCTGGCGCTGTCGGGTGCGATCCTGCAATCGCTGCTGCGCAACCCGCTGGCCGAGCCTTACGTTCTCGGCATCTCGGCCGGCGCTTCCACCGGGGCCGTCTCGGTCATGCTGCTCGGCTTCGGTGGCGGGGCGATCTCGCTTTCTGTCGGTGCCTTCGGCGGCGCGCTTTTAGCCTTCGCCTTCGTCGTCATGCTGGCAAGCGGCCGGCAGACGGCGGATCGCACCATTCTGGCCGGCGTGGCGGCCTCGCAACTCTTCAATGCACTCACCTCGTATATCGTCTCCACCTCCGCCAATGCCGAACAGGCGCGCAGCGTGATGTTCTGGCTGCTCGGCAGCTTTGCCGGCGTGCGCTGGCCGGAGGTGGCACTCGCCTCTTCCGTCGTCGCCGTCGGGCTCATCATCTGCATCTGGCACTCGCGCGCACTCGACGCCTTCACCTTCGGCGAGGACGCCGCCCGTTCGCTCGGGATCGCCGTGGGCCGCGTGCGCGTCGTGCTGTTGCTCGTCACCGCGCTGATGACTGCGACCATGGTCAGCATGGTCGGCGCGATCGGCTTTGTCGGCCTCGTCATTCCGCATGCGGCCCGCTTCATCGTCGGTCCCGGCCATATGCGGTTGCTGCCGGCCTGTGCGCTCGTCGGCGCGCTGTTCATGGTGGTCGCAGACATCGTCTCGCGGATCATTATCGCCCCACAGGTGCTGCCCATCGGCGTGGTCACGGCGCTTGTCGGCGTGCCGTTCTTCTCTGTCATCCTCTATCGCGCACGGAGGGCCGCATGAGCGACCATCCCAAACTCGCCGCGACGGCCGTGCGCTGGCTTGCCGGCCGCAAGGTCATCGTCGATGGCGTGACGATCGATGTCGAGCCCGGCCAGACGCTCGGGCTGATCGGCCCGAACGGTTCCGGCAAGTCCTCGCTGATCCGCCTGCTTGCCGGGCTGCGTGCACCGGCAAATGGAGAGATCACGCTGGATGCGAGGGCAATCGGCGCTTTCGGTCGCCGTGAGCTTGCCCGCCGGGTGGCGGTGGTCGAACAGCATTCGATGACGGAGGCCAATGTCACAGTTCTGGACGTCGTCAAGCTCGGCCGCACGCCGCACCGTTCGGCGCTTTCCCCCTGGACCGGCGAGGATGACAGGATCGTGGAGGAGGCGCTTGTCCGCGTCGGGCTCGATGATCGCCGCGAGCAGTTCTGGCATACGCTGTCGGGCGGCGAACGGCAGCGGGTGCAGCTGGCCCGCGCATTGGCGCAGTCGCCCTCCGTGCTCATCCTCGACGAGCCAACCAACCATCTCGACATCCACCACCAGATCGACATCCTGCGGCTGGTCGAGGGGCTTTCTGTCACGACCGTCGTGGCGATCCACGACCTCAATCTCGCCGCCCGTTTCTGTGACCGGATTGCGGTTCTTGCGGAAGGAAAGCTGGTTGCCTGCGGCACACCGGCCGAAATCCTCACCGAGAGGCTGATTGCCGACGTGTTCGCCGTCGAGGCGCATGTCTCGACCTCGGCCCATCACGGCCGGCTTCATATCCAATTCCTGATGTAGGACGACGCATGCAGAACTGGTCGATCAAGGACGATATCCGCGCCTACTGGACGATCCGGGCCGAAACCTATGACGCAAGCCCCGGCCACGGCATTGCCCGCGAGACGGAGATGGAGGCCTGGGGCCGGCTGATACGCCGGCATCTCGGCGAAGGTGCAGGCCGGCAGGCGCTCGACCTCGCCTGCGGCACCGGTGTGATGACGATGCTGATGCACGGGCTGGGTTTTCAGGTAACCGGTCTCGACTTCACCGAGGCGATGATGGCACGCGCCCGGCGCAAGGCGGATGATGCGGGTGCGGCGATCAAATTCCTCACCCGCGATGCGGAAGAGACGATGGAGCCGGACAATGCCTACGACGTCATCATCGCAAGACATCTGGTCTGGACGCTCACCGATCCGCAAAAGGCCTTTTCGGAATGGCTGCGCCTCCTGAAACCCGGCGGCCGCCTGCTGATCATCGACGGCGACTTCGTGCGCAAGCACTGGCTGGAGCGGTTGCTGCCGCTGCTCGACCGCTATCTTGGCAAGCCGAAGGACGGCCATAGCCTGCTGACGCCCGAGCAATGGCAGAACCACGAGAGAATAGTCTCGCAGGTTCATTTCCGCGAAGGCATCCGGGCGGAGGATACGGTGAAGCTGTTCGAAAACGCGGGATTTGCCGCACTCGAGATCGATACAGATCTCTCCGACATCAGGAAGGCGCGCGGCATATCGCTCATGTCACGCAAGGGCCTCGCCTCGACGCTGCAGCACCGGTTCGCGATTTCGGGGCAGAAGCCCGCCTGATCAGAGTTTCGGCTCTTCCGTCAGAAGCGTGCCGACGAAATCGAACAGGCCGTGGCGGCGGTCGCGACGGACGCGCTCGGCGTTGACGATACAGTTGACGTGGCCGAAAGCCTCATCGAGATCGTCGTTGACGATGACATAGTCATATTCGCGCCAATGCTCGATCTCGGCGCGGGAGTTCAGAAGCCGCGTGCGGATGACCTCTTCCGAGTCCTCCGCACGGCGGTGCAGACGCGATTGCAGTTCGGTCATCGTCGGCGGCAGGACGAAAATGGAGACGATGTCGGCCTTCATCTTTTCCTGCAGCTGCAGCGCGCCCTGCCAGTCGATATCGAACAGCATGTCGCGGCCTTCGGCCATCGCCTGTTCCACCGGCTCGCGTGGCGTACCGTAGAAATTGCCGTGAACCTCCGCCCATTCCAGCAGCTCGCCATTGTCGCGCATGCGCTCGAACTGCGGGATCGAGATGAAATGGTAGTGCGTGCCGGCGATCTCGCTCGGGCGCTTGGCCCGCGTCGTCACGCTGACGGAGATTTCCAGGCTGTGATCGTCTCTCAGCAGGTTGCCTGCGATCGTCGACTTTCCGGCACCGGAAGGCGACGACAGAACGAGCATGAGCCCACGCCGGGCAATCTTGGCATCTGCCTTGTCTGACGGAGTCGGTGCCGGGCTCATCTCTTACTCCAGATTCTGGACCTGTTCGCGGAACTGGTCGATCACGACCTTCAGTTCTATTCCTGCTGCCGTTACAGCAGCGGAATTGGATTTGGAACAGATGGTATTCGATTCCCGGTTAAATTCCTGTGCAAGGAAGTCGAGCTTGCGGCCGATCGGGCCGCCGTTGTCGAGCAGATCGCCGACAGCAACGACATGGCCCTTCAACCGGTCGATCTCTTCGCGCAGGTCCGCCTTCGTCGCGAGCAGCGCCACTTCGGCATAGAGACGGTCACGGTCGAGGCCGGCCTTGTCCTGCAGCAGCTGATCGACCTGCTGAGACAGGCGCTTACCGATCTCGTCCGGACTGCGGGCGGGGTCCGCTTCGACGACATGTGTCAATTCAGCGATGCGACCGATCTGGCCTTTGAGAACGCCGCCAAGGGCTGCGCCTTCCGTCTGGCGCATCTGCTGCAGGTTCTCGAGCGCAGCGTCCAGCCCGGCGAGGATTGCCGTGTCGCGCAAGGCGACAGCTTCCTCGCCTTCGTCGGCCTCGCGAATGTCGACAAGACCACGGATGGAGAGGAGCGTATCGAGACGCAGCGGTGCCGGGTCGATGACGTCCTGCAGGTCGCCGCGCAGCGCCATGACGGCATCGAGCGCCTCGCGGTTGACCACCGCTTCCATGCGGGTTTGCTCGACCGAGATCGACAGGGAGGCCTGGACATTACCGCGGGCGAGCTTTTCGGCGACGAGCTTGCGGACATCCTGCTCCAGCCGTTCAAGGCCGGGCGGAAGACGCAGACGCACATCGAGGCCCTTGCCGTTGACGGATCGAAGCTCCCAGGCGAAGCGGCTACGCCCGCTTACCCCTTCGTTGCGTGCAAAACCGGTCATCGACTGCAATGTCATTCAACTCACTCCAAAATGCGGACTGCCGCCCTTTCGAGGCGGCAGCAATATGATCAGTTCGCGGCGGGCTTTTCGGCGTCGGCGCCATCCGGCTGGCCGTCGACGACCTCTTCCTCCTGGCTCGCGGCCGCAGTGCCGGCCTTGCGCTCGGCTTCGATGCGGCGCCAGCGGCGGACATTGGCGTTATGCTCTTCCAGCGTCGGGGCGAAGACGTGACCACCCGTGCCATCCGCGACGAAATAGAGGTCGGTCGTGCGCCACGGGTTGGCAACGGCTTCAAGCGCCGCACGGCCAGGATTGGCGATCGGCGTCGGCGGCAGGCCTCGGATGCGGTAGGTGTTGTAGGGCGTTTCCTTCTGCAGGTCCGAGCGATAGATCGGACGGTCGGATGGCTTTCCATCGCCACCGAACAGGCCATAGATGATGGTCGGGTCGGACTGCAGGCGCATGCCCTTGTCGAGACGGTTGAAGAAAACGGAAGCGACGTGAGCGCGCTCGTCGTCCTTGCCCGTTTCGCGCTCGACGATCGAGGCGAGCGTGACGAATTCTTCCTTCGTCTTGATCGGCAGGTCGGGGTCGCGACGCTCCCAGATCTGATCGATCAACCGGTCCTGGGCGGCCCGCATCTGCGACAGGATCTCGGCGCGGTTGGTGCCGCGGGAAAACTTGTAGGTATCCGGACGCAGCGCGCCTTCCGGCGGCAGTTCCGCAGGGAGCTCACCCTCGAGGATCGGGTCCTCCATCAGGCGCAGCGTCATCTGGCGAACGGTGAGGCCTTCGGGCATGGAGATCGAGTAGAGGATCGAGCGCCCCGATTCCAGCGTATCGGCGACATCCTTCATCGAGGCATTTGCCTTGATCTCGTATTCGCCGGCCTTGAGGCTGCGGCGGCTGTTGGACGAGCCGCCGGCATAGCCGAGGTGAACCGCGGTGATATAGCGGAAGATGCGGGCGTCCTCGACAATGCCGTTGCGCTCCAGCGCATTGGAAATCTCGGCAATGCCGGCGCCTTCGCGCACGACGAAATTGGCATTGGCTTCCAGCGGGCCGGGCTTCTGATAGGTCGAAAGCGCGTAGTAGAAGATGCCCGCGCCGGCGAGTGCGACAAGCACGATCGAAGTCATCAGGAAATTGAGAAAGATGACGAGCTGGCTGCGCGCCTTTCTGGAGCGCTTGGGCGGCGCTGGAACGCGTTCGGGCTTCAGGGCCTCATTCGGCGATTTCGGAATGATCGGGCCGCCATTGCCGCCGTTACCGTTGCCATTGCCGCCGCCTGGGGGAAGCTCGCCTACAGAATTGGAATTGCTCACGCACACCCCCCGCTTTCATCAGTCAGAATCATCGCCTGCGTTCTGACCAAGCAATACGGCAAAAGCAGGTTCGCAAAAATGACGCCGGCCGGACGCTGTGTCCAGCCGGCGAATAAAGGCTCCACGGCCTTTTGATCAGGCCTCGTAACGCTTCAGGACGAGCGACGCGTTGGTGCCGCCGAAACCGAAGGAGTTGGAGAGCGCGACATTGACCTCGCGCTTGCGTGCCGTATGCGGCACGAGATCGATCGCGGTCTCGACATCCGGGTTGTCGAGATTGAGCGTCGGCGGCACGATGTTGTCGCGGATCGCCAGCGTCGCGAAGATCGCCTCGACAGCACCGGCGGCACCGAGAAGGTGGCCGATCGCCGACTTGGTCGACGACATGGAGACCTTCGAGGCGGCATTGCCGACGAGGCGCTCAACCGCGCCAAGTTCGATCGTGTCGGCCATGGTCGAGGTGCCGTGAGCGTTGATGTAATCGATATCGGCGGCGGCAAGACCGGCGCGCTTCAGCGCCATGGTCATGCAGCGGAATGCGCCATCGCCATCTTCCGACGGTGCGGTGATGTGATAGGCATCGCCAGACAGACCGTAACCGACGACTTCGGCATAGATCTTGGCGCCCCGCGCCTTGGCGTGTTCCAGCTCTTCCAGAACCACGACACCGGCGCCTTCGCCCATGACGAAACCATCGCGGTCGCGGTCATAGGGGCGCGAGGCCTTCTGCGGGTCGTCATTGTGCTGCGTCGACAGCGCCTTGCAGGCGGCAAAACCGGCAAGACCGATACGGCAGACCGGCGATTCGGCACCGCCGGCGACCATCACGTCGGCGTCGCCGAACTGAATCAGCCGCGCTGCGTCACCGATCGCGTGCGCGCCGGTGGAACACGCGGTCACGACCGCATGGTTCGGACCGCGCAGCTTGTGCTTGATGGAGACCTGGCCGGACACGAGATTGATCAGACGGCCGGGAATGAAGAAGGGCGATACACGGCGCGGGCCCTTGTCCCGGAGCGTATATCCCGCTTCGACAATGCCTTCGAGACCACCGATGCCGGAGCCGATCAGGACGCCGGTCATGATCTGGTCTTCATCGGTTTCAGGGTGCCAACCGGCATCCTGCAGCGCCATGTCGGCGGCGGCCATGCCGTAGAGGATGTAAGGGTCGACCTTGCGCTGTTCCTTCGGCTCCATCCACTGGTCGGCATTGAACGTGCCGTCGGAGCCATCGCCTACAGGGATGCGGCAGGCGATCTTCGCCGGCAGATCCTCGACTTCGAATTCGGTAACCAGCCTTGCGGCATTCTGGCCGGCAAGCAGACGCTGCCAGGTGACTTCCGTTCCGCTTCCGAGCGGTGATACCATGCCGGTACCGGTGATAACGACACGCCTCATCGCCAGCGTCCCACCTTCTATCTTTTCAGAATTCCAGTTACTGAAACGGCCCGAACTAGCGGGCCGTCATAAGGGATCGACGCCCGCGCAAAGCGAGCCATCGTCCCCGATATGTCGTCGATTAGGCCTGTGCCTTTTCGATGAACTTGACAGCGTCGCCGACGGTCAGGATGGAGTCGGCAGCGTCGTCCGGAATTTCAACGCCGAACTCTTCTTCGAAAGCCATGACCAGTTCGACGGTGTCGAGCGAGTCCGCGCCCAGATCGTCGATGAAGCTTGCGCCTTCGACAACCTTGTCGGCATCAACGCCGAGATGGTCAATGACAATTTTCTTAACGCGTTCTGCGATATCGCTCATGTCGGTTTCCTCGACCTTTATCTTTTCCTGGATGCCGCTATGGCATCCACATCCTGTTAAACCTGCAACTGCACCTTAACGGGTGCCGATGCCGGCAAACCCAATCCCCCCTCATCCGGTTCCGCCAACGATGCTCACGCAATGTGACGACCTGAATTTCAGGGTGACATTTTCACAGTCATGGCCCGCTTAACACGGTTTAACTGTTCCGCAAAGCCAGAATTTGCGCCCTCCCACAGCCTAGAACCCTTGTTCTCCACTGGTTTAGGGCGCAAACGACGGCAAATCAGATCATTGCCATGCCACCGTTGACATGCAGCGTCTGTCCGGTGACGTAGCCCGCCTCATCGGAAGCGAGGTAGAGAACGGCGGATGCGATGTCCGATCCGGCGCCCATGCGCTTCATCGGGATCGCGCCCATGATCGCATCCTTCTGCTTGTCGTTCAGCTTGCCGGTCATGGCGCTCTCGATGAAGCCAGGGGCAACGCAGTTGACCGTGACGTTACGCGTGGCGATTTCCTGGGCGAGCGACTTCGAGAAACCGATCATGCCTGCCTTCGAGGCGCAGTAATTGGTCTGGCCCGGATTGCCGGTGACGCCGACGATCGAGGTGATGTTGATGATGCGGCCATGGCGGCGACGCATCATCGGATGCGTCAATTCGCGCGTCAGACGGAAGACCGAAGTGAGGTTCACTTCAAGCACCGCATCCCAGTCCTCGTCCGACATGCGCACGAACAGGCCGTCCTTGGTGATGCCGGCATTGTTGACGAGAATGTCGACGCCGCCGAGCACTTCCTCAGCCTTCTCGCCGAGCGCCTTGACCTCGGCGCGGTCGGACAGGTTTGCCGGGAAGATGTGGACGCGGTCGCCGAGCTCGGCGGCCAGCGCCTCCAGCTTCTCGACGCGGGTGCCGTGCAGGCCGACGATGGCGCCCTGCTTGTGGAGAAGGCGGGCGATCTCTTCGCCGAGGCCGCCGGTCGCACCGGTAACGAGGGCCTTGCGGCCGGTCAGGTCAAACATGATGGGTTCCTCTTTCAAGAGCGAATAGGGAGTAGCGAATGGCGAGTAGAAAGAGGCGGATTGGCGAAGCGAAAAACTATTCGCCATTCGCTATTCGCTACTCGCGATCCGGATCAGCCGAGAATGGCGGCGATTGCGGCGTCGATATCGGCCGGGGTGTTGACGGCTACGCCGGAGATATTCTTATCGATGCGGCGGGCAAGACCCGTCAGCACCTTGCCGGAGCCGATTTCGTAAAGTGTGGTGACGCCGTTGGCGCCGAACCATTCCACCGTCTCGCGCCAGCGGACCTGGCCGGTAACCTGGGTTACGAGCAGATCGGCAATGGTTGCCGCGTCGGATACCGGAGCGGCGCGCACGTTGGCGACAACCGGCACGACGGGGCTGTTCTTTTCGACCCTGGCGAGCGCATCGCGCATCGCGTCTGCGGCGGGAGCCATCAGATCGGAATGGAAGGGTGCGGACACGGCGAGCAGGATGGCGCGCTTGGCGCCCTTTTCGGTGGCAAGGCTTGCGGCCTTTTCGACGGCTGCCTTGGCGCCGGAGATGACGAGCTGGCCGCCGCCATTGTCGTTGGCGATCTGGCACACACCTTCAGCCTTCGCCTCAGCGCAGATTGCTTCGACGTCGCCATGTTCCAGGCCGATGATCGCGGCCATGCCGCCCTGCCCGACCGGAACGGCAGACTGCATGGCATCGCCGCGGATGCGCAGGAGCTTGGCGGTATCGGAGAGCGAAAAGGTGCCGGCGGCACAGAGAGCGGAATATTCACCCAGCGAATGTCCGGCGACGTAACCGACGTGATCCGCAAGCACGAGGCCGCGCGCTTCGAGAACGCGCATGGTGGCGATCGAAACGGCCATCAATGCCGGCTGGGCATTGGCGGTTAGCGTCAGGGTCTCTTCCGGGCCATTCCACATGATGTCGGACAGTTTCTGGCCGAGCGCTTCGTCGACTTCCTCGAAAACGGCGCGGGCCTCGGCGAAGCTGTCGGCAAGTTCCTTGCCCATGCCGACGGCCTGACTGCCCTGGCCGGGAAATGTGAATGCGATGCTCTTTGGGGCGCTCATGGGGCCTTTTCCTTCCCTTGCAGGGCTTATATTTTGCCCTTCCATTCACATTAAGCCCCGCAGAGTCAAGGCCGGGAGCATCCCGGCCTCGGGTGTTCAGGCAGCAATCAACCGGAAATCAGGCCGATGACCTCGTTGATGCACAGCACGGCAAAGAGCAGTGCGGATGCACCGAGCAGGCCATTGGACAGCCAGCCGTTGCGCCATTCCTTCGGTACGCGCGACGAGTTCAGCAGCCAGATCAAAGTGATCGCCAGGAACGGCATGAAGAAGGCACCCAGCGCTCCGTAGATGATGACGAGCGTGAACGGGCGACCGAACCACAAAAGCGCCATCGGCGGGATCGTCAGCCAGAACAGGTAGAACTTGAAGGCAGGCGTCTTTTCCAGACCTTCACGCGAGCCGCTCTCGCCACCGCGCATGGTGCGGACAAAATCGGCAAACAGCAGCGAGACGCCGTGCCACACACCCAGAATGGACGAGATGGTGGTGGCGAAGAAGCCGAACAGGAAGGCCTTGGCGACGAACGGGCCGAAACGATCCTGAAGAACCTTGTCGAGATCGAGTAGGCCGCGGTCACCCGTCGAAAGAGCGATCTGCGCCGTGTAGAGCAGTTCCGCGCCGACGATCAGCATGGCGACGACGAAAATGCCGGTCATGATATAGGCGACGCGGTTGTCGAGGCGCATGACGCCCATCCAGGCGGGCGTGCGCCAGCCCTTGGCATTCACCCAGTAACCGTAGGAGGCCATCGTGATCGTGCCGCCGACACCGCCGATCAGGCCGAGCGTATAGATGGCGGACCCTTCGGGGATCGTGGGAACGAGGCCGGTCAAGGCAGCACCGACATCCGGAACCACCAGAATGGCAATGCCGACGACGATGACGAACATGATTGCGATGAAGATCTTCATCACGCTTTCGAAGACTTCATAACGGTTGAAAGCGACGAAGGCGGCGCAGACGAGGCCAGACAGCATGGCCCAGGCCCAGAGCGGCAGGAAGGGAAAGAGAGCCGCGAGCGGCAGCGCCGTGGCGCTCATGGCGGTCGCGCCGTACACGAAACCCCAGATCATGATGTAGATGCCGAAATACCAGCTCGTCCACTTGCCGAGCGATTTCCAGCCGTCGAGCATTGTCGAGCCGGTCGCCAGATGATAGCGGGCCGAGCCTTCGGCCAGCGCGATCTTGACGATGCAGCCAATGACGGCCGCCCAGAGCAGCGCGTAACCGAAGCGCGAACCTGCGATCAGGGTGGCCACCAGATCGCCGGCGCCGACGCCGGTGACGGCCACGACGATGCCGGGCCCAATCAGCTTCCAGCGGCCCGTTTTGGGTGGATCGCCAGCATCGGGAAAGCCACGCTCATCATATTGCACTGCATTATCAGCCATGAAAACTCCTCCGCAAATTTATTCTCCTCTAAGTGAATTTTATGCGCGCACACTCGGCATCCTGGCGATAATTAGAACTTTTTCAGCATTTGCGACCCCTTCGACATAAAATTTTCGCGATCTCGACACAATTCGGACAGCCCTGAGCCTTGCGCTGCAGCAAATCCGGCCTAAAGTCCGAGCCTTCGAAAGACAGGACTTTTCTGATGAAATTCAATACACTCGGCCGGACCGGCATCTCCGTTTCGGAAATCTGCCTTGGAACCATGACGTGGGGTTCGCAAAACTCGGAAGCGGAAGCCCACGCCCAGATGGACTATGCCGTCGAAAGCGGCGTCAACTTCTTCGATACGGCCGAACTCTATCCCACCACGCCGGTGCGCGCAGAAACCCATGGCCGCACCGAGGAGCTGATCGGAACGTGGTTCAAGCAGCGCGGCAAGCGCGACGACATTGTGCTGGCGACAAAGATTGCCGGCGGCGGGCGCCCGCATATCCGCGATGGCCGTCCGATCACGCCGGAGACGATCCGCGAGGCGGTCGATGCCAGCCTGAAGCGGCTGCAGACGGACTATATCGATCTCTACCAGATCCACTGGCCGAACCGCGGCCACTACCATTTCCGCGGCTCCTGGACCTTCGACGCCTCGACACAGGACGGCCCGGCGGCGCTGCAAAGCGTGACGGAAAAGCTGGAAACGCTTGGAGAGCTGGTGAAGGAGGGCAAGATCCGCGCGATCGGACTGTCCAACGAGACGGCCTGGGGCACGATGCAATACGCCAGGATCGCCGAAGAAAAGGGCCTGCCGCGCGTTGCCTCGATCCAGAACGAGTACAACCTCCTCTACCGGACATTCGATCTCGATCTTGCCGAGGTCGCCCATCACGAGAGTGTCGGACTGCTGGCCTATTCGCCGCTCGCAGCCGGCCTCCTGTCGGGCAAGTATCTCGCAGGCGCGGTGCCGCACGGTTCGCGCGGCACGATCAACACCGACCTCGGCGGCCGCATGCAGCCGCTGCAGGAACCGGCGGTCAAGGCGTATGTCGACGTCGCAGCAAAGCACGGCCTCGACCCAAGCCAGATGGCCATCGCCTTCTGCCTGACGCGCCCGTTCATGGCTTCCGTCATCATCGGCGCCACGACGATGGAACAGCTCGCCACCGATATCGGCGCGGCCGATGTGACGCTGTCGGAGGCCGCGCTGAAGGACATTGCCGAAGTCTATCGCCGGTATCCCATGCCGATCTGACGCGGATGGAAGATCAGACCAGGCCCGCACCTGCGGGCCTGGCCGTGACACCGTCGACATCCGCTCCATCGACTGGCAGGCCCGCCAGCCGGATGATCGCCGGCAGCCCCCATTCATTATTGTCGGCAGAATGCGACGGACCGGGATGATCGACATTGTCGTCCGTCTTCAAAAGCGGATCCTTGCTCGGATGCCAACCGGGTTCGATATTGAACCATGACAACGGATCGCCCTTCAGCAGGCCCGCAAAGGTGGAACAGACGATGATCGAACCGATGACGCCGAGTTCATTGCCCGATCCTCCCGAAGCTCCCGCATCGGCCGCCTCCTTCAAGACATAGTACCAGAGCGTTTTGGGCTCGCCCTCGGCAAGCGAGATCGGCTCAAGGCCAAGGGCAAGCGCCACATCCGCGCCGGCCGGAAGCTTCATCTTCACTCCGCGAACGAGGTTTCGTGCGGCCAGCACGTTGAGGACACGCTTGGGATCACCGGGCTTGTCCGGATCTTCCGGCATATGCAGGAGCGCTCGCGACAGCTTCGTATCGAAGGCTCGGGCCCGCTGCGGAAACAGGTTTGCGGCAGACGAATTCATGTTGAGGAACCAGTCCCACTGGATCACACGCCGCATCGTCAGCGGGCGACCGCCGGAGATGCCGTGATCCTCGGTCGGCCCGACCTTCTTCGTCGTGAAGATCGGGAAAAACGTACTGAAACCCGCCGCCGCCGAAGCATTCGTCTGATAGGCATTGCGCACCAGCGTGTGGCCGAAGCGATAGGCAGCCACCGAGAATTCGAGCGGCATGAAGGGTTGGTGCTTCCAGTGAAAGACATCGTCCTTGTAGCCCAGCTTCCAGATCAGCCGGTCATCGCCCTGCTTTTCCTTCTTCAACGCGATCTCATGAACCTTCGCGCGACAGATCCTTTTTACATAGTCGTTCCAGACGATCCATTGATAGAGCCATTTCAGCGTCTTGCGGGCAACAGCGAACAGCTGATCACCTGAGGGCGCATTTGCCCCGGCCTGCTGCTTCGCCCGGTCAACCAACGTGTTGTGTGCCAGCAGAAATGCCGTATGCACCTGTGCGACGATGGCGTTCTCGTCATTACGCGGGTCGCCGATCAACGCCGCACCGGCATTGTTGCGCGGAAGATCCCTTATGGGTGCCGGGATGTTTTCAAATTTCGGATCGGAGATCGGCGACGTCAGAAACTTGCCGGTGAACTTTCCGCCGACGTGTTCGTATAGATAAGGCTGCGCCTGCGGCCCCAGCCCGTAAAGACAGTCCAGATCCAGGCGCGGCGTGCGAAAGTTATGCAACCGGTTCGGGTCGGTTTCCGCATCGCTCAGCGGCGTCACATCGAGCGTGATATCGTGATCGACGAACTGGCCGAAATAGACATAACCGGAGGGGAGCGACGAATTGCCGGCCCCGGGCGCGCCGGCAGCTGCAGGCGTCTCACCAGCGGCGAGTTCATCCGGTGTCCCGTCGACGACCTCCGACATGAGATCGGTCGCGACTTTCAGAAAATGCTCCTCCAGCTTGTATTCCAGCACGCCATCGGGCGCCCAAGGCTCCAGCTCTTGAAAGAGGCGACCGAAACCGCCCTGGTAGAATTTTGATCGCGGTGCAGTTATCTCGAAATTCTTCTGCCCATGATGCATGGCTTCCCCTCCGACATAGTTCAGAAAAGCGCGATCATCGCGCCGCTGGAAACGATACGCCCAATCCTTATATTTGCAACTTTGGATTTTATTCAGAAAACGCACATATCTATCTATGGATGCATCAATTCAATACAGCAGCGGCCATGAATAGCTCAGCTGCAGCTGCACTCGCTTAACCAAAAGCCGCATATCGCCCCTGCCTCTTGCCTTTCCGCCAAAAACCCGTATAAGCCGCGCTGTTCGAAACACCCGGTCTTCTGGCTGGTGGCTGAACGGAGGGCCGATCGGCATCGGGATATCCCGGCGCGGATCGCAGGAACCACAAGGTTTCCGGCCTCCCGTGTCTCCGCTCTCGACCGTCTCGAAACAACAGCTTTTCTTGCCGGCCTTCTTGGCCATCAGGAGCAGTCGTTGAGGCTTAGCCGCCGAAACCGGGTGACACAACAACCGCAAGAAAAGGCAAAGCTTACATGGCTCTTTACGAACACGTATTCCTTGCCCGACAGGATATGTCCGCACAGCAGGTTGAAGCCCTCGTCGAACAGTACAAGGGCGTCATCGAAGCTAACGGCGGCAAGGTCGGGCGCGTAGAAAACTGGGGCCTCAAGTCCCTGACCTACCGCATGAAGAAGAACCGCAAGGCTCACTACGCCCTGATGGACATCGATGCTCCGGCTGCTGCCGTGCACGAGATGGAACGTCAGATGCGCATCAACGAAGACGTTCTTCGCTACATGACGCTCGCCGTCGAAAAGCACGAAGAAGGCCCGTCTGCCATGATGCAGAAGCGCGACCGCGACGACCGCGGCCCGCGTGGTGACGACCGTGGCCCGCGCCGCGAATTCGGTGATCGCCCGCCGCGCCGCGACGGTGATTTCCAGCGCGCTCCGCGCCCGGCTCGCGAAGCCTAATCGGATAGAAGGAGAAAAGACCTATGGCTGACGTATCCTCTTCCCCGGCTCGCCGTCCGTTCCACCGCCGTCGCAAGACGTGCCCCTTCTCCGGCGCCAACGCTCCGAAGATCGACTACAAGGACGTTCGTCTGCTGCAGCGCTACATTTCCGAGCGCGGCAAAATCGTTCCGTCCCGCATCACGGCCGTTTCCCAGAAGAAGCAGCGCGAACTGGCCCAGGCCATCAAGCGCGCCCGCTTCCTCGGCCTGCTGCCTTACGTCGTATCGTAATCGATACCGGACCCGCTGATTAACCTCAGCGGGTCCAATCCCTTCCGCGTTGGGCGCGGATCGGAACCGAACTGCAAACCCCATGTTGGGGATGAAGCGCCTGTCAGATTGAATCAGGCCCGTCCCCTAACTGCTTGATTTGGCAGGACAGCGAGACCGAGAATGAAAAAGACACAGACAGTGCTGCCCACCGGCGTCCTTGCCGGCGTCGTCGCCACCGTGCTCGTCATGGGCGCGAGCGCGCAGTCGTCTTTTGCCGCCGTTCTCTATGCCGCTTCCGCCCTTCCCATCCTGATTGCCGGCCTCGGCTGGGGAAACCGTGCCGCGATCATCGGCGTCGTCACCGCCGCCATCCTCGGCGCGGTTCTCGTTTCCCCCTATTTCGCCGTTGCCATGGCGGTCTTTACGCTGATCCCCGCCGGCTGGCTGTCGCACCTGGCCAATCTGGCGCGCCCCGCTTCCGAGCTCGGTGGCCCGGATGATCTGCTGGCCTGGTATCCGCTATCCGATATCCTGCTGCATCTGTGCGGCCTCGTGGCGCTTGCCGTCATCGCGCTCGGCGTTGCGATCGGCTACGGCCCGGAATTCGTCGGCCAGCTCGTCGACGTGATCAGCACCAGCCTTGCGGCGCAGAATCCGGAATTTGCCAGCGAAGCCGCCGTGATGGCACAGACCAAGGCAATGTTCCTGCTGATGCTGCCGCTGGTACAGGGTGGCATGTGGGTGCTGCTTCTGTTCGCAGCCTTCTATTTCGCCATGCGAATCGTTTCCCGCTCCGGCCGCGCGTTGCGCCCGCGCGAGGACATGCCCTCGGCGCTGCGGATGAACCGCCATGCGATCTTCATCTTCCTCGCAGGCATCCTGCTCACCTTCTTCGGCGGCGTGCCGGCGATGGTTGGAGCGGTTCTCTGCGGCACATTCGGCGCGGGCTTTCTCATGGCCGGCTTTGCCACCATCCATTTCCGCGCCCAGGGCAAGGACTGGCGCCTGCCGGTTCTCGTTCTTGCCTACCTCTCCACCATGCTCGTGCTGCCGGCTTTCGCCATTCTCGTTCTCGGCCTGATCGACACGAGGCGCACGATCGCACTGACGCCTGCAAAGGCCGGTGCGGAAAAGACCGATACAACAGACACAGAAACTTGAAGATCAGAAAGGAAATCCACCATGCAAGTCATTCTGCTTGAACGCGTGCCGAAGCTCGGCCAGATGGGCGAAACCGTAAAGGTTCGCGACGGTTACGCACGTAACTTCCTGCTGCCGCAGGGCAAGGCGCTGCGCTCCAACGAAGCCAACAAGAAGCGTTTCGAAGCCGAGCGCGCAACGCTCGAAGCCCGCAACCTCGAGCGCAAGGGCGAAGCTGAAACCGTCGCCGAAGCGCTTGCCGGCAAATCCTTCATCGTCGTCCGTTCGGCCGGCGAAACCGGTCAGCTCTACGGCTCCGTCGCTGCCCGCGACATCGTCGACATCCTGGCCGCCGAAGGCTTCAACATCGGCCGCAACCAGGTCGACCTCAACACCCCGATCAAGGCGATCGGCCTGCACCAGGTTCTTCTGCACCTGCACGCCGAAGTTTCGCTCGAAGTCCAGCTCAACGTCGCCCGTTCGGCCGACGAAGCCGAGCGCCAGGCCAAGGGCGAAAGCCTCACCTCCGCCGACGCCATCTACGGCGTTGACGAAGACGCCCTGCGTCCGGAAGACTTCTTCGATCCGGAAGCCGACCAGGACGGCGAAGACGAATAATCGAACCTTTTCAGGTTCATTCAGGAACGCCCGGCTTATACAAGCCGGGCGTTTTTTTGTCTCTTTTTCTGGCTAGAATGAAACCTTAACGGGCGAGTCGCGCAGGGCGCACAGTCAACCGTATTCGTCGCTTCATTGGCTTATTTGTTTTGCGTCGGCCGGCCTGCGCTGTGGATAGCTGTGGGAATCGGAAATCGGTAAAAATCCGGTTTCGGCAGCGGCCCAATGCGACTATGACCGGCACCTTGAACGTGGACAGGACGGGTAGAAGATCATGAACGAAGCAGCGCGCAACCTGGCATCTCTCAGCAACAAGGATGCAGCGCCGCACTATCGCGAGGCGCCGAACAATATCGAAGCGGAACAGGCGCTGCTGGGGGCCATCCTCGTCAACAACGACGCCTATTACCGCGTGTCGGACTTTCTCAAGCCGATCCATCTCTACGAGCCGCTGCATCGCAAGATCTACGAAGTGGCCGGCGACATCATCCGCATGGGCAAGACGGCGAACCCGATCACACTGAAGACCTTCCTGCCCGCAGACGACAAGGTCGGCGACCTGACCGTGGCACAGTATCTCGCGCGTCTGGCCGCCAACGCCGTCTCCATCATCAACGCCGAAGACTATGGCCGCGCCATCTATGACCTGGCGCTGCGCCGCTCGCTGATCCAGATCGGCGAGGATGTGGTCAACATCGCCTATGACGCCCCGCTCGACATGCCGCCGCAGAGCCAGATCGAAGATACCGAACGCCGCCTGTTCGAACTGGCGGAAACCGGCCGTTACGATGGCGGCTTCCAGTCGTTCAACGACGCGGTATCGATCGCGATCAGCATGGCCGGCGAGGCTTTCGAGCGCGACGGCCAGCTTTCCGGCATTTCCACCGGCATCATGTCGCTCGACGGCAAGATGGGCGGGTTGCAGCGTTCCGACTTGATCGTGCTTGCAGGGCGCCCCGGCATGGGCAAGACCTCGCTTGCCACCAACATCGCCTACAATATCGCCGCCGCCTATGAGTCGGACGTCAACCCGGACGGCTCGTTCAAGGCCAAGAATGGCGGCGTCGTGGGCTTCTATTCGCTCGAAATGTCGTCCGAACAGCTCGCGACCCGTATCATTTCCGAGCAGACGGAAGTCTCTTCGTCGAAAATCCGCCGCGGCGACATTACCGAGGCCGATTTCGAAAAACTCGTCGCCTGCTCCCAGATGATGCAGAAGGTGCCGCTGTTCATCGACCAGACCGGTGGTATCTCGATCGCCCAGCTATCGGCACGCGCACGTCGCCTGAAGCGCCAGCGCGGCCTCGATTGCCTGGTGGTGGACTATATCCAGCTGATGACCGGTTCCGGCAAGTCGGGCGAGAACCGCGTGCAGGAAATCACCCAGATCACCACCGGCCTCAAGGCGCTCGGCAAGGAACTGAACGTGCCGATCATCGCGCTGTCGCAGCTGTCGCGCGGTGTCGAAAGCCGCGAGGACAAGCGCCCGCAGCTTTCCGACCTGCGCGAATCGGGTTCGATCGAACAGGACGCCGACGTCGTGCTCTTCGTGTTCCGTGAGGAATATTACGTCAAGAACATGGAGCCGCGCGATCTGTCCGATCCGAAATACCCGGAATGGGAAGCGCATATGGATCGGGTGAAGGGCACGGCCGACGTCATCATCGCCAAGCAGCGCCACGGACCGACCGGCACCGTCAAGCTCGCCTTCCAGTCGGAATTCACCCGCTTTACCGACCTCGCCGAACCGAGCTTTATCCAGTACGAAGAACCGTGAGGCGCCGGGCAGATATTATGTGATCAGGCTGCCTGGGCGGCCTGCTCAACGATCTCCGGGTGCGTCTCAAGCACCTTCAGCAGCAGGCGCCCTGCAGGATCGAGCGAGCGGCGCCCCTGTTCCCAGTTGTTGATCGTGGCCGCCGGAATTCCGAAACGGCGCTCGAATTCCTTGGCCGACTTGGCGACCTTCTTGCGGATCGCGCGAAGTCCCTGGATGCCTCCCCCGCCGTCGGATTTGCTGCGATACGCTCCATATCCTTCAGTTATCGCTTGGTTCGGATGATCCTCATCGCAGATACGCGATGCGCCATTGGCGTATTTCTGCAGGCGCTGCTCGATACAAACTCTGTGCAGGCAAGCCGAAATCTTCTCGGCCGACCTTTTGCCGGCCGTCAAAAAGGTTAGTTTGACCCCATCCTTCTCTGCGACGAGCACCCCATGACAGATCTGACCGACTTCGACAGCGACGAACTCTCCTTCGATGAATTCGATATCGCCCCCGTCCGGCTGACCGTCGATCTCGGCGCGCTTGCCGACAACTGGAGGGAAATGGCGAAGCGCTCCGGCAAGGCCGGGACCGCAGCCATCGTCAAAGCAGACGCCTATGGGCTCGGGCTTGAGGACTGTGGCACCGCCCTTTACGAGGCAGGCGCGCGCGACTTCTTCGTGGCCGTCGTGCAGGAGGGCGTGACGCTCAGAACCTACGCGCCGGATGCCCGCATCTATGTGCTTTCCGGTATCTGGCCGGGCCAGGAACGGCTGTTCTACGAGAACGATCTCGTTCCGGTCATCATCTCCGAAGAGCAGCTTGCCTTCTGGATGAGCGTCACCGCCGAGCATGGCGATCATCCTTGTGCGCTGCATATCGATACCGGTTTCAACCGGCTCGGCCTGCCGTTGGAAGAGGCGATAGCCTTTGCCGAGGACGTCTCGCGCCCGGCAAGCTTTTCGCCCGTCCTCGTCATGTCGCACCTGCATAGCGGCGACACACCCGCCTCGCCGCTCAATCGTACGCAGCTGGAATCGTTTCAACGGGTTGCGGCGGCTTTCGAAGGTGTTCCGGCAAGCCTTGCCGCATCCGGCGGCGTTTTTCTCGGCCCGGAATACCATTTCGACCTGACCCGCCCCGGCATCGCCGTCTATGGCGGAGAAGCGGTCAACGGCATGAAGGCGCTGAAGCCCGTTGCCAAGGCAGAGGCGCGCATCCTGCAGATCCGTGATGCCGCCTCGGGTTCGACGGTCAGCTACGGCGCCACCCACCAGCTTTCGCGCAACAGCCGGCTGGCAGTCGTCTCGGCCGGCTATGCCGACGGCTATCCCCGCTCCGCATCCGGCTCGGGCGTGCCGATCCGCGCCGGCGGCATGCCCGGAGCCTTCGGCTTCATCGCCGATACCCGCGTGCCGGTGATCGGCCGGGTGACGATGGATCTGACCATATTCGACGTCACCGATGTGCCGGAAGGCGCGATCCGTACCGGCGACTATGTCGAACTGTTCGGCCCCAATATCCCGGTCGACGACGTGGCGCGGGCTGCGGGCTCGATCGGCTACGAACTGCTGACCAGCCTCGGCCTGCGATACGAGCGGCGGTATCTCTATCCCGACGACTGAGCTTTATCTCTTCCTTGCATAGCCTCATGCAAGGCCCTCTTGGAAGCCGAAAAACTTCGTGCTAAAAGAGAACAAAAGGAGATCGAAATGACCGAGATCCATCTCAGTGAGCAAGATCAGGACTTTATCGACGAACAGGTAAAGGACGGCCGTTATAGGAGTGCGGACGATGTCATCGCTGCCGGCCTGCGGCTGCTCGGTAGCGAAGAGGGCAAGCTTCAGGAATTACGCTACCTTATCCAGCAGGGCGTCGACGATGTGGACGCTGGCCGTGTAGTGACCTTCGAAAATGCAGAGGAAATGACAGCGCATATCCTGCAGATGGCAGAGGACCGAAAGAATGCGCCAACGTCAGCTGAGAATGTCATTTCAGGCCCTCAACGATCTTCTCGGAATCTATGACTATATCGCCGGCTTTGACCATGTTGCCGCCAGACGTTTTCTTGATGACATCAATGGCAAGATCGAATGGATGGCGGCATATGGAGTTACCGGAAGCCCGCGTGACTTCATTCCAGGGTTAAGAGCCTTTCCTTACAGGAAACGGTGCATCTACTTCTTTATCAACAATGACGAGTTGATCGTGCTGCGCACCCTTCATGGGCGGCAGAAGATCAAACCTGAAGACTTCCTCCC
The DNA here is from genome assembly GCF_977018605.1 of [Rhizobium] kunmingense. NCBI lineage: Bacteria > Pseudomonadati > Pseudomonadota > Alphaproteobacteria > Hyphomicrobiales > Rhizobiaceae > Rhizobium > [Rhizobium] kunmingense. Next base: position 3,666,693 of record NZ_CDRNXG010000001.1, read on the forward strand.
GTTTTACCAGACAAAAGAAAAAGACTGACCTCATCCCATGGCAAAACCCAAAACCCAATTCGTGTGCCAGAACTGCGGCACGGTGCATAGCCGCTGGGCCGGCAAGTGCGATGGCTGCGGCGAGTGGAACACGATCGTCGAGGAAGACCCGATGGGAGGCATCGGCGGCGGCCCCGGCAAGGCGCCGAAAAAGGGCCGCGCCGTGGCGCTCACGTCGCTATCGGGCGAGACCGAAGAGGCACCACGCGTCCATACGGGCATTTCGGAACTCGACCGCGCCACCGGCGGCGGCTTCGTGCGCGGATCGGCGGTGCTGATCGGCGGCGATCCGGGGATCGGCAAATCCACGCTTCTGATGCAGGCGGCGGCGGCGCTTTCGCGGCGCGGTCACCGGATCATCTATGTATCGGGTGAAGAAGCGGTCGCCCAGGTGCGGCTGCGCGCCCAGCGCCTCGGCGCTGCCGACTCGGATGTTCTTCTCGCGGCCGAGACCAATGTCGAGGACATCCTTGCCACGATTTCGGAAGGCAAGCGGCCGGACCTGGTCATTATCGATTCCATCCAGACGCTGTGGAGCGATACCGCCGACAGCGCGCCCGGCACCGTTACCCAGGTGCGCACCGGCGTGCAGGCGATGATCCGCTTTGCCAAACAGACGGGCGCCGCCATGGTTCTTGTCGGCCACGTCACCAAGGAGGGGCAGATCGCCGGACCGCGCGTCGTAGAACACATGGTCGATGCCGTTCTCTATTTCGAAGGCGACCGCGGCCATCATTACCGTATCCTGCGCACGGTGAAGAACCGCTTCGGGCCGACGGACGAGATCGGCGTGTTCGAAATGTCCGACAAGGGCCTGCGCGATGTTTCCAATCCGTCCGAACTCTTCCTCGGCGAGCGCAACTCCAAATCGCCGGGTGCTGCCGTCTTTGCCGGGATGGAGGGCACGCGTCCGGTGCTGGTCGAAGTACAGGCGCTTGTCGCCCCTACCTCGCTCGGCACGCCGCGCCGCGCGGTGGTCGGCTGGGACAGTTCGCGCCTCGCCATGATCCTTGCCGTGCTCGAAGCCCATTGCGGCGTGAAGCTCGGCAGCCACGACGTCTATCTCAACGTCGCCGGCGGCTATCGTATTTCGGAACCGGCGGCCGACCTGGCGATCGCCTCCGCGCTCGTCTCGTCGCTGGCGGGCCTGGCGCTTCCTGCCGATTGCGTCTTCTTCGGCGAGATCAGCCTGTCGGGCGCCGTGCGCCCCGTCTCGCAGACGGCGCAGCGCCTGAAGGAGGCGGAAAAGCTCGGCTTTGCCAGCGCCATGCTGCCGGCCACCTCGGCGGAACTGCCGAAGGCCGGCAATGCGCGCTGGACGATGATCGAGGATCTGCCCGACCTCGTCTCGCGCATCGCCGGTTCCGCCAGGAAGCTGGGGCAAGAAACTGGGGAAAGGCCATGAAAATGCCGGGGAAGATGATTGATCTTCCGTTAATGAAGCGGCTGATGTAAGAGAACGCGCCCAACATCCGTGTGGCGCGCGCAGTGCCGGGATGAAACAACCGGCACGAAACGGCAGTCTGGAGTAGAGTTTACAATGCCCATCACGATTTTCGACGGCATCGTCATCGGCGTCACCCTGTTTTCGGCGGTGCTCGCAATGGTCCGCGGTTTTTCCCGCGAAGTGCTGTCGATCGCCAGCTGGGCGGGCTCGGTTGCCGCCGCCTATTACCTCTATCCGCTGCTTGTTCCTTACGCGGAAAGCTACACCTCGGATAACCGCATCGCGATTGCGGCGTCCGCCGGCATCATCTTCCTCATCGCGCTGATCGTCATCTCGTTCATCACCTCGAAGATTGCCGATTTCATCATCGACAGCCGCATCGGCGCGCTCGACCGCACGCTCGGCTTCCTGTTCGGCGCTGCACGCGGCCTGCTGCTTCTCGTCATCGCCACCGCCTTCTGGAACTGGCTCGTACCGATCCAGGCGCAGCCTGAATGGGTCACCCAGGCCAAGTCGAAGCCGTTCGTCGATACACTGGTGGCACGCCTCGAGGCCGTGCTGCCGGACGATATCGAGCCGCAGATCCGCGCCCGCATCACCGGCCGCGAAGAAGCTCCAGCCGAGATCCAGCCCGGTCAGGAAATGCCGCCGGTCGGCGATGCACCTGTGACAAATAATTGACGCTGTGTTGCGCTTGATGCAGGCGTAATTCATTCCCATTTGTGGTAGTAATCGAATTCAGATAGAGAACGGGCTGGCTCCGGGGATTTTCAATCCCCGGCCGGCCTTTCCATTTTAGATCAAGGGCACGGGCTCACGATGGACCAGTCGGCTTCACAATCCTTCGACATCAACCATTCCAACGAATGGGAGGATGACACCCTTCACGAAGAGTGCGGTGTATTCGGCATTCTCGGTCATCCGGATGCGGCAACGCTGACGGCGCTCGGCCTTCATGCCCTGCAGCATCGCGGCCAGGAAGCGGCCGGTATCGTCTCCTTCGACGGCCTGCGCTTCCATTCGGAACGCCGCATGGGTCTCGTCGGTGATCACTATACCGACCCGGCGACCCTCGCCAAACTGCCCGGCAACATCTCCATCGGCCACGTCCGCTATTCGACGACCGGTGAAGTGGCGCTCCGCAACGTCCAGCCGCTGTTTGCTGAACTGGAAGTCGGCGGTATCGCGATTGCCCATAACGGCAATTTCACCAACGGTTTGACGCTGCGTCGGCAGCTGATCGCCGGTGGCGCCATCTGTCAGTCTACTTCCGATACCGAAGTCGTCCTGCACCTCATCGCCCGCTCCCGTTATTCCTCCACTGCCGACCGCTTCATTGATGCGGTTCGACAGATGGAAGGCGGTTATTCGATGCTGGCGATGACCCGCACCAAGCTGATTGCAGCGCGCGATCCCACGGGCATTCGTCCGCTGGTCATGGGCGAACTCGACGGCAAGCCGGTCTTCGCCTCGGAAAGCTGCGCCCTCGACATTATCGGCGCCAAGTTCGTCCGTGACGTCGAAAACGGCGAAGTCATCATCTGCGAAACGCAGCCGGACGGTTCGATCAGCATCGATGCACGCAAGGCCGGCAACGGTCAGCCGGAACGCCTGTGCCTGTTCGAATATGTCTATTTCGCCCGTCCGGATTCGGTCGTCGGCGGCCGCTCGGTCTATGTTGCCCGCAAGAACATGGGCATCAACCTCGCCAAGGAAGCCCCGGTCGAGGCCGACGTCGTCGTACCGGTGCCGGATGGCGGCACGCCGGCAGCGCTCGGCTATGCCCAGCAGAGCGGCATCCCGTTCGAATACGGCATCATCCGCAACCACTATGTCGGTCGTACCTTCATCGAACCGACGCAGCAGATCCGCGCCTTCGGCGTGAAGCTGAAGCATTCGGCCAACCGGGCGATGATCGAAGGCAAGCGAGTCGTTCTCGTCGACGACTCGGTCGTGCGCGGCACGACATCGCTCAAAATCGTCCAGATGATCCGCGATGCCGGCGCCAGGGAAGTGCACCTGCGCGTTGCCAGCCCGATGATCTACTATCCCGACTTCTACGGCATCGACACGCCGGACCGGGAAAAGCTGCTCGCCAACCAGTATGAAAACCTGGAAGCGATGTGCAAATATATCGGCTGCGACAGCCTCGAATTCCTGTCGATCAACGGCCTTTACCGCGCCGTCGGCGGCGAGGATCGCAACAATGCGCGCCCGCAGTTCACCGACCACTATTTCACCGGCGATTACCCGACCCGCCTCCTCGACAAGGAAGGCGAAGCGGTCGGCCGCAAGGTGTCGTTGCTTGCCAGCAACGGGTGAGACACTCTGTCCCACCGGTTCCCAAAGGTTGAGAAACATTCTAGAAGGCTGCGGAAACGCGGCCTTCTTTTTTGGCCGGGACAGAACAGTATCGGGAGCGCGACCAGACCATGACCATCGATCTCAACGGCAGGATTGCGCTCGTCACCGGCGCCTCGCGCGGTATCGGCTACTTCACGGCGCTGGAACTGGCCAAGGCCGGCGCGCATGTGATCGCCTGCGCCCGCACGGTCGGCGGGCTGGAAGAGCTGGATGATGCGATCAAGGCCGCGGGAGGCGCTGCAACGCTGGTTCCCTTCGACCTTGCGGACATGGATGCGATCGACCGGCTCGGCGCCTCGATCCATGAGCGCTGGGGAAAGCTCGACATTCTCGTCGCCAATGCCGGCATTCTCGGCGTGATCTCGCCGATCGCCCATATCGAGGCGAAGGTGTTCGAGCGGGTGATGACCACCAATGTCACCTCGATGTGGCGGCTGATCCGCTCGCTGGAACCGCTGCTGGTCAAATCCGATGCCGGCCGGGCACTGCTGCTTTCTTCGGGCGTTGCCACCAATCCCCGCGCTTTCTGGGGCGCCTATGCGATGTCGAAGGCGGCGGTCGAGACGATGGGCCGGATCTGGGCCGAGGAAATGGCGCACACGCCGCTGAAGATCAATCTCGTCAATCCCGGCGCCACCCGCACCGCCATGCGCGCCCAGGCCGTGCCCGGCGAAAACCCGGAAACCCTGCCGCATCCTTCCGAAGTGGCGGAAAAAATCCTGCCGCTCACCTCTCCGGAAATGATCGAAAGCGGCAAGCTGTTCGTCGTGCGCGAGAACCGCTTCGTGGAGTACCGCCTGCCGGAGTGAGGCACGTGCGGGGTGGGCCTTGCGACAAGCGAGGCCGCCCTCCCCTTGACCAATCACCGGCCTCGCGCCATAACCGCCTCATGAACACGGCAATTTCCATTTGTGGGAAGACTATCCGCTAGCGATCGCGCTGGCCCGGCCGTTTTCGTCTCTCGAAAAGCCTTGAAGACAAACGCCCCGGTCCGGTACCGGTTGCTGCACGCCGTTTCGAGCCTGGGAGAATTTTTCGATGAGCGCTACGCTCAAGCTATACAATACCTTGAACCGCGAGAAATCGGTATTCCAGCCGATCGATGCCGACAATGTCCGCATGTATGTCTGCGGTCCGACCGTCTATGACTTCGCCCACATCGGCAATGCCCGCCCGGTGATCGTGTTCGATGTGCTGTTCCGGCTGCTGCGGCATGTCTATGGCGAGGCGCATGTCACCTATGCCCGCAACATCACCGACGTCGACGACAAGATCAACGCCCGCGCCCTTCGGGATTTTCCGCATCTGCCGCTCAACGACGCCATCCATGCGGTGACGGAAAAGACGGCAAAGCAGTTCCATGCGGACGTGGCGGCGCTGGGCTGCCTTGAGCCGACCGTCGAGCCGCGTGCGACCGACAATATTTCGCAGATGATCGAGATCATCGAAAAGCTGATCGGCAATGGCCACGCTTATGTGGCCGAGGGCGAAGTGCTGTTCGATACGAAGTCGATGACCGATTACGGCCAGCTTTCCAAGCGGCCGCTGGACGAGCAGCAGGCCGGTGCGCGTATCGCGGTCGATGCGCACAAGAAGAACCCCGGCGACTTCGTGCTCTGGAAGCTTTCGTCCGAGAACGAACCGGGCTGGGACAGTCCCTGGGGTATCGGACGCCCGGGCTGGCATATCGAATGCTCGGCGATGAGCGGCCGCTATCTCGGCGAAGTCTTCGACATCCATGGCGGCGGGCTGGACCTGATCTTCCCGCACCACGAAAACGAGATCGCCCAGTCGCGCTGCGCCCACGGCACGCAGGTCATGGCGAATGTCTGGATGCATAACGGCTTCGTGCAGGTCGAAGGCCGCAAGATGTCGAAGTCCGACGGCAATTTCATCACCATCAACCAGTTGCTGGAAACGGACACGTTCGGCGGCCGCAAGTGGCCGGGCGAAGTGCTGCGACTGGCGATGCTGATGACGCACTACCGCGAGCCGATCGACTTTTCTGTCAAGCGGCTGGAAGAGGCGGAGAGCACGCTGTCCAACTGGCAGGAGGCCATGGACAACAAGGGACTGTCCTGGCAGGAGGGCAATCGTGACCAGTATGACGGCCTGGCGCCGTCTTCGACATTCGTCGATGCTCTTGCCAACGACCTCAACATGAGCGCCGCCATCGCAGAGCTGCACCAGCTGGCAAAGGGCAAGGATATTGCCCATGGACACGCGCTTTACGCGAACCTTGCCCTGCTGGGCCTGACCAGCTTCGATCACATGCAGGCGTGGGAACAGGCGCAGCAGGCACGGGAAGTATCCGTGGCCGCGCCGATCGCGGAGGCCGTCGAGGCGCTCGTCGCGATGCGTCTGGAAATGCTCAAGGCCAAGAACTTTGCCGAGGCCGACCGTATCCGCGACGAACTCGCCGAAAAGGGCATCCAGCTGAAGGACGGCAAGGATGCCGCGACCGGCGAGCGGGTGACAACCTGGGAGCTGAAGCGCTAGTCTGTTCTGCCCCAAACGCCGATGCGGCGCGCCAAACCAGCGCGCCGCGTCAAGGCTTGCAGCTTTTAGGCGAACGGCCCTATGCTGCCATCCGGCATAAGGGAGGAAGACATGGCTGGATCTCACCATTTTGCCGACATTCGCATTACTCTAGAGAGGCGCGGCGCGCCTGTCGGGGCAACCGACCTCTTCATCGCCGCCCATGCCCGATCGCCTGGGCTGACGCCGGTGACCAACACCCACCGGGAAGCCTCCCGTGTCGGGAGCCTCAAGGTCGAGAACTGGCTGGAGGAGCCGTCGGCATGACACAGCTTGTCCACACTGGCGGATGCCAATGCGGCGCGGTGCGTTATCGGGCGGCAGGCGAAATCGGCTTTCCGCATGTCTGCCACTGCCGCATGTGTCAGAAGGCGGCGGGCAATTATTTCATGCCCTTCGGCGGTGTAGCCCACGAGAATTTTTCGCTCACCCGCGGCGAACCGCAATGGTTCCGGTCCTCCGATACCGTTCGCCGGGGTTTCTGCCGAGACTGCGGCACGCCGCTGTTTTACGATGGCGGGCATGATCATATCAGCATCACCCTCGGCTCGCTCGACAATCCACAGGCTGTAAAGCCGCAGATGCAGACGAATCTTGCCCGCAAGATGCCCTGGTTCGGTGAACTCGACGGGCTGCGGCACGAAGCCGGAATGGATGTGTCGGCCGAACAGGACGCGGCGATCGCCGTCGGCAGCAAACAGCATCCGGACCACGACACCGGGGCCGACTTCATGATCCCAGCCTCAGGGAAACCGGAGACACGCACGTGACCCAGCAAATCCACCGAGGCGGATGCCAGTGCGGCGCGCTTCGCTTCCTGATCGACGGAAAGCCGAACGAGACCTCCATCTGCCATTGCCGCATGTGCCAGAAAGCCTTCGGCGCCTATTATGCCCCGCTCGTCTCCACCCGCGGGCTGCATTTCACCTGGACACGCGGCGCGGCGAAATACTTTCAGTCGTCGAACCATGTGCGGCGCGGTTTTTGCGAAAACTGCGGCACGCCGCTCACCTACGAGGCGGCCGACGGAATTGCGGTTGCGGCCGGTGCGCTGGATAATCCCGCGGCGCTGCCGCCATCTCTCCAGTACGGCATCGAGGCGAAGCTGGCCTTCGTCGATCATCTCGGTGCGCTGCCTGCACATCACACATTGGACGATATCGACGAGGCATCCTTTCTTGTCGATATCGTCTCGAACCAGCATCCCGATTTCGAGACGGATGACTGGCAACCGACCGCCGCCATAGGCGGGACCAGCAAACAGGGGCAAGCATGAGCGAAACAACGAGATCAGGCGGCTGCCAGTGCGGTGCCGTGCGCTTCAGGATCAACGGCAAACTCGGCCGCGCGTCGATCTGCCATTGCCGCATGTGCCAGAAGGCATTCGGCGGCTTCTTCGGGCCACTGGTTTCGGCGCCTGAAGGTGGTGTCGAATGGACACGCGGCGAACCGAAATATTTCCAATCCTCGGTCAATATCGACCGTGGCTTCTGCGAGAATTGTGGTACACCGCTGACCTATCGCACGCCTGCCAGCCTCGAAATCGCCATCGGCGCTTTCGACGAGCGAGACGATCTGGCCCCGCAAGTTCAGGTCAACCACGCTTTTCGGCTACCGTGGGTCGAGACCATATTCGAGGCACCGGTTCACGGCGATGCCGACTATTATTCCCGGCAGGAGCAGATCATCTCCTTCCAGCATCCAGACCAAGACACTGAAAACTGGCCCGAGAAAGGCCTTCACCTCTAGTCCGCAGATTTACCGACATAAAACCTGAGACCTACAATGCTCGCACAACAAGCCTATGCCGTTTCCGCACGCCCCTGGTACCTGCTCACCGTCGCCTTGGCGGGAGCTGCCGTCATGTTCGCTATAGACCTCGCAAGTAACGGTTTTACGACAATGCTCGTGAAGGAAAGCGGCGCAATCGAAACATCGACCGCCCTGCTTTACGCCTATACCGCCATGGTCTGGCTATGGACCCGCACGGGTGACACATGGCGTCGCTACTGGGAAGTCGCGGCGATCATGCTGATGATGATGGGCCGCGAACTGGACCTCGACAAGAAGCTGACCAGCGTCGGCATGCTGAAAAGCAATCTCTACCTGACCACGATGGCGCCGCCCGTCGAGCGCATTTTCGGCGTTCTGGTGATCATTTTCGGCGCGATCGTCGTCTATCGGCTGATCACCCGCAGTGGCCACGAACTGGTTTCCGGCCTGCGGCAGCGGACGGTCTGGGCATGGAGCCTCGTCGCCGCGATCGGTCTTGCCGTCGTGTCGAAGTCGATCGACGGTATCGGCCGCAAGCTCGCGCCATTCGGCGTCACCGTCAGCGACCACATGAACCTCGTCATGGGCATACTGGAGGAATTGCTGGAATTCGGCATTCCCGTCATGTTCCTGGTGGCGACGATCAGCTCGATCGACCTTCTCACCTCCGCACCGCGCACCGGCCGGAAGTGAGCGGCCGGACATGGAGGATATTCAGGCTGCCTACCGGACGCTCTATCCCGCAACCGTCGCTTACGACAGCGGCACGCTCGATGTGGGCGACGGGCATGTGATCTATTGGGAACGCCACGGCAAGAAAGGCGCCAAACCGGTCGTCTTCCTGCATGGCGGACCGGGTGGCGGGATTACCTCGATCCAGTCGCGACTGTTTGATCCGGGCCTCTACGACATCCTGCTCTTCGACCAGCGCGGATGCGGGCGCTCAACGCCGCATGCGCATCTGGACGCCAACACGACCTGGCATCTCGTCGCCGATATCGAACGGCTGAGGCAGATGGTCGGCGTTGAACAGTGGCAGGTCTTCGGTGGCTCATGGGGCTCGACGCTGGCGCTCGCCTATGCGCAAAAGCACCCGGAGCGCGTCACGGAACTGCTGCTGCGCGGCGTCTACACGCTGACGAGGCCGGAGCTCGACTGGTATTATCAGTTCGGGGTCTCGGAGATGTTTCCGAAGGAGTGGGAGGCCTTTATCGCGCCGATCCCGCAGGCGGAGCGTCACGAAATGATGGCCGCCTATCACCGCAGGCTGACAGGCTCCGACCGCGCTGCGCAGATCGCCTGCGCCAAGGCGTGGAGCGTCTGGGAAGGCTCGACCATCACGCTTCTGCCCGACCCGCAGCTTTCCTCCAAGCATGACGAGGATCACTTCGCGCTCGCTTTCGCCCGCATCGAAAACCACTTCTTCATGCATGCCGGCTGGCTGGAAGACGGGCAGCTTCTGCGCGATGCGACGAAGCTCAAGGGTATTCCCGGCGTGATCGTCCATGGCCGCTACGACATGCCCTGCCCGGTCAAATATGCCTGGCAGCTGTCGAAGGTCTGGACGGATGCGGATTTTCACATCATCGAAGGTGCCGGCCATGCGGTGTCCGAACCCGGCATCACCGACAGGCTGATCCGGGCGACCGACCGGTTTGCCGGCAAGGTTTGAGGCATGTTTCCGGCATCCCGACATTCCACACAATGGGCGGCGCAATTTGCTGTCGCCAGCGAGCTCTGCAAGCTTGGGTGTGATGTTGGCTTTACCATGGGTCACAGTACGCCACTCGCTGACCTGATGGTCCTTAGCCCGGACAAGGGCAAAATGTTCCTGATCGATGTAAAAGGCCAGCGCACTCGAAATTTCTGGCAAATCAAGAAAAAGCAACAGGTGGAGCAACTCTACTACGTGCTTGCCTATGTCGCGTTGGGCGCGACGAACCGGTTTTTCATACTGAGCCAAGCAGAACTTAACTCGGAATTAGATCAATATGAGACCAGTGGGGTTAAATACGACCCACGTTTTTCAGGGATGAATTGGGCTACAGCTCACCGATATGAAAATAGATGGGACACACTTCCGGTATCAGTGCAGATCTCATCATGAGCTGAGATCTTACTATTATCGTTAGTACAAACACTTACTCGAAAAGGGGCACCGGTGGACCGGCTTGAAGCCATGTCGATGCTGATTGCAGTCTCCGACAGCGGCAGTTTTTCCGCCGCGGCGCGAACGCTCGGCGTGCCGACCACCACGCTGACGCGCAAGATCACCGATCTGGAAACGGCGCTCGGGGCAAAGCTTCTTCTGCGCAGCACCCGCAGGATCGCGCCAACCGACGCAGGCGCGACCTATATCGCCGCCGCGCGACGCATCCTCGAACAGGTGGGAGAGGCCGAGCAGGAAGTCGTCGGCGAATTTACCGAGCCGCGCGGGCGCCTCGTGATCACCGCACCGGTGCAATTCGGCCAATTGCACGTTTTGCCTATCGTCACCGATTTTCTCGCAGCGTTTCCGCAGATCGACATCCGCCTCGTGCTGACCGACCGCAATGTCCAACTCGTCGACGACCATGTCGACATGGCCGTGCGCATCGGCCGCCTGCCGGACAGCACGATGATTGCGACGACGATCGGCGCGATGCGGATGGTCGTCTGCGCCAGCCCGCAGTTTATTGCCCGGCACGGCATGCCCGAACGGCCTGAAGATCTGGCAGGCCTGCCGGCGATTGCCGTCGAAGGGCCGGTGCCTTTCGCGAACTGGCCGTTTCGCCAAGCCAGGACCGGCCCGTCGCTGACTGTCCTGATAAAGGCTCGCCTGTCGGTGACGACGATCGAGGCCGCCCTGCAGGCCGCAATCCGCCACACGGGTGTAATCCGACTGTTTCACTATCAGGTCGCAGAGGCCGTTGCGGCCGGCGACTTGAAGATCATACTCGATGACTGCGAGCTTGATCCCGTGCCCGTCAGCCTGGTTCACGCATCACCTCGCCAGATGCCGCTCAAGATGCGCAGTTTCCTCGATTTTGCCTTGCCACGGCTGCGGTCGATTTTTCCGATCGCCGGCTAAGGCACGTCGCGATCTTTCAGATTCGATCGCCGCGCTTTCGCTCCTTGTTTTTGCGCATGCCTTTATCCCGAAACCGGTGACCACTTTCGGGAGAGATGCTGTAGAATCAGCCGGCAGCGATCCTTGCCTGCAGCTCGGCGTTCTGCGCCTCCAGTTCCGCCAGACGTTCCCGCAGCGGTCGCACGGCCGCGGCAACCTCCTGTTCGGTAAAACGCGGCGTGATGTGCTGCGGGCAATTCCAGTCGAAGGCTTCCAGCCGCAGGCGAAAGATACGTTCCGCCCTGCCCCGGTAATCCGGCGTGGCCACGAGCGCCGCAAGCGCCGGATCATCCTCCAGCGCGACCTTCTCCACATGGACGTAGATCTTCAGCCGTGCGCGGCGCGGATAGTCCATCAGGAACAGACAGGCGCGGTCGTTGGCTGCGATATTGCCGGTGCTGATATACTGGCGGTTGCCGGCATAATCGGCAAAGGCGAGCGTGCGCTCATCGACGAGCTTCAGGAAACCCGCAGGCCCGCCGCGATGCTGGACGTAGGGCCAGCCCGTTTCCGAAACAGTCGCCATGTAGAAGCTGTCCCGCTCGGCGATAAAGGCCGCCTCGTTCTCGGTAAAACGGTCCATCTCGCGGTGGCCGGAAAAATCCTGCCAGAACTGGTCCATGCCCATCTCGGCCTGCGCCGCCCTGACACTCGGTGTCGATGCTATGTCGAGAAATCCGTAAGTCATCCGTCGTCGCTCCTTGCCGCTGGCACCGCTTCAATTCCGTTGAACGGAAGCCGTCTGCCAAGGTGGAATATGCGCGCAATCTGCCGCCACCATAATATGCCTAGTTCGGATATCATCTCTCCATATTCCGGTGAGGTCGTCTGACAATCGCCAACCGGCGGGCTCGCCCACGGATGGCGAATGCATGAGCCGTCTCAATGACAGGTTCAACGAAATGAATTGGCGGATCGTTGCGCGATCCTGTAAGCCCGGCCCAACAATCACAACAGACTGGCGGAAACACCGCGATGGCAACCGATACCACTTCGCCCGTGGCGCAGAACGAGGACACGCCTCGTGGCTTCGCCTTCGGGCTGACCGCCTATTTCCTCTGGGGCTTCCTGCCATTCTATCTGAAGGCTGTCGGGCATCTGCCGGCGACCGAGGTGCTGGCGCATCGGGCCCTGTGGTCGGTGCCGGTGGCAGGGCTCGTGCTGGTGCTTCTGGGCCGCACGAAAGACGTCAGGACGGCGCTTGCCAATCCGCGCATGCTGGGCATGGCCTGTCTGACCGCGACGCTGATCACCATCAATTGGGGCGTCTATGTCTGGGCGGTGGCGGCAGGGCATACGGTCGACGCCGCGCTCGGCTATTTCATCAATCCGCTTTTCAGCATTCTTCTGGCGGCCGTCGTTCTGAAGGAAAAGCTTGCGCCGCTGCAAATCGGGGCGATCGGGCTTGCCGTGGTCGCGGTTGCTATCCTCGCCTGGGGCGCTGGCGGCTTGCCTTGGGTCGCGCTGGTTCTGACCTTTTCCTGGGGCTTCTACGCGCTTTTGCGCAAGACACTGCCGATCGGGCCGAATCAGGGTTTCTTCCTCGAAGTGCTTTTGATCAGCATTCCGATGCTGCCCTATGTGATCTGGCTGGAGGCGACCGGACAGGGGCATTTCATCGGTGGCACCGGCTACGACATGGGCATGCTGGCGCTTTCCGGCATCGTCACGGCAGGACCGCTGATGATCTACGCCAACGGCGCCAAGCTGCTGAAACTATCGACCATCGGCATCATGCAGTATATCGCGCCGACGCTGATCTTCCTCGTCGCCATCTTCGCCTTCGGCGAGCCGTTGAGCCCGATCAAGCTGTTCAGCTTCATCCTCATCTGGGCAGCCCTGGCGCTCTACACGATTTCAATGCTCAAACAATTGCGCAGCCGTTAGCCCTTTAAAAATCTCAGGCACGGCTCAGGAGAAAACATAATGCAGATGTCAGATATTCCCTTCGGCACCACCGACTGGTCCGAGGTCGAACCGACCGTCCATAAGGGCGATACCGGCCACTCCACCTGGCGGACCCGTAATTTCGGGCAGATCCGGGTGCGCATGGTCGAGCATTCGCCGGAATATCTGGCCGACCACTGGTGCGAAAAGGGCCATATCCTTCTGTGCCTGGAAGGCGAAATGACCACCGAACTTGCAGATGGACGCGTCTTCACGCTGACGCCCGGCATGAGCTATCAGGTCGCGGACAAGGCCGAGCCGCACCGCACGTATTCAAAGATCGGCGCGAAGCTTTTCATCGTCGACTGACGCGCTTCGCACCGACACGCTGCCTGCCCTTACAGCTTTGAAATGACCGCCTCGACGCCCTTCGACGAGGCGGTTTCCGCATCGCGCTCGATGATCGCCGGAACGATATCGTCGATCTCGGAGATGACCAGCGGCTGAACCAGATGGGCGCGGTGGATGAAGCCCTGTTCGCGCATATGGGTGACGAGCGACAGCATCGGGTCCCAGAAGCCGCCGATATTGGCAAACACCATCGGCTTTTCATGGCGGCCGAGCTGGCCCCAGGTCATGATCTCGACAATCTCCTCCAGCGTGCCGATGCCGCCGGGAAGCGTGACGAAGGCGTCGGAACGCTCGAACATCTTGTGCTTGCGCTCATGCATGTCCTTGGTGATGATCAGCTCGTTCAGCTGGCCGAGCGAATGGCGCGTCGCTTCCATATCGACGAGAAAGTCCGGAATGATGCCGGTCACCTCGCCGCCATGGGCGAGAACGCCTGCGGCCACGGCCCCCATGATGCCCTTCGTGCCGCCGCCATAGACGAGGCGGATGCCGTTGGCGGCCAGCGATTTTCCAAGTGCGCGCCCAGCTTCGATATAGGCCGGGTCACGGCCGGGCTGGGAACCGCAATAGACGCAGATGGATTTGATCGACAAGGTTTTCTCCCTCAGGCATTTCAACAGGCGAATCCACGCGGCCAGACTTGGCCGCGTCGCGCAGAATTGACGGGAAAACGCCTGTAGAGCAAGGCTTTATGACGCTAAAAGCTTGGCAAGACACGGGGAAGAGTTTAATCGGTATGGTAGCGAAACCCCCTGCCTAAAGAGGCAATGCCCGATGAAGAACCGTGCCGGCTGGCTCGCCCTGATTGTACTTGCCATAGCATCGCTGCTGATGATCTTCGTCGTCATGCCGAGGATCAACCAGGACGGAAAGCCGATCGGCGAGGCGATCACCGCCGCCGGCAACGCCGTCAAGGATGCCGTGACCGAGGGCAATGCCCCGCAAGCCGGCAGCCCGCAGGAGACCGCCAAGGCCGACCCGCAGGCGACCTCCCCCGCGGCTCCGCAGGCAACCACACCTTCCGCTCCGCAGGCCGGCGCTGCGGCCGCACCATCGACAGGTGCCGCCGCAGCCCCGCAGCCCTCCTCCGAGACCGCCGCAACCGATACGCCGACCTTCGACGTGTTGCGCGTAGAGCCGGACGGCTCGGCCGTCATTGCCGGCCATGCGGCGCCCGGTTCCTCGCTTGAAATCACAAACGGCGCCAATGTCGTCGCCAAGCTCGAAGTCGGCCCGAGCGGCGATTTCGCCGCCGTTCTCGACAATCCGCTGCCGGCCGGCGACCACCAGCTGGTGCTGAAGGCAACCGGCAAGGACGGCAAGGTGGCGACGTCGGAAGAGATCGCCACGGTCTCGGTACCCGCAGACCGCAATGGTCAGCTGCTTGCCATGGTGACGAAGCCCGGCAAGGCAAGCCGCATCATCGCCGCGCCGCAGGATGGCGCAGGTCAGGCGACCGCACCTGCAGCCCAGGCAGCGACATCTCAGCCGGACACGGCAACGACGGCACCGGCGGGCGCACCCGCCGCCACGACTGGCGGTGCGTCCGGCGAAATCGCATCGGCGCCGGCAGCTGCCGCTTCGACAGCCACGGCACAGCCGACGACCACCAGCGAATTGCAGATATCGGCCGTCGAGATCGAAGGCTCGAAAATCTTCATCGCCGGCGTTACCCGCTCGGGCCGCCAGGTGCGCGGCTCGGCGGACGGCTCCGTCGTCGGTCAGGCGCAGGCCGGCCAGGACGGTCACTTCGTCATCGACGGCAATGCGAACCTGACGGTCGGCGATCACCGCATCGCGGTCGAGGCGCTCGGTGCGAACGGCCAGGTTCTGGTGCGCGTCGAGGTGCCGTTCAACCGTCCGGCCGGTGATCAGGTCGCCGCCATCGCCTCGCCTTCGCCGGCAAGCCCGGCCACATCCATCGACGGCGGCGCGTTCGACAATCTGCGCGGCGAAGTCGCCAAGGCCTTCTCGCTGCTCAGGGGTCTCTATGACGCCGGCAAGGTGCCGACGCTGGAGACGATGGCCGCGGCCCGCTCGGCGACCGGTATCGCCCTGCAATCGCTCTCCGAATATCGCCTGCCTACCGGCGCATCGATCAATGCGACTGAGACCGTCGTTGCGACCGCACGCCATGCCGGCGCGGCCCGTCAGGCACTCGATGCCCTGCCCCGCGATGTCGCAGCCGTCGGCGCCGCGCTCGAAAACCTGACCAAGCTGATCAGCGAGGCCATCGGCCCGGCACTGGCGCAGCAATTCGGTGGTGCACCTGCAATCGCCTCGGCCACGGCCGGCAATGGCGGCGCACGCACGATCGAACAGGCGCCGCTGACACAGAGCCAGCGTAGCTCCGTCATCATCCGTCGCGGCGACACACTGTGGCAGATCGCCCGGCGCGCCTATGGTCAGGGCGTACGCTACACGACGATCTATCTCGCCAACGAGGCGCAGATCGCCAATCCGGACGTAATCCAGCCCGGCCAGATCTTCGGCGTGCCGGAGGATTTCAGGCCGGATTCGGAAGAGCTGCATCGCGAGCGGTTGCAGCACAACAGGTCCTGACCGAATCTCGACATCAGCCATTCTTTGCGGCCGGCGGTTCCAGACGAACCGCCGGCCGCTTGCATTTTCAGCCCCTTGTGGAATTCCGAGCAACCATCAGCTTCACACAGGTTTCGGCACCCGAGCTCGACGCATTGGGAGAACCGAGTCGCATCGACATAAGTCGATATCACCTTGCGAGGTCCATATGGTTTCCAGCATCAATTCCGTCCGCATCTGGACGCAGCAGACGGCCCTAAAGGCCTTTAACGAAGCCTCTACCAATAGCGGCAACGATACAACGCGTTCGGCCGTCGCCAGTCTGGCCGACATGCTCTATGCCGATATCGGCGGTGCCGACGAGGAAGAAGATACCGCGCTTTCCAACCTGATTTCGTCCCTGCAGCAGCAGGCGATGACCGGCGGCACCAATCTCGAGGTGGTGGATGACGGCGCGATCGAGGACATCAGCTCGAATGCCTTCATGAAGGCCCTGGAGCAGAAGATCGACAGCCTGGCTGCAAGCGGAGATACAAGCGAGATGGCTGAGGCGATGCTTGCCGCGCTGGCCGATGGCCGGCTGACGGTGACCGATGTCGAGGCCGGGGAGCAGATCGTCGGGCGCGAAGTTTCCGCAAAACCGCAGGAGGCCGCGGCTTCGCCGGCAACGGAAGCAGAGGATGCCAGCCAGATCGCCTCGGTGGCGACATCGGACTGGAGCACCTATCTGCGCGACCACCTGCTGCGCGATCCTTACGGAAAATATGTCCGCAACGACGACAGCAGCCACAAGGACAAGGTGACGGGCGCCAGTTCCTATTTCGGCATGATCGGTGAGACCTATTACTACCTCTCGTGGACGCCGGCGAAGGATGCCACCACCGGCGAACCGTCCAAGGCGTAAATATCCCGGCAGTTTGCAGCTTTCGGCCTCGCACAAGCCTTCTGCGCATTGCATCGCCGTGCTTCCCCGCCTATGTGCCGGGTGGCGCCTTCTGATGCGCGCCCGGAGTTATGCATGGCAGAGAAGAAGAAAATCGTTTCGGCGGATACCGGCAATCCGCTCGGAACGCTCGTCAACCTGTGGCCCTATATGTGGCCTGTCGGGCGAGCGGACCTTAAAGCGCGTGTGCTATGGGCAACCTTCTTCCTCCTGATCGCCAAACTTGTGCTTCTGTCGGTTCCCTATTTCTTCAAATGGGCGACAGATGCCCTGAACGGCAAGTTCGACCTTGCCGGCACCGTGGCCGGTCTGCTGCCAGCCTTCCTGCTCGGCGCGGTGGCACTTGTCGTCGCCTATAATTTCACCCGTATTCTGCAGGTCGGCCTCAACCAGCTGCGTGATGCGCTGTTTGCCTCGGTCGGCCAGCATGCGGTGCGCCAGCTCGCGGCGAAGACCTTCGTGCACATGCACCAGCTGTCGCTACGCTTCCATCTGGAGCGCAAGACCGGCGGGCTGTCGCGCATCATCGAACGCGGCACGAAGGGTATCGAGACGATCGTCCGCTTCACGATCCTCAATTCGGTGCCGACGCTGATCGAGTTCGTGCTGACCGCCATCATCTTCTGGGCAGCCTACGGCTTCGCCTATCTGGCGGTGACCGCCGTCACGGTCGCGGCCTATATCTGGTTCACCATCAAGGCCAGCGACTGGCGCATTGCCATCCGCCGGACGATGAACGACAGCGATACAGACGCCAATACCAAGGCGATCGATTCGCTGCTCAACTTCGAAACGGTGAAATATTTCGGCAACGAGGAGATGGAGGCCAAGCGCTTCGACGCCTCCATGGCGAAATACGAGAAGGCAGCGACCGAAGTGTGGACCTCGCTCGGCTGGCTCAACTTCGGCCAGGGCGTCATCTTCGGCCTCGGCCAGGCGGCAATCATGATCATGTCGGCGCTGGCCGTGCAGCGCGGCGAACAGACGATCGGCGACTTCGTCTTCGTCAATGCATTGCTTATGCAGCTGTCGATCCCGCTCAACTTCATCGGTTTCGTCTACCGCGAAATCCGCCAGGGGCTGACCGATATCGAGCAGATGTTCGATCTTCTGGAGGTTGAGGCGGAAGTGACCGACCGGCCGGATGCGAAGGCATTGGCGCTGGCTCCGAACGCGGCGGAAAAGGGTGCCATCGTCTTCAAGGACGTGCGCTTTGCCTACGATCCGGAGCGGCCTATCCTCAAGGGCGTCTCCTTCGAGGTGCCGGCGGGCAAGACGGTTGCCATCGTCGGGCCTTCGGGTGCGGGGAAATCGACCATTTCCCGGCTGCTCTACCGCTTCTACGATATCCAGAGCGGCTCGATCACCATCGACGGGCAGGATGTGCGCGACGTGACGCAGAAGTCGCTGCGCGCTGCAATCGGCATGGTGCCGCAGGATACGGTCCTGTTCAACGACACGGTCGCCTATAACATCCGCTACGGCCGGCCGGCCGCGAGCGAGACCGAAGTACAGGCTGCCGCCGAAATCGCCCAGATCGACGGCTTCATCAAGCAGTTGCCGGCCGGATACCAGACGATGGTCGGCGAACGCGGCCTGAAGCTTTCTGGCGGCGAGAAGCAGCGCGTGGCGATCGCCCGCACGATCCTCAAGGCGCCGCCTATCCTCATCCTCGACGAGGCAACTTCGGCGCTCGACACGACGACGGAACACGAAATCCAGTCGGCGCTCGACAAGGTTTCGGAAAACCGCACGACACTGGTCATCGCCCACCGGCTTTCGACCGTCATCGGCGCGGACGAGATCATCGTGCTGCGTGCCGGCGAGATCGCCGAACGCGGCACCCATGCGGGCCTGCTTGCGGCAGACGGGCTTTACGCCTCGATGTGGAACCGCCAGCGCGAGGCGACGCAGGCCGAAGAACATCTGCGCCAGGTGCGCGAAAGCGACGATCTCGGCGTCGTCACGCGCGGCACGCCGGCGGCTGAATAAATAACAAGGGGACAGGAAACATGGCCAAGAAGAAAATCGACATGAACCGCTACCGCAACAAGCGCATGCTCATCCTCGGCAGCGTCGCGATCATCTATATGCTGGTCCTGACCTTCTGGGGATCGCCCCTGCTCGCCTTCACCACCTGGATGGGATGGGTCGATCCGGCCAAGGTCTGAAGCCCGAGCAGACCGACCGGTGCGGCCTGGCAACCGGGCCGCTGGTACGGATGAATTCAGGATTGCTGGTTCTCAGCAGAAAAGACATGGCTCGCTCGCCCTCGGCATCATCCCCGTCGGGACAATGTCGGGCGACGGCGCGGGCTGGCTTTTGGCAGCTAGAACCTGCGCGATGCCGGCCACCGGATGCCTTGCTGGTGATGCATTGACAAGGCCTTGCGAGGCGGCGGTGAGAAACCGCTCGAATTCGACGGCGGAAATGCCATCTGCCTCACGCAACAGCGCGATCATCGGGTCGGAAAGCACGTCGTTCAGGGTCAGTTCGCTTTGCATGGCTTGGCTCCTTGACCAAAACCTCTACACGCTGCGGACTACAGACAGATTGCAAAACTGCGGCCGAAACGGGGCATTTGCCATACGGCAGATGCGCGTCTGAGGCGAAAAATGCGCGGAGAAAGGCTGTAGCTCAATCAGCCGCACGTCGGATCGGTGGACCCTAAGCCCGCCATCGATCATGGTCGGGCTTGTATCAGGGGCAATGCGGAAGGACGCATGCCTAGGCTCGTCACCATCTCGTACCGGCTAATGCCGGGAGGACTTGAAACGATTGCGGGCGCGGTAGCGCCGTTGGCTCCATACCGCATAGACAACCGCCGCGATGACGATCGCCGCTCCGGGTACGCATCCGAATACATCCATTCAACGCCCTTCCATTCCGGGGTCAAGCGAGACCAGTGGTTATTTAACCAAGGTTTTTGCAAAGAATAAACCCGGCATGCCGCTTTGACTTTGATATAAGTCAGGCCCTACTGCCCCAGCCATATGAAAGTTATGTGAAATCGCCCGGTTTTTAGACGTTTTGGGCGGATTTTCGCCAAAATGACTAACGGATGCTTGCCCGAGCGGGACCTTATCCACAACCCCGGCCTGTAACGGTTGCGAGAGGATGGCTGCAGAAGACCACAGCCATCCCGTTCAATTCGAACGCGAATCGCTCAGAGGGCGATCTTGAGTGAGGCGCAGATCGACAGTTTGGTGGCCTGGAACCGTTCGGCACGTTCCGTCAGTTCCTCCACATTGCCCTTGGCACCCTCGATCGGCTTGCCGTCCTTCAACAGCTTGTAGCCCTGCGGCGCAAGAATGGACCAGGCAAAGCCCGGCCAGCTGGCAGGTTCCTTGTGGCCTTCCGAGATCGCCAGAAGGAAGAGCTGCTCGAAACGGTCGAATTCGACGCCGCCGCCGGTAACCGGGGACGCGAGAAACTGCAGGTCGTCGCTTTCTTCCGAACGGCGGCAGACGGCGCGGTTGAAGGCCTGGCAGGCAACCAGACGCTCGTCCTCGCCCTCTTCGGGCAGGCAGGGCTGCAGGCAGCGCGCGCCGACGAGCACGATCAGCGCACGGCTGAGCTGATCCCAGCTGACGGCAGCTCCGACAGTCGGCTCGCCCAGCAGCTGGCGAACCGTCTTCGGTCCACTGGCAAAGGCGTCGAGGATCGGCTTGTAGATATGCTCGTAGAGCTCGGTGGCGCCGCGACGCCCCTTGACCGTGGTCGAGACCTGATCGCGCTGCGTCGACAGGGCGAAGCGCGTATCGAGCCAGACCGCAACGCTGCTGCGAAAGGTATGAGGCAGCGCGCCCTTGATGAAGATGTCGGAGCGGAACTGCTCGTTGACGACAAAATCGCGCAGGCCTTCGCGGCGCACGGGATCGGTCTCCTGGTTGAGGAAGGCCAACTGTTCGTCGGTCAGCGATATTTCGTCGACATGGTCGAGAAGATTGACCGATCCGACGTGGTTGAGCTTGGCGGCCGAAAGCTCGGCTGCGACATCCTCGAAGTAGAATGGCGTCCAGTCGCGGTTGAAATATTCATGCGCCAGATAATTGCGCGACATCGGCATCATGGCCGTCAAACGCGCCGGCAAGGCGGCGTTGTGAAGGAAATAGCCGGCATTGGCCTTCATCATGCCTTCGGCATAATTCAGCGCCTCGCCGATACGCTCGGAAATCGGACCGCCGGTTCGTCCGGCATGATCGACCAGAATGCGGCGCAGCGGCATGGCTGCGGCCCAGCCCGGAAGGGTGTTGAAGCTGACATAGACGATGCCGCCGGGCTTCAGCCTGGTGCGGATGAAATCGACCACCTGCCGGCGTGCTTCCTCCGAGATCCAGCTGTAGATGCCGTGCAGCGCGATAATGTCGAAACCTTCCGCCGGCAGCGTCGGCTCATCGGCCAGCTCGGCGAAGGAATGCTCATAGAAATGAGCATTGGTAAGCGCGGCATCCTTTGCCAGCGCCTTTGCTCCGACGATATGCGCCGGGTTGAAGTCATTCGCATAGAACTGGATGCCGGGGTTGGCGGCGGCCAGAAGATTGACGGAGAAGCCCTGTCCGCAGCCCAGTTCGCAATAGTTCAATCCATCCAGCGACGGGCCGAACTTGCGGCCCTTCGAGAGGGCCGACAGCGCCATCATAGTGGGTGTCAATCCGCGATAAAATCCATGCGTGTAATCTAGGCCGTCAACATAGCCGGATGTCCAATGGCTCAAAGTATATCTCTTCAGCTTGCGTGCGGCCCGAAACGCCGCCCGGTTGATGGGTCTCCCGGAAAATTCCTTAACGGCGATCGCCGCGATTCGTCAGTCGCCCGCGGCGCCATCCCTTGCCAAACTTAGGCCTCCAACGGTCACATCAGCGTGTTCATCGGGGATAACGCCGCAGCAAATACCGACATTGGTCACTTCCACATGCGCAACCATTTGCCGAAAAATCGGTTTTTCTGTAGTCAGTGCCGGATCGACATTCAGGAGAAACCCTTGATCAACCTCTTCGACACCATCCGCAACACGCTCGTGCCGATCCACAAGGAAGGCTATGTCTTCGTTGCGATCTTCTTCGTCGTATCCTTGATCCTTGGCTATTTCGCCGAACCGCTGTTCTGGATCGGCCTCGTGCTGACGCTGTGGTGCGCCTATTTCTTTCGTGACCCCGAGCGCATGGTGCCGCAGGACGACGACCTGATCGTCAGCCCCGCAGACGGCCGCATCAGCCATGTCGCCATGGTCGTGCCGCCTGTCGAGCTCGGTCTCGGCAACGAGCCGATGCTGCGCATCTCGGTCTTCATGAATGTCTTCGACTGCCATATCAACCGCGCGCCGGTAAAGGGCGAGGTCAAGGTCATCGAGTATCGCGAAGGCCAGTTCGTCAATGCCGAACTCGACAAGGCAAGCTCCGATAACGAGCGCAACGGCCTCGTCATCGAAAGCCGCCACGGCAAGGTGGGCGTCGTGCAGATCGCCGGTCTCGTCGCCCGCCGCATCGTCTGCTGGGTCAAGCCCGGCGAGCCGGTCAATGCCGGCGAACGCTTCGGCCTCATCCGCTTCGGTTCGCGCCTCGACGTGTTCGTGCCGGAAGGCGGCCAGCCGCGCGTAACGATCGGCCAGCGCGCCGTCGGCGGCGAAACGGTGCTTGCCGAATTCGGCTCGACCAAGGGCCCGGCCCTCGGCCGCCGTATCTGACGCATAACAGGAGGAAAAGAGCATGGATGTCCCCCCGACCGAGCCGAACCGCCCGACCGACGAGGCTCGCGGACCGCGCCTGAGGGAAATCCCGATCCGGCTGATGGTGCCGAACCTGATCACGGTTCTCGCCATCTGCGCCGGCCTGACGGGCATCCGGCTCGCCTTCGAAGGGCGCTACGAGCTGGCCGTTGCCATGGTGCTGCTGGCGGCCTTCCTCGACGGGATAGACGGGCGGATCGCCCGTCTTCTCAAGGCCACGTCGAAATTCGGCGTGCAGATGGATTCGCTCGCCGACATCATCAATTTCGGCGTCGCCCCTGCCCTCGTCTCCTATGCCTTCCTGCTCGATGGCGCGAAATCGCTGGGCTGGATCGCAGCGCTTCTTTACGCAATCGCCGCCGGGCTGCGTCTGGCGCGTTTCAACGTGATGGAAGACCGCGGCATCAAGGCGCCTTGGCAATCTGAATTCTTCGTCGGCGTGCCCGCTCCGATGGGTGCGATGCTGATGCTTTTGCCGGTCTATCTCGGATTCCTCGGCGTAGAGCCGACGCCGTTCTTCGTCTATGCCAGCGTGGCCTACACGCTGCTGATCGGCTATCTGCTCGTCTCGCGCCTGCCGGTGTGGTCGGGCAAGTCGAGCAAGATCCGCCGCGACCTGATGTTCCCGATCCTGCTTCTCGTCGTCGCCTATGTGGCGCTGCTGATGAGCTTTACCTGGGAAGTGCTGTCGATCACCGTGATCGCCTATCTTTGCGTACTGCCGTTCAGTGCAAGGGCATGGCATCGCCGCTACGGCACGATCACCATAGAAGACGACACGACGCCGCTCTGAGCGGCTTGCGAAACCCTGCTGCAACGCACTGAATTTGCTGCGTTGCAGCCACAGCCTGCGGCAAGTTGTCCCGCGTAGACTGACCTCATCGAAAACCTCGGAATAAGCCTTTATTCCGCCTCTATTGCCGGTGAATTGCCGGCGCCCGCAAAAAGCGGGTGGGGATTCCATGAGGACGAGACCGTGAGCGACAACGCAAAGACCAGCAAGACCGAACCCAAGCCGGACATGACCGCGCACTACCGCCCGATCGGGCTGAAGGCGGTTGCCGCCGCCGCGATGATGCTGAAGCGCAAGCCGAAGCTCGCCCCGATCCGTTAATTACGCCGTCAACTGGCGGAAAGCTGGCTCACGCCGCTCCACAGAAGACCGAGCGCCAATGCGCTCATGACAAGGCCGATCAGGCCGTCGAGCACCCGCCATGCGGCGGGTCTGGCAAAGACCGGCGCCAGAAGACGGGCGCCGTAGCCGAGACCGAAGAACCAGACAAACGAGGCGACCATGGCGCCCGCCCCGTAGGCGGTGCGGTCACTCCCCTGATACTTTGCCGAAAGACTGCCGAGCAGTACCACCGTATCGAGATAGACATGCGGGTTGAGAAAGGTGAAGGCAAGGCAGGTCAGCACCGCCGCCTTCAACGGCAGCCCCTCCGGTGAGCCGGCGACCATGGCAACCGGACTTGCTGCCCGCCTGAAGGCAAGCGCCGCATAACTTCCCAGAAAGATCGCGCCGCCGAAGGTGACGAGCAGGATCAGCGTTTTCGACTGCGAAATGAGCGTGCCCATGCCGGCAACGCCGGCGGCGATCAGCAATGCATCCGACAACGCGCAGATGAGGCAGAGCACGAAGACGTGCCGACGCATCAGCCCCTGGCGCAGGATGAACGCATTCTGCGCGCCGATCGCGATGATCAGCGAGCCGCCAAGGGCAAAGCCGGACAGTCCGGCGGACAGGATGTTCATGGTATGGAGAATTCCGGGACAGAAAACGGGCGGGGTGGCGGGAGACGGTGGATCAGAACAGCGACATCTGGGATGTGTCCTTGCCGGGTTTCGGCGGCTTGTCCTCAGGTGTCGCCACCGCCACCGGCTTTTGCACGTCCGGCCCCATGTTGGAAACCTTGTTGACCAGATCCGACACCGGGATCGCCTCGAAGAAATCGTCCTCGACAGGTTTCAGGAGATCGGCCACTTGGCGCGGCTCCTGCGTCTTGCATTCGAGCCAGCGGTCGAAATCGTTCGGGCGGATGATGACCGGCATGCGATCATGAATGCCGCGAATGGCACGGTTGGCCTTGGTGGTCATGATCGCCGCCGTATCGACCTCGGAGCCGTCGCCCGATGTGTAGGTCTCCAGCAATCCTGCAAAGGCGATGACGCCGCCGTCCTTCGGCCTGATCCAGTAGGTCTGCGACCGCTCACCGCTTTCCTTGGGCGGCCGCTTCCATTCGTAGAAGCCGGAAGCGGGGATCAGCGCACGGCGATGGCGCATGGCGGCCCGAAAAGACGCCTTGTCGATCGCCGTTTCCGAGCGGGCATTGATGAGAAGCGGAAAGTCCCTCATGTCCTTCACCCAGCCGGGGATAAGGCCCCAGCGGGCCAGCAGTGCACGGCGTTCGGGCAGGTTGGAGCCAGGCTGGCGATCCGCCTGCGCCACGACCAGAATCGGCTGCGTCGGCGCGATGTTGAAGCGCGCCGGGAAATCTGGCTCGAAATCGACGACGCTGACGAACTGGAGAATTTCGTCCGGCGTCTGGGTCAGGGCATAGCGTCCGCACATGCGGATCTAGATGGCATCGGCCCGGCAAAGGGTCAAGCAGCCGCGTGCCGACAGATCAGGCGCTGCGCGGGCCGAAGAGGATGACCGCACCGCCGATCAGGCAGATCGCCGCACCCGAAACATCCCAGCGATCCGGCGAGCGGCTTTCGACCAGCCACAGCCAGAGAACCGAAGCAACGATGTAGATCGCACCATAGGCGGCATAGGCCCGCCCCGCCGCTTCCGCCGGCACCAGCGCCAGCGCCCAGGCGAAGGCCGCGAGCGACAGCATGCCCGGCGCCAGCCACCACACCGACTTGTCCAGTTTCAGCCACGCCCAGAAGGCAAAACAGCCAGCGATTTCGGCCAGGGCGGCAAAGGCATAGAGGAGATAGGTTTTCATGGAATCTCTTGCTGATTTGTAGCGTAAAAGCTACATTTCATGGAATGGAGATCAGGGAAACCGAAATCTACGCAAGATGGTTTTCCCGTCTCAGGGACGAACGGGCGAAGGCGCGGATCAATGTGCGTATCCTTGGTCTTTCAATCGGCAATCCGGGCGATGTGAAGCCTGTGGGTGACGGTGTCAGCGAAATGCGGATCGACTATGGTCCGGGCTATCGGATCTACTTCGTCATCCGCGGCGACGTGCTGGTGATACTGCTCTGCGGTGGAACGAAGTCGGGCCAGGCTGCCGACATCGCCCTGGCCAAAACGCTGGCGACCAATTTGGAGAATGAGAGATGACGGCAACGAAGAAATGGGATGTCGTCGAACATCTCGACAGCGACGAGAAGATCGCCCTGTTTCTTGAGGCGGCATTCGAGGATGGCGATCCTTCATTGATCGCAGCAGCAGTCGGGGAAATAGCGCGGGCCCGCGGCATGAGCTGGGTTGCCAAGGAGGCAGGGCTTTCGCGGGAAAATCTCTACCGTTCGCTGAGCGAAGGCGGAAATCCCGAATTCGCCACCATAATCAAGGTCATCCGCGCGATCGGCTATGACCTGACCATCGTCCCGCATGCTGCCGAGTAACGGACCCCGCCCCATGCCCACATCCCCCCAAGCCGCATCCTCCGCCATTCTCGAACGGGATGGCCGTTATCTTCTGATCCGTCGGCTCAATCCGCCTTCCGCCGATCTCTTCGCGTTTCCGGGCGGGCGGGCCGAAGCCGGCGAGACACCGGAGGAGACCGCCATTCGCGAATTCTTCGAGGAAACCGGCATCCGGGCGCGCAATCCCGTTCTCTTCGCCACCTACAACCTCAAGGGCAAGCGGACATCCGCCGGCGAAGATCGGCGGCATTTCTACCTTTCCGTCTTCCGCGTGGAAGCCGATGAGGATGTCGAGGCGGTTGCCGCGGATGATGCCGCCGATCCGGGCTGGTACACGGTTGAGGAAATCCGCGCACTCCCCTGCCCGCCGAGCGTACTCGAATGCGCCGAACGGCTTTCCGCGGCATCGGGCGGCTCACCATGATAGAATGATCTTGGCCGCAGCAGCGCCGAATCAGACATGCGGGTGCGAACACGTTTCGGGCCGAACCAGACAATTCGGGCCGGAGCCTGAACAGAGGAATGCAAGCATTTGAAATCCGCAGCCATCATCGCCCTGCCCCTGTTTGCCGCCCTCACCTTGCCGGTTGCCGCGCAGACGTCGAGAAAACCGGCAGCGGCCGAGCCTGCCGCAACGGCACCCGCCGGCGAATCAAACAAGCCGGCGCCCTATGACGGACAACTGCTCAGGCTTGCCGAAGTGCTCGGATCGATCAGCTACCTGCGCTCGCTTTGCGGTGTTCCACAGGAAGATTGGCGCACATCCATGCGGCAATTGCTGGATGCCGAGGCTGCCAGCGAAGCGGCGCGCCGGGAGCGGTTGACGGCGGCCTACAATCGCGGCTACCGCTCGTTTGCTTCCGTTCACGGCACCTGCACGGCGGCGGCGCGCACCGCCGAGGAGCGCTACCGTCACGAAGGCGCAACACTTGCCAGCGAAATCGCCTCGCGTTTCGGAAATTAGCGGATTATTTACCTCTTTTTCCCTCAGCCCGTGTCGTTTTGATAAAAGGCTGATAAAGTTCTTAACGGCGCAGTAATCAAACCGGTCTTCACCAGCCGGCACCGAGGAAAGTCAGTATGCAGTCAGCCCGCAACGAAATCGATGACATGATCGTTCACGAGAAGATGCAGGTCGCCCTCGAATACCAGAATGATGCCTGGGCAGATGGCCGCGCGGACGGGATCGAACCGGAAATCATCGCCGACGCGGCGCTCGTCTTCGCCATTCGCGAAACGATCCGCCTGCACGGCGAGCAGAATGCCGAGGCGATGCTCGAATCGCTGCGCGAGCGCATCCTGGCAGGCGAGTTCTCTCCAGAACGCAGCATCCAGTAAAAAAGCCGGCTTCCCCATGCGGAACGCAACACTGAACAAGACATTTTCAATCTGGCTGCTGGCATCGGCGGCAACATTCGTCATCGTGCCGAATGCATTGGCGCTGTCCGACGGCCGCCTGACGACTGCTGTCGAAAGCGACGGCATCGTCGATCAGGCGCAGGATGGCGCGCCGCTCGACCAAGCGTTCGAGGGCACGACGCGTCCCGGTCTGGCGCTTGAAAGCGACAGTACACAACAGCCGGCGACAGAGAACGAGGATACCGAAGACGAGGCCCCCGCGACCGACGCCGCGCCGATCGGCACCGCCGAGGCAAAACCCGCCGAACCGGTCAATGCCGAGATCATCCGCGACCTGTCCACACTTCCCGAACCCGTCAAGCAATTGCGCGAGCGGATGGTGGAAGCGGCAGCGTCCGGCGATATAGAGCGGCTGCGCCCGCTGATCGAAGGCACGCTCAAGCCGCCGCAGATCATGAACGGCGAAAGCGACGACCCGATCGATACGCTGAAGAATTTTTCCGGCGACCCCGAAGGCCAGGAAATCCTCGCCATCATGCTCGACATTCTCGCAACCGGTGCCGCCCATCTCGACAAGGGGACGCCGGAAGAGGCCTATGTCTGGCCCTATTTCACCGGCAAGCCGCTTGCGTCTCTCACGCCGCCGGAACGGGTGGAGCTGCTGCGCATCGTCACCGCCGGCGACCTGATGGGCATGGAAGAGACGGGAAATTACAATTTCTACCGCATCGGCATTTCGCCAGACGGCCAGTGGAAATTTATGAACGGCGGCGATTGAGCCAGCTTACCGCACTTTTCCGCCTATCTGACTTGATTGTCAGGCTTGTCCCGAGCATCTGCGACGCCGCAACCGCTTCGACATGGTTGGAGCCTCGGGGCAAGACCGAGGCGATCAGAAGATAGGCCGTGATGGCCGAACCCTTTTCTGTCTACTGCGCCATCGCGATCAGGCGTTCGCTTCCGGGCTGGCGCAGTATATCCATCTTCACATCATAGATGCGCATCAGCGCGTCGGTATCCATGATCTCGTCCGGCGTGCCGTGGGCGATCAGTTTGCCGCCACGCAGCGCGACAATCTCGTCGCAGAAGCGTGCCGCCATGTTGATATCGTGCAGTACCGTAATGATGCTGATGCCCTTCTCGCGGCACAGGTCCTGCGTCAGCGCCAGCACTTCCAGCTGGTGGCCGATATCGAGGGCCGAGATCGGTTCGTCGAGCAGAAGGCAGCTCGCATCCTGGGCCACCAGCATGGCGAGCCAGACGCGCTGGCGCTCGCCGCCCGACAGATTGTCGACCATGCGATCCGCGAACTTGCCGATGCCGGTCAGTTCGATCGCCTCGTCCACCTTGCGCTTGTCTTCCGCACCAAAACGCCCGAGCGCGCCGTGCCAGGGGTAACGGCCGAGCGCCACCAGCTCGCTGACCAGCATGCCGGGTGCTGCCGGCGTGCGCTGCGGCATATAGGCAAGACGGCGGGCGAAATCGCGGTTGGCCCAGTCATCCAGCTTCCTGCCTTCGAAGGTGATCGTGCCGCCGGACGCAAGCTGCTGGCGGCCGAGCAGTTTCAGCAGTGTCGATTTTCCCGAGCCGTTATGGCCGATCAGCGCGATCGAGCGGCCGGACCGAAGGTCCAGCGTCAACGGATGCAGAAGCGTGCGGCCTTCGACCGCGAAAGTCACATCCTTGAGGGCGAGAAGCGGAACGGCAACATCCACGGCGTTTTGTGGGACATTTTGCAGCATTGGGTCTTTCCGTGGAGGCGTATTTTCGAATATGGAGGACGCGGGTCATGTTTGGCCAATTTATCGCAGGCGGTCAACAACGCCCTCCCCCAAGCCTTTCAGAGATCCTGCAATGCTCAGCCGTTTCTTCGCCTATTACCGCCCCTACAAGGGCCTGTTCATCGTCGATTTTTCCTGTGCGGTGCTGTCCGGACTTCTGGAACTCGGCTTTCCGATGGCGGTAAAACTGTTCGTCGACCGGCTGCTCGTGACCCAGGAATGGTTTCTGATCACGCTCGCATCCGCCGGTCTGCTTCTCTGTTATGCGGTGAATACCGGTCTGATGGTGGTGGTTACCTACTGGGGCCACATGCTGGGCATCAATATCGAGACCGACATGCGCCGCGAGGCGTTCAACCACCTGCAGAAACTGTCCTTCCGTTACTATGACAACAACAAGACCGGCCATCTGGTCGGCAAGCTGACCAAGGATCTGGAAGAGATCGGCGAAGTGGCGCATCACGGGCCGGAAGACCTGTTCATCGCGATCATGACCTTTATCGGGGCATTGGCGCTGATGATGTCCGTCAACTGGAAGCTTGCGCTGATCACCGCGCTCGTCGTGCCGCTGACGGCGTGGGTGACGAGCCGCTACGGCGCGCGGATGAGCCGCAATTTCCGCAAGCTGTTCGAGCGCGTCGGCGATTTCAACACCCGTATCGAGGAAAATGTCGGCGGCATGCGCGTCGTCCAGGCGTTCGCCAACGAGACGCATGAACGGACCCTGTTCGAGACCGACAACCAGAACTACCGCCGGGTGAAGCTGGAAGCTTACAAGATCATGGCCGCCAGCACCTCGCTCAGCTACATGAGCATGCGCCTGACACAGATGATCGTCATGGTGGCCGGCGCCTATTTCGTGCTGAACGGCGAACTGACCGCCGGCGGCTTCATCGGCTTCCTGCTGCTCGTCGCCGTCTTCTTCCGCCCGGTGGAGAAGATCAATTCGGTCATCGAAACCTATCCGAAGGGCATTGCCGGTTTTCGCCGCTTCACCGAGCTTGTCGATACCGAACCGGATATCGCCGATGCGCCGGATGCCGTCACGGTCGACCACCTCAAGGGCGAAATCGAATACCGCAACATCTCCTTCGGCTACAGCCCGGACAAGCCGATCCTCAAGGATGTCAGCCTGTCGATCCGTCCGGGCGAGACAATCGCCTTTGTCGGCCCGTCCGGCGCCGGCAAGACGACGATCTGTTCGCTTCTGCCGCGCTTCTACGATGTCGACGGCGGCTCGATCTCGATCGACGGGATCGACATCCGCAAGATGACGAAAACGTCGCTGCGCCAGCAGATCGGCATCGTGCAGCAGGACGTGTTCATGTTCGGCGGCACATTGCGTGACAACATCGCCTATGGCCGCCTTGGCGCGAGCGATGCCGACATTCTGGCGGCGGCCCGCCAGGCACGGCTGGAGGACATGATCGCCGAACTGCCGCACGGGCTCGACACGATTGTCGGCGAACGCGGCGTCAAGCTTTCCGGCGGCCAGAAGCAGCGCGTGGCAATCGCCCGGATGTTCCTGAAAAATCCGCCGATCCTGATCCTCGACGAGGCGACCTCCGCGCTCGATACCGAGACCGAGCGGGCAATCCAGCGGTCGCTGTCGGAACTCGCCGTCGGCCGCACGACGATGATCATCGCCCACCGGCTTGCGACAATCCGCGGCGCCGACCGTATCGTCGTCATCGACGGCTCCGGGATACTCGAAGAAGGCACGCATCAGGAACTTGTCGCAAAGGGTGGCGCGTACCACCGCCTGCATTCGGTTCAAGCCGGGGCATAAATTTGAACCGAAGACTTCGCCGGCCCGATCCTGCGAAGCGATTCGCGACAGTTGAATGATTGCTTGAAACTTGATAAAACGATGCAAGTTTTAAACGGCGATCATCCAGGGTGCGGATCAACGGGGTCGGAAGCATGACGTTTCAGCCACGCATGGCGAACCAGATCGAGGGGTTTTCCGTCATCGGCGGTTTGCGCCGGCGATACTGGAACGGCATTACCGCCGATCTGTGGGACGTGGAATGCGCCAGCTATGCCGGCGGCTATTACATCGCTCGCGACCCGCGCCTGTTCATCCTGCTCGACCATAAGGGACGTGGGCGGCCTTCCGTAAAGCGGACGGCGAGCGACATCGGGCGACCGCAGGACTGCGCGCTCAGCCCGATCTCCTACATACCCGCCGAGATGGACCTTTGGGTCGATATCAAGGACGTCCAGTCCGTCCGCCATCTCGACATCCATTTCGAGACCGACGCGATGAGCCGAAGGCTCGGTGACGATCTCGACCCGCGCCGCCTCAACGCGCCACAGCTTCTGTTTGCCGACACGCGGATCATGGCGCTGGCCGAACTGATCGCCAGCGAGATTGCCAATCCCGACCCGCTGCACGATCTCTATGGCGACGGATTGGCGCTAGCACTGCTGATCGACGTGTTGAAACTGGCGAAGACAGAACCGCGCAGGCGCGGCACGCTCGCTCCCTGGCAATTGAAGCGGGCGAAGGACTTTATCGAGCAGCATTGCCTGCGCAATATCCGCCTGGAAGAATTGGCGGTGGTGACCGGCCTGTCGCAATCGCATTTCTCCCATTCGTTCAAGGCTTCTACCGGGATGGCGCCGCACGAATGGCAGATGAACGCGCGGCTGGAACGCGCCAAGGGCATGATCAAGTCCGGCGAGCAGCCGCTGACGGAAATTGCCGCCGAGACAGGCTTTTCCGACCACGCGCACTTCACCCGCGTGTTCCGCAAGCATGTCGGGATCGCGCCGTCGCAATGGAAAAAGTCACAGTCGGCGTAAAAGATACGGGCAGATGCGCAAAGGCGTGAACTTTGCCCAAAATCATTCAAGTGCCGCACATCAGAACAAGCGAATAAGTGAAATCTGAGTTAACCACTCATCTTATTATTACATGCCGCATGGGATAGCGGCACGAGTGGGGCAAAGAATGAAAAGATCGATCAACTCTTCCGTTGCGCGGGCCAGCCTTTACGCCGGCGTCGCCGCCATCAGCCTGACCGTCTCCTGGGCCGCCCAGGCACAGGACGCCGCCGAGGCGCAGACCGGCACGACGCTCGCACCGATCGTGTTGCAGGGCGAAGGCGAACAGGGCGGCACCGGCCCGGTGCGCGGCTATGTGGCAAAGCAGACGACGACGGGTTCCAAGACGGACACGCCGCTGAATGAAGTGCCGCAGTCCGTGTCGGTTATCGGCACCGAGGAGCTCTCGGACCGCGGCGTCGTGGACAAGGTCGACCAGGCCTTGCTTTACACGCCCGGCGTATTTGCTCAGCCTTACGGCTCCGATCCGGACACCGACTGGATCTATGTGCGCGGCTTCAATGCCAGCCAGACCGGTCTATTTCTCGACAATCTGGCGCTCACCAATCACGCGTTCGGCAATTTCCAGGTCGACGCCTTCATGCTTGAGCGGGTGGAAGTGCTGAAAGGACCGGCTTCGGTCCTGCTCGGCGGCGCCAATGCCGGCGGCGTCATCAACATGGTTCGCAAGCAGCCGACCGATCAGCCCTATTTCTACACGGAACTCGGCGTGGACAGCAACGGCGCGGGCTACGGTGCCTTCGACCTGTCTGACAAAGTGCCCGGCAGCGACACGGCAAGCTATCGCCTGACGGGTAAGCTTTCGGGTGGCGACGGCTATTCTGACGAGCAGGAAGATATCCACGGCTTTATCATGCCGCAGGTGACAATCCAGCCAGACGATGCGACCAGCCTCAACGTCTGGGCCTATGCTAGCCATATTGACCAGACCCACACATCCAACGGCCTCCTACCCTACGTCGGCACCGTCGTTCCCGGCCCCGGTTTCGGCAGATTTGATCGAGACATCTATCTGGGCAATGCAGATTTCGATATCGGCCGTGCGACACAGCTTATGACTGGCTACGAGTTCGAGCACGAATTCGAAGGTGGGTGGAAGTTCACGCAGAACCTGCGCTTTGCCAATCTCGACAAGCGCGAGCGTCAGATTTACCCGTTCGAATTCAACCAGACAGATTCGACGCTTTTCATGTATGCCGACGACGTACGGTCGAAGGCTAACTCGTTCAACGTCGACAACCGAATTGAGAACGAATTCGATCTCGGTGGCGCAAACCACAAGATCATGGCCGGTATCGACTATCGCTACTATCGTCTGGACAACAATCAGTATGCTGGATCGGCGACCGATCAAAGCACCGGTGAAGGGCCTTTCGAGTTTCCGCTCCCGACGCTTGCGCCGTATACCCATCAGAAATTCAAAATCAATCAGCTCGGCGTTTATGTACAGGACCAGATCAAGTTCGGCGACGGCTGGATCGCAACCCTGAACGGTCGTTTCGATTACATCAAAAGTGATCTTGATACCCTGAGAACCATCCCGTCCCAATACGAGCTTTCGGATACGGCATGGAGCGGTCGTGCAGGTCTCGCGTATGAATTCGATAATGGCGTTACGCCTTATATCAGCGCCGCCAGCTTCTTCAGCCCGCTTGTTGGCTCCAGCGACGACGGCGTCCTGAAGCCGGAAGAAGGTGAGCAGTACGAAATCGGCGTCAAGTACGAGCCGACCTGGATGGACGGCGTTCTGACGGCCTCCGCTTTCCAGATAGACAAGCAGAACTACACAGTTTCGACGCCAGGCAACACCTCCAGCCGACAGCTCGGCGAGGTTCGCTCCCGCGGCGTGGAACTTGAAGGCAAGTTCAACGTGAACCAGAACTGGAAAGTGATAGCTTCGGCTTCTTATACAGATCTGGAATTCACCGACAATGCGCTGAACCCGGCCTTGACAGGCAACGATCCGGCAACGGTACCGAATTCGCAGGCAGCCCTGTGGCTCGACTATACGGTGACCGAGGGCGCGCTCGAAGGACTCGGTCTCGGTGCAGGCGTCAGGTATCGTGGCAAGTCCTGGGCCGACGATGAAAACCAGCTGCGGGTTGGTGATGCGACCGTATTCGACGCAGGCATACGCTACGAGAAGAACGACTGGAAGGCCTCGCTTAACGTGACCAACCTGTTCGACAAGGAATATGTGGCAGCCTGCAACACGGCCTATTTCTGCGGCTACGGCGACGCACGTACCGTTGGCTTCAAACTTAGCAAGGTCTGGTAATCCCCTCACCCGAAACGGTAAGTTGACAACCAAACTCAAGCTTATAAGGAAGGCCCGCAAGGGCCTTTCTTTTTGTTCCCGGAGATCGATTTTGCATTCCGCCGTTCCGCTCTTCCATGCCGGATTGTCCAGACGAGCGCTGATGCTCGGAGCGGCTTCGCTCTCGGCCGTCGCGGCCACATCGGGTATGGCTGCCGCACAAGGTGTCTCTCCCCCCGGATCCGCGACGGGCTCCTCCGCTCACTCCCCCACCGGTCCGCGTGCAGCAACGCTCGACTGGGCGCATCTGGAGACGTTGCTGGCGCTCGGCGCCCATGTCGTGGCAGGGCCGGAACTCAGGCAATTCCGCGAGGTCGCCGTCGAGCCGGAACTGCCGGAAGATGTCGCCGATATCGGACTGCGCGGGCTTCCCAATCTCGAAACCATGTCCTTCGCCAAGCCGGACATGATCTTCAACTCCAATTACTACGGCTGGGCCGATCCGCTTTTGTCCGGTATCGCGCCAACCCACAATTTAGGCATCTACGTGCCCGGCGAGGATCCTTACGTAATGGCCGAGCGGGCGACCGTTTCGATCGGCGACAGGCTCGGCGCAGAACACGCATCGGCCTATGTCGCCGAGGTCAATGGTCGGCTCGATGTGTTGCGGCAGGCGCTTTCGTCAGGCGACGGGCGACCGGTTCTGCTCGCCAATCTCGGCGATGCGCGACACTACCGCGTGTTCGGCGCAGACAGCATGTTCGGCTCGGTTCTGACGCGGCTCGGCATCGAGAATGCCTGGACGTCTGCCACCGCCTATTCCGCCACGGCGCCGATCGGCATCGAGACGATCGCCTCCATGCCCGATGCCATCATCGTGCTCATCCCGCCGCATCCGCTCGATGCGATCACGGCGCTCGAACGCGGCGCATTCTGGAACGCCTTACCCGCGGTGCGATCACGCCGCGTCGTCACCATTGGTTCGGTCAATCCCTATGGCGCGTTACCGGCGGCGCGGCGCTTTGCCGAGGAACTTGCTAAAGGACTCGGCCATGTCCGCAACGGCTAGCCTTTCACCCTCCACGACTGCCAGCGGCCGCCCTATCCTGTCGATCTTCGGCGCGGTGATCGCCTGCGTGGTGATGCTCACGCTGCTTGTGCTGACGCGCCCGACCGTGCCGGGAGATCCGGCGACGGCGGCGAAGCTTGGCGACATCCTGCTGTGGCACAGCCTTTTGCCGCGCGCATCGATCGCGCTCATCTGCGGCGCCGGGCTCGGGCTTGCAGGCGCACTGCTGCAGCGGGTCCTGCGCAACCCGATCGCCGACGCTTCGACGCTCGGCATTGCCGCCGGCGCGCAGCTTGCGATCGTCGCCGGTTTGATGTTCTCGCCGATGCTTGCCGGGCTGTCGCGCGATGCCGTCGCCTTCGGTGGCGGACTTCTGGCAGTGGCGCTGGTGCTGGCGCTCTCCTGGCGGCAGGCATTCGATCCGGTGACCGTCGCCGTCTCCGGCCTGATCGTCAGCATGATCGTCGCCTCCATCACCATCACCCTCATTCTCGCGCGCGGCGAGTATGCGATGTCGGTCAGCATCTGGGGCTCGGGCGCGCTCAGCCAGCAGGACTGGCAGGGCGTGATCTCGCTTCTGCCCAGACTGGTAATCGGCGCGATCGCCGCACTGGTGCTGGTCCGACCGCTCAATGTCCTGGCGCTCGACGATGCAAGCGCCAAAAGCCTCGGCATGTCGATCATGGCGATCCGCCTTGCGGTGCTTTCGCTTGCCGTCTGGCTGGCCGCCTCGGTGACGGCGACGGTCGGCGTCATCGGCTTTCTCGGGCTTGCAGCACCGGCCATCGCCAGGCTTTGCGGCGCGCGGACCACGGGCCAGGTGCTGATCGCCGCGCCGCTTGCCGGGGCGGTCGTGCTGTTCCTCACCGACGGGCTCAGCCAGTTGCTCGGCCCCGGCTTCAACGATCTGGCCCCCGCCGGTGCCGCGACCGCGCTGATGGGCGGGCCCGTGCTGCTCCTGCTTCTGCCGCGTCTGCACGCCATGTCGCCGGTCACCGCCGATGCGGCGCCGAGCGAGCGGCGGCTTGCCCGGCCGAATGCCTGGGTGATCGGCATGGCCGTGATGATCGTGGCTCTCATCCTTGCGACGCTGACGATCGGCCCCTCGCCCTATGGCATGGCGGTCTCGCTCGGTGCGCAGCTTGGCGAACTCCTGCCCTTCCGCCTGCCGCGCATTCTCGCTGCCGGCGGGGCCGGCGCGCTGCTCGGCGCATCCGGCTTCATCATGCAGCGGGTGACGGGCAACCCGATCGCCAGCCCGGAAGTGCTCGGCGTTTCGGCCGGCGGCGGGGCGGGGCTTGCGGCAACGCTCTATCTCTTCGGCTTCGTCTCGCCGGTCTTCATGCTCGTCGGCATGGCAGCAGGCGCGCTCGTCGTCTTCGTCATCATGATCGCGATCGCCGCCAGCCGCGAGCTTTCCGCCGAACGTCTGCTTCTCTCCGGCATCGCGATGAGTGCCATTTCGATGGCAATCGTCACGATCGTGCTGTCGCAGGGCAGCATGAACTCCTTCATCCTCTTGATGTGGATGGCGGGGTCGACCAACCGCGCCGGCGTGTTCGAGGCGGCCGTATCGCTTGCAGCGCTCGCCGCCTTCACCGCGCCGCTGTTCTTCATGAGCCGCTGGCTGACGGTTCTGCCGCTCGGCGGCGTCGTGTCGAAGGCGCTCGGCATCGGGTTGATTTCCTCGCGGCTGGCGCTGGCTATTCTTGCTGCGTTGATGACGGCGGTCGCCTCCTTCCTCGTCGGCCCGCTCAGTCTTGCCGGCCTCGTCGCGCCGCATCTTTCGCGGCTGATCGGCTTTACCGGCGCGCGCCAGCAGCTGCTCGCCGCGATGATGATCGGCGCTGCCATGCTGATCTTCGCCGACTGGCTGTCGCGCGTCGTCATCTACCCCTATCAGGTGCCGGTCGGCGTATTTGCCGCTTTGATCGGCGGCCCTTATCTACTATGGCTCCTCGCCAGGATGGAGAAACGATCATGAATGCCGCAAACTTTCCGCACCGCGAGTTCAACCTCACCGGCACCGCCATTCCTGTCGATGCCGACGACATGCTGGCGGAAATCTGCGAGCATTTCATCGACCATGCGGAAGTCCATCGTGACGGCGACCACGTGACGCTGTCGAGCGAGATCGGCGAGGCCTATATTTCCAAGGTCAGCGAGCAGCTCGATATCCGGCTCGCCTGCCCCTCACCCGACATGCTGTCGCTGACGCGGACGATCATTGCCGAGCATCTGTTCATGTTTGCCGGCGACGATCCGCTGACGCTCGACTGGGCCGACCAGCCGAAGCCGGCAAAGCTTGCGGACCTGAGCGAAATCACCATCGTCTCGGCCGAAAACGTCACTCCGCGCATGCGCCGGCTGATCGTCTCCTGCCCTGATGCGGCGCGTTTCGACACGGCGGACGGGCTGCATGTGCGCCTGCTGATGCCGCCGAAGGATCGTGATCCGGTCTGGCCGACGACGCTTTCCGATGGCCGCATCGGCTGGCCGACCGGCGAAGACGAGATTGCGGTGCGCTATTACACGATCCGCAGTCTCGATCTCGATCGCAACGAAATGGCGATCGACTTCGTGCTGCATGACGATTGCGGCAAGCGCATGCCGGGCGCGGAATTCTCCGTCAGCGCCAAGCCGGGTGACCGTGCCGGCCTGCTCGGCCCCGGCGCCGGCGGCATGCCGGAAGGCAAGGATCTTGTTCTGGCCGGTGACGAGACGGCCCTGCCGGCGATCCTACGGATGATCGAGCTTGCAACGCCCGAGATGAGGGTCCATGCGATCATCGAGGTGGCGGATGCGGCGGAAGAACAGGCCGTCGGCTGCGCCTCCAAGGATTTTTCCATCGAATGGCTGCATCGCAACGGCGCAGAAGCCAGCAAGGCCGGACTGCTGGAAAAGGCGATCGCGGATCGGCTCGATGCGCTCGGTCCCGACACATTCGTCTGGGCTGCCTGCGAAAAGAGCGAGGCGCAGTCGATCCGCGCAAGGCTCAAGGCGCATGGCCTCGACCGCAGCCGGATGAGCGCCATCACCTTCTGGCGGCGCGGCTACACGGACTGACCGGATCGCGATCATCCACACGGGCGCAGGCCTTGCGGCTTGCCCCGCTCTTCGCGAAGACTTATCTCGGTCGAAGAAGAGGGATTCTGGTTTCATGACACAAGCCTTTCTGCCGACACGGCGCCTGCTCCGCATAGCGGGCGCGGATGCGCGTGATTTCCTGCATTCGCTGATCACCACGGATGTCGAGGGCCTCGCCGATAACGAGGCGCGTGCCGGTGCGCTGCTGACGCCGCAGGGCAAGATCCTATTCGACTTCCTGATCTGGAAAGACGCGGACGGTTTTGTCATCGAGACGGAAGAAGGCCAGCGCGATGCGCTGCTGAAACGGCTGATGATGTACAAGCTGCGCGCGGCCGTGGTGCTTTCCGCGCTGCCGGAAGACGGCGTTTCGGTATTCTGGGGTGACGAGATCGACCGGGGCGCCGTCAGCGATGGCGCCTTCGCCAAGGCGGGTGTCGCCGTATCGCGCAGGCCGGGCCACCATGCCGATGGCGCGGCCGAGGCCTATCACGCGCTGCGGATTGCGGCAGGCATTGCAACATCCGGCGACGATTACGCGCTTCAGGATGCGTTTCCGCATGATGTTCTGCTCGACAAGAATGGCGGGCTTTCGTTCCGCAAGGGCTGCTATGTGGGGCAGGAAGTCGTCTCGCGCATGCAGCATCGCGGTACCGCAAGGCGTCGCGTCGTGCAGGTGAAAGGGGAAACCGCTCTGCCCGCAGCCGGCACGGAGATCACCGCCAACGGCAAGCCGGTCGGCACGCTCGGGTCGGTTTCCGGCACATCGGCGCTCGCGATCGTACGCATAGACCGGGTCGGTGATGCAATGGCTGCCGGCACGCCGCTGATGGCGGGCGAGACTGTCGTTACCATGGAACTGCCCGGCTGGACCGGCCTTTCCTTTCCGGCGGAAAGCGAAGGGGCGGACGCGTGAGCCTTTCCACTGGTAGCCGCGCATGGCAACGCATGCTGTCGGGCCGCAGGCTTGATCTGCTCGATCCTTCGCCGCTCGATGTCGAGATTGCCGATATCGCCCACGGGCTTGCCCGCGTCGCCCGCTGGAACGGCCAGACACGCGGCGACCATGCGTTTTCCGTCGCACAGCACTGCCTCGTCGTGGAAGAGATCTTTCGCCGCTGCAATGGCTCCGCCGCTGCCCCGGATGCGCTGCAGATGACGCTACTGCATGATGCGCCCGAATATGTGATCGGCGACATGATCTCTCCGTTCAAGGCGGTCGTCGGCGGCGGCTACAAGACGGTCGAGGCGCGGCTTGAAGCGGCGGTGCACCTGCGGTTCGGCCTGCCGCCGCATGCTTCCAAGGAACTGAAAACCCTGATCAAGAAGGCCGATACCATCGCCGCCTATTTCGAGGCGACCGAGCTTGCCGGCTTTACCGCAGCGGAAGCTCGCAAAATATTCGGCCAGCCACGCGGCATTACCCGCGAAATGCTGCCGATCGAACCGGTCGCCGCCATCGAGGCGCAGCGACTGTTCATCGCCCGTTTCGAGGCGATCGAAGCCGAGCGTGCAAAGGTTGCCGCATCATGAGCCGCATCATCGTCTGCCCGCTTGCGAAGATCGCCGAGACTGCGGTGAAGAATGGCGCCAGCGAAATGGTCAGCCTGATCGCCGAGAAGCAGGATTTTCACCGGCCGGGCGTGATCCGCGCCGAGCGGCACCTGAAATTGGCGATGAACGACATCGGCTTTGCCGGCACCGGCGGGCTGATCGCGCCGAGCGAGGCGCATGTGCGCCAGCTGATAGACTTCGTTCGCAACTGGGACCAGTCGGCACCGCTGATCGTGCATTGCTGGATGGGCGTGTCGCGCTCTCCGGCGGCCGCGGCGATTGCCATTCTCGCGCTTCGCCCGGAAGAAGACGATCATCAGCTTGCTCAAAGGCTGCGCAAGGCCGCGCCGCATGCGACGCCGAATACGCGGCTGATCGAGATCGGCGACCGGCTGCTCAAACGCCAAGGGCGCCTGATCGCGGCGGTGAAATCCATCGGTCGCGGGGCTGAAACGGATGGCACTGCATCCTTCTCGCTCGATGTTGTTCCGTCATTTTCCGGCTGAAGCCGAAAGCTCGCATTTCTCTAGAGAAATAGAAAAAATCTGCGGATTCCGCCTTGACCTGTCTGACGCCTGCGCCAATTAGGGGGCATCGTAAACGAACGGATCAGGTATGGATCAGGCATCGGATTTTGTCGTCGCAACGCGAACGGCTCTCGCGCAGTTGACGGCATTGGCCGTGCAGTATTCCTTCTCCGTCATCGGCGCCATCATCCTTCTCGTCGTCGGCTGGATGGTCGCAGGGGTGCTCAGCCGCTCCGTCTATAACGGCCTTTCGCGTATTTCCGGCTTCGACGCGACACTGTCGCAGTTCTTCTCCAACATCATCCGTTATGCGGCGCTCATCCTCGTCGTCGTCATGGTGCTCGGACAGTTCGGCGTGCAGACGGCTTCGATCCTTGCGGCCCTCGGCGCGATCGGCCTGGCCGTCGGCCTTGCGCTGCAGGGCACGCTGCAGAATATCGCCGCCGGCATCATGCTGCTGGTCCTGCGCCCCTTCCGGGTCGGGGAGACCATCGAGACAGGAAGCGTCACTGGCACGATCGTCGATGTCGGCCTGTTCGCCACCGAGCTGCGCACCGCCGAAGGCGTTTATCGGTTGGCGCCGAATTCGACCCTGTGGAATGTGCCGATCACCAATTACAGCCGGCTCGGCACCCGTCGTCACGAAATCACCATTTCGATCAATACCGACGAGGATGTAGCAAAGACCGAGGCCGAGCTTCTGAGGCTCGCCGCGTCGGATGAGCGGGTGCTGAAATCACCGGCACCAGCCGCCTTCGTTTCGGACTTCGACAGCGGCAGCGCCAAAATCACCCTGCGGTACTGGATCGGCAGCAAGCAGTGGTGGGATGTCAGCCGCGACATGACCAAATCGGTCAAGCTCGCCTTCGACAAGAAGCCGGAGGACGTGACGGCTTAAAAACCAGATCCCTTTCCATCAGCGCCGGATGCGGCATACCCCGGTGAGAGCGGACCTCTGCAGCTTATCCCAGAAGGAAAGCGCAGACGAACCGGGGACAAAGGTGTTCGATGGCAAGGCTATAAGGGGTTCGGCTCACGAGGGAGCCGGGCCCCTTATATTTTTCCGACGCTTCCGCCTTTCAATTCAGGCCCGCTATCTTTTCTCATTTCATATCAATGCGTTTGAGGGTCTTTCCTCCAGCGGTTGTTCCTATACATTCCCTCTCTCAGTTTCGGGGGAGTGACGCGTGTACCTGATCGATATTCTGCTGGTCGTCCTGGTCTTCTATCTCGTCTCGCAGAACCGCAAGGTTTTCGCACGGGTCGATGGATTGGAGCGAGACCTTGAGACCTTGCGCAAGCTGGTGGCAGAAAGCGCGCTGGATCCGACGCCTGCACGCAGGCAGGTAGAGGCCCGATCGGCGGCAGAACAGGACATCGGCATCGAAGAGGCCGACGACGTATCTTCCGATGGTGCACCAGCCTCCGCCGCCGATGTGGCCGATGAGGCTGAAGGGACCGACGCGTCTCAGAACTCCGAAACGCCATCGATGCCAGCTGCGGCCAGCCCTCCCCCCAGGACCAAGGCGCGCCCAAGGCGGGAGAATCTCGAAAGCTATCTCGGAGCACGCTGGCCCGTCTGGGTGGGTGGCGTGGCGCTCGCCTTCGGTGGCATATTCCTGGTGCGCTATTCGATAGAGGCCGGGTTGCTCGGCCCCGGCACGCGACTGACGCTTGCCGCCGTCTTCGGTCTCTTGCTGATCGCCGCCGGCGAGATCGTGCGGCGCAAGGCGCTGCCGAAGATCGCCGACCTCTATGCCAATGCGATGATCCCGGGCGCGCTGACGGCTGCCGGCAGCGTGACATTGCTTGGCGCTGTGTTCGCCGCATACGCCTTCTACGGCTTCATCGGTCCCGGCACCGCCTTTGCGCTGATGGCGCTCGTTTCTCTTTTCACCGTGGCACTGTCACTTCTGCACGGGCAGGCGCTGGCCGGTCTCGGCCTGCTCGGCTCGCTGGTGACACCGATCCTCGTCACCACGGAAGAGGCGAACGCCAATGCGCTGTTCCTCTTCCTCACCGTTACATTCGCGGCGGTGACCAGCGCCTCGCGCATCCGTCGCTGGACCGTCGTGCCGATGCTGGCGAATATCGGCACCGGGCTTTGGGTGCTTGCCTATGCGGCGCTCGGCATCGATTTCGATCCGCTGCCGCCATCGCTCACCATGCTGGCGATGATTGCGGGTACCGCCTTCCTCTGGCCGGGGCAGCGCTATGGCAGGAACCTTGCCGGCTGGCGCGGCCTGCTGCGACGGGCGCCGCTGAAGATCACGCTGTCGCTCTCGATCGTCATCATGCTTGGCGCGCTTGCGACCGTCGTTTCGCAGCCGGCGCCTGGCGAAATTTCCGGCGTCGATCCACTGTTTGCCTTCGCAGCCGTGATCGCAGCGCTTGCCGCATTCGGTGCCGGCCGCGCCTATGCCGCCTGGCCAGCACTTTTCGCCGCCGGAAGCGCCGTGCTCGGCGTTCTGGTCACCGCGCTGTCGCTGCTCGATTACATCGCCCCGGAAGGGCCGGACGGAACGCCCGTACCGCTGCCGCTTTCCGGCAACGAGGTCGCCGTCAGCCTCGGGCTCGGCGCCATCTTCACCCTGCTCGGTGTCTTCTTCCTCAGGCGCTTCCGTCGCGAGGAACGGGAATTCTCCATCCTATGGGCTTTCCTGATGGGGGCGATGCCGGTGGCGCTCGGCTTCATCTCCTTCCTCAACTTCGGCAATTTCTTCCGCGACTGGGCGCATGGCCTTTACGGGATTGCGATCGCGCTTGCGATGCTCGCCGCGGCAGAGTGGCTGTTCCGCTCCAGTGAGACGCGGAACGAAGCGGATATCGACTGGCCGGCGAATATCGCCGTCGCCGGCTCCTTTGCCGGTCTCGTGCTGGCGCTGCATGCGCTGACCAACGGCATGGCGACGACAATCCTCGTCTCGCTGATCGGCTTTGCCTATCTGATGGCGCAGCGCCTGCGCGCATGGCCGGCATTGCCGTGGATGATGGCGGCAGCGACGGCAATCGTCTTCGGCCGCATCGCCTGGGAGCCGACGCTGGTCGGCGTCAACAGCCTCGGTACGACGCCGTTCCTCAACGCGCTTCTGCCGGGTTACGGCATCCCGACGCTGCTCGCGATCGCGTCTGCATGGATGCTGCAAAAATCCGCCGACCTGCGGGTGCGCAACGTGATGCAGGCGCTCGCCTCGCTTTCGGCCCTGATCACCATCGCAGTTCTGGTGCG
The DNA here is from genome assembly GCF_977018605.1 of [Rhizobium] kunmingense. NCBI lineage: Bacteria > Pseudomonadati > Pseudomonadota > Alphaproteobacteria > Hyphomicrobiales > Rhizobiaceae > Rhizobium > [Rhizobium] kunmingense. Next base: position 3,710,792 of record NZ_CDRNXG010000001.1, read on the forward strand.
CCATGCGATGAATGGCGGGCAATTGTACGCTGCAACGCCGACACTCGGCGAGCAATCGCTCTATACCCTGATTACCATCGGCTTTTCGGGCGTTCTGATGACGCTCGATCTGAAATCCCCGTCGCCGGTCTTCCGCTTCGGCTCGATGATCGCCGGCGTGATCGCCACCGTCAACGTACTGTCGCTGCATGTCTTCGCACTCAACCCGTTCTTCTCCGGCGAGGACACCGGGCCATGGCCCTTCGTCAACCTGCTGCTCCTCGGCTATCTTATCCCGGCGTTTGCCTATGCACTCATCGCCTATCTGGCGCGCGGCCGGCGGCCGGTGCCCTATGTGGCGATGCTGGCGGTTGCCGGCGCCGTGCTCGGCTTCCTGTGGGCGACGCTTTCGGTGCGCCGCTTCTGGCAGGGCACGAACATTGCCGACTGGAAGGGGTTCATTCCGGGCGAGACCTACACCTATTCTGTCGTCTGGCTGGTGATCGGCGTGGCACTTCTGGCGCTCGGCTCGAAACTCGATGCCAAGAGCCTGCGTCTGGCATCCGCCGGGCTGGTGCTGATTGCGGTGCTGAAAGTGTTTCTCGTCGACATGGCGAACCTCGAAGGCATTCTGCGGGCGCTCTCCTTCATCGGGCTTGGCGCGGTGCTGATCGGGATCGGGCTTTTCTATCAGCGGATATTGGTGAAGAAGGGTGGCGAACCCGAAGCCGATTCTGAGGAACCCGCATGACGCTGCCTCTCGCCACCGCCTTTGCCCCTTACGAGGCGCTTGCCGGTCACCTCATTCCACATGCGACGGAGAGCGATGACGGCAGCCACGACATCGCCCATATCCTGCGCGTGTTCAAGAACGCCATGCGCATCCATGCGAGCGAAGGCGGTGACGGCACGGTTCTGGCGGCCGCCGTGCTGCTGCATGATTGCGTTGCGGTGGAGAAGAATTCGCCGCTGAGAGCACAGGCCTCACGGCTTGCGGCGGAAAAGGCATCCGCCATTCTGGCCGGCATGGGCTGGGAGGATGCGGCCATAAAGGCCGTCTCCCATGCGATCACCGCCCATTCCTTCTCCGCCAATATCGCGCCGGAAACGCTGGAGGCGAAAATATTGCAGGATGCCGACCGGCTGGATGCGATCGGCATGGTGGGCGCTGCCCGCTGTTTCTATATCGCCGGGCGCATGGCGTCCGGCCTCTATGATCCGGTCGATCCGCTGGCCAGGGAGCGTCCGCTCGACGACAGGAATTTTGCGATCGACCATTTCGAGGTCAAGCTGTTCAAGCTGGCCGACGGGTTCAAGACGGAAGCCGGCCGCGCGCTTGCAAGCGAACGGCATGAGCGGCTGAAGACGATCCGGGACATGTTTCTGGACGAGATTTGAGGGGTATCCGATGCGTGTTGCAGAACTGAACTACTTTCCGTTGAAAAGCGGGCGCGGCATTGCGCTTAGCGAGGCGCTGATCACCGCATCCGGCATTCCCGGCGACCGGCAGATGATGGTGGTCGATCCCGACGGCAAGTTCATCACCCAGCGCGAGTTGCAGGCGCTGGCACAGGTTGAGGTCGAGCCGAAGGATGTCGGCTATCGCCTTGCCATGGATGGCAAGGGCGAGATCCTCGTCGCTGTCCCCTCGCCCGAACAGCGCATGGATGTCGTCGTGTGGAAATCGCCGGTGAGTGCCGCGGTTGCCGGCGACGGTGCCAACGCGATCCTCTCCGGCTGGCTCGGCCGCGAGGTGAAGCTGGTGTTCTTCGACAAGAAGGCAGAGCGGACCGCCAGCGCTGACTGGGCGGGGCCGGATACGCCCGTCACCTTTGCCGACGGCTATCAGGTTCTCGTCACTACGACCGGATCGCTTGCAGCGCTCAATGCCGACATGGAAAAGCATGGCGAAGGCACGATCGGCATGGAACGCTTCCGCCCCAATATCGTGCTCGACCATGATGAGGCCTGGGCCGAGGACAATTGGGAAGGGATAGAGATTTCCGGCATCCGCTTCGATTTCGTAAAACCCTGCGCCCGCTGCATCATGACCACGCAGGATCAGGCAACCGGATCGCGCGATGTGTCGAGCCCGATGTCGGCCATGGGCCGTATCCGCATGTCGGGCGACCGGCGTGTGCCCGGCCCGCTGTTCGGCTGGAATGCCGTGCCGCGCGGCACCGGCACGATCAAGCTCGGCGACGAAGCGACCGTCACCGGCCAGCGCGACGCCTGGGCGATCAAGCGGCGGGCATGACAAAATGGCTGCCGCCCTCAGGTTTCGCTTGAAACCGTACCGGGCGGCACGTACCAGACCTTGACGCGCAAGCGGCAAAACCGTTGCAATCACCACGATACAAGACGACTGGCCGAGGGTGAGGACGGCCGGGAACGCCTCGAAAGTCCCAATCTCCATGACACCACGCAACCAGGGCATCATCTTCGCGCTTTGCGCCGTGACGATCTTTGCCATCCAGGACGGCATTTCCAAACATCTCGGCCAAGCCTATCCGCCGATCTTCGTCGCGATGATCCGCTACTGGTTCTTCGCCGCCTTCGTGATGGCACTGGCATCGCGCAACCCTGGCGGCATACGGAAAACGGCGACGAGTTCCCGGCTTGCGCTGCAGATCCTGCGCGGGGCGTTGCTGGTGTTCCAGATCAGCATCTCAATCTATTCCTTCGCCTATGTGGGGCTGGCGCAGACGCATACGATCTTTGCCGCAGCACCTCTCGTGGTCGCCTGCCTTTCGGTGCCGCTTCTGGGCGAGACCGTGGGCTGGCGCCGCTGGATGGCGATCGGAATCGGGTTCTGCGGCATTCTCCTGATCATCGACCCGACGAATGCGACCTTCGACAGCAGCATCGTCGTCCCGCTCCTCTGCATGGTGATGTTCGCCTTCTATTCGGTGCTGACGCGCATGGTCAGCCGCACCGATACGTCGCAGACGAGCTTCTTCTATACCGGCGTTGCCGGCGCCGTGGCGATCACCTTTATCGGACCATTCTACTGGTCCAGCATCGCGCCGGAATACTGGTTCTGGATGGGCGCGCTCTGCATCACCGGCATGACCGGCCATTACCTGCTAATCCGCGCCTTCGACGTGCTGGATGCCGTCGTGGTGCAGCCGATCTTCTACTGGCAGACGGTGCTCGTATGTCTGATCGGCACGCTCATCTTCGGCGAGGTGATGAGCTGGAACATGATCGCCGGCTGCGTCATCGTCATCGGCGCCGGCCTGTTCACCATCCTGCGCGAGGCAAAGCTTGGCAAGAAACGGCCGCCGGTGCAGCCGCCGGGATCGCTGTAAGGCTCCCCCATCATCAACAGCGGTGATGGGTCACTTCTATAAAAGTCGTTTCACCCGGCGCGACGAAGGGCGTATGAACATCCTCCTAGTTTCAGAGGATACCCCCATGTCCCAAGCCGCGCCTGCCAAAGCCCGTGCCTCGATGCCCTGGCTGATCATCGCCTCCGGTGCGCTTGTCGCGCTTCTGGCCTTCGGGCCGCGTTCGGCCATGGGCTTCTTCCAGTTGCCGATGCTCGCCGATACCGGCTGGGACCGCACGACATTCGGGCTTGCCATGGCGATCCAGAACCTCGCCTGGGGGCTGGGCCAGCCGATCTTCGGCGCGATCGCCGACAAATACGGCACCGGCCGGGTTCTTGCCTTTTCCGGCCTGCTCTATGCGGCCGGTCTTGCGCTTATGTCTACGGCACATTCGGAAAGCATCCTGCATCTGTCAGGCGGCGTGATGGTGGGGCTTGCGGTCGGCGCCGGTTCGTTCGGCACCATTCTGTCGGCCTTTGCCCGCAACGTCACGCCGGAGCAGCGGTCCTTCGCCTTCGGCATCGGCACGGCTGCGGGTTCGGCCGGCATGTTCCTGTTTGCACCGCTCAGCCAGGCGCTGATTTCCAATTACGGCTGGTCGGACAGTCTCGTCATCATGGCGGTGATGATGCTCGCCATCCCGGTTCTTGCCATACCGCTACGCGGCAACTCCTCCTCCGGCAGCCAGCGGCAGGCCACCTACCAGCAGACTGCCGCCGAGGCGCTGAAGGAGGCTTTCGCGCACAAGGGCTATCTTCTGCTCGCCAGCGGCTTCTTCGTCTGCGGCTTTCAGGTCGCCTTCATCACAGCCCATTTTCCCGCCTACCTGCGCGATATCGGCATCGATGCGCGTTACGCGGTGATCGCCATGGCGCTGATCGGCTTCTTCAACATCATCGGCTCGCTGGCGGCCGGCGTGATCGCCCAGCGTTACTCGAAGCCCTATTTCCTCGCCTATATCTATATCGGCCGCTCGATTGCCGTGACGGCGTTCCTGCTTCTGCCGCAGTCTCCGACGTCGGTGATCCTGTTTGCTCTCGTCATGGGGCTCCTGTGGCTTTCCACCGTGCCCCCGACCAACGGCCTAGTCGCCATCATGTTCGGCACGCGCCATCTCGGCCTGCTCGGCGGCCTTGTGTTCCTGTCGCACCAGATCGGCTCGTTTCTGGGCGTGTGGATGGGTGGTGTGCTCTATGACCGTCTCGGCTCCTATGACGCCGTCTGGTGGTTCGGCGTGGCGCTCGGCCTGTTTGCCGCCGTCGTGCACTGGCCGATCCAGGAAAAACCCGTCGACCGACCGGTGGTACTGCCGGCCGAGTAAGGATCAGCCGGCCTGGCGGTCCGCCTTCGGCGTGAGGGCTTTCAGGGCGGCCTGCACGAAGCCCTCGCGGGCGTCGTTGGCGGTGATGCCGCGCGGTTCATAGACGTGACGATGCAGGAAGAACTGCGTCAGCCGGAAGGCCGCCGCCATGCTTTCGCGATCGGCCGACGGAGAAGGCCCTTCCTGCAGGAAGGAAGGCAAGGCCAGCATGCGGTCGGCATAAGGCGCCGCCGCCTCGCCGCAGACGGCACGGCCGCTCTTCGGCGAAACGTGAGTGAGGTTTTCGCGCACACCGGTCGCCGCGCATTCGGTGAGATCCAGCCCATAGCCGAGATCGTTGAGTACCGCGAGCTCGAAACGGACGAAGAGTTCACCCGCATCCATCGGATCATCCATCGCCTCAAGGATGATGTCGAGCGCCTCGAAAAGATGCGGATGCGGATCGCGTTCGGGCAGAAGCCGCAGAAGCGCGCCCATGGCCTGAACACCGAACACAGCCGTCGCCGTCTCCATCAGCCTTGCCGCGCGAAGGCGGACCGGCTCCAGCTTCAACTCGCCCAGATGCTCGTCCAGCCTTGCGCGCCAGACCGCTTCCACGCGGTTGCCGGCCTGAAGTACCGGCTGCATGGACCGCGAGCGGCCGGAGCGGACAAGCCCCAGATGCCGGCCGCGCTCACGGGTCATCAGCTCGGCAATGACGCTGGTTTCGCCATGCCGCTTCACACCGATGATGATCGCTTCGTCCTGCCACTGCATTACTGGATTAACGCCTTGCCTCGATGATTCCGTTCTAGCGCATAAGCCGTTCAGATTGAATCGCTTTTGCGTCCGCGCAACGGCCGCTCGGAAACTGCGATCACCCGTCATCTCTGCGGGAACAAATCGCCCCCTGGCGGAATTCTCCCGCCAAACAATCACAATGCCAAGGGAGTTCCCATGAGACACGCCGTTATCGCTGCCGCCGCCCTCTCCGCCGCGCTTGCCGGCTTTGCCGCCGCGCCGCCGGCTCTCGCCCAGTCGCCGCAGCTGGAGCAGGCCTGCGTTGCCGTCGCCAAGAACTTCCTGCTCGTCTCGACCCTGAAAACCGGCATCGTGCAGTCCTTCCCGGAGCTTGATCCTCCGGGCGCACGGCTGACCTATTCGACCCGCGACGACGCCAAGCCGACGGATTTCAATAACGAGATCGAATGCGAGTTCGACAAGGCCGCGCCGCCGCACAGTCTCGTGCGTTTCTGCATTTCCAAGACCTGCTACGGCCCAGGCGAACAGGAGCCTGAAAACCGCCGCCGCTTCGAGGAAGTCAAGGCGCTGATGGCCCGCCAGAATTGAGGTTATGCCGGCGAGGCAGCGCAACGCCCCTCGCCGGCCTGACCGAGACGATCAGTTGTCCGCTCGGCGTCCAAGCGCGCCCAGTGCGGATGTCAGGTAACGCTCGGCCAGCGCATGACGGCGGCGCTTGGCAAGCTTCAAAGCCTCGATGCAATGCGAGGCCAACGGATCGGCCTCGGACGTTGTCGTCTTGGAGCCGGCCTCTTCGGCCGTAACCAGCCCCGTGTAGATCGACGGCATGCCTTCGGCATTGCGCAGGCATCGGCCCTGTGCCGTGACGATCATCATGCGCCCGGTCGGATGGGCGATGCGGTAGGTCTGATGGCAGGGCTGGCCTGAGACGATGGTCTCGTGCAATGCTCTTGCCACCCTCGGCATGTCGTCCTCCGAGACATGCTTGATGACCTGCTCGATCGGCGCCCCGACCTCAAGTTCGCGATGCGGAATTCCGTAGAAATGCGCGAAAACCTGATCGGCGAAGACCTTGTTTTCGTTCAAGTCCCAGCTGAAGAACCCGACTGCGTCCTTCATATCCACGCCTTTGTCTTTTCCGAAGTACTTGCTGGTTCCCATGCAGCTTGCATCCTTTATGGCGCTCTCTTTGCTTGTCATTTACAGGCGAAATGACTCGTCTGGTTGCAAAACCGATCAAAGTTGCACAGTTGCGCCCTGTCAAGGCTACCGCGCAAGGTTGCACATATTTGCAAGCAGATATCACATTTGACGCGTTCCAAAGGCGTCAAATTGCGCTCATAACGGGAAAGTCAAGCGTCAGCCCCTGGGGAAATCCAGGCCCATCTCGCGGAAACGCTCCGGATCGTCGCCCCAGTTCTCGCGAACCTTGACGAACAGGAAGAGGTGGACAGGCTGCTCCAGGATCTCGGAGATTTCCTTGCGCGACGCCGTGGAGATGGCCTTGATCGCCTCGCCGCCCTTGCCGAGAGCGATCTTCTTCTGGCTCTCGCGCTCGACATAGATGACCTGTTCGATACGAACCGACCCGTCCTTCTTCTCTTCCCATTTCTCCGTCTCGACGTGAGAGGCATAGGGAAGTTCCTGGTGCAGGCGCAGGAACAGCTTTTCGCGAGTGATCTCGGCTGCGAGCTGGCGCATCGGCAGATCGGAGATCTGGTCTTCCGGATAGTACCAGGGGCCTTCCGGCAGGGTCTTGGCGAAGTAATCCATCAGGTCGTCGCAACCGGAACCGTTGGTCGCCGAGATCATGAAGGTGCGTTCGAAATCGACCTTCTCGTTGGCGGCGGCGGCGAGTGCGAGAAGATCCTCGCGCTTGACCTGGTCGATCTTGTTCAGGAGCAGGATCTTCGGCTGATGAACATCCTTGAGACCTTCGAGGATCGTTTCCGCATCGCCGCGAATGCCGCGCTCGCTGTCGATCAGAAGCGCGATCATGTCGGCATCCTTGGCGCCGCCCCAGGCAGAGGTCACCATGGCGCGGTCAAGACGGCGGCGCGGCTTGAAGATGCCGGGCGTGTCCATGAAGACGATCTGGGCGTTGTCGTGGATGGCGATGCCGCGCACGATGGCGCGGGTCGTCTGAACCTTGTGGCTGACGATCGAGACCTTGGCGCCGACCAGCCGGTTGACCAGCGTCGACTTGCCGGCATTGGTGGCGCCGATCAGGGCGACGAAGCCGGAATGGGTCGGGCCTGCTGCGGCTTCGTTCTCGTCACCGGCAATGTTGTGGTCTTCAGTCATATCGGTCCAATCAATCCTGGCTCTTCGGCCAGATGCCCTCGCGTTCGAGGATACGGGTTGCGGCAACCTGTTCGGCTGCCCGTTTCGAGCGCTCGGTGCCGGTTTCAGGCTTCGTTCCCTTGATCTCCACCGTCACCGTGAAGCGCGGATCATGATCAGGTCCCGAACGGTCGTCTACCTTGTAAGAGGGCGTCAGGCCGAACTTGGCATGCGCCCATTCCTGCAATTCGGTCTTGGCATCGCGCCGTGCCGCATTCGGCTGGCTGGCACGATCCTTCCAATAGCGGAGAATGAAGGCGCGCGCCACCTCAAGCCCACCATCGAGATAGAGCGCCGCGATCAGGCTTTCCACCACGTCGGCGCGGACATTGAGCATGCGCTTGCCGGTGAGCTTCTTCACATCGGCGCCGGTGCGGATGAAACGGTGCAACTCCAGCTCGTCGGCAACGGTCGCACAGCTATCGGCGCTGACAAGCTGGTTGAGGCGCACCGAAAGTTCGCCCTCCTCCGCCGTGCGGAAGGTGGTGAACAGGAGTTCGGCGACGCACAGGCCGAGCACGCGGTCGCCCAAAAACTCAAGCCGCTCGTAATTGGCATTCTTGGCGGTACCGGTGCTGGCATGGGTCAGCGCCCGGTCGAGCCATTGCTTGTCGGTGAAGACGTGGCCGATCGCCGTTTCCAGCTGGCTCCAGTCGTCAACCGACAAAGACTTGTTCTTCATCAGTTGACGCCCTTGAACAGACGATCCCAGCGCATGTTGGACGGCCACTTCCAGATTTCGCGGAAGGACGTGTCGTTGCCGAGCGAGAAGAAGATGACGCTGGCGCGACCGACAAGGTTTTCGGCCGGAACGAAACCGACGTCAAAGCGGCTGTCCAGCGAGTTGTCGCGGTTGTCGCCCATGAAGAAGTAATGGCCTTCGGGAACGATGAATTCCGGTGTGTTGTCACCGCGCGAATTCTGCAGCTGGTCGAGCGTGTCGAAAGTCTTGCCGTTGTCGAAGGTCTCGCGGAAAATCGGCACGTTGGCGCCCGGATCGAGGCGGTAGTCGGAGGTGAAGCTGCCGTCGGCCTGCTTCGGAATTGCGGCGCCGTTGATGTAGAGAATGCCTTCGCGCACCTGCACGCGGTCGCCCGGAAGGCCGACGAGGCGCTTGATATAGTCGATCTCCGGCTGCTGCGGCAGGCGGAATACGATGACGTCGCCACGCGCCGGTTCGCTGAACTGCAGGACGCGACCGTCGAACAGGTCCGGCGAGAAGGGCAGCGAATATTTCGAATAGCCGTAGGCGAACTTGTTGACGAAGATGTAGTCGCCGACGAGCAGTGTCGGCATCATCGAGCCGGACGGAATGGTGAACGGCTGGAACAGCACGGTGCGGATGACCATTGCCAGAAGCAAGGCCTGAATGATGACCTTGATGTTTTCCCAGAGCGCATTCTGCTGCTTCGTCTCAGCTTTATCGGACACGTATCACTTCTTTCTATCTCGGCGAGTGGCTGACTGTCTAAACTCTAACCCAGCCGTCGGCAATGGGCCGGAGATTACGATTGCTTCATGCCACCCGGTTATGCAGGGGTAAGCAGCGCGCCGAGCGGCCTCGCCTCTATGATGACGAAGGCCTGCGCGTAAGGGTATTCATCGGTAATGGTGACGTGGATGACAGCCTCATGGCCGGCGGGCATCAGCTCGGCGAGCCTCTCGCCAGCGCCCCCGGTCAAGACCATGGTCGGCTTGCCGCCCGGCAGGTTGACGACGCCCATGTCCTTCCAGAATACGCCGTTGGCAAGCCCGGTGCCGAGCGCCTTGGAACAGGCTTCCTTGGCGGCGAAGCGCTTGGCGTAGGATTCCGCCCGATTCTTGCGGCGGTCGGATTTCGCCCGCTCGATATCGGTGAAACAGCGATGGGTGAACCGTTCGCCGAAGCGCTCGATGGATTTTTCCACGCGCCTGATGTCGATGAGGTCGCTGCCCATGCCGATGATCATAGTCTAGCCTGCCGTCTTAGAGTGCCGAACCGGTTTCGACTGACTTGATCACTCTCGCCCTCTCCGTCAAGCGGCCCAGCCGCCGATTGCGGAAGGAACGGACAGCAAAATAGGTCGCGGCATAGAAGACGGCAGCGCAGAGGAGGCCGAGCGGCAGCGAACCGATCAGCATCGGCTCGAGCACCGGGCGCCAAAGCTGGGTCACGTCGAGGTGGGAAAACAGCGCTTCGAGATCGACCGGTTTCGCCGACGGTTCCGCACCGGTAACGAAATGACCGACTTCCCAGGTCAGCGACCAGATGAAGGGCAAGGTGAGCGGATTGGCGAAGGCAGTGCCAAGTGCTGCCGCAACGACGCTGCCGCCGACAAGCCACGCGACCGGCAGCGCCAGCAGGATATGCAGGCCGAGAAAGGGCGTCCAGGCACTCAGGACCCCGACCGCGATACCGGCGGCGACTGCGTGCGGCGAACCGCCGATGCGCATCACCTTCAGCCGGTAATAGCCGAGCGTGCGGCGCAGACCGACCGCCCAGCCTCGGCGGGGGATGACAAGGCCAGCAAGCTTCTGGCCAAACGACAATGGTTTGCGACGACGAAACGGCATCTGTGGTCTATCCGCCCAAAGGATTTCGAAAGCAATGCCGGAAAAGCTGCCGGAGTGTCCAGCGCATCGACTGCTCTTTCATATCACAAGCGATGAAAGCGAAAGCCGGAAAATGATGGCGGAATTGGGCCGGTCACGAAGACCGCGGCAGAAACGGACGCATACCGCACTGCCGACAGGCGCCCGCACCAGCGGTGGGCGCCCGGATATTCGGTTCGGTTCAGAACGACGACTTGCGGAACATGCCGCGGTCCACCTGGCGCATGCGGTGCTCGAGATCGATGCGGTCGCGGGCTTCGTTGAGATAGGCCATTTCGCGATCCTGGGCCGTGGGGACCCGCAGCGCGCGGGCGAACTTGCGTACGGTGTCAAACATGGGTTTCTTCTTTCGGTTCGTGCTTTAGCGTTGCCTTGTAAATACGCCTTTGCGGGGTGTTTTACCAACGCTGGCATCGCTCTACAGCCTTGCACCTGACGCATGGCCGCGACCTTGATCGCGATCAATGCGGCGCAAAATTATGCAAACTGATGTACCCTCATAATTCCTGGTACGAAAAAACCGCGGAAGCTCGAAAGCTTCCGCGGCTGTCATTTCGTAGCAGGGCCTTTGGTTGCTTCCACCCTCGAAGGGAAGGCTCAGAACTCTTCCCAGCTTTCGGCCTTGACCGCAGCGTTGCCGTTGAATGCGCCGGCCAGCTTGCGGCTGAGCGCACGGGCCGGCGAAGCGGCAGGCGCCTCGTGGCCACGGGCCGCACGTACGGCACTGTTATGCGCCTGAACCGACAGCTTGAACTGGGCAAGAAGCGCGTTCAGCGCTGCGGCATCGCGGGCCAGGCCGTGGCTTGCAGCGGTCTGCTCTTCCACCATGGCGGCATTCTTCTGGGTGTCCTGATCCATCGCATTGACGGCGGTGTTGATCTGCTGCAGGCCCGAAGACTGTTCCTGTGCCGATTCAACGATCGCGTTGACGTTGCGGTTGATTTCCTGGACTTCCGTGACGATCGTCTGCAGCGCCTTGCCGGTTTCGCCGACGAGGTGAACACCGTTCTGGACCTGGTGGTTCGAGGCGGTGATCAGGGTCTTGATCTCCTTGGCGGCGTTTGCGGAACGCTGGGCCAGTTCACGAACTTCCTGGGCAACGACGGCAAAGCCCTTGCCGGCTTCACCAGCACGCGCGGCTTCAACGCCGGCGTTGAGTGCGAGAAGGTTGGTCTGGAAGGCGATGTCATCGATGACGCCGATGATGTTGCCGATCTCGCCGGAAGATCTCTCGATCTCCTCCATGGCCTTCACGGCATTGGCGACGACTTCACCCGACTTTTCGGCACCCTGGCGGGTGCGGGCAACCAGCGAACCGGCTTCCTGGGCGCGGCGGGCCGCATCCTTGACGGTCGTGGTGATCTCTTCCAGCGCTGCCGCGGTTTCTTCCACCGAGGCGGCCTGCTGTTCGGTGCGCTTGGCCAGATCGTCGGCGGCCGACTTGATCTCGGCGGAGCCCGCCTCGATGCTGCGGGCGTTCTGGGCAACCTGCTCGAGAGCTGCCTGAAGCTTGGAAGCCGAAGCATTGAAGTCGCCACGGACGCCGTCGAGCGAGGCGGTGAACGGCTGCTCGATGCGGTAGGAGACATTGCCGTCCGACAGCTGGCTCAGGGCCTGCGCCAGATTGTCGACGGCGAACTTGACGTCGGCGGCTTCGCGGGTCTTGGCGGCCTCGCGCTCGATACGCTCGTGTTCCGACAGGCTGCGATGATCATCGGCCTCCTGCTCGAGACGGGTACGCTCCAGCGCGTTGTGACGGAAGACTTCGACGGCGTCGGCCATCTGGCCGATTTCGTCCTTGCGGTCGAGACCGACGATTTCCGACGCGGTCTCGCCCGCTGCCAGCGACGCCATGCGCTCACGCAGGCGGGCCATCGGCGCGGTGATACCCTTCTGGGCGATCGTCAGGGCCAGAACGATCGCGACCGCGATGCCGATCAGCATGCCGACGATGGCGAACTGGATGGTCGAGGAGACTTCGGCGGACAGGCGATCCGAACCGTTCTTGATGATCTCGGCCATGGCGCCGTTGTTGGCGCCGAATTTCGGCGACAGGTCGACGATCGCCTTGTCGAGCTGGGCTTCGAGCGTGCTGACCTGCGCAGCGTTGCCGGCGGCATGCGCCTGCAGCAACTGGTCACCGATCGACTTCAGCTGATCGGCGCCGGCGACGAGTTCGTCGATAGCAGCCTTGCGGCTCGGCACGATGGCCGGGATCTGCTCGAGGCGGGCGCGGGCGCCGGTGATTTCCTTGGCGAAACGGCCCGAGAGATCCTTGAAGGTTTCCGAGGTCGGGTCCTGCGCGAGAGCGCGGCTGAGCCACGTCGTTGCGGTCCACATGCCGGCGGCGCCGCGCGGACCGAAGGTCGCCGCGTTGCTCTCGTTCTGAAGGAAGCTGTAGTAGGACTCGTTGGCGGCGCTGAACCGCTGCGTGACGAACAGCAGGCCGGCGAGCGAAATGATGCCGAGGATGGCAATCGCCATCAGGAATTTCGTCTTAATCTTTAAATTTTTCAGCATGGTAGACCTTCTCAGATAAACTGAAAGCCGGGCACATGGCGGGACATTTTTGGGAAATTCAGGAATTGTCTGGCGAAACGACGCGCATCATGCACGCGGCGACCGGGACAGGCCGCAAAATCCTTGGCGCGAACCCTAGGCCCATTTTCGTGAAAAAAATCTTACACTTGCTGCATTGCACTATATTTTTGGACGAACCGCGAGCGCCTGCCATGTTTCGGACATTATTTTCATAAGCGCGTAACCATCCCTCCCTAAGAAACGGCTCGGTTTGTTGCAGCGCACAAGGAAATGCCGGTAGGCATAGCCCGAGCCATGAGCCCGGCTCGGAAGCGCTGCATGATGCGGACCCATGAAACCAGAATTCCTTTATCGAAGGGCGTAATCCGTGAACTTCAACCGCCGTAACATCCTGACGCTTTCGGCTGCCGCTGCAGCCACTGCCGTCACCACCAAGATCGCCTCCGCACAGGCCATCGGCTTCACCCCCTCGCCGATCTATCCGGACCCGGCGATCCAGGTCCTCGACCCGAGCTTTGCCAAGTATCGCGTTGCCAGCGCCTCGCTGGAACAGGTCGCCACCGGCGCACGCTGGCTGGAAGGCCCGGTCTATTTCGGCGACGGCAAGTATCTGCTGGTCAGCGACATCCCGAACAACCGCGTGATGAAGTATGACGAGACCAACGAAACCTGGAGCGTCTTCGACGCCAACTCGAACTATGCCAACGGCCATTGCCGCGACCTTCAGGGCCGCCTGATCGCCTGCGAACACCTGACGCGCCGCGTCACCCGCACCGAGCATGACGGTTCGATCACGGTTCTCGCCGACAATTACAAGGGCAAGAAGCTCAACTCGCCGAACGACATCGTCTGCAAGTCGGACGGTTCTTTGTGGTTCACCGATCCGCCGTTCGGCATCGGCGGCATGTGGGAAGGCGAAAAGGCGGAAGCCGAGCTGCCGCATTCGGTCTATCGCATTTCGGCCGAAGGCGAGCTGTCGCTGATCACCGACGAGCTGAAGGGACCGAACGGCATCGCATTCTCGGAAGACGAGACGAAGCTCTATGTCGTCGAAGGCCGTGCACAGCCCTACCGCATCGTCTGGTCCTATGACGTTGCCAAGGACGGCGCGACCGTTTCCAACAAGAAGGCGCTGATCACCGCCGACGACAATGGAGGCCTCGACGGCTTCAAGGTCGATGTCGACGGCAACCTGTGGTGCGGCTGGGGCTCGTCGGGTGCTGCCGGCGCCAAGCCGGAAGATCTGAACGGCGTGAAGATCTTCAACAAGGAAGGCAAGGCAATCGGCTTCATCAAGCTGCCGGAGCGTTGCCCGAACGTCGTCTTCGGCGGCGCCAAGAAGAACCGCCTCTACATGGCGTCCAGCCACTCGGTCTACGCACTCTATGTCGAGACCCAGGGCGCTGTCTGATCGTCCGATCGACTGACGCCTCAATACCGAATATCGACGGGCCGGAGCAATCCGGCCCGTTTTCGTTTTGCCGCCGCCGGCCATAAGCGATCGGGCGCAACAAGCGAACGCATCGTTCACCAAAGCGAAATTGACCGCTCTCCTTATCGTGGATATTCTTTATCCACGATAAGGAGAGCGGTAATGAAACTGAGCGACGGTGTGGAGCAGGCCATTCACTGCATGACCTTTCTGACAGGCCTGTCGGAAAACGGCGTGCTTTCGGCGGCAGCGCTTGCCGAACTGCACGGCGTCTCGCCGAGCTATCTCCTAAAGCATCTTCAGGCGCTTTCGGGCGCTGGACTGCTGAAGACGGTGCCGGGGCCGAAGGGCGGTTACCGGCTGGCGAAGGCAGCAGGCGAGATCAGCCTGCTCGATATCGTGCTGGCCGTCGAAGGGCCGGCGCCCGCCTTCCGCTGCGCCGAAATCCGTCAGCGCGGCCCCAATCCCCTGCCCGGCCGGTATTTTTCGAAACCGTGCCAGATCAATGCGGCGATGCTGAAGGCCGAAAAGGCCTATCGTGCCGAGTTGGCCAAAGTGACGATCGCCGATCTTTCGGCGCAGGTTGGCGCAGAAGACGACGGCGGCATTGCCGCACGCGGCTGCGCATTCCTGCAGATCAACGAACGCAGAGCGGGCAATCGCGCCCGATAACACAAGGAGAAGTCGACATGACTATTGGCATCCCCAGAAAATTCGTCGTCATCGGCGGCACCGGCCTGATCGGCTCCAAGGTCGTCGCCCTCATTCGCGAGGCTGGCCATGAGGCCGTTGCCGCAAGCTCGCGCAAAGGCATCAACGCCTATACGGGAGAAGGGCTGTCGCTTGCGCTCGAAGGCGCCGACACGGTGATCGATGTTTCCAACATGGTCTCCTTCGACGAACACATCATCCGCGATTTCTTCGGCACGTCGAGCCGCAATCTGACGGATGCAGAGAAGGTTGCGGGCGTGCGCCATCACGTCGTGCTGTCGATCGTCGGCACGGACGGTCTCACCCGCAACCCTTACCTGAGCGGAAAGCAGGCGCAGGAGGAAGCGATCATCGCCTCCGGCCAGGATTACACGATCATCAGGGCGACGCAGTTCCATGAATTCATGGAGAGCCTTGCCGACGGCTATACGCGCGATGGCGCGGTCACGGTCCCGGACATCGATTTCCAACCGATCGCAGCGGACGACGTGGCGGCGGCCTTGGTCGAGGTCGCATTTTCGGAGCCTCGCAATGCAACGATCGATCTCGCCGGTCCCGATCGCGCCTCCTTCGCAAGCCTGATGCGGACCTATCTTAACGGCAAGGGCGACACCCGGCCGGTCACCGCCGATGCTTCGCTCGACTACTTCGGCGCACCGGTTACAACAACGTCACTGGTGCCGGTGGGCGATGCGCTGATCGGCAAGATCACGCTGCCGCAATGGCTTGCCGGCGTGGCGAATGCGAAGCCGGTGGCGACTGCGTGAGAGCCCCGCAAGAGCAAAGGTCAAGACAGGCTATGGACGGATCGTGCCCAGTCTGCCAAAAGGCGGCCGGGCGCGACTGCCGTTATCTTTAGAACGGGGTCGGATGATAGATTGACGTCACGTCATTGCCGCGAGATCACGCTGGCCGCCCACTTGTTTCCACCCTTTTCTACCGCGAAAACTTCCGCGCCGCCGCGACGCAGAGAATGACGCCGAGGGTGACGGCGAACATGGCGGGCGTTACCGCCTCGCCCAGCAGCAGCGCTGCAAGCGCCAGGCCGAAGAAGGGTTGCAACAGCTGCAGCTGGCCGACGGAGGCGGTGCCGCCCTGCGACAGGCCGCGATACCAGAAGATGAAGCCGATCAGCATCGAGAACAGCGAGACATAGGCAAGGCCTGCATAGGCGGGTGCGGTGACGCCGGCGAAATCCGGCGGCATCAGGGCGAATGCGGCAACAGCCATGACCGGCAGCGCGATGACCAGCGCCCAGCAGATGACCTGCCAGCCGCCAAGGCGCTTCGACAATGCAGCGCCCTCGGCATAGCCATAGCCGCAGGCGACGACCGCGCCGAGCATCAGCCAGCCGCCGAGCGACAGGCCGAGGAAGGTCGCTTCCGCACCATCGGCCCCTCCGCCGCGCACGAACGCGTAGCCGGTAACGAGGCCTGCGCCGATGACGGCGAAGATCCAGAAGGCGGGCCTGGGCCGCTCACCGCCCCGCATGACGCCGAAGATGGCGGTCGCGAGCGGCAACAGGCCGATATAGACGATCGACTGGGCCGACGTGATGTGCTGCAGGGCGATCGCCGTCAGCAGCGGAAAGCCGACGACCACGCCAAGCGCAATCATGGCCAAGGTCACGGCATCCTTCGCGGACGGCCGTTTCTGGCGAAACAGAAGCAGGATACAGAGCGACAGGAGACCGGCGATCGTGCCGCGGGCAACCGTCAGGAACAGCGGATCGAAGCCGATCACCGCCATACGGGTCGCCGGCAGCGAGCCGGAGAAGATCAGCACCCCGATAAAGCCGTTCAACCACCCAGAAATGCCGCGGTCCATCTCATGCTCCAGTCACTCTGTCGGCCGGAATGCCGATCATTGTCGTCATGCGGCGATGCCGCACATGCCCATCGTCAAAAATCGGCTGCCGAGCGATCCGGGGTCGGGTCAGAGAAAGGCTTGCCGCATATTCGAGTACACCCGCCTTATGCGCCTCGCCCCATGGCCTTGCCAGCAACAGTCTGATACAATTTTCTCAAACTGTTATGGCGCACAAACCAGTACGGATCAGAGAATGGACTTAAGCGCGGCATCGACCAAGGCAGAGATGGTGATGGCGACGATCCGACAGCGGATTGCCGGGCGGGCGCTGACGCCGGGGGCGAAGCTGCCGTCGGTGCGCGCACTCGCCGCCACGCTTTCGGTCTCCACCTCCACCGTCGTCGATGCCTATGAGCGGCTTGTGGCGGAAGGGGCGATCGTTTCGCGACCGGGATCGGGCTTTTACGTCGCAAACCAGGCCGCCCCCTTCTCTCCCGCCGAGGCCGGGCCGAAGCTCGACCGGGCTGTCGATCCGTTCTGGATCTCGCGTCAATCGCTGGAAAGCGGCGGCGACACCCTGAAGCCGGGTTGCGGCTGGCTGCCTCCCTCCTGGTTGCCGGAAGAGGCGATGCGCAAGGCCTTGCGTGGTGTGTCACGGGCAGATGCATCGGTACTGGCAGACTACGGTACGCCGCTCGGCCTTTCTCCGCTTAGGCGGCTGATCGCCCGCCGAATGGCGGAGCGTGGCATCGAGGCATCGCCGGAGCAGGTGATCCTAACCGGTTCCGGCACCCAGTCGATCGATCTCATCTGCCGGTTCCTGATCGAGCCGGGCGATACGGTGCTGGTCGACGACCCATGCTATTTCAACTTCCATGCGCTTTTACGGGCGCATCGGGCAAAGATCGTCAGCGTGCCCTATACGGCCAACGGCCCGGATGTCGCGGCCTTCTCGGCCACCGTCCGCGCGCATCGGCCGCGGCTCTACATCACCAATTCGGCGATCCACAACCCGACCGGCGCCGTGCTTTCACCCGTTACCGCCCATCGCGTGCTGAAGATCGCCGAAGAGTTCGATCTGACGATCGTCGAGGATGATATCTTTGCCGACTTCGAGACCGTTGCCGCGCCGCGGCTTGCGGCATTCGACGGGCTGGAGCGGGTCATCCATATCGGCAGTTTTTCCAAGACGCTGTCGGCCGCGGCCCGCTGCGGGTTCATCGCCGCGCGACCGGACTGGATCGAGAGGCTGGTGGACCTGAAGATCGCCACCACCTTTGCCGGCGGGCAGCTGACCGAGGAGATTGCCCATGCGGCGCTTTCCGACGGCGGCTATCGCAAGCACATGGATGGTTTGCGGGTGAGACTTTCGAAGGCGATGGCAGAGGTCACGGCGCGGCTTTCAGCGCTCGACATCGAGCCGGTGACGGCGCTTCCATCGGGTGTCCGGGCCGGCATGTTTCTCTGGTGCCGGCTGCCGGGCGATGTCGATGCGGCAGAGGTGGCACGCAAGTGTCTCAAGCGGCAGGTCGTGCTGGCACCCGGCAACGCGTTCAGCCTGTCGCAGTCGGCGGGTCACTTCATGCGCTTCAATGTTTCGCAAACGCTCGATGCGCGAATATTCGAGGCCTTGAAGGACGCGATGCGGCCCTGAAGTCAGTCCTTTTTCAGCACGAGGCCGCGGCCGAGAACAAAGCTTGCGAGCGCACCGATTGCCGCGGTGCCGTAAAGCCAGGAGGCGGTGTCGCCCGCCGTGCCGGATGACAGGCTTGCCGTCAGCTCCGTGGCGACGGCGATGGTGCCGGACAGGGCAGCTCCCACCGCATAGCCCGCCGTCGACATGGTCGGCAGAAGCGCACTTGCGCGATCACGCTCGTCGCTCGAGGCGGCCTCCATCGCAGCCTGGTTGATGCTTGCCCAGGACAGGCCGAAGCCGGTGCCGACCAGCATCTGGCCGGCGATGACGAGCGGCAGCCATTGCATGCCGATGGCGCAGGCGATGGCGGTAAATCCGGCAAACTGGAAAAGCGCGCCGCTGCGCATCAGGCCCTGACGCCGGCCAAGCGCCTCGGCGCGGCTGGCAAGCATGGCGACGGCGCTCCAGATCAGGGCCATGGTGACGACGATATAGCCGACGGCCGCCGGGCCGAGATGGAAGACCTCGCGCAGAAGAAGCGCCAGATAGGTGCTGCCGGCAGAATGACTTGCCGACATCAGGAAGAGGATGAGAAAGGCGCGGCCAAGCCCCGTCCCAGCCACGAATGTCGAGGACGGGAACAGGCGCGCACCGAAACGGCCATCGAGCCTGACGACGAGAATAAGTGCCGCAAGCGCCAGCGCCAGCAGTGAAGCCTGCCAGAGCGGCTGGCTGCTCGCCGAGGACAGGGCGAACAGGAAGGCCGTCGCGATGCTGAGCGCGACCGTGACAGGCGGAAAGCCCGCCGCCTTGCCGCCGCTAGTCTTCGGCCTCGTCAATGCGGCAAACAGCGCGAGCGCGGCCAAAAGCGGCAGCACCGCCAGAAATGAGGCCCGCCAGGACACGCCCTGCGCGAGCAGTCCGCCGATGAAGGGACCAAGCAGCGCGGTCACCGCCCAGACGGTCGCCTCGACGGCGAAGACGCGAGCCACGAGCGAGGACGCGAAATTGGCCGGGATCAGACTGTAGCAGACGGCAACGATGATGCCGTCACCCAGTCCCTGCAGCAATCGGCCGAGCACGATCCAGCCGAAGGACGGCGCGAGCATGGCCATGAGGCCGCCTATCGCAAAGACAAGCGAAGCGAGACCAAGGCTTGCCCTGACGCCCAGCCGGTCCCTTACAGACGCAGCCGTGACGCCGCCGGCGATCGATCCGATGAAATAGAGGCTGTAGACCCAGCTGAACCAGTCACGCCCGCCCAGCTCGGCGGCGGCGAGCGGCATGGCGGCGACGATGGCGAACTGGTTGAAGGCATGCAGGCCGATGCCGGCGGAAATGAGCGCCAGCATGCGGCCGTTCTGTCCCGCAAACAGGCGTGTGCCGCCTGTGGCCTCTTCTGTCTGCGACGGTTCGGGCCTTGAATACCCGCCCCCCGTCTCAATCTCGCTCGCCATGTCTTCCGCCGCACTTGTTCAGGATGTCGCTTCGCTGCCCGCTTCCGCGGCAACAGCTAGATTCCCCATCGGAGCCGGGGTCAACGGGAAAATGCCCCGCCTGCCCCGACCCCTCGATGAAGCACGGACAGAACCTGGAAAGACCACCTGGCAAGCCGCGGACGCGCGTCTTCGCGGAGCAGGACCACGCGATGGCAAGGGCGCCTTCCCTACACGAAAGATCACGAAATCGGCACCTCGCCCAAATCCGCGCCATTGCCTGGCTGATTTTTCAGCGCGTGACATTTTAGCTACAGCCTTTTTAGCAAGAGCTCCTACATGATCGATCATCACTCAATACGGAGGTCATACCCATGAAGGGTCTTTTCGTTCTCGCAACCACCGCAGCACTGGCTGCCTCCACCGCAGCATTCGCCGCCGACGCCGTCGAGCAGATCCCGGCTGCACCGGTCGCCATCGAAACCGCGCCGATGTTTTCCTGGAGCGGCGCCTATGTGGGTGCCCATACCGGCTATGGCTTTGGTGACGGCGATCTCGAAGGTTTTGGTTCGGACAATTTCGACGGATGGCGTCTCGGCGGCTTCGTCGGTTACAACTGGCAGTTCTCCAACGGCTTCGTCGCCGGTATCGAAGGTGACGCGAACTACGACTGGAACGACAACGACTACGGTCCTGTCGATGTCGAAAGCGGCTTCTCCGGCTCCGTGCGCGGCCGCGTCGGCTATGCCTTCGACCGCACCCTGGTGTTTGCCGCCGGCGGTTGGACAGCCACCAATGTCGAAGTCAACGGCGCTGTCGATGACGATGACACGCTGCATGGCTGGACGATCGGTGCCGGCGTCGACCACGCGTTCACCGACAACATCTTCGGCCGTCTCGAATATCGCTACAACGACTATGGCAGCGGCAATCTCGGCGGTCTCGACGTCGATTTCGACCAGCATGTCATCCAGGTCGGCGTTGGTGTGAAGTTCTAAGCTTTTCCCGATCCGAAACGACAAAACGCCGCCCGGATAAATCTTCGGGCGGCGTTTTTTATGGCTGTTCAGCTTTTCCTGAATGCAGGGTCAGTCGTAGACGCGCTTGAGATTTGCGACGCAGTCGAGGTCCTTCAGCTGCGAGAGAAGCTGGTTCAGCTGGCGCAGGTCCCAGACCTCGATCTCCATGGCGATTTCGGAGAAGTCGTCGGCGCGGTTGGAGCCCATCGACATGGTGCGGATGTTGATGTCGAGCGCGCCTATCGTCTTTGCAACCGTCGCCAGCGTGCCGGGCTCGTTGATCGTGTTGATCTCGATCCTGGCCGGGAAGCGCGACTTGTTGGCCTCATCGAGATCCCAGCGGACATCGATCCAGCGTTCCGGCTCGTCATCGAATTTCTGCAGCGCCGGCGCCTGGATCGGGTAGATGGTAATGCCCTTGCCCTCATCCATGATGCCGACGATACGATCGCCCGGCACGGCACCGCTCGGTGCGAAGCGCACCCGCGTGTTGGACGCGAGACCGCGGATCGGCAGAAGTGTCGCAAGACCGGACGCCTGGGCGTTCTCGGCCTCCGCAGCCCCCTTTGCTCCTCCTTGCGCCGGCAGCTTGAACATCATGCCCGACGCACTCGGGACATTGAACCAGCCATCGTCGGCGGACGGCTTTACCGTCACGCGCTCATCCTTGTAATCGGGGAAGACGGCGCGCAGCACGTCGAGGGAGGAGAGTTCGCCGCGGCCGACGAGCGCGATCGTATCCTCGACATCCTTCTGCGCCAGACGCGACAGCGCAGGCTTCAGCGCGTCGCGCGAGAAGATCTTGCCGGCACGTTCGAACGTGCGCTCGAGAATGCGGTGCCCGAGGCCTGCATATTGCTTGCGGATCGCCATGCGGGTGGCACGGCGGATGGCCGAGCGCGCCTTGCCGGTGACGACGATCTCTTCCCAGGCGGCCGGCGGCACCTGCACGCCGGAACGGATGATCTCCACCTCGTCGCCATTGTTGAGCCGTGTCACCAGCGGCATGATGCGGCCGTTGATCTTGGCGCCAACCGTGGTGTCGCCGATATTGGTGTGGACGGCATAGGCGAAGTCGATCGGGGTCGCGCCGCGCGGCAGTGCAATCAGCTTGCCCTTCGGAGTGAAACAGAAAACCTGATCCTGGAACAGTTCGAGCTTGGTATGTTCGAGGAATTCTTCCGGGTTGTCGCCTTCGGCCAGCGATTCGATCGTATGGCGCAGCCAGGAATAGGCATTGCTCTCCTTCGGCAGCAGATCGTCGCTCTTGGAGCCACCCCTGCCATCCTTGTAGAGCGCATGGGCGGCGATACCGTATTCGGCGATCTCCTGCATCATCTCGGTGCGGATCTGCAGCTCGATACGCTGCCGCGACGGGCCGACGATCGTCGTGTGCAGCGAGCGGTAATCGTTCTGCTTCGGGTTGGAGATATAGTCCTTGAACCGGCCCGGCACGACGCGCCAGCGGGTATGGACGATGCCGAGCGCCTTGTAGCAGCAGGCGGTGTCATCGACGATGATGCGGAAGCCGTAGACATCCGAGAGCTGCTCGAAGGATAGCGACTTCGACTGCATCTTGCGGAAGACGGAATAGGGCTTCTTCTGGCGGCCCTTGACGAAGGCGCCCTGCAGGCCGTTGGCGACCAGCAGCTCGCGCAGCTCGTCCTCGATTTTCTTGATCAGGCCCTCGTTGCGGCCGGATAGTTCGGCCAGGCGCTGGGTGACGGTCTCGTAGGCTTCCGGGTTGATATGACGGAAGGAGAGGTCCTCCAGCTCGTCGCGCATGTCCTGCATACCCATGCGGCCGGCAAGCGGCGCGTAGATATCCATCGTCTCTTCGGAGATGCGCGCCTTCTGCTCGGGCTTCATGTGGTCGAGCGTGCGCATGTTGTGCAGGCGGTCGGCCAGCTTGACGAGCAGCACGCGCACGTCGTCGGAAATGGCGAGCAGCAGCTTGCGCAGATTTTCCGCCTGCTTGGCTTTTTTCGACACGAGGTCGAGGCGCTTCAGCTTTGTCAGCCCCTCGACGAGACGGCCGATATCCTCGCCGAACAACTCGTCGATCTCGGCGCGGGTCGCCGTCGTATCCTCGATCGTATCATGCAGTAGCGCGACCGCGATGGTCGACTCGTCGAGATGCATGTCGGTGAGGATGGCCGCCACTTCGAGCGGATGGGAAATATAGGGATCGCCAGAAGCACGCTTCTGCTGGCCATGCTTCTGCATGGCATAAACATAGGCCTTGTTGAGAAGAGCTTCGTTGGCGTCGGGCTTGTATTTCTGCACCCGCTCAACGAGCTCGTACTGCCTCATCATTCCCGGATATGTCCCTTACAATCGTCAGCCTCTGACAAACGAAAATGGCGCGCCAACCGTCGGTTAGCGCAGCCATCATCATTGAGACAACCAGATTAGGGCGATAGAATGAACGATACCTTGCGTTCAGCCCAGTATCGATCAGTAATCGTCGCTCTTTTCCGGCGGAACCAGACCTTCGATACCGGCAAGCAGCTCTTCTTCCGACATCTGGTCGAAATTGATGCTTTCCGGCGCATCGTCGTCTTCCGCATCTGCTGCTACGGAAACGCCGCCGGCAGCGATGAGCGAAGCCGGATCGGGCTCGGGCTCGTCGATTTCCACATGCTTCTGCAGCGAGTGGATCAGGTCTTCCTTCAGATCGTCGGGAGACAGGGTCTCGTCGGCGATTTCGCGCAACGCAACGACCGGGTTCTTGTCATTGTCGCGGTCGATCGTGATCGAGGCGCCCTGCGAAATCTGGCGCGCGCGGTGGCTTGCGAGAAGCACCAGCTCGAAACGGTTGTCGACTTTGTCAATGCAATCTTCTACTGTGACACGGGCCATAGCCTGTCCTTTACGGTCCTGAATTTCCGGAATTGGTTAGCCCGTACAGCCATTGGCGGGCAAATTCAAGTTTTTCCTGCCCGGATCGGCAACGGCCCACCAGAATGGGGGATTACAGCCGCTCGAATTTCAATCAAAGCGTGCTTGGATTATTTAGAATCGTGCCATACATGACAGCTATATGAATAGTTCTTAATGTAATGAATTATTCCAATCTTTTCGGTTTCACTTTAAGGTGAGCCGAGAGGCTGAAGGACAGGCATACAAAAAGGGATGGAGACATATGTTTGACCCGAGAGAGAAAATTGCTCTCTTCATCGACGGCGCAAATCTATACGCAGCTTCGAAAAGCCTCGGCTTCGATATCGACTATCGAAAGCTTCTGAAGGCATTCCAGAAACGCGGCTATCTGTTGCGCGCCTATTATTACACCGCGCTGATCGAGGATCAGGAGTATTCCTCGATCCGGCCGCTGATCGACTGGCTGGATTATAACGGCTACAAGGTGGTCACCAAGCCGGCGAAGGAATTCACCGACAGCCTGGGCCGCCGCAAGATCAAGGGCAACATGGATATCGAGCTTGCCATCGATGCCATGGAACAGTCCGAGACGGTCGATCATCTGGTGATCTTCTCCGGCGACGGCGATTTCACCAATCTGGTGGAAGCGTTGCAGCGCAGGGGCCGCAAGGTCTCGGTCGTTTCGACCATGTCGACCCAGCCGCCGATGATCGCCGACGATCTGCGCCGCCAGGCCGACCACTTCATCGATCTGATGACGCTTAAGGCGGAAGTCGGTCGCGATCCGAGCGAACGCCCGGTGCGCGCCACGGAGCCGGTTGAACCGGCAGCGTCGTGATGGACATCGATCCAGAATGTCGAAAGGCGCCGGAAACGGCGCCTTTTTTATTGGATGACATTCAAACGCATGACGCCGTTCAGCCGTTCTTCAGCAGCCGCGACTTCTGACGGTTCCAGTCGCGTTCTTTCTCGGTCTCGCGCTTGTCGTGCAGCTTCTTGCCCTTGGCGAGCGCCAGTTCAAGCTTGGCCCTGCCGCGGTCGTTGAAATAGATCTTGAGCGGCACCAGCGTCATGCCCTCGCGGTTGATGCTGTTGCGCAGACGGTTGATCTCGCGTTTCGACAGCAGCAGCTTGCGACGGCGACGGGGCTCGTGATTGAAACGGTTGGCCTGCAGGTATTCCGGCAGATGGCTGTTGATCAGCCAGATTTCCTCGCCCTCATCGGACGCGTAGGATTCGGCGATATTGGCCTTGCCTTCACGCAGGGACTTCACCTCGGTACCGGTCAGCATGAGGCCAGCCTCATAGGTATCGATTATCTCGTAGTTGAAGCGAGCCTTGCGGTTTTCCGCAACGATCTTGTTCACCACGCGCTGGCTGCCTTTGGGTGCCATCAGACGAATTCCATTTTCGCTCTACAGTCGCAAAACCCCGCCCATGAGCGATGAGCGGGGTTCGATCTCATATAGTGCGGCCGGGGCCGAATGTGAAGCTTATGCGTCGGTCTTGGCTCAGTTCAGGAGACCCGCATGGCGAAGGGCAGCATCGATCGCCGCTTCCGTGGCCGGCTCAAGCTCGGAAACGAGCGGCGAGCGCACAAGCCGGTTCATGCCGCGCAGCTTGCTGAGGCCATACTTGGCACCGCAGAGGCCGGGCTCCATGAAGATCGCCTTGTGCAGCGGCATCAGGCGGTCCTGATATTCGAGCGCCTTGGCGTAATCGCCGGCGAGCGTTGCCGCCTGGAATTCGGCGCAGAGGCGCGGCGCGACATTGGCGGTAACCGAAATGCAGCCGGTGCCGCCATGGGCGTTGAAGCCGAGCGCCGTCGCATCTTCGCCCGAGAGCTGGACGAAATCCTTGCCGCAGGAAATGCGCTGCTCGGAGACGCGCTCGATCTTGCCGGTCGCATCCTTGACGCCGACGATGTTCTTGTGCGCCTTGACGAGCTTACCCATGGTTTCCGGCGTCATGTCGATGACCGAGCGGCCGGGAATGTTGTAGATGATGATCGGCAGCGAAACTGCCTCGGCAATCGCTGCGAAATGAGCATAGAGCCCCTTCTGCGTCGGCTTGTTGTAGTAGGGCGTGACGACCAGCAACGCATCGGCGCCGACTTCCTGGGCATGCTGGGCCAGCTCGATCGCTTCGGTCGTGTTGTTGGAGCCGGCGCCGGCGATGACAGGCACACGCTTGGCGGCCACTTCGACGCAGAGCTCGACGACACGCTTGTGCTCGTCATGCGACAGCGTCGGCGATTCGCCGGTCGTGCCGACCGGGACGAGGCCGGTGCTGCCTTCGGTGATCATCCACTCGACATGAGACGCAAACGCCTTCTCATCGACGGCCCCTTCAGCGGTAAAGGGTGTGACGAGCGCGGGGATCGATCCCTTGAACATGCATAAAACTCCCATGGCCGCGCTGGATGTTTCACTCCATGCTTCGGCCGCAATCAATAACTAAGGTCGCGCACCATAGAGCGGCTTAGAATTGCCGACAAGCGTAAAGCTCACGGGTTTATGATCTCTGCACGGCGCGAAATTGCGCAATGTCTGAAACACGGTAGGGTTTCGTTAACCGTGGCGGAGCCTAATGGGGTTAACCGATCAAGATCCATATCTTTCTGCGAGTTACCGGATGAAGAAGCCAGCGCTGATCCTCACCTTGGGATTGGGTGCAGCAAGCGTATCGAGCCTTGCGCTCGGTCAAGGCGGCGCTATGAGCGGCGGCATCGTGCCCTTGCCCTTTGCGCGGCCGAACGCAGCCATCAGCGTGCCGACGCCGTCATCCCCCTTGCCACCCATGGGCTCGCAGGCCTCCCCCTCACCGGCCCCCCCCTCTCTGGCAACGCCGGCGATGATGCCCGTGCCGGAGATCACCGGTTCCATCCCCCGCGTCGATCGGCCACTGGCATCGACCGCGCTCAAGACCGGCCTCGACGCGCTCTCCGATGACAATGCGGCGCAGGCGATCGCCGTGCGCAACGGCATGCCGTCCGGGTCGCTCGACCGGCAGATCCTCACCTGGGCGATCGCCAATTCCGGCATGCGTGATGTGCCCTACCGCGAAATCGCAGCAGCTGCCCGCGAGCTCTCCGGCTGGCCCGGCCTCGGCGGATTGCGCGCCCGCGAAGAACGGGCGCTCTACCGCGAAAACCCGCCGCCCGCCGCCGTGCTTGCAGCGATGGGCAAGTATGGCCCGCAGACGCCGGAAGGTGCGATGATCCTGGCCCGCGCGCAGGCCAGTTCCGGCCAGACGACTGAGGCCGGCCGCACCATCCGCGCGCTCTGGACCTCCGAAGCGCTCGATACGGCGACCGAGGACAGGGTGACGGGAGAATTCGGCACGCTCCTGTCCGCCGCCGATCACAAGGCACGGATGGATTACCTGATGTATCGCGGCCGTGTGGCCCAGGCGAAACGGTTCTCCGTACTCGGCAATGCGCAATCGCTCTACAAGGCATGGGCAGCGGTCGCCGCCAACGCCAAGAATGCCGGCCAGCTGATCAATGCCGTCGACGGGTCCTGGACAAGCGACCCCGCCTATCTGTTCATCCGCATCGAAAATGCCCGCCGGCAGGACGATTATGCCGAGGCGGCAAAACTGCTCGAGCGGGTGCCGCGCGATCCGGCAAAGCTGGTCAACGCCACGGAATGGTGGAACGAGCGGCGCATCATCGCGCGCGGCCTTGCCGACCGCGGCGAATTTCGCGCCGCCTACCGGCTCGTCGCCAACCATGTGGCGCAATCGGCGGTCGACAAGGCCGACGCCGAATTCCATGCCGGCTGGTATGCATTGCGGGCGCTGAACGACCCGACGACTGCAGAAACGCATTTCCGCAGGATCCTCGACGCCTCCAGCCGCCCGCTTTCGGCTTCACGTTCGCTCTACTGGCTCGGTCGCGCGGCCGAAGCCGGCGGACCGGGACAAGCGCGTTCTTTCTATGAGCAGGCGGCACGCTATTCCGGCACGTTCTACGGACAGATTGCGGCGGCAAAGCTCGGGCAATCGACGCTCAATGTCAGCTATCCCTCACCGACACCCCAGGATCGCCAGCGCTTCGCCGCCCGCGAGGTGGTGCGCGCCATTGCAAGGCTCGATGCCGTCGGTCACGACCGGCGTGCGGCGGCACTTTATGCCGCACTTGCCGAACAGATCGACAGCCCCGGCGAACTGGCTCTGTTGAGCGCGCGCGCCGAAGAACAGGGCGATCACGCGCTGTCCTTGAGGATCGGCAAGTCCGCATTCTCGCGTGGCGTCGATGTTGCCGCCCTCGCCTATCCGATCGGCGTCATTCCGGCCGGCGCCAACATCGCCGGGTCCGGCAAGGCACTTGCCTACTCGATCGCGCGGCAGGAAAGCGCCTTCAATCCGGCCGCCGTCTCGCCGGCCAATGCGCGCGGCCTGCTGCAGCTTCTGCCGGGCACCGCGCAAGGGGTGGCCAAGCGCCACGGAATGAGTTTCAAGGCCGAAAGGCTGACCAGCGATGCCGGCTACAACGCGACGCTCGGGGCGCATTATCTCGGCGAACAGATCGACGCCTTCGGCGGCTCCTACATCCTCACCTTCATCGCCTACAATGCCGGCCCGAAGCGGGTACCGGAATGGATCGCCCGCTACGGCGACCCACGCGGAAAATCCATCGACGAGGTGATCGACTGGGTGGAACGCATCCCCTTCCCCGAAACGCGCAACTACGTGCAGCGCGTGCTGGAGAATTACCAGGTCTACAAGACAAGGCTGGGGCAGAAGGCGGATATCGTTGCGGATCTGAGGTTCGGACGGCGGTAGGCTGCAAAGGTCATGTCCGCTCATGGGCTTGGTGTGGCCTGCCGCAGTCATTCCTTTCGAACAAGGAAGCCGAAAGGCAGCGCTTCGCTCCCATCCGCCCGCCTGTCCTCTTCCGGATGATCGTCGGCCCAACTGCGTGCGAGCAACGCGCCTATCACCTCGCGGACCGGGGAGCTGCCCATTGCACCGACCTTATCGCCAAAACACGAAAAAGCCCGGCACGAAGGCCGGGCTTTCCGATCAGATCTGAACGATCAGATTAGAACGAACGCTGCAGACGCAGGAACCCGTCCCAGTAGTCGTCGCCGTCGATGTCGTTGTAGTTGATGGTCGCCTTGGTGGTCAGGCCGGTCGTGATGGCGTAGTCAGCCGTCAGACCTGCACGCCATGCGTCACCGCCAACGAAGTCTTCGCCGTCGAAGGACACCTTATCCCAGTACTGAACGCCGGGGGTGATCTTGAACTTTTCGCTGACTGCGAAAGCGTATTCAGCACCGATCGTCCACTCAGCATCCTGCCAGTAGTAGTTGGCACCGGTTGCATAGGCAGCGAAGATGCCGAGCGAACCCGGCCCGAGGTCAGCCGAAAGCGTAGATGCGAAAGCGGCTTCTTCGTTTTCGAACTCGTAACCAGCGAAGAAGTCGATGGTTACAGCGCCGAACTTGCCGGTGATAACGCCGTTGACGCCGAGTTCATCCCAGTTGCTGGTTGCGCCGGTCGGACCGCCGGTCTTCCAGCCTTCCTGCGAGTCGAAAGCGTCGAACTGGCCGTAAACAGAGAACGCACCGCCGTCGAACGTGTAACGGATGGAGTTGTTCAGTGTGTTGCTGTTGGTATCCGACAGAACGGTTTCGCCCGGAAGGCCGTTATCGAAGTAATTGTAGAAGTAACCAACGCGAAGGCCACCCAGTTCGATGAAGGTTTCATCGAGAACGAAAGCTTCGTCGGTGTTGGTGTTGGCTTCGAGGTTGATGGTCGAAGCCAGCGTGCCGAACTCGGTGTCGGACTTGGCGTCGAGCGTCAGGTGGCCACGGGTGTTGGTGCGGTAACCGTCAACGACGCCGTCACCCGAACGACCGTCAACCTGTACGCGAACGTAGCCGCCGATCTTGAGGCAGGTCTCGGTACCCGGAATGTAGAAGTAACCCGTGCCGAAAGCGTCGCAGACGCGAACGTATTCCATCGGCTCCGGTTCGGCGGCGACGATGGCGTCGGCGGCCTGGGCAACAGTGACGCTCGCGAGCGCCGCAGTCGATGCAATCAGAAGGCTAGTGATTTTCATGAGGGGTTCCCCGGTCAGCAGTAGAACTTACGCTGATGAAGGTACATTCAGGTTGCAGCGGCCGACAAGCGAATAGGTGCGTTTGGCATCGCCGCCCTCAACAGTTGCATTAGAGAGTCACTTATTTGTCACAACTTTAGCGTCGGAATTCAACATTATCGCGGCCTCAACCGCCAAAGCTCAGTTGCCGTTCGATATCGAAATCTTTTGATTCGCCATTCGAAATACAAAAAGCCCGGCACAAAGGCCGGGCTTTCCGATCAGATCTGAAAGATCAGATTAGAACGAGCGCTGCAGACGCAGGAAGCCGTCGACGTAGTCGTCGCCGTCTTCGTCGTTGTAGTTGACGGTCGCCTTAGCAGACAGACCCGAGGTGATGGCGTAATCAGCCGTTACACCTGCGCGCCATGCATCACCACCGGTGAAGTCGCCAGCAACGTAGTCGATGTTATCCCAGTACTGAACGCCCGGAGTAACCTTGAACTTCTCGGTGACGGCGAATGCGTATTCAGCACCGACAGTCCACTCAGCAGCCTGGAAGTAACGGTTTGCACCGGTTGCGTAGGCAGCAAAGATGCCGAGCTTGCCAGCGCCGAGTTCAGCCGAGAGCGTGGAAGCGAAAGCAGCTTCTTCAGCGTCGAAGTCGTAACCAGCGAAGAAGTCGAGGGCTACGCCACCGAACTTGCCAGCGATAACGCCGTTAACGCCGAGCTCATCCCAGTTGCTCGTTGCGCCGGTCGGACCATCGGTCTTCCAGCCGTCCTGCGAGTCGAAAGCGTCAACCTGACCGTAAACCGAGAACACACCAGCGTCATAGGTGTAACGGAGCGAGTTGTTCAGCGTGTCAGCACCGGCGTTGTCAGACAGAACGGTTTCGCCCGGCAGACCGATATCGAAGTAGTTGTAGAAGTAACCGACCTGGAAGCCGCCGAGCTGAATGAAGGTTTCGTTCAGACGGAAGGTTTCGTCGGTGTTGGTGTTAGCGCGGAGCGTAACGACCGAACGCAGGGTGCCGAGTTCGGTGTCGGTGCGTGCGTCGAGCGAAACCTGACCACGAGTGTTGGTGCGGTAACCAGCTTCGTCGCTGTCGCTGTCCGAACGGCCGTCGACCTGAACGCGAACGTAGCCGCCGATCTTGAGGCAGGTTTCGGTGCCCGGGATGTAGAAGTAACCAGTGCCGAATGCGTCGCAAACGCGAACGTATTCCATCGGCTCCGGCTCAGCGGCGACGATTGCGTCGGCAGCCTGGGCGCCGGATACTGCTGCAAGAGCTGCAGCGGAGCCGAGAAGAAGGCTCTTGATGTTCATTTTTGACCTCCAGTCAAAGTTACATAAGGTTCGGTGTTTTTGACCGAAGGAAATACCTTCGAGCTCATCCCCGATTTCGAAACGGACGAACCACCGCCGCGTCTCTGATGTTGGAAAATACAAATCGTCGGCTGAGGCGCAACGACGAACTGGCTGGTAACAGACCTTTCACAGCCGCTTCCCAAAAACGTGTTGCCGAAAGAGCACAAAACCGCATGCGGCAATCGCTAAAAGTTTAGGTTTCGTTAAGAAAACATTTTTGTGACAGGGACTTAGCTGGCCGGCGCTGGATCTATACACGCACAGGAATGCGTGACTCTTGAGCAACATCCAGCGATTGCGGATGGCTTTGACGAAGCGATCGGGACTGTCGATTTTGGGTAATGGCGGAGAGGATGGGATTCGAACCCACGATACGCTTTTGACGTATACTCCCTTAGCAGGGGAGCGCCTTCGACCACTCGGCCACCTCTCCGGTGCGGCCTGATTATTGCGAATGAATTGCCAACGCAAGGTCTTTTCGCAAAAAGACGCAATCTGGATGTGGAGAGGCCGCCGATCCGGACTTGGCGGCCCTCCTTTTGCCGGGCAGATGGCCGGTTCAGTAGCCCGCGCCGGATACCGGGTTGCCGGTGCCGCGGCCATAACGGGAGGCCAGACGCTTCAATGTGACGGAGAGTTCCGTGACATCGGAGCCGACGGCCACGAATGTCGCGCCGAGCTCAAGATAACGACGGTTGAGCGTCTCGCTGAAGGTAAGGATGCCGGCCGGCTTGCCGGAGGCGATGATTCGTCCCAGCGCCGATTCGATGACGTCCTGAACTTCGGGCGCCTCGATTCGGCCCAGATAGCCGAGGTCGGCGGAAAGGTCGGCCGGGCCGATGAAGACGCCGTCGATACCGTCAATGGCGGCAATGGCCTCGATATTGGCTACTGCGGTGCGGGTTTCGGCCTGGACGAGGAGGCAGATCTCGTCGGCGGCGGTCTGCGCGTAATCCGGGATCGCATTATAGAGGGAGGCACGCGCGACCGCTGCCCCCAGCCCGCGGGTGCCGCGCGGCGGATATCGGACAGCCTGTACCAGCGCCTGCGCCTGTTCCGGCGTATCGACCATGGGAATGAGAAGCGTGCGGGCGCCGGCATCGAGCAGCTGCTTGATGAACCAGGTTTCGCCCGATGGCGGGCGTACGACCGGTTCGGCAGCGGACGGCGCGATGGCCCGCAGCTGCGCGATGATGCTGCGCAGGTCGTTCGGCCCGTGTTCCGAATCGATGACCAGCCAGTCGAAGCCGGCACCGGCCGCCAGTTCCGCCGGCAGCGCCTCGCCGGTGTTCAGCCACAGGCCGATCTGCGGCTCGCCGGCCCTGATGGCTGCCTTGAAGGCGTTTTTCGGTGCGGGCATGTCTCCTCCTATGCCGGTTCGTGTTCAAATCCTGTCGGAAAACCGTCAACCTAGCAGCTGCTTGAGGTCAGTCGCGGGGTCGGCCAGCAGCGCCCTGTCCGGGTTGATGCCGGTTTCCAGCATCTTCTTGCCGGTCACATAGGCCTTGGCATCGTTGATCGCATCGACGGCGATCAGCCTCCCGTCGCGGAAATACCAGACGGAAACGGCACCTTCGCGGGCACCGGGGCGCACCAGCGTGTCGTCATAACCGAGGTTGAAGCCGGCGATCTGCAGCTTCACGTCATACTGGTCGGACCAGAACCAAGGTTTTGGCGCATAGGGTTCAATACTGCCGGCAAGCGTTGCAGCCACCGATTCGGCCTGGTCGACGGCGTTCTGCACCGATTCGAGCCGGATACGGCCGTTCTCCCAGGGCAGCATGGCGCAATCGCCCATGGCGAAGATTGCAGGATCGGAGGTGCGGGCGAATTCATCGACGAGTATGCCGTTGCCAACATCGATGCCGCACTCCTGCGCCAGCCGGTCGTTCGGCGTCACGCCGATGCCGACGATGACGAAATCGATGTCGATGACCGAACCATCGGACAATTCGGCGGCGCGCACCTTGCCGTCGTCACCGATCAGGCGCGTCAGGCCGGTCTTCTCGCGAATCATCACGCCGCGCTGATCGTGGATGCCGCGCATGATGTCGGCGGTTTCGCTCGAGGCGACACGGGCGAGGATGCGGTCGGCCATTTCGATGAGCGTCACGTCGAGCCCGAGGCTGCGCGCGACGGCGGCTGCTTCAAGGCCGATATAGCCGCCACCGATGATGAGCAGCCTGCGGCCCTCCTTCATTTCCTCGGCCAGGCGATCGGCATCGCGCTTGTCACGTACGGTGAAGACGCCATCGAGATCGCCGCCGATGCTGGCCGGCAAGGTGCGCGGTGTGGAGCCGGTCGTCAGCGCCAATGTCTCGTATTCGAGGACGGAGCCGTCCTGCATGCGGATCATCTTTGCTTCCCGGTCGATTTCCTCGACATAGGTGGCAAGGCGGATTTCCACGTCATTGTCGGCAAACCAGGTCTCCGGCCGAAAGGTCAGGCGGTCGAAGCTCATTTCGCCAAGCAGATATTTCTTCGAAAGCGGCGGCCGCTGGTAGGGGATGACATCCTCCGAGCCGATCATTGTGATGGGCCGCTGGTCCTTCAGCGCCCGCAATTTGGCGGCAAGCGCAAATCCCGCCTGCCCTGCCCCGACGATCACCAATCTGCCAGCCACGTGTCACTCCCATGCCAATCTCGCCATCAGAGGCTTAGCACCAAAGACGGCGGCCCTACGGGTATCGTCGCGACGCGGAGCCGTCAACAACGCGACATGGCAACCGGCAATCCTTCCGCCGGCAGCTCCGATCTCCCGATGCGTAGTGAAGAATTGCGCAGATCGATAAAAATTTACCTCTCCGTTTCAGAATGCGTCAGCGGAGCAGGAATAAAGTCTCATCCGCGGGAGAGGATCAGGAGGATTACATGGCGCCGGTGACAGACCAGAACGAAGGCCAGGACCACGCGGCACCCGAGCGCCGCTTTGAAAAATTCACCATCGACCGACCCGGCAAGATCGTTATCGTCGGCCATCACCTGAGCACGCGGCAGAGCATCCGCTGCCTGATCCGGTCCATCTCGCTCCAAGGCGCAGACCTGGAGATCAGCCCGCATGTGCAGGTGCCGAAGAACTTCTTTCTCGCGATCCTCGGCATTCGCGACGAGATCGGCTGCACCGTGGTGCGCCGCGAGGAGGAGAAGGTGACGGTCAGCTTCAACATGCTGATCGATGCGGAATTCCTCCATCACGTCATCCGGCTGAGTTTCGAAACCAGCCATTGAGGCGTGCAGCCTTCGGCGTTCAGCGGCCTGCCCGCCGCCATCCGGCGGCGCGGGCATCCGCTTCCGTGCAGAACCAGCGCTCGCCATATTCCAGACGGATCCTCGTCGCGTCATAATATTCCTGGCCGGGAACGTGGTAGATGCGTTCGCCCGAGTTGATCGAGACATTGCCTTTTATGACGCAGGCCGGGCTGACGCTTGCCTGCAATTGCCCTGCCAGCCCCGGAAACAGCGCATGGCCGCCGGTGGCGAGAAAGCTGGCGGCAGACGCCGCGATGACGATCAACGGAAACTTGCCCATCACGCGATCCTGCACGGCAAAGATTGACCGGCAGTCTCTCAAGTCATTAAAGTTGTGCCGATCACTATTTTCGCCTCATGAGCGAAACAGGTCCTCGAATCGAATCCCGGTGGAAAAACCATCCGCACCGCGGGCCGGAACGGCAAATCGCACCCTTGCGCGGCAGCGAAAGCTTTCTATTGTGTGCCGGCTTTATAAACCGGACACGCCTGACATGACTGCCTTTTCCCGCTTCACACCGCTTATTGCCTCGCTGCCCTCGACCGTGCCCTTCATCGGGCCGGAAGCCCTTGAGCGAAAGAGCGGTTCCCCCGTCAAGGCGCGGATCGGCGCCAATGAAAACGGGTTCGGCCCCGCCCCTTCCGTGCTGGAAGCGATTTCGCTCGCCGCGACGGGAACGTGGAAATATGCCGACCCGGAAAATTTCGACCTGAAGGCGACACTCGCCGCGCATCTCGGCTGCAGCGCTGAAAATCTTGCGATCGGCGAAGGCATCGACAGTCTGCTCGGCCAGATCGTCCGCCTGGTGATCGATCCCGGCATGCCGGTGGTGACCTCCTTCGGCGCCTATCCGACCTTCAACTTCCATGTCGTCGGCCATGGCGGCAGGCTGGTGACCGTGCCTTACGCCAATGACCGGGAAGACCTCAACGGCCTTCTCGACGCAGTGCGCCGCGAAAACCCGCCGCTCGTCTATTTCGCCAACCCGGACAATCCGATGGGCAGCTGGTGGGATGCCGGCGATATCGTCGCCTTTGCCCGGGCGCTGCCGGCAACGACGCTGCTGATCCTCGACGAGGCCTATTGCGAAACGGCGCCTGAAGGGTCCGCACCGCCGATCGATGCCTTGATCGACATGCCGAATGTCATCCGCACACGCACCTTCTCCAAGGCTTATGGGCTTGCCGGCGCGCGCGTCGGCTACGCGATCACGACCGCCGGAACGGCCAAGGCATTCGACAAGATCCGCAACCATTTCGGCATGAACCGCATTGCGGTTGCGGCGGCCCATGCAGCGCTGAAGGACCGGGCCTATCTCGACCAGACGGTGGCCAATATCGTGGCATCGCGCGACCGGATTTCAGGTATCGCCGCCGCCAACGGGCTGCAGGCCCTGCCATCGGCGACCAATTTCGTCGCCATCGATTGCGGCCGCGACGCGGCTTATGCCCGCGCCATCGTCGAGGGGCTGCTGGGCCACGGCGTCTTCATCCGCATGCCGGGGGTCGAACCGCTCAACCGCTGCATCCGCATCAGCGCCGGGCCGGAGGCAGACATGGCGCTTCTGGAAGCGGCCTTGCCGCAGGTGCTGAAAACGCTTTGACGACGGGCAAGCCGGGCTGCAAAGCGCCCGGCTTCTTCCCTTATCGATAGCCGGTGTTCCGGTCAGACGACGCCGCCGTTGGAATAGAGCGTCTGGCCGTTCACCCACCAACCGTCCTCGCTGCACAGGAAGGCGACGACGCCGGCGATGTCGCTTGGCTCGCCGATCCGCCCGTGCGGTGTGCGGCTGGCAAAACCGGCCACCTGTTCATCGGTCTTGCCGTCGAGGAAGAGCGTGGTCGCCACAAGCCCCGGCGCGATCGCGTTGACGGAGATTTTCTTGCCGGCCAGTTCCTTGGCGAGGATGTTGGCATAGATTTCCATCGCCCCCTTGCTTGCCGCGTAAGGCCCGTAGGTCGGCGAGCGCAGTTGCACGATGCTGGACGACGTGGCGATGATCCGGCCGCCTTCACGCAGACGGCGCGCCGCCTCGCGCATCGTATTGAAACTGCCCTTCACATTGGTGTCGACCATCGTGTCGAAGGCTTCGTCGGTCATTTCGCTAAAAGGTGCGAGGTTCATCACGCCGGCATTGGCGATCGCGACATCGATGCCGCCGAAATTGCTCTCAGCCACATCGAACAGGCGCCGCACGGCAGCCGGATCGCGGATATCGGCCTGTTCCCACACGGCCTGGCCGCCGGCGGCCTCGATTTCCTTGACGACGCCGGCCGCCAGGTCACGGTTGACGCGGCAATTGACGACGACCCTGAACCCATCGGCCGCCAGTCTTCTGGCCGTCGCTGCACCGATGCCGCGGGACGAGCCGGTGACGATCGCCACCCTGTTCGCCGTCTGGAACTGCTGGGCCTGCGCCTGCCCGCCGCCCACGGCGGATGCCGCGGCAACAACGGCCGGCGCGATTGCTGCCGCGGAAAGGACCGTCCTGCGCGACAGGACGGATGTTCTGGACTTGTCTTCCATGATAGGGCTCCCCTGATATCTGCCGCAGACAGCCGCTCTCGTCGCGAGAAAGCGGTTTTCCCGGGCGCGAACGTCTGCCGTGTTGAACTGGCCATGCCGTGAGGTCACGATCCGGCCTTGCGCGCTCCCTTCCGTGGGCCACGGTCGGCAGCTCGCGCACCATTCTCAACTCACTCTCTTTTGGAAAGCAGGCACTTTAGAGTGTCGTGCGCACCGCCGGGAAAGAATTGGCAACCGCGGGAAAAATCACCGTTCACGAAGCGGGCACGTTCTCGTGTAGCCCTTCACGGCTGGCGAACCGGGCCGCTGGATGGCCGGGAGAACAGCAAAAGACCGCGCCGGCCTTGTTCCTGCCGGTCGCGGTCCAGAATTGTCGTCGGGCCATTGGCGGCCCGCCCTCCACAGTGTCTTGTCGCTCCGCCCTCTTTTCGGGGCGGATGGGAATTCATTCGAGCGCTTGACCGCTCAGTGCACCGTCATCCATTCGCGGGCGGCACGCAGGGCCTCGGCAAGCTGCATCTTGCTGAGTTGAGGGGTGAGGTCGGCACGCAGTTCGGCGGCGCGGTCGGACCCCTTGATGGCAGCGATGTTCAGCCATTTGTGGGCGGACACGAGGTCGATATCGACCCCGCGGCCCGTTGCATACATCAGGCCCATGTCGCAGAGAGCTTCTGCGCGGGCATCGCCACCCATGGTGGCCATTTCGTACGTCGTCATTTCAAAGCGTGCCATCGGTAGTGATCCCTGTTTAAAGACCGTTATTTGTTCTTCTGCCCTGTCTGATTACCGTCCGGATCGCCGTCTTGTGCGGCTTGTGTCGATCCTTCCGGCCGGCGGTTTTTCCCGCTCGTTTGATGACCCCAATATGCAGCCAAGGTTCAAAAATCCCGCTAAAAAGAATGCTTAACTTGCGGAAAACAAAGTTCAAATGCTTCGTAAATTTGAGTTTTCGTTAAGCACCACAGCCCCTGACTGTTAAGGGTTTTGCCGTTCTGTTTACGAAGCATTAGGATTTCGATCTAAACCCTTTGTTCAGCATGATTTTCGCTTGTGGTTTCATGGATGCGCGCAAAGTCGCCGCCAGGCGATGGCTGAATGCGCCGTCAGATCCTCGTTTCTAGGGCACGCCGCAACTTTACCTTTACGTGCCGGTAAGCTAATTTTCCCGGCGGGCGTTCGCTGCTGGAGGGCAGCGCGGTGCCCGACCATGATGCGGATCTGAGGAGGGATCTCATGCTGAAGGCTTTTGCCGCGATTGCGGCGATCACGATGATGACGGCGACCATGATGGCGGTTGCGGCGCAGGCCGCCGAACCCATCGAAGGCCGATGGAAGACCCAGAGCGGCGCGACCGCCGAAATCGGCCAATGCGGATCGGCCTATTGCGTCACGCTGAAAAGCGGCAAGCACGCGGGCAAGCAGATCGGCCGCATGTCCGGTTCCGGCGAAACCTATGCCGGCGAGATCACCGATCCCGAAACCGACAAGACCTATAGCGGCTCGGGTGCCGTAACGGGCAATGCCCTGAAGATGAAGGGCTGCGTACTGAAGGTTCTGTGCCGGACGCAGACATGGACGAGACTTTAACGACACGGCTCTGATCGATCCGGCTCGTCGGCGGGAGAAGGTCTTGCGACCTGCCTCCCGCTTGCTGGATTTAGGCTGGAATAAAAGGCGCCAGGCCCCGTTAATCACCCTGAACGCCGGATGAAACCTGTCCTCAGGGATCGTTCAGGCGTTCGCCACCATTCTGACATCATTGGCTTCGGGGAGTAGATCATGTCCGCAATCGCACGCCGTTTCGCAATCTTCACATTGATCGTCGCGGTCTTCGCCATCGGCTTTTCGGCGATCGTCGCCCATCCTTCGCGGATGGACCTTCGCGTTCATAGCGGTATCGAGACCGGTTGCACTCAGTTGGGCCGCTGCACAGCCACGATCTGACGGACACCGGAGCAGGCCTGCGCTGAAACGCACTGGCCAGAGCGGCAGAGAGCGCGCCGGTTGATGACGTCGTTTGATTGTCAGAAACTTCTACTTATAATGGCGCATGAACACACGAATCTCTCCCCTCGCCCCGCTTTCCTTCATCAGCCCCGAGGCTTTCGCTCCGCAGGCCTTCGACAATGCGGTCGATGCCGTGGATGCGCTGACGGTGCTTTACGAGCGCAATACCGCCTTCCTGATCGACGCCTTCGGCGATCTGGCCAAGGGCGGCACCGTGGCCGGGCGCTACCGTGCCTTCTATCCGCAGGTGTCGATCGAGACGACATCCTTCGGGCATGCCGATTCGCGTCTTTCCTACGGCCATGTGGCCTCGCCCGGCGTCTATACGACGACCGTCACCCGGCCAACACTCTTCCGCCATTACCTGATCGAGCAGCTGGACCTTCTGATCCGCAACCATGGTGTTCCGCTGATCGTATCGGAATCGACGACGCCAATCCCGCTGCATTTTGCCTTCGGTGAAGGGGCGCATGTGGAAGCGTCGGCATCGAGCGCCATGGCTGACATTCCGATGCGCGACCTCTTCGATACGCCGGATCTCAACAATACCGACGATCTGATCGCGAATGGCGAATACGAGGCGCCGGCCGGCGAGCCGGCACCGCTTGCGCCGTTTACCGCGCAGCGCATCGACTATTCGCTCGCCCGCCTCAGCCACTACACGGCGACGGGTGCCGAACATTTCCAGAATTTCGTGCTGTTCACCAATTACCAGTTCTATATCGACGAATTCGCGGCATGGGCGCGCAAGATGATGGCAGATGGCGGCGAAGGCTACTCCGCTTTCGTCGAGCCCGGCAATGTCGTGACCTATGCCGGAAACGACAAGCCTGAGACCACACCGATCACCCGCATGCCGCAGATGCCGGCCTATCACCTGAAGAAGGACGACCACTCGGGGATCACGCTCGTCAATATCGGCGTCGGCCCTTCCAACGCCAAGACGATCACCGACCATATCGCCGTGCTGCGCCCGCATGCCTGGCTGATGGTCGGCCATTGCGCGGGCCTGAGAAACAGCCAGCGGCTTGGCGACTATGTTCTTGCCCATGCCTATGTGCGTGAAGATCATGTGCTGGACGATGACCTGCCGGTCTGGGTGCCGATCCCGGCCTTGGCGGAAGTGCAGCAGGCGCTGGAGAGCGCAGTCGAGGAAGTCACCGGCTATGAGGGCTTCGAGCTTAAGCGGATCATGCGGACCGGCACGGTGGCCACGATCGACAACCGCAACTGGGAACTGCGCGACCAGGCAGGGCCGGTCAAGCGGCTCTCCCAGTCGCGCGCCATCGCGCTCGACATGGAGTCGGCGACCATCGCCGCCAACGGTTTCCGCTTCCGCGTGCCTTATGGCACGCTGCTCTGCGTCTCCGACCGGCCGTTACATGGCGAGCTGAAGCTGCCGGGCATGGCGACCGCGTTTTACCGCACCCAGGTCAGCCAGCACCTGCAGATCGGCATCCGCGCCGTGCAGAAACTCGCCGCCATGCCGACCGAGACGCTGCACTCACGCAAGCTCAGAAGCTTCTACGAGACGGCTTTCCAGTGACATTGTAGGCGCTTTCTTCGTGGTGTATGATAAGCAAACTTCATACACCACGAGGCGAATATGCGTACCAATATCGAATTGGATGACGAACTGATCGCCGAAGCAATGGAGCTTGGAGGTTTGCCGACCAAGAAGGCAACGGTCGATCAGGCTCTGCGCGACTTCGTGCGCATCAAAAAGCAACTCCGAGCCATCGACAATCTTGAAGGTATAGGCTGGGATAGTGACCTCGAATTATCTCGAGGTAACTCTGTGAGATATGGCAACTGGGGCTTTCAGGAGGGCGAATGATCGTCGCCGATAGCTCTGTCTGGATCTCGCTTTTTCGGAAGGATGACGTGGATGTGGCATCCCGGCTCCGATCGCTCATCCCGCGCGGCGTCGTCCTTGTCGGAGATATCATCCTGCTCGAAGTCCTCCAAGGCGCCCGCGACAATCATCAGGCCCGTTGGATAGAGCAGAATCTTCGAGATTTTCCGGTTGTGTCAATGTTGTCTCCCGCCTTGGCACTCAAGGCTGCCGCGAACTACAGAACATTGCGCGAGCGCGGCCGCACCATCAACAAGACGCCGGACCTCATCATCGGGACTTACTGTATCGAACACGGATACAGCCTTTTACAACGCGACAAGGATTACCTGCCGATGGCGGAACATCTGGGACTGAGGCTGGCCTGAGACAAATATTTGTCAGGGCAGCGAGGACCACCTGGCGAAGCTATTTACTCCCTCACCGTATCCCTCAAATGATCCAGTGCGTTGCGCAGCTTCCCGATCACCTCGTCGATTTCCGACCGACTGATCGTCAGAGCCGGCGAGGCCAGCATGCGGTCGCCGGTGGCGCGCATGATCAGGCCGTTCTCGACGCAATGATTGCGCACCAGCGAGCCGATATCGTCCGGCTTGGCATAACGCCGGCGGGTGGATTTGTCGGCCGCCAGTTGCAGGCCGCCGATCAGGCCGACGCTTTCCGCCTGGCCGACAACGGCGTGATCCTCAAGGCTTTTCCAGGCATCGGCAAAATATGGCCCGATATCGTCGCGCACCCGCTCGACCAGACCTTCCTCCTCGATGATGCGGAGGTTTTCCAATGCTGCGGCAGCGGCAACCGGATGGCCGGAATAGGTGAAGCCGTGAGCGAAGTCGCCGAAATCGTTGATCATCACGTCGGCGACGCGATCCGAGACAAGCACGCCGCCGATCGGAAGGTAGCCCGACGACAGGCCCTTGGCGATCGGGGCGAGATCCGGCTCGACGCCGAAATGCTGGTAGCCAAACCATGAGCCAAGGCGGCCAAAGCCGCAGATGACTTCGTCGGAGACGAGCAGGATGTTGCGGGCCTTGCAGATCCAGGCGATTTCCGGCCAGTAGGTTTCGGGCGGGATGATGACGCCGCCCGCCCCCTGGATCGGTTCGGCGACGAAGGCGGCGACACGATCCTCGCCCAGTTCGTCGATCTTGGCGTCCAGTTCGCGGGCCATTTTGAGGCCGAATTCGGCGGGCGAAAGATCGCCGCCATCGGCATACCAGTAGGGCTGGCCGATATGGTGCACGCCCTCGATCGGCAGATTGCCCTGCTCGTGCATGTGCTTCATGCCGCCGAGCGACGCACCGGCGACGGTGGAGCCGTGATAGGCGTTTTTCCGGGCGATCACCTGGATCTTTTCCGGCTTGCCGAGCGCCTTCCAGTAGACGCGGGCGATGCGGAACCAGGTATCGGTCGCTTCCGAGCCGGAGTTGGTGAAGAAGACGCGGTTCATCTTGCCGCCGGTCTTGGAGGCGATCTTCTGCGCCAGCAGCGTGGTCGGCGGCGTCGTGGTGCCGAAGAAGGAATTGTAATAGGGCAGTTCCTGCATCTGCCTGTAGGCCGCATCGGCAATCGACTTGCGGCCATAGCCGACATTGACGCACCAGAGGCCGGCGAAGGCATCGAGATATTTCTTGCCCGTGGAATCGTAGATATGGACGCCATCGGCCCGCTCGATGATGCGGGTGCCCTTGGCGTTCAGCTCCTTCATGTCGGAGAAAGGGTGCAGGTGATGGGCCGCGTCGATGGCTGCAAGGTTGGAAATCGCCGGCTTGTCGTTCATCGCATCGCTCTCCGTCATTCTCAGATTCTGCGGCTCAGATTGTGCGGTCAATTCTT
This sequence comes from [Rhizobium] kunmingense, assembly GCF_977018605.1. Classification (NCBI taxonomy): domain Bacteria; kingdom Pseudomonadati; phylum Pseudomonadota; class Alphaproteobacteria; order Hyphomicrobiales; family Rhizobiaceae; genus Rhizobium; species [Rhizobium] kunmingense. The sequence continues at coordinate 3,753,461 of NZ_CDRNXG010000001.1, forward strand.
ATCGGTTACGAACGATGTTCCGCAACCTTAGAGATGCTGCTTCATGACCGATCGCGTTGAGCCCCATATCGAAATCCTGCTGGTCGGCATGAACGGGGATCTACGCGGCAAACGCATTCCGAAGTCGAAAGAGAAGAAGGTCTGGGACGGCGCCGTGCGCCTGCCCTCCTCCACCCAGTCGCTCGATATCTGGGGCGACGACAACGACGACATTACCGGGCTTTCCCTGTCTATCGGCGATCCGGACGGGCAGTGCATTCCAGACACGCGTTCGGCAGCACCAATGCCCTGGGGACCGGAGGGTTCGACCCAGGTTCTGGCGACGATGCACGAGATGGACGGCAGCCCCAGCTTCATGGACCCGCGCGCCATCCTCGCCAATCTCCTCAAGCGATTCGACGAGCGCGGGCTGACGCCGGTCGTGGCGACGGAGCTGGAATTCTACGTGGTGCAGGACGACTGGCGCGAGACGGGGCGCCCTCGCCCGCCGGAAAAACTGATGTACCGCGACGAGCCGAACGGCTTCCAGCTCTACGACATGAGCGCCGTCGATGCGCTCGACGATTACCTGCAGACGGTGCGCCACTGGGCGAAGCTTCAGGATATCCCGGCCGATGCGACGACGGCGGAATTCGGCCCCGGCCAGTTCGAGATCAATCTGCTGCACCGGGCCGATGCCCTGGCTGCCGCCGATGACTGCATCTACCTGAAGCGGATCGCCGAACAGGCGGCGCGCAAGTTCGGGATGAAATCCACCTGCATGGCCAAGCCCTATGGCGACCACGCGGGATCGGGCCTGCATGTGCATGCCAGCATCATCGACCGCGACGGCAACAACATACTCGACCCGAAGGGCGGCGATCCGGTCAAACTCAGGTCAGTCACGGCGGGCATGCTTCAGACGATGCGCGACGCGCAGCTGATCTTTGCGCCGTTCGCCAATTCCTATCGCCGCTTCCAGCCGGGTTCGTTCGCGCCGGTCGATATCGACTGGGGCTTGGGACATCGCGGCACCGCCGTTCGTATTCCCGACGCCAATGGTCCGGCCGCCCGTGTCGAGCATCGCGTCGCCGGTGCGGATGCAAACCCCTACCTGCTGCTCACCGCCATTCTGGGCGGCATGCTGCTTGGGCTTGTAGAAACGCTCGATCCGGGCCTGCCGACGGAGCCCGGCCAGGAGCCGCCCGAAGGCACGAAGCGTCTGACACATGATTTCCTCACCGCCGTCGAGGATTTTTCGGCATCGCCCTTCATCCGCGACGTGTTCGGCGAAGCCTACCGCAAGCTTTACGGCGACACGAAGCGCAAGGAAGCGATCGCCTATCTGCGCACGGTCAGCGATTTCGACTACAGGACCTATCTGCCACGGCTCTGAGAAGCCGGCGCGCAGTCGCGCCCGCCATCATCGCTCTTCGCCTGAGCCTTCGCTCCTGATATAGAGTCGAGGTACGGCTTGTCGCACCGGTCTGTACGGAAGCGACAGTGTCGCTGAGGACGTTGATCATGGGCATGATTTTCGCATTCCTTCGCTTGGGTATTGTCGCCAATTTCGTCATGGCAGCATCGGTCAGTCCTACGCTTGCCCAGGACGCGCCGCTGAAAATCATCGTCCGTCCCGGCCAGAGCAGTGTCGAGGTTGAGCAGATCCTCGATTTCGCCACGCGCAGCGGGCGGCCCGTGGAGATCGAGATCGGACAGGCAGATGCGGCAAAACCGGCCACGTTCGCGCAGCCAAGTGCCTCTCTAAATGCTGCAACGCAGGCCAGTGTCGCACAGCCGCCCGTGATTGCGGCTTCCGCAGCCGTCTCGCCAATTTCACCAGGCTCTCCGGCACCCCCAGCCCCGATGACGCCGACGCCCGAAATGATGGCGACGGATATGGGCATGGCGAAATGGACCCAGTTTTCCGCGGCGTTCATGCGCGGCGGGACAACGGCGCTTTCGGGTATCGGCGGATTGTTCAAGGCCATGGCGATGGCCGACGACAGGCTCGTCGGGGAAGGCAGCAATCGCACGCGTGTCCTGCTGATTGCGCTCGCCACCCTGTGTGCGGCAGCGACGCTAACGCTCCTCCTGCGCTACCTGATCGGCATCACATTCTCTCGCAGGGCCACCGCACACTCACCCCTCATCGGGATTGCCGGACAAAGCCTGAGGCGGATGGTCGGAGATCTCGCTTCGATCGGCTTTTTCCTGCTCGTCACTCGGTTCGCACTCGACACGCTGGAGACACCCGGCACCATCACAGAGCGGATGGTGCGTGGCATCGTCACGGCCTCTGTCGTTGCAGCGCTCTACGTCACGCTTGCAAGGCTTTTGTTCAAGACCAACAGGGACGGACAGAGCCTCTTGCCGATAAGCCGTCCCGAATGGCACTTCCGCATGCTCGTGACCTACGGGTTGATCAGCGCCGCCCTTGCCGAAATGGCCCGTCTTGCCGATGAGCTCGGCATAGACCGGCTGATCATCGACGGCTGGTTCCTGACCGGCAACACGCTGCTCACTCTGCTTAAACTCTTCTGGTTCATTGGCGGGCGCAACGATATCCGGTCGGCCTTCATCGGCGGCAATCCCGGCATCGTGCGTCGCGTGGCCGGCAATCTACTCCCGGAGTTCTATGTGGCGACGGCGCTCGTACTGTGGCTGATCTGCGTGCTGTTTGCAGGCACGCCAAACAGCATGCGCTGGATCTTTGCGGCAGGCTCGACGCAGATGGCGTTGCTCGCCCTGCCGATCATGGCGCTCGGCGCGCATGCGCTGGTGGAGAATATCGGCCGCAACTACGAGCGGACCCACGGCGCGGGACTTGCCGCCTCGCTGCTGGCAAGCCTCAAGGTATTATGCGCCGGTGCCGTCTGGATCGGTGGTCTGCATCTGATCACCACCATATGGGCGCCCTTCATGGGCGGACAGGCGGCGGATGCGACAAGCTGGATACTTTGGCTCGAGAGGCTGAGTTTCGCCGTGGTGGCAAGCTGGGCGATCGCGAGCTTCATCTGGAATTATTCGGAAGCACTCGCCCCCTCGCCAGCCGTCATGCTGCCCGGCCATGAGGATCAGGCCGAGAAACGCCAGACGAGCCGTTTGTCCACGGCCATGCCGGTGGTCCGCAACCTCGCTCTCGGCGCTGTCCTGGCCGTCGGTTCACTGGTTATCCTTAGCGCACTCGGCGTCAATGTGGCGCCGCTTCTGGCCGGTTTCGGCGTGCTGGGTCTTGCCCTGTCATTCGGCTCACAGGCGCTGGTGAAGGACATCGTGTCCGGCATTTTCTTCATTGCCGAGGACGCGTTCCGTATAGGCGAATATATCAGCACCGGCAGCCAGCAGGGTACGGTGGAACAGATCGCCATACGCTCGGTTCGGCTTCGCCACCACAATGGGCCGATCCATACCGTGCCCTTCGGGCAGATCACCTCGGTCAGCAATTTCAGTCGCGACTGGGGAACGATCAAGTTCCAGCTCAAATTCGAGCGAGACAGCGACCCCGAACTCATCCGAAAGACGGCCAAAAAGGTCGGGATCGCAATGCTGGCCGACCCGGAATTCGGCACCGATTTTCTCGTACCGCTAAAGATGCAGGGTATTCAGGACATCACCGAGAACTCGATCGTCGTGCGCTTCAAATTCACTAGCGTGCCCGGCAATCCAAGCATCATCAAGCGCGAGGCGATAAAGCGGCTGATCGCCGCCTGCAAGACCGCCGGGCTTGAGTTCGCCTCGAATGCGGTCACAGTCCGGTCTCGGGGAGACGGCGCCGCAGATGACGCTGCTGCGGCATCCTATATTCCACCTCTGGCGCCAGCGGTGTCTGCCTGATCTTAGAGCGTTTCAATTTAACTAGAAAACGCTCTTAGGGCAGAGATCAAATCCCGCTCCCGTCCCGCTCGACGATCTCCTTCTGCGGTATCTGGTCGACGAGAACCTTCAACTCGCCGGCATGGATTTTCAGCAGGATATCCCGTTCCATCGGCAGAAGCTCGCCGTCGATGACGCAGCGGACATCCTTGCGATGGCGGGGAAAATGCAGTTCCAGCTCGGTCACGGTCATCGCCGTTACCGCCTCATTGTCCTTCAGTCGGCCGCGCAGGATATCGAGGGTGAGCTTGGCGACGCCCGCCGGCGTCAGCGGATCGGCGATGTAGAAGCCGAGATGGCCGCGGGTCACATCGTCGGCATACATCAGCGCATCCTGGCCGAACTCGTTGTTCGACACCGAAATCGCCGAGACCTTGCGATAGCCACTCTGATCGCCTGTATTGAATTCCACCTCGAATTCCGGCGGATTGAGCATCACGCCGATCGCCGCACGGGTGCTGGCGCGGATCTTGCCGAGCCTTGAGGCGTAGCTCATGGAATTGCGATAGCGCACCATGCGCGCATGCAGCCCGGCGGAGAACTGGTGGACGAAACTGCGGCCGTTGGCGCTGGCGATGTCGACATCGCGCGGGCTGGCCTTGGCGAGAAAGTCGATCGCCTCCCAGATGTCGAGCGGGATCTTCAACGAACGGGCAAACAGGTTCATCGTGCCGGCCGGTACGATGCCGAGCGCGATACCGCTCTTCCAGGCGATCGAGGATGCCGCCGAAATCGTGCCATCACCGCCGCCGGCAATCAGCCCATCGACGCCGGATAGGGATGCCGCCTTCTCCATCGTCTCGACGACCTTGTCGCCCGGCACGACATGGCACTCGATCTCATGGCCGGCACCTTCGAACGCCCGCAGCGCATGGGCACAATAGGCGTCCATGTCGGTGGTGCGGAAGGTGCCGCCATCGCGGTTGAAAACTGCGTAAAGGTTCATCGAATACCTGGATAAGGAGCAATAGGGCGGCGTGAAAACGACTGATGGAGGAAATGGTTGCCTTTATCGCCGCGATCAATGGGGCAGGCACGAGATATGCGGGCGGCGTGTGAAAATTTGACGAAATCCATTCTTTTTCTACCGCATTGCACAATGACATGCTAATTTCATCGCAGTCTTCGGCGTTCCGGCGGTCAATTTCTCCCATGAACCGGACGCCGCCAATCCGATTTTCTTTTTAAGATCCGACATCATGACCCATAGCGCACCCTCGATCGATGCCGCGCAGCCTGCGGCCGAGCATCAATCCCTCACGCCATTCGCCATCCTCCTGATCGAGTTCGCGCTCGCCGTCGGCGGCTTCGGTATCGGCACCGGCGAATTCGTCATCATGGGGCTGTTGCCCGATGTCGCATCGACCTTCGACGTCTCCATCCCGATGGCGGGCTATGTGATCAGCGCCTATGCGCTTGGCGTCGTCATCGGTGCGCCGATCATTGCGGTGCTTTCGGCCAAACTGCCACGCCGTACTCTGCTTTTGTGGCTGATGGGCGTGTTCGCCGTCGGCAACATTCTCTCCGCCATGGCGCCGGACTTCTGGAGCTTTACCATCCTGCGGTTCATCACCGGTCTGCCGCATGGCGCCTATTTCGGTGTCGCCTCGCTGGTGGCCGCATCCATGGTGCCGCCGAACAAGCGGACGCGGGCCGTCGGCCGCGTCATGCTGGGCCTCACTGTCGCCACGCTTCTCGGCACACCGCTTGCCACGTTCATGGGGCAGATGCTGTCATGGCGCGCCGCCTTCTATCTGGTCGGCGGCATCGGCCTTCTGACCGTGGCGCTCGTCTGGTATTTCAAGCCGAAGGACAAGGTGCGCGAAGGCGCCAGCATTCGCAGCGAACTCGGCGCGTTCGGCAAGACGCAGGTGTGGCTGACGCTCGGGATCGCCGCAATCGGCTTCGGCGGCATGTTCTCGGTATTCAGCTATATCGCCTCGACGACAACCCAGACGGCCGGCCTGCCCGCCACGCAGGTGGCCTTCGTGCTGGCACTGTTCGGCATCGGCATGAATGTCGGCAATATCGTCGGCTCGCGACTGGCCGATATCTCGCTGACCGGCACGATCGGCGGCTCGATGGCCTTCTATACAATCGTCATGCTGGTCTTTGCCACGTTCGCGCATATCCCGGTCATGCTCTACATCACCGTCTTCCTGGTCGGCTGCGGCTTTGCCTGCGGCCCGGCGCTGCAGACGCGGCTGATGGATGTGGCCGCGGATGCGCAGACGCTTGCCGCCGCCTCCAACCATTCGGCATTCAACATCGCCAACGCCCTTGGCGCGGCGCTCGGCGGCCTCGTGATCTCCTGGGGCTGGGGCTATGCCGCAACCGGTTATGTCGGCGCGGTCCTCTCCGCCCTCGGGCTTGGCGTGTTCTTCATCTCCATGGCACTGGAGAAAAAGGCGGCCCGGTAAACGTGCCCTTCGATCGACCAGTTCAGGCCGCCCTCGAGGCGGCCTTTTGCTTGGGCTGAAGGATCGTCTGGCGACCGCCTTCGCAGGCGACATGCTCGGCGCCCCAGGCACGCAGCGCCGCGATGACCGGCTCGATGCTGAGGCCGAGCGGCGTTACCGCATACTCGACCCGCGGCGGCACGACGGGATAGACCTTGCGGCTGATCAGCCCGTCATCCTCCAGTTCGCGCAGCTGCTTGGTCAGCACGCGCTGCGTGACCGAGGGAATGTGGCGGCGCAGCGCGTTGAAGCGCAGCGTCCCCTCCTCCAGAAGATGATGGAGGATGACGCCCTTCCACTTGCCATCGATGAAGCTCAGCGTCGCTTCAACCGGGCATCCGGGAAAATGTTCGATCAGTTTTGCGCGCGGCTTGGACATCAGCCGATCCTTCCACGGTATCCTTTTGGGTACTATAGGCCCAAAATGTGCATTCTTGCCTTGAAGGAGCATAGGCGCCATTTAGGCATTCAGCAACGCAATGAAGGAGACAATCATGCGCGCCGTCGGTTTCAACCAGCCCCAGCCCATCACCAGCGACACATCTCTTCTCGATATAGAGCTGCCGGTGCCGGAAGCCACGGGGCGAGACCTGCTGGTCGAGATCAGGGCGGTCTCGGTCAATCCGGTCGACACCAAGGTGCGCGCCTCGGCTGCCGTGGAGGCGGGCCAGCACCGTATCCTGGGCTATGATGCCGCCGGCGTGGTCAAGGCCGTCGGGCCGGACGTCAAGCTGTTCAAGCCGGGCGACGAGGTCTATTACGCCGGCACGATCAACCGCCCAGGCACCAATGCCGAGTTCCACCTGGTCGACGAACGGATCGTTGGAAAGAAGCCGAAGACGCTCAGCTTCGAGGAGGCTGCCGCCCTGCCCCTGACCGCGATCACCGCCTATGAGGCGCTGTTCCACAGGATGAAGGTGCAGGACAAGATCACCGGCGCCTGGAACGCAGTGCTGGTGATCGGCGGTGCCGGCGGCGTCGGCTCGATCGCCATCCAGCTTCTGCGCGAACTGTCCGATGCAACCGTGATCGGTACGGCGTCGCGGCCGGAAACGATGGACTGGGTCAAGACACTCGGCGCCCATCACGCACTCGACCACTCTAAGCCGATGGCGCCGCAATTGCAGCAGATGGCGATCGGCGCACCCGCCTTCGTCTTTTCCACCACCCATACGGACGAGCATGCTGCCGACATCGTCGAGCTTCTGGCACCGCAGGGGCGACTGACATTGATCGACGATCCGCAGGACCCGTTCGACCTGCGCCCCTTCAAGCTGAAGGCGCTGTCGGTGCATTGGGAACTGATGTTCACCCGGCCGCTGTTCCAGACCGCCGACATGATCGAGCAGCACAAGCTCCTCAACCATGTGGCCGAACTGGTCGATGCCGGCCGGATCAAGACGACGATGACCGAAACTCTGGGCACCATCAACGCCGCCAACCTGAAGACGGCGCATGGCATGATCGAAAGCCACCGGACGCGCGGCAAGATCGTTCTTTCCGGCTTCTGACGGTATGTAGGGCGTGCCGCAAAAGGCTCGCGCAATACTTACCAAACGATAATTTTCGCGCTATGATTGTCCCCGTCAACCATGGGGGCAATCATGGCGTCATCTCAAACATCATCCTTCGGCAACCCGATCGAAGCGCTGACCGGCTCGAGCTGGTTCGGCTATCTGGCACGCATCGTGCTGACCTTCGGTTTCTGGGGCAGCGGGCTTTCCAAGCTTATCGACTTTCAGGGCGGCGTGGCGGAAATGGCGCATTTCGGCCTGGAGCCAGCCGTCGCCTTCAATATTGCGACCATCATCACCCAGCTCGGCGGCTCGATCCTCGTCATCCTCAACCGCTGGACATGGCTGGGCGCCGGGGCACTCGGGGTGTTCACTGCGCTCACCATCCCGCTCGTCCACCATTTCTGGACGATGGAGGAACCGTTCCGCACCATCGAATTCCATGTGGTGATGGAGCATATCACCGTCATCGGCGGCCTGATGGTTGTCGCGTGGAAATCGCGGCAGCCGGCCATGCGCTGAAACAGAAAACCCGCCGTGGCTGAAACGGCGGGCGTTCTGAGACGTGATCGGTTGTGCGATCAGGCCTGTATGACGACGACCCTGGCGCCGACTTCGACGCGGCTATAAAGATCGATGACATCGTGGTTCATGAAGCGGATGCAGCCACTCGACATCGCAAGGCCGATCGATTCCGGCTGGTTGGTGCCGTGCAGGCGGAACATCGTATCGTTACCGCCACGGTAGAGATACATGGCGCGGGCGCCCAGCGGGTTGTTGGGACCACCCGGCATGCCGCCGGCAAGCTTGCGGTAGCGCTCTTCGCGGCGCTGCATGTTGGCGGTTGGCGTCCAGGTCGGCCATTCGGCCTTGCGGCCGACATAGGCATTGCCGGAAAGCGCCAGACCGGCGCGGCCGACGCCGACGCCGTAGCGGATCGCCTGGCCACCGCCGAGGATGAAATAGGCACGACGCGACGGCGTATCGACCACGACCGTACCCGGCGCGTAGTTGCCGGCATAGGCGACCTGCTGGCGGCGCAGTTCGGGCTTGATCTTGTCGATCGGCACCTGGCGCAGCGGAAAGTCCTCGCCCGGAAGGGCCGCGTAATTTTGCTGCTCGTTATAGGTCGATGCGCAACCCGCCAGCAGAAGTGGCAGGCCGGCCAGAAGGCCGCGGCGTGAAATCGGCATGATCGTGTCCTTGATGCGTCGAAATAATGACGCAAGCTAAGGACTTTATGGTTAATGCTTCACTAACAGCGGCAGTTGCATTGCCCAATTCGGTAACATTTGCGTTTGCATCCGTCGCCGGCTCACTCGTCCGGGCAAGGCCATTCCGCTGGCGTCTGCAGGCCCGCCGGCAGTTTCGTCGTCTCGTCACCGCAGGCCAGCGTCACCTGATCCTGGGTCAGTCCCGTGGCGGCGGACAAATCGACACCCTCGATCCGGGTAAGGAACAGGAAGGCGTTGGCGAAATCCACCTGGCCGCTGATCTCGACATTATGGAAGGTCGCACGCGACAGGTTGACCATGGCAAAGCGGGTGTTCTCCAGCTTCGCCTTGTAGAAGATCGCACGGCCAAGCTCGGCCTTGGTGAAATCGGTATTGCGCAGATCGGCACTGGAGAAATTGGAGCGCTGCATCTCGGCGGATATGAAGCTCGCGCCGGTCGCAACGATGCCGGACAGATTGCTGCGATAGCCTTCCGCCCGCTCGAAATTCGTCCCCTCCGCCTTGGCTTCCGCCAGCGAGGCGCGCACCAGCATGGTCTTGTTGAAATTCGCCTTGCTGATGTCCGTGCGGCTCAGGTCCGTCATGCTGAAATCGGCGCCGGAGAGGTTGGCACCCTCGAAATTGCTGTTGTCGAGCATCAGCAGCCGCTTCTTGCAGCCGCTCCAGTCGATGCCGGCGCGCGGATCGCTGCGGCATTCGGCAGCGAGTGTCTGCTCCGTGGCAAAAAGCCCGATCAGGGCAGTCAGCGAAGCTGCGAATACGGCACGCAGAAGCGCGTCCTGAATAGACGGCTTGGCGAAGGATATCTTGCGACTATGCAACACGAGGCAACCTATGGGGTTCATCCGTCTCTGTAACGGCTTGTAATCAGCCTATTACCCTTTCCTGCCATGCGAAAGGGATGGGCCCATCAACCAGATGTGATCACATATAGGAATGGATGGCGGTTTCACCAGAGCATGCCGATAGCCGTGATCTTGCCGCCCACAAAGCTGCGTCCGGCCGGCCCGGCGCGGGCTGCCCGCCCCGGCGAAAGTGCCGGGGCAGAGCGAGCCGTCACATGTTCGGATAGACCGGACCTTCGCCACCCTGCGGCGGAACCCAGTTGATGTTCTGGTTGGGGTCCTTGATATCACAGGTCTTGCAATGGACGCAGTTCTGCGCGTTGATCACGTAGACCTCCTCGCCATCCTGCTCGCGCCACTCATAGACCCCGGCCGGACAGTAGCGGGCCGAGGGGCCGGCAAAGATGTCGTGCTCGGATTTTTTCTGCAGTTCCATATCCCTCACCTTGAGATGGACCGGCTGGTCCTCCTCATGGTTGGTGTTGGACAGAAAGACCGAGGACAGGCGATCGAAGGTCAGAACGCCATCCGGCTTCGGATAATCGATCTTCGTGTGCTTGGCCGCCGGTTCGAGGCTTTCCGCATCGGTCTTGCCGTGCTTGAGCGTGCCGAACAGCGAGAAGCCGAACAACTGGTTGGTCCACATGTCGAGGCCACCAAGCGGGATGCCGAGGATCGTGCCGAACTTCGACCACAGCGGCTTGACGTTGCGGACAAGCTTGAGGTCCTTGCCGATCGGTCCGTCGCGCCATGCGTTCTCGATCTCGACCGGCTCGTCATTGGCGCGGCCATCGGCGATCGCGGCGGCAATCTTGTCGGCTGCCAGAATGCCGGAAAACACCGCGTTATGGCTGCCCTTGATGCGCGGCACGTTGACGAAGCCGGCCGAACAGCCGATCAGCGCGCCGCCGGGGAAGGACAGTTTCGGCACCGACTGGTAACCGCCTTCGGTGATCGCACGCGCGCCGTAGGAGATGCGCTTGGCACCCTCGAAGGTCGGGGCGATCGCCGGATGGGTCTTGAACCGCTGGAACTCCTCGAAGGGGAAGAGATAGGGGTTCTTGTAATTCAGGTGCAGAACGAAGCCGACGGCGACGAGATTGTCTTCCAGATGATAAAGGAAGGAACCGCCACCGGTCTTCATGTCGAGCGGCCAGCCGAAAGAATGCTGCACGAGGCCCGGCTTATGGTTCTCGGGCTTGACCTGCCACAGTTCCTTGATGCCGATGCCGAATTTCTGGACGTCGCGATCGCTCGAAAGATCGAACCTGGCGATCAGCTGCTTGGCCAGCGAACCGCGCACACCCTCGCCGATCAGCGTATACTTGCCGAGCAGCGCCATGCCGCGCGTATAGTTCGGTCCCGGCTCGCCGTTCTTCTCGATGCCCATGTCGCCGGTCGCGACACCGATGACGCGGCCCTCGTCGTCATACAGCACTTCCGATGCGGCAAAGCCGGGATAGATCTCGACGCCGAGTTCCTCGGCCTTGGCGCCGAGCCATCGACAGACATTGCCGAGCGAGACGATGTATTTGCCGTGATTGCTCATCAAGGGCGGCATGGCGAAGTTCGGCAGGCGGACGGAGCCGGCGGGGCCGAGGAACAGGAACTGGTCGTCGGTCACCTCGGTCTTGAAAGGATGGCTTTCGTCCTCGCGCCAGTCAGGCAGAAGCGCGTCGATGCCGACCGGGTCGACCACCGCGCCGGAGAGAATGTGGGCGCCGACTTCGGCCCCCTTCTCCAGCACCACGACGGTCAGATCGGGATTGACCTGTTTCAGCCGGATCGCCGCCGAAAGGCCCGCGGGGCCGGCGCCGACGATCACGACATCGAATTCCATCGATTCGCGTTCGGGAAGTTCCATTGTCTCGCTCATTCCAAATGCCTCCGCCTGGGCGGTATCCCCTTTTTGTTCGTCTTCTCCTTGGCAAATGCCAGGGATGTTGTCGAGCGCGGGATGCGACACCCACTGCCCGATCCGGGGATAGCCATGCCTTTATCCGCAAATTATCTAACGTTTACGTCAACGTCAAATTAACTTGCATTCCTCCTGCGCAAGTCGTTGTCATACAACCTGATGACTGGCAAGACGCTTCTGATATCCGGCCGTGGTAATTTCAAAACGGAGAGAATGCCAAGTGTCGTTTTGCCGTTGCGGCAGATGGCCGCTTGTCCGCCTTGCGCATGACGCCAGAGGCGCGACGGCGGATGACCGGAATGCGGCTTCGGGCTTCCAATGTCGGCAACAGGGGCTATAAACGCTGCGACGAATTCGACGCCTCAATTCAATGCCTCAAGGAGAACGACATGGATCTTGGAATTTCTGGCAAGCGGGCGCTGGTGCTCGCCTCTTCGCGCGGTCTCGGCCTCGGCATCGCTACAGCGCTTGCAAACGAGGGCGCCCATGTTCTCCTGGTCGGCCGCTCGGGCGAAAAGCTTGCGGAAAACTGCAAGGAGATCAATGCACTGGGCAAGGGCAAGGCGGAATGGGTCTGGGGTGACCTCGGCGAAGAGAATTTCGTCGAGACGATGATCGCGGCCGTCAAGGAAAAGCTCGGCGGCATCGATATCCTGGTCAACAATACCGGCGGTCCGACGCCGGGCGGCACGACCGACATGAGTGCCGACAAGCTCGACCAGTTCTTCCAGTCGATGGTGCTGCGCGTGATCACGCTGACCAATGCGCTTCTGCCGCAGATGCAGGAACAGGGCTGGGGCCGTATCCTGACTGTCGCCTCCTCCGGCGTCATCGAGCCGATCGGCAACCTTGCCCTGTCGAACACGCTGCGCGGCGCGCTGGCCGGCTGGAACAAGACGCTGGCAAGCGAAGTCGCCGGCACCGGCGTCACCGCCAACCTGCTGCTGCCCGGCCGTATCCTGACGGACCGCATCGTCGAACTCGACGGCGCCAACGCCAAGCGCCTCGGCAAGAGCCTCGAAGACGTTCGCGAAGCTTCGGTCAAGACGATCCCCGCCGGCCGCCTCGGCACGGTGGAGGAATTCGGCGCGGCCGGCGCCTTCCTCTGCTCGGAACCGGCAGGCTACATCACCGGCACGATGCTGCGCGTCGATGGCGGTGCTGCCCGCTCGCTCTGATCGAACGACGCCCCACATCGTATCCATGGAGGCCCGGCATCGCTGCCGGGCTTCTTTCGTTTCAGCCCCGGTCCGGCGATGGATTGCCGAATGGTCCGCGCGCCATATCTCCACGGGAATAAACCGAAGGGAGATCAGGATGCGCCTCTTGCGGCTCGCGCTCGGAATTTTCGGCACGCTTGTCGTGGTGACCGGGCTTGTCTGGATCGGCCAGGGTACCGGCCATTTCCCCTATCCGCGCTCCAGCTTCATGATCAATCAGACACCATGGGTCTTCTGGGGTCTGGCGACATCGGCGATCGGCGTCGTGATCATCTGGGCATCGCGACGCTTCCGCCTGTAGGACCATGACTATTCCCGGATCAGACCGGGAATATCGGCAATCAGCCCGTCGCGGACGGTGAAGCTGATCGGGGTTTCGGCATGCGGCACCGTATCGACGAGCAGGCGGGCGAACACGACCTGACGCCCACGCCTCTCCGCCCAGCCGACGAACCAGCCTAGCGGCTGGTTACGATCCAGCCTGCCGTTTTGCCCGCGAAGCGAGCCGGCACCGGTCTTGCCGTGAATGGTCCAGCCATCAGCAGCCTTGAACGTCGGCACGATTTCCTTCGTCCTCTGCAACGCGTTTTCGGAAATCGGCAGCTTGCCGGTCATGAAGCGGCGGAGGAAATCCACCTGCTGATCCGGCGAAATCTTCAGCGTCGAACTGAGCCAGGATTCCGTCAGCCCGTCCGTGCCGCCCGGTCCGCCTTTGACATCCCGATTGCCGTAGTCGAAGCGGCGCACATAATCGGCAAACTGTTCCCGTCCGAGACGGCGGGTGATCTCCTGCGAATACCAGACGATCGAGTCGCGTTCCCAGATCGTCGGGTCCGTCGCCTTCTGTTCGCGCTTCGAGCGGTTGAACTTCGCCTGATAGTCCCAACGCGGCGTGTTGGCGTCAGTCAGGATACCGGCGTCATAGCCCATCATCGCCAGCGGCAGCTTGAAGGTCGATTGCGGATAGAAGCCTTCGCCGCAATTCCCCTGACGATGGAGCGCCTCGCCGCTCGCCACATCCAACACCACGGTGCAGCGGACGGGTTCTGCGGCCGTGGCCAATGCGGCATTGGCAATGACGGCTACAATCGCGGCAGCAAGCGATCCGGCGAGACGACGGGCGTAAATCACGTTCGAGGCTCCATTTTTTACTATCGAGCCGCATAAAAAATATCGAAACGGCAAAACCGTGGCGGACGTCGGCAGGTCAGAAAAATTGGCTACAGCCGAACAATTCCTCAAGCTCAGCCCCAAAAGACAACCGGGGGAAGCAGATTTTTTTACTCGGAAACACTTCTTCAACCCAAGGAAATAGCTGCACCGAAAACATTCTACATAGTCACATTTTAGATGGTTAAATATTGAATTTATTTGTCTTTTTAAATTTGACCGGACGTAAATCCGAGAAAAGTAAAGGCGCCTCCCGAAACCGTATTGATGGAGCGTAATTTGATTCTCGATGGCATTTTCCAGGGAGGCAGCAGCGGCAGCCAGCCCTCCTCCGGCAGCCAGCCTTCCGCCGACAGCCAGTCGGCAAGCGAAACCGCGCCGGCACAGGCTGACAACAGCAGCGCAGCGGACCCGATCTACGACGAAGAGCCCGGCGATGCCGACGACGGTACCTACGATCAAATGCCGCCATCTGAGACCGTCAATTCCGGCGAACCGGACGCAACGACCGAGGCTGCGGCGCCCGCCGGCGAACCTGTTGCGCCCGTAGCCGAGGAACCGCAGGCAGCGGCACCACAGCCGCCGCAGGAAGAAACGGAAGCCCCGGCCGCGACGGCACCTTCCGCCAACGCGCAGACAGAAACGGAAACGACGGCACCGGAGCCGGATGCAGCAGGAGAAAGCTCCAATCCTGCCAACGAGCAGGCCGCTACGCCGGTAGAGGAACCACAGGCAGCGACACCGCAGCCTCCGTCAGGCGCCGACGCCACCGCGGAGACCACTCCTTCCACCGGCGCGTCGGAGGGATCGGAAACACCTGCGCCGGCGGACGACGCGACCGCCGACGGGTCTGCTCAGACGCCCCCGTCCGAGGAGACCACACCTGCGGAACAGACGCCGGAGCAGGCATCAGCACCGGCACCGGCACAGCCCACGCCGGTATCCGGCGAGACCGCCGCGGATAAGCCGGCGCAGACCGCGCCGGCACCGGTTGCTGCCTCCCCTGCACCGAGCGCTGCCGATGGGACAGCGGCTGTTGCAGGCGAAAGCGAAGCCGTCCGCGACTATGTCACGCCGTTCCTGTCCGGTCTTGCGGAAATCCGCGAGCGGCAGGCCGGCACCTCGGCCGATGCTCGGGC